>NZ_QQXJ01000001.1:2121076-2199048 GCF_004348785.1 Stenotrophomonas sp. TEPEL
GGGCAGGGTGGCTGAGGCGGGGGGGGGTGTACTGCTGGCTCTGCACGCCAGCCAGGACCTGTTCCAGATAGCGCATCGGCACCACCGGCCGATGCATCTGCTCTGCCACGACCAGTGCCAAAAAGAGCACCCACATCATCCCGTGGCGCACCGCTCCGGCTCGCCGTTCTGGCGGCTGCGTTCGGCACCAGCAGCACTTCCAGCACCACGCGCAGGCCATTCAGCGAACGTCAGGCCCCACCGGGGCCACCTTTGGCCGGGCCGGCGCACGGCTTCTAGGACGCTGAACACGCCTGCCTGCCTGGCCCCTATCCCAACGTTTTTGGGACGAGTCCGATTCGGCTCCCAAGCGGTCCTCCCTAACCTCTCAAGTGTCAGCTGAGTGCTCCCTTTCCGTTCTTTCGAACGCTTCAGGACGCCCTCCAGCATTCATCTCACTTCGAGGAGAGCCTCATGAACAATAGTCATGCAATCGCCTGGGATGCGACCGCCGGTCGATGGCTCGCCGCCTCCGAAGTTGCCATCCGCCGCGCGCGCGTCAAGGCGGGTCGACGTGCTTCACTGCGCCCGCTGCAGCTGGCGACCGCTATCGCGCTAGCGTGGAGCGGCGCAGCCGCTGCCGAGACATTGCAGTTTCCCGCGGCTCCGGTGGACATTGCCGATGAAACCCGCGTTGTAGACAACATCCTGGTTGCCAACGGCGCGACAGGTATTGTCCGGGGCGAGGGCGGTACGCTGATCCAGCAGGCAAACTCGTTCCGTATCGGCGGCACCGTGAATCGCGGCACGCAGAATCTGGACCTCAGTGGCCTTTCGAACTACGTCTTCGATAATGCCCAAGGTGTTTACAGTGTGGGTGGGCGCGCTATCGGCGGCGCCTGGAACCAGACCGGTGCTACTACCGGAGCCGTCACCCTGGCCTCGGGTAGCAACCTCATCCGTGCTTCATACTTCGGCATCGGCGATGTGGGGCGTAGCATCAGCGCAAATGCCACCAATCAGGGCACTGTACGCCTGGGTCAGAACAATACGATCAATGCGGACAGGATCATCCTTGGAGGCAACCAGAGTTCCGGCACCCTGACGTTCCAGGACTCGGTCACGGAGGGAACCCTCACCCTGCGGGGCTCGGACGGTAACAGCGCCGTGGGCACCTGGAACATCGGCACGGGAAACAGCAGCAATTACGGCGACGCGACCGGCAATGTCGACCTGCGCCGCGGCACGATTGATGCCAAGGTGGACGCCCTGAACATTGCGGGCGCGTTGTATGGCAATGGCGCTGCCAACGGCACCCTGAGCCTGGGCCGGGGTGTGCTCGAGGCCAATACCATCATGCTGGGTGCACGAAGCAGCACCGCAGGCACCGGCGGCTCGAACGGGCGCCTGAACATTGGCAAGGACGGCAGCGTGCTTGCCAACAGCATCACCATGGGCAACCGCACCGGCACCACCGGCACTGTGTCCGCGAACATCACCCTCGAGGGTGGTGCGCTGCGTGCTGGCAGCATCCTGGCCGGCGCTGGCGCCGGCACCCGCGTGATCACCTTCAATGATGGCGTGCTGGGCAACCGTGCCGCAGGGCAGGACATGGTCGTCAACGTACCGGTGGTGCTGGCGGCAAGCGGCCAGCACGTGTTCCGCGTCGATGGCGGTGATGCCCTGATGACCGTCAGTGGCCAGGTCCGGGGCAATGCAGGCACCCTCACCAAGACAGGCGAGGGCGTGCTGGCCTTGACCGGCGCCAACACCTACAGCGGGTCCACGCGCGTCAATCAAGGCCTGATCCGATTCCAGTCCGGCAGCAACCTGGGCACCGGCAGCATCGTGCTGGATGGCGGCGGCCTGCAGTGGGCTGCTGGCAGCCACGAAGACATCTCTGCGCGACTGGAGGCGCTGGGTACCGCAGGCGCCGTTCTGGACACCAACGGCAACGCGGTCACCCTGGCCACCGCCCTGCATGGGGAAGGCGGCCAGCTGATCAAGCGCGGCGATGGCACCCTGACCCTTACCGCGGACAGCACCCATACCGGTACGACCCGGATTGAACAGGGTGAACTGGTGCTTGGCGATGGCGGTACGACCGGCAACGTGGCCGGCGACATCGTCAACAACGCCCGGCTGACCCTCAGCCGTGGTGACCGCATGTCCCTGTCCGCCAACGTCTCCGGCGGCGGCGAGCTGCTGCAGGCAGGCAGCGGCACCGTTGTGCTGTCCGGCAACGTCGCCCATAGCGGCGGCACCCGGGTGGAGGCTGGCACACTGCAGGTCGGTGATGGCGGCTCACGCGGCACGCTGGCTGGCGATGTCAGCCTGGCCAGCGGCACCCATCTGGACGTCGACCGCAACGACACGTTCCTGCTCTCCGCGCGCGTCGGCGGCGACGGTGCGCTGCGCCAGGTCGGCTCGGGCACCACCGTGCTGGACGGCGACCACACCTACACCGGCGGCACGTTCATCGCGGCCGGTGCATTGCGCGTGGGCAACGGCGGCACCACCGGTAGCGTGGTGGGTGCAATCAACAACCAAGGCCGGCTGGAATTCAATCGCAGCGACGACTTCGTGCTGGGCAATGCCGTGAGCGGCGCTGGCGGCCTGGTGCAGATGGGTACGGGCACCCTGCGCATCGCCGATGACCAGACATACACCGGCGCCACCGGCGTGCTTGCCGGTGCACTACAGGTCGATGGCAGCATCCGCTCGGCAACCGAAGTGGCCCGCAATGCCACCCTCAGTGGCAACGGCACGATTCATGGTGATGTAGTCAATGCCGGTGTCATTCGTCCGGGCAGCGGAAATGACTATGGCCGCCTGACCATTCACGGCAACTACGTTGGCCAGCAGGGGCAGTTGGAACTGAACACCTGGCTGGGCGACGACGCATCGCCCAGCAGCCAGCTGGTGATCGATGGCGGCGTCGCCAGCGGCAGCACCACCGTGCGCGTTCACAACACCAGCGGTTCGGAAGGCCACACCTTCGGCGATGGCATCCTGGTGGTTGCCGCCATCAATGGGGGCACCACGTCGGCTGATGCGTTCAAGCTCGGAAACCATGCACGAAATGGTGCCTTCGGGTACGGCCTCTTCCGCGGCGACCTGGAGGGCAAGTCGGCCGAGAACTGGTATCTGCGCAACGCCTTCGTCGTGCAGCCGCCGGTCGGCCCTGTCGATCCGACCCATCCGGCCGACCCCGTTCCTCCGGTGGCCATGCCCATCTTCGGCCGCGAGCTGGCGACCTACGGCACCGTCCAGCCGCTTGCGCAGGAGCTGGGGACACTGGCAATGGGCAACCGGCGTGACAGGGCAGAGGCCGCCGCCACCGGCGACACGCGTCATGCTGCCTGGGCACGGGTGGCAGGCCGCACCCTGCACAACGGGTACGACTCCATTGTTGCGCCCGAAGCGAAGGGCAGGCTGGATGCACTGCAGGTCGGAAGTGACTTCTGGCAGGCGGCCGCGTCGGCAGGCGCGAACTGGCGGGCGGGCGGCTACCTGTCGCACGCAAGCAGCAATGTGCAGGTCGAGGGCATCTACACCAACGATGAGCGAACCCGCTATGTGCGTGGCGCAACCGGCAGCGTTGACCTGCACGCCACCAGTGCCGGCCTCACCCTGACGGGCGCGGGCAGCAGCGGCGGCTATCTGGATGCCGTCGTCCAGCTGACGCGCTACGGCGGTTCCGCCAGCGCGGGGCCGGTCAGCCTCGATACCCACGGCGAAGGCTACCTGGCGTCGCTCGAGGCGGGCCATCCGTTTGTCATGCAGGCCGGCAAAGGGCAGTTCACGCTCCAGCCGGAGGTCCAGCTGGTCTGGCAGAAGGTGCGTTTCGACGCAGCGCAGGACGCTGCAGGCCGCGTAGCGCTTGGCAGTTCGCAGGGCCTGAGCGGGCGGCTGGGCATCAACGGTAGCTGGCAGTTCCAGGGCGCGGGTGGCGTGCAGTGGGCGCCGTACCTCGCAGCGGACGTGTGGCACGCGTCGGATGCGCGCTCGGCGGTGACGTACGCCGACAAGGATCAGATTCCGCTGGAAGCAGGCGGAAACCGAGTGTCGTTGAGCGCTGGCATTACCGTCCGGTTGAATGACCGCTTCAAGCTGCAGGTATCCGGTGGCCGCGAGCGCTCCTTGGGCAATGGAAGTGGTGTCAGCCGGGACGTGGCTTTCGGCAACGTCGGCCTGCAGGTGCGCTGGTAAAGCCAGCGCACCGTGCCGCCCCGGCTGACGCCAAGCCGGGGGGCCTTCTACTGCCGTACGCCACACCGCTCATCCTCAGGTACATCGCCAGCAAGGTTCAGCAGCAGCCGATCCTGCAGCGTAGGTTCCTGCACGCCAGACAGTACCTGCTCCAGATAGCTCAACGGCACCAGTGACCATTGCAGCGTGGCCTGCAGCGGGAAGATCGCCGGCGCCCGTTGCTCGGCACCCAGCGCAACCTGGATCAGCAGAAGGGGCGGCTGCCTCTCCACGTGCAGCACCGGCACACTCTTGCACAGGATCTGGAACGAAGCCGAAGCGGGCGTCCCCTCCAGGAACGCGAAGCCCTCCCGTGCCCGCGCCTCTGCGAACCGAAGCGTGGCGGCGCAGCGTCCAGAATGTGTCGTCGGATACGTCGCGGTAAGCGAGCACTTCCGGCTCAACAGGCTCTGGCGAATGGATCTGTACTGCAACGACCAGCGCCAGAAAGAGCGCCCACATCACCCCGTGGCGCACCTTCATTTCAGGCCCCACCGAAGTGATCCTTCAGTCTGCAGGCTGCAGCCGTTCACTTGCGTGCGCTGCGAGCCCCAAACCGGCCATGATCAGTCCTTCCATCACCCGGTCGCCGACGTACTGCTCCGGCTCACCATTCTGGCGGGTGCGTTCTGCCGCCAGCAGCACCTCCAGCACCACGCGCAGGCCTGTAAGCGAGCAGTCGGCATCGGCCAGCGCCATCTGCCGGCCACGCAGCTGATGCCGCTCTGGCCAGGGCTGGCCGTTGGCGGCCACGCCCGAGCCGATGCTGTGCAGCAGCGCGATGAGGGTGTTGGGGTCCACGGCAGGCCCGGCCGAGGATGCCTCGTGGATGGGCTGTGGGGCAGGGGAGTAGGGCGTGGTCATGGCAGGGCTCCTTGCGTGCAGGCAGAAGCCGCCACCGATAAAGGTGGCGGACGATGCGTGGCTCGAAATCCGGTCTACGCTGGAACCGGTGGGCACGAGGCCCCCACGCACCGCCCGCCATAGCCGGCAGACGGATTGCCAGCCGGCACCACGCCGAGGTGGTGCCGACTGGCAAGCGTAAACATCAGCATAGAACCGGGATTTCGAGCCCCGACCACCGGTGTTAGGTGGCACGGAAAGAATTACGCCCGGTTGCGCGCGATGCCAATACAGTAAGGGCAATGCCGTCACCGTTTTCGACGTTTTCAGAATCGTTGTATGGCGGGGAGGGGCGCTAGAGGCTTGGCCTGCAAGGGCTGTCGGCTATCGCCAATCACTGGGGACGTTGTTGCTGCCGCCCATCTTGCGGTCCCAAGGGTGTGGCAGATGCGACAGCTGGTCGGCAGAGTCGGGACTGGTTAGACGCTCTTTATCGTCGCCTAGCTCGATCCACCTAGACCTAGACGGCATTGGATCCCACCACGGGACCAGGTTGTACGATCGCTTGTTTGCCGCCCCCGTTCGCCCTAAGATCGAGCGGCAATACGAGGTCAGTCAACAGATAGTCAGGAGTCTATGGGAACTTCAGACGCAATTGCAGCCTTGGCGTTGATAGTCAGCCTGGCATCTGCCTACATCAGTTTTAGGGCTTTCAAGCACTCTGTTAGTGTTCACGACCTGGAGTCAAGCTTGGCCTTTGATCGAGACAAATCCGAATTACTGGTGCAGGTCGAGCAAAGTCGCAAATTATTCTCTGCTGCAAGGCGAGAGATTGAGAAAACTCAGTTTGTTCTTTCGCAAGAGCCGGAGCAGGTCCGGCTGGCACTAAACTGCTACGACAGTCTTTTCACAGAGTTCCTTCCAAAGCTGATCGGTGCTGAAAGGCAGGCATCCTTGCTATGGGAAGAGATCTTCAGCTGGCGAGATAAGGCAGGTCGCAGCGCGTTCGTCCATCATACGCCACGATTTCGCTCACTAATTGAAGATGATCAAGTGGTTCACGATTCGGCCTTGGTCTGCAACAACGAGGTTCGGGCTCAGCTTGTAAAAGCGCAAGATATGTATCGGAAGGGGCAGTTAGCATAGCCCCCAATAGTTCATGCAAGCCCACCACCCTACGGCTTGGCCAAATTCCGGCAATGAGACGGCATGGATGTCTGGCGACGTTTCGCCACGATTCCGTACCCGGGCCATCGAAGGTGCCGAGGTCAGGATGCCGAAGAACACGGATGTTCGGCCACTTCCGGGATGTCCTGCATGCAAAGTGATCTAATTTCTCTTGAGGCCGCCAGCGGGCATAGCCTGGCTACTCAGAATGTGGGCGGGAACAGCTCCGTGGCCGGCAGCAGGGCAGTCGATCACGTTATCAATTGCACTCTCAACAGCCCTCCTTCTCTTAGTGAACCTGGCTTGGAAGTGGCCCGCTCTTGCATGGCTGGCTAAGCGTCCGATCGTTCATGGAGTCTGGTGGGGGGAGATCAAGCCGATCTACCAGGGGCGTGCCATTGAGGCTGGCAAGGCGATTCTTCGACGGGCGGCTACGCGATGAATGTCTGAACGAGCACACGACAACGCAGAGAGTCGCACGCTGTCTCAGGTTTTGCGATTCCTTGAGGCGAAAATGGTCACCTTTGCCAGACGCCTGTCAACGAGAGGAGATGACGCTGGACGCCACTGAGATTTCACGCGTAGTGAAGGATGGGGATTTGATCGCGATGGCCGTGCTTGGCGGGCTCGCGGCAGCGCCTCTGGTCAAGGGACTATTTGCGCTGATCGCAACGCGCCGTCAACGCCGGAAGGAATTTCTGGAATTCTGGAAAGCTGACAGTCTGGAGAGTTCCAATCTCTGGCTGGAGGAGGCGATCCAGCACCGATATGGGGCGTCCATTCCTGCGGAACTGATCCGCCATGTTGCTCGATTGAGCTGGCCGTCAAAGAGGCTGCGTCGACTTGCAATGAGTGCAGAGTTTTTGCAAATGGATGAAACGGGGCAGGCCGTGACATGGTCAAAGAAGCGCCGCGCGAACGCCTTCTGGCTGGAGGTGGAGATGGTAATGAGCGTTGGTGGTTATGTAGCGCTTGCCGCACTAGGCGTTGCGCTTATCATCACGGGAAGCAGGCAGGGCTTGGGCGAGGCTCACGACTTTGGCGTGCGGCGGGATCCTCGCCAGTTTGGCCTGCGCCGCCTTCATGCACTTCATATCTCTTATCGAGGCACGGTCCTCTCTGGTCGTCATCAACGACGCACCTCGCAAGGGGCTTTGGTATCGCGTCAAAGAAAAGCTGAGCGGTTGACCCTGGAGAAATTCCGTCCACCCTCCATTTATCGTGACGCATCACGGCGCAGCAGGAATGAGATACCATGCCCACGAATCTTGGGGGCGAAATGGACATCCGATTGGGCCCAATCCTGTCTCTAGCATTGCTTGCAGCACCCCTGCATACGCAGCAAATGCGCTCGGCCACGGGGCCGCAGCCACTACCCAACCACACGCCCGCATCGCCGAAGGCGAGCAACCTCGGCGCCGAGCCACTCAAATGCCAGCAACACGTCGATCCGCGTATCCGCCTGTACTGCACCGAGATCGAGCGATCATTGATCCAAGGCGAGGCACGTCGGCAGGGCATACCAACGCCATCGACCGAGATTGTTCGTATGCCTGCCTACGGCAGCTCGGAGGCGAAGCAACTGGGCGCCGCCTGCATGGGCGGGACGGCAATGCGCCGGCTAAGCAACGGCTGGGAGCAGCTTCGAAATGCCAAGGGCGAATGGCTGAGGTGCAGCCCATATGAGTGATGAGTTTGAGTACTCTAAATTGGAAGTTGCAGATGCGCACTTCGACGCTGCTTGCAGGGCATTTCTGACCAAGGAACATCCCGCCGTAATCGTCACACTGTCAGGTGTTGCGGAGGAGATCTATGGCGCACTGATTAGTTCCACTCTTGGGTGGACAAAGGAACATCAGCCGAGAGCCATCGACTCACTGGTGGACTGGGCTGCCACGCCAGAGGACGACGGAGGGCTTGGCTTGGAGCGAAAGGCAGCGTGGCAATTCCTCTACGCCACCAAGAACGCTATTAAGCACGCGAAAGATCCTTTCGGATCGACCAAGATTGACCCTTCAGCAGCGATTTACATGCTGCTCGCTGCGATGATCAATCGCATAAGACTTGGCAAACTTCCCGATGGGCCAAGTCTAGAGGCCACTCAATTGCTCATGGAAATTTGGCACCAGCGGCCAGCCTGGGTAGAAGCTGAGGCCCGGAAATGGGAGCAGGCCGGGGTGTAGGGGCGGCGCCCTACGTATACGCCTTACACGCGCCGTCGCGGCCTCGGCCCACGGCTCATATAGACCACATTGGATGGCTCGGCGCCGGGGCCGGATACACCCACGCCCAACCGCCGTTCTCTGCGGATTCTGAGCACTTCGGCTAGGTAGATGACGCTGGATTTCGTTGTAGCGCAAGCCTTTCGAGGCAGTACCGATCGGCTGGCTACCTCGGCTCGAGCCTCGGCCATCATGAGCCGCCATTCCCGGGCGATGTTGCAGGTCAGCGACCACCAGGCCATGTCGCCGGGTTCCAGCTGGTGACCTTCGGGAGTGAACATGTGGCCGCCTTGAAAGCCGAAACCGGCCCAATGGCCGGTTAGATCCATGGGGACGAACAGGCAGGCAAGAGCCGAGCCAGAGCCGTAGCCATTCCCAAGTAGAACCGACGAAAGCGGCCCAGCGGCGGAGTCTGTGTCGGCTACATAGCATTTCGCATAATGTATATTATGTTCTATCCAGCCCATGAATGTTCAACACGCTACCGGCCCCTCCGCGTGATCTAGCTTCTACAAACGCCCGATCCAGACAGATCAAACCACGGCCTCACTGATGCGAGGCCGCGGCACTCCTCCTCCCACCGCAGTGGCGAGCGGGATCAGTCGCCCAGCACGATCCCGACACCGAATCGCAGAATGGGACGGTCGCCGCGCGCAGCAGAGACCCCCGCGTTGATGTTGACCCGGCCATTGTCGCTCCAGCGAGAGATGCCGACACCCAGCGCCGTTTCTCCGCGGTAGCTGGCCATGCCGGCGTTGAGCACCGTCTTGCCCGGCAGATAAGGCGTGACCTGGATCAAGGCTGCGGCACCGGCAATGCCGCGGTTGGCCTGGCGGCTGACATGGTCAACGCGGTCATTCAGTCCTTCCCAGACGTCCTGGACCCGTGAATCGGCGTAAGCCTTTGCGTCATTCAACCCTTGGTTCAGCTGGGAAACGTTGACGGCGTCGGTGTCGCGCACACCGCGTGCCACGTGCGTGATCTGACGCTCGCCACCCTCGCGCCCAACGGCGACCGTGTTGTCCCGGTCGGCCAGCGAGCCGGCGCCGAGCGCAACCGCGTTCGCAGCGGAAGCATCGGCACCAGAACCTGCAGCGACCGAACCGGCACCTGCGGCGGTAGCCGGGGTTCCTGCGCCTACCAGCGGAGATGCCCCGTCTGCTGCGCCATCGGCCGCGTTGGCGTCATAGTAAGGTGTGTCCTTGCCACCGCTTCCAGTGCCGTTCTCCACCTGGCTCACACGCTCATCCAGATGCCCGATCTGGCCATTGAGCTCATCCCGCAGTGCGGCGATCTGGCCGCCGTTGACCGCTTCACGGCTCCCTTGGCCGATGCGCCCGTCGGCAACATTCCCCAGCACCGTACCTGCCGCGCCGCCAAACGTAATCCGGCCGCGCTGACTGTCGACATCGTAGACAACGGCATCCAGGCTCTGGCCACCATCGCCAATCAGGCCCGCGGCCTTCAGCTGCCGCAGGTTGACCGCATCGGTGTCCTCACTGGCATCGGCTACATGGGTGATCTGGCGCTCGGCACCTGCAGCGCCCACGGCCACCGAATTGGCACGATCGGCCACTGAGTTGGCACCCAACGCCACCGCGTTGTCTGCCGAGGCCTGCGCCCCCTGCCCCAGGGCAACCGAGCCCTCGCCTGCCGCGCGGGCGTTCGCGCCAGCGGCAACTGCGCCCTGCCCCGACACCCACGCGTCGTCACTACCGTCGCCCTCGCCGTCCGCCTTGAAATAGCGGGTATCGCCACTGCGCACGCCCTCGATGGCTGCGCTCAGCTGCGAGACGTTCACTGCGTCGGCGTCCTCGATCCCGTTGGCCACGCCTTTGAGCTGGCGCGCGCCGGAAAGACCGGAGAAATCAACGCTGCCGCCACCACTGCCAGCGGCAACCGTGACCACGTCGCTGGGCGAAGCCTGGCGGACCAGGCCGGCGGCGCCGCCGGAAAGGTTGTTCAGCACATTGTTGATCTCGGTGATGTCCCCCTCGTTGACGGCAACACGGCCGTCCAGAGCGGTCAGCGAGCCATCCACCGCATTCAGCGCATCGCCAACGTTGTTGTAGTCATTGCCCTGCAGCACATAACGCGGGCCGGTAACAATGCCCTGCATGGCACTCATGGTGGCACCACCGCCCAATGCCGCCACGACGGGGCGCAGCTGCTGCACGTTGACCGCATCTGCGTTTTCGGTGCCGTTGGCAACGTTGATCAGCTGACGGCTGCCGTTGCCGAACTGGTAGCCAGCACCCAACGAAACGACGTTGTCGCGGGTAGCGACCGACCCCGCACCCAGTGCGACAGAGTTCTCCCCGGTCGCCTGCGCGCCGGCACCCACCGCCACGGTCTCGATCGCAGCGGCCACTGCGCCGGCGCCGATCGCGGTGGCATCTGCAACGCTCGCCCGGGCCGCACGGCCGAACGCCGCCGCCCCCAAGCCAACTGCCTGAGCGTCATCACTGCCGTCATTGCGGCCCACAACCTTCACGTAACGGGTTGCGCCGCTCAGACCTTCCTGCAGCGCCACGATGCTGGTGGTATTGCTGGATACCTGCGCATTGGTGGCGTGCAGCTGCCGCCCATTGACGGCTTGCAGGCTGTCCGCGGCGACTACGCCGTCGGCGAGCCCATCCAGCGAGCGGGCGCCAGCGGCGCCACGGATGTCGAGGCGGCCACCGCCGGTGCCGGCGCCAACGGTGATGTCGGCATTGGCGTTCGATTGCTGGACCAGGCCGACCGTGCCCGCATCGATGGCGTCCACAAGGGTCGTCATGCGTGCGTCGACGTTGACGATGCTCCCATTGAGGGTGTCCAGGGCCGAGCCGACATTGTCCACCGTTTCCTGGCGTCCGCTGGCCACGTCATTTACGGTGTAGCTGGGCGCAGAGAGAGACCCGTCCGATGCCACGATTGCTCCGCCTCCCAGTGCAGCTGCAACACTGCTGGTGGCGGTGCGCAGCTGGCCCAGATTGACCGCGTCGGTTGATTGGGTGGCATTGGCCACGTTCACCAACTGCCGCTCAGCACCGGCTGCGCCCACCGACACCGTATCGCCACGGTCGGCGATGGCGCCGGCGCCAATGGCCACGGCGTTCGTAGCAGTCGCCTGCGCCTGATAGCCCAGGGCGCTTGAGGATGCGCCGCTTACACGGCTGCCGGCGCCGATGGCCATCCCGTTATTGACATTCGCCGATACGGCACTGCTTGCACCGATCGCCACCGCATTGGCGCTGTTGCTGCCAATGGCAGAGTAGTAGCCGATGGCCGTTGACGCGCTGCCGGCAACATTGGCCGACGCGCCGATGGCAGTAGCGGACCCCGAAGTTCCGCGGGAGCCGGTGCCGATGGCCACCGTATTGCCGCCTGACGAGGCAGAATTCAGGCCGATCGCGGTCGAGTTGTTCCCACTGGCGTTGGCGGCCACGCCAACCGCAAGCGTGCCGTTGTTGGTGGCGCGAGCGGTCGCGCCGAACGCGTTGGCGCCATTGCCGCTGGCATACGCGCCCTGGCCCACAGCCAGCGAGTTCGGCCCGGTATTGGTTGCAGCGGCCGTGCCGGTGTTGCCGAAGACGGCGATGAAGCGGCTGCCGTTTGGAATGTTGGCAATCGCCTGCTCGTTGTCGGTGATTCGTGCGTCCAGCCCATTCAATGCGCTGCCGACGTTACCGTAGGTTGTGCCACCCAGGACATAGCTGGGAGCGATCAGCACCCCATCCGGGTCTACAGCGGCTCCGCCGCCAAACGCATCAGCAATGCTCTGCACACTGGAGCGCAGTTGCGCACCGTTCACCGGGTCGGCATCGGCGAACAGCGTCCCCATGCTGGGCGATGCGTCGACGTCACAGGTCTCGACTTCGTTGTCGACAACTGGGCAGGCAACGTCTGGCACTGCATCCGCTGCTGCCGCCGACGTCACCAGCAAGGCGGAAAGCAGGCAGGACAACACGGTGCGGCGCGCCGTGCGCTTGCCACGGCCGTGGGCCAGTTCCGAGGCCACAACCCACTTGCCCAAGGCGGTGTTCCAGACAATGCGATAGATGGTGTTCATGCTCGTTCTCCGTCAGGTAAAGGACTTGGTGAAGGCCGTTGGTGGCCTACCCGCCGGTCCAGGGGACGTTCGGCGACGGATTCAGAGTAGGTAGCGAGGGTCATCAACCCCATCGGACACGGCCTATTCGCAGTGCCGCCAGGATTTGAATTAAGCCTTTGCAATCAATTGTTTGCGGAATTCTCATGGACGCTTTTAGGCGGCGTCCTATACGCCCCCGGACGTATAGGACGCTCGGCAGCGCTTCGATTTCAGGCAGCAGGCGGCTCTACCGTCCCGGTTGCGGCTTGCGAACCTTCGCCCCTCGAACCCACCGGGGGCCGGAGAACCTGGATGCGCCATTGCGGAAATGCGGCAGACAACCCCCTGCGAAGCTGCACGCTCTCATCCTCATCCAAGGCGTCCTGCTGAGGAAGCTCGAACGACTCTGGCTCGGGCGTGGGCAACAGCGCGACAGTAATGGTCTGTTGAAGGCCGTCGACAGCCACGTGGGCCTGCCTGTCACCAAGCCACTGGTGCACGTCTGCAATGGTGGCAGCGTCGGCCTGCCACCGTAACCTCGCCGATTGCTGGGTCAGCGCATTCACTTCCAGGCGCAGTGCATCCAGATCGGCGCGGTCGCGTCGGCCGCTGTCGCTGGCCTCCAGGGTCTGCCGTATGCGAACAGTCGCTGGCTTGCCCAGGCGTGCGGAAATGCGGGCATCCAGCTCATGCTGCGCATTGGGAATGTAACGAGGGACCATCGCCACCAGTTCCACCCGATAGCGCTGGTCATTGCGTTGCACGTTGATGAGCTCGATTGAACCCTGGTGCGCGTCCAGATAGCGTTGAACGACTGAACGGGCCTGGTTTGCGGCCCATGTCTGCGTACTGATGTTGCGCAGGGCGACGCCCAGCGGAACTGCGAGCAGGAGGAACGTGGCGACGATCACCGTGGCTTGCCAGGCAGTATGTTGCGGCGAGTTGTTCAGGCCAAACCCGTACCACTTGGCGATCAGCGTAACGCTGAAGGCGATCGCGAGCAGGTTCGTCATGAACAGAAAGAACGCACCACCTGCAACCTGGAAATTGCCGGTTGCCAAACCGAATGCAACCACGGCCAGCGGCGGCATCAAGGCGGTCGCGATGGCCACACCCACGATGGCCTCCCCTTTCCGGGTGATCACGGCATACCCGCCGGCCAAGCCGGAGAGAATCGCCACAAGCAGGTCAAACAGCGTTGGCTGCGTACGTGCCAGGATCTCACTGGTCGCCTCCTGCAGCGGCGACGCCCACACGATGCACATTGCAGTCCCCAGCGCCAACGCGACGCCAGCGGCAAGGGCCATCAGTGCCCGCCGCATCATGTGGAAGTCCACCACGCAGAGCGAGAACCCAAGCTGCACGATCGGGCCCATCAATGGCGAGATCAGCATCGCGCCAATGACCACGGCTGCCGAAGACTGCAGCAGCCCGAGGATGGCGATACCGCACGACATGACTGCCATGAACGCATAGCGGGCAGTGAGGCCGCCTGCATCGACCACGTTGTCCACGACTGCCGAGTGATCCACGCGCTGCAGTGGCCGCTCCCGCAGGAGGCGCCAACGGAAAACGGCATGATCAATGATATGCCTGACAAGGCCGCCGATAAGGTTCATTGCTTGAGTCCCGACGACAGCTGTGACGGGTCCAGGCCATGGATTCGCTCGAACAGCTCAAGGACGCGCTTGGCCTCGCAGACTTCAGTTCGTCCTGCCAGGAGTTGCGATCCACGCATTACCAGCCAGAAACCACTCGGTGCTTGCTTCAGATAGTGGAAGGAAGATGTAGACATCGCGGTGCTCGCACAGTGCCACGTAGGCCGATATCCGGATGCTCCGCTCGTCCCCCTTCTTTCCCAATAGGACCAGGCTCAATGTGCCTCATTGAGACGTCATCAGCGTGATGCGTCACACTAATCACCCCCTTCCCCCTCAGTCACGCCGACCTCCGGCGTGTTGCGTCGGGTGTTGATCTGGATGACGGGCGTCCCGCCCGTGGTGGCGGACACGCTCCAGAAGCCGGCAGACGCAACAGGCCGCTGCGCCGCCCCCACTCAGCGTCGATCGCGACGCAAGCCCCACCTTTTGCTGATTTCGCTCTAGGAAAAGTCTCAAAAATCGAACGTTTTCGATGCTCGACGCGACAGCGGCGCCAGAATGAGCGCCACGCCACTGGGCGCTGACAACACTCCTGCGCATGAACGGATTCCCTGCACCGCGCCGGCTTCGCCTGGCCCTGCTTGATGATCATGACGTCGTCCGCCGCGGCACGGCCTTCCACCTGGGCAACGACAGCCGCTTCGAAATCGTCGCCAGCCACAGTGACAGCCAGGCGTTCGTGCAGGCGCTGCAGCAACGTCATGCCGATGTGGCCATCATCGACATCACCCTGGCGCCCGGTGACATCAGCGGCACCAAGCTCGTCCAGCACCTGCGGCAGGCGTTGCCGCGGGTAACGCTGCTGGGTTTTGCCGGGCAGACTTCGGTGGCGATCATCAACCATCTGCTGGATGCTGGAATCAGCGGTTTTGTCGGCAAATCCGAGCCGTTGGCTGAACTGTCCGACGCGGTCGTGCGCGTGGCCCAAGGGCTCTGCCGCATTCCGCCATCGTGCAAGCTGCTGACGCCCGGCGATGCGCTGAGCCGCAACGAGCGCGAGGTCATCCGGTTGGTCCTGGACGGGCTCACCGTCTCCGAGATCGCCCGGCATCGGCACCGCAGCATCAAGACCGTCAGCACGCAGAAGGTTGCCGCGCTGCGCAAGCTGGGGCTGCGCAATGATGCGGAGATCTTCGCGATACGGCAGCAGCTGGAGGCGCTATGACCGCGCTGTTCACGCGTGGCCGCAGGTTCCTGCTGCTGGCACTGCTTGCCCTGCTTCCCTGCACATCCGCGGGCGACATCCAGCACGGAAAGTGGACAGCGGGGCGCGTGGTCCGGGTGGCCGCGGCACCCACGCTGCACCCTGTGCCCGAAGATGCGGCCGACCCTGAGGTGCTGCAGACGCTGGCGCATGGCTATGCCGCGCTCGTGGCCCGCCATTCCGGCCTGACCTTCGTCGAAGTCCCTTTTCCCAGCACCCTCGCCGCGATGGCCGCGGTCTGTGAAGGGCGGGCCGATCTTGTGCTGGCGATGGGTGCTGACGATGCGGCGCGCCTGCCCTGCCCCAGCCTGGCGCCCTCGCGCAGTTTTCCTGGCGGTGCCAGCGTACTCGCCGGCCGCATTGGCGAGCGCTTGCCACGCCGGGTTGCCGATCTCGGCACGCTGCGCATCGCCGCCGTTGAAGGAGGCCCCTACCCGGTGTGGCTGGCACAGCATCACCCTGCGGTACCTGTGCTGCCGCACCCCAGCATGCGGGCGGCATTGGCTGCCGTGGATGCCGGCATTGCCGACGCTGCGATCGGCCTGGAATCCACTGCAGGTGCGATAGCACGGCGTCACTTCTCCCACAGCCTGCGGCTGCAGACGGTGGATGCCGATTTTTCGACCCAGCTGCATCTGCTTGCCCGGCGCGAAGACCAGGCGCTGCTTGATCGTATCGAGGCGGCACTGGATGACATCACCATCGAAGAGCATGCCCAGTTGCTGCAGCGCTGGGCACGGCAGACGCTGCCGGCCGCGCTCGGCCAGAAGGTGCGCGAAGGCCTCGATGGCGCCGTGCTCTGGCTGTTGCCCGCCGCAGCCCTGCTGCTGGCATTCCCATTGCTGGCTGTACGCAGGCTGCGCCAGCAGCAGGGTCTTGACCAGAAACAGGCGCAGATGACGGGCATGATCAGCCATGAGGTGCGCAATTCCGCCCAGGCCGTGATGGCGTCGATCGACCTGCTGGGCCAGGCGCCACTGCCAGCCGGGCAACGCGAACTGGTAGCCGCCGCGGCCACCGCCAGCCAGACATTGCGCGGACTGCTCAACCGCACGCTGGACTTCTCCCGCCTGGCCAGCGGCACTTTCCGGCCAAAGCAGGTGCCCTGCGACGTCCCTGCGATCTGCACGCAGGCGCTGCAGGCCATTACGCCCCTCGCGCAGAAGAAGGCGCTCAGCCTGCAGCTCTGCGCACCGCAGGCGCCATTGCCGATGCTGGCAACGGACCCGGACTGCCTGCGCCAGCTGCTCGACAACCTGCTCGGCAATGCCGTCAAGTTCACCGACGTAGGCGGCGTTGAACTGCGCCTGCAGCTGGATGCGCCCACGAAGAACGCATCACTGTTGGTGGAGGTCATCGACAGCGGCATCGGCATCGCGCCAGCGCAGATGAGCGCCCTGTTCGAGCCCTTCCGGCAGGCCGATGCAGGCAGGCAGCGCGGTGGCAGCGGCCTGGGCCTTTCCATCTGTCGCGCGTTGGCCGAGGCCATGGGCGGCACCCTGGATGTCCATAGCGTGCATGGCCGTGGCAGCCGCTTCATTCTTCGCCTGCCCGTGCAGCAGGTGCAGGAAGATGCACCGGCCGCTGCCGCTGCGTCCGCCCTGCCCCGGCTGGCCGGCATGCGCATCCTGCTGGTGGAGGATCACGCGCTGACCCGGCAGGTCATTGCCGCCCAGTTGCGGCACTGGGGCGCGACGGTGCAGGAGGCTGCCGATGCCGAAGATGCCTTGGCGGCGCAGATACAGGCGCCCTGCCCGCTGGTGATGCTGGACATCGGCCTGCCAGGAATGGACGGCTACGCGCTGGCGCGGCAATGGCGGCTGCATGAGGCAGAAGGTGCGCCGCGCGCCCGGCTGATCGCGCTTTCCGCCTTCACTGGCGACGATCACACGCGGCGCTGCCAGGTTGCCGGCATCGACGCGGTATTGCTCAAGCCCTTGCAGGCCGATGCGCTGCTGCAGGCGCTGGACCAGCCTGTGCCCGGCGGTGTCGTCAAAAGCACTGCCCGCGATCTGGTGGCCGCCTACGAAGAAGATATCGATCGCGAGCTGCAATGCCTGCACGAGGCGATCGCTCGTTGCGATGCCGCACAGCTGCGCCATCATGCGCATCGCCTGCAGGGCGTGCTGCAGATGCTCAACGCGGGCGGCATGGATGCACGCGCCGGCGAACTATGGGAGCTGGGCGATCGCGTGCCGCCCGGCTGGGACGATGCGCGCCAGCTGCTGGCCGAGCTGCAGACGTGGCGCGGCTCCCGGGGTACGGGAACCGCGCCGTCGCCCTGAATCAGGCGGCTTTGCGGCCTGCCTGGCGGCGGGTCAGGTCGTTGAAGCGACCCAGCGACATCAGGTGCTGGTGGATCAGCGCCAACCAGCCGTTGCGGTGCCATTCGATGACGGTCGCATCCGGCAGCGCGATGAACTTCTCGACGTCGACCACGAAGAAGCCGTTGAGGTTGAACTCGCGACCATCGGGCAGGCGCACGGTTGCATTGCGCTCGACCAGCAGGCCGTTGTCGACCAGTGCCTTGGAGAAGGCCTGGGTCTGCTCGTGCTCGCGGGTGAACTGGCCGCAGAACTCAAGCGCCTGCTGCACCATGTCGGTGGCCTTGCCGTCGACGAACAGCGGCTGGCCTTCTTCGCCGCCACGGACGATGCGCGGGCTGTCTTCGTCGATGCCGAGCAGGAAGTCATTGTCCGCGCCGGTGTCGATGAAGATGAAGGGATGGCGGCGCAGGTAGGCCGGAATGTAGGTCTCGTCGTCCCACAGGCCATCGGTGATGAACAGATTGTCGGTGGTCACGCCCACGGCGGCCATCGGCACCGCGCTCGGGCCTGCGAACAGGATCGGGAAGTGGTGCAGCGCCAGCGAGAATTCGCCCAGCACCAGCGGGATGGAGTTGCTGCCGGCAGCGAACTCGAGCTTGCCCGGCAGGATGCGCACATCGGCGTGCAGGTCTGCCTGCAGCGGCACCGGGCGGGTGTAGAACAGGGGCGCGCTGCTCGGCGCAGCTTCGGTGGTGGTGTCGCTGGTGGTGGTCATCGTGGAAACCATGTCGATCATGCGCGCCTGCCATCCCGGGCGCGCCAGCGGGAACAACCTGAATCCCGCATTATCAACAAGGCAGGTGACAACGGCCACCCCGCCGCCCAGTTATTTCAGCTGCAACGGGTAGCGCTGCCACAGTACGTGGACCAGGAAGCCGGCCAGTTCGGTGTCGCGCGCACTGACCGCCGCGCGGATCTTGTCCAGCAGGACCATGTCGCTGCAATGCCGCACATCGGCGTGATTAGCCTGACCGGCGCGCCGCGCCCTATAGCGTGCAGCCCGCTGTGCGTCGCTCATTGCGTACCCGAACTTGGGCGGCCGGCCGCGTTTGCGCGGCAGGGTCAGCTCCAGGGTTCCGGGATCATTGTCATCACGCATGGGCAGGGTGCGGGCGGCGGCAAGCAACGGGGGGTGCGCAATTTATCGTGAGGCATCACTTTAATCCAGCTTTTTCTGCAGTTTTGTTGCAATGCAATGCAGGCACGTGGCGCACCGATGGCACCCATCCATGCATGGCGTGGGAAGTAGATCCACGCCATGCGTGGATAGACCCCCGCCAATGCAAAGGTCGGTAGATCCACGCCATGCGTGGATGCCCCCCCCTCGCCAATACAAAAAAAGGGAGCCCGCGAACGGGCTCCCTGCATCCACCTTACGCTGCACGCACCGGCTCGTAGCCATGCAGGTGCGATTCGCTGCTGGCCCGTCCCTGGCTCAGCGAACGCAGCGAGGTCGTATACCCGACCAGCTGAGCCAGCGGCGCGAACCCGCTGACTTCGGCGCGACCGTCCTGGTCGTCGATGCGGGCAACGCGTCCATGGCGGCGATTCAGATCACCCACCACGTCCCCCACCGAGGCCGACGGCGAATGCACCGTCACCGCCATCACCGGCTCCAGCAGCTGCGTGCCACTGGCTGCCAACGCGGCCTTGATGCCCTCGCTGCCGGCCCGATGGAACGCCATCTCCGACGAATCCTTCGCGTGGGTCTGGCCATCCACCAGGCTGACTTCGATGCCGACTACCGGATGGCCCTGCGGGCCTTCCGATAGCGCGGCACGAACGCCTTTCTCCACCGCAGCGATGAAGTTGCGCGGCACCACGCCACCGACGATGCGGTCATTGAACACAACCTCGCCGTCGTCGCGCGGCACCACATCCAGCACCACGTGCGCGAACTGGCCCTGGCCACCGGTCTGCTTGACCAGGCGGCCCACAACGCCTTCCACGGCACGCTGCGGCGTTTCCTGGTAAGCCACGCGCGGCGCGCCAATGCCGATGTCCAGCTTCCATTCGCTGCGCAGGCGCTCGACCATCACCTCCAGGTGCAGCTCGCCCATGCCCCAGGCCAGGGTTTCACCGGTCTCGCGATCGGTTTCCACCCGGAACGAGGGATCTTCCTGGGCCAGGCTTGCCAGGCCCTGCGCCAGCCGGATTAGGTCGGCCGCACGTGCCGGCTCCAACCGCCAGGCCAGTACCGGGGCCTGTGCCTGGATGTTCTCCAGGCGCAGCGGCTGCCCTCGCCCGCTCAGCGTTTCACCGCTGACCGCATCCTTCCAGCCCAGCACCGCCACGATGTCGCCGGCCACGGCCTGCCCGATGTCCTGGGTCTGGTCGGCCTGCACGCGCACCAGCCGGCTGATGCGACGCCCTTGCGGGTGCTGCGAGCTGGCCACGTTGTCGCCTACCTTCAAGGTGCCCGAGTACAGCCGCAAGAAGCTCAACGCACCGTGCTGCTGATGGGTGATCTTGAACAGGAGGCCAGCCAGCGGACCGTCCGGGTCCGGCGGCAGCAGGACATCGCTGCCCTCGCCTTCGGCAGTGACCGCAGGACGATCCAGCGGCGACGGCAGGTAATCGACCACCGCATCCAGCAGCGTTTCGATGCCCTTGTCCTTGAAGGCGGCGCCGGCCAGCACCGGTACGCCGGCGCCCGCCAGCGTCGCGCGGCGGATCGCGGCGCGCAGCATCGCGGCGTCGATGTCACGGCCTTCCAGCCATGCCGTTGCCAGCACATCATCGTGGTCGGCCACGGCTTCGACCAGCGCATTGCGCTGTGGTTGCCACTGCGCGCGCTCGGCTTCGCTCCATGCCGTCACCGTCGCTGCGCCTGCGTCCTGCCACTGCAGCACGCGGCCATCGACCAGGTCGACCCAACCGTGGAAGCCGCCCTCACTGCCCAGCGGTACGCCCAGCGCCCACGGTCGCGCCCGCAGCTTGTCCTGCAGCTGCTCCAGCACGCGCTCGAAAGAAGCGCCGATGCGATCCATCTTGTTGACGAACGCAATCAACGGCACGCCATGCCGGCGCGCCTGGCGCCACACGGTTTCCGATTGCGGCTGCACGCCGTCCACGGCCGAGAACACGGCCACGGCACCGTCGAGCACGCGCAGCGAGCGCTCGACCTCGATGGCGAAGTCGATGTGGCCGGGCGTGTCGATCAGGGTCAGCTGGTGCAGCGGCAGATCGCGCGGCGCCCACTGTGCGTGCACGGCGGCGGCACCGATGGTGATGCCACGTTCGCGCTCGATCGCCGAGAAGTCAGTGGTCGCGTTGCCGTCATGCACTTCACCGACGCGGTGGATCTCGCCGGTCTTCCACAGAAGGCGTTCGGTAAGCGTGGTTTTGCCAGCGTCGATGTGGGCAATGATGCCGAGGTTGCGAAGACGCGACAGACTCTGGGTGTTGCTGTTCATGAGAAAGGTTCCTGCTGGGCCAACTTCGGGGGCCGCACACCCCGGTTGGCTACAGGGTGTGCGGCTGGCGTTCGGTCTCGGCGATCTGGTGCATGGCACGTTCTCCTTGTGGTGGAGCGGGTTGAGGGATGGGGGATGGAAACGAAAAGAGCGCCCCGGAGGGCGCTCTGTGGATGGTCCAGCGAAGGCCGCGATCAGCGACCTCGTAGGGCTCCAGGCAGACACGCCCGTTCCGCGCTTGCGCGGGTCAGGGTGAAAAACTTCAGGAGCGGCATCCGGTTCATGCGGCGCATTCTAGACCTGTCAATCTGGCGCGCAAGTGAATATTGCACACATGGATGGAACGATGAGCCCCGAAGTAGAGCCACCCCATGGGTGGCTGCAGCCCAGGCCGTCAGGCGACTCACTTGCAGTCGTGCAGCCGGCGGGCATCGCCCACGGTCGCCGCGTGCTGCTCAACGGTCGACACCCAGCCCTTCAGGGACATCGCCGGGTCGGTACGTGGCTTGCGCGGACCACCATGGATCAGCACTTCGGTCCAGCTGCCGGTCGGCGCCAGTTCGGCCAGGCGCGCGGCCTGGTCTTCGTCAGTACTGAAGGTGTCGTCAGGCGAGGAGGGTTTTGCGTTGTTGACCGTCGCCTGCTTGCGTACGCGCACACGCAGGGCGCCATCCGGCATGCGCTGGGTGGCCACCTCGTAGCGCTCCACGCCGTAGGCCCACTTTGATTCGCCGGGGCGACGCGTCTCAGTGCCGTCATCGGCAACCTCGATCGACTCGCCGGTGACCGAGCCCAGCGCAGCAATGCCGCCGAAGCCGGCCATCATCGCCTCGTAGGCCACCATCTGCCGCTGCTCGACCGACAACTTGCTGGCGTCCGGTTTCATGCCTGGCAGGTTGAGATAGGCCGCCTTCTTGCACAACAGCAGCACGCGCTTGTCTTCCCAGGCCATCGAGATCTCACCATTGGCGAAGTACTCGGTGGTGAACGATGAAACCGCCGCACCCTCGCCGGTCGAATGGCGGGTCTCAATCAGCGACGCCTCTTCGGACGCTGTCATCAGCGAGACCTTGGTGGTCGCGGCGGCACCTGCAGTACCGATAACGCCGATCAGGGCAGCGAACAGTGCGCAACGCGTGCGGGAGAGAGTCATCAGGCCATTCCTTTGAAAAAACGAACCGCACATGATACGCGGCCAGGCCCGGGGTGCCGCTTCGTCTCAGGTAACCACCACCAATGGCACACCTCGGCGCGGATGCTGCAGCACCACCACGTCCTGCTGGTAGACGCGCTGCAGGTTGGCCTCGGTCAGCACGTGCGAAGGCGTGCCGTCAGCCGCCACCCTGCCCTGCTCCAGCAATACGATGCGATCGGAGTACCCGGCCGCCAGATTGAGGTCATGCAGCACCACGATCACGCACGCACCGGCTTCGGCACAGGCGCGCACGCTGCGCAGGGTGCGTTCCTGGTGGCGCAGATCCAAGGCAGCCGTAGGCTCATCCAGCAGCAGCAACGGCGTGTCCTGTGCCAGCACGCGGGCGAACGTGGTGCGCGCCGATTCGCCGCCGGACAACTGCTGCACTTCGCGCAGGCGCAGCGCCTGCAGCTCGGCAGCATCGATCGCCCGCTCCACCTGCGCCTCATCCACCTGCGGATCCGGCGGATGCGGCAGGCGCCCCATCGCCACCACTTCCTCCACGCTGAAGGCGAAGCGCACGCCGTGCTCCTGCGGCATCACCGCACGTTCGCGCGCAAGCGGTCCGGCCCGGTAGTCGCGCAATGGACGTCCATGCAGCCGCACATCGCCACCGTCGGCACGCAGATCGCCGGCCGCCACCCCCAGCAGGGTCGACTTGCCGGCACCGTTGGGCCCCACCAGCGCCGTCACCGTGCCCGGCTCGAATGCGAGGGTGATGCCATGCAGGATCTCGCGCTGCTGGCGACGCACCACCACATCGCGCAGTTGCAGGAAGGCGCTCATGCGGCCGCCTTGCGGCGCTGCTGCAGCACCAGCCACAGGAAGAACGGCGCCCCCAGCGCGGCGGAGAACAGGCCCAGCGGAATCTCGGCAGGCGGGTCCAATGTGCGCGCCGCAGTGTCGGCCACCACGATCAGCAGCGCCCCCAGCAGACCCGACAACGGCAGCAGCCAGCGGTGGCCAGGGCCAACCAGCAGGCGCGCCACGTGCGGTACCACCAGGCCGACGAAACTGATCGAGCCGGCGAACGCTACCGCCGCGCCGACCAGGAGCGCACTGAAGGCCACCAGCCGGCGGCGTGTACGTGCCACGTCCAGCCCCAGATGCTGTGCCTGGCGCTCGCCGAGCGCCAGCATGTCCAGCGGCGTGGCCAGGCGCTGCAGTGCGAACGCGCCGACGGCGAACAACGGCAGCACCGCCATCACGTCGGCCCAGTTCGCGCGCGCCAGCGAGCCCATCTGCCAGAACACCAGCGATTGCAGCTCGCTTTCGTTGGCGATGTAGGTCAGGAAGCCGATCAGTGCCGAACAGAACGCGGCCATCGCAATGCCCACCAGCAACAGCGTGGCATTGCCACTGCCACTGCCCTTGCCCGGCCGCGCCAGCGCATAGGTCAGCCCGATCGCGGCGGCACCGCCGCCGAAGGCCGCCACGGGCACCAACCACCCGGCTGCGCCCGCAGCACCCAGCACGATCGCCGCCACGGCACCCAGCGCGGCGCCCTGGCTGACACCGACGATGCCCGGATCGGCCAGCGGATTGCCGAACAGTCCCTGCAGGCTGGCACCGGCCATCGCCAGCGCCGCGCCGACCATCGCCCCCAGCAATGCACGCGGAATGCGCAGCTGCCAGACCACGGCCAGGTCACGGCTGCTGACCGATTGCGGATCCAGCAGGCCCAGCTTCACCGCCAGTGCCTGCATCACTTCCAGCGGCGGCAAGCGCAGCGGCCCCACGGCGAACGACGCCAGCACCGCGCCCAGCAGCGCGAGCAGCGCAATCAACAACATCGTCCGCCCGCGACGGCGGCGTCGATCCGCAGGGCTCATGCCTTCGGCAGCGCCGCCAGCGCCTGCGCCAGGGCCAACGCGCCCGCACCGGAACCGATGCTGGCGTACTTCAGCTGCGCATCCGGCATCACCCAGACCCGGTTGGCCTGTCCGGCCGGGGTCTGCTTCAGCGTCGGGTAAGCCTTCCACAGGCCTTCAGCGCCACCGAACAGCTGCAGGTCGTGCTCGGTCACCAGGATTACCTCCGGTGCCGCCGCGACCACGCCTTCGTTGCTCAGCTGCGAATAGTTGGCCACGCCGGCCTCGGTGCCGATGTTGAGGCCGCCAGCCAAGGCGATCAGCTTGGCCGATGCGCTGTCGGCACCGGCCACGGTGGGCGCACCGCCCGCTCCCGTCGCCGACACATGGATCACCCGCGGCGCATGCGCCAGGCCCTTGCCGATCGCGGCGGCCTCATCCAGCTGCCGCTGCACCTGCGTGGCCAGGGTCTGCCCTGCGTCGGCCACGCCGAGCACGGCAGCGATCTTGCGCACCTTGTCCGGCGCCGGCTGCAGGTCATCGATCACCACTGCGGGCTCGCCCACTTCGCGCAGCTTCTTTGCCAGTTCGGTGTGGCGACGCAGGCTGTTGCCGATGAACAGCGACCCCTGCAGGCTCAGCACGCCTTCCACGCCGGTCGTGCGGTTGAACAGGAACTGATGCGGCGCAGCCAGGCCGGCCTGGGTGGTGGTGTTGGTCGGTGCGGCGAATACCTGCTTGCCCAGCCCCAGCGCTTCGATCACCGCAATGATGTCGTCACCGCCGGCAATGATCCGGCTGCTGTCATCCACCTCCACATCGGCGCCATCGTCGGAGTGCACCTTGCTCGGCAGCACCGCCTGCTGACCGGGCAGTGTCGGCACATCGTTGCCTGCCACCCGCTGCCAACCTGCGGGAAGTGCTCCCGCCTTGGCGGTGGCGGCAGCCGGTGTTGCTGCATCTCGGTTGCCGGCAGACGGCGGCGCTTTGTCGCCACAGGCGGCCAGCACCAATGAAACGGCAATCGGGAGCGCGCACTGGCGCAGGCGGGAAGCGATGTTCATGCAGATTCTCCTTGCTGGCAGGGCGGCGGGGTGCCGCCCTGCCCTGTGGCTTACAGCTGACGCAGGCTGATGCGGGTGATGCGGTCACCCTTCGGATCTTCAGCGCCACGCGACTTGTTCACGGCGAAGACATTGCCCTTGCCATCGGCGCGGACGTGATTGGGGAAGGTGCCGCCATCGAGGTTGCCGACCACCTTGCCATCACGGTCGACGGCAGTGACGGTGCCGGCACCGCGATTGGTGACGTAGGCCAGGCCACTCTTCGCATCGAAGGCCACGTTCAGTGCGCCGGCGCCGACCGGCACGTCGTGCACGACCTTGCCGCTGGCCACGTCGACGATCAGCAGGTTGTCGGTGCCCTGCGAGGCCACGTAGAGGCGGTTGCGCTCGGCATCGAAGGCAACGCCCGAAGCGCTGATCGAATTGCCCAGGTCGATGACCTTGTCGACCTTGCCGCTGGCCACATCGATCACCGCCGCTTCCGGCGTACCGATGCTGACCGTGAACAGCTTGCCGCTGGGCTCATCCAGCACCAGGCTCATCGGCACGAACTTCTCGTCGTCCACGCCGGAGGCCAGGGTGATCGGCTCCAGTGCCTTCAGCGTCTTCGCATCGAACACCGACAGATGGTCCTCACCGGCGGCCGAGGCGAACACCTTGCCGTGCGTGCTGTCGACCACCACGTCGCGGGCGTGCGGCACGGTGCCGACCGGGAACTGATGGACCAGCGACAGATCCGCCTGGCGATAGACAGCCACGGTGTCCTGCCGGGTGTTGCTGACCCAGACATTGCCATTGGCATCATCCACGCCCACGCCATATACCGCGAACACCGCACCGTTGGTGCTGCCCGGCACCTGCGCCGGGGTGATGGCCTTGGTCACCTTCAGCGACTTCGGGTCCAGTTTCAGCAGCTGCGACTGGGTGACCGGCGGGCGACCGACGGCCGAGGTCACGAACACGGCATTGCTGGCAGCACTGTAGGCCGACTGGTACAGGCCCGGCACCAGCTTGTTGGACTGGGTGGCGAACTTCGCCTGGCCCGACAGCGGCAGCTGCGGCGACACACGCAGCTTCAGCACGGCTGCGGCGGCCGGCTGGCTGGCGCGCACCACCACCGGATGGGTACCCGGCACGGCGTCGGCCGGAATGGCCAGCTGGGTCTTGAAGTTGCCATCGGCATCGACCACCACCGGCTGGCTGTTGAGCACGGTATCGCCACGCAGCAGGCTGACCTGCTGGCCCGGCACGAAGCCGCGGCCGGTGACATCGGCGGTGCTGCCGGGAACCACGTTCTCACCGCGTGAGACAACCTGGCCCTTGAAGGTAGCGCTGGCCGGCTGGTCGAACACCGGCTGTGCGCTGGCGGTCACTGCCAGCAGCAGGCCGGCGGCCAGGGAAGTGAGGCGGAAAGACGGACGGAATGACATGGAAGGCTCCTTGCACACGTGGGCCGCGCCTGGTGGCGCGGGATTCATCGGTTGCCTTGGCCGCTGCACATCGACAGTCCGCCTGGGTAGTGGGGTCGCACGGTACTGCCGTGCGAGGGGGTCATTCGGCGGCGTTGTCTCCACCGGCCGGCGGGCCGTCGGCGGCGCTGCGGTCGGTCACGCCATACAGCTCGTGCAGCGCTGCGTGGAAGGACGCAGGCAGCATCGGGCCATGGCCCAGGCCCGGGAACTCGCGGTACTGCACGCTCAGCCCCGGCACCTTGCCCAGGCGCTCGGACAGCTGCATCGCTGCGTCCGGAGTGGCGCCACCAATGCGGCGCAGATGCGCGACCACGCGCGGATTGCTCATGTCGCGCTTGCCACGGTCGCCGACGCGCTCGGCACCGCCCAGCATCAGCCACACCTTTGCTGGCTGGCCATGCACGTTCTGCACGAACTGCTGCTCGATGTCACCCAGCGGCGCCCCCTGGCTCCACCACAATGACGGGCTGGCACTGAGGTAGTACTGGAAGGCGGCCGGACGGGTGTACAGGCTGCTGAGCACGAACAGGCCGCCCAGCGAATGGCCCCACAGGGCCTGCTGCTGGCGATCGATGGTGGCGCGGCGTTCCACTTCGGGCTTGATGCGGCGCTCGATCATGTCCAGGAAGGCCGCTGCGCCGCCGCCGACAGCCTGCGTCGTGCCGCTTTCATCATCGGCGCGATCGATCCATGCGGTGTAGTCGCGGGTGCGCGACGCCGAATCGATGCGCAGGTCGTTGTCGTAGCCGATCAGCACCAGGACCGGCGGCGCCTTGCGTGCGGCCAGCTCGGCCAGCAGTCGCTGGTCCAGCACCATCGCCACGGCGTTGCCGTCCAGTGCGTACAGCACCGGCGATGGCGCCTTGGAGGCCTTGGCCGGAATCGCCACATTCACCCGCCAGCGGCGCTGCTGGTCGGGGCTGTCGATCACGAAACGCTCGAAGCGATAGCTCGCCGCCGGTGCATCGAGCACGGTCTGGCCCATCTTCTGCAGCGGATTGCGTTGCTGCGCGTATGCGTACGGGGTAGCCATGAGCAGGCCCATCATCAAGGCGGCCAGGCCGGACAGCAGCGGGCCACGGCGCGGAGGCAGGACGGAAGACTTCATCAGTGACGGCGAAAGCGGCACACGGCCACCGGTTCACAAGGGACCGCAGTCTACCTTAAACGCGAATGATTATCACATCGATCAAACGTCACGCTGTGTATCACGCGCGCGACAGTGCGTACGCCAGCGCTTGCACCGGAAGTCCGGGTTCATCTACTTTGCCTGCCATCGGGGCGCAGGAATCGCCCCGCCCTTGCGGGTGCCTGCCTGGCCCCTGCCCATCAGCTCCACAACCGCCATGGGATCGGATCCCATGATTGTGAGAACCCCTTGAAGCACAAAGCACTGATCGCACTCGTCGCCGGCCTTCTCGCCCCGCTGGCCGGCCATGCCGCGCCGAGCCTGGCCGGGCTGTATTCGGCCTATGAAGAGGCCGGCTATTCCTCCCTCGGGCTGGAAGAACTCAACCAGACCGTGCAGTTCACGGCAGTGAGCCTGGGCGCCTCCAGCAACCTGCAGGGCGAGCCGGTCCTGGAGGCGGGCGATGAGGATGGCCAGGTGCTGGCCCGCCTGACCGCCTCCGACGACGAGCAGAACGCCAAGCTTGCAGCGATGGAGGACGGCGTCACCTTCACCGCCAGCTGCACGCTGCAGTTCAGTTCGGGATCGGACTATCTGGCGTTGGGCGACTGCGTTCTGCAGTAATCAGCTTGGCACTGCTGACAGCAGCGCAGAAACGACGAAGCCGGCCCTGGACCGGCTTCGTTGCATCGGGCCGAAACCCGTTGACTCAGGGGCCGGCGGGCACCGGACCGTAGGGGTTGTCCTGCGGCGTACCCGGCAGCAGCGCAAAGATCAGGATCACCACGCCACCGCCCGGCACCAGCGCCAGCAGGTACAGCCACCCTGACTGGTTGCAGTCATGCAGGCGGCGCACGGTCACCGCGATCAGCGGCACGATCGTGGCCAGCCAGAGCGCACCCACCAGTGCCACCGCGCCGATCGTGATCCCGGCCATCCAGCTGGAATCGGCTTCCAGCACGAGGCCGGCAACGAGCGCCACTGTCAGCGCAATCACGCATACCGCGGCCCCCGCAAGCAGCAGGAACAGCTGGAACATCCAGTACTCGCGGCGGTTGGCGCGGCCCTCGAACTGGGCATAGCGCTTCAACGGCAGAATCATTTCCTGCACGGCATTGTTCCTTGAAAAACAAGCCGCGCAGTCTGCCAAATGCATGCGGGCGGGGCAATGCGCCGCCTAGCCACACGCAGATGACTACGCGCCCTTGGCCGCCCTCGCCGCCTCGCGCTCGGCACGCAGCCGGTCGAGTTTTTCCTTCAGCTTGATCTCCAGCCCGCGCGGCACCGGGTTGTAGTACACCCGCTCGCCCATCGCATCGGGGAAGCCGGTCTGGTCCAGTGCGATGCCGCCCTCGGCATCGTGGTCGTACTGGTACTCGGCACCGTAGCCCAGCTCCTTCATCAGCTTGGTCGGTGCGTTGCGCAGGTGCAGCGGCACTTCTTCGGTACCACTGTCGCGCACATCGGCCTTGGCCTGGTTGAAGGCGGCATAGCCCGCATTCGACTTGGCGGTGCTGGCCAGGTACAGCACCAGCTGGGCGAAGGCGAGCTCGCCTTCCGGGCTGCCGAGCCGCTCGTAGATGTCCCACGCTTCCAGCGCCATGCTCTGCGCGCGAGGATCGGCCAGGCCGATGTCCTCGATGGCCATGCGGGTCAGCCGGCGCGCCAGATAGGACGGATCGCAGCCGCCGTCGAGCATGCGCGTGAGCCAGTACAAGGCGGCATCGGGATTGGAGCTGCGCACGGACTTGTGCAGCGCCGAGATCTGGTCGTAGAACTGCTCACCGCCCTTGTCGAAGCGGCGGGTACGGTCGGCCAGCACCTGGATCAGCGTCTGCGGGGTGATGCGCCCGCCCTCGCTCGTCGTCGGAGGCGGTCAGGCGGGCCAGCACCTGGCTCTGGCGCGACCTCGATGCGCTCCTCGCCGAGACCACGCTCACGGTCACCCAGCGCACGTTCCAGCGCTTCAACGATGTCGGTTGGCGAGACACCTTCCAACACGTGCACGCGGCAACGCGACAGCAGCGCCGAGTTCAACTCGAACGACGGGTTCTCAGTGGTGGCGCCAACGAACAGGATGGTGCCGCGCTCGATGTGCGGCAGGAACGCATCCTGCTGCGCCTTGTTGAAGCGGTGCACCTCGTCGACGAACAGCACGGTGCGGCGACCTTCAGCGAAGCGCTGCGCGGCCTCTGCCAGCACCTGGCGCACCTCCGGCAGGCCGGACAGCACCGCGGAAATGGCACGGAATTCGGCGTCGGAGTATTCAGCCAGCAGCAGCGCCAGCGTGGTCTTGCCGCAGCCGGGCGGTCCCCACAGGATCATCGAATGCACACGCCCGGATTCGACGGCGCGGCGCAGCGCGCTCTCTGGCGCAAGCAGACGCTTCTGCCCGACCATCTCATCCAGGGTGCGGGGGCGCATGCGCTCGGCCAGCGGGCGCATGTGTTCCCGATCGACACTCAGCAGATCGGGTCCGGGGAATGAAGTGGAGCGATGTCTTGGCACGTGCCCATTGTACCGCGAGAGCGTGCCAACCAAGGTTGGCACCCACCAAGGGCGATGCCGATTAACACCCACCAGAGCAGGTAGCGCCGGGCCATGCCCGGCGGGCCGGAGCTCTGCGGCAATCGGTAGTGCCGGCCGCTGGCCGGCAGATCAAAGCGTGTCAACCAAGGTTGACACCTACCAAGGCGGTGCCGGTTGACACCCACCAGGGCCGGTAGCGCCGGGCCATGCCCGGCGACCGCGATCAGTTGCCGATGACGTCGGTACCCGCCGGCGGCGTGAAGCGGAAGGTGTTGGCGGCGAAGCTCGGGTTGCGCTTCCAGCCGCTGAAGCTGATCACGGTGCGCTGACCCACGGCGTCGGTGATCTCCATCTTCGCCAGGCCCTGCGCGTTGAAGCCGAGCGCGGCGTACTGGAAGCTGGCTTCGGTCTCGCGCTTCGGCGACAGCGACAGCCACTGCAGGCCATCGCGGGTGGCGGCCTCTTCGCTCACGTCGTACTGCTGCTCCAGCAGTGCCGGGTTGATCAACGCGGTCAGCGGGCTGTTCTGCTCTTCCTTGCCCTGCTCGCGCACGGTCGCCTGCTCCAGGTCCGGCTCGAACATCCACACCTTCTTGCCGTCAGCCACGATCAGCTGCTCGTGCGGACGCACGTATTCCCAACGGAACAGGCGCGGTGCCGACAAAGCGACGCGGCCGCTGGTGGATTCCTTGACCTTGCCGCGGCTGTCGAACACCTGCTGGCTGAACTGCCCATCCAGGCCCTTCAGGCCGGTGGTGAAGGTCTTCAGGTCATCACGGGCGCCGGCCCAAGCGCTGCCGGCGGCGGCGCAGGCCGCGGCCAGGGTGGTGGTGGCAAGGAAACGACGGAGGCGGAGATTCATGCAGGGATCCTGTGGGCGCGCGGCCAGGAAGGTTGGGTGCCAGTGTGCCCGGTAAAAGATGAATGGGCGATCAGGACGTCATTATGACGCCCTGATCGCTGATCGGCGATTCAGCCGCCGCCTGGCAGCTTGCCGTACAGCACCTGGCCACGGAAGCCGCGGCGTACCTCGCGGAACAGTGCGCGGAACGCGGCATAGTCCTGCGGCTGGCACAGCGCCTCGGCGCCGCGCACCGCGTTCTGCTGCAGGCGGTGATGCACGGTCACTTCCTGGCCCTGCCGGCTCCAGTCGACCCGGTACTCGCCCGCCGCATTGGCAAACCGCTGGCTGCGCGGAATCGCGATGATCGGGGCATTGGCCGGGAACTGCAGGCGATAGGTTTCCTCGCGCAGGCTGGCATTGCAGTAGAACGGCGTCTCGTTGTCCGGCGCCGAGGCCGTCGCATACAGGCCGCGTACCGACTCACCCCCCGGCGGATCGGGAACGGCCATGCCGCCGGCCACGTCGAAGTCCACGTAGTCCTCGGCCTGGAAGGCCATGCGATAGCCAAACGGCCGGGTCAGGTCGACCGGCACACCCTGCAGCTGCAGCTGGCCGCGGCCATCGAAACCGGACGCGGCCATGATCGATTCTTCAGCGCGCGCCCGGTTCTGCGCATTGAGCTGGGCGAACTGCGCGCGCATGCCGATCTCGGCGTTGTCGCTCAGCTGCGGCACTGTCTCGCCACGCAGGTTGCCCTGCGCGTCGAAGGTGAAGCGCACCTCCATCACCGTGGCGTTACGCTGCGGATCATTGGCCGGCGTGCGCGCCAGGGTGGCATCGCGGGTGTGCAGCACCGGTGCGCCAAGGTCACCGTCGGGCAGCTGGCCGAAGCGCGCCCAGGCACTGGTCGAATCCAGGTACAGGTCGAACTCGGGCACGTAGGTGATGGCGTGGTTGAAGCGGCCCAGCAGCGGAATCTTCGGCAGCGTCGGGCCGCCACCGGCACCGATCAGCACCGGCGAACTGGTGATGCCCTTGGCCGCCAGCAGCGCCTCGAGGATCGTTACGTGGTCCTTGCAGTCGCCATAATGGTTGTCGAGGATGCTCTGCGCACTGTTCGGCTCCAGGCCGCCATTGCCCAGGTACACCGCCACGTAGCGGATGTTCTGCGCCACCCAGCGGTACAGCGCATCGGCCTGCGCGCGACGGTCGCTGATGCCGGCGGTGACTTCATCGGCCAGCGCCTGGATCTCCGGGGTGACCCGTGCGGCCGGCCCTGCTTTCAGTTGGTAGGCGCGGCCCATCTGCGCCCAGTCGCGATAGGTGCTGGCCATGATGTTCGGCCCGAACTCCCACACCGCCGCCGACCAGTTCTGCGCCTGCATCGGCTCGCGGCGCTGGTAGCGCCAGCGCCATTGCGCCTGGCCGTTCTTCACCATCGGTCGGTCACTGCCCTGCACGCCACGGCTGTCCACGAACATGGGCAGATTGGCTGGCGCGCTGAGGGTCACTTCGGCATCGTCGTACTGGGTGAACACATTGAAGGTTTCCCACAGCCCGAAGTAGCCCGGGAAATAGGGCGTCAGCTGGGTCCGGCGCACCTGGTAGAACAGCCGCGTGCCCGGCGCCAGGTTCGGGAACACGATCACCCGCACCTTGCGGTCGGCATACATCGCCGCCGAGGCACTGGAATAGCTTTCCTGGGTGTAGATGCGGTCGGCCGGCACTTCGCGGCGCTGGCCGTCGGCGGTCAGCGTATAGGCGTTGACCACATCCAGCGTTTCCATTTTCTCGCTGTAGCTCAGCCGCACCTGGCTGAACTGCTCCACCGCTGCCTTGGTCTTGAGCAGGATCTCGTAGGTTTCGGTCTGCACGTTGCCGGCATCGGCGCGCACCTGGTAGTCGGCGCGATAACGTACAAAGCTGAAGTTGTTGCTGGCCTCGGCATCGCTGCCGGTGGACGGCGGCGCGACTGCGGGTACAGCCGTCGCGGCGGCGTCGGCCAGCGCCGGGCCGGCTGCCAGCAGGCAGGCCAGCGCCAGCGCGCAGGAAACGGGGTGAAGCATGCGTCGGTTCCTTGGACGTCGGGAGTGCGGCAGGGCTTGGCTTACTTCGGCGGCGGTGGTGCCAGCACCGTGCGGTCGCCGTTGTGCTCGGGCGGACTGACCACACCGGCCGCTTCCATGGCCTCGATCAGTCGCGCCGCGCGGTTGTAGCCGATCTTCAGGCGACGCTGCACACCGGAAATCGACGCGCGGCGGGTCTCGGTGACCACGCGCAGCGCTTCGTCGTACAGCGGGTCGGACTCATCGCCGCCGCCGGAACTGGTCTCCGGCAGGCCGGTCGCACCGACCACCACGCCATCGCCCATCGTCTGCACTTCGTCCAGCACGCCGTCGACATAGTCGGCCGGCCCCATTGCCTTGAGGTGCTCGACCACGCGATGTACTTCCTCATCGGACACGAAGGCGCCGTGCACACGCTCGGGCATCGCCGTGCCCGGCGGCAGGTACAGCATGTCGCCGTGACCGAGCAGCGTCTCGGCGCCGGACTGGTCGAGGATGGTGCGCGAATCGATCTTCGAGCTGACCTGGAAGGCGATGCGGGTGGGGATGTTGGCCTTGATCAGGCCGGTGATGACGTCCACCGACGGGCGCTGGGTGGCCAGGATCAGGTGGATGCCGGCCGCACGCGCCTTCTGCGCCAGTCGCGCGATCAGCTCTTCGACCTTCTTGCCGACGATCATCATCATGTCGGCGAATTCGTCGATGAAGATGACGATGAACGGCAGCGTCTCCAGCGGGCGCGGCGCCTCGCCCAGTTCCGGGTTCGGCTTGAACAGCGGGTCCATCATCGGCTGGCCGGCGTCCTGGGCGTCCTTCACCTTCTTGTTGAAGCCGGCCAGGTTGCGCACGCCCACCGCGCTCATCAGCTTGTAGCGGCGCTCCATCTCGGCCACGCACCAGCGCAGGCCGTTGGCGGCCTCCTTCATGTCGGTGACCACCGGCGCCAGCAGATGCGGGATACCCTGGTAGACGCTCAGTTCGAGCATCTTCGGGTCGATCATCAGCATCCGCAGGTCTTTCGGCGACGCCTTGAACAGCAGGCTCAACACCATCGCGTTGACCGCCACCGACTTGCCCGAACCGGTGGTACCGGCCACCAGCAGGTGCGGCATGCGCGCCAGGTCGGCCACGGTCGAGCGGCCGGCGATGTCCTTGCCCAGGGCCAGGGTCAATACGCTGGCCGACTTGTCGTACTCCTTCGAGCGCAGCAGTTCGGACAGGTAGATCATCTCGCGGGTGACGTTGGGGATTTCCAGGCCGATCACCGACTTGCCCGGGATCACATCGACCACACGCACCGACTTGACCGACAGGCCGCGGGCGATGTCCTTGTCCAGCGAACTGATCTGGCTGACCTTGATGCCCGGTGCCGGCTCGATCTCGAAGCGGGTGATGACCGGGCCGGGGTTGGCGCCGACCACCTGCGCTTCGATACGGAAGTCCTTGAGCTTGAACTCGATCTGCCGCGACAGCGCGTCGAGGGTGTCCTTGTCGTAGCCGATCGGCTGCGGCTTGGGATCATCCAGCAGGGCCAGCGGCGGCAGGTCCGAGCCGTCGCCATTGACGCCACGGAACATCGGGATCTGGTTGTCGCGCTTGGCCCGGTCGCTCTTTTCAATCACCGGCTCCGGGCGCGGCTCGATCTTCACCGGTTCGCGCTTGGCGCGCACTACGGCATCGGCCTTGCGCACTTCCTGGCGCTCCTCGCGCAGCGCACGGGTCTGCTGCCATTCGGTGGCCTGCTCCTTCTTGCGCTCCAGCAACGGTGCCAGCGACATCACGCCGCGGCCGATCTTCTCCATCACCACGAACCACGACAGGCCCGTAGCCAAGGTGATCGAGGCCAGCAGCAGCACCAGCACGAACAGGTTCGCGCCCAGCGCACCAAAGCCCACGCTGAGCGAATTGCCGACCAGCTTGCCGAGGATGCCGCCGGCACTGGAAACATCGCCACTGAACAGGCGCACGTGCAGGAAACCGGTGCCGGCGATCAGGAAGCCGACCAGGCCGACCAGCCGCAACGCGGGGTCCAGATCGTTCTCGCCCTTGCTCTCACGCTTGAGGCCGAACATCGCGATCCAGGCCAGCGCGCCCAGTACCACCGGCAGCAGGAAGGCGATGTAGCCGAACAGCTGCAGCAGCACATCGGCGATCCACGCGCCCGCGCGGCCGCCCATGTTGTGCACCGGCGCAACCACGCTGCCGGTGTGCGACCAGCCCGGATCGGTGGCTGAATAGGTGAAAAGACTGGCAGCCAGGTACAGCAGCGCCGGCGCGATGGCGATCAGACCCAGGTCGCGCCACAGGCGCTGACGGCGTGGGTTGTCGGTCGTGGCCGCTGCCGCCGAGCGACGCGATGCCTTTTTGTCGTCGGACCTGGAGCGTTCGGGGACCTGCTTCGCCACCTTAGACCATACCTTTGGAATGCGCTGTTAGTGTTTGATAATAAACGAGACGGCGTCAGTTTTCAGTTATCCGTTGCCGCGCGAGCGAGGACGGGGCCTGAAACCGCCCGTGGATGGCGCTGTTCTGTTCATCGGCTTGAATCGCCCTGCCCCAGCCGCCACTCTATGACCAGCCAAGGATGCCGTGCAAACATCGCCGCGCCTTGTCCCATCTACCTTTTCGCGAGTCTACATGAGCACCAGCCTGCCCTCCCGCCACCAGCGTCTTGTCATCCTCGGTTCCGGCCCGGCCGGCTGGACTGCCGCCGTCTACGCTGCCCGCGCCAACCTGAAGCCGGTCGTCATCACCGGCCTGCAGCAGGGTGGCCAGCTGATGACCACCACCGAAGTGGACAACTGGCCGGGTGACGCCCATGGCCTGATGGGCCCGGACCTGATGGCGCGCATGCAGGCCCACGCAGAGCGCTTCGAGACCGAGGTCATCTTCGACCATATCCATACCGCGGACCTGTCGCAGCGCCCGTTCAAGCTGATCGGCGACAGTCACGAATACACCTGCGACGCCCTGATCATCTCCACCGGCGCGACCGCCAAGTACCTGGGCATCCCGACCGAAGACGAGTTCAAGGGTCGCGGCGTCTCCGCCTGCGCCACCTGCGACGGCTTCTTCTACCGTGACCAGGACGTGGTCGTGGTCGGCGGCGGCAACACCGCCGTGGAAGAAGCGCTGTACCTGTCCAACATCGCCCGCAAGGTCTACCTGGTCCATCGCCGCGACACCCTGAAGGCGGAAAAGATCATGCAGGACAAGCTGTTCGCCAAGGTTGAAGCCGGCAAGATCGAAACCGTCTGGCACCACCAGGTGGAGGAAGTGCTGGGCAACGAGGCCGGCGTGACCGGCGTGCGCGTGAAGTCGACTCTGGACGGCAGCACCCGCGACATCGATGCCCACGGCTTCTTCGTGGCCATCGGCCACCACCCGAACACCCAGCTGTTTGACGGCCAGCTGGCCATGAACAACGGCTACCTGGAAATCCGTTCGGGCCTGGGCGGCAACGCCACCCAGACCTCGGTGGAAGGCGTGTTCGCCGCCGGCGACGTGGCCGACCAGCACTACCGCCAGGCGATCACCTCGGCCGGCTTCGGCTGCATGGCCGCACTGGACGCAGAGCGTTACCTGGATGCACAGGGCAAGGCCAGCTGAGAAGCGAACCTGCTTCTGTAGAGTCGAGCCATGCTCGACTGCGACAAAAGGCCGACGCGAGAGCGCCGGCCTTTTGTTTTCAGTAGCGCCAGGCCATGCCTGGCAAGTACAACACTGTGAAACCGCTTAGGTCAGGACGCAGGATTGATTGAACTCCTGATACTCCGTCACTACGCCATCCGCATCGCGTAGGCGTGTCCGCCAGCGAACGGTTCCGACCCCGTCGCCATTACAGAGCAATTCAAGCTGCACTGGCTGGCCGGGGTCCATGAATTCCTCGTCCGACGGCGTACAGTTTCCCCCCACGCAAGAGGCAACGCTCAACTCCAGCACCAGGGGATACTGGGGATTGCCTTTGAATGCGACCGGGACAAACCGAGAGGAGCGCACCGGGATCTGTACATCTGCCAGAGGATCGAGGGCCAAGGTCTCGCATGCCTTTCCGGTCGCCCATAAGCGATAGCCTTTCTCAACGCCCTTCATGGCAGCAGACCGGAAGACGGGGTCAAGAAGCGCCTTGGCATCATCCGGGTTCGTGTGAAACGCGGTCTCTACGATGATCGACGGCATGTGCGCCTCTCGATTCTCTCCTTTGTCCAGCGCATGTGGAGCAGGAGCCACCGTGAATGCCCCATGTTCAGGTAACGAGTGAATCAGCTCCTTCATCGAACATAGAACACTCTGTGCAAGGGCAGCATCCATCGGCCTCCCAGGCTGCACGATCACACGAGTGCCTCGTGCCGACCCCGAGGGCTCTCCATTGCTGTGTAGATGAATCGCCACCTCAGCCCGGTGGTGGTTTGCGAGAAGCGGCCGACTGTTGATGTCTTCACGCTCCTCCCGATCCCAAAGCGCACTGCCTGCGTACGTATTCCATATCTTTGTCTCGCCTGGATACTGCTCCGCAATTGCGTAGCGCGCAGCTATGGTCCACCACTCCTCACCACTCGGCGGATGAGTCGTCCCCATGGTCTGAACGCGCGGACGGACGACAGGCATCTGGCTCCTTTGCTCGATCACCGCCTTTAGTTCCTCGGCGTACGACGGAGTCAACAGCCCCTCGGAGACGCCATTCCACTCATCCCTCGAGGTCACCCACCGGTTGTCCTTGTAGCTGTAGAAGTACCCATGCCCGGCTGCGACGAATGCCATCCCGGAACCAGGCGTTCCACGTATCCGCCGCAGCGCCTCCCCCGCCTCCCGCGCCGCGTCGTCCGCAGCCTTTATCTCAGGAAAGTAGTGTTCGATATCTTTCCCGTCATACAGAAAAATGACACGACTGAACGGCGCCGCCTGCTCGGCCCAATGCAGCAGTCCAAAACTGATCTCGCTTCGCTGATCCTCGAACGACGGTCCGTAATCGGCAGGAAGGAAGGCCCGATCCAAGGCCACGGTCACAACACCCCTGGCGATATCTGCTGACACCTCGACCCGGCGGGTCCGCGCCTGCCCATCCACGAGACGAACCCGCTCCAGGATGTCACGCGCCTTCTGGGTCAACAGAATGTCGAGTCCTGCGTCGCGCTCTGCTGCGGCGGGAGGCGCGGCAGCCAGGACGAGGCCAGGTGATAGTGCGCCGCCCAAAAGGGCCAGCAGCACAAAAAGGGTTCTTCGGGGATTTTTCCGGTTCAACGTGACTACTCCTTGTGCGGAATGAATGCACCGCTCCTGCGGCACGCACCCAGCCTGTCCGGTGCCGCAGCGGCGTTCTTCCAACGCGCACACACCCCCAGAGAATTCAAACTTTCCTCACTCAAGGCCCGGAACAGACCAACCCGTTCCCGCCAGCACCGTTCGCATCCCACCTGCCCTATCCTTTCTCCCATGCCCACCGCCCGCTTCCTCGACTCCCTGCAGTCCGTTCCCGCCACCGCCTGGGACGCCCTGCACGATGGCCGCAATCCATTCGTCAGCCACGCCTTCCTGTCCGGCCTGGAAACCTACGGCTGCCTGCGCGAGGACTGGGGCTGGCAGCCGCGGCACTTCACCCTGTGGGACGGTGATGCCCTGGTCGGCGCCATTCCCGGCTACCTGAAGACCAATTCACACGGTGAGTTCGTGTTCGACCACGCCTGGGCCAATGCCTATGCGCGGCACGGGCGCGACTACTACCCGAAGTGGCTCGGCGCGGTGCCGTACTCGCCGGTGACCGGCCCGCGCCTTCTAGCCCGCGACGATGCGCAGCGCACCGCCCTGCTGACGGCACTGCGCGAACAGTTGCCTGTGCTGGATGTGTCATCAGCACACATCAACTTCCACACAGCGGCTGACGAAACAATCTTCGACGACGACTGGTTGCTGCGCGAGGACATCCAGTTCCAGTGGCATAACCCGGGTGACTGGGTGACGTTCGAAGAGTTCCTGGGCGCGATGGACCACAAACACCGCAAGAACATCCGCCAGGAGCGCGCCAAGGTCGGCCGCCAGGGCATCAGCTTCCGGGTGGTGCATGGCGATGAGGCCACCCGCGCCGATCTGCAGGCGATGTACCGCTTCTACCTTCAGACGTTCCTGGAATACGGCAACGCGCCAGCGCTGACCGAAGCGTTCCTGCGCCATCTGGCGGTTTCACTGGGGCGCGGGCTGGTGCTGTTTCTGGCCGAACAGGACGGCGAACCGATTGCCGGCGCGTTGTGCCTGCGCGGTGGCGACACGCTGTACGGCCGCTACTGGGGCGGTGCCACCCTGCCCGGCCTGCACTTCGAGGCCTGCTACTACCAGGGCATCGAGTACTGCCTGCGCGAGGGCGTAGCCCGCTTCGAACCGGGTGCGCAGGGCGAGCACAAGCTGGCACGTGGCTTCCTGCCCACCATCGTGCGCAGCCGGCACTGGGTAGCCGACGCGGACTTCGCCGAGGCACTGCAGGACTGGTGCCGACAGGAGCGACGCGATGTGCGGCGCTACCAGCAGGAGCTGCAGGGGCATGGCCCGTTTCGTGCGGAACCGTAGTCTCGGACTGGCTCGGATGAGCTAAGAGTACTGGCTGTAGTGCCCACTGATTCGGCAATGGTCACACCAGAACGTATAGAGCATTCCTCCATTCATCCACTGCATTAGAAAGCCGTCGTCCAAAGGAATGCGGGAATCAAGCTGCATGACAAAGAACATCGTGCGGCAACAATCGGGACAGGCCAGATAGAGGCCGCTTTGGATCCAGGATGGCAGTCCACCCACCCTGCTGTAGTTCTGCCAGCCATCCACATAACTCGGCGGTTGCCAGAACCGACCCGGAAGCTCGACCAGATCGATGTCCGCCCCCAGTAGCGAAGTCGACGTTTCGGGACATGCTCGCGGATCGAACACCTGCGTTTCATGGGCGTAGGGAAGGCCCCGCGCATCGTGGCGGAAATACACAGGATCTCCGTGGCACCAACCGGACTCTCCATTATCGGGGCAGTCCAGGCATATGCCGAGTGTCACCATCGAGAGGGTGCATGGGCCGATCAAGGCCAGCTCCAGCTCCAGCAAACGCTGCAATGGTGAGCCGCATATTCCACATCGCCCTTCCAGGCGACCGCCCATATGTGCCACTGCCTTCGCATCCCCATCCTTCCAGGTCGGATGCAAACGCTGAAGGCGGCCCTCCACGCTGGTGGATTCCGCCAGTTGCAAGCGCTGGAGCTGCGCAGTGAAACGCAGGTGCAGACCACGCGCGCCATGCAGCGCGCGTCCCGAGCCCACCTCAAGACCAGACAATCCTTCCCGTCCAATTGTTGCCCAAGGCTCATCCCGTGAACCGGATAGATCACACACGGCGTCTTGGAACTCCACCACCCCACTCATCTCAAGCGGCAGCCCGAGCAAGCCGGCAACAGACGACGATGCCCCTCTTGCCTCCTGAATCCATCGCCGGCCCACCTCAATCGGCAGCTCCCGCCAGAACGGGCCTTCTACAGGCTCATGGGCCGACAGGCGAAGGACAGCATCCCAGTCATCATGAAGCAATCCGGGGACACGATAGGCCGCCTGCGCCGCGATCTCGGCCGCCAGCCAGTGGCTGTTGCCGCTCTTGAACTCGCTCCAAGCAAACCTGCAAACCTCTGTGGCACTGTTATCCGGCAGCAACTCCGCCGCAGCCCTTAGCATCCCGCTTCTCTCCACCCGAGCCTTCATCGCCAGGATGAGCAGTGTTGAGAGGGCGGCGGGATCACGCTCAGAGAGATCGAGCATCGCAACCAATGCTCTATCTGAGCCCCCCGGCATTCGAGCCATCTCAAGCAACTCTTGAATGGCGGCAGTACAGGTCATGGCAGTCCGCCCAGGGCATGTAAACAAAAAGGGTGACTGGAAGTGCCTTACAAGGGAATGCAACAAATCTCAAAAAAGGAAGCCTTCAGGCAACCGAGGCGCTCAGGTGCACTGCCAGAAGTGCCCGCTCACCCGGCACTTCGCGCACCAGAAGCTGTACAGCATGCCGCCACTACCCCACAGCAACATGCCTTCATTGGCAGTCGGCAACGTTGAGTCCAGCTGCATCACGAAAGGCATCTGCTCGCCGCAATCGATGCACGCCGGGTAGTGCGCGCTCTGCACCCAGCTCGGTGCGCCACCCACCCGCGACAGGTTCTGCCGGTGATTGGACTGGCCCCAGTCCTGCTGCTGCCAGCGATGGCTGTCCATCGCGGCAAGACCCACCTCAGCCTGTAGCAGGTCGCCGCTATCGGTGGGATTGATCGGCACCTGGCAGTGCTGGCTGGGGTGACAGCTCGGCATGCCTTCTGCATCGTGCCGATAGAAGCGCACGGGCGGCTCTTCCCAGCCACAGCAGTCCAGGCACAGCCCAAGCGTGACCTCGCCCTCCGCGCCCGGCTGCAGCGCCGCAGCATCGGTCCGCAACAGGCGCTGCAGCGGCGCATGACAGCTGCCACACAGGGCATCCAGCAGCCCGCCCATGTGCCCCGCATGACGCACCTGGCCGCCATTCCAAGTGGGGTGCAGCCGCCAGATCCGCTTGCGCCAGGCAGGCTCTTCGGCCACCTGTGCGCGATGCTGTTCGCGCCCGAAGCGCAGGTGCAGCGGTTGCCGGCCATGCAGATGGCGCAGACGCGGGCCATCGGCCAGGCCCGCCCAGTGCGCCCAGACCTCGGCATCCACATCGCTCCAGTCGGCCAGGTAGCCACGGGCGGCGGCAAGGGTCTCCGGCTGGGTGGCCAGCAGCACTGCCTTGGCCCGCTCCAGTTCGCGATCGTCGTCTGCCTCGGTCAACCGATGCGCCCAGTCAGTCGCAACCGACGGCGGCAATGCCTGCCAGACCTGCGAGGCCAGCTGGATGTGATCCTCGATGGCGACCTCCAGCAGCGCCTCCCAATCGTCCTGCAGCGTGTGCGGCGCCTGGTAGCTGGCAAACTCCAGTACGCTGGTCAGCAGCTCGCCGCGCTCGCCGTCACGATAGCGCCGCCAGGCGTCAATACAGACCAGGGCGACAGCCTCGTCCGGCAGCAGATCCACGGCGGTGTCGAGGAAGGTGGAGCTGGGCGAGCGGCGGTCCAGCGCCCGCAGCAGCAGCGCGCCAAGCTGGGGACGGTCTTCGCTGGCCAGGGTCAACAGCATGGCCAGGCTGTCATTGCGTGTGCGCGGCGCATCGTGCGCATCGAGGATGGCGGTGATCGGATCGCTCATGCAGGGCTCCTTGCCGGTAATGCGTGATGGTGCCAGACATCGCGCATCGCCACGACGAATACAATGCCGGCATGACCCGTCAGCTGCCCTGGCGCCTGGCCGATGCGCCGGACGCCCCCTTCCCGCCGGCCGAGACAGCGCTGCGCCAACCCGATGGCCTGCTTGCGGTGGGCGGCGACCTGCATCCGCTGCGCCTGCTCAACGCCTATGCCGGCGGCATCTTTCCGTGGTTCAGCGAAGGCGAGCCGATCCTGTGGTGGTCGCCGGACCCGCGCGTGGTGTTCCGTACCGACGGCGTGCACTTGGGCAGCAGGTTCCGCCGGCAACTGCGCGGCAGCCGCTGGGAAGTGACCGCCGATACCGCCTTCAGCCAGGTGATGCGCGCCTGCGCCAGCGCGCCCCGCCCCGGCCAGGACGGCACCTGGATCAGCCCGGCGATGGTGGATGCCTACAGCCAGCTGCACGACCTGGGTTTCGCACATTCCTTCGAGGTGTGGGATCGGCAGACGCTGGTCGGCGGCATCTATGGCGTGGCCATCGGCGAGATGTTCTTTGGTGAAAGCATGTTCAGTGGCGAAAGTGGCGGCTCCAAGGTGGCGCTGGCCGCACTGGCACGCACGCTGCACGGCTGGGGTTGGCCGCTGATCGACGCGCAGGTGGAAAATCCGCATCTGCTGCGCATGGGCGCCGAGCACCTGCCGCGCGCGTCGTTCCTGCAGCAGGTCCGCAGTGCGGTGCAGGCGCCGGGCCGGGAAGGCGCCTGGACCCGGCTCGTCGGGCGCGTGCCGGCGGCGGATTTCGCCGGGGAATAACACAATCTTTGCAAGCTGGGCGTTTGACGCGTAAAATGCTGCGCCTTAGGCCCAGCGTGGCCGTTTTCTGAACCGCACAGGACTACATGTCGAAAGACGATTCCATCGAGTTCGAGGGCACCGTCAGCGAGACGCTGCCGAACACCACTTTCCGCGTTCGTCTGGAAAATGGGCACGAAATCATCGCCCACATCTCCGGCCGCATGCGCAAGAACTACATCCGCATCCTCACCGGTGACCGGGTCAAGGTTGAAATGACCCCGTACGACCTGACCAAGGGTCGTATCACCTACCGAATGAAGTAAGCGGCTGGCGCGTTGCGCCACCTCGACAAGGCCAGCCCTGGTTGCTGGCCTTTTGTCATGCCCGGAATCCGGCCCTGCCGGACGGCACCCTGACCGGATGCACCGTGACGTCGGTCAGCCATGCTTGCGGCAGATTCGCATTCGCAGCGGCGGCGTCATCGTGGCATCCGATCCAGTCCGGATCGCCATCCCCTGCCCCTGCCATGAACGTGACTTCCCTGCCCGCCGGCTTCGCCGCCCTGGTATTCAGCACTGCCGCCCTGATCGCACCCGCCGCCCAGGCCGCCGACACGCCGTCGGCAAGCGCCGGTGACAGCTGCATTTCCCTGAGTGAAGACCAGCAGATCGTCCGCGCCGGCGCCGATCGCGATGTGCTGCTGCGCAATGGTGACCAGCACTACCGCGTGGTGTTCAAGGCCTCCTGCAGCAGCGCCGTGACCTCGCGGCGGCTGGCATTTGAAACCCAAGGTGAAAGCAACCAGCTGTGCGGCGGCTCACGCAGCGCATTGAAGACCGACCGCGCCAGCTGCACGGTCGAGCGCGTTGAGCCCCTCGAAGCTGCCACCTTCCAGCGCATGGCCCGCCAGCGCAGCCGCTGAAGGCTGACACGACAAGGGCGGCCTGCGCCGCCCCTGTCGTTGCTGCCAGTGCCGGGCAATGCCCGGCACATCCTTACTCCACCGTGGCCGGCAACAGCCGTTCCGGCTCGGCCTGCGCCTCGACCACCAGCTCGTCGTTGCGCACGTCGATGCTGACCTTGCCGCCGTTGACCAGCTTGCCGAACAGCAGTTCGTCGGCCAGCGGGCGCTTGACCTTGTCCTGCAGCACCCGCGCCATCGGGCGGGCACCCATCAGCGGGTCGAAACCGTGCTGGGCCAGCCAGTCGCGCGCGGTCGGCGTGGCCGACAGGCTGACGTGCTTCTCCTGCAGCAGCATCTCCAGTTCGATCAGGAACTTGTCCACCACACGCAGGATGTGTTCGAAGCCCAGCGGCTGGAACTGCACCACCGCATCGAGGCGGTTACGGAATTCCGGGGTGAAGGCACGACGGATGGTCTCCATCGCATCGGTGGCGTGGTCCTGCTTGGTGAAACCGATCGAGCGCCGCGAGGCCTGCGCCGCGCCAGCGTTGGTGGTCATCACCAGTACCACGTTCTTGAAGTTGGCTTCGCGGCCGTTGGTGTCGGTCAGCACGCCACGGTCCATCACCTGCAACAGGATGTTGAAGATGTCCGGGTGCGCCTTCTCGATTTCATCCAGCAGCAGCACGCAGTGCGGCGTCTTGACGATCTTCTCGGTCAGCAGGCCACCCTGGTCGAAGCCGACGTAGCCCGGGGGCGCACCGATCAGGCGGCTGATCGAATGCGGCTCCATGTATTCGGACATGTCGAAACGGACCAGTTCGATGCCCAGCTGCAGCGCCAGCTGCTTGGTCACCTCGGTCTTGCCGACACCGGTGGGGCCGGCGAACAGGAAGTTGCCGATCGGCTTTTCCGGATTGCCCAGGCCCGAGCGTGCCAGCTTGATGGCCGACGCCAGGGTGCCGATGGCAGGATCCTGGCCGAAGATCACCATCTTCAGGTTGCGCTCCAGGTGCTGCAGCACATCCTTGTCGGTGGCGCTGACCTGCTTGGCCGGGATGCGCGCCATCTTGGCGACGATGGCCTCGACCTCCTCGACGTCGATCAACTCCTTGCGCTGGCCTTCCGGCATCAGGCGCTGGCGGGCACCGGCCTCATCGATCACGTCGATGGCCTTGTCCGGCAGCAGGCGATCGGCGATGTGCTTGACCGACAGGTCGACGGCGGCCTGCAGCGCCTCATCGGCATAGGTGACGCTGTGGTGGGCTTCGTACTTGGACTTCAGGCCCTGCAGGATCTCGTAGGTTTCGCCCACGGTCGGCTCGACGATATCGATCTTCTGGAAGCGACGGGCCAGCGCCCGGTCTTTCTCGAAAATGCCGCGGTATTCCTGGAAGGTGGTCGAGCCGATGCAGCGCAGCTCGCCCGACGCCAGTGCCGGCTTGATCAGGTTGGAGGCGTCCATGGTGCCGCCCGACGCCGAGCCGGCGCCGATGATGGTATGGATCTCGTCGATGAACAGCACCGCATTGGGCACCTTCTTCAACGCGGTCAGCACGCCCTTCAGGCGCTTTTCGAAGTCGCCACGGTATTTGGTACCGGCCACCAGCGCGCCGAGGTCGAGCGAATAGATGACCGCATCGGCCAGCACGTCCGGCACCGAACCCTCAACGATGCGTCGGGCCAGGCCCTCGGCAATCGCGGTCTTGCCGACGCCGGCCTCGCCCACGTACAGCGGGTTGTTCTTGCGGCGGCGGCACAGGACCTGGATGGTGCGCTCGATCTCGTCGGCACGGCCGACCAGCGGGTCGATGCGACCTGCTCGCGCCTGCTCGTTGAGATTGCTGGCGAACTCGGTCAGGGCATCGCCCTTGGGCTCCCCATCGCCCCCCTCCATGCGACCTTCACCCTCGGACGAAGACGGCTGCTCGCCCTCCTCGCCCAGCTTGGCGATGCCGTGGGACAGGTAGTTGACCACGTCCAGCCGGGTGACATCCTGCTGGTTGAGGTAATAGACCGCGTGGGAGTCCTTCTCGCCGAAGATGGCGACCAGCACGTTGGCGCCGGTGACCTCCTTCTTGCCGGAGGACTGCACGTGGTACACGGCCCGCTGCAGCACGCGCTGGAAGCCCAGCGTGGGCTGGGTATCGCGGCCGTCATCTTCGGCCAGGCGGGACACGGAGGCCTCGATGGCCTGCTCCAGCTCCTGGCGCAGGCGGTCGGCGTCGGCGCCACACGCCTTCAATACGGCCTGGGCGGACGGGTTGTCGAGCAGTGCCAACAGCAGGTGTTCGACCGTCATGAACTCATGTCGGGCCTCACGGGCGCGCTTGTAGCACTGGCCGATGGTGTGTTCGAGGTCTTTGCTGAACATGGATTACTCCGGCGGCAGTTGGAGACAATATGCGGCCTGACTACACGATTTCCATCACCCTAGCCGATTGCGACGTTCAGATGGCGTTAGCACTACCGAACGCCTGATCATCGTTCACTCCAGGACAGCCCACCCGCATGAGCGAACCCTACCTGAGCCGCTGGCGATTGCGACGTGATGGTCCTTCGATCCGTACCCCTCATGCCCGGCTCTGGCCGGTACTGACCGCCTCTGGCGAGGCGGCCATGTTGAAGGTGAGCACGGAGACAGAGGAACAGAACGGCCATCGCCTGCTGCGCTGGTGGAACGGCGACGGTGCCGCACGCCTGCTGGCCCACGAGGGGCCGGCGATCCTGATCGAACGGGCGCACGGCGATTCACTGCGGCAACGCTCGATCAAGGGCGAGGACGACGCCTGCACCATGATCCTGTGCCAGGTCCTGCAGCAGCTGCACCGGCCACGGAGCGCGCCACCAGAAGATCTGGTCTGCCTGCGTAGATGGTTCGCCGATCTGCTGCAACCAAGGGCACCGCTGCCGCCATTGCTGGAACAGTGCAGATCGCTGGCGATGGCACTGCTGGAGGACGAGCAGGAGATCCGGCCACTGCATGGCGACCTGCACCACGACAACGTGCTGGATTTCGGCGCGCGGGGCTGGCTGGCGATCGACCCGAAGCGGTTGCTGGGCGACCGCGCGTTCGACTACACCACGATGTTCAGCAACCCGGACCTGTGCGGGCCGGGGATCCATGTGGCTACACGGCCCGAGCGCTTCCACGCCCGGGTGGAACAGGTCTGCCGGCTGGCCGATCTCGAGCGCACGCGGCTGCTGCGCTGGATCGCGGGCAGTGCCGGCCTGTCAGCGGTGTGGTTCAGGGATGATGGTGACCCGGCCGACATCGATGAGGCGGTGGCCGTGATGGCCCTGCAGGCGCTGGCGGAGGCGTGACTCGAACCTGGCAGGTGCCCACCCTGGTGGGCACATCGCGCCAGGATCAGGCCTTTTCCATCGTGCACAGCAGCGGGTGCTGGTTCATCCGCGCGTACTCGTTGACCTGGGCCACCTTGGTTTCGGCCACTTCGCGGGTGAACACACCGCAGACGCCACGGCCACGGGTGTGGACGTGCAGCATCACCTGGGTGGCCTTGTCCAGGTCCATGTTGAAGAACTGCTGCAGGACGTCCACGACGAAATCCATCGGGGAGTAGTCGTCATTGAGCAGCATGACCTGATAGAAGGGCGGCGGCGCCACTTCCGGGCGCGCGGGCTCCACGGCAACGCCGTGCTCGTGGTGGGAATCGGGGGCGGACTCGCGAGGCATCTGCCGATTATAAGGGGTGCGACGGCCGTGCGCAGGCCCTGCGTGGAATGGACGGCACGGGCGCCCGCCGTCACAATTGCACCTTCCCACACACTTGGTTTCACAGGATCTTCATGAAAAGGACCCTTCTCTCCGCCCTGCTGATCGCCCTGGCTGCCGCGGGCACCGCTGGCGCTGCCACCACCACTGACAGCACCAAGGCCGACAAGGCCATTGCCCGTCATCTGGAAAAGCTGGGCTACACCTACGAGGTGGATGAAGACGGCGATTATCAGATGGTGTTCGATGTCGAAGGCGATCGCACCCAGATCGTCTATGTGCGCTCGTCGGTGGAAGACTTCGGCACCCACAACATCCGCGAGATCTGGTCGCCGGGCTACACCTCGCAGACCAAGCAGTTCCCGGTGGCCGTGGCCAACCGCCTGCTGGAAGATTCGCAGGACGCCAAGATGGGCGGCTGGGTGAAGCAGGAGTCGACAGCGATGTTCGTGGTGAAGATCGATGCCGACGCCACCTCCGACCAGCTCAGCGACGCCATCGATGCGGCCATCCGCACCGCCGATGCGATGGAGCTGGAGCTGACCAAGAAGGACGACCTCTGAGTTGAACACCTCGCCGGACCCGCGCTGGGCACCGCATGCAACCGTCGCCACCGTGGTGGTCGACGGTGGCAGGGTGCTGCTGGTGGAGGAAACCATCGAGGGCCGGCAGGTGCTGAACCAGCCGGCCGGGCATCTGGAGCCGGGTGAAAGCCTGGCCGAGGCTGCCCTGCGCGAGACCGTCGAGGAAACCGGCTGGACGGTGGAGCTGACCGCCTTCATCGGCTGCTACCAGTGGACTGCGGGTGACGGCACCCCGTTCCTGCGCTTCTGTTACGCCGCGCGCCCGGTCTCGCACGACCCGGCGCGGCCCTTGGATGCGGGCATCGATCGGGCGCTGTGGATGACCCCGGCCGAACTGCAGGCTGCCGCCGGACGCCAGCGCAGCCCGCTGGTCTGGCAGGTGCTGGCCGACTACCTGGCCGGCCAGCGCTACCCGCTTGCACTGGTCCGGGAGGTCGCATGAGCAGCCCACGGGTGATGGTTGGCGTGTCTGGCGGCGTGGATTCTTCCGTGGCTGCCTGGCGCCTGGTGCAGCAGGGCGAGGCCGTGGCCGGTCTGTTCATGCAGAACTGGGCCGACGACGGCAGCGGTGACTGCCGCGCCGAGGACGACCGCCGCGACGCGGTGGCTGTCTGCGGACTGCTGGGCATTCCGTTCCATTTCCGCGACTTCTCCAACGAATACTGGCAGGGGGTGTTCGAGCACTTCCTGGCCGAATATGCCGCCGGCCGCACGCCCAACCCGGACGTGCTGTGCAACCGCGAAGTGAAGTTCAAGCATTTCCTTGATGCGGCCCGCGAACTGGGCGCCGAGCGGATCGCCACCGGCCACTACGCGCGCATTGCCCAGCGCGGCCATCAGTGGCTGCTGCTGCGTGGCGCCGACCGTTCCAAGGACCAGAGCTACTTTCTGCACCAGTTGGGGCAGGAGCAGCTGGCGGCTACCCTGTTCCCGATTGGTGACCTGGAAAAGAGCGACCTGCGCCGGATTGCCCGCGACGTCAGCCTGCCGACCCACGCCAAGAAGGATTCCACCGGCATCTGCTTCATCGGCGAGCGCGATTTCCGTGAGTTCCTTGGGCGCTACCTGCCGGCCAAGGCTGGGCAGATCCTCGATCCCAGCGATGGCAGCGTGATCGCCGAACATCCTGGCGTCTTCTATTTCACCCTGGGCCAGCGCGAAGGCCTGAACATCGGCGGCGTGCGCGGCCGCCCTGCCGCGCCCTGGTATGTGGTCGGCAAGGATGTCGCCAGCAACGTCCTATACGTGGACCAGGACCGCGACAGCCCGTGGATGCTGTCCAACCGGCTGCGCTCGGAGACCGCGCACTGGATTGCCGGCGCACCACCGGCACGGCGTTTTGAATGCACCGCGCAGACCCGCTACCGCCAGCCCGATGAGCCGTGCACGGTGGATGTGCTGGACGATGGCAGCGTGCAGGTCACCTTCGCCCGGCCGCAGCGTGCAGTCACCCCCGGGCAATCCCTGGTGCTGTATGACGGTGAGGTCTGCCTGGGTGGCGCGGTGATCGCCGCCACCGACGCGCCGCTGGAACAGCGCCTGCGCACCACCCCTTCTCCTTTTGAGGTACTCGCTGCATGAGTTTCACTGTCGACGACCGCGTTCTGGCTTTGGCCGGCATTGCCCAGGCCCTGCAGCAGGTACGCCGTATCGCCGATACCGGCCACTCCGACGCCGCTGCCGTGCGCACTGCCGTGGACAGCGTGTTCCGCATCGATGCAGCCTCGCCGCAGGCGGTTTTTGGCGATCGGCACGCCCTGAAATCCGGCCTGCGCCTGCTGCACAATTATTTCCGCAGCCAGGGCCAGGACCCGATCCTGCCCAAGCTGGCCCTGTCGGTACTGCAGCTGGAGCGCCGCTTCGTGCAGGACGGCGCCACCGTGAACAAGGTCGCCTCGGGTATCGAGCGCGCGCAGCGCCAGGCCACCGAGCTGGGCGACAGCGGCCACCCCGATGTGCTGGCCGCGCTGGGCGGCCTGTATGCAGACACCATCAGCCACCTCAAGCCGCGGGTCATGGTGCAGGGCAACCCGCATTACCTGGGGCAGGCCGGCGTGGTGGCCGAGATCCGTGCGCTGCTGCTGGCCGCCGTGCGCGCCGCCGTACTGTGGCGGCAGCTGGGTGGCAGTTACTGGGACTTCCTGCTCAGCCGCAAGGCAATGGTCGAGGCCGTGGACCGGCAGCTGGCCTGAGGTCGGGGAGCCCGCTGGGCATGGCCCGGCGCCACTCTCGTGGCGCTCGGTCGGTAGCGCCGGGCCATGCCCGGCGGACGGCGCCGGAAATCCGGCGCATTCAGAGAGCACATCGACGTTAAAGAGAAAGGGGGTACGGCCGATACATCCTCCGTGCACCTCCCGAGAACGTCCATGTACTCACGCATTTTCATCCGTCTGGCCGCCCCCCTGGCTCTGACCCTGCTGCTCCCCTTCGCCATCGGTTTCGAATGGCCGGCCGCCCTGCGTTGGGCGATCCTGACCACGATGACGCTGAGCTGGCTCGGCTTTGCGTGGTGGACCGCCCGCGCCCAGGCGCACCGTTCCCCGGAACATGCCCGGGTCCTGCGTGAGCAGGACCAGCTGCTGACCGAACTGCGCAACTTCGTCGGCAACGAGATCGACGGTTCGCGTGGCGAAGTGGAACGCGCCCGCGACCTGATCCGCCAGGCCGTCTCCAGCCTCGGCGGCAGCTTCGATGCCATGAACCGCAAGTCGCGCCAGCAGAGCCAGGCCCTGTCACGCATCGTCGACCGCGCCGGTGACGAAGGCGGCGCCGGCCTCGACGTTGCCCGTTTCGCCCAGCACGCCAGCCACCGCATGGAACAGCTGGTGGAAGCGCTGGAACAGGTCAGCGGCCAGAGCAGCACCACCGTGCAGCACATCGACCAGATGGCGCAGCACCTGGATGGCATCTTCGCGCTGCTGGAAGACGTCAAGTCGATTGCCGACCAGACCAACCTCCTGGCTCTGAACGCTGCCATCGAAGCTGCGCGTGCCGGTGAAGCCGGTCGTGGTTTCGCCGTGGTTGCCGACGAGGTCCGCAACCTGTCCGAGCGTTCGACCACCTTCAACGAGCAGATCCGCAAGCTGGCGCACAGCTCCAAGGATGCCATCGCCAAGGTCCGCGAGACGGTTTCGCACATGGCCTCGCGCGATATGGACCGCTCCCGTGAAGCGCGCCAGGAAGCGGCGGCGATGCTGGACAACGTGGCCCAGATCAACGCTTCGCTGGGTGACGGCATGCGCGAAGTGTCGGACTGCGCGCGCTCGATCGACGGCAGCGTCGCCGAAGCCGTGCGCGCCCTGCAGTTCGAGGACATCGCCACCCAGGCCCTGGGCGGCGTGCATACCCACCTGGACCGCCTGACCGCGATCAATCGCGAAGCGGTGGCCCTGCAGGAACTGCTGCATCGCAATGGCGGCGTGTTCGATGAAGAAATCGCCTCTGCCCTGCAGCGCACCGGCAACCGCCTGCGCGAACTGCGCAGCGAATGGGAGCGCCCGCCGCACAAGCCTGTTGCCCAGCAGAGCATGGGCGCCGGTACGGTCGAGCTGTTCTGATCCTGATGTCCGCTGCCACGTCCGGCAGCGTGCGAGGCCCCGGTTCTGCCGGGGCCTTTGCGTGTGACCCGCCTTTGGATGCATCCTGCAAGCGCACCATGACCCTGATCCGCGCCCTGCCCCCGATCAACGAGAACGAGCGCCCGCGCAATGCGGACGTACGTGAGCAGCTGCGCCAGCTGGAAGCGGTGGCCCGCGAAGAAATCCAGGAGCTGCAGAAACTGGCCGACGCGCGCCCTGCCCCACCGGCGGCCGGCGATGACGTGCTGGGCCTGGCGTGGGACCTCGGGTTGGATGGGGAAGCCTTGAGGTAGATCCACGCCATGCGTGGATGCAACTGCCCACGTGGCATGATGCGCCGGTCCCGTTCATGGAAGACCGATGGCCATCGCCCTGATCGCATTGCTGCTGATCGAAGTCCTGCTGCAGGTCCTGTGGGCGCCGTTCTTCTTCCGCACCGGCATCACGCTGTTCAACCGGCGCGTCGCCGCTACGCCGGCAGAGCTGGCGCAGCTTTCATTGGCCGGGCTTGAGCATGACCTGCCGGCCGATACCTGGCTCCGCCTGGTATTCCGCGCGCTGCCGGACGGCAGCGTCGCCTTTCGCGAGAGCTTCGCGCCGAGCGTTGGCCGTCGCTACTTTCCGCTGATGCGCGGGCGGGTGATGATCGATGCACGGCGCAGGGAGGTGCGGGTGATCGGGCTGTGCAGCTGGTTCGCGCTGGGCCTGACACTGATGCTGGTGCCGGTCATCCTCGTCCGACCCGCTGCGTGGCCGATGCTGGTGGCCCTGGTGCTGTTCTACATGGGCTATTTCATCCAGCGCCGACGCTATGCAGAGGTGGTCGAAGCGGTACGCGCACGGCTTCGCTCCGAATTTCCGCAGCGACTGGTTACCGCGCCGCAGTAGATCCACGCCATGCGTGGATGGATCCACCAGAGCCATACAGTTTCGGATTGTTTGCATGGACCTCGGCCAACCCGCCGTTCATCGTGACATGCCGATTCCGGCTCTGATCAGACTGTCGCCCGATGTCCAGCACAGCCCTCTGCCTTTCAGTTGCCTTGCAGCTTCCGGCACCCCCTCACCCATTGACCATGGATCCCGATTCCCTGGAGGCGCTTCAGCAGGCGCTGCAGACATTTGGAGAGTTCCAACAGCCCTACTCCGCTCCGATCGATCCGTACGATCCTGACGCAGGCGTGATCGACGCAGCGGTCGAGGTGGCCGCGGGGTGCGTGCACGACGGTCCGCCAGTCATCATCCTTGACGATGATGCCGATGAGGCACTGCAGCGCTATCTGGTGCTGGAGGAGTCGTGGCACGGCCTTCCAGCTGGCGCCTTGTTTCTTGTCTCAGGAAGCAAAGCAACCGCCATTCCATCCCACGAATCGACCCCGCAGCTTGCACACGCCGAGGCGATGCTGACGTTCCTGCACTATCTGTCAATCGGCTTCGACGGAAATGCGCTGGCCGCCCAAGGCATGGGAGCGCAACCAGCGGGCATTGAATCCGACGCGTTCATGCAGAGCTTCACCGTGAGCTCCAAAGGCGAGGCGGTTCCCGAGGCAACTCTTGCGGCATGGGAAGGCGTCTTGCCTGACCTGCTGCTGGCGCTGTGGCGACGCGACGGGTTCGCACGCTATCGCGACGACAGGCTCGTCATGGTCGATCCCCACCTGTATGCGGGGGTTGTCGAAACCTACCTGCAGGGCAATCCGCTGCAGCACGCCGATACATTTCACGCCTACGCTGTGACCGCTTTCGGCCAGATTCTGTTGTGTGGGGAGAATACCGCCGTGCAGATCAGCATCGACCCGCACGGCGCACAGGTTTCGGCGGACTCGGATGTACCGGGCCCCGCCGATGCAGCGGAACGCTACTGGAAACTGGCCTTCCTGCTGGACGTCTTGGATGGGCCTTATCTTGACGTCACCGACGAAGAGGAGCGGCCCTTGTATGCGCATGCACTCGATTCCCTGGGGCCTCTGGCTCCGAACGAGATTTACAGTTTCTCGCCCGCGGTTGTCGAAGGCGGCTGGGAGGCAGCGCACCTGGTCAAGCGGGATCGTCTCGCTGAACTGAAATCACTTGCCGAGCAGACAGCAGCGAGGCGGTCCTTCCGGCCCGATGCTGAATACAGGTAAATCCGCGCTGTGCATAGCTGATCGCGATCTCAGGCATCCATGCCGACCAACGGTCGGCACCTACCATTCCAGGCTCCGGTGGATCCACGCCATGCGTGGAGGATCGCGCGTGCAGGCATCAGTGCCGACCAAGGTCGGCACCCACCAGAGCAGGGTCGCGGCGCCTCAGCGCGCCAGCATCACTTCGCTGGCGGCATCGGCGCAGCCTGGTGCGAGGTGCTGCTGACGCAACCATTGCGCCAGGTCGCGCGGTGTGAGCGGGCGCGAGTACAGGTAGCCCTGGATCTCGTCGCAGCCCTGGCGGCGCAGCATGTCTTCTTCCTGGTGCGTTTCCACGCCCTCGGCCACCACCTTCATGCCCAGGGCGTGACCAAGATGGACGATGGCCTGGGTCACCTCGGCGGTGCCCGAATCATGCAGCATGCCCTGCACGAAGCTGCGGTCGATCTTCAGGCGGCCGACCGGGAAACGATTGAGGTAATTGAGGTTGGAGAAGCCGGTACCGAAGTCATCCACCGCCAGCGGCACCCCGTGCCGTTCCAGCACATCGAAGCAGTGGCGCAGGATGTCGGTGTCACGGATCAACGCCGATTCGGTCAGTTCCAGTTCCAGCCGCTGCGGTGGCCAGCCATGCGCGTGGCAGATCTCGATCACACGCTCGGCAAAGCCACGATCACGCAGCTGCACCGCCGACACGTTTACGGCAATGCGCTCGAAATGCAGGCCGGCACGATCCCACGCGGCTGCCTGGCGACAGGCTTCGGACAATACCCAGTCGCCGATGCGGACGATTTCGCCGCACTTTTCGGCGATCGGAATGAATTCTGCCGGGCTGCAGTAGCCGATGCCCGGGCGATGCCAGCGCAGCAACGCCTCGATTGCCGGCGGCTCGCCGTGATGGGCGTGCAGCAGTGGCTGATAGGCCAAGCTGAACTCGTCGCGCTCGATGGCGCCGTGGAGGCCGTGCTCGATCTCCAGCCGGCGCTGGATCCGCGCCAGCGCGTCCTGGCTGTAGTACTGATAGGTATTGCGACCGGCTTCCTTGGCCGCGTACATCGCCGCGTCGGCAGCGCGCAGCAGTGAGTCGAAGTCGGTCTGGCTCTCTCCAAGCATGGCGATGCCCACGCTGGCGCCCACTTTCAAGGTGGTGTCGCCACGGCGCAGCGGCTCGGCCAGCGAATTGATCAGCTTGCGCGCCACATGCCCGGCATCTTCCGGTTCGGCCAGGTCGCGCAGCACCACGATGAACTCGTCGCCGCTGAAGCGGCCGAACAGGTCGTTGTTGCGCAGGTTCTGGTGCAGCCGGGTGGCGGCGGCCTTCAGCAGCGCATCGCCGGTGGCGTGGCCGAAGCTGTCGTTGATGTTCTTGAAGCCGTCCAGGTCGATGAACAGCATCGCCAGCGAGGTCCCGCGATCGCGCGCCTCCTCGATGGCTTCGGAGGTCTGCTCGCCCAGCAGCACCCGGTTGGGCAGTCCGGTCAGCAGATCGTAGTGGGCAAGCAGTTCAATCCGCTCGTTCGCTTCGCGCTCGCGGGTGATGTCACGGAACAGGACCACGAAGCGCGGCGGCAGGCCATCACGACGGTCCAGTTCGATCAGCACCTGCACCCATACGCGCAACCCGGACTGGCGGTAGAAGCACAGATCCAGCTGCTCGGGCAGGCCGCCACCGGCGATCCGCCCCAGCGCCGCTTCGAACGCCGCACGTGAATCCTCGGCGTACAGTGCCAGCGCCTGGTCGAGGGTGATCGGCTCCTTGCGCAGGCCGTGGATGCGATAGCACTCCTCGGTCCATTGCATGTTGCGCGTCGCCACTTCGATCTCGCAACCACCGATGCGACCCAGCGCGGACACGCGGTTGAGCAGTTCGGTACGCCAGCGGATGAGGGCGTCGGTCTGATGCTGTTCGGTGATGTTCTGCACCTGCCCCAGCAGGCGCTTGGGCTGCCCGTCCATGTCCAGCAATGGTTGCATCCACAACCGCAGGTGCTGCGAGGACCCGTTGCCACGGGTCAAGTCCAGTTCGAGGTTGGCGGCCCGTCCCTCGCGCCACAGGCGCCGCCAGGCCGCACGCAGTGCACCGCGTGAGCGCGGGTGCAGCTGCTTGAGCCAGCGTCGCTGCCCCGGGATGCTGTCCTGCTGCAGTGCCAGCAGCGAGCGCAGTTCCGGCGACCACCAGAACTGGCGGCTGTGCGGATCGAACGACCAGCTGCCCATGCTGGCGATGCGCTGGGCTTCGCGCAGATGCAGCTGTTGCTCCTGCAGCAGGGCTTCCAGCTGCTTCTGCTGCTCGATGTCGGTATGGGTGCCGACCATGCGCAGCGGCTGGCCATCGGCGGTACGGGCCACCACCCGGCCGCGGTCCAGCACCCATCGCCACTGGCCATCGGCCTGGCGGAAGCGGAACTGGGCACTGTACTGCTCACTGCCGCCGTGCAGGTGTTCATCCAGCGCGGCGCGCGCCTGGGTGATGTCGTCGGCGTGCACGCGCGCCAGCATCTGGGTGGCCGTTTCCTCGCCCATCGCGGGCGTGCGCGCCACCCGGTCGCTGGGGATGTCCCAGTCCCACAGGCTGTGGCCGGCGCTGTCCAGTGCAAGCTCCCAGCGACCGCCGCCATCAACCGGCACCGGCTCGGGCACGCTGAGGGTGAAGGCGAGCAGATTGCCGCTGCCGTCATGCACGGCGCGCAGGTGGCCATCGTAATGGCCGCGCGGGCCGCCCGGCAGCGTGCAGGCGACGATGCCACCGTCGGCGGCCAGCAGGCGCAGGTCTTCCAGCATCGGCGCGTAGGCGGCCACCGTGGCCGGCAGGCCATGCTCGCGCGCAGCCGGATTGGCCGCGAGCGGGCGCCCGCTGCGGTCGACGATGACCAGCGCCGAGGCGAGCGGATGCTGCAGCAGGCTGGCGATGATCCCTTGGTCCACGCGATCTTGCTCCGGATGAAACGCCCGACAGCGGGGCACGCAGTGGTTAACGGCGCCTGCGGCGGATAATTGAGTGGCCAGGGCACAGCTGCGCGGTAAGATGGCCAGCACCCCTTCTTCCCTGCCCGCCTCCCTGCCCTGTCCATGCCCGTAGAACCGACCGGCACCGCCCCTGTTCCCGACCCGCGGATGGCGCAGGCGCTGGGGCGCGACCGTCGGCGCATCGTGCTGAGCTACCTGGCGATGGCGCTGGCCTGGATGATCGCCACCGACGGCGCGGTGACCACGCTGGTGCCCGACCCGCAGCAGGCGGCGCTCTGGCAGAGCATGAAGGGCGCGTTCTTCGCTTTGGCCAGCGCGGGCCTGCTGTACCTGCTGCTGCGGCCGCTGGCCGAGCACGTGCTGCACACCCATGCGCGCCTGCAGGCCTCCGAACTGCGCCTGCGGCAGATGTTCGAGGGCAACCCGGGCCCGATCCTGGTGTATGACCTGGACAGCCTGGCCATCCTCGATGCCAATCCGGCCGCCTGCAGCACCTTCGGCTGGGACCGCGAGGCGCTTCTGGCGCAGACCATCGACGTGCTCTGGCCACCCGGCCAGGACCAGGCGTTGCAGACCAAGCTGGAGGAGATCCGCGGCGCGCCCGAGCAGCTGTGCATCCTGCGCGCGCAGTTGCAGCTGCGAGATGGCAGCCTGCGGCAGATGGAACTGCGTTCGAACGCGATCGACTACGACGGTCACACCGCGCGCCTGCTGATCGCCATCGACCGCACCGCCGAAGACCTGGCGCAGCTGCGGCGCGACCAGGCATTGGCCCGCGTGGAAGAAGCCCACGAGCTGGCCCGGATCGGCGCGTGGGAGCTGGACCCGTCCACCGGCCAGGGCCGTTACTCCAACCAGGTCTATCGCCTGCTGGGCCGTCGTCCGCCCGAGGCGCGACGCTGGCATCGTTTCGACGAGCTGCTGGTGGCAGCCGACCCGGCCACGGCCGCACAGACCGACCAGGTGCTGGCCGAGCTGTGCTCGGGTGAGCAGGTGCAGGTGGACGTGCTGCTGCCGGTACTGGCAATGGATGGCCGTGCGCTGATGGTGCACCTGCGCGCCGCCAGCGGTGTGGATGAAGCCGGCCGTGACCGGATACTGGGCACGTTGCAGGACGTGACCGAGCGCGAGCAGTCGCGGCGCCTGTTGCGCGAACGCGAAGAGCAGTTCCGCGAGCTGGTGCGGGTGCTGCCCGATGGCGTGGTGATCCTGTCCGACGAACATGTGCTGTATGCCAATGCGTGGGCGGCCGGCCTGTTCGGCTACGGCAGCCATACGCTGCTGGGCGAGCCGCTGTCGGCCCTGGTGGCAGGCGGCGACCTGGCCCGGATGCGCGCGCAGATGCGCGCTGGGCAGCCGCAGCACAGCCCGGGCCACAGCAGCGTGGTGGCCATGCAGCGCGCCGATGGCCGCAGCTTCCAGGCTGGCATTGCGGTGGGCGACGTGCGCTACGGCGGCCGCGACTGCAAGCTGCTGATCGTGCGCGACCTGAGTGAATCCGAACAGACCCGAAGCGCGCTGGAGACCAGCAACCGCGAGCTGCAGGCGATGGCCGGCCGCCTGTTCTCGCTGCAGGAGGACGAGCGCCGGGCGATCTCGCGCGACCTGCACGATGACATCGGCCAGGCGATCACCGCGATCAAGCTGTCGGCCTATGCGGCGCAGGACGAGGACGATGCGCAGCGGCGCGGCGAGGACCTGGCGCAGATCGTCAGCCTGGCCGATACCACCGTTGCCAAACTGCGCGACATCTCCACCCTGCTGCGGCCGCCGCAGCTGGATGCACTGGGCCTGGAAGCGGCATTGAGCTGGCAGGCGCGCGTGCTGTTCCGCTCATCCACCGTCGAGCTGCAGGCCGAGATCGAATCGCTGCCCACGCGCCCGGACAACAGCATCGAGCAGGCCTGCTTCCGCATCGCCCAGGAAAGCCTGACCAATGCACTGCGCCACGCACGCGCCAGCCAGGTGGTGCTGCAGCTGCGCGACGTCGACCAGCGCGGGCTGCACCTGATGATCCGTGACGATGGCGAGGGGTTCGACCCGGATGGCCCGCGCGGCCTGGGCCTGATCGTGATGCGCGAGCGTGCGCAGAGCGTGGGCGGCCACGTGCGGATCGAGTCGGCGCACGGCGCCGGCACCCTTGTCGATGTGCACCTTCCTTACCAGGCCGCTGTTACGGCGGCCGTCGAGTCAGCGGAATACTGAGCCCATGTGGAACCCCAACCTGCCCCCGGTCAGCATCGATGATGCACCTGATCGCCTCGGCGCCGGCAACCCCGAGCTGCAGGCGATGGTCGCCGAAGCCGCCTCGGGAGGTACCCCGCTGATGCTGATGCATGTGGACATCGACCACTTCGCCTCGGTCAACGAGAACATGAGTGCGGAGGTTGGTGACCAGGCCCTGGTGCTGGTGGCCCAGCGCCTGCAGTCCTACCTGCGCGGACGCGGCATGCTGTGGCGGCATGGCAGCGATGAGTTCCTGATTGCCGTGCCGCGCACCGCCGATCTGCCCCTGGCCGAGGATTTCGCCGAAGAGATCCGCCAGCAGATGGAACTGCCCCTCTCGGTACTGCCCTATACGCTGTTCATGACCGGCAAGCTGGGCGTGAGCCTGTGCCCGGAGCACGCCAGCAATGCCTCGCGCCTGCTCGACCATGCCGAGGACGCGCTGTACCAGGCCGCCCGCGAAGGCGGCAATGCAGTGCGCATCCACGCGCTGGACACGCCGCCGAGCGCGCACAGCGAGAGCATCATCGCGCGGCAGATCGTCGATGCCATTCCCAATGGCGAACTGAAGCTGCGTTACCAGCCGCTGGTCAGTGCCCGCGATGGCCATGTGGTGGGCATGGAGGCGCTGCTGCGCTGGCAGTCGCCGACCCTGGGCATGCTGGTGCCGGAGCGTTTCATGCGCACCGCCGAGCGCCTGGGCATCATCGTGCAGATTGGTACGTGGGTGCTGGAAGGCGCGTTGAAGCAGGCCCGGCTGTGGCGCGACCAGGGCTTTGATGACTTCACCATCGCGGTGAATGTGTCCACCCTGCAACTGCTGCGCCCGAATTTCTTTGCCGAAGTGATGGGCGTGATCCAGGCGTCCGGCGTGCCGGCGCAGATGCTGACACTGGAAATCAACGAAAGCGCGCTGACCAACAACGTCAACTTCGTCCACGAAACGCTGGCCAACCTGCGCAACGAAGGCATCAGCCTGAGCCTGGACAACTTCGGCACCGGCGATTCGAGCCTGAGTGCGCTGGTGCGCTACCCGGTGGACAAGCTGAAGATCGATCGCAGCTTCATCAAGAGCGCCCCGGCCGGCAACCGTGAAGCGGCGATCGCGCGCGCGATCATTGCGATGGGCCACCAGCTGGGCATGACGGTGATCGCCAACGGCGTGGAATCGCAGGCACAGCTGGGCTTCCTGCGCCGCAACGACTGCGACGTGTTCCAGGGTTACCTGTTCGGCGAACCGATGTCCGCCGATGCCGCCGGCATGACCCTGCGCCGCCGCTACCTGCGTCCCGAGGCGTTCGCCGAAACCCGCCCGGACCGAACCCTGCTGCTGCTGGACGACGAGGAGAACGTGCTGCGCTCGCTGGTGCGCCTGTTCCGCCGCGATGGGTACCGCATCCTGGCGGCCGGCAACGTGCGCGATGCGTTCGATCTGCTGGCCATCAACGATGTGCAGGTGATCCTGTCCGACCAGCGCATGAGCGACATGAGCGGCACCGAGTTCCTGGGCCGGGTGAAGATGCTGTACCCGGACACGATCCGGCTGGTGCTGTCCGGCTACACCGACCTCAACACGGTGACCGATGCGATCAACCGCGGTGCGATCTACCGGTTCCTGACCAAGCCGTGGAACGACGACGAGCTGCGCAAGCACATCCACCAGGCCTTCCGCACGTACGAGGAACAGCGGCGCAGCAACGGTGGCCTGGCGGCTGTCGAACCGGCCGACGGCGGTGAGGATCGTTCGCCGCTGCGGTGACCGCATCCGCCGGGCATGGCCTGGCACTACCGGGCACCAGGGAAAGCGCCGGGCCATGCCCGGCGACCACGATCAGCGCGGCTGCTTGATCGGCAGCACCAGGCGGAAGCGCGAGCCGACGCCTGGGGTGCTGTCCAGATCGATGCGGCCGTGGTGCTTGTTGATGATGCTGTAGGAGATCGACAGGCCCAGGCCGGTACCGCTGCCCACCGGTTTGGTGGTGAAGAACGGATCGAAGATGCGCTGGCGCAGTTCCGGCGAAATGCCCCCGCCGGTGTCTTCGAACTCGACCCACACCGTGTCGCCGTCCACGCCGGTACGCACGGTGATCGTGCCGCGCTCGGCAATGGCGTGGCCGGCGTTGAGCAGCAGGTTCATGTAGACCTGGTTCAACTCCGAGGGCAGGCATTCCACCAGCGGCAGCTGGCCGAACTCGCGCACCAGGTGCACCTTGTACTTGAGTTCGTTCCAGATGATGTTGATGGTCGACTCAAGCCCGGAATGCAGGTCGACCAGCTTCCACGACTCGTCGCGGCCGGAATAGGAGAAGTCCTTCAGGTCGCGCACGATGCGGGTGACGCGCTCGATGCCTTCGCGTGACTCGGCCATCAGCTGCGGCAGATCGCGGCTGATGAAATCGATGTCCAGGCGGTCACGGATATCGTCGATTTCCGGAATCAGCGCCTTCGGGTCGGGCGCACGCAGGGCGCGTTCGTAGGCTTCGATCACCGTGAACAGGCTGCGCAGGTATTCCTGCAGGCTGCCCAGGTTGGAATGCACGTAGCCGATCGGGTTGTTGATCTCGTGCGCCACGCCGGCGGCAAGCTGGCCGATGGAGGCCATCTTCTCCGACTGCAGCAGCTTTTCCTGGGTGCCGTTCAAGCGCAGGTAGGCTTGGCGCAGTTCGGCATGGCGCTGCTGCAGTTCGCGTTCGTAGTCTTCCTGGCCTTCGATATGGCGGAACAAGGCCAGGTAGTGCCCCGAACCGGGTTCGCCATGGAAGTACAGATGGGCGATGACCACGCCCTCGCCCAGCGGCAGGCTGCCGTTCCAGTGACCATGCTGGCGCGCGTGTTCAAGCGCATCCGGTGGCAGCAGCTGGCGCAGGCGCTGCGGCGGCGGCAAGGTGCCTTCATCGCTGCCCAGCAGGCTCTGCGCGGCCGGGTTGGCCAGGGCGACCTGCCCATCTTCGGTGAACAGAAGCAGGCCTTCGCGCAGGCGCTCAAGCAGGGCCTGCAGCACCGGTTGCGGCGGAAGGGGGGCGGTAACCAGAACGTTGGCGGCAGACACGGCGGCTCGGGGCGATCAAACAGGCGCCCAATATACGCGTTCATGCGGCGGCCTACAGCCGCCATCGGGCGGTCAGCCGACCGCCGGTCCTGTCAGGCGACGGCGAGTGGCCGCCGCGCGGTGACGGTATGCGACTGGCCCTTGGCATCGTATGCCGAGGACTCTTCGGTGCGGCCCATCTGGCGCAGTGCCCAGTTGACCTCGCGCCGGCGCCGCGACAGCAGCACCCCGTTGGCGCGGTTGCGCTCGGCCAGTTCCTGCAGCTGCTCGCCCTCGCCCACCGGTGGCGCGCCTTCCAGCGCACGCAGCGCTTCCAGCTTCGCACCGGTGGCACGGATCAGGGCATGCACGTCGTGCTCGACCAGGGCCTGGCGTTCAACGTCCAGGGCCTGGGCAAGGCGCTGCAGCGGCTCGCTCATCGCCGCGGTCATCCTTGCAGCTGCTGGTCCAGTTCAAGCATGCGCGAAGCGATCGCGTCCGGATTGATCTTGTAGGTGCCGTTCTGCAGCGATTCGCGCACCGCTGCAACACGCTGGGCGTCGATCGCCGGGGCGGTGCTCAGCTCACGCTCGATGGCCTGCAGGTTGGTGGCTTCGCCGGTCAGGCGCAGGCTGTCGGCCGCCTCGACTGGACGTGCCGCCGAATCGGTGCTGACGCCGGGCTTGGCGGCCGGGGTGGTCACGCTGCGCAGTGCCTGGGGGACCTGCAGGTTGCCGTCGATTTTCTGGCTCATGGGGTGTCCTGGAGTTGCCGTACACAAGGGATAACGGCCGCAGGGCCGTGATCTTTAGGGGAATTCTGCATTATTTCAACGCGCCACGATTACGTCACCGGTCGCGTCCACCGTGCCCTGCACGATGCGGCGCGAGGACAGGTTTTCCACCGAGACGCGCTCATTCTGCCCGGCATCGCCCAGTGCGCGTCCGGCGATGCGGACCTCGACCGAACCACGCCGCGATACCAGTGCCACACTGTCTCCTCGCTTGATGAGACGCTGTGCAACCAGATCGTTGCTCGACAACAGTGTTCCCGCCGGCAACGGCCGACGGGCGATGCGGCCGATCGCTGCGGCAGGATCCGCCAGCACTGCACCGGCAATCCGTGCCGCGTCACGCTGGGCAGTACTGATATCGGCGGCGGCGATGGATTCTCCAGTGCCGATGCCACGGGTCAGCACCAGCACGGTCTGGTTGCGGCGCACCTTCACCGGCACGAACAGGCGCCAGCCACCGGCGTCGGGGCAACTCACTTCCACGGTGGTGTTGGCCGTGGGCTGCACCTGCAAGGCACCGCCGCACCGCGGAAGGCGCAGCGCATCAGCAACCACGGCCTCACCTTCAGTGCCGGCCGCCAGGGTCGACAACGCGGCCGCACGGATGCTGGCCACCGGCTGCCAGTCGGCTGCGGTTGCCCACGGCGTGGCCACGGCCATGGCAGTGGCAAGGAAAAGAACAATGCGGCGCATGGCGCCTCCTGTCGGTAAGACCTGGCCCAGACGCGTGCAAGCTGCGTGCCACAGGCACAGGGCGGACAGCTTCCCGGCCGCGGCCCTGCACTGGCCCTCAAGTTCCACCCTGCCCGCGCCGATACAGCAGCCATGTCCCATGACCTGCTCAACCGGATCGACCAGCGAACCCGACTGGCCGGCCACAATCGCCTGGCGCTGCTGCTGTTCCGCCTCGGCGGACGTCAGCTTTTTGGCGTCAATGTCTTCAAGGTGCAGGAAGTGCTGCGCCGCCCGGAACTGTTCCAGGTGCCCGGCCTGCCCGGCCAGTTCGCCGGCGTGGCCGACGTACGCGGCCGTTCGGTGCCGGTGCTGGACCTGGGCCTGGCCATCGGCCACCCCGAGCGCGAGCCCGACGCTGACACCGCACCCGGTTACCTGGTGGTGACCGAGTTCAACCGCTCGATCCAGGGTTTCCTGGTCAGTGGCGTGGAGCGCATCGTCAACATCGCGGTGGAAGACATCCACCCGCCGCCGGAACTGGGCGCTGAGTCGAGCTACCTGACCGCGGTGACCCGCTTCCAGGGCGAGCTGATCCAGGTGATCGACGTGGAAAGCGTGCTGGCCGACATCGCCCAGGTGCGCGGAGAAGCCGTGATCGACCCGGCCATGGCAATGCCCGCCGATGCCCCGCAGCTGCAGGTGCTGGTGGTGGATGATTCGCGGGTGGCGCGCCAGCAGATCCGCAGCGTGCTGGACCAGCTGGGGGTGGGCGCGACCCTGCTCTCGGACGGCAAGCAGGCGCTGGACCATCTGCTGCAGATCCATGCCTCGGGTGAAAACCCGGCCGAACGCTACGCCATGGTGATCTCGGACATCGAGATGCCGGCGATGGACGGCTACACGCTGACGACGGAAATCCGGCGCCATGCCGGTCTGTCCGGGCTGTACGTGCTGCTGCATACCTCGCTGTCGGGCGTATTCAACAATGCGATGGTCGAGCGCGTGGGTGCCAACGCCTTCGTCGCCAAGTATTCGCCGCATGAGCTGGCCGACTTCGTGCTGGACCGCCTGCGCAAGGTGGCGATGGCGGCGTAAGGCCGCCGCACGCGCCTGCGCCGGGCATGGCCCGGCGCTACCAGACACCTGCTCCGACCCACGGTAGCGCCGGGCCATGCCCGGCGAGCGCGATGTTGCGCACCACGGTTCTGGCACACCGCTTGCAGCTTCCCGGGCAACGTTCCCGTGGGAGTGCACCGTGCGCAACCTGATTACCGACTACCTGGGCGTCCATGCCCAGGCAATGCCGTTGCGCGAACAGCGCATGAAGCTGATCGCCAGCAACCTCGGCAATGCCGACACCCCCGGCTACAAGGCCCAGGACCTGGACTTCGATTCGGCCCTTCGCCATGCGCAGGGACTGGATGCCAACGGCCTGATGACCACCACCAACGAGCAGCACTACGAAATCGGTAGTGGCCTCAACCCGTTCCAGGTGGCCCGCGAGGGCGTACAGCCCAGCATCGACGGCAACACCGTCGACCCCGATGCCGAACGCGCCGCCTATGGCCGCGCTGCACTGGAATACCGCGCCTCGCTGAGCTTCGTCGAAAGCAAGGTGCGTTCCATGCTCACCGCGATCACGGGGCAATAAGCCATGAGCAACCTGCCGATCTTCGATATCGCCGGCTCCGCGCTGCAGGCGCAGTCGGTGCGCATGAGCACCATCGCCTCCAACCTGTCCAACGCTGACAGCATCGCCGGCTCGGCCGACGCGGTGTACAAGCCGCTGGAGCCGATCTTCCAGGCGGTCACCAGCAAGACCGATCCGAACATCACCTCGGTGCAGGTCAAGGAGATCACCCAGAGCAACGCGGCGCCGATCAAGCGCTACGAGCCGGGCCATCCGCTGGCCGACGGTGATGGCTACATCTACCAGCCGGACGTTGATCCGGTGGCGCAGATGGTCAACCTGATCTCGACCTCGCGCAATTACCAGGCCGGCGTGGAGATGTTGACCACCGCCAAGGAACTGGCCCTGGCCACCCTGACCATGGGCCGCTGAGGCCCGCCGCACCGGACACCGCCATGACCACTGCCGTCAACAACCAGAGCAACCAGGACGTCTACGCCGCACTCGGCCTGAACGCCCCCAACAGCAACGCCACCAAGAAGAAGAACACGCTGGACCAGGCCGATTTCCTGCGCCTGATGACCGAGCAGCTGCAGCACCAGGATCCGCTGAAGCCGATGGACAACACGCAGATGGTCTCGCAGATGGCGCAGATGTCGACCGTGCAGGGCATCACCGATCTGAACAAGTCGGTGAAGGGCTTCCAGGAGTCGATGGCCAGCGACCAGGTGCTGCGTGGCGCCGCGCTGGTCGGCCACCAGGTGCTGGTGCCGTCGGAAAAGCTGGTGCTGGAGAAGGAAGGCTCGGTGGAGGGCACGGTTGCCGCGCCGGCCGCCGGCATCGTCACCGTGGACGTCACCGACGCCAACGGCGCCAAGGTCACCTCGATCAGCGTTGAAGCCAAGGCCGCCGGCGAGACCGCGTTCACCTGGGATGGCAAGGATGCCAACGGCAAGCGCATGGAGCCGGGCAAGTACAACATCGTCGCCAACCACGTCGACACCACCGGCAAGAGCACCAAGCTGTCCACCTTCGTGCAGGCACCGGTGGAAAGCGTGACCGTCGGCTCCGACGGCCTCTACCTGAATCTCAAGGGCCTGGGCACGGCCCCTCTCGACTACGTGCTCCGCGTCAGCTGAGCCGCACCTACCGCATCCAACAGGAGCATCCCATGGGCTTCAACATTTCCCTGTCCGGCATCAACGCTGCCAACTCGGACCTGAGCGTCACCGCCAACAACGTGGCCAACGTCAACACCACCGGCTTCAAGCAGTCGCGCGCGGAATTCGCCGACCTGTTCGCCGCCACCAGCTACGGCCTGTCCAAGAACGCGATCGGTTCGGGTGTGCGCGTCTCCAACGTGGCCCAGCAGTTCATCCAGGGCAACAACGAGCAGACCGGCCGCAGCCTGGACATGGCCATTTCCGGTGAGGGCTTCTTCACCATGAACATGAACGGTGCACGCGTGTACTCGCGCGCCGGCAACTTCCAGACCGACGCCGCCGGCTACGTGGTCAACCCGCAGGGCGCACGCCTGCAGGTGTTCGCTCCGAACGCCGACGGCACCAACTTCGACGCCGGCCGCCTGGTCGATCTGCAGCTGCTGACCACCGACAGCCCGCCCAAGCAGACCAGTGAGGTCAAGGTCGGCTTCACCCTGCCGGGCAATGCCAAGCAGCCGACGGTGAACCCCTTCGACCCCACCAATTCCAACAGCTACAGCCACTCCAGCGGCGGCATCACCGTGTACGACTCGCTGGGCGTCAGCCACACCCAGGTGTCCTACTTCGTGAAGGATGCAGCCACCAATGCCTGGACGGTGCACAACTACGTCGATGGCCAGCCGGCCGGTACGCCGACCCCGCTGACCTTCGACAACGCCGGCAAGCTGACCGCGCCGGCCAACGGCAAGATCAGCCTCGGCACCTTCACCCCGACCACCGGCGCCGGCGTGTTGAACATGACGCTGGATGTGAGCGGCTCGACCCAGTACGGCGAGAAGTTCGCCCTGCGCAATACCCAGCAGGATGGCTACGCGGCCGGCAAGCTCAACGAGATCACCGTTTCGGAAACCGGCGTGGTGTTCGCCCGCTATTCCAACGGCGACGACAAGCCGCTGGGCCAGGTTGCACTGACCAGCTTCAACAATCCGCAGGGCCTGGAACAGAAGGGCAACAACCTGTGGGTGGAGACCTTCGATTCGGGCACGCCGCGCACCGGCGCCGCCGATACCTCCAACCTCGGCAAGATCCAGGCCGGCTCGCTGGAGTCTTCCACGGTCGACCTGACCGAACAGCTGGTCAACATGATCACCGCGCAGCGCAACTTCCAGGCCAACGCGCAGATGATCACGACCCAGGACCAGATCACCCAGACCGTCATCAACATCCGTTGATGACCTGCTGACCCTGTCACGGAACTCCCCGCATGGATAAAGCCCTTTACGTGGCGATGACCGGTGCCCGCGCCTCCCTGCAGGCGCAGGGAACGCTCAGCCACAACCTCGCCAACTCGGACACCCCCGGCTTCAAGGAAGCGCTGGCCAACACCGAAGCCTTCCCGATCCGTGGCCCGGGCTTTGCCTCGCGGGTGGATGCACTGCACGTCGATGCGGGCTTCAACCGCACGGCCGGCGCACAGCACATCACCGGCAAGCCGCTGGACCTGTCGTTGCAGACCGGCACCTGGCTTGCCGTGCAGTCCACCGATGGCAGCGAGGCCTACACCCGTGGCGCCGCGCTGTCGGTGACCCCGAACGGCCAGCTGGTGACCTCCAGCGGCCGTCCGGTGCTGGACGACAACAACAACCCGATCGCGATTCCGCCCTACCAGGCGATGGAGATCGGCAACGACGGCACGATCTCGATCATCCCTCAGGGCGAAGGCCCGCAGACGATGGCGATGATCGGCCGGATCAAGGTGGTGCAGGCGCCGGATGATCGCCTCGAACGCGGCCTGGATGGCCTGTTCCGCAATACCGATCCGCTGCAGCCGTTCGCCCAGGCGCAGGGCACGGCGGTGCACAGCGGCCAGCTGGAAGGCAGCAACGTCGATGCCGCAGGCGCGCTGGTGCAGATGATCCAGCTGCAGCGCCAGTACGAAATGCAGGTGCAGGTGATCAAGCACGGCGATGACAACGCGCGCAGCGCCAACAGCCTGTTGCGCCTGGGCAGCTGACGGAATTCCGGCACCGGCCTGCGCCGGTGCTGGCACGCCGCTTGCACTGCCTACCCCCATGGGCCGCACCGCGCGGCCGGCTTCACCCAGACAGGACTCCGAAGATGAACCAGGCATTGTGGATCGCGAAAACCGGACTGGATGCGCAGCAGATGCGCATGTCGGTGGTTTCCAACAACCTCGCCAACACCAACACCACCGGCTTCAAGCAGGACCGCGCCAGCTTCGAGGACCTGTTGTACCAGCAGGTGCGCCAGCCCGGCGGCTCCTCTTCGGCACAGACCCAGCTGCCCACCGGCCTGCAGATCGGCACCGGCGTGCGCGTGGTGGCCACCGCCAAGAACTTCGAACAGGGCAGCCAGCAGCAGACCGGTCGCGCGCTTGACGTGATGGTCAACGGCCGCGGCTTCTTCGAAGTGCAGATGCCCGACGGCAGCTCGGCTTACACCCGCGACGGCTCGTTCAAGATCAACCAGGACAGCGAGCTGGTCACCAACAGCGGCTACCCGGTGCAGCCGGGCATCCAGATTCCCGAAGGCGCGCAGTCGGTGACCATCGGTACCGACGGCACCATCAGCGTGAAGATGGCCGACGGTGCGGCATCGGTGGAAGTGGGTGCGCTGACCCTTACCGACTTCGTCAATCCGGCGGGCCTGCAGGCACGTGGTGAAAACCTGTTCCTGGAAACCACGGCCTCCGGCCCGGCGCAGAACGGCAATCCCGGCCTGAACGGCCTGGGCACCGTGGTGCAGGGTGCGCTGGAAGGCAGCAACGTCAACGTGGTGGAAGAGCTGGTGTCGATGATCGAAACCCAGCGCGCCTACGAAATGAACGCCAAGGCGATCTCGACCACCGACTCGATGCTCGGCTACCTCAGCAACAAGCTCTGACGGCCCTCACCGGGAAACTGCCATGTCGCCCCTTTCTTCCTTCGCCCGTACTGCCCTCGCCTGCGCCGTGGCTGCCCTGCTCGGTGGCTGCGTGATCGCTGGCGACGTGCGCCCCTATCCAACGATGGCGCCGTTGCAGCCGATCATGCCGCCGCAGGCCGAACCGACCGCCGGCGCGATCTACGCCGCCGGCCCGACCCTGCAGCTGTATTCGGACCGCCGTGCGCGCGATGTCGGCGACCTGCTGACCATCACCCTGCTGGAAAACACCACCGCGCAGACCAGCGCCAACACCGCCACCAACAAGGAATCGAACCTGAGCCTCGGCACGCCGTCGATTCTCGGTGCACCGGTCACCCTCGGCGGCAAGGACATCCTGAGTGCAACGGCCAAGGGCGCACGCGACTTCACCGGCAAGGGCAACAGCGCGCAGAGCAACCGCCTGCAGGGCAACGTGACCGTGACGGTGGTGCAGCGCCTGCCCAACGGCAACCTGGTGGTGCAGGGGCAGAAGAACCTGCGCCTGAACCAGGGGGATGAGCTGGTGCAGGTACAGGGCATCGTGCGCCCCGGCGACATCAGCGCGGACAACACCGTGCCTTCCAGCCGCGTGGCTGAAGCGCGCATCGTCTATGGCGGCCGCGGCCCTGTCGCGCAGTCCAACGCGATGGGTTGGCTGAGCCGCTTCTTCAACTCCGGCCTGACGCCGTTCTGAGTATGGCCATGAAGATTTCATTCCGATATTTCCTGCAGCGACGCATGGCGTCGCTCTACTGCTTGGTCCTGCTGCTGATGGTGATGGCCCCCGCCAGCGCCGAGCGCATCAAGGACCTGGCCCAGGTGGGTGGCGTGCGCGGCAATGCACTGGTGGGTTACGGCCTGGTGGTCGGCCTGGATGGCAGCGGCGACCGCACCAGCCAGGCGCCCTTCACCGTGCAGAGCCTGAAGAACCTGCTGGGTGAGCTGGGCGTCAACGTGCCGGCCAACGTCAACCCGCAGCTGAAGAACGTGGCGGCGGTGGCGATCCACGCCGAGCTGCCGCCGTTCGCCAAGCCCGGCCAGCCGATCGACATCACCGTATCCTCGATCGGCAACGCCGTGTCACTGCGCGGTGGCTCGCTGCTGATGGCGCCGCTGCGCGGTGCCGACGGCCAGGTCTACGCGATTGCCCAGGGCAACCTGATCGTGGGCGGCTTCGGTGCACAGGGCAAGGACGGTTCGCGCGTCTCGGTGAACGTGCCCAGCGTCGGCCGCATCCCCAACGGTGCGACCGTTGAACGAGCCCTGCCCGATGTGTTCGGTGCCAGCGGCGAGATCACCCTGAACCTGCACAACAGCGATTTCACCACCATCTCGCGGATGGTCGGTGCGCTCAACAATGCTTTCGGCGAAGGTTCGGCGCGTGCCGTGGACGGCGGCACGGTTGCCGTGCGTGCGCCCACCGACGCCGGTGCGCGCATCGGCCTGCTGGCCCGTATCGAAAACCTGGAACTGACCCCGGGCGCCGCACCGGCCAAGGTGGTGGTCAACTCGCGTACCGGCACCGTGGTCATCGGCCAGCAGGTGCGTGTCGGCCCGGCCGCGATCTCGCATGGCTCGTTGACGGTGACCATCCAGGAAAACACCAACGTCAGCCAGCCCAACGCCTTTGCCGGTGGCCAGACCGTGGCCACGCCGCAGTCGACCATCACCGCCACCAACGATGGCAGCCGCATGTTCAAGTTCAACGGCGGCACCACCCTGGACGAGATCGTGCATGCGGTGAACGCCGTGGGCGCGGCACCGGGTGACCTGATCGCGATCCTGGAAGCACTGAAGCAGGCCGGCGCCCTGAGCGCCGAGCTCGAGGTGATCTGACATGCGCATCACTCCCGCATTCGAACTCAGCCCGGCCCAGCAGAACGACCCGGCCAAGATCGACAAGGTCGCGCGCCAGCTTGAAGGCCAGTTCGCGCAGATGCTGGTCAAGAGCATGCGTGACGCCAGCTTCGGCGATTCGCTGTTCCCGGGTGAAAACAAGATGTTCCGGGAGATGTACGACCAGAAGATCGCCGAGGCGATGACCCGCGGCAAGGGCCTGGGCCTGTCGAGCATGATCACCCGCCAGTTGTCCGGCGCGCAGGCCGATGGCCCGGCGCTGGATACCCGGGTGGACCCGGCCAAGGCCAGCCGCGCCTACCAGCTCAATGCGCCCACGGCGCCGTCGCTGCCGCTGCAGGACGCCGGCCAGGCCGTGCGCATGCTGCAGCAGATGGCGGCCGGTGTGCAGGATGGCGCGCAGTCCTCCGTCGCCCCGATGGAGCAGGCGCTGGACCTGATTGCGGGCCGGGAAAGCAGCGGCATGCACCGTTCACTGGGGACCGACGATCCCTATGCCGGTGCCATCGGCGGCGCCGATTGGGCCGCTGCCAGCGACCAGTGGGCGCCGACCGCCAGCAACCGTGGCAGCAGCGGCACCCCGGCCGATGCACTGGCCACGCGCACCGCCGTCGCCCAGCTGGGCGCACACACCCCGGAAGGCTTCGTCGCCAGCATCTGGCAACACGCACAGAGCGCGGCCAAGGAACTGGGCGTGGACGCCCGCGCCCTGGTTGCGCAGGCAGCGCTGGAAACCGGCTGGGGCAAGCGCCAGATCAAGCATGCCGATGGCAGCACCTCGCACAACCTGTTCGGCATCAAGGCCACCGGCTGGAAGGGCCAGAGCGCTACCGCCGGCACCCATGAGTATGTCGATGGCGTGCGCCGCAACGAGACCGCCAGCTTCCGCGCCTACACCTCGCCCGCAGAGAGCTTTGCCGACTACGTGCGCCTGCTGAAGACCAGCCCGCGCTACCAGCAGGCGCTGCAGGCCGGCACCGATGTGCAGGGCTTCGCGCGCGGCCTGCAACGCGCCGGCTACGCCACCGACCCGCGCTACGCGGCCAAGATCGCCGCGATCGCCGGCGGCCCGACCATCGAGCGCGCCGTGGCCGCCGTGGCCGACGCCGGCTCACGCATCGGCCAGACCTTCGCCAGCACCGCAACCGCGGCGCTGGGTATCACCCGTCGTTGAGGAACCCCATGTCCAGCGTACTTTCCACCGGTACCAGTGCCCTGCTCGCCTTCCAGCGTGCGTTGGCCACCACCAGCCACAACGTGGCCAACCTCAACACGCCCGGCTACAGCCGGCAGAAGGTCGACTTCGCCACCGCCACCCCGCAGAACTACGGCTATGGTGACGTTGGCAACGGCACCCGCATCGTCGACATCCGCCGCGCCGCCGACCAGCTGGCGATCTCGCGCCTGCTCGACAGCGGCGGCGAACTGGCACGCCTGAAGCAGCTCTCGGGCATGGCCGACCGGGTCAATGCCCTGTTCTCCGACGCGGCCACCAACGTGGCCGGAGTCTGGTCGAATTTCTTCGATACCGTCAGCGGCCTGTCCTCCAACGCAGCGGGCACGGCCGACCGGCAGAACATGCTCGATGGCGCCAAGGCACTGGCCAACCGCTTCAGCCAGCTCAACACCCACCTGAACAACCTCAATGGCGAGGTCAACAATGGATTGATGGCCGGTGCCACCGAAGTCAACCGGCTGGCGTCGGAGATCGCGCAGATCAATGGTGCCATCGGCACCAACATCGCCAACGCCGCACCCGACCTGCTGGACCGCCGCGACCAGCTGATCTCGCAGTTGGTGGGCTACACCGGCGGCACCGCGGTGATCCAGGACGGTGGCATCATGAACGTCTACACCGCCGGCGGCCAGGCGCTGGTGGTGGGCACCACCGCATCGAAGGTCACCACGGTGGCCGACCCGTACCAGCCTGAGCGCCTGCAGCTCGCACTGCAGACCCAGGGCGGCACCATCACCCTGGACCCGAAGGCCGTGGGCGGCCAGATCGGCGGCCTGCTCGAGTTCCGCGACACCGTGCTGACCCCGGCCCAGGCCGAACTGGGCAAGCTGGCTGTGGGCTTGGCCGAGACGTTCAACAGCACCCATCGCCAGGGCGTGGATCTGTACGGACAGATGGGCGGCGACTTCTTCAACATCGGCACGCCGCGTGTCACCGGCAATGCCGGCAACACCGGCACCGGCGCGATCACGGCCAGCTACGGCGACCTCGGCAAGCTGGAAGCACAGAACATCGTGCTCAAGTTCGATGGCAGCAACTGGGCCGCCAGCCGCGCCGACACCGGCGCCAGCGTGCCGCTGACCGGCACCGGTACCGCTGCCGACCCGTTGATCATCAACGGCGTGAAACTGGTGGTGGGCGGCACCCCGGCGGCCAACGACCGCTTCCTGCTGCAGCCGACGGCTGGCGTGGCCGGCAGCCTGGAGATGGCGATCACCGATCCGTCGCGCATTGCCGCGGCCGCCGCCATCAAGGGCGCAGCCGCATTGGCCAACACCGGTACCGGCAAGCTGAGCGGCGTGACCGTGACCGATGCGACCAACGCCAACCTGCGTAATCCGGCTGCGATCGTGTTCACCTCGGCCACCACCTACACCATCGATGGCGGCCCACCGCAGACCTATACGCCCGGGCAGACCATCAGCGCCAACGGCTGGAGCTTCGTGCTCGATGGCGTGCCGAAGAATGGCGACACGTTCAACATCACCCCGACCCCGGCCGGCTCGTCGGACAACAGCAATGCCACCAAGCTGTCCAAGGTGGAATCGGCCAAGGCGTTCAACGCCGGCACGGTGACGCTGGGCGGCGCATTGGGCGGGCTGACCACCCAGGTCGGTGCAGCAGCGCGTTCGGCGGAGTATTCGCTGGGCGCGCAGCAGGTGATCGCCGACCAGGCACAGGCAGCGCGTGACGAAGTGTCCGGCGTCAACCTCGATGAGGAAGCGGCCGACATGCTGCGCCTGCAACAGGCCTACCAGGCCGCCTCGCAGCTGATCTCCACCGCCGATTCCATGTTCCAGACCATCCTGGGAGCCGTGCGCCGATGAGCAACCGCATCTCCACCGGAATGATGTACAGCCAGTCGGTAGCGCTGATGATGGCCAAGCAGGCCAAGCTCAGCCACTTGGAACAGCAGATCGCCACCGGCAGCAAGATCGTCAGCGCCAAGGACGATCCGGTCGCCGCAGGCGCTGCGGTGGGCCTGGACCGCAGCCTGGCCGCACTGGAACGCATGAAGCTCAACGGCAACAACGTGCAGAACCGCCTGGGCGTGCAGGAAAACACCCTGGCCCAGGTCAACGACCTGATGGCGCGTGTCAACGATCTGACCATCCAGGCCAGCAATCCCGCCTTGAGTGCGCCCGACAAGAAGACCCTGATCACCGAGTTGAACCAGATCCGCGAGGGCCTGCTGTCGCTGGCCAACAGCAGCGACGGCATCGGCCGCTACGTGTTCGGTGGCACCAACGACAGCGATCCGCCGTTCGCCAGGATTGACGGCAAGGTCGTCTATCGCGGCGACCAGACCCAGCGCCAGGTGGAAGTCGGCCCGGATACCTACGTGCGAGACGCCCTGCCCGGCAGCGAGATCTTCCTGCGCATTCCCACCGGCGACGGCTTCGTCGATGGCAGCCCAGCGGCAGGCAACGCCGGCAACGGCGTGCTGACCAACATCACCCGCGATGGCAGCGACAGCTGGAACGGGCAGTCGTTCAGCGTGCGCTTCACCGCGGCCGACCAGTACGAAGTGCTGGACGGTGCCGGCAACGTAACCGGCACCGGCACCTACAAGGCCGGCAGCGAACTGGAGATCAATGGCGTTCGCCTGCAGATCGCTGGTGCGCCAGCAACAGGTGACAGCTTCAACGTGCAGGCCGCCAGCAGCCGCGACATCTTCGGCACCATGGACAAGCTGATCGCCGCTTTGGATGCCGATACCGGCACCCCGGCGAAGATGGCCGCGCAGCAGAACGAACTGCAGAGCGCATTGCGTGATGTCGGCCGCGCGGCGGAACGGATGATCGATTCGCGCGCTGCCGGTGGCGCGCAGCTGAAGGCGCTGGACAACGCGGCGGAGATGCGTGAGGCCAATGGCGTGACGCTGAAGACCACGCTGTCGGAGATGCGCGACCTGGACTACGCCGATGCGTTGAGCCAGTACCAGCTGGAAAGCACCGCGCTGCAGGCGGCACAGACGCTGTTCTCGCAGATGCAGTCGATGTCGCTGTTCAACAAGATCCGCTGATTCCACGCGCCAGCGCTGGAACCCAAGGCCGCGATGCANTGCATCCCGGCGCTACCAGGGCCAACCCTTCGGTAGCGCCGGGCCATGCCCGGCGGATGTTCCGAAGGGTTTGCCCCNGTAGCGCCGGGCCATGCCCGGCAGATGTTCCGAAGGGTTGGCCCCGGTAGCGCCGGGCCATGCCCGGCGGATGTTCCGGGATCGCCCATCAAGCCCAGCCGCGCCCCGCCGATACCTTCATCAGCGTGGGTTGGGCATGCCCGACCGCCCCTACCAGGAGTTGCCTTGACGCTTCTCCAGGGCGGAAATCCCCGGAAAAACAGCTTTCAGCGACGAAATTCGGTTGCAACGAAATTCCCGGCTAAAGGTTGTTGACAAAGCGCCGTTATTCATTTGGCAACGGCGAAGCACACAGCCAAACAAAAAAATCAGGCGGCGCTTCGTTCCATTCACCAACGGGTTCCACATAAGAGGAGACGACCCCATGGCACAGGTAATCAACACCAATACGATGTCGCTCAACGCTCAGCGCAACCTGAGCACCAGCGGCAGCTCGCTCGCCACCACCATCCAGCGCCTCTCGTCCGGCCTGCGCATCAACAGCGCGAAGGACGACGCCGCCGGCCTGGCCATCAGCGAGCGCTTCACCACCCAGATCCGTGGTCTGGACGTGGCCATCCGCAACGCCAACGACGGCATCTCGCTGGCCCAGGTGGCCGAGGGCTCGCTGAACGAAGTGGGCAACAACCTGCAGCGCATCCGCGAACTGGGCGTGCAGGCCTCCAACGCGACCAACTCGGCCAGCGACCGCAAGGCGCTGCAGGCTGAAGTGACCCAGCTGGTCAGCGAAATCGACCGCGTCGCCAAGCAGGCCGACTTCAACGGCACCAAGCTGCTGGACGGTTCGTTCACCAGCCAGCTGTTCCAGGTGGGCGCCAACGCCGGCCAGGCCATCGCCATCAACAGCGTGGTCAACGCCAAGGCGGATTCGCTGGGCGCGGCCAGCTTCGCCAACGGCTACACCGGCACCAGCCTGGCTGCAGCCGACAAGGCCACCGCCGATACCACCTACTCCGGCCTGCAGATCTCGGTGACCCCGCCGGGCGGCGCCGCCACCACGGTCACCATCAGCGACTTCACCGTGAAGGCAGGCGAATCGATCACCTCGGCCACCGCGGCCGCGATCAACAACAAGCTGGGCGAAACCGGCGTAGTCGCCTCCGTCAACGCCGGCGTGGTCAGCCTGGCCTCGGTCAAGGACGGCCAGACCTTCGCTTTGGGTGTCAGCGCGGCGACCCCGCCGGCCGGCGCCACCGCCGCCACCATTGCCGGCCTGGGCCTGACCGAGACCAGCACCAACGGCGGCACGCTGACCGGTGCAACGGCCAGCTTCGTCAAGGACCTGAACGTCACCACGGCCGAAGGCGCACAGAAGGCGATGTCCATCGTCGACAAGGCCCTCGAATCGGTCAACAGCGTGCGCGCCGACCTCGGCGCGATCCAGAACCGCTTCACCTCGGTGGTCGCCAACCTGCAGACCTCCTCGGAGAACCTGTCCGCATCGCGCAGCCGCATCCGCGATACCGACTTCGCCAAGGAAACCGCCGAGCTGACCCGCACCCAGATCCTGCAGCAGGCCGGTACGGCCATGCTGGCCCAGGCCAACCAGGTACCGCAGAACGTGCTCAGCCTGTTGCAGCGCTGACATGAGCCGCCCCTGAAGCACGTCAGGGGCGTCTGACCCAACTCACGTGCAACCGCTCAAGGACCTCTCCTCATGGCACAAGTAATCAACACCAACACGATGTCGTTGAATGCTCAGCGTAACCTGAGCACCAGCGGCAGCTCGCTGGCCACCACCATCCAGCGCCTGTCCTCCGGTTCGCGCATCAACAGTGCCAAGGACGATGCGGCCGGCCTGGCGATCTCCGAGCGCTTCGGCACCCAGATCCGCGGCACCGACGTGGCCATCCGCAATGCCAACGACGGCATNTCGCTGGCNCAGGTCGCNGAAGGTTCGCTGACCGAAATCGGCAACAACCTGCAGCGCGTCCGNGAGCTGTCGGTGCAGGCCTCCAACGCCACCAACTCGGCCAGCGACCGCAAGGCACTGCAGGCCGAAGTGACCCAGCTGGTTTCGGAAATCGACCGCGTCGCCAAGCAGTCGGACTTCAACGGCACCAAGCTGCTGGACGGTTCGTTCTCCAGCCAGCTGTTCCAGGTCGGCGCCAACGCCGGCCAGGC
>NZ_QQXJ01000001.1:2199148-2200275 GCF_004348785.1 Stenotrophomonas sp. TEPEL
CTGCAGGCCGAAGTGACCCAGCTGGTTTCGGAAATCGACCGCGTCGCCAAGCAGTCGGACTTCAACGGCACCAAGCTGCTGGACGGTTCGTTCTCCAGCCAGCTGTTCCAGGTCGGCGCCAACGCCGGCCAGGCGATTGCCATCGACAAGACCATCGATGCCAAGGCCAATGCCCTGGGTGGCGCCAAGTTCGACACCAACGCGCTGGCCCTGGCCGATCCGGGCACCAACGCTGATTTCAGCACCAGCGGCCTGTCGATCAACGGCGTGGCCATCGCCGACGTCTCGGTCAAGCAGGGCGCCGACGCCGCTGCCACCGGCAAGGCCTCGCGCGAAGCACTGGTGACCGCGATCAACGCCAAGATCGGCGAAACCGGCGTCTATGCCGAAGTGAACGGCACCACCGGCGTGACCCTGACCTCGGTCAAGGACAGCACCAACGCTGACGGTTCGTTCAAGGCCATCACCGCAACGCCGGGTACCTGGACGGGCGCCACCGCGCCGACCTTCACCGCCACCACCGCTGCGGCGGCACCGGCCTCGAAGTTCGCCAGCGATCTGGACGTCAGCACCGTCAAGGGTGCACAGCAGGCAATGGAAGTGGTCGACAAGGCCCTGGGTGCGATCAACAGCACCCGCGCCGACCTCGGTGCGATCCAGAACCGCTTCACCTCGGTGGTGGCCAACCTGCAGACCTCCTCGGAGAACCTGTCGGCATCGCGCAGCCGCATCAAGGACACCGACTTCGCCAAGGAAACCGCCGAGCTGACCCGCACCCAGATCCTGCAGCAGGCCGGTACGGCCATGCTGGCCCAGGCCAACCAGGTGCCGCAGGGCGTGCTCAGCCTGCTGCGCTGATCCGCTCCTTGATCGACCCCCGGGCGGTGGCTGAGCTGCCGCACGGTTCCTGAACTACGTTCCACCTTCGCCAAAGGAAAAGCACCATGGCACAAGTCATCAACACCAACACCATGTCCCTGAATGCTCAGCGTAACCTGAGCACCAGCGGCAGCTCGCTGGCCACCACCATCCAGCGCCTGTCCTCCGGTTCGCGCATCAACAGTGCCAAGGACGATGCGGCCGGCCTGGCGATCTCCGAGCGCTTCGGCACCGAGCGCTTCGGCACC
>NZ_QQXJ01000001.1:2200375-2254437 GCF_004348785.1 Stenotrophomonas sp. TEPEL
AGCGACCGCAAGGCACTGCAGGCCGAAGTGACCCAGCTGGTTTCGGAAATCGACCGCGTCGCCAAGCAGTCGGACTTCAACGGCACCAAGCTGCTGGACGGTTCGTTCTCCAGCCAGCTGTTCCAGGTCGGCGCCAACGCCGGCCAGGCCATCGCCATCGACAAGACCATCGACGCCAAGGCTGGCTCGCTGGGCACCTCGACCTTCGCCACCGGCGCGACCGCTGCCCTGGCCGCCAGCACCGACGGTGCACGCTTCTCCGGCACGGTGATGGGCGTGGACATCGGCACGGTTGAAGTCAAGGCCGGTGCCACCACCGCTGACGCGTCCAAGGCCGTGGCGACCGCCATCAACGCCAAGCTCGGCGAAGCCGGCATCTACGCCGAAGCCAATGCCGACGGCACGCTGAAGCTGAGCTCGGTGAAGGAAGGCAAGGCCGTTGCCGCTGCCGATATCGCCCTGATGCGCAGCGACTACGATGCCACCGGCAAGACCTGGGGCACCGCGGCTGCCGCTGGCGCCTACACCGCCGGTACCGATACCTCGGCCAACGTGCAGAAGCTGGACGTGAGCACCGTGCTCGGCGCCCAGCAGTCGCTGGAAGTGGTCGACAAGGCCCTGGGTGCGATCAACAGCACCCGCGCCGACCTCGGTGCGATCCAGAACCGCTTCACCTCGGTGGTGGCCAACCTGCAGACCTCGTCGGAAAACCTGTCGGCGTCGCGCAGCCGCATCAAGGACACCGACTTCGCCAAGGAAACCGCTGAGCTGACCCGCACCCAGATCCTGCAGCAGGCCGGTACGGCCATGCTGGCCCAGGCCAACCAGGTGCCGCAGGGCGTACTCAGCCTGCTGCGCTGATCCACGGCAAGAAGGCGCCGCTACCGTCGGGTTGAACCGACGGTAGCGGCAACCCGACAGCCACGGCGTACTCAGGTGCCGGCCATGCCCGGCCCGGGAAGCTTCCCGAACCGGCTTGGCATCGCCCGCCCCTGCGGACCTCTCTTTCAGCGTTGTGCATGTTGACTGTACGTACCGGGCGGCTTCGTCTCCCCCCGATTGTCAGTAGCCTGATCCCTCCCCTGCATTGGGGGAGGGTTTTTTACAGACCCCCGGCAGCCCGCGGTGAACCCACCCGCACCCTGCCCCAGACCTCCTGCAACCAGCGTGCCAGAACCGCCCCAGCGACCGGTGGCACGGCGCATGCATCAACGAAGTCCTCAAGACCCAGCGGCACAGGCCGCTATTTTCGTTGACGACGGGCCGCCGCATGACGGCCAGGCCCGTATACCAGGAGAAACGACGTGGCAGACTTTGGATACGGCGGCATTGGCTCAGGGCTGGACATCTCCAGCATCGTCAACCAGCTGGTCGCAGCGGACCGCAAGCCGGCCGACAATGCGCTGAACCTGCAGCAGTCCAAGACCAAGATGCAGCTGTCGTCGCTCGGCACGGTCACCTCGGCCTTCGACAAGCTGAAGACCGCCCTGACCGCGTTGAAGGCCACCACCGCCTTCGACACCCGTACCGTCAGCGCAACCGGCAAGGCCGGCCCCAACAACGCCGACGATGTGTTGACCGCATCGGTGGCGCTGTATGACCTCGGCACCAGCAAGGCGGCCGCAGCCAACGGTACCCACAAGGTCGAGGTGAAGAACCTGGCGTCGGCGCACAAGCTGATCGCCGACACGTCGGTGCCCAAGACCGATACCTTCGGTGCCGGAACCTTGACGCTGACCGTCGGCGTGGGCGACAAGGCCAAGACGATGAACGTGCAGGTGGAGGAAGGCGACACGCTTACCACCGTCCGCAACAAGATCGACGCCGCCGGCCGCAAGGAAGGCGTGCAGGCCACGCTGATCAGCTCCGGCGACAACCAGTACCTGTCCATCGCGCAGGAGAAAACCGGCGCGGCCAGCGCGATCAAGCTGGAATACGCCGGCAGCGACCCGAAGCTGGGCGCACTGGTCGGCAGCCTGAAGGAAAACAGCCCCGCCAAGGATGCGCTGCTGACCATTGACGGCGTGGAAGTGGTGAGTGCCAGCAACACCGTGACCGACGCGGTGCCAGGCCTGACCCTGAACCTGAAGGTGCCGGGCCTGAGCACGGTCGTCATCAGCACCGACACCACCGCCGCAACCAAGGTGATGCAGGAGTTCGTCACCGCCTACAACGCGGCCGTCGCGGCGATCAACACCGAAACCAAGTACGACCCGAAGACCAAGGAAGCCGCCGCACTGACCGGCGATGCGCAGATGCGGGGTGCGATCGCCCAGCTGCGCTCGACGATGTCCGGCGTGCTCAAGGACCTGGCAGGCGACCAGCTGGACGCCAAGGCACTGGGCCTGCAGACCCGCGGCTACCCCAACGCCGACGGCACCCTGGTGCTGGACAGCACCAAATTCGCCGCAGCCCTCGCCGCCCAACCGGAGAAGATCCGCCAGGCAGTTACCGGCGATACCGGTGGTGCCGGCCGGCTGTACTCGCTGGTGGACGGCTACGTCAGCACCACGGTTGGCAAGGAAGGCGCCTTCGTCGCCCGCACCAAGGGGCTGAACACCACGCTGGACAACATCGACAAGCGCCGCAAGGACCTGGACGCGCGCATGGTCGGCGTCGAGGCCCGTTACAAGAAGCAGTTCGTGGCATTGGACAGCCTGATGGGCAAGCTGCAGCAGAGCAACACCGCCCTGCAGCAGCAGCTGGCCCAGTTGAACCGCTGAGGAAACACGCACGGCGCTCAAGTTTGGCGTCGTACGCACCGATAACGGACGCAACAGCAATCATCGCAGTGCCGGCGTCAACGGTCCCTTCGACCGCACCCCGGCACCCCGCGCAAGGGAGAATCACGAATGTACGGTTCCAGCCGTCAGTACGCCGAGCAGTACCGCCAGGTGGGTGTGACCAGTGCGGTCGCCGATGCCGATCCGCACAAACTGGTGGCGCTGCTGCTGTCTGGCGCACTGGAGCGCGTGCGCCGTGCACAGGCCACCCTCGAGCAAGGCGACCAGGCCGGCAAGGGCAAGGCGATCGGCGAAGCATGCGCCATCGTCGCCCACCTCAACGGCTCGCTGGACCATGAAGCCGGTGGTGAGATCGCCGGCAATCTGTCGGCGCTGTACGACTACCTGCTGCAGCGCCTGACCGAGGCCAACCTGCACAACGACCGCGCTGCACTGGACGAATCGCTGCAGCTGCTGGGCGAGATCGACGGTGCCTGGAATGCCATCCCGCACGAACAGCGCCGTCCCGCGGCGGTGGCGCCATGAGCCTGTTTGAACTCAACGCGCAGTTGGATGCCTTCGAGAAGGCCCTCGACGAAGAGGCCTTCGAACAGGCCGACAGCCTGCTCGATGGCCATGACAGCACCCTGCACGCACTGCTGAGCCAGCCGCTGGGCAGCGCCGACCACGCGCCGCTGTCGGCCCTGCTGGAGCGCCAGCAGAGCCTGCTTGGCCTGCTGCGCCAGCGTCGCGATGCAGTATCCGTGCAGATGCAGGACGGCCGCCGCTCCCTTCGCGCCGCGCATGCTTACCTGCAGGCAGAATCGCTGGCATGACCTTCCTGCCGACCACGTCGCTGCACCACCCGGCCGAAAGCGAGCTGTTCGACGAAACGCTCAGCTGCGAACTGGCGTTGCCCGCCGAGTTCCAGGCCGGCAGTGCAACAGGGCGCACCAGCAGTGCCGAAGGCCTGCTGCGCAGCCTGGCGCTGGTCGAAGACAGTCGCATCGACGAACACGAAGAGCGCAGCGAAGCCAGCCTGCAGCTGCAGCGCCTGGAAGCCAAGGTGGACCTGACCATGGTCCTGCTCGGGCGCCTGATCCGCCAGCAGGGGCATGAGCCAACGCTGCGCCCGGTGCGCTGGTCGCGCCGCGGCATCCGCCTGCAGCTGGGCCCACGCAGCGGCAGCACGCCCGGCCAGGCCGGCGTTGTCCGCCTGCAACCCAGCGACTGGCTGCCCGACCATATCGACCTGCCGGTGGAAGTCATCGCCGAAGCGGCCGATGGCGGTGGTGGTCACTATCTGTGGCTGCGCTTCCATCGCCTCGGCGATGGCCTGGAAATGGCGATGGAACGGCATCTGTTCCGGCTGCACCGCCGGCAGGTGGCCGAGGCCCGCCGCGCACGCTGAAATCTGCCACCATGCAGGCGGACGGACAGCCCTTGGCGTGCCCGTTCAGCTAAGTTAAGGTGGACCCCCCTCCCCAACCTCCAGCGTGCCTGTGCGAGTTCTCATCGTCGACGATCACACCCTGGTTCGCGCCGGCCTGGCGCGGCTGCTGCAGGGGTTTGCCGACGTGCAGCTCGTCGCCGAGGCCAGCAATGCCGAACAGGCACTGCAGATGGCCCTGCAGCACGCACCGGATGTGGTGTTGATGGACCTGTCGCTGCCCGGCCGCACCGGCCTGGAAGCGCTGAGCGACATCCGCCTGCGCGCACCCGGCACGCGCATCGTGATGATGACCATGCACGACGACGCCGCCCACGTGCGTGATGCCCTGGATCGGGGCGCCGTCGGTTTCGTGGTCAAGGATGCCGCACCGCAGGAACTGGAACTGGCGCTGCGTGCCGCGCATGCCGGCCAGGTGTTCCTGAGCCCGCAGATCTCGGCCAAGATGCTGGCACCGATGCTCGGTCGCGAAAAACCGACCGGCATTGCCGCACTGTCGCCGCGCCAGCGCGAGATCCTTCGCCGCATCGGCAAGGGCGAGAGCAACAAGGAAATCGCCGCCGATCTTGGCATCAGCGTCAAGACGGTGGAGACCCATCGCGCACGCATGATGGAATCGCTGGGCTGCCGTCGCGCCAATGATCTGCTGCTGCTGGCCGCGCGCCACCAGCACGAACTGGAATGACGTCCCCGCGTCGGCGCTAGCGCCGCAGCGCCACCGGCAGGGCTGGCGCCGAAATACCGTCACCCGCACGCATCCCGACGGGATTCCGTACAGCACGCATGACCTGCCGCCATGGCCGCTGGCCACGAATCAATGACTTGGCGCGCATGATCGTCAAAATCCCGCGCTTGTGTAAGGATTTTCCCTACGCGGTGTCGGGAACACCACCAACACCCTCAGGAACCCCCCGATTCCGCTCTTGCCGGATCAAAAGCAAGATGTGTTCCACAAGGCGTCGGGGAGCGGCGCCGGGGAACCACGATGAAGGCTGCACTCTCGACCCAGCTGGGCCAACAACTTCACCTCACCCCGCAGTTGCTGCAGTCGATCCGGCTGCTGCAGCTCGACGGCCTGCACCTGGAACAGGAAATCCAGCGCCTGCTGGACTCCAATCCGCTGCTGGAAATCGAAGACGCCGAAGCGCCCGCCGCCGAAGCCACCGATCCGGCCACCACCACGCTGGATACGGCCGCGTTCGACGAACTGCCCGAATCCTCGATGTGGGAGGTGTCCGGCGCCAACTGGCAGGACGGCGACGACGGTCGCATGGCGCGCATCGCCGCGGGCGAGTCGAGCGACCCGCAGCTGCGCGTGCTGCAGCGCCTGGCGCTGGACCTGGACGAGCACGAACTGGCCGTGGCCGCCTTCTGGCTGGAACACTGCGACGATGCCGGTTACCTGCAGGCACCGCTGGCGCAGCTGCAGCTGCTGGCCAGCGCGCAGTTCGACATCGATGCCGACGGCGTTGAAGCCGTCCGCCAGCACCTGCTGCAGGGCGAGCCGGCCGGCATGGCCGCGCAGGACCTGCGCGAATCGCTGCTGGCCCAGCTGTGCAGCCTGCACGGCGTGGTGCCGGCCCGGCATCTGGCCGCACGCATCCTGCAGGGCGCGCTCGACGCCTTGGCTGCGCACGACTACCCCGCCCTCGCCCGCCAGCACGATGCCGAGATCGAGGACGTGCGCGAAGCCGTCCGCCTGATCCTGTCGCTGCAGCCGCGCCCGGGCGACAGCCTGCTGCCCGAGCGCAATGCAGTGGTGGTGCCGGACGTGGTCGCCTGGCACGCCGACGAACAATGGAAGGTGGCGCTGAACCCGGCCACCAGCCGCCGGGTATCGATCAACAGCCAGTACGAGCAGGCCCTGGCCGATAGCGGCGAGGCAGCCCCGGCCCTGCGCGAGATGCTGCAGGAGGCGCGCTGGTTCAGCCGCGGCCTGTCGATGCGTTACGACACCCTGCTGCGCACGGCGCGGGTGATCGTCGAGCGCCAGGCAGCCTTTCTGGTGCGTGGCGAGGAAGCCATGGCACCGCTGACCCTGAAGGAAGTGGCCGAAGAAATCGGCATGCACGAATCCACCGTTTCGCGCATCACCACCGGCAAGTACCTGCAGACCCCGCGCGGCACCTTCGAACTCAAGCACTTCTTCGCCGTGCGCCTGGAAGGGGCCAGTGTGTCCGGCCAGGCGGTCAAGGCCATGGTTCGTCGCCTGATAGACGCCGAGCCGGCCGGGCGCCCGCTGGCGGACGAGGCCATCGCTGGCCTGCTGTCCCGCCAAGGGGTGAACATTGCCCGTCGAACCGTCGCAAAATACCGCGAACAACTGGATATCGCCCCGGCCCGCGAACGGCGCCGGGTCAACGCCAGGCAACCGCAGCTGGCCCGGGTGGGCTGAAAAGGATGTTGGACATGAACAAGCTCACAGTTCTGCTGGTCGATGACCACGAGGGCTTCATCAACGCGGCCATGCGCCACTTCCGCAAGATCGACTGGCTGCAGATCGTCGGCAGCGCCGGCAACGGCCTGGAAGCGATCGAACGCTCGGAAAGCCTGCGCCCGCAGGTGGTATTGATGGATCTGGCGATGCCGGAAATGGGCGGCCTGCAGGCCACCCGCCTGATCAAGTCGCAGGATGATGCCCCGTACATCGTGATTGCCAGCCACTTCGATGACGTCGAGCATCGCGAGCACGCGCTGCGCGCCGGCGCCGACAACTTCGTCAGCAAGCTGTCCTACATCCAGGAAGTCATGCCGATCCTGGAAGGCCTCAGGGAGGAACGGTCGTGAGCGAATCGCGCATCCTGGTACTGGACAACGACGCGGTGCGTGCCGAGCGCACCGTCGCCCTGCTGGAATTCATGGACTTCAACCCGCGCTGGGTTTCCGACGCGGCCGATTTCGACCTGGCGCGCCAGCGCCAGAACGACTGGATGGCGGTGATCGTCGGCAGCCTGGACGACAGTGCCGCCAGCACCGCCCTGTACGCCTGGCTGGGGGGCAGCAGCCTGCCGCCGCCGGTGCTGCTGGCCGACGGTGACGCAACCACGTTCGCGCAGCGGCATGGCCTGCACGAAGCCAACATCTGGCCGCTGGAAGCGCCGCTGCGTCACGCACAGATGGAAGCCCTGCTGCGCCGCGCCAGCCTCAAGCGCCTGGATGCCGAACACCTGGCCGGAGCCGTGCAGGACCAGGGCCCGACCGGCAACGGTCCGGCGGTCAGTGCACTGCGCACGATGATCGAACAGGTCGCCGCGTTCGACACCACCGTGCTGGTGCTGGGCGAATCGGGCACGGGCAAGGAAGTGGTATCGCGCAGCATCCACCAGCGCTCGCCGCGCCGCGATGGCCCGTTCGTGGCGATCAACTGCGGCGCGATTCCGGCCGAACTGCTGGAAAGCGAGCTGTTCGGCCACGAAAAAGGCGCCTTCACCGGCGCGCTGACCGCACGCAAGGGCCGTTTCGAAATGGCCGAGGGCGGCACCCTGCTGCTCGATGAGATCGGCGACATGAGCCTGCCGATGCAGGTCAAGCTGCTGCGCGTGCTGCAGGAGCGCAGCTTCGAGCGCGTCGGCGGCAACCAGACCATCCGCTGCAACGTGCGGGTGATCGCCGCAACCCATCGTGACCTGGAAAGCCGCATTGCCGATGGCAAGTTCCGCGAGGACCTGTTCTATCGCCTCAACGTGTTCCCGATCGATGTGCCGGCCCTGCGCGAGCGTCGCGAAGACCTGCCGGCGCTGGTAGAAACCATCGCCACCCAGCTGGCGCGCACCGGTCGCGGCGAAGTGCGCTTCACCCCGGAAGCGCTGCAGGCGCTGGCCGGCTACGAATGGCCGGGCAACGTGCGCGAACTGACCAATCTGGTCGAGCGCCTGGCCGTGCTGCACCCCGGTGGTTCGGTACGCGTGCAGGACCTGCCGGCACGCTACCGCGGCGACGCCGCGCTGGCCGTACCCGCTGTGGTCGCGGCAGTTCCGGTGGTCGCCAGCGAAGAACGCCTGGACCTGCGCAGCTTCTCGTTCCACACCCCGGGCAGCGGCAACCAGCCGTCGCTCGAGCATGGCATCGCCGTCAACCGCGCCGCAGCGCCAGCCGCGTTGCCGGACGACGGCCTGGACCTGCGCAACCACATGGCCAACATCGAACTGGGCCTGATCAACGAAGCACTGGAACGCACCCAGGGCGTGGTTGCCCACGCCGCCCAGCTGCTCGGCCTGCGCCGCACCACCCTGGTGGAAAAGCTGCGCAAGTACGGCATCGAACGCGAAGCGGCCGAACTGGCCAGCTGACACGCGTTGCCAGCATGAAGGGGGCACGAACGCCTGGGCTTGCCCGGGCGTTGGTGTTTGTGCGGGTCCGCCTGATGCGCGGGCGCGTCCGGCGGTTCCATGGCAGCGGCCGGATTGCTCAGTAGATCCACGCCATGCGTGGATGGCGGGCGACGGTACCGAGAACATTTCGCTGCATTTGCACGTTTTCCTACAGACAACGCAACCGCACCGCGGAGCATGGCAAGGACATCCCAACGAGGTTCCGCCATGCACCGCCTGACTCTGCTTGCCGCCCTGCTCTGTCCGGCCTTGGCCGCAGCATCCAACTGCACACTGCCCACCACCCTCGACCAGCGCCAGTTCACCAACCTCAGCGATCCGCTGTACCAGCCAGATAATCCGAATGCCGGACGCATGGTGCAGGTCAGCTTCGGCAGCAATCAGTACGTGCTGCACATCCTCGGCACCGACCTCCGCATCGGCGGCAGCTACCGTTACCAGCAACTGGCTCCGCACATTGCGGAAATCCAGATGACAGAAGCCCACCCCGCCGGCCCTGCCCGCTACACCCTGCTGCTGACCTGCCTGACCGACCGCCAGGGTCGCTTCATCTACACCCAGCACGACGGCCCCATCGCCCCACGCCAGCGCCAGAATTCCGGCCGCTGGACGCTGCAGCCATAGGCCAAAAAACCGACGCCGGTGAAATGACGCGTCACGCGCCTCGAGAGCAGCATCCACGCATGGCGTGGATCAAGCGTGTCGACCAAGGTCGACACCCACCAACAGCAGCGTGCCGACCAACGGTCAGCACCCACCAACAGCAGCGTGTCGACCAACGGTCAGCACCCACCAACAGCAGCGGGAACCTGTCGAAGGCGGGGTGGGTCCGGTTGCGGGGGCGTGAGCCGCATGGATGCGGCGACCGAGCTTACATGGACGTACTTGCAGCGGATGCGGCGACCGAGCTTACATGGACGTACTTGCAGCGGCCCCCGCAACCGGACCCACCCTGCCATCCCACAGGAACCCCGCTTTTGCTTCGGCTGTTGCTGTTGAGGTTGCCGGCCAGTGGCCGGCACTACCGCGGAGCGCGGGGTGCAACCCCGCAAAGCAATACCCCCTCACTTCACTGAACCGATCAGCCATTTCGGCACGGCACTTGCACTAGCTCCAGCAGACACCCCCATCCCTGTTTCTGGAACCGTTGCAGATGTCCCACTCCGTCACTTCGATCCTTTCCCAGATCCGCTCCTACCAGACCCAGGTGGGACAGCCCGCGCTCAACCCGCTGGCCGAAGCGCCGCGTAGCAATGCCCTGCCGGGCACGGTGCTGGATGCGCCGCAGGTCCAGCCTGCCAGCTTCACTGAAACCCTGCGCGGCGCCATCGCCGGCGTCAACGATGCGCAACAGAAATCCGGCGCGCTGGCCAAGGCCTTCGAGCTGGGTGAACCCGGCGCCGACCTGGCCAAGGTGATGGTCGCCTCGCAGCAGTCCCAGATCGCCTTCCGCGCCACCGTGGAAGTCCGCAACCGTCTCGTCCAGGCCTACCAGGACGTGATGAACATGCCGCTGTAAGGATAGAACCGCATGGCCCTGTCGCTCTCCAAGGAATCCCTGAACGCCGAAAAGGCGGGCCAGTGGTTCGATCGGCTGCAAAGCCTGCAGATCACCCGTCGGCTCGGACTGATGGCGATGATCGCCGTGGCCGTCGCGGCCGGGCTGTTCGTGTTCTTCTGGTCACAGAAGCCGGGCATGGTGCCGCTGTACACCGGCCTGGACCAGAAGGCCACCGCTGAAGCGACCGATCTGCTGCGTGCCGCACAGATTCCGTTCCAGCTGGACCCGGCCACCGGTGGCATCACCGTGCCGGAGAAGAACCTGCATGATGCCCGCCTGAAACTGGCGGGCTCGGGCCTGACCGACAGCGGCAAGCTCGGCTTCGAGCTGATGGAGCGCGACCCCGGTTTTGGTGTCAGCCAGTTCGTGGAAAGTGCGCGCTACCAGCACGCGCTGGAAACCGAGCTGTCGCGCACCATCAACACGCTGCGCCCGGTGCGCGATTCGCGCGTGCACCTGGCCATTCCCAAACCCAGTGCGTTCACCCGCCAGCGTGATGTGGCCAGTGCCTCGGTCACCCTTGAGCTGCGTGGCGGCCAGCAGCTGGAACGCAGCCAGGTTGATGCGATCGTGCACATGGTTGCTGCAGCCATTCCCGATCTCGCGCCGGAACGCGTCACCGTGGTCGACCAGAGCGGTCGCATGCTCAGCGTCAGCGACCCCAACAGCGAAGCGGCCGTCAACGCTGCCCAGTTCGAACAGGTGCGCCGCCAGGAAACCTCGTTCAACCAGCGTATCCGCGAGCTGCTGGAACCGATGACCGGCCCCGGCCGGGTCAACCCCGAAGTCAGTGTCGACATGGACTTCTCGGTGACCGAGGAAGCGCGCGAGCTGTACAACGGCGAGCCGCAGAAGCTGCGCAGCGAGCAGATGAGCGAGAACACCAGCAGCACGCCGGGCCCGCAGGGCGTACCGGGTGCCACCAGCAACAGCCCGCCGGGCCAGGCCGCCGCACCGGCCACCGCGCAGGCACCGACCGAAAGCAGCAAGAACGCGACCCGCAACTACGAGCTGGACCGTACCCTGCAGCACACCCGCCAGCCGGCCGGCCGCATCAAGCGCGTGTCGGTGGCGGTGCTGGTGGACAACGTGCCGCGCGCCGGCGCCAACGGCAAGGTTGCGCCGCAGCCGCTGTCGGCGGCCGAACTGACCCGGGTCGAGGCGCTGGTCAAGCAGGCCGTCGGTTTCAGTGCCGAGCGCGGCGACACCGTGTCGGTGATGAATGCCCCGTTCGTGCGTGACACCACGCCGGTGGAAGGCCCGGCCTGGTGGGAACTGCCGTGGGTGCACGATGCCGGCCGCATGCTGCTGGGTGCGCTGGTGGTGATGGCGTTGCTGTTCGGGGTGCTGCGCCCGGCACTGCGCGGCATCACCGGGCAGAACCGCAAGAACGAAGAACTGGCGCTGGAACCGCACACCGCGGACGTGCAGCTGGTCGATGACGATGGCGCCCCGCTGCCGGCGCTGGGCGCCGACCGGGTCAGCCTGGGCGGGCCGGAAGCGCTGGCCCTGCCGGTGGATTCTTATGAGGAACGATTGCGGATGGCCCGTGAAGCCGTGAAGACCGACTCCAAGCGCGTGGCCCAGGTGGTCAAGGGCTGGGTGGCCAATGACTGAGGTCGCGCCCCTGACCGGCGTGCAGCGCGCCGCCGTCCTGCTGCTGTCGCTGGGTGAACTGGACGCGGCCGAAGTGCTGCGCCACATGGAGCCGAAGGAGGTGCAGAAGATCGGCATCGCCATGGCCACCATGTCCGACATCACCCGCGAACAGGTGGAACGGGTGATGGACCAGTTCAGCCAGGAACTGGGCTCGAAGACCTCGCTGGGCGTGGGCTCGGACGACTACATCCGCAACATGCTGGTGCAGGCGCTGGGCAGCGAGAAGGCCGGCAACCTGATCGACCGCATCCTGCTGGGCCGCAACACCACCGGCCTGGACGCACTGAAGTGGATGGACCCGCGTGCGGTGGCCGACCTGGTGCGCAACGAGCACCCGCAGATCATCGCCATCGTGATGGCGCACCTGGAAACCGACCAGGCTGCCGACGCGCTGAAGCTGCTGCCCGAACGCACCCGCGTGGACGTGCTGCTGCGTATCGCCACCCTCGACGGCATTCCGCCCAATGCGCTGAACGAACTCAACGAGATCATGGAACGCCAGTTTGCCGGCAACCAGAACCTGAAGTCGTCCAACATCGGCGGCGTGCAGTGCGCGGCCAACATCCTCAACTTCATGGACAGCGGCCAGGACCAGGCGATCCTGGGCGAGATCGCGCGCATCGACGCACCGCTGAGTGGCCGCATCCAGGACCTGATGTTCGTGTTCGACGACCTGGTGGACCTGGACGACCGCGAGATGCAGCTGGTGCTGCGCGAAGTCAGCGGCGAGCGACTGGGCCTGGCCCTGCGCGGTGCCGACATCAAGGTGCGCGACAAGATCACCCGCAACATGTCCCAGCGTGCAGCCGAGATCCTGCTGGAAGACATGGAAGCGCGCGGCCCGGTCCGCCTGTCCGACGTGGAAGTGGCGCAGCGCGAGATCCTGGCCATCGTCAAGCGCATGGCCGATGAGGGCACTGTCACCATCGGCGGCAGCGCGGAGGCGATGCTGTGAGCAACGTCGTGCGCTGGCTTGCCCCGGACCTGCTGGCCCAGCCCGAACCGGTGCTGGACCACGACGAGGCCTTCGAACTCACCGAGCCGGACCCGGAGCATGAGCCCGAGCCGCCGTTGCAGCTGCCGACCCTGGAGGAAATCCAGGCGATCCAGGACAGCGCCGAGAAGGAAGGTTTCGACCAGGGCCATGCCGATGGCTTCAGCCAGGGCCAGGCCGAGGTGCGCCGCTTGGTCGCGCAGATCGAGGGCATCCTCGACAACTTCGGCCGGCCGCTGGCACGCCTGGAAAATGAAGTGGTCGGCGCCCTCGGCGAACTGGCGGTACGCATCGCCGGTGCGCTGGTAGGCCGTGCCTACGAGGCCGATCCGGCGCTGCTGGGGCAGCTGGTCGGCGAGGCGATTGACGCCGTCGGCGGCAGCAACCGCGAGGTGGAAGTACGCCTGCACCCCGATGACATCACCGCCCTCGCCCCGTTGCTGACCCTGTCGCCGCAGCAGCGCCTGGTGCCTGACACCAGCCTGGGCCGTGGCGACCTGCGCGTGCATGCCGAAGCGGTACGCATCGACGGCACCCTGGAAGCCCGCCTGCGCGGCGCGCTGGACGCCGTGATCCGCCAGACCGGAGCCATCGCATGAGCACCAATACCGCATCGCAGCCGTCGCCGCCGGCCGACTGGGCCGTTGCCCGCAACCTGCGCCTGGCCAACCGCCTCGACGGCCTGAAAGTCGACACCGCGCACGGTCGCGGGCTGATCCGCGAAGGCGTGCTGCGGCGGGCGGTCGGCCTGACCCTGGAAGCGGTCGGCTGCGAAGCGCCGCTCGGCGCCAGCTGCAAGGTGGAAGTGGTTGACGGCGGCTGGGTCGATGCCGAAGTGGTCGGCTTCGCCGGCGAACGCACCTACCTGATGCCCAGTGCCGAACTGCACGGGCTGCTGCCGAATGCGCGGGTGGTGCCCTCGGCACGTCGTGGCGGCGTGGAAGTGGGCGAAGGCCTGCTCGGCCGTGTCATCGACAGTGATGGCGTACCGCTGGATGGCAAGGGCCCGATCCGCGCCGAAGGCCACGTCGGCATGGCCGGCGTGTCGATCAATCCGCTGGCGCGCGAACCGATCACCCAGCCGCTGGACGTGGGCGTGCGCGCGATCAACGCGCTGCTGCCGATCGGCCGCGGCCAGCGTGTGGGCCTGTTCGCCGGCTCCGGCGTCGGCAAGTCGACGCTGCTGGGCATGATGACCCGCTACACCGCCGCCGACGTGATCGTGGTCGGCCTGATCGGCGAGCGTGGCCGCGAAGTACGCGATTTCGTTGAAAGCACGCTGGGCGAGGAAGGCCTGCGCCGCGCGGTGGTGGTGGCCAGCCCGGCCGACCGGCCGCCGCTGGCCCGCCTGCATGGCGCCTACCGCGCCACGGCCATCGCCGAGTGGTTCCGCGACCAGGGCCTGAACGTCCTGCTGCTGATGGATTCGCTGACCCGCTTCGCGCAGGCGCAGCGCGAGATCGGCCTGTCGGTGGGCGAGCCGCCCACCACGCGCGGCTATCCGCCATCGGTGTTCGCCAAGCTGCCGGCACTGGTGGAACGTGCAGGCAACGGCGCCAAGGGGCGCGGTTCAATCACCGCCTTCTACACCGTGCTGACCGAAGGCGACGATCCGCAGGATCCGATCGCCGATGCAGCGCGCGCGATTCTTGACGGCCACATCCTGCTCTCGCGCCGCGTGGCCGACAGCGGCCTGTACCCGGCCATCGACGTGGAATCGTCGGTCAGCCGCGTGGTCACGGAAATCGCCGACGAAGCGTGGCGCCTGCGCATCCGCAAGTTGAAACGGCTGGTCTCGGCCTACTCGGCCAACCGCGACCTGATCGCCATCGGCGCCTATCAGCGCGGCAACGACGCGGCGACCGATGAAGCCCTTGAGCGCTGGCCGGAAATCATGGAATTCCTCGGCCAGGATGTGGCCAAGGCCGCAGATCTACCGCACAGCCAGGCGGCGTTGCAGCGCCTGGTGGAACAAGAGAACGAGAGGCTGACATGATCCAGTCCAAGCGCATCGACCCCCTGCTGAAGCGGGCCCAGGAACACGAGGACGCGGTCGCCCGCGACCTGGCCGAACGCCAGAACGTGCTCGACACCCATCTGTCGCGCCTGGACGAACTGCGACGCTACGCCGAGGAGTACGCCAACGCGCAGATGGCCGCGACCAGCCCGGCGCAGTTGTTGAACCGGCGCGCATTCCTGGACCGGCTGGACAGCGCGGTGGAACAGCAGCAGCAGACCGTCAACGGCAACCTCGAAAAAGTGGAGGCCGAACGCGCGCGCCTGATCCTGGCCAGCCGTGACAAGGCCGTGCTGGAGCAGCTGGCCGCCAGCTACCGCGCGCAGGAAAAAGTGGTGACCGACCGCCGCGACCAGCGCGAGATGGATGACATCGGCGCACGCCGCGCGCGCCTGGCGCAGACCGAAGACCAGGACGATGGCGAGCAGGGAGGCCGGTCGTGATGCCCTCCCCGTTGAGCAGCAACGCCAGCGCGCCGACGCCCGGCGGCAGTGGCAATGCCGGCAGCGCACGCGCCTCGCGCAGCGATTCCGGCAAGGATTTCGGCCAGATGCTGCAGGGCGGCGGGGCCTCGACCGGCACTCCCGGTACCGCGACAACCGCCAGCAATCCGGCAACACCGGCCAACGCTGCAACACCAGCCGAGGGCAACCCGGGCAAGGCGACGCCGCGGCCGACCGACGGCGAAGCAGCCGCCACCGACGCCAGCACATCGACACCTGCTGTACCGGCGACGTCGGCAGCCAGCGACGACAAGGACACCCCGGCCAACGCGGACGACGCGCCCTGGCCGCCACTCGGATTGGCCGGCCTGATGCTGGCCGTGCCCACCGGCGTCGATCCGGCGCCCGTGCTGCCGCCGCCAGCGGCCAGCGATGCCGAAGGCGGCGCGCTGCCCTCCGCTGCACTGGCACCCGCGGCCGCCGCAGTGGCGACCAACGCGAGCCAGGGCGCGACAGCGCCGACCGCCAGCGCCCCGGCATCCGCTGCCGGCGATGATGAGGCCAGTGGCCTGCCGTTGCCGGAGCTGGTGATGGGGGGCAAGGCATTGGATCGTGCCGACGACGGTGACAGCCTGCAGATCGGCGACCGCGCACCTCCGGCGCCGCTGCAGCTCCCTCTGCCCGCCGCCCTGCAGGACCTGAAGGCCGCACTGGCCAGCAATGCCGTCTTCAATGGCGAACCGACTCCGAAGCCGGTGCTGGGCGATGATGGTTTCGACCAGGCCATCGGCGCGCGCATCGGCTGGCTGGCCGACCAGAAGATCGGCCATGCCCACATCCGCCTCAACCCGGAAGACCTGGGGCCGGTGGACGTGCGCCTGCAGATGAACGGTGACAAGGTCCATGCCAGCTTCAGCAGCCCGCATGTGGATGTACGCCAGGCGCTGGAAAGCAGCCTGCCGCGCCTGCGTGAACTGCTCGGCGAGCAGGGCTTCCAGCTGGCCCATGCCGATGTCGGCCAGCAGCACAGTGGCGACGGCACTCCGGGCAGCCCGGCGGGCGGCGGCGGTCGTGGTGGTGACGGAGAACCGTCACTGGGCGACACCACGGTGTCGGCGTCGCAGCTGATCCGCCAGCGCGGGTTGTTTGACGCGTACGCCTGACAGGCGTGCCAACCTACCAAGAGAGGGAGGGTTGGTAGATCCACGCCATGCGTGGATGCGGCCCACCGCCACGGAAAACCGCCAATGACGGAATTCCGTCACCGTCCTCCCCGACCGCTCCGGCACACCCCTTGCATATCCCGGTGAAGCAACCCCTCAGGAGCTTCACCCCGTGGCCGCAGCCGCTGACAAAACCAAGAAGACCGCCGACAAGGACAAGACCGCCAAGCCGCGCAGTCCGATCCTGATCACCGCCCTGGTCGCCGTGCTCGCTGCCGGTGCCGCCGGTGGCGGCGTCTGGTTCTTCACCCAGTCCAAGCACGAAGACAAGACCGCGCAGGCGCCGAAGAAGACCGCCACTCCGGCCCCGGCCCAGTACTTCGCGCTGGAACCGGCATTCGTGGTCAACCTCAACGGCTCGATCGACGGCCCGCGCTACCTGCAGGTGGAAGTGCAGCTGATGACCCGCGATCCGGCCGCGCTGGAAGCGATCAAGACCCATGCCCCGGCCATCCGCGCGCGCCTGCTGATGCTGTTCTCGCAGGTCAGCCCGCAGCAGATCGCCGACATCGCCGGCAAGCAGAAGCTGCAGGCCGATTCGTTGGCCGAAGTGCAGAAAGTGCTGAAGGCCGAGACCGGCAGCAACGGTGCCGATGACCTGCTGTTCACCAGCTTCGTGACCCAGTAAGGGCTCCCTGATGAATGACCTGCTGTCCCAGGATGAGATCGATGCCCTGTTGCATGGCGTGGACAGTGGCGCGGTCGAAACCGAGCCGGACGCCCCCAGTGGCGAAGCACGCTCCTACGATTTCGCCAGCCAGGACCGCATCATCCGCGGTCGCATGCCGACCCTGGAAATGGTCCACGAGCGCTTTGCGCGCCTGTGGCGGATCGGCCTGTTCAACCTGATCCGGCGTTCGGCCGAACTGTCCGTGCGCGGCATCGAGCTGATCAAGTTCAACGACTACATGCACTCGCTGTATGTGCCGACCAACCTGAACCTGATCCGCTTCAAGCCACTGCGCGGTACCGGCCTGATCGTGTTCGAACCGACCCTGGTGTTTGCCATCGTCGACAACTTCTTCGGCGGCGACGGGCGCTACCCGACGCGCATCGAAGGCCGCGAGTTCACCGCCACCGAAATGCGGGTGATCCACCTGCTGCTGAAGCAGACCTTCGCCGACCTGCGTGAAGCGTGGGCACCGGTGATGGACGTGGAATTCGAGTACATCAACTCGGAGATCAACCCGCACTTCGCCAACATCGTGACGCCGCGCGAATACGTAGTGGTGTGCCGCCTGCATGTCGAACTCGACGGCGGTGGCGGTGACATCCACGTGACCCTGCCCTACTCGATGCTGGAGCCGATCCGCGAACTGCTCGACGCCGGCATCCAGAGCGACCGCAACGACCGCGACGAGAGCTGGGGCCGCACCCTGCGCGAGCAGCTCAACGTGGCCGAAGTGACCCTGTCCAGCGTATTGGCCAGCAAGCGCATGACCCTGCGCGACCTGACCCGGCTGAAGGTCGGCGACATCCTGCCGATTGACCTGAGCCCGCAGGTGCCGCTGTGCGTGGAGAACATCCCGGTGTTCACCGGTGAGTTCGGCGTCGCCAACGGCATGAACGCCGTAAAGATCACCGCTACCCATCCGCCGGGCACCCGTCCGCGCGTACCCGTCATCCAGGAAGACCCGCAATGAACGATATCGACGCCCTCGAACCGACCCCGGCCCAGTTCAGCAACCTGCAGGCCGATGAAGCGACCGGCCCGGATTTGAACCTGGACGTGATCCTCGATGTGCCGGTGACGCTGTCGCTGGAAGTCGGCCGCGCCCGCCTGCCGATCCGCAACCTGCTGCAGCTCAACCAGGGTTCGGTGGTCGAGCTGGAACGGGGTGCCGGCGAATCGCTGGACGTGTTCGTCAACGGCACGCTGATCGCCCATGGCGAAGTGGTGGTGATCAACGACCGCTTCGGCGTGCGCCTGACCGATGTGGTCAGCCCCAGCGAGCGGATCCGGAGACTGCGTTGAGCCTGCTCGCCACCACCCTGGCCGTCGCCAAGACGGCCCCGCAGATCGGCCAGCATGCGCCGGCCGCACCGAGCCTGTTCGGTGCGGTACTGGCCCTGCTGGCAGTGCTGGCCCTGGTCATCGGCCTGGGCTGGCTGCTCAAGCGCCTGCCCGGCAGCGGCTTCCGCCCGGCCGAGGGCATGAAGCTGGTGGCGAGCCTGAATGTCGGCGCCAAGGAACGCGTGGTGGTGGTCGAGGTCAATGGCCAGCAACTGCTGCTGGGCGTCACCGCCGGTGGCATCAACGCTCTGCACACCCTGCCCGAACCGCTGCCACCGCCTGCGCCGGTACGCGTACCGGACCTGAAGAACCTGCCGAATTTCGCCCAGCTGCTGCAACAGCGGCTGCGCAAGGACCCCTGACATGCGTGTGACCCGTTCCCGTCTTGCCACCCTGCTGCCGTGGCTGAGCCTGATCGCCCTGTGCCTGCTGCCTGCGTTGGCGTTCGCCGCCCCGGGCGCGCCGACCACGCCGCTGCCGGACATCAACGTCGGCAAGATCGGCGGTGCGCCGGTCAGCCTGCCGTTGCAGACACTGCTGTTGATGACGGCGATCACCCTGATCCCGTCGATGCTGCTGGTACTGACCTCCTTCACCCGCATCATCATCGTGCTGGGCCTGCTGCGGCAGGCGCTGGGCACCGGCCAGACGCCGTCCAACCAGGTCCTGCTGGGCCTGGCCCTGTTCCTCACCGCAATGATCATGCTGCCGACCTGGGACAAGGCCTGGAGCACCGGCATGGCGCCGTACCTCAATGGCGAGATCGACTTCCAGACTGCCTGGACGCTGACCACCACGCCGCTGCGCGCCTTCATGCTGGCGCAGATCCGCGAGACCGACCTGATGACCTTCGCCGGCATCGCCGGTCACGGCACCTACGCCAGCCCTGATGCGATTCCGTTCCCGGTGCTGGTCGCGTCGTTCGTCACCAGCGAACTGAAGACCGCCTTCGAGATCGGCTTCCTGATCTTCATCCCGTTCGTGATCATCGACCTGGTCGTGGCCAGCGTGCTGATGTCGATGGGCATGATGATGCTGTCGCCGATGCTGGTCTCTGCGCCGTTCAAGATCCTGCTGTTCGTGCTGGTCGATGGTTGGGTGCTGACCGTCGGCACGCTGGCGGCCAGCTTCAATCCGGCCTGATCCGAAGGTCAGCCGAGCATGGCTCGGCTCTACAGAGGCGACGCCGGGCAGTGCCGGCCGCCGCATTGACCACCGCCGGGCATGGCCCGGCGCTACCGATGGAACCATGATGTCTCCCGAACTTGCCTTGACCGAACTGCGTGGCGGCCTGATCACCGTGCTCTGGGTGGCCGGCCCGCTGCTGCTGACCGTACTGGTGGTGGGCGTGGTGGTGGGTGTGGTGCAGGCGGCGACCCAGCTCAACGAGCCGACCATCGCCTTCGTTGCCAAGGCCGCCGCCCTCACCGCCGTGCTGTTCGCACTGGGCAGCCTGCTGATCGGCCATCTGGTCGAATTCACCACGCTGCTGTTCCAGCGCATCCCGCACCTGATCGGCTAGACGGACGCGCACGCAGATGGACGCCGCCACCCAGATGGCTGCCGACGGCCTGAACGCCTTCGGCATGATCGGCACCGTGCTGTGGACCATGCTGCGCATCGGCGCAGTGGCCATGGCAATGCCGATGATCGGTACCCGCGCGGTCCCCGGCCGGGTGCGGGTGATGCTGGCCGGCACCCTGGCCATCGCGTTGGCGCCGCTGCTGCCGCCGGTACCGGACTGGACCGGTTTCGACGCCGCTACCGTGCTGACCATCGCCCGCGAGCTGGCGATCGGCGTGGCCATCGGTTTCATGCTGCGGCTGGTGTTCGAGGCTGGCGCCATGGCCGGCGAACTGGTCGCCCAGGGCACCGGTCTTGCATTTGCGCAGATGAGCGACCCGCTGCGCGGCGGCACCTCCGGTGTCATCGGCCAGTGGTTCTACCTGCTGTTCGGCCTGCTGTTCTTCACCGCCAACGGCCACCTGGCACTGATCTCGCTGGTGGTGGACAGCTATCGCGCCCTGCCCATCGGCGCGCCCCTGCCGGACCCGCATGCCTTCTTCAGCATCGCCCCGACCTTCCTGCTGACCGTGCTGCGTGGCGCGCTGACCCTGGCCATCCCGCTGACCGTGGCGATGCTGGCGGTCAACCTGGCCTTCGGCGTGCTGGCCCGCGCCGCGCCGGCGCTGAATCCGATCCAGCTGGGCCTGCCGGTCTCGCTGCTGCTGGGCTTGTTCCTGCTGACCCTGCTGGTCGGCGAAATGGGTCCACCGGTGCAGCGCCTGTTCGACGCCGCCTTCCAGGCCGCCGATGCAGTGACCCGCTGACGCGGTCGTCACGTTCTGCTGCTTGCCGTCCCCCCCGGTGCCCGCGTTAGAGTGAATGCGCAGCGACCGGGGGGACGCTGCAACCGGCGACTCTGGTCGCCCGCCTTGCGCATGCCCCACCGTAGTTTTTCCGTTGACAGGCAGGTCCGGGAGACTGACGAATGCTGGTAGGCACGTACAACCCATGGCTGGTGGCGACCTCATTGCTGGTTGCAGTGATGGCGTCCTACACCGCACTGGCGATGGCCGGGCGCACCGTCACCGCGCCCGGCAAGGGCGCGACCTGGTGGTGGCGCCTGGGCGGCGGTTTTGCGATGGGGCTGGGCATCTGGTCGATGCACTTCATCGGCATGCTCGCCTTCGACCTGCCCATTCCCTTGGGCTACGACCTGCCCATCACCCTGCTGTCGCTGGCACTGGCAATCGGCTCGTCGGTGTTCGCGCTCTGGCTGGTATCGCTGCGCACCCTGCCCCATCCCCGCCTGGCCGGCGGTGCGCTGCTGATGGGCAGCGGCATCGCCAGCATGCACTACGTGGGCATGGCCGCGATGCGCATGCAACCGGGCATCGACTACCAGCCGGTGTGGCTGCTGCTGTCGCTGCTGGTCGCGGTGGCCGCGTCGTGGACTGCCTTGTACGTGGCCTTCCGCCTGCGCGCGCAGCACACCCGCATCGGCGACCGCCTGGCCGCCGCCGGCCTGCTTGGCCTGGCCATCGTCGGCATGCACTACACCGGCATGGCTGCCGCCCGTTTCCCCGAGGGCAGCGTCTGCGGCGCAGCGGTGGGCGATGGCCTGCAGAACAACTGGCTGGCGATGCTGGTGGTGGTGCTGACCGTGGCGATCCTGGCGGTGGTGCTGGTGGTGTCCTGGCTGGACCAGCGGGTGGAGGCGCAGCTGTTGCGCCTGCGCAATTCGCTGCTCAGCACCTCGTTGACCGACGCCCAGCAGGAACTGACCCAGGCCGCGCTGCACGACCCGCTCACCCGCCTGCCGAACCGGCTGCTGCTGCAGCGGCGCATCCTGCAGGCGCTGGCCGAGGCCGAACAGGGCGGCAGCCGCTTCGCGGTGATGTTCATGGACCTGGATGGCTTCAAGCAGGTCAACGATGCCTATGGCCACCAGGCCGGCGATGCGCTGCTGGTGGCCGTGGCAGAACGTACCCGCCAGCTGCTGCGGCCGCACGACATGCTGGCACGGCTGGGCGGCGACGAATTCGTGCTGGTGGTGCGCGTCGAGCAGGACGAGGACCTGCCGACCCTGGCCCGGCGCATCCTGCAGGCGGTGGGCAGCGGCCCGCTGCTGCCGGACCACGAACTGCAGGTGAGCGCCAGCATCGGCATCGCGATCTGCCCCGATCATGCCGCCAGCGAACGCCAGTTGATGGCCTTCGCCGATGCCGCGATGTACCAGGCCAAGGAGTCGGGCCGCAATGCGTTCGTGCTGTTCGCCGACTGGATGAACGACAGCGCCGAGCAGCAGTTCCGCCTGCTGGCCGACCTGCGCCGCGCGATCGGCAGCGAGCAGCTGTTCCTGCATTACCAGCCGAAGATCCGCGTGGCTACGCAGAAGGTGGCTGGCGCCGAAGCACTCATCCGCTGGCGTCACCCGGAACAGGGCCTGATTCCGCCGGACCGCTTCATCCGCCTGGCAGAGCGCAGTGGCGCGATCAACGAGATCGGCCGCTGGGCACTGGACCAGGCCTGCCGGCAGCTGCGACGGTGGCACGATGCCGGCCACGAAAGCTGGACGATGTCGGTGAACCTGTCACCGGTGCAGTTCAGTTCGCCGCACCTGCTGCAGGACGTGTGCGAGGTGATCGAACGCTACGCGATCGCCCCGCGCAACCTGGTGCTGGAGATCACCGAAAGCACGGTGATGCGCGATACCGATACCAGCCTGCGCCTGCTGCAGAGCTTCTCCGCCCTGGGCGTGGGCATCTCGATCGATGATTTCGGCACCGGCTACTCCAGCCTGCTGTACCTCAAGCGCCTGCCGGCCACCGAAATCAAGATCGACCACGCGTTCGTGCGCGACCTGGAACACAGCGCCGAAGACGTGGTGATCGTGTCGGCCATCGTTGCGCTGGGCCATGCGCTGGACATGGACATCGTGGCCGAGGGCGTGGAGACCGCCGCGCAGCGCGCCTACCTGGAGCGGCTGGGCTGCGACTACCTGCAGGGCTTCCTGCTGGGCCGGCCAGTGGATGCGGCCCGCTTCATGCAGCTGCACGACCTGCCGCGGCCACGGGTGGAATTGGCGCAGAGCCCGCAGGACCGGCCCCCGGGGTAGCGACGGGCCATGCCCGGCGGATGCAATGATCCAGGCTGCCCGCTCGCCGGGCATGGCCCGGCGCTACCGGTACCTGCTCCGGCAGGCGCCAACTTCGGTTGTCACATGCACCCGTAACGGAACGATTCTTGCACGCACCCCGGCATCCCCTGCTGCAGTGCCTGTGATGTCCGAGAACGAATCCGCCGGCGAAAAAACCGAACAACCGACAGAAAAACGCCTGCGCGACGCCCGCGAACAGGGCAACCTGCCGCGCTCGCGTGAACTGGGCACGGCCGCCGTGTTCGGCGCCGGGGTAATCGCGGTGATGGCCATGAGCGGCTCGATGGCCGCCGGCGCCAGCGCCTGGATGCGCCATGCGCTCAGCCCCGAACAGAGCTTGCGCCAGCACCCGAAGGCGCTGTTCGGCCACTTCGGCGACCTGCTGCTGCAGCTGATGTGGGTGATCGCCCCGCTGGTGCTGGTCTGCCTGCTGGCCAGTTTCCTGGCGCCGGTGGTGATGGGCGGCCTGCGCTGGTCGGCCAAGGCGATGATGCCCGACATCAACCGCATGAACCCGATGAGCGGGCTCAAGCGCCTGTACGGCCCCGAAGCCATCGCCGAGTTCATCAAGTCGCTGCTGCGGGTGGCCTTCGTCGGCGTCGCCGCCGGCATGGTCGTATGGACCAGCTTCAACACCCTGCGCGGGCTGATCCACCAGCCGCTGGAAACGGCCATCGGCGACGGACTGGGCTTCACCCTTCGCCTGTTGCTGGCCACCGCCGGGGCGATGATGGTGCTGGCCGCCATCGACGCGCCGTACCAGCGCTGGAACTGGATGCGCAAGCTGAAGATGACACGCGAGGAGCTGCGCCGGGAGATGAAGGAAAGCGAAGGCAGCCCGGAGGTGAAGGGCCGCATCCGCCAGCTGCAGCAGCAGATGGCCAACCGCCGGATGATGGAGGCGGTCCCCACCGCCGACGTGGTGGTGGTCAACCCCACCCACTACGCGGTGGCCCTGAAGTACGAAGGCGGGGCCATGAACGCCCCCACCGTGGTCGCCCTGGGCGTGGATGAAACCGCCCTGCGCATCCGTGAAGTGGCCGACGGCAACAAGGTCGCCATCGTCTCTGCCCCGCCTTTGGCACGCGCCTTGTATCGGGAAGGCCAACTCGGCAAGGAAATCCCCGTGAGACTGTATTCAGCCGTCGCCCAGGTCCTCTCTTACGTCTACCAGCTGCGCAGCTGGCGGACCGGCCCGATGCCGTCCACGCCGCACATCCAGGTTGATGAGTTCGGCAACGGGGGCCGTCCATGAGCGCTCAGGCATCCAGCTTCAATACCCGCCGTGCGCTTGAAATGATCCGCCAGGGCCTTGGCGCGCCGCTGATCGTGCTGGCCCTGCTGGCCATGGTCGTGGTGCCGCTGGCCGCGCCGGTGCTCGATGCGCTGTTCACCTTCAACATCGCCATCTCGCTGATGGTGCTGCTGGCGGTGGTGTACGTGAAGCGCCCGCTGGATTTCACCATCTTCCCGATCGTGCTGCTGATCACCACCATGCTGCGGCTGGCGCTGAACGTGGCCTCCACCCGCGTGATCCTGCTCAACGGCCAGAACGGCCACGAAGCGGCCGGCAAGGTGATCGCCGCATTCGGTGAGTTCGTGATCGGCGGCAACTACGCCGTCGGCATCGTGGTGTTCGCGATCCTGACCATCATCAATTTCGTGGTCATCACCAAAGGCGCCGGCCGCGTTTCGGAAGTGACCGCGCGCTTCATCCTTGACGCCATGCCCGGCAAGCAGATGGCGATCGACGCCGACCTCAACGCCGGTTTGCTGACGCGCGAGGAAGCCAAGCTGCGCCGCGAGGAAGTACGCGAGGAAGCCGACTTCTACGGTGCGATGGACGGTGCCAGCAAGTTCATCCGCGGCGACGCGATCGCCGGCATCCTGATCCTGTTCATCAACATGCTGGGCGGCCTGGCCGTGGGCGTGCTGCAGCATGGCATGCCGTTCGGCGATGCCGCGGCCACCTATACCCTGCTGTCGATCGGTGACGGCCTGGTGGCGCAGCTGCCGGCGCTGCTGGTCTCCAGCGCGGTAGCGATGCTGGTTACCCGTGCCTCGCGCTCGCAGGACATGGCGCAGGCGATGACCGGCCAGGTGTTCGGCCAGTACCGTGCGCTGGCCATCACCGCCGGCATCCTCGGCGTGGTCGGCCTGGTGCCGGGCATGCCCAACGTCGCTTTCCTGACGCTGGCGGCGATCCTCGGCTTCATCGCCTGGAAGGTCTACCGCAAGGGCCTGGTGCCGGCGCAGGCCGACACCGCTGCAGGCGAAGCCAACGCATTGAACGCGCTGGGCCGCCCGGCTGCCCCCGCACCCACCGCGGAACTGAGCTGGGACGAGCTGCGCCCGGTCGATCCGCTGGGCCTGGAAGTGGGCTATCGATTGATTTCGCTGGTGGACAGCAACCAGGGCGGCGAGCTGATGCCGCGCATCAAGGGCGTGCGCCGCAAGCTGACCCAGGACGTCGGCTTCCTGATTCCCTCGGTGCACATCCGCGACAACCTGGAACTGCCTGCCAACGGCTACCGGGTACTGGTGCATGGCGTGCCGGTGGCCACTGCCGAGATCCATCCCGACCGCGAACTGGCGCTGGACCCGGGCAGTGCCCTCGGTCCGCTGGAAGGCATCGCCGGCAAGGACCCGGCCTTCGGCCTGGACGCGACCTGGATCCAGCCACACCAGCGCGCCCAGGCCGAAACCCTGGGCTATACCGTGGTCGACCCGGCCACGGTGGTGGCCACCCACCTTTCGCACCTGATCCGCGAGCACGCACCGGAACTGCTCGGCCACGAGGAAGTTCAGCACCTGCTGGCCAACCTGGCCAAGAGCGCGCCCAAGCTCGTCGAAGATCTGACGCCGAAGGCGCTGCCGCTGTCGGCGGTGGTGCGCGTGCTGCAGAACCTGCTGGTCGAGCGCATTCCGATCCGCCAGCTGCGCAAGATTGCCGAAGCACTGGTCGAACACGCCCCGCACAGCCAGGACCCGGCCACGCTGACCGCCGCCGTGCGCACCGCACTGGGCCGCTTCATCGTGCAGGAGATCGCCGGAATGTCGGCGGAGCTGCCGGTGTTCACCCTCAACCCGCAATTGGAACGTGTCTTGCAGGAGTCCACGCAGGGCAACGGCGCCGCGCTGGAACCCGGACTCGCTGAGCGACTGCACCAGAGCCTGGCCGAATGTGTCAGCAAGCAGGAAGCCCGCAACGAGCCCGCGGTGGTGCTGGTACCTGGCCCGGTGCGAGCCGCGCTGGCCCGCCTGGTCCGCCACAGCGTTCCGTCGCTGTCGGTCCTGGCCTACAGCGAGGTGCCGGAGGACAAGCGCCTGAAGCTGGTCGGAACGATCAGCTGACGCCGCCCTGCAACGCGCCAGAAAACAGACACCACTTTCAAACACCCGCAACAGACAGATTCCAAGGGGAACCCGAACCGTGCAGACCACCGACCATCCGCGTTCTCCGACCGCCACTCCGCCGACTTCGTCCCGTGACCACAGCATGAAAATCAAACGATTCGTCGCCGCCGACATGCGCTCGGCCATGAACCTGGTGCGCAAGGAACATGGTCCTGATGCCGTGATCCTGTCCAACCGCCGGATCGAGGAAGGCATCGAGATCGTGGCCGCCGCCAACTACGATGAGAGCGCCGTGCAGCGCGCCCTGGAAGCGTCGCGCCGCGACGTGGCACCGCCGCCCGCGCCGAAGCCGCGCAGCGCCGCCGACGCAGTGATCGCCGCGGTCACCCGCCGTCGCAGCGGCACCCCGGCACCGGAGCCGGTGGCCGCCACCACCTCGGCCGTCGCCGCCCTCGCCCGCGCCGCCGTCGGCGCTACCGGCCGCACCCTCGACAGCGCCGACGAGATCGTGCCGACGCGTGGCAGCACCGGCTTCGCCGCCACCCTGGCGCGTGCCGCCGTCAATGAATCGACGCTGCCGGAACAGATCTTCGCCCCGTTCGCCGACGCCATCGTGGCGCCCTCGCCTGCGGCAGCCGCGCCGGTGAACCGCGCCCGCTTCCAGATCGACCCGCCGCTGGAAGACAGCGCGCAGCTGCCGGCAGTGACGCCGCCGCCGTTGCCGGTTGCCCTCCAGGCCACCACGTCAGCCGAAGACCAAGCCTCGCACGCGCCGGTTGCCGTGCAGCCGACCGGGGCTGCACCGGCACCGATGCCGGCGCTGGCGCCCGCACCCACGCTGACCCTGGTCGCCGATGACGCCGAGATCCGCCACCTGCGCCAAGAAGTGGCCGGCATGCGCCAGGTGATCGAGCGCGAGATGAACCGCTTCACCGACGAGCGCCTGCGCGGCAGCCCGGTACGTGCCACCGCGCTGGACCTGATGGACGAGTACGGCTTCGACGCCGGCATCGCCCGCGACGTGGCCATGCAGATCCCGCTGGAAACCGAAGCGCATCGCGGCCGCGGCCTGATGCTGGGGCTGATCTCGCGCAAGCTGCCGATCGCCCCGGTCGATCCGATGGAAGAAGGCGGTGTGATCGCCCTGGTCGGCCCGACCGGCGCCGGCAAGACCACCACCATCGCCAAGCTGGCGTCGCGCTTCGCCGAAGCCCATGCCGCCCGCGACGTCGCCCTGGTCACCACCGATACGATGCGCATCGGTGCCCGCGAACAGCTGTACGGCTACGGCCGCCAGCTCGGCATCGCCGTGCACGAGGCCAACAGCGGCACCGACCTGGACCAGCTGCTGGAACGCCTGAAGGACTACAAGCTGGTGCTGATCGACACCGCCGGCCTGGGCCCGCGCGACCGTGCGCTGGCCGCCCAGCTGCAGTGGCTGCGCGCCGCCCGCCAGGTCCGCACCCTGCTGGTACTGCCGGCCAACACCAGCTTCGGCGACATGGACGAGGTGGTCCGCCGCTTCGGCGCGGCCAACCTGCAGGGCCTGGTGCTGAGCAAGCTGGACGAGACCGGCCGCTTCGGCAACGCCCTGTCGGTGGCGGTGGACCACAAGCTGCCGATCACCTGGGTGACCGATGGCCAGGACGTCCCGGACGACCTGCACCGGGCCAGTGCAGCCAATCTTGTACTTCGCCTTGAAGATTTGCGCCGCGCGGCCGATATGCCCTGCAACCCGGAGTTGAACCATGCCGTCGCGTGAGTACGCCAAGCTGACCACCACCTTCCCGCTGACGGCGACCCGCAGCGCGCCGCTCGGCCCTGTGCGCACGATTGCCGTGACCGGCGGCAAGGGCGGCGTCGGCAAGACCAACGTATCGGCCAACCTGGCCGTGGCGCTTGCGGGAATGGGCAAACGCACCCTGTTGCTGGACGCCGACCTGGGCCTGGCCAACATCGACGTGATCCTGGGCCTGAGCCCCACCAACACCCTGGCCGACCTGGTCGCCGGCCGCTGCAGCCTGGATGACGTGATCATCGAAGGCCCGAACGGCGTGCTGGTGGTACCGGCCGCGTCCGGCCGACGGCACATGGCCGAGCTGGCCCCGGCCGAGCATGTCGGCCTGGTCAACGTGTTTTCCGAACTGGAGCGCGAGCTGGACATCATGGTGGTGGACACCGCCGCCGGCATCACCGATGGCGTGCTGACCTTCTGCCAGGCCGCGCAGGACACCGTGGTGGTGGTCTGTGATGAACCGGCCTCGATCACCGACGCCTATGCGCTGATCAAGGTGCTGTCGCGCGAACGTGGCGTGGACCGCATCCAGGTGGTGGCCAACATGGTGCGCGACCCCAACGAAGGCCGCGTGCTGTACGAGAAGCTGACCCGCGTCTGCGAGAAATTCCTCGCCGATGTCTCGTTGAACTACCTCGGCTGCGTGCCGCAGGACGACTGGCTGCGCCTGTCGGTGCAGCGCCAGCAGCCGGTGGTGAAGGCCTATCCGTCCAGCCCGTCGGCACTGGCGATCACCGAGATCGCCCGCCGCACCGCCCGCTGGCAGGCACCGACCGAGCCGCGCGGCGGCGTCGAGTTCTTCCTCGAACGCATCATCAAGCAGCGTGGGGTGGCCGCATGAAAGGCGCCGCCCAGTACAGAGAGGTCCAGCGCACGGCGGCCAACGAGGTCATCGCCCAGCACTCGGACCTGGTGCGGCGCATCGCCCACCATCTGGCCGCACGCCTGCCGGCCAGCGTTGAGGTGGACGACCTGATCCAGGCCGGCATGATGGGCCTGATCGAAGCCTCGCGCAGCTACGACGCCGACCAGGGCGCCTCGTTCGAGACCTACGCTTCGATCCGCATACGCGGTTCGATGATCGATGAGATCCGTCGTGGCGACTGGGTACCGCGTTCGGTGCACCGGCGTGCACGTGACGCTGCGGCCACCATCCGCCGCCTGGAGCAGAGCACCGGCCGCGCCGCCAGTGCCACCGAAGTGGCCGCCGCGATGGAGATGCCGCTGCCCGAGTACCTGCGCCTGATGGAGGACGCCTCGCGCGGGCAGGTGCTGAGCCTGGAGTCGCGCATTGAAGACCAGGGCGAGCTGGACACCGTCGCCCAGGGCGGACCGACCCCGCAGCAGGTGCTGGAGCGCGGTGAATTCGGCCGCGAGCTGGGCAATGCCATCGGCCACCTGCCCGAGCGCGAACAGCTGGTGCTGTCGCTCTACTACGAGCAGGAACTGAACCTGAAAGAGATCGGCGCAGTGCTCGGCGTGAGCGAGTCGCGGGTCTGCCAGATCCACGGCCAGGCGGTGCTGCGCCTGCGTGGCCGACTGAAGATTTTCGAGGCGGCCGACGCCGGCCTCGAGAGCTGATCAACAAAGGAACTCTGCTTTGAACAAGAACATGCGCATCCTGATCGTTGACGATTTCTCGACCATGCGTCGTATCGTCAAGAACCTGCTGGGCGATCTGGGCTTCACCAATACCGCCGAAGCCGAGGACGGGCATGCCGCGCTGTCGCTGCTGCAGAGCCAGCCGTTTGACTTCGTGGTCACCGACTGGAACATGCCGGTCATGACCGGCATCGAACTGCTCAAGGCCATCCGTGCCGATGCCAAGCTGAAGACCCTGCCGGTGCTGATGGTGACGGCCGAAGCCAAGCGCGAGCAGATCATCGAAGCGGCGCAGAACGGCGTGAACGGTTACATCATCAAGCCGTTCACCGCACAGACGCTGGAAGAGAAGCTCGGCAAGATCTTCGAACGCCTGGCGGCCAGCGCTTGATGGATACCACGGTCGACAAGAGCGCCCTCGCCCTGCGCCTGCAGGAAGCCCTGGATGCACTGGAATCCGGCGACGAGGCGGCGTGGCGCCAGCGCATCGACGGCCTGGTCGCGCTGCGCACCCAGCCGATGATGAGCGGCCTTTCGCGGCTGGCCCGCGAGCTGGGGCAGGCGCTGGGCGAACTGCCGACCGTGCCCGATGAAGCCGGCGAGCTGGACGATGCCTGCGCGCGCCTGGACCACGTGGTGGCGATGACCGAACAGGCCACCCACCGCACCCTGGACCTGGCCGAAGAGTGCCGGAGCCTGACCGAACAGCTGCGCGCCGACGGCCTGCAGCCGGGCCAGGACGTGCAGCTCGACCGCATCCGCCACAACCTCACCGAGATCGCCCTGACCCAGAGCTACCAGGACCTGACCGGGCAGATCATCCGTCGCGTGGTGGGCATCGTCCGCCGCGTGCACGAAGGCTTCGGCGCGCTCGGCCTGCCACCTGAACAGCATCGCACCGATCCGGAACTGGCCGGGCCGGCACTGAAGGGGCTGGACCGCCATGCGGTCTCGCAGAACGACGCCGACGACCTGTTGTCGGATCTGGGGCTGTAACCATGGGCGCAGTAACCGACGACATCACTGCCGATTTCATCATCGAGGCCCAGGAGATCCTGGATCGCCTCGGCGAACAGCTGGTGTCGCTGGAACAGGCACCGCAGGACAATGAACAGCTCAACGCGGTGTTCCGCGGCTACCATACGCTGAAGGGCGGCGCAGGTTTCCTCGGCATCACCGCGATGGTCGAGCTGTGCCACGCCGCCGAGGAAGCATTGGGCGCTGCGCGTGCCGGCCAGGCCGTCCTGCAGGCGCATCACTTCGATGCCGCCCAGCAGTCACTGGACTACCTGCAGTCGATGCTTGACGCGGTGTCTTCCGGAACCGAGCCGGGCTTTGCCCCACCCGAACTGGTCGCCCAGTTCGACGTGCATGGCGGTGGCGCTGCCGCACCTGCGGCCGCGACGCCGGGTACGGGCGGTGGCGAACTGATCACCGACGACGAATTCGAGGCCCTGCTCGACCAGCTGCATGGCGGCAAGGCGCCGACAACCGTGGCGGCGGCGAAGAAGGCCGACGACATGATCAGCGAGGACGAGTTCGAGGCATTGCTCGACCAGCTGCATGGCGGCGCCGCCCCGGGCAGCAACACCATCGCAGCGCCCGTTGCCGCACCAGCACCGCGACCGGCGCCCTCGCCGGCACCGCCCGCTGCCAAGCCCGCACCCAACAAGCCTGTCGCCGAAGCCGAACACACCGTGCGTGTGGACACCAAGCGCCTGGACGCCATCGTCAACCTGATCGGCGAACTGGTGCTGTCACGAAACCGGTTGAAGACGCTGCGCACACGCCTGCGCGATGAAGAGCTGGACCGCGCCGTGTCCACGCTGGATATCGCCACCGCGCGCCTGCAGTCGGCGGTGATGCGCACCCGCATGCAGCCGGTCGGCAAGGTGTTCTCGCGCTTCCCGAAGGTGGCGCGCGACGTTGCGCGTTCGCTGAAGAAAGAAGTGGACCTGGAACTGATCGGCGCCGAAACCGAGCTCGACCGCAACCTGGTAGAAGCGTTGGCCGACCCGCTGGTGCACCTGGTCCGCAACGCCATCGACCATGGCGTGGAAATGCCTGACCTGCGCGAAGCACAGGGCAAGCCACGGATGGGCCACGTGCGCCTGTCGGCACAGCAGGAAGGCGACTACGTCAGCATTGAAGTGCAGGACGATGGCGCCGGCATCGATCCGGAAAAGCTGCGTGCCAAGGCGCGCGAGAAGGGCCTGATCGATCCGGAAGCCGCCGCCCGCCTGAGCAGCGAGGAATGCCTGCACCTGGTGTTCCTGCCGGGGTTCTCGACCAAGCAGCAGGTCACCGATATTTCCGGCCGCGGCGTCGGCATGGACGTGGTGCAGTCGCGCATCCGCGAGCTGAGCGGGCAGATCCAGATCCAGTCGGAACTGGGCCGCGGCAGCCGCTTCATGATCCGCGTACCGCTGACCCTGGCGATCCTGCCGACCCTGCTGGTGCAGGCCGGCGAAGACGTCTATGCACTGCCGCTGGCCCGTGTGATGGAAGTGCTGCATGCGCCGCGCACCTCGCTGGGCTGGTTCGACGGCCGCGCCGTGCTTGACCGTCGCTCGCACACGCTGCCGCTGGTGGACCTGCGGCAATGGCTGGATGTGACGCCGGCCGCCTCGTCCCTGCTGACCATCGTCGTGCTGCAGGCCGGTGAGGCACGCTTCGGGCTGGTAGTGGACCAGGTGCGCGGGCGCGAGGAAGTGGTCATCAAGCCACTGCCCAAGGCCCTGCGCGGCCTGCGTGGTTATGCAGGTGCAACCTTGATCGGCGATGGTCGCATGGCCCTGATCCTGGACGTGGATGGGCTGCGCTGAACACCCGCCGGGCATGGCCCGGCGCTACCGGATACGGCCCTGCGCGGTAGCGCCGGGCCATGCCCGAAGAACCTGAAACTGTGACCACCGTCTGTACACGATCCACCGGTGTCTCAAGTCCCATTCATACAAGCCGATACCGGACCCATGGATAGACTCAGCCTCATTGGACTTTTCCTCGCCCTGGCCTCGCTGGTCGGTGGCAGCATCCTCAAGGGCGCCGGCCTGGCGTCGCTGTGGTCGCCTGCGGCATTCGTGATCGTCATCGTCGGCACCATCGCCGCCATCCTGCTGCACACCTCGCCAGCGGTGTTCAAGCACGCCTTCAGGATCGTGCGCTGGGTCGTGCGGCCGCCGCACAGCGACCGTCGTGAACTGATCCAGCAGATCGTGGAGTGGAGCAACATCGCCCGCCGCCAGGGCCTGCTCGGCCTGGAATCGCAGGTGGAAGCACAGCAGGACCCGTTCCTGCGCAAGGGCCTGCAGCTGCTGGTGGACGGCGTTGAACCCGAATCGATCCGGCACATGCTGGAGATCGAACTGGGCAGCCAGGAGCACCAGGACCAGGCCGCTGCCAAGGTGTTTGAAAGCATGGGCATCTATGCGCCCACGCTGGGCATCATCGGCGCCGTGCTCGGCCTGATCGCGGTAATGAAGAACCTCGCCGACCCGAGCAAGCTCGGCCATGGCATCGCCGCCGCGTTCACCGCCACCATCTACGGCATCGCCTCGGCCAACCTGCTGTTCCTGCCCATCGCCGCCAAGCTGAAGGGCGTCATCGCCCATTCCAGCCGCGACCGCGAAATGGTCATCGAAGGCCTGATCTCGATTGCCCAGGGCGAGAACCCGCGCAACATCGAAACCAACCTCTCCGGCTTCCTGCACTGACATGGCCCGCCGCAAGCACCACGAAGAGCACGCCAATCACGAGGCATGGGCCATCCCCTATGCCGACCTGATGACGCTGCTGCTCGCCTTCTTCGTGGTCATGTACGCGATCTCCTCGGTCAACGAGGGCAAGTACCGGATCATGGCCGACGCCCTCACCGATGCCTTTGGTGGTGCGCCGCGCACCATCAATCCGGTGCAGGTGGGCAACAAGCAGGTGCAGGGCGGCGGCTGGGACAGCCCGTCGGTGATCAAGTCCGGTACCAGGATCGGGCCATCCGCTCCCGCGCCCTCGCACGACCCCACCCTGCTGCCGGCGATGGCCTCGCAGATGCGCATGCCGGTATCGGTGCACAACCAGGAGCAGATCGCGCGTGCCGAGCGCCAGCTCAACAGCATCGCCGACCGCCTGACCGCCGCGCTGGCGCCACTGATCGACCGCGGCATGATCAGCGTGCGCCGTACCGAACTGTGGATCGAAGTGGAGATCAACAGCGACATCCTGTTCCCGACCGGCTCGGCGGCGCTGGACGTGCATGCGCGCGACACCCTGGCCAGCCTGGCCGGCGTGCTGCGCGACGTGCCCAACAGCGTGCGCGTGGAAGGCCACACCGACAACGTGCCGATCGCCACCGCCACCTTCCCGTCCAACTGGGAACTGTCGGCCGGGCGCGCGGCCAGCGTGGTGCATCTGTTTGCCGACCAGGGGCTGCAGCCATCGCGGCTGGCGATGGTCGGTTACGGCCAGTTCCGCCCGCGCGAAGCCAACGACAGCGCACAGGGCCGCAATCGCAACCGGCGGGTGATGGTCATCATCCTGGCCGACACCAGTCATTCGGTGGACCCGCTCGGCGAACGCCTGAATGCCGCTACTGGCGCTGCCCGCGGCGCCAGCGAACAGGCCGCCACCGCACCGGCCACCACCCCCACTTCCCCCATCGCACCGGTGCAGTTGCCACCGGTGCCGGCTGGCAGCCGTGTCGGCGCCGCCGTTCCCCCGGCAATGAAGGAGTAATCCGATGCGCATCTGGGCAGTCGCCAACCAGAAGGGCGGAGTCGGCAAGACCACCACCACCCTCGCCCTCGGTCGCGGCCTGGCCGCGCTCGGCCACCGCGTGCTGCTGATCGATCTCGATCCGCATGCCTCGCTGACCCGCGCCTTCGGCGTGCCGATCGAGCCGGCACCGGCCGGCGTGCTGGAACTGTTCGGCGCACCGCCGGCCGACCTGTCCGCGCTCAGCCATGCCAGCAACATCGGCGGACTCGATTACGTGTGCGCACAGGCCTCGCTGGCCACGCTGGAACGACGCAGCGCCAACCAGCCCGGGCTCGGCCTGGCCCTGCAGAACGCGCTCGCCCGCCACCAGGGCCAGCACGACTACATCCTGCTGGACTGCGCACCGACCCTGGGCCTGCTGATGATCAACGCACTGGCTGCGGCCGATCGGCTGATCATTCCCACCCAGGCCGAACCGTTGGCCCTGCACGGCCTGGATGGCATGGTCCGCACCGGCGAGATGGTCGAACGTTCGCGTCGCCGCCCGCTGCCGATCTCGATCCTGCCGACCCTGTTCGACCGTCGCACCCGCGCCGGCAACGAGTCGCTGCGCACCATGCAGGACCGCCATGGCAGCCGCGTGTGGGAAGACGCGATTCCGATCGATACCCGCATCAGCAACGCCGCCGGCCTGACCCTGCCGAGCGTCGGCGAGGACTACCCCGGCCGTGGCCTGGCCGCCTATCGACGCGCGTTGAACTGGATCCTCGGTGAGGACGCACGTGCCCTGGAGCAGGCGGCATGAACACCACCGGCATGCTGGACGACTATCTGGACGAGCTGCTCGGCGACATTGCCGCCGCACCGGTCGCCGCCGATGCCGCGCCACGCCCGACGAGCGCAGCGGCCGACGGCGAGCGCGAGCCGACCTGGGANGATCTGCCGGCCGAAGTGATCTACGAAACCGACGCCGTCGCAGCCGCTCCGGCCAACGATGATGCGGCGCTGGAAGCCGCCTTCGACGCCGCTGCCACGCCTGCCGCCGATACCGNNCGCGAGCCGACCTGGGACGATCTGCCGGCNGAAGTGATCTACGAAACCGACGCTGTCGCAGCCGCTCCGGCCAGCGACGATGCTTCGCTCGAAGCCGCCTTCGACGCCGCTGCCACGCCTGCGGCCGACACCGGGCGCGAGCCGACCTGGGACGATCTGCCGGCCGAGGTCGTCCATGAAACTGCGCCCGTGGCCAGTGCCGTTGTCGTACCGCCCGCACCGGAACCCACCTGGGATGACCTGCCGGACGAAGTGATCTACGAAACCGACGCCACCAACAGCCTGGCACACACCGACAGCCCTGGATTGCAGGCCGCGTTCGAAGCCGCCGTCGACGGCGAGGTGGTTGCTGCCGTCGCTGCGCCGGCCGTTGCCAAGGCCGCCGCGCGCCCCGCACCGTCACCGATGCCATCGATGACCCGCGCCGCTGTCGCACCGCCGCCAAGGCTCGCGGTGGATACCCCCTCCAGCAACCGTCCCGGCTCCTGGCAGGAGCTGCAGGCCCAGGCGCACCAACCCGCCAGCAGCCCGCATCCGCAGAGCCGCCGCGCCGGCGAACGCACGTCGCGTTGGCTGCGCCTGCGCTGCGGTGCTCAGGCCTACGCGCTGGAACTTCTGAAGGTGCAGGAAGTGGTGCTGCCGGTGCCGTTGCTGCCATTGCGCGGCACTGCCCCGGAAATGCTCGGCATCATGAACCTGCGCGGCCAGGTGGTGCCGGTGATGGATCTCGGCCTGCATCTGGGCGCAGCCTCCGCCGAGGATGACGCGCAGACCCGCATTGTCGTGCTTGAAGAGAACGGCGAGACCCTCGGCCTGCGTGTGTCGGCCGTGGAGGACGTGGCCAACCTGACCGACTCGCAGATCGAGCCACCCGATACCGCCCGCATCTGCCAGATCTCCAATGAACTGTTCCGCGGCGTAGCCCGTATCAGCCAGCGGCCGATGATCCTGCTCGACGCCTCGCAGCTGCTGGGGTGAATCCGTGCCGGGAATCGGCGCTCAGCACCGATTCCCCTAAAGAACCGCCGCCGGGTGCCGTTATGAATGCTGGAACCGTTTGTCCGGAGCAACGATGAGCACTGTCGAACTGGGTGAGGATCTCGGCATCGAGAGCAGCACCGAGCTCAAGAACCGCCTTTCGCCCTTGGTGGCGGAAGCAGGCGAGCTGACCCTGGATGCAAGCCAGGTCGGCCGCATCCACACCGCCAGCGTGCAGGTGCTGTGCGCCTTCGTGCAGGCCCGCCGCGAGGCAGGCCTGGGCACCGGCTTCCACGGTTGCACTGCAACCTTCCGTGACGCTGCACGCCTGTTGGGCGTCACCCAGGCTCTGGGCCTGGACGTACCCCATGACAACCTGAAATCTGTGGAGAACGCTGCATGAGCGCACGTATCTTGGTGGTGGACGATTCGGCGTCGATGCGCCAGATGGTTTCCTTCGCCCTCACCTCGGCCGGTTTTGCCGTCGAAGAAGCTGAAGACGGCGCGGTCGCGCTCGGACGTGCCAAGGGCCAGCGCTTCAATGCGGTGGTCACCGACGTCAACATGCCGAACATGGACGGCATCGCGCTGATCCGCGAACTGCGCCAGTTGCCGGACTACAAGTTCACGCCGATGCTGATGCTGACCACCGAGTCGGCAGCGGACAAGAAGTCCGAAGGCAAGGCCGCCGGTGCCACCGGCTGGCTGGTCAAGCCGTTCAATCCCGAACAGCTGGTCGCCACCGTGCAGAAAGTGCTGGGCTGATCGCCCCGCACTGCTCCCCCTCTTCGCTTCCGGATCGCCACTGCCATGAGCATGGACCTGCAACGCTTCCACGCCACCTTCTTCGAGGAGAGCCGCGAAGGCCTCGACGCCATGGAGGCTGGCCTGCTGGCCCTGGAATCGGGACAACAGGACCCGGAGATCATCAACTCGGTGTTCCGTGCCGCCCACTCCATCAAGGGTGGCGCAGGCACGTTCGGCTTCGATGCCATCGCCGGGCTGACCCACGTGCTGGAGACGCTGCTCGATGAGCTGCGCGCCGGCAAGCGCGCACTGGAAGGCAACGCCGTCGATGCAATGCTGTCGTCGGTGGACGTACTGCGCGCCCTGTTGCGCGAGGCCGAGCACGGCCAGCCCGCCGATCCTGCAGCGGTCGCTGCGGTGAAGGCGCGCCTGGAAGCGGTGCTGTCCGGCCAGGCGCCCGCCGCCGCTGCACCCGCTGCCGCCAGCAAGGTGGACGACACGCCGGAAGCCTGGCAGATCGGCTTCACCCCGGCGCCGTCACTGTTCATGAGTGGCAACGACCCGTTGCGCATCATCCGCGAACTGGAACACCTGGGTTCGCTGCAGGTGGCCGCGCGCATGGATCGCCTGCCCGGCTTCGCCCAGCTCGACCCGCTTGAAGCCCACCTGGCGTGGGACCTGGGCCTGGTCGGCAAGGTGCCGCGCAGCAAGATCGAAGATACCTTCGCCTGGGTGCTGGACGACTGCGAACTGGACATCCGTCCGGCCGCACCGCCAAGCCTGGCCACCCAGGCACCGGCCGCCGCGGCGGTCGCTGCTCCTGCGCCCACCGCTGCCGTACCGGCTGCAAATGGCGGCGGCACCCAGGAAGCGGAAACCTCCATCCGTGTCAGCGTCGACAAGGTCGATGCGCTGATCAACCTGGTCGGTGAGCTGGTCATCACCCAGGCCATGCTCAAGCAGGTCTCGCACGCGCTGGACCCGGTGCATGCCGAGAGCCTGTTCGCCGGCTTGGACCTGCTTGAACGCAATACCCGCGACCTGCAGGAGGCCGTGATAGGCGTGCGCATGCTGCCGGTCGACGCAGTGTTCCGCCGCTTCCCGCGCCTGGTCCGCGACCTGTCCGGCCGCCTGGGCAAGCAGGTGCGCCTGCGCACCATCGGCGAAGGCACCGAGCTGGACAAGGGCCTGATCGAGAAGATCGCCGACCCGCTGGTGCATCTGGTCCGCAACTCCATCGACCACGGCCTGGAGATGCCCGACGTGCGTCGCGACGCCGGCAAGGACGAGACCGGCACGATCACCCTGGCCGCTTCGCACCAGGGCGGTCATATCGTCATCGAAGTCAGCGACGACGGCCGCGGCCTGAACCGCGAGAAGATCCTGGCCAAGGCGCAGGAACGCGGCCTGGCCGTACCGGACAACCCCACCGACTCGCAGGTCTGGGACCTGATCTTCCAGCCCGGCTTCTCCACCGCCGATGCGGTCACCGATCTGTCCGGCCGCGGCGTGGGCATGGACGTGGTCCGCCGCAACATCCAGGCGCTCGGTGGCGAGGTGCAGATTGAAAGCGGCCTCGGCACCGGCACCCGTACGCTGATCCGGCTGCCGTTGACCCTGGCCATCCTCGACGGCATGACCGTGGCAGTGGCCGGCGAAACCCTGATCCTGCCGCTGGCCTACGTGCTTGAAGCACTGCAGCCGCAGCCTGACGACATCCGCAGCATGGCCGGCGAAGGCCGCGTGCTGCGCGTGCGCGGCGAATACCTGCCGATCCTGTCGCTGAGCGAATACTACGGCTATGGCCAGCGTGCACCCGGCAGTGAATCGCTGGTGGTGGTGGTTGAAGGCGATGGCCAGAAGATCGCGCTGGAAGTGGACGAACTGGTCGGCCAGCAGCAGGTCGTGGTGAAGAACATCGAGAACAACTACCGCCGCATCGGCGGGGTTTCCGGTGCCACCATCCTCGGCGATGGCCGCGTCGCCCTGATCGTCGACATCGGCGGCCTGGTGCGTTCGCTGCGGGTGCCGCAGGCCGCCTGAGCTGGCCTACACGTTGTACCTGACCGCCGCCCTCCGGGGCGGCGGTTTTCGTTTGCGCGCGGCCGCAGGCAGCCATCGTACCCACGCGCAACGCGGCGGCTCCCACAACTGTGAACCCGGCCGTTCTGCGTCGTGACCCTGGTCGGGCGCATGGTTTCGCATGAAACCGCGCCGCCGCGGTGAAAGCCCCGCCACTACATGCTTTCCGTTGGTTTCCCCTACGCCAGCGAATGTGACATCGGTCCATAAAGTACGGCGCAGCTGCGCCGCTATCTCGGGTTGACGGCAGTCACCAATCCTTCACCCGGCACCACCGTTCCCTCCTGCAACGACCTTTTGCCCGCGGCGCCGCCGCCGGTATTCTGCCCACCTTGGAGCACCCCGCATGAAGTGGTTCCACGATCTGCCCATCGCCCGCAAGCTGGCTGTGGGATTCACCCTGACCACCCTGATGACCGTCGTGCTGGGTGCGTTCGCCCTGGTCCGCCTGTCTGAAGCCAACGCCAAGCTGACCTCGATGGCGACCAACGACATTCCATCGGTGCAGTACCTCGGTGAAGTGCGCTCGCAGCTGGGTGAGTTCCGCACCTACGAACTGGCCCAGATCAGCATGCTGGACCAGCCGGAGAAAGTGGCCGACTACGACAAGCGCATGAACGACACCGCTGCAGTGGTGCGCGAGCAGCTGGCGGCCTATGCCAAGCTGCCGGCCGGCGACAAGGAGCGCGCGCTGTACCAGACCGTGCAGGCCGACGTCGATGGCTACTTCGCCGCCAATGCCAAGCTGCGCGAAGCGGCCACCGCTGGTGATGGCGAAGCGGCCCGGCAGATTTCCGATGAGCAGTCGCGCCCGCTGCGCCGCAAGGCCTTTGAAGACCTGAAGGCGCTGAGTGCGCTGCTGGGAACCCAGATGCAGGGCAAGATCGACGACGCCAACGCGACCCACCGCAACAGCGTGCTGGCCATCATCGCCGCCATCGTGCTGCTGGTCGTGGTCGCCGCCACCCTGGCCGTGATCATCTCGCGCGCCGTGGTCGGCCCGCTGGGCAAGGCAGTGCATGCCATCCAGGCCGTCGCCCGCGGCGATCTCAGCGTCACCACCCAGGCCACCGGCAAGGATGAGGCGGGTCGCATGCTGGCGGCTACCGCGGAGATGACCGCGATGCTGCGTCGCTTCTCCGAGCAGACCCAGCTGATGGCGCAGATGCATGCCGGCCCCGATATCAGCCACCGCATACCGGAAGACTTCCCGGGCGTCTATGGCCAGCTCGCCGGCGGCATCAACACGGTGATCTTCGAACACCTCGATGCGATCCGTGATGCCATCGATGTGCTCAACCAGTACGCCACCGGCAACCTCGCCCCCGATGCGCGCCGGTTGCCGGGCAGCCGCGCGATCCTGCACGAATCGATGGATGCGGCCAAGGCCAGCCTGCTGGCCATCAACACGCAGATTCAGCAGCTGGCATCGGCCGCCGCCGCCGGCGACTTCAGGCAGCGCGGCGATGCGCAGCGCTTCGATCACGATTTCCGCGTGATGATCGAGCAGCTCAACAGCATGATGGAGGTCGCCGACGGCAATCTTGGCCAGCTGTCACAGCTGCTGCAGGCCATCGCCGCGGGCGACCTGACCGCACGCATGGACGGCCAGTTCCACGGCGTGTTCGCCCGCATGCGTGACGATGCCAACACCACCGTCGCCCAGTTGACCCAGATCGTCAGCCAGATCCAGGCCAGCACCTCCAGCATCACCCTGGCCTCGGGCGAAATCGCCTCGGGCAACAGCGACCTGTCGCGCCGTACCGAACAGCAGGCGGCCAACCTGGAAGAAACCGCCGCCTCGATGGAGGAACTGACCTCCACCGTGCGCCAGAACGCCGAACATGCGCGCCAGGCCAACCAGCTCGCCATCGGTGCGCACGGNGTGGCCTCGCAGGGNGGNGAAGTGGTCGGCCAGGTGGTCACCACCATGTCGGCCATCGAAGCGTCCTCGAAGAANATCGCCGAGATCATCTCGGTCATCGACGGCATCGCCTTCCAGACCAACATCCTGGCGCTNAANGCCGCNGTNGAAGCGGCCCGTGCCGGNGAACAGGGCCGTGGCTTTGCCGTGGTCGCCAGCGAAGTGCGTACCCTCGCCCAGCGCTCGGCCGCCGCCGCCAAGGAGATCAAGGGGCTGATCGACGANTCGGTCGGCAAGGTCGCCGANGGNTCCAGCCTGGTCCACCAGGCCGGCAGCACCATGGGCGAGATCGTCGCGTCGGTGCAGCGCGTGACCGACATCATGGCCGAGATCTCTGCTGCCTCGCAGGAGCAGAGCGCCGGCATCGAGCAGGTCAACCAGACCGTGGTGCAGATGGACGAAACCACCCAGCAGAATGCCGCGCTGGTGGAAGAAGCCACCGCCGCAGCACGGGCGATGGAAGAGCAGGCCGCACAGCTGGCCGATGCCGTGGCGATCTTTCGCCTCGACAACCAGGTCGCTGTCGCAGTGAAGGCGGTGACCGCCAAGGTCGCGCCGAAGGCTGCCAGCGCTGCGCCTTCGCGACCGTTGTCGACGCCCGCACCGATCCGCCGTACCCACTCCAGCACCGTCGTCTCCAACGACGGCGACTGGCAGGAATTCTGATCCTCGCGGCGGCTCCGGCCGCCGCCCCGCCGATGGACACGTCACCCGTGCAGAGCCCTACCCCCATCGTCAGCGGTACGCGCGAATTCGAGTTCGCCGACCGTGATTTCCGCCGCGTCTGCGACCTGATCTACCAGCGCGTGGGCATCGCCCTCGCCCCGGCCAAGCGCGACATGGTGTACGGACGCCTGTCGCGCCGCCTGCGCACGCTGGGCATGCGCAGCTTCCAGCAGTACCTGGACCACCTGGAACAGGGTGATGGTGACGAGTGGCAGGCATTCACCAATGCCCTTACCACCAACCTCACCGCGTTCTTCCGCGAGCCGCACCATTTCGACAAGCTGCGCGAAGAGCTGCAGCAGCGCAACGGGCGCGGTCCGCTGCTGCTGTGGTCGTGCGCGGCGTCCACCGGTGAAGAACCCTACTCGATGGCGATCACCGCCTGCGAAGCGTTCGGCACCCTGAAGCCGCCGGTACGCATCGTCGCCACCGACGTCGACACCCAGGTGCTGGCCACCGCCGGGCGCGGCGTCTACAACATCGACCGTGTCGCCGGCCTCGATCCGGACCTGCGTCGCCGCTATTTCCAGCGTGGCAGTGGTCCCAACGAAGGCCAGTGCCGCGTGCTGCCGGCGCTGCGCGAGCTGATCGAATTCCGCCCCTTGAACCTGCTGGCACCGCGTTACGACGTCGGCGGCCCGTTCGATGCGCTGTTCTGCCGCAACGTGATGATCTACTTCGACAAGCCGACCCAGCGCGCGATTCTTGGCCGCCTGGTCAACCACCTGGCTGACGACGGCCTGCTCTATACCGGCCACTCGGAGAACTACCTGCACGCTGCCGACCTGATCCAGCCCTGCGGCCGTACCCTGTATCGTCGTGCGCAGGGAGCCGGCGCATGAATGCTTCGCTGCGCACCGACGATGTGATGCGCTACCAGGACGCACGCTTCAAGACCATCGCCGCCAAGCTGCTGCCAACCCAGTACCTGGTGGTGGATGACACCACCGCGCTGACCACAACGCTTGGCTCCTGCGTGGCGGCGTGCCTGCGCGACCCGGTGCTGAAGATCGGCGGCATGAACCATTTCCTGCTGCCCGAGGGCAACGCCGGCGACGGCGCGCCCGCGCGCTATGGCAGCTATGCGATGGAGCTGCTGATCAACGACATGCTCAAGCGCGGTGCCCACCGCAAGCGCATCGAGGCAAAGGTGTTCGGCGGGGCCAACGTGCTGAAGGGCTTCACCAGCAATCCGGTAGGCACGCGCAACGCCGAGTTCGTGCGCCAGTACCTGCAGGCCGAACACATCCCGATCCTCGCCGAGGACCTGTGCGGCATCCATCCGCGCAAGATCTGGTTCTTCGCCGATACCGGCCGCGTGGTGGTGCAGCGCCTGCCACACGCCCACGAAGCCGAAGTCGCCGCGACCGAATCGGCCGTACGCGCACGCCTGTCCAAGGCCCCGGTCACCGGTGGCGTGGAGCTGTTCGAATGACCCTGACCGGCAACGCCCCCTGCCGGGTCCTGATCGTCGACGACTCCGCCGTCGTGCGGCAGATGCTTACCGAGATCCTGTCCAGCGATCCAGCCATCGATGTGGTCGGTACCGCCGCCGACCCGTTGCTGGCCCGCGAGAAGATCAAGCGCCTGGCCCCGGACGTGATCACCCTGGACGTGGAAATGCCACGCATGGATGGCCTGGCGTTCCTGGAAAACCTGATGCGCCTGCACCCGCTGCCGGTGGTGATGATCTCTTCGCTGACCGAACGCGGCGCCGATACCACCCTGCAGGCGCTGGGCCTGGGCGCGGTGGACTTCGTGTCCAAGCCCAAGCTCGACGTGGCCCGCGGCCTGCAGGGCTATGCCGATGAAATCATCGCCAAGGTGAAGATGGCTGCGCGTTCCCGGGTGCGCCCGCTGGTACGCGTGGCCACGCCGAAACTGACGCTGGACGCAGCACCTGCCGCGCGCCCGGCAGCAACGCAGTTCCGCACCACCGACCGCCTGATCGCCATCGGCTCGTCGGCTGGCGGTACCGAAGCATTGCGCGTGGTGCTGGAAGGCATGCCTGCGGACGGCCCGGCCGTGGTGATGACCCAGCATCTGCCCGCCAGCTTCAGCACTGCCTTCGCCGAACGACTGGACCGTCATTCGGCGATGGCCGTGCGCGAAGCCAGCGACGGTGAAGCGGTACTGCCCGGCCATGCCTACCTGCCTCCGGGCGGCAAGCACCTGCGGATCATCCGCGACGGCGCCCGCTGGCGTTGCCGTGTCGACGATGGTCCTGCGGTGAACCGGCACAAGCCTGCGGTGGACGTGCTGTTCCGTTCGGTCGCGCAGAGCGCGGGCGGCAACGCCATCGGTGCCATCCTGACCGGCATGGGCGATGACGGTGCCCGTGGCCTGCTGGAGATGCGCCAGGCCGGCGCGCCGACGCTGGTACAGGACGAGGCGACCAGCGTGGTCTGGGGCATGCCCGGTGCCGCCTTCAAGCTTGGCGCGGCCGAGGAACAGGTGCCGCTGGAACGGATTGCCGAGCGGTTGCTCGCCCTCGCCCGCAGCTGATTGCGCGCCGCAGCTCAAGGACTCGGCGGGCAGTAGATCCACGCCATGCGTGGATGCCGTTGTAGAGTCGAGCCACGCTCGACTCATCGCGCATGGCGCGAACAGCAGCCACGCGTGGATTCGGCATTACAGGCCATCAGGCAACAAAAAAAACCCCGGCTTTCACCGGGGGGTCTTCGTTTCAACGCGCTACCCGCATGTGTGCTTTGATAGCGGTATTGCACAAGGAACGCTGCACATGATCAAAGGCATATGGAAGGCCGCCCTGGCGGCCGTACTGCTTTCATTGCCACTGGCACCCGCCGGCGCCAGTGGCGATCTGTTCTACTTCGAGGCCAAGCAAGGTGATGTGTTCTTCATGCTGATGCTGGTGGGTCGCGAAGACCCCGGCGCGGTAAGCGTCAGCTGGAAAGGCGCGTCGATCCCGCCGTACCCCAACGTGCATCGCCGCTACTACATCGAATTCAACCGCGCAAAGCACCAGGCCTATGTGCGTCCACATAGCCGTGATGGATTGCCCTGGTTCGAGATGGATGTTTCCGGTGAGCGCGGCAACGTGCTGATCGGCGGCCGTCGGCTGGAAGGCAGCGCGGACTGGACCATTCAGTAGCGCCGCAAGCCTAACCGTTCCGTTGTTGCCCAAACGCCAAAATCTGCCATTTGGATCGCGCCAGGCTCCAGCGATCCCGCCAGTCACTGCTCCGGCTATCGGTTGGGACGGGGATGCAGACGCCCCAGAACGGTCCCGTCAAGCTTGATCAGCTCCAAGGTCTGGTCTGTCTTCAATGTCTCAAACAGACCATCCGTACGAGAATGAACCGATAGAAATCCCTGTTCGAACAGCGTCGTTCCTGTGTCTGGGTCAAGAAAGTTAACCGTAACATCACCGGCGCTGTTTCGCTCACGCACGAAAACCAAGCCATTCGAAACACTCACGTAGCCGTAGCGTGGCGCAAGCCTCCATCGTCCCGACTCATCCAGAAGCCCCCAGCGACCATGCAGTGAGAGGGCGTAGGCCCTCGTTCCATCCGCCAAGAGGGCCGGTGAGGGATCATTCGGCGTGAAATCAGCTAGCGCATTACCGCGCAGATCGAGTATGTGATACCCCGGGTCATACCCCGGCTGTTCGAATGCCGCGATCAGATTCGCACCCAGCGGCTCGATCCGTGGGTAGCGAGGAGGAATCAGCCAAGCGCCCCTGGCATCTATTACACCCCATCCTCCATCGGCTTGGGCCAACAGCAGTTGGTCATCCAGTCCTGCCGCGGTTTGAAAAGGCGCAAGTCGGTAGTACAGGGAAGACGAGATGCTGCCATCATCCAGCATCATGAAACGCACCCCCGCTTCGCCGGGCTTTTGATACTGGACCATCCTGCGGTTCAACGGATACAGGCCTGCAGTGTGTTGCGCAGAGCGCAGCGATCCATCCAGGCCTACAACGTATTCATCATCTTCCGAACTGAAGATTACATAGCCCACGCGTTCGGCGAACTCATCGGTCTTCATACAGTTGCCTGCAGGCGTCGGAAATATCGAACCCGCGCGCGTGAAGTGCAGGCACTCGCCGTCCTCGGTGACCGCCGAAAGCAGGTACCCACCTATTCCAAACTTGAACCGATATCGCCCCATCGGCGCCACTTGCACCCCGTGGGGATCCAACACGGTGTCGTTCCCGGCTTGGGTGGCGAGCGCGAAACCCGACCTGTTGAAGGTCATCCGGTCGTAGTCCTGGCGGCCTACGCCTGCAAGTGATCGATCGACCAGGCCGAAGTGCACACCATCCCGCGAAGCGATGGCAACTTCCGCATCATCATCAATGGCAATAAAGTCATTGAAGACTGGACCGGACTTGCCCTTCGCATCAAGGAAACTGGTCCTGCAACGTCGCCTTTCCTCGCTGCAGATTTCGACAGCCGGACTTCCAGCCCAGGCCGTCGAGCGCAGAAGATCCTTTTCTACCACTACCGTAAAGCGCCGAACCAAGCGGCCCCGTCCATCAAAGAAATCTATGCGTTTACGTACATCGGGCTCGTTCTGCAGCAACACCTCAGCCTCAATCAGCCCGTTGCCATGCATCTGTACATGATCGTAGTGTCCTTTCACGACGACGCGTCCTGCTGAATTGATGACTCCCCAGTTCGTGCCACTTTTGAAGACCGCTGCCCCATTCTCGAACCCACGGATGTACTCCATTCCCCGATGCTCGGCCAGTCGTCGGCCCGTGCCATCCAGCACCACGCAGCGACCCTCATGACAGAGGCCGTGGCGTGTAGTGCTATCGAAACGTGGCGGCGGTTCGATGGGCTGTGGCATTGCGGGCGCCGGCGTCGCGCCTGCCGATGGCGCAATGGTCAAAAGTACAGAAGCCAATAGAATGCCCAGAGCCTGGGTGGTGACGGTACGGCGATGCGTAGGGCAGGAAGTCAGCAGAAATGAGCGGCGCATCTCAGTCGAGACCGAAGAGGGGGCATCCACGGTAGGCGCCATGCATCTCCACAGAAATACAACTTCTACGAAAGTGCTCCGTCCACAAAAAACCCCCGGCTCTCACCGGGGGTTCTTCGTTTCAACGGGCTGCCGGCCAACGGCCGGCACTACCCTCAGGCAGCGACCGTGTTGGCCACGCCCTGGTATTCCTCGATCTGGTCGAAGTTCATGTAACGGTAGATCTCGCTGCCGCTGGCGGCGATCACACCGATATCGGCCATGTACTCTTCCTTGGTCGGGATGCGGCCCAGGCGCGAGCAGATCGCGGCCAGTTCCGCCGAACCCAGGTACACGTTGGTGTTGCGGCCCAGGCGGTTCGGGAAGTTGCGGGTCGAGGTCGACATCGCGGTGGAGCCTTCGCGGATCTGCGCCTGGTTGCCCATGCACAGCGAGCAGCCCGGCATTTCCATGCGTGCGCCGGTCGCGCCGAAGGTGCCGTACACGCCTTCCTTGGTCAGCTCGGACGCATCCATCTTGGTCGGCGGGGCCACCCACAGGCGGGTCGGCAGGTCACGCTTGCCTTCCAGCAGCTTCGCAGCCGCACGGAAGTGACCGATGTTGGTCATGCACGAACCGATGAACACTTCGTCGATCTTGGCGCCAGCGACTTCGGACAGGGTCTTCACGTCGTCCGGGTCGTTCGGGCAGGCCACGATCGGCTCGTGGATGTCGGCCAGGTCGATCTCGATGACGGCGGCGTACTCGGCGTCGGCATCCGGCTCCAGCAGCTCCGGGTTGGCCAGCCACGCTTCCATCTTCTCGATACGGCGCTGCAGCGAGCGCGGATCCTGGTAACCCTCGGCAATCATCCACTTCAGCAGCGTGATGTTGCTGGTCAGGTACTCGATGATCGGTTCCTTGTTCAGGCGCACCGAGCAGCCGGCCGCCGAACGCTCGGCCGAGGCATCGGACAGTTCGAAAGCCTGTTCGACCTTCAGTTCCGGCAGGCCTTCGATTTCCAGGATGCGGCCGGAGAAGATGTTCTTCTTGCCAGCCTTGGCCACGGTCAGCAGGCCCGACTTGATCGCGTACAGCGGGATCGCGTTGACCAGGTCACGCAGGGTCACGCCCGGCTGCATCTTGCCCTTGAAGCGCACCAGCACCGACTCCGGCATGTCCAGCGGCATCACGCCGGTAGCAGCGGCAAAGGCGACCAGGCCCGAACCGGCCGGGAACGAAATGCCCACCGGGAAACGGGTGTGCGAGTCGCCGCCGGTGCCGACGGTGTCCGGCAGCAGCATGCGGTTGAGCCAGCTGTGGATCACGCCATCGCCCGGACGCAGCGAGATGCCGCCGCGGGTGGAGATGAATTCCGGCAGGGTGTGGTGGGTCTTGACGTCCACCGGCTTCGGGTAGGCCGCGGTGTGGCAGAACGACTGCATCACCAGGTCGGCCGAGAAGCCCAGGCAGGCCAGGTCCTTCAGCTCGTCGCGGGTCATCGGGCCGGTGGTGTCCTGCGAGCCCACCGAGGTCATCTTCGGTTCGCAGTAGGTGCCCGGGCGCATGCCCTGGCCTTCCGGCAGGCCACAGGCGCGGCCGACCATCTTCTGCGCCAGCGAGAAGCCCTTGCCGGTGTCGGCCGGCTGCACCGGCAGGCGGAACAGGTCGGTCGGGGCCAGACCCAGCGCTTCACGTGCCTTGCCGGTCAGGCCACGGCCGATGATCAGCGGGATGCGGCCACCGGCACGCACTTCGTCGAACAGCACGTCGGACTTGACCTGGAACTCGGCGATCACTTCGCCGTTCTTCAGCGCCTTGCCTTCGTACGGACGCAGCTCGACCACATCGCCGTGCTCCATCTTCGACACGTCCAGCTCGATCGGCAGCGCGCCGGCATCTTCCATGGTGTTGTAGAAGATCGGGGCGATCTTCGAACCCAGGCAGACGCCACCAGCGCGCTTGTTCGGGATGTACGGAATGTCATCGCCGGTCCACCACAGCACGCTGTTGGTGGCCGACTTGCGCGAGGAACCGGTGCCGACCACGTCGCCGACATAGGCGACCAGATGGCCCTTGTCCTTCAGCGACAGGATCTGCTGGATCGGGCCGCGCTTGCCATCTTCTTCCGGGGTGAACGGCGCGTCGTCGCGCTTGTTCTTCAGCATCGCCAGGGCGTGCATCGGAATGTCCGGGCGGGTGGTCGCGTCCGGTGCCGGCGACAGGTCGTCGGTGTTGGTCTCGCCCGGCACCTTGAACACGGTGACGGTCAGGCTCTGCGGCACTTCCGGGTTGCTGGTGAACCACTCGGCATCGGCCCAGCTCTGCAGCACGGCCTGGGCGTTGGCATTGCCGGCCTTGGCCTTTTCCTGCACGTCGTGGAAGGCATCGAACACCAGCAGGGTCTTCTTCAGCGCGTCGGCAGCGATGGCGCCAACGCTGGCATCGTCCAGCAGCTGCACCAGCGGCGCGACGTTGTAACCGCCCAGCATGGTGCCCAGCAGTTCGGTGGCGCGCTCGCGGCTGATCAGCGGGTTCTGCTCGCTGCCCAGTGCGATCGCGGCCAGGTACGAGGCCTTGACCTTGGCAGCGTCATCGACGCCGGCCGGCACGCGGTGGGTCAGCAGGTCGAGCAGGAACTCGGCCTCGCCCTGCGGCGGGTTCTTCAGCAGTTCGATGACATCGGCCGTCTGCTGCGCGGTCAGCGGCAGGGGCGGGATGCCAAGCGCAGCGCGCTCGGCGACGTGGTGGCGGTAGGCTTCCAACATGACAACTCCCGGGTAATGCGTGAGGTGAATAAAAAGTGGGCTCAGGCTTGCGGCACGATCAGCTTCAGGCCCTTGAAGTAGTCGCGATAAAACGTGTCGTTCCAGGTGATCAGGCCATCGCACTGCAGCAGGGCGTGCGCGCCGATCATGAATTCGTCCAGGCCACGGCGCTGGCTGCCGCCGCGCTGGCGATGGCGGCGGTGCATCTCACCCGCGCGCAGTGCCGACTTGGCTTCCAGCGCGTTGAAGTGCACGCCCATTTCTTCCAGCGCTTCCAGCACCTCGGCACCGCCGCGCAGGGCGGCGCAGATCTCGGCCAGGGTCGCGCCGCAGACCACCACGCGGCCACCGACCAGGCTCTGCCGCAGGCAGGCTTCCACCGCATCGGCCTGCGGGCCGTTGCTGAGCAGTTCGACCAGTACCGGTGAATCGACGGCGATCATCACCGCTTACTCCTCGTCGCGCAGGTCGCGCACGGCCGCATCGGCCGATTCGAAGCCGTCCAGCGAGAACTTTCCGCGGGCGCGGGAGATCGCATCGTCCACGCTCTTGCGCAGGATGATCCGGCTGCCTTCCAGCTCCACCTTCAGCAAGGTGCCCTTGGTCAGGCCCAGCGCATCGCGCACTGCCTTGGGCAGGGTGATCTGTCCGCGTTCAGCAACGGTGGCTTCCATGGGGGTACGCCTCAAAAAGTATGTATGAATTATACATACCCGTCGCATCCGGAACAAACCTCCCGATATGTGACCCTGATCCCGCGTCAGTCGCAGCCGGGGGTTAGACTCGTCCAGCAGCCCTGCTGCGCCCCGGCTGGACGCCCCGGCGCTCCAACCGCACCTATCCGCTCCATAAATAAGGAAGTTTCATGCGCGCGCTCGCCCTTGCCCTGATCCTCGCAGCCCCGCTGGCCGTTTCGACAACCTCCGCCCATGCCAACCCGTTCGGCGCCTACACCACCGGCATCGAAATCACCCAGCAGCAGATGGACACCCTGGAAGTGGGCAGGACCACCCAGGACAACATCCGTGAGAAGTTCGGCGCCCCCGGCCGCCGCGAACAGCTGGGCGACACCCAGGTCTGGTACTACGACTTCGTGAAGATCAAGAGCTTCGGCAAGAACATCCAGGAAGCGACGGTACTGGAGTTCAACAAGCAGGGCGTGCTCACGGCCAAGTCCAAGAGCAACGCTGTCGGCAAGACCGGCAATCCGCTGATCGATGCCGCCAACGGCAAGTAATTCCTGCAGCCGATGCATTCCTGGACGGGGCGCCCATGAGCGCCCCGTCTGCGTGCGGGCCAGCGCAAAAGCGATGCACACGCTGACACGAAGGCTACACACACCGCTGTAACCTTGCGTTCCAAGCCTGCCGGGTCATTGCCGGGCGCTGGATCGCCGATACTGGGCAGGATCCGGGGCCGGAGTGCCACCGGCAAACGCAAGCAGGCCCGCCCATGCGGGCCACTGCAAGCCATCCGCAAGAGGAGTCATCCCGCATGAGCGATTCGTTCTCCACCCGCAGCCAGCTGGACGTCGGCGGCAAGACCTACGACTACTTCAGCCTGCCCAAGCTGGGCCAGCGCTTCGACATCTCCCACCTGCCCTACTCGATGAAGATCCTGCTGGAGAACCTGCTCCGGCACGAGGATGGCGGCGTCACCGTCGGCAAGGATCACATCGAGGCAGTCGCCCGCTGGCAGCCCAGCGCCGAACCGGATACCGAAATCGCCTTCATGCCGGCGCGCGTCGTCCTGCAGGACTTCACCGGCGTGCCCTGCGTGGTCGACCTGGCCGCGATGCGCGATGCGGTGGTCAAGCTCGGCGGCCGCCCCGAACAGATCAATCCGCTGATTCCCTCCGAACTGGTCATCGACCACTCGGTGCAGGTGGATGTGTTCGGCAAGCCCGACGCACTGGACCTCAACGGCAAGATCGAATTCCAGCGCAACCAGGAACGCTACGGCTTCCTGCGCTGGGGCCAGAAGGCCTTCGACAACTTCAAGGTGGTGCCGCCCAACACCGGCATCGTCCACCAGGTGAACCTGGAAAACCTGGCCCGCGTGGTGATGACCGCGGACAAGGACGGCAAGGCCGTTGCGTATCCGGATACCGTGTTCGGCACCGACAGCCACACCACGATGATCAACGGCATCGGCGTGCTTGGCTGGGGCGTGGGCGGCATCGAAGCCGAAGCCGCCATGCTCGGCCAGCCTTCGTCGATGCTGATTCCGCAGGTGGTTGGCTTCAAGCTGACCGGCAAGCTGCCCGAAGGCGCCACCGCCACCGACCTGGTGCTGACCGTCACCCAGATGCTGCGCAAGCTCGGCGTGGTCGGCAAGTTCGTCGAATTCTACGGCGACGGCCTGCAGCACCTGCCACTGGCCGACCGCGCGACCATCGGCAACATGGCCCCCGAATACGGCGCCACCTGCGGCATCTTCCCGATCGACAACGAATCGCTGACCTACCTGCGCCTGTCCGGCCGCAGCGAAGAGCAGATCGCCCTGGTCGAAGCCTATGCCAAGGCGCAGGGCCTGTGGCACGACGCCAACAGCCCGCATGCGCAGTACAGCACCACGCTGGAACTGGACATGGGTACGGTGAAGCCCTCGCTGGCCGGCCCCAAGCGCCCGCAGGACCGCGTGCTGCTGGAAGACGTGCAGAAGAACTACCGCGACGCGCTGGTCGGCATGACCGCCAACCGCGACAAGCGCAGCGAGGATGTCTCCACCTTCGTCAATGAAGGCGGCGGCGCCGCAGTGGGCAACGAGCAGCTGGCCAAGGGCCATGCCGACATCGAGATGGACGGCAGGAAGGTGCGGCTGAAGGATGGTGCGGTGGTCATCGCCGCCATCACCTCGTGCACCAACACCTCCAACCCGGCGGTGATGATCGGCGCCGGCCTGCTGGCCCGCAACGCGGCCGCCAAGGGGCTGGACCGCAAGCCATGGGTCAAGACCTCGCTCGGCCCAGGCTCGCGCGTGGTCACCGACTATCTTGAAAAGGCCGGCGTTCTCACCGAGCTGGAGAAGATCGGCTTCTACGTGGTGGGCTATGGCTGCACCACCTGCATCGGCAACTCCGGCCCGCTGCCGACCGAAGTCAGTGCCGGCATCGCCAGTGGCGACCTGGTGGTGACCTCGGTGCTGTCGGGCAACCGCAACTTCGAGGGTCGCGTGCACCCCGAAGTGAAGATGAACTACCTGGCCAGCCCGCCGCTGGTGGTGGCCTACGCCATCGCAGGCACCACCGACATCGACCTGACCACCGAACCGCTGGGCACCGGCAGCGATGGCCAGCCGGTGTACCTGCGTGACATCTGGCCGAGCAACAAGGAGATCGGCGACGTCATCGCCGCCACCGTCGGCCCGGAGATGTTCAAGCAGAACTACGCCGACGTGTTCAAGGGCGATACACGCTGGAACACCATCGCCTCGCCGGACGGTGACCTGTACGAATGGAGCGATGCGTCCACCTACATCAAGAATCCGCCCTACTTCGATGGCATGACCATGCAGGTCGGCAGCATCGATGATGTGCACGGCGCGCGGGTGATGGGCCTGTTCGGCGATTCGATCACCACCGACCACATCTCCCCGGCCGGCAACATCAAGAAGGATTCGCCGGCAGGCCGCTTCCTGCAGGAGCGCGGCGTGCAGCCGGCCGACTTCAACAGCTACGGCAGCCGCCGCGGCAACGATGACGTGATGGTCCGCGGCACCTTCGCCAACATCCGCATCAAGAACCTGATGTTCGGTGGCGAAGAAGGCGGCAACACCCTGTACTACCCCGCCAACGGCGGCCAGCCGGAAAAGCTGGCGATCTACGATGCGGCGATGAAGTACAAGGCCGACAAGGTGCCGCTGGTGGTGCTGGCCGGCAAGGAGTACGGCACCGGCTCGTCGCGTGACTGGGCCGCCAAGGGCACCCTGCTGCTGGGGGTGAAGGCGGTCATCGCCGAAAGCTTCGAACGCATCCACCGCTCCAACCTGGTCGGCATGGGCGTGCTGCCGCTGCAGTTCCGCAACGGCGAAAACGCACAGTCGCTGGGCCTGGATGGCTCGGAAGTGATCGATGTCACCGGCCTGCAGGACGGCGCCAGCAAGCGCGCCACGGTCACCGCGACCAAGGCCGATGGCACGAAGAAGACCTTCGAAGTCTCGGTGATGCTGCTGACCCCGAAGGAAGTGGAGTACTTCCGTCATGGCGGCCTGCTGCAGTACGTGCTGCGCCAGCTGGCTGCCAGATAGCGGGCAGCGCCGGGCCATGCCCGGCGGATCCTTGAAACAAACGAAAAGGGCCGGCCCCTCACGGA
>NZ_QQXJ01000001.1:2254537-2262033 GCF_004348785.1 Stenotrophomonas sp. TEPEL
GCGTACCCTCGCCCAGCGCTCGGCCGCCGCCGCCAAGGAGATCAAGGGGCTGATCGACGAATCGGTCGGCAAGGTCGCCGAAGGTTCCAGCCTGGTCCACCAGGCCGGCAGCACCATGGGCGAGATCGTCGCGTCGGTGCAGCGCGTGACCGACATCATGGCCGAGATTTCTGCCGCCTCGCAGGAGCAATCCGCTGGCATCGAGCAGGTCAACCAGACCGTGGTGCAGATGGACGAAACCACCCAGCAGAACGCCGCGCTGGTGGAAGAAGCCACCGCCGCAGCGCGGGCGATGGAAGACCAGGCCGCGCAGCTGGGCGAGGCCGTCGCACGCTTCCGCCTGGCCGCACCAAGCGCAGGCAATGCGATACCGCGTGCAGCGATGGCCGTGGCCAGCAGCGGTCCGCGCAAGGCGGCGCCCGCAGCCATCGCCGCACCTGCACGCGCGCGCAAGCCTGTTGCGCAGCCGGCCCTGGCCGGTGACGGCGACTGGCAGGAGTTCTGATCGCAGCATCGGGGTGGCCGCGCGCCACCCCGTCAGCGGAAAGGCAGCGCCGGGCCATGCCCGGCCCGGGCACCACGCTTGCCCGACCGCCGCGGGCATGGCACAACGGAGCAAACGAGTGCGTTCGGTGCTACATAAATCCGCAACGCAGCCGATACCTCTTTCGAGCCACGCGCCCACACGCGTCGGCGCCCGCCCCTGACCACAGATTCCATGTCCGACGGCCACGACACTGCACTGCCCGAAGTCCATGCGGCCGATACCGCGGACGATCGCTTTCTGGTCCGCAACCCCCGCCAGGTGCGGCAGCTGCTGCGTTCACTGATCGACCAGCGATCACTGATCAACGCCCATATCGACGGCCGCGATCGATCCTTTCCCACCGCCCTGCTTGAACTGGACGACGACGAGGATTTCCTGCTGCTCGATGGCAGCCCGCAGGAGGCCTCCAACCGCGCCGCCGAACAGTGCGACCACCTGCTCTGCTTCGCCCAGCTGGAACGGGTACTGGTGCGTTTCCGCCTGCACGACCTGCAGCGCGTGGACAACGAGGGCCATGTGGCGTTCCGTGCACCGCTGCCCGATGAACTGGTGCACCTGCAGCGACGCGAACTGTACCGACTGGAGACCCCCATCACCGACTCACCGCACTTGCTGCTGCCACCGGGCGAGGCCCGCGCCGAAGCCTTGTCGATGCGGGTGGTGGACATCAGTGGCGGCGGCCTGGCGGTAACCGTGCCCACCGACTGCGCCATCTTCAGCCTGCAGCAGCGCTACCAGGCGCAGCTGTCGATGCCCGATGGCCCGGACCTGCAGATCGAACTGGTGGTCTGCAACCTGCTGCCGCAACGCCTGCCCAACGGCACCGAGGTCAAGCGCGTCGGCATGCGCTTCGACGACCTTCCGCGCGGCGGCGACAGCGCCATCCAGCGCTACATCTTCCGCATCGACCGCCAGCGCAAGGCGCGCCGCAACGGCGAGCTCTGACACCCCCACGGCAGGTGGATCCACGGCATGCGTCGATTCATGCCCTCCAAGTAGATCCACGCCATGCGTGGATGCACGAACCGCCGGCCAGCGGCCGGCACCACCCTCCCCGGTAGATCCACGCCATGCGTGGATGCAGGATCTGCCGGCCAGCGGCCGGCACTACCAGATGCCTAAAGTCCCCCACCCAGGGGCCGATATCGAGCCTGACACCGGCACTTCCGGCAGAACCAGGACCCCTCGATGAACGACAAGAACAGCTCCGCCGCCGGCGCCGATGGCGAATTCCTCAGCTTCACCCTCGGTGCCGAGCACTACGGCGTGGACATCCTCAAGGTGCAGGAAATCCGCGGCTACGACGCCGTCACCCGCGTGCCCGATGCCCCGGACTACATCAAGGGCGTGATCAACCTGCGCGGCACCATCGTGCCGGTGATCGACCTGCGCCTGAAGCTGCGCCTGGAAGACGCCCGCTACGACGCCTTCACCGTGATGATCGTGCTCAACGTGGAAGACCGCGTGGTCGGCATCGTGGTCGACAGCGTCTCCGACGTGATCCCCTTGTCGGCCGAGCAGATCCGCCCGACCCCGGAATTCGGCGCAGCCGTCGACACCCGCTTCATTTCCGGCATCGGCACCCACGACGACCGCATGCTGATCCTGCTGGATATCGAAACCCTGCTGGACAGCGCCGACATGGGCCAGACCAGCGTCGTCGAAGACGCTGCTGCCTGAGCAAACGGACCTTCTTCACGTTTCTGTTACGTAGCCCTTCAGTTCCCCTCATCCACGCCGATAGGGGGACAGAAGCCGGCCGCGCAGGAACGCGCCAAGGCCGGATCCACCATCACCATCCCCGGAGAATCACCCCGATGAAGTCCCTGCTTGCGTTCGTTTCGGCTGCCGTCCTGGCCACCACCGCTTCCTCCGCCTTCGCGCAGTCGGCCGAGATGATTCCGCCGGAGATGGCACCGCGCGCCGTCGGCAAGGACGGCATGGTCTGCGGCAAGGTCGAAAAGGCCCGCTTCGCAGAAGGTTCCGAAGGCCAGCCGACCTTCCTGTACATGGGCGGCGCCTTCCCGCGCCACACCTTCTCGGCACGCATCGCCGGCGAGAACCGCGGCAAGTTCTCCTTCCCGCTGGAAACCCTGGAAGGCAAGACCGTGTGCGTGATCGGCAAGATCCAGCGCGATGCCTCGCGCGCGGAAATCGAAGTCAGCTCGCCGTCCAGCCTGAAGCTGGCCAACATCAAGTAATCCGCTGTCCGTCAGACCGCGCCGGCCAGCGTGCCGGCGTGGCTGTTGCAACCGGGCCCCGCGCCCGGCCGCGTCTGCCTTAGGAGATCGCAACGCCCATGCCGTGGATCAACAACCTGAAACTGATGCCGAAGCTCATGCTGACCTTCGGTGTCCTCTTGCTGGTGATGCTGCTGCAGGGCATCGTCGCCTACCGTGGCCTGCATTCGCTGAACAACGTGACCACCGAACTGGCTGGTTCACGCATGGAGAGCATCCGCATGGCCGGCGAGATGCGCGGCATGCTCGGCGAGTACCGCAACAGCGCCTACCAGCAGCTGATCCGCGCCAGCGACGACGTCAAGGCCGACGCCCGCAAGCAGGCCGTCGAACTGCGCACCAGCATGGACAAGTCGATCAAGGACTACCCGAAGCTGGTCAACAACGCACAGCAGAGGAAGCTGTTCGACACCTTCGCCAAGGACTGGAAGGACGCGCTGGCCTCCTATGACAGCGTCACCGAGATGCTGGAGCTGGACCTGCCCGACGATGCGATCGACACCTTCGTCGGCGAGACCCGCACCAAACACCGCAAGGCCGGCGCCGCGCTTGAAGCGCTGATCGCCGAAGACAACCGCCTCGCCCGCGCCTCGCGCGACGAAGCCGCCTCCACGTACTCCGCCTCGGCCGTGCTGACCGTCATCGCCCTGCTCGGCGGCGCCGCGCTCGGCCTGGTGCTGGTGTGGTTGTTCGCCCGTGCCCTGGTCGGCAGCGTACGTGGCGCCGTCTCGGTGGCCAACGACGTCGCCGGGGGCAAGCTCGATGGTCACATCGATGTCAGCCGCCAGGACGAAGTGGGCGAACTGATGCAGGCCATGCAGCGCATGCAGCGCGACCTGCGCGAGCGCACCGAAACCGACCAGGCCATCGCCCGCGAGAACCTGCGCATCCGCACCGCGCTGGATTACAGCTCGACCGGCGTCTACCTGACCGACCCCAACAACACCATCGTCTACAGCAACCGCGCCCTGCAGCAGACCCTGGCCCAGTACCAGGACGAGCTGCGCCGCGACCTGCCCGACTTCGATGTCCACGCCTCGCTGGTCGGCAAGCCGGTCACCGTGCTCGAGCACCGCGGCGAGATGGACAACACCCTGCTGGCCAACCTCAAGCAGCATGGCGTTGCCCGCCGCCCGATGCAGTACGGCGATGCCCAGTTCGCCCAGGTCGTGTCGACCATCCGCAACGAAGACGGCGACACCGTCGGCTACGTGGTGGAATGGCGCGACCGCACCCAGGAAGCGCAGGTCGAGGCGGAAGTGGCACGGGTGATCGCCCAGGCCGCTGCCGGCGACCTGTCCGGCCGCATCGATGCCAACGACAAGGAAGGCTTCTTCCTGCAGCTGGCCCAGCAGATCAACGGCCTGCTGGACGCCAACTCGGGCAGCATCGAACAGATCTCCGGCCTGCTGGCCGCGCTGTCGCAGGGTGACCTGACCGTGCGCATGCACGGCGACTACCAAGGCGTGTTCGCCCGCATGCGTGACGATGCCAATGCCACCGCCGCGCAGCTGAGCGAAATCGTCACCCGGATCAAGCAGTCCAGCCGGGCGATCAGCTCGGCCGCCGGCGAAATCGCCTCCGGCAACAGCGATCTGTCGCGCCGTACCGAGCAGCAGGCCGCCAATCTGGAAGAAACCGCCGCCTCGATGGAGGAATTGACCTCCACCGTGCGCCAGAACGCCGAGCACGCCCGCCAGGCCAACCAGCTCGCCATCGGCGCGCACGGCGTGGCGTCGCAGGGCGGCGAAGTGGTCGGCCAGGTGGTCACCACCATGTCGGCCATCCAGGCCTCGTCGAAGAAGATCGCCGAGATCATCTCGGTCATCGACGGCATTGCCTTCCAGACCAACATCCTGGCGCTGAACGCTGCGGTNGAAGCGGCCCGTGCCGGNGAACAGGGCCGTGGCTTCGCCGTGGTCGCCAGCGAAGTGCGCACCCTCGCCCAGCGCTCGGCCGCTGCCGCCAAGGAGATCAAGGGCCTGATCGACGACTCGGTCGGCAAGGTCAACGACGGCTCGGCGCTGGTGCACAAGGCCGGCGCCACCATGGGCGAGATCGTTGCCTCGGTGCAGCGCGTCACCGACATCATGTCCGAGATCTCTGCTGCCTCGCAGGAGCAGAGCGCCGGCATCGAGCAGGTCAACCAGACCGTGGTGCAGATGGACGAAACCACCCAGCAGAACGCCGCGCTGGTGGAAGAAGCCACCGCCGCCGCACGTGCGATGGAAGAACAGGCGGGCCACCTCAGCGAGGCGGTCTCGATCTTCGTGGTCGACGAAGCCGAAGCCGTGGTCGCCCCGCGCGCACCGGCACCGCGCGCGTCGGCACCGGCAGCTCCGGCTCCGGCAGCGGCCGCACCGCCGGCCCGCCGCAGCACCGGCGGCCGATCCGTGGCCACCGAACTGGCTGATGGAGACTGGCAGGAATTCTGATTCCTGCCTGACCTGAGGCACGAAAACGCCCCGGCCCTGCGCTGGGGCGTTTTTTTCTTTTCGGCCTCGCCAGGTGTTGTCCAGCCAACGGCGCAGTGCTTTCGGGGTCAGATCCGTTTTCCGCAGGAAAACGGCCAGAGCATGAGCCGGAAGGGCAATTGCTGGGACAACGCCGTAGTGGAGCGGGTGTTTGCCACCCTCAAGGGAGAATGGCTGTACGCCAAGTACCCGACCCGGCACGAGGCAGCCGTGGATATCGAAAAGTTTGTGGACTGGTACAACCACCGTCGGCTGCACACCGCCAACGGGCTGGTCCCACCTGCGCTTCACGAAGCGCAGGTGGCCTGAACGCCCCTTGAGAGTGTCCAGAAATACTTGACCACCTCAGGTTTACGGCGTGTCCCGCCTGGCCGCCCCGACCCATGCCAGCACGTATCAACACCGAGCCCTGAGCGCTGTTGCTGTTGCTGTCGCTCCAAGAGCCTGCCGCAGGCAGCGCCGCAGCCGCCGCTGCAAGCAAACCTGAATACGTTCGAACAGCCCACCTCAATCCCCCGCCCCCGCGGCCGATAACGGTCATGTCACCGCTGCTCCCGATCAGCACCGGCGCCTCCACCCACCACCACCCGGGTACTGCTCGATGAATCTCCTGCATCGCTGGCAACACTACTTCAGCAATCTCTCCGTCCGACGCAAGCTCAATCTGCTGACGCTGCTGATCGCACTCGGCGTGATCGCGCTCTCGGTGACCGCTGCCCGCATGCAGTACCTGGACCTCAATGAAACCCGCAAGTCGTCGTTGAAGACCCAGGTTGAACTGACCTACGGCATCCTCGACCACTACCACGGACTGGCCGCCAGCGGCGAACTCACCGAGACCGCCGCCCGTCAGGCCGCGCTCGATGCGCTGGCGCGCATGCGCGCTGACAACGATACGTACTACTACAGCGTCTACGACACGAACTACCGTGTGCTGATGCATCCATTCCGCAAGGACCTGATCGGCAAGGACATGAAGGACTTCCGCTCCGAGGACGGCGTACAGCTGTTCCACGATCTGGTGGAAGTGGCACGCAAGGGCGGTGGCGTGGTCTCCTACAAGTGGGCCAAGGCCAACAGCGAAGGACTGTACGACAAGGCGTCCTATGCCGGCCTGTTCGCGCCCTGGCAGTGGGTGGTCAGCAGCGGCGTGTACATGGAAGACGTGCAGCAGCAGGCACTGGTCTTCACCGCCATCATGACCCTGGCCGGCGGCGTGCTGGTGCTGATCGTGCTCGCATTGAGCTGGGTCATCGGCAACCGCATCGCACGCCCGCTGAAGGAGGCCACCGCCGTTGCCGAAGGCATCGCCGGCGGCAAGCTGGACAGCCACATCGGCCCGCAGCCGCATGACGAAACCGGTCGCCTGCTCGAAGCCATGTCGCGCATGCAGCAGCAGCTGCATGCGGTCATCAGTGGCCAGCGCGAGATGGCGCGCCGCCACGATGGCGGTGAACTCAGCTACCGCATCGACGCCAGCAGTTTCCCCGGCGAATACGGACTGATGGTGCAGGAAACCAATGTCCTGGTCGGCAGCCACGTACAGACCCTGCACGATGTGCTGCACGTCGTGCAGCAGTACGCCGTCGGCGACCTCAGCAGCGACATCGCGCGCTATCCGGGCGAAAAGGCGGCGATGACCACCACCGTCGACACGGTCAAGGCCAACCTCGGCCGCATCAACGCCGAGATCAAGCAGCTGGCCAGTGCCGCCGCCGCGGGCGACTTCAGCCAGCGCGGCGATGCGCTGCGCTTCGATCACGATTTCCGCACCATGCTGGAGAACCTCAATGCCATGATGGCCGTCAGCGATGACAACCTCGGCAAGCTCTCGCAGCTGCTGTCGTCCATTGCCGACGGCGACCTGACGGCACGCATGCACGGTGACTACCAGGGCGTGTTCGCCCGCATGCGCGACGATGCAAACGCCACGGTCAGCCAGCTGACCCAGATCGTCGGCCAGATCCAGGCCAGTGCCGCCAGCATCACCCTGTCGGCCGGCGAAATCGCATCAGGCAACAGCGACCTGTCGCGCCGTACCGAGCAGCAGGCCGCCAATCTGGAAGAAACTGCCGCCTCGATGGAGGAACTGACCTCCACCGTGCGCCAGAACGCCGAACATGCACGCCAGGCCAACCAGCTCGCCATCGGCGCGCACGGGGTGGCCTCGCAGGGTGGCGAAGTGGTCGGCCAGGTGGTCACCACCATGTCGGCCATCGAAGCGTCCTCGAAGAA
>NZ_QQXJ01000001.1:2262133-2279511 GCF_004348785.1 Stenotrophomonas sp. TEPEL
CGTCCGGGTCGGTGCGCAGCGCCTTCAGCAGGCCCCACATGTAGAACGCCAGGATGAACGAGAACGGCAGGCCGCACAGCACCACCGCCGTCTGCATCGCGCTGAAGTTGCCGGCCAGCAACAGGCCGACACTGGCCACGGTGATGCCCGCCGCCCAGAACACGCGCAGCCAGATCGGCGCGTCATGCCCATCCTCCACGCCATCATCGACACGCCGGGTGCACAGGTTGGCGATCATCAGCGTGCCCGAATCGACCGGGGTCAGGAACAACACGAAACCAATCACCACTGCCGCACCAGCGATGTACGGCGCCGCGGGCAGGTACTCCAGCAGCTTGAACAGGGTCATCGCCGCATCGTGCTGGGCCACTTCGCCCAGCACCGCCTGGCCATGGTTCAGCACAAGGTCGATGGCGGTGTTGCCGAAGATCGACAGCCATGCCAGGGTGAAGCCCAGCGGGATCAACAGCACGCCCATGATCACTTCGCGGATGGTGCGGCCGCGCGAGATGCGCGCCACGAACAGTCCCACGAACGGCGCCCAGGCAATCCACCACGCCCAGTAGAACAACGTCCACGAGCCCATCCACTCACGCCCCTTCGGGTCGTTGAGGTACATGTCGAAGCTCTTGCGCACGAACGCGCCCAGGTAATCGCCGGTGTTCTGCACCAGGCCATCGAACAGGTGCAGGGTCGGGCCGGTCGCCAGCACGAACAGCAGCAGCAGGCACAGCAGGCGCACGTTGAGGTTGGACAGCCAGGCGATGCCCTTCTCCACGCCGGCAACCACGCCGATGGTGGCCACGACCATCATCACCAGCACGATGGCCACCAGCACCTGCGGCGTATCCGGGATGTGGAACAGGTAGACCAGGCCGGACTGCACCACCAGCGCACCGATGCCAAGGTTGGTGACCATCGAGATCAGCGTCGCGAGGATGCCGAAGCCATCGACCATGTCGCCGATGCGGCCATGCATGCGCTCGCCGAAGATCGGGTACAGCGCCGAACGCAGGGCCAGCGGCAGGTTGCGGCGGTAGGCGAAGTAGCCCAGCGCCACGCCGACCAGTGCGTATAGCGCCCAGCCATGCAGGCCCCAGTGCAGGAAGGTCAGCACCATCGCTTCGCGGCCCGCAGCGACGGTGCCGCCGGGCTGCCCGGGCGGGTTGAGGAAATGATCGAGCGGCTCGTAGGCGCCGTAGTACAGCAGCGCGATGCCGATGCCGGCCGAGAACAGCATCGACACCCAGGCCACGTAGCCGAACGCCGGCGATTCCTCGTTATGGCCCAGGCGGATGCGCCCATACGGCGAGAACGCCAGCCACAGCACGAAGCCCAGGCAGGCGACGATAAGCAGCATGTACCACCAGCCGAATGCCGCCGAGACCTCGGCCTGGGCCCATTGCAGCCAGTGCTCGCTGGCCTCCGGGAAGAACACGGTCAACGCACCGAGGATACCGATGGAGACCGACGAACTGAAGAACACGAAACGGTTCAAGCGCAGGGGCGAGCGCTTGGGATGAGCCAGGGAAGACATGGGGTCGTCTCATCAGTCCAGGGGGGCACATGGGCGGGGCCGGACCGGAAACCGGGCCCATGGCGTGGGGGCGCGACCGGCATCGTAGGGTTTATTGATTGAACGTTCAATCAATAAAAAGTATGATCTTCACCAGCCCGGTATTCCGGGTCGCAATCCGTGGAGAGACAATGCCGAAGAAAGGCGTGGAACCGGTCCGCCGCGAGCAGCTGATCCGGGCCACTTTCCAGACCATCGACGAGATCGGCATGGCCGATGCCACCGTCGCCACCATCGCAAAGAAGGCCGGCCTGTCCAGCGGCATCGTCGCCCATTACTTCGGCGACAAGGACGGCCTGCTCAATGCGGCGATGCGGCAGATCCTGCGCGAGCTGAAGGCAGCCGTTGCCCGCTATCGCGACGCCGCCGCCGGCGACGCACGTTCACAGCTTCGCGCCATCGTCGATGGCAATTTCGACGACAGCCAGACCAACGGGACCGCCATGCGCGTATGGCTGACCTTCTGGGCCGCCAGCATGCATCAGCCGGAACTTGCGCGGCTGCAGCGCGCCAACGACCAGCGACTGTTCTCCAACCTCTGCCATCAGTTCAACCGCCAGTTGCCGCATGCACAGGCACGCCTGTCCGCACGCGGGCTGGCCGCGATGATCGACGGACTGTGGCTGCGCGGCAGCCTGGTCGGTGGTGACTTCAACGCCGACAAGGCGCGCCGCATCGCCTACGGCTACATCGATTTCCAGTTGCAGGCCAACGCGCCCTGAGCGCGCCACGACCCCGCCCCATCCCTTCCAGGAGCAAGCCGATGACCACCCTGCCCGTGCAACAGCTGTACATCCACGGCCGCCGCGTCGACGCCACCAGCGGCAAGACCTTCCAGACCGTCAACCCTGCCAATGGCCAGGTGCTGGCCGACGTGCAGATCGCCAGTCGGGCCGATGTCGAACGCGCCGTTGAAAGCGCCAGCGACGGCCAGAAGGTATGGGCAGCGATGACCGCCATGGAGCGCTCGCGCATCCTGCGCCGTGCCGTCGAGATCCTGCGCGAGCGCAACGACGAGCTGGCCCACCTGGAAACCTTGGATACCGGCAAGGCGCTGGCCGAAACCACCACGGTGGACATCGTCACCGGTGCCGACGTGCTGGAGTACTACGCCGGCCTGGCCACCGCCATCGAGGGCATCCAGCTGCCGCTGCGCGAATCGAGCTTCTTCTATACCCGCCGCGAGCCGCTGGGCGTGGTCGCCGGCATCGGCGCCTGGAACTACCCGATCCAGATCGCCATGTGGAAGTCGGCCCCGGCCCTGGCCGCCGGCAACGCAATGGTGTTCAAGCCGTCCGAAGTGACCCCACTGACCGCGATCAGGCTGGCCGAGATCTACACCGAAGCCGGCGTGCCGGACGGCGTGTTCAACGTCGTGCAGGGCCCGGGCCGCGAGATCGGCAACTGGCTGACCGAGCACCCGGTGATCGAGAAGATCTCCTTCACCGGCGGCGTGGCCACCGGCAAGAAGGTCATGGCCAGCGCCGCGTCCTCGTCGCTGAAGGAAGTGACGATGGAACTGGGCGGCAAGTCGCCGCTGGTGATCTGTGACGACGCCGATCTGGACCGGGCCGCCGACATCGCGGTGATGGCCAACTTCTTCAGCTCCGGCCAGGTCTGCACCAACGGCACCCGCGTGTTCGTGCCGCGCAGCATGCTGGCCGCGTTCGAAGCTGCCGTGGTGGAGCGCGTCAAGCGCATCCGCATCGGCGACCCGATGGTCGCCGAGACCAACTTCGGCCCGCTGACCAGTTTCCCGCACATGGAAAACGTGTTGCGCTTCATCGAAAGCGGCAAGAGCGAAGGCGCGCGCCTGCTGACCGGCGGCGGCCGTGCCACCGACGGTGCCCTGGCCGACGGCGCCTATGTGCTGCCGACCGTGTTCTCCGACTGCCGCGACGACATGACGATTGTCCGCGAAGAGATCTTCGGGCCGGTGATGAGCATCCTCGCCTACGACGACGAGGACGAAGTGGTGCGTCGCGCCAACGACACCACCTTCGGCCTGGCCGCAGGTGTGGTCAGCAAGGACATCAGCCGCGCACATCGCATCATCCATCGCCTGGAAGCCGGCATCTGCTGGATCAACACCTGGGGCGAGTCGCCGGCGGAAATGCCGGTCGGTGGCTACAAGCAGTCCGGCGTTGGCCGCGAGAACGGTATCTCCACCCTCGGCCACTACACCCGCATCAAGTCGGTGCAGGTCGAGCTCGGCGACTACGCCAGCGTGTTCTGACCGGCGCGCCCTGAGCACCGCCCATCGTCCGGCCACCGCGCCGATCCGACATTCCGCCGGGACGCCTGCATGCAGCGCGCCCGGCCCGCAGGAGAGCAACCATGAGCACCCATAACGAGTACGACTACATCATCATCGGCGCCGGTTCGGCCGGCAACGTGCTGGCCACCCGCCTCACCGAAGATGCCGATGTCAGCGTGCTGCTGCTGGAAGCCGGTGGCCCGGACTACCGGCTCGATTTCCGTACCCAGATGCCCGCCGCTCTGGCGTTCCCGCTGCAGGGCCGCCGCTACAACTGGGCGTACAAGACCGATCCCGAGCCCTTCATGAACAACCGCCGCATGGACTGCGGCCGCGGCAAGGGCCTGGGCGGTTCGTCGCTGATCAACGGCATGTGCTACATCCGCGGCAACGCGATGGACTACGACAACTGGGCCAGCATGCCGGGCCTGGAAGACTGGACCTACCTGGACTGCCTGCCGTACTTCCGCAAGGCCGAAACCCGTGACATCGGCCCCAACGACTACCACGGCGGCGACGGCCCGCTGCGCGTCACCACGCCCAAGGCGGGCAACAACGAACTGTTCGCGGCGATGGTCGAGGCCGGCGTGCAGGCCGGTTACCCGCGCACCGACGACCTCAACGGCTACCAGCAGGAAGGCTTCGGCCCGATGGACCGCACGGTCACGCCGAAGGGACGCCGCTCCAGCACCGCCCGTGGCTACCTGGATCTGGCCAAGCCGCGCCCGAACCTGACCATCGTCACCCACGCGCTGACCGACCGCATCCTGTTCTCGGGCAAGCGCGCAGTGGGCGTGCAGTGGCTGCACAACGACCAGCCGCAGCGCGCCACCGCACGCCGCGAAGTGCTGCTCTGCGGCGGCGCCATCGCCTCGCCGCAGATCCTGCAGCGCTCCGGCGTCGGCCCGGCCGACCTGCTGCGCAGCCTGGACATCGACCTGGTGCACCACCTGCCCGGCGTCGGCGCCAACCTGCAGGACCATCTTGAGATGTACCTGCAGTACGAGTGCAAGAAGCCGGTCTCGCTGGCCCCGGCACTGAAGCTGTACAACCAGCCGGCGATCGGCGCCGAATGGCTGTTCCTGGGCACGGGTATCGGTGCCAGCAACCAGTTCGAAGCCGGCGGTTTCATCCGCAGCGATGCCGAATTCGACTGGCCCAACCTGCAGTATCACTTCCTGCCGGTGGCGATCAATTACAACGGCTCCAACCCGATCAAGGCGCACAGCTTCCAGATGCATGTCGGCTCGATGCGCTCGCCCAGCCGTGGCCGCATCCACGTGCGCTCGAAGGATCCGCGCGAAGATCCCAGCATCCTGTTCAACTACATGTCGCACGACCAGGACTGGCGCGAGTTCCGCTCGGCGATCCGGATCACCCGCGAGATCTTCGCGCAGCCGGCGCTGGCGCCGTACAGCGGCCGCGAGATTTCGCCGGGCAGCGCGCTGCAGACCGACGCGCAGATCGATGCGTTCGTGCGCGAACATGCTGAGACCGCCTACCACCCGTCGTGCTCGAACAAGATGGGCCACGCCGATGATCCGATGGCGGTGGTCGACGGCCAAGGCCGCGTGCACGGTCTGCAAGGCCTGCGCATCGTCGATGCGTCGATCATGCCGCAGGTGGTTACCGGCAACCTCAACGCACCGACCATCATGATCGCCGAGAAGCTGGCCGATGTGATCCGTGGGCGTACACCGCTGCCGCGCAGCACCGCACCGTACTACAAGGCCAACGGCGCGCCTGTGCGCAACAAGAGCTGAGTCTCCGGACATCGGAACATCCGCCGGGCACGGCCCGGCGCTACCAGGCGGGCTTTGCCTTCGGTCGCCGGGCACGGCCCGGCGCTACCACGCGCGCTCTGCCTTCGGTCGCCGGGCATGGCCCGGCGCTACCACGTGCGCTCTGCCTTCGGTCGCCGGGCACGGCCCGGCGCTACCACGCGCGCTCTGCCTTCGGTAGCGCCGGGCCATGCCCGGCGGCTTTTGACGCATGCGGCCGTGCAGTGTCCACCCTCTTCGCGTTTTCCCTACGGGACGGTATGCTGCGGAGAGCGGTTCTGGCGGATACTGTCCGCGCCGCATCCATCATTACGATTCCTGGAGGGGGAATATGAGTCTGGATCGTCCCTGGCTGCAGAGCTATCCGAAAGGCGTTCCCGCCGAAATCGACGTCAACGAGTTCCATTCGGTAGTTTCGGTCTTCGACGCCTCCGTCGCGAAGTACCGCGACCGACCGGCCTACTCCAGTTTCGGCAAGACCCTCACCTACGGTGAGACCGACGCCCTGGTCGAACAGTTCGCCGCTTACCTGCTGGGCGAGCTGAAGCTCAAGAAGGGCGACCGCGTCGCCCTGATGATGCCCAACTGCCTGCAATACCCGATCGCCACCTTCGGCGTGCTGCGTGCCGGCCTGACCGTGGTCAACGTCAACCCGCTGTACACCGCGCGCGAGCTGAAGCATCAGCTGGTCGATGCCGGCGTGACCGCGCTGGTGGTGGTGGACAACTTCGGCGACACCGTCGAACAGGTCATCGCCGATACCCAGGTCAAGCAGGTCATCACCACCGGCCTGGGCGACCTGCTCGGCGCCAAGGGCACGATCGTCAACTTCGTGCTCAAGTACGTCAAGAAGATGGTGCCCAACTACCACCTGAAGGGCGCGATCCGCTTCAAGCAGGCGCTCAGGCTGGGCAGCCGCCACACCCTGCCGAAGGTCGAGATCGACCATGACGACGTGGCGTTCCTGCAGTACACCGGCGGCACCACCGGTGTGGCCAAGGGCGCGATGCTGACCAACCGCAACCTGATCGCCAACATGCAGCAGGCCTCGGCCTGGATCAGCGCATCGGGCATCGAGATGGGCAAGGAATGGATCATCACCGCCCTGCCGCTGTACCACATCTTCGCGCTGACGGCCAACGGCCTGGTCTTCATGAAGTTCGGTGGCTGCAACCACCTGATCACCAACCCGCGTGACATGAAGGGCTTCGTCAAGGAGCTCAAGTCGGTGCGCTTCACCGCGATCACCGGCGTCAATACGCTGTTCAACGGCCTGCTCAACACCCCCGGCTTCGACACCGTCGATTTCTCCTCGCTGAAGGTGACCCTGGGCGGCGGCATGGCCGTGCAGCGTGCGGTCGCCGAGCGCTGGAAGAAGACTACCGGCGTCACCCTGGTCGAGGCCTACGGCCTGACCGAGACCTCGCCGGCGGCCTGCATCAACCCGCTTACCCTGGCCGAGTACAACGGCTCGATCGGCCTGCCGATTCCGTCCACCGATGCCTGCATCAAGGACGACAACGGCAACATCCTGGCGCTGGGCGAAGTGGGCGAACTGTGCATCCGCGGCCCGCAGGTGATGAAGGGCTACTGGCAGCGCCCGGAGGAAACCGCCAAGGCCATCGACGCCGACGACTGGCTGCACACCGGCGACATGGCGAAGATGGACGAGCACGGCTTCTTCTACATCGTCGACCGCAAGAAGGACATGATCCTGGTGTCCGGCTTCAATGTGTACCCCAATGAAGTCGAAGACGTGATCGCGATGATGCCGGGCGTGCTGGAAGTGGCCGCGGTCGGCGTACCGGACGAGAAGTCCGGCGAGGTGGTCAAGGTGGTCATCGTCAAGAAGGACCCGAACTTGACCGCCGAGATGGTCAAGGAGCACGCCCGGGCCAACCTGACCGGCTACAAGCACCCCAGAATCGTTGAATTCCGAAAAGAGCTGCCGAAGACCAACGTCGGCAAGATCCTGCGTCGCGAACTCCGCGATACGCCCGCCCCGTAAGGGTTTCGGGAAAGTTGAACGCGCTCAGGCCCGGGTCGGCAACGACCCGGGCCTTTTCGCATGCGCGGGGCCGGGGCCGGTGTAGCATCGCCGCGTGAGTGGACCGTTCGGCCCGCCGGCCACCACCTTGATCTGCGGGCCGCACCGCCGAGGACCCTTCCATGAGTACCATCGAAAAGCTGCCCAGCAGCGGCTCGCCCTATGCCACCATCCGCACCCAGGACAGCGCCGACGGCGACGCACACTGGCTGTTCATGCACGCCGACGCCGCCACCGGCGTGCGTCCCTGCTGCCGCAAGGACATGCTGGACGAGATGTGGAGCTACATGAGCGCCATCACCCGCGGCCCGGCGCAGCGCCACAGCGGCCAGCTGCGCCATTTCGTGCTGGCCTCCGACGCCGCCGCCTACAACCTGGGCGGCGACCTGGACCTGTTCACCCGCCTGATCCGCGAAGGCAACCGCGACCTGCTGCTGACCTACGCCCAACGCTGCGTGGAGGGCGTTCACCACCTGCACACCGGCTTCGGCGGCGACGTCCGCTCGATCGCCCTGATCCAGGGCGATGCGCTGGGTGGTGGCCTGGAAATGGCCCTGGCCTGCCACATCATCGTGGCCGAGGAAGGGTGCGGCATGGGCCTGCCCGAAGTGCTGTTCGGCCTGTTCCCGGGCATGGGCGCCTACTCGTTCCTGTGCCGCCGGGTGGCGCCGCAGCTGGCCGAAAAGATCATCCTCGATGGCCGTATCTACAGCGCCGAGGAGATGCACGCGATGGGCGTGGTCGACGTGCTGGTCAGGAAAGGAGAAGGCCGCAGCGCGGTCGAAGAGATGATCCGCCAGCAGCAGCGCCTGCCGCAGTCGTACCTGGCAATGAATGCCGCGCGCAACCTGGCACAGGCGGTCAGCTATGACGAACTGCTGGAAATCACCAAGGTCTGGGTCGATTCGGCACTGGCCCTGGGCGATCGTTCGCTGCGCACCATGGACCGTTTGATCAAAGCGCAGACCCGACGCGCCAATCTGGATGTGGCCTGATACGTTCCCCTCCCCCGCAGGGTTCAAGCCCGGCTGGCCACCGGGCTTTTTTTATGCGGCGCGCAGTCATCGACAACCCGCCGCGCAGGTCCGGCTCTACCGCTCGCCGTCGTCGGCCACGCCGCGTGCCTTGCGTTCGGCGCGCGCATCAAGCGCCTGCCGGCCTTCCTTGATGGCCCCCTGCAGCACCGCAAGACGCTGCCGCCATTCGGCCTTGAGCTGCCAGTCGGCCATCCGCATCAACTCACCGGCGCGGTTGGACGCGCGCACCAGGCCCAGGTTGCTGGCCACGCCCTTGATCGCATGCGACTGCTCGCGGAAAGCGCCCCAGCGTGCCGCTTCACCATCACCTTCGGCCTTGCGCAGGCACGACTCGGCATCGTCCAGGCACTGGCGGATGAACTCGCGCTCGAAACCCTCGCCCATTCCCAGCGACGCCAGCTCATCAAGCACGCCGGTATCGAGCACGCCATCGAGGTTGGTGACGGTGCGCACGATCGGCGGCGCACTGGCCTTGAGCTGGGCGTTGTTGGCAATCTCGGCCAGGGTGTCCAGCAGGCGCACGGCCACCACAGGCTTGGCCAGGAACGCATGTGCACCGGCCTGGGTACAGCGCTGGATCGCTTCGGGTGTGACGTCGGCGCTGAGCACCAGCACCGGCGTGCGCGGGCCGCCGCCGGCCTGCATCACCCGCAACTCCTTCAGCATGTCCAAGCCACTCATGCCCGGCATGTGCAGATCGACGATGGCCGCATCGAACTCGCTTTCAGCCAGTGCGTCGAGCACCGCCTCGCCACCGTCGACGCACAGCACCCTGTGCCCGGCCTTCTGCAGCAGCCGCTGCAGCACCATGCGGTTGGCCTCGTGGTCGTCGGCGACCAGGATCTGCATGCTGCGCACGCGCGCGCGATGGCGCAGGAACGGATCGGCGAAGGCGATGACGTTGCCGCCGGCACCGGTTTCGTCGCCAGCAGCAAGGGTCGGTACCGCACCCGGGACCACCGGCTGCGGCGGCGCGAACGGCAGCTCCACCCAGAAGTGGCTGCCCTGCGGCGGGTTGTCCAGGTAACCGATCTCGCCCTCCATCGCTTCGACCAGCCCCTTGGCGATGGTCGTGCCCAGGCCGGTACCCTCATGGCGGCGGGCCATGCTGACGTCGGCCTGCTCGAAGGCCTCGAACAGACGCGGACGCATCGCCGGTGCAACACCGATGCCGGTGTCGAGAATGTCGAAGCGCAGCCGCACCCCACCCTGGGTGTCGGCGTGGACAACGCTGACGCGGATCTCGACGCGGCCGTGATCGGTGAACTTGACCGCGTTGCCAGCCAGGTTGAGCAGGATCTGCCGCAGATGCCCGACGTCGCCGCGCAGGGTCGGCGGCACGGTCTCGGCCACCTTCACCCGGTAGTCCAGCCGCTTGGCCTTGGCCTGCGGCAACAGGATCAGGCCGATCGCCTGCATCACTTCGGAAAGGACGAAATCCTCGGCAACCACGCGCAGTTTGCCGGCCTCGATCGCCGAGATGTCCAGCACTTCCTCGACCAGCGCCAGCAAACTGCGCGATGACGCCTGGATGGTACTCACGCACTCACGCTGCTCGTCATCCAGGCGCGTGGTCGCCAACACTTCTGTCATGCCATTCAATCCATTGAGTGGGGTACGAAACTCGTGGCTCATGTTGGCCAGGAATCGACTCTTGGCTTCGCTGGCGCGCCGCGCCTCGGCCATCGCTTCGGTCAACTGCCGCAGCAGCGTGGAAAAATACAGGGGAACCGCCGCCAGGCCAAGCCACAGGCCGATGGCCAAGCGTGCGTTCTGCTGCCAATAGGGGGTGGACAGCGCGGTACTGCCGAAGCTGACCATCGCCATCGCCACGGCCACATACAGGTAGTGGTTGCCGAAGCGCATGCCGTTGCCCACCGTCACCCACATCACCACGATGTAGACCCACGACAGCGGCTCGCCCATCTGGATCATGCCGGCGGCGATCAGGCCGTAGTCGGCCAGCATGCCCAGTACACGGCGCGGATCGGAACGCTGCGGCCGCCACAGCAGCCAGCCAAACAACAACAGCGACAGGCTCAGGCCGGTCAACACGATCGCCAGTACACCGACATACTGGGTGTGCGGCAGATCATGCCGCGCCGAAGGCAGCAGCACGTAAGCCAGGATCAGGCTGATCAGGACGATGCGGACGATCTGCTGCCCGTGCTCGCTGTCCTGCCGTTGCGACAGGCGTAACCGCAATCGCGACAGCAGGTGTCTCACGCGCCCAGCCCCGGCCGTGCGGAGGCGGTGGAATGCTCGGCGCAGATCTGCTCCAGCTGCTCACGGCCACGCAGCAACGCGTCCACGCAGCGCGGATCGAACAGGCGCCCGCGCTGGGCATACAGGTAGGCCATGGTGGCTTCCATCGTCCACGCTTCCTTGTACGGGCGCGGCGAGATCAGCGCATCGAACACGTCGGCCACGGCGACGATGCGTGCCTCCAGCGGAATCGCATCGCCGACCAGGCCATCGGGATAACCACTGCCGTCGTAGCGCTCATGGTGACGCAGCGCGATCAATGCACCCACCTGGATGAAACGGTTCTGGCTGCCGCTGAGCAGTTCATGGCCAATGCGTGGATGCCGGCGCATGATCGCCAGCTCCTCATCGTTGAGCTTGCCCTGCTTGAGCAGCACCGCATCGGGAATGGCGATCTTGCCCATGTCGTGCAGCGGCGCGGCCATCTCGATCAGCTTGACCTCGTCTTCCGGCAGGCCCAGCTGCTCGGCGATCAGGCCAGCCACGCGCGCCATGCGCTCAAGGTAGGCACTGGTGCCGGCATCACGGAACTCGATCGCACGCGCCAGCCGCGACAGCGTCTCGCGCTCGCGCTCCTCCACCTCGTGCATGCTGGCCAGCAACCGCTGCTCCAGCGACAGCGCGCGCTGCTTCACGTTCTCGGTCTGCTGGCGCAGCTGCAACAGGTTGTAGCAGCGTGCGCGCAGTTCGCGCGGGCGGATCGGCTTGACCAGGAAATCGATCACGCCGGCTTCCAGTGCTGCCTGGCGGATCGGCTCGTCACCCACCACGGTGATCAGGATCACCGGAATATCGCGATGCTTGGGCAGCCGGCGGAAGCGGCGGGCGAACTCCAGCCCGTCCATCTCCGGCATGCGGTAATCGAGAAGCAGCAGGTCGACCGGGTACGATTCGCACCACGCGAGCGCCGTCAACGGATCGCCGAAGTCATGCACGCTCAGTTCCGGCGCGATGTCCTCGATGACGTGACGGAGCATCGTCCGTGCGGAAGTCTGGTCATCGACGATGACGATGTTCAAGGCGTTCTCTGCCTGCTTTCTCGACCATGCTGAAAGGTCAGCGGGCGAGGATACCCCGCCGCTGTGCACGCTGGCACCCTGCATCGGCTCGACTCCCGTCACAAGCTCCCCGATTCATGATCGTCGTCACAATGTGAAGCGGATTCTCCACATTGCGGCCTCCCCCGACGCCATCAAGCCATAGCCGATGTCAAGGTTGTGCAATAACGATACGCCGAGTGCGGGATGCGTCAATGGCGCCGTCTCAAACCGAGACGACGCGCACAAACGGACGCCAGAAACGCCCGTCCGGTTACTGCTCCGGACGCATGTACGGGAACAGCAGCACATCGCGGATCGAGCTGCTGCCGGTCAGCAGCATCACCAGGCGATCGACGCCGATGCCAAGGCCGCCGGTCGGCGCCATTCCGTACTCCAGCGCACGGATGTAGTCGGCGTCGTAGTGCATGGCCTCGTCGTCGCCGCCTTCCTTCGCCGCCACCTGCGCCTGGAAGCGCTGGGCCTGGTCTTCCGGGTCGTTCAACTCGGAGAAGCCGTTGGCCAGTTCCTTGCCGTTGACGAACAGTTCGAAGCGGTCGGTATAGCCCGGATCGTTGTCGTTGGCGCGGGCCAGCGGCGAGACCTCCACCGGGTGATCGGTGATGAAGGTCGGCTGGATCAGGGTGTGCTCGACGGTGGCTTCGAAGATCTCCAGCAGCAGCTTGCCCCAGCCGTAGGACGGCTTGACGCGGATCTTCAGGCGCTCGCAATGGCGCAGCAGCGCATCACGGTCGGTGCAGTCGGCCGCGGAGATTTCCGGGTTGTGGTGGCGCACCGCCTCGTCCATGCGCCAGCGGCGGAACGCCGGGCCCAGATCGATGTTGGCGCCGTCCCACTCAACCACGGTGGTGCCGTTCACCGACTGTGCCACGTCACGGATCACGCCTTCGGTCAGGTCCATGATCTCGTTGTACGTGGCATAGGCCTCGTACAGTTCCATCATGGTGAATTCCGGGTTGTGGCGGGTGCTGACGCCTTCGTTGCGGAAGTTGCGGTTGATTTCGTAGACGCGTTCCAGGCCACCGACGGTCAGGCGCTTGAGGTACAGCTCCGGCGCCACGCGCAGGTACAGGTCAAGGTCCAGCGCGTTGTGGTGGGTGGTGAACGGCTTGGCCGCTGCGCCGCCGGGGATGTAATGCATCATCGGCGTTTCGACTTCGAGGAAGTCGCGGTTGTCCAGCCATGCACGCATCGCCCGGATGATCTTCGAGCGCTTGATGAAGACCGCGCGCGACTCCGGCGTCACGATCAGGTCGACGTAACGCTGGCGGTAGCGCTGCTCGACGTCAGCCAGGCCATGCCACTTGTCCGGCAGGGGGCGCAGCGACTTGGTCAGCAGGCGGATCGACTCGGCCCTGACCGACAGCTCGCCGGTCTTGGTGCGGGTCAGGCCACCTTCGACAGCGATGATGTCGCCCACGTCCCAGCCCTTGAAGGCGGTGTAGGCATCACCCAGCACGCTGCCCTGCAGGAACAGCTGGATGCGGCCCGATTCGTCCTGGATCTGGGCGAAGCTGGCCTTGCCCATGATGCGCTTGGCCATCAGGCGGCCGGCCATCTTCACCTGGCGGCCGTTGCCTTCCAGGGCCTCGGCGGTCCACTGCTCCGCATCGGCGAATTCTTCCTGCAGGCTGCCGGCGAAGTCTTCGCGACGGAAGTCGTTCGGGTACGCGATGCCCTGCCCGCGCAGCGCTTTGAGTTTCTCACGGCGCTCGGCGATCAACTTGTTTTCGTCGACGGGGGGGGTATCGGTAGCTTCGCTCATGGATCTGCGGGAATCGTGTAGTGAGGGGAGTGTTGCGCCCGGCGCAGCCGGTTGCCCAGCATACCAAAAGCGCCCTGCCCCGGCCCGCAGAGGGGTCAGATCCCTTTGCGCAGCAAAGGGAGCTAGGTGTCGCCCCGGCGTTGGGGTCAGATCCCTTTGCGCAGCAAAGGGATCTGACCCCAACGCCGGGGCGACACCTAGCCGTTCCCGGGGAACGCCTGCCGCAGCTCATCCACCAGCACCCGCTGGTTCTCCGAATAGTCCACCGGCACCGACACCAGATGCACGCCGCCCGCGGTGAAGGCCGCTTCCAGGATCGGAATGAACTGCTCGATCGCCGTCACCTCGTGCCCCTGGCAGCCATAGGCCTCGGCGTATTTGACGAAATCCGGATTGCCGAAGGTCATGCCGTAGTCGGCGAAACCATCCACCGCCTGCTTCCAGCGGATCATCCCGTAGGCGCCATCGTTGAGGATCAGCACCACCAGGTTCAGGCCCAGCCGCCGCGCGGTCTCCAGCTCCTGGCTGTTCATCATGAAGCCGCCATCGCCACACACCGCCAGCACGCGGCGCTGCGGGTACAGGATCGAGGCCATGATCGCCGACGGCAGCCCCGCGCCCATCGTTGCCAATGCGTTGTCCAGCAGCAGCGTATTGGCCACCTGGGTGCGGTAGTTGCGCGCGAACCAGATCTTGTACATGCCATTGTCCAGCGCCACGATGCCGTCCGGCGGCATCACCTGGCGCACGTCATGCACCAGCCGCTGCGGCGTGAAGCCGGCCTCTTCGGCGCGATCGGCGATGTGTTCCAGGATCGTCGCGCGCAACGGCAGCAGTGCAGCGGCGTTGTCCACCCTGCCCTCGATACGGTCGGCCAGCAGGGTCAGCGAGCGGCCGATATCGCCGATCACCTCCACCTGCGGGAAGTACACCTGCTCCACCGCGGCCTGCGAATAGCCGATGTGGATGACCGTGCGCCCACCCGGGCGCATCACGAAGGGCGGCTTCTCCGTCACCTCGTGGCCGATGGTCACGATCACGTCGGCCTGGTCGATGGCCATGTGCACGTAGTCGCGCTCGCTCAGTGCCGCCGTGCCCATGTACAGGCCCGAGCCACCGGCCACCGCGCCCTTGCCCATCTGCGTGGTGACGAACGGGATGCCGGCGCGCAGCACGAAGGCCGACAGCGCTTCGCTGGACTGCGGTCGCGACGCCGCCGAGGCGATCACCAGCAGCGGACGCTTGGCCTGGCGGATGATCTGCGCCGCACGGTCCAGCGCCTCGGGACTGGCGATCGGCCGATCCACCGGGTGTGGCGGGATCAGTGCAATGTCCTCGACCTCCATCGCCGCGATGTCCTCGGGCAGTTCCAGCAGCACCGGCCCGGGGCGCTCTTCCAGCGCCGTGCGGAAGGCCTCGCGGACGATGGTGGGGATGGTGCGCGCCGAAACGATCTGCCGCGCCGACTTGGTCAGCGGCTTCATCGTGCTGACGATATCCACGATCTGGAAGCGCGCCTGCTTGCTGGCCACGATGCCCTTCTGCCCGGTGATCATGATCACCGGCCACGCACCGAGCAGTGCATAGGCGGCACCGGTGGTGAAGTTCAGTGCACCCGGGCCGAGCGTGGCCAGGCACACGCCGGGCCTGCCGGTCAGGCGGCCGTAGGTGGCGGCCATGAACACGGCAGCCTGTTCGTGGCGGGTGATGACCAGCTCGATGCTGGAGTGGCGAAGCGACTCGACGACATCGAGGTTCTCTTCACCGGGAATGCCAAAAATGCGCTCGACGCCCTCGTTTTCGAGTGCGGCGACGAGCAGATCGGAACCCTTGGACATGGAATGACGTCCTTCTCGCAGTGCGTGATGATGGAACGTTGCAGGGATGCTGACAGGAACGGTGGATGGCCCGCGTCAACGGCGGTCGAACCACACCGTCTGCGCGTTGACGAACTCGCGGATGCCGAAGTGCGACAGCTCGCGGCCGAAGCCGCTCTTCTTCACTCCGCCGATCGGCACGCGTGGATCGGAGGCAGAGAAACCGTTGACGAACACGCCACCGGTCTGCAGCCGGCGCGCCNGCTGCATCGCGCGGGCGTGGTCGCCGGTCCACAGATTGCCGCTCAGGCCGAACTCGCTCTGGTTGGCCAGTTCCACCGCATGGTCGGCGTCGCGCGCGCGGCTGATCGACGCCACCGGCCCGAAGGTCTCGGTGTCGAAGGCCTGCATGCCTGGCTCGACACCCGCCAGCACGGTGGGTGCATAGAAACTGCCGGGGCGATCGAGCTGCTTGCCGCCCACCAGCAACTGCGCACCGGCCTCGACCGACGCACGCACCTGTGCATCAAGCTGTTCCAGCAGGTCCTGCCGGGCCATCGGCCCGATCCGGTTGCCGGCCTCGCGGCCATCGCCCACGCTCAGCGCCTGCACGCGCTCGCAGAACAGCGCCACGAAACGCTCATACACGGCGTCTTCGACGATGATGCGCTTGCCGGCAATGCACACCTGCCCGGTGTTCTGGAAGCGCGAGGCCACCGCGGCATCGACCGCCGCCTCCAGATTGGCGTCGGCCAGCACGATGAACGGATCCGAGCCACCCAGCTCCAGCACCACCTTCTTCAGCGCCTGCCCGGCCTGCGCGGCGATGCTGCGCCCTGCGGCGACGCTGCCGGTCAGGGTCACGGCGGCGATGCGGTCATCGGCGATGGCGGCACTGGTGCCCTCGCGGCTGATGTTGGCGGCGATGAAGGTGCCATCCGGCAGGCCCGCATCGCGCCACGCAGCGGCGAGCAGCCCGGCGGTGCCGACGATGTTCTCGGCCGGCTTCAGCAGGAAGCCGTTGCCGCCCATGAGGATCGGCACGGCCGCGCGCATCACCTGCCAGTACGGAAAATTCCACGGCATGATGCCGAGCACCACGCCCAGCGGCAGGTAGGAGACATAGGCCTTGTTGTCGGCCACCGCGGTGGGTTCATCGCGCAGGAACGCCGCACCGTTGTCGGCGTACCAGTCACACAGCACCGCGCACTTCTCGATCTCGGCCAGCGACTCGGCCTGGACCTTGCCCATTTCGGCGGTGGCCATGGCGGCCAGCGGTTCACGGTCGCGGCGCAGCACGGCAGCCATCGCACGCAGCACGCTCGCGCGCTGTTCCAGTGACTGCGCGCTCCAGGCCGCAAAACCGGCCTGGCCGCGGTCGAGGATGGCTTCCAGCTCGGCGTCGGTGGCGAAGGGGTGGCTGGCGATCTGCTGGCCGGTGGCCGGATCGCGGGAAATGGCAGCGGGGGCTGCGGGGGAAGCGGACATGCAGGTCTCCTGTTGTCTCGACAACGGGCGGCTGCCCGTTTCCGACAACGAATGTGGACCCGTTCGATGGCAGCAACAAGGCGTCTGCGTATCCTGTGACCTGTACTTACCTGCCTGAATGGGGTGGTTTCCCGGCAGGGCTGCGCCCTGCACCCGCAGAGGCAACNGCAACGGCNGAAGCAACAGCAANAGCGGCATTCCGTGAGATGGCGGGGTGGGNCCGGTGGCGGGGGACGCTGCAAGTACGTCCATGTAAGCTCGGTCGCCGCATCCATGCGGCTCACGCC
>NZ_QQXJ01000001.1:2279611-2280585 GCF_004348785.1 Stenotrophomonas sp. TEPEL
AGCCTACACGGACGTACTTGCGGCGTCCCCGCACTCCGACACCGCCCCGCCACCCCACGGAAAGCCCGCTGTTGCTGTTGAGGTTGCCGGCCAGCGGCCGGCACTACAGCAGGTGCAGGGCGCAGCCCTGCCGGCCAACCTACCTTCGCGGCAGGTAGGTCACCAGTGACAGGTCATGCCGGCTCTCCGGCACCAGCGCCACGTACTGCAGGTCCAGCAGCCCGCGCGTGGGATGGTTCAGCTTCTTCGCACCTTCGTCGAAACGACGCACGTCATGCTCCGGCCACCACTGGCGGAACTGCTCGCTGTGCGCGCCGATGTCCTCGGCCAGTGCCAGGAACGGCGCCTTGTCCGGCGCCTGCGCCATCGCCGCGCGGAAGCTGGCCAGCAGCCCGCGGGTCATTTCTTCCCAGTTGAGGATCAACGTGCGGTACGGCGGATACAGGAACATCAGCCGCAGCGTGTTGCGTTCGTGCGGCGCCAGTTGACCGTAATCAACAAACAGATCGGCGATGGCCGGGTTCCAGGCCAGGATGTCGAATCGGGTATTGCGTACGTAGGCCGGGATCGGCTGCATCGCCTCCACCAGCTGGCGCAGGCCGTCGGTTACCGTCTCATCGGGCGATTCCAGCGGCACGCCATAGCCGGACAGCGCGAACGCGTAGGCGCGCTCGTCGTCGCTCAATCGCAGTACCTGCGCCAGGCGCTCCAGCACCTCGGGCGAGGCGCGCACTTCGCGGCCCTGCTCGATCCAGGTGTACCAGCTGACACTGACCCCGATCGCCAGCGCAACTTCCTCGCGCTTCAGGCCCGGCGTGCGTCGACGGCCGCCTGGCAGCCCCAGCGTTGCGGGGTCGACCCGCGCACGGCAGGCCTTGAGAAAGCCTCCCAGTTCCTTGCGTTCGGCTTCACTGCGCATCATCGCCCTGCCCTGCAGGTTTCAACGGCGTTGCGGGACGCCGAAGACGTCCCGC
>NZ_QQXJ01000001.1:2280685-2298748 GCF_004348785.1 Stenotrophomonas sp. TEPEL
GGGCCCGGGCAGCGGACGGTACCGCTGTCGCCGGGCACGCATCAGGCATCGATGCGCTTGGAGCCGACCGCCAGCCCGGCCTTCAGGCTGGCCTCGACGAACTCGTCCAGGTCACCGTCGAGCACCTTCTGCGTATCCGAACGCTCGATGCCGGTACGCAGGTCCTTGATGCGGCTCTGGTCGAGCACGTAGTTGCGGATCTGGCTGCCCCAGCCGATATCGGACTTTGTGGCTTCCACCGCATCACGCTCGGCGTTGCGCTTCTGGATCTCCAGCTCGTACAGCTTGGCGGCCAGCATCTTCATCGCGTTGTCGCGGTTCTGGTGCTGGCTGCGGCCGGTCTGGCAGGCCACGACCGTGTTGGTCGGGATGTGGGTGATACGCACCGCCGACTCGGTCTTGTTGACGTGCTGACCACCGGCGCCGGACGAGCGGTACACGTCGGTACGCAGATCGGCCGGATTGATGTCGATTTCGATGTTGTTGTCCACTTCCGGCGACACGAACACCGAGGTGAAGCTGGTATGGCGACGGTTGTCCGAGTCGAACGGCGACTTGCGCACCAGGCGGTGCACGCCGGTCTCGGTCTTCAGCCAGCCGTAGGCGTAGTCGCCTTCCACGCGCAGCGTGGCCGACTTGATGCCGGCGACGTCGCCACCGGACACTTCCATCAGCTCGGTCTTCCAGCCGCGCGATTCACACCAGCGCAGGTACATGCGCAGCAGGATCTCGGCCCAGTCCTGGGCTTCGGTACCACCGGCACCAGCCTGGATGTCGACGAACGCCGGCGCGTTGTCCATCTGCCCGGAGAACATACGCTGGAACTCCAGCTTCTCCACGTGCGCCTGGTGCTTGTCCAGGTCGGCCACCACGGCCAGCGCGGTGTCCTCGTCCTGTTCGGACTCGGCCAGCTCCAGCAGTTCGGTGGCGTCGCTCAGGCCCTCCAGCACCGCAGCGATGCCGCCCACGGTCTTTTCCAGGGTCGAGCGCTCGCGCCCCAGGTTCTGGGCGTACTCGGCGTTGTTCCAGACGTCGGGGCTTTCCAGCTCCCGCGTTACTTCCTCAAGACGCTCTTTCTTGGCGTCGTAGTCAAAGATACCCCCGGAGCGACAACACGCGATCGGTCAGATCGGCGATGCGCTGGCGGACAGGATTCAGTTCGATCATGTCGGCGGTCATGCATTCAAAAGATGACTGCAAATGATACCGCAGGCCGGGGTGAACCGGCGCAGAAGCCGGTCCCGCCCTGCCACGCCCCTACCCGCCCAAGGCCTGGCGCAGCAGCGGCAGCTGCCGCCTGCTGCAGGGCACCTTGGCCCCATCGGCCATGTGCAGCAAGGCCTCGCCCCCATCCAGCGGCTCGATCGAGCGCAGCTGGCCGCGGTTGACCAGCCAGCTGCGATGGCTGCGCAGGAACAGGGCCGGGTCCAGCCGCGCCTCCAGCACTGCCATGGTGATCCGCAGCGGGTAGTCATGCCCGCGCACCCGCAGGTTCACATAGTTGCCGGCGGCCTGGGCGTACTCGACGTCGGCCGTGGCCACCAGGAACTCCTTGCCCAGCTTGCGCACCAGGAAATGGTCGGGGCGATCGACCGGCTCGACCGGAGGCCCCTCGTCGGGTGCGGCCAGCAGCGTCGCTTCACCTTGGCGGCGGCGACCGAACCAGGCCAGGGCATGGACTGCCGAGACCAGCAGCGCATAGGTCTGGATGTCCTTGAAGAACTCGTAGAACCATTGCGCCGGCCAGTCCCCAAAGGTGTAGTGGCTGCCAAGCACGGCGTGGGCGGCCTTGCGCAGCAGGACCATCGCACTCACATGCAGCAGCCACCACGCAACCGCGCCCAGCAGATACGGCGCCAAGCGCTGTCGCCAGGTATCGGTATGCAGCGGCCAGCGCGAAGCGGCGCGGATCAGCACCGCCAGCAGCAGCAGCGACACCAGCGCACTGCTGAACTCGTCAATGGTGGCCGCCATCCACTGGGAGGGCAGTCCATCGCGCGCCGCCATCATGGCCTTGGCCAGCACATTGGCCGCCGCCGTCCCCACGAACAGTACGACCCAGAACACGGCTGCCTGCCGCCCTTGCCTGCCGTTGCCCATCGATTCGCCACGCCCGTTCGGGTCCTGCTGGTTGTACTCATCCATCACTGGATTATCGCCAACCACAGCCCCGTTGACGCACGCCATTCGTCCCCCCGCCCCGCCATTGGGCCCTGCAGGGCATCCAACCGCCCCTTCCTGCTGGCGACAGCCCACGAGGACTTCCACTCTGCGAGGACGCCAACACGGATACCGCCATGACCCGCCGCCACGACCTCGACACCCTGCGCATCGGTGCCTTCGGGCTGTTGATCCTCTACCACGTGGCCATGGCCTACGTGGCCGGATGGGACTTCCACCTCAAGAGCGTCCACACCGCGGAGTGGCTGCAATGGCCGATGATCGCGCTGAATCGTTGGCGCATGCCGCTGCTGTTTGCCATCTCCGGCATTGCACTGGGCCTGTGCCTGCCCACGCAGGGCCGGTGGCGGTTCGCGCTGCGGCGCGGCGGGCGGCTGTTGTTGCCGCTGCTGTTCGGCATCGTCGCGGTCGTTTCGCTGCAGGCCTACTGTGAAGCGGTGGACAAGGGCGACGTCATGCCAGGACTCGGTGCATTCCTGTGGCGCTACTGGCAGTTCCGGCCGTGGCCGGGAGCCAGCTTCACCGGTGCCGCCTATGGCTTCACCTGGAACCACCTGTGGTATCTGGCCTATCTGATCCCCTACACGCTGCTGGCCATCCTGTTGGCCAGCGTGCTGCGGCCGCTGCGCCAGCACCTGCCGGAACTGCATCCGGGCGACCGTTGGGTGGCTTCGCTGGGCCTGCTGCTGCCGGTGCTGTGGCTGGCGTGGGCGGTGCTGGTGATCCTGCCCGCCCACCCGCCAACCCATGCGCTGGTCGATGACCTGTACGTCCACGCCGAGTCGCTGCCCCTGTTCCTCGGCGGCTTCCTCGCCGCGCGCTGGCAGCGCGGCTGGGATCTGCTGGTGCGCGGCCGGCGGTTGACCCTGGTGCTGGCCGTTGTCGGGCTGACTGTCGAACTGGGCATCCGTGCACTGGCGCGGATGCCCGATGTTGGCGATCTGCCGCAGTGGGTGCTGGCGCTGCCGTGGGCGCAGACCGAGCGCGTTGGCCGAGCGCTGTACACCTGGTGTTCCCTGCTGGCCCTCTTCGGATGGGCGCAGGTCCTGCTGGCGCGGCCATGGCGTGGCCTGGGCTACTGCCGCGAGGCGGTGTTCAGCTGGTACATCCTGCACCAGACCGTGCTGATCGTGCTTCTGTACTGGTTGCGGCCCTTGCAGTTGGGCGCGTGGCTGGAGCCGGGGCTGGTGATTGTCGGCACCGTCGCCGGCTGCCTGCTGATCCACGAACTGCTGGTGCGCCGCGTGCGCTGGCTGCGGCCGCTGTTCGGGCTGCGTGCCGATCGCAACGGCGCAGTGACCGTCACGCAGGATCACAGCGCCGCCAGCCGGGCATGGCCCGGCGCTACCGCACCTCGAACTCGCCCACCAGCACCGTCTCGGCACGATCCTTCAGCCGCATCGTGACCATCTGGTCCTTCTGCTTGGGCGTGCCCCAATGGGTGGTCAGGCGCAGCATCAGGGTCGTCGCGCCGGTCACCAGCTGCTGGCGGCTGCCGAAGTAGTTCGCCTCCACCTTGTACTTGCCCGGCTTGGCGTTGCGCAGCGAGAACTGTTCCGGACCGTAGCCACCGGTGAAGTCCTGCGACATCTGCCCACCCTGGTAGGTCAGGCGGTTGCCGTAGTACGCGCGCTCGCCGTTCGGGTCGGTCACCCACAGGTCCATGTCACTGTTGTCGGCATCCCAGGCCAGCACCACGCGCAGGTCCAGTGGCATCGCCTGCAGCAGGCGCGGGTCGATGCCGATGGTATCCAAGCGCGGCTTGGTGCCGGCCACCAGGTTGGTCAGTTCATCCAGGGCGATCAGCGCGATGCCGTCGAAACGACCATCCCACGGACGCACGACCACCTGATACAGGGGCGCCAGCGCCTGCTGCGGCTTGCCGGCTGCGGCCAGCGCCAGGCCCAGATCACGGAAACTCTGCGGTTCTTCCTGCCCCATCGCCAGCACCTGCTCGAACACCGGCACCGCCAGTGCGGGTGCATCGGCCTGCAGCAGGCGATAACCGAGAACGCGCAGCAGATGGCGGTTGTCCAGCGCCATCTCGGCCAGGTTGGACAGCACGCGCAGGGCAAGATCGCGCTGCCCCTGTTCGATCAGCAGATCGGCCACGTCGAGGAAGAACGCACTGCTGTTGGCGTTCGCAGCGCGCTCGGCCAGATAGCGGTCGTACAGCTGCGAGGACGGCCCCTGGCGCAGGCGGCGGGCGACCGGCGAATCCGATTGCCAGGCGGCCAACCGGATTCCCAGCTGACCGTCATTGGCGGCGGCCGGTGCATTGGACGCCGTGGGTTCGATGGCAACAGCATCCATCGCGGCCTCCAGGCTCGCAGGTGCCTGCCGCGGCGGCGATCGACGGGCGCGCGCGCTGCTGGACTCCGCCCGCTGCTCGGCGGCAACGGCCATCGGCGCTGGCGCGGGAGGAGGCGCGGCGAGCATCGCCACCGGGGCAGCCGCGTACGCGTCCTGACCGACCACTTCCAGCGCCTTCGCCTGCACGCGCATGCCCTTCGGCCAACTGCGGCTCCACCATTGCTGGCGCTGCTGCCACTGCGTCACCACCTTGTCCAGGCGCTGACGGTCGGCGGCATCGCGATCTGCAACCTGGCGTGCGAAGCGCTGGTCGTACTGGGCGCGCAAGGCACCTGCGGGGCGGATCGCGTAGCGCAGGTAGTCGTCCAGCGTTTCCAGCACGATCAGTGAAGTGTCCGGGCCCACCAGGCTGAACTGCTGCGACAGGCGCTGCATCCCCTCGCGATTGCCGCGCCGATCGGTCGACAACTGCTGCAGGCGTGCCTGTGCCCACAGGCCGGCCAGCAGGTCGCCATCGGCGCCGGTGGAGCTCTCCGGCAGTGCCTGCCATTGCCCACCGGCAATGCGCACCCGCATCGGCACACCTTCGGCCGCCAACCGCGCATGCAACCACAGCCAGCCCTGGGCTTGGCTGCGGCGGTCGACCACCACGTCCTGCACGCCACGGCCGGCATCGATCTGGACATCCAGCGGCATCGACAGCAGCTCCCGTGCAGCGGCATCGATATCGCTGCCGAGCGCCACGAAACTGCCAGCATGCGCCTCGCTCCAACCGCGCAGGCGGGTGGCATCGGTGCGTGCGCCGGCACTGCTGACCGCAAACAGGCGCTGATCGGCCGCCAACGCCGGCAGTGCTTCCGGCCCATAGGTCAGCAGGCCGTCGCTGACCATCAGGTACTCCTTCACCGAGGGCTGCGGCTGCCACTGCGCCAGCGCGCTGGCACCATCCGGCTGCACCGCCATCAACGCGCGCCGCAGTTCACTCCAGTCACCGCTGCGGACACGGAAATGACGCACGGGCTCGGCGCGATCACGCAGCACGGTCAGCGCGACGTTGCCCTCGCCCATCGCAGCGAAGTAGCGATCCAGCAGGGCGAACTCGCGGGTGCGGTCACGCTGGCCTGCGGAACCCGAACCGTCCCAGAGCAGGCCGACCTCCGATGGCACACGGCGCGGCGCGGCCGACGTCGGCACCGGCAGCTGCGCCAACAGGTAGTGACCGTCCTGCCAGCGCGCAACCTGCACCTGTGCCTTGCGCTCGGCCGGCAGCGTCCATTGCAGTTGGGCCGGCAACTGCGCGCCACGTCCTTGCCAGTGCAGGCGACCTTCGGCGATGCGGAACGGCGCGCTTCCTGCCTCAGCCGCCTTCGGTGCCCGCACGTCCAGTTCGACGGCTGCGGCGCCGGCGACGAACTGCAGCGGCAGTGTCCAATGCCAGCCCTGCCCGGCATATGCCAGCGGCTCGCGTACGACCAGCTGTACGCGGCGGCTGCCGCCGGCCGGCAGCGGATACACGCGCAGCCGGAACTGGTTGCCGGCGGTCTGCTCCAGCAGGCCCGGATCGACGCCTCGACGGGCGATCTCCTCGAACACCTGGCGACCGCGGTCCTTGGGCACCGGTACTGCCTCGCGCAACTCGCCGTTGATGTCCAGGGCGAACCCGGTGATCTGCTGGCCCTCGGCCAGCGGGAACTGCAGCTCACCTTCCAGCACGCGCTGGTTGGGGTTATGGAACTCCAGGGTGATACGGGTCTGGGCGATACCGGCCTGGACCTCCCCTTCGATGCGCGCCTGTCGCAGCTGCACGGGCTGTTCGGCGGCGGGCGCGATCAGCAACGATGTGGACGTCATCGGCGGTGCCGGACGCCGCGACGCCTGGGGCAGTGCCGGCCAGCTTGCCAGGGCCAACAGCAGTACGGTGCAGCAACGGGCGAAGACCATGACAGGACTCCAGTGGGATCGTGACTGCTTGAACGCACCAACCGGGTGGACGGGGTTAACGTGATTCGATGCTGGTTCTTCGCTGCCCTTGGGCGCACCATGTGCGACTTCCCGATCCCGTGCAAGGATGCCCATGCGTTCTCCCCTGCTTCCCACCCTGCTGGCCCTGTGCTGGCCATTGGCCGCCAGCGCCGTCGATGCGCCTGCAGGCCTCTATTTCCAGCATCACGACTGGGTCGTGGCCTGCGACAACACGCGCACGTGCCGTGCGGCCGGCTACGCCAGTGGCGATGACAGCACCCTGAGCGTGCTGCTGACCCGGGCGGGCGGCCCCAACCAGGCCATCAGCGGTCGGCTGTCGTTGCAGCCGATCGATGACCAGCCGCAGCCCAGGGGCGCGCTGCACCTGCGCATCCAGCAGCGTGACCTCGGTGTGCTGGCGCCGTCCAGGGAGCCGGGTATCCACGTGCTCAGCGCGGCACAGACCAGTGCCGTGCTGTCCGCGCTGGTGCGTGATGGTGGCATCGCGGTTGTCGATGCCGCCGGCCACACGTGGCCGCTGTCGGACAAGGGCGCAGCGGCTGTGCTGTTGAAGACCGACGAGTTCCAGGGCCGTGTGGGCACGCCGGGCGCGGTGATGCGCAAGGGGTCCGCTGCCGAAAGCAGCGTGCCTGCCGCCGTTGCCAAACCCGTGGTGCGCAAGGCACCGACGCTGTCGACGCCAGCGGACGACCCGGCGTTTTCCAAGCTGGCCGCCTCGCCGGCGCTACGTGCGGCGCTGCGCGCCACTCTGGAAGAACCCAGCTGCGAAGGCCTGCTCGACACCGACCCGGATCTTCCGATCAGCAATTCACCACTGCAGATCCAGCGCCTGGACGCCAAGCATCTGCTGGTCAACGTCCCCTGCTGGCGCGCGGCCTACAACAGCGGTGATGGTTACTGGGTCATCGGTGAGAAAGCGCCCTACCAGCCGCAGTGGGTGACCAGCGACGCGATCGACTACGGCGACGGGCAGATCGTCGCTTCGCACAAGGGCCGCGGTCTGGCCGACTGTGTGTCGGATGAAACGTGGACCTGGGATGGCACCCGCTTCGTCGCGACCTCGGCGATCAGTGGCGGCCTGTGCCGCGGCGTTCCCGGGGGAACCTGGGAACTGCCGACGCGGGTGACCGAGGTCCGCTGACCCTTCCGAAGCGGTAGCGCCGGGCCATGCCCGGCGTGGACTACGCCGGCAGGCAGTGCTCGACGATCAGCTGGATGGCGGCGCCGCCACGATAATCATCGCAGGCGAGCCGGTAGGCGAGATGCACGTGGCGACCGGGCGCATTGCCGTTCCAGCCGCCGAAATGGATCGCGTTGATCGTGCCCGGAACGCCGGGCAGGCGCAGTTCCAGCTTCAGATGCCGTTCTTTCAGCACGCGCCAGTTGGCCACTTCGAAGTGGCCGTCGAACAGCGGCTCGGGGAATCCCTGCCCCCATGGCCCGGCAAGACGCAGTGCCTCGGCATGGCGATGATCGAGTTCGTTGGCGGCCAGCTCACCATCGCTGAGCACCTGCTGCTGCAGTGCAGCCGGATCGAGCATTTCCAGCACGGTGGCGACGAACGCGGCTTCGAAGGCAGCCAGATGATCCAGACGCATGCTCAACCCGGCGGCCATCGCGTGACCGCCGAAGCGCTCGATCAAGCCGGGATGGCGTGCATCGACCAGCGCCAGCGCATCACGGATATGCAGGCCGGGAATCGAACGCGCTGAACCGCGCAGGGTGTCGGCGCCCGGCTCGGCCGGCGCGAACGCGATCACCGGCCGATGCAGGCGATCCTTCATCTTTGAAGCAACCAGGCCAACCACGCCGGGGTGCCAATCAGAATCGAACAGGCAGGCCGCCACCGGGCGCTGCCCTGCGGTATCGAGCACCACCCGCGACAGCGCGTGTTCGGCGTCATCGGTCATCGACTGCTGGACCGCACGCCGCTCGGCGTTGATCTGTTCCAGCGTCTGCGCGATGTCGCGGGCCTGCCGCGGATCTTCGGTGAGCAGCAGGGCGATACCCAATGCCATGTCTTCCAGCCGACCGGCCGCGTTCAAGCGCGGGCCAAGCCCGAAGCCGATGTCGGTGGCGGTCAGGCGTGCGGCATCGCGGCCGCTGGCTTCGATCAGTGCCTTCAGGCCGACGCAGCCCTGGCCATTGCGCAGCCGGCGCAATCCTGCGCTGACCAGGGCGCGATTGTTGGCGTCCAGCACCACCAGGTCGGCCACTGTGCCCACCGCCACCAGGTCGAGCAGCGTGGTCAGGTCCGGCCCTTTGCCATCGGCAAATACCCCCGCTTCGCGCATCCGCCGGCGCAGCGCCATCAGCACGTAGAAGATCACGCCGACGCCGGCCAGCGCCTTGCTGGGGAAGGCGTCGCCGTCGAGGTTGGGGTCGACGATGACATCGGCCGGTGGCAGCTGTGGACCGGGCAGATGGTGATCGGTCACCAGCACCTGCCAGCCACGCGCCTTGGCCGCGATCACGCCGGCATGGCAGGCAATGCCGTGATCGACGGTGACCAGCAGATCCGGCTGCAGCGCAGCCAGCTCGTCCACCAGTGACGGCGACAGACCATAGCCGTGCACCATGCGGTTGGGGACTGCGTGGAAGACATGCTGCGCGCCGAGCATGCGCAGACCGCGCACACCGACCGCGCAGGCGGTTGCGCCGTCGCAGTCGAAATCACCGACTACCAGGATGCGTTTGTCGGCGGCGATGGCCTGAACCAGCAGGTCCACCGCCGCGTCGATGCCGGTCAGCAGTTCCGGCGCATGCAGCTTGCCGAGCTTGGGCAGGGCCAGCTCCGGCGTGTGCGCACCACGTGCGGCATACAGGCGGGCCAGCAGCGGCAGCGTGCCCTCCGGCCAGCGACCGGGCGCAACTGCATCGCGACGGCGGATCATCGGCGTATCGGAAGAAGGCAGCGCAGCATCGGCGGCAAGGGACATCGGCATCGCCGGGTTGCGGAAGACCCGCGCATGATACCCCGCTCGGCTTGTCAGACTCTCCGCGGGCTTGGCGCAGGCGTGGCGATCGCCCATGCTTGTTCACTTCTGAAACGGAATTCGCCATGTACCGCCTGCTGTCCGTACTGCTTGCCAGCCTCCTGCTGCCACTTGCTTCCCAAGCCGCAAACACGCCGCCAACCCCCGGTATCGAGTTCGTACACCACGACTGGTTCCTGGCCTGCGACAACACCGGCACCTGCCGTGCAGCCGGCTACAGCCCTGAAAAGGCGGACAGCCTGCTGGGCCTGATGCTGGAACGTGCCGGCGGCCCCGGCACGGCGGTGAAGGCGCGGCTGCGGGTCGGTGAGGACGGCGAAACTGCAGTGCCTGAAGGTTCAATGCGACTGCACGTGAACGGCCATGATCTGGGCCCAGTGCAGGACACCGGGGCCGACGAGGCAGTGATGCTGCGGCCGGCGCAGGTAGAAGGCCTGCTGACCGCCCTGCCCGGCCAGGCCCGTATCGAGGTGATCGACAGCAGGGGCACGCGCTGGCCGATTTCCGATCGCGGTGCCGCCGCGGTGCTGCTGAAAATGGACGAGGTCCAAGGGCGCGTGGGCACGCCCGGTGCGCTGATACGCCGCGGCACGCGTGCCGAAGCGAGCGTGCCCGCCGCAGTGGCCAAGCCGATGATCGTGCGCGGTGTGCTGGCGGCAGGCCGTCCCGGCGATAGCGGGCTGGGCAGCAGCGAAGCGCTGCGCGACGCGCTGATTGCCACGCTCGGCGACAACGACGACTGTCCGCGCCTGATCGAGTACAAGGGAACACCGGAAATGGTGATCGAGCGGTTGGACGACCACCATGTGCTGGTGCAGGCGTTGTGCCAGATGGGTGCCTACAACTACAGCAATGGCTTCTGGATCGCGCGCGATCAGCCGCCGTTCGCACCGGAGACGGTCACGCTGGAGGCAGAAGGCTTCTCGCGCTCCGATCGCACGTTGTACGCGCGCTACAAGGGCCGCGGCATCGGCGACTGCGTTTCCGGCTGGGACTGGGCCTGGGATGGCCGCAGATTCCAGCCAAGCAGTGCGTTCAGTACCGGTCTGTGTCGTGGCGTGGCGGGCGGGCACTGGACGCTGCCGACGCTTATCAGCACGGTCCGCTGACCCGAAAACCTGGAACATGGCTACGCTTCGATTTCCTCTGCTGGTGCTGGCGTCACTGACGCTGGCACCTGTCAGCTTCGCCGGCACGCCCGCGCAGTTCACGTTCCCTGAACAGAACGGACACCTGGCATGCGACAACACAGGCACCTGCCGAATGGTGGCGTTCGGCCCACCGGCCGCGTTGATGCTGGGCGTGCTCCTCGAGCGTGCCGCTGGACCAGACACCCCCGTGATGGCGCGACTGTCGCTGGCTGATGGCAGTGACGGCGCGCCGCGCAGCCCGCGGGTGCATCCAGAGGGCCGGCTGCGGCTGCATGTGGATGGCGCGGACCTGGGTGATATCGGCCCGGCGGATGCGCTTGAGGCCGGCCTGGCTCTGGCCCCACCACATGCGCAGGCGCTGCTGGATGCACTGGGGCGCGGGCGGCCGGTCAGGATGACCGACACGGCGGGCCAGGCATGGCCATTGGCAGAGAGCGGTAATGCCGCACTGCTGCTGAAGATGGACGAGGTACAGGGCCGCTTGCACACCCCCGGGGCGTTGGTGGACAAGGGTTTGCGGCCGGAATCGCAGGTGCCGGTCGCACGGGTGGCGCCTCGCCTGGTGCCGCCACCGCTGCATGCCGTTTTCCTTGAAGAAGGCGTTGCAAGCGCTACGGACCGCTGCGGGACAGACCGGCATTGGGCCTGGGATGGGACCCGCCTGGTGCTGGCGGCAACCTTCGTCGGCCGGCACTGCCTGGGCGCCGGTCAGCGCCACTGGCAACTGCCGACCTACGTTACGGAATTGCGCTAGGGCATCCGCCGGGCATGGCCCGGCGCTACCACCAGCTCAGGCGTCGTGCAGCTGCCGAGGCTTCTTCCAGAACTGCCAGCGCTGGCCGCGATCCAGCTGGAACTGCAGGCCGTCCTCGAAGTCCAGCACCAGCCGCTGCAGCTCGCCACGCTTGAGCGCGGCCAGCAGCGGCCGGATCGCGTCGTTGCCCAGCTGCTGCAACGAGCGCAGCTGGCGCAGGTCGACCAGTGCATCGACCGACTGCTCACCATCCACCGCCACACCCGCGGCCTGGGCCAGGCCCTGCAGCAGCGCATCGCGGCTGCGTACCTGCGCGTGCGGCGTGGTCACCGATACCGGCATCACACCACCACCCCAGAACCACAGCGAATTGATCGGCTGCTGGCCCTGCGCGGCGCGCTGCTGGTTCCACGAGTGGGTGTGCAGCAGCACCTGCGCTTCGGTCATCAGTGCGCGCCAGCGACGGCCCGCCTCGCCCGGCGGCAGGTGCGCGAACAGGTCATCCCCCAGCACCTCGTCGGGGCTGTCGAACGCCGGCAGTTCAGTACCGATGGGCAGGCGCAGGTACCAGCGTGACGGATCGGGTGCATCCAGCACGAAGCCTGCATCCGCAAACAGCGGCTGCAGCACGGGCAGCAACGCCAGCGTATCGGCCAGGCCGGGCCGCAGCGTTTCGCCGTGGCCCATCATCCGCGCGCCATGCATGTCCGGCACCATGCAGGCCGGATCGGCACGCAGCCAGCAGGCGCCGGCGGCATCGCCGACGTCACGCTGGCGGGTCAACGCAGCCACCGGCCAGTGCGGCGCGGCCACCGTGAAGTGGCGCAGCAGCTGCGCGCGTTCGCCGGCATCGCCCTGCGAAGTGGTGGCGCGGCCCAGGGCACGCGCCACGTCATCCGGCAATGCAGCCACCGCAAAGCGGCTGCGTGCCGGCAACAGCAGGGTTGCCGTCGCCACGGATCAGTCCTGGTAGCTGACGCTGACGATCTCGTACTCGCGCTGGCCGGCCGGCGCATCGATCACGATCGAGTCACCTTCCAGCTTGCCGATCATCGCGCGGGCGACCGGCGAGGAAATGGCGATCAGGCCCTGCTTGATGTCCGCTTCCAGGTCACCAACGATCTGGTACTTCTTCTCTTCGTCGGTTTCCACGTCGGCCAAGGTCACGCTGGCGCCGAACACCACCTTGGAGCCTGCATTGAGCTTGCTCACATCGATGATCTCGGCGTGCGACAGCTCGCCTTCCAGCTGCTTGATGCGGCCTTCGATGAAGCCCTGTTCCTCGCGCGCGGCGTGGTACTCGGCGTTCTCCTTCAGGTCGCCATGCTCACGCGCCTCGGCGATCGCGGCGATCACCTTCGGGCGCTTGACCGACTTCAGGTGATCCAGTTCGTCGCGCAGACGCTGCGCGCCCTTCATCGTGATGGGTGCTCTCATGCGTTCAACTCCTTGTGCAGTTCCTGCAGCGACCAGACCGGGCCGGTACCGCGGAATTCCAGTGAATCCACCAGCGCCTTGGCACCGGCAATGGTGGTCGAATAGGTGACACGGTGCTGCAGCGCCTCGCGACGGATCGAGAACGAGTCGTTGATCGCGGCACGGCCTTCGGTCGTGTTGACGATATAGACGATCTCGCCGTTCTTGATCGAATCGACGATGTGCGGGCGACCCTCGACCACCTTGTTGATGATCTCGCAGTCCATGCCGTGCTGCTGCAACCACGCTGCGGTGCCACGGGTGGCAACCAGGCTGTAGCCACGCGCCAGCAGCGCCTTGGCCACCGGCAGCACGCGCTTCTTGTCCGGGTCGCGCACCGACACGAACGCCTTGCCCACCGGCGGCGCCTTGATGCCACCGGCTTCCTGCGCGCGCGCGAAGGCGGCATTGAAGCTGCGGCCCACGCCCATCACCTCACCGGTGGAGCGCATCTCCGGCCCGAGGATCGGGTCGACGCCCTGGAACTTGGCGAACGGGAAGATCGCTTCCTTCACCGAGTAATAGTCCGGCACGATTTCCTTGGTAGCGCCCTGCTCTTCCAGGGTCTTGCCGGCCATGCAGCGGGCCGCGATCTTGGCCAGCGGCATGCCGGTGGCCTTGGACACGAACGGCACGGTGCGCGAGGCACGCGGGTTCACTTCCAGCAGGAAGATGGTGTCGTTGCCATCCTCATCGGTCTGGATCGCGAACTGGGTGTTCATCAGACCCACCACGTTCAGGGCCTTGGCCAGCTCAACCACCTGGCGACGCAGCTCGGCTTGGGTTTCAGCCGACAGCGAGTACGGCGGCAGCGAGCAGGAGGAATCGCCCGAGTGCACGCCGGCTTCTTCGATGTGCTCCATCACGCCACCGATCAGGACGTTGCCCTGGGCGTCGGCGATGATGTCCACGTCGCACTCGACGGCGTTGTCGAGGAAGCGGTCCAGCAGCACCGGCGAATCGTTGGACACCTTCACCGCGTCACGCACGTAGCGGGCCAGATCGGATTCGCCGTAGACGATTTCCATCGCGCGGCCACCCAGCACGTAGCTCGGGCGCACCACCAGCGGGTAGCCGATCTCACGCGCCAGCAGCAGGGCTTCCTGGTCGTTGCGGGCAATGCGGTTCGGCGGCTGCTTCAGGCCCAACTTGTCCACCAGCTGCTGGAAGCGCTCGCGGTCTTCGGCCAGGTCGATTGAATCGGGGCTGGTGCCGATCACCGGCACGCCGTTGGCTTCCAGCGCGCGCGCCAGCTTCAGCGGAGTCTGGCCGCCGTACTGCACGATCACGCCCTTGGGCTGCTCCAGCTCGACGATTTCCAGCACGTCTTCCAGGGTCAGCGGTTCGAAGTACAGGCGGTCGGAGGTGTCGTAGTCGGTCGACACGGTTTCCGGATTGCAGTTGACCATGATGGTTTCATAGCCGTCCTCGCGCAGCGCCAGTGCCGCGTGCACGCAGCAGTAGTCGAACTCGATGCCCTGGCCGATGCGGTTGGGGCCACCGCCGAGGATCATGATCTTGTCGCGGTTGCTCGGTGCCGCCTCGCACTCGTCCTCGTAGGTCGAGTACAGGTAGGCAGTGCTGGTGGAGAACTCGGCGGCACAGGAGTCCACGCGCTTGTACACCGGGCGCACCTTGTGCGCGCGACGCAGCGCACGCACCGCGGCTTCGTTGGTGCCGGTCAGCTGGGCCAGGCGGGCGTCGGAGAAGCCGGCGCGCTTGAGCTTGCGCAGGCGCGCCGCATCCAGGGCGTCGATGCCATCGGCTGCGACCTGGGTCTCGGCGGCGATGATTTCTTCGATCTGGTCCAGGAACCACGGATCGATGTAGGACAGCTTGAAGATGTCCTCCACGCTCATGCCGGCGCGGAACGCGTCGGCGACGAAGAACAGGCGCTCCGGACCCGGGGCCTTCAGCTCGCGGCGCAGGGTCTGCAGATCGTCTTCACTGGTCAGGTCCAGGCCGGTCGGGTCGAAGCCGACCTTGCCGGTTTCCAGGCCCCGCAGAGCCTTCTGCATCGATTCCTGGAAGGTGCGGCCCATTGCCATCACCTCGCCCACCGACTTCATCTGGGTGGTCAGGCGTGCATCGGCAGCCGGGAACTTCTCGAAAGCGAAGCGCGGGATCTTGGTGACGACGTAGTCGATGGACGGCTCGAACGAGGCCGGGGTCAGGCCGCCGGTGATCTCGTTCTTCAGTTCGTCCAGGGTGTAGCCCACGGCCAGCTTGGCGGCGACCTTGGCGATCGGGAAGCCGGTGGCCTTGGACGCCAGCGCCGAGGAACGCGACACGCGCGGGTTCATCTCGATCACCACCACGCGGCCGGTGTCCGGGTTGATGCCGAACTGCACGTTCGAGCCACCGGTATCCACGCCGATCTTGCGCAGCACGGCGATGGAGGCATCGCGCAGGCGCTGGTATTCCTTGTCGGTCAAGGTCTGCGCCGGCGCCACGGTGATCGAGTCACCGGTGTGCACGCCCATCGGGTCCAGGTTCTCGATCGAGCAGACGATGATGCAGTTGTCCGCGGTATCGCGGACCACTTCCATCTCGAATTCCTTCCAGCCCAGCACCGACTCTTCGACCAGCACTTCGGTGGTCGGCGACAGTTCCAGGCCGCGGTTGACGATCTCGATCAGCTCTTCGCGGTTGTAGGCGATGCCGCCGCCACTGCCGCCCAGGGTGAAGCTGGGGCGGATGATGGTCGGATAGCCGACGCGGGTCTGGATCTCCAGCGCTTCGTCCAGGGTGTGGGCAACGGCAGCGGTCGGGCACTCCAGGCCGATCTCGCTCATCGCCACGCGGAACAGTTCGCGGTCTTCGGCCATGCGGATCGCATCGCGCTTGGCGCCGATCAGCTCGACGTTGTACTTCTCCAGCACGCCATGGTCGGCCAGATCCAGCGCGCAGTTCAGCGCGGTCTGGCCACCCATCGTCGGCAGCAGCGCGTCGGGCTTTTCCTTGGCGATGATCTTCTCGACGGTCTGCCAGTTGATCGGCTCGATGTAGACGGCGTCGGCCATCTCCGGGTCGGTCATGATCGTGGCCGGATTGCTGTTGACCAGCACCACGCGATAGCCCTCGTCACGCAGGGCCTTGCAGGCCTGGGCACCGGAGTAATCGAACTCACAGGCCTGGCCGATGACGATCGGGCCGGCACCGATGATGAGGATGGTCTTGAGGTCAGTGCGCTTGGGCATTTTCTTCTCTAGGTCAGTACAGCGTGACAAGGGGGAGTGATCGCACGCTGTCGATCAGGAAATCTCTTCGGGTTTCAGCGCAATCCCGCACTGGTCCTGCAATCCCTGGCTCAGTTTCACCGCGAATTCGTCAGGGACGCTCATCGCATCGAAACCAGCATCCAGGCGCTTGAAGGACGGACTGCCGAGAAAGGCGTCGAATCCGGCGGCGTACGCCTCGTCGTTGACGTTGACCGACGCGTCCGCTGCCGACTCCGGGAGCGCGCGGGTGAGGATCAGGTAACCCTTTCCGGACGGTGTGGCCAGGAAGCGCGACCAGTCCGCAACGACCACGTCACCGTCCTCGCCAAGCCTGTTGATCAACGACTGGCGCGCATGAACGTAGAAGAACGACTGGATGGAGGTGCGGGCGCATTGGCGATCGCTTTCGGCCAGCGCTTTGAGCGTTGGCACCTCCTCGACCAGCATCGTCGCCGACGACGCACCGACCGAGTCCTTCTTCAACGTGTGCAGCAGCGCGTCCATGTCCGCAGCGGACGCCGGCGCAGCCTGTGCCGCACCCGCGGCGCAGCACAGCGACAGCAGCAGAGCGGCGCTGCGCATCAAGCCTTGGCCTCGGCCATCAGGGTCACGAAACGATCGAACAGCGGACCGACGTCATGCGGGCCCGGCGAGGCTTCCGGGTGGCCCTGGAACGAGAAGGCCGGCACGTCGGTGCGGGCGATGCCCTGGTTGGTACCGTCGAACAGCGAACGGTGGGTCACCCGCAGGGTGGCCGGCAGGGTCGCTTCATCGACCGCGAAGCCGTGGTTCTGCGAGGTGATCATCACCCGGCCGCTGTCCAGGTCCTGCACCGGATGGTTCGCGCCGTGGTGGCCATGGCCCATCTTGATGGTCTTCGCGCCCGAGGCCAGGCCCAACAGCTGATGGCCCAGGCAGATGCCGAAGGTCGGGATCTTCACGTCGATGAAGGTCTTGATCGCGGCGATCGCGTAGTCGCACGGTTCCGGGTCACCCGGGCCGTTGGACAGGAACACGCCATCCGGCTTCAGCGCCAGCACTTCAGCGGCCGGGGTCTGTGCCGGCACCACGGTGACCTCACAGCCGCGCTCGGCCAGCATGCGCAGGATGTTGGTCTTCACGCCGAAGTCGTACGCCACGACCTTGTACTTGCCCGGCACGCTGACGAAGGCGTTGGCGTCCAGGTCCAGCTGGCCCTCGGTCCAGACGTAGGTCTTGTCAGTACTGACGACCTTGGCCAGATCCATGCCCTTCAGCCCCGGGAACTTGCGGGCCGCTTCCAGGGCCTTTTCCACGTCGATGCCGTCGCCGGCCATCAGCGCGCCGTTCTGGGCACCCTTCTCGCGCAGGATGCGGGTCAGCTTGCGGGTGTCGATGCCGGCGATGGCGACCACGCCGCGCTGGATCAGCCAATCCTGCAGCGACACCTGGCTGCGCCAGCTGCTCGGGCGGCGCGGTACATCGCGCACGATCAGGCCGGCCGACCACACCTTGGACGCTTCATCGTCCTGGTCGGTCATGCCGGTGTTGCCAATGTGCGGATAGGTCAGCGTGACCATCTGCCGGGCGTAGGACGGGTCGGTCAATACTTCCTGGTAGCCGGTCATGGCGGTGTTGAACACCACTTCACCGACGGACAGGCCGGGCGCGCCTACGGATTCGCCCTCGAATACGGTGCCGTCTTCGAGGACGAGGATTGCGGCTTGGGTCACGGAATTCTCACTTTGGCTACCGAGGGGGTGCCGAAGTCACGCCTGCGCTTCACGGAAATCCGGTTGCAAAAAAGCGCGGACGTACGGTCTGGGACCGGTCCGGCTTTCGTGATTCGGCGAGTGCGAATTGTAGCGGTGCCGGGGCGCTCGCGCCAGCGGTTATCGCCATTCATGAACAGGCGATTGCGCATTCATTTCAATCCGGGAGCGTATGCGGGCACCCAAGGGTAGCGCCGGGCCATGCCCGGCGGATCTGCCGCCGACGCCGGGCATGGC
>NZ_QQXJ01000001.1:2298848-2326726 GCF_004348785.1 Stenotrophomonas sp. TEPEL
CGCCGGGCATGGCCCGGCGCTACCGTTTACAGGGGGCCGTCCAGCAGGTCACGTACCCGGTAGCTGCCTGCCGCCCGGCCCTGCAGCTGGCGAGCGGCGAACAGCGCCCCGCGGGCAAAGATGTCGCGGTTGGTGGCCCTGTGCACCAGCTCGATGCGTTCGCCCAGGCCGGTGAACTGCACCAGATGCTCGCCGACGATGTCTCCGGCGCGCAGGCTGGCGTACTGCGGCTCGGCCCCGCCCCGCTGCGCCGCGGCACCCAGGGTCAACGCCGTGCCCGAGGGAGCGTCCTTTTTCTGCGTATGGTGCGATTCGACGATGTCGCAGTTCCAACCGGACAACGCCTGCGCTGCACGCTCGACCAGTTCGTCCAGCACCGCCACGCCCAGGCTGAAGTTCGACGCCCACACCAGCGGGATCTTCGCCGCCGCTGCTTCCAGTGCCTGGCGCTGCACACTGGAAATACCGGTGGTGCCCGATACCAGTCCCGCACCGCGCTCCACGCACAGTGCCAGCAGCGCATCGAAGCCCTCGGGCAGGCTGAAGTCGATCGCCACATCGAACACCGGCGCCCCCGGCAACTCGCTGGCCGCGAAGAACGGCACGCCGTCGATCACCCGCTGCGCCGGCGCGCGGCCGGTCACCGCAGCGACGATCTGCAGGGAATCAGGATGTTCGGCGGCCAGCCGCAACAGGGCCTGGCCCATGCGCCCGGAGGCGCCGTGAATAAGCAATCGCAGGGGAGTCTGGTTCATGCACGCAGGCTAGCGGCAGCACGCATGGTCCGGCAAGCACTGTCGCTGCTACGCTGCGTGCCCCTTCAAGCGCTGGCCCGCACCTCATGCATCTTTGCCAACCGCACGCGCCAAGCGCTGAGGCCGTCATGCCGCCTGCGCGGATGCAGGGCTGAAACGGTGCGCATTTCCGAAGTCGCGCGCCGTACCGGCGCCAGCGCCAAGGCCATCCGCCTGTACGAGGCACGCGGCCTGCTGCCGCCAGTGCCGCGCCTGAACCGCTACCGCGACTACAGCGAGCAGGACGTGGCCTGGGTGCAGCTGATCCGGCAGGCACTGGGGCTGGGCATTGGCCTGGCCGCCATTACCCGCCTGCAGCGCGGCGACGGCCAGTTGGACTGGCCAGCCGTGCTCGCCCTGCTGGAACGCCAGCGCACTGCGATTGCCGCCGAGCGCGAGCGGCTTGCCCGCGTCGAGGTCGAACTGCAGCAGTTGGCTGACGAACTGCGGCAATGGCTGCAGCAGGGCGATGGCACCTGCGTGCTGGTTCCTGCCGGCTGCCCTGACGTTTGACTCTGCCCTTGGGGCATAGCGCAACGTCGGTTGCTTTCCAGCCTCCGAGACTGCCGTGTCCCGTTCCATCCTGATCCTGCTTGGCCATCCCGACCGCGACAGCCTGTGCGGCGCCCTCGCCCAGCGCTACGCGACCGCCGCCCGCAACGCCGGCCACCGCGTGCACATGATCGCCCTGGGCGACCTTCAGTTCGACCCGGTGCTGCGCCACGGTTATCGCCAGATACAGCCACTGGAAACCGACCTGCAGGATGCAGCAGACGCGATCCAGGCCTGCGACCACCTGGTGCTGGTCTACCCGACGTGGTGGGGCGCGATGCCGGCACTGCTGAAGGGCTTCTTCGACCGCGTGCTGCTGCCGGGCTTCGCCTTCCGCTACCGGCGCGATTCGGTGTGGTGGGACCGGCTGCTGGCAGGCCGCAGCGCGCGGGTCATCACCACGCTGGATACGCCGCCCTGGTACTACCGCTGGATCTACCGCGATCCGGGCATCACCCAGATCCGGAGGACCATCCTGGAGTTCTGCGGCATACGCCCGGTACGGGTCAGCCGGCTGGGCCCGGTGCGCAGCAGCACGCCGCAACAGCGCGAACGCTGGCTTGCCTTGGCTGCGGAGTTGGGTGAGCGCGCACGTTGACGCATCGCGGCGAACCGGCCGCCTCACCCTGCCTGCAACGTAGATCCACCCCATGCGTGGATGATCAATTCCGACACCGCTGGAGCGCAGCACCGGGCTGGGTAGATCCACGCCATGCGTGGATGATCAATCGGCAGTGCGGACCAAGGTCCGCACCCACCAGGGCATCGCCCAGACGCCTCTCTAGTGCTGCTTCGGCGGCGTCGGTCCGCAGCTGTCGCAGCCACCGCAAGCCCCGCCACCGCCAGTGGCCGGCGGCGCGATCTTCCGGCCCAGCGCCTGCAGCCAGGCCGCACGACCCGGCCTCAGCAGCGCCAGCGCCAGCACACCGCGCAGTCTGCGCACGGTGGCGGGCGCCTGCTTCTTCAGCACCACCCATGCGCTGACCAGCACGGCCACCGCGATGATCAGGTACTGCACCAGCAGGCCGGCGTCCATCAGCCGCCTCCCAGTGCCACGGCCACCTGGTAGGTGATCAGCGCGGCCACGTACGCTGCGGCGAACAGGTAGAACGCCGCAAAGCCCATCTGCTTCCACGAGTTGGTCTCGCGCTTGATGGTGGCCAGCGTCGAGATGCACATCGGTGCGTAGATGAACCACACCAGCAGGGCCAGGCCGGTAGCCAGCGACCAGCCGTCGGCCACCACCGGCGACAGTGCCGAGATCGCCGCATCGTCATCGGCGGCCGACAGCGCATACACCGTCGCCAGCGAGGACACCGCTACTTCGCGCGCGGCCAGGCCCGGGATCAGCGCGATGCAGATCTGCCAGTTGAAGCCCAGCGGCGCGAAGATCGCCGTCATCGCGTGGCCGATCTGGCCGGCGTAGCTGTAGTCGATGGCCGGCATCGTGGCATCGGCGGGCGCGCCCGGGAACGACAGCAGGAACCACAGCAGGATGGTCAGCGCCAGGATGATGCCGCCGACGCGCTTGAGGAAGATCATGCCGCGCTCGTACAGGCCGACGGCGAGGTCGCGCGGATGCGGAATGCGGTACGACGGCAGCTCCAGCATCAGCGGATGCTCGCTCTTGTCGCGGCGCCACTTCTTCATCACCCACGACATCACCAGCGCGCTGAGGATGCCCGCCACGTACAGGCCGAACAGCACCAGGCCCTGCTGGTTGAAGATGCCGACCTTGCCGGCCGGAATGAACGCACCGATCAGCAGCGCATACACCGGCAGCCTTGCCGAGCAGGTCATCAGCGGTGCCACCAGGATCGTGGCCAGGCGATCACGCGGGTCCTGGATGCTGCGGGTGGCCATGATGCCCGGCACCGCGCAGGCGAAGCTGGACAGCAACGGGATGAACGACCGCCCCGACAGGCCGGCCGCCGCCATCATGCGGTCCAGCAGGAACGCAGCACGTGGCAGGTAACCGGATTCCTCCAGCGCCAGGATGAAGGCGAACAGGATCAGGATCTGCGGCAGGAACACCACCACGCCGCCCAGGCCGGCGATGATGCCGTCGGTCAGCAGGCTGGTCAGCGGGCCTGCCGGCAGCACGCTGGCGGCCAGTTCACCCAGCCAGGCAAAGCCGGCCTCGATGCCATCCATCAGCGGCGTCGCCCAGGCGAACACCGCCTGGAAGATCAGGAACATCACCACCACCAGCGTGATCAGGCCAAACACCGGATGCAGCAGCCAGCGGTCCAGCGTGTCGTCGATCTTGGCCGTCCGTGCCGGCATCCGCACGGCGGCGGCCAGGATCGCGCGCACCTGCGCGTGGTAGTCCGCGCCGCTCTCCACGCCGGCCAGTGGCGCATCCAGGTGCGGCACCATCCTATCCAGGCGTTCCACCAGTGCACGCGCGCCCTGCTTGCGCACCGCCACGGTTTCCACCACCGGCACACCGATCTGGCGCTCCAGCGCGGCCACATCGATCTGGATGCCGCGGCGCTGCGCGGCGTCGACCATGTTCAGGGCGATGATCATCGGCTTGCCCAGCTCGCGCAGCTCCAGGGCGAAGCGCAGGTGCAGCCGCAGGTTGGTGGCGTCGATCACGCACAGAAGGACGTCCGGTGCGGCCTCACCCGGGTAGAAACCCCGGCACAGGTCGCGGGTGATCGCCTCGTCCAGGCTGGCCGGCTGCAGGCTGTAGGCGCCCGGCAGGTCGAGCACGGCGAACTCGCGGCCGGACGGCGCACGCAGGCGGCCTTCCTTGCGCTCAACGGTGACGCCGGTGTAGTTGGCGACCTTCTGCCGGCTGCCGGTCAGCTGGTTGAACAGCGCGGTCTTGCCGCTGTTGGGGTTGCCGACCAGCGCGATGCGCAGCGGGGCGGCGGTTGCGGTGGCGCTCATGCACGTCCCTCCTGGCTGGCCGGGTCGATGACCACGCGCCGGGCCTCACTGATACGCAGCGCGAAACGGGTGAACCCGACCTGCACCAGCAGCGGCTCGCCACCCACCGGGCCTCGCGCCACCAGGCGCACTTCCTCGCCCTTGACAAAGCCCAGCTCGCGCAGGCGCCGGGCGATGGCATCGTTGGCATGCAGGTCCTGCACGGAATCGACCACGGCCGAGGCGTGCAGGGGCAGTTCGGACAGCGTCATCTAGCGTGTTCTCTGCTGGATGTAAATGGTTCTCGATTCTAACATTCCCGCGTCGCGTCATGGCCCATGACCAATGGCCCGCTATGATCCATACAGGTATGGAGCAACCCCCGGAATCCCATGAACGATGCTTTGCAGATCGAGCGCAACGGCGCTGTCCTGACCCTTTGGCTGAACCGGCCGGAGCTGCACAACGCCTTTGACGCCGGCCTGATCGCCCGGCTGACCGCAGCCCTGGAAGCGGCCGGCCGCGATGACACGGTGCGCACAGTGGTGGTGGCCGGCCACGGTGCCTCCTTCTCCGCCGGTGCCGACATGCAGTGGATGCGCGGCATGGCCTCCGCCAGCGAGGCCGACAACCGTGACGACGCCCTGGCCCTGGCCCGGCTGATGCGCACCCTGGACGAGCTGCCCAAGCCCACCCTCGCCCGCGTCCACGGCGCGGCCTTTGGTGGTGGTGTCGGCCTGGTGGCCTGCTGCGATATCGCCATCGCCACCAGCGCCGCCCGCTTCGGCCTGACCGAAAGCCGTCTGGGCCTGCTCCCTGCAGTGATCTCGCCCTATGTGATCGAGGCCATCGGCAGCCGCCAGTCCCGCCGCTGGTTCGCTACCGGCGAGCACTTCGACGCCGACACCGCCCTGCGTATCGGCCTGATCCACCAGCTGGTGGAGCCCGAACGCCTGGACGAGGCGGTGCAGCGACAGCTGGCCCTGCTCGACAAGGCCGGGCCGATCGCCTCGGCCTCGGCCAAGCTGCTGGTCCGGCAGGTTCGCGACGCCCATGACCGCGACAGCCTGGACCGCGACAATGCCGCCCTGATCGCCCGCCTGCGGGTATCGGCCGAAGGCCAGGAGGGCCTGGGTGCCTTCCTCGACAAACGCGCGCCGCACTGGGTCACGGAGGCCTGACATGCTCGACCATATCGGCTTGAACAGCAGCGACCTGCCGCGCAGCAGGGCCTTCTTCCTGCAGGCGCTGGCACCGCTGCAGATCGGCGTGGTGATGGAGGTCAGCGCCGAACAGACCGGCGCCCACGACCACGTGGGTTTCGGCAACCACGGCAAGCCGTTCTTCTGGCTGGGCAATGCAACGCCGCTCAGCCAGGGGGTGCACGTGGCCTTCGTCTGCGCCGAACGCGCCCAGGTTGATGCCTTCCACGCCGCCGCGCTGGCCGCAGGAGGTCGCGACAATGGTGCGCCCGGCCTGCGTCCCTGGTACCACCCGGACTATTACGCCGCCTTCGTGATCGACCCCGACGGCAACAACATCGAGGCGGTCTGCCACCTTCCCGGGTAGGTCCTTCCGCCACAACCAGGCGCAGGCGTGGCCGCTTGTGCGACCCGCCTGCGTATCTCATCTGGCAGCCTGGCGAAGACCGGGCCGCCCCCGTTTCCCAGGAACCGCCGTGACCCCAGCCGAATCCTGCCCGCCCCGCCCCGCTTTTCATGGGGGTGCGGCGATGAGCGATTTCGTCCGCATCGTCGAGGTTGGCCCGCGCGATGGGCTGCAGAACGAAAAACAGGCCGTGGCCACCGCCGACAAGATCGCCCTGATCGATCGCCTGTCGGCCACCGGCCTGCGCACCATCGAGGCCACCAGCTTCGTCAGCCCACGCTGGGTCCCGCAACTGGCCGATGCTGCCGAGGTCTATGCCCGCATCCAGCGCCGCCCCGGCATCGCCTATCCGGTGCTGGTGCCGAACGAACAGGGCTACGACCGTGCGCGCGCCGTCGGCGTGCAGGAAGTCGCGGTGTTCACCGCTGCATCGGAAGCCTTCAACCGCACCAACACCAACGCCGGCATCGATGAATCGCTGGCCCGCTTCGAGCCGATCCTGCGTCGTGCGGCCGCCGATGGCGTGCGCGTGCGCGGCTATGTGTCCACCGTGCTCGGCTGCCCCTACCAGGGCGAAGTGCCGCTGGCCGATGTGGTGCGCGTCGCCCGCGCCCTGCATCAGATGGGGTGCTATGAGATTTCGCTGGGCGACACCATCGGTGTCGGCACGCCGCGCAAGGCCCGCGCCATGCTGCAGGCGGTGGCTGCAGAGATCCCGATGAGCGCGCTGGCCGTGCACTTCCACGATACCTACGGCCAGGCCATCGCCAACATCGCCGCCTGCCTGGAAGAAGGCGTGCGGGTGGTTGACAGTGCGGTGTCCGGTGCCGGCGGCTGCCCGTACGCGAAGGGCGCCAGCGGCAACGTGGCCAGCGAGGACGTGGTGTACCTGCTGCAGGGCCTGGGCCTGGAGTGCGGGGTCGACCTGCCGTCGCTGGCCGAGACCGGCCGCTGGCTGGCCGGGCTGCTCGGCCGCGCGACCGCCAGCCGCGTCGGGCAGGCGCTGGCAGCGACATGAACGACAGCGGCCCGCGCGACTGTCCGGCCATCGGCGATGCACCCGCCGCAACCGACGACGCGCTGGCCGCTCTGGACGCGGCGTTGGCTGTTTCGCCGCCGCCAGCCCAGGCCAGGCTGCTGCGCCAGGCACGGCAGGCGCTGGCCGATGCGCAGCAGCGCGAACTGGATACCCAGGCACGCTATGCCGCGTTGTTCGACGCCGTGCCCGACCCGGTCAGCATCCTCAGCGCCGAAGGCGTGGTGCTGGACGTCAACCGCGCCGGCATCGTCGCCTACGACCGCCCGCGCGAAGACATCGTCGGCCAGCCGATCGAACTGCTCAATCCCGACCTGCCCAGCGACCATCTGCAACCGGTATGGGAAGCGCTGAACCGCGGCGACACCTACGTCATCGAAGTGACCAACATGCGCGGTGATGGCAGCCGCTTTCCGGTGGAGGTGCACTCGGCCGGTTTCCAGGACCGCGGCCAACCCTGCATCGTCGCCGTTGCCCGCGACCTGAGCGGGCGCTGGCGCGCAGAGTCGCGCTATCGCCTGTTGATGGAGTCGATCGACAAGGGCGTGATCCTGTTCGACCGCGACCTGCGCGTGCTGTCGGCCAACCCGGCCGCACATCGCATCCTCGGCCTCACCGGTGGCGGCGTGGGCTTGCACTCGCTGCTCGATCCCGAAGCGTGGATCATCGTCGACGAGCATGGCCACCCGTTGACCCAGTCACAGTGGCCGACCAGCCGCTGTTTCCAGGCCGGTCGGGTGATCCGCAGCACCATCATCGGCCTGTACCACCGCCCGCGCGGGCGCATGCTGTGGTTGTCCACCACCAACGTGCCGGTGTTCGGCAACGGCTGCGACCAGGCCGACCATGTCTATGCGATGTTCAGTGACATCACCGAACTGAAGCGCAACAACAGCTTGTTCGCGCGCGCACAGTCACTGGCCCATATCGGCGGCTGGGAGTGGGATCGCGGCCTGCAGCGCCTGTACCTTACCGATGAGGCGCGGCGCATCGTCGGCCAGCCGGCCGACCTGGAAGACATGCCCGACCTGCTGGACTGCCTGCGCAGCGACGACCGCGCCGCCCTGCAGCAGGCACTGGCCGACACCATCGAACACCGCAGCAGCTTCGGCCTGGAGCTGCAGGGCCAGCGCCGCGATGGCCACTCGTTCTGGATCCGGATGATCGGCGAGGTCCCGGCCGGTGATGTCGATGCCGCACGCATCACCGGCACCGTGCAGGACATCACCGAGCGCAAGCAGGCCGAGGAAACCCTGCGCGTGCAGGCCCGCACCGACCCGCTGACCGGAATCATGAACCGCGATGCGGTGCTGAGCGACCTCGGCGTGCGCATGCGCAGCCCCGGCCACGACCGCGTGGCGGTGCTGTACATCGACCTGGACCGCTTCAAGGTGGTCAACGACCTGCTCGGCCACAACGCCGGTGATGAACTGTTGATCGAAGCGACCCGGCGCATCGCCACCGCGATCGGCACCGAAGGCCTGCTTGCACGCTTTGGCGGCGATGAATTCCTGGTGATCTGCGACCTGCGCGACCAGCCGGACCAGGCCGAACAGCTGGCCGAGCGCATCACGGCGGCGTTCTCGGCACCGTTCCAGCTGGGCAGCGACGAGTTCCCGGTCACCGCCAGCATCGGCATCGCCCGCGCACCGCGCGACGGCGACCGGCCGCAGCAGCTGATCCAGAACGCCGACACGGCCATGTACGAATGCAAGCGCCGCACCCGCAACGGTTGGCAGGTATTCTCCCCGGAACTGGCACAGCGCCAGCATGACCGCCTGCAGATCGAGAGCCGGCTGCACAAGGCCCTCGATGGCGACGAGTTCCACCTGGTGTACCAGCCACAGGTCAACCTGCGCAGTGGCGCCACCATCGCCTGCGAGGCGTTGATGCGCTGGCACAACACCCAGCTGGGGCCGATGCGCCCGGACCTGTTCATCCGCCACGCCGAGCACACCGGCGACATCGTGCGCATCGGCCAGTGGGCGCTGCGCGAAGCCTGCCGGCAGGTACGGCAGTGGCAGGACGACGGGCTCGGCCTGGTGCGGGTGGCCGTCAACGTGTCCTGGCGCCAGTTCGTCGGTGAGGATCTCGCCCGCTGGGTGCGGCAGGTGCTTGACGAGTTCGGCCTGCCCGGCAGCGCGCTGGAGCTTGAGTTCACCGAGCGGGTGCTGATCGAGGATGCGCCGGACACCCTGCGCACTTTCGCCCGCCTCCGCGAAATGGGGGTGATGTTGACCATCGACGACTTCGGCGAAGGCTACAGCGCCCTGAACTACCTGCGGCGCCTGCCCATCCATGGGCTGAAGCTGAGCCAGCTGTTTGTCGAGGGAATTCCCGGCAACCGCTCGGATGTGGCGGTGTGCGAGGCGGTCTGCGCGATCGCGCGCAGCCTGGGCCTGGGCGTGGTTGCCGAAGGCGTGGAGACCGAGCCGCAACGGCAATGCCTGCTCGACCTGGGGGTGACCGTCGGCCAGGGCTTCCTGTTCGCCCATGGCCTGCCCGCCGCCGACTTCGAGCGTCGCCTGCGCCGCGCCCGCGAACTGGGCTGAGGCCGGCGGCGCAGTGCACAACGGCGGCTGCCGTCGCTTCCGTTAGAATCGGCGGTTCTTGAACCTGCAGGACCGTGCAATGCAGCTGTCTTCCGTACGTGCCGTGATCACTGGCGGCGTCTCCGGCCTCGGCCTGGCCGTGGCCCAGCACCTGGTTGCCGAGGGCGGCAAGGTCGCCCTGTTCGACCTCAACGACGCCAAGGGCGCGGCCGCTGTTGCCGGCCTGGGGCAGGACAACGCCCGCTATTTCAACGTCAACGTCAGTGATGAAGCGTCCGTGGCGGCGGCCATCGACCAGGCCTGCGATTTCCTCGGCGGCTTGAATGTCGCCATGAACTGCGCCGGCATCCTCGGCGCTGGCCGCGTGCTGGGCAAGGAAGGCCCGATGCCGCTGGCCGCGTTCCAGGGCACGGTGATGGTCAACCTGGTCGGCAGCTTCAACGTCGCCAAGGCCGCAGCCAACCGCATGCAGCACAACGAGGCCGGCGTCGACGGCGAGCGCGGCGTCATCATCAACACCGCCAGCGTTGCCGCCTACGAAGGCCAGATCGGCCAGGCCGCCTACTCCGCCTCCAAGGGCGGCGTGGTGGCGATGACCCTGCCGATGGCCCGCGAGCTGTCGCGCTTCGGCATACGCGTCAACACCATCGCGCCGGGCGTGTTCTGGACGCCGATGGTCGATGGCATGCCCGAAGCCGTGCAGGAATCGCTGGCCGCCTCGATCCCGTTCCCGTCGCGCCTGGGCAAGCCGGAAGACTTCGCCAGCCTGGTCGGCCACATCCTCGGCAACACCTACATCAACGGCGAGACCATCCGCCTGGACGGCGCCACCCGGCTCGCTCCGAAGTGATTCCCCCCGGGCGCCGGGACGGCGCCCTCCCCCAACGACCAACATCATCATGAAAGCCAACGACATCAAGAAGGGCAACGTCGTCGAGTTCAACAACGGCGTCTACCAGATCCGCGACATCGAGCGCAGCTCGCCGCAGGGTCGCGGCGGCAACGTCCGCTTCCGCTTCATCATGTACAGCGTGCCGGGCGGCAACAAGCTCGACGCCAGCTTCGATGCCGACGACAACCTGGTCGAAGTCGAACTGCTGCGCCGCCAGTCCACCTACTCGTACAAGGACGGCGATGCGTTCGTGTTCCTGGACGACGAGGACTACACCCCCTACACCCTGGACGCGGACGTGATCGGCGATGACGCCGGCTACATCACCGACGGCCTGACCGGCATCTATGTGCAGGTGATCGATGAGCAGCCGGTGGCCATCCAGCTGCCGGCCTCGGTGGTGCTGGAAGTGGTCGAGACGCCGCCGGAACTGAAGGGCGGCACCGCCACCAAGCGCCCGAAGCCGGCCAAGCTCAACACCGGCATCGAGATCATGGTGCCGGAGTACATCGTCAACGGCGAGCGTGTGCTGGTGAACACCGCCACCGGCGAATTTGCTGGCCGCGCCGATTAACCGCGCTGCGCTGATCGCCTTCCTGTCCCTGCTCGTGGCGTGCTCGCCGCGGGCAGCGGACAGCACCGGTGACGTCGCGGCGGACGCGCAGCCCCCAGCAGCGGACACCGCTGCCGCTGCGGTTGCACCGGCTGCAGATGAAGCAGACGCTGCGGCGACGCTGGCAGGTGGCCCCGACGAGGAGCAGCAGGCGCGGGCTGCCGCCGGTTGCAGCGTCCCCGACGACGTCGCTTTCGTGCAGGACATCCGCATCTACTGCGGCATGCCGGCCGATGTGCAGGCCTTCATCGCACGGGAGAACAGCTGCCAGCATTTTGCCGGCGAAGAACCCTACGGCGACGCCCGTCGTCGCGAACTGGAGGCCGCCATCGCCAGGTTCTGCGACGGTCGAGAGAAGATCTTTGCCGGCCTGGTGGCCCGCCATCGCGATGACTGCGCGATCCGGCAGGCGTTGATCGGTGTGAACCTGCGCTACGACCTGTCCCCCGATCTGGATCTGAAGCCCTGCGAGGGCTGACGCAGAAAAGGGGACGGAGGGGATGACGTCGTTCATGGCACAAACGAAGTAATCCCCTCCGTCCCCTTTTCGTCATTTGCCGCCGAAGTTGCCACAACCGTGGTATTGGCGCGTGCCTACGGCCAGCATCGCCTTGGCCTCGAATGTCTCGCCACTCATGCTGTCCTGGCAGGTGGTGCGCTGGAAGCTCAGCTTGATGTCGGTGCCATCCGCCGCCTTGCCAACCCAGCCATCTGCGCCCTCGGTCGGTTTGGCGACGGTGAAACGGCGCTCGCCGTAATCCACATCCACCTGCAGGCCCGGCGCATCACCATCGACGACGGCCAGCCAGCCCGGCTCGTTGCCGGTGGCGCGGAACGCCGCGTTACCGGCACTGCCATCGCCCTCGGTCGCTTCCACCGCGCTGCATTCACGGTCCGCCTCGCCCTTCAGGCTGAGCAGCGCTTCGTCACTGCCACGGGTCCAGAAGCTGTTGCCCTTGCCGTCGCCATACTTCGCACCGGAGGCCGCACGTTCGGAGGACATCGCGAAACTGCGCCCGCCAATCACTACCGTCGCTGCGTCCCCTCCGTTGAAGGTCGCGCGCACATCAAGGTCGCCGCAGCGATAGAGGGTTTCGTTGCCGCCGCCACTGCCGCCGCGATCCGCAGCGGCGGCCACCGGTGCCGGTGCCGGCGTTGCGGTCGCCTCGCCCGCATTACTGGCGGCCGGCGTCTGGGCCGGCAGGCAGGCGCTCAGCGCAAGGCCGAGGGAGGCAGCCAACAGACTGGGAGTTACACGCATGGCTCGACTCCTTGTCGAAACTACAGAGACCTTGGACCCTACCATCTGCACGCAAACGGGGCCTGAAAGCCACATGACCCTGTTCAGCCTGCCAGCACCGCCATCGACAGCAGCTGCGCGCCGCTGGCACTGGAAGCGCTTGTCCAGACGCGCAACAAGCGCAAGCGCTGCACGTGTTCGCGTCCCCGCCAATACACATGCAGCTGAACATCGCCGGACAACAACGCCAGCCGACCACACAGCAGCGTTTCAACTGCATGCACCTGCAGCGCAAGAATCTGCAGGCGCCCTTGCTGCCAGTCCCTCAGCCAAGGCAGGTCGAGCATCCGGCCGCCCTGCCCGTCCATCATGAACAACACCGGTGACAGCAGCGCAGTGGCTTCGCCACGGTCGCCGTCCAGCAGCGCATCCCGCAGCTGCTGCTCCAACACGCGCAGCTGCGCCTCGTACAGGCCCTCAGGGTTCCTGCTTTCCATCCACCTGCTTTCCATCCACGCTCCCTCCCGGCGTCGGCTGGCGTCGGCGCAGGCGCTGCGCAAGCCACTGCTGCGCCCCCTGCACCACCACATAGAACACCGGCACGAAGAACACGGCCAACACGGTCGCACTGACCATGCCGCCGAACACACCGGTACCGATGGCCTGTTGCGTTTCCTTTGAAGCCCCCTGCGCCAGCATCAGCGGCACCACGCCCAGCGCGAACGCCAGCGAGGTCATCACGATCGGTCGCAACCGAAGGCGTGCCGCTTCGATGGTCGCCTCGACCAGACCGCGTCCCTGCTGTTGCAGTTGGCGGGCGAACTCGACGATCAGGATCGCGTTCTTCGCCGAAAGTCCGATCACCGTGATCATGCCGACCTTGAAGAACACGTCATTGGGCATCCCGCGCAGCAACACCGCAGCAACAGCGCCGAGCAGGCCCAACGGCACCACCAGCATCACCGCCAGCGGGATCGACCAGCTCTCGTACAGTGCCGCCAGCACCAGGAACACCACCAGCATCGACAGCAGCAGCAACCACGGCGCCTGGGCACCCGACTCACGCTCCTGCAGCGACTGGCTGGTCCGCTGCAGGGCAAAACCCGCTGGCAGCTGCTCGGCAAGGCGCTCCATCTCGACCATCGCCTGGCCGGTGGACACCCCGCCGGCAGGTGCGCCGGACAGATTCAATGCCGGGAACCCCAGGTAGCGCTGCAGCTGCAGCGGCGCCTCGGTCCAGTGTGGCGTGACCAGTTCGGACAGCGCCACCATGCCGCCCTCGCTGTTGCGGACATACAGCTTCAGCACGTCTTCCAGCTCCATCCGGTGCGGCGCATCGGCCTGCATGATCACCTGCTGCATGCGCCCGCGATTGGGAAAATCGTTGACGTACTGCGAGCCCATCGCCGCCGACAACGTCGCACTGATGTCGGTGAACGCCACGCCCATCGCTTCGGCTTTGGCGCGATCGATGTCCAAGCGCACATTGCTGCCCGCAGGCAGGCCATCGGCGTGCACTTCGGCCAGCAACGGACTTGCCTCTGCAAGCTTCAACAGCTGCTGCAGGGCAGCGCGCAGCTCCGCCTGGCCCTGTCCGGTACGCGCCTGCAGCGCCAGCGAGAAGCCGGAGGAACGGCCAAGGCTGTCGATGGCCGGCGGCATCACGCTCATCACCTCGCCTTCCGGGACCGTTGCCATGGCCTGCTGCGCCGCCTTCACCTCGTCCGATGCGGTGCTGCCGCCGCGTTCACCCCAGTCCTTCAACATGGTGTAGGTCAGCGCCGCACTTGGGCCGGAACCGGAGAAGCTGTAGCCGAGGATGGCCTGGTTGGACGCGATCGCCGGCCGCGAGGCGACATGCCGTTCGTAGGCTTCGACCACCGCCAGCGTACGCTCAGCGGTTGCTTCGGCCGGCAGCTGGATGGAAGTCATGAAATAGCCCTGGTCCTCTTCCGGCAGGAACGCACCCGGCAACCAATGCAGGCCGATCAACAGTGCCACCAGCAAGGCAGCGAACAGGCCCATCACCCGGCCACTGCGCCGCAGTACGGCCGCCACGTCCTGCTGGTAACGCCCGGTCATCCGCTCGAAGCCACGGTTGAACGCACCGAACACGCCGCCGCGGCCATGGTGGCCACGCGTGCCCTGCCGCAGCAGCGTCGCGCAGAGCGCCGGGGTCAGGCTCAGCGCCAGCAGTGCCGAGAACAGGATGGACACCGACATCGCCACGCTGAACTGGCGGTAGATCGCACCAACCGAACCACTGGCCAGCGCCATCGGGATGAACACCGCCGTCAGCACCAGGGTGATGCCGATCACCGCACCGGTCAGCTCACGCATCGCCTTGATCGTGGCCTCGCGCGGCGGCAGCCCCTCTTCGGCCATGATCCGCTCCACGCCCTCGACCACCACGATCGCGTCGTCAACAATGATGCCGATCGCCAGCACCATGCCGAACATGGTCAATACGTTGATCGAGAACCCCAGCGCCAGCATCACCGCGAAGGTGCCCAGCAGCGCGATCGGCGCGACCAGGGCGGGGATCAGCGTATAGCGCCAGTTCTGCAGGAACAGGTACATCACTGCAAACACCAGCAGCATCGCCTCGATCAGGGTCTGCAGCACCTTCTGGATCGATACTTTCACGAAGGGCGCGGTATCGAACGGGATGCTGGATTCGACACCGTGCGGCAGCAGCGGCTGCAGGTCGGCCATGCGTTCGCGCACCGCCGTGGCGGTACGCACCGCATTCGCACCGGGGCGCAGCTGCACGCCGGCGGCCGTCGCCGGATAACCATCTTCGCGCGTGCCCCAGGCATAGCTCTGCGCGCCCAGTTCGACCCGGGCAACGTCGCCAAGCAGCACGCGCGAACCATCGGCACCGGCGCGCAGCACGATCGCCGCGAACTGTTCGGGCGTGGACAGCTGGCCCTCGGCACTCAAGGGCACGGTGATGCGCTGGCCGGGAACACCGGGCGAATCGCCGATGCGGCCCGGCGAGATCTCCAGGTTCTGCTGCTCGATCGCGCTGGCGACATCGCCCATGGTCAGGCCGTAGCCGGTCAGGCGGGTGGGGTCCAGCCAGATCCGCATCGCCTGTTCGGCACCGAACAGCTGCACGCGGCCGACGCCGTCGATGCGCCGCAGCTCCTCGATGATGTTGCGCGCCATGAAATCGCCCAGCGCCGCTTCGCTGACACTGCCATCGGGTGAGCGCAGGCCCACCAGCATCAGGAACCCGGAGTCGGCCGCCTCCACGAACAGGCCGTTCTGGCGCACGCTGCGCGGCAGGCGCGGCTCGATCGCCTTGATCCGGTTCTGCACGTCCACCTGCGCCAGCTCAGGATCGGTGCCGGGCTTGAAGGTGGCGGTGATCGACGCTTCACCGGAGGTGTCCACCGACGATTCGAAGTACAGCAGATGCTTGACGCTGGACAGCTCGCGCTCGATCAGGCCAACCACCGCATCATTCAATGTCTGCGGGCTGGCGCCGGGATAGCTGGCATAGATGCTGACGCTGGGCGGTGCGACCGCCGGGTAGCGCTCGACCGCCAGCCGCGGAATGGCCAGCACGCCGGCCAGGATGACGAAGATCGCCAGCACCCAGGCAAATACCGGGCGATCGATGAAGAAACGGGCCATGTCGTAGGTTCCTGGAAGGGCTCAGCCCTGGCGTTCGGATGTCGGCGGTGCGCTGGCACTGGCGACCGGCACCTGCCAGTCGCGCGGATCGACCAGCACGCCTTCCTGCAGGCGCTCCTGGCCTTCCACCACCACCTTCTCGCCGGCCTTCAGGCCGTGCCGCACAAGCCATTGCCGGTTGACGCTGCCGTCCACCTCCAGCGTGCGGATCACCGCCTTGCCATCGGCGGCGATGACCCAGGCATAGGCCTGGCCACCGGCGCTGCGCAGCACTGCCTGCTGCGGCAGCAGCAACGCGCTGGCCGGCGCTCCACGCGGCACCCGCGCACGCACGTACATGCCCGGCAACAACTGCCGCTCCGGGTTGTCGACCAGGATGCGCAGGATCACATCGCCGGTGCGAGCATCGACATTGACACCGGAGAACAGCAGCCGACCGCGCTGCGGCAGCGGCGTACCCGCCGCGCCGATGATCGTCACCGGCAACTCGCCGTCCACCGCGCTGCGCTGCAGGGACTGCAGCTGCGAAGCAGGCTGGCGCACGTCCACGTAGACCTGGTCGATCTGCTGCACGACCGCCATCGGCTCGGCATCGGCGACGCCGACCAGCGCGCCTTCGGTCACCAGCGCCTGATCGATGCGGCCATCGATCGGTGCACTGACCGTGGCGTAGCGCAGGTCGAGCTGGCGTCGCGCCAGGATCGCGCGCGCCTCGTTGACCGCTGCCCGGGCCTGCTCATGCTCGGCATTGGCATCGTCGCGGTGCTGCTGGCTGACCGCCTGTGCGGCCGCCAATGCCTGCAGCCGCTGTGACTGCACCCGGCTGCGACCCAGTGCCGCCTCGCTGCGCTGCAGGGCCGCCAGCGCCGAATCGACATCGGCGCGGAACGCCGCCGGGTCGATCTGGAACAGCGGTTGACCCGCATGTACTTCCGCCCCCTGCTCGAACATCCGGCGCTGCACGATGCCGCCGACCTGCGCACGGATCTGCGCGGTGCGCACCGCCGCCACCCGACCGGGTAGTTCATCATCGCGCTGCACCACCTGCGGGCCAACGGTGACCACGCTGACACGCGGCACGGCTTCGACGGTGGGTTCGGGGCGGGAGCAGGCCGTCATGGCCAAGGCGAAGGCCGCGACCAGCGCGACCGGAGTCCTGAAGGTTCTCATTGCTGTGCACAGTGCCGCAGACGCGGCTGAGGAATCATGAAGCGCGCAGTGTGCGTGGCGATGATGGGGTTTCGATGGAGGAAGTGTGGAGATACGATGGAGGGCAAGCACCTTCCGGCCTCGCCTTGCCATGCATGCCTCCCCTGCCCTCGCGGCGCTGGTCCTGATCGTCGAGGACGAAGCCGAGATCGCCGACATCCTTGCCGCCTACCTTGAACGCGAGGGCCTGCGCACCCTGCGTGCGGCCGATGGCCAGGCCGCCCTGGACCTGCATCGCAGCATGCGCCCGGACCTTGTGCTGCTGGACGTGCAGCTGCCGCGGCTGGATGGCTGGAGCGTGCTGACCCAGCTGCGCCAGCGCGGCGAAACGCCGGTGATCATGCTCACTGCGCTGGACCAGGATCTGGACAAGCTGACCGCATTGCGGATGGGCGCCGATGACTATGTGGTCAAGCCATTCAACCCGGCGGAGGTGGCGGCGCGCGTGCGTGCAGTACTGCGGCGTACGCTGCGCAGCCCGCGGGCGGATGCCTCCAGCGCCCTGCGCGTGGGCCCGTTGCTGATCGATACCGCCACCCACGCGGTGCATGTGGAAGGCGACGGCTACAGCCACGAGCTGCTGCTGACCCTCACCGAGTTCAAGCTGCTGCATTGCATGGCATTGGCCCCGTCACGGATCTTCAGCCGCAGCGAGCTGATGCACGAATGCCTGCCGGAAAGCGAAGCGCTGGAGCGCACCGTGGACAGCCATGTCAGCAAGCTGCGGCGCAAGCTGGACGAAGTGGGCCTCAGCCAGATTCCGGCCAGCGTACGCGGTGTCGGCTACCGTCTGATGGCCGACCGCTGATGCGCCGCTCCGGGCTCAGCCGGCACATCGTCGTGTCGATGTCGCTGATGGTCGTCGGCGTCATCGTGATGGTGATCCTCTCTTCGTGGTTGCTGTACGCCGTGCTGATCGAGTTCTTCCCGGCCAGCGCCGAAGAGCCGGAAGGATGGCTGCCAAGCGGACCGGAGCTGGCCTGGATGGTCGGGGTGATCCTGACCGGGCTGGCGCTGGCGATCGCCGCCTCGTTCCGCCTGGCCCACCGCATCCTGTCGCCGCTCAATTCACTGGTGGACAGCGTGCGTGCGCTGGCCGGCGGCGATCTCGGCGCGCGCGCCACGGCCGAGGCCAACTCACCCGGCGAGGTCGCAGCGCTGGTGGACGATTTCAACGCGATGGCCCGCCGCCTGCAGCACATGGAAAGCGAACGGGTGATGTGGCACGCGGCCATCGCCCACGAACTGCGCACGCCGGTGACGATCCTGCGCGGCCGTCTGCAGGGCCTGGCCGAAGGCGTGTTCCAGCCCGATGAGTCGCAGTTCCGCAGCCTGCTGGCGCAGGTCGAGGGCCTGTCACGGCTGATCGAGGACCTGCGGGTGCTGAGCCTGGCCGACAACGCCCGCCTCGACGTGCGCCGCGCCCGTACCGATGTGGTGGCCGAGGTGCATTCGGTGATGACCCTGGTGGATCCCGCGTTCCGCAGCGCCGGCTTCGTGCTGGAGCTGGAAACCAGCCGCGAGGAGCACCCCGCCCATTGCGACCCGACGCGGTTGCGGCAAGCGCTGCTGGCCTTGCTGGAAAACGCGCGCCGCTATGCCAACCCGGGCAAGGTACGCATCGCCGTGCATGACACCGTGGCCCATGTACAGGTGGCGATCGAAGACGAAGGCCCGGGCATCGACCCGGCCCTGCATGCGGACATCTTCAATCCATTCATGCGCGGCGACGGCTCACGATCGCGCCTGGGCGGTGGCAGTGGCCTCGGCCTGGCGGTGGTCAAGGCCATCGCCGATGCGCACGGCGGCCAGGTCTACTGCACCCCGGGCACCAGCGGCGGCAGTCGTTTCATCATCGAATTGCCGCGCCAGTAGGCGGCGCTGCGGCGGCCTGCTCACGCACGCGCGCACCCAGCGCAGCGAGATTGCGGTCGATCTCATCCAGCTCACGTCGCTGCGATTCCGGCAACTGCGCGCGCAGCTGCACGCGCAAGGCCTGCCAGGCGGGTACCGCCCGTGCGCTGGCAGCGGCCGCTGCCCGTGCCACCTCCGCCTGTTCGTCCGCCTGCGGCAGGCCGTAGCCAGCGTCGGCCAGCAACTGGCCCGGTCGCAACCACTGCCCGCTCTGTTCCAGCAATGCGCGCAGCAATCGGGTAGCGCTGCTGTCCGGGTCGGCCAGCAACCGTCGCTTCAGTGCATCGCGCGCGCGCAGCTCCGCACGCCGCTGCGCCGCCTGTTCCAGCAGCAGCAGGCCGGCACTGGCACGTACATCACCGCGCAGCAGCCACGGGGCGCGCTGTTGCGCCGGCAGCGCCAGCCATGCGCGCACATCGCGCGCCGGCAACGCCATCTGCGCGGCGGCAACCGCGAACAACTGCTGGTAGTGATCACGCGCGGAAGCAAAGTAATAGCCCTGCGCCCGGGCCTGCACGGGATCGGCCAGCACCTGCTCGTCCAGCGCATGCAGGCGCGCCAGGCGGCGGCGCAGCCCGCGCGGGCTCAGCTGTGCCAGGCCGGCTTCGCCCAGGCGCGGGACACCGGCCTGCAGCAGCTTCGCCGTCTCCACCGCGCAGTTGCTGCTGACGAAGTAATAGCGACCGTCATAGCTCCAGTGCACCTGGGCGGTACGCTCGAGCAGGCTGGCGATCTCGCTGCGGTCCAGCTGCAGCGGCAGCGAGGCCAGTCCGCGCAGCTCCACCTTGGTGTATTCGTCCACCACCTGCTGCAGCGGCAGCACGAACAGGCGCGAAGGATAACCACCGGTCAGCCCGCGCCAGTTGGAAATCTGCACATCGCCGACGAAGGCGCGGAAGGACAGCACCCGATGATGCTCCAGGTCCAGCCTGCAGTCCGGGCCCGGTGCGCGCCCAGGACGGCAGATCACCAGCCGCAGCATGCTGTGGCCCCAGCGGCTCATCGGCTGCGCACTGCCTTCGGCGAACAGGTAGTCCACGGCGTACACCCGCGCCGGGTCCAGTGCGAGCAGCGATGCAGCGCCCTCTTCCGCATCGGCCTGCAGCAGCGGAACGGTGCCCGCACAGTGCGGCGCGGGCAGCGACGGCGGCGTACCGAAATGCGCCTGGTACCACTGCGCCAAGGCCGGACGGCGGCAGGCGAACTCTGCATCGAGCACGAAGTGTTCGGCGTTCACCGCCAGGTACTCGGCCGGGTCGGTCAGTTCGTAGGCATCGGGACTGCGGTCGCGGAAGGCGTTGTCACCGCGACCCAGATGCCAGGGCTTGCGCTGCCAACCTGCAAGGTCACGCCAACGGGCGCTGCGTGACCAGTGCGCCCCCGTGCGGTCGGCAACATGGGTCAGTTCGTGCACCAGCGCACTGCGCCGTGCGCGTCGGGCACCGGCCACATTGTCATCCAGCAGGTCGCGGCGCAGCGCGATGCCCCCGGCGAAGGCACGGCCATGCACGTTGGCGGGCAGGTCGTCACGCCAGCGCACCTGCACCTGCGCGGGCAAGGCACGCAGCAGGCCGTCGGGCAGCAACGACTGCACATCCGCCAGTGTCTGCATTGCTGCCTGCTGCTGCGCCGGGCTCAGCCCGGCCGGGTCCAGCTGCAGGCGGTCGGCGGCCTGGGCTGTTGGAATGACCAGCCACGCCAACGCAGCGAGCCAGCCCATCCGCCTCCGTCGCGTTGGGCCATGCCCGGCAGCGTTCCACGCAGGTGTCATGAGGTTGCCGGCCAGCGGCCGGCACTACCCGGGCGCTGGATCAACGCGCCAGCAGGGCGCGTGCCAGCTGCAGGTCGCTCTGCTGCTGCGCAGCTGCATCCTGCTCACGCAGGTGCACCAGTGCCGCCTGCAGGCGCGCGCCACGGATCTGGCCATCGCTGGCGACAAACGCAGCCGCATCATCGCGGGCAGCCAGCACCACCTTGTCATCGCCCGAACTGCTGCCCGAGGAACCCGAAGAGGCGCCCGTCGCCGAACCGGCCGAGGTGCCGGCAAAACTCGAAGCGACGCCGGCCAGCGGCAGGGACAACAGGGCAAGCAGCAGGAACGGACGGATCATGGTCGGGGAGTTCATCGATTGGGTGGGTGGAGCGTAACGGCTGGGTGAAGACTTTGCCCGTGTCAAAGGTCGAACAATTTGCCGGGATTCAGCCGCCCTTCGGGATCGAACGCGCGCTTGACCGCCTTCATCAGTGCGATCTCGGCCGGGCCACGGGTGCTGTCCAGGTAGCCCTTCTTGACCAGGCCGATGCCGTGCTCGGCCGAAATGCTGCCATTGAAGCGCGCCAGCACCTGCGCCAGCAGCTTGGTGACATGCTCGCACTGGCTTACGAAGTCCGCGTCGCGGGTGCCGTCCGGCTTGAGCACGTTGATGTGCAGGTTGCCGTCGCCGATGTGGCCGAACCAGACCACGTCGAAGTGCGGGTAGGCCTCGCCGATCAGCGCCTGGGTCTCGGCCAGGAACGCCGGCATCGAAGAGATCCGCACCGAGACATCGTTCTTGTAGGGCTTGTAACGTGCCAGCGCCTCGGTGATGCCCTCGCGCAGGCGCCACAGCTGCGCCGCCTGGGCATCGCTGGCACTGATCACGCCATCGCTGACCCAGCCGTTGCCCATGCAGTCCTCGAAGGCCGCCATCGCCGCCGCCTCCTGCGCCTGGTCACCGGCAGCAAACTCGGTCACCACGTAATAGGGATGCACTTCATCGAACGGTGCCTGCGCACCATGGGCCAGCACATGTTCCAGCGCCCGGTCGGTGAAGAATTCAAAGGCCTGCAGCTGCAGCCTCGCACGGAACGCGGCGAACACCTGCATCAGCACATCGAAGCTGGGCAGCGCCAGCAGCATCACGTTGCTGGCCGGCGGCGGGTCGGTGAGTTTCACCGTGGCCTCGACGATCACGCCCAGCGTGCCCTCCGATCCGATCAGCAGCTGGCGGAAATCGTAGCCGCTGGAGTTCTTGATCAGGCCCTTGTTGAGCTCGAGCAGTTCGCCCGTGGCAGTGACCACTTTCAGTCCGGCGATCCATTCACGGGTATTGCCGTAGCGGATCACCCGGATGCCACCGGCATTGGTGGCGATGTTGCCGCCGATCGAGCACGACCCGCGCGCCGCGAAGTCCACCGGATAGATGAGGCCATGTCCAAGCGCCGCGTTGTGCAGCGCCTCCAGCGGCATGCCGGCCTGCACCACCAGGGTGCGGTCGACCGCATCGTAGTCCAGCGCCTTGTTCATCCGCTCCAGGCTCAGCACCAGCTCGCCATTGGCCGCCACCGCACCGCCGGAAAGGCCGGTGCGACCGCCGGAGGGAACCACCGCCACGCCCTCGGCCGCGGTCCAGCGCATCACCGCCTGCACTTCTTCAACCGTGGCCGGCAACGCGATCGCCAGCGGCGCCGGCGTCCAGCGCCGGGTCCAGTCGCGGCCGTAATGCTCCAGGTCGGCAGGGTCGGTCTTCAGCTTCAGGCCGGGACAGGCCTGCTGCAACGAGGCGATGCGGGAATCGGTCATGACGGTCCGGCGCGGGGCGTGAACAACGGACAAGCGTGCCAGCGGCCGGGCCCAGCGTCCAGCCCCGCCGCGCCTTGGATAGCTGCAGTTGCAACCAATTGCGCACTGCACCATGGGCGTTGCGATCTGGCATAGTGGTCAGCCCCTGTCCCACTGGCCGTGCCGCCCCATGTCGCCGAAGAAGACCTCGTTCCCGAAGCAGGATATCCGCGTGCTGTTGCTGGAGGGGGTCAGCCAGACCGCCGTGGAGGTGTTCAGCGCCGCCGGCTACAGCCAGATCGAGGCGCACACCAAGGCGCTTCCCGAGGACGAACTGAAGGCGCGCATCGCCGAAGCCCACATCGTCGGCATCCGCTCGCGCACCCAGCTCAGTGCCGAGGTGCTGGCCGAGGCCAAGCGCCTGATCGCGGTCGGCTGTTTCTGCATCGGCACCAACCAGGTCGACCTGGATGCGGCCGAGCTGGCCGGCATTCCGGTATTCAACGCGCCCTACTCCAATACCCGCAGCGTGGCCGAACTGGTGATCGCCGAAGCGATCATGCTGACCCGCGGCATCCCGCAGAAGAACGCCGAATGCCATCGCGGCGGCTGGTCGAAATCGGCCAGCGGCAGCCATGAGGTGCGCGGCAAGGTCCTGGGCATCATCGGCTACGGGCACATCGGCACCCAGGTCGGCGTACTGGCCGAATCGCTGGGCATGCAGGTGATCTTCCACGATGTGGAAACCAAGCTGTCGCTGGGCAACACCCGTGCGGCGGCCAGCCTGGACGACCTGCTGGCGCGTGCCGACATCGTGACCCTGCACGTGCCGGAGACGCCGTCCACGCAGTGGATGATCGGCAGCACCGAGCTGGCGAAGATGCGCCGCGGCGCGCACCTGATCAACGCCGCGCGCGGCACCGTGGTCGACATCGATGCGCTGGATGCTGCACTGGCGAGCGGCCACATCGGTGGCGCCGCACTGGATGTGTTCCCGGTCGAGCCGAAGGGCAACGGCGATATCTTCGAATCGCCGCTGACCCGCCACGACAACGTGATCCTGACCCCGCACGTGGGCGGCAGCACGCTGGAAGCGCAGGACAACATCGGCATCGAAGTGGCGGCCAAGCTGGTGCGCTACAGCGACAACGGCAGCACCCTGTCGGCGGTCAACTTCCCTGAAGTGACCCTGCCCGAGCACGCCGACAGCCTGCGCCTGCTGCACATCCACCAGAACGTGCCGGGCGTGTTGTCCAAGGTCAACGAGATCTTCTCGCGGCACAACGTCAACATCGACGGCCAGTTCCTGCGCACCGACCCGAAGGTGGGCTACGTGGTGATCGACATCACCGCCAGCGAGGAACAGGCCAGCGCGGTGCGTGACGAACTGGCGGCGATTCCGGGCACCTTGCGCACCCGCATCCTGTATTGACCCTGGCACCGCGCCATCCACGCATGGCGTGGATCTACCGGTAGCGCCGGGCCATGCCCGGCGCAATGCATCAACGTGCCAGCCACCGGCGCGCCATGCGCTGCATCGATTCGTCCGACTGCGGATCGCTGGCGACCTCGGTCACCGGGCGCCAGGCCAGCTCCAGCGACTCCTCGCTGAGCACGAAATCCTCCCCTCCCAGCGCACGGATCACGAAACGCACGTCGTAGTGCCAGTGCCCCGGCACCTCCTTGCGCTCGGGAATCCAGTGCTTGTCGATATCGAAGATGGCCGGATCATCCAGCACCAGACCGGTAAGGCCCGATTCCTCCTCGGCTTCCTTCAACGCTACCCGGGCCAGATCGCGGTCGCCGTCAGCGTGGCCACCCAGCTGCAGCCAGCGCTGCAGCTTGCGGTGGTGGGTCAGCAGCAGCCGCTGGCCATCGGCGCTGACCAGCCAGCAGCTGGCGGTGAAGTGGCCGGTCAGGCGTTCGCGGCGGAATGCATCTTCCGCATCGTCGATCAATGTGCTGAATTCGGCAGCAAGGGCGTCGTGGGCGGGTTCCTTGCGCGCATAGTCATGCAGCAGGCCGCGCAGGCGATCATCAAGTGCGGCAAGGGATTCGGTGGTTTCGCTCATGAATGCGGGGTGCCTGGAAAAATACCTGCCATTATCGCCGTTCATTGTTGCGTCTGCGCTTGTGCGGGGCCTTCAGCATTGGCTAAGGTACAGCGGGCCGTTCGCACGGCTTTCACGATTCCAGGCCGCCGGCAATGTACTGGCGGCCCTCCCAATCCGATCATCAGGAAGTACTGCATGCTGAAAGCTCTGTTGAGGGTCAAGCCGGTCGAACCGGCCGGGCACGTCGATGCCGGCGAACCCATCGAAGGCAGCCTGGATGGCGAAGCCACGTTGAAACGGACCCTCACGGCGAAACACCTCATCATGCTTGGCATTGGTGCGGTGATCGGCGCAGGCATTTTCGTGCTTACCGGCCAGGCCGCGGCCAACCACGCCGGCCCGGCGGTGATGCTGTCGTTCGTGTTCGCCGGCATCGCCTGCGCGCTGGCCGGCCTGTGCTACGCCGAGTTCGCAGCGATGATGCCGGTCTCCGGCAGCGCCTACTCCTACTCCTACGCCACGCTTGGCGAGGGCATGGCCTGGTTCATCGGCTGGTGCCTGGTGCTGGAGTACCTGTTCGCCTCGGCCTCGGTCGCGGTGGGCTGGTCGGCGTACCTGATCAGCTTCATCACCACCACGCTGCACATGCCGTTCCCGGACGCGCTGAGCGCGGCGCCGATCGCCTGGAACGGGCACGAGTTCGCCGCCTCCGGCAAGCTGTTCAACCTGCCGGCGGTGCTGATCGTGGCGGCGGTGACCGGCCTGCTGTACGTGGGCGTGACCCAGTCCGCGTTCGTCAACGCGATCATCGTGGCCATCAAGGTGTTCGTGATCTGCCTGTTCGTGGGCATCGGCGCGGCCCACGTGGACCCGGCCAACTGGCACCCGTTCATCCCGGAAAACACTGGCGTGTCCGGCGAGTTCGGCTGGAGCGGCGTATTCCGCGCGGCCACCATCGTGTTCTTCGCCTACATCGGCTTCGATGCGGTCTCCACCGCGGCCGGTGAAACCAAGGATCCCCAGCGCAACATGCCGATCGGCCTGCTGGGCTCGCTGGCGGTGTGCACGCTGGTCTACATCATTGTCTGCGCGGTGCTGACCGGCATGCTGCCCTACCACCTGCTGGGTACCGACAAGCCGGTGGCCACCGCGCTGGAAGCCTACCCGAGCCTGTCCTGGCTGAAGACCGCAGTGGAAATCGGCGCGATCGCCGGCCTGTCCTCGGTGGTGCTGGTGATGATGATGGGCCAGACCCGCATCGCCTACACCATCTCGCGCGATGGCCTGCTGCCGAAAGTGTTCGGCAAGGTCCACAAGCGCTTCCGCACGCCGTACTGGGCCACGATCGTGGTCGGCGTCATCGCCGCGTCGCTGGCCGGCCTGGTGCCGCTGAACGTGCTGGGCGAACTGGTTTCCATGGGCACCCTGCTGGCCTTCGCCACGGTCTGCATCGGCGTGCTGATCCTGCGCTACACCCGCCCGGAGCTGCACCGTCCGTTCCGCGTGCCGCTGGTGTGGGTGATCTGCCCGCTGGGCGCGCTGTCGTGCCTGTTCCTGTTCTGGCAGGCATTTGTGGTGCATTGGCATCTGTTCGTAGGCTGGACCGTGCTGGGCCTGCTGATCTACTTCGGCTACGGCATGCGCCACAGCAAGCTGGCCAAGTCGCCCTGATCCTCCCGACGGGCCGGCACCTGCGCCGGTCCGTCGATATCCGCAAGCATTTCCGCCCGCGCCCGGTCACCGGGCGCATCGCACAAGACCACCACACATGTTCAAGCAACTGTGGGCCACCAAGCATCCGCATGCCGCCCATGAAGACGCCAACGGCCTGAGCCTGCGTCGCCACCTCGGCCCCTGGGGCCTGACCGCACTCGGCATCGGCGCGGTGATCGGCGGCGGCATCTTCGTCATCACCGGCCAGGCCGCTGCCAACCACGCCGGCCCGGCCATCATGCTCTCGTTCGTGCTGGCCGCGATCTGCTGCGCCTTCTGCGCCCTGGCCTATGCCGAGTTCGCGGCGATGGTGCCGGTATCCGGCAGCGCCTATACCTATACCTACGCCACCTTCGGCGAGCTCTCGGCCTGGTTCATCGGCTGGATGCTGGTGCTCGAGTACGGCGTCTCCGCCTCGGCCGTGGCGGTCAGCTGGACCGGCTATTTCCTCAGCCTGCTCAGCCATTTCGACATCCATCTACCGGCGGCGCTGGTCAGCGCACCCTTGGATGCGCAGCTGCGGCCCACCGGCGCCATCGCCAACATTCCCGCTGCGATCCTGGTGCTGCTGTTGACCTGGCTGTGCTACGTCGGCATCAGCAAATCCTCGGCGATGAACATGGCCATGGTCATCCTCAAGACCGGGCTGATCGTGCTGGTGATCGTGGTCGGCTGGAAATACGTGGACACCAGCAACTGGACCCCGTTCATCCCGGCCAACGAAGGCCCCGGCAAGTACGGCATGGAAGGCGTGCTGCGTGGCGCGGCGATGGTGTTCTTCGCCTACATCGGCTTCGAAGCGGTATCGGTGGCCGCGCAGGAATCACACAAGCCGCAGCGCGACATGCCGATCGGCATGATGCTGTCGCTGGTGATCTGCACGGTGCTGTACATCGCGATGGCTGCAGTCATGACCGGCCTGGTGCCTTACCAGCTGCTGGGCACCGATGAGCCGGTGGTGACCGCTGTGGCCGCGCATCCGCAGCTGGGCTGGTTGCGCGTGGTGGTGGAGATCGGTGCGTTGATCGGCCTGTCGTCGGTGGTGCTGGTGATGATCATCGGCCAGCCGCGCATCTTCATGATCATGGGCCGCGACGGCCTGTTGCCGCCGGTGTTCACCAAGATCCACCCGAAGTACCGCACGCCGCATATCAACACCGTCATCACCGGCATCGGCATCGCCCTGCTGGCGGCGCTGTTCCCGCTGGACATCCTCGGCGAGCTGACCTCGATGGGCACGCTGATCGCCTTCGCGGCGGTCTGCGCCGGCGTACTGATCCTGCGCCGCACGCAGCCGGACCTGCCGCGTCCGTTCCGCATTCCGGGTGCATGGCTGGTCTGCAGCCTGGGCGTGATCAGCTGCCTGGCGCTGCTGTCGGCGATGACGCTGCACAACTGGATGCTGATGGGCGTGTGGACATTCGTCGGCTTCGTGATCTACTTCTTCTACGGCTTCAGGCACAGCCGCCTGCGGGGGAAGTGAGGTTTTCTGCATTGCAGGGCCTGCGGCCCTGCACCCGCCGTTGAAGCCGAAGCAACGGCAACAGCTGGGCTGAGGGTTTGGCGGGGCGGGTTGGATTCGCGGGGGACGCCGTGAATCCGTCCCTGGAGGCTTNGCCGCNNCATNNATGNCGCGGACAC
>NZ_QQXJ01000001.1:2326826-2362520 GCF_004348785.1 Stenotrophomonas sp. TEPEL
TTCCCCTACGACACCGCGCGCCTGAGCGAACTGGCCCAGCTGCTGATCGACAACGTCCGCGAACTGGCCCAGGCCGGCTGGACCCCGGCCACCAGCAGCAACTTTTCCCACCGCCTGGACGACCGCCACGCCGCGATCACCGTCTCCGGCAAGGACAAGGGCCGCCTGATCGAAGACGACATCATGGTCGTGGACTTCGATGGCAAGGCCGTCGGCCGCCCGCTGCGCCCGTCCGCCGAAACCCTGCTGCATACCCAGCTGTATCGCCGCTTCCCGGAGATCGGCTGCGTGCTGCATACCCATTCGCCGGTGCAGACCATCGCCTCGCGCCTGTATGCGCCGCAGGGCCATATCCGGGTGGAAGGCTACGAACTGCTGAAGGCCTTCGCGGGCAACAGCACCCACGAGATGGCCATCGACATCCCGGTGTTTGCCAACACCCAGGACATGGACGTGCTGTCGGCCCAGGTCGACGCCCTGCTCGACACGCAGACCCTCTGGGGCTACCTGATCGACGGCCATGGCCTGTACGCCTGGGGCCGCGACATGGCCGAAGCACGGCGGCACATGGAAGCGTTCGAATTCCTGCTGCACTGTGAGCTGGAGCTGCGCAAGCTGCGTCGCTGAAGTTTTCGGCACCGCCAGATGCCGTTCTGGAATCAGGCGATCAATGCCACCCTGCTACCCTGTCCTTCCCCGAGACGTTCAAGCTGCCGCCATGAGCCGACTGCGCATCTACGACGACACCCGCCCCGAATCGCCGCTGCTGGACACCCAGGACGGCGCGATCATCGCTGCCGAACTGCAGAAGATCGGCGTCACCTTTGAGCGCTGGCAGGCCACCGCGCCGGTCGCCCCGGGCGCAAGCCAGGACGAAGTGTTCGCCGCCTACCGCGCCGACATCGACCGCCTGGTTGCCGAACGCGGCTTCAAGAGCGTGGACGTGGCCTCGATCGCCCCCGACAACCCGAACCGCGCCGAGCTGAGGAAGAAATTCCTCGACGAACACTTCCACAAGGAAGACGAAGTACGCTTCTTCGTCGCCGGCTCGGGCCTGTTCACACTGCACGTGGGCGACAAGGTCTATGAGATCGAGTGCGTGAAGGATGACCTGATCGCCGTGCCCGACGGCACCGCCCACTGGTTCGACATGGGCGATGAGCCCAGCTTCGTGGCGATCCGCTTCTTCACCGAGCCGGATGGCTGGGTCGGTCACTTCACCGGCACCGACATCGCGCAGAAATTCCCCCGTTACATTCCGACCCAGGCGTCCTGATCAATGCAGCCCCGCGTCATCCTGACCGACATCGAAGGCACCACCAGCAGCATCTCGTTCGTCAAGAACGTGCTGTTCCCGTACGCACGCCAGGCGCTGCCCGGCTTCGTCGCCGAACATGGCCAGCAACCGGAGGTGCGTCGCTGGCTGGATGCCGTTGCCACCGAGATCGGCGGCGCCTGCCAGGACAGCCTGGTGGCCGAGACGCTGCAGGGCTGGATCGACCAGGACCGCAAGCACACCGCACTGAAGGCCCTGCAGGGGCTGATCTGGGACGCGGGCTACCGTCGTGGCGACTACACCGCGCACTTCTACCCGGAGGTGGCGCCGGTGTTGAAGGGGTGGCACGCCTCGGGCCTGCCGCTGTATGTGTACTCCTCCGGATCAGTGCCGGCGCAGAAGCTGTTCTTCGGCTTCAGCGATGCCGGTGACCTCAGTCCGCTGGTGTCAGGCTGGTTCGATACCGAAGTCGGTGGCAAGCGCGAGGCTGACAGCTACCGCCACATCGTGCAGGCCATCGGCGTTCCCGCTGGCGAGGTCCTGTTCCTGTCCGACGTGGTCGAGGAACTGGACGCCGCCCGCGAAGCCGGCCTGCAGACACGTCTGATCGATCGCCTGGACGACTACCCGATGCCGCGCATCGGCGACGCCGCCAACGGCCATGATCGCGTCGAGAACTTCCAGCAGATCCAGCTGTAAGGCTATCCGCTTTGGTGGATGCCAACCTTGGTTGGCATGCTTCTGATGTGCCAACCAAGGTTGGCACCTACCAATGCAGATCAGCTTCTGATGTGCCAACCAAGGTTGGCACCTACCAATGCAGATCAGCTTCTGATGTGCCAACCAAGGTTGGCACCTACCAATGCAGATCAGCTTCTGATGTGCCAACCAAGGTTGGCACCTACCAAGGCGGGTAGAAGGCGCTGCTCAACGATCGTTGAGGGTCTTCACCTTCAACGCCTCGCGCAGCGCGGCCAGATCCACCGGGCCACGCACGGCGACGTCGCGGGTTTCGCCCGGCAGCAGGTCCAGCAGGTTGTCTTCCACCTGCACGTCGAGCGCGCCGAAATCGATCCAGGCTGCGCGCACCAGCGCAGCGCTGTGCAGCCGCAGACGATAGTGGTCACCGTCGATCGCCAGCGTTGACGTCAACTGCTGGCGTGGCAGCACCTGGTCCTTGGCTTCAACGAAGCCGACCACCTGCCGCGCCGTCACCTTGCCATCCTGCAGCAGTTCGAACACCGCCACCGTCCGCGCCGGATCAGCGCCGGCCAGCAGATCGGCATCCGCGTAGGTGCCGATATCGGTCACCCCGGCGGCGGCGAGGGTCACCGCCTGCTCGCGACGGCGCAGCACCTTGCCCGCCACGTCCATCACCCGCAGGCGCCAACGTGCATCCAGCGCGGCACCATCGTTGATCAGGCGCACGCGGGTGCTGCCTTCATCGCGCAGTGCGGCCACCGCAACCGGCGCGAAGAAGCGCCGCGCGGCATAGTGCAGCGCCTTCCAGCGACCGAAGTAGTCCACGCTCGACCACGATGCTCCCGGCCAGACGTCGTTGAGCTGCCAGTACAGCGAGCCCATCGTGTAGGGCCGCGAAGCGCGATGGTGCAGCGCCGCCAGGGCGATGCCATCGGCCTGCATCACCTGGCTCAGGTAGACGAAGTCCTCGAAGTCCTTCGGCGTGCCGTAGCCCAGTTCGATGTAGTGCAGCAGGCGTGTATTGCCCTCGCCGGCCATGAACTTCTGGTGCGCGCGGATCACCGGGCTGTCGATGCGCTGTTCGGCACGGGTGGCGATCTGGTCCACCGTCGCCACCGCCGGCCAGGCCTGCAGACCGTACTCGGACATGAAGCGCGGGGTCTCGCGCAGATAGGCCTGCACCGGCAATGCCGGATTGCCCCACACCTGCCAGTAATGCTTGTCGCCACGGGTGGAGTCGTTGGCCTTCTCGTCCAGGTCGTTGCTGGGCGAACTGGACCAGTACGGCACGCCCAACCCATCTTCGCTCACCACCTGGCGCAGGTCGTTGCCGAACAGGTCGACGTAGCCCTGCCAGACCTTCGCTGCGAACGCCGGATCGGCGGACTTCAGGTCACGGCCGTGGCCCCAGTCCTTCCACGCCGTTTCTTCTTCGTTGTTGCCACACCACAGCACGATGCTGGGATGGTGGCGCAGCCGGCGCACGTTGTCGCGCGCCTCGGCCACCACGCTGGCGCGGAATGCCGGGTCGTAACCCGGCTGCATGCCACCGCCGAACATGAAGTCCTGCCAGACCAGCAGGCCCAGTTCGTCGGCGATGTCGAAGAACGCATCGTCCTCGTAGTAGCCGCCGCCCCAGTTGCGCAGCATGTTCATGTTGGCATCGCGCGCGGCGACCAGTACCTGGCGCAGGCGCGCAGCATCCACGCGCGCGGGGAAGGCGTCGAAGGGGATCACGTTCGCGCCCTTGGCGAAGATCGGCACCCCGTTGATGACGAAGGCGAAGCCCTGCCCTCCCTTGTCGTCCTGCTCACGGCGCAGTTCGACGGTGCGCAGGCCAATGCGCTGTTCGCGTGCCAGTACCGCATCGGCACTGCCGTCCAGGCGCGCCTGCACGGTGTAGCGGTCCTGCGCACCATGGCCGACCGGCCACCAGCGCCGCGGCTTGGCCAGTTCAACCGGCACGTCCACGCTGTTCCGGCCGGGCGTCAGTTCGACCGTGCGCTGCACCCGTGCGACGCTGCGGCCGTCGGGATCCCGCACCTCCACGTCCACCGCCACCGGACCGGCGGCCGCGTCCTGCTCCACCTGCAGCACTACCGCCAGCTTTGCCTTTTCTGCATCAAGCGCATCAGTGCGTACGGCCACATCGGTCAACCGATGCGCATCCCATGCCTGCAGGTCAACGCCCCGCCAGACGCCGGCAGTAACGTAGCGCGGGCCCCAGTCCCACCCGAAGTGGTACGCCGGCTTGCGCGCGAAGTTGCCGACCATCGCGTCCTTGGGTTCATCACCGTAGGGCGAAGGATAGTTGCCGGCAATCCTGTGCGGCATTGCCTGCACGCCGGGCAGCAGCGTGCGGATCGGCGAACGGAACACGATCTGCAGCTCATTGCCCTTCGCACGCAGGCGACCTTCGACGCGGGCATGCCAGGTGCGGTGGGCATTGTCGGCGCGCAGCAGCGGCTTGCCGTTGAGCGTCACCTCGGCATAGGTGTCCAGGCCGTCGAAGCGCAGCTCGGCATGGGCCTTGGCCAAGCTGGCAGCGTCCACATCGAAACGGGCGCGGTACTCCCAGTCGGCCAGACCGATCCACTGCAGCTCGGCTTCGGGCGCACCGACGTAGGGATCGCGGATCAGCTCATGCGCCAGCAGATCGGTGTGCACGCTGCCTGGCACCGTGGCCGCGCGCCACTGCTGCAGGCCTGGATGGGCCGCGCCCTGCGCGTCGCCGGGCAGCAGCCGGAACTCCCATTGCGCCTGCAGCGGTGCGGCGCCTGCGGGGAAGGCGCCAAGGGCGATCATCAACAGCAGCAGACGGACAGCGTTGGAAATGCGACGCACGTGATACTCCTGTTTTTCCGCAAGGTATGACCCGGCGCTACCCATGCCACACGCCACGGCAGCGCCGGACCACGTCCGGCGAGCGCGCAGCGCGGCAGACCTCAACGCACGACGTTCAGCACTTCGTAGCACGCACCCATGGTGTGGTAATCCACCTTGCCGGCCGGGCTCTTCTCATCGCTGTACTTGCGGTTGTCGGCGTCGAGGATGCGGAACCATGCGCCGTATCGATGGTCGACGAAGTGCTCCCACGAGTACGCCCAGATACGGTCGTACCACTGCCAATAGCGGTCATCGCCGGTGCGCGCGGCCATCAGCGCGGCGGTGGCCAGGGTCTCGGCCTGCACCCAGAAATACTTGTCGTCGTCGCAGACGAAACTGTCGCCGCCGATCGGCGCGCCGTCCATGCCCGGCTGCCGGCGCGACTCCGGGGCGAAGCCGTAATACAGGCCGCCGCGCACCTCGTCCCAGCTGCGCTCTACGGCCACGTCGAACAGATGCTGCGCGGTCGGCACCAGCCAGTCGGCCTGCACGTGACGGTCCAGGATCAGCAGCAGCTTGGCCCACTCGGTCTGGTGCCCCGGCTGGAAGCCCCACGGCCGGAACAGGTGCTTGGGATCGTCCAGGTTGTAGTCCCAGTCGATGTTCCAGTTGACGTCGTAGTGTTCCCAGACCAGACCACCGGCCTTTGCCGCCTGGCGGCGGGTCATGTTGTCGGCCAGCTGCAGCGCGCGCTCGACATAGCGCTGCTCGCCACTGGCCTCGAACGCGGCCAGCATCGCCTCGCACATGTGCATGTTGGCGTTCTGGCCGCGGTAGCCGGTGAAGTTCCACTGGCCGTCGGCCTCGTCCCTGTACAGGCCGTGCTCGGCTTCCCAGAAGCGCGCCTGCAGCAGTTGCCAGGTTTCGTCCATCCACGTGCGGGCTTCTTCGATGCCTGCCTTCAACGCACAGCTGTAGGCGAGCAGCACGAAGGCCACGCCGTAGCAGTGGTTCATGTCGTCCTCTACCACACCATCGCGCAGAGTCCAGGCGTAGCCGCCGGTGGCCGGGTTGCGATGAACCTCGCGCAGGTAGCGCACGCCGTGCTCGACCGCGTCGCGATACTCGGCGTTGCCGAATTCGCGGTAGGCCATGGCGTAGTTGAAGACGAAGCGGGTGCTGCTCACCAGATGACGGTGGCTGGCGTCGTAGATGCTGCCGTCGTCACGGAAGTAATGGAAGAAGCCGCCCTTCGGGTCGATGCAGCGCGGATGGTAGAACGCCATCGTATCGGCGATGTGGGCGCGCAGGAACGTGGGGGAACGGAAATCAGGCGAGGTGCTCATGCGGGGAGATCCTGTAGCTGCAGCAGCTGCTGCACTTCATCGAACGAGGGCATTGCAGCGAACGCGCCCTTGCGGGTCACCGCCAGTGCGCCAACGGCGGCGCCGAAGCGCAGCGTGGCGGCGATCGCCTGCGGGTCCTGGCAGAACGCGGCAAAGCCCGCACCTGCCCCACCCCGCTCCAGCAGGCCAACCAGCACGCCGCCGACGAAGGCATCACCGGCAGCGGTGGTGTCCACGGTGGCGACGCGGAAACTGCTGACCTTGCCCTGCGTTTCACGGGTATACCAATGCAGCGTGGCGGCACCGTCGGTGATGATCACCCAGCGAGCCTGCGCGGCCAGCAGGCGACGCAGCACCAGCGCCTCGCCGTCATCGCCCAGCGGGGCGGCCAGGTAGTCCAGTTCCTCGCGCGACAGCTTGACCAGGTCGGCGCGCTCCAGCGCCTGCCACAGGCGCGGTGCCGGGTCGACATCGGCCGGCCACAGCGCCGGACGCAGGTTGAGATCCAGGCTGACCACCGCGCCGGCCGCACGCGCACGGTCCATGCCGGCGAACGTCGCTTCGGCGATGTCCGCTTCGGTCAGGCTGTTGGAACAGACGTGGAAACACTGCGCGCCATCGAAGCAGCCCGCCTGGAAATCGCTGTCACGGAACAGCAGGTCGGCCGCAGGCGGACGGTAGAAGCTGAAGCTGCGCTCGCCGCCCGCGTCCAGTGCAACGAAGGCCAGCGCGGTTTTGGCCGCGTCGGTGCGCACGATGTAGTCGGTGCCGACGCCGTGTTCGCTCAGGCTCTCCGCCAGGAAGTCGCCGAACATGTCGCGGCCGAGCATGCCGACGAACTGGGTCTTCGCGCCCAGCCGCGCGGCGGCCACCGCGACGTTGGCCGGTGCACCTCCGGCGTACTGCAGGAACGCGCGCGGGGTATCGGCCAAGGCCGGCGGTTGCGCTAGTAGATCGATCAAAATTTCGCCGAAGCAGACGATGGAACCCATTTTCGACTCAGCCTCCCTGCGTGCCGGCAGCCGGCGCGCGGGCGCCGACCAGTCCGTAGAAAATGATGTAGCCGTAGCACAGCAGCGGCAGGATGAAGCTGGCCTGCACGCCGATGTGGTCAGCCAGGACGCCCTGCAGGTAAGGCACCACCGCGCCACCGACGATGGCCATGATCAGCAGGCTCGAACCCTTGCTGGTCAGCGGGCCCAGGCGCTCGATGCTGAGCGCGAAGATGGTCGGGAACATGATCGAATTGAACAGGCCGATCGCCACCACCGAGTACAGCGCGACATTGCCGGAGGTCATCATGGTCAGCGTCAGCAGGCCCACATTGACCAGCGCGAAGATCGCCAGCAGGCGGCTCGGCGAGAAGCGCGCCAGCAGCGCCGAACCGGCGAAGCGACCGATCATCGCCATCGTCCAGTAGGCCGACACATAGTGGGTGGCTTCCTGCTCGCTGAAACCGCCGATGGTGGGCATCGACAGGTAGTTGACCAGGAAGCTGCCGATCGACACTTCGGCACCGACGTAGAAGAAGATGCCGAGCACGCCCAGCAGCAGGTGGCGCTTGCGCAGCGCATCCAGATAGCTGTGCTGATGCCCTTGGTCAGCCTGCTCGGTGGTGTCGTTCAGCGCCGGGAGGCGGAACAGGAATACGAACAGGGCCAGCAGCACCAGCGCCACGGCCAGGCCGACGTAGGGGCCCTGCACCGCGTGTGCCTCAGCGGTACGGTAGGCGAGCTGTTCAGCGGCCGGCAGCGCGGCGATCTGCTCGCCGCTCATGGCCGTGTTGGACAGGATCAGCATGCCGCCGAAGATCGGCGCGATGGCCGTACCCAGCGAGTTCAGCGCCTGCGCCAGGGTCAGGCGGCTGGAACTGGTCTGCTCCGGACCAAGCAGGGCGACATACGGGTTGGCGGCCACCTGCAGCACGGTGATGCCAGTGGCCAGCACGAACAGTGCACCGAGGAAGGCGCCATAGACGCGCAGCTCAGCGGCCGGCCAGAAGCCCAGTGCACCGATGCCGGCGATCACCAGGCCGGCCACGATGCCCTTCTTGTAACCCAGCGCTGCAACCAGCCGCCCTGCCGGCAGCGACATCAGGAAGTAGGTGCCGAAGAAAGTGAACTGCACCAGCATTGCCTTGGCGTAGTTCAGCTCGAACACCGCCTTCAGATGCGGAATCAGGATGTCGTTGAGGCAGGTCAGGAAGCCCCACATGAAGAAGATGGTGGTGACCACGGCCAGCGCCTTGCCGTTGGTGACGGCAGGCTGGTTGCCCGGGGAACCTGATGGGCGGGGCGTTGCGGAGATCGGCATGCGGTACGCGCCTCGATGCGCGAAAGGTCGTTGGTGCGTGGAAGGGTGCAATCAGTTCAGGAGCGAAGCATCAATTCAATTCGGACGTGCGGCGCTGCTTTCGCGGATGCGCAACTGTACCGGGGCGACCGTGCGCCGTGGTGGCGCATCCGGTTCCTCCAGCCGCTGCAGCAGCAGGGATGCCGCCTGCCGCCCGCGTTCGCGCGGGTCGGCCGTCAGGGTGGTCAACGGCGGCACGGCAACCGACGCTTCGGAAATATCGTCGAAGCCGGTCACCGCGAAGTCACCGCCGGGACGGATGCCGCGCGAGTTCAGGCCCAGCATCAGGCCCAGCGCGACGGTGTCGTTGTAACAGACCGCTGCGCTCGGCCGATGGCCGTCGACGAACAGTTCATCGGTGCGCGCGGCCGCTTCAAGGCGGTTGGGAGCAGACTCGATCATCCAGCCCGGCGGCAGCGCCAGCCCCGCTTCGGCCAGTGCCTGCTGGAAACCGGCACGACGCTGGTGGCAGGAACTCGATGCCGCGTGACCACCGAAGAATGCGATCTGGCGATGGCCGCGCTCGATCAAGTGACGGGTGGCCAGGTAGGCGCCATGCTGGTTGTCCAGGGTCAGGAAGTCCCAGTCGGCGCCTTCCAGTTCGCGGTTGAACAGCAGTACGTTGGCGTTGGCACCCAGTACCTGCCGCAGCAGCGTGGCATCGCTGCCTTCGGCCGGCGACAGGATCAGGCCTGCAGGCGTGTGTTCCATCAGCGTGGACAGCACCGCCTGCTGCCGCTCGGGCGACTCGCCGGTACTGCCGAGCAGGGTCACGTAGCCGCGTCCGCCCAGTGCCTCGTCCACACCGGAGGCGAATTCGGCGAAGAACGGGTTGGACAGATCGTTGATGACCAGGGCGATGCTGGAAGACGTGCGCCGCCGCAGGTTCGCTGCAGCGCGGTTGTAGACGTAACGCTGGCGGCGCAGCTCAGCCTCGACCCGGGCGCGGGTATCGACGTTGACCAGCGGGCTGCCGCGCAGCACCAGCGACACGGTCGCGCGCGAAACGCCGATGGCACGGGCGATGTCGGTCACCGTCACCGCCTTGCCGGAACGCTTGCTGGAGCTGTCGCTGTTGTCGTTCATCGTCTTCCCGCACTCCGATGGATGCTCAAGCCTAATGGATCGCGGCCCTGTCGTGCCGTGCCGTTCGCTGGGTTGCCTCGAACGGCACAGCCCGGCTCAGTGCAGCTGGCTGCCCGGTGCCGCGCACCAGGACACCGGCAGGTCCTTGACCGCGGTGCCCCAGCCCTCGGTCGGCGCCCGCCCGTCAAGCGCGAAGCGCAGCTTCGGGCCCTGCTGCAGCTGGCTCCAGCCCAGCCATACCGGGGCATGTGCCTGGCCGTCGACCTGCACGCCCTGCACGTACTGCAGGCGGCGGCCATCGGCGCCAGGTGCCTCGATGCGCAGGGTGCGGCCATTGCCCAGCTCGACCTCGACCCTGGCAAAGCGCGGCGTATGCAGCAGGAACTCGCCGCTGCCCGGCACCGCCGGGTACACGCCGATCGCACTGAACAGGTACCAGGCCGACATCGTGCCGAGGTCATCGTTGCCGGTCACGCCGTTGGGTGCATTGGTGAACAGCTGCTGCGCGGCACGCACCACGGCGGCGGTCTTCCACGGCTGGCCGATCAGCGTGTACAGCCACGGCGAGTGCAGGTCCGGTTCGTTGTTCGGGTTGTAGCGGAACTGGTTGTAATAGCTGTACGGCCCGACCACCCACTCCTTGCGGGCGGCATTGAGGGGGTCGGCCTGCAGAGCGTCCATGGCGAAGAAAGCATCCAGGCGGCGGCCGGCCTGTTCGCGGCCGTCCATCGCTTCGACCAGGCCCGGCACGTCCTGCTGCGCCAGCCACTGGTACTGCCACGCCGTGCCTTCATGGAAACCGTGATGCGAGCGCGGGCTGTAGTGGCCATCGGCCGGCGTGTACCACTGGCCATCTTCGGTACGCGGGCGCGGGAAGCCGGTGAAGCCGGTCTCGGCGTCGCGCACCTGCGGGTCCCATACCTTGCGCCAGTTGCGGCCGCGCTCACGCAGGACCGCCGCATCCTGGGCATGGCCGAGCCCATCGGCCATCTGCGAAAGCGCGCAGTCGGCCAGTGCGTACTCCAGCGTTGCCGAACCCCCATGATGGGGATCGACATCCATGCCCTTGGACGGGAACGCACGGTCGTAGACCACGTAGCCCTTGTCCAGGTAGGTCGGGTTCCCGGAGCGACCGGCAGCACGCGAGTTCAGCGGCGGCGTACCGAACGCATTGCGGCGCAGCGCATCCCATGCCTGCCCTTCGCGGCCCTTGAGCGCACCGAAGCGCCACAGGTCGACCATGAAGGGGGTGACCGGGTCGCCGGTCATGATGTTGGTCTCGAAGTTGGCGTAGCCCCAGCGCGGCAGCCAGCCGCCCTGCTCATCGATCGCCAGCAGGCTGCGGCCGATGTCGCGCGCCACGTCCGGGCGCGTCAGCGCCAGCCACTGGTTCTGTGCACGGTAGGTATCCCACAGCGAGAAGTACTCGTAGTAGGTCCAGCCATCGGCGCGATGGATGCCGTCGTCGTAACCGCGGTAACGGCCGTCGGCATCGCTGCCGGTGAGCGGCTGCAGCAGCGCGTGGTACAGCGCGCTGTAGAACACGGTGCGGTCATCGCCATTGCCGCCCTGCACACGCACGCGTGCCAACTGCTCACGCCACGATTGCTGCGACAGCGCGCGCATGCGCTCGAAGCCCAGCAGCGCCCCGCCCTGCATGCCCTCGGCGCGCAGGTTGGTGCGCGCACCTTCGGCATCCACATGCGAAATCGCGCTGACGGCGGTGACCGACTGGCCCTTGGCCAGGTCGAAGCTGAGCCACGCGCCGTTGGGCTTCTGTTCGCCTTCCATGCTGTGGCGCGCGCCCGGCAGGCCGCCGCCCTCGCCCCAGGTGCCATGCGCCTTGAACGGGCGGTCGAACTCGATGCGGAACCAGGTGGTGTACTGGTGCCCACCGCAGAAGCTCTTGGTGACCAGCTTGCCTTCCACCACGCGGTCACCCACCACATCGACCACGCTGCCGATCACCGAGTGGCGCTCGTTGGCCTGACCGACATTGACCAGCACGTGGCCATCGCCCTGGCGCTGGCTGAAGGTGTAGCGCTCGGCAGCTGCGCGGGTGCGCGCGGTGGCTTCTGCGTCGATGCCGCCGTAGCTGGTCAGGCGCACCTTGTAGTAGCCGGCCTGGCCGATCTCACCGTCGTGGGTGTAAGCCGACGCATAGGTCTTGTGATTGAAGGCTTTCGCATCGGCGGTATCGAAGTCGCCGCCGGGGCCGATCGAACCGGTCACCGGAAGCACCGAGACCTGCCCGCCCTGCTCCCAGCAACCGGCGCCGGACAGGAAGGAGTGGCCGAAGCCGCGGATCTTGTCGTCGTCGTAGCGCCAGCCCGAATAGTGGCTGCCGATCGGGCTGACCTGGATCAAGCCGAACGGTGCCGAAGCACCGGGGAAGGTGTTGCCGTCATCCTTGCTGCCGATGAAGGTATTGACCTCGCGCTCCAGCGCGGCCGGTGCGGCCTGCAGCCAGGGCGTCACCGCCAGTGCCAGCAGGCAGGCGATGCGGGCCAGGGGCCGATGGGACAATGCCGACAGGCGGCGGGCGGGACGACGGCGGGACAACCTGGTCACGGGCAGGACTCCTTGGCGGCAGGGCGGCAGCGAAGAACCGGCCGCACAGGCCGAGCCCTCGTTTCCATCGGTACAAATCCGCACCCCGGCGGATTTAGATCGATTCAAGTAGAGCATGGGAATTTCGCCCAATGCATTCTGCGGCGCAGCATGAGCGGAGGGCTTCGGCCGGGCTGCGCCCGGCACCCGCAGAGGCCTTCAAGCCAAGAAAACAGCAACAGCAACGGCGGGCTACCGAGCTGGGCGGGGCGGTATGGGCAGGCAGGACACGCCGTAGACCCATCCATGGGGGCTCGATGGCGCCATCCATGGCGCCAACGGTCCTGCCTGCCCATACCGCCCCACCCCTGACAGTTTCCCGAGATCTGGTAGATCCACGCCGTGCGCGGATGGATGTTCCTACCGATTTCGAAATCATCGATTGGATTTCATCCATGCATGGTGTCGACCAAGGTCGACACCTACCAACAGCAGCGGGAATCTGTCGAAGGCGGGGTGGGTCCGGTTGCGGGGGCGTGAGCGCCATGGATGGCGCGACCGAGCTTACAGGGGTGAGGGCGCTTTGCTTGCGAAGCACTGCTTCGCAAGCGCCCGAACGCNCAGCCGCCAGCGGCTGGGCCGGNCCCCGGAGGGGGACTTGCAGCGTCCCCCGCAACCGGACCCACCCCGCCATCCCGCAGGAAACCAGCCGTTGCTGTTGCTGTTGCTGTTGCTGTTGCTGTTGCCCTGGCCTGAAGGCCTCTGCGGGTGCCGGGCGCAGCCCGGCCGGCCCACCCCGTCTGCGCATGTAAACGCTTACAGCATTTTTCCGCGAAGGGTCATTTGCACGACACGTCACTGCCATATTGCGCAGCAACATGCGTCGGCGCGTTGGCCGTGCTAAAAATCGCCCCGCCCATCGCTTAGATCGATCCAAGACGACATCGCGATGGCCCGGGAGTTGGGGAGCAGGACAGGACGTGTCAGGCCATCTGCCAGGCGCTCGTTGCATCTGCAGGGCGAAGGCAAGATCGGCATCACGAATTAGATCGATTCAAGTTTCCGCGTCAGTCAGTCACCGGATCAATCCAGGAGAGAGGGAGAGATGGCAATGAAGCATTCAACACGTACGCAGGGCCACGACGCGTTGTCGCTGGCCATCGCGCTGGCCCTGGCCGCCGCCGTCGCCCCGCTTGGCGCTTCCGCGCAGCAGGCGGCAGCAACGACCGGCACGCAGGACGCCACCACCTTGGACAGCGTCCAGGTCACCGGCTATCGCTACGCGATCGAAAAGAGCCTGCAGCAGAAGCGCGACGCCAACGCCGTGGTCGAAGTGATCACCGCCGAGGACGTTGGCAAGTTCCCCGACAAGAACGTGGCCGACGCGCTGCAGCGCGTGCCCGGCGTGGTCATCACCCGCAGCGGTGGCGAAGGCAAGTCGGTCAGCGTGCGCGGCCTCGCGCCCGACCTGACCCTGACCCAGTTGAACGGCAACTACGTCGCCTCGTCGGAAACCAACAACGAAGCTACCCGCTCGTTCAACTACACCCTGCTGCCGTCGAACATGCTGTCCAGCGCCGAGCTGTTCAAGTCGCCGGAGGCGCGCATCGACGAAGGCGGCATCGGTGGCACGGTGATCCTGCACACGCGCCGCCCGCTGGAGATGGAAGCCAACTCCGGCTACGTCAACCTGGAAGGCACTTCGTCCGATACCAGCCACGACGTCGACCCGCAGGTGTCGGCGCTGTACTCCTGGCACAGCAAGGACGAGCGCTTCGGCGTGCTGGTCGGCGTGACCCAGCAGAAGCGCACCAGCCGCACCATGGAGACCAGCACCGAGGACTACCAGTGGTACGGCAACAACACCACCGCGCGCGATGCCAACGGCAACCTGCTGGAACAGGATGGCATCCACTACTGGTGGGGCCAATCCGGTTTCAACAACCAGACCGGCACGAACTACAGCGAATTCTTCATGCCGACCTCGGTGAACTTCGCGGTGAAGGAAGAGAAGCGCGAGCGCAAGGGCGGCCAGCTGACTTTCCAGTTCAAGCCGATCGACAACCTGACCCTGACCGCGAACTACTTCCGCTTCGAACTGCAGGGTGACTACACCCAGAACATGCTGAAGGTGCCGGAGTGGAACCTGGCCCGCTACAACGGCGATGGCAACTGGGCCGGTGGGCGCCTGCTCAACGGGCTGAGCTTCGATCCCAGTGGCAGCATCGTCACCGGCGCGCAGTACGAAAAGCTTGCCGGCAAGACCTATTACTGCAGCGAAGACCAGGCCGCCGCAGCTGGCCTGCCGCCGGGTGGCTGGGGTCCGGATGACTGCACCATCCCCACTCCGCAGCTGACCGGTGGCTACAGCAAGGAAAAGGCGCTTTCGCAGACGGCCGACCTGACCGTCGACTGGGACATCAGCCCGCTGTGGAAGGCCAGCTTCACCGGCGGCCGCACCTGGTCCAAGGGTGGCCCGTCGATGAATTTCCGCATGTCGGCCAAGCCCCGCCGCAAGGTCGGTGACCAGTGGCAGGCGGGCAACCAGTACACCGCGTGGGACCTGACCGGCACGCCGTCGCTGACCGTCTCGCCGGACATCCAGCAGCAGCTGATGGCCGGCATCGCCGAGGTCGATACCGGCTCCACCGATTCGTCGTGGATGCAGACCGAGGTCAAGCAGAACTACTTCCAGGCCGACGTCACCAAGATGTTCGAAGCCGGCTGGCTGGATTCCATCCAGTTCGGCGCCAAGTACCGCGACGGCCAGGTGCACCGCAATACCGGCAACACCTACTGGGTCTGCCAGGGCCTGGACCCGGCCGACTATGACAACAATCGTTACCAGGCCGGTTGCGATCCGACCGCAGGCAATGCGCAGCCGGGCTTCTTCCTGTCCAACCCGATCAGCAACATCGCCGGTGGCTTCAATGCCAACGTGTTCCCCGGCATCAACTACCCGGCCTACATCGACTACCTCAACCAGACCTACGGTGGCTCGCACAACCGTACCGAGGAAGACTTCGTCTACGACGTCAACGAGAAGATCTACTCGGGTTACTTCCAGGCCAACTTCCGTACCGACCGCGTGCGTGGCAACGTGGGCGTGCGCGTGGTGCGCACCAAGCAGTTCGCCCAGTCCAGCGATTCTGTCGAGCGCTTCAACGACTACTTCGTGGACAACGCCGCCGGTGCGCCGATGAGCTGCGATGACCCGGCTGCCGATCCGAACCTGCGCTGCCAGGGCGGCTTCGTGCGTCTGCCGGACAACCAGGTGCGCGACAAGGTCTATACGCTCAGCTCGCTGGAAAAGACCTATACCGACTTCCTCCCGAGCTTCAACATCGCCTGGGACATCACCGACAACCTGGTGCTGCGCGGTGCCGCGTCGAAGGTAATCGCGCGCCCGGGCTACACCAGCATCGCCTATCCGGGCGGCCTGCAGTACATCAGCCAGGAATACAGCAATGATCGTCGGGTCGCTGGCGGCACCGACACCCCCGGCTGGTACGGATCGGGCAGCAACAAGGCACTGGAGCCGTTCAAGGCGGTGCAGTTCGACCTTGGCCTGGAGTGGTACTTCAAGCCGGGTTCGGTTGCAGGCGTGGCGTTGTTCCGCAAGAACGTGGACAACTTCACCGTGCCGGTCGTGCGCGACCAGCAGATGAGCGTCGGTGGTGAAACGGTGGTGGTGCAGAAGTACAGCACCGAAGCCAACGGCCGCGACGGCGTCTCGCAGGGTGTGGAGCTGTATGGCCAGTACACCTTCGACTTCGGTCTGGGCGTGCAGGCCAACTACACCTACAACGACACCAACCTGGCCTCGATCGTGCTTGATGGCGAAGAGATCGGTTCCTCCCCGCTGGTCGGCAGTGCCAAGAACCAGGCCAACGTGACTGTGTTCTACGAGAACGAGAAGTTCCTGGCCCGTGCCTCGTACAACCGTCGTGGCGAAGTGGTGGGCGGCCTCAACAACGGCCTGACCACCTACACCAAGCCGTACAGCCAGCTCGATCTGAACGTTGCCTACAACCTCACGCCGGACTGGACGGTCACCGCAGCCGTGCTGAACGCCACCAAGTCCGAACTGCGCAGCTACATCGGCAACGACAGCCAGGCCCGACTGCTGTCCAACCTGTATGCCGGGCGCCAGCTGTACTTCGGCGTGAACTGGAAGTTCTAAGGCAGTACCCCCGCCTGCGGGCGGGGACGATCCTCCACGGCAGCCGCGCTGGTACAGGTGGCTGCCGTTTTTCGTGGCCCCTGCGCTGCGGGAGCGCTTGACCCTGCCATCGTTGCAAGGTGCACACTGCCTCCACCCCCAAGTGCATCGAAGGAGCTACAGATGGAATTCCATGTGGAAGGCATGACCTGCGGCGGCTGCGCGCGCAGCGTGACCAAGGCGATCGAGCTGGTCGACCCGGCGGCGACGGTGTCGGCCGACCCGCCCAGCCGCCGCGTGCAGGTGCAGACTTCGGCCAGCGAAGCGCAGATCATTGCAGCGCTGACCGAAGCGGGTTTCCCGCCACGACCGGCCTGATCGCCTGACCCACTGCATGAACGATGCCCGCCCCGTGCAGCTGCCGGGGCGGGCGTTTTCTTTTCCGTATGTCGTCTTCAGGTCCTGCGCGCGCGCCTGCGTACCGCCCCGGTGGGCGCCGCCAGCGGCGCAGCGCCCTCCTCGCCTTCGCCCAGCCGCTGCAGGATCGGGCACTCGGGGCGATCATCGCCGGCGCAGCAGCTGATCAGTGATTTCAGCGTATCGGCCATCTGCCGCATGTTCTCGATGCGCTGTTCCAGATCATCGATGTGCTGCTCGGCCAGGCGCTTCACATCCGCACTGTGCCGCGAGGTGTCGTTCCACAGGCCCAGCAGGTCGGTGATCTCGGCTACCGAAAAGCCGAGATCACGCGCGCGGCGGATGAAACGCAGCCGGTGCACGTCGGCCTGCGAATAGGCGCGATAGCCCGCGCCGGTACGGTCGGCCGGCGGAATCAGGCCGATCTGCTCGTAGTAGCGGATCATCTTGGCCGACACGCTGGATGCCTTCGATGCTTCACCGATGTTCATGCCAACACTCCTTTACTGGGCCGCATGGGGCGCCTCGACCATCGGCGCCTGGAAGCGCCGCAGGCGCAGCGCATTGCCGAGCACGAACACGCTGGACAGGGCCATGGCACCTGCGGCGAACACCGGCGACAGCAGCACGCCCCATACCGGGTACAGCGCACCCGCCGCGACCGGAATCAACGCGGTGTTGTAGGCGAAGGCCCAGAACAGGTTCTGGCGGATGTTGCCGATGGTCGCCTTCGACAGCGCGATGGCATTGGGCACGCCCTGCAGGTTGCCGGACATCAGCACCACGTCGGCCGACTCCACTGCGACGTCGGTGCCGGTGCCGATGGCCAGGCCCACATCAGCCTCGGCCAGCGCCGGCGCATCGTTGATGCCATCACCGACGAACGCAATCTGCCCGTAAGCCGCCTTCAACCGGCGCACCGCCTCCACCTTGCCTTCGGGCAACACCTCGGCCACCACTTCATCGATGCCGAGCTGGCGGGCGATGGCCTGCGCGGTAGCGGCGTTGTCACCGGTAATCATGGCCACCTTCAGACGCAGCTGGTGCAGGGCGGCAATGGCCGCCGGCGTACTCGGCTTGATCGGATCGGAGACGGCGATGATCGCCGCCAGGCGGCCATCGATGGCGGCATACAGCGGCGACTTTCCTTCGTTGCCGAGGCGGTCGGCCAGCGCAGCGAACATGCCGATGTCCACGTCCAGCGAACGCATGAAGCGATCGGCACCCACTTCCACCCGCGCACCGTCGACGCTGGCACGCACGCCCATGCCGGTCACCGACTCGAAACCGACCATTGCCGGCAACGCGATGCCCTCCTCCGTCGCCGCCTCGACAATGGCGCGGGCGATCGGATGCTCCGAGCGTGACTCCACCGCCGCCACCCGCGCCAGTACCTGCGCACGATCGAAGCCGTCGGCGATTTCCAGGTCGGTCAGCAGCGGGCGACCTTCAGTCAAGGTGCCGGTCTTGTCCACCGCCACCACCTTGGCGTCCTTCAACAGCTGCAGTGCCTCGCCCTTGCGGAACAGCACGCCCATCTCGGCTCCACGGCCGGTGCCGACCATGATCGAGGTCGGCGTGGCCAGCCCCATCGCGCATGGGCAGGCGATGATCAGCACGGCCACCGCGTTGACCAGCGCGAAGGTCAGCGCCGGCGACGGCCCGAAGATCAGCCATACCAGGAAGGTGGCCAACGCCGCCAGCATCACCGCCGGCACGAACCACAGCGTCACCTTGTCGACCACGGCCTGGATGGGCAGCTTGGAGCCCTGTGCCTGTTCAACCAGACGGATGATCTGCGCCAGCATGGTCTGCCCACCTACCGCCGTCGCACGCAGGGTCAGCGCGCCCTTCTGGTTGACGGTGCCGCCAACCACGCTGCTGCCGGCCGACTTCTCCACCGGGATCGGCTCGCCGGTGATCATCGATTCGTCGACGAAGCTGCGACCGTCGGTCACATCCGCGTCCACCGGCACGCGCTCGCCCGGACGCACTTCCAGCAGGTCGCCCAGCAGCACCTCGTTGATCGGAATATCGACGATGCGCCCTTCGCGGCTGACGTGCGCCACCTTGGCCTGCAGGTTGACCAGGCGCTTGATCGCCTCCGAGGTGCGGCCTTTCGCGCGCACCTCCAGGAACCGGCCGAGCAGGATCAGCGCGACGATCACCGCCGCCGCTTCGTAGTAGACATTCACGGTGCCCGCCGGCAGCAGGCGCGGGATGAAGGTGGCCACCACCGAATAACCGAACGCCGCCGCGGTACCCACCGCCACCAGCGAGTTCATGTCGGGCGCCAGGCGCAGCAGCGCCGGGAAGCCCTTCTGGTAGAAACGCCGGCCGGGAATGGCCAGGACCAGCGTGGTCAGCACGAACTGCAGGTACCAGCTGGCCTGCATGCCGATCGTGGACATCACCCAATGGTGCATGCCGGGGATCAGGTGCGAGCCCATTTCCAATACGAACACCGGGGCCGCCAGCACGCTGGCCAGGATCAGGTCGCGCTTCAGCGCCACCCGCTCGGCATCCTTCTTTTCCGCCGCTTCCTCGTCGACCTGGGTACCGCCATCGATCGCGCGTGCCACATATCCAACCTTGTCGATCGCCGCCACCAGTGCATCGATGCCCGCAACGCCGCGCACGGTCGCACGCTCGGTGGCCAGGTTGACGCTGGCGTGGCTGACGCCCGGCACCGCCAACAGCGCGCGCTCCACGCGGCCGACGCAGGACGCGCAGGTCATCCCTTCCACGGCCAGTTCGGTGGTCGCGGCGGGTACTTCGTAGCCCACCTTCACCACGGCCTGGATCAGCGCATCGCGGTCGACCGGACCAGAGGAACGGATGTCCGCGCGCTCGGTAGCCAGGTTGACCGACACGCTGGCGACCCCCTCGACCTTGGCCAGGGCCGCTTCAACGCGGCCAACACAGCTGGCGCAGGTCATGCCTTCGATCGGCAGGCTGAGGGTGGAAGCCGCGTCGTGGACGGCTGTGGGGCTGGAGGTGCTCATGGCCTGGTTTCCCTGGTTCCATCTGGAGGATGGTGACCAGCCTAGACCTTGCCATCGTGGGAAGGTCAAATCCACTCTCCTCCGCCGACGGCCCATCCACGCATGGCGTGGATCTACTGCAACGCCGCTGCGGAGCCACGCCGTGCGTGGCTGCCCGGCATCGCGCGCGCGCCCAGTAGAGCCACGCCATGCGTGGCTGCCCGGCATCCCGCGAGCACCCAGTAGAGCCACGCCATGCGTGGCTGCCCGGCGTCCCGCGAGCACCCAGTAGAGCCACGCCATGCGTGGCTGCCCGTCACACGTGGCTGGCGCCGGGCCATGCCCGGCGCCGCCTTCCCTCAGAACGTGAACACATACTCCAGCGCGAACTCGCGTCCCACCGCACCCAGCAGGCGGGTCGGGGCGAAATCGTAGTCGACCTTGTAGGGGTCCTTGTGATTCCAACTGGCAGCGTTGAAGGCGTTGTTCACGTACAGATTGACCTTCATGAACTCGGTCACCTGGTAGCCGACGTTGAAATTCCAGGTAATGAACGGCCCCACCCGCCCGTAGTAGCGCGCCGTCTGCTGCCCCGCATTCGGGTTCGGATTGGCCGATCCATCCGGGCGCGTGGCGGGTTCCAGGCAGTTCAGCGACGGGCTGTCGCTGGGCACGTAGCCATCGGCGAACGGCAGGCAGCCGCCGGGGTTGTCCAGGCGGTCGGTGCCCCAGTGGTAGCGCACGCCCGGCACCGAACCGATGCGGTCGGCATACACGTTCGCATTCCAGTTGCCACCCTGCCAGGCCAGGCTCGCGCGCAGCTTGCTGCGCAGGTCACGGTCGCGACGCTCAGGGTTCGGATCGTTGGCGTAACGCTGTTCTTTCGTCGAAATCTGGTTGGTGTAGTTCACCCCCAGCTGGAAGCTGCCCCATGCGGCCGTCTCCAGCCGGTAGCGCGCGCTCAGGTCGATGCCGCGCACTTCGCGGCTGGCCAGGTTGAACGGCCCGCGCTCGATCGACACCAGCCGGCCGCTGCCGTCACGGTTCACCCGGGCCAGGATGCCGGCGCAGTAAGCCTCACCTGCCGGGTTCGCCCACGGCGTGCCGTCCATGTTCTTGCCGGTCAGGCAGCCGGCCTCGCTGGCCAGCACCTCGTCCGCGCCGACGTCGACGATCATGTCTTCCAGCTTGATCGCCCAGTAGTCAGCGCTCATCGACAGGTTCGGCAGCACGTCCCACACGAAACCGACCGTCCACGAATCGCCGGTTTCCGAGCGCAGCAGTGGCGTACCCCGGCGGTTCACGTCGAACGCGTACCAGACATCGGTATTGCCCACGCCGCAGTTGTTGACCAGATAAGCGCCGCTCTCGATGCAGCGCAGGCGGTCGTAGGTCAGCACTTCGGAACTGCTGGCCTGGCCCAGCAGGTAGTGCATGTCTGGCGCGTGGAAGCTGGTCGCGTACGAGCCGCGCACCAGCAGCGACTCGAACGGCCGCCATTCCAGGCCGGCGTTCCAGGTGGTTTCCTTCTGGCTGCCGATATCCAGCGCTTCGCCGCCGCTGTCGGCCTTGTAGCTGCCGTACCGGTCGTAGCGTGCCGCCGCGGTGGCGATCAGGCTGTCGGCCAACGGGATCTTGAATTCGACACCGGCCGAGTAGCGGGTACGCTCGCCACCGCCGCGATCGACGTTCTGCAGATCGAAATCGATGCCCGCGCGCGGGTCCGGGCTGAGGTGATAGCCCTGCTTGGCCACTTCGGCTACCGCTGCGAACGAGATCGGCCCGGCCCAGCCCTGGAACAGTTCACCGGTGATGTCGGCCGAGGCCTGGTTGACGTAGGACGACGCCCGGTTCTTCGCCACCGTGCCCATCTGCCAGTACTGGTCCGGGGTGATCGGGTTCCACCAGCGCGACTCGTTCAAGGCGTAGATCGCCTCGCCATCGCCGGTGGTGCCCAGCCGTGGGCCGAGGAAGAAGTCGTACGACTTCTGCTCGTCGACCACGTTCTGCCGCTCCTCGACGCGGTAGTAGGAACGGCCGACCGTGGCGCTCCAGTCGAAGCGATCGGCCAGGCGCCCGCGCAGGCCTGCGCTGATATCCCACGACAACTCGCGGTTGGTATTGCGCAGCGTGTCCAGGCCACCGACTTCGTTCGGGGTGAACTGGCGCACGCCGAGCACCGGGCGATTGCGGTTGGCATCCCAGTAGTAACCGTTGGCATCGTCGATCAGCGACACGCTCGGCGGACTGGTGCCCCAGATCGCTTCGGAACGGTATACCGCCAGGTTGCTCCAGGCCTGCAGATCGTTGCCGAAATCGAAGGTGGCATACAGGTTGCCCGACAGGTTCTCCGAGCCTCCGGTCAACAGCCAGTTGGCGTAGTCGGCGCTCATGCCGCAGAGGCGGCCGGTGTTGCTCACCGTATTGGCGTTGTAGTTGTAGACCAGGCGGTCGGCGGTGTAGTACTCGCCAGCGAATTTCTCGCAGGTGCCGTCCGGCGGCGCCAGGCGCTGGCCGTTGCTGGGGTCGATCAACGCCAGGCCAGCGGTGGGACGGAAACCGACCTTGCGCTGTTCCATGTTCCAGGACGGGTACAGCGCATCGTCGGCGTCGTCCATCTGCGGCCGGTCACGGCCGAACAGCGGATCGCGCTTGGTGTACTGCAGGGCGTAGGTCACGCTCCAGTTGTCGCCGGTCTTGCCGCCCGCCCAGGACAGATCCCAGGTGTCACGCCCGCCTTCGGTGGAGGTACCGCCGCGCACGCGCACTTCGTCGCCGTCGTAGTTGGTCTTGAGGATGACGTTGACCACGCCGGCGATGGCGTCTGAACCGTAGATCGCCGAAGCGCCGCCAGTCAGCACTTCGATGCGTTCGACCGCCGCCGCCGGAATGTTGCTGTAGTTGGAGAAATTGGTCTCGCCGCCATAGGGCAGCGGATAGTCGGCCACGCGGCGGCCATTGACCAGCAGCAGGCTGCGGTTGGGGCCCATGCCGCGCAGGTTCAGGCCACTCGCGTTGGGGGTGTGCGAGCCCCACTGCGATGCCGCCTCGACCGTGCCGGTCGCCTCGGTCAGGGTCTTCAGTGCGTCGTAGACGGTGACGAAGCCTTCCTTCTGGATCTGTGCGGCGCTGATCACGTTGACCGGGGCCGGGCCCTCGACGCTGGCACGCTTGATGCGCGAACCGGTGACGGTGACCGCATCGAGATCCTTGGTGGGCGACGGGGCCGCGTCCTGTGCGCCAGCGGCGAACGGCAGCAGGGCCAGGGCGAGGGCGTGGGACAGCAGATGACGGCGGTTGCGGACGGACTGAGCCATGGGTGGTTGCTCTTGGATGGTGGACGCGCGGTCGGATGGCGATCCCGGGCGTTGAATCGATCCATCTCGATTCGACCGCCCTCCCCTGTGGATCGATCCAAACTAAAGCACAGCTGAACCACGCCCAGCATGTGGCGGCGCAGCATCCAGCGGGCGCGCGTAGTTATCGCCCTAGGTCATCCAAACGAATCAATGAGTTGCAGGACATCTTTATGGCAGCGGCACAGATGTCGATGACACGATCACGACAGTCGCGCGCAGAACGGTTTTGTCCGTGATCGGGTTCGCGCGTTCGCCGGGCATGGCCCGGCGCTACCGCGGATGCACCCATCGCGGTGCGGACCCGCCCGGTAGCGCCAGGCCATGCCCGGCGGATTCGGTCAGCTGTCGAGCGCCTTCCGCAGCGCGCTCACCGTGGCGGAGTCTGTCTGGCTCCAGTCCGGGTCCAGCCCTCGCAGGGCCGGGTTCTGGAACTGCATGGCCGAACGTCGTTGCCCCTTGGCCGAGGCATGCAGTTCGAGGCAGCCGGTCTTCCGCGCGACGGCGGCGATGTTGGCCGGGCCCAGCCCTGCGCCGGCCATGACGCTGATCCTGCCGGCCGCCTGCGCGACCAGCGCGGCCAGTACATCGGCACCGGCGTCGGCGCTGGCCTGGCCGCCGGACGTCAGCACCCGCTGGCAGCCCAGCCCGATCACCTGCTCCAGCGCCGCCGGCAGATCGCGCCCGGCATCGAAGGCACGGTGAAAGGTCACCTGCAACGGGCCGGCCGCGCGCAGCAGTTCGCGGCACAGCGGCAGGTCGATATCGCCCCGCGCATCCAGCGCACCGATCACCACGCCATCGCAGCCCAGCGCGCGGCACTGGGCGATGTCGCGCAGCATCAACTCGGTTTCCAGCGCGTCGTAGTGGAAATCCCCCGGACGCGGTCGCATCAGCACGAACAACGGAATCTGCAACCGCTCGCGGGCGATGGCGATGCTGGCAAACGACGGCGTGGTACCGCCTTCGGCAAGGTTGTCGAACAGTTCGATGCGATCTGCGCCACCGGCCTGCGCGGCCAACGCCGAAGCCACCGAATTGCTGGCGATCTCCAGCGTCAGGCGCGCGTTCACGCCTGCGTGCTCGTATAGATCGACGGTGAGTCGCGCAGGTCGTCCTGGCGCTGCGCATCGCACACCGCGTAGACGAAGCCGCGATGCAGTGCATAGGCACCCACCTCGCCCTGCTTGTTCATGGCAAGGAAGCAGACCTGCAGCGTGCGGCTGGCCTCGGGGCGCTTGCGTACCACCCGGTCGATCGCTTCGCGGCAGGCCTGTGCCGGCGAACGGCCCTGGCGCATCAGCTCGACCACCAGGAACGAGGCCGCGTTGCGGATCATTTCTTCGCCCACACCCGAGGCGGTGGCCGCGCCCACGTCGTTGTCCACGTAAAGGCCGGCGCCGATGATCGGGCTGTCGCCGACCCGGCCGTGCAGTTTCCAGGCCATGCCGCTGGTGGTGCAGGCACCGGCCAGGTTGCCCTTGGCGTCCAGTGCCAGCATGCCGATGGTGTCGTGGTTGTCGCTGTTGCCGGGAAGACCGCGGCGCTCGGCATTGATCTGCGGCGCGTACTTTTCGGTCTTCAGCCACTCACGCCAGGCCGCTTCGGCCTTCGGCGTCAGCAGGTGCTGGCGCTGGAAGCCCTGCTGCACGGCGAACTGCTGGGCGCCCTCGCCCACCAGCAGCACATGCGGGCTGTTCTCCATCACCCTGCGGGCCACCGACACCGGGTGCAGGATGTCGACCAGCGCAGCAACCGCGCCACAGCGGCCGTCACCATCCATGATGCTGGCGTCCAGGCTCAGCACGCCGTCGCGGTCCGGGTTGCCACAATGGCCGACGGTGGGGTTGCACAGCTCGCTTTCGGCCCAGCGTGCCCCGGCTTCCACCGCGTCCAGCGCACTGCCGCCCTGCGCCAGTACCTTCCACGCGGCCTGGTTGGCCGGCACGCCGAAGTCCCAGGTCGAGACCACCCTGGCGCCACCGTGCGTACGCGCCTTCACCACCGGCAACGCGGCCACGCCTGCGGCCAGTGCACCGGCCTGCAAAAACTGCCTGCGATCCACCATCTTCGCCTCCGTCTGCATGCTGCGCCCGCCGGCCCGATGCCGGCAGCGCCGATCAATCGTGCGCGGGGGTCCGCGCTGCGTGCCAGGCTGCGGCACCGAGCACACCCAGCTGGCCATGTTCGACCCGCCACACCGGCACCTGGCGCAGCACGTCGGTCAGCACCCCCTTGTTGAGGAAGCGCTCACGGAAACGGCCGTCGGCCAGGAAGTCCTGCACATGGGTGGAAATGCCGCCGGCCAGGTACACCGAGCGCGCGCCCACGGCGATCGCCGCGTCGCCGGCCAGGCTGCCCAGCCAGGCGCAGAACACCTGCAGGGTTTCCACTGCCAGCGCGTCGTCGCCTTGCCGCGCAGCCGCGATCAGCGCTTCGGTGCTGGTCCATTGCGGAGCCACGCCGCGCAGTTCGCACAGGCAGGGATACAGGTTCATCAGGCCGCTGCCGGACAGCACGCGTTCGTTGTCCACATGCGGCCAGCGCCGCAGCAGCTGGCCCAGCACATGCAGTTCCAGCGCATTGCCGGCGCCCAACGCAGCGTGGCCGATCTCGCTGGCCAGCACCGGGCGCTCGCCATCGGCGAAGCGCAACGCGGCGCCCAGGCCGGTGCCCGGCCCCAGTACCAGTGCCGGGAAGGTCTTGGCCGGATCGGCATCGCCATTCAGCGGCACCAGCGTGTCGGCCTGCAGGTAGGGAATGGCCAGCGCCACTGCTTCGAAATCATTGATCAGCTGCAGGTCGGGCAGGCCCGACTCGCGGCGCGTCGCCGACAGCGACACCGTCCACGGCAGATTGGCATTGATCAGGGTATCGCCGTCGAGCAGGCCGGCGATGGCGACCACCGCACTGGCCATCGGCTGGCCGAGACTGGCGGTGAAATCGGCCAGGATCGCCGCCAGGCTGGGGTGGTCGGCGCAGGCGTAGGTGCGGTAGCTGCCCAGCCGCGGCGCCTGCCCCGGTAGGGTCTCAGCCAACGCAAGACGGGCGAAGGTACCGCCGACATCGGCGACGACCAGGCTGCGGGGGACGCCGCTGCGGGCGGGCTCGGATGGCGCCGGGGACACTGCTGCAACGTTCACGCTGGCCTGCTTGGATCGATTGAATCGTGCCGATTCTCAGGCATTGGACGGCCTTTGCCTAGCGCGGCAACAGCGCCGCCCGGGGTCACATGCCTTCCTGCTCGGCCACCCGCACACCGTCCACCAGTACCCGCAGGCGCTGCGGGCGGAACCCGGCGAACAGCAGCGGCCGGGTCCGCTCCACCAGCACTTCATGGCCGGCGATATGGCGCTGCCACGACTGTACCAGCGAGAACGAGAAGTGCGTGCCCGGATGCAGCGGATGCTGCACCCAGACCTTCTCGCTGGCGCTCTGCAGCATCATCGCGCCGGTGAACCAGTGGCGGCTGAGGGTGACCGGCGTGGTGCCGGCCATGAAGCGGATATCCATGCTGCGTCCTTTCGTGATGGGAGCTGGTGATGGCAGCCCGGCCCGCGCTCAGGGCTGCGCGGTCTGCAGGCTGTAGCTGGTGCTGGCGGTGAACACCGCACCATCGGGCTGGGTGGCGCGCACCTCGACCTTGTGGCTGCCCACGGCCAGGTCGGTCGGCAACGTGCCACGCCACAGGTGCGGCGAGGCGGTGGCTTCCGGCGAGCGGTCATAACCGCGCAGCGTGGTGGCCAGATCGTCGGCCACGTTCTCCACCAGCAGGCGCGGATCGGGCTGGCTGACCTGCTTCATCGGCTGCCAGGCGCCGCCATCGACGCGGTACTCGACCACGCTGGCGTCCTCGCCCATGTACACGTTGGCATGGATGCCCCACGCCGGGTACGCGCCCTTGCGCAGCACCTTCGGTGCATGCAGGCCGATCTGCTCGCTGGCGGCCGCACCGGCCACCCGGTACTGCAGGCGATAGCTGCCGTTGCCGGCCACGTCCAGCAACGCATAGCCCTTCGGCGTGCCGTCGCTCATGGTGCTGTCCGGTATGCCGGCGGCATTCTTCACCCCCGACCAGAACGCACCGCAGTTGGCACCGACGTTGTACTCGTGCAGCGGCCTTGCGCCCTGCCAGCCATCAACCTTGCCGTGGTAGACGTGCTGCTGGGTGTGGCTGTGGCCACTGAGCACCAGCACGTTGCGGAAGTCCTTCAGCAGGTCGAACAGGCGCTGGCGGTCGGCATGGCGGAAGGTCTCGCGCCCCGGTGCCGCATCGAACAGCGGGATGTGCATGCCCAGCACCAGCAGGCGGTCCTTGTGCAGGCCCTTCAGGTAGGCCGCAAGGAAAGCGAACTGATCCTCGCGCAGGCCACCGACATACCTGGGCTTGGCGTTGGGGTCGTACACCACGTCGTCGAGGAACACGAAACTGGCGCCCCCCTCTTCCACTGCATAGGTATCGGGGCCGTAGATGTTGCGCCAGCTGTCCAGCGAATGCGCATCATTGGCCGCGTCGACATCCAGGTCGTGGTTGCCGGGTACGTGGAACCACGGCACGCCGAGTTCGGTGGTGACCTTGTTGATCGCCGGGTACAGGGTCAGGTCGTCGTTGACGATGTCGCCCAGGGTGGTACCCAGGCGCGCCTTGGTCTGCCCAACCAGCGGCGCCACGATCGACTGCCGGTAGTAGCCGATGTCCTGCAGGCTGGCAGTCTGCGAGTCGGTGAACACCAGCATCTGGAAACCGCGGCGGCTGTCATGCCGGTCGTTCTGCAGGGCGAAGTCCCAGTTGCGGGCAACGTCACTGGTCGCGGCGATGCCACCGTACTTCAGCGCCGGAGAACCATTCGGCCGGTAGTGCCGCCAGAACGACGGCAGGCCGTCGGCAGCCTTCGGGAAGGAATAGGCATCGGGCTTGATCACGAAGACCGTCTGCCCGTCACGCACCGGCAGGCTGTAGCTGCCGTCGGCGGCGGTCTTGACGATGGTTTCGCCGTTGGACACCTGCACGCCGGCCAGGCCCGGATCGGTCGCACCGCGGCCCGGCTTGCCGTCACGCTCCAGATAGACCTTGCCGCTGACCACGGTATCGGCGGCCCAGGCCGGCGAGGTCAGCAACAGGCAGCACAGCCAGGCGGCAGGCAGTTTCATGGGGGCGGTCCAGGAAAAAGAAGACCCCATATTGTAGGTGCCGACCGTTGGTCCGCACACCTTGTTCAACGATGGCGCTTTTCCAGCACGTCGCGGGCATCTTGCAGCGACAGTCCGCGCGCGCGCAGCAGCACCAGCAGGTGGTACAGCAGGTCCGACGCCTCGCCCAGCAAGGCCTCATCGTCCTGCGCCACCGCGGCCAGCGCCGTCTCCACGCCTTCCTCGCCCACCTTCTGCGCGATGCGGCGGATGCCGCCTTCGAACAGGGACGTTGTATAGCTGCCGGAGGGGCGCAGCGTCTCACGCACGGCGACCAGCTGGTCCAGGCCACCGAGGAAGTCCTTCGGTGCGCCGTCGAAGCAGCTTTCCGCGCCGGTGTGGCAGGTCGGACCTGCCGGGCGCGCCAGCACCAGCAGCGTATCGGCATCGCAATCGACGCTGATCGACTGCACCGCCAGCACATTGCCGGACTGCTCGCCCTTGGTCCAGAGACGCTGCTTGCTGCGGCTGAAGAAGGTCATGTGGCCGATGGCCAGCGTCGCTGCCAGCGACTCGGCGCTGACATAGCCCAGCATCAGCACCTGCAGGGTGTCGGCGTCCTGCACAACGGCCGGCAGCAGTCCATCGCCCTTGTCCCAGTCCAGCGTTTCCAACGCCTGCGGCGACGGCCGCACATCAATAGACATCCCGCACCTCGATCTGCTGCTCGCGCAGGTAGCGCTTCAAGTCGGCAATGGCGATGGCGCCACTGTGGAATACGCTGGCCGCCAGCGCACCGTCAACGTCGGCCTGGTCAAAGGCCTCGGCGAAGTGCTCCATCGTACCCGCACCGCCCGATGCGATAAGGGGCACCTGGCACAGCGCACGTGCCTGGCGCAGCTGCTCGACGTCATAGCCGCGGCGTACGCCATCGCTGTCCATGCAGTTCAGCACGATCTCGCCGGCACCCCGGCGCTGCGCCTCGACGATCCAGTCCAGCGTGCGCAGCGGCACTGCCTGGGTTCTGTCCGGGTCGCCGCTGAAGCGTCGCACGCGCCACTGGCCGTCGTCCTCGCGTACCGAGTCGACACCGACCACCACGCACTGCACGCCGAATTCTTCGGCCAGTTCAGTGATCAGTTCCGGGCGGCCCAGCGCGGGTGAGTTGATCGAAATCTTGTCCGCGCCGGCGAACAGCACGCGACGCGCGGTCTCCACGCTGTCGATGCCGCCGGCCACGCAGAACGGGATATCGATCAGGCGCGCGATGCGCTCGATCCAGGCCACGTCCACCGACCGTGCCTCCGGGCTGGCGCCGATGTCATAGAACACCAGCTCGTCGGCGCCCTGGTCGCGATAGCGCTGCGCCAGTTCGGCGATGTCCCCCATGTCGACGTGATCGCGGAAACGCACGCCCTTGACCACGCGGCCATCGCGCACGTCCAGGCACGGAATGATGCGGCGGCTCAGCATGCCAGCGCCTCCGCCAGGTCCATGCGCTGTTCCAGCAATGCCTTGCCGAGGATCGCGCCGCCACAACCGGCGGCCTGTGCCGCAGCCACGTCGGCCACATCGCGGATACCGCCTGACGCCTGTACCGCCACGCCCGGCAGCAACGCTGCGAGGTGCCGGTACAGGCTGATGTTGGGCCCGGCCAGCATGCCATCGCGGGCGATGTCGGTGCACAACAGGTGACGCATGCCGGCCTGTGCATAGCGTTCGGCCAGCGCATCCAGGGTCACCCCCGCGTTCTCGGTCCAGCCATGCACCGGCAGCTGCCATTGCCCCTGCGCGTCCTGCCGTGCATCGAGGGCGATGGTCAGCCGCTCCGGGCCGAACTCGCCCAGCCAGCCGATCACCTGCGCCGGCTCGCGCACCGCCAGTGAGCCGATCACCACGCGGCTGGCGCCGGCATCGAGGATGCGTGCCACGTCGTCACGGCCACGCACGCCGCCACCGGTCTGCACCTGCAGCGGGGTCTGCGCACGGATCGCGGCCAACAGCGGCGCCAACGTGTAGCCACCGGCACGTGCAGCATCCAGATCGACCAGGTGCATCCACTGTGCGCCCTGTGCGGCGAACGCCTGCGCACGCGGCAGCGGGTCGTCGCCATAGTGGGTTTCCTGCGCGTAGTCGCCCTGGCGCAGCCGCACGACGCGGCCGTCGCGGATATCCAGTGCGGGGTAGACGATGAAACTCATGCAGCGGTGCCCTCGAGGAAATTGCGCAGCATCAGCGAACCGGTATCGCCGGACCGCTCGGGATGGAACTGGGCGCCGAAGTAGCGGCCCTGCTCGACCACGGCGGTGAACAGGCCGCCGTGATCACAGGCGGCGACGGTATGGCTGTTCAGCGGCGCGGCATAGCTGTGCACGAAGTACGCGCTGGCGCGCTCGGGAACCCCCTGCAGCAGCAGCGACGGGCGCAGCGGCAGCAGCCGGTTCCAGCCCATGTGCGGCACGCGGATGCCACAGGCCGGCACCAGCTTGCGCACCACGCCGGGAATCAATCCCAGCGTATCCACACCGGCCTCTTCGGAGCGGTCAAACAACAGCTGCATGCCCAGGCAGATGCCCATCAAGGGTACCTGCAGCTGGCGCAGCGGCTCGACCAGGCCCTGCGCATGCAGGCGCTGCATGCCGGGGCCGGCCGCGCCGACGCCGGGCAGGATCACCCGTTGCGCGCCGGCCAGGCCTTCGGCATCGCGGACCAGCTTCACCGTCGCACCGAGCCGTTCCAATGCGTAGCGCACCGAACCCAGGTTGGCACCGCCGGCATCGATCAGCACGACCTCGCTCACAGCGCCCCCTTGGTGGTCGGCAAGGCGGTGCCCTGCCGCGCCAGTGCTGGCCGCAGTGCACGTGCCAGGGCCTTGAAGCAGGCTTCAACCTTGTGGTGGTCGTTGTCGCCACGCACCTGCAGGTTGAGGTTCAGCCCGCTGGCATCGCACAGCGAACGGAAGAAGTGCGGGACCAGCTCGGTCGGCATGTCGCCCACGCGCTCGCGCTTGAACTCGCCTTCGAACACGAAATACGGGCGGCCGCTGAAATCCAGCGCAGCACTGGCCAGGGTTTCATCCATCGGCAGGGTGAAGCCGTAACGGCCGATGCCGCGCTTGTCGCCCAGCGCCTCGCGCAGGGCCTGGCCCAGTGCAAGGCCGGTGTCTTCGATGGTGTGGTGCTCGTCGATGTGCAGGTCACCCTCGGCACGGATGTCCAGGGCGAAACCGCCGTGCTTGCCGATCTGCTCCAGCATGTGGTCGAAGAACGGCAGGCCGGTGTGGATGTGCGCATCGCCGGCACGATCCAGATCCAGCTCGACGCGGATCTTCGTCTCCTTGGTATTGCGCTGGACCACCGCCGTGCGTGGTGCATCGGCCAGTGCGTGGGCGATGCTGGGCCAGTCCCACTCGCCGCCGAACTGTTCGGTGCGCAGCTGGAAACCACGGATGTTGAGGTTGTCGGCGAACTGCAGGTCGGTGATGCGGTCGCCCACCATGCCCGAGCGCGCCCAGTCGATGCTGCGGTCCTGCAGGTAGGCCGTCATCAGGCCGATACCCGGCTTGCGCGTCGGCGCGTTGTCGTGCGGCCAGCTGCAGTCGACCAGCACGTCACGGAAAACGATGCCCTGGCTTTCGAAGATCTGCAGCATCAGGTCATTCGGGCCATCGAAGCTGGCGCGCGGGTAGCTCTCGCTGCCCAAACCGTCCTGGTTGGTGACGATCACGAACTGGTAGCCGGCATCGCGCAGCTTCAGCAGCGCCGGGATCACCTGCGGCACGAAACGCAGCTTCTCGTAGGCGTCGATCTGGAAATCCGCCGGCTCCTCGATGAGGGTGCCGTCGCGGTCGATGAACAGGATCGGCGTCATGCCGCGGCCCTCCGTGCCGACAGGGCCGCGAGCACGCGGTCGTTCTCTTCGGGGCTGCCGATGCTGATACGCAGTGCGTCGCCCAGCTGCGGTGCGGCGCGCTGGTCGCGCACCACCACGCCGGCAGCAAGCAGCGCGTCGAACGCCGCCTGCGCATCGGTAAAGCGGACCAGCAGGTAGTTGCCGGCCGAGGCGTATACCCGGCCGATGCCAGGCAGGCCCTGCAGGCCGTGGTGCAGGCGCTCGCGCTCGGTGATGACCGTGGCTACCCGCTCAGCGGTGCGCGCAAGCGCGGCCGGCTGCAGCGCCTGCACGGCCAGCTCGGCGCACGGCGTCGGCACCGGGTACGGCGCCTGGCATCGGCGCAGCACGGCAATCAGTTCCGGCGCGGCGATCAAGGTGCCGACACGCGCGGCGGCCAGTGCGTGCGCCTTGGACAACGTGCGCAGCACCGCCAGGTTGGCGTGCGCGGCAAGCAGCGTGGTCGCCGAAGCGCGCTGCGCGTACTCGACATAGGCCTCGTCCACCACCACCAGCGCCTGCCCGCGCAGGGCATGGGCCACGCGCTCGATCTCCGCCAGCGGGATATCGCTGCCAGCAGGATTGGACGGCGCGCACAGGAAAACGAGCTTGGCGCCCTGCCCCTTCGCAGCGGCAATAACCGCATCCAGGTCCGTGCGCAGGCCCTCACCATCGTCAATCAGCGGCACCTCGATCAACGGCGCACCCTGCAACCGCGCACAGACTGCGTACATGCCGAATACCGGCGGCGTCACCAGCACGCCATCGCGGCCGGGCACGCACAGGGCGCGCCCCAGCAGATCGATCGCCTCGTCGCTGCCACGGCCTACCAGCAGCTGTTGCGGCTGCACGCCGTACAGCGACGCCAGCGCATCACGCAGCGCAGCCGGCTGCGGCTCCGGGTAGCGGCGGCTGCCCCCCGTGGCGTCGGCCGGGTTGGCCCACGCCGATTCGTTCGCGTTCAACCACACCTCGCCCTGCACCGCGCTGCTGCGCGCCGAACTGTAGCCGGCAAAGGCCTGCAGGTCCGGCCGTACCAGGGCCAGCACGCCGTCGATGTCCGCGCTCATGCGGCCACCTCCATGCGCAGTGCCACCGCACGTTCGTGCGCATCCAGCCCTTCGGCACTGGCGATGATGCGCGCGCAGCCACCGATCGCGGCCAGGCCAGCAGCGGTCGCGCTCTGTACGCTGATCAGGTTCTGGAAGCTGGCCACGCTGACGCCACTGTAGGCGCGTGCGGCACCGGCGGTGGGCAGCACGTGGTTGGTGCCGCTGCAGTAGTCACCCAGTGCTTCCGGCGTGTAGTCGCCGAGGAACACCGAACCGGCCGCCTGCACCTGGTCCAGCCACGCGCGCGGCTCGCGCAGGGCCAGGATCAGGTGTTCGGGGGCGTAGCGGTTGCTGATCGCAAACGCATCGGCCAGCGAGTCCACCTGGATCAACTGCGATGCCGACAGCGCCTGGCGGGCGATGTCCTGCCGCGGCAGCAGGGCCACCTGGCGCTCAACTTCGGCCTCGACGGCCGCCAGCATCGCCGCGTCATCGGTCAGCAGCAGCACCTGGGAATCCGGGCCGTGCTCGGCCTGCGACAGCAGGTCGGCGGCAACGAATGCAGGGTTGGCACCGGCATCGGCGATCACCAGCACTTCCGAGGGACCGGCCGGCATGTCGATGGCGGCGGCACCGTCCTGTGCCACCTGCTGCTTGGCTTCGGTGACGAAACTGTTGCCCGGCCCGAACAGCTTGTCGCTGGCCGGGATGCTTTCGGTGCCATAGGCCATCGCCGCGATCGCCTGCGCACCACCCAGCTTGAACACGCGTTGCACACCGGTCAGGCGCGCGGCCACCAGCACCGCAGGATCGGCCGTACCGTCGGCACGCGGCGGGGTGCACAGCACCACCTGTGGGCAAGCGGCCAACTGCGCCGGCACGCCCAGCATCAGCGCGGTGGACGGCAGTGGCGCACTACCGGCCGGCACGTACAGGCCAACCCGGCCGATCGGCCGCAGCATGCGCTCGCAGACCACGCCCGGCGCGGTTTCCACCGTATAGCCCTGCCCCATGCCGGCCGCGTGGAAGCGGGTGATGCGTTCGGCCGCTTCCACCATGGCCTGGCGCAGCTCGGCCGGCACCGCGGCATCGGCAGCTGCGAACTCGACTGCGGAAACTTCGAAATCCTGCAGATCCACGCCATCGAAGCGCGCGGTGATCGCGCGCAGCGCGGCGTCGCCCTGCGTGCGCACCTGCGCGATCAGCGCGGCCACCGCATCACGGGTCTGCTGCGCCACGGTCTGCACCGGGCGGGTCAGCGCCGCGCTGCGTGCGGCCTCGTCAAGTTGCGACCAGATCAGACGATTCATGCCAGCGACCGCTCCACGCTCAGTACCATCAGGCCCTGGGCGCCGGCGCGCTCCAGTTCTTCCATGCGCTGCCAGGTCAATGGACCGGGGCACATGGTCTGCAGGCGCAAAGCACCGCCATCGGCAGGCAAACGCACCAACGGTTCGGCATCGGCCAGCAGCTGCGACAACGCGTCGACGCGGTCTTCGCTGGCGCGGAACATCAGCAGCTTGCGGTCCTGCCGCTGCACCACACCGTCCAGGCGGCGCAGCAGCATGCTGCGCAGCGCGCCGCGCGCATCATCGGGAACGCGTACCGCACCGGCCAGCACGGCTTCGCTGTCGAGCAGGTTGTGCACCGGGGTGAGCTGGTTGGCACGCAGCGTGGCGCCGCTGGAGACCAGGTCGCAGATCAGGTCGGCGGTGCCCAGGCGCGGCGCGATCTCCACCGAGCCGGACAGTTCCACCACCTGTGCGTCCACGCCCTGCGCGGCCAGCCACTGCTTGAGGATGGCCGGGTAGCTGGTGGCGATGCGGGTACCGGCCAGTTGTGCCGGCCCCTGCCATTGCCAGTCTTCCGGCACCGCCAGCATCAAGCGGCACTGGCCAAAGCCCAGCCCCCGCAATGCCTGGTAGGCATCGGCCAGGCCGATCTGGCGACGCGCGGCCGCCTGTTCGTCCAGTTCATTGCGGCCGACGATACCCAGGTCGCAGACGCCATCGGCGATCAGGCCGGGAATGTCGTCATCGCGCACCAGCAACAGGTCCACCGGCAGCGATTCGCCGTAGCAGAACAACTTGTCGCGGCTCTCGCGCCAGCTCAGGCCACAGGCACTGAGCAGGTTGCGGGCGGGCTCGGCCAGCCGGCCACTCTTCTGGATGGCGATACGCAGCCGGTCTCGCGCCGGCGCTGCCTGGGTTGCACTCATGGGGGAGGTCTCGAAGTCTGGAACGGGGCGCGGATCAGCGCGAAGCAAGGCGGTCGACAGCGGCGGCATAGCCTCGATGGCCATGCTCGAGCGTGCGTGCCACCCGTCCGGTGGTGGTCACGCTGACGCCGGTGCGCTCGTGGATCTCGCGATAGGGCACGCCCTGCTGCAGCAGCGGCACCACCTTCCAGCGGTCGGCCATGGCTTCCAGCTCGGCCGGCGTGCACAGGTCACGCAGGAAGGCGACCACCTGCTCCGGCTCGCGCAGCGCGGCGAAGGCTTGGGCCAGGGATTCCAGATCGGCTTGCGGGTCTTTGGCGGAAATGTNGGGGCGGGCTTTCACGGG
>NZ_QQXJ01000001.1:2362620-2412389 GCF_004348785.1 Stenotrophomonas sp. TEPEL
GGCTTTCANGGGCGGGGCTCTTGCATCAATGTAATAGCGTGTTAGTACATTAACGCATTCTTGCGCACCGCGTCAAACCGTGAGGCCATGGGGTCAGATCCGTTTTCCAAGGGAGAACGGATCTGACCCCTGAACCGGCCGGCGGAAACGAAAACGCCCACCGGGCGGTGGGCGTTCGGATGCGGCAATGGACAGGGCTTCGATCAGGGCAGGCAGCGGACCTCTGCCTGCAGCGCGCCGCGCCGCAGGCATTCACCGAACAGGCTGCCCTGCCGGCTTGGACGAGGCTGCAGGTTCTGCAGCGCTCCTGCCCGGCCCGGGCACGCCCGCTCGGCAAGGGCCTGCAGGTCCTGCTCAAGCTGCGCCTGGTCGATCACATGGCAGCGATCAACCACCAGCTGGTACCGCGCCGGGCTGATCCGGGTGCTGCGCAACGCCGGATCGCTCTGGCATACCGCCAGCAGGAACAGCATCAGCGTTCCTGCAGCGGCACGCGTCACGGCATGACCCGCGACTGCTCCAGTTCCACCTGCAGGGTGCTGGCCAGTTCATCACGGGAGACCTCGAACTGCTGCTCGCGCAGCAGGTCCTTCACCGCCACCACGCCGCGCGCCAGCTCGTCTTCGCCAGCCAGCACCACGAAACGGATACCGGCCTTGGCCGCGTACTGGAACTGCTTGCCGATCTTCTTCGGCTCCATCTGCACTTCGGTGTTGATGCCACCGGCGCGCAGGCGGCGGGCGATGTCCAGCGACTGCGGCATGCCCTGCTCGTCCATCAGCGCCACCAGCGCCTGCACGCTGCTGGCCTCGATGCCCTCGATCAGGCCAGCTTCGCGCAGCTGCCAGAACAGGCGCGACAGGCCGATGGAAATGCCCACGCCCGGCAGCTTGGACTTGCTGTAGTGGCTGGCCAGGTCTTCATAACGGCCACCGGAACAGATCGACCCGATCTGCGGGTGGTCGGTCAGCGTGGTCTCGTACACCGTGCCGGTGTAGTAATCCAGGCCACGTGCAATGGAGAAGTTCAGGCAGTACGCGCTTTCCGGCACGCCCAGTGCCTGCACCAGCTGCAGTACTTCGCGCAGTTCGGCCACGCCGGCACGCAGGATCTCCGAGGAACCCGCACCGTCTTCCAGCGCTGCCAGCTGTGCCAGCGCATCGGCATGACCCTGCGAACGCACGGCGACGAAGGCCAGGATCTTCTCGACCTGTTCGGCCGGAATGCCGAAGCCCTCGCCCACCAGCGTCTCGCGCACGTAGTCGGGGCCACGCTTGTCCAGCTTGTCCACTTCGCGCAGCACTGCCAGCTGGCGTTCGCCCTCGGCCACGCCCAGGCTTTCGAAGAAGCCGCGCAGCAGCTTGCGGTTGTTCAACTGGATGCTGAAGTCACCGATGCGCAGTTCGGCGAACACCGCATGGATGACCGCCAGCACTTCGGCGTCGTAACGCACGCTCAGGCTGTCCTTGCCGATCACGTCGATGTCGCACTGGTAGAACTCGCGGAAGCGGCCGCGCTGGGCGCGCTCGCCGCGGTACACGCGCTGCATCTGGTAACGGCGGAACGGGAAGGTCAGCTCGTGTTCGTGCTCGGCCACGTAACGCGCCAGCGGCACGGTCAGGTCGAAGCGCAACGCCATCTCCGGCAGCGAACGATCGCCGGATTCGGCAGCGTTGGCCAGCGCGCCGGTGGACTGCACGAAATACACCTGGCGCTCGGTCTCGCCGCCGGACTTGGTCAGCAGCACATCGGACAGCTCGAACACCGGCGTCTCCACCGGCAGGAACCCGAAGCGCTCGTAGTTGCGGCGGATGACGTCCAGCATGCGCTGGAACGCAATCTGCTCGCGCGGCAGCAGTTCAAGGGTGCCGGGCGGGGTACGGGGCTTGATCACGGGCGGAGCTCCTGCGGAATCGGGGACGTGGGAGGGGGCGACATTCTAGCGCCCCGCATCGCTCAGCCGCAGACAAGGGGTGCAACGGCCGCTTGAAGTATCATAAAGCCCTCCCCCGCCCGCGATACGCCCACGCAACATGTCCCGGCCTTCCGGCGCTCCGCCCGCCACCAACGACCCCGCCGCGCCGTCCTGCGCCACGCTGGACTGCCTGCACTGCTCGGTACGCCACCTGGCGGTGTGCTCTGCGCTGTCGCCCGATGAGGTGCAGGCGCTGGAACAGGTGACCGTGTCGCAGCAGCTGGCGATGGGCAGCACTCTCGCCCGCAGCGGCGAAGAGCGCCAGCATGTCTATACATTGACCGGTGGCGCGCTGCGGCTGGTGCGCACGCTTGCCGATGGCCGTCGCCAGATCAATGGCTTCGTGCTGCCTGGCGATTACCTGGGCCTGAGCGGCAGCGACCACCATCGCTACGACATCGAGGCCATCGCCGACAGCCGCGTGTGCCGCGTTGCCCTGCCGCAGATGAAGGGCCTGCGCGCCCGCTATCCGCACCTGGAGCGCAAGCTGCTGCAGCGCGCCTGCCAGGAGCTGGACGCCGCACAGGATGCCGCGCTGGCGCTGGCACGCCTGCAGCCGGCGGAAAAACTCGCTGATTTCCTGCTTCGCCTGGCCGCGCGCGAGGCCAAGCTGGGCGGAGATGGCCTGCGCGTCTCCCTGCCGATGGGCCGCGGCGACATCGCCGATCATCTGGGCCTGACGATGGAGACGGTCAGCCGCACCTTCACCAAGCTGCGCCAGCAGGGGTTGATCGCCCTGCCCCATCTGAACGTGGTCGAGATCCTCGACGAGGATGGCCTGCGCATGCTGGCCGGTGACGTGCAGGGCTGAGCGCCCGGTCAGTATCAGGTTGCCGGCCAGCGGCCGGCACTACCACGATCGATTGGTGACATCTGCGGTTGCCGTCCAGCGGCCGGCACTACCCGTGATGCGTGCTTCTGGTAGTGCCGGCCGCTGGCCGGCAACCACGCAGACGCCTCCATCAACGCAACAGCACCTCACGCAATGCCGCGTAGTCCGCCGCCAATGGCTCGGCATGTGCCGGACGCTGCAGCAGTGCATCCAAGGCCGGCGGCACCGCCACTGATTCGCCGATCAACGGTTCCACCACCGCCTCGAACTTGGCCGGGTGCGCGGTAGCCACCACCGCCCAGTCACCCTTGGCGCCACCGGCGCGAAGATCCTGCAGCACCTTCACCGCCGTGGCCGTATGCGGGCAGAACAGTTCACCGTCGCTGGCATGGGCGCTGGCGATGGTCGCGCGGATGGTCACGTCATCCACCGCGAAGGCGCGGAACGCCGCCCGCAGCTCGGCATCGTCGCCCTGGTACAGCCAGCGCAGCCGCTCGAAGTTGCTGGGCGCGCCGACATCCATGGCGTTGGCCACGGTCGCAACGCTGGCCGCTGGCTGGTACGGGTCGCCACTGAAATAGCGCGGCAGCACCGCGTTGGCGTTGGTGGCCAGCACGATCTGCCCGATCGGCACGCCCAGCGCGCGCGCCAGCACTGCCGCCATCGCATTGCCGAGGTTGCCGGTCGGCACCACCAGGTTCAAGCGCCGCTGATGCTGCGCATGATGGCTCAGCGCCGCGTGCGCGTAATAGCTCATCTGCGGCAGCAGCCGGCCCAGGCTGATGCTGTTGGCGGAGCTCAGCGGCACCTGTGCCTGCAGATCGCGGTCGGCCAGCGCCTGCTTCACCATCGCCTGGCAATCATCGAACGAACCGGCCACCCGCAGCGCCTGGATGTTGTCGCCAAAGCAGCCGAGCTGGTGCGCCTGTCGCGGCGACACCCGCCCATCGGGATACAGCACAACCACGCGTACACCGGGCTGTCGATGGAAGGCCGCCGCTACGGCTGCACCGGTGTCACCGGAGGTGGCCACGACGATGGTCAGATCGCGGCCCTTGCCGGTCTGCAGCCGCGACAGCACACCGGCGAGGAAGCGCGCGCCGATATCCTTGAACGCCGCCGTCGGCCCATGGAACAGCTCCAGCACATGGTCACCGCTGTTGCGCAGCGCGCGCAATGGCACGGGGAAATCGAAGGCCTCACGGCAGATCGATGGCAAGGCCTCGGCCAGCACATCGCCCGCGAAGAACGGCGCCAGCAGGTCAGCAGCGGTATCGGCCAGGCTCGCGCCGGCCTGCAGCGCGCGCGGCGCCGGCAGCACCTCCGGTACGTACAGGCCGCCATCGGGGGCAAGGCCGGCAGCGATGGCCGCACTGAGTCCAACGGCCGGCGACTGGCCACGGGTCGAAACGAATTGCATGGGGTCGATATCCGGTAGGGGGGAAGAATTCAGCACAAGCAGGCTCCGGGTGCATCCAGCGGCGAGATCCAGGCATCACTGTCGAAGCCGGCACCGGCAAACGCCGCACGCACCGGCTGCGCTGCCGCGCGCGCCTGGTCGGCATCTTCGAACCAGGCAAAGACGCTGGGCCCGGCGCCGGAAATGCCCGCGCCCATCGCGCCGGCGGCCAGTGCAGCGTCGCGTGCCGCGTCGAAGCCCACGATCAGGCCCGCCCGCCGCGGCTCCACCAGCACATCGCGCAGGCCGGCGCGCACCAGCGAGGCGTCGCTGCGATGGCAACCGCTCAACACCAGCGCCAGGTGGGCACTCTGCGCAACGAATTCGCCCAGCGCATAGCTGCCCTGCAGCGCCTGTCGTGCCCGCCGGGTCTCCAGCACCGCATGCGGATGCACCAGCAGGCTGTGCCAGCTGGCCGGTACCGGCACCGGCACCAGGCGATCGGCCGTGCACAACGCCACGCCGCCCAGCAGCAGCGGGCCGACGTTGTCACCGTGGCGGCCACCACTGGCCACGGCTTCGCCATCCAGTGCGAACGGATACAGCGCTTCGCGCGACAGCGGCGTGTCCAGCAGTGCATTGGCTGCCACCAGCGCGGCCACGCAGGAAGCCGCCGATCCGCCCATGCCGGAGCCGAACGGAATGCCCTTGTCGATCTCGATGGCGAAACCGAAGCCCAGCCCCAGCGCTGCACGCAGTGCGACCAGCGCGGCGCCGGCGGTATTGCCGGCCGCATCCAGCGGCAGTTCAATCGCACTGCCACGGATCGCATCGATGCGCACCAACGGTTCGTCGATGCGGCGCACGCTTACCGTATCTCCGATACCGGCGATGGCGTGGCCGAGGATATCGAAGCCGACCGCCACGTTGGCCACCGATGCGGGTGCGAAAGCGCGTGCGATCACAGCCGCGCTCCTTCGCCGGCCGCCACCCGCAGCAGATCGGCGAACACGCCAGCCGCGGTGACTTCCGGGCCCGCGCCCGGGCCCTGCACCACCAGCGGGTTGTCGCAGTAGCGGCGTGTACGGAACTGCACCACGTTGTCGGTCAGCCGCAGGTTGGCGAACGCGTGGTCGGCCGGCAGCTCCTGCAGCGCGACCGACGCGCCATCCGGCCCCAGCCGCGCGACATAGCGCAGCACCGCACCGCGCTGGCGGGCATCGTGCAGCCGCGCCAGCAGCGCCTCATCGGAGGCACCCAGGCGGGCCATGAAATCGTCCACGCTTCCTTCGCGCAGCAACGCCGGCACCAGGCTCTCCACCTGCACCTGCTCCAGGCTGAGCGCGTGACCGGCCTCGCGGGCCAGGATCACCAGCTTGCGCGCAACATCCACGCCGGACAGGTCGTCGCGCGGATCCGGCTCGGTGTAACCCATCGAGCGCGCCTGCGCGACCAGTGCCGAGAACGGCTGGCTGCCGTCAAAACGATTGAACAGCCAAGCCAGCGTGCCGGAGAAGATGCCTTCGATCGCCAGCACTTCGTCACCGGTATCGACCAGGTCGCGCAGCGTGGTGATCACCGGCAGGCCGGCACCCACCGTGGCCTCGTAGCGGAAGCGCGCACCACTGGCCGCCGCCGCCGCGCGGATGCGCTGGTAGCGTGCCAGCGGCCCGGCGCCAGCCTGCTTGTTCGGGGTGACCACGTGGATGCCGGCGGCCAGCCAGCCTTCATAGCGCTCGGCAACCTCTGCACTGCCACTGCAGTCGATCACCACCGCGTGCGGCAGATGCGCGGCCAGCAGGTGCTCGGTGAAGTGGTCCAGATCGCTGGCCTGGCTGGCGTCCTGCAGCGCCTGGCGCCAGTCTTCATGCAGGCCGTCGGCCTCCAGGCGCATGCGCGAGCGTGACGCAAGCGCGCGCAGGCGCAGATCGACATTGGCCTTGGCCAGCAACTGCGGGCGCGCCGCCAGCAGCTGGTCCAGCAGCGCAGCGCCGACATTGCCCGGACCGATCACCCCCACCGCGAACGTCTGCGGCGACAGCCAGAACCCGGCATGCGCGGCACGCAGCGCGCGGGTCGCGTCGGCACTTGCCACCGCCACCGAGATGTTGCGTTCGGAGGACCCCTGCGCGATCGCCAGGATGTTCACCTGCGCCCGGCCCAGCGATTCGAACAGCCGTGCGGCCACGCCCGGCTGGCCCGCCATGCCATCGCCGACGGCGGCCAGTACGCTGACGCCCTCGCTGACCTGCACCCGTTGTACCTGGCCGGCAGCCAGTTCGTGCGAGAACGCCTGCACCACGGCATCGCGACCGCGCGCCGCTTCGCCTGCGCGGACAACACAGCAGATCGAATGTTCGGAAGAGCCCTGCGAGATCATCACCACCGACACCTGTGCCTGGCGCAGCGCGGCGAACACCCGTTCGGCGGTACCCGGCACGCCGATCAGGCCGGTGCCTTCCAGGTTCAGCAGGGCCAGATCCGTGCTCAGCGTCAGCCCTTTCACCGGGCCACGTGGCGAGCGCTCGGCGCTGATCCGCGTACCCGGATGGCCGGGCTGGAAGGTATTGCGGATGAAGATCGGCAGGCCCAGCCGGATCGCCGGTGACATCGTCTGCGGATGCACCACTTTCGCCCCGAAATAGGCCAGCTCGCAGGCCTCGTCGTAGCTCAGCGCGTGGAGCTGCACGGCCTCCGGTACCAGCCGCGGGTCGGCCGACAGCACGCCGTCGACGTCGGTCCAGATATGCAGTTCATCGGCGTTGAACAGCGAGGCGAAGATCGCGCCGGAATAGTCGCTGCCGTTGCGGCCCAGCGTGGTGACGCGGTCCTGGCGGTCGCGGGCGACGAAACCGGTGGCGACCACGCGCGACTGCGGGTGCTGCAGCCGCCACGCGGCAAGGCGGCCGGCACTGGCATCCCAGTCGACATCCACGCCCAGTTCGCCGTGGCCGACCACCAGCACATCGCGTGCATCCAGCACCGCGCAGTCCTCGCCCAGCGCGCGCAGGTGGGTACCAAGCAACTGTGCGGAGAACACTTCGCCCAGGCCCTGCACGCGGTCGAGCACCTCGCGTGGCAGTTCGCCGATCACCGCCAGCGCGGCCAGCACCTCGGCCAGCTGGTCGAAGCGCGCATCGATCCAGTCCACGGTATCGCCCACCTGCTCACCCAGCAGCGCTACCGCGGCACCCCGATGCCGCGCGCGAAGCGCATGCCACGCCTCCTGCCAGCCGGCATCGCCCTGGGCTGCCAGGTGCGCCAGCTCGATCAGCGCATCGGTAACGCCCTTCATGGCGGAGACCACGCTGACCTGCAGCGACTCGGGGCGGGCCAGCAGCAGGCCGGCGACATGGCGATAGCGCTCGGCGTCGGCCACCGAGGTGCCGCCGAACTTGTGCACGACAGTGGACGGCGCAGCCAGTGCGGACACGGCAGGCGAATGGGCGGGGGCGATGGAAGACATGCAGACCTCGGTTGGAGGCCCCGTCGCATGCAGGTGGTCGAGTTTCCCCGTCACCTGGATGGTGCGGGGCCGTTGTTTTCGGGAGTTACACGAAGACGACGGGCCGCACCAGGGCAGTGGTGGCGGTGGTGGTGGTAATGCTGGTGGTGATGGCGACCGGCGCAGTCGAACGGCCCGCGGCAGCGGGGGCGATCAGGCGGGCGTTGGCGGCATCAAGGACCATGGCGTACAGAAAACACCGCCGCGATGGTAGCTGTCAAGTGTTGCGGCGCAATATTTCCTTGCGGCGATCATCGGTCAACGTGCCGGCATTTGGTTGCAACTGAGACCAACAGGTGATCGTCGCCCTCAGTGCGTCGATTCAGCCGACATGTTCGGTGATTGCGCGCGACGTGCGATGCGCATGCGCGCACAACAGCACCCCGCCCACCAGCAGCACGATCGCCAGCAGTTCCAGCAGGCTGGGCCAGCGCCGCTGCCAAGCGAAGGCGTACAGCAGCGCGAACAGGGTCTCGAACACGATCATCTGCCCGGTCAGGGTCAGCGGCAGCAGGCGACTGGCCCGGTTCCAGAACGCATTGCCGAGGATCGAGGCGACCACCGCCACGCCGGCGCTGATGGCCCAGAACCCACCCCATTGAGCAGCCGTATGCGCCTGGTTGTGTCCACTGAACGCCATCGGCACCAGCAGCAGCGACAACCCGCCGGTAGTGACGCCGGTCAGCAGTGACCAGTCGTGGCTGGAAAGGTCGGGCCGCCGCGACAGCCAGCGGCTGTTGCCGATGGAATACAGCGCCCACGAGAACAACGCACCGAACGCGCACAGCAGGCCGATCAGGCGTTGCCGCCAGGGCGTGCCCAGATGCTCGGACATCAGCGCCTCCCAGCCGACCATCGCTACGCCGAGCACGCACAGCGCCAGCGCCGGCAGCAGCTGCTTCAACGGCACCGCACCCTGCTCGCGCACGCCCACCAGGGTGACCACGACCGGAATCAGGCCGACAATCAACGAAGCAGCGGCGCCACCGGCCCACTGCACCGCCGTGGCCAACAGCAGGAAGTACACCAGGTTGCCGGCCAGGCTGAGCCACAACAGGCCGATCCACTCGGCGCGACCGAGCATCGGCGCCAGCCGCTTCCAGCGCGGCAGCAGCAGGACCACGGCGATCAGGCCATAGACCAGATAGCGGCCAGCGGAAAGCTGCAGGGCATTGAACGTGCCCAACACGGCGGGCGCGAGGAAGACCACGCCCCACAGCGCACCGGCGGCGATGCCATTGGCGATGCCCAGGGCAATCGGGTTGTTGCGCATTGCAGGTTCACAGCAGGAACGGGCCGCGCAGTGTAAGCGCCCCCTTGCCGGCCGGTCTTGACCGAGGCTACTGCCGGTTCGCTTCCGCAGCGTTGGGTGTGGCTCGCCGCCATGCCGCCGGCGTCTGCCCGCATTCGCGGCGCAGCGCACGGGTCAGTGCACTCTGCTCGGAATACCCTGCGGCCAGTGCGATATCGCTGATCGATGCCGGGCTGACCCGCAACTGGTGCTTGGCCCAGCGCAGGCGGCTGGCACTGAGCCACGCCTGCGGGCTGAGCCCGAACTCACGCCGGAACACCGCATGCAGGCGGCTTTCACTGATGCCGACAAAGGCAGCCATGCGCGCTACCGACCACGCCTGCCCCGGCATCGCCTCGACCGCAGCGCACAGGCCCTGCAGGCGCGCACCACTACCGGCAGGCGCGAAGACCCGCAGCAGCTCCGGCAGCAGCGCTGGCACAGGCCGGCCGGTCTGCACCTGGGCAAGCCGCTGCCGCAGCGAGAGCGGGAGATGCAGCCAGCGCTGCCAGCACAGGTGCTCCTGGGTCGCATCATCGAGCACACCCGACCCGCAGTCGACAATCACGAAACCGTTGGGACCCTCGGCCATCTGGTCGTGCGCTTCGCCGGCCGCCACGAATGCCCCCTGCAGCAGGTCAAGACGGCCGCCCCTGCCTTCCATCTCGAACTGCAGCTCACCCTGCAGCGGCAGCACCCACTGCGCATAGCCGTGGCGATCCAGGCCGGTGGCCTGACCGTAGTGCCGTAGATGAAAGATGGCGCCCATTTGTCCAGTGTGCGCGTGACACTGGCGGCCCGCAACGATGCCGGGCACCGGCGGCCTCGCGCTACCCCTCCACGCCCAGGAAGGTGAAGGGTGCGCTGGGCACGAAATGGCCCAGCGCATCGCCGGCGAAGGTATTGCGCTGGTCACGGCCGAGATCGAGCTTGAGCACCTTTCCGCCGAAATCGACCTTGGTCAGGTCGACCCAGAAGGCGTTGGGCGTCAGTGCCGACTCGAAGAAATACAGGCGCCGCTTGTGGTCGGCGACCGTACGCCAGCGGGTGGACGAGATGTTGGGCTCGCCCGGCGTGGTGATGCCGAACGGTACCGACACGTTGCGGATCACGCTGAACACACTGGCCAGCGCCTCCACCGGATCTTCCGCTTTCGGAATCGCGTTGATGTAGAAGGAGGCCCGCGCGAAGCGGTCGGCCGAACGGTTGGTGCCCGGCAGCATCACCGTGCCACCGATCTGCTGCCAGTAGCTGTTCAACGCCAGCTGCTGCTCGAAGATCGGCGAATTGGTCATCACCTGGTAGCGCCGATCATGGTGGATCACCTGGCGTCCGCCGATGTACTCGACGATCGCGCTGTCACCCGTGGCGTCGGACAGCGACAGATGCAGTGTGGCCTGGCGGTCCTCGCCTGGCACCTTGTCGGTGACGATCGCGTACGGCTCGCGCTGCAGGGCGGTCACCGCCTCTTCCACCGTGGCGAAATTGTCCAGCACATACTGCGCCCACAACGAGATGGACAGGCCGGGCTTGCCGCTGCGCTGGGCCGGGTACTCCGACTCGACCAGCCACAGCAGGTTGGCGACCAGGCCCTTCTCGTTCATGCCATCGGTGGTGGAAATGTCATAGCCGGTGGCCACCACGCTGCCGTAGCGTGCAGTCCAGGCGATCGACCCCGGCCCCGCCTTTCCGGTGCGCGCGATGCCACGCGGCAACACGTAGAGATTGGTGGCCACGTCCACTTTCCAGTCCATCGAGCGGGCGGTGATGACATCGCCGTTGTCGCCCAGATACACCGCGCGCGTGCACGCCATCGCCGGCATTGCCGCCGTCGCCAGTGCCGCCGCCAGCAACGCGCCGCCTTTCCATTTCATCCGTGCCATGTCGTCCTCCGTTCCCCGGGAAAGGTGATCTGAACCCCGCAACGGTGAGACGAACGTGAAGCCTCAGCGCAGCCAGCGACCATGCAGCCAGAAACCGGCAGCCATCGCTGGCACGAACCACAGGGCTTCGCGCGCGCCCACCGCCAACGCGGCCAGCGCGGGCCCCGGGCAATAGCCGACCCAGCCCCAGCCGATACCGAACAGCACCGCACCCAGCAGCAACCGCGTGTCGACAGCCTGCGCCGTCGGCAGCTCGAAACGTTCGGCGCACCATGGCCGCTGCCGCCGCCGCAGCCAGAATTGACCCAGTGCACTGACCAGCAGCGCCGACGCCAGCACCCAGGCCAGCGTGGGATCGAAGTCGCCAGCCACGTCGAGGAAACCGAGCACGCGGCGCGGATCGGTCATCCCGGCCAGCGCGAGGCCGGCACCGAACAGGCCACCGGCCACACCAGCCGTCCACAGCCCGCGACTCATGCCAGGCCTCCGCCGTGACGCACCAGGAACGTGGTGAGCATCGCGCAGGCCATGAACACCAGCACCGCCACGAGGGATCGTCGTGAACCACGGGCGAGGCCACAGACACCGTGGCCGCTGGTGCAGCCGTTGCCCAGCCGCGTACCCACGCCCACCAAGGCACCGGCAGCGATCAATTGCCAGGCCGGCAGCGCGTCACGCAGCAACGCGCGTGGTGGCTGTCCTGCACCCGCCTGCCAACTCAACACCGCTGCCGCCGCCAACATCAGTCCGAGCAGGAAAGCCCAGCGCCAACCACGATCACCGCGCGGCGCGGCAGCGGCGCCGGCAGCGATACCGCTGATGCCCGCCACCCGACCGAGCGTGGCCAGCAGCAGCACCGCCGACGCACCGATCAGGCCGCCGCCTGCAATTGCCGCCCATGGCAGGTTCATGCCCTGCCCCTCCGCATCGCGCGCATCGGCTTGCCCTTCAATTTAGATTTTTCTAAATTAGACTTTCCTGAACTACCGGGTCAAGCCGTGCCCAGCATCACCACCGACAGTGCCGCGATGGCTACGCATGCCGCACAAGCGGCTGCCCTGCTGAAATCGCTGGCACACCCGGCGCGACTGCGCGTGTTGTGTCGCCTGGTGGAAGGCGAAGCACCGGTGCCGGAACTGCAGGCCCTGACCGGCCTGAGCGCATCGGCGCTGTCACAGCATCTGGCCGTGCTGCGCAATCTCAATGTAGTGGCAACGCGGCGGCAGGCACAGACACTGCACTATCGGCTGCTGGACGGTCCGGCGCTTGGGGTGCTGCAGGCACTGCACGCAGCGTACTGTGCGCCGCAGCGCTAGCGGTCAGCCTGCGCTGAGCACCGGCCGCACGACCTCGGCCAACAGATCCACCGCCGTAAGCACGACGCTGTCACCGTTCACCGAGCGGGCGAATCCCGACCAGTCGCCTGCGGAGAGCTGGCGCAGCAGCGCGGCATCGACCGGCAGCCCGCGCATTGCCCAGTACGGAAACTGGCGCTGGCCCAGCCGGCCACGCGCCAGCTCGACGATGTCGACGTGGCTGCCGGCCTGCAGGATGCGCTCATAGACCGAATCGATGCCATCCGGCGGGCCTTCGATGTACTGCAGGAAACGCTCGCCGTCATGCAGCAGCACGCCCGTCACTCCTGCCATCTTGTTGAAGCGTGCGGCGTCATCGACCAGGGTCTGCAGACGTGCGGCAGACAGATCCGGCTTGGCCTGGCTGACATAGGCGATGGCACGCAGTGGCATGGAGCTTCCTTTGCAAGAGTGGTGCCACGGTAGCAGTTGCGGACGAGCCCGTCTCAGTTCGCTCACGCGCCAGCTGAAGAATTCAGGAAACCGCCGGACTGCGCACATCGGATCGACGAGGCAGCAGCGCCTCGAACACTACGTGCCCTGCTTCGTTGCGCGCGCTCAACTGGCCACCATGGGCACGCACGAACTGGTCCACGATGTACAGCCCCAGCCCGAGCCCGTTGCTCTGGTGGAAGCTGGCCTTGAAGGGTTCGAACAGGCGCGGCAGCAATGCCTCATCGACATGGCCGGTGTTGCGTACGCGCAGCGCGACCACACGTGCATCGCCACCATCGACCTGCACCTGCACCGTCGCGTCGGCGCCATGGGTGAGTGCGTTGCCGACCAGGTTGGCGACGATCTGCCCAAGTCGATCCATGTCGCCCTGCAGCGTCGAATCGCCACGGACATCCAGCGCGATACGATCGGTTCGATGGCCGGCACCGGCCTCGACCAGCACCGCACGCGTCACCTCGGCCAGGTCACAGACGCTGCTTTGCAGGCGCAGGCCACCGCTGCGGATCCGCGAGAAGTCCAGCAGCTGCTCGACCATGCGTGCCATCCGCAGGGTGCTGGCTTCCAGGTAGCTCAGTGTCTGCTGCGCTCCGACATTGTCGTCCGGCAGTTCCAGCGACAGCTTGTCGGCACACAGCAGGATGGCCGACAGCGGCGTGCGCAGGTCGTGGGTGAGCACCGCGGCCATGGTCTCGTTGAGCTTCAACGCGCGCTCCAGCGCTTCGTTGCGCGCCTTCAGCAGCTGCCGCTGCTGGTAGAGCTCGATGAACACATTGACCTTGCTGAGGATCACCTGCGGTGCAACCGGCTTGTGCAGGAAATCCACCGCGCCGGTCTCGTAGCCCTTGAACACTCGCAGTGGATCGTCCGGCGATGCGGTCAGGAAGATGATCGGCACATCCCGGCTGCGCTGCGAGCCACGCATCAGCTCGGCCAGCATGAAACCGTCGATCTCCGGCATGTGCACGTCCAGCAGCGCCAGCGCTACCTCATGCTCCAGCAGCAGCTCCAGCGCCTGCGCGCCAGAGTCCGCCAGCAACAGGTTGACGCCCTCGCGGCGCAGCAGCGCCTGCATGGCCACCAGGTTCTGCGGCACGTCATCGACGATCAGCAGGTTGACCGGCGCCTGCGACTGGGCAGGGTCCGGCGGCAGCAGGTTCATGCAAACAACTCCTTCAGGCGGCGGCACATCAGTTCAAGGGGCAGCACGGCGTCGGCGCCGGCATGCTGCAGGGCAGAGGCCGGCATCATCGATGCCTCGGCCTCCTCGGGACATTGCAACCACGCCTGGCCGCCAGCGGCGCGCACGGCGGCCACGCCATCGCTGCCATCGCTGCTGGCACCGGTCAGCAGGATCGCCAGCACCCCCGTGCCGAACGCGGCTGCGGCCGATTCGAACAGCGGATCGATGGCCGGCCGCGAGAACAGCACCGGTTCGTCCATCGACAGTGCGATGGCCTGCGTGTCCTCCACCAGCAGGTGATAGTCCGGCGGCGCGAACGTCACCGTTCCGGCCTGCAGCGGCTGCTTGTCCTCCGCTTCGCGCAGCGCCAACGTGCAGTACGGCGCCAGCACCTCGGCGATGCGGCTGGAACGGTCGCGCGGCAGGTGCAGCACCACCAGCACCGGCACCGGCAGCGTGGCAGGCAACGCACCCAGCACGATCTGCAGGGCGGCCACGCCACCGGCCGATGCGCCGATCACCACGACCTCAGGGCGGGACATCGCCGCCATCAGGCCACCTTCCGGTACAGGCGGTGCTCCCGCGAACAGGCTTCGAAGGCATCGTGATGGCGACCGAACTGCAGCGACTCCTTGCTGCCCAGGCCGAGGAAGCCGCGATGTACCAGGGCTTCGCGGAACAGGCCCACCGCGCGATCCTGCAGGTCGCGGTTGAAATAGATCAGCACGTTGCGGCAAGACACCAGGTGCACTTCCGAAAACACCGTGTCGGTGGCCAGGCTGTGGTCGGCAAACACCACGTTGCGGCGCAGCTGGCGGTCGAAGACCGCGCCGTCGTAGGCGGTGCTGTAATAGTCCGACAGTGACGCGGTGCCGCCGGCGGCAAGATAATTCCGGCTGAACTGGGCCAGGCGGTCGATGCCATAGGCGCCGGCCTCGGCCGTGGCCAGTGCAGCGGGGTTGATGTCGGTGGCGTAGACGATGCTGCGCTCAAGCAGCCCCTCCTCGTGCAGCAGGATCGCCAGCGACCACACTTCCTCGCCGGTACTGCAGCCGGCCACCCACAGCTTCACCGAGGGATAGGTGCGCAGCACCGGTACCACCTGTTCGCGCATCTGCCGGAAATACTCCGGGTCACGGAACATCTCCGAGACCTGCACGGTGAAGAACTGCATCGCCTGGGCGAACAGCTCCGGCTCGTGCAGCAGCCGATGCTGCAGGTCCGACAGGCGCTCGCACTCGTAGCGCTGCATGGCCTGGCTGACGCGACGGCGCAGCGAGGACACCGCATAGCTGCGGAAGTCGTAGTGGTAGCGCTGGTACAGCGCTTCCAGCAGCACCTTCAGCTCCAGGTCGAACAGCGCCTGCTCGTTCATTGCCGCGAGCACCAGACCCGGCACAGCGATACCAGCTTGTCCACGTCGATGGGCTTGGCGATGTAGTCGTTGGCACCGGCCTGCAGGCAGCGCTCACGGTCATCGGGCATGGCCTTGGCGGTCAGCGCGATGATCGGCAGGTCCTGCAGGTGGCGCTGCGCGCGGATCTCGCGCATCGCCTGCAGGCCATCCTTCTCCGGCATCATGATGTCCATCAGCACCAGGTCCACCTCGCGCTGGGCCAGGCGGTCGACGGCCTCCTGGCCGTTGCGGGCGATCTCCAGCGTCACCCCCAGCGGCTCCAGCACGCTGGACAGCGCGAAGATGTTGCGCACGTCGTCCTCGGCCAGCAGCACGGTGCGTCCATCGAGTACGGTGTCGCGGCGGCGCGCTTCGCGCAGCAGGCGCTGCTGGTCGCTGGGCAGGTTGGCCTCCACGCTGTGCAGGAACAGCGTCACCTCGTCGAGCAGGCGCTCGGGCGAGCGCGCGCCCTTGATGATGATGCTCTTGGAGTAGCGGCGCAGGCGCTGCTCTTCTTCGCGGCTGAGGGCACGGCCGGTGTAGACGATGACCGGCGGGAAGCCGACATCATCGTTGCCTGCCATGTGCTCGAGCAGGTCGTAGCCGCTGCCGTCGGGCAGCGACAGGTCCATCACCATGCAGTCGAAGGTGACCGTGCTCAGCTGCTCCACCGCTGCGGCAAGCGTACCGACCGCGGCGATCTGCAGCTGATCGCGGCCCAGCAGCAGTTCCAGGTTGCGGCGCAGATCGTTGTCGTCCTCCACGATCAGCAGGCGCCGCACGTCGCGCTGGCTGGTCTGTTCAAGCTGTTCGATGGCGGCCACCAGGCGCTCGCGCGTGGTCGGCTTGATCGCAAAGCCGATCGCGCCCAGTTCGCGTACCACCTGGCCGCGGTCCATGCCCGAGACCACATGCACCGGAATGTGCCGGGTGTCGGGGTTGCGCTTGAGCCGTTCGAGCACGGTCAGGCCCGAGACGTCGGGCAGGCCGATGTCCAGCAGGATGCCATTGGGACGCAGGTCCGCCGCCAGCGCCAGCGCCTCTTCGGCCGTAGTGGCCACCACGCAGTCGAAATCGAGTTCGTGCGCCAGCGTCACCAGGGCTTCGGCGAAGACCGCGTCGTCCTCCACGGCCAGGATCAAGCGCCCCGCATGGTTGCGTCGGCCACGGTCATCGGCCACCGCTGCCACCGGCGCGGCACTGGACCGCTGGGCAAGGGGGGCTGGGGCAACGGTGGTGGCGGCTACCGGCTGCACGGGCACCGGCGCTGCGGCGCCTGCGGCGGCCTCGGCTGCCGGCGCGCCCTGCAGGGGCAGTTCGAGAATGAAACAGCTGCCCCGGCCCGGCTCGCTGTCCACCTGGATGTCACCGCCCATGCGCACCGCAAGGTCACGCGAAATCGACAGGCCCAAACCGGTGCCGCCGTAACGGCGGCGGGTGCTGCCATCGGCCTGGCGGAACGCTTCGAAGATCAGCTGCAGCTGGTCGCGTGCAATGCCGATGCCGCTGTCGGCCACTTCGAATCGAATCCGGCCAGTGCCGCCGCTGCGAACGTGCAGGCTCACCTTGCCGTGCTCGGTGAACTTGACCGCATTGGCCAGCAGGTTCTTCAGGATCTGCTGCAGACGCTGGTTGTCGGCCACCAGCTGGCTGGGGGCAAGGCTATCGGCCTCGATCTGCAGGGCCAAGCCCTTCTGCCGCGCCATCGGCTCGAAGGTTTCGCGCAGTCGCTGCAGCACGCTGTCGACCACCACCACTTCGTCGGCCAGTTCGACGTGCCCTGCTTCGATACGCGACAGGTCCAGGATGTCGTTGATCAGGGCCAGCAGGTCGTTGTTCGACGACAGGATGGCGCGGGCGTACTTGACCTGCTCGTCGCTGAGCGAGCCGTCCTTGTTGTCGGCCAATAGCTTGGCCAGGATCAGCGAGCTGTTCAGCGGGGTGCGCAGTTCGTGCGACATGTTGGCCAGGAACTCGGACTTGTAGCGCGAGGTGGCGGCCAATTCGTTGCTGTTGCGTACCAGCTGCCCCTGCGCGACCAGCAGCGCCTGCTTCTGCGCCTCCAGCTCGTGGGTGCGTTCTTCCAACTGCACATTGCTCTGTTCCAGCTCGGCCTGCTGCTGTTCCAGATGCGTCTGCGACTGCATCAGGCTGCGGCTCTGCTCTTCCAGTTCCTCGTTGGCCACCCGCAGCTCTTCCTGCTGTGCCTGCAGTTCTTCGCCCTGGCGCTGCGACTCTTCCAGCAGCACCATCAACTGTCCGCGCAGCATCGACGTGCGCAGGGCCATGCCGATGGTCTCGGCGCAGCGCAGCAGCAGCTCGTCATCCAGCGCGCGCTGCTCACCGACAGCCGCTCGGCCCAGCTCGATCACGCCCATGATCGCGCCGTCACTGCTGACCGGGGCGAGGATCCGTTCACGCACGGGCACGCGCCCCAGGCTGGTCTGCAGCTCCAGCGGGGCCGCTTCATCCCCCTGCAGATGCCGCGCCCGCTGGTCGCGCGCAACCTGCCCTGCCACCCCTTCCTGCAGGCCCAGTGTCTCCGGGATGCCGTTGGGCAACGCCAGTCCACCGGTCAGCTGCAGTCGCCCGCCTTCCAGCCGGTAGAGCGCACCGACATCGGCACCCAGCTGGGTCGCCAGCGTCGACACCGCCGCTTCGGCGATCTGTTCCGGCCCGAGCTCACCGCGCAGGCTGAGCGCCACGGCGTTCTCCGCCTCCTGCAGCCACAGCGCACGCATTGCCTCGCGCCGCGCCTGGATGGCGCGCGAGGCGATGAGCGCGATCATCAGGAAGGCCGCGCCACCGATCGACCGGTTGACGAACGAGAAGGATGAGTTGTTGCTGGCCGGCGCCACGTTGTAGCCCACCGCCAGCAGCACGCAGGCGCTGACAGCCACCACGAACGGCACCCGGGCACTGCGCTGGAACACAGTGACGCCGATGGCCATGAAATAGGCCAACCACACGGCATAGCCCAGGGGTACCACCAGTTCCAGCGCGGCCGTCGCCGCCACCAGCACCGCCGACGTCATCCAGATCCAGCGGTCACGCGTAGTCGCACCAGGACGCATGCAGGTCGGTTCCAGTTTGGAAAAGGGGGCTGATGTTACTCCTTGTCGCATTCAGCCGCATACGACCAATGGCACAGGCGTCGCATGCACGTCCTCTTCACACTCCACTGCCTACGTTCTCGTTCTTCACAGAGGTAATACGCATTTCACCGTGGTCGCTGCCGTTTCGACGCCGTCCGTGTTGACGGACCCCTCCCGACAGCTGCGATTGCTGATCGACAGCGTGCGCGACCATGCGCTGTACCTGCTCGATCCTGACGGCATTGTCTGCAGCTGGAATCCCGGCGCCGAACGCATCAAGGGCTATCGGTCGGAAGAAGTCATCGGCACCCACTTCGGGCGCTTCTACCTGCCAGCTGACCGCGATGCTGGTGAGCCGCAGCGCCTGCTGCGGCTGGCGGCGGAATGCGGGCACCATGCCGCCGAAGGTTGGCGGGTGCGCCGAGATGGGTCTCCCTTCCGTGCCAGCGTGGTCATCGAGTCGGTGGTGGAGAACGGCGAGCTCGTCGGCTTCGTCAAGATCACCCGCGACATCACCGAACAGTGGCAGGCGCAACGGCTGCTGCGCGATGCGCAGCGGGCGCTGCGCCAGACCCAGCAGTTCGAGACGGTCGGCCAGCTCAGCCGCGGCCTTGCCCATGAGTTCAACAACCTGCTGACCACCATCGTCAATGCGCTGGACCTGCTGTCGGCACGGATGGGCGATGACGAGCGTGCCAACACCCTGCTGGCCACCGCGCAGGCGGCCAGCGATCGTGGTGCGCTGCTGACCCGGCAGCTGCTGGCCTTCAGCACCGGGCAGACCCTGATCCGCGAAACGCTGGACATCAATGCGCGGATCCGCGACTGGTTGCCCGCCCTGCAGGCCACCTGCCCTGCCGGCGTCACCCTGGAAACCGCACTGGCTGCGGGCCTGCCTGCCATACTCAGTGATACCGTGCAGCTGCAGACCGCGCTCGCCAACCTGGTCGGCAACGCTGCGGACGCCACCGTGGGTGACGGCCGGGTAGTGATCGCCACCGCGCTGGAACACCGCATGGACCCCGACGCCGACACATCCCGGCAACGGACCTATGTGACGTTGAGCGTCTGCGATGAGGGCCACGGCATGGCCCCGGACATCGCCGAGCGCGCGACCGAGCCTTTCTTCACCACCAAGGACATCGGCAAGGGCAGCGGCCTGGGCCTGAGCCAGGTGTTCGGATTCACCACCCAGAGCGGCGGCTTCGTAGACGTGTCCACCACGCCCGGTGTTGGCACCACGGTCAGCCTGCTGCTACCCGCCACAGAGGAACCCAACCCATGACCGATGATCCGATCCGCGTACTGATGGTGGAGGACCAGACCGATCTGCGCGAAATGATCGGCATGGCCCTGCGCGACTTCGGCATCGACGTGGCTACCACGGCCGATGCGCAGGAAGCGGTCGCGCTGCTGCAGGGCGATACGCGTTTCGATGTGGTGTTCAGTGACATCAGCATGCCCAACGGCATGTCGGGCATCGAGCTGAGCGAGCATGTGGCACGCGACCAGCCGCAGGCGCGGATGATCCTTTCCTCCGGCTACGCGCGCTCGCAGTTGCCACCGCTGCCCGAGCAGGTGGAATTCCTGCCCAAGCCCTACCGCCTGCGGCAACTGGTGGATCTGCTCAGGCAGGCGTGAGTCGCCGTTGTCTTGCCAGGCATCGCCTGGCACTGTTCCGGCCGCCGGACCGCCCTTTCCGGCAATTCGTCACGCATTTTCGGAGCCGGCACGATGCGGCAGGCGCGGGGCGCACACAGAAAAACCGCCGGGCCATGGGCTACCGGCGGGAGCTGAAGTGGAAGGGGGATCGCGCCGCGCTTGGCGGCAGCCAGGCTTCTACCAGGGCACGAAGAGCAGGATCAGCACGATCGCCAGCAGCACGGCGGCGACAGTCAACAGCACGTTGCGCTGGCGCCACGAAGGCTTGGGGGTGCCGGGGGTGTTCATGAGGGCGCTCCTTGGCAACCGATGGGGACGGCACCAGACTGCCGAGTCCGCTTGCAGGAGCGCGTGCAGGCGATGTGCAGCGGGAGTGCAGAGCCCTGCCCTTTCCCGCTCAGGTTGCACGGCGGGCCATGAACAGCAGCTCAGGCGTGGAAGCGTCTTCGCTGGCGACGAAGCCGAGGTCGCGATATAGCGTCACGGCCGCCTGATTGTCCCGGTAGACCTTCAACGTCAGCTGCACGGCAGCGGTGCGGCGAACCGCTTCGGCGCACAGTGCCGTCATCAACACCCGGCCAAGACCTCGGCCGCGTGCCTGCGGCGACACGATGATGCGCCCGAGGTGCGTGCTGCCGGGTGCTGTCTGCCAATACTGGCCGAAGCCCAGGCAGGTGCCGTTGGCATCCTGCAGTGTCCAGCCGGGACGCGAAGGCAACCCCAACGCAGCGGCGAAGGCTTCGGCAGGCAAAGGGAAGGCAACACCGGGACCTGCCCAGCGCAAGGTCGCCTCAGGTGAGTCGAGCCAGCCGGCAACAACGGCAAAGTGCGAAGGCTGGACAGGCTGCAGGACGTAATCCATGGCGCCGGCGCTGTTGCGGGGGCGCGTCGATGCGCCCGACGTGGATGGTGACCCCGGCCCGATTCGAACGGGCGACCTTCCCCTTAGGAGGGGGACGCTCTATCCAGCTGAGCTACGGGGCCATGCAGCCGCCAAGTTTACAGGCAAGCCGCCCTGCCCTCCAAGTATTCATCTGCCACGCCACTGCCACTGGCGCGGCGCACCATGGCCAATCCGGACGCTCTGCTACCATCGGCGGCTCAGTTCGTCGCGCCCCCACCTGCCCGTGACGGCACCAAACACAACGTAACGAAACACAGGAGTCTGCATGTCTTCCGAGCTGCTCAAGTCCCTTGGTCTGGACGCGATCAACGCTGGCACCTACCTGGGCAACGGGGAGTGGTCGAGCGCTACCGGCGGTGAACTGATCACCCCGATCAATCCGACCACGGGCGAGCCGATCGCGCAGGTCCGCGCCACCACCGAAGCCGAGTACGAAACCGTCATCGCGCGCGCCCAGGAAGCCTTCAAGGTCTGGCGCACCACGCCGGCCCCGCGTCGCGGTGAAGCCGTGCGCCTGTGTGGCGAAGCGCTGCGCAGGAACAAGGACGCCCTCGGTTCGCTGGTCGCGCTGGAAATGGGCAAGAGCAAGCCCGAAGGCGACGGTGAAGTGCAGGAGATGATCGACATCGCCGACTTCGCCGTGGGCCAGAGCCGCATGCTGTACGGCTACACCATGCATTCCGAGCGCCCCGGCCACCGCATGTACGAGCAGTACCAGCCGCTCGGCCTGGTCGGCATCATCAGCGCGTTCAACTTCCCGGTGGCGGTGTGGGCATGGAACGCGTTCCTGGCCACGATCTGCGGCGACATCTGCCTGTGGAAGCCGTCCAACAAGACCCCGCTGACCGCCATTGCCTCGATGCGCATCTGCAATGAAGCGCTGCGCGATGCCGGTTTCCCGGACCTGTTCTTCCTGATCAACGACGCCGGCACCGCACTATCGGAAAAGATGGTGGCCGACAAGCGCGTGCCGCTGATCAGCTTCACCGGCTCGACCCAGGTCGGCCGCACGGTCGCCGAGAAGGTCGCCCACCGCCTTGGCCGCTGCCTGCTGGAACTGGGCGGCAACAACGCGATCATCCTCGACGAAACCGCCGACCTGAAGCTGGCCATTCCCGGCATCGTGTTCGGTGCGGTCGGCACCGCCGGCCAGCGCTGCACCACCACCCGCCGCCTGATCGTGCACGAATCCATCCATGACGACGTGCTGGCCACGCTGGTCAAGGCGTACAAGCAGGTGGAAGGCAAGATCGGCGATCCGACCGACCCGGCCAACCTGATGGGCCCGCTCAACAGCGACGGCGCCGTGCAGCAGTTCCTGGCGTCCATCGAAAAGGCCAAGGCCAGCGGCGGCACCATCGAAACCGGCGGCACGCGCATCGACCGCCCCGGCAACTTCGTGCTGCCGGCCATCGTCACCGGCCTGAAGAACAGCGATGAAGTAGTGCAGCACGAGACCTTCGCGCCGATCCTGTACGTGATGAAGTACAGCACGCTGGAGGAAGCCATCGACATGCAGAACGGCGTGCCGCAGGGCCTGTCCTCGTCGATCTTCACCACCAACCTGAAGACCGCCGAGCGTTTCCTGTCGGCCGCCGGTTCGGACTGCGGCATCGCCAACGTCAACATCGGCACCTCGGGCGCGGAAATCGGTGGCGCCTTCGGTGGCGAGAAGGACACCGGCGGTGGTCGCGAGTCCGGTTCGGATGCATGGAAGGTCTACATGCGCCGCCAGACCAACACCATCAACTATTCGGATTCGCTGCCGCTGGCCCAGGGCATCAAGTTCGACCTGTGATCGCGAACGGTCCGGCCATGCACATGGGTCAGAGCCCCTCCGGGGATCCGACCCATGCCGTGCCGACCACTCAGGGTCGGATCCCCGGAGGGGCTCCGACCCTCGATTTCACCGGCCGCCGGGTGCTGATCGCCGGTGGCAGCAAGGGCATCGGCCGCGAACTGGCGCTGGCCTTTGCCCGCGCCGGTGCGCAGGTGTCGGCCTGTGCCCGCGGCCAGGCCGGGCTTGACGCCCTGCAGGCCGATGCGCAGGCCCAGGGCACGCCGCTGCACACCTTCGCCACCGACCTGGGCGACCGCGGCCGCATCGGCGCCTGGCTGCAGGCCGCCGCCGACGCGCTCGGCGGTATCGATGTGCTGGTCAACAACGCCACCGGCTACGGCATGGCCGATGACGAAGACGGCTGGGCCGCCAGCCTGCAGATCGACCTGATGGCGGCAGTCCGCGCCTCGCGCCTTGCGCTGCCGTGGCTGCGCGCCTCGTCCGACGCCTGCATCCTCAACCTGTCCTCGATCGCCGCGCAGCAACCACGTCCCGGCGGCGCACCGTATGCGGCGGCCAAGGCCGCGCTGTCGCACTACACGACGTCGCAGGCCCTGGCGCCGGCACCGGACCGGATCCGGGTCAACGCCATCGCACCGGGCTCGATCGAATTTGCCGATGGCCTCTGGGATCGACGTCGTGTCGAAGATCCCGCCCTGTACCACGGCACCTTGGCGAAGATTCCGTTCGGCCGCTTCGGGCAGCCGCGCGAGATCGCTGATGCCGCGCTGTTCCTGTGCTCGCCGCTGGCGCGCTGGATCACCGGCCACGTGCTCAATGTCGATGGCGGCCAAGTGCTGATGGGCTGATACCGGCACCCCGGTAGCTGCCAACCTCGGTTGGCATGCCGTTCGTCGACCAAGGTCGACGCCTACCTTCGTATCCGCCAGGCATGGGATTGCCCGGGCAGACGCACTATCATGTGCACACTGCCAAGGAGGACCCCGATGAGCGTGGCACCCCGACAGACAAGCACCCTGGCCGTGGTCAGCCTGGTCATGGGCATCGCCAGCTGGACCGTCCTGCCTTTCGTGGCCAGCATCGTCGCGATCATCACCGGTCACATGGCCCGCGCCGAGATCCGCCGCCGCCCGTACGAAATTGAAGGCAACGGCATGGCCGTCACCGGCCTGGTACTGGGCTGGGTGATGGTCGGCGCCGTGCTTGCCGCCATTCTCATCATCATCCTGTTCTTCGGTGGCCTGGCGTGGCTGGCGGCGGTATCGAACTGACGCCATGACCTCCGCCGACAGCACTGAACGCTTCAGCAGCCGCGTCGCGGACTATGTCCGCTACCGCCCGGACTATCCGCCTGCCCTGATGGACTGGCTGCATGGCCCCATGGCCGTGGCAACCAGCGCGCGTGTCGCTGACATCGGCGCCGGCACCGGCATCTCCAGCCGGCAGTTCCTGGCCGCCAGCCATCCACTGGTCGCCGTCGAACCCAACGCGGCGATGCGCGCTGCCGCCGAACACTGGCTGGCGCCGCAGTATCCGCAGTTCTCCGCCGTCGATGGGCGCGCCGAGGCCACCGGCCTGGCCGATTCCAGCGTGGACCTGGTCAGCGCCGCGCAGGCCTTCCACTGGTTCGACACCGTGGCCGTGCGCGCCGAGTGGCAGCGCATCCTGCGCCCGGGCGGGCTGGCGCTGATCTACTGGAATTCGCGCCTGCTCGATGCCAGCCCATTCCTGGTCGGCTACGAACAACTGCTGCTGGACTACGGCACCGACTACACCGCCGTGGCCGAACGCTACCAGGACGACGCCACCATGCAGGCCTGGTTCGGCTCCGGCCTGCGCGGCATGGTGCAGCTGCCGAACGTGCAGCATCTGGACCTGGACGCCCTGCGCGGGCGCCTGCTGTCTTCTTCCTACGCGCCGCAGCCCGGCCACCCGCGCCACGCACCGATGCTGGCTGCGCTGCAGGACCTGTTCGCCGCCCACGCGGTCGACGGCCAGGTCGCTTTTGAATATCGAACCCGAGCCTTCCTCGGCACGCTGGACTGAAACCAACGCATGTATTCGCTTGCCCGCCCCTTCCTGTTCTCGCTCGACGCCGAACGCGCCCACGGTCTCGGCCTGTCCGCTCTGGACCTGGCCTATCGCACCGGCACCACGCCGCTGGTGGCCGCACGCATCGCGCCGATGCCCAGCACGGTGTTCGGGCTGACGTTCCCCAATCCGGTCGGCCTTGCTGCCGGCCTGGACAAGAATGGCGAGCACATCGATGCACTGTTCGCGCTGGGCTTCGGCTTCGTGGAGATCGGCACGATCACGCCGCGAGCGCAGGCCGGCAACCCCAAGCCGCGCCTGTTCCGGCTGCCTGCGCACAACGCGATCATCAACCGCATGGGCTTCAACAACGCCGGCGTGGATGCGCTGGTGCGCAACGTCGAACGCGCGCGCAACCGGCGCGGCCTGCTCGGCATCAACATCGGCAAGAACAAGGACACCCCCAACGAACAGGCGGCCGATGACTACATCGCCTGCATGGACAAGGTGTACCCGCTGGCCGACTACATCACCGTCAACATTTCCTCGCCCAACACGGCCGGCCTGCGCGAGCTGCAGGAAGAGACCGCGCTGCGGCAGCTGGTCAGCCAGCTGCGTGAGCGCCAGGAAGCGCTGGCCGCGCAGCATGGCCGACGCGTGCCAATGCTGGTGAAGGTGGCCCCGGACCTCAGCGAGCGCGACATCGACGCGGCCGCGCGCGTACTTGGCGAACTGCAGGTGGACGGCGTGATCGCCACCAACACCACCATCGACCACAGCCGGGTTGCCGGAGATCCGCTGGCCAATGAAGCCGGCGGGCTGTCCGGCGCACCGGTGCTGGAACAGTCCACCCTGGTACTGCGCCGCCTGCGTGCACGCCTGCCCGAATCAGTGCCGCTGGTCGGTGTCGGCGGCATCCTGTCCGGTGCCGACGCCGTGGCCAAGATGGCCGCCGGTGCGGCGCTGGTTCAGTGCTACAGCGGCCTGATCTTCAAGGGCCCGGCATTGGTCGCCGACTGCGTGGAGGCGATCCGCCGCCGACGCGAGGCGCCCAGCCGCGGCGCGGTGGCACCCCTGTGAGCACGCCCATGGACGACACCAACAATGCTGCAGCACCGCTGCGCTGGACCCTCACCCACAACGCGCCGCTGCAGGCCCTGAACACGTTCCACGTGCAGGCCAGCGCAGCGCAGTTGCTGGAACTGCACGACGCCGCGCTGCTGCCGGAGGTTCTGGCATTGCCGGAAGTGGCCAATGGCCCGCTGCTGGTGCTCGGCAGCGGCAGCAATGTGCTGATCGCCCAGGACCTGCCCGGCACCGTGCTGGTGTTCGGCAACCGCGAAATCAGTTTCCTCGAACACCGTGCCGACCATGCGGTGATCCGCGCCGGCGCCGGCGTCTCCTGGCACGGGCTGGTGATGTGGTCGCTGCAGGAAGGCCTGTCCGGCCTGGAAAACCTGGCGCTGATTCCCGGCACCGCCGGCGCATCGCCGATCCAGAACATCGGCGCCTATGGCGCGCAGGTCGGCGAGTTCATCCAGACCGTGGAGGCCTGGGACTGCCAGGAAAAAACCTGGGTACGGCTGGACAACGAACAGTGTGGCTTCGCCTACCGCGACAGCGTGTTCAAGCAGCAGCCGGACCGCTACCTGATCACCGCCATTGAACTGAAACTGCCGCTGCTGCACGACCTGCGCATGGGCTACGCCGGCATCCGCGAAGAACTGCAGGCGCAGGGCGTGGAACTGCCGAGCGCGGTGGACGTGGCCAATGCGGTGATCGCGATCCGTCGCCGCAAGCTGCCCGACCCCGACGTACTGGGCAACGCGGGCAGCTTCTTCAAGAACCCGGTGCTGCCGCTGGAACAGGTGGAGGTGCTGCTGCAGCACTTCCCCGAGCTGCCGGTGTTCCCGGCGGACCGCGACGACCGCCGCAAGGTCTCGGCGGCCTGGATGATCGAATCCTGTGGCTGGAAGGGCTTCCGCGAAGGTGATGCCGGCGTTGCGCCCAGCCACGCGCTGGTGCTGGTCAACCACGGCAACGCCACCGGCACTGAACTGCTGGCGCTGGCACGGCGGATCTCCGCTTCGGTACTGGAGAAGTTCGGCGTGCCGATCGAACCGGAGCCCCGCCTGCTCGGCGCACAGTGGTGAGCACACCCGCCCTACCCGCCAGCGCCACCCCATTGCGGGCGGCGCTGCTGATGCTCGGCAGCACCATGGCGTTTGGACTGATGGCGGTGGCGATCCGCTACGCCACCCGCTACGTGCCGACCCAGGAAGTGGCGTTCTTCCGCAATGCCTTCGGCCTGCTCGCCCTGCTGCCGATGCTGCTGCGCCCAGGCCATGCACCGTTGAAGACCCAGCAGCTGCCGCGCTATTTCCTGCGCAGCGCAATCGGCCTGGGCTCGATGCTGTGCGCGTTCTGGGCATTGGGCCACCTGCCCCTGGCACAGGCCGTTTCGCTGTCCTACTCCACCCCGTTGTTCGTCACCATCGCGGCGGTGCTGTGGCTGGGCGAAACGGTACGCGTACGGCGCTGGGCAGCGGTGGTGGTCGGCTTCATCGGCGTGCTGGTGATCGTGCGGCCGGGCACGGCCGGCTTCACGTCCGGCAGCCTGATCGCGGTGGCCGCCGCCGTGCTCAGCTCGCTGGTGGCGATCCAGATCAAGCAGCTCACCCGGATCGACAGCGCCGACACCGTGGTGCTTTACACCTACGTGTTCTGGGTACCGCTGTCGCTGATACCGGCCTTGTTCGTATGGGTGTGGCCCACCGGCATCGCCTGGGTCTGGTTGCTGGCCACCGGCGTGCTGGGCACCATCGGCCAGTTGCTGTGGACACGTGCACTGCGCCTGGGCGAAGTCTCCGCGCTGACCCCGATCAGCTTCCTGCAGCTGCCGCTGGTGACCTTGTGTGGCTGGCTGTTGTTCGCCGAGACGGTGGATCGCTGGACCATCATCGGCGCGGGCATCATCCTCGCCGCCAACGCCTACATCGCCCATCGCGAAGCGGTGCTGTCACGGCGTGCAGCGAGCGTCGCCGCGAGCGCAGCGGCCAAGCCGGCAGAGTAAGGGTTCCGGGTACTGGCCGGGCTGCGCCCGGCACCCGTGGTAGTGCCGGCCGCTGGCCGGCAACCTCAACAGCAACAGCAACAGCGGGCATTTCGTGGGATGGCGGGGCGGTGTCGGATTGCGGGGACGCCGCAAGTACGTCCCTGTAGGCTTGGCAGCCGCATCCATGCGGCTGACACCCCGCAATCCGACACGTGTCGGATTGCGGGGCCGCCGCAAGTACGTCCCTGTAGGCTTGGCAGCCGCATCCATGCGGCTGACACCCCGCANTCCGACACCGCCCCGCCTTCGACAGTTNNCCGGTGTGTGNTNGATNCACGCCATGCGTGGATGAATTTCCATCTAAATCGAATATTTCGACAATTGATCAAATGATCGAAGAGCATCCACGCATGGCGTGNATCTACCGTGTCGACCAAGGTCGACACCCACCAAGAGCAGGCCATGCCATNCCGACAGATNNCGGNAANNTGTCGNAGGCGGGGTGGGTCCGGTGGCGGGGGCGTGAGCGCCATGGATGGCGCGACCGAGCCTCCATGGATGGATTCACGGCGTCCCCCGCCACCGGACCCACCCCGCCATCCCACAGGAGGCCAGCTTTTGCTGTTGCTGTTGCTTCGGCTGTTGCTGTTGCTTCGGCCTCTGCAGGTGCCGGGCGCAGCCCGGCCCGACCCCCTACAGCACCCGATACGCCCGCTCGGCCGCATCGAACACATTGCCCGGCGCGAACTGCTCGCCCAGGTAATGCAGTGCTTGCCGGTGCTGCTGCAGCGAGCGCTGCGCCGCGCCAGGGCCCAGCAGCATCTGCTCGAATTCGATCAGGTCCTGCAGGATGCGCCAGTGCCGATACCACGCAATCCAGCGCGGATCGCCGAGGTCGCCGCCATACCCTTCGGCGAAGCCCAGCGGATGCTCGCGCCCCCAGCGACCACCTACCGCGGCGCCGACAAACATCAGGTCGCGCTCGCGCGGCGCCAGTGCCAGTCCGTCCCAGTCGATCAGGTGCAGCGCATCGTCCTGCCCCATCAGCAGGTTGCCCGCATGCAGGTCGGTGTGGCACAGGCACAGCGCCGGTGCTTCGCCCTGCAATTGGCGGTGCAGCGCTTCGGCACGCTGGTGAAGTTCGGCGATGCGCGGCCGCTGCTGCTGCCACAGCGCCAGGAATGCACTGCCGGACCGATCCTGCGCCTGCGCCAACGTCGACGGATCGCGCAACCACGCTCCCACCGTGTCGACCGCTGCGGTTTCAAGCCGCAGCGTCGGCAGGGCCTGGCGCAACGCCGGCGGAATCTCGGCCTCATGCAGGCGACGCAGCACTTCACCCAGCTGACGCCATTGCGCACGGCTCAGCGGTGCCTCGAAGCCCGACTGCCCTTCAATGTAGGGGAACAGCGTGAACTGCAGGCCCCAGCGCTGCACCGACGCGCCGCCGGTTGCTGCCGGCCACGGCGCAACAATCTCTTCGATGCCCAGGCTGCCACGCAGCCAATGCAGGCTGTCCCACACTGCGGGCGCTACCTGGAAGTTGCGGCACTTCAACCACCAGTGGCCGTGGCGGGCATCGATGCGGAACACACACGCGTTGGCGTCGGCGCCCACCGGACGCGGCACCACCGCGGTCGCGTTGATGTCGTAGGACTGCTGCAGGACTTCAACGATCTGCTGCGCCGAAGCGAATGACATGGGTGCAGGCGTGCTTTGGTGACGACACCTACTATCGCAGATGGCCTTGCATCCGCACAGGCAATCCGGTCACAACATCAATGTCCCGCGTCGAAGACCGATCCTGCCGCACCCTGCTGCGACTGCGTACCTTGCACGCACCTTGAAGAACTCGTCCAGCAGGCGGTAGAACGCGAACCTCCGCGCACCGCCATCAGATCCGGCAGGCACGCATCGGCGTGCGCTACCACCAGAACCTCATCCGCCGGACACGTTGCGATCAGCCCGGCGTACACGTGCTCGGCGCTCTGCCCCAAGTGCTCATCGTCGAGATCATCGGCAACGATCAACTCTGCGGCAACGCGCGCAGCACCACCCTTCAGGCCATCCGCATCGACAGCTCCACATCGTCGGCGAAGGGCACGGACAGATAGCCGGCAGTGCCCGAGCGCATGCGTTGCTGGTAGCGCGGGCTGTCGTCGGCGTTGTCGGCGATCACCAGGGCGCCCGGGCGCAGCCGCTCGTGCAGCAGGTCCAGCACATCGTCGTACAGCACCTTGGCACCATCGAGCAGCACCAGGTCGATCGTATCGGGCAGGTCCACCGCCAGAGTCTCCAGTGCATCGCCCACGCGGATCTCGACCAGATCGTCCAGGCCCGCTTCACACAGGTGACCGGCAGCACGGCGGGCCTTCTCCGGCTCGAACTCGGTGGTGATCAGGCGGCCGCCGCCGTTGTCACGCAACGCCGCAGCCAGATGGATGCTGGAGATGCCGAACGACGTACCGAACTCAACGATGCTGCGCGCGCCACTGCTGCGCGCCAACAGGTACAGCAGGCGGCCGGTTTCCGGCGACACCGGCAGCCACAGGTCCTTCAGCAGCTCGCCATACAGGCGCCGGTATTCGGTGCGGCTGCCCAGCAGGCGCTGCCGCTCTTCGTGGGGGACGGAGGTCAAGGCCGGGCTGAGCGCGCTGTCGGCTTCGGCAAACAGGCGTGCCAGCAGGGGCGCGACCGGGGCGGAGATCAGGGTGGACATGGGCGGGTGTTCCTTGCGATGACGGGGTTAGAATGCGAATGATTCGTCGCAATCAAGAATACGGACGATCCCCGGTTCCGCCTATTCGCATTGGAAAAGCCCCATGTCCGAACGTCGTCCGCCGCAGATTTCCTCGAGAAAACAGCCTCGCCAGTCACGATCGAACGACCTGGTCGCGGCCATTCTCGAAGCCGCTGCTCAGGTTCTGAAGCACGAAGGCGCCCCCCGGTTCACCACCGCACGGGTGGCCGAACGCGCCGGCGTCAGCGTCGGCTCGCTGTACCAGTACTTTCCCAACAAGGCGGCAATCCTGTTCCGCCTGCAGCGCGACGAGTGGCAGCAGACCGGCGCGATGCTGCGCGACATCCTGCAGGACACACGACAACCGCACCTGCAGCGCCTGCGCACGTTGGTGCATGCCTTCATCGTGTCGGAATGCGAAGAAGCGCAGACCCGTGGCGCGTTGAACGATGCCGCGCCGCTGTACCGCGATGCGCCGGAAGCGCAGGAAGCACGCAGCGAGACCGACGAAGCGATGCTCGTGTTCATGGCCGAGCTGCTGCCGCAGGCCTCGGCGGGCACGCGCCAGTTGGCGGTGGATCTGATCGATACCACGCTGGGTGCCACCGGTCGCGAATTTTCCAGTGAACCGCGCACTGCCGCCGAGATGCGCGTCTATGCCGATGCGGTCGCGGATATGTTCTGCGCCTATCTCAGGCAGCTGGGCGCGCACTGACGTGCAGCCGCCGGCTTACACCGCGTAGAAGCCCAGGAACATCGCCACCGCCGACTCGGCCACGCGCGTGCGTTCGGCCTGCGCCAGCGGCGCCTGGCCCATCGTCACCTGCGGCCAGAACGCGAAGCTCTTCACCAGGCCCTGCAGCTGATGGCCGGCGAATTCCGGATCGACCTGGCGCAGCCGCCCATCGGCAATCGCCGCACGGATCCAGGCGCTGACGCCGCTCTCCTTCTCGCCCATGCGGCAGACGATCGCCTGCGCGCGCTCGGGTGAATGGATGATCTCGGCCATCGCCACCCGCGCCAGATCGATGAAGTTGGCATCACCCAGCAGGTCCAGCTTCTGCCGCAGCAGCTGCAGCAGCTGCACATCCAGCGGCTGGTCGGCGCGGTACGGCAGCTCGACGCTGGCCACGCTGCTCTGCCAGAGCTCTTCCAGGATCAGCGCGAACAGTTCTTCCTTGCTCGGGAAGTGGTTGTAGACGGTGCGCTTGGAGACACCAGCCACTGCCGCGATGCGATCCATGCTGGTCGCGTCGTAGCCGGCCGAACGGAACTCTTCCACCGCCGCGCGGACGATGGCCTCGCGCTTGCGGTCGGTAAGGCGTTGCGGAGTACGGGGCATGGCGGAACCAGACAGCTGAACGGATGCCACCATTTTACACCCAGCAGTGTACTTTCTGAAATCCGGAAACTACACTGTGCAGTGTACCCTGCGGACGTCACCCATGAAGCGCCTGCTCCTTGTCCTCCTGCTCGGAATCCTCGCCGTGACCGCCTATACCTTCTGCAAATCCTGGTCCCTCCCCGACTTCCCCGATTCGCCGCAGTACCGCGAAGGCAAGTTCCGCAATGCCGTGCCGAAACCGGCAATGGGCCTGCGTGATGGCCTGGAGATCTGGTGGACCTTCCTGTTCAACAAGCCCAAGGGCACCGTGCCCGACCACCCCATCCCGGTGCAGGCGCTGGACCGCGCCACCCTGGACGCGGCGCCCGACCGCAGCCTGTTCCGGCTGGGGCATTCGACGATCCTGCTGAAGCTGCGCGGGCAGTACTGGCTGACCGATCCGGTGTTCTCCGAACGCGCCTCACCGGTGCAATGGATGGGCCCGGCACGCTTCCATGCGCCGCCGATCAGCATCGACGAACTGCCGCCGATCGCCGGCGTCATCCTCTCGCACAACCACTACGACCACCTCGACCACGCGGCGGTAATGAAGCTGGCCGGCAAGACCGCGCGCTTCATCGCACCGCTGGGTGTGGGCGACCAGCTGATTGCCTGGGGCGTGGATGCAGCCAAGGTCGAGCAGCTGGACTGGTGGCAGTCCACCGAAGCCGCTGGCCTGCGCCTGACCGCAACCCCCGGCCAGCATTTCTCCGGCCGCGGCCTGGGTGACAGCGATCGCAGCCTGTGGGCGTCGTGGGTGATCCAGGACGGCGATTTCCGCATCTTCTTCAGCGGCGACACCGGCTACTTCGATGGCTTCAAGGCCATTGGCGAGAAGTACGGCCCGTTCGACCTGACGATGATCGAAACCGGTGCCTACGATCAACGCTGGGCATTCGTGCACATGCAGCCCGAACAGACCCTGCAGGCGCACCTGGACCTGCGTGGCAAGTGGCTGCTGCCGATCCACAACGGCACCTTCGACCTGGCCCTGCACGAGTGGCAGCAACCGTTCGAACGCATCAGCGCATTGGCTGCCGCAAAGAACGTGCCGGTGGCCACGCCGATGATGGGCGAGGCACTGGACATGCAATCACCGACCGCTGGTACGCGCTGGTGGGAGCGTGTGCAACTGTAACGGCCTGTCGCGCAGCGACCCTCAGCCGGGATGCTGAACCAGCCGTTCCTGCTCCTTCGCCACATTGATCTGCAGCGCCGCAGCAGCGAGCTCCGCCAGCTCGCTGCTGACCTTCTGGCTGCCGCGCGCCTGCATCCACGAAAGAATATCGGCCAGATGCCAGATCGACGCGCTGCCTTCGTGCACCGGTGCCGGAAACGTTTGCGGGTGCGCGAGCAGCAACTTGCGCATGTTCTGCCGTGACATGCCCAGCAGATCAGCGACATCCGTCAGCCCTACCAGATCGGGACTGACTTCGATCAGCTCTGCATCGGGTACGGCTTGTCGTACATCTGCAAGCGCGGAAAGTACGGCCTCCCGGGCGCTGGCCGCCTGACGGCAGAATTCAAGCGCCAACCTGCCCGGCCTGCCAATGCCCAGCAGCGCATCATCACAACCGGCATCGGCAAGGCGTTGCTCAAGCGAGCCAGCATCGGTACCTGTATCCGGCAGACGGTATTTGAGAATGAAGGTGAATTCCATCATCGATGTGTCCTTGGGAGGATGGCGACTGCCTCATCGCTCACGGCTGCAGTTCTCGACAACGCGACACAAGGCCCGCGCGTGGTTCAAGGCATTCCGGGGCGTGCTCCATACGCTCACCACACAGAATTCCCCGCATCGGCAGTCCTTGTCGTTGTAGGGACAGTACATTCGTCCCCAGGCATGACTGCCGCCGATCCGCAGCCACCATCCACGCGACTCGGCGAAACGGAGGGCAGCTTCAATGTCTTTGTCCGGATGGCGCGAACGGGGCATTCCTTTCCCTCGGAGTCTGGATGCGATCGCAAGGGTTGTCAAGTGACAACCCTTGGTGGTGCGATCAGTCGCTTCGACCCTACAGCCTCTCCGCCATGGGTCCAGAGCCATCCGCGTCAGTGATCCGGCTGCACCTGTTCCTGCAGGTGAACTCCCAACCCTGCCTCGCCCTCGGCCAACTCAGGCCGCAGCTCAAGCGATGGGATCAGATAATCACCGCCGTTCTGCCGCCGGTAGGCAATCACCGGATCGCTCGCCAGCCCATCCAGCCGCGCGCCCAGCCCCTCCAGCACGCCAGGCAACGACGCCTCATCGATACGGCTGCTGCGGTAGATCACATGCGCGGGCAGCACGTCAAAGCCGGGATAGAACAGGATGCCGTGCTGGATCGGGAACAGCACATCGTCGATCGGCCCATTGATGCCGCGCGGACCGTAATGCGACTCCCAGCCACCGGTGGTGACCACCAGCATCGCGCGCTTGCCGGACATCGCGCCCTCGCCATAGCGGTCGCCCCAATGCCGGTCGGAATGTTCGCCCACGCCATAGGCAAAACCATAGGCATACACGCGATCCACCCACCCCTTCAGGATGGCCGGCATCGAGAACCACCACAGCGGGAACTGCAGGATCACCGCGTCGGCCCAGCGCAGTTTTTCCTGCTCGGCGGCGATGTCGGCGCTCTGCCGGCCCGTCCTGAAGGCGTCGCGCGAATCCAGTGACGCGTGGAACGGCACCGAAGGATCCCGCCCGGGGTGATCGTCGGCATCGATCTGCGCCTTCCATTGCATGGCATGCAGGTCGGACACCTGCACGGTGTGGCCGGCGCGTTGCAGGTGCTCGACGGTGAAGGTCTTCAAGGTGCCATTGAGCGAGGTGGGTTCGGGGTGGGCGTAGACAAGCAGGACGTTCATGGGGGTACCAGGGAGGGAATGCCGGCCATGTTGGGTGCCGCCACGCTATAGTTGAAATGAATTCCTGCAATCCCCGGCATTGCCATGGACAATACCCTGCGCCGCATCGACCTCAACCTGCTGGTAACCCTGCAGGCCCTGCTGGAAGAGCAGAACGTCACCCGCGCGGCCGAACGCCTGCATCTGGCCCAGCCCACGGTCAGCGTGCAGCTGGCGCGCCTGCGCCACCTGTTCGATGATCCGCTGCTGCTGCCGGGGCCACGCGGCATGCGTGCCACCGCACGTGCCGATGCGCTGCGCGAACCATTGGCCGAAGCACTGGCTGCACTGCAGCGTGCGGTCGCACCGGTGCAGGCGTTCGATCCGGCCCAGGCCACGCAGACCTGGCGGATCATGGCGTCGGACTTCGGCGAAACCACGATCGTCCTGCCGGCATTGGCCGACCTGCGCGTGCGCGCACCCGGCACGCGCCTGGCCGTGGTCAGCCTGGCGCCGGCGCAGATGGTGGCGCAGAGCGAACGCGGCGAGATCGATCTCGCCCTCCACATCACCTCCGACGCGCCTCCCTCGCTGCACCATCGTCCGCTGTTCCAGGAGCGCTACGTCCTGGCCGGGCGTCGCGACCATCCACGACTGAAGCGGCGGCCGACGCTCAAGCAGTTCTGCGCGCTGGACCATGTGATCGTGTCGCCTGATGGCGGCGGTTTCCATGGCGGCACCGACAGTGCGTTGGCGCATGTTGGCGCGCGTCGCAACGTGGTGCTGTCGGTGCCGCACTTCCTGTTCCTGCGCAGCGTGCTGCTGCGCACGGACCTGGTGGCGATGATGCCCTCGCGCCTGGTCGCGCAGGACCCGGCCTTGAAGGCGGTTGCGGCGCCCATTGATGTGCCCGGGTTCGAGATGGTGATGCTCTGGCACGAACGCGTGCATCGCGATCCGGCACATCGCTGGCTGCGCGAGCGCATCTGTGCGCATTCATGAAACCTCGTGCCAGGACCCGCCCGGGAAATATTGCGACGCGTCATGTAACCGGTTACATCCCTTGCTAGCGTAGGCCCGCCCGTTCCCGGGCCCTGCCGATGTGAGGCCTTCGCAATGACGTTGTGCGCTGACCGCTGGACCGCTCCACGCCTGCCGAACCGGCGCCTTGCCGCGGCCCTGCTGCTCGGCCTGTCACTGGCCGCCACCGCCACCGCACAGAACCTGCCACCGCGCGCGCAATGGCAGGCCAGCGCGTCGTCGCAGCAGGTTCCGGCGATGGCGATCAGCCACCTGATCGACAACGATCCGAAGACGGTGACCGGCGGCGCGTTCAGTCCCGGCCACTGGTTCCAGGTCGATCTCGGCAAGCCTGCGATGCTGGCCGGTGCACGCCTCACCTGGGATGTCTCCAACCCCGAAGGCTATTCGCTGCAGACCTCGCTCGACGGCAAGCAGTGGCAGAGCGCCTACGTCATGGGCGATTCGCTGGGTGGTATCGAGACCCTGTACTTCGCGCCGCGACAGGCCCGCTACCTGCGTCTGGCCAGCCCGCAGCGCACCTCCGACTGGGGCGTATCCATCTTCGAAATGGAACCGCTCGACACCACGCTCAGCGCACGGGTGACCGGGCTGGACGCCACCCAGTCCGCTGCGCTGTGGCAGGGCGGCGGCACGGTTGCCATCCCCGCAGGCAAAGGCGGCATCCACACGCTCGACATCACCCTGCCCCGTGCTCAGCCCAGCACCGGGCTGGCGGTGGACTGGGCCAACGTGCACGGCGCTGCACGCCTGCAGGCGCAGGACGCACAGGGCCGCTGGTACGAACTGGCGCGCGACGCGCAGGCGGCGACCCGGCAGCAGAGCTGGCTGGCGGCCGACGCGCCACTCGACATCAAGGCACTGCGCCTGACCGTGGAGGGCGATGCCCCCCAGGTCAAACGCATCCGCCTGCTCGGCCCGAAGGCGGTGATGACGCCGATGAAGCGCTACCAGATCGCCGCCAGTGGCGCGCAGCGCGCGTTGTTCCCTGCTTCGTTGCACATGCAGCAGACCTACTGGACTGCAGTCGGCGTGCATGCGGGCCGGCAGAAATCGATCTTCGACGAATACGGCAACATCGAAGCCTACAAGGGCGCACCACTGGTGCAGCCGATCTGGCGCAGTGCCGATAGCCGCGCGACCGGTGCCGCTGAACAACCGGTGCAGCACGCACTGCGCGATGGCTGGAAGCCGATGCCGTCTGCCACGTGGTCACCGCAGCCCGGGCTGGAACTGCGCAGCGAAGCCTTTGCCATCGAGCGCGACGGGCAACCGGTCACCTTCGTGCGCCATCGCCTGCGCAATACCGGCAGCGCGGCCATCGAAGGCACGCTGACCCTCGCAGTGCGACCGATGCAGATGAACCCGCCGTGGCAGAACGGCGGCCTGTCGCCGATCCGCGAGGTGGCCGTCGAAGGCAATCGCGTGCGCGTCAATGGCCGCACGCTGCTGCAGTCACTCAGCGCAGTGGATGCCGCTGGCACTGCCCCCTTCGGCAACGAAGGTGACACCGAGATCACCACGGCCATCGCCAGCGGACAACTGCCTGCCGCACAGCAGTCCAGCGATGCCGCAGGCCTGGCAGCGGCGGCGTTGAGCTACCGCGTCACCCTGGCCCCCGGTGCCAGCGACGCGGTGGTGGTGGCCTTCCCGCTCGGTACCGCCACCGCCGATGCCAATGGCGTGCTGCCGGAAGCACCGGCCCTCAACCTCGCGTCGCTGCCGCGCGACGGCGACAAGGCGTTCGACACGCTGGCCAGCCGCGCCTCCGCTGATTGGCAGGCGCGGCTGGGCCAGGTCGGCCTGCGCCTGCCCGACCCTTCACTGGTGGACATGCTGCGCGCACAAGCCGCCTACATGCTGATCAATCAGACCGGCCCGGCCATGCAGCCCGGCCCGCGCAACTACAACCGCTCCTTCATCCGCGATGGCATGGCCACCTCGGCCGTGCTGCTGCGCATGGGCGAAGCCAAGGTGGCACGCGACTACCTGGCCTGGTACAGCGAACACGGCGTGCACGGCAATGGCCTGGTGTCGCCCATCCTCAACGACGATGGCAGCGTCAATACCGGCTTCGGCTCGGACATCGAGTACGACAGCCAGGGCCAGTACGTCACCCTCGTTGCCGACGTCGCCCGGCTCGATGGCGGGCCGGAAAGCGTGCGCGCCTACCTGCCCAAGGTGAAGGCCGCGCTGCGCTTCCTGCAGGAACTGCGCGAACGCACGCTGGTGCCGGGCTACATGGCCGACCAGCCATCGCCGGAGCGCTTTGCCGGCATCCTTGCGCCGTCCATCAGCCACGAAGGCTACCCCTCACCCACCCACAGCTACTGGGACGACTACTGGGGCCTGAAGGGCTGGCATGACGGCGCGTGGCTGGCCGAATCGCTGGGCGACCACGAAACCGCCACGTGGGCGCGCGAACAGTACAAGGCGCTGTATGACGCACTGCATGCCTCGATCCGCGCAACGATGGCCTGGAAGGGCATCGACTTCATTCCGTCATCGGCCGACCTTGGCGATGGCGACCCGACCGGTGTATCGATCGCGCTGGACCCCACCGGTGCACAGAGCGTGTTGCCGGCCGAGGCCCTGCGCACCACCTTCGCCCGCTATCTGGACGATGTGCGCAAGCGCAACCAGCCCGGTGCGCTGTACGCCTACACGCCGTATGAAATCCGCAACGTGCTGAGCTACGTGCACCTGGGCCAGCCCGAAGCGGCCGACGAACTGCTGCAGGGCCTGCTGCACGATCGCAGGCCGCTGGAATGGCAGGTGCTGGCCGAGGTCGTGCACTCGCGGTTGCGCTTCCCACGCTATCTGGGCGACATGCCGCACACCTGGATCGGCGCCGAATACGGCCGCACCCTGTTCGGCATGCTGATGCGCGAGGACGACGATGCGTTGTCGCTGCTGCCGGGTACGCCCCCTTCGTGGGTCGCTGGCGAGGGCCTGGCCGTGGACCGCCTGCCCACCGCCTATGGCACCCTGCAGATGCAGGCGCGGCAGCGCGACGGCAACCTGACGGTGTCGCTCGGCAAGGGGCTGCGCAAGGGCACGCCGGTACGCGTATGGTGGCCCAGCCGTACCCTGCCCAAGGACGTGCGCGTGGATGGGCGATCGGTACGGAACTTCGACAAGGACGGCGTGCTGCTCGATGGCCCGTTCCGCACCCTGGAGGCACGTTGGCAGTAATGCCGATGCAGGAACCGAAGTGATCGAACTTGTACTCGATGGCAGCCCTGACCCCGGTAGAGGCCGACCTTGGTCGGCATGCCCCGCCTCGCATTCCGGTGGGTGCCAACCGTTGGTTGGCACGCCCTCCGGTAGATGCCGACCTTGGTCGGCACGCCTTCCGTCGAGCAAGCGCGACGCCTACCAAGCGGCATCGCTAGAACCCTGGCAACCCCGGCGGATTGGTCTGCGACTGCGGCACCGCTTCTTCGGCCACATTCCAGCGCGCCAGCACCTTTGCGTAGGTACCGCTGCTGATCTGGGTGTTCAATGCCTGGGTCACCGCATCGGCCAGGCCACTGCCCTTGCGGGTGGTCACCGAAATCGCCGCTGCGTCCGGCCAGCCACCCGGGAACAGGCCGACCCGGCGCACCTTGCCATCGCGCGCCGAATAGGCGCCGGTGGCATTCGGCTCGAACGACACGTCGGCGCGGCCGGTGATCACTGCCAACCGCCCGATCACCGCATCATCGAAGTACTGGTACTCCACCGGTTTCAGGCCTGCGGCGATGTTCTGCTTGTCCCATTGGCGCAGGATCTGGTCCTGGTTGGTGCTGGCCCCCACCACCACTTTCAGCCCTGCAACGTCGGCCGGTGTGGCGATCTTCTGGATCGGGCCATCGGTGCGGGTATAGATGCCCAGCAGGTCGAAACGATAGCTGGAGAAATCGAACTTCTTCTTGCGTTCTTCAGTGACCGTCACGTTCGACAGCACCGCATCGTACTTGCCCGATTCCAGCCCCAGCGGCCAGTCGGCCCAGGCCACCGGCACCACCACCAGCTTCAGGCCCAGGCCATCGGCGATCAACCGTGCGATGTCCGGCTCCACGCCCACCACTTCCTTGCTGTCGGCCCCGTAGTCGGCCAATGGCAGCTGGCCGGGATGGGTGGCGATGGTGAACGCGCCGGGGGTGACGAAGCGATAGCCGGCCGGAATCAGCGCCTGCGCCTTCGGATCGGGCGTGCCCCTAAGTAGCTGCGCGTTGCTGGCGGCCAGCGAGGTCGCCGCAACGGGCACGCCGTCGGGGCCCTGGCGCACGCGCGAATAGACGATGCCGGCAATGCCGATGACCAGCACACCGACGATCAACAGGGTGCTGCGGGCGGGACGTCGCTGCGATGCTGGGCTCATGGCGGTTCTCGAAAAGGATTACAGGGTCTTGGCCAGGAAATCGGCGGTGCGTTGCTGGCGCGGGTGTTCAAACAGCGCGTCCGGCGTGCCCTGCTCGATCACCCGGCCCTGGTCCATCATCACCACGTGGTCGGCCACGCGGCGGGCGAAGCCCAGTTCGTGGGTGACGATCACCAGCGTGGTGCCGGAACTGGCCAGTTCCTCGATCACGCTCAGCACCTCCGACACCAGCTCCGGGTCCAACGCGGAGGTCGGCTCGTCGAACAGCAGTACCTTCGGCTGCAGGGCCAGCGCGCGGGCGATGGCTACACGCTGCTGCTGGCCGCCGGACAGCTGGCGCGGGAAAGCATCAGCCTTGTCGGCCAGCCCCACCCGCTCCAGCAGGGTGCGTGCCTGCTGCTCGGCCTGGGCGCGCGGAATGCCGCGCACCGCGATGGGCGCTTCGATGATGTTCTCCAGTGCGGTCATGTGCGGGAACAGGTTGAAGCCCTGGAACACCATGCCGACTTCCGCGCGGCGACGGCGGATCTCGCCTTCCGGCAGCTCGTACAGGGTGTCGCCGTCGCGGCGGTAACCGATCAGCTGGCCGCCTACGGTGACGAAGCCGCTGTCAGCGCGTTCAAGATGATTGATCAGCCGCAGCAGGGTGGACTTGCCCGCACCGGACGGACCAATCAGCACGGTCACGCTGCCGGCCCTCAGTTCCAGATGCACGTCATCAAGCACCGTCTGCTCGCCGAAGGCCTTGCCCACCCCATGCAGGGACACAGCCGCGCCCGTTCCGGCCTCGATCGGCACGGCAAATGCCGCACGGCTGGGCACGCGTGCAGCGGTCGCCGCTGCCCGCGGTGCTGCAGACGATACCCGCGACACGTTGCGCTCGTGCTGCAGCTGGCCGCGGGCAAAGCGCTGCTCCACCCGTCGTTGCAGCAGCGAAAGCACCGTCAGGATCACCAGGTACCAGACCGTGGCCACCATCAGCAGCGGCACCACCTCCAGGTTGCGCCGGTAGATCACCTGCACGGTGTAGAACAGCTCCGGCAACGCCAGCACGTAGACCACCGAGGTGCTCTTGGCCAGGCCGATCACATCATTGAACGCAGCAGGCAGGATCGAACGCATCGCCTGCGGCAGGATGATGCGGCGCACCTGGCGCCCACGCGGCAGGCCCAACGCTGCGGCCGCCTCGTACTGGCCGTGGTCGACCGACAGGATGCCACCACGGATTACCTCGGCCGAGAACGCCGCCTGGTTCAAGGTGAGGCCGAGCACGGCGGCAGTGAACACGCCGATCAGCTGCGTGGTCGGGTACGAGAACAGGCTGATGTCGGTGAATGGAACGCCCAGTTCGATGGTGCTGTACAGGTAGCCCAGGTTGTTCAGCAGCAGCAACAGCACCAGCAGCGGAATCGAACGGAACAGCCACACGTAGCCCCACGACACCGCCGACAGCAGTGGTGAGCCGGAGACGCGGGCCAAGGCCAGCAAGGTGCCCAGCGCGAAGCCGAGGCCGGTACCGAGTGCGGTCAGCAGCAGCGTTCGCCCCAACCCTTCCAGTACCGGCCGGGCAAAGAACCACTCGGCGAACGTGCCCCAGCCCCAGCGCGGATTGCCCAGCACCGACTGCAGGCCGATCAGGATCAGCGCGAGTGCCAACACCGTGCCGATCACCTGCAACGGATGCCGCGCCGGCACGATCTTCAGCGCCGTGGCCGGCTGGCGGACAATGCCCTCGATGGCAGTGGAAGGCGTACTCATGCCGCCGCTCCATGCAGTGCGAGGGCGGCTGCGTCGCCCGCCTGTGGCTGTGGCACCAGGTGCTTCTCGAACGGCAGATGCGCGATGGTTGCCGGGTCCGCATGCAGATCGAACAACGCGGTGTAGCCGTGGCTGAGGTACAGGCCGACCGCCTCGGGCTGGCGGAAGCCGGTGGTCAGGAACACACGCCGATAGCCCTGCCGTGCAGCCTGGTCTTCCAGTTCCTGCAGCACGCGCCGGGCGATGCCCTGCCGACGCAGGCCAGGCAGCGTCCAGATTCGTTTGAACTCGGCGGTGTCCTCATCGCGATGCGGCATGAACGCCCCACCGGAAATCGCCACGCCGTCGCGCAGCAGCAGCACGAATGCACCGACCGGGGCAGCGAAGGCTTCGGCCGGATAGCGCTGCAGCTCCTCGCGGGCACTGCCACCGATACGCCGGCGCACGTCCGCATAGCGGTGGTCGTACTCCTGCTCCAGGCCGTCGAACAACGGGCGCGCCAGCGGGTCGTCCACCGAGGTGTACAGGAAGCGATCATTGTCGTACCGCACGCTCATGCCACGTCCTCCACCAGATAGTGCTCGGCCAGACGCGCCCACAGGCTGGCCGCCGGGGCGATGGCCGCGTCGTTGAACACATAGCGCGGGCTGTGCAGCGGCGCGCTGTCGCCGTTGCCGACGAACACGAAGCTGCCCGGCCGCGCCTGCAGCAGGAAGGCGAAGTCCTCGCTGGCGGTACGCGGCGCGAAGGCCTCCACCACCTGCCCTGCACCGAACCCCTGTACCGCCACCTCGCGGACGTAGGCCGTCTGCTCGGGGTGGTTGATCACGCTGGGGAAGCCGCGCGGGAATTCGATCTCGGCACGCGCACCGAAGGCAGCGGCGGTCTGCTCGGCAATGTCGGTCACCCGCCGGCGCAGCGTATCGCGCACCTCCGGCAGGTAGGCGCGCACGGTCAGCTTCAGCTCCACCACATCGGGGATGACATTGGCCGCCTGCCCACCGTGGATCGAGCCGACGGTGACCACGCCCATCTGCCGCGGATCGACATTGCGCGACACCACGCTCTGCAGCGCGGTGATGGTGTGCGCGGCAGCCAGGATCGGATCGACGCTGCCCTGCGGCTCGGCGCCGTGGCCGCCCTTGCCGATCACCCGCAGACGCGCCCAGTCCACCGATGCCATCGCCGGTCCGTCGACGAAGCCGAAGTGCCCCACCGGCACGCCCGGCCAGTTGTGCAGGCCATAGATGGCATCGACCGGGAAGCGTTCGAACAGGCCATCGGCGATCATCTTCGAAGCACCCGAGCCGGTTTCCTCGGCCGGCTGGAACACCAGCTGCAAGGTGCCATCGAAACGCCCGTGGTGCGCAAGGTAGTGGGCAGCCGAGAGCAGGATGGCGGTGTGTCCATCGTGGCCGCAGGCGTGCATCAGGCCTTCGCGCTGGCTGGCATAGGCCAGCCCGGATTCTTCATGGATCGGCAGCGCATCGATGTCGGCGCGCAGACCCAACCGGCGACGGCCCTGCCCGCGCTGCAGCGTACCGACCACGCCGGTGCCACCGATGCCGGTGCTGACCGCGTAGCCCCATTGCTGCAGCAGCTCGGCCACGCGGGCGCTGGTGCGGTGTTCTTCGAAGGCCAGTTCCGGGTGCTGGTGCAGGTCGTGGCGGATCGCGATGGCCTGGTCGGCGCGTGCTGCGATTTCGGGCAGTACGCCCGATGCGGGCAAATTCCGCCGGGCATGGCCCGGCGCTACCGAACTGTCTCCGCTCATCGCCTTATCCCACCTTCCGCGCCGGCTCGGCGTCGGTGCTGTAACGGCTTGCCTTGCGTGGCAGGCCCAGGTGGTCGCGCAGGGTCTGTCCTTCCAGCGCACTGCGGTGGTAACCGCGTGCTTCCAGCAGGGGCAGCACCAGCGTTACGAAATCATCCAGGCCTTCGCGCTGCGCGGCGAAGCCGAGGATGAAGCCATCGCTGGCGCCGGCGTCGAACCAGCGGATCAGCTCGTCGGCCACGTGCTCCGGCGTGCCGATGAAGTTCGGCCGCGGGCTCACCGCCTGCAGTGCCACCTGGCGCAGGCTCAGGCCCTGCTCGCGCGCGTCCTGCTTGATGTGGTCGGTGGTGGAGCGGAAGGAATTGGCGCCGATGTCGCCCAGCTCCGGGAACGGCGCATCCGGGTCGTACTGGCTGAAGTCGTGGTGGTCGAAGAAGCGGCCGAGATACGCCAGGGCATCATCCAGCCCGGCCAGCGCAGCAATCGCCTGGTACTTGGCCTCGGCGTCTTCCGCCGTACGGCCAACGATCGGGCCGATGCCCGGGAAGATCTTGACGTCACCGGCGCTGCGGCCATGGGCGATCGCCGAGTTCTTCACCTTCTGGGTGAACGTGCGGGTCTCCTCCAGCGACGGCGCGTGGGTGAACACCGCATCGGCGTACTTGCCAGCCAACGCAATACCATCGTCCGACGATCCGGCCTGGAAAATCACCGGCTGCCCCTGCGGCGAGCGCTGGATGTTGAGTGGGCCTTCCACCTGGAAGAAGCGGCCCTTGTGGTCGAGGCGGCGGAACTTCTCCGGTGCGAAGAACGTGCCGCTGTCGCGGTCACGCACGAACGCATCGTCATCCCACGAATCCCAAAGGCCCTGCACCACTTCCAGGTACTCATCGGCAATCTGGTAACGCAGCGCATGCTCGGGGTGCGGACGCCCGTAGTTGCGGCCCGATCCTTCCAGCGGCGAGGTCACCACGTTCCACCCTGCACGGCCACCGCTGAGCAGATCCAGCGAGGCGAACTGGCGCGCCACGGTGAACGGATCGCTGTACGAGGTGGAGAGCGTGCCAGCCAGGCCGATCTTCTTCGTCGCCGTCGCCAGCGCCGACAGCAGCGAGATCGGCTCGAAGCGGTTGAGGAAATGCGGAATCGACTTCTCGTTGATGTACAGCCCGTCAGCAACGAAGCCGAAGGCGATGCCGTTGTCCTCGGCGGTACGCGCGATGTCGATGTAGTAGCCCAGGTTGACGCTGGCATCGGGCACGTTGGACGGGTGCTTCCACGCATGCATGTGGCTGCCGGGGCCCTGCAGCATGATGCCGAAAGGGATGGGACGCGGGGTCCTGCTCATGGGGTGGCTCCAGCAGTCAGGCCACCGCCGCGCGGGGCGCGGGCGACAGCAGTTCAAGGGACGTCAGGCGTGCGTCGAGGTCGGCCACCGGCGCGTCGAGGATGAATTCACCGACGCCGAAGCGGCGGTGCAGCGCATCCAGCTCGCTGCGTACATGCTGTGCATCGCCAGAGAGCACGCTGGGGCGTGTTTCTTCGATGCGGAAATCAGCAACCCCTACCTGCCGTGCGTATTCGGCAGCGGCTTCGGGGCTGGGCAGGTTCACCGTCTGCCCTGGGCCCAGGTGCAGCTTGTAGACCCGCAACGCGCCGATGTGGCGGGCGGCGGCCTCGCTGGTGGGCGCGGCAAAGGCTACCGTCGCCAGCAGCGGGGCGTGCGCGGACACCGCGCGATAGGCCTCAAAGGCGGCCTCGATGTGCTTCGGGTCGCCATCGAAGTGGGCGGCGTAGACGAAGCGCCAGCCAAGTTCAGCGGCCTGCCGCGCACTCTGTGGACTCGCGCCCAGCAGGAAGCGCTCCGGCGGCGTCTGCGGAATCGGCCGTGCCTGCGCGTCGGCCTGCGCGTCGGACAGATATCCTTCCAGGTCGCGCAGCTGCTGGTCGAAATCGGCGAACGCCGGGCGCCCGGCGGCCAATGCGGCAGTCGACGCCGGTAGACCGCCCGGTGCCTTGCCCACGCCCAGATCCACGCGCCCTGGCGCCAGTGCCGCCAGCAGATTGAAGTTCTCGGCCACCCTGTACGGTGCGTAGTGGCGCAGCATCACCCCGCCACTGCCGATGCGGATGCGTCGGGTCTGCGCCAGCACCCACGCCGCCAGCACTTCCGGTGCCGGGCTGGCCAGCGTCGGCGCGGCATGGTGTTCGGCAAACCAGTAGCGGTGGTAACCCAGCTGCTCGGCGCGCTGCGCCAGTTGCAGGCTGCTGCGCAGCGCCTGTTCGGGCGTGCTGCCGTCGGCCACCGGGCTCTTGTCCAACACGCTGATGAGGTAGCTCATCGTCACGTCCTCGCTCAGGGATGGGCCACTGGAATGCCGAGCAGGCCATTCAGTGCCGCCAGGATCGGCTCGGCACCGGAGATGTACTGGCGTTGCTGGTACTCGCCACTGGCGTGCTCGTTGAACACGCCCTGCGGCAGCACCAGCTTCGGCAGCGACTGGTCCTGCTCACCGATCTCGGCGATCACCTCGCGGCGCGGCCGGCTGAAGCCGATGCGGCGCACGTCCAGTTGTGCGTCCAGGCCCTCGATGCTCGACAGCGCACCTTCCAGCAGCAGGCTGTGCCGGCAGAAGAAGCGTTGGCCGGGCAGCTGGCCGTCCTCGAACTCGCGGTCCAGCAGGAACAGGATGGGTTTGTGGGTTGCGTCTACAGCCACGGGATCGTCCTCGTAGGGGCCGGCAATGCACTGCCGCTTCGATATCGATGCTAGAGAAGGACGACCCGATGCCAGCGCCGGAATTCGACAATCCACGGTCGGATCCGGCCATGCAGATGCAGGTTGGCAATAAGGTCATGGCGCGGCGCTAGGCAATCCGACGGAGTGGTGGTGCTGCGGATGTCGCCAGCGTCGCCACATGTCCCGCTGCACGCTCAGCCGCCAGTTGGATGCGCGCCTGCAGTGCGGCGCTGTTGATCCGGTCGCCGTCGAAGTCGGCCGGCGTGGCATACACCCCGATCGGCAACGTATGCGCCTGCAGGAAGCTGAAGAGTGGACGCAGCTGATGATCGATCACCAGCGCGTGGCGCTCACTGCCACCGGTAGCCGCCAGCAGCACTGGCGTATCCACCAGCGCGTCCAGCCCGATGAAGTCGATCAGGTGCTTGAACAGGCCCGGATACGACCCGCGATACACCGGCGCGGCCGCCACCAGCAGCTGTGCAGATTCAATCGTGGCCAGCGCGCGCTCCACCTGCGGCTCCACTTCACTACGCTGCAGCGCCTGCCCCAGCGAGCGCGCGATCGGCGCCAGCTCGACCAGCTCCACGCTGATGTTGATCCGCTCACGCAGTTCTTCCAGCAGATGCCGCACCAGCAGCAACGTGCGCGACGTCGCCGAACTGGTCGGCGATCCCACCAATGCAACCACCTTCAATGCAGAAGACATGACCCCTCCTCGGTAGCGCCGGGCCATGCCCGGCGACGTTTCACATGAACCTCAGAACCGGTAATTGACACGCCCGTACCAGAACGTCCCGACGTTGCTCAGCACATCACCGCTGTCCCAGGTGGTCTCGATGCTGGCCACATCTGTGGCGCTGCGTGCGTACGCAGGCACCTTGCGGGTGCGCTTGTCGAACACGTTGTTGATGCCCAGCGCCGCACTCCAGCCCGCGCCCAGCTCTACGCCACCGGACAGGTTGGTCACCAGCACCGGCGGCTGCTTGTACTCCACGCCGTTGTTCAGGCGCTTGATCGGGCCGTAGTAGGTGAAGTCCACGTTCGAACGCCAGCGCCCGTTCTGCCAACCCAGTCCCGCCACCTGCGTATACGACGGCGTGCGGAAGCGCAGCGCGTACTCGCTCGACCTGGTCAGCAGGTTGATGTTCGGCAGTCCCTGCAACGCCTGCGGAATCGCGCTCACCTTCTGGATGGTGGTGCGGCCCACGTTGGCCGCGTAGCTCCAGCGCAGCTTGCCCCACTGCGTTTCCTGGTTCGCTTCCAGGGTCAGCTCCACGCCGCGCGTGCGGGTGTCGCCCACGTTGGTGAAGTAGCTGGCGTAGAACGCATCACCGGGCAGGATGCTGATGCCGGCCGTGCCCAGCAGCGCATCGATGGTGTTCTTCTGCGCGGCGGTCAGCACGGTGCCACTGTTGTCGGTCACCCTCGCCGGGTCCTGCGCGTTGTAGCCGATCTGGCTGGACTGGCCCAGCTGGCCACGGATGTCGATCTGGTACGCATCCACCGCCAGATGGAAGGCCGGGCTCGGGTCCCAGGTCACGCCGAGGCTGTAGTTGGTGGCCTTCTCCGGCTTCAGCGGCGTAGCGCCCAGCGCCACCGCCGCCGGCGAGGCGACCTGCGCCACCAGCGTGGTACCGCACGGGCAGCTGCCGGTGGCCTGGTAGAACTGCGCGCCCAGGCTCGGCGCGTGGAAGCCATTGCTGACCGTGGCACGCACGCCCAGCGCATCGGTGAAGTCGAAGCGCGTGGTCAACCGACCGGTCGACACCGTGCCGAAGTCCGAGTGGTCTTCCCAGCGCGCGGCGGCATCCAGGTACCAGCGCGACATGATGTTGGTCGCTGCACCGGCGTACACCGCCTTGCTGTTGCGGGTGGCCTTCACCGCATCGGCGGTTGAATAGCCCACGAAGGCGGCCGCACCGAAACCGGTGTACGACTCCCACTGCCCTGCCCCGCGTTCGTACTGTTCGTGCTGGTACTCGGCACCGGCGCTCACTTCCAGTGGCGATGCGAAGGCCGCCACCTCGAAGCCGCGACGCAGATCAAGGTTGGCGATGCCCTGCTGGTAATCCAGCTTGCCGTCATAGAAGTCGGTCGGCGAGCCGGGGTACGGCAGCGAGTAGTTCACCGAATTGCGGGTGTAGGTGCGCACTGTGTTGCGGTTGCCGGTCAGGCTGACGTCGTAGTCCCACCCCGCAACCTGGCCCTTCACCCCGGCCGTGCCGGTGTACTGCTTCTCCTTGGTTTCCAGCACCGGCAGGAAGCCATCGGGAAACACGCTCAGCACGCCCGGTGCCTTGTAGGTGGTGAAGATCGTTGCCGGCAGGCGGAAGTTCTGGATCGCCTGCGCGGTGCGGTCGCTGGCGGTCGCATTGGCGTAGAACTGGGCGTTCTCGCCCAGGCCATGGCCCACGTTCACCGCGAAGGCCTTCAGCGCATACGACGGCGAGCTGAGGATGATGTTGGCCTCGGCATCGCGCCCGGCCTCGGCCGGGTTCGGCGTCGCTCCAGCCGGCAAGCGGTTGTTTAGACGCAGCGCCACCAGGTTGCCGTTGCCATCCACGGCGGGATAACTCAGGTAGCCGTCGATGTAGCGCCGCGTACGGATCGCATGGTGCTGGCGCGTGCTCTCGCCGGACAGGTTGATGAAGCCGTCCTCGCCCCACGGCAGGCCGATGTTGGCGCGCACGCTGGTGCGGCTGCCGTCGCCATCGGTGCTCTGCCCGCTCTCCACCGACACATCGCCACCGTGCGCCTGCGACTTCAGGATCACGTTGATCACTCCGGTGATCGCGTCCGAACCATAGATGGCCGAAGCGCCGTCGCGCAGCACCTCCACATGGTCGATGGCCGACACCGGAATCAGCGCCAGATCGGCCCAGGCATGGCCGGGATAGCCGCCACCGTTGGCGCCACTGACATACGCGCTGGCGTTGCGGCGCTTGCCGTTCACCAGCACCAGCGTGTAACCCGGCGACAGGTTGCGCAGCTGGTAACCGCGGATCAGGCTTTCCTGGTCGCTCTGGTAACCGCCAATCTGGCTGAGCGATGGCAGGCTGCGCTGCAGCGCTTCCAGCAGGTTGGCCTGGCCGGTCGCGGCCAGGTCCTCGGCGGAAATCACGTCGATCGGTGTCGAGCTGTTCTTCACCGTGCGCGTGCTGGTCCGCGAACCGGTCACCACCACCGCATCCAGCGTGGACGCAGCAAGGTTGGCAGAAGCAGCAGTGGTCGCCGACGGTGCATCGGCCTCAGCCGCATGCGCCGGGGCAGCGGCAAGCGTGGCGGCAATCAGCAGGGAGAGCGTGGACAGCGCA
>NZ_QQXJ01000001.1:2412489-2445161 GCF_004348785.1 Stenotrophomonas sp. TEPEL
GGGGTGGGCCGGAGACACGCTTCCATTCAAGAGCCCACGCCCAACACGCAACAGCGGATATCGCGTCATGTGACCGTCACATCGCGCCAGCCACATGACTGCTGGTAATGACCTTACGCAGCCTGCAAACATCGGGTCGGATCCCTTTCCAAAGGAAAGGGCTCTGACCCCATACACGAAGGAAAGGGCTCTGACCCCATACACGCGAATCCCCAGGGTCAGAGCCCTTCCTGCGGAAAGGATCTGACCCCGGTCTCCATATACCCTGCGGGCATCACCTCATGCCCGCGCGCCACTCAGCGACACGTGCCTGCGTCGGTAGCATCAAGCCATGCCCACCCTGCCTGCCGATCCGACCGCGCCCACCGTCGCCATCGTGGCCTGCCACGGCCAGGGCCTGTTCGAATTCGGCTGCGCGGTCGGCCTGTTCGCACCCATCCGCCCTGAACTGGGCGTGGCCTGGTACCGCACCCAGCTCTGCGCTGGCGAGCCCGGTGCACTGCGCATGCTCGGCAGTGCGCAAGTGCAGCTGCCCTACGATCTGAGCGCCGTCGACGACGCCGACATCATCGTCATTCCCGGTTGGCGCGAACCCAGCGAGCGCCCGCCGCAGGCGTTGCTTGATGCCCTCACCCGCGCCCATGCGCGCGGCGCACGCATCACGTCCATCTGCTCCGGTGCATTCGTGCTCGCCTGGGCCGGTTTGCTCGATGGTCGCCAAGCCACCACCCACTGGCGCCTCACCGAAACGCTGGCGCGCGAATTTCCGCGCATCCACGTGCGCGACGATGTGCTGTACTTGGACGCCGGCAGCATCATCACCTCGGCCGGCTCGGCCACCGGCATGGACATGATGCTGCACATGGTGCGCAAGGATTACGGCGCGCGCGTGGCCAATCTGGTGGCCGAACGGCTGGTGCTGGCACCCTGGCGCGATGCCGAACGCAGCCAGCGGGTCAGCCGCGCGATCCCGCTGGGCGAGCCCACGCGGCTGGCGAAACTGATGGAATGGATGCGCCGCAACCTGCGCGAGCCGCATTCGCTGGGCAGCCTGGCCGAACAGGCCGCACTCAGCCAGCGCACCCTGCAGCGGCAGTTCCTCGAAGCCACCGGCCTGTCGCCCATCGATTGGCTCATCCGCGAACGCGTGGCCTACGCACGCGAACTGCTGGAAACCACCGACCGACCGCTGCAATGGGTGGCCGAACAGGCGGGGTTCGGCTCGCAGGAATCGTTCCGCCGGCACTTCCGCGGCATGGTCGATGCCAGCCCCATCGAATACCGCAACCAGCACCGCAGTGGCCTCAGCGCCGACCGGCTGGTGGGCTGCTGACAGCACCTCCGTCTTTCCACGCAGCCACCCAACCGGCAAGATGCAGGCACGCCCTGGCCTGCCGATGGAACGGTGATGACTGCTACCCCGTACAGGAACTTCCGCTTCGGTATCGGCGTCTCGCTGGTCCTGGCCAGCCTGCTCGCCGCGCTTGGCCTGATCGCGGTCTGCACCCCGAATCTCGGCTGGGGCGTGGTGGCGTTGATCACCCTTGCGCTGTGGATCGGGGTGCCGCTGCTGGTGCTGCTCCTGCTGGCCTGGGCCCGCTACATGGTGCGCGAGCGCGGGCACGTGCCGGGCCGGGTGCATGCCCTGATGTTCGTGCCCACTGTCCTCACCCTGCTCATCTATCCTCTGGGTGATTCACTGCGCGGGCGCTTGGATACCGCCACCGGTGGCTCGCGTGCGGCCATCGCAGAAACGCACATCAACCTCAGTGGCCATGCACTGTGGCTGGACACCTCACCCTATGCCTCCACCTACTCCGGCGCGGGACCGGACCAGCCCATGCAAGGCGACACCCCCCAGCGCTTCGTTGCCTTCCACCGCTATCCGAACGCGCAATCCGACGCAGACAACGCCTTCCCCTACGACAACGCACGACTGAAGCCGGGCATCGACCGCTACCGCTATGGCGCGCCCTCCGAAGGCACTGCAAGCACCCTGCCACTGCGTCGCCAGTCCTATCCGGATACCACAGCGCTCACCCGCGTGTGGGGCACATCGGGGGGGCCAGGCATCGTGCACCTCTACTACCACTATGCCGACCACGTCGAGGTTGCCCCCGCGCTGGCGCGTCTGGCCGGCGCTACCGAATACGAGCTCGAGCGCAGCCGCGTGGAAGGGCTGGTGCAGTTCAAGACGCATAACTACGGCGCCGCGCCGATCGTGCGCCTGGAAATCAATGGCGCGACGCTGGACATCGGCGACGACGCCATCGCGCCCATTCCTGCGCCGCCCGCCGCGTGCACGGCGTCCAACCACACCACCGGCGTCGCGCTGCTGAATCTCGACCAGCCGTTGCAGGTTCGCTGGCAGACTGCCGCCGCACCGCAGGTATGGCGTCGCGCACGCGTGCAGATCCCTGCATTCCGCCAGCCACAGCCACTGGATGGCCAATCCACCCTGCAGCGCGTGCTGCTCTATGTTCTGCCCGACGGCACGATGGCAGCAGAGCGCTACGTGGAAGTGCTCGCGGGCAATTCCCGGCGTGGCATCAAGGCCACCGGCCTGCCTGCCAATGCGGCGGCACACGCGACGTGTGGCAGCGCCTACGCCACTTACGGCGAAGACGCACCAGCGCCGCTGGCGGACTGATCATCCGGACTGTCCCTTGCAGCGTCAGACGCGTGCGCGTGCGTTGCCCGCATGTATCCGCCAGCACTGCGCCACGAATCCAACCGCAAACACCACCGCGCACCCCAGCAACGTCTGCAGGATCACCGGCGCCAACGGTGCAGCCGCAATCGGGTGCGCTACCGGCAAGCGTGTCAGCGTTTCATTCACCCCCGGCACCAACGACAACAGGAAGCTGAAAGACAGCGCGAACGTGGACAGATAGGGCGCCAACCGCCCCAGGAACCGCAACCGGGCTGCCAACACCCCACCGAATGCAATCAGCAGAATCACTACACCAAACGCATGGCCAGGATTGAGGCCCCCGGTGCTGGAGACGGTGAACGAGGTCACCACCGACAGCACCAATCCCAGCAGATAGAGCTTGCCGGCACGCGTAGCCGGATCAATGGCCCGATACCGGATGAAACCGAACAGGCCAGCGGCGATGGGAACCAGGCTGATCGCGGTGTGCACGATGCCCAAGGAAGAAAGCGGATGACTCATGGCGACCTCTGCTGGAGTTTTCAACCTACTAGTAGGTAGGCTCAGTGGACAAAAAGAAGGCCCGCTCCGCGCAGGCCTTCGTCGAAACATTCAGACCGCCGGCACCAGCCGGGCAATCGACAACCGTGCGAGCGCCGCGAACGTCGCCGCATCACCAAACCCACGCGCGGCCAGCATCGCGCCGTGCACCGAGGCCATGAACGCCTTGGCCTCATCGGCAGGCGTGCCCTGCAGCCTCAGCTGCCCCTGCGCCGTACCCTTTTCCAGCGTGATCGTCAGCCAGCCGCTCAGATCCTCGAAATGCCCGCGCACTTCATCGGCAATCTCGTCGGGGATCATCGGCGCTTCGGCCGCCAGCATCGCGCAGATGCAGAACGACGAGGTGCCACCGGCAATGCAGCTGGACCAGTAATCCACGTAGGCGTTGAGCGCCAGCAACGGATCGCCCAGCTGCCGGTCCAGCAGCGCCAGGCCTTCCCGTGCCTCCGCCCGGTACAGCTCCACCACCGTCCGCACCAGATCCGCCTTGCTGGGGAAATGGTGGTGGATGCTGGCCTTGCTGATGTTCACCCGCGCGGACACGTCGGCATAGCTGAAACCGTTGTAGCCACCGGCTTCCAGCAGCGAACGGGCGTGGGCCAGGATCTCGTGGGCCTTGGGGGACAGTGACTCTTTCATGGATGCAAACCTACTAGTAGGTAGATACCCTGTCAACCGACTCGTTCGCCGGGCATGGCCCGGCGCTACCTGACACGGGCTTCCCTGGTAGCGCCGGGCCATGCCCGGCGAGCGCAGCGGTCAGTGCGAAGACACATACAGCGCATCGGCCGGCGCCGGCGGCAGCGCAAAACTTCGCCGCATGCGCGCCACCTCGGCCGCCGGCGGCAACCCGAACAAGCGCTTGAACTCCCGATTGAACTGCGACGGGCTGGCGTACCCCACCGCCAATGATGCCGCCTCAGCCGTCATGCCCTGCCGCAGCATCAGCAGCCGCGCCTGATGCAGCCGCGTGGACTTCACATACTGCATCGGCGAGGTACCGGTAATGCTGCGGAAGTGATCATGGAACGTGGCCACGCTCATCTCCGCCTGCGCTGCCAGCGCATCCACATCCAACGCCGTCGAATAGGCCGCGTGGATATGCCGCAGCACCTTGCCGATGCGGCCGAAGCGCCCGCGCATCGCCAGCGCCTCGCGCAGCGCCCCACCCTGTGCGCCGGTCAGCACCCGGAAATACAGCTCGCGCACCAGCGAGGGCCCCAGCACGTCGGCCTCCAATGGATCGGCCAGCGCTTCCAGCAATCGCAGCACCGTGGCCTGCATCGCAGGCTGCATCGGGCTGGACATCATGCTTCTTGCCAGCGCTTCGGTGCTGGCAGTGCGCTCGCCCAGTTCTATCAGCAGATCTGCGGCCAGCTGCAGATCCAGATGCAGGTAGATCGCCAGCAGCGGCGCCTCAGCCGTGGCCTCGGTTTCCATGGTGAAGGGCACCGGCACCGACACCGCCAGGTAGTGCTGCGCGTCGTACTGGTAGACCTGCCCGCCCAGATAGCCGCGCTTGGCGCCCTGGCAGACGATCACGATGCCCGGGTCGTACAGCACCGGCGTGCGCGCCAGTGGCCGGTTGGAGCGCAGCAGCCGCACCCCGGGCACTGCCGTCAGCGTGTAGCCCTCGTCCACAGCCAGCGCCTGCAGCAGGCCGACCATGCGTTCCTGTGCCGGATGTTGCAGCGGATCGTCAGCCGGCCCCATCAGGTGCTCCAGAGGAATAGGCAAGAAAGCCGGAAGCTTAGGCCTGGGCGGCCGCGCACTCAATCACTAACGTGCAACTCCCCAGCCACGAGCCCTCAGCCATGACCGTATCCCGCCTCCTCTTCATCACCGGCGTCAGCAGCGGTTTCGGCCGCGCCCTGGCCCAGCAGGCCCTGCTGGCCGGCCATCGCGTGGTCGGCACCGTGCGCAGCGAATCTGCCCGCCAGCAATTCGCGGCGCTCGCCCCCGGTCGCGCCTTCGGCCGCCTGCTGGACGTCACCGACGCCGCGGCCATCGATGCACTGGTGGCCACCGTCGAAGCCGACATCGGCGCCATCGACGTGCTGGTCAACAACGCCGGCTACGGCCACGAGGGCATCCTCGAAGAATCCACGCTGGACGAACTGCGCCATCAGTTCGAAGTGAACGTGTTCGGTCCCGCCGCGCTGATCAAAGCCGTGCTGCCGCACATGCGCGCGCGCCGCCGCGGCCACATCCTCAACATCACTTCCATGGGCGGCTTCATCACCTTGCCGGGCATCGCCTGGTACTGCGGCAGCAAGTTTGCGCTGGAAGGCATCAGCGAGGTGCTGGGCAAGGAAGTGGCGCCGTTCGGCATCCATGTGATCGCGATCGCACCGGGCTCGTTCCGCACCGATTGGGCTGGCCGTTCGATGGTGCGGGCCTCGCGCAGCATCGGCGACTACGACGCGCTGTTCGACCCGATCCGAAGCGCACGCGAGGAAAAGAGCGGCCATCAGCTGGGCGACCCGATCAAGGCCGCGCAAGCCATGCTGCAGGTGATCGACACCCCCAACCCACCCACGCATCTGCTGTTGGGCAGCGACGCGCTGCAACTGGTACGCGGCAAGCTGGCTGCCATGACAGAACGCATCGATGCCTGGGAGCGCCTCAGCCGCTCCACCGACAACGCGGCGCTACCTGCGCCCCGCTGCCTCAGTCGTCCTGCACCAACTTGAACTCACGCAACAGCCCACCAATCTGGGTCTTGTCCAGCTTGTTCATCAGCAGGTTGCGCAGGAACGCCGGCCCCGGAATGTCCAGCTCCTTGCCATCGCGAAGACGCCCGGTCGCTGCCAGCAGCGTGCGCACGTCGTAGGTGGAATTGAACACCTCCGGCACGCCGCGCTCGATACCCAGCAGCGTGTACACCGCCTCCATCGGCGTGCGCACCGAATACTCGGTAGTGAAGATGCAGTCGCGCTGCTTCGATTCGGCAAACTGGCCGATGAAGGCGAAGTTCACCGCGCCCTCCGGCACCACGTCCGGGCGGTCACCGGCCTGGCGCGGCATGAAGAACGCGGTGATGTACGGCATCATCACCGGCACTGTCTTCGCCCCGGTCGCCGCCAGTTCGTCGATCTCCTCCACCGGCACACCCAGGTGGTACAGCCATTCGCGGGTGATCTCCTCGCCGGTGCAATCCTGCATCGGCTTGTTCACGTAATCGCCCGGCGTATCCACGAACAGCGAATACACCCACACCACGATCTGGTCCTTCGGCTGGTTCTTGAAGTGCGGCTGGCGGTTCACCGTCCAGCTCATCAGCCAGCGCGAGTCGCGCACGCTCACGATGCCGCCGGTCACCACCTTGCCGCTGAACGGATCGCGCTTGGCAATCTTCTCGATGTACGCCGGAATGCGCGCGTCCAACGTGGTTACCGTCGCCGATTCCCACTTGGTTTCCGGTATATGCGCACCGAATACATCCGGGCGCCCGAACGCCGCATCCTTGGCCGCGATGCGTCGCCACAGGTCCCACGCCGGTGCAGGGCCTTCATTCAAGCGTGCGGCGGTGTGATGGTCGCCGTTGTCGGAATTCTCGGTCAGCGAGCCGATCGTCATGAACACCAGATCGTCCGCGCCCAGGTCCACGCCACCGGCCTGGCCGTCCCGCGTCCAGTGGATGCGCGTGGCCTGCTTGCGGCCCGCCTGCAGGTCGAAGTCAACATCGGTCACTTCAGTGCCGTACTGGAACCGCACGCCGCGCTCCTGCAGCCACTTCACCAGCGGCAGCACCAGCGATTCGTACTGGTTGTACTTGGTGAACTTCAGCGCCGAGAAATCCGGCAGCCCGCCGATATGGTGGATGAAACGATGCAGGTACAGCTTCATCTCCAGCGCCGAGTGCCACTCCTCGAACGCGAACATCGTGCGCCAGTACAGCCAGAAATTGCTTTCGAGGAAATCGCGGCCAAGCACTTCGTTGATGCGCTTGTTCTCCATCTCCTGCCGGGTGGCCAGGAACAGCGCGATGACGTCCTTCTGCGCCTGCTCGCTCAGGGTGAACAAGCCATCGGTATGCGCATCTTCGCCGCGATTGATCGTGGCACGCTGCAGCGAATAGTTCGGGTCGTCCTTGTTCAACCAGTAGAACTCGTCCAGCACACTGGCATCGTCGATTTCCAACGACGGAATCGAGCGGAACAGATCCCACAGGCATTCGAAGTGGTCTTCCATCTCGCGGCCACCACGGATCACGAAACCCTTCTCCGGCACCTTCAGGCCATCCAGCGCGCCACCGGCAATCTGCTGCTGTTCCAGGATGGTGATGCGCTCGCCGGGCATGCGCCCATCGCGCACCAGGAACGCCGCACCGGCCAGCGAGGCCAGGCCCGAACCCACGAACCAGGCCGTCTTGTTGTCCACGCCCGCCGGCTTGCGCGGGCGCGCGAAGGCCTCGTAGTTGCCACTGCTGTAGTACATGCGCGTCTCCTTCCTGGATGGGGTGAGCCCACTCTAGCGCTGAACCGATGTACCGCATCCTGCAGAGAGGCTGCGACGCAGTGACGCAGGTGCTTCCCGTCCCCGCGTTGCAAGCGGCCTCAACCGCCGTCAGCCGTCGCCTCGGTAGTGAACCAGCGCTGGAACCCGTCAATGGCGTCCGGCATCAGCGCGCTGGCGCGCTCACGCACAATGGACTCGGCGTGGCGAATGGCACTCACTGCATCCGGCTGCGCACACAACGCCATCGCCACGTCCGACGCGTCCAGCATCGCCAGGTTCACGCCCACGCCCACCGGCGGCGTCAGATGGGCAGCATCGCCGATCAGCGTCACGCCGTTGCGTGGTGTCCAACGGAAATCCGCCGGCAGGCTGTAGATCGGCCGCCGCACGAAGTCGGTGCACGCCTCCAGCAGCCCCCGCAGGTTCGGTGCCCAGCCGGTGTAGCTGCCTGTCACCAGCGCGGGCATGCCTTGTTGCGCGATCTGCGCATCAAGCCAATCAGAAGGCCGCTTCAGCGCCGCGTACACGCAGAATCGATCGCCGCTGTTGCGCTGCACGAACAGCGCCTCCTCACCGCCAAAGCAGAACAGGCTGCCCTGCCCCACCATGCCCGCGATATCCGCCGCAGGCTGCGCGATCCATCCTTCAAAGAAGGTAATGCCGGTCTGCAGCGGCTGGCACGCACTCAACGCTGCGCGGACTTTCGACCACGCACCATCGGCACCAATCACGATGTCCGCCTCGGTCTGCACGCCATTGGCGAAGCGCAGGCTGTGGCGGCCGGCATCCGCAGGTTTCATCCCGCTCAGGCAGTGACCCCACTGCACAGCGTCGGCTGGCAGCGCATCCAGCAGCAACTGGCGCAGGTCGCCGCGGTCGATCTCCGGCTTGGCCATGCTTCCCTCCGGCCCGAATCCACCGGCGACAATCTCTCCAGTCCACGGATCGCCCGTCCGCTGTTCCTGTCCCTCGTGGCGCGCCACCGCCCGGAACGCCTCCAGCAGACCGGCGCGCTGCAACGCCACCTGGCCGGAGTCCTCGTGCAGGTCCAGCGTGCCGCCCTGGGTGCGCTGCTGCCCGGACGACTCTCCCTCGTACACGCTCACGCGATGGCCGCCGCGATGCAGGATGAGCGCCGCGGTCAGGCCGGCGGGGCCTCCACCGATGATGGCAATACGCGGAGGGTGCGGCATGAGGCGGCCTGCTGGTAGGTTGATATATCGACCGTAGAACGTTCGAGTTGACACGTCAACCAACCACGGGCAACGTAAGCGCATGACCCCACCCACCATCACCCCTGACGAGTGGGCCGCTTGGCGCGGCTTCCGGCGCATGGCCGAGATCACCTCCGGCCGCATCGTCCACGACATCACCCGCAGCACCGGGCTTTCCAGTGCCGACTTTGTGGTGCTGATGGAACTGAGCAAGGCCAAGGACCGCTGCCGCCGCCAGCGCGACCTGCAGGACTACCTGGAATGGGACAAGACCCGGCTCTCGCACCAACTCACCCGCATGGCCGGCCGTGGCCTGATCGAGCGTGACACCGACAGTGACAACGTGGTGGTGATCCGCATGACGGCAGATGGCCGCACCCAGCTGAGCGCAGCGCGGCCGGTACACGTCGCCAGCGTGCGCCGGAATTTCCTCGACCATCTCTCAGCCGACGACCTGGCCGCGCTGCAGCAGATCACCGACAAACTGCATGCAGCACTACAGGACGCAGAGAACTGAGACGCCGCCAATCGCCCGCGGCGACCTGGTAGTGCCGGCCGCTGGCCGGCAGCTGCAGTCCCCCAACTCCACCAGGCTGCCGGCCGTCACCCACTCCACCAGGCTGCCGGCCAGCGGCCGGCACCACCCAGGCCGACAATTCACGCCGCTGCATCGACCGGTATTGCCGGCCGCTGGNCGGCAACTGCAATCACCCCACTTCCCCCAAGCTGCCGGCCAGCGGCCGGCACTACCCCGGTTGAAAATCCACGTCCGCACAGTTGACATGCAGGCATTTACCTGCCTATTGTGACCCCACGGACGGCACCCCGCCGCCCACCGTGGAGCCGCAGTCATGGTGGATATCGCACACAGAGTCGGCATCAACGCCCCATCAGCCCAGGTCTACCAGGCCCTGGCCACCCCCGAAGGCATCGCCGCCTGGTGGGCAGAGGACACCACCGGCGACCGCCACATCGGCGGCACCATCACCGCCCGCTTCACCGCCAAAGGCCAGGAAATCGGCGCCATGCAGATGAAGCTGCTGCAGCTGCAACCGAACGAGCGGGTGCTGTGGGAATTCATCGACGGCCCACCGGAATGGATCGGCACCACGGCGCGTTTCGCCCTCCACCAGGACGGCGACTACTGCATCGTGCTGTTCAGCCATGAAGGCTGGAAGGAGCGCGTGGAGTTCATGCACCACTGCAGCACCAAGTGGGCCATCTTCCTGATGAGCCTGAAATCCCTGCTGGAAACCGGGCGCGGCCAGCCCAGCCCGCACGACGTCAAGATCGACAACTGGAACTGACCCCCCCGATGGATGCAGACAAGGTGTTCAAGGCACTGGCCGACCCCACGCGCCGCAGGCTGCTGGACCTGCTATGCGAGCGCAATGGGCAGACGCTCGGGCAGCTCTGCGAGCACCTGCAGATGGCCCGGCAATCGGTTACCCAGCACCTGGGCCTGCTGGAAGACGCCAACCTGATCAGCACCGTCAGGCGTGGCCGCGAGAAGCTGCACTTCATCAACCCGGTGCCGCTGCACGATGTCTATACGCGCTGGGTAAGCAAGTTCGAGCAGCAGCGCCTGAGCCTGCTGCATGACCTCAAACAGGAACTGGAAGGACAATGACGATGAGCGCTGAATCCACCCGTTTCATCCACGTGATCTATATCGCCTCCACGCCGCAGAAGGTGTTCGAAGCCATCACCCGGCCGGAGATTGCCCGCACCTACTGGGGGCACGAAAACGTATCGGACTGGAAACCCGGCTCGCGCTGGCAGCACGTGCGCGCCAACGACGAGCGCAAGGTCGAACTGGTCGGCGAGGTGGTGGAAAACACCCCACCCTCGCGACTGGTGATCACCTGGGCCGCCGCCTCGCAGGCGGACAACCCGAAGGCCTACAGCCGGGTGACGTTCGAGATCGTGCCGTATGAGGACATGGTCAAGCTGACGGTGACCCATGACGAGCTGGAACCGGGCAGCGGCATGGATACCGGCATTCGCCAGGGCTGGCCGATCGTGCTGTCGAGCCTGAAATCGCTGCTGGAAACCGGCAAAGGCCTGGACGTCTTCGCCAAACCCCAGTAGTGCCAACCCATGGCTGGCAATCCGCCCACGGCCCAAGCCAACCCGTGAAGGCGCCTTGATCCCGCTGAACGACGCATGCAACGCGTGCTGGCCGCTCATCCGCAAAGTACGCGTTACGGCACGTCAACACGGCATCATTGCGTTGCAGTTTCAATACCCTTCCACAGGTTCCTCTTGCAGCCCTCTTCCCCTTCGGCCGGTGAACCGGCCCCGTCGTCGCCGGCCTTCATTGAAGTTGTTGTTGTGCGGGCCGGTACCCACCTGTTTGCCATCGATGTCGAAGCCGCGATTGAAATCCGCGGCCCGGAAACCTTTGATCGCCCAGGCAGTGGCGCGCGCCCGCACCTCACCGTGCGAGGCCTCGCCCTGCCGGTGGTCGACCTGCGTCAGGCCAACGGCTTGAGAGGGTTTGCCCATGGCTGCCCGGCCATGCTGCTGGTGCAGGCCGGCACGGAGACCTTTGCCTTGGCCGTAGACGAGGTACGGGACATCGAAAGCGTGCCAAGCACCAATGTGCAGCCCGCCGCAGATATCCCGTTCGGATTCTGCAGTCACCGCGTCACGCTGGATGCGCTGGGCGAGATTCCCCTGATCGATCCCAGCAGGCTTCGATAACACCGAACCACCGCACCGACCTTCCGATAACACCGGACCCCACACCGATCTCCCGGTAACACCGGACCCCGCACCAATCTCCCGGTAACACCGGCCCCACACCGATCGCCCGGTAACACCGGACCCGCACCGATCGCCCGGTAACACCGGACCCGCACCGATCTCCCGGTAACACCGGACCCCGCACCAATCTCCCGGTAACACCGGCCCCACACCGATCGCCCGGTAGCGCCGGGCCATGCCCGGCGGGCAGCTGGCCAGCTAGCGCGCCGTCCAGCCCCCATCCACCGGAAGCGCCGTACCCGTAATCTGAGCCGCAGCATCCGAGGCCAGGAACACCACCATCTCCCCCAGCTGCTCAGGCGTCACGAACTGCAACGAGGGCTGTTTCTCGGCCAGCAGCGCACGAGCGGCCGACTCCTGATCCGTACCCTCGCGCTCAGCCAGTGCCGTGATCTGCTGCTCAACCAGCGCCGTTCGCACCCACCCCGGGCAGATGGCATTGGCGGTGATGCCCGTGCCCGCGTTCTCCAGCGCGGTCACCTTGGTGAATCCCACCACGCCATGCTTCGCCGCTACATAAGCCGACTTGTTCACCGACCCAACCAGTCCATGCACCGACGCGATATTGATGATGCGGCCGGATCCCTGCTGCTTCATGTAGGGCAACGCCGCCGCCGTTGAGTGGAACACCGCCGACAGATTCAGCGCGAGGATCGCATCCCACTTCTCGACGGGAAATTCCTCGATCGGCGCGGTGTGCTGGATACCTGCGTTGTTCACCAGAATGTCGATGCGCCCCATCTTCGCCACGGCGTGGTCGATCATGTCCCGAACGGCGTCGCCGCGGGAAAGGTCGGCGCCGTCGTGCGCCACCTGTACACCGAACTCGGATTCCAAGCTGGAGCGGATACGTTCGATTTCCTGCGCATCGCCAAAACCATTCAGTACGATGTCGGCACCTTGCCGCGCCAGCGCAGTGGCAATACCAAGACCGATACCGCTGGTGGAGCCGGTAACTACCGCAACCTTTCCATTGAACATGGGCGAGCTTCCTTCGGGCATAGGCAGCCAGTTTACCTTCGTAGATCCACGCCACGCGTGGATGCTCTGCCCCTCCTGCCCCAACGAAGACGCTCCTCGATCAAGGCGTCAGGCAACCCGCCCAACCGCTGTCGCAAATGACATTGGACCCAGAGAGTCATGTGCGGATACTCTCGAACCCGCATGGATCTGCAGAAAAGGTGACAGTCGTGACTCCCTCTTCCCCTCCCGTTCCAGCAAAACTCCGGGAAATGCTTAAAGACTATCCGGAGCATATCGAACGGCTGCAGGAGGCTCTCAACTCGGTAGAGCACAGAAGAATCAAGTCCGACCCGCCTTTTGAGAGAGCGGCATGGCTATTGGAGGACTGCCTTGATGGCTTTATCAGCGAAGCCCGCATTCACCTGGCCGCCGTTGAGGCATCGTGCGAAGCTCGATCTATTGCGAAAGCAGATGAGAAGTTCAAACTGATGTTCCGGGCGCGCTCCGGCAACGGGGGAATGAAGGGCCTCCATGAGCTTTACGAGTACCTTCAAGTCAACCCCGGAGAGATCTGACCACTCCTCTGATGTCCAGCAGGACCTGGGTGGCGTTGAACTCATACCTGCAAGTGCAGATACTCATGAAAACGTGTCAAACCGCTGACCAGGTGAAACCCATGCCTCATTCCCCTCCCCCGGTACCGGCAAAGCTCCTTGAGTTGCTCAAGGATTATCCGGATCACATCGAACAACTGCAGAGGGCTCTCATTTCAGTGAGCGACGGGCGGCAGAGTTACGCCCCCCCCTTTGAGGCCGCAGTCTGGCTGTTGGAGGACTGTCTTAGTGCATTCAAGAGTGAAGCGCGCGCTGAAATTGATGCCGCTGTGGCATCAGGCGATCCGCAAGCCATCGAACGAGCCAAAGAAAAGGAACGACTGATGTCATTTGCCAGGTCCAGCAACATTGGCCTAGCGAATCTCAGTGAGCTGCGCGCCTACTTTGAAGCCAGTATGAGGTAACGCTGATGGCCTCCATGGATGGTCAATTGCCAGCAGATGTGCACCAGTCGGCTCTTCGGGAAAAGATCATTCCGGAGAGTGGCTTGAGTCACCACACCTCACAGACAACACCGAGGGCCATCCTCCTCGCAGGACAGCCTGGCTCAGGAAAAAGCACACTTAAGGACTTCGGCAAAGCGGAACTTGGCGGAAATGTAGTTATCGTGGATCCCGACGAGCTACGCGATGCGTATCCAGGCGTAGAGCGACTGTATGAGCGGCACCCATACACCTGGGCCGGTTATACCCACGAGGACGCCAGCCAATGGGCCAAAGAATTGCGCTCCGCGGCAGTTGAGGGTCGTAGGAATCTCATCCTCGATACCACACTGGGCAACGGTGATAGCGCAATCAAACTGATAAAGGATCTTCAGGCCAAAGGCTACGATGTTGAGATTCGAGGCGTCGTCGCACACCGACTGGAAAGCGAATTGGGTGTCGAAGGTCGCTTTACCAAATCCATGGATCGCACTGGCTTCGGCCGCTACGTCCCCGAAGACGTGCGCAAACACGTCTACGAAGCCTTGCCCGGCAATCTGGACAAGGTCCAGGCCGAGACCGGCATCCAGATTCGGCTCTACGGACGCGAAGGCGCGCAGGTCTACGACAGCCATAGCGACACCCGCCTACCGGGCGCAGCACTGGAAGCCGAACGCGAAGCTCGACTGAAAGACCCTCGAATCACCCAATCATTGCGCGATGGCTGGCGCGCACAAGGGCGCTGGCACGCCGAACTTGCGAACACCCTGCCCCACAACGACAAGGTCAGTCCGCCAACAGCGGCAGCCGTTTTCGATGAGCGCACGGCACTCAAGGTTGTTGAAGCCAATGCGTCCAACATCCGCCAAGCGCAAACCATTGACCACACCATCCGCGTCCATCCAAACATGGTGCGGGGCGCCGTCATCGGCGGTGCCGCAGCAACTGTTGTTGAAGCAGCCACGGAAGGGACAAAGATTGCCGACCTGTACGCGCGCGACAACCGCACAGGCGCGGAAGCTGCGATATTGGACTTCGGTGCGCGCAGTGTCGGCGGCTGGACCGGGGCAGCGCTGGGCGCCAAGGCGGGCACGCTGCTGGGCATCGAGTCCGGCCCCGGCGCGATTGTCACCGGCATTATCGGCGCCGGACTGGGTGCGTGGGGCGCCAGCGAAGTTGTCGAATGGGTCGAGAAGTACAAGATCAACAACCAAACCGACGGCACCGGCAGAGTCTGGACGTTTGATCCCGGTCATCCCGAAAACGGCTGGACGCACAGCGAACGGGAAATCATAGGTACCGTCGGCACCTTGGCCGATCGCCCGATCTACGGCCCGACTACGCTGCTGACGGCCGATGCCGAATTGACCCAGCAACTGAACTACCAAGCCTCAAGCTTGGCCGTTGGCCTGCGGATGCGGGAGCCTGATCAACCGATAAATCCTTTCAGCATCGCCGGCGACGCCACCGACACACCCAGCGCACTGCCGCGCTCCTGGGAGCGCAGTCCGGAAACCGGCGAATGGCGACGTGAGGTCGTCCATCAGGTCCTTGAGCACGGCATCAAGAACACGACGGTGGAAGTGGCCGATGCCGCCAAGGCGGCCCACCTCGATGAGACCGCTCAAGGCATCATGGCCTTCAACGCCGCCCGTAGTTCAGCCGCCTTCGCCAAGCAGTACGAGCAGGTATACACCACGCAAGGCTGGTCCCAGTATGGCGAGATTCCGGAAGAAGTGGTCTTCGCCCGGAACCATCCCGATCACGTTCTGGCATCCGATGGGCGCACCTATCAGCGCCAGCACGATGGCGAATGGCTGCATGACGGTTGGATCTACGATTCGCTGGCCGAGGGCAACATCCGCGACGAGTTGAATGGCACCTACCCGCAGATCCGGGCGATCCAGCAGCAGGAGGCTCCCACACCCGGCTCCCATGAGCGACGTATTGAAGCCCTGACCGCAAACGAGCGCGATGCCTACGATCAGGCCACGCAGGAAGCGAACCGGCTGGGCGTCGCGGCTCCCCAGGCGCAGCAACTGGCCGCCGCAGCGGTAGCCGAGGTGCGCGGCGAACACGCCGATGAGCGCCTGACGCCGCAGGCAATAGTCGATGCGCACGCCGAGGAGCGAGCTGCGCCGGCGCCCAGCGCACCACCCCTGGTGCAGGAGCACCGCACTCCCGCGCCTGCAGCACCGACCCCGTCGGTTCCTGCCGAGCCGGCACGGGAACCGGCGCGCCCGGAAGGGCCACGACTCGAGCCAACTGCAGCTAAAGCGCCCCCAACGCAGGAAGATTCGAGCGAGCAGAAAGTGCGCACGGATGCAGACTCTCCTGCGCAGCAGACGCCGTCTGCGCCCGCGCCATCACCCTCCATTCCCACGGCTGAGCAATCTCGCGCCCAGCCCGAGGCGAGTGCGCTGCCTGCTTCCGGTGTTGAGCGCCACGCTCCCGCGCAGGATCCAGTTGCGACTCACGCCCACTCCCCGGCCCCAGCGAACCAGACCGAAGTGGCCGACGCCGCGCCAGTGACTGCTCGCCTCCACGAAACCGACGCAAAGCCGGCGCCGATCCAGCCCGAGTCAGAAATTCCAGCTAGCCGCGCCGCAGTCGAGCCGGCTGCGCCCCCGCCGGCAACAGACGCCGCGCCCAAGGTCTCGGAGCACGAGCGTCCTTACACGCCATCGCCAATGGACGTGCAGCCCACCCCGCCGTCCAGCGCAATGGCCTTTCAACAGCCTGAAGCACCGCCCGCTCCCCTGCTGCCGACCCAGCCCGAGCATCCCGATCACGCCCTCTACCAACAGGTACGGGAAGGCGTGGCAAGGTTGGACGCCAAGCACGGCCGCACCTTCGACGAAGCCAGCGAACGCATGACCGCCAGCCTGCTGGTGCTGGCCAAAGACAACGACCTGGACCGTGTCGACCACGTGCTGCTGAGCAACGCCACAGCAGACAAGTCCACCGGTCACACCCTGTTTGTGGTCCAGGGCGAGCCCAGCGACCCCGCACACCAGCGCGCCGCAATGCCCACCGAGCTGGCCGCACAGACCTCGGTTGAAGAATCCATGCAGCAGTTCGACGCGGTCAGCCGCGAGGCGCAGCAGCGCGCCATTGCCAACCAACTTGAGCAGCAGCTGGAAGATCAGCGCGTGCAGCAGGATATCCAGATCCGCGCCGCCAGCATGGGCTGAGCGGGCGAGACACGTGCGAAATCATCTATCGCAGCCGTCCACCTAGCCCCTCTGTTTACCAATCGGCGCTGCTGAAGTCGCCGCACGGTTAGAAGAGCAGGCCCGCTCGCTCAACGGTCGCCAGGGGATTGGCTTTCCGCACCGCTTCCAGGAAGAGCAGGAAGTCGCGGTTGAACAGCGTCAGGTTGTTGGTGAACGTTACGCTCTTGCTGCCCGCTGCTTTGCTGAAGCACACCTGCCAGACATAGCGCCCGTAGATCATGTCTGAGGTTCGGGTGACAGAGGTGATCTGCGAGAGCGGCACCGCCGTGGGCACCGGGCCCCGCTGCAGATAGAAGGTATCTGCGTCAAAGAAGTAGTGCTCTCGATCCTCTTTCCCATTAACCATCACCAAGGTCATCGACGTACCGGAAATCCGCCGAGGCGGGTTCAAGCGCAGCCCAGATTCCAACGCGGAACGGGCGCTCCGGGTCCTTCGCCGCTGGATGAACCAGATGGTCAACAACGGAAGCACCGCAAGGACAAGCAAGCCTACGATCTTCAAAGCAGTTTCCAATGTGCTTGGCACACAGATCTCCGGGATGAACGTTCAGGCGTCCGCATGTCGTGTTCGAGGGCTTCCCTTGAAAAACCGGCCTCGCCCATAAAGACGAAGCCGGTCCACCATGGTGCCACGCACCCCGTCACGCGCCAAACTGACCCAGCCGCAGCATCACAGAATGGATCGGTACGTCCCGCCCTCTACGCGCACCGCGGCACCATTGGAGGCCGCGCCCAGCGGGCTGGCCAGCAGTGCCACCATCGCGGCGATCTCGTCGGCCTCGATCATCCGCGCGATCAGCGAACTGGGCCGGTAGGTCTGGAAGAAGTGCGCTTCAATCTCCGCATCGGTCATACCTGGTCGCGGCGCGGTCTGGCGCAGGTATTCCACAATGCCATCCGAGCGTGTAGCCGATGGCAGCACGCTGTTGACCGTCACCCCCGTGCCCCGGGTCAGCTCGGCCATACCACGCGACACCGCCAGCTGCGCCGACTTGCTCACCCCGTAATGCACCATGTCCGGCGGCGTGAACGCGCCTACCTCGCTGGACATGAAGATCACGCGGCCCCAGTTGCGTTCCAGCATGCGCGGGAAATAATGCCGCGACAGGCGCACGCCGGACAGCACGTTGACCTCCAGCATGCGCATCCAGTCATCGTCGCTGATGTCGGCGAAGGCCTTGGCTTCGTAGTAGCCCAGGTTGTTGATCAGGATGTCGGTGTCAGGCTGTGCCGCGATCACGGTGGCCGCACCCTCGGCGCTGGCCAGATCAGCCACCACCGTCGCCAGCTGCGCGTCCGACGCGCCCGCGGTGATCTCGGCCATGGCTGCCTCCAGCTTGGCTGGGTCACGGCCGGTCAGGGTCACGCTTACGCCTTCGCGTGCCAACGTGCGCGCGATGGCCAGGCCGATACCGGCGGTCGCGCCGGTCACAAGTGCGGTCTTGCCCGCCAATTGAAGATCCACGTGGGTTGTCCTTTGAGTAGTTGCAGGGGCGTCCCGCGCACCGCGCGCGGGATTCGCCGAAAAGCCGATGCGTTGGTGTCTGGCTTACTTCAACCGCTCAACCAACCGCTGCCCCACCTCCAGCGCCGAAGCCGGGTTCTGCCCGGTAATCAGCTCACGGTCCACAACCACATGCCCCGTCCAAGGCGTGGCGTTGCTGCTGAACTTCGCACCCGCCAGCTGCAACGCAGTCTGCGGGTAGAACTTCATCTCACCGCCGCCCAGCAGCGGCTTGGCCTGCTCTTCTTCCTGGTTGCTGATCACCGTCATCTGGTAGCCGCTGTAGATCCACTTCGGCGTGGCCGGCGTCGCGCCCGCTTCCAGCTTTGCCACGAAACCCGCAGCATCCGGCAGCGTGGACAGCAGTGCGATCGGCCCGTGGCAGACCAGCGCGGTGGTCTTGTTGCGCTGGTGGAAGTCGGCCAGCAGCCGGCCCAGCGCGGGGCTCTTCAGCAGGTCCTGCATCGGCGCGTGGCCACCGGGAATGTAGACCGCATCGAAACGCGCGTACCCCTGCTGCTCGATGCGCGCCAGGCTGACCACCGGCGAGGCCGTCGGCGAGGTCAACGCCAGCTTCTCCAGCAGGTCCTTGTGCACCTTCAGCTGCGCGGCATCGTTGCCGAAGTACGCCGGCGTCACCGAGGACGCATCCACCGCCGGCACCCGCCCCTGCGGCGTGGCGAAGGTCACCTCGTGGCCCGCATCCAGCAGCAACTTGACCGGCTGCATCAACTCGTTGAGATAGAAGCCGGTGGACAGCACCTTGCCATCCTTCAGGTCCAGGTGGTTTTCGTCGGACAGCACCACCAGCACGTTGGCGGCCTGCGCGCCGGTTGCGGCCAGGGTCAGGGCCAGCGCCGCGGCCAGCCGGGTCATCAGGTTCATGGGGTAGCTCCTATCGGGGAATGGCCGCCACTTTATTCATCGCCCCAGCGGCGATAAATTAGCCCCATCGCAAAACATCTGTTCCCCGGAGAGCCAAATGAGCCGCAAGTTCGACTACCTGGGCGATGTGGAGGTGTTCCTGGCGGTGGTCGAGCACGGCTCGTTCACGGCCGGCGCCGTGGCGCTGTCCACCACGCCCTCGGTGCTGAGCCGCGCGGTCACCCGCCTGGAAGCGCGGCTGGGCCGGCAGCTGCTGCAGCGGACCACCCGCCGCGTGGGCCTGACCGACGCCGGGCGGCTCTATCTGGAACAGGTGCGCACCGCCTTCGGCCTGCTGGACGACGCCGAGCGCGACGTACTGGCGCAGGACGGTGCGCTGGCCGGCCGCGTGCGCCTGAGCGTGCCCACCACCTATGGCCACTACCGGCTGCCGCCCGTGCTGGCGCGCTTTGCGCAGCAGTACCCGCAGGTGCAGGTGGAGCTGAACATCACCAACCGCAACGTGGACCTGGTGGCCGAAGGCTTCGACCTGGCCATCCGCCTGGGCCAGCTGCCGGACAGCGGGCTGGTAGGGCGAAAGCTGGAAGACGCGCCGCTGCTGCTGGTGGCCGCGCCGGACTATCTGCAGCGCCACGGCACGCCGCAGACGCTGGAGGATCTGCAGCAGCACCTGTGCCTGCCCTTCGTGATGCCACGCACCGGGCGGCTGGCGCCGTGGATCTTCCGCGACGGCGGGCGCGACGTGGACTGGCTGCCGCGTTCGTCCATCGAGACCTCCGACGATGTGCTGGGCGTGGTGTCGCTGGCCGAACAGGGCATCGGCATCTGCCAGAGCTATGAGTTCATCGTGCGGGAGCGGTTGATGCGTGGGGAGCTGGTGGAGGTGCTGCCGCAGTTGCGGGGGCGTTCGCGGCCGTTCTCGGTGATCTATGCACCGCATCGGCGGCAGTCGGCTGCGGCGCGGGCGATGATTGAGCTGCTGGTGGGGAATGCTGCGGTGGCTTCGGACGGTGCTGATTGAGGCTGCGATGCTTGCTGGCGGTGTCGTGTTTGAACCGATTTTCGGGGTGTGCGGCTGATTGGACGCTGTTACCAGCTGAGGCGAACTAAGAACTGTTGTAAAGAAGGCCGTCGCGCTACTCGCTTGTAGCGCAGGCGATTGCGTCATTTCGAATCGCAATCAACAGAGCAGGTGCGCTAATGCGTCTGGCGTTGTCGCGTGCTGCGCGAATGATGAGTGCAACAATAGTTCCTCGCTCTCGAATTCCGCTTCCTGTTCGCCATTTTCTATTGGCGTTCGCAGCGGCGGTGTAAGCACCATGACGCGCCACCGACAACGGGTGGCCGGGCGTGCAAACCCGAGACGTAGAGTGAAAACGCTTGCCAGTCGGCACCGTCCTTGGGGCGGTGCCGGCTGGCAATCCGTCGGCCTATATGGCGGGCGGTGCGTGGGGGCCTTCGGGCCCGCCGGTCACTTCTCTGCGTCCCGGTTTGCAACCCGCACCGTCCGCCACCCGCTCACGCGGTGGCGCTGTTAAGCACAGCCAAGGAAACCGACGCCATGAACGAATCCGACACCTTCTCTTCGTACACCGTTGTTGAACCCATCAACGACGACACTCCCCTGCCCGACCTGAACTACCTCCTCGGCATCCTCAAGCGCATGCGCGGCTGCGAGGGTGCAGATGGGCATCCCTGGCCAGAGACCGATGTATCACCCGGCCGACGCGTGAGCCTGGCCAGGAGCGAGCGCGCGATGGTAGGGGCGCTGACGGTGCTGGAGCTGCTGCACGCGGCAGACCGCTGCCGGGTGGCAGCGGACCCGGAGCGGCATTTGGATGAGGGGGTTGTGGATGGGTTGTTTCTGGCTTGCCGAGGATTGGTTGAGTGGGCTTGTCATGAGATTAGGCCGGAATGATCTTCATTGACCTCCTTTCCCCCGTACGAACTTGCCCATGAATGTCCGCTTCCGGCCAGAAGCGGACATCATTGCGGCCACCACAGACTTGGGGCTCCGCGATATGTCTCACTTGATAGGCCCACTCGGTATCGAGAAAGAAACGCAAGCGCCACTCTCTGTTCACACCTTGAGAGGCACCACTTTGCCAAAGGCCTGTAGTGTGCGAAATCTACGATTATGGCGCGGCACAATCACCTCCTAGCTCCCGGCCGCTAGCTACGCGGCGGAGTTTTCCTGACTCGTTGCATCCTCAGCGGCGCATTGATCAGTGCAACTACTGCAAACAGGAGATGCATGGTCGCCGGTGGCCTCGTCGGCCGGACCATCCTCTCTGATAGGAAGGACTGCAGCGGGGATCCGCGGCAAGCCGGGACGTTGACTGTAGGCGGCATACCGTTGAACTACACGGGTTATAAAGGGCGACAGCAAGCGGGCCTTTCGCTTGTCCGCCAATTCGTTCCACGGCCTGATCACCAAGTCCCGGAATCCAAACCGGAAGGTCTGCCCATCCATCATGCCGAAAACAATGGCCTCATTGTCCTTCTCATTGATGTTTCCCATGTCGTGGTTCACATCCAGATTTTTCTCAATACGCCCCTTTAGCAGATAGAGAAGAGCATCTTTGGGCTTACCTCTGATGACACAATCACACTCAGCCCGAACATTGAGGAAGTAGCGGGACTTACCCTCGTTGTCGATCTCTTCAAATAGATCACCAGGCGCAAAGCTGGTTGACTCCAGCCGTTCCGATCTAACGATGCGCTCGCCCTCCAGAACCTGAAGAACTGAAGTGGCATAGCTGTCAGCGTTAGCAAGCGCGTGTCTCTCGACGTCTGCTTCAAATCTGCTGAGATCCGCATTGAATGGGTGCATTCGAGAAGCAACAAGTCGGGAGATGAGTCGACCGAGCTCATCACCCGGCGGGACTTTGTCGTTCTTGAATCCTTGCCAAAAAATTACAGGCCAATACCGGTTTCTTTCATGGAAGTCCATGAACAGTGCATTGACTGCCTTGAGATAGCTGCGCTCCCACGTACGCAGTGTCAGTGCTGAAGGGGTCTGCTCAAGCCACTCATTGAGGACCTCGTAAACGCCTTCTCCGACGCTTTCCTTGTTCCGGATTAGGATATGCGATTCAGCATCATCATCGTGCAGTACCCCATTCTGCACCAGCGCCCGCTTGACAACTCCCACGTCCTCATGGGTGAAGATGAATACCGGCGCATGTCGATGTTCGCGCAGCCGTGTCAAGAAGCGCGCGTTATCTTGTGCCAAGCTAAGTGCCAACTCCGGGGGGATGATCTGCCCCTTAGGAAGGTTGGAGAGGTTCCAGTCCATAATAAAGAACGACACATTGGAGAAATTCTCCAAGTCCGCGTTTTCATCTGGAAGCTTATCCAGGACGATGGCGTGACCGCCTCCGTCACGGATTCCTTTGATGATGGCATTGATGCCGTCTTCGTGCTTTCCAACGCTGTCATCGATGACTACCGCCACACCCTTAAATAGTCCCTGCTTGGCCACCGGCGCAGGTCCTCCTTGACTTGCCTGGATCACGGTCAATCCCCCTGAATGAAAGAAATGGTCAAATTTGCGCCGGGCAGAATCCGATCGCCGCGCTCTGACACTTCGATCCGGTACCCTTGCCTCTCCAACAGTTGCCTTGCAATGTAGAGACCCAAGCCGCGCCCCTCCTCACCCTTTCCTGTGAAGAACGGCTCAAAGAGGTAAGGAAGGTCCTCGTCCCGAAATCCCGGGCCATTATCTGCAAAGATCATCAACTGCTGATCTCCATCCAGTAGTACCTCAATTTTCCGCGGCGCTGACCTGCCGGCCAACCAATACACTGCATTGTCAAACAGGTTCAGGAACAGCTGAAGTAACACAGCGTCCGTGGACATCGCCTGCAAGGGCGAGCCCACCGTTGATACAGAGAAATCAATCTCCCGCTTCTTTAGCAGTGTCCCGTAAAAGCCCTGCACTTTGGTGAGCACGTCGGAAACTCTGATGTTCTGCCTTCGTTGCTTCGTTGACTTGAACAAGGCCTGCATATCTCTCATCTGCGCTTCGACAAATGAAAGCAGCCCTCGAACGGAGGATAGCTCGCGATTAAGAACATCCGGTGCTATCTCCCGTCCTCGCGCGGTCTGCGCAATAAGCGTATCCAGCTGCCGCAAGGCAGTAGCCATGCCAAGCATCAGGTCGTGGGAAGCAGCTTCCACTGAAAGGCCAACGCCGGCCAGATGCTCAGTGTTCTCAGCACGTTGGACCAGATAGCGGCGCTCAGCTTTGTACTGCTTGCGCGCCTGATCAATCTTCTCCCCTGCCGTCGAGGAATTGCCCGATGCAATGGCCTCACTAGCCGCCTCAAAGGAACGATCGACCTCGTTACCTTTGAATACCTCAACCTCCGTTTGCTTCTTCCGAACGATTTGCCGCTTGGCGTAAGGATCCTTACGAACCCAGGCAAGGAAGGATTGCAATAGGGCCCGGAACTCGTCAGTTGCTTCACCTACATCAACCAGCCCTTCCCGACTCGTCTTATCGCGCAGTTGCGGGTTGTCCTGCTGAGTGATCTCCACAACACCAACTACCTGATCGTTGCTGAGGAACTCGCTAGCTCTGACAGTGCCGCGACGCACATCGATCAACAGCCAATCATCAGTAGGCTCCCCGTAGGGATACACGCGGATGCCATCGCGGTAAAGATAAATCCGATGTTCCTTGATCAGCTTTTTATCGGAATCGTCAAGTTTGTGGCGCGCATCGGCAAAAGCGGAGAAGTCAAAGACGTAGAACGTGAAACGAAATGGCCCACACTCAGTCGTGCGGTTATTCAGGACGTTGGTCTTCTTATCCGGCATGAACTGCTGGCGATAAACGGGCAGTCCGCTAAGCCGCTCATCTAGCAGTTCAATCCTTTGATGAGTACCGTTGATCGAAAAATCAAAGGCCTTGCCAGCTTCGTCGTAGGCACCTTCGATTTTGAAGACAGGTCGCTCGGTCAGTAGAGCTTCCAACTGCTCCCGCCTCTCACGACCAAAGGGCTCGAACTGAGTCCCGCGATAGATAAATACCTCAAATGGGTCTTGCTCGGTCAGCGCGCCTTGCGTGCCAATGTGGTCGTCTTCGGGCTGAACTGCCGTTGCGACATCACCGAAAATGGATTGCAGCCTCGTCAGATCATCGTAGACCGCTTCTGCCTTCTCCCTTGACCACGCCCCGGACAGATGAGCAATCTCAATTCGGGTACCCTGCTGCCTGCGCTGTTCATGCGCTGGCCCCAATTCCACCCGCTGCCGTTTTATCGTCTGGGCAGGGCTAACTTCCGACAAGGTCAGCGACAAGTCGTCCAGGAACAATCCCTCGCCGTCCTGAAGGAAGTCGGTGTTGTAGGATGACAGATCAAGGCGAACTATGAACTCAGCGGCGCTGCGCGCTGGGCGTGTGGTAATGGTGATATCGCGCCCGATTTTGAGAAGAGCAAAGCGTCCAATGCCCTTCTCACCCTGCACGGCGCGGCCTTTCTTCGTACGAGCTTGGGTACGCTTACCGATCAGCTTCATAGGTGTAGCTGGATTGACCCAATGCTGCTCGATGGTTTCACGAGTCATCCCGGTGCCATCATCTTCGATGATGATGCGCGAGCCGGCAGAAGGTCGAAAATCTGCATCGAACCCTTCAAAGGTAACCTTGACCCAGCTCGCATCTGCATCATAGGCATTTTTGATGAGCTCCACCAATGCGACCCGCTCATTCTTGATTAGCTGGTCACCCAGCATCGTGAGAAGGCGCGCGTATGGGCGGAATTTTAGTTTTTTAGGACGTGTCATGGATGAGCCATCAGCACGTATTCGTGCCCATAAATATGCTTGTCGATAAAAGTGCGACTAAAGCGACCGCTTGCATCCCGGTAGGGTGTCGCGATCTTGTTGGAAATGGACCGTTTCACCGCCCTAACTCTGCTGAATCCGGCCGCCAATAATGACTCAGCCAGGTGCGATGCATTGTCAATATCAATCCCGCGATACTGTGTGTTTCCAATAACGAACATGGCGATACCGCCCTCGGTCAGAAACTGCTTGGCGCGTCGAGCAACGCACTGCATATCGATGTAATAGTTGGCAACAGCCTGGGCAGCACGACGGTCCCTGTCGTACAAAGAGAACACGATCTGCGCGCCAGAGTGATTGAGCTCGGCCACACTACGTCTGAGGTTCAGCTCATGCTGGGCACTGCCGATGGCTCCCTCACGCAGGTCGCGATAGTCGGTCGCATATCCCAGCCACAGAGAGGACAGCTGGTGAAGGTCGGCGTACTCATAAGATGTGACATATGGCGGACTAGTGATCAACATGTCCACAGGCTTGCGCGGGGCAGGAACGGTCAGCGCGTTGGCCAACTGAATCTGCACACGACCCTTGCGCGGACGCTGATGCGGAGTGTCCAGCGCAGTGATGAACTGCAGAGCTCGAGTAATGAAGCTGTCCATGACCTGCGCTGGAACCTTGCTGACATCTAACGCAGGTTTTATCGAGCGCTGACGCCACTGCGAGCAAGATTTGAGAATGGATGAGAACACGCACTCATAGGCATCACGATAGGGCGATTCCACAGGGACAATCTCGCGGATCGCCCTCAGCAGGCAGCCGAGTGCATTGAACTGCACCGGCGCGAACCACCGTAGTAGACGCTCTTGCGCATCCGGGTGCAACGCTACCTGTTCGCTGTTGGAAGTGGCGCTCCGACAGATGGGCTCAAGATAACGATGGAAATGCGCCGGCGAGAGCCTTGCGCTTTTGGTGCGAGCAATCAGGGTGGCCACCGGATTGATGTCGCAACCCCAGAAGTCCAGTCCCTCTCGTTCAGCCTCGTGCGCCACTGTGCCGCACCCACAGAAGATGTCAGCAATACGACGCGGCTGTAAGCCCGACGCACGAGCATACTCCAACCCTAGCGTGGCCAGGAACGCGGGAAACTTTGCGGGATAGGCATGGATTCGATGCATTCGGGACTCGCGCGTCGAAGGCACGTCCCAAGCCGCATCAGCCGGGGCGTCCGAAAGCCCGCGCGACCATAGTTGATCCACATGCGTCACATCCAAAAAGCGCCTCTCCATAGCCCTTTCCCCAGTCTTCAGATTAGGTGATATTCCGTCGCTTGCATAGTATGCACGAAAAGCATAGATTTGCATAAGTTATGCTCACCTTACCCTACCCAACTTTGTCCACCCTGGTTCGCCGCGCTCGCCTCCACTGTGGCGATTCGCAGCAGAAATTTGCCCTACGACTAGGCAAATCACAGGCCGTCGTTTCCAGATATGAGTCAGGCAAGGTAGACCCGCCCGGCAACGTCGTTATGCATTGCATGCATATTTTGGGGCTTGTACCTGCTCCTACCACGGAACACGGGGATGGAAAATGGGAAGAAGTGACTGAAGCGTTGGCTGCGCTTACCCATGCCGTCAAACGCTTGCGTCCAGCCAATAGTCGTCGCACCTAGCGATACGGCAATGCCCCATAATTTGACGGCGCCAGGACCGGCGCTCAGAGGCCCACCCAGGATGCATATCCGTACCGTACATCCATTTCCCGCGCGCATGGCCCCGGAGCTGGCGCTGCGCTCGTTGCGCCAACTCCCCTCCGGAAGCACCGTACTCGACCCTATGGCGGGTTCTGGAACAGTTCTTCGGCAGGCCCAAGCCTTGGGTCATCGCGGGATTGGGTTTGACATGGATCCGCTGGCGGTGTTGATGAGCCGAGTATGGACAACGCCGGTCCAGACGCAGCTCGTTCAGTCCGAATTCGAGTCCGTCCAAGCTGAGGCAATCAAAGTCAATCTGCGCACCGATCGACCAAGCTGGCACGATGCCGAAACGCGACAGTTCATTAATTACTGGTTCGCGACCACACAACGTCGAGACCTGGCTCGAATAGCAGTGGTTCTCGAGCGCCGCAGACTTGCACGTCTGGGGCCATCCAGACGTGCGGCTGTGGATGCCCTCCAGGTTGCCCTCAGTCGAATCATCGTCACCAAGGAGCAATGCGCCTCGCTGGCGCGTGATACATCACACAGCAGACCCCACCGGGTGACTGAAACTACCGACTACTGCGTCATGCGCGGTTTCTCTCGCTCGGTCGCCCAGGTCATCGCACGGCTGGCCGACCAGCAAACATCTTCGATGTCTAATCATCTGGAGACAGCAGTCAATCTGGGCGATGCGCGCGCAATTGCCTTAGCCGATGGCAGCGTGGATGCAATCATGACCTCCCCACCATATCTCAATGCCATCGACTACATGCGCGGTCACCGAATGTCGTTGGTCTGGCTGGGCTACTCGGTCAGCACGTTGCGTGCCATCCGCTCCAATACGGTAGGCGCTGAACGTGCGGGCACACAGGACACTGCGGTAGTTACTGACATCGCCAATGCGATGTGCGCAATGGACACTTTGGCACCCAAGCATCAGCGCATGATCCTTCGCTATGCAAACGACCTGCAGCTCATGATGATTCAGGCAGCGCGGGTACTTCGACCCACGGGTTCAGCCACGTACGTGCTGGGGAACTCCTGCCTCAAAGAGTCATTCATTCAGAATTCGGAAGGCGTTGCCAAGGCCGCCCAGCATGCGGGACTGTTACTAGTAGACACCAGCACCCGTGAACTGCCCACTGGCAGCCGCTACCTTCCAGTCACGCAAAGCGGCGCACTCTCCAAGCGCATGCGTACAGAAACCATCCTGACCTTCAGACACCCTTGAATCGTAGCAAGTAACCTGACCCACAGGAGACGATCAGGCTCTCTCTGATGGCCGCCGCTGCGCCTTGAACACCCATATGTCAGATGGTCGCACTGACCGCTGCGATGCGCGACGAGATATCTGCGGGCTAGTCGAACGGGAAGCTGATGCCCTAGACGAACGGCGGGAGACTGAGATCCCGCGTGGTTGCTTGATTGGGCATCTGCCACCAAATGGCGACCACTGGGGACAAAGGCCCCGCCTCAACCAACAAGGGCGCCTCTCGGCGCCCTCGTTCTTTCAACTCATTCCCACTCAATAGTAGCCGGTGGCTTCCCCGAGATGTCATAAACCACCCGCGACACCCCCCGCAACTCATTGATGATCCGGTTGCTCACCGTCCCCAGGAACTCATACGGCAGATGCGCCCAGTGCGCCGTCATGAAGTCAATCGTCTCCACGGCCCTCAGCGCTATCACCCACTCATAAGCCCGCGCATCGCCCACCACGCCCACCGACTTCACCGGCAGGAACACAGCAAACGCCTGGCTGGTCTTGTCGTACAGATCCGCTTTGCGCAGCTCATCAATGAAGATGGCATCGGCCTTGGCCAGCAGCTCGGCGTACTCGCGCTTCACTTCGCCCAGGATGCGCACGCCCAAGCCCGGGCCCGGGAACGGATGGCGGTAGACCATGCTGCGCGGCAGGCCCAGCTCAACACCCAGGCGGCGCACTTCGTCCTTGAACAGCTCGCGCAGCGGCTCCACCAGGCCCAGCTTCATGTGCTCCGGCAGGCCGCCCACGTTGTGGTGGCTCTTGATCACATGCGCCTTGCCGGTCTTGCTGCCGGCCGACTCGATCACGTCCGGGTAGATGGTGCCCTGCGCCAGCCACTTGGCGTTCTTCAGCTTGTTGGATTCTTCATCGAAGATCTCGACGAACAGGTTGCCGATGATCTTGCGCTTGACTTCCGGGTCGCTCACGCCTTCCAGCGCGCTGAAGTAGCGGTCGGCGGCGTTCACGCGCACCACCTTGACGCCCATGTGCTCGGCGAACATCGCCATCACCTGGTCGCCTTCCTGCCAGCGCAGCAGGCCGGTATCCACGAACACGCAGGTCAGCTTCTCGCCGATGGCCTTGTGCAGCAGCGCAGCCACCACGGACGAATCGACGCCGCCGGACAGGCCCAGGATCACTTCGTCATCGCCCACCTGTTCGCGCACGCGGGCGATCTGGTCGTCGATGATGTTGGCGGCGGTCCACAGGGTCTGGCAGCCGCACACGTCCACCACGAAGCGGCGCAGCAGCGCCTGGCCCTGCAGGGTGTGGGTCACTTCCGGGTGGAACTGCACGCCGTACCAGCGCTTTTCTTCATTGGCCATGGCGGCCACCGGAATGCGGTCGGTGGTGGCGGTGATGGTGAAGCCCGGTGGCGCAACGGAGACGTGGTCGCCGTGGCTCATCCAGACATTCAGCTTCGGCTCGCCGCCGTGGTCGCTCAGGCCCTTGAACAGCGCATCCGGGTTGATCACGTTCACTTCGGCATGGCCGAATTCGCGCTGGTCAGCCGCTTCGGTGGCACCGCCCAGCTGCGCGGCCAGGGTCTGCATCCCGTAGCAGATGCCGAAGATTGGCAGGCCGCTGTCGAACACTTCCTGCGGCGCGGCGGGCGCGCCCGGCAGCGTGGTCGATTCCGGGCCACCGGACAGGATGATGCCCTTGGCGCCGAACGCCGCGATCTCGGCCGGGTTGTGGTCCCACGCCCAGATTTCGCAGTAGACGCCCAGCTCGCGGATGCGGCGGGCAATCAGCTGCGTGTACTGCGCGCCGAAATCGAGGATGAGGATCTTGTCGTTATGGATGTTGGTCATGGCGCCCCGGCAATGCAGTAGGGAAAACGAAAACGTCAGATTTTTCAGCGGCAGATGGAGAAAGAGGAACGGGAATCAGCTTCCTCGTTCCTCTTTGCTCGTCCCGCATCAGGAGCGGTAGTTCGGCGGCTCTTTGGTGATCGTCACGTCGTGGACGTGGCTCTCGCGCTGGCCGGCGCCGCTGATCTTCACGAACTTGGGCTTGCTGCGCATGTCCTCGACGGTGGCGCAGCCCACGTAGCCCATGGTGGCGCGCAGGCCGCCCATCAGCTGGTGGATGATGCCGCCCACCGGGCCGCGGTACGGCACGCGGCCTTCAATGCCTTCGGGCACCAGCTTGTCGGCGGTGGCGGCGTCCTGGAAGTAGCGGTCCTTGGACCCCTTCTCCATCGCGGCCAGCGAGCCCATGCCGCGGTAGCTCTTGTACGAACGGCCCTGGAACAGTTCGGTTTCGCCCGGCGATTCCTCGGTACCGGCCAGCAGGCCACCAATCATGATGGTGGAGGCACCGGCGGCCAGCGCCTTGCCGATGTCGCCGGAGTAGCGGATGCCACCGTCGGCGATCAGCGGGATGCGGTCCTGCAGCGCTTCGGCGACCAGGTCGATCGCGGTGATCTGCGGCACGCCCACGCCGGCCACCACGCGGGTGGTGCAGATCGAGCCCGGGCCGATGCCGACCTTCACTGCATCCGCGCCGCTGTCCAGCAGCGCCAGCGCGGCTTCCCCGGTGCAGATGTTGCCACCGATGACCTGCACGTTCGGGAAGTTCTTCTTGACCCAGCTGACGCGGTCCAGCACGCCCTGCGAATGGCCGTGCGCGGTATCGACCACGATCACGTCCACGCCGGCAGCCACCAGCGCTTCCACGCGGCGGTCGGTATCGCCGCCGACGCCGACGGCCGCGCCGACCAACAGGCGGGTGGCGATGTCCTTGGCAGCGTTCGGGAAGTCGGTGTTCTTCTGGATGTCCTTGACGGTGATCAGGCCACGCAGGGCGAAATCATCGTTGACCACCAGCACCTTTTCGATGCGGTTGCGGTGCAGCAGCTGCAGCACTTCATCAGACGCGGCGCCTTCCTTGACCGTGATCAGGCGATCCTTCTTGGTCATGATGTGGCGGACCGGATCGTCCAGCTCGGTCTCGAAGCGCATGTCGCGATGGGTCACGATGCCGGCCAGCAGGCCGTCGCTGCCCACCACCGGCACGCCGGAGATGTTGTGCGCCTGGGTCAGGGCCAGCACGTCGCGGATGGTGGTTTCCGGGCCGACGGTGATCGGGTCGCGGATGACGCCGGCCTCGAACTTCTTGACCTTGGCCACTTCCGCGGCCTGCTGCTCCACGCTCAGATTCTTGTGGATGATGCCCATGCCACCCAGCTGTGCCATGGCGATGGCCAGGCGTGCTTCGGTGACGGTATCCATGGCGGCGGACAGGATCGGAAGCTTGAGCTTCAGGTCGCGCGTCAACCGCGTTTCGAGGTTGACGTCCTTGGGCAGGATGGTCGAATGAGCAGGGACGAGCGAGACGTCGTCGTAAGTGAGTGCTTCAGCCTGGATGCGCAGCATCGGCATACCCGAGATGTGGGGAAGCGCGACATTTTACCCTGTTTTGGCGACCAAGAACAGTAATTTTGGTAACCGGAAATAGGTAATCCTGCGACACAGTGTCGCGCGGGCGCACCGCCCTTGGTAGGTGCCAACCTTGGTTGGCACAAACCGTCCGGCATCCGGACCCCAGCTGGGGCAACGGCCCCGTCAGGTGTGCCAACCAAGGTTGGCACCTACCAGAAGCGGGTCATGCGGACCGGCGGGAACTACAGGGCATCGACGCGACCCCGGTAGCGCCGGGCCATGCCCGGCGAGCGCAGCGGCGCCGCAACAATCCGCCGGGGCATGGCCCGGCGCTACCCTCAGGAGGCTTCCGCCGCTTCCAACGTGTTCTGCATCAGCGTGGCCACGGTCATCGGGCCTACGCCACCCGGCACCGGGGTGATCCAGCTCGCCCGCTGCGCTGCGGCCTCGAACCCGACATCGCCCACCAGACGGCCGTCATCCAAGCGGTTGATGCCCACGTCGATCACCACCGCACCCGGCTTCACCCACTCGCCCGGCACGATGCCCGGCCGGCCCACCGCCACCACCAGGATGTCGGCGTTGCGCACGGCCTGTTCCAGCACGTCCTTGGGGGTGAACTTGTGGCAGCTGGTCACGGTGCAGCCGGCGATCAGCAGCTCCAGGCCCATCGGCCGGCCGACGTGGTTGCTGACACCGACGATGGTGGCGTTGCGGCCGCGCACCGGTTGGTCGGTGTGGCCCAGCAGCGTGGTGATGCCACGCGGGGTGCACGGGCGCAGGCCGAACTCGCGGAGGGCCAGGTGGCCGACGTTTTCCGGATGGAAGCCGTCCACGTCCTTGCGCGGGTCGATGCGCTGGATCAGCCGGCGCGCGTCGGGAATGCCCGGCAGCGGCAGCTGGATCAGGATGCCGTTGATCTTCGGGTCGGCGTTGAGCTGGTCGATCAGGTCGAGCAGCTCGGCCTCGGTGGTGCCGGCCGGCAGGTCGTAGTCATAGGCTTCGATGCCGACCTTCTCGGCCGCGCGGCGCTTGTTGCGCACGTACACGGTCGAGGCCGGGTCGCCCCCCACCAGCACCACAGCCAGGCCAGGGCGGCTGCCACCCGCGGCGACACGGGCGTCGACCCGCACCTTCAGGCTGTCGAGCAGGTCCTCGGCGATACGGCGGCCATCGAGGATGCGGGCAGGAAGCTGGGGGGCGGAGTCGGTCATCGGGTGCGGGCGTGGGGCGGCGGGGACGCTATTG
>NZ_QQXJ01000001.1:2445261-2462609 GCF_004348785.1 Stenotrophomonas sp. TEPEL
GGCCACGCCCGGCGCTACCCACGAATCGCGCGACGCCCGGGTAGCGCCGGGCCANGCCCGGCGAACGCGATGCGCGGCGCGTGACGATCATTCCTCTTCTTCTTCCGGCACTTCATCCGCATTGAGCGTGCGTGCCTTGCGCTTGGGCGCGGTGAACGGCGTCGGCGTCGGCACACCCGGCAGCGCGCTGCCGAACACCATGTGCGCGCCGGCCCTCAGGCTGCCACCGGCCATTTCCAGCTCGAAGCGCTCGGCATCGCGCTCGCGGATCTGCTCGGCAATCTCGCGCGCATCGTCTTCGTCCGCGCCCAGTTCCACCAGTGCCGCCTGCCCGAACAGCAGTGCCGACTCGAACGTTTCGCGGATCTGAAAGTCCACGCCGGCATGGATCAGCCGCAGCGAATGTTCGCGGTCGAACGAGCGCACCAGCAGCTTGGCCTGCGGGAACTGATGGGCCACCAGCTCGACGATGCGGTCGGCGTCCTCGGCATTGTTCACGCACACCGCAATCGCCCGCGCACTGCCCGCGCCAGAGGCATGCAGCACGTCCAGCCGTGTGCCGTCGCCGTAATAGATCTTGAAACCGAAGCGCTCGGCGTTGTGGATCATCTCCACATCGTTGTCGATGATGGTCACGTCCACGTCGCGGGCCAGCAGCGACTGGCTGGCCACCTGGCCGAAGCGGCCGAAGCCGATCAGCAGCACGCTGCCGGACAGGCCATCGGCGGTATCCACGCCTTCCAGGCTGACGGTCGGCGTGGGCGCCACGCGCTTGTAGACCAGCACCACCAGCGGCGTCAGCGCCATCGACAGCACCACCACGGCGGTGAAGTTGGCATTGATGTCCAGGCTGATCACCCCGGCACTGGCTGCGGCCGAGAACAGCACGAAGGCGAACTCGCCGCCCTGCGCCATCAGCACGCCACGGTCCAGCGCCTGCGCGTGGTCGCTGCCCATCAGGCGCGCAACCACGTAGATGCACAACGCCTTGGCCGCCATCAGCGCCACTACCAGGCCAAGGATCATCGGCCAATTGCCGGCCACCACGCCCAGGTCCAGCGCCATGCCCACGCTGAGGAAGAACAGGCCCAGCAGGATGCCGCGGAACGGTTCGATGTCCGCTTCGATCTGGTGGCGGAAGGTTGATTCGCTCAGCAGCACGCCGGCCAGGAACGCGCCCATCGCCATCGACAACCCGGACAGCTGCATCAGCAGCGCCGCGCCCAGCACCACCAGCAGTGCTGCGGCGGTCATCACTTCGCGCGCCTTCGATTCGGCCAGCACGCGGAACAGCGGATTGAGCAGGAAGCGGCCGACCAGCACCAGGCCGACGATGGCACCCACGCCGATCGCCACCGACATCCAGCGCGAGCCCTCGCCATCGGCGCTGCCGGCAGCCGGCGCCATCCACGCGACAAGCGCCAGCAACGGCACGATCAGCAGGTCTTCGAACAACAGGATCGAGACGATCTTCTGCCCCGACGGCAGCGCGATGTCGCCGCGCTCGGCCAGCAGTTGCATCACCACCGCAGTGGAAGTCAGCACGAAACCGGTGGCGCCGATGAAGGCGATCTGCCACGGCAGCCCGAACAGCTTGGCGATGCTGGTCAGCACCAGCGCGCAGGTGACGATCTGCAGCGTGCCCAGCCCGAAGATTTCCTTGCGCAGGCTCCACAGGTGCGAGGGCCGCATTTCCAGGCCGATGACGAACAGGAACATGACCACGCCGAGTTCGGCGGTATGCAGGATCGCCTGCGGGTCGGAGAACCAGCCCAGCCCGAACGGGCCGATCGCCAGGCCGGCGGCGAAGTAGCCCAGCACCGAGCCCAGGCCGAGCCGACGGAACAGCGGCACCATCACCACCGCTGCGCCCAACAGGGCGACGACCTTGACCAGCTCGCTGGTCGCTGCTTCTACCGCCATGCGGTGGGTTCCCCGGAAATCGAAATCGGCCTCAACGATAGAGCAACACCGATGACGGCAATAGCACGTGTGTTGCGTTTTATTGTCTTGGAGATGGAACGATAGCGGGGTGCCCCGCGGCATCATCCCGAAACCATAACCGGTAGCGCCGGGCCATGCCCGGCGAGCGCAGCGGCGCGCGCGGGTACATCCGCCGGGCATGGCCCGGCGCTACCAGGTTCACCCGCTCCGGCAGAACGCGGCGTAATCGATATACCCCGGGAACGGCACGCCCGGCGCGCACACCGCGCACTGCGGGTCGGGGCTGATGCGGGTCTCGCGGAAGCGCATGCCCAGCGCGTCAAAGCGCAGCAGGCGGCCCACCAACGGTTCGCCGATGCCCAGCAGCAGCTTCAGCACCTCGGTGGCCTGCAGCACACCTGCCAGGCCGGGCAGCACGCCCAGCACGCCGGCCTCGGAACAGTTGGGCGCGAATTCCGGCGGCGGCGGCTCCGGGAACAGGCAGCGGTAGCACGGCGCCACTCCGCGCTGGCGGCCGGCATCGAACACGCTCACCTGGCCATCGAAGCGCTCGATGGCGGCGTAGACCATCGGCGTGGCGTGCTTGATGCAGGCATCGTTGAGCAGGTAGCGCAACGGGAAGTTGTCCGAACCGTCCAGCACCACGTCAACGTCCTGCAGCAGGCGGTCCACGTTCTCCGAGGTGACCCGCTCGGGCACGGCCTCGACCTCGATGGACGGGTTCAACGCCAGCAGCCGCTCACGTGCCGAATCAACCTTCAGCTGGCCGACGCTGGCCTCGGTATGCACGACCTGCCGGTGCAGGTTGCTACGCTCCACGCGGTCGTGGTCGGCAAAACGCAGGTGCCCTACCCCGGCGGCCGCCAGGTAGAACCCGGCCGGCGCGCCCAGGCCGCCCGCGCCCAGCACCAGCACCCGCGACTGCTGCAGGCGGCGCTGGCCGGCCTCGCCCACCTGCGGCAGCAGCAGGTGGCGCGAATAGCGGTCGTAGAAATCGCGGTCGGCGGCGCTGGCCAGCGGCTGCACCAGCGGCAGCGACTGCTCGCGCCAGGCCACGGTGCCGCCCGTCACGGAAGCCACCTGGGTGTAGCCGGCGTCCAGCAGGAACTGCACGGCGTCGGCCGAGCGCTTGCCGCTCTGGCAGATCAGCAGGATCTCCTGGTCGCGTCGCGGCAGATGCGCAATCGGGTCGACCTGCAGCTCGCCCTTGGCCACGCCGCGCGCGCCCTCGGCCATGCCCCCGGCCCGTTCATGCGCCTCGCGCACATCGATCAGCACGGCACCGTGGGCCAGGCGCTCACGTGCCTGCGCGGGGGAAATCTCTTGGATGCTCATGGCTGCATTATCGCGCACGTGGCGCCGGCCCGCCTTGACCAGAATCTGTAGAGCCGAGCCCATGCTCGGCTGCTTTTTGCGCATTGCCGCGCGCGCTGTGCGCACCAGCCGAGCACGGGCTCGGCTATACAGGTCCACCGCAAGCGTAGCCCGGCGCTACCCTGGCTGCCCGCGCCCACCGTGCTGTTCTTGAAGCAGACCGATCAACGCCTTCAGCCCTGGCGGCACGTGCCGATGGCCCGGGTAGTACAGCGAAAGGCCGGGAAACTCGGGACACCAGTCCTCAAGCAACCGCAGCAGGCGACCATCGGCCAATGGCTCCAGTGCCAGGTGCTCGGGAACGAACGCAATACCGATGCCGTCAACGGCGGCGTCGACCATCAACGGCTGGTCCGTCAGCGTGATCGGCCCGGAGACGTTCACCCGCTCGGTGGTGCCTTGATGCTCGAACTCCCAGCGGTAGATCGCCCCACTTTCGAAGCGGAAACGAATGCAGTTGTGCTGATGGAGATCCAGCGGCCGCAGTGGTCGGCCATGCGCCTGCAGGTACGCTGGCGAGGCAACCGCCGCGAACCGCATGGGCGCGGTCACTGCAATCGCGACCATGTCCTGGGGCACGGCTTCGGTAAGGCGGATACCTGCATCGAACCCATCCGAAACGATGTCGCCCAACCTGCCGTCACTGACGATATCCAGGTGCACCAGCGGGTACTGGCGCAGGAACCGTGCAAGCACCGGTTTCAGCACGAGCCGTATGGCGCCTTCACTGGCGTTGATGCGGACCGTGCCACGCGGCGTGCCGGCCTCAGTATCCACCGACTGCAGGGCATCTTCGATCGAGGCCATGGCCGGACGCAGTTTTTCCGCCAGTCGCTCCCCGGCGTCGGTCAGCGAGACGCTGCGCGTGGTGCGATTGAACAGGCGCGCACCCAGCCGCTGCTCGAGCGCCTTGATCGCATGACTGATCGCCGACGGTGTGATGTTCAACTCGGCCGCCGCGCTGCGGAAGCTCCGATGCGCTGTAACCGCCAGGAACGCCGTGAAGGCAGCCAGATCGCCTCCGCTGTATTGTTGAATGCGATTCACCATATCGTGAAATATTGGAGCGATTGTCTTGATAGTCAACCGATTCTACGCTCCGGGTTGTCCGCGGGCACACGCCCTCGGCGCTCACCCACCGGGACAGGATCAAGACGATGAAAACGATGAAAGCGGTTGTGATGACCGGGCCAAATGCGCCGTGGCAAGTGCAGGACGTGCCGATGCCCGTGATCGAACCGGGCCAGGTACTGGTCAAGGTCCACGCGTCGGGCATGTGCTACACGGACGTGTGGGCAACCCAAGGCTATGGCGGCGACATCTACCCGCAGACACCAGGGCATGAAGTGGTCGGCGAGGTCGTGGAAGTGGGTGCGGGTGTGCACACGCGCCGGGTGGGCGATCGCGTGGGCACCTCATGGGTCCAATCCGCGTGCGGCCGATGCCCCTACTGCCGCGAGAGCCGCCCCTTGTCCGGGCAGACCGCGATGAATTGCGATGCGCCTCGCACCACTGGCTTCGCCGCGCAGGGTGGACATGCACAGTACATCGCCATCTCTGCCGAAGGCACGGTACTGCTGCCTGACGGCCTGTCCTACGTGGACGCAGCGCCGATGATGTGTGCCGGCTACACCACATGGAGCGGGCTGCGTGATGCGGCGCCCCAGCCACGGGAAAAGATCGCGGTACTTGGCATCGGCGGGCTGGGCCACGTCGCCCTGCAGCTATCCAAGGCCTGTGGCTTCGAGACCATCGCCATCACCCATTCTGCAGACAAGCATACGCTCGCCCTGCAGCTGGGCGCCGACCAGGTCGTGGCCAATGGCAAGGAGTTGAAGGCCATCGGTGGCGCCGACGTGCTGCTGGTGACCACCAATGAATTCAGCTCGGCCGAGGAGGCAATGGCCGGTCTGCGTGTCGACGGGCGCGTTGTGCTGTGCGGCCTGGACTTCAGCCAGCCCTTCTCGATCTCGTCCGAAGGCGTGCCGTTCCACATGATGCGCCAGCGCGTGATCGGTGCCACCCATGGTGGCCAGCACTACCTCAGTGAAGTGCTGCAGCTTGCCGCGGCCGGCAAGGTGAAGCCGATGGTCGAGACCTTTGATCTGGATCGGGCGACCGAGGCGTATGACCGCCTGTCGTCGGGAAGAATGAGGTTCCGTGGCGTGCTGTTGCCGTGGGGCAGCGCCTGAGAGCGGGCGCCCGATGCCGCCGGGCATGGCCCGGCGCTACCGGCATCTGCAACGAAAAAGGCGACCCTGCGGCCGCCTTCTCGTGAATCACTTGCCCTTGACGTGCTTCATCAAGCGCCGCTTGGCCTTGACCTGTCGTTCGGTCAGCACGTTCTTCTTGCCTTCGTACGGGTTGGCACCCTCGCGGAAGATGAACTGCACCGGCGTTCCGATCAGCTTGAAGCGCTTGCGGAAGAAATTCTCCAGGTAGCGCTTGTACGACTCCTGCAGTTCCTTCAGGCGGGTGCCGTGCACGATGAAGGTCGGCGGGTTGGCGCCGGCCGGGTGCACGTAACGCAGCTTGGAGACGTGGCCGCGGATGGTCGGCGGCGGGTTGGTCTCGTAGGCCACTTCCAGCGCCTTGTTCACTTCACTGGTGGTGAAGGTCTTGTTCGCCGATTCGTGCGCGCGGTGCACCGCACGGAACAGCTCGCGCAGGCCCGAGCCATGCTTGGCCGAGATGCGCACCGATTCGGCCCACGGCACGAAGCCCAGGCGCAGCGACAGCATCGTTTCGGCCTGCTCACGCTGGTAGTCGGTCAGGCCGTCCCACTTGTTGATCGCGATCACCAGCGCGCGGCCGGCATCCAGCACGGCGCCGAGCACGGTGGCGTCCTGGTCGGTCACGCCTTCGGTGGCATCGAGCATCAGCACGGCCACCTGGCACTGCTCGATCGACTGCATGGTCTTGACCACCGAGAACTTCTCGACGACCTCGTCCACGCGCGAACGGCGGCGCAGGCCGGCGGTGTCGATCAGGCGGTACTCGCGGCCGTCACGCTCCAGGTCCACCGAGATCGAATCGCGGGTGGTGCCCGGCACGTCCGAGGCGATCATGCGCTCTTCGCCGAGGATGCGGTTGACCAGGGTCGACTTGCCAACGTTCGGGCGGCCGACGAAGGCGATGCGGATGCGGTTCGGATCGTTGTCCAGCTCTTCGCCGCTGCCCTCTTCCGGCAAGCGCTGGATGACCTCGTCAAGCAGGTCGTCCAGGCCCTGGCGGTGGGCAGCCGACACGGTCAGCATCTCGCTGAAGCCGTAGCGGGCGAACTCCGAACGCACGGTGTCCTCGTCGGTGCCGTCGATCTTGTTGATCAGCAGCAGCGTCGGGCGCGACAGCTTGCGCAGCCAGGCCAGGATCTCATCGTCCATCGCCGAGGTGCCCTCGCGGGCATCGACGACGAACAGGATCAGGTCAGCTTCGCCAGCGGCAGCACGGGCCTGGCGCGTGGTAGCACCAGCCAGGCCTTCTTCTTCCTCTGCGATGCCGCCGGTATCGACGACGAGGAAATGGTTGTCCTCGTCAAGCCGGCAGACGCCATAGTTGCGGTCCCGGGTGACGCCGGGCTGGTCATGGACCAGGGCGTCACGTGTACGGGTCAGTGCATTGAATATGGTCGACTTGCCGACATTCGGCCGTCCAACCAGGGCGACCAAAGGCAGCATCGCGATTACTCCGTATTAATTTGCCAACCGGAATGCGGTCAGCTTGCCATCAACGTTCTGCACCAGCAGCACTCCATCGACGACGATTGGCTGGGCCAGAAGCGCATCACCGCCGCTTTTCGCCCGCGCCGCCATCGCGCCATCGGAGGCCTGCAGCCAATGCAGGTATCCCTTGTAGTCACCGACTACCACGTAGTCGCCGTGCAGCGCCGGGCCGGTCAGCGAGCGCCGGGCCAGTGCGGTCTGCGACCACATCGCCGCGCCGCTGGCCTTGTCCAGGCCGAACACGCCGCCCTTGTTGTCGGTAACGAAAACATTGCCCGAAGACACCGCCACGCCGCCGGCACCGCCGTGGTCGCGCGCCCACAGCGGGCGACCGGTCGGGCCTTCGATGGCCATGGTCTGGTTCTTGAAGCTGCTCACGAACAGCGTGTTGCCGTCGAGCACCGGGGCGCCATCGACGTCGGCCATGCGGTCCAGCTCGGTACGGCCTTCGCCGGTACCCACGTTCTGGTCCCACAGCGTGCGGCCGTCCTGCATGGCCAGCGCAGAAACGCTGCCCTCGTCCTTGCCGATGAACAGCACGCCCGGACCAGCCACCACCGGCGCGTTGCCACGCACGGTCAGCGCCGGCAGCTCGCTGGGGTTGAACCACTTCTGGGTACCATTGCCGGCGTCGAACGCGGTGACGCGACCGTCATTGCTGCGCACGAAGACCATGCCCTGGGCAATGGCCGGCGCGGCGATCACTTCGTTGGGCACGCGTGCGCGCCACTTCTCGCTGCCATCGTTGATGTCCAGCGCGATCACCTGGCCATCGAGGGTACCGATGACCACCAGGTTCTCGCCGACGCCCGGACCACCGGACAGCCGCAGCTTGGCCTTCTTCTTTTCCTTCTTCGGCTCCCAGGTCCAGACCTTCTTGCCGGTCTGCAGGTCGATGGCGTGCACGCCACCGGTGATCGCTGCGGCGAACACGTGGCCATTGGCCACTGCCGGGCCCTGGCGCACGCCGATGCGGCGCTCGCCCTTGCCCAGGTTGACCGACCAGGCCTTGTTGACCTTCAGGGTCGGCTCGAACTTCACCAGTTCGGCCGGCTCCTGTGCCTTCTTCGCTGCTGCGTCCTTGCCGGCGAACCAGCCCTTCATGGTGCTGCAACCGGACAGTGCCATGCCGAGCATGAGCACGGAGGCGACGCGGGTGATCATGACCTTCTGACTCATCAAACCGACTCCGCAGGGGCGGCGACGGTGCCGCCGGCGTCCATAACCTTGGTTTCCAGCAGGCGCCGCTGCGGCGCTGCCACGTCCAGCGTTTTCAGCGCCTTCTCATACTGTTCGCGGGCCGCGTCACGCTTGCCCTGCGCCATCAGCGCATCGCCATGGATTTCCAGGCTGCTGCTGTCGGTGGCGCTGCCCAGCAGCTTGATCGCTTCGTCGCCCTTGCCGGTAGCCACCAGCAGGCGTGCCACGCGCTGGTCGACCACGCGCTGCAGGTCGCCTTCGACCTTCACCGCGCGCAGGGTGGCCAGCGCCTCTTCATTCTTGCCGGCATCGACCTGGGCCTTGGCCAGCTGCAGCGCCGCCAGGTCGCCGTAGATGCTGGACGGGCCAGCCTCCAGCGCCTTGACCGCCTTCGCAGCGTCGTCAAGCTTGTTCTGCTGCAGGCCCACCAGGGCCTTCTGGTACTCGACATTGGCCGAGGCCAGCTTGCCGCCCTGATCCTTCTGGTACCACTGCCAGCCGGCAATGGCACCGATGGCGATGACTACGCCACCGAGGATGCTGGCACCATTCTTCCGCAGCCAGCTGCGGACGCGTTCACTTTGTTCGTGCTCGTCGAGCAGGTCGTCGATCGCCATGCGTACTCTCGCCCCGCCCATCGGGAGGGACCATTGGGATTATCGAAGGTGGTGAAACCGCGCCTCAGTGTGAAACCGGGACAACGGAGCCTTCAGAGGATACCTGAAAGCGTGCCACGTTGGCTCGCTGATAGGGCGTCAGATCGACGATAGCGCCATTCTGCTGAACCTGGACCGCCGAGGCGTTGCCCAGGGTGACCCGGGCCACCTGGCCGGGGGTGAAGCTGCGGGTCTCGCCCGCCTTGATCAACGCCTTCTCCACGCTGCCGCCATCCGGACCGGCGATATCGACCCAGCTGTCGCCACTGAACTGCATGTCCAGGTTGGCGGCAGCGGCCGGCGCAGCGCGCGGCACCGGGGCCAGCGAGGCGACGTACGGGGTGGCGGCCGGCTTGGCGACGGGCGCGGCCGCGACCTCGGCGGGTGCCGCAGCGGCGGAACCGGGACCGGCCGGGGTAACCGGCACGGCGGCCGGGATCACGTCCAGCGACGCGGTGCTCGGTGAAGGCGCGGTGCCATCGAAATGGCCGCGGGTGGCGAACCAGACCGGGACCGCCAGCACGGCGGTAATACCGACATACAGCGCACGGCGGCCGAGATTCTCGGCGATCCGGCGCGCACGCGGGGTATGGGTGTGGCTGACCAGGGTGGGCGGAACCACCGGGCCGACCTGGGCCTGTTCCAGCAGTTCGCTGACATCGACGCCGAGCAGGCGGGCGTAGCTGCGCAGCTGGCCGCGCACGAACACCGGCGCTCCCAGCTTCTGCCACTGCTCCTGCTCGAGCGACTTCACCACTTGAACCGGCATGCGCAGGCGCTGGCCGACATCTTCGAGGGTCAGTCCGGCGGCCTCGCGGGCCTGGCGCAGGCGGGTGCCGCAGCCGGCCACGGTCTCGAGATCGCTCACAGTCTGGTCATCAATCACAATGCATCAACCCTGGAGTTAGGAGCCCGCGTCCTGCGGAAATTCCTGTCGAATCCGCTGAAGATAGCGATCAGATGCTGCCTGATCACCCAGTCGCGCCTCGATTTCAGACGCAAGTTGTAACACGGAACGCGTGGCCGGTGCAGCCGCAATCCTACGTTCGGCGAAGGCCCGGGCTTCCATGAACTGGCCGCGACGGAAGCTCAGCTGGGCCATCGCCTCCAACGCGACCGGGTTGCCAGGCACGTGGGAAAGGGCCGCGCGCAGGTCGCGTTCGGCACGTTCAAGCTGGCCAGCGTCCAGCGCGCATCCACCGGCATTGGCCAGGGCAGCGGCGGGCGTGGCGTAGTCCGGGGCCGTCAGGGCACGATCGAACCAGACCAGCGATTCGGCCGAGTGGCCGTGCTGGCACAACCATGCCGCATAATTATTGAGAACGTCACCGCGTTGTGGTGCCAGCTCTGCAGCGCGGCGGAAGCCATCCCCCGCCTGCTGCTCGCGACCCCTGCGGTCTTCCACACCGGCCAGCAGCATCACCGCGTCCACACCATTGGGCTGCAGCTTCAACGCGCGGCGCACCTTGCGCTCGGCCTCATCCAGGTTGCCCACCTGCATGTCGCGGGCGGCCAGCGCCAGCAGGTCCTCGTAGTGGAACTTCTGGCGCACGCCCGGCGCATCGCGGACGCTGTGGATCGGCGCAACCCCGCCCGGGCCGATCGGGATCTCACTGGTGGTCGTGCAACCGCCCGCTGCCAATGCCAGCGCGCCTGCGAACAGGGCCACCGGCAGGCGGTCAGGCCGCGGCATCGCTCCCCTTCCCCGCCTGCAGCGTCTTGTTGAACTCGGCCTGGCGGCGGGTACGATCCATCACCTGGCCCTTGAGCTGGCCACAGGCGGCGTCGATATCGTCGCCACGGGTGCGGCGCACCATGGTCAACACGTTGCTGTCGAGCAGGATCTTCTGGAAGGCGCGGATATGCGCTTCTTCCGAGCGCTCGTAGCGGGTACCCGGGAACGGGTTGAACGGGATCAGGTTGACCTTGCCCGAGTCCCTGGCCTGCACCGCGTTGTCGAACTGGTGCATCAGCCGCGCCAGCTGGCGGGCGTGCTCGGGCTGGTCGTTGATGCCCTTCATCAGGGTGTATTCGAAGGTGACCGATTCGCGGCGCTTGTTGGCGCGCAGGTAGCGTGCGCACGAAGCCATCAGCTCGGCGATCGGGTACTTCTTGTTGAGCGGCACGAGGGTCTCGCGCAGCTCGTCGTTCGGCGCATGCAGCGACACCGCCAGCGACACGTCGCTTTCGGCGGACAGGCGGTCGATCTGCGGCACCAGGCCGGAGGTCGACAGCGTCACGCGCTTGTTGGCCAAGCCGTAGCCCAGATCGTCGCGCATCACGCTCATGGCACGCACGACGTTGTCGAAATTCATCAACGGCTCGCCCATGCCCATCATCACCACGTTGGTGAGGCGGCGCATCTGGTGCGGCACGTTGCCCAGGTGGCGTGCGGCAATCCACACCTGGCCGATGATCTCGGCGGTGGTCAGGTTGCGGTTGAAGCCCTGGGTGGCGGTGGAGCAGAACGTGCAGTTCAGGCCACAACCGACCTGCGAGGACACGCACAGCGTGCCGCGGGTCTTGTCGGGGATGTACACGGTCTCGATGGCGTTCTTGCCATCCACGCCCATCGCCAGCAGCCACTTGTGGGTGCCGTCGGCGGAGGGCTTGTCGAAGATGATGTTCGGGACGAGGACCTCGGCATGCTCCTGCAGCTTGGCGCGCAGGACCTTGCCGAGGTCGGTCATCTCATCGAACTCGGTGACGTAGCGATGGTGGATCCACTTCATCACCTGGTGGGCGCGGAACTTCTTCTCGCCGAGAACCTCGACGAAAAACTTCTCCAGGCCCGCGCGATCGAGGTCGAGCAGGTTCTGCTTGCCAGCCGTGGGTGCCGACTTCGGCAGCGGCTGGATGGCGATTTTCTGTACGACCTCGTTCACGGCATTACTCTCAGCGCGAGACGACTTCGGTGGCGGCGAAGAAGTAGGCGATCTCAATCGCGGCATTCTCGACCGAGTCCGAGCCGTGGGCGGCATTGGCATCGATGGATTCGGCGAAGTCGGCGCGGATCGTGCCCGGCGCGGCTTCCTTCGGGTTGGTGGCGCCCAGCAGGTCGCGGTGGGCCAGGACGGCGTTCTCGCCTTCCAGGGCCTGGATCATCACCGGGCCGGAGATCATGAACTCGACCAGCGCGTTGAAGAACGGACGCTCGCGGTGCACGGCGTAGAAGCCTTCGGCTTCACGACGCGACAGCTGCTTGTACTTGGCGGCCACGACCTTCAGGCCGGCCTTCTCGAAGCGGGCGTAGATTTCGCCGATGACGTTCTTGGCAACGGCGTCCGGCTTGATGATCGAAAGGGTGCGCTCCAGCGCCATGGGATGTCTCCAATGGAATCGGGCCGCTTATGGCCCGAAGGGTAACATGAAAAAAACCCGCGTCGGGACGCGGGCTTAGCCTGATAAACGTGCGCGGATTGTAAAAGATCCCGTTCAGTAGTGCCAGCCCACGGCTGGCAGGCAGGATGCCGGATCTCGAGCGCCGGAGCCTACCCATTCAGGATCAAGCGTTGCCAGCCATGGGCTGGCACTACTGAATCCCTTGTAACCGGGTGACAGGATTTTGCTGCACTGCAAAATGCCATACGGTACCGTCTGGTTCTAGTATCAAACAATCGTTTGATTAAGGTCTGCCNGCCCGATGGCCAAGCCCGCCCACTTCTCGACCAAGGACCGGATCCTCGGCGCCGCCGAGGAGCTGTTCGCCCAGCACGGCTTCGCCGGCACCTCGCTGCGCCAGGTCACCAGCCAGGCCGACGTCAACATCGCTGCGGTCAACTACCACTTCGGCTCCAAGGAAAACCTGGTCAACGAGGTGTTCCGCCGCCGCATGGACGAGATGACCGGCGCCCGCTTGGCCCAGCTCGAGCGTGCCCGCAACGAACACCCCGGGCAACTGCGGCCGGTGCTGGCCGCCTTCGTCGAGCCGGCCCTGGCGCTGGCCCAGGACCGCCAGAACGGCGGTGCCTTCGTCCGCGTGATCGCTCGTGCCTACGCTGAAAAGAACGACAACCTGCGCAAGTTCCTGTCCGACCACTACGGCCACGTGCTGCGTGAGTTCGGCAAGGCGATCGCCACCTGCGTGCCCGGCCTGAGCAAGGAAGAGCTCTATTGGCGCCTGGATTTCCTCGCTGGCTCGCTGACCTATGCCATGGCCGATTTCGGGCTGATCAAGCGACCCGCCGGTGTCACCGAAACGGCGCATCGTGCCCATGCCGCCCATGAACTGATCCATTTCGCCGAGGCCGGATTCCGTGCCGCCGCCCGCAGCGGCAGCGCCCTGCCCGCCTCCATTGATTCCACCCAGTAACTGCTGACCAACAAAGGCCCTACACCATGTCCAATTCCCTGCTAGTCCGCCGCGCCGCCGTGCTGGGTGCCGGCGTCATGGGTGCCCAGATCGCCGCCCACCTCACCAATGCCGGCGTCGACACCGTGCTGTTCGACCTGCCTGCCAAGGAAGGTCCGGCCGATGGCATCGTGCTGAAGTCGATCGTCAACCTCGGCAAGCTGAGCCCGGCGCCGCTGGCCAGCAAGTCGCTGGCCGAAGCCATCACCCCGGCCAACTACGAGACCGGCCTGGAACAGCTGAAGGACTGCGACCTGATCATCGAGGCCATCGCCGAGCGCATGGACTGGAAGCAGGACCTGTACAAGAAGATCGCCCCGTTCGTGGCCGACCACGCCGTGCTGGCCTCCAACACTTCGGGCCTGGGCATCAACAAGCTGGCCGACGTGCTGCCCGAACAGCTGCGCCACCGCTTCTGCGGCGTGCATTTCTTCAACCCGCCGCGCTACATGCACCTTGCCGAGCTGATCCCGGCCACCACCACCGACGCCAGCGTGCTGGAAGGCCTGGAAGCGTTCCTGGTCACCACTCTGGGCAAGGGCGTGGTGTACGCCAAGGACACCCCGAACTTCATCGGCAACCGCATCGGTGTGTTCTCGATCCTGTCCACCATCCACCACACCCAGGAATTCGGCCTGGGCTTCGACGAAGTGGACGGCCTGACCGGCCCGCTGGTCGGCCGCCCGAAGTCGGCCACCTACCGCACCTCCGACGTGGTCGGCCTGGACACCATGGCCCACGTCATCAAGACCATGGGCGATACCCTGCCCAATGACCCGTGGCATGAATTCTTCAAGTCGCCGAAGTGGCTGGATGCGCTGATTGCCAAGGGCGCACTGGGCCAGAAGACCGGCGCCGGCATCTTCCGCAAGGTCGGCAAGGACATCGTGGTGCTGGACCTGGAAAAGCAGGACTACCGTCCGGCCGACCGCGCCGCCGCACCGGAAGTGGTCGAGATCCTGAAGATCAAGAACCCGGCCGAGAAGTTCGCCAAGCTGCGCGAGAGCCAGCACCCGCAGGCGCAGTTCCTGTGGGCGACCTTCCGCGACCTGTTCCACTACAGCGCCTACCACCTGGCCGACATCGCCGAGACCGCGCGCGACGTTGACCTGGCCATCCGCTGGGGCTACGGCTGGTCTCTGGGCCCGTTCGAAACCTGGCAGGCTGCCGGCTGGAAGCAGGTCGCGCAGTGGATCGCCGATGACATCGTCGCCGGCAAGAGCATGAGCAACGCCCCGCTGCCGGACTGGGTGTTCGATGGCCGCGATGGCGTGCATGCCGCCGAGGGCAGCTACAGCCCGTCGCGCAACGCCAAGCTGCCGCGTTCGTCGCTGCCGGTGTACCAGCGCCAGCGCTTCCCCGATCCGCTGCTGGGCGAGAAGTTCGCGCCGGGCGAGACCGTGTTCGAGAACGACGGCCTGCGCATGTGGCACGACGGCGATGGCATCGCCGTGGTCAGCTTCAAGACCAAGATGAACACCGTGTCCGACCACGTGCTGGATGGCCTGCAGGAATGCGTCACCCGCGCAGAGAAGGACTTCCAGGGCCTGGTGATCTGGCAGCAGAAGGAGCCCTTCTCCGCCGGTGCCGACCTGGCCGGTGCGCTGGGCCTGCTGCAGGCCGGCAAGGTCGACCAGTTCGAAGAAATGGTGGCCAACTTCCAGCGCACCAGCCAGCGCATCAAGTACTCGCTGGTGCCGGTGGTGGCAGCGGTGCGTGGCCTGGCCCTGGGTGGCGGCTGCGAGTTCCAGATGCACAGCGCCAAGACCGTGGCCTTCCTGGAAAGCTACATCGGCCTGGTCGAGGCCGGCGTCGGCCTGCTGCCGGCCGGTGGTGGCCTGAAGGAGCTGGCCGTGCGCGCCTCGCAGGCTGCGGGTCCGGGCGGTGACGTGTTCGCCGAACTGAAGAAGACCTTCGAGACCGTGGCGATGGCCAAGGTCTCCAACTCGGCGGTCAACGCCAAGGAACTGGGCCTGCTGCGCAGCACCGACAAGGTGGTGTTCAACAGCTACGAAGCGCTGTACATCGCCAAGGCCGAAGCCCGCGCGCTGGCCGAAGCGGGCTACCGTCCGCCGCTGCCGGCACGCCGCATCCAGGTGGCCGGTGACGTCGGTATCGCCACCTTCAAGATGATGCTGGTCAACATGCTGGAAGGCCGTTTCATCAGCCCGTACGACTACGAGATCGCCGAGCGCATCGCCACCGTGCTGTGCGGCGGCAAGGTCGACCGCGGCACCCTGGTCGACGAAGAGTGGCTGCTGACCCTGGAGCGCAAGCACTTCGTCGAACTGGCCCAGCAGGAAAAGACCCAGGCCCGCATCGCGCACATGCTCAAGACCGGCAAGCCGCTGCGTAACTGATCGCCCCTCCCTGCTTCCGGTGGGTGCCGACCGTTGGTCGGCACTCCCTCTGCCCCCGGTGGGTGCCGACCGTTGGTCGGCACTCCGGCTAAAAAATTCAAGAGATCACTGCAATGACCAAGCAAATCCAGGACGCCTACATCGTCGCCGCCACCCGCACCCCGGTTGGCAAGGCGCCCAAGGGCATGTTCCGCAACACCCGCCCCGACGACATGCTCGCCCACGTGCTGCGCAGCGTCGTGGCGCAGGCGCCGGGCGTGGACGTCAACCGCATCGATGACGCGATCATCGGCTGCGCGATGCCCGAAGCCGAGCAGGGCATGAACGTGGCCCGCATCGGCGTGCTGCTGGCCGGCCTGCCGAACACCATCGCTGCGCAGACCGTGAACCGCTTCTGCTCCTCCGGTCTGCAGGCCGTGGCGCAGGCGGCCGACGCGATCCGCCTTGGCAACGCCGACCTGATGCTGGCCGGCGGCACCGAATCGATGTCGATGGTGCCGATGATGGGCAACAAGATTGCGATGGCCCCGAGCGTGTTCGACAACGACCACGTCGCCATCGCCTACGGCATGGGCATCACCGCCGAGAAGGTCGCTGAAGAGTGGAAGGTCTCGCGCGAAGACCAGGACGCGTTCGCCCTGGCCTCGCACCAGAAGGCCATGGCCGCCATCCAGAACGGCGACTTCAAGGACGAGATCAGCCCGTACGAGATCGTCTCGCACCAGCCCGACCTGGCCGACGGCAAGCGCATCATCACCCGCAACAAGATTGCCGACACCGACGAAGGCCCGCGCCCGGATTCCTCCGCTGAAGGCCTGGCCAAGCTGCGTCCGGTGTTCCGCAACGGCCAGTTCGGCGGCACCGTCACTGCCGGCAACTCCTCGCAGATGAGCGATGGCGCCGGCGCGGTACTGCTGGCGTCGGAACAGGCAATCAAGGATTACGGCCTGACCCCGCTGGCCCGCTTCGTCAGCTTCTCGGTGGCCGGCGTGCGCCCGGAAGTGATGGGCATCGGCCCGATCGCCGCGATTCCGAAGGCGCTGAAGCAGGCCGGCCTGAGCCAGGACCAGCTGGACTGGATCGAGCTCAACGAAGCCTTCGCCGCGCAGTCGCTGGCCGTCATCCGTGACTGCGGCCTGGACCCGAGCAAGCTCAACCCGCTGGGCGGCGCGATCGCGCTGGGCCATCCGCTGGGTGCGACCGGCGCGATCCGTACCGCGACCCTGCTGCATGGCCTGCGCCGTCGCCAGCAGAAGTACGGCATGGTGACGATGTGCATCGGCACCGGCATGGGTGCGGCGGGCATTTTCGAGGCGCTGTAAGGTTCAAAGCGCTGCCTCGTTGGGCTTCATGGCGTGGGCCGGGTTGGCAGGGCTACCCGGGACACGAACCCATCCGTGGGCTCGATGGCGCCATCCATGGCGCCAACGGTCCCGGGNAGCCCTGCCNACCCGGCCCTTCCAGCCTCCCCGCGGCGGAGGGGTGAGCAAAGGCAGGATCAAGAGCTGGGGTCAGAGCCCTTTGCTACGCAAAGGGATCCGACCCGGACTCGACGCTCGCGGAAACAAAAAAGGCAGCCATCGGCTGCCTTTTTGCTTTTGCTCTTGCCCTTGATTCCGCCCTTCCCGTCCGCGCCCGCAGGAAACCTGACAGGCGGGACGGGTGGGCCGTTGCAGGACCGTTGGCGCCATGGATGGCGCCATCGAGCCCCCATGGATGGGTTTACGGCGTGTCCTGCAAC
>NZ_QQXJ01000001.1:2462709-2475812 GCF_004348785.1 Stenotrophomonas sp. TEPEL
CACCCGTCCCGCCCATCACGTATCAATCAAGGCGCCGCACGGAGCGCTTGATAAAACCCTTATTCCGCCAGCATCGCCGTCAGCTTCTCCCGCGCCGGGCCGGCCAGCTTCGGGTTGTCCAGCGCAAAGCGGATCGTCGCCTCCACCAGCCCCAGGTGGGTGCCGCAGTCAAAACGGGTGCCCTCGAAACGATAGGCATCGACCTCGTCGGTCTTCAGCAGTTCGGCGATCGCATCGGTCAGCTGGATCTCGCCGCCGGCACCGGTGCGGGTCTGCTCGAGCAGCTCGAAGATCTTCGGGCTCAGCACGTAGCGCCCCACCACTGCCAGGTCACTCGGTGCGTCTTCCGGCTTGGGCTTCTCCACGATCTGCGAGATACGCCCCTTGCGGCCATCGAACGCCTCGGTGGCGACGATGCCGTAACTGGCCGTCTTGTCGTGGGGCACGTCTTCCACCGCGATGACGCTGGCACCACTGGCCTCGTTGAGGTCAGCCATCTGCTTCAGCGCACCGGCGCCACGGTTCCAGATAAGGTCATCGGGCAGCAGCACGGCGAACGGCTCGTCACCGATGACCGCCTTGGCGCACAGCACCGCATGGCCCAGGCCCAGAGCCTCGGCCTGGGTAACGAAGATCGCGCGCACGCCTTCCGGCAGCACATGGCGGATCAGTTCGAGCTGCTCGTGCTTGCCCGCGCGCTCGAGCTTCTGCTCCAGCTCGTAGGCCTTGTCGAAATAGTCCGCGACGGCGTGCTTGTAACGGTTGGTGATGAACACCAGGGTGTCACAGCCTGCTTCGATCGCCTCATCCACGGCGTACTGGATCAGCGGCCGATCGATGATCGGCAGCATCTCCTTCGGCACCGTTTTGGTCGCCGGAAGAAAACGCGTGCCCAGACCCGCTACCGGGAATACCGCCTTGCGAATGCGCTTGCTCATTGGTGCCTGTTGGCCTCACGTGCCGGAAAGGGCACAACCTTAGCGGATGAAATGTAAGCATCCTGTTCGATTGGCGAGAATTCCGGCATGGTCGCAAACAGGATTTCCTGGATCGTATCGATGTCGTACCGGGCAATGGCCTCGCGCAGCTTCGGCACGTTGCCCAGCACGATGTCCCGCGAGAACGAACGGACACCAGCCTCGAGGATCTTCGGGTGCGCGGTCGGCCGGTAGTCCTCGTCGGAATAGAACAGCGTCTCGTGCAGCTTCTCGCCCTGGCGCAGGCCGGTATAGATGATCGGAATTTCCTTGTAGGGCTGCTTGCCCGCCAGGCGGATCATCTGCTCGGCCAACACCCGGATCGGCACCGGCTCGCCCATGTCCAAGGTGTAGATCGCGCCGTGCGACGCCGACGCGGCCGCCTGCAGGATCAGCTGGCACGCCTCTGGAATGGTCATGAAATAGCGGCTGACCTCCGGGTCTGTCACCGTGACCGGGCCGCCCTTGAGGATCTGCTCGCGGAACAGCGGCACCACGCTGCCGGCCGACGCCAGCACGTTGCCGAAACGCACGGTCACGAAACGGGTGTGCGTGGACTTCTGGTCCAGGCTCTGGCAGATCATCTCCGCATAGCGCTTGCTGGCGCCCAGCGCATTGACCGGGTCCACCGCCTTGTCGGTCGAAATGAACACAAAGTGCTCGACGTGGGCTTCCAGGCAGGCGCGGGCCACGTTCTCGGTGGCGAGGATGTTGTTGCGAACGGCTTCGCGCAGCTGACGCTCCAGCACCGGCACATGCTTGTACGCAGCCGCATGGAAGGCGGTGTCGACCGGGTGCAGCGAAAGCGCATGGCGCATCACCGCAGGATCGCCACAGTCACCGAGCACGGCCTCGATCTCGACATCGGGGAAGCTGCGGCGCAGCTCGCCCTCGATGGTCAACAGCAGCAGCTCGCTGATCTCCAGCAGCACGATGCGACCGGCGCCATGCCGCGCACACTGGCGGCACAACTCGGACCCGATCGAGCCACCGGCACCGGTCACCATCACCGTGCGCCCGCCCAACCAGCCACGGATGAGGTTCCAGTCCGGCATGATCGGCTTGCGGCCAAGCAGATCTTCGATCGCCACTTCCTTCAACTGGCCCGGCAGCGACTGCCCTTGCAGGATGTCGCTGAGCTTGGGCACGGTCCGGAACGGAATGCCGGTGCTCTCGCAGATGGCCACCACGCGCTGCATGCCCACCGCATCCAGCGAGGGCATGGCGATCACCAGCAGCTTGGCTGCGGTCTCGCGGGCCACCGCCGGTGCGTCGTCCAGGGTCCCCAGGATCGGCAGGCTCTGCAGCTTGGCGCCGCGCAGGTGCGGTGCATCATCAAGCAGGCCGACCGGCTCGAAGTTGCCGGACCGGCGCAGGTCGCGCACCAGGGTCTCGGCGGCCTGGCCGGCGCCGAGAATCAGCACCCGGCGCGCGGTCGAGTCGGACTGCAGCGACTGATAGTCCTTCCATGCCCGGTACAGCAGGCGCGGTGCGCCCAGCAGTGCCGACAGTGCGAACGGATAGATCACCAGCACCGACATCGGCACGCCGTCGAAGCGTTTCCAGGCCAGCACCAGAACAATGGCGATCAGGCCGATGAAGCTGGCCTTGAAGATGTTCAGCAGGTCGCTGACGCTGGCAAAGCGCCACAGCCCGCGATAGAGGCCGATACGCCAGAACACCAGTCCCTGCAACGCCAGTACCAGCGTCGTATCCACGTTCCACAACGGCAATGCGGGAGCATCGGCGAGGATCGAGTAACGACCTGCATGCAACAGCTGCCAACAGGCCCATACCATGAACAAGTCGTGGCAGACGATGGCCGTACGCGGCATCAGGCCGAGGATTCTGTCCCGCCAGGGTGAAGACATAGATCGAGTAATTCCTTATCGGTGGCGCAATCCATTGCGCAGGAGGAGCCACAGCAGGGTCAGCGCGGCAAACCACGCGACCGCTACGGCAGCCTCCCACCTCGGCTGCAAATTGGTGCAGATATTGAACACTGTAATACTGAACAGGCCTAGAACAAAGTACATCCCTGTCACCAGGGCATGGCTGGCTCCTGCCTGCACCGCGCGCTGGTAGACATGCTGGGTGTGGGGTTCCATCCAGCGTTGGCCTGAGAGCATGCGCGCCAACAGCGTGAAGCCCGCGTCCACAAGAAATGCAGACAACGGCAGCAACAGCAGGATCCAGTTGATGTCGGTGTGCAGTGCAGCGACCGCCAGCACGACGGACACGGAATAACCCAGCGCGCCACTGCCCACATCACCCATGAAGATCCGCGCCTGCGGGAAATTGAATGGCAGAAAACCCACGCACGCCAAGCCAAGAACAACGGCCACCAGTGAATAGGGCCAGGGCAGCACGGTGGCAAAGCCCAGCGCAACGATGACGGCCTGGCTGCTGGCAATCCCGTTGATGCCATCCATGAAGTTCCAGATGTTGATCAGCGAGGCGGTGAAGAACAGCACCAGCAGGCTCAACAGCCAGCTACCGCCGTGCATCTTGACCAGCCCTGCCAGCAACAGGGCGGCAAGGAAATGCACCAGCAAACGGCGCATGGCTGGCAGCGGCCGGTGGTCATCCCACCAGCCGATGCCGGCAACCAGCAGCAGGCCAAGGCTGGCAACAGCCAGGCTGGGCGCGGCGTCCGGCCAGAAAAAAGCGGCCACCGCTGCGGCAACCAGCAGACTGATCACGATGGCGATGCCGCCACCGCGAGGGGTTGCGACACTGTGGCTGCGGCGCTCGCCGGGCTGATCCAGCAACTGCCTGCGCAGCGCATACACGCGCGCCGCCCAGGTCAATGCCGCGCTGAGCAGGGCCAGCCCCAGCAGCGCGGCCATCACAAGCCACGGCATGGTTCAGAGCACCGCGTAGTTCAGCAGCGGCTTGACCGTACCCCATTCCTTGCAGCTGGGGCATTGCCAATGGTGGGTGCGGGCGCCGAACCCGCAGCGGGTGCAGCGGTAAGCGGGGTTACGCACCAGCAACTGGTCGGTGATGTGCTTGAGGTCATGCAGGGTCGCAGTGGAATCTGCGCCCTCGGCCAGGGTGAGGTCGATCAGGGCCGATTCGCCACGCACCGACGGGCGGTCCTTGAGCTGGCGGCCGAGGTAGGCGCGCGCAGGCGCGACCCCCTCCTGCTCTTCCATCAGGCGGGTCAGGGCCAGCACCGGGGCGATGCCGCGGTAATGCTCGGTCATCTCGGAAAGGAAGGCGCGCGCGCCGCCCAGGTCGCCGACCTTGCGGTAGTTGTCCATCAGCGCCGGCAGCACTTCCGGCAGGTACTCCGGATCGTTGCGGGCGGCACGTTCGAAGGCGCGCACGGCTGCCTCGGCATTGCCGGCGTCGGTTTCCAGGCGTCCCTCGATGATGCCGGCACGGACCGACATGGCATCGGCCTGGTAGGCGCGGGCAATGGCCGCCCTCGCCTCTTCCAGCTTGCCAGCGCCACGGAAGCGCTCGGCGAGCTCGCATTCGAACTGTCCGATCAGCTTGCCCATCGGCTCGCCGGTGACATCTTCGAAGCGGGTGGCGTTGTCGATCGCCTTTTCCCAGTCGCGCTCGGCTTGGTAGATGCCGATCAGGTGCTTGAGCGCCTGCGGTGCGCGCTGGTCCAGCTGTGCCAGTTCGGTGAACACGGTTTCGGCACGGTCCAGCAGGCCGGACTTCATGTAGTCCTCGCCCAGTGCCAGCAGGGCCTGCACGCGCTGCGCGTCGCTCAGATCCTGGCGGTTGACCAGGCCCTGGTGCAGGCGGATGGCGCGGTCCACTTCGCCACGGCGACGGAACAGATGGCCCAGCGCAACCTGGGTCTCGAAGGTTTCCTTGTCCAGCTCGGCGATGTGCAGGAACAGTTCGATGGCCTTGTCCGGCTGCTCATTGAGCAGGTAGTTCAGGCCACGGAAATAGGTGCTCGACAGGTGGCTGACCTGGTTGTCACCGTGGCGCTGACCGCCGCGGCGTCCGATCACCCAGCCGGCCAGGGCCGCCAACGGCAGGCACAGGAAGAACCAGAACCACTCGGAAACGAATTCCATCGTCGATCAACGTCCATCAAAAGATTGGGAGGGGACCACCGGCGCCGGTGGCGCAGCCGCCGACTTGTTGGCTCGGCGCAGCTGGGCGTAGAGCGGAATGACCACGCTTACCAGCACCAGGCCAGCGCCGACCACGACACCAATCAGCAGGGCGGCGATCAGCGCCACACCGACGGACGTGTTCAACTGGGTAAACAGCAGGTTGATCGACATGGCCGTCATGTTGACCGCACCGATGATCAGACCAAGGATCAGAACCGCCAGCAGGACCAGCAGACGAAAAACTTTCATGCGACAGCTCCATTGGCAGGAGGCCGTAGCTTATCCGACTCGTGGTGGGATTCGCACGAAGTCGCGCGACGGATGGCTCAGGCCGGATCTGCGTCCAGCGGCAGCACACTGCTGACCCGCTCGCGCAATTCCTTGCCCGGCTTGAAATGAGGGACATGCTTGCCCGGCAGGGCAACCGATTCGCCGGTCTTCGGGTTGCGACCCAGGCGCGGCGGACGGTAGTGCAGCGAGAAGCTGCCGAAGCCGCGGATCTCGATGCGATCACCGGCCGACAGTGAGCCCCCCATCATTTCCAGCAATGACTTGACCGCCAGATCGACATCATCGGCCTTCAGGTGCGCCTGCCGGCGCGCGAGGATTTCGATCAGTTCGGATTTGGTCATTACCGGCTCACATCAGGGGCATCTCAGCCTGAAACGGCCCGGGCAGTGCCCGGGCCGTCCAGGAAACAACGAACAGCGTAAGGCCGATATTACTCGGACTTGTTGCCGTTCAGCTGTGCACGCAGCAGCGCGCCCAGCTGGGTGGTGCCGCTGGAAGCCGAAGAGGACTGGTATTCCTCCAGCACTTCGCGCATTTCAGCATCGTCCTTGGCCTTGATCGACAGCTGCAGGGTACGACCCTTGCGATCCATGCCCACGAACTTGGCTTCAACCTTGTCACCGACCTTCAGGTGCTGGGTCGCGTCGTCAACACGCTCGTTGGCGATGTCACGAGCTGCAACATAGCCTTCGATGCCGTCGGCCAGCTCGATGATCGCGCCCTTGGCGTCGACTTCCTTCACTACGCCTTCGACCTTGGAGCCCTTCGGATTGGTCGCCATGTACTGGCCGAACGGATCCTGCTCCAGCTGCTTGACGCCCAGCGAAATGCGCTCGCGCTCCGGATCGACGGCCAGGACCACTGCGTCCAGGTTGTCGCCCTTCTTGAAGTTGCGAACGATGTCTTCGCCAGTGGTCGCCCAGCTGATGTCGGACAGGTGAACCAGGCCGTCGATGCCGCCGTCCAGGCCGATGAAGATGCCGAAGTCGGTGATCGACTTGATCTGGCCCGACACCTTGTCACCCTTCTTGTGGGTGGCAGCGAAGGTTTCCCACGGATTGGCGGCAACCTGCTTCATGCCCAGCGAGATGCGGCGACGCTCCTCGTCGACGTCCAGGACCATGACTTCAACTTCGTCACCGACCTGCACAACCTTGGACGGGTTGACGTTCTTGTTGGTCCAATCCATTTCCGAGACGTGCACCAGGCCTTCGACGCCCGGCTCGATCTCGACGAACGCGCCGTAATCGGTGACGTTGGAGACCTTGCCGAACACGCGGCTGTTGGCCGGGTAACGACGGGCGATGTTATCCCACGGATCTTCGCCCAGCTGCTTCAGGCCCAGCGAAACGCGGTTGCGCTCGCGGTCGAACTTCAGCACGCGCACGTCCAGCTCGTCGCCGACGTTCACGACTTCGGACGGATGGCGCACGCGCTTCCATGCCATGTCGGTGATGTGCAGCAGGCCGTCGATACCGCCCAGGTCCACGAATGCGCCGTAATCGGTCAGGTTCTTGACGACACCCTTCAGGATCGCGCCTTCCTGCAGCTTGTCCATCAGCTGCTCGCGCTCTTCCGAGTGCTCGCTTTCGACGACAGCGCGGCGCGAGACCACGACGTTGTTGCGCTTGCGGTCAAGCTTGATGAGCTTGAATTCCAGCTCCTTGCCTTCCAGGTAGGCCGGATCGCGCACGGGGCGCACATCGACCAGGGAACCCGGCAGGAAGGCGCGGACATCCTTGATGTCCACGGTGAAACCACCCTTGACCTTGCCGCTGATGCGGCCGGTGATGGTTTCGTTCTTTTCCAACGCTTCTTCCAGCTCGTCCCACACCATCGCGCGCTTGGCCTTCTCGCGCGACAGGACGGTTTCACCGAAGCCGTTCTCGATCGAGTCGAGGGCGACCTTGACGATGTCGCCTTCGGCAACATCGATTTCGCCAGCGTCGTTACGGAACTGTTCGATCGGCACGATGCCTTCCGACTTCAGCCCGGCGTTGATCACCACGACGTCGCCGCGGACTTCAACAACGGTACCGCTGACGATGGCGCCCGGCTTCAGCTTGGCCAGGTTGGCCTGGCTGGCTTCAAACAGTTCGGCAAATGATTCGGTCATTAGATTTACTCTGTTGGACACATGGGTCGGCTGGCTTCCCTTCAGGGAATGGCTGCCGCCCGCCTGTTGGTCGACCCCGGAAATGCAGGTCGTGTGTGGAAGTAGGAAAACCGCCACGCATCATTGCGCGACGGAGCTTTTACAGCACTGCAGATGCGCGACCTCCACCGATGATGCTGGCAGAGCTCCCGCGCGAACGGATCAGGCAGCCGGAACCGGAAGCAGATCCATCACTCTGGCAACGACATCTTCGATGCCGATGCCTGTGGTGTCGATGAGGACAGCATCGTCTGCCGGCTTCAGGGGCGCCACGGTACGCTGAGCATCACGGGCGTCGCGGGCCATGATCTCGCGCAGGAGATCTTCAAAGTTAACAGAAACCCCCTTGTCTTTCAACTGCTTATGCCGGCGCTCGGCGCGCTCCTCGGCACTGGCGGTCAGGAAGACCTTGTAGGGGGCGTCCGGGAAGATCACCGTACCCATGTCGCGGCCGTCGGCAACCAGCCCCGGCTCCACCCTGAATGCGCGCTGGCGCTCCTTCAGGGCGGCCCGGACCTCGGGGATGGCGGCAATCGCCGACGCCAGCGCCCCGGTGGTCTCCAGCCGCAGCTCGTCGGTGGCGTCGGTGCCATTGACCAGGACCCGCATGGCATCGCCCTGCTCGACGAACTGGACATGCGTATCAAAGGTGCAGCGCACCAGCGCGGAAGCATCGGAGGTGTCGATGTCGGCCCAGCTGGCCGCCACGCCGACCGCGCGGTACAGGGCGCCCGAATCCAGGTAGTGCCAGCCCAACCGGCGCGCCACGATGCGGCTGATGGTACCCTTGCCGGCCCCTGACGGGCCGTCGATGGTCAGGACGGGAACGAGTGGATTCATGGGGGTCCTTGCGGGTGTGAAGGGGGCATTCTAGCCCCTGCCGGACACCCCGCAACGGGCCTTTTGTGCAACCACTTGAAACCATGGGGAAAAGCCCGGTAGAATGGCGGGCTTGAACGAGCGTCCACTGCCGATTGTCTTTCGCATATCGCGGCCACGCTCCACCCGAACAACTACTGTTTACGCCGAGGTATGCCATGAAAGTTCTGTCCTCCCTGAAGTCGGCGAAGGCCCGTCACCGTGACTGCAAGGTCGTGCGTCGTCGTGGCAAGATCTTCGTCATCTGCAAGTCGAACCCGCGTTTCAAGGCGCGTCAGCGCTAAGCCCAACGGTCCTTGTGACCGCGGCTGGCCCCACGCGGGGCCGACCCGATGCAAAAAGCCGCCTTCGGGCGGTTTTTTGTTTATGCGGTTTTTTCCTGTCGTTTTTGCTGTAATCGCTGTTCTTGACCACTGGGGAGTAGATCGAGATGACGCGTTACCTGTGCACCCTGGCCGTACTGGCCACCCTGGCTGCCGCCACCCCGGCGATGGCCGATACCCTGCTTGTCGACCGCGCCCGCGAAAAGCCGGCCGGCGCCCTGCCCGTCCGCGGCCAGAGCATGCAGCAGGTGCAGTCGCAGTTCGGCGCGCCGGCAGAGCAGCTGCAGCCGCGCGGCGGGCAGAAACGGCAATGGCCGACCATCCACCGCTGGGTGTACCCGCAGTTCACCGTCTACTTCGAGAAGCAGAAGGTGATCGACGTGGTGGCAAACCAGGCGGATCCGAACGAAATCGGCCCCAAGCCGCCGATCCGTTGACCCCCATGCCCGCCACCGGCGGGCGCGTGTAGCGAGACCATGAACCAGACCCTTCGTTTTCCTGCCGAATGGGAAGCCCAGAGCGGCGTCCTGATTGCCTGGCCCACCGCCGACACCGACTGGGCCGACCGCCTGGGCCAGGTGGAAGAGACCTACATCGCCCTGGTTGCAGCGATCACCCGCTTCCAGCCGGTGCTGATCTGCGTGGCCGACGATGACGTGGAGACCTACGCCGAGATGCGGCTGCGCTCCAACCGCATCGACATGGACAAGGTCCACTTCACCACCGCCGCCTACGACGACACCTGGCTGCGTGATTCGGGCCCGATCACCCTGCGCCGTGCCGACGGCAGCTTCCAGCTGCTGGACTTCCGTTTCACCGGCTGGGGCGGCAAGTTCGACGCCACCCTGGATGACCAGCTGGTCGGCGCGCTCGACCAGGCCGGCGTGTTCAACGACGCGACGGTGCGCAGCATTCCGTTCGCGCTGGAGGGCGGCGGCATCGAGACCGATGGCGAAGGCACCCTGCTGACCACCTGGAAGTGCCTGCACGAGCGCCATCCCGACCGCGACCGCGACAGCCTGAGCGCCGACCTGGCCGACTGGCTGCAGCAGAAGCGCGTGCTGTGGCTGGATCATGGCTATCTGGAAGGAGACGACACCGACGCCCATATCGATACCCTCGCCCGCTTCGCCTCGGCCGACAGCATCGTCTACCAGGCCTGCGACGACGCCAGCGACTCGCATTACGCCGAGCTGCAGGCGATGGGCGCCGAGCTGGCCGCGCTGCGCACCGCTGACGGAAAGCCGTACCGCCTGTTCCCGTTGCCGTGGGCACAGCCGGTGATCGATGAAGGCCGTCGCCTGGCTGCTTCGTATGCCAATTACCTGATCGTCAACGGCGCGGTGCTGATGCCGGCCTATGGCGACCCGGCCGACGACCTGGCCCGCGATGTGCTGGCACAAGCCCACCCGGGCCGCGAGATCGTGCAGGTGCCCTGCCGCTCGCTGATCTGGCAGAACGGCAGCCTGCACTGCATCACCATGCAGCTGCCGGCTGGGCTGTTGAAGGCATAAGCCACGCGGTAACGCCGGGCCATGCCCGGCGAGCGCGGCGGCATCTGGAAAATCCGCCGGGCACGGCCCGGCGCTACCGGTTGCGTACACCATTCAGCAGCCAACACGCTGTCGTGGCGCATCCGCGTTAACATGCGGGTTTTCCCCCGCAGGATCGCCCCGCATGAACTCGCGCAGCCCCCTTACCGTCGCCCTGATCCAGGAGCGCAACCACGGTGATGCCGCCGCCAACCTGGCGGTGATCGAAGCGCGTGTTGCCGATGCCGCGGCACAGGGCGCGAAGCTGGTGCTGCTTCAGGAACTGCACAACGGTCCCTACTTCTGCCAGCACGAATCGGTCGATGAGTTCGACCTGGCCGAGCCGATTCCGGGCCCGAGCACCGAGCGCCTGGGCGCGCTGGCCAAGAAGCATGGCGTGGTGCTGGTCGGCTCGCTGTTCGAGCGCCGCGCTGCCGGCCTGTACCACAACACCGCCGTGGTCTTCGAGAAGGACGGCACCTTGCTGGGCAAGTACCGCAAGATGCACATTCCCGATGACCCGGGCTTCTACGAGAAGTTCTACTTCACCCCGGGCGATATCGGCTTCAAGCCGATCGACACCTCGGTCGGCCGCCTCGGCGTGCTGGTGTGCTGGGACCAGTGGTACCCCGAAGCGGCGCGCCTGATGGCGCTGGCCGGTGCTGAGCTGCTGCTGTACCCCACCGCGATCGGCTGGGACCCGGACGATGTGCAGGACGAAAAGACCCGCCAGCGCGACGCTTGGGTACTGAGCCACCGTGGCCATGCCGTAGCCAACGGCGTGCCGGTGCTCAGCTGCAACCGCGTCGGCCACGAGGCCTCGCCGCTGGGCGCCTCGGGCATCCAGTTCTGGGGCAACAGCCACGTGCTGGGCCCGCAGGGCGAGTTCCTGGCCGAAGCCGGCACCGACGCGACCATCCTGATGTGCGAGGTCGACCTGCAGCGCAGCGAACACGTGCGCCGCATCTGGCCCTTCCTGCGTGATCGTCGCATCGACGCCTACGGCGACCTGCTCAAGCGCTACATCGACTGATCCGGAGCCCGCGCATGGCCGTACTCATCCGTGATGCCGGCCCTGCCGACATCGCCGCGATCACCGCGATCTACGCGGTGGAAGTGACCGACTTCGTCAATACCTACGAGTACGAGATCCCCGACCAGGCCGAGATGCTGCGCCGCATGCGCGACATCATCGACCGCGGCTTCCCCTACCTGGTGGCCGAGGTCGACGGCGAGGTTGCCGGCTATGCGTATGCCAACACCTACCGCACGCGCATCGCCTACCAGTGGACCGTTGAGAACTCGGTCTACGTCGATGCCCGTTTCCAGGGCCGTGGCGTCGGCACCCGCCTGCTGCAGGCACTGATCGATGCGTGCACCGCGCGCGGTCATCGACAGATGGTGGCGGTGATCGGCGAGCCGACCAACACGGCCTCCATCAAGCTGCACGAACGCTTCGGTTTCCAGCTGGTGGGCGTGTTCCGTGGTCTCGGCCGCAAGCATGGCCGCTGGCTGGACACCGTACAGATGCAGCGCGCGCTCGGCGATGGCGCCGATTCCGCTCCTTCCAATGAATGATTCCATGACCGAAACCCTTCCCGAAACCGGCGACGATCTCTTCGCCGGCCAGCCAGTGCGCGTCGTCGAGCGCGATGGCGTGCGCTACACCCTGCTGGGCACTGCCCACGTCTCCCATGCCAGCGTCGAGGCGGTGGAGAAAGCCATCGACAGCGGACGCTTCGATGCGGTGGCCGTCGAGCTGGACCCGCAGCGCCTGCAGGCGCTGAGCGACCCGGACACGCTGGCCAAACTGGACCTGGTGGAAGTGATCCGCAAGGGCCGCGTCGCGTTGTTCGCGGCCAACCTCGCGCTGTCGGCCTACCAGCGCCGACTGGCCGAACAGCTCGGCATCGAGCCGGGCGCGGAACTCAAGCGTGCGGTGGACCTGGCGCGCGAGCGCAACCTGCCGGTGCACCTGATCGACCGCGAAGTCGGGCTGACGTTCCGCCGCGCTTCGCAGCGACTGGGCTTCTTCGGCAAGCTGAAGCTGGTGGCCGGGCTTGGCGCCGGCCTGTTCTCGTCCGAGGATGTCGGCGAAGACGAGATCGAAAAGCTGAAGCAGGGCGACATGCTGGAATCGAGCTTCGGCGAGTTCGCCAGCGAGAACCCGGCGTTGTACGAAACGATCATCGGCGAGCGCGACCGCTACATGGCCACGCGCCTGCGCGAAGCGCATGATCCGCAGCAGCGCGAAGTGCTGGCGGTGGTCGGCGCCGGCCATCTGGCCGGCCTGGCGCGTTACCTGGAAACCGATACCGAGGCGCCTGCGCCGTTGCGCGAGCAACTGGAAGCGGTACCGAAGAAGCGCAACATCCCGTGGTTCACCCTGGCGATCCTCGCCATCGTGGCCACCGGCATCGGTGTTGGCTTCTATCGTGGTGGACTGGGCGTGGGAACCGAACTGCTGGCGACCTGGGCGATGTATACCGGCGGCCTGGCTGGCCTGGGCTGCCTGGTGGCCGGCAGCCACCCGCTGAGCATCCTCACCGCGATCGTGGTGGCGCCGTTCAAGCCGTTCCGCCTGAGCATCCCCACCGGCGCATTCGCGGCATTGGTGGAAGCGCGCCTGCGCAAGCCAACCTACGAGGATTTCCTCAAGCTGCGTGACGATGCACAGTCGTTGAAGGGTTGGTACCGCAACCGTGTCACCCGCGTGGTGCTGACCTTCATGCTGACCAACCTGGGCAGCATGCTGGGCCTGTGGCTGACTGCAGGCAAGGTCTGGAGCAAGGTGGCGAGCTGATCGCTGCCCCGCCGGGCATGGCCCGGCGCTACCATCGCCGCGCGTGTAAATGGCG
>NZ_QQXJ01000001.1:2475912-2503265 GCF_004348785.1 Stenotrophomonas sp. TEPEL
CGCTACCGGTAGGTGCCAACCTTGGTTGGCACGCCATTTACACGCGCGGCGATGGTAGCGCCGGGCCATCCCGGCAAAAAAAAAGGGGAAACCGCCCCACTACGACCGGTCTCCCCCCACCACAACACGTTTCCGCCCCTCCGGTCGAGCAAGCTCGACCACTACACCTACACCGGGGTTCCCGCCACGACCTCGCGGCCGCGAGCGCGCTGGATCAGCCGCACCACCGCATTGCGCAGGTCATCAAGCACCGCGTAGATCGTCGGCAGGAACAGCAGGCTGACCACGGTAGAGAACGCCAGGCCACCGGCAATCGCACGCGCCATCGGCGAGTACTCCGGCCCGTTGCCGAACATCTGCGTATCGGTCAGCGAGATCGGCACCATCGCCAGGATCGCCGTGCCCATGGTCATCATGATCGGGCGCAGACGCTCGCGTGAGCCCTCCACCAGCGCCTGGGTACGGCCCATCCCGCCCCGGCGCAGATTGTTGATGTGCTCGATCATCACGATGCCGTTGTTCACCACCACGCCCATCAGCACCAGGATGCCGATGAAGGACATGATCCCGAACGAGGTGCCGGTGATCCAGAACAGCCAGAACACGCCGAAGATCGAGAACAGCACGCCGCTCATGATCGCCGCCGGGAACAGCAGCGATTCGAACACTGCGGCCATCACCACGTAGATCATCACCAGCGCGATCAGCAGGTTGAACACCATCTGCTGCATCGCCTCGTTGTCATCGCCGTAGTCGCCGCCGTCGAAGGTGAAGCCGTAGCCGGCCGGGAAGTTCATCGGCTTGAGCACTGCCTCCATGGCCTTGCGGCCGTCCGGCGCGGTGATCTTCTCGGCCAGGTTGGCCTTGATGGTCAGCGTGGTCTGGCGGTTGGTGCGGCCGATCTGGGTTGCCGACGAACCCACGTCGACACTGACCAGGCTCAACAGCGGCACGCTGCGGCCATCGCCGGTGCGCACGCTGAAACCGGCCAGGTCTTCGGGGCTGCTCTGTTCGGCACCGGCAAAGCGCACCCATACCGGCACTTCGTTGTCACCCCGACGGAACTCGCGCATCGGCGCACCACGCAGCGCCAGGCCAACGAAACTGGCAACCTGCTCGGCATTGAATCCGAACGCCGCTGCGCGCTCACGGTCGACGTGCACTTTCAGTTCGCCGCCCTTCTCGCCGTTGTCGATGCGCACGTCGCGCAGCTCGGCGCGCTGTGCCAGCAGCGGCAGCACTTCCTGGCCGATCTCCTGCAGCATCGCGCTGGAGTCGCCGACCAGCTGCACCTGCACACCCTGGTTGCCGCCACCGCCACCATCACCGCCCTGGTTGCCGACGAAGTAGTCGGTGCGCGCGGACTTAGGCAGCCCTTTGCGCAGTTCTTCCTGCAGCGCTTTGATGTCCTTGGCGTACTTCTCGTCCAGGGTGACCACGGTGGAGCTGCCTTCCTGTTCGCTGTACCAGGAATAGACCTGCTGCACGTGCAGGCGCTCGCGGTTCTCCTCGATCCAGCCTTCGACACGGGCCACTTCCTCGGACATCTGCCGGTAGGTGTAGGCGCCCTTCCACATGTAGCCGATGAAGATGTCCTTGCCACCATCGCCACCGAACATGTCGATCTTGGTCAGCTTCATCGGCACCAGGCTGACCAGCACCACCAGCAGGATGCCCAGCAGGCTCCAGCCGCGATGGCGCAGTGACCAGTCCAGCAGCTGCGCGTAGCGGCGCTGCAGGCGCGCGATCACGCCGGTCTGCGAGTGCACCAGCTTCGGCGTGGCCATGCGTGCGGACAGCATCGGGATCAGGCTGACCGCCACCAGCCAGGAGGCCAGCAGCGAGACCGAGATGGTGATCGCGATCTGCGCCATGAAGATGCTGATGTTGTTGGTTTCGCCGAACAGGTTGGGCACGAACACGATGCAGTGGCACAAGGTGCCGGCGCTGAGCGCGATGGCAACGTTGCGGGTGCCGATGATCGAGGCCAGGCGTGGCTGGTCCGGCAGCCGCTCACGCTCCTGGTAGATGCTCTCGACCACCACCACTGCATTGTCGACCAGCATGCCCACGGCCAGCAGCAGGCCCATCATGGTCAGGATGTTGAGCGTGACCCCGGCGAAATACATGAAGCCCAGGGTGATGGTGAAGCAGATCGGAATGGCCAGGGTCACCATCAACGTGGACGGCCAGTGGCGCAGGAAGAAGAACAGCACCGTCACCGACAGGATCAGGCCGACACCGCCGGCCTCGGCCAGCTCCAGCAGGGACGAGGTCACCGCCTTGCCCTGGTTGTCGATCACCTTGATCTGCACGTCGCGCATCGATGCCTGCGCGCGGATCGCCTCGACCTCGGCAAGCGCGCCGCGCGAGACGTCCACCAGGTTGGCGCTGCGTTCCTTGTAGATGTCCAGGCCAACGGCAGGATTGCCATCCAAACGGCGGCCATAGCTCATCCGCGCCGGCTTCAGCCGCACATCGGCAATGTCACCCAGGCGCAGTCCCTTGGCATTGATCACCAGGTCACGCATTTCCTGCAGGTCGGTGATCTCGCCCACCGGCTGCACGCGCACGCGCTGGCCGTTGTCGTAGATCTGCCCGGCCGAGATCGAGAAATTCAGCGTGCGCAGGCGCTCGCTCAGCTCATTGATGCTCAGGCCGTGGGCGTTCAGGCGGTTCGGATCGATGGCGATCTCCACCTCGTTCGGTGGCGCGCCGGTGATCTCGACCCGGGCCACGCCCGGAATCCGCTCGATACGCCGCTTGAATTCGCGGTCGAGCATGTCATAGGCAGTGGTCAGGTCAGTTGTGCTGGCCAGGCGCACCTTCAGCACCGGCTGGTCGCTGCTGGACCACTTGAACACGTTGTAGCGCTGCATGTCGTCAGGCAAATCACTGCGGATCGCGTCGATGCGCTCGCGCGCGTCCGAAGCGGCGATGGCGATATCACGATCCCAGTCGCTGAACTCGATGAAGATCGACGCAGCTTCGGAGGTCGCCGACGACCGCATGCGCTTGATGCCGGTCATCGTCGCCAGCGACTCCTCCACCGGCCGGATGATGGTCCGCTCGACTTCTTCCGGGGTGGAGCCGGTATAGGGAATCTGCACGAACAGGAACGGTGCGGAGATGTCCGGCAGCGCTTCCAGTGGCAGCCGGAACGAGGCGATCAGGCCGACCACCACCAGCGACACGAAACACATGATGGTGGTGACCGGGCGGCGGATGGAGAACTCGGCAACGCTCATGCCGGTTCCTCCGCACCCGCTGCACTGCCTTCGGCGCCGTGCAGGCCCTCACCGGCATGCTTGCGGCCCCGTTCGCGGTAGTAGGCATCGCCGCGGCGGTCCATCAGGTCGTACACCACCGGGATCACCAGCAGGGTCAACAGGGTCGACACCAGCAGGCCACCGATCACGGTGATCGCCATCGGTGCGCGCACTTCGGCGCCCTCGCCCATCGCCACCGCCAGCGGCAGGAAGCCGAACAGCGTGCACAGGGTGGTCATGATGATCGGCCGCAGGCGCGAACGCGCACCTTCCACCAATGCCTCGTGCTTGGCCACGCCGGCCTCGCGCAGCTGGTTGACCTTGTCGATCAGGATGATCGCGTTCTTGGTGACCAGGCCGACCAGCAGGATCAGGCCAATGAACACCACCACCGAGATCGGCTTGCCGGTCAGCATCAACGCCAGGATCGCGCCGACCAGCGCCAGCGGGATGGTGAACAGGATCACGAACGGATGCAGCAGCGATTCGAACTGCGAGGCCATCACCAGGTAGACCAGGAAGATCGCCAGGCCAAAGGCGAAGATCAGCGACTTCGCCGCCTGTGCCAGTTCCTCGCCCTGGCCGCCGATGTGCAGGCCCACGCCCGCTCCCAGCGGCTGTTCGGACACCATCTGCTGTACTTCGCGCATGGCCGCGCCCAGGTCGATGTCGCGCAGGTTGGCCGAGACCACGGCCACCCGGGTCTGGTCGGCACGATGGATCTCGCTGGGGCCAGTGGTGGCCACCACGTCGGCAACCGCATCCAGGGTGACCGGACGGGTGCTGCCCGGATTGACGATCAACCGGCGGATGCTCTCCACGCTGGCACGATCGGTTTCCTGCGCGCGCACCAGCACGTCGATCTTGCGGTCGCGGAAGCTGTAGCGGGTCGCGACATCGCCGCGCACCTTCTTCACCACCACATCGGCGATCTGCCGCGTGGTCAGGCCCAGCGCGCCGGCTCGCTCCTGGTCGAAGCGGATCTGGATTTCCGGGAAGCCCTCTTCCACGGTGGATTTGACGTCGGCGTAGTGCGCATTGCCGCGCAGCAGCGCCGCCAGGCGCTGGCCAGCCACTTCCAGGGTCGCCATGTCCTGCCCACGCAGTTCGATTTCCAGCGGCGTGGAGAAGCTGAACAATGCCGGCCGCGCGAAGTCGACCTGCGCACCCGGGTGCTGGCCCATGGTGTCGCGCAGGCGCTCGGTGATCTCCGCTTCGGTCTGCGGGTTGCCGCCGCCTTCCATCACGATGGTCAGCTTGCCGATGTTCTCGCCACTCTCGGTCGGGCTGGCGTCCAGGCGGGTACCGCTGCCGCTGACGCCGTACAGCGAGGCCACGCCTTCGCCGTTGCCATGCGCCAACTGCAGCTCACGCACCAGCGCATCGGTCTGCTTCAGCGGCGTGCCGGCCGGCAGCTTGACCGTCATTTCGAAACGGTCCTGCGCCAGCTGCGGGATCAGGTCGGCGCCGAGCATCGGCACCAGCGCCATCGTGCCGACAAACGCCAGCGCAGCCAGGCCCAGCACCTTGCCGGGATGGGCCAACGCACCCGGCAGCAGCCGCAGGTAGCCACGTTCGGCACCGGCGTACGGCTTCATGGCGATGTCGCTGGCCTTGCGCATCACCGGGCCGACCACTGCAGCCACGCCACGGCAGAGGCGCACCACCAGCCATGCCAGCGCGTAGAAGCTCCAGCGCATCGTCGCCACCACACCACGACGGCCGAGTGCGACCGGCTTCTGCCAGCGGCTATGCGGCTGCCACAGCTCGGCTGCGGCTTCTTCCGGGAAGGCCAGCGGCGGCCGGCCCTTCAGCGAGCTCAGCATCGGAATCAGGGTCATCGACACCAGCAGCGAAATCGCGATGGCGATGGCCACGGTCAACGCCTGGTCGCGGAACAGCTGGCCGGCGATGCCGTCGACGAACACCAGCGGCAGGAACACCGCGATGGTGGTCAGGGTCGAGGCGACCACGGCCATGCTCACTTCACGGGTACCGGCGATCGCCGCCTGCAGGATGCCCAGGCCGCGTTCGCGCGCCTTGGCGATGCTCTCCAGCACCACGATGGAGTCGTCCACCACCAGGCCGGTGGCCAGTGCCAGGCCGCCCAGCGACATCACGTTCAGGCTCAGGCCAAGCTGGCCCATGAAGAAGAACGTGGCGATGATCGAGACCGGCAACGACAGGCTGATCACGAACGTGCTCCAGCCGTCGCGCAGGAACAGGAAGATGATCAGGATCGCCAGCAGGCCACCGATCACCGCGTCCTTCTTGACGTCGGCGATGGCGTGCTCGATGAAGCGCGACTGGTCTTCGATGGTGGTCAGTTCGGCATCGGCCGGGAACGTCGCCTTGATCTGCTCCAGACGCTTGCGCAGCGCTTCGGCGGTGGCCACGGTATTGGCGTCGCCCTCCTTGTAGATCGCCAGTTCGACCGACTCCTTGCCGCCCAGGCGGATGACCGCTTCGCGTTCCTTGTAGCCCTGGCGCACGGTGGCCACGTCCTTCAGGCGCACCGGCACGCCGTTGGCGACCACGCTGGAGGCGCCGCCAGAGGAAGCGCTCTGTGCAGCGGACGCGGCGGCGACGGCTGCAGCCGAGCCCGTAGAGGCAGCGATGTTGAACATCTGCTGCAGCGCCGAGTCGGCCGCGCTGCCGTTGGCGGACTGGGTGGTGACCAGCAGGTTGCGGATTTCTTCCAGGTCGGCGAACTGGTTGACGGTACGCACCAGGAAGCGCTGCGAGCCCTCCTCCAGACGGCCGCCGGAAATGTTGATGTTCTCTTCCTTCAACCGCTTGATGACGGTGTCGATCGGCAGGTTGAGCTGGGCCAGTTTCTGCTGGTCGATGTCGACCTGGATCTCGTCTTCCAGGCCACCGCCAACCTTCACCGCCGCCACGCCGGTAACCGGCTCCAGCTTCTTCTTCAGGTCTTCGTCGGCATAGCGACGCAGGCCGGTCAGTTCGCGGATCGCTTCTTCGTCGGTCGCAGGCGCGGCCTTGGTCGACAGCACCAGGCGCATGATCGGCTCGGTGGAGGGATTGAAGCGCAGCAGCACAGGCGCCTTGGCTTCCAGGGGCAGGTTCAGCGCTTCCATCTTGTCGCGCACTTCCAGGCTGGCCTGGTCCATGTTGGTGCCCCAGGCGAACTCGAGCACCACATCACTCTGGCCGGTGCGCGAAACCGACTTCAGCTTGCGCAGGTTCTTGACCACGCCCACGGCCTCTTCGACCGGCTGGGTGATCAGAGTTTCCATTTCAGTAGGCGCCGCACCGGTGTACTCGGTGCGCACGGTCAGCGTCGGATAGCTCAGGTCCGGCAGCAGATTGACCTTGAGGTTGCCCAGCGCGATCAGGCCGAACAGCAGCAGGGTGACCGTGCACATGGCGATGGTGACGCGACGGCGGGTGGCGAACTCCACCAGGCCGCCACGCATGCCTGCGGCGGCGCCATCGCTCCCTGGCGAGGCACCGTGGTCGTGGCCGGGCGCGGTCATTGCGTGCTCCCGGCCTTCTCTGCCGGCTTGGCCGAGGCGGTTACGGTCTTCGCCTTGGCCTTCGGATCGGCGATCACCTGCACCGCAGTGCCGTCGCGCAGGGCGACCTTGCCGGCGGTGACGATCTGGTCGCCTGCCGCCAGTCCCTCTCGGATTTCCACCCACGGCCCTTCGGCGTAGCCGAGCTTGACCGGCACCCGCGCGACCTTGCCCTCGCGCACCCGGAACACTGCCGGTTCACCATCGTCCAGCAGTGCCAGGCGCGGCACCACCAGTGCGTCGGCACGCTGGTCGTAGTCGATGCGGATACGGCCGAACATGCCCGGCTGCAGCGACTGCGCGGCACCGTCGAAAGCACTGACCACACGGAAGGTGCCACTGCCCGAATCCACCACCGGTGCGATGCGGTCGACGACACCAGTGAAGGTCTGGCCCGGCAGCGCATCGGCCGACAGCGTGACCGGCTGGCCTGCGCGCAAGGTCGCCAGCTCGCGCTCGGGCACGTTGAGGGTGGCTTCCAGCCGCGAGTTGTCGACGATGCGGAAGATCGGCGTGTTGATCTGCACGAAGTTGCCGGTCTTGATCGATCGCGAGGCGATCACGCCGGAAATCGGTGCGACCACGGTGGTGTAGGACAGTTCCAGCGTGGCCAGGCGGTACTGCGCGCGCACGTTTTCCAGGTCGTAGCGCAGCTGGTCGACATCGGCAGCGCTGACCATCTGCTGGCCGACCAGCTTCTGTGCGCGCTGGTAGTTGTTCTCCAGCTTGCGCATCTGCGCCTCGCTCTGGGCAACGGCCAGGCGTGCGCGGTCCGGATCCAGCCGCACCAGAGGCTGCCCGGCGCTGACCCGCTGCCCTTCCTCGACCAGCACCGCCAGCGCAACGCCGGAGGTCTTGGCGACCACCTGCGATTCGGCGCGCGGCTCCAGTGCCGCCGTTCCGGTGTAGCTGGCGGCCACCGCGCGATGGCCGGCCACGGCCACTTCCACCGGCACCGCGTCGACCTTCTTCTCGTCCTTGGTCTCGGCCGCCTTGGCCTCGTTGTTGGGCCCAGCGGCGCAACCGCTCAGCAGCAGGGAGGTGGAGAGCAGCAGCGCGGCAGCGCAGAGTCCGCTGCGGGGGCCGGGCAGGAAAGGTCGGTGCGACATCGTCAGATCCCTGGAGAATGCGTGGGCAGGTGTGGTAGCAAAGTAATGCACCACTTCACGGCAACACCATATCCCAAAGGTCATGGTGCCTTCACGCCGCCGGTCGGGCCGACCCCCATTTCAGCTAGATGAAACCTGAGGCTATACTCGGGTCGTTCCGTACCCCACGCCGGAACGACCAGACCCGAATCCCCGGAAAAGACACCATGCGCCCGCAGCCGCTCGCCGCTTGTCTCGCTCTGGCCGTCCTCCTGCCCCTCGGGGCCGCCGCACAGCCCGCACCTGCTCCTGCAGCACCACCCGCCCCGGCACCGGCTCCGGCCCCTGTGCCGACGGCTGCCACGCCCACCGGCAGTTTCGACAATGGCCGTGTGCTGGCCTACACCTGCCAGGGGTGCCACGGCATCATCGGTTACAAGAACGCCTACCCCAGTTACCGGGTACCTAAGATCGGTGGCCAGACCCAGCAGTACCTGACCCAGGCCCTGACCGAGTACCGCCAGGGCAAGCGCCGGCATCCGACGATGCAGGCGCAGTCGATGAGTTTCAGCGAACAGGAGATCGCCGATCTCGCTGTTTACCTGTCCACCGTCAAGTAAGGCCCGCCCATGTCGAAAGCCGCGCATCCACTGCGTCACGCCATCGCCCTGTCCGTCGCCCTGCTGCTGGCGGCCTGCTCGCAGTCACAGGTGGAGAACAGCGAGAAATCCGCCGGCGATCCCGGCCATGCCAGCGGCGAGCACGGATCGTCTTCCTCCGCGGGCCTGCCTGCCGGGCGTGAAGCCGCCGGCGAGGCCCGCGCCAAGGTCAAGAGCAAGGCCACCAGCCAGAGCTGCATCGATTGCCACGGTGCCGACGGCAATGCGCCGATCGACCCGACCTATCCGAAGCTGGGTGGGCAATATGGCGATTACCTGGCGCATGCGCTGCAGGCCTACCGTGCCGGTGATCGCCAGCATGCGCTGATGACACCGCAGGCGAAGGACCTGAGCGATCAGGACATTGCCGACCTGGCCGCGTATTTCGGCAGCCGGCCGAGCCAGCTGCGGGATCTGCATGGGGTGAAGTAGCGCCGGGCCCCTACCCGGCTGCTTTGCGGTAGCACCGGGCCCCTGCCCGGCTGCTTTGCGGTAGCGCCGGGCCATGCCCGGCGGAATGCAGGAGCCCCGCGCTGCGCGCTCGCGGGGCATGGCCCCGCGCTACCGGCATCCCGCGCGCCGCGAACACCGCGCCCGGCGGGCGCGGATCAACGCTCAGCCTTCCAGTTCTTCCCAGCGCGCGTACGCGGCATCCAGTTCGGCCTGCACCTTGGCCAGCTGCTGGGTGTGCGCGGTCACTTCGGCACTGCTGCGCGTGTAGAACGACGGATCGTTCATTGCCGAGGTAAGCCCTTCAACATCGCCTTCCAGCTTTTCGATCGTCTTCGGCAGCTGTTCCAGCTCACGCGCTTCCTTGTAGGCGAGCTTGCGCTTGGGCGCGGCCGGTTCCGCAGCCGCCGCCGGGGCAGCGACGACCGGCTTGGCGGCAGCAACCACCGCAGGCGCAGCGGCCACGCTGGCCGCGTAACGCTGCCAGTCGCTGTAGCCGCCCACGTACTCGCCGATCACGCCATCGCCTTCCATCACCAGCGTGGAGGTCACCACGTTGTCGATGAAGTCACGATCATGGCTGACCAGCAGCAACGTGCCGTTGTATTCGCCCAGCAGCTCTTCCAGCAGCTCCAGGGTTTCCACGTCCAGATCGTTGGTCGGTTCGTCCATCACCAGCAGGTTGGACGGCTGCGCGAACAGCTTGGCCAGCAGCAGGCGGTTGCGCTCGCCACCGGACAGGCGGGTGATCGGCGCGCGCGCGCGCTCAGGGGTGAACATGAAGTCCTGCAGGTAGGCGTGAACGTGCTTGCGCTTGCCGTTGAACTCGAGGAAATCGCGGCCTTCGGCCACGTTCTCGATAGCGCTCCAGTCTTCGCGCAGCACTGCGCGGTACTGGTCGAAGTACGCAACCTGCAGGTTGGTGCCGGCGTTGACCTCACCCTTCTGCGGCTGCAGTTCGCCCAGCAGCAGCTTCAACAGCGTGGTCTTGCCACTGCCGTTGGGGCCGATCAGGCCGATGCGGTCGCCACGCAGGATGGTGGTGGAGAAATCGCGGACCATCGTGCGATCGCCGAAGGCGAACGAAATGTCCTTGATGTCGATGACCTTCTTGCCCGAGCTCACGCCCTGGGCCGCTTCCATCTTGACGTTGCCGCTGAGGTCGCGGCGCGCGGAACGCTCATTGCGCATCGCCTTCAAGCGGCGTACGCGGCCTTCGTCGCGGGTGCGGCGTGCCTTGATGCCCTGGCGGATCCACACTTCTTCCTGCGCCAGCAGCTTGTCGAACCGTGCGTTTTCCTGGGCCTGCGCGTTGAGCCGTTCTTCGCGACGGCGCTCGTAGTTGGCCCAGTCGCCCGGCCAGCTGGTGACCTGGCCGCGGTCGATCTCGACGATGCGGGTGGCCAGCGCACGCAGGAAGCGGCGATCATGGGTGACGAACACCACGCTGCCGTTCCAGTTCTTGAGGAACATTTCGAGCCAGTCGATGGCTTCGATGTCGAGGTGGTTGGTCGGTTCGTCCAACAGCAGCAGGTCGGGGCTGGAGACCAGCGCACGGCCAAGCAGCACGCGGCGCTTCATGCCGCCGGACAGGCGCGCGAACTCCGCGTCGCCATCGAGGTCGAGCTTGGTCAGCGTCTCGCTGACGCGCTGGTCCAGGCCCCAGCCGTTGGCGGCATCGATCTTGGCCTGGACATTGCCCAGCGCTTCGCCATCGAACACGTCGGCGTGGCTGAGGTGATGGAATTCGGCGAGCCATTGGCCCAGTTCGCCCAGGCCGTCGGCAACGACGTCGAACACTGAACCGGCAGCGCCATGCGGCACCTCCTGCTCCAGGCGGGTCACGCGCACGCCCTGCTGCACGCGCACTTCACCGTCATCGGGCTTGTGGTCGCCGGACAGCAGCTTGAGCAGGGTCGATTTGCCGGCGCCGTTGCGGCCGATCAGGGCGATACGCTCGCCCGGCTCGATCGACAGTTCGGCTTTTTCCAGCAACAGCGGGCCGCCGACGCTGAAGTCGACGTTTTGCAGAGTAATCAGAGGCATCCGGCCATTGTAGCGGGTTGCGGGGCCTGGCCGGGCGGCGCCCGGCACCCGCGGAGGCAACGTCAACCGCCGAGGCAACAGCCAAAGCCGGCTTCCTGTGGGATGGCGGGGTGGGTCCGGTTGCGGGGGACGCTGCAAGTCCCCCTCCGGGGCCCGGCCCAGCCGCTGGCGGCTGTGCGTTCGGGCGCTTGCGAAGCAGTGCGTCCCCCTCCGGGGCCCGGCCCAGCCGCTGGCGGCTGTGCGTTCGGGCGCTTGCGAAGCAGTGCTTCGCAAGCAAAGCTCCCTCACCCCTGTAAGCTCGGTCGCCGCATCCATGCGGCTCACGCCCCCGCAACCGGACCCACCCCGCCTTCGACAGTTTCCCGCTGCTGTTGGTGGGTGCCGACCGTTGGTCGGCACGGGGTCGGATCCCGTTGCTGCGCAATGGGCTCTGACCCCTGCGTGGAATTCACGCTGCGGAAGATGGATCCCGGCTACTGCACTTCCCCCAGCAACGCCTGCAAACCCGGCAACCATCGCTTGCCAGGGTGGCGTACCAGCCACAGCGTGCGGTGCAGGGTGGGCAACGGGGTCTCGAGCACGCGCAGGCGGCCGAGAGCCAGCGGCTCTTCCAGCGCGTGGCGCGAGAGGCAGGCCAGGCCGAGGCCGGCGATGGCGGCTTGCTTGATGGCTTCGGTATTGCCCAGCTGCAGGGTCTGGGCGAAGCCGCGCAGATGCGGCAGCAATGCCTGTTCGACAGCCTCGCGGGTGCCTGAGCCGGGTTCGCGCAGCAGCCAGCGTGCGCGGCGCAGTTCGTCCAGCGACCAGCGCGCGGGAGCCTCGGCGGCCGCCACAATCACCAGCGGGTCCTGCTGCCAGGCGGTCACCTGCAGCCCGCGTTCGTGGCATGGGCCTTCGATCAATCCTGCATCCACGTCCAGCCGTTGAACGGCCGCCACCACGCCTGCGCTGTTGTCGATGCGCAGATCGACCTCGGCCTGCGGTGCCTGCCGCAGCAGCTCGGCGATACGCGGCGGCAGCAGGTAATTGCCGATAGTGGTGCTGGCGGCCAACACCAGCCGCAGCGGTGCGCCTTGGGACGGGTCACCGCCCGCCGCCAATTGCCGCTCCAGATCGGCGGCATTGACCAACAGCGCGCGCGCCGGCTCCAGCAAGGCCCGGCCGTGGCCGTTCAACGCCAGGCGACGGCCGATGCGGTCGAACAGCGGCGTGCCGAAGTGCGCTTCCAGCTCCTGCAGGGCGGCGCTGCTGGCAGACTGGGAAAGCGCGATGGCCTGGCCTGCTGCGGTGGTGCTGCCCTGATCGGCGATGGCAACGAAGACCTGCAGCTGGCGGAGCGTCAGGCGCATGCACATTACCTGCGTTATGGGTAGGTTTCACCGATATTATTCGTTTTACAGGTCGATCGCATGGATGCAGGCTGTACGCCTCTCTTCCGCATCTACCCGCCATGAACGCGCCCGCCCTGTCCCCCTGGTCCCTGCCCGCCCTGCGCCAGCGCTGGCAACCGCGCCTGCCCGGCCTGCTGCTGGTCGGCGTGGTGGCGGCGGCGTCGCTGTACCTGGCCGAGCTGCCCTGGCTGCAGGCGCATGGCCTGAGTGCGCTGACCGTCGCCATCGTCGCCGGCATCGTGGTCGGCAACACCTTGTACCCGCGACTGGCCCCCGCCAGCGCGGCGGGCGTGGGCTTCTCCAAGCACTGGCTGCTGCGTGCGGGCATCGTGCTGTACGGCCTGCGGCTGACCTTCCAGGACATCGGCCACGTCGGCCTCGCCGGCGTGCTGATGGACGTGCTGGTGGTGGCGAGCACCTTCGGCCTGGCGTGCTGGCTGGGTGTACGGGTGTTCAGGATGGAGCGCGAGGCGGCCATGCTGATCGGTGCCGGCAGCGCGATCTGCGGTGCGGCGGCGGTGATGGCCGCAGAGCCGGTGGTGCGCGGCCGTGCTGCGCAGGTGACGGTGGCGGTATCGACGGTGGTGGTGTTCGGCACGCTGGCCATGTTCCTGTACCCGGCGCTGTATGCGCTGGTGCAGTCGCACGGCTGGCTGGCGATGGACGCGCGGCAGTACGGCCTGTTCACCGGCGCCACCGTGCATGAAGTGGCACAGGTGGTGGCTGCCGGACGTGCGGTGGGCGAGTCAGCCGCCGATACCGCGGTCATCACCAAGATGGTGCGGGTGATGCTGCTGGCACCGTTCCTGATCGCACTGTCGCTGTGGCTGGCCCGTGGTGGCAAGGCAGCGGCGGACGGTGGCAAGGCCCGGATCGTGGTGCCGTGGTTCGCGTTCGGTTTCGTGGCGGTTGCCGGCCTCAACTCGCTGCATCTGCTGCCGGTGGGTGTGCAGGCCGGGCTGGTGCAGCTGGATACCGTGCTGCTGGCCATGGCGATGGCCGCGCTGGGCCTGACCACCCATGTGTCTGCGCTGCGCCAGGCCGGGTTGAAGCCGCTGCTGCTGGCATCGATCCTGTTCGCCTGGTTGCTGCTGGGTGGCCTGGCGATCCACCAAGGTGTGCTGGCGTTGCTGGGCTGAGGGCAACGTGGATCGTTAGACTTGAAACATGCCAGTCTCCCCCGCCCTTCTGCAGATCCCGCTGCGCCTTCTGGATGATCGGTATGGGCCGGGCAATGTCGATGAGGCCGAAGACACGCTAGCCGGGATCGTTCAGGCGGTGATGGGCGTGCAGGCAACCTGTTCGTTTGATTTCGACACGCGGCACGCCAACCCGTGGTTCCACCAGCTGCTGCTGGAGCCCCGGGTCGCTGGAAAACCGGCCACCCCGGAGCAGCTGCAGGCGATGGCCGGGCGGCTGGTGGCCATCGGGCTGGGCTGAGAAGACGTTCGGCCAAGGTGCCGACCAAGGTCGCCCGCTACCGGGCGCCCCCACAATCGTGAACGACGGCGGGAGCGGGCGCGCGCGCAGGTACAATGCGCCATGACTGATTTCTCGACCCTGCCGCTGAGCCCGGCCCTGCAGCCCGGCCTGGATGCCCTCGGCTACACCACCCTCACGCCGATCCAGGCGCAGAGCCTGCCCGCCATCCTTGATGGCCGCGATGTGATCGCCCAGGCCCCGACCGGCAGCGGCAAGACCGCCGCCTTCGGTCTTGGCCTGCTGCAATCCATCGACCCCAGCCTGATCCGCGTACAGGCGCTGGTGCTGTGCCCCACCCGCGAGCTGGCCGACCAGGTGGCCAAGCAGATCCGCAAGCTGGCCACCGGCATCCCCAACCTGAAGCTGCTGCTGCTGACCGGCGGCACGCCGCTGGGCCCGCAGCTGGCGTCGCTGGAAAGCCACGACCCGCACGTGGTGGTCGGCACGCCCGGCCGCGTGCAGGAACTGGCGCGCAAGCGCGCACTGAATCTGGGCGCCGTGCGCACCCTGGTGCTGGACGAGGCCGACCGCATGCTCGATATGGGCTTCGAGGAACCGATCCGTGAGATCGCCGGCCGTACCCACCGCGATCGCCAGAGCCTGCTGTTCTCGGCAACCTTCCCCGACACCATCCGCGCCATGGCCCGCGACCTGCTGCGCGATGCCGTGGAAGTGACCGTGGAAGGCGCCGACCAGGCCCCGGCCATCCGCCACCTGTTCTGCGAAGTCGAACCGGCACACCGGCAGAAGGCACTGGCCGGCCTGCTGCTGAAGTACACGCCCGAATCGGCCGTGGTGTTCTGCAACACCCGCAAGGACGTGGACGAAGTGGCCAACTCGCTGCAGCAGTTCGGCTTCTCCGCGCTCGCGTTGCATGGCGACATGGAGCAGCGCGACCGCGAGGAAGTGCTGCTGCGCCTGGCCAACCGCAGCTGCAATGTGCTGGTTGCCAGCGACGTTGCCGCGCGCGGCCTGGATGTGGAAGAGCTTGCCGCAGTGATCAACTACGAGCTGCCGACCGACGTCGAGAGCTACCAGCACCGTGTCGGCCGTACCGGTCGTGCCGGCGCCAGTGGCCTGGCGATCAGCCTGGTGGCGGGCCGCGAAAAGAACCGCGCCGACGCCATCGAAGCACAGCGCGGCGAGCCGCTGGACTGGCAGAAGACGCCGCTGGCGACCTCGCGCCCGGCCGAGCTGCCGCAGGCGGCGATGCGCACCCTGCGCATCGATGGCGGCAAGACCGACAAGCTGCGCGCAGGCGACATCCTCGGCGCCCTCACCGGCGATGCCGGCCTGTCGGCCAAGCACATCGGCAAGATCGCGATCTTCCCGACCCGCTCATACGTGGCGATCGCCCGCGAGCAGGTCAACAAGGCGGTGGCGAAGCTGGAAGCGGGTAAGATCAAGGGCCGTCGTTTCCGCGTGCGGATGATGTAACGGGCAGGATATCCGCCGGGCACGGCCCGGCGCTACCTGCTTGCCGTGGGTAGCGCCGGGCCATGCCCGGCGACGCAATCAGAACACCAGTTCGGTGTGCAGCGGCAGATCCGCTTCCCAGCGGCCACGGCCGCCCAGGCCGTCCAGCTCGACCAGCACGCCGGCACCGACCACGTCCACGCCCAGGCGGCGCACCAGCGACAACGCAGCCACCAGCGTACCGCCGGTTGCCAGCACGTCGTCGATGATCGCTATGCGGGCACCGGCCGGCAGCGCGTCGGCATGCACTTCAATGCAGTCGCTGCGGTATTCCAGCGTGTATTCCTCGCGCAGCACCTTGCCCGGCAGCTTGCCCGGCTTGCGCACCGGCACGAAGCCCACGCCCAGTTCCAGCGCCATGGCCGCACCGAGGATGAAGCCGCGCGATTCGATGCCGACCACCGCGTCCAGCTTCTGATCGCGCCAGCGATCGGCCATCGCCACAATCGCGCCACGGAAGTCCTCGCTGTGAGCGAGCAGCGGCATGATGTCCTTGAACAGAATGCCCGGCTTGGGGAAGTCGGCGATGTCGCGCAGGCGGGACGCCCACTGCGGAGCGGCGATGGCGTCGGTCATGGCGATTCGGTTGTCTGATGGCGGCATAGGGTACCTGTTCCGGGCGCCGGCTGCCTGTTGAGGAGTTCGGCCGGGCTGCGCCCCGCGCCCGCAGAGGCCTTCAAGCCAAGCCAAGCAACGGCAACAGCAACAGCGGGGTTCCGTAGTTTGCCGGGGCGGGTCCGGTTGCGGGGGGCGCTGCAAGTACGTCCATGTAAGCTCGGTCGCCGCATCCATGCGGCTCACGCCCGCGCAACCGGCCCCACCCCGCCTTCGACAATGTCCCGCTGCTGTTGGTGGGTGTCGACCTTGGTCGACACGTAGATCCACGCCATGCGTGGATCAATTGTCGAAGTATTCGATTTCGATGGAGATTCATCCACGCATGACGTGGATCTACCAGCCTTCGGGAAACTGTCGAAGGCCGGGTACTGTGGGGTTGTGGGGTGTGAGCCGCATGGGCCCGAACGCACAGCCGCCAGCGGCTGGGCCGGTCTGGGGATTCACGGCGTCCCCGCAATCCCACAGTGCCCCGCCATTCCTCGGAATCTCGACGTTGCTGTTGCTGAGGTTGCCGGCCAGCGGCCGACACCACAGCGGGTGCAGGGCGCAGCCCTGCAGAAGAACACTCTTCAGGAACTGCAGGACAGCATCGAACAGCCAGCGCGATCGTCAGCCCACGCCGGTCGCTTGCCAGCGTAATGTTCCAGCCCCGGGCGTTCGGTGTACGGATCACGCAGGACGTCCTGCAGGGCGTGCACACCGCCCAGGTCGCCATGCTCGGCGCGGTCGATCGCTTCCTGTGCCAGCCAGTTGCGCAGCACATACAGCGGATTGGCCATACCCATCCTCGCAACACGCTCGGCTGCCGGCAGCGGATCGGCACGCAGCCGCGCCGCGTACTCCTGCAACCACTGCTGCAGAGGTTCCTGCACCGCGTGCTGGCGCTCGGCGTCGTAGAAGACCTCGGCCAATACGCTTGCATCGGGTGCGTTGGCATCGATGCGCATCAGCGCACGCCATGCCAGGGTCATGTCCATGCCGCCGTCCTGCATCAGCTGCTGCCAGCGCTGGTAAAGCTGCAGATCGGCATCGTCGGCCGCGGCCAGCCCCAGCTTGGCCGCAACATCGCGGCGGGTGCAGGCGACAAACGCCGCCTGGTAAGCGGCCAGCCCTGCCTGCAGCGGCTGCACGTCGGCGAACAACGGCGACAGCGCCTGCGCAAGCCGGTTGAGATTCCAGTACGCCACCTGCGGCTGGGTGCCGAAACGATAGCGGCGTCCCTGCGCATCGGTGGTGTTCGGGGTCCAGTCCGGGTCGAAGTCTTCGACCCAGCCATAGGGGCCATAGTCCAGCGTCACGCCGAGCACGGAAAGGTTGTCGGTGTTCATCACCCCATGCACGAAGCCCACGCGCATCCAGTGCGCGATCATCTCTGCGGTACGCACGGCGATCTGTGCGAACCAGTCGCCATACAGCGCTTCGCCCTGCCCCGTCAGTTCCGGGAAATCGCGGGCGATGCACGCCTCGACCAGTTGCTTCAGCAGTGCGGTCTCGCCACGTGAAGCAGGCAGTTCAAACGAACCAAAGCGCAGGAACGAGGGAGATACCCGGCAGACGATCGCGCCGGGCTCCGCGCGCGGATGACCGTCGTAGAACATGTCGCGCACCACGTCTTCGCCGGTGCCGACCAGCGACAGGGCGCGCGTGGTCGGCACACCCAGGTGATGCATGGCCTCGCTGCACAGGAATTCACGGATCGACGAGCGCAGCACCGCACGGCCGTCGGCGCCGCGCGAGTACGGCGTCGGCCCGGCACCTTTCAGCTGAAGCTCCCAGTGCCGGCCATCGGGGGCAATCACCTCGCCCAGCGAGATGGCGCGGCCATCACCGAGCTGACCGGCCCAATGGCCGAACTGATGGCCCCCATAGTTGGCCGCCCACGGCTGCATGCCCGCGTACAACGCGTTGCCGCCGAACACCTCGGCGAAGCCTTCGTCATCGACCTGCGCAGGATCGAACCCCAGCATCCCGGCAACCTCCGGCGACCACGCCAGCAGCACCGGCGCTGCGACAGGCGTCGGCATCACCGACGACCAGGCCGCACCCATCACTTCGCGCCGGCGCGGACCGGACTCGGGATCGCCCGGCAGCAGATTCAGCAGGCGGTTGTCGAACTGGGGGGCAGTGGTATCCATGGGCAAAGCATGGGGGCGGCGACGGCCATCCTCAATCGCCGCGCAGGGCCTGCAATGCCCCGCCGTGCGCCTCGGCGCGCCGGTAGGCCGGGCGCTCGCCGATGCGCTTGAGGAAGCCACGCAACGCCGGCTTGTCGTCCAGCCCGCCGCCGCGTGCGGCCGCCGCCTGGATCGGGAAGCTCATCTGGATGTCCGCCGCGGTGAAGCGTTCGCCTGCAAACCACGGGCTTTCGGCGAGGCGCCGTTCCATCCAGTCCAGATGCAGGCGTCGCTGCGGGCCGATGAAACCGCGCTCGGCCTTGTCGGCGATGCTGCGGGCGATCGGCCGCGCGAAGAATGGCATCGGCGCGCTGCGGATGCGGCTGATCACCAGGGTCAGCAGCATCGGCGGCATGGCCGAACCTTCGGCATAGTGCAGCCAGTAGCGGTAATCGATGCGCTCTTTGCCTTCGGCCGGTACCGGCGACGGCGACAGCTGGCGATGCACGTCGTAGCGGTCAACCAGGTAGTCGAGGATGGCGCCGGATTCGGCCAGGATGAGGTCGCCATCCTGCAGCACCGGCGCCTTGCCCAGCGGATGCACCTGGCGCAGTTCCGGCGGCGCCAGCAGGGTCTTCGGGTCGCGCGGGTAGCGGCGCAGTTCGTAGTCCAGCCCCAGCTCTTCCAGCATCCACAGCACGCGAAGCGAACGGGAATTTTCCAGATGATGGACGATGCGCATGGGCGGCTTCCGTAGAAAGGTGCCCGATGGTAGCGCGGCCTGGTGCACGCAGGTGTCTGCTACCCTGCCCGGCCGTGGAAGGCCTGCCAGCATGGACACCCCGCCGTTCGATGCACTGCTTGGTTACCTCGGGCAATCCGAGGAACACAACTGGACGCAGTACATCTGCGAACACGTTGCCAAGGGCGTCCTGCGCAGATTCGAAGCGCACGATTGGCAGCGCCTGCAGAAGATGATCGCAGCGCAGCCCGCGTTCTGGCAGCAACGCTGCACCGACGCGCTGGGTGAATGCATGAGGCCCGAAGCCTTGCCGCTGCTGTTCAGTCAGCTCCATTCCAGCGATGACGACAGCCGGATACTGGCGGCCTATCACCTGCAATGGATGGAAGTGCCGGTGGGTCCGGAGGTGGTTGATGTCCTGCGCGAGATCCTGTTGCGCATTCCGGCAGCCGAACGCGCCGAGTACCAGGAAATAACCCAATTGCTGGAGCGGGCGCTGGCTGCGGGTTGAACCCGTCGTGCGACGCAAACGAAAAACGCCGGGAGCTTTCGCTCCCGGCGTTCTGGCTACCAAACGGTAGCAGACGGATTAGACCGCCTGCACCTGGTCAGCCTGCATACCCTTCTGGCCCTGGACGGCGACGAAGGTAACCTTCTGGCCTTCCTGCAGGGTCTTGAAGCCGGTGCCCTGGATCGCGCGGAAATGCACGAACAGGTCCGGGCCGCTTTCCGGGGTGATGAAGCCGAAGCCCTTGGCGTCGTTGAACCACTTGACAGTGCCGGTCTGACGATCAGACATATTTACTAACTCCTGAAACACATGTTGAAAAAAATCGCAGCCACCGGGTATCGGGGCCGAGACTGAGTTGCAGGCGTTGGTAAAGCGGATCGATGAGCGGATCGTGAGATCAACTGCACCAGGCCACGATTCACGGTGACCCTAGCAAACACAGTGGGCCAGACGATACGCGTGTTTTGAGCAAAAAGCGATAGCCTTGATATTCAGCGTCAAACGGCCGGCCCCTAGACAGGGCAAGGGGTTGCACCAGATCGAGGCTAAACCCGGGTCCCCATTCAGGTTTTTCCTACCCTACACTGGGTAAATGACTGAAGCTGAAACCCGAGCTGAACCCCTGCTCCCCCGCATCTGGGTGGACGCAGACGCCTGCCCTGTTGTCATCCGCGACATCCTGTTCCGCGCAGCTGAACGGGTCGGCGTGGAGCTGACCCTGGTCGCCAACCAGTGGATCCGCACCCCGCCTTCGCGCTGGCTGCGCTCCATCCAGGTTCCGCAGGGACTGGATGTGGCTGACAGCGCCATTGTCGAGCGGGTGGCCGCCGGCGATCTGGTGGTCACCCAGGACATCCCCCTGGCGGCCCTGGTGCTGGAGAAGAAGGGCGTGGCCCTGAATCCGCGCGGCCAGCTGTACACCCCCAACAACATGGCCGAGCGGCTGTCGATGCGCAATTTCATGGAAGAACTGCGTGGCGCCGGCGTCCAGACCGGCGGGCCACCGCCGCTCGGCGCGCGCGACCGCCAGTTGTTCGCTGCCGAGCTGGACCGCTGGCTGGCGCGACGACCGGGCAGGTGAATCCGGCTGTGCGTCAGCCGGGAACCGACAAGGTGCGCGCGCTGCGGAAGCTGCGTCGCTGGCCGGTCAACGGATCGTCGAAGGCCAACGCCTGCGCCAGCAGCTGCAACGGCGGCTCGGCCGCACCCTGTGGCCGCACGTGCAGCTGCGGATAGAGCTCGTCCCCCAGGATCGGCGCCCCGAGCGCGGCCATATGGACGCGCAGCTGATGCTTGCGCCCGGACTCGGGCGCAAGCCGGTAGCGCCAGACCGGGCCATGCGCATCAATGACCTCGACCCGGGTCAGCGCATTCGGCTCGCCGGGAACTTCAGCCATACGGAAGAACGGTTCCCCCGGCTGCAAGCGGCTATGCCGCTCCAGCGGAAACCGCAGGTCCGGCAAGGCCCGCGCCAGCGCCTCGTAGGTCTTCGCTATGCGGCGCTCACGAAACAGCCTCTGGTACGCGTCGCGCGTTTGCGGCTGGGTGGAAAACAGCACCAGGCCGGCCGTCAGCCGGTCCAGCCGGTGCAACGGCACCAGGTTGGCGTTGCCGGTGCGCTCGACCAGGCGCGCCAGCAGGGTCTGGCGCACAAAAGCGCCGGCCGGCGCGGTCGGCAGGAAGTGCGGCTTGTCGGCCACCAGCAGGTGCGCGTCGTGATGAAGGATGCTCTCCTCGAAGGGAATCACCGGCTCATCGGCCACTTCACGGAAGTAGCGGATCTCCAGCCCCACCTGCCACGGCATGTCCGGTGCCAGCGCCCTGCCCTGCGCGTCCTGTATTCGCCCGCGTGCGAAGCGACTCTCCCATTGCAGCCGGTCGATGCGCGGGAAGCGCGCGCACAGGCCATCCAGCAGGGAAACCCAGTCCCCGGGCGGCAGCTGCAGTCGGCTGGGCGTGCTCATGGCGCGATCGGGGCGCCATCGACCTGCAGTCGGCGCGGACGTGAAAGGGACATACGACAGGACACGCCGGAAGCATCAGGGCGGCCAGCGTGCCACCGATCACGCCCTGCCGACACCCCCATACCGGACACCCCCGGGGCAAACCTCTATCATTGACGGTCTTTACCCCTCTGGATCTTCATGGCCCTCACCGCCACCATCCGCAAGGCCGAACTGCAGATCAGCGACATGGATCGCGGCTACTACGCGACCCACAACCTGACCCTGGCCCAGCATCCGTCCGAAACCGACGAACGCCTGATGGTGCGCCTGCTCGCCTTCGCGCTGAACGCTGGCGACCGCCTGGAATTCGGCCGCGGCCTGAGCACCGACGACGAGCCGGACCTGTGGGAACACGACTACACCGGCGACATCCTGCAGTGGATCGACCTCGGCCATCCGGACGAGTCGCGCATCCGCAAGGCCAGCAACCGCAGCCGGCAGGTGCAGGTGGTCAACTACGGCGGCAATGCATCGGACATCTGGTGGCAGAAGCAGGGCAAGGGCCTGGCCCGCTTCGACAACCTGTCGGTGGTCGACCTGGACGGCGGCTTTGTCGACCTGTGGGGCCAGCAGATCCAGCGTGCGATGCGCTGGAGCGTGCTGATCCAGGACGCCGAAGTGCAGCTGCTCAACGATCAGATGCAGCTGGACGTGATCCCCAACTGGCGAAAGCGCGCCAAGGCATGAGCACGATCCGCTGCGACGTGCTGGTGATCGGTGCCGGCGCTGCCGGGCTGATGACCGCGATCACGGCGGGCCAGCGAGGCCGGCATGTGCAGGTGATCGACCACGCCAACAAGATCGGCAAGAAGATCCTGATGTCCGGCGGTGGTCGCTGCAACTTCACCAACACCGGCACCACCCCGGCCAACTTCCTGTCGGCCAATCCGCATTTCTGCAAGTCGGCACTGGCGCGTTACTCGCCGTACCACTTCATCGACATGGTCGAGCGCCACGGCATCGCCTATCACGAGAAGGAACTGGGCCAGCTGTTCTGCGATGTTTCGTCCAAGCAGATCGTGAAGATGCTGGTGGACGAATGCCAGCAGGCCGGCGTGCAGATCCGCACGCAGTGCAGCGTGGAGCGCATCGAGCACGGCACTGACGGCTTCCGCGTGCACACCACGCATGGCCTGTTCCATTGCGCCTCGCTGGTGGTCGCCACCGGCGGCCTGTCCATCCCCAGCCTGGGCGCAACCGGGTTCGGCTATGAGATCGCGCGCCAGTTCGGCCACCGGGTGCTGCCCACCCGCGCCGGCCTGGTGCCGTTGACCCTCAGCGGCACCCACCAGGAGCGCCTGGCCGAGCTCAGTGGCGTCGCCCTGCCGGTCGAGGCCAGCAGCAACGGCGCCAGCTTCCGCAACTTCATGCTGCTGACCCATCGCGGCGTCAGTGGCCCGGCCATCCTGCAGATTTCCTCGTTCTGGCAGCCCGGCGACGCGCTGTCGCTGGATCTGCTGCCCGGCCAGGATGCCGCCGAATGGCTGCGCCAGATGAAACGCGAACGCCCCGCCGCGGAACTGCGCACGGTGCTGGGCGATGTGCTGCCCAAGCGGCTGGCGCAGCGCCTGTGCGAGCACTGGCTGCCCGACCGCCCGGTACGCCAGCTGGACGAGCCGGACCTGCGCAAGGCCGCACAGGTGCTTTCAGCGTTCCCGCTGGTGGCCAGCGGCACCGAGGGCTACCGCACCGCCGAAGTCACCCTGGGCGGTGTCGATACCAACGAGGTCTCTTCCTCGACGCTGGAATCCAAGCGCGTACCCGGCCTGCATTTCGTCGGCGAGGTGCTGGACGTGACCGGCTGGCTGGGCGGCTACAACTTCCAGTGGGCCTGGGCCAGCGGGCACGCGGCCGGCGGCGTGGTGTGAACCGCATCGCCGTTCCATGCACGCAACCGTTGCGCGCATGGACGCGCCGCCACGCATCGTGTATCTAGATTTGCAGATTGGGGAGCAGTGCATGCAGAACGCGAACGACATCACCATCCGCCTGCTGATCGTCGATGACAGCGGCGAGAACGCCGAAGCCATCGTCAGCACCCTGCGCAACAGCGGCATCGCCGTGCGCCCATGGCGCCCGCAGGACTCGGCCGAGCTGTCGCAGGTGCTGGCCAGCCAGGCGATCGACCTGGTGCTGGCTGCGCCCTCGCAGAGCATTCCGCTGCCACTGGTGGCCCAGCACATCGCCGCCAGCGGCAAGGACATCCCGCTGGTGCTGCTGGCCGAACGCATCGACGAGGACGAACTGGTACAGGCCAGCAGCAACGGGGTGCGCGCCCTCGCCCTGCGCCAGCGCGCCGAACACCTGCTGGCGGTGGTCCGCGACCAGTGGGTCGACCTGCAGGCGCGCCGCGGCCTGCGCCGGATCGAAGCGCAGATGCGCGAGACCGAGCGTCGCTGCGACGCGCTGATCGCCTCTTCGCGCGAGCCGATCGCCTATGTCCACGAAGGCATGCATATCCGCGCAAACGATGCCTACCTGGAAATGTTCGGTTACGAGGATTTCGAGGAGGTCGAAGGCATCTCGCTGCTGGACATGGTTGCCGCCCAGCACGTGGATGATTTCAAGCAGCTGCTGAAGTCACTCAGCCGCGGCGAAGCACCGCCGCCGCAGTATCAGCTGGACGCCCGCCACCAGGACGGCAGCGCCTTCCCGGCAACGATGGAATTCACCGCAGCCACCTACGAGGGCGAATCCTGCCTGCAGGTGGTGTTCCGCCGGCGCATGGAATTCGACCCGGAGCTGGCGCGCGAGGTCGAGGACCTGCGCCAGCGCGACCAGGTTACCGGCCTGCTCAACCGCCCCACCTTCATGCTGCAGGTCGAGGACGCGGTTGCCCAGGCCGGGCGCAGCGAAGGCCAGTTCGGCCTGCTGATGGTCGAGCCGGACCATTACGCGCGCCTGCTCCCGGATATCGGACTGGCCTCGGCCGACGCCCTGATCGGCGCCCTCGCCGCCCTGCTGGCCGACGTGGTTGGCGATGATGCGCAGCTGGCCCGTTTCGGCGAACACAGTTTCGCCGTACTGCAGTCCGGCCCCTATGCGCAGACCGTGGCACTGGCCGAGCGCATCCGCGAAGCCTACGCCGCACACGTCTTCAGCATCGGCGCGCGCTCGGCCACGGTGACCGTCAGCATTGGCGGGGTGCAGGTGGGCGAGAAGATCGCCAGCATCGGCCAGGTGCTGGCGCGCGCCAGTGAATGCACGCAGGCCGCAGCCGCCCTCGGCAATACCTGCCGCATCTTCGACCCGGCCGCTGTTGATCGCGTGGAGGAAGAGCGCGTGCAGCGCTGGGTCGCACGTATCCGCGAAGCTCTGGCAGGCGATGGCTTCCAGCTGCATTACCAGCCGGTGCTGAACCTGCAGGGCGAGTCGCTGGAGCTGTATGAAGCCTACCTGCGGCTGGAACACAACGGAGAACTGCTGAGCCCGACCGCCTTCCTCGGCATTGCCGAAGAGCATGGCCTGCTGGCGGACATCAACCGCTGGGTCGTGTCGCAGGCGATCACGGTGCTGGGCGCACGTGCCCGCGAGGGTCATCCCACGCAGATGCTGGTGAAGGTCACGCCGGAATCGTTCGATGATCCGAAGATGATCGCCACGCTGCGCCAGCAGTTGCAGGCACACGGCGTGCCTGGCGAACGACTGTGGCTGCATGCGCCGGAGTCGAAGGTGTTCACCCACCTGCGCAGCGCCCAGCAGTTCCTGGCGGAAGTGGCACCGCTCGGCTGCCGGATCGGCCTGGAACAGTTCGGCTCGGGCCTGGACTCGTTCCAGTTGCTGGCCCATTTCCAGCCGCAGTTCCTCAAGCTTGATCGCGGTTTCACCAGCGACCTCGCCGCCACACGCGAGAACATCGACCGGGTCAGCCAGATCACCGCACGCGCGCAGGAAGCGGGCATCCGCACCATTGCCGAGTTCGTCAGCGACGCCAACTCGATGACATTGCTGTTCAGTGCCGGCGTCGATTACGTGCAGGGCGATTTCGTCGGCCCTGCAGCGCCGGCGATGAACTTCGAGTTCGGCTGACACCTCACCGGTAGCGCCGGGCCATGCCCGGCGAGCGCAGCGGCATTCAAGGCATCCGCCGGGCAGGGCCATGCCCGGCGAGCGCAGCGGCATTCAAGGCATCCGCCGGGCATGGCCCGGCGCTACCTTCTTTCGTCTCAGGTCAGATCGACCAGGTTGTCGATCTTCACGTCCGGGTTGACGTCGGCTTCGTAGTCGACACCTTCCACACCGAAACCGAACAGGCGCAGGAAATCGGCCTTGTAGCCGGCCAGGTCGCTGATCTCGTACAGGTTCTCGTTGGTCACCTGCGGCCACAGCGCCAGCACCTTGCCCTGCACGTCAGCGGCCATTTCCTTGTAGTCGGCGCGCAGGCGGCCTTCCTCATCGATCAGCGCAACGGTATGGCCATCGCCATCGACCAGATCGTGCCGCAGGCGATCGACTGCCACGCCATCGGCCTTGGCGCCGTACAGGATGTCGTACAGCACGTCGAGCTGCTCGATGCAGCCTTCGTGGGTGCCCTTTTCCTTCATCACCTTGAACAGCAGCGACAGGTACAGCGGCATGGTCGGAATGGCCGAGCTGGCCTGGGTCACCACCGCCTTCAACACCGACACGCGCGCATCGCCGCCGATCCTGGCCAGCTTCTCGCGCAGCCCCAGCACCTTGTCGTCCAGATCCTTCTTGGCAGCACCGATGGAGCCGTTCCAGTAGATCGCCTGGGTGATCTCTTCGCCCACATAGGTGAAGGCCGTGGTGGTGCAGCCGTTGGCCAGCACGCCGGCATCGGCCAGCGCGTCGATCCACATCTGCCAGTCCTCGCCGCCCATCACCGCGACGGTGCCGGCGATTTCTTCCGGGGTGGCCGGCTGCAGGTGGGTTTCGGTCAGCACTTCCTTGTCGGTATCCAGGCCACGCAGGGTGATCGGCTCGCCGATCGGCTTCAGCGTGGAGCTGATGATCTCGCCGGTCTTGGGATGCTTGCGGCGCGGTGCAGCCAGGCTGTAGACCACCTGGTCGATCTGGCCGAGATCGGCCTTGATCATCTCGATGGTCTTGGCCTTCACCTCATCGGAGAACGCATCGCCGTTGATGCTCTTGGCATACAGACCCGCTTCGTCGGCGTACTTGTGGAACGCCGCCGAGTTGTACCAGCCCGCCGTGCCCGGCTTGGTTTCACTGCCCGGGCGCTCGAAGAAGATGCCCAGGGTTGCCGCGCCACTACCGAAGGCGGCCGTGATGCGCGCGGCCAGGCCGTAGCCGGTCGAGGCGCCGATCACCAGCACGCGCTTGGGGCCGTTCTGGATCGGCGGGCGCGCACGGATGTAGTCGATCTGCTGCTTGACGGCGGCGTCGCAGCCGGTCGGGTGGGTGGTGACGCAGATGAAGCCGCGGACGCGCGGTTTGATGACCATGAAGACCTCGGGTTGGCAGGTGCGGCGCGCGGGGCGCTCAGCAGGAATACGTGGCGCGCGCGTGCGCGCGAACCGCAGGATCGTAGTGCGCGGGGGCAGATTGCACAACCGACGGCGGCGTAGGGTGGGGTTTGTTTTGCTGGGTTGCACCCTGCACCCGCAGAGGCAACGTCAACGGCAGAAGCTGGGTTCCTGTGGGTTGGCGGGGTGGGTCCGGTTGCGGGGGACGCTGCAAGTACGTCCATGTAGGCTCGGTCGCCGCATCCATGCGGCTCACGCCCCCTCCACCGGACCCACCCCGCCTTCGAGAGTTACCCGCGATCTGTCTGAACGGCATTCTGCTCTGGTGGGTGTCGACCTTGGTCGGCACGGATGAGTTCATTCGATATGTGACAGATGTGTCGACCAANGNCGACNCCNACCAACAGCCGCNGNNATCTGTCAGNGGTGGGGCGGTGTCGGAGTGCGGGGTGTCAGCCGCATGGATGCGGCTGCCAAGCCTNCAGGGACGTACTTGCGGCGTCCCCGCGCTCCGACAC
>NZ_QQXJ01000001.1:2503365-2568647 GCF_004348785.1 Stenotrophomonas sp. TEPEL
GCAAGAGCAACGTCAACGTCCAAAGCGGGTATCCGTGGTTTGGCGGGGCGGTGTCGGAGCGCGGGGACGCCGCAAGTACGTCCCTGTAGGCTTGGCAGCCGCATGNATGCGGCNNCCNAGCCTACAGGGACGTACTTGCGGCGTCCCCGCGCTCCGACACCGCCCCGCCAAACCACGGATACCCGCTTTGGACGTTGACGTTGCTCTTGCCTCTGCGGGTGCAGGGCGCAGCCCTGCCAACAAAAAACCCCGCTTGCGCGGGGTTCTCTGTGTACTGCATGCAACAGAGGCTTACGGACGGCGCGCCAGGGCCTCGACGTCCTTGGCCTTGGGCAGCAGGTCCTGCTTGGTCACGCGCAGGGCACCCACGGTCAACATCGGCACCGCCACCAGGATCGAGGACAGCACCACGATCACCGCACCGATCATGTGCGTCTCGGCCAAGCCTTCCATCGAGCTGCCACCGTACAGGTACAGGGCCAGTGCGGACAGGAAGAACATCACCGCGGTGATCACCGTACGCGACAGCGTCTGGTTGATCGAACGGTTCAGCACTTCCATCGGCTCCACGCGCAGGCTGCGGAAGTTCTCGCGGACGCGGTCGAACACCACGATGATGTCGTTGATCGCAAAGCCCATCACCGACAGCAGGCCGGCCAGCACGGTCAGGTCGAACTCACGGCCAAGCAGCGACACGTAGGCCACCGTCACGATCAGGTCGAACATCGCCACGATGCTGGCGGTGACCGCGAACTTCCATTCGAAACGCACCGCGATGTAGATCAGGAAGCCGGCCAGCATGAAGATGGTGGCGTACAGGCCATTCATCGCCAGGTCCTTGCCGATCTGCGGGCCAACGAACTCGTTGCGCAGCACGGTAGCCTGGTTGTCAGCCGAAGAGACCGCCTTGACCACGGCCGCGGCAGTGGCCTTGTCCTCGGCCGAGGCGCCACCGGTACCCGGAGCGTGCTCACCGTGCGGAGCCAGGCGGATCAGCAGGTCGGTGTTGCCACCGACGCTCTGTACCTGTGCGCCGTCGAAGCCGTTCTGCTCGAGCTTGGAGCGGACCTGTTCGACGTCCACCGGGCGCTCGAAGCGGGCTTCGATCAGGGTGCCGCCGGTGAAGTCCAGAGCGTAGTTGAAGCCCTTGAAGCCGATGATGCCGATCGAGGCCAGGAACACGATGATCGTGACGACCATCGCGACATGGCGCCAGCGCATGAAGTCGATCTGGGTATCGTTCGGGAGGATGTGCAGCGGAAACAGTTTCATGTGCGTGTCGTCCCGTCAGATGGCCACGTTCTGGAGCTTCTTGCGACGGCCGTAGATCAGCGTCGCCAGTGCGCGCGATACGGTGATCGCGGTGAACATGGAAGCGAAAATACCGATGATCATGGTCAGCGCGAAGCCCTTCAGCGGACCGGTACCGAATGCGAACAGCGCCACACCCACGATCAGGCCGGTCAGGTTGGCGTCGAGGATGGTGCCCGACGCGCGCTCGTAACCGGTCACGATCGCGGTCTTGCCCGGCACGCCGGCACGCAGTTCTTCACGGATACGCTCGTTGATCAGCACGTTGGCGTCGACCGATAGACCAACCGACAAGGCCAGGCCAGCGAAGCCCGGCAAAGTCATGGTCGCGCCGAACAGCGACATCACCGCCACCACGATCAGCAGGTTGAACAGCATCGCCACCGAGGTGATCAGGCCGAACATGCGGTAGTAGATGGTGAAGAACACCAGGGTGAACATGAACGCGTAGACCACCGCGGTGATGCCGTTCTTGACGTTCTCCGCACCCAGGCTCGGGCCGACCACGCGCTCTTCCACGAAGTCCATCGGTGCAGCCAGCGAACCCGACTTCAGCAGCTTGGCCAGGTCCTCGGCTTCCTTCTTCTGCAGACCGGTGGTCTGGAAGTTCTTGCCGAACACGCCGTTGATGTTGGCCACCGAGATCACTTCCTCGTTGACCTTGAAGCCACGCACTTCCTCACCGTCGACGACGGTCACGGTCGGCACGCGCTCGGTGTAGACCACCGCCATCGGCTTGTTCACGTTGGCGCTGGTGAAGTCGAACATGCGCTGGCCACCGACGTTGTTCAGCGTCACGCTGACTGCCGGGGTGCCGCTGGTGGAATCGGTCACCGCCTGCGCGGCCACCATCTGGTCACCGGTGACGATCACGCGCTTGTTCAGCAGCACCGGACCGCCGTTGTCACGGCGCTGGTAGACCTTCGCTTCCGGCGGAATACGACCCGACGCGATGGCGTCCTGCGCGTTGCCTTCCACCACGGCCCGGTATTCCAGGGTGGCGGTGGCACCGATCATGCGCTTGGCTTCGGCCGTGTCCTGCACGCCCGGCAGCTGCACCACCACGCGATCAGCACCCTGGCGCTGGATGATCGGCTCGGACACGCCGAGCTGGTTCACGCGGTTGCGCAGGGTGTTGATGTTCTGCTCGATGGCGCCGTTGGCGATCTGCGCGATCTCCGCTTCCGGAATGGAGACCGTGATGCGGTTGCCACTGACGTCGTAGCCGAGGGTCGGCTGCGCCTTGGCCAGCGCGGCGCGGGCACGGGTACCGGCGTCTTCGCCGGCCGAGGGGCTCAGGTTGGCGACGATGGTGTTGTCGGCACGACGCTCGACCGACTGGTAGGCGATGCGCGCATCACGCAGGGTGCTGCGCACGTCCTCGGTGTAGGCGTCCAGACGCTTGTCCAGCGCGGCTTTCTGGTCGACCTGCAGCACGAAGTGCACGCCGCCCTGCAGGTCCAGGCCCAGCACCATCGGGCGGCCGCCGAGCTTGGCCAGCCAGTCAGGCACGGTCGAGGCCAGGTTCAGGGCAACCGTGTAGTTCTCGCCCACGCTGTCACGCAGCGCATCGCTGGCGGCAGACTGCGACTTCAGGTCCGACAGGCGGACGATCAGGCTGTCCCCTTCCTTCTCTGCACCGATCGTGGTGACACCGGCCTTCTTCAGGTCGGCCAGCACACGGTCGCGCAGCGCATCGTCGATCTGCCCGCCACGGTTGGCGGTGATCTGGATGGCCGGGTCCTTCTGGTACATGTTGGGCAGTGCGTACAGCGTGCTGAGCGCCAGTACGATCACGATGACGACGTACTTCCAGCGTGGAAATTCGAGCATTGCTTGGGTCCCGCGCGGCGCCATCCCCGGCGCCGCGGTTGTGCTTCAGAAAGGGAGTGCTTACTTGGCCGAATCCAGGGTGCCGGTCGGCAGCACGCTGCCGACAGCGCCCTTCTGCACGCGGATGCGCACGTTCTCGGCCACTTCGACGGTGACGAAGTTGTCGCCGATATCGGTGACCTTGCCGGCGATGCCGCCGTTGGTCAGCACTTCGTCGCCGCGCTTGATCTTCTCCAGCATGGCCTTGTGCTCCTTCTGCCGCTTCATCTGCGGGCGGATCATCAGGAAGTACATGATGGCGATCAGGATGATCGGGAACAGCAGCGTGGTCAGGCCCATGCCCTGCGGTTGGCCGCCAGCGGCCTGGGCGTGGGCGGCGGGAATCAGGAAGGCAAGCAGGTTCATCGTTGGTCCTTTGGTTGGGCGGCGCTTCGGCCGTTTCACGGGCACGAGGTGTCGACCGCGGATCTTGGTCAGCCTTGAAGTATGCCACGGCCCCGGGCGTTCGTCCTTGGGCCGTTTGGCAGGGGGTGCTGCGGGTTTACAGGGGCGGCGCTACCGCCCCGCGTGCTGCGTAGAAGGACTCGCGGAAGGCCAGGAAGGTTCCCGCCTCGATGGCCGCGCGGATGTCGGCCATCAGTTTTTCGTAATAGAAGAGGTTGTGCTGGGTGCCCAGCATCGGCGCCAGCATCTCGTTGCAGCGGTCCAGATGGCGCAGGTACGAGCGGGTATAGCCGCCGGCACAGGCCACGCAGCCACAGCCCGGCTCGATCGGGTCCATGTCCCGCGCGTACTGCGAATTGCGGATGCGGACGGTGCCAAACGAGGTGAAATAGTGGCCGTTGCGCGCATTGCGGGTCGGCATCACGCAATCGAACATGTCCACGCCACGTGCGACACCCTCGACCAGGTCTTCAGGGCGGCCAACGCCCATCAGGTAGCGCGGACGGTCGGCCGGCAGCTCCGGGTCCAGATGGTCGAGCATGGCGTTGCGCTCGTCTTCCGGTTCGCCCACGGCCAGGCCGCCAATGGCATAGCCGTCGAAGCCGATCCCCTGCAGGGCCTCGGCCGAACGGCTGCGCAGGTCGGTATGCACCCCGCCCTGGACAATGCCGAACAGGGCCGCATCGTTGCCCAGCTCGTCATGCGCGTTGCGGCTGCGCTGGGCCCAGCGCAGGCTCAGTTCCATCGACCGGCGGGCGACGTCCTCGGTGGCCGGGTACGGCGTGCACTCGTCGAAGATCATCACCACGTCCGAATCGAGCACCTTCTGGATCTTCATGCTCTCCTCCGGCCCCAAGAACACCCGGGCACCGTCGGTCGGCGAGGCGAAGGTCACGCCCTGCTCGGTGATCTTGCGGCGGTGGGCCAGCGAGAACACCTGGAAGCCGCCGGAGTCGGTCAGGATCGGGCCATCCCAGCGGCAGAAGCCGTGCAGGCCGCCGTGGTCGGCGATGATGTCCAGGCCCGGCCGCAGGTACAGGTGGAAGGTGTTGCCGAGGATGATCTCGGCGCCCAGCGCACGCACCTGGTCCGGCAGGATGCCCTTGACCGAGCCATAGGTCCCCACCGGCATGAAGGCCGGCGTTTCCACCGTGCCACGCGGGAAGGTCAGGCGGCCACGGCGGGCGCGGCCATCACGGGTCTGGAGCTGGAACTGCAATCGGGACATGGAGCGGTCGTTCGGGCAAATAGCTGTCTATTGTCTCCCAAAACCGCCTTTCCTGCTTCGGTAGCGCTGCTCGATCGCGTGCTGGTAGGCCTCGAACACGCGCTCCTTGCCGGCAAACGCCGAGATCATCATCAGCAGCGTGCTTTCGGGCAGGTGGAAATTGGTCACCATCGCGTCGACGCTGCGGATCCGGTAGCCGGGGGTGATGAAGATCTGCGTTTCGCCTGCGAACGGCAGCAATTCCCCCTCACGCATCGCACTTTCCAGCGCGCGCACCACCGTCGTGCCCACGCCGATCACCCGGCCACCGGCCGCACGCGTGCGTCGTACCTGCTGCACCAGCTCGGCACCGACGTTCAGCCACTCGCGGTGCATGACGTGATCCTTCAGGTCGTCGGCGCGCACCGGCTGGAACGTGCCTGCGCCCACGTGCAGGGTGACGTGGCCGAAATCCACGCCCTTGTCCTTCAGTGCCGCCAGCAGCGCCTCATCGAAGTGCAGGCCGGCGGTCGGTGCCGCCACGGCGCCCACTTCGCGGGCGAACACGGTCTGGTAGCGCTCGCGGTCGTCCACGCCGGGCTCGCGCTGGATGTAGGGCGGCAACGGCAGCCGGCCGGCGTGCAGCAGCCACTGCTCCAGCGATTCCGGCACGTGGAACTGCAGCACGTAGAACTCGCCGTCGCGGCCCAGCACTTCGGCTTCGCCACCGGCGTCCAGGGCGATGCGGCTGCCGGCCTTCGGCGACTTGCTGGCACCGACCTGGGCCCGGGCCTGCTGGCCGCCGAGCAGGCGCTCGATCAGGATCTCCACGCGCCCACCGCTGGCCTTCTGCCCGAACAGGCGCGCCGGAATCACCCGGGTGTCGTTGAACACCAGCAGGTCGCCCGGTTGCAGCAGGGATGGCAGGTCGCGCACCTGCAGGTCGGTGAAGGCAGCCGGTGCCGGCAGCACCAGCAGCAGGCGGCTCGCCGAGCGTTCGGCCAAGGGGGCCTGGGCGATCAGTTCGGCCGGCAGTTCGTAATGGAAATCGGACTTCTTCAAGGCAGTGGACGGCAACAGGTCGACAATGGCGCGCATTGTACGTCCAGCGTCTGCGAGCCGGCACGAGCGAGGCCGAACGTCGCGCAAAATGCTGCTATGCAGCAGTCTTTTGCGGGGTTATCGCGCAAAAAAACAAGTGCTAGCATCGACGAGGAAGTCCGCTGCACGAGCCCGCCCCAAGCGCGCGTGAAGACGCGCGTTTCGCTTTTGAAGGCCCGTGCGACCCAACGTTTCAGGAGATCTGCAATGAGCTTCATCGAACGCCTCGCCCCCCTCCGCGCCCAGCCCGGCACCCGCCTCACCAACGGCCTGGATGACGCAACCCTGACCGCCCTCGCCGCCAACCAACCGCAGTTGGTCGCTGCGGTCGATGCCGCTGCTGCCGAATTCGCGCGCGTGCATGCTGAGCTGGGGCCGCTGCTGGCACAGGATGAGCAGGCGCAGATCGATGCCATGCAGGACGGCTTCGTCAATTTCTACGCCGATGATGCGGTGACCCCGTACGTGGCGCTGGCCGCGCGCGGTCCGTGGGTGGTCACCCTGAAAGGCGCGGTGCTGTACGACGCCGGCGGCTACGGCATGCTGGGCTTCGGCCACACCCCGGACGCCGTCATGGAAGCGATGTCACGACCGCAGGTGATGGCCAACATCATGACCCCCAGCCTGTCCCAGCAGCGCTTCATCACCGCGCTGCGGGCCGAGATCGGCCACCGTCGTGGCGGCTGCCCGTTCACGCGCTTCATGTGCCTGAATTCCGGCTCTGAAGCGGTTGGCCTGGCCGCGCGCATCGCCGACGTCAACGCCAAGCTGCAGACCGATCCGGGTGCCCGCCATGCCGGTGCGGCAATCAAGCGCGTGGTCATCAAGGGCAGCTTCCACGGCCGCACCGACCGTCCGGCGCTGTATTCCGATTCCAGCCGCAAGACCTACATGCAGCATCTGGCCAGCTACCGTGGCGAGGAGTCGGTGATCACCGTCGCCCCGTACGACGAGGCGGGCCTGCGCAAGGTGTTCGAGGATGCCGCGCACAACAACTGGTTCATCGAAGCGGTGTTCCTGGAGCCGGTGATGGGCGAAGGTGACCCGGGCCGCTCCGTGCCGCCGGCGTTCTATGCGCTGGCCCGCGAACTGACCCGCGCCCACGGCAGCCTGCTGCTGCTGGACTCGATCCAGGCCGGCCTGCGCGCCCATGGCGTGCTGTCGGTGGTCGACTATCCGGGCTTCGAAGGCCTGGATGCGCCGGACATGGAAACCTACTCCAAGGCACTGAACGCTGCGCAGTATCCGCTGTCGGTGCTGGCCGTGACCGAGCACGCCGCGCAGCTGTACCGCAAGGGCATCTACGGCAACACCATGACCAGCAACCCGCGTGCGCTGGACGTGGCCTGCGCCACCCTGGCCCAGTTGACCCCGCAGGTCCGCGCCAACATCGCCGAGCGCGGTGCCGAGGCCGTGCGCAAGCTGGAGCAGCTGAAGAACGAACTGGGCGGCCTGATCACCAAGGTGCAGGGCACCGGCCTGCTGTTCTCCTGCGAGCTGGCCCCGCAGTTCAAGTGCTATGGCGCCAATTCCACCGAGGAATGGCTGCGCCAGCACGGCATCAACGTGATCCATGGTGGCGAGAACTCGCTGCGCTTCACCCCACACTTCGGCATGGACAGCAGCGAGCTGGACCTGCTGGTGGGCATGGTGGGCCGTGCGCTGCGTGAAGGGCCGCGCCGCGAACAGGCGGCTGCCGCGTAATCCCAGACCCTCGTAGAGCCGGGCGCTGCCCGGCTGAAGGGCTGGCCGTGATCTGAACGAAATGGCGCCGGGCATGGCCCGGCGCTACAGAGAACAACGGCAAAGCCTCATAATTGCCCGGACACCCCGCCCTGCGACCGGCTTCACTGGTTGACCGCGGGGCGTTTTCGTTTCCGGCCAAGACAGGAAGATCCATGAAGTCGATCTGTGTGTACTGCGGTTCCAACGCTGGCAGCAAGCCGGTCTACACCGAACGCGCCATTGCGCTGGGCGATCGTATTGCCCGGGACGGCATGCGCCTGGTGTACGGCGGCGGCAATGTCGGCCTGATGGGTACCGTGGCCAATGCCGTGCTCGCCGCCGGCGGTGAGGTCACCGGCGTGATTCCGCGCCAGCTGGCCGACTGGGAAGTGGCCCATCGCGGCCTGACCGAACTGGAGATCGTCGGTTCGATGCATGAGCGCAAGTCGCGCATGTTCGATCTGTCCGATGGCTTCGTCGCCCTGCCCGGCGGCTTCGGCACCATGGAAGAGATCTTCGAGATGCTGACCTGGCGCCAGCTCGGCATCGGCAACAAGCCCTGCGCGTTCCTCGATGTGGACGGCTTCTATGCGCCGCTGATCGGCATGATCGATCGGATGGTGGAAGAGCGCTTCCTGCACCCCGAGCAGCGCCAGGACCTGTGGTACGGCTCGGACATCGAGGAGATGCTGACCTGGATGAAGAACTACCAACCGGCCCAGGCTTCGAAGTGGATCGACGAGAAGCGCCGCGCGGCGCTGCGTTGAAGACTACGTGCGCGGTGGCTCAGGCTGCCGCGCGCGTCCACGGTGCCGGCCGGCCCAGCAGGTAGCCCTGGCCATAGTCGCAGCCAAGCTCGAACAGCGTGTCACGCTGCGCCTCGGTCTCGATGCCTTCGCCGATCGTCTCGATGCCCAGCGTGCGTGCCAGTGACAGCACGCCTTCGACCAGCGCGCGCGTGCTCTGTGCCTCCGGGCCGTGCAGGCCGGCAATGAAGCTCTGGTCGATCTTCAACGTGCTGATCGGGAAACGGTGCAGGTAGGACAGCGCCGAGAAACCCGTACCGAAATCGTCCAGCTGCACCTGGATGCCACGTTCACGCAGGCCCTTCAGGATGCGCAGCGTGTGCGGACCGTCGTCGAGCAGCGCGACCTCGGTGATCTCCAGGCGCAGCCGCCGCGGGTCCGCGTTGTTCGCCTCCAGCAGGCCATACAGGCGCTCGCTGAACTCGGCGGAGCGGAAATGCCGTGGCGACACGTTGACCGACACATAGCCACGCCCGCCGTCGGCAAGGCCGACAATGACCTGCTCATAGATCAGCCAGTCGACCTGTTCGATCAGGCCACTTTCCTCACCCAGTTCCAGGAACGCGCCCGGCAGCAGCAGACCACGGCGCTCGTGCTTCCAGCGCAGCAGGGCCTCGTGACCGACCACCTCGCCGTCGGACAGGCGCACGATCGGCTGGTAGAACGGCACGAAGTCGCGGTTGTTGATCGCCCGCCGCAGGTCGGCCTCCAGATCCAGGCTGCGCAGCGCCTGCTCGCGCATCTCCTCATCGAAGATCGAGCAGCGGTCGTGGCCCTGGGCCTTGGCCCGGTACATCGCCGCATCGGCGTCGCGCAGCAGTTCCTCGCCGGTGCGATAGCGCGGGTTCCACAAGGTGATGCCCAGGCTGCCGGAGGGGAACAGCTCGCGACCGGCGATCCACATCGATTCCTGCAGCGCAAGCAACAGCCGCTGGCCGAAATCCAGGGCCTGCGCCAGGCCCTCCGGACAGTGCAGCAGCACGGCGAACTCATCACCGCCCAGGCGCGCCACCACATCGTTGTCACCGGCCATGGCCACGATGCGCTTGGCCACTTCCACCAGCAGGCGATCGCCGGCGGCGTGACCGATGCTGTCGTTGACCAGCTTGAAGCGGTCAAGGTCCAGGAACAGCACCGCGAACACCGGGCCGCCTTCGCGCCGGGCCAGCGCCAGCGCATCCTGCAGCCTGTCCAGCAGGTGCAGGCGATTGGGCAGTCCGGTCAGCGCATCGTGCATGGCCTGGTGGGTCAGCCGCTGCTCGGCGCGCAGGCGCTCGGCAATCTGGCCCAGCAGCTTTTCGTTCACCTCGCCCAGCTCGCGGGTGCGCTCCTCCACCCGCTTCTCCAGTTCGGCATGCGCCGAGCGCAGTCGTTGCTGGTCGCGCTGGCGCGCAAGACCAGTGCCGATGTTCTGCGCAACGAAGATCAGCAGGCGCTGGTCATGCACGCTGAAGGCGACCTGCTCGGTGTAACTCTGCACCACGATCGCACCGACCACTTCGTCGTCGCGCAGCAACGGCACGCCGAGCCAGCACTGCGAACGTGCGCCGGATTCGCGCACCTCGCCGGTTTCCAGCAGCGCATCGATCTGCGCACGCGAGGCCAGCAATGGCCGACGATGGCGGACCACATACTCGGTCAGGCCGCGACTGAACGCGCGTGGTGCACGACTCGCGTTGTGCTCGTCGACCGAATAGACGAAATCCAGCCCATCGCCCTCGGCATTGACCAGCGCGATATAGAAATTGCGTGCATCCAGCAAACGCCCGACCACGCCGTGCACCTGCCCGTAGAACTGCGCCAGGCTGTCGGCCGACATCGCCATTTCGGCGATGTTGTACAGCGCGGTCTGCAACTGCTCGGCGCGGCGGCGCTCGGCTACTTCATCCTGCAGGCTGAGATTGGCCCGCTGCAGCTCCTGCGTGCGCCGTTCCACCTGCTGCTCCAGCCGCACCTGCGCCTGACGGCGGTCCATGGCGGTCTGCACGTGCTGGGCGACAAAACCCAGCAGGGCCCGTTCGGCCTCGCCGTAGAGGTCGGCATGCTCGTAGCTCTGCACCACGATCGCACCACACACGCGGCCATCGCGCAGCATCGGCACGCCCAGCCAGTCCAGGCTTTCCGGGCCGCGCTGCGGGTCGTGTTCCTGGTCTATCCCCGCCAGCAGCTCGCGCGAAGGCCCGCTCAACGGCCGGCCATGCCGCAGCAGCGCTACTGTCAGGCTGCGCGGCATCTGGTCGATGTCGTAGCCCTGGGCAGGATCGGCGACGAAATCATCGACCTGGTCGGCGAAGTACAGGAAGCGGATCTGCCGGCGGGCATCGTCATACTCGACGATGTAGCAGTTCTGCGCATACATCAGCGTGCCCAGCACGCCGTGCACGTGGCGCAGCATCTCGCTCATTTCCAGGTCCGCACCGGCCAGGTCGGCAATCTGGAACAGGGCCTGCTGCAACCGCTCAGCTTCTTCCAGCGCCTTGATCTGCCCCGCCTGGCGGCCCCGCTGCAGGGCCAGCTCCATGGCCTGCCGGGCCAGCCCCCACCAGGCCGGGGAGGGCGTCGCCCCACGCACCGACAGCAGCAGCCGGGCGCCGTCGTACTCCCAGCCGTGGCGGCCTTCGGCATGGTCGGCCAGCGGCTGCCAGATGTCCTCGTCGCTGTCGCTGATGGGCCAACCGCCCTGCCCGCTGCCGAGCTGCGGATCGTCCCAGCCGACGCGCACGATCGCCGTTTCCTGCAGCAGCGCATGCAGCGCACGCACCAGCGCTGCGCTCAGCACAGGCTCGATGTTTGACGCTTCCAGCGCGCGGTCGGCTTCGGTGGACAAATGACGTTCTCTTGGCGCCGCCTGAGCGCCGCCTCCCCTGAATTACCGAGCATAACGCGCCACCCGGGGGGCAATGGAAGCCCGGCGACCCCGAAACGTGCCCTCGGGCGTTTTTCCTGTCGATCCCCTCCCGGTTCCTGCCGTGACTGTCGCCCTGTCCCACCCCATCGCTGGCTATGCGCCACCGCCTGCAGGGCTTACCCTGTACGGCGTGGATGCCAGCGCCCTGCCAACCGATGAAGCCTTGATGCTGGCTTGGGCCGCCGGTGAAGTGCACGCGTTCGAAAGCCTGTATGCCCGTCATCGCAAGCGCCTGTTCGGCTTCCTGCTGCGGCAGCTGCGCGACACCGCGCTGGCCGAGGAGATGTTCCAGGACGTCTGGCAGCGGGTGATCAGCGCGCGAGCAGGCTGGCAGGCCGATGCAGCCTTCAGCACCTGGCTGTTCCGCATCGCCCACAACCGCCTGAACGACCACTGGCGCGCCGCCCGCCATCGCCCCCCTGCACCGGCCGATGCCGATCTGCGCCTGGCCGCGCTGGAAGACGGGCAGACACCGGAAGCGGAACTGTCCGAATTCGAGCAACGTCGCCGCATCCAGCTGGCGATGGAAGAACTGCCCGCAGAACAGCGCGAAGTGCTGCAGCTGCGGCTGGAACAGGAACTGAGCCTGGAGGAGATCGGCCAGATCACCGGCGTTGGCCGGGAAACCGTGAAATCGCGGCTGCGCTATGCGATGGACAAGCTGCGTGCGGGACTGAACGCATGAACCGAGACGATGCACTGACGCCGGAAGAACGCGAACTGGCACGCCTGCTTGGGCGCCGCACCGAACAGGGCCCTCCGCCGGCACTGGACGCGGCGATCCTCGCCGCTGCGCGTGCGGCCGTGGAGACGCCAGCACGCGAGGCGGCCCCAGCGCCGGTGGCACCGCGCACGCCGCGCCCGCGCCGCCGCTGGCCGGCCGTGTTCGGCGTGGCCGCATCGACGGTGTTCGCCGTTGGCATCGCCTGGCAGATGCGTCCAGAGCCGCCCTCGGCCCCTGCCGAGGCAGTTGCCACCGCGCCGGCTGCACAGGAAATGGCGGCCGATGCGAGCGCCGAAGGCACGGCCTACGACAGCGCGGCCGCCGATGTCGCGGGCACCGAAGCCGCACCGGCACCTGCACCGGCCGCAGTACCGGCGCCTGCGCCGGCCAAGGCAGTACCGGTACCGGCACCGGCCATCGCGGACGTGGTGAAACCCGCGCCTGCCGCACCCCGGCAAGCACCCGCTCCAATGATGGCACCGCCACCTGCACCTGCAGCCGACACAGCGTTTGCGCCGCCTCCTATGCCAGCGGCAGCGCCTCCCGCGGCCGAAGCCTATTCGGCGCCTGCGCCTGCGGCCCCTGCCGCGACGATGAGGGCGCGCAAGGCCACTGCGGCGGCGGCGGCGGAATCAATGACCTCCGCGCAGGCCATCGCCGAAGACCGCGTCGCGCTCACCGCGGCCAAGCAGGGCGCGGCCGGCAGAACCGCGCCTGGCGTCATGCGCCGTGCAAGCGACGCGAACCTCAGCGCGGACGCGGTACAGGCCGAAGTGCAGGCCGATGCCGGGCTGCCACGCCGGCAATGGCTGCAGAAGATCCGCGAGCGCCGCGACGCCGGCCAGCGCGACCTGGCCCGGGCGAGCCTGGAGCGTTATCTGCAGACGTATCCAGAGGCGCGCCTGCCAAAGGATGTGCGACCGTTGCTGGACGACTGAAGCACATCGGCGGCAAGCCCGTAGAATGAAGGGAATGCCCGATACCCTCGCCCAACCGGTCAACCACACCCTGGACGTCAAGCACAGTCGCTTCATCGCGCATGCCGCGCCGATCGAGAGCGCGTCTGCGGCGATGGCATTTTTTCTGCAGGACGTATCGGTAGCCGATGCGACCCACAACTGCTGGGCCTACCGGCACGGCCAGGACTATCGCTCCAGCGACGACGGCGAGCCCGCCGGCACCGCGGGCCGCCCGATCCTGGCCGCCATCGATGGCCAGGGATTCGACCGGGTGATGGTGGTGGTTACCCGCTGGTTCGGCGGCATCAAGCTGGGCGCCGGTGGCCTGGTCCGGGCTTACGGCGGCGCCGCTGCCGAATGCCTGCGCACCGCGCCGCGCCTGCCACTGGTGGCGATGGCGCGGCTGCAGCTGGTGGCTGGATTCGAGGACCTGGGCGCGCTGCATGCGGCCCTGCCGGCCCACGCGGCCGAAAAGCGCGATGAACAGTTCGATGCCAATGGCGTGAGATTGCGGGTGGAATTGCCCGCAGAGCAGGTCGACGCATTGAAAATCCGCCTGCGCGACGCCACCCGTGATCGTATCCGTATCCAAGATGACCCCCTCGATGACTGACAAGGACGCACCGGCGACCGACCCGGCCTCCCCGCCGCTGCGCCGCCTCGGCAGCCTGCGCACACTGTGGCCGTTCGTGCGCCGGCACAGTGGATTGTTCAGCGCCTGGCTGCTGGCCCTGGCCGTTTCTTCGGCGGCGACCCTGAGCCTGCCGCCGGCGGTGAAGCAGATGATCGACCACGGCTTCAGCAGCGGTGGCCAGATCAACCGTGCCTTTGCGCTGCTGATGCTGGTCGCCGTGGTGCTGGCGTTGGCGACGGCGGCGCGTTTCTACTTTGTTTCGCTGCTCGGCGAGAAGGTCGTGGCGGATCTGCGCAGCCGGCTGTACGCGCACCTGATCCAGCTCGGTGCCAGCTTCCACGACCGCAGCCGCAGCGGCGAGCTGGTATCGCGCCTGACCGCCGACAGCGAACTGCTGCGCAGCGTGGTCGGCTCGACCATGTCCGTGGCGCTGCGCAGCAGTGTCACCGTGGTCGGCAGCCTGGCGATGCTGTTCGTCACCAGTCCGCGGCTGGCCGCGTGGTCGCTGCTCGGCATCCCGCTGGCGGTGCTGCCGATCATCATCGGCGCGCGCAAGCTGCGCGTTGTCGCCCGCAACAGCCAGGACCGCATCGCCGATGCCAACAGCCTGGCCAGCGAAACGCTGGGCGCCGTGCGTACGGTGCAGGCGCATGCGCGCGAGCCTTATGAACGCGGCCGTTTCGACCATGCGCTGGGCGATGCGATCCGTGCCGCGCGCCGGCGCATCGGCGCGCAGTCGCTGGTGACCGCCAGCGCCATCCTGCTGGTGTTCGGTGCGATTGTCGGGGTGTTGTGGCTGGGTGCGCACGACGTCATCGACGGTCGCCTCAGCGCCGGTACGTTGGGCCAGTTCGTGCTGTACGCACTGATCGGTGGTGGTTCGGTCGGTGCGCTGGCCGAAGTGTGGAACGAACTGCAGCGCGCCTCCGGCGGCATGGGCCGCATCGGCGAGCTGCTGCAGGAAGACATCGAGATCCGCGCGCCGGCCAAGCCGCGTGCGCTGCCACAGCCGCTGCGTGGCGAGATCCGTTTCGATGACGTGGTGTTCAACTACCCACAGCGGCCGGACCAGGCCGCGCTTGACCATTTCAGCCTGTACGTGCGGCCGGGTGAAACCGTCGCCCTGGTCGGCCCGTCCGGCGCCGGCAAGAGCACGGTGCTGTCGATGCTGCTGCGCTTCCACGATCCGGCAAGCGGCCGCATCTGCGTGGACGGCATCGATGTGCGCGAGGTCGATCCGGCCGAGCTTCGCGCGCAGCTGGCGCTGGTGCCGCAGCAGCCGACATTGTTCGCCGCCAGCGCACGCGACAACATCCGCTATGGCCGGCTGGAGGCCAGTGACGCCGAGGTGGAGGACGCAGCTCGTGCCGCCGAGGCCGACGCCTTCCTGCGTGCGCTGCCAGAGGGCTACGACAGCGAACTGGGCGAGCGCGGTGCCCGCCTGTCCGGTGGCCAGCAGCAGCGCGTGGCGATCGCCCGTGCCTTGCTGAAGGACGCACCGATCCTGCTGCTCGACGAAGCCACCAGCGCACTGGATGCACAGAGCGAACATGGCGTGCAGCAGGCGCTGGAACGCCTGATGGCCGGGCGCACCACGGTGGTCATCGCCCATCGGCTGGCGACCGTGCTGAAGGCCGACCGCATCGTGGTGATGGAGCATGGCCGTATCGTGGCCGAGGGCACGCATGCGCAGCTGCTGGCTGAAGGCGGCCTGTATGCGGAGCTTGCGCGCCTGCAGTTCATCGATTGATGACGTCCGGCTAACACCGGCCGGATCACTCTGGCGGCGTAGCGAAGAACCACTGAAGGAGGCCAGGCATGTCGTTCCGTCAGTTCCCTGCTGTCGACAGCAATGGCGAAAGCCACATCATCATCGAGTTCAAGCCCGAGGCCGGCGGCAGCGGACACGGCTCCGAAGCGACGCCGCGTTATGAGCTTGATGACGGGCGCCAGCTGGTACGCAACGGCCGCGAGTTCACCACCAGCGGCGGCGAGGTCAGGTTGTCGATCTAGCGATCCAACGCAGAGCCGGGCATGCCCCGGCTCTACTGCTGTTCCGGACCGAAAGAAGGTTGGTCATTTTTTGACCAACCATCTTGACAGCCTTGCACGCCAAGGCCTGCCGCAGGTTATCCACATGTTTGCGCAGAAGCCATCCACACGCCCTGTGGATGAATGGCGTTACGCCAGTACCCGGCCGATCCCGCTGGCATCCACTTCGGCCGCCGCTGCCGCGATAGGCCCTGGCTCACTGCCGGCCACGAAACCGATGCGGAAATGCACTTCGCCGGCGGGCGTGCGCGAGGAGTGGATCGAGGCCAGGCTGATGCCATGCTGCTCGAACACGTTCAGCAGCGCACGCAACGAACCGGCGCGGTCTTCAGGCAGATGCACCGAGAGTGCATTGCGCTCGGTCAGATCGGCCAGCAGATAGCCGACGCGCTCGAAGGTGTAGTTGCCCGCCGCCAGCGCCTGATCGCCGAAAGCACTCCTGTTGGCCTCCAGCAGGTGATCGCGGAACGCGCCCCGCGCAGCGTCGTCGCCCTGCCCCACCTGTACCTGCAGCGTCTGCAGCTGGCCGATCAGGCGTTGCAGCATCGGCGCCACATAGGGATTGCCGAACTGGATGTCTTCGTAGATCGCCGGATTCAACGACAGGATGCGCGAGATGATCGCGGTATCCAGTTCGAACGAAGCCGATCGATACGGCAGCATCGCCGCCAGCGTGCCCAGCTGCGGTTGGTACTCGCGCAGCACACCTGCCTGGGCCAGGTGGGTCGCATGCACCATCGCCTGCACCAGCGCCATCATCTGGTCATGGTGCTGCGGGCTGGCGCGCACACATTCGGCCTGCAGTGCCAGGCACAACGCGTCGACCCAGGGCCGCCAGTGCTGCAGTCGCGCCTCGCAGACCACCATCACCCGGCCCTTCAGGGTCGGCGCCTTGGGCGGCGCCGTCATCGGATGCAGGCCCACCACCTCGGCGCGCGAGGCCAGCATCGCCTGCACCGGCGCTTCCTTCACCGAGGTCACATCCAGCCACAAGCGTTCCTGCTCGCGGCCCGCCGACAGGCGCGCGTACTCGGCAATCAACGCGAACGTGTGCCGGATCGGTGCGGAGAACACCAACACGTCGGCCTGTTCCAGCAACTGCTCCGGCGCATGCGAATCGGGATCGGCCGGATCGTGGCCGATCACGCGCACCTGCATGTGCTGTTCGAAGAACCGGGTCAGCCATCGCCCATAGGCGCCGGCACTGCCGACGATGCCGACCGTGCGCGGCGTGCGTTCGTGCAGATCGCTCATGCCAGCCGTTCGGCGCGGAAGCGCATGCCGTCGGCCAGTGCCGCCGGTGCGGCCGCGATCACGTCGAACTCTTCGAAGCCGTGGGCCAGGGTCGCCTCCAGCGCCGCATGGGTGCCGGCGATGGCCCGCGAGATGGCCATCTGCATCGGCTCACCACGCAGCAGGAAGGACACCATCAGCGACATCAGCACGTCGCCGGTGCCTGCCACATCCACCGGCAGCAGCGGCGAGGTCCAGCGCCAGGTTTCCTCGCGCCCCACAGCCAGCGTCACCAGTTCGCCCGGATTGCCGCCGACGCTGTGTGCCAGCACCCACTGCGGCCCCCGCGCCAGCAGCGCGCGCGAAGCAGCAATGGCATCGGCTTCGGCCAGCGCCGGCATGCCGGTCAGGCGACCGAGTTCGAAGGCATTCGGGGTAAGCAGCCATGCATGCGGCAGCAGGCGCTCAGCGAAGATCGCTTCCAGTCCCGGCTCCACGTAGGGACCGGTGTGGGTATCGCCGATCACCGGGTCCAGGCAGTAGCGCAGCTGCGGACATGCCGGCAGGATCCCGTCCAGCCAATCAGCAAAGGCCGCACCGTTGGCGGCGCTGCCGAAGTAGCCGGAGACCAGCATCTTCGCCCGCTGCGGAAGACCCCGTTCATGCGTGCCGAGCAGCAGATCGGCGAACCAGTCGCTGGGCAGTACACGGCCACGGGTGGTCTCGTAGAACGGCGCATTGCTCAGCAGCGTGGTCGGGATCGAGGCCACGCGCACGCCCAGCGCACGCATCGGGGGCAGCGCGGCGCTGTTGCCGGCATGGCCGTAGACCAGTTGTGATTGGACCGAAATGACATCGATCGGCGAAGGACCGTCGGGCCGCTGGCGGCGGCCGTGGACGAGGTGGTTGTCGAGGGATTCGCTCATGCCCGCATTCTACGCCCAAGGGGGTTTTCGGCAGGGCTGCGCCCTGCACCTGCAGAGGCAACAGCCACAACCAAAGCCGAGGCAACAGCAACAGCCGGCTCTGGCTTTTCTGTGGTTTGGCGGGGCGGTATGGGGCTGCAGGACACGCCGTAAACCCATCCATGGGGGCTCGATGGCGCCATCCATGGCGCGCGGGGGCGTGAGCGCCATGGATGGCGCGACCGAGCTTACAGGGACGTACTTGCAGCGTCCCCCGCAACCGGACCCACCCCGCCATCCCACGAAATGCACGCTTTTGCCGTTGCCGTTGCCGTTGCCGTTGATCTGGCCTCTGCAGGTGCAGGGCGCAGCCCTGCCGAAGAACACCCTCAGTGCGCAGCAGGCCTGGACGGCGGCAGCCAGGCCGCGACGATGCCCAGCAACGGCAGGAACGCGGTCAGCTGGTAGACGAATTCGATGCTGGTCTTGTCAGCCAGCAGACCGAGCACCGCTGCGCCGAGGCCGCCCATGCCGAAGGCAAAGCCAAAGAACAACCCGGACACCATACCGATCCGGTGCGGCATCATTTCCTGCGCATAGACCACGATCGCCGAGAAAGCCGAAGACAGCACGAAGCCGATCAGCACCGCCAGCACCGTCGTCCACAGCAGGTCGGCATGCGGCAGCATCAGCGCGAACGGTGCCACGCCCAGGATCGAGGCCCAGATGATCGGCTTGCGACCGATACGATCGCCCAGCGGACCGCCGAAGAATCCACCCGCGGCGGACGCCACCAGGAAGGCGAACAGATGCAGCTGCGCCTGCGCCACCGGAATGCCGAAATGATGCATCAGGTAGAAGGTGAAGTAGCTGCCGATGCTGGCCATGTAGAAGTACTTGCTGAAGATCAGCACCAGCAGGATGGCCAGCACCCGGGCGATCGTGCGCGGCGGATGGCGCGCGGCAGTCACACCGTGTGCTGCTGGCCGGGGCGCGCCCAGATGCAGCGAATACCAGCGGCCGACATAGGTCAGCAGGGCAATGCCGATCAACGCTGCACCGGCAAACCACGATGCGGAATGCTGGCCATAGGGCACGATCACCGCTGCGGCGATCAACGGCCCCAGCGCCGTGCCGAAGTTGCCTCCCACCTGGAACACCGACTGCGCCAGGCCATGACGGCCGCCGGAGGCGAGGCGGGCGATGCGCGAGGCTTCCGGATGGAAGATGGCCGAACCGATGCCGACCAGCGCGGCGGCCAGCAGCACCATCGCGTAGTTGGGCGCAAAGCCGAGCAGCAGCATGCCGCACAGGGTCGAGGCCATGCCGATCGGCAGCGAGTACGGGGCCGGCCGGCGGTCGGTGGCGAGGCCGACCAGCGGCTGGAAGATCGAGGCGGTGAGCTGGTAGGTCAGCGTGATCAGGCCGATCTGGGTGAAGCTGAGATTGAAGCCGCCCTTGATCACCGGATAGATGGCCAGGATCAGCGACTGCATCATGTCGTTGACCATATGCGAGCTGGAGATCGCCGCCAGCACTCCTGGCGATACGGGGCGGGCGGATACGGCGGGAGCAGCCAGAGTCGACATTGCGCACGGTCAGGATGGGGGCGAGCCGTGCATGCTACGGTGGGCATCCGCTCCCTTCTGCCGCGTTCTGGTCATGGCCTATCGCAAAAAGGACACCCCCTGCCCCATCCGCGAAACCGCGCCGTGGAACGAGGTGCCGGTGCATCGCCCGGTCACCTGCCGCGCACGTGACTACCGCGCCGGCACCCGCATCGCGGCGCACAAGCACCGGCGGCACCAGCTGGTCTATTCCATGTCCGGGCTGATGGTGGTGCGCTCGGAGGTCGGCCGCTGGGTGGTGCCCTCCACCCGCGCCATCTGGATGCCGGCGGGCATGGCCCATGCGGTGGACTGCATCGCCGAGGTGCACATGCGCAGCCTGTACATCGAACCGTCATTCGCCCCACAACTGCCCGCCGAGCCCTTCGCCGTGGAGGTGGCACCGCTGCTGCGCGAACTGCTGCAGGCAGCCATCCTGATCGACGGACCGCATGAAGAAGACAGCCGCGATGGCCGCTTGGTGCGGCTGATGCTCGACGAACTGCACCGCATGGACGTACTGCCGTTGCACCTGCCCGAGCCCGTCGACCCGCGGCTGCACAGGATCTGCCAGCACATCCAGAAACATCCCGGCGACGAGGCGACCCTGCAGGACTGGGCACAGGCGTTGGCGATCGACGTGAAAACCATCCAGCGCCACTTCGCCAGCGAACTGGGCATGACGTTTGGCCAGTGGCGGCAGCAGGCGCGCCTGCTGGCCGCGATGGAACGGCTGGCCCGCGGCGAGAAGGTGATCGATGTTGCGCTGGCGATGGGCTACGACAGTCCCAGTGCATTCACCAGCATGTTCAAGCGCCAGCTGGGGCAGACGCCGGCGGCGTTTTTCCGTTGATCCGTTGATCCGTTGATCCGTTGATCCGTTCCACCGCGTGCACGCATGGTGCGGATCTGCTGCGCCGGAAACGAAAACGCCGGGCATGGCCCGGCGCTGTCGTTCATCATTTTCCTCAAGGGATCAGGACGTCATCCGGTCCCAGAAGCCCTTCACGCCATCAATGAAGGTCGCAGACTTCGGCGAATGCTTGCGTGCATCCTCGCCGTTGAAGGTGGCTTCAAACTGCTCCAGCAGCTTGCGCTGGTCGCTGGTGAGGTTGACCGGGGTCTCCACCACCACGCGGCAATACAGGTCACCTTCGCTGCGGCTACGCACCGAACGAACACCCTTGCCGCGCAGGCGGAACAGCTTGCCGGTCTGGGTCTCGGCCGGGATACGGATTTCCGCTTCGCCACCGAGGGTGGCCACGCGCACGATATCGCCCAGTGCGGCCTGCGAAATGCGGATCGGCACTTCGCAGTGCAGGTCGTCGCCGTCGCGCTGGAAGATGTGGTGCTCACGCACGCGCACTTCCACGTACAGATCGCCCGGCGGCGTACCCGCCGGACCGGCCTCGCCCTCACCCGCCAGGCGGATGCGGTCGCCGGTATCCACGCCTGCCGGCACCTTCACCGACAGCACCTTGTCTTCCTCGACACGGCCGTTGCCGTGGCAGGTCTTGCAGGGCTTGGCGATGATCTGGCCACGGCCACCACAGTTGTGGCAGGCCTGCTGCATGGCGAAGATGCCGCGCTGGATGCGCACCTGGCCACGACCATGGCAGACGTTGCAGGTCTCGACCTTGCCGTCTTCCGAACCGCTGCCATCGCAGTCGCCGCATTCGGCCAGGGTCGGAATCTCGATGCGGCGCTCGACGCCACGCACCGCTTCTTCCAGGTCCAGCTCCATCACGTAACCGATGTCGGCGCCGCGACGCGCCTGGCGCGGGCCACCACCGCCGGCCCCACCAAAGATGTTGCCGAAGATGTCGCCGAAGATATCGTTCATGTCCGGGCCGCCCGGACCACCGCCACCGCCGCCCATGCCGTGTTCGAACGCGGCATGGCCATGGCTGTCGTACATGCGGCGCTTGTTGCCGTCGGACAGGACTTCGTAGGCTTCCTTGCACTCCTTGAAGGAGGCTTCGGCCGCCGCATCACCCGGGTTGCGGTCCGGGTGGAACTTCATCGCGCAGCGACGGTAGGCCTTCTTCAGCTCTTCGTCGGTGGCGGTGCGGGCAACGCCCAGCACTTCGTAGTAATCGCGCTTGCTCATATCGTGGATCGCATTCCGGAAAGTCGGGATTCGTCAAAGCGGAAGAGCGGAACCAGGTCCGCTCTTGCGTCGGGCGCCCCGACACGCCAGAGGGCGGTCAGGACCCTGGTACGACAACGGGACGCTGGCGAGCAGCGTCCCGTGTCGGTCCGGATCAGGACTTCTTGTCGTCCTTGACTTCGGTGAACTCGGCGTCCACCACGTCATCCTGCGCCTTGCCCGCATTGCCGGCGTCGGCACCCGGGGCGGCACCGCCCTGGTCGGCCGAAGCCGCAGCGAACAGCGACTGGCCGGCTTCTTCCAGCACCTTCGACTTGGCTTCGATCTGCGCCTTGTCGTCACCCTTCATCGCGGTTTCCAGATCGGCCAGGGCCGCTTCCACCTTGCCGATCACTTCGCCACCAACCTTGCTGCCGTGCTCGGTGATCGCGCTGCGGGTGCCGTGGATCAGGGCATCGGCCTGGTTGCGGGCCTGCACCAGCTCCTGGAACTTCTTGTCTTCTTCGCGGTTGGCTTCCGCGTCGGCGACCATGCGTGCGATCTCTTCCTCGGACAGACCCGAACCGGCCTTGATCTCGACCTTCTGTTCCTTGTTGGTCTTCTTGTCCTTGGCCGACACGTGCAGGATGCCGTTGGCGTCGATGTCGAAGGACACTTCCACCTGCGGCAGGCCGCGCGGGGCCGGCTCGATGCCGGACAGATCGAACTTGGCCAGCGACTTGTTGAAGCGGGCCTGCTCGCGCTCACCCTGCAGCACGTGCACGGTCACGGCCGACTGGTTGTCCTCGGCGGTGGAGAACACCTGCGAGGCCTTGGTCGGGATGGTGGTGTTCTTTTCGATGATCTTGGTGAACACACCGCCCATGGTTTCGATACCCAGCGACAGCGGGGTCACGTCCAGCAGCAGCACGTCCTTGACATCGCCGCCAAGCACGCCGCCCTGGATCGCAGCACCCAGTGCCACGGCTTCGTCCGGGTTGACGTCCTTGCGCGGTTCCTTGCCGAAGAACTCGGTGACAGCCTGCTGCACCTTCGGCATGCGGGTCTGGCCGCCGACCAGGATCACTTCGCTGATGTCGCTCGAACGCAGGCCGGCGTCATTCAACGCAACGCGGCACGGCTCGATCGACTTCCTGATCAGCTCTTCCACCAGCGATTCCAGCTTGGCGCGGGTCAGCTTGATGTTCAGGTGCTTCGGACCCGACGCGTCAGCGGTGACGTACGGCAGGTTCACTTCGGTCTGCTGGGCGCTGGACAGTTCGATCTTGGCGCGCTCGGCAGCATCCTTCAGGCGCTGCAGGGCCAGCGGATCCTTGCGCAGGTCGATGCCCTGGTCCTTGTTGAACTCTTCAACCAGGTACTCGATGACGCGGTTGTCGAAGTCTTCGCCACCCAGGAAGGTGTCGCCGTTGGTGGCCAGCACTTCGAACTGCTTCTCGCCGTCGACATTGGCGATCTCGATCACCGAGACGTCGAAGGTGCCGCCGCCCAGGTCGTACACAACGATCTTGCGATCCTTGTTGTCGCCCTTGTCCAGGCCATAGGCCAGCGCGGCCGCGGTCGGCTCGTTGATGATGCGCTTGACGTCCAGGCCGGCGATGCGGCCAGCGTCCTTGGTTGCCTGGCGCTGGCTGTCGTTGAAGTAGGCCGGCACGGTGATGACCGCTTCGGTGACCTTCTCACCGAGGAAATCCTCGGCGGTCTTCTTCATCTTCTCCAGCACCTTGGCCGAGATTTCCTGCGGTGCCATCTTCTTGGCATCGCTGGTGGCCACCCAGGCATCACCATTGTCATGGGCCAGGATGCTGTACGGGACGTGCGCGATGTCCTTCTGCACTTCGGCGTCGGTGAACTTGCGGCCGATCAGGCGCTTCACCGCGTAGAAGGTGTTCTTCGGGTTGGTCACGGCCTGGCGCTTGGCCGAGGCACCGACCAGGACTTCGCCGTCCTTGGTGTAGGCGACGATCGACGGGGTGGTGCGATCACCCTCCGCGTTTTCGATGACGCGGGCCTTTCCGCCGTCCATGATCGCCACGCACGAGTTGGTGGTGCCGAGGTCGATACCAATGATCTTGCCCATGGGGGACTCCTTGAAGGAATGTTGTTTTTGTCAGTCCGGCCGTTCGACCGGTGGATGAATGGGATGTGGGGGAGGCTCGTGGAACATTCAAGCCATCCCCCGAACGCTGTGTTTCCGTTCGCCCAACACGTTCAGCGTCGGTCGTGCCGATGCCCCGGTCGCGGCGGGAAAACCCGCGCCAGGCCAGGCCCGGCGCCCGCGGTCAATCGGCGGCAACCACCACCAGCGCCGGCCGCAGCAGGCGCTCGTTGAGCAGGTAGCCCTTCTGGAACACGGTCACCACGCTGCCCGGGGCGGCGCCGGGGGCAGCGACCTGGCTGATCGCCTGGTGGTGTTCCGGGTTGAACGGCTGCCCGGTCGGGTCCAGCAGCACCAGGCCGTTGTCACCGGCGACCTTCAGCAGCTGCTTGTAGGTCAGCTCCAGGCCCTCGCGAAGCGGATGGGCATCGTCGCCGGCGGCCTTGAGGCCGGCATCGAGGCTGTCGAATACCGGCAACAGTTCGCCCAGCAGCTTCTCGTTGGCGAACTTGCGCGCCTGTTCGATGTCGCGGGCCACGCGCTTGCGCTGGTTGTCGAGGTCGGCGCGCTCACGCAGCGCTTCGGCCTTGACCTGCTCCACTTCGGCACGGAGCTGTTCGATCTGTTCGTTGACGCCCTCGGCGGCAGCTGCGTCGGCGGCGGCCTGCTGGGCGGCGATGTCTGGCTGATCTTGATTCATGTCTGGGTCCCTGGCGGTCACTCTCCGCCTCCACCCACCCTAGTGTGGGCGGGATGCTGCGTTTCAAGCGTCCGATGCACCCGGAGTTCGCCCGCCCGGCGAAAAGGCCGCGCCGAGCACATCGGCGGTAGCCTGGACCAGCGGAATCATGCGGTCGTAGGCCATCCGCTTCGGCCCGATCACGCCCAGCACGCCCAGTACCTGGCCGTTGGCGGTGTACGGCGCGGTGACCAGCGAGACCCCTTGCAGGGGCACCACGCCGGTTTCCTCGCCGATGAAGATGCGCACCCCGGGGGCCTGGATGGTCCGCTCCAGCAGCTGCAGGATCTCGCGCTTGCTGGAAAACAGCTCGAACAGCTCGCGCAGGCGCTCCAGGTCGGACAGGTCCTGCACCCCCATCAGACGCGTCTGGCCGGCCACCAGCATGTCGTCGGCCGGCGGCTGCAAGGCCTGCTCGGCCAGCTCGACGCTGTGCGCCAGCACCTGTTCCAGCTCGGAACGGGCGTCGCGCAGCTCCAGCAGCAGGCGGGTACGGATCTCGGCCAGGGGCAGCCCGGCAAAGTTGGCATTGAGGTAGTTGGCCACCTGCTCCAGCTGCCCCGGTGCGAAATCCTGGCGGGTCTCGATCACCCGGTTCTGCACTTCATTGTCGGCAAAGACCAGGATCGCCAGCACCCGGCGCCCGTCCAGCGCTACGAAATCGATCTGGCGGAACGCGAACTGCTCGCGGCGCGGCGCGCTGACCACGCCAACGAAGTGGCTCATCGCCGACAGCAGCTCCGAGGCACTGCCGAGCAACGCCTGGGTACTGCCGCCTCCGGCCAGCTCCTGACGCAGTCGGGCCAGCTCGCCTTCGCCCGGCGGCTGCATCTGCAACAGGCTGTCGACGAACACCCGGTAACCATGCGCGGTCGGAATCCGGCCCGCCGACGTATGCGGCGAGGCCAGCAGGCCCAGGTCTTCCAGGTCACCGAGGATGTTGCGGATGGTGGCCGGACTGACCTCCAGACCGGCCACGCGCGCCAGCGTCTGCGAACCCACGGGCTCGCCATCCTGGATGTAGCGCGCGATCAGCGTGCGCAGCAGGTGCCGTGCGCGCGGGGCAAGTTGGTCGGGAGAACCGTGCATGGAATCAACCTGTGAGACAAGGACATTAGATAATGGCGGCGCATCCCCTTGGCAAGTCATTGGACGACCCCGCCGCGCGTGCTAGCGTTGCGCGGCTGCAGACACCCCCTTACCCATGCTCAGACATCTTTCAATCAAGGATTTCGCCGTCGTCCGCGCCACCGAACTGGAGTTCGGGCCGGGCATGACCGTGGTTTCAGGCGAGACCGGCGCGGGCAAGTCGCTGATGGTCGACGCCCTGGGCTTCCTGTCCGGCCTGCGCGCCGACAGCGGCGTGGTCCGCCATGGCGCGGCCCGGGCCGAACTGTCGGCCGAATTCGCGCTGGACCAGCTGCAGGCCGCCCGCCAGTGGCTGGCCAGCAATGAGCTGGACGATGAAGACCAATGCCAGCTGCGCCGCGTGATCCGCGCCGACGGCGGCTCGCGCTCGTGGATCAACGGCCGCCCGGTCACCCTGGCGCAGCTGGCCGACCTCGCCGGCCTGCTGGTGGAAATCCATGGCCAGCATGAGCAGCAGGCCCTGCTGACGCGTCCGTCGCAGCTGGCCCTGCTGGACGCCTATGCCCGCAACGAAAGCGAACGCCGCCAGGTGCGCCGCGCTGCCGCCACCTGGCAGGCGCTGGTCGATGAATCCCTGGCACTGTCGCAACAGGGCGACGTGAGTGACCGCATCGGCTTCCTCGAACACCAGCTGCGCGAACTGGACCGTGAGGATCTGGAGCCGGAGTCGATCACCGCGCTCGGCGCCAGCCATCGCCGTCAGGCGCATGCCAGCGCCCTGTTGGCCGCCTGCCAGGCAGCGTCGGACCAGCTCAACGGCGACGAAGGCCACTCGGCGCTGGACCTGCTGCAGCAGGTGCGGCATGAACTGGCCAGGGTGGCCGAACATGACCCGCGCCTAGGCGACGTCGATGCCCTGATCGACAGCGCCTCCATCCAGCTGCACGAGGCCCTGGCCCTGCTCGACCGGGTGCATGACGACCTGGACGCCGATCCGGACCAGTTCGAGGAGAACGAGCGCCGCCTCGGCCGCCTGCACGACCTGGCCCGCAAGCACCGCGTACCGATGGATGAGCTGGGTGCGCAGCGTGAGCGCATGCGCGCCGAAGTGGAACAGCTGCGCGGCGCCGACGAGCGCCTGCAGCGTCTGGCCGGCGAAATTGAAAAGGCCGCAGCGGCCTGGCGTGCCGAGGCCGCAGCACTGACCACCAGCCGCCGCACCGCAGCTGCCGAGCTGTCGGCCACCACCACCGGCATCATCGCCGAGCTGGGCATGGGCGGCGGCCAGTTCCTGATCGAGCTGGAGCCGCAGGACAACGGCAAGCCGGACCCGCAGGGCGCCGAGCGCGTCGAGTTCCTGGTGGCAGCCAATGCCGGCCAGCCACCGCGTGCGCTGCGCAAGGTCGCTTCCGGTGGCGAGCTGTCACGTATTTCGCTGGCCATCGAAGTGGCCGCGCTCGACCTGGATGCAGTGCCGACCATGGTGTTCGACGAAGTCGACTCCGGCATCGGTGGCGCGGTGGCCGATATCGTCGGCCAGAAGCTGCGCGCCCTCGGCGAAAAGCGCCAGGTGCTGTGCGTGACCCATCTGCCGCAGGTCGCCTCCAAGGGCCACGCCCATTACCGGGTCAGCAAGGCACCGGTGGAAGGCATGACCCAGAGCGCGGTGGAGAAGCTCGACGCAAAGGCCCGCGAGGAAGAGCTGGCGCGCATGCTGGGTGGCGTGGAAGTGAGCAAGGAAGCCCGCGCCGCCGCGCGCAAGCTGCTGCAGGTGTAGGCCCCTGCACGCCTGTTGGCGCGTGAATCGCGCGCATCATCCACGCATGGCGTGGATCTCCTGCGGGCCTGACGCCTGGTATTGCCGGCCGCTGGCCGGCAACCCGGTGCGCATGGGCGAAGGTCATGAAATTGCCGGCCNGCGGCCGGCACTACCCCCGCGGCTGCGTCAGGTCGACGTTCTCCACCAGGAAATCAAGGAACGCGCGCACCCGCAGCGGCAGGTAGCCCCCCTGCCCCAGGAACACCGCGTGCACCTCTTCCAGGTCGCCCGGGTTGGCGTCCTCCAGCACCGGCAGCAACCGGCCTGCCGCGATGTCGGCCTGCACCTGGAACGCCGCCAGCCGGGCCAGGCCCAGCCCACCCAGCACCAGCTGACGCAGCGCGTCGCCATTGCTGGCGCGCGCATTCCCGCTCGGCAGCACCCGCTGCTGCTGGCCATCCTGCAGCAGCGGCCAGCCCTGCACCGACCGTGCATGGCCGATATCCAGCCGGTTGTGCGCCAGCAGTGCGTCGGCATTGGCCGGCAGTCCGTGTCGTGTCGCATAGGCCGGTGCCGCCACGATCATCATCCGCGTTGCACCCAGCCGGCGCGCGACCAGGCTGGAACTCTTCAACGGACCGGCCCGCACCGCCACATCGGTGCGCTGCTCCAGCAGATCGATCACCTCGTCGGTCAGGGTCAGGTCCACACCGACCTGCGGGTGGCGCTGCAGGAATTCCGGCAGCAGTGGAAGCAGGAAGTGCTGGCCGAACGGCACGTTGGCATTGACCCGCAGCCGGCCGCGCGGCTCGGCGTGGGCGCTGGCGCAGCGTTCGGCCTCTTCCAGATCAGCCAGCACCCGCAGGCCGCGCTCATAGAACGCGCAGCCCTCCGGGGTCAGCTGCAACTGGCGGGTGGAGCGCTGCAGCAGGCGTGTACCCAGCCGCTGCTCCAGCCGCGCAACCAGCTTGCTGACCGCCGACGGCGTCATCTCCAGGCTGCGGGCGGCGGCGGAAAAGCCGCCGGTTTCGATCACCCGCACGAATACTTCCAGTTCGCCGGATCGGTTGATGTCAGTGCGTGCCATGCCAATGAATTTGATTCACAGATGATTGTCCATGCGCATTCTAGTTCACAGATGACCCTGGACGCACCATGACCGTCCCTCCCACCGGGTCATCCCGATGAATCGCCTGAGCCAACTGCCCGCTACCGCCCTGCTTGCCCTCTCCGGCGACGCCGCCGCGTCACCTGCCCCGCACTGGGTCGCCAGCTGGCAAGCCAGCCCGCAGCCGGTGTGGGGCAGCGATTTCCTGTTTCCCACCCTCATTCCCGGCCAACTGCAGGACCAGACCTTCCGCCAGAGCGCTCGCATCAGCCTGGGCGGGTCGCGCCTGCGGATCCGCCTGAGCAATGCCTACGGCACCCAACCTTTGCGGATCGGCGCTGCCAGCATCGCCGCCCATACGGGGGACACGCCGCAGCCGCTGCGCTTCGACGGCCAGCCCGGGGTCGTGATTGCGCCCGGGCAGGACCGCCTGAGTGATCCGCTCCCCCTTCCCACCGCTGATCGGCAGGCGGTGCAGGTCAGCGTTTACCTACCCGACCGCACGCCGCTGCAGAGCTTCCATTGGGAAGGGCGGCAGACCAGTTGGATTGCGCCGGGCGACCAGCATCAACGGCCCGCACTGCGGGACGCCAGCAGCACCACGGCCCGCCTGCTCCTGTCGGCCATCGACGTCGAGGCCCCGGCCATCGCGCGCAGCGTGGTGGTGATCGGCGATTCCATCACCGATGGTGCCACCGCCAGCCTCGACCAGGACCAGCGCTGGACCGATCACCTCGCCGCGCGGCTGGCACCAGAAGGTGTAGCAGTGGTCAATGCCGGCATCTCCGGCGGTCGCCTGCTGCGCGATGGCATGGGCGAATCGGCCCGCGAGCGCTTCCAGCGTGACGTGCTCGACCAGTCCGGTGTCGCCAGTGTGATCGTGCTGATCGGCATCAACGACATCAGCTGGCCGGGGACGGCCTTTGCCCGCGACGAGACGCGACCGACCCTCGCCGAGTTGCAGGCCGGCTACCGCGAACTGGCCCAGCGCGCCCATGCCCGCGGGCTGCGCATCCTCGGCGCCACCCTGACCCCGTTTGCCGGCGCCCTGCCCGGCACCCCGCTGGACGACTACTATGCCGCGGACAAGGACGCCCTGCGCCGGCAGCTCAACGCCTGGCTGCGCACGGACAGCCCGTTCGACGCGGTGATCGACCTCGACGCGGCCCTGCGTGATCCGGCCGATCCCTCACGGATGGCGGCAGCCTACGACTCCGGTGACCACCTGCACCCGGGCGATGCGGGGAACCGGGCGATGGCCGAGGCGGTGGCTCTGGACGTCCTGATGGGGCCATCCACGCAGGGCGTGGATCTACCGCGACGCTGAGGCCATAAAGCAAAAACCCCGGGCATGCCCGGGGTTTCGTCGCAATCAACTGGCTGCGGGGCTTACTTGCGCTTCCTGCGCACGTACAGCACCAGCGAGTGCTCTTCCAGCTCGTAGCCGTGGTCGGCCGCGATCTTGCGCTGCAGGTCTTCGATCTCGGTGCTTTCGAACTCGATGATCTTGCCGGTGTCCACATCGACCATGTGGTCGTGGTGGCCGCCGCGGTCGAGTTCGTAGACGGCCTGGCCGCCTTCGAAATTGTGCTTGAGCACGAGGCCGGCAGCCTCGAACTGGGTCAGCACCCGGTACACCGTGGCCAGGCCAATCTCGTCGCCATGCTCCAGCAGCTGGCGGTAGATGTCCTCGGCGGTCATGTGGTGCTGGTGGTTCTGGGCATTACGCTGCTCGAGCAGCGCCAGGATCCGCATCCGCGGATGGGTCACCTTCAGGCCGACTTTACGCAGGTCGTGGGTTTCCATAGGTCTCCGTTCATTGGCGATTTAGCGCCAGCTGCCTCGGATTGGGTCGCGGTGGCACGCCGGGAGTGTATCATCGGATCGATTTCCCCAACCGCCAGTCCCGATGCGCAATCTCCTGTTGGTCGCCGCCGTTGCCTTGTCCACCACCGGGTGCGGCATCATCTACAAGCAACCCATCTACCAGGGCAACCTGATCCGGGAAGATGCCGTGGCCAAGCTGCAGGTCGGGCAGAGCAAGCAGCAGGTCAACGCCCTGCTGGGCACCCCCTCGGTGCCGGACCCGTTCCACGCCCAGCGCTGGGACTACACCTCGACCGAGCGCGTGAACCGCCTGGGCCGTACCGACGTGAAGAATTTCGTCGTGTACTTCGAAAATGATGTGGTCACCCGTTGGGAAGGCGATTACTTCCCGGCCAACGACAAGGCCCTTGCCCAGCAGACCGTGCGCCAGTTCGGCCGCAATCTGCCGAAGGACAAGAAGAAGAAGGGCGGCCGCTGAGCCACCCTGCCCGTCCTCCGGGACGGGCCTGGGGATCACTTGCCGCGGGCGCGACGCCGGCGGTTGTCCTTGGGGTCGGCCTGCAGCACGCGCAGCAGCTCGACGCGATCGCCATCCAGCAGCACCTGCTGCGGTCGCGCCAGTACGCCATGCACTGCGGCGGCCGGACAGTCGGCACTGCCTTCGAGCCCGGCCGTTGCTATCGCATCAGCCACGGTCGCCCCTTCGTCCAGCTGCAACCGGCGCGACAGCACCCGTTGTGGCCAGGCCAGCACGACCTCGACCTCGATCATCGTTCAGTCCTCGTCGGCGACGCGGACGAAATCGTTGACCATGCGATCGGCCAATCCCTGGAAGCCGATGGCCAGCGCCGGACCCAGCAGGCGTGAACTCGGCTCGAAGTCCAGGGTGAGGGTGACCTTGCAGGCATCTTCAGCCAGGGCATGGAACTCCCAGCGGCCGTGCAGTTGCTTGAACGGCCCCTCGCGCAGCTGCATGTCGATGCTGTGCGGGCGATGCAGGGTGTTTTCGGTCTGGAACCAGGTACTGAATGAACCCAGGCCCAGGTCCAGGCGAGCGACCAGCCGGTCTTCGCCCTGCTCGACGATGCGGGCGTCGGAGCACCAGCGGAAGCGGCGCGGATAGGCCTGGACGTCGTTGACCAGATCGAACATGCGCGCGGCCGAATGTTCGACCAGGGCACTGCGGCGGATAGTAGGCATGAATACAGGACGCTTCGGCAATCGACCGGGCGGGCCCGAATCGGAGACAATACGGAAATGAGCAAGAACACCGGCAAGGATAAAGCAAAGAGCGCGACGGCCAACAAGACCATCGCGTTGAACAAGCGTGCCCGTCACGAGTACCACATCGAAGACCGCTTCGAAGCCGGCCTGGCCCTGCAGGGCTGGGAAGTGAAGTCGATCCGCGCTGGCCGCGGCAACATCGTCGACGCCTACGCCTATGTGAAGGACGGCGAGATCTTCCTGATCGGCGCGCAGATCACCCCGCTGATCCAGGCCTCCACCCACGTGGTGGCCAACGACCGGCGCGAGCGCAAGCTGCTGCTGCACCGGAGCGAGATCGACAAGCTGGTCGGCAAGGTCGAGCGTGATGGCTACACGATCGTGCCCACCGCCATGTACTGGAGCAAGAACAAGATCAAGCTGGAAGTGGCGCTGGCCAAGGGCAAGCAGACCCACGACAAGCGCGATGCCGCCAAGGATCGTGACTGGGCGATCGAGAAGCAGCGGGTGATGCGTCGCGGCAACCGCGACGCCTGATGGAGCGCGCCGGCACACCTGCGGTCGCCAATGCTGAAGACGCGCGCGAGCTGTGCGCGCGGTTGTCTGCGTTCAACCGCGCCAGCAGCGGTTTCGACTTCGAAGACGTGCCGGTCCGGCTGGCCTGGCGCGATGAACAAGGTCAACTGCGCGGCGGACTGCTTGCCGATGTCTGCGCAGGTTGGCTGCAGGTGCACGTCCTGTGGGTCGACCCGGAACTTCGCGGGCGTGGCATCGGCCAGCGCCTGTTGGCGGATGCCGAGACCCAGGCCCGTGACCTTGGTGCGCGCGGGGTGATGCTAGACACCTTCGACTGGCAGGCCGAACACTTCTACCTGCAACAGGGCTATGAAGTGTTCGGGCGGCTCCCCGACTGCCCGCCGGGCCACGAGCGGATCTATCTGCGCAAGGTGCTGCCAGGCCTTTAGCCCACGGCACGCCCGTCTGCTTCCGAAGAACTGCGCCAGACTGCCCCAGCGCGGGGCATCGCCCACCGTTACGGGCAACGACTCAACCCGCCAGCAGGCCCTGCCCGCGCAGACGCGGTGACAGCGCCGCGTGCATCACTGCCAGATGCATCACCACCGACAGCTCCGGAGCATGGCGATCATCACCGGCACGCCACTGCTGCGCCAGCCGCGCGGCGTCGACGGGCAGCAGGGCCAGCAACTGGGCGTCGTCCAGCGCGTCGGCGGAGGCCTGCAGCTGCCGCGCCAGTTGCCGCGACTGCCACACGTGCACGCCAATACTGAGACTGGCCACCGACATCAGGGTCAGGGCCAGGCCATGTTCGAACCACTGTGACAGCACATCCGGACCCCACAGGAGTGCGGCCAGTACCGCCAGGGCCGGCAACCGCCAGCCCAGCCAGTGGAAGCGGCCACGCCGAGGCCAATGCACCACCACCGCACTGGAAATCAGCGCGGCTGCGGCCGTGGCCGGCAACCCGGTTGCCCAGGTTGCAGCCAACAACACCGCCAGCACCGCCCAGACCCAGCCGGGCGGCAGTGCCCGCCGCTGGTAATCGGCCCCTACCGGGCCAACCAGCTGACGCAGGCTGCGTTGTTGCATTGCTTCGGTCACCGGCCGTCCTCCGTATCTGTTCTGGCTGGAATGGTCCTAGCCAGTGTGTCGCAAATTCGTGCCCACGACGTTAGCAATCCGCTATGACGGAAGCTCTACAACATGTTGCGGATTGGCGTGACGACGGTTGGGCGAGCCGGGTGACTGTTCAGGGTTTTTGGCGTAGCATGTGCGGTGTTAGGCAGGTACTGATCGTGGCGACACGGAACAGGCCTCGCACCTTGCAGAACTTGAAGAAACCGGGGGTGCATTGGTTTCGACGGGGGTTGTGAAGTCGCCTGGCGCATGCCGAGGGGGTAGCTTTCCTCGTAAATCCAGCTGCAAAACTCTAGTTGCCAACGACGACAACTACGCTCCGGTCGCTCTCGCAGCCTAAAAACTGCGGTGCGTGACCTTCTGCCGACTTAGGCGGAGCCTCGAAACTGCTTGTGTCCATGCTCGCAGCGTAGAGTCATTATCATGGAATCGCGCTGGGCGGCTGCCTGTCAGTCCGGCACAAGAACACAACAGGCTGGTTCCCGGGTGCGCTTTGCACACCGTGCTGCTCGGGGATGAGATTCAACGGTGAGCTAAGCATGTAGTGCTGGGGATGGAGTGCCTTCGGACGGCGGTTCAATTCCGCCCACCTCCACCATTTGTACCGCCCTTCGGGGCACGAAAAGCCAGATCTCCCGTCGATTGGGGTCTGGCTTTTTTGTTGGCCGCATCAGGTCCAGAACCGCTGCCTCGACAAGGAGAAGCACCGTGGCGTTGATGAACAGCTCCGAATGCAACTGCAAGGCACGCAGCGATACGGCGATCTGCCCGACCTGCGATGCAGCTGCCCCACCGGCCACTCAGCAGCCAATCGACGCTGTCTATGCGGCACCGGTATCGCAATCTGCGCCTATCGCCAGGAACCGGGCCATCTACATCCTGCTCGCCCTGTTCCTGGGCATTTTCGGCGTCCACAACTTCTACGCCGGTTACCACGGACGCGCGGTCTGCCAACTACTGATCACGCTGTTGTTGGGCTGGCTCTTGATCGGCGTGCTGTTCACCGGCCTATGGGCACTGGTGGAAATGATCACAGTGGAAACCGACGCCTCTGGCGTGCAGATGGTGTAATCCTTGGCTACGGGAGGGGCCGCCATGGATCTCGACAGAATCGACGTTGTCTCTTGGCTCGACCAGATCCTGGATCAGGATCCGGCAACCTATGAAGACGCCTACTGGGGTCCCCGCCCGGCCGCGGCCATTGCGGTGCCCCACCTGCTTGCCCGGCTGCCGGCGGTGGATGATGGTTACTCGCGCGGAAAGCTGCTGGAACTGCTCGGCGAATCAGGCGACAGCACGGTCAGCCCGACCCTGCGGGCTGAGCTGCAGCATCCGTTGGAAGAGGTCCGCCAGTGGGCGCAACTGGCCTTGGATGCCCTTGATCGGGGAATCCCTTGGCAGCCCAGCGAGGGGGCCTAGCCGACAACGCTGCCCTGCCCCACACTTCAGCCTGTCTTCCCGGACTTGGTGCCGGCGCCTACGCTGCTCCGCGACATACAGAAGGATCTGCAATGAACAAGCCCCTTGTCGCCCTGATGCTGGGCCTGGCCTTGACAACCGCCGCTGTTGCCGCACCTCCGGCAACCAGCACCACCGCGCTGGAAACTCTGCTGGCCTGCAAGGCGGGTTCCGATTTCACTGAAGCGCAGGTGGAGCAGGCATTCCATGCCGCCGGCCTGAGCCGCGACCCCGGCAGCGTGTTCGAGCCCAAGGGCAAGCCGGTAGCGCTGTTCGGAGGCACCGTAGCCAGCGCGGATGTGAGCATTTCCAAGCCCTACAAGAGCCTGCACGTGTATCTGCAGGGCGTTGATCACCAGCGTTTGGCCCGATCCTGGGGAGTGACGACGGTCAATGACGCGGCCGAGACCGAAGCGCCTTCCTACCTCAAAAAGATTGATGCCACGCACACGCTGCATGTGGGTGCCGGTGACGAATACGAAGGTTATTCGGCTGCGGTGACCTGCCTGATAGAGGGATGATCTGCGGGGAGACCGGCTGACAGGCGGGGTTCGCCGGGCACGGTCCGGCGCTGCCGCAGGCCTGCTTCCGCGTTGACACGCCTGCCGCTAGAGTGGCGCCAGCGCAGGGAGTCCACATGGAAAGAACAGGCATCGGCGTCATCCGCACCACCTTCATCCTCGTTGCCCTGCTCGCCCTGAGCGGATGCGCGACGCTGCGCCAGTTCGGCCCATCGGTGCAGGTGGGCACGGTCACTCCGGGTCAGTACATCGCGCTCAAGCGCGGCGACATTCTCACCAGCGGCAAGCTCAGCGCGGCCACCATGGAGACCCTGCGCGTGGCCGGCCTGGACGAGGGCGCCTGTGCCAAGCCCGGCCTGCCCTGCATCGAGGCGATGGAGGGCAGCATCGTCGTGCGCGAGGAAGACAAGCGCTCGGCGCTGGCCGAACTGTGGGTGCAGTACGCGATGACGATGCCGGCGCCGAAGCGCGAGTCGGCGTCGGTGGCCCGCAGCAAGGCCGCGACGGCCCCGCCTGACCCGACCTTCCAGCCGCGCCTGGATGCGTGGATGCAGATCGCGCGGCAGTCCTACGCGTATCTGTTCTTCACCGAACGCACCGCCAACCAGCGTGGTTTCGAAGACCGCCAGACCCAGGTGCGCGACTACTACAACCTGGCCGTGCAGGAATCAGCCGTGATGCTGTTCGAGGCCTATTCGAGCAAGCAGGTGCGCAACGACAACGGGCGGTTCCAGTTGGGTCGCTGGACCTTCGTACTCGCGCCTGCCGACGATGGCCCGGCAGCGGACACGCGCGAGCCGATCGAACTGGTACCGGCCGCATCGATGTCCTTCACCGGCACCTTGCGCAGCGTGCATCGCCGCGATGGCTTCGGCGCCGAACTGGTGGCGGTGATGGCCGACCCGGCCAGCACCGGGCCGGCGGCCGCCGCCGCTGGTACCGCAACGACGGCCGAGCGCGACTGGAGCGAGATGCCGTCGCCGTCGATGACCGTGCTGCTGCGTTTCTCCGGCAACAACCTGTGGGAAGTGCTGCACGACGACGAGCCGGAACTGGAGATCCACGATCCCTACCAGGTGGCGGTGGTGGAACTGCACGGCGAGCAGGTGCCACTGGCGGCGAACTTCACCGCCGGTTACGCGCTGTGGCTGGCCCGCTCCAACTTCAGCCGGCAATCGCTGCGTACGCTGTTCGGCGGCAAGGGCGGCATCGACAAGCCGCATCTGTTCATGATGCAGCCGTATGATCCGGACCGCCGCGTGCTGCTGATGATCCATGGCCTGGCCAGCAGCCCGGAGGCGTGGGTCAACGTGGCCAACGAGCTGATGCGTGACGATGAGATCCGCGGCGACTTCCAGATCTGGCAGTTCTACTACCCGACCAACATGCCGATCGCCCTCAGCCACGATGAGATCCGGCGGATCCTGCATGAGACACTGCAGCACTTCGACCCAACCGGCAAGGCGCTGGCATCGCGCGACATGGTGGTGGTCGCGCACAGCATGGGCGGGGTGATTTCGCGGCTGACGGTGTCCTCCTCCGGCGACCATCTGGTCGATACCCTGCTGGCGACCGCGCAGATGACCCCGGCGCAGCGCGAACTGCTGCGTACGAAGGGCGCGCCGGTGCTGACCTTCCAGCCGGAACCGGAAATTTCACGGGTGGTGTTCATCGCTACCCCCCATCGCGGCACCGATGTTGCCGGCACGCGCCTGGGGCGCTGGCTCGGCCGCTTCGTGCGCCTGCCGCTGACGGTGCTGGAGGATGTCGCGACATTGGCAAACGACGGCAAGGTCGAGCGCAACGATGACAAGCACGGCTACCAGATGAACAGCATCCAGAACCTGGACAAGGACGACGCCTTCGTCAAGGCCGTGGCCGATCTGCCGATATCGCCGAAGGTGCGTTACCACTCGATCATCGCGCGGACCCAGGCCGAAGGTCCGCTGGAAAAGACCGACGATGGACTGGTTCCCTACTGGAGCTCGCACCTGCCGAAGGCCGTCTCGGAAAAAGTGATCGTGTCCGGTCACAGCGTGCAGGAAGCCACGCCGGCCATCGTCGAACTCCGTCGCATCCTGCATGAGGACATGGAGGCTCATCCTCTGCCGGCGAAGTAGCGCACGACTTGCAGCAACCATGGCCCGCGCTTTCCCGTCCGGGCCACCGACAACAACGAGGCAATGGAATGCATATCTCAACACTGGTCGAGCTGCTCGGCAGCAAGGGCTCGGATGCGCATCTGCAGGCATGGTTCGCGCAGCACGGTATCGGCAAGACCCCGACCACGATCAGCGCGAACCAAGGGCAGAAATCGGTCAAGGACAAGCTCCACGACATGGAGTTCTACTTTGCCTTCGACATCATCAATGATCGCTTCTATCCGCCCACCGTCGGAGCGCGTGGCAGCCTGCTGAGCCACTTCAAGTCCGCCACCCTGTTCAGTCGCCGGCCCAAGGGTAATCCGCCAAAGCCCGAAGGCTTCTGGGACGGATACGTGCAGCCATCAGCCACACTCCAGGACTGCCTGGCGTACTTCAACGGCCGGTTGGAAGAATTCGGCGACACCGCCTACTTTGAAAAGCCGCTTACCGGGGACGTCGACATCAAGCTCTGGTTCTGCAAGCGCAGGCAGCGCGTGGACACCATCCAGCTCAATCTGCATGAGGACCGCGAGTTCATCGGCCATCATGATTTCGACCCTGGCAATGAACACAACACCACCCCGCAGGCGGCAACGCTGGTACTGAAGTGGCTGTTCGATCGCCGGCACCTGCGGCTGCCGCAGGCACTCTACGATGCCGGGTTGGAGGATGATCACCAGGCGATCCTGCGCTTTGCCGAGCAACATCTTGGCAACCACGTCTGGGCAGGCCAGCTTCACGATTCACCTGCGCTGCGCAGCGTGCTGGCCCACACCAGGACCACCCGCCCCCTGCAGCTGGACAACGGCAGCCCGCTGCACCTGTTCGACAAGTGGCTGTACCTGAAGGCAGGCGGAGCATGGGAACGGCATCAGGCCCTCTACAACGACGACACACTGGCCGACTGGAGTGCGAGCGTGGATGCGTTCGAACGCGCGGTGGTGCTTGATGCCGCGCAGCGACAGGCTTTCCTGGCGATGCTGGACGACGCCTACCAGCGGGTTCAGCAAGCACACCCTGCCTAATCGCATTGGGGGGACATCCCTCATCGTGCGTACGCATCGCTCTGGCTAAGGTGACCACTCTCTTCCGCAGGAGGTCCGCATGAACACGTCAGAGCCCAGCCGTCAGCCCAGTCCCGATCCGGCCGAGCGGGATGCGTTTTTCCCGTCGCCCTACTCGCTGTCGCAGTTCACTTCGGCAACCACCGATCTGTCCGGCGCGGACTATCCCGATGCCCGTCGTGACGGACGCTGGAAAGTGCTGATGATCGCCGCCGACGAACGTTATCTGCCGACCGCCAACGGCCACCTGTTCTCGACCGGCAACCATCCGGTGGAGACGCTGCTGCCGATGTATCACCTGCACAAGGCCGGTTTCGGCATCGACGTGGCCACCCTGTCGGGCAACCCGGTGAAGTTTGAATGGTGGGCGTTCCCACGCGAAGACCGCGAGATCGGCGACCTGTACGAACGCTACGCAGCCCGCTTCCGCCAGCCTCTGCACCTGGACGAGGTGGCGAGGGCACTCGATGCCGGTTCGGACTATGCCGCGGTGTTCATTCCCGGCGGTCACGGTGCGTTGATCGGCCTGCCGGAAAGCCGCGCGGTGAAGACCACCCTGCAGTGGGCGGTGGACAATCAACGTCACATCATCACCCTCTGCCACGGCCCTGCCGCGCTGCTGGCAGCCGGCGTGGATGAAGCCGGTGGCGGTTCATTGTTCCGCGGGCATCGGATCTGCGCCTTCCCCGATGCGATGGACCGGCAGACCCCGGATATCGGCTACATGCCGGGTCAACTGCCGTGGTTCTTCGGTGAGCGCCTGGCCCAGCAGGGCGTGCAGATCGTCAACGAGGGCATCGATGGCAGCGTGATGCAGGACCGCCTGCTGTTGACCGGCGACAGCCCGCTGGCGGGCAATGCGCTGGGCAAGCTGGCTGCGCGCACCCTGCTGGATGCGTTGGCCGGTCGCTGAGAGGACCGGCACTTCCTGCCAGCGTAGGTTGCGCGCTACACAGGACCGCACCTGTGTGCTGCTGCAGGTGTGGCGCCTGTGGCACCGGCAAATGCCGCCGAAGAGGTCGGCCTGCAGGAAGAGTGCGTGCCCTTGCGGGCCGGCCTCGGCGTCCACCAGCGTTGCACGTCTTTACGTGGTCCATGACGCTGGCACCCGCGTGGCCAGCGACCACTACAACCGCGACGGGAACGGGATGATGTACGACCCCTGATCGACCAGTGGTATCAGCCGGGCGGTCGCACGCCGTCCGCCCGGCCCTTGCAGCCGCCCATCCCGGCATACCGCTGCCCGTGTCTTCCATGGCATCCTCCATGAAACCGCTTTCATGGAATGGAGGGATTCCACGATGTTGTCTCGCTTCCGCACGTCCGCGCTCTGCGCACTCCTGGCTTTTGCACTGCCCGCCGTCACCTGGGCAGCCTCACCCGCACCGTTGAAGGTCATGTCATTCAACGTGCGCACGCCTGCCGACACCGACCCTGGCAAGCGCTGGGAAGACCGCCGCGATGCCATGGTCAAGGTGATCCAGCAGGCGCATCCGGCGGTGATCGGCACCCAGGAGCTGGTGCTGGAGCAGGCCAATTACCTCGCCGAGCATCTGCCCGACTATCGCTGGTTCGGCGAAGGCCGACGCGGCGGCAGCGGCGACGAGCACATGGGCGTTTTCTACGACAGCAAGGTGCTGGCAGTGGAGCAGTCCGGTAACTTCTGGCTGTCCGATACACCCGAGGTCGCAGGCAGCATCAGCTGGGGCAACCTGTTCCCGCGCATGGTCACCTGGGCAGTGTTCCGTCGCCTGGATGATGGCCGTCGCTTCTACTTCATGAACACTCACCTGCCCTACCGCGACGAGGACGAACCGCGGCGGATCAAGGGTGCCGAACTGATCGCCACGCGCGTGGCCGCGCTGCCTTCCGATCTACCGGTGGTGCTGACCGGTGATTTCAACAGCGAGCCCGGCGGCGGCACCTACCAGGCCTTCACCCGGGTTCTGCAGGACACACGCACCCAGGTCAAAACACCGCAGGGGCCGCGCCTGACCTTCCACAACTTCACAGGAACGGCGACCGCCGAGCTGGACTGGGTGCTGGTACGTGGCTTCCACGCGCGCAGCTTCCTCACCGATGACCGCCGCATCGACGGCGTACTGCCCTCCGACCACTTCCCGCTGGTGGTTGAGCTGGACTGGCCGAAACACTGAGCAATGCGGCGACCCTCGCTACGGCGATGGTCGCTTGCCCAACAGGCGGTACAACGCCTGATGCTGATCGCGCGCTTGGCAGATGCGTGCGCCGACGGCAAGGAACACCGCAATGCCGACAAGGCCAACACCCAGCATTGAATCGGGCAGGCGCACGAAGCCGATCACCGCGGCCATCGCTGCCAGTACCAGCAACACCACCACGAGGACCGACAGCCCGGCCCCCGGCAGGCCGGGATCACCGAGCAGCGTCCGTTGCGCCGATGGCTTCTGTTCGCTCATGTCCTGTCCTCCCGTGGTTTTCCCCACTAGTTACACGGCGGGCGGCACTTCCGGCAGAGTCAGAAACGTCACAGCGGCGAGAACGTCCACGGCGGCCCACGCGCTACCCTGCCAGCATCCTCGTTGAGCGGAGACAACGCATGACCCATCGCAGCCGACTGGCCGGGTTCATCATCGATTGCCAGGACACGCCCGCCGCAGACAGCGCGCGCTTCTGGGCCGCAGCGCTGGGCCTGCAGGCCGAGCCCGCCCGTGCTGAAGGCGACGCAGAGTATGCCGATCTGACAGGCGCGCCGGCGGGATTGAACGTGGAGGTGCAGCGGGTCGATCACCCGTCGCGGGTGCATCTGGATATCGAAAGCGACGACATCGACGCCGAAGCCGAAAGGCTGGAAAAACTCGGTGCCCGCCGGGTCGGTTTCGTCAAACGCTGGTGGGTGATGGAAGCGCCCACCGGTCATCGATTCTGCATCGTGCGCATGCGTGATCTCGATGCACCGGCCAACCACTGGCCATGATGAAAAAAGGGACGGAAGCAGCTGCTTCCGTCCCCGGTCGATCAGCGCGCCTGCGCCACGCTCGGCGCCTGCGGTGACTGACCCCAGCCACCGAGTGCCTTGTACACACCCACGACACTGACATTGACCTCTGATTCGGCGGCCGCCAGTGCATCATCGGCCACCAGCTGCGTGCGCTGCGCGTCCAGCAGGGTCAGGAAGTCCTCCGACCCTTCGCGGTAGCGGATCTGCGCCAGCGATTCGGCACGCCGCGCCGCCTGCGCCTGCTCGACCACGATGGCCAGCCGTGCCTGCTGCTTGGAGTACCGGGTCAACGCGTTTTCGGTGTCCTCCAGCGCCAGCAGCACCGCCTGTTCGTACTGCGCGGCCACGCCCTCGGCCTCGGCCTTGCTGGCACGCAGGCGTGCCTTGACCGTACCGAAGTCGAATGCCGCCCAGCTCAACGACGGGGTCAGCGACCAGGCCTTGTTGTTGCCGTTGACCAGGCCACTGGCATCGCCACCGAGGAAGCCGACGAAACCGGACAGCGACAGCCGCGGGAACAGATCGGCCGTGGCCACGCCGACACGCGCGGTGGCGGCGGCCAGGCGACGCTCGGCCACGCGCACGTCGGCACGCTGGCGCAGCAGTTCGCGGGTATCACCCAGCGGCAGTGCCTTGGCAAACGCCGGCACTTCGTGCGGTGCCAGCATGGCGGTCAACACTTCCGGACGCTGGCCAAGCAGGACAGCCAACCGGTTGCGCGACTGCGTCTCAGCCACTTCCAGCAGCGGGATGTCGGCCTCGATGGCCTTCAACCGTGCGCGGCTGCTCTGCACGTCCAGCTCGCTGCCGGCACCCAGTTCCCAGCGCGCCTCGGTCAGACGCTGCGTATCGCGCAGGTTGACCAGGGTGCGCTGGGCCACCGCGATGCGCTTCTGGGTGCCACGCAGTTCGAAGTAGTTGCGTGCCACTTCGGCAGCGATCAGCACCTGCGCGTCGGCAAGGTTGGCCTGCTCGGCGTCCAGGTCGGCACGCGCGGCCTCTGCAGCACGGCGCTTGCGGCCGAACAGATCCAGCTCCCAGCCCGCATCGAAGCCGAGCTGGTAGCTTTCACTGAACACCCGCTGCCCACCCAGCTGCGGATCGGGTTGCTTGCGGCGGTCGTAGCTGCCGCCAGCGGTAACGTGCGGCGCCTGATCGAAGCGGCTCTCGACGAACACGGCACGGGCCTGGCTGACGCGGGCGACAGCCACGCGCAGGTCCAGGTTGTCCAACAGCGCGCCGTGCACCAGTTCTTCAAGCACCGGGTCATCGAACTGCGCCCACCAGCTGGCCACCGGCGAGGCGGTGCTGAAGACCGGCTGCTGTGCACCCTGCAGGACGACGGGCTCCTGCACCGGTGCCTTGTAGTTGGGGCCGACGCTGACACAGCCCGCCAGCACCAGGCTGGAGACGGCCATCGCCAGGGTGCGGATCACCATGGCAGCACCTCGCCCAGGTAGGTGAAGCTGCCGCTGGCGCCGGACTCGCCGATCAGTGCCATCTGCACGCTGGAACGCGCGCCCTCGGCGATTTCGATCTCGCCGTTGCCACCGTTCATATCGGTTTTCACGTAGCCGGGGTGCACGGTGTTGACCTTGATCGGCGTACTGCGCAGTTCATGGGCCAGGGCCAGGGTCCAGCTGTTCACCGCGGCCTTGGACGCGTTGTAGGCCGGGATCTTGAAGTCGTAGATGCCCGAGGTCGGATCGGCATGCAGGGTCTGCGAGCCGAGCATGCTGGAGACGTTGACGATGCGGCCGGCCTTGGCCTGCTTGATCAGCGGCAGGAAGGCCTGGGTCACCGCCACCAGGGCATACACGTTGGTCTCGAACGTGCGACGCCAGGTGTCCAGCGACTGCTCCGACGGCAGTTGCGCCGGGTTCTCGATCATGATGCCGGCGTTGTTGACCAGGATGTCCAGGCGACCGTGGCGCTGGCGCACCTGCTCGACCGCCTCGGCGATGCTGGCGCCATCATTGACGTCCAGCTGCAGCGCTTCCACCGGCAGGCCCTCGGCCTGCAGCTTCAACGCCAGTTCCACTGCGGTTTCGCGCTTGCGCCCGGCCAGCAGCGTGTGCACGCCGGCCTGTGCCAGCTGGCGCACGGTTTCCAGGCCGATGCCGCGGGTTGCGCCGGTGACCAGCGCGATCTTGTTCTGATGGGTGTTCATGGATTCATTGCCTTGGTAGGGGGAAGCGGGCGCCGGTGGTTGCCGGCGCCGCTGTTTTCCATGTCAGTGGTGGATGGTGGGCTCGCCGTGCTGCACCAGCTGGCCACCACCGTTGCGGGTGACGAACTTGCGCAGTGCCACGTAGAACACCGGGGTCAGGAACAGGCCGAACAGGGTCACGCCCAGCATGCCGGCGAACACGGTGATGCCTGTCACCGAGCGCACTTCGGCGCCAGCGCCATGCGACAGCACCAGCGGCACGGTGCCGGCGATGAAGGCGATGGAGGTCATCACGATCGGGCGCAGACGCAGGCGGCAGGCTTCCAGTGCCGCTTCGACGATGCCCTTGCCGCCCATTTCCAGCTCTCTGGCGAACTCGACGATCAGGATCGCGTTCTTGCACGCCAGGCCCATCAGCACCACCAGGCCAACCTGCACGAACACGTTGTTGTCGCCGCCGGTCATCCACACGCCGAACAGCGCGGACAGCAGGGTCATCGGCACGATCAGGATCACCGCCAGCGGCAGCGACCAGCTTTCGTACAGCGCGGCCAGCACCAGGAAGGCCAGCATGATCGCCACCGGGAACACGATGAAGGCCGCCTTGCCCTGGGTCGCCTGCTGGTAGCTCAGGTCGGTCCATTCGGTCGCCATGCCCACCGGCAGCACCTTGGCGGCGATGGCGGTGAGGTTGTTCATCGCTTCGGCCGAGGACAGCACACGCGGGTCGGCTTCACCGGCCAGGTCAGCGGCCGGGTAGCCGTTGAAGCGCAGCACCGGGTCCGGACCGTAGGTTTCCTTGACGGTGACCATCGAGCCGATCGGCACCATCTCGCCGCGGTCGTTGCGGGTCCGCAGCTTGCCGATGTCCTCGACGCTGTCACGGAACTGGCCATCGGCCTGTGCGATCACCTGCCAGGTACGTCCGAACTGGTTGAAGTCGTTGACGTAGGCCGAACCCAGGTAGGTCTGCAGCGTGTCGAACAACTCGGTCAGCTGTACGCCTTGGGCCTTCGCCTTGACACGGTCCACCTCGGCATCCAGCTGCGGCACATTGGCCTGGTAGCTGGTGATCGGGAAGGCCATGCCCGGGGTCTGCGCGACCGCGCCCTGCATCGACTGCACCGCGTTCTGCAATGCGCCATAGCCGAGGTTGCCACGGTCCTGGATGAACATCTGGTAGCCGTTGCCGTTACCGAGGCCGAGGATCGGCGGCGGCATCATGGCGAAGGCGAACCCTTCCTGCAGGCCTGCGATCTTCTGGTTGATCTCCGCATTGATCTGCGCCGCGGTGCGGCCATGGCGCTCGCTGAACGGCTTGAGCGGAATGAACGCAACACCGGTGTTGGGCGTGTTGGTGAACTGCAGGGCATTCAGGCCCGGGAACGAAATGGTGTGAGCTACACCGTCGGTTTCCTGGGCGATCTTGGCGACCTTGCGCAGCATTTCATCGGTACGCGCGATCGACGAACCCTCCGGCAGCTTCACACCGGCGATCAGGTAGAGCTTGTCCTGGGTCGGAATGAAGCCCGGCGGCACCAGCTTGAAGATGAAGCCGGTACCCACCAGCAGCACCGCATACACCACGAACACCGCACCACGACGACCGAGGATCTTCGACACGCCACGCTCGTACTTTTCCGAGCTGGACTTGAAGAAGCGGTTGAACGGACGGAACACCCAGCCGAACAGTCGGTCGATGATGCGGGTCGGAGCATCCTTCGGCGCGCCATGCGGCTTCAGCAGACGAGCTGCAAGGGCCGGCGACAGGGTCAGCGAGTTGATCGCCGAGATCACCGTGGAGATGGCGATGGTGACCGCGAACTGCTTGTAGAACTGACCGGTGACGCCGGACAGGAACGCCATCGGCACGAACACCGCACACAGCACCAGCGCGATGGCGATGATCGGCCCGGACACTTCGCGCATTGCCTGATGCGCAGCGGCCAGCGGGGTCAGGCCCTCTTCGATGTTGCGCTCAACGTTTTCCACCACCACGATCGCGTCATCGACCACGATGCCGATCGCCAGCACCAGGCCGAACAGGCTCAGCGTGTTGATCGAGAAGCCCAGCAGGTACAGCGCGCCGAACGTACCGACGATCGACACCGGCACCGCGATGAGCGGGATGATCGACGCACGCCAGGTCTGCAGGAACAGGATCACCACCAGCACCACCAGCGCGATGGCTTCCAGCAGGGTGGAGACCACGGCCTTGATCGAGTCGCGCACGAAGATGGTGGTGTCATACACCGCTTCGTACTTCACGTCGGCCGGCATGGTCTTCTGCATCTCGTCCATGCTGGCCATCACCGCATCGCGGATCTCCAACGCATTGGCGCCGGGGGCCTGGAAGATACCGATACCCACCGCGTTCTTGCCGTCCAGCTGCGAGCGCAGCGTGTAGTCACCGGCACCCAGTTCGACACGGGCCACGTCCGCCAGCCGCACCACTTCACCGTCGGTGCCGCTCTTGAGCACGATGTCGCCGAACTCCTGCTCGCTGCGCAGGCGGCCCTGGGCATTGATCAGGGTCAGGAACTGGCTGTTGGGCATCGGCTCGGCGCCGAGCTGGCCGGCCGAGACCTGCACGTTCTGTTCGCGCATGGCACGCACCACGTCGCTGGCGGTCAGGCCGCGCGCGGCCACCTTGTCCGGGTCCAGCCAGGCGCGCATGGCGTAATCACCACCGCCGAAGATCTGTGCATCGCCGACGCCCTGGATACGTGCCAGCGCATCCTTGACGTGCAGGCGGGCGTAGTTGCGCAGGTACAGGGTGTCGTACTTGCCGTTGGGCGAGGTCAGGTGCACCACCATCAGGAAGGTGGGCGACTGCTTCTGGGTGGTCACGCCTTGCCGGCGCACGTCCTCGGGCAGTCGCGCCTGGGCCTGGGCAACGCGGTTCTGTACCTTCACCGCCGCTTCGTCCGGGTCGGTGCCCGGGCGGAAGGTGATGGTCATCTGCAGCACGCCGTCGGAACCGGCCACCGACTTGAGGTAGATCATGCCCTCAACGCCGTTGATGGCCTCCTCCAGCGGGGTGGCCACGGTTTCAGCGATCACCTTCGGGTTGGCGCCCGGGTAGACCGTGCGTACGACCACCGACGGCGGCACCACTTCGGGGTACTCACCGATGGGCAGCATCGGAATCGAGATCAGGCCTGCGGCGAAGATCACGATCGACAGCACCGCCGCGAAGATCGGCCTGTCGATGAAGAAACGGGAAAAGTCCATGGAAGAATTCCTGGAAAAGGCCGTCGGCGGGCAACAGCCGCCCTGCCCCTCGCCGATCTGGCGAAGGCAGTGACGGCTGCCGCTGGCACCGGCAGCTAAGCGGGGACGCGGATCAGGAGCCGGCGGATCAGTGGTTCAGTGCGGCAGTTGCATCGCGACCCGGCGCCGGCGCAGCGGCGGGCTGCATCGCCACCGCCTTCGCCTGCACCGGCATACCGGGCATGAAGACCTTCTGCACGCCATCGATGATCACCTTGTCACCGGCGGCCAGGCCCTGCTCGACGATGCGCAGGCCTTCGGCGGTGCGGCCGAGGCGGATGTCACGGCGCTGGGCCTTGCCATCCTTGTCGACCACATAGACGTACTTGCGGTCCTGGTCGGTCAGCACGGCCTTGTCGTCGATCAGCATGGCCTGGAACTGGCCGCTGCCGAGCAGCTGCACGCGGGCGAACAGGCCCGGGGTGAACTGGCGATCGGCGTTGTCCAGCAGCGCGCGGACGCGGATGGTGCCGGTGCTGCGGGTCACCTGGTTGTCGAGGAAGTCGACCTTGCCCGAGTGCGGGTAGCCTTCTTCACCGGACAAGCCGATCTTCACCGGCAGCTCGCTGTCGCGCTCGCTCGGGCGCTCGCCCTTGCGTGCCATCTGCGCGTAGCGCAGGAAGGTGCTTTCGTCGGCATCGAAGTACACGAACACCGTATCCAGCGAGACCAGCGTGGTCAGCACGCTGGCGCTGTCGCCGGCGGTCACCAGGTTGCCGGCGGTGACCATCGCCCGGCCGGCACGGCCGTCGATCGGCGCACGCACCTTGGTGAACTCCAGGTTGAGGCGGGCGGCATCCACCGCGGCCTGCGCAGCCTGCACCGCCGCACCGGACTGGTCGGCGGCCGCACGACGCTGTTCGGCGGTCTCGGTGGAAATCGCCTGCTGTTCGGCCAGGCGCTTGGCACGCTCGGACTCGCTGCGGGCCAGCACCGCCTGGGTACGCGCACGGGCCAGTTCGGCGTTGGCGCGGTCGTACTCGGCCTGGTAGCTGCGGGCATCGATGGTGAACAGGACGGCGCCCTTCTTCACTTCTTCGCCTTCAACGTAGTTGACCTTGTCGATGTAACCGGACACGCGCGGGCGCAGCTCGACGCTCTGCACGGCCTCGACGCGACCGCTGAATTCATCCCACTGGCTGACCTGCTTGAGCAGCACGGGGGCAGCTGAGACCTGCGGCGGGGGCGGCGCGCCGGCTTCTTCGGCATGGCCACCGCTGCAGGCCGCCAGGACGGCGGCAGCGAGGATCGACACGCCAGCCATCGCGATGCGATGGCCGAAACGATGTGGAGTGGTATTGAGGGAAGTCATGGCATGCATCCGTACGGAGGGGTGGTACAGCTATTTGAGAATTGCTATCAACTTTCGGCGGCGTATCCTGCGACCTCAACCAAAGTCGAGGTCAAGCAACGCCTGCGGTGTCGCGCCACAACGGCGGTATTTCCAGGTGCAGCAGGCCGCGTGGCAGTTCGGCATCACTGCTGTCGCAACGGACGATTGCGCGGTTGTCGCGGCACCCGTCGAGCAGGGACACCACGCGGCGACCGACCAGCAGTGAACTCGGCCATTCAATACAGGCGTTGGCAGCGTTGGCCGGCGTGCAGACCGGACTGCACACTTCCAGCATCTGCGCGCGTACGCCTACGGCCTGCGCTTCCTGGTGCACCACCTGCGCGTACATGCGCAGCGCGGCGGTGGTGATCGAGGTCTCGCCATAGCCCGCCCAGGGCTTGAGCCCGGCCGGGCTGCCGATCATCACGTAGCGACGGGCGTGCACGTTGTCCTGCAGCAGCGGCAGCAGGTGGTGCACTGCGTGCACATGCGGCATCAGGTCCGCCTGCAGTGCTGCCGACAGGGCGTCACCGCCACGCTCGACCACGCGGCCACGGTTGTACGGGCCGCCCATCGCGGCAACCACCGCCGCCAGCGGGCGCGGGCGCTGCGCCACGCGTTCGGCCAGCGCACGTGCCGAACTGTCATCGCTGAGCGAGCCCAGCATCGTCTGCAGGCCCGGCTCATCGGCGAACTGCTCGTGCAACGCCGCCAAGCGGCCGGGATCGCGGCCGACCACCAGCACGGGGCTGCCGGCCTCCAGCAATGCGCCGACCACACCCTGTCCCACGGCACCGGTGCCGCCGAGAACCAGGACCTCGGGCGTCAGAATCCCATTCACGGGACATTTCCTCCCAAATCCGGGATAGTCCCGATCCGGCGCAGTCGGTCACCCTTGTGTGAAGCAAGGTGCAAGGCACCGCCACGCTGCTGACGCATGGGTGCGGTAAACTCCCGAAAGTCCTTGTTAACCAAGGAGCTGGGACGAGATTCAACGGTCATTGCCAGGTCCAGGGCGTTCTGGCCGGCAATCCGGAAGCGGGCAAGAATGTTGCGCAGGCTCATGGCGGACGGGCTCCAATTAGCGAATGGCGCCACGATAGACCTCAAACCCCTACTTGATTAGTCCTGATTAAGGGGAATAATCATCCCGTCCCCGGTCCAATCGTTCTGTCACGATTACCCCATCCCCGACGTCCAGGATCCCTGACCATGTCCCACGATCTCAACGAGACGCTGATCTTCGTCAAAGTGGTCGAGCAAGGCAGCTTCATCGCGGCTGCCAAATCGCTCGGCCTGCCCAAGACCACGGTCAGCCGCAAAGTGCAGGAACTGGAGACGCGCCTCGGTGCGCGCCTGCTGCACCGGACCACGCGCCGTCTCGGCCTCACCGAAGCCGGTTCGATCTATCACGAGCATTGCCAGCGCATCGCGCGCGAGCTTGAAGAAGCTGAAAGCGCGGTCAGCCAGCTGCAGTCCGGTCCACGCGGCTGGTTGCGCTTCACCGTGCCCTATTCGATCGGCATCACCTGGATCGCACCGCTGCTGGGCCAGTTCCATGCGCAGTATCCGGAGATCCGCCTGGACATGCACATGGGCAACGAGAAGCTGGACCTGATCGCCGGTGAGGCCGATCTTGCCCTGCGCGTGGGTGCCCTGCCCGATTCCAACCTGGTGGCGCGCAAGCTCGGCAGCCTGCGCACGCAGGTGTTCGCCAGCCCGGCCTACATCGAGCGCTACGGCGAGCCGCTGCATCCGGAAGAGCTGCAGTTCCACCGCATCCTGGCCATGCGCAAGCCGTACCACACCGGCAATTCACCACGCTTTACCTGGCAGCTGGGCGAGAATGGTGGCGAGCTGCGCGACTTCCCGGTGACGCCGCTGATGACGGCCAACGACATGTCCGCGCTGAATGGCGCGCTGGTGTGTGGCGAAGGCCTGCTGCTGACCGGCGACGTGATGGCCAAGCCCTTCGTCGAGTCGGGCATGGTACGCCGCGTTCTGGCCGGCTGGACCGGTCCGGAAGTGGATTTCAACGCGGTGTTCGCCGGTGGCCGCCTGGTGTCGCCGAAGGTTCGCGCGTTCGTCGATTTCCTGGTGGAGAAGCTCAACTTCGATGCCAACTACATGCTGGCGCAGTGCCCCGGTGCGAAGCTGGCGCGGCAGCAGCAGGAGCAGGAAGAAGCGGCGCTGGCGAGCAGCGGCAAGCGGATCCTGGAGAAGGTGGCTGCTTCGGCGGCGTAAGCTGCAGCGATGCCGCCTGTACCCTGCTCCTGGATCGCCTCCGGTAGATGCCGACCTTGGTCGGCACCGCTCTGCACATGGGCTATCGGCGTGACGAGCGAGCTCGGCACCTACAGAAAATGCCGCCTGCAAGGGCGGCATTTTCGTTCCGGCTGCGCCGGAACAGCAATAACGCTGCGCGTTATTGTTTGAGAGGAATCACGCGGATCTCGACGCGGCGGTTCTTGGCACGGCCGGCATCGGTGCTGTTGTCAGCGATCGGGTAGGCCTTGCCCGCGCCCAGGGTTTCGATGCGCACGCTCTGCACGCCCTGGCCGATCAGGTACTGTGCCACCGAATCAGCACGCTCCTTGGACAGGCGGTTGTTGACCGCGTCGCTGCCGATGCTGTCGGTGTGGCCGACCACTTCGATCATGGTCTGGTTGTACTCACGCAGGGTGCCGGCAACGCCATTGAGCGAGCCGTAGAACTGCGGCTTCAGTGCCGACTTGCCGAAGTCGAAGGTGATGCCATCGGGCAGGTTCAGCATGATGTTGTCGCCCTGCCGCTCGACGTCGATGCCGGTGTTGGCGGTGCGCTCACGCAGCGCGCGCTCCTGGCGATCCTGGTACTGGCCAACCGCAGCGCCACTCAGTGCCCCGATACCGGCACCGATCAGCGCATGCTGGCGACGTTCGGTCGCGCTGTCGCCGGTCAGCAGGCCGGCGGCCACGCCGATGGCGGTACCGATCAGGGCGTTGCGGCCGGTGCGGTTCTGCTGCTCGGTCGGGTTGCCGTACGGGTCACTCTGCACATAGGAGCCGCCGGTGGCGCAGGCCGACAGGACGGCCGCACTCATCAGGGCCAGTGCGACGTTGCGGGTGGTGTTGCGGATCATGGTGTTCTCCTTGGTTTCCGGTCGGGCCGGCGGCTTGCGGGCGGCAACGAGGATAAACAGCCGGACGCGATGTCGGGATGATGATCAGATCGGTCGACAGGGACGTGTTCAGCTAGCTGTCTGGACCGCTCAGCCAGCGCTTTACCCCGCCGCCGACCGACGGTAGGCGGCCAGAGCAGCATCCCGGCCAGCCGCCAGGTCCACCAGCGGCGTGCGCGGGTAGCCGGGCGCCAGCTCTGCCAACAGGAGCGGATGCTGCCATGGCGCGAACCGCGCTTTCACCGGCAGCGCCGCCAGCTCCGGCACCCAGCGGCTGATGTAGCGCGCCTGCGGATCGAACTTCTCGGCCTGTGTGACGGGATTGAACACGCGGAAATACGGAGCCGCGTCGGCCCCTGTGCCGGCCACCCACTGCCAGCCCATCGTGTTGTTGGCCAGGTCGGCATCCACCAGCGTGTCCCAGAACCAGCGCGCACCGTGCAGCCAATGCGCGCGCAGGTGTTTGCACAGGTAGCTGGCGACGATCATCCGCACCCGGTTGTGCATGTAGCCGGTATGCCAGAGCTCGCGCAGGCCAGCATCGACGATGGGGACGCCGGTATTGCCGCGCTGCCAGTGGTGCAGCTGGGCGGCACTGGGGCTGGCCCACGGGAAGCGATCGAAACGTGGATTGAGGTTGTCGGTCGGCGTCTTCGGGAAGTGGTGCAGCAGGTGATGGGCGAAGTCACGCCAGCCAAGCTGGCGCAGGTAGCCGTCGATATCGGCATCGGTACCGGCACTGCGCAGGCCTTCCAGCGCGTGGGCGATGCGCCACGGCGCGATTTCGCCGAAATGCAGGTGCGGCGACAGCCGCGAGGTACCGACCCGATCCGGCAGGTCGCGCTGCTCGCGATAGCCGCGCAGCGCACCATCCTCGAACACGGACAACGCCTCGAGCGCACCGGTCTCGCCCGGCTGCCAGTGTTCCCAGAACCCGGTATCCCAGTGAAGCGTGGGCGCCAGCTGCAGCGTATCCAGCGCGAGGCTGTCGACCGTATGCGCCGGCAGCGTCTCCGGTGCGGCCTGCAAGGCGGGCAAGCGCCAGTGGCTGAGTACGTTGCGCCAGTACGGAGTGAATACCTTGTAGGGCTGCCCCTGCTGGGTGGCGATGTCCCAGGGCTCGAACAGCAGGCTGCCGTTGCAGCTCTGCGCATCGATGCCCTGCTCGCGCAGCGTGCGTTTGATGGCGGCATCGCGCGGTTGCGTCGCCGGTTCGTACTTGCGGTTCCAGTACACCGCTTCAGCGCCGGTCTGCTGCACCAGCTCCAGCAGGGTCGGCAGGCTGTCACCGGCACACAGCACCAGCGATGAACCCCGTGCACGCAGGTCGGCATCAAGTGCCGCCAGCGAACGATGGCGCCACGCATTGGAGGCCGCGCCCGGCGCCCACTCGCCCTCTTCGTGCGGCGCGTGGATGTACACCGGCACCACATCGTGACCCGCTTCCAGCGCCGCCTGCAGCGCCGGATTGTCCTGCAACCGCAGGTCCCGACGGAACCATACCAACGCTACCGACACGTGCACTGCCTCTCAGTTGCTGGGCGGCCATGATAGCCAGTGACGGTGAAGGCGATGCGTGCGACCGGCTCTGCTAGGCTGCGCGCTCTTCCGCTTCCGCCCGGCCCTCGTCATGGATGATCTTCGCGCCACGTTTGCCCGCTTCGGCCCCCTGCAACCGCAATCCGCCGACGCGTGGCAGGGGCCGTTCCCGCTGCCGGACGTGCTGGCCGGATTCTACGCACACGTCGGCCCGTTCGGCGAGGTATTCAATCCTGCAAAAGGCCCCTGCGGCATCACCATTCCAGGCCTTGAGGTGTGGATACCGCCCTTGCAGCGCCTGTGGGCCTATCAGGCAGGCTATCGCTGGAACGGCAACGATGGCGAACCGATCAGCGACTGGCCGGCGCAGTGGCTGGTGATCGCCGACCGTGGCGCCGATCCCCTCATCCTCGACATCGACGACGGCCGCGTACTGTTCGCCCGTCATGGTGCGGGCCACTGGGACGCCGGCGGGTTCGCCGCCGACGTGCCGACCCTGATGGCCGCGTTGGCTGCGGCCGGCAGCGTTTACCTAGATGCCGATGAGGATCTGTACAGCGATGACGATGATGGCGGGATCCGTCCGGTTCATCGCGACGCGGCGCTGCGCGCTGTCGCCGCAGTGATGGGCGGCACGGATGAAGCAGAGCTGTTCCTGGACACGCTGCAGTAGAGCCACGCCATGCGTGGGGTGTGCGGAGAGATTCAATCCACGCATGGCGTGGATCTACATCATGCCTTCCCTGATCACCCGCCGGTCGTTCTTTCCTGCGGCACCTGCTCCGGCTGAGCGGCCAGGAACGGGTGCAGTACGGTATCGGCAGCAGCCACCGCGCCCACCACCAGCAGCAGCGCAACGGCAATGGCGGCCATCGGAACGAGGCGCGGGCGCGTGCTCATCGGTCGTTCCTCACTCCCAGCACCGGTCGGTGCGGCCCTTGGCGGTCTGCGCACGCGCGCAGTCACGCGGCGTGATCCGTCCCTCCTGCTGCTCCACCCGTTGCTTGCCGCCATTGTCATCGCGCTTCAGCTCGAAGGCGTCGTACAGGCGCCCGGTCACCGTGCGGGCCTCGTAGCGAAGGCGCTGCGGATCGATGCGCAACACCTGGAACAGCTGTGTGTCTTCGCCCACAGGGTCCATCGTCCTGCGTGCTTCGTCCGACAGGCGGTACTGTTTCGGTCCAGCCACCGTCACCACGTACTGCGGTGTTGCCGCCTGCCCTTCGCCGCGACGGCCGTAGGTATGGTCATGCCCCTGCAGTACCAGATCCACCTTGTGACGGCGCACCACCGGCAGCAGCACCTTGCGCAGGGCAGCATTCTCGCGGCCCTCGCGCGGCGAATAGAACGGCTGGTGCAGCAGCACGATCGTCCACGGCTGCCGGTTGCCGGCCAGCACCTTGTCCAACCACTGTGCCTGCGCCTTGGCGGTACCGAGATCCAGCGCCGAGGTGCCATCGACCACGGCCACGCGCACGCCCTGTGCGTCGAACCAGTAGCTGGTACCCGCCGCCGCGCTGGCACCGTTGCCGGGCAGGGCGAAGGTCACCGGCCAATGGCGGCCCAGCACACGGCGCTCCTGTGGCGTGTCCTCGAATTCCTCGAAGTACTCGTGGTTGCCGATCGCCGGCGCTACCAGCGTCTCCTGTGCCAGCCAGCTGGTGGCGGCAAACCATTCGCCCCATTCGCTGTCGTCCATGTTGTTGCCACCGCTGACCAGGTCGCCAGCAAACAGGCTGATCCGTGCCTCCGGCGCGGCCTTCTGTGCAGCCCGCACCACGCGGCTTACATGGCTGACGTTCTTGTTCTGGGTATCGCCGAAATACAGCAGGGTCAGCGGCTGGTCGGCAGCGGCCAGCGTACGCAGCTGGTTCCACGCGCTCCAGCTGCCATTGCCCTGTACGCGGTAGACATACAGGGTGTCCGGCTGCAAACCATCGATGTCGGCGCGGTGATGATGCGACAGGCCGTTCTCGGTCTGCAGCACCTGGGTCTTCGCGCGCACCTGGACGATGCCCTCGATGGCCGGCGAGTCGTCGGCCCGTGCGATTTCCAGCAGCGGCGACTGCACGCTGCCATCGGTGCGCCAGGCCACTGCGAAACCGTGGCTGGGGTCGACCGATGGAGAGGCAACGATGCGGTCCGGCACCGGTGTGGCCGCGTAATAGCGGCTGCCCGACGGCACCTGCGTATTGGGCTCGGCCGCAGCCATCGCCATCGATGGCCATGCCAGCAGCAGCCCGATCGCAAGCAGGCGCACCAAACGCGCGCTCACGAGCCACACTCCAGCGGCAGGGCCAACTGCCTGGCGATGCTCTCCCAGTCGAAGGCCACCACGCCCTGGTCATCGTGCACCGCATACAGGGCGCCGTGCGGGAACCGTGGCGTCGGCTGCTGCATCATCCAGATGCCGTCGGTGTTGGCCACGGTATTGCCCTGGAACGCACCCACCGGCTTCAGCGTATGGCGGTCGAACAGATGGAACACGCTGCGCTGCTTGCCCTGCTCGGTGGTGATCCACCAGCCGTCCTTGCCGCAGGTACGCAGCATCACGCCTTCGGCCTGCGCCTTGAACACGTCGCGGCCGAAGGTGGTGCCGGTGAAGCGCCCCGCCAGGGTGTAGACCTTGAATTCGCTGGCGTAGCTTTCGTCCTCTTCGGCGATCAGCAGGCGATCATTGGCCGGATCCCCCCAGATCGATTCGACCACACGCAACGCGCCGGCTTCGCTGGTATCACCGATGCTGGCCGACAGTGTTGCCTGCACCTTCGTGCCATCGCGGGACACGTGGTACTGGCGCACGCGCTTGTCCAGCTCAGCCAGCGGCGGCAGGATGTCCTTGCCCTGCGCGTCCTCGCCGTTGTCCCAGGAATCGGTGACGTAGACGCTGTAGCCATCGGCACGGCGGTCCACCCACAGGCCGTACGGCTTGCGCAGATCGTCGGCACCGAAGGTGGCCAACGGTGTGAAGTCCGGCAGCGAAAGCACCTGCACACGGTGGTTGTCGCGCTCGACGATCCACAGCAGGTCATCGATCACCGCGATGCCGTTGGGACGATCGAACTGGCCCAGGCCGGTGCCGGTGCTGCCGACGTCGCGCAGGTGCTGGCCGTTGCTGCCGTCGTAGACCACCAGCTTGTCGGTGGCCTTGGCCGTGGCGATCAGCCAGGTCTTTCCATCCGGCGCCTGCCAGGACGCGGGCGAATCGATGTTGTCGGCCGGGGTCATCGGGGTCAGGAAGGCCTCGGCGATGGTCGCCACGTTGCGCTCGACCGGTGCCACAGCGCCGGTCGCTGCAGCCGCTGCCGGCGCCTTGTCCGCCGCCGGCGTGCAGCCGGCGGCAAGAACGGCTGCCAGCGAGGCCGCCATCAGGGTCATGCAACGCGCCATCACAGCGCCACCTTCAGGCCGACGGCGTAGGTGCGGCCATACTCCTCCATCTGCAGGGTGCGTGAGCGCGTGCCCTGGTACAGCTCCAACGGCTTGTCCAGCAGGTTCTGCGCTTCAAAGTACACGCTTACGTTCGCGTTGAACTTGTAGTCCAGCGAGAAGTCGAGCTGGGTGTTGGGCGCGACGTAGATGTCGAACGCACGGCCCTTGCCGATGCTGTCCAGGTACTCGCTGCGGTACACCGCCGCCAGACGGGTGCTCAGGCCGTACTTTTCATAGCCGATGTGGGCGCTGTACACGTGCTTGGAGGCACGCGGCAGGGTGAAATCCTCACCAGCGCGATCCTCGATGCCAGCGTCGAATCCGGTATCCAGCCAGGTGCCGCTGGCGCCCACCAGCAGGCCGTCCAGGCCGGCGGGCAGGAAGGCCAGCTGCTGCTGCCAGTTCAGCTCCGCACCACGCACGGTGGCTTTGCGGCCATTGATCGGCTGGGTCACGTCGAAACCACCGTAGGCCGGATCGTTGGTGCGCACCGTCTCGACGATATAGCCGTCGATGGACTTGTGGAACAGGCCGAGCGAAACGATGCCGGTGCTGCCGAGGTACTTCTCCACCGACAGGTCGATGTTCTTCGACTCGTACGGGTCCAGCTCAGGATTGCCCAGGCGCACTTCCTCGTCGCCGCGGCTGTAGCCGACGCGCGGCGAGATATCGCCGAAGGACGGGCGCGAAACGGTCTTGTTGGCCGAGGCGCGCAGCACCCAGTCATCGGCTGCGTCGTAGCGCAGGTGCAGGCCCGGCAGTACGTTGGTGTAGCTGCTGTTGGCCACGCGCGGGGTTACGGTGTAGCTGCGGCCGTTGGCCGCCACATCGACCTGGTTGCCCTCGGCCTTGAAGCGGGTGTTCTCCACACGCACGCCACCGATGATGCGCAGCGCACCGACATCCCAGGTCCCCATGGCGTAGCTGGCGAAGATGTCTTCACTGGCGGTGTAGTCTTCTTCCAGCGAGGTCATCGCGTTGGCGCCGACATCCTGCGGGCGGGCGCTGAACTGGCCACGGTTGGCCGCCCAGTAGGCGCGCATCGCGTCCGAATCCATGCCGTCACCCAGGGTGCCGTGACGGTGATCCGGAGAGCCGGTGGTCCAGCTGGACAGGGCAACCTTCGGGCCGACGCGCAGTTCGCTTTCGTCGACGTTGACGTCGCGGTCGCGCCAGCGCCCCAGCAGGCCGAACTTGATGCTGCTGCTGTCGCCGTCGAAGCGCACGTTGACCTGTGCGCTGTGCTCCTTGTCGTTCACCTGCTTGGGTGAAATCACGAAGCGGTCGAACGCGTAGTTCGCGTTGTCCAGCCACTGCGGATTGTCGAAGCTGTAGCTGGGCAGGCGGCTGCTCTGGTCCAGCGTACCGTTTAAGGCCTTGCCGTTGAGCTTGAAGCGCGCCTCCATTTCATCGTTCACCCGCTCTTCGGTGCGGGTGAAACCCACCTTGTAATCGACCACCGCGTTGGTCAGCGTGTTCTCGCCGCCCAGGCTGGCCGCGAAGGTGTTCTCTTCCTTGGTGCGGTAGCGCATGCGCTTGTCGATGGAATCCTTCGGCATGCCGTCCAACCGGTACTGGTCGGTACCGGTCTTCACCATCCTGGCGTCATCGAAGTTGAAGATCACCCGCTGGCGGGTTTCGGCATCGTCGAACTGGCTGTACAGCGCACGCAGGTAGTACTTGCTGTCCTCGTTCGGGCGCCAGTCCAGGTTGAGGTTGGCGCCGATGCGCTTGCGCTCGATCTCATACTTGCGGTGCTGCAGGTTGATCGCGGTGACGTCGCCCGGTGCGGCATCGTCTTCGCCGTCGTACTCCACTTCGGTGTTGTCCGATTCGAACGTGCGCTTCTGGTAGTTCACGCCCAGCGCCACGCCAAAGGTGTCGTTGAACACTTCGCTGTAGTTGAAGGCCGCCTTCGGGCTGGTTTCGCCGGACAGCTGCTGGTGGCTGGCTTCGATCTTGCCGCGCAGGCTGCGGCCGTCACGATCGAAGGCCGAGGCCGATTCAACCAGGATCGCGCCGCCGATGGCGTCGCCCGGCATGTCCGGGGTCGGCGACTTGACCACGCGCAGGCGCTCGGTCGAATCGGACGGAATCACATCCAGCGGCGCGGCACGGCTGGAATCTTCCGGGGTGCCGATGGCGATGCCGTCGACGCTGACGCTGTTGAGGTTGGCATCCAGGCCACGCACCACCACGAAACGGCCTTCACCCTGGTCTCGGGTCACGCTGATGCCCGGCAGGCGCTGCAGCGACTCGGCCACGTTCTTGTCCGGGTACTGGCCCAGCGCGTCGGAGGACACGGCGTCTTCGATGGCATCGCTGCTGCGTTTGAGGTCAACCGCGCGCACCTGCGATTCCAGCTGCGCACGCACTTCTATGCGGTCCAGATCGGTCGCTGCGGCGGCACCCCCTGCCACGGCAGCGGCAGCGTTTTCGGCCGCCAGCACTGACGGGCTGGCCGTCACCAGCAGCGAGAGGCTGATTGCCAGGCCCAACGTGTTCTTCTTCTGCACAGCTATCCCCAACGGTGTAAAGATTGGGTCAGCACGGTATGTCCGGCAGGTTGCATGGGAATGACACCGGTGGGGCCTGGCCTGCCGGACCCGGCTCGGCACCACCGCGCAATCCGCTTAAAATGGGGACCTCCCCTTCTGCCAGACCCTCCCATGAAGATCGTCGAAGTGCGCCACCCGCTGGTGCAGCACAAGATCGGCCTGATGCGCAACGCCGCGCTCAGCACCAAGGATTTCCGCGAACTGGCCAACGAACTGGGCACGCTGCTGGCCTACGAGGCCACCGCCGACCTGGAGACCGAGCCGCACACTCTGCCGGGCTGGTCCGGCCCGGTCACCGTGCAGCGCATCGCCGGCGCCAAGATCACCGTGGTGCCGATCCTGCGCGCCGGCTTGGGCATGCTCAGCGGCGTGCTGTCGCTGATCCCGGCCGCCCGTGTCAGCGTGGTTGGCCTGCAGCGCGATGAGGAAACCCTGCAGCCGGTACCCTACTTCGAGCGCCTGACCGGCCGCTTGGAAGAGCGCGACGCGCTGATCCTCGACCCGATGCTGGCCACCGGCGGCACCCTGATCGCCACCATCGACATGCTCAAGCGCGCCGGCGCCCGCCGGATCAAGGGCATCTTCCTGGTTGCCGCGCCGGAGGGCATCGAAGCGGTCAAGGCCGTGCACCCGGACGTGGAGATCTACACCGCCGCGATCGATGCGCAGCTCAACGACAAGGGCTACATCCTGCCGGGCCTGGGTGATGCCGGCGACCGCATCTTCGGTACCCGCGTGGGCTGAGATCGACCGGGTCGGAGCGCTTTCGAAAGGAAGTGCTCCACCGGCTCCAGGCACCTTCACGCCGGCTTTGCGGCGACGGGCGAATGCTCCGCGCACCCGCCCTGCCCTGGAGCCACCATGAAAGCCTCTTTGCTGCTCGCCGCCGCCCTGCTGGTCGGCCTCCCGATTGCCGCCAACGCGGCCACCCCACAGCAGCAGCGAATGGCCGACTGTTCGGCAAAGAACAAAGGGCTGAAAGGCGACGCCTACAAGTCCGCGCAGAGCGCATGCCTGAGTTCGCACGCAGCCGCACCGGCAACCCCTGCCACGCCGCAGGAGCGCATGAAGAAGTGCAACGCAGACGCCGCCACCCAAAAGCTCGCCGGCGACGCCCGCAAGACCTTCATGAGCAGCTGCCTCAAGGCACCGTAAAAAACAGCGAAGAAAGGCCCCATCCACGCATGGCGTGGATCTACTGACCTTCACTTGGAACCTGTCCGTCGAATGGGGTCAGAGCCCGTTGCCCAGCAACGGGATCCGACCCCCGACAGATCACGAAAATCTGTCAGCGGCGGGGTGGTGTCGGATTGCGGGGTGTCAGCCGCATGGATGCGGCTGCCAAGCCTACAAGGACGTACTTGCGGCGTCCCCGCAAACCGACACCGCCCCGCCCCCCACGGATAGCCCGCTGTTGCTGTTGCAGTTGCTTCGGCTCCGGCCTCTGCAGGTGCAGGGCGCAGCCCTGCCGGCCAACCTCACCCCAGCGCGCGCGCCTTCAGTTCGCCCTGCTCATGCAGCGTCACGAAACGTCCCTTCTCATCCCGCCCGACCTGCGCCAGCGCCACCTGCGGATCATGGGTGAAGAACAGATGCACGTTGCGCGCCAGCTTGTCTTCCAGGAACTGCCGCTTCTCGTCGATCAGCAGCTCGGCGTTGCGGTCGTACCCCATGGTGATCGGCACGTGCACCCACGAGCGACCCGGAATCAGATCGGCGCAGAACACCACGCCGCCGTGCGCCCCCTCGCCTGCGCGTGCCTGCCCCACGATCTCGGCCAGCATCAGCCCCGGCGTGTGCCCGTCGCTGTAGCTGAAACGCACGCTGTGGCCGAGCACCTTCGAATACTCGCCGTCCACCACTTCCAGGCGGCCACTGGCCTGCAGCAGGCCCGGCAGCTCCGGAATGAAGCTGGCGCGATCGCGCGGGTGCGGCTGCAGCGCGCGCTGCCAATGCTGCGCACCGACCACGTACGTCGCATTGGGGAACAGCAGTTCCGGTTCACGGCCTTCGTGCCACGCGGCCAACAGGCCGCCAGCGTGGTCGAAGTGCAGATGGCTGAGCACCACCACGTCGATGTCTTCGTGCTCGAAACCGGCTTCGCGCAGCGAATCGATCAGCACATGCTGGCTTTCCTGCACACCATAGCGCTCGCGCATGCGCGGCTCGAAGAACGCACCGATGCCGGTTTCGAACAGCACCGTCTTGCCCTCCAGCGGGCTCGCCAACAGCGCACGACAGGCCAGCTCGATGCGGTTGAGCTCATCCGGTGCTGCCCACTTTTCCCACAACGCGCGCGGCGCGTTGCCGAACATTGCACCGCCATCCAGGCGTTGGGTGTTACCGCGGATCGACCATAGTTTCATGACGCAATTATCGGTGGCCGCTCGTTAAATAATCGCTAGTGGGAAAATGAAAAACCCCGCCGTTGCGGGCGGGGTTCTCAGGTTTGCGTCCGCCGGGCATGGCCCGGCGCTATCGCCGGCTCAGGGAGCCGGCACAACCTGGGCACTGCCGACCGGGTTGCGCGGGTCACTGCCGCCAAACAGTTTGTTGGCCTTGCGGTCCCACTCCACCGTCTGCAGGTTGCCCCACACGTGGCTGGAACCGCGGCCGCCGGCAGCGACCTCGCCCGGCAGGTCGATCTTGTGGCCCATCGCCTGCAGCTGCTTGATGGTGCCAGCGTCGAAAGCATTGCTTTCCGCTTCGATCAGGTCCGGCAGCCACTGGTGGTGGTAGCGCGGCAGCGCGGCGACCTGCTGCGCATCCAGGCCAGCGTCGTAGCCCAGGATACCCAGCAGCACCATGGTGATGATGCGGCTGCCACCGGGCGTGCCCAGCACGATCACCTTGTCGTCGTTTTCCATGAAGGTGGGCGTCATCGAGCTGAGCATGCGCTTGCCCGGCTTCGGCGCGTTGGCCGCGTAGCCCATCACGCCAAAAGCATTGGGCGTTCCCGGCTTCAGCGCGAAGTCGTCCATCTCGTTGTTCAGCAGCACGCCGGTGCCCTTCGGAATCAGGCCCGAGCCGTACAGCAGGTTGACGGTCTGGGTGGCGCCGACACGGTTGCCATCACGGTCGATGATCGAGAAATGGGTGGTCTCGTCATCCTCCAGCGGCGTCGGGTTGCCCGACAGCAGGTCGCTGGGGGTGGCCTTTTCCGGGTGGATGGTGGCGCGCAGGCCCTGCGCGTAGTCCTTGCTGGCCAGCACCTTCTGCGGAATCTGCACGAAATCCGGGTCGCCGAGGAAGAAGGTGCGGTCACGGTAGGCACGGCGCATCGACTCGACCACCAGGTGGGTGCGGTGCGCGGCATCCATCTGCTTGATGTCCCAGCCTTCCAGGATCTGCAGCATGCTGGCCAGGGCGATGCCACCGGAGGACGGCGGCGGTGCCGTGGTGATCTTCCAGCCGTTGTAGTTGAAGACGATCGGCGCGCGCTGCTTGACGCGGTAGCCGGCCAGCTCTTCGGCGGTCCACTTGCCGCCCGCCTGCTTCACGCCGGCCAGCAGCAGCTTGCCGGTCTGGCCCTTGTAGAAGCCGTCGAAGCCACCGGCCGCCAGGCGCTCCAGGGTCTGCGCCAGTTCCGGCTGCTTGAACAGGTCACCGGTAGCGATCGGCTTGCCATTGCGCAGGTAGACCTCGCGCGTACCGGGATAACGCTCCATCACTTCACGGCGCGAGGCATAGCCCTTGGCCATGCGGTCGTAGACCGGGAAGCCTTCACGCGCGATGCGGATCGCCGGCTGCAACGACGCTGACAGCGGCAGCTTGCCGTGCTTGGCCGACAGTTCGACCAGCGCCGCCGGCAGGCCCGGAATACCGGCCGACCACGGGCCGTTGACCGAGCGGTCGCGGTCCAGGTCACCCTTCTTGTCGAGGAAGGCCTGCGGCGTGGCCGCGGCCGGCGCGGTCTCGCGCGCGTCCAGCATCACGTCCTTGCCGGTAGCCGCATCATGCAGCAGGAAGAAGCCACCGCCACCGAGGCCGGAGCTGATCGGCTCGACCACCGCCAGGGTGGAAGACACCGCCACCGCCGCGTCGAAGGCATTGCCGCCCTGGGCCAGGATGTCGACACCGGCCTGAGTGGCCAGGGCGTGGCCGCTGGCGATGGCCGCGCCATCGGGGCGCTCGGCACGGACCGGGGCATCAGCCCAGGCGACGGAACTCAGCAGCAGGCCGAGCAGCAACAGGGGGCGGGCGAACGACTTCATTCGGATGGGGGCTCCGCATAGAGTTCGGGATGATCGTGCTGCAGTTGGCGCAACTTGGCCAGCAGCTCGATTTCGGTTTCGACGATGTCCGGATCGGGGTCGATGCATTCGACAGGGCAGACGACCACGCACTGCGGTTCGTCGAAATGGCCCACGCACTCGGTACAGCGGGCGGGGTCGATCACGTAGATGGTTTCACCCATCGTGATGGCCTGGTTCGGGCAGGCCGGCTCGCATACGTCGCAGTTGACGCAGAGCTCATTGATTTTCAGCGACATGGCGATACTCCACGCCCGCGCCTTGGGACAAGGACCGGCCTGCGCGGGCGCGCGGGCCGGTCAGGTCATCAGCGGCGCCCATCGCAGGGCGCCGCCCGGGCCGCGCCGAAGCACGACCGCCTCGGCTCGGTCTTACTTGGCTTCGACGAAGATGTACTCGGCACCGGTCGGCTGGACCACGGCCTGGACGCGGGCGTTGTCGGCGGACTGGCCGATGAAGACGACGCGCACGCCCTTCATCGAATCCGGCGAGACGTCCTTGAACACGGTCTGGATCATGTCAGCCATCTTGCCCGAGGCCGACGAACCGAAGGCCAGCATGTTGCCCGGCTGCACGCCACGGGCCACGGCCTGGGTCGCGCTTTCGGTCTGGCGCTCGTACTTGGCCTGGAAGTCCGGATCCGATTCCGGCGAGAGGTAGTACAGGAACGGGCTGTTGGTGATGTTGCCCATGTTCTGGATGGCCACTTCCTGCAGGTACTTCTTCCAGCCTGCGTCGTCTTCCTTGGCCGGCGCGACCAGCGCCTGCTTGGCTTCGTCGACCGGAGCGGCTTCTTCCTTCTTGCAGGCGGTGAAAGCCAGGGCAAACGAAGCGATCAGCATCGCGCGCATGGTGTTGTTCATGGGTTTCCTCCCGGAATGTTGCGTGTTGGTGTGCGTAATGGAATGCGTGGTGCTACAGGATCTACTGCTGGCCAGGGCTTACGACTGCGCCGACTTCGCTTCGCGGACCTTGCGCAGCGCCTCGAGCACGGCGGCCGGCACGAAGCCGGACACATCGCCACCCAGGCGTGCAATTTCGCGGACCAGCGAGGACGAGATGAAGCTGTGCTGTTCGGCCGGGGTCAGGAACAGGGTCTCGACCTCCGGAATCAGGTGGCGGTTCATGCTCGCCATCTGGAATTCGTACTCGAAGTCGGACACCGCGCGCAGCCCGCGCAGCAGCACACCGCCCTGCACCGAACGTACAAAATGTGCCAGCAGCGTATCGAAGCCGATGACCTCGACGTTGCTGTGGTGGCCCAGCGCGCCACGCGCCAGCTGCACGCGCTGCTCCAGCGGCAGGGCCGGTCCCTTCGAGGGGCTCTGCGCCACGCCCACCACGACCTTTTCAAACAGCGGCGCGGCCCGGCTCACCAGGTCGATATGACCATTGGTGATGGGGTCGAACGTGCCGGGATAGACGGCGATGCGGCGGTTGGCCACGGTCATGGGCGGTAGCAGATGTTCAGATGAGGTCAAAGTGTAGCAGCGGCGCGGCGGTACAGGGCAAAGCGCACCTCGCGGGTGCCGCCATCGCGGTGCAGCAGCCATTCCGGGGGCAGCGCCGGCACGTGGCTGGCCGGCGATTCCAGGTACAGCCAGGCATCGGCGGCCAGGTGCCGCGGCAGCTGGGCCAGCACGTCCTGCCACAGGCCATCGGCGAACGGCGGGTCGATGAACACCAGATCCGCCTGCTGCGCCGGCGCGGCCTGCAGCCAGCGCAGCGCATCGGCCTGGGCGACCGTCACGACGTCACCCGCCTGCAGTCTGGCCACGGCCGCCGACAGGTTGCGCGCCAGCTGCGGGTCGCGCTCGACCAGGGTGGCGTGCGCGGCCCCGCGCGAGACTGCCTCCAGGCCCAGCGCGCCGCTGCCGGCGAACAGGTCCAGCACGCGCGCCCCGCCCAGCTTGGGCATCAACCAGTTGAACAGGGTCTCACGCACGCGGTCGCTGCTGGGCCGCAGGCCCGGCAGGGTCGGAACCGGCAGTCGGGTATTGCGCCAGCGCCCACCGATGATGCGCACCTGGCCTTCGTTGCCACCGCGGCCGCTCACAGGCGCCCCTGGCGAGGTTCATTCGAGAAATTCAGCATGAGCGGGATTGTAGTTCGGCCGGGCTGCGCCCGGCACCCGCAGAGGCCGAAGCAACGGCCGAAGCAACGTCAAAAGCTGGTTTCCTGTGGGTTGGCGGGGTGGGTCCGGTTGAGGGGGACGCTGCAAGTACGTCCATGTAAGCTCGGTCGCCGCATCCATGCGGCTCACGCCCCCTCAACCGGACCCACCCCGCCAACCCACAGGAAACCAGCTTTTGACGTTGCTTCGGCCGTTGCTTCGGCC
>NZ_QQXJ01000001.1:2568747-2574679 GCF_004348785.1 Stenotrophomonas sp. TEPEL
CTGCAAGTACGTCCATGTAAGCTCGGTCGCCGCATCCATGCGGCTCACGCCCCCNCAACCGGACCCACCCCGCCTTCGACAGTTTTCCGCGATCTGCAGTAGATCCACGCCATGCGTGGATGAACATCTGTCAGATTTCGAAGGATTTGATGAGATCAGAAGCCCAGCCGTTGTCACCGTCACCGGGAAACTGTCAGNGGTGGGGCGGTGTGGGNTGGCNGGACCGCAGGCGCCATGGATGGCGCCTACGAGCCCCCATGGAAGGGTTTACGGCGTGTCCTGCCAACCCACACCGCCCCGCCAAGCAAACAGACAACCCAGAGCCAGCTGTTGCTGTTGCTTTGGCCTCNGCGGGTGCCGGGCGCAGCCCGGCCGACCAACCCCTTGATTTCGGGACAATCACCCCTACCCCTTGGCGAGGCCGCACGCGCTTGCGCGCCACCGCACATGGAGCCCTACCCGATGACCGAGACGACCCAGACCGAAACCCTTGGCTTCCAGACCGAAGTCAAGCAGCTGCTGCAGCTGATGATCCACTCGCTGTACTCCAACAAGGAGATCTTCCTCCGCGAGCTGGTCTCCAATGCCGCCGACGCCGCCGACAAGCTGCGCTTCGAAGCCCTGACCCAGCCTGAGCTGCTGGAAGGCGACAGCGAGCTGCGCGTGCGCGTCAGCTTCGATCCGGCCGCCCACACCATCACCATCGACGACAACGGCATCGGCATGAGCCGCGCCGATGCCATCACCCACCTCGGCACCATCGCCAAGTCCGGCACCGGCGACTTCCTGCGCCAGCTGTCCGGCGACCAGAAGAAGGACTCGCAGCTGATCGGCCAGTTCGGCGTCGGCTTCTACAGCGCCTTCATCGTCGCCGACGAAGTGGAAGTCACTTCGCGCCGCGCCGGCCTGGCCGCCAATGAAGGCGTGCGCTGGACCTCGCGTGGCGAAGGCGATTTCGATGTCGCTACCATCGACAAGGCCGAGCGCGGCACCCGCATCGTCCTGCATCTGAAGGACGGCGAGCACGACTTCGCCGACGGCTGGCGCCTGCGCAGCATCCTCAAGAAATACTCGGACCATATCGGCCTGCCGATCCAGATGCCGAAGGAAGGTGGCGAAGAAGGCGCCGCGGCCGAATGGGAAACCGTCAACCGCGCCAGCGCGCTGTGGACCCGTCCGCGCACCGAGATCAGCGACGCCGAGTACACCGAGTTCTACAAGCACGTTGCACACGATCACAGCGATCCGCTGGCGTGGAGCCACAACAAGGTCGAAGGCAAGCTGGAGTACACCTCGCTGCTGTACGTGCCTGGCCGCGCGCCGTTCGACCTGTACCACCGCGATGCACCCAAGGGCCTGAAGCTGTACGTGCAGCGCGTGTTCGTGATGGACCAGGCCGAGCAGTTCCTGCCGCTGTACCTGCGCTTCATCAAGGGCGTGGTCGATTCCAACGACCTGTCGCTGAATGTCTCGCGCGAGATCCTGCAGTCCGGCCCGGTCATCGATTCGATGAAGGCCGCGCTGACCAAGCGTTCGCTGGACATGCTGGAGAAGCTGTCCAGCGACAAGCCCGAGCAGTACGCCACGTTCTGGAAAGAGTTCGGCCAGGTGCTGAAGGAAGGCCCGGCCGAGGACTACAACAACCGTGAGAAGGTCGCTGGCCTGCTGCGCTTCGCTTCCACCCGTGGCGACGGCGATGCACAGACCGTCTCGTTGGCCGACTACATCGGCCGCATGGCCGAAGGCCAGGACAAGATCTATTACCTGACCGGCGAGAGCTACAGCCAGGTGCGCAACAGCCCGCACCTGGAAGTGTTCCGCAAGAAGGGCATCGAAGTCCTGCTGCTGACCGATCGCATCGACGAGTGGCTGATGGGCTACCTGACCGATTTCGACGGCAAGGGCTTCGTCGACATCGCCCGTGGCGACCTCGACCTGGGCGCGCTGGAGAGCGAAGCGGACAAGCAGGAGCAGGAAGCCGCAGCCAAGGACAAGCAGGGCCTGGTCGAGCGCCTGAAGAACGTGCTGGGCGATGACGTGGCCGAAGTGCGCGTGTCGCACCGCCTGACCGATTCGCCTGCGGTGCTGGCCATCGGCGAACAGGACCTGGGCCTGCAGATGCGCCAGATCCTGGAAGCCAGCGGCCAGAAGGTTCCCGACAGCAAGCCGGTACTGGAGATCAACCCGGGTCACCCGTTGATCGCCAAGCTGGATGCCGAAGCCGATGGCGCACGTTTCGACGACCTGGGCCGGGTGCTGTTCGACCAGGCCGCACTGGCCGCGGGCGACAGCCTGAAGGACCCGGGTGCCTATGTGGCCCGTCTGAACAAGCTGCTGCTGGAGCTGTCGGCCTGACCGATGCCGGGATCGCCCGGCCTGGTGGGTGCCAACCTCGGTTGGCACCGCCATTGCCCCGGTAGATGCCCACCTTGGTTGGCGCTGCTGTTGGCCTGGTAGATGCCAACCTTGGTTGGCGCTTGAAGAGCTGCCGAGCAGGGCTTGACTGCAAAAGCGTGCCAACCAAGGTTGGCACCTACCAGAGCAGGTCGGATCAGGCACGCACCAGAGCCGGTCGGATCAAGCCCGTCCCGGAGCCGGTCGAATCAGGCCTGCCGATCCAGCAGCGAGCCCAGCATCTGGTCCTCGCGGCGGATCAGCGCGGCATTGGCAGCGAAGGCCACCACCTCGGCCTTGGCAGCCAACAGGTCACCCAGCGGTGCAGTCGGATCGGTATCGCCATGGGACGTCACGCGGGTGTCCACCCCGCCCTGCGCTGCGGCATCGCGCTGCAGTTGCAGTCGTGGCGCATCGGGGATCGCCAGGTTGGCCACATTGCGCGCGGCCACCTGCACGCCCTGCTGGGCCGCACGCATCCCGCTGAGCGCAACACCTGTCACATCGTTCATCGGCGGTCTCCCAGGCCACCCAACGCAGCCCTCCGGACCGGTTAACGGCCGCGCAGCTGCGACCTTGAGTCCACGCCGGCCATACAGGCCCGGGTGGTAGCATATCCCTCTGATTTCAGCGCCTTTTGCCAATGCTCAGTTTTTTCCGCCGCAAGAAGCCCCAGGACGCCGCCACACCGGACGCGCCCAAGACCCAGCACTACTCGGCTGAAGAGCTGGCGGCGGCATTCCCGTCGGCAGCGCCACCCGAGCAGGCCCCGGCCGCACCGGTAGCCCCGCCGATGGTGGAAGCGCCTGTGCCAGCTGCCACGCCCGAGGTCGTTTCGCCCGCAGCGTCAACCGCGCCGGCCCCGCAGGCAACACTGCAGACGGCGCAGGAAACCCTCCGCGAAGCCGCGCCCGCCCGCGTGCTGGCGCCGGAGAACTTCGAAGCCGAAGCGGCCGCCGCCGCCGCAGTGCTTGCCCCGCTGGCTCCGGTCATCCCGGCGCAGGAACCGGCCGCCCCCGCCGCCGACCTGCCGGTACTGGTCGATACCCCGGCCGCACCGGCGGGCAAGCCCGGCTGGCGCGAGCGCCTGCGCAACAGTGCGTTTGCCCGCAGTTTCGGCGGCCTGTTCTCGCGCAACCCCAAGCTCGATGACGACCTGCTGGACGAGATCGAGACCGCGCTGCTGACCGCCGACGTTGGCGTTGCCGCCACCACCGACCTGATCGCCGACCTGCGCAAGCGCATGAAGGCGCGCGAGTTCATCGATGCCAGTGCCCTGCTGGCGGCACTGCGTGCGGACCTGATCGCGATCCTGCAGCCGGTATCCAGGCCGCTGGTCATCGACCGCAACGCCAAGCCCTTCGTGGTGCTGACCGTGGGCGTCAACGGCGTCGGCAAGACCACCACCATCGGCAAGCTGGCCAAGCGTTTCAAGGACGAGGGCCACAGCCTGATGCTGGCCGCTGGCGATACCTTCCGCGCCGCGGCCGTCGCCCAGCTGCAGATCTGGGGCGAGCGCAACGGTGTGGCCGTGGTCGCGCAGGGGCAGAACGCTGATGCCGCCTCGGTGGCCTACGATGCGCTGCAGGCCGGCAAGGCCCGCGGCACCTCGGTACTGATCGCCGATACCGCAGGCCGCCTGCACACCCAGTCCGGGCTGATGAACGAGCTGGGCAAGATCCGCCGCGTGCTCGGCAAGATCGACGAGAACGCGCCGCACGAAGTGCTGATGGTGATCGACGGCACCACCGGCCAGAACGCGCTTTCGCAGCTGCGCCAGTTCAATGCCGCGGTCAAGGTAACCGGCCTGGTGGTGACCAAGCTGGACGGTACCGCCAAGGGCGGCGTGGTGTTCGCGCTGGCCCGCGAGTTCGGCATTCCGATCCGTTTTGCCGGTATCGGCGAGCGCCCGGAGGACCTGCGCGTATTCGATCCGGAAGCCTTCGTCGACGCCCTGTTGCCCGAAGCATTGGGCACTGCCTGACGCGTCCGCATCCACGCATGGCGTGGCTCTACTGCAACCCGGTAGAGCCACCCCATGGGTGACCGGCCGCTGCCGTAGTAGAGCCACCCCATGGGTGGCTGCCCCCTGGAGTACCGATGCCCCGCCAGCCGAACGCCAGCGCCACGTCCGCCCCTGAGCACGGCTTCGTTGCCCGCCTGCTGCACTGGTTCGATGACCACGGCCGCCACGACCTGCCCTGGCAGCATCCGCGCAGCCCGTACCGGGTGTGGTTGTCGGAGATCATGCTGCAGCAGACCCAGGTGGCCACGGTCATTCCGTACTTCCATCGGTTCCTGCAGCACTTCCCCACCCTGCCCGACCTTGCCGCCACCAGCAACGACGCGGTGATGGCGCAGTGGGCCGGCCTGGGCTACTACGCACGTGCACGCAATCTGCACGCGGCCGCCAAGCGCTGCGTCGCCGAGCACGGCGGCGATCTGCCGCGTGATTTCGATGCCCTGCACGACCTGCCCGGCATCGGCCGCAGCACCGCCGGCGCGATCCTCAGCCAGGCCTGGAACGACCCGTTCGCGATCCTCGATGGCAACGTCAAGCGCGTGCTCAGCCGCTATCACGGCGTCGAAGGCTTCCCTGGCCTGCCCGCCATCGAGAAGCATCTGTGGGCCATCGCCGAAGCGCAGGTCGCCCAGGTGCCGGCTGGACGCATGGCCGACTACACCCAGGCGCAGATGGACCTCGGTGCCACGGTCTGCAGCCGGTCCAGACCGGCCTGCGTGATCTGTCCGCTGCAGGCCGATTGCGTGGCACGTCGCGAAGGCCGCACCGCCGAGCTGCCAACCGCAAAGCCAGGCAAGACGCTGCCCGAACGCGAGGCGGTGGCTTTGCTGCTGCGCGACAAGCAGCAGCGCGTACTGCTGCAGAAGCGGCCGGACACCGGCATCTGGGCACAGTTGTGGACGCTTCCGCAGGCCGAAGCGGGCAGCGAGCTGCAGGACTGGTTCGACGTCCACGTCGATGGTTCGCTGGAAGATGCCGAGGAACTGCCAGTGCTGCAGCACACCTTCAGCCACTACAAACTGCACCTGCAGGTATTGTCACGGCAGGTGCGCGGCCTGCGCGTGGAAGAACCCACGCTGCGCTGGGTTGGCGCCGCCGAACTGCCTGCACTGGGCTTGCCTGCCCCCATCCGCAAACTGCTTGAGGGCGCGCCCATCAAGAGCCCGAAGCGAACTTCCGCAAAATCCCGCAACCACGAGTGAGTGCCATGCCCCGAACCGTCTTCTGCCAGTACGAACAACGCGATGCCGAGGGCCTGGACTTCGTGCCTTACCCGGGCGAGCTGGGCCAGCGCGTGTTCAACCACATCGGCAAGCCGGCGTGGACCGCATGGCTGGCACACCAGACCATGCTGATCAACGAGAACCGCCTCTCCCCGCGAAAGCCGGAGCATCGCGCCTTGCTGGAAACGGAACTGGTGAAGTTCCTGTTCGAGAAGGACGCGGAGAAGCCCGCCGGGTTCGTGCCGGAGGCCTGATCTGGAGGTAGCGCCGGGCCATGCCCGGCGTCCAGCCA
>NZ_QQXJ01000001.1:2574779-2603217 GCF_004348785.1 Stenotrophomonas sp. TEPEL
GCGTCCAGCCATCCGCCGGGCATGGCCCGGCGCCACCGCTCTATTTCGCGGATTCCTCGCGCTCCTGCACCTGCGCCTGGCGCATTTCCTTCTCCTCTGCCCGCAGCGACTTCACGTCCAGCTTGCGGATGGTCTTGATGAAGCATGGCATGCGCGGGCCACCGGTCGGGTCGCGTACCAGCACTTTGTCGAACGGCGCCGAGACGCGGCCCATGTGGCTGGTCAATCCGATCGCCGGTGCGTAGGACAGATCCGGGCACGGCCCACTCAGTTCCAGCAGGTAGGCTTCGCTGGGCTTGGTCCATACCGCCAGCGCGCTGTCGCCCAGCTCGGTCCAGCCATTGAGGCTGCCGAAAAACTGCATGTCCTTCTGCGGCGCGCCGGCGTGGGCACGATACAGCTCCAGCTTCTCGGCACTGCTGAGCCGACCGGTGGTCGCGCAGGCGGCCATGGCCAGGCAGAGGCTGGCCAACAGAATCGGGGTCTTCATGGCGATCTCCACAGGGGAACCACGCACATCATGCGCCCCGCCGGGTGGTGCCGGCGCAACCGCGGGCAGCCTGGTTCAGCCGTTGGTCGGCGGCCCCAGGTCGCTTGCAACCGCGGTAGCCGCCAACCTTGGTTGGCGCCTGCCCCGCAGGAGCAGCCGACCAAGGTCGGCATCTACCAACGCGGGCCCAGCCCGCTCAGACGTCGGCGTGGGCCAGCGCGTGCAGGCGCCCTTCGCGCAGCTCCAGCACCCGGTCCAGGCGTCGTGCTAGTGAGCGGTCATGGGTCACCAGCACCAGGCTGGTATGCCGCGCACGGTTGAGCTCCAGCATCAGCTCGAACACCGTCGCAGCGGTGCGGTCATCCAGGTTGCCGGTCGGCTCGTCGCCCAGCACGCAGGCGGGGTGATTGACCAATGCACGCGCCACCGCAGCACGCTGGCGTTCGCCACCGGACAGTTCGCCGGGCTTGTGGTCCAGGCGATGGCCGAGGCCGACCGATTCCAGCAGCGCAGTCGCACGCGTGCTGGCCTCGGCCACCGCGGTACCGGCCAGCATCACCGGCATCATCACGTTTTCCAGCGCGGTGAATTCCGGCAGCAGGTGGTGGAACTGATAGACGAAACCCAGCGCCTGGTTGCGCAGCAGGCCGCGCGAGGTGTCCGACAGCGCCGACATGCGCTGGCCGGTGACATACACCTCGCCCGCGGTGGGCGTATCCAGCCCGCCCAGCAGGTGCAGCAGCGTGCTCTTGCCGGCACCGGAGGCTCCGATGATCGCAACCGTCTCACCTGCCGTCACCGTCAGGTCCAGCCCGTCGAACACCGGTGTCTGCATGCGCCCTTCGGCGTAGGTCTTGCCCAGCCTTTCGGCACGGATCACTTCATCGCCGCGGTTGAAGACCTTATTCATAGCGCAGGGCCTCCGCCGGCTGGGTGCGTGCTGCCCGCCAAGCGGGATACAGAGTGGCCAGGAAGCTCATCAACAGCGCGACCAGGGTGATCACCACGATGTCGCTGGTCTGCATGTCGGTCGGCAGGCCGGTGATGTAGTACACGTCCTCCGGCAGCAGCTTGACGTTGAACACCGACTCGATGGCGCCGAGGATGCGTTCCAGGTTCAGGGTCAGGGTGATGCCGCCGATCAGGCCGGCAAGGGTGCCGAAGATGCCGATCAGCGAACCCTGCACCATGAACACCTGCATCACTCCGCCCGGGGTCAGGCCGAGGGTGCGCAGGATCGCGATGTCGGCCTGCTTGTCGGTCACCAGCATCACCTGCGAGGACACCAGGTTGAACGCGCCCATGGCGATGATCAGCGAGAGCAGGATGCCCATCACCACTTTTTCCATGCGCAGCGAGTGGTACAGGTTGGCGTTCTGCTGGGTCCAGTCGCTGACCCGATAGGCACCGCCGAGGTTCTGCGCCAGGTCCACGCCTACCTCCAGCGAGCGGTCCATGTCATGCAGTTTCAAGCGCACGCCGGTGGCGCCATCGGAACGCAGCACACGCTCCAGGTCTTTCATGTTGGCAAAACCTACACCGCGATCGACCTCGTTGTAACCGGCCTCGAAGATGCCGCTGACGGTGAAGCGCTTCATCCGCGGCACCGCGCCCGCTGGCGTGCCCTGCACTTCGGCGAAGGTCACCAGCACCTGGTCACCGACGTCCACGCCGAGCCAGACGGCCAGTTCCTTGCCCAGCAACAGGTTGAAGCTGCCCGGGGTCAGGCTGCCGTAGCTGCCCTTGGTGACCTTCTTGTCGATCACCGACACTTTCGGTTCCAGTGCCGGGTCGATGCCCTGGATGATCGCACCCTGCACGCGCGGGCCGCTGATCATCGACTGGATCTCGATATACGGCGCAGCGCCGGCCACGCGCGGATCCTTGCTGGCCACATCGACCACGCGCATCCAGTCCGGCATCGGCTCGCCGTCGCGGCTGATGGTGGTGTGCGCGGTCATCTGCAGCAGGCGGCTGCGGATTTCCTTCTGGAAACCGCTCATGACCGCCAATGTGGTGATCAGCACCGTCACCCCGAGCGCGATGCCCAGGATCGATGCCATCGAAATGAAGGAGATGAAGCCGTTGCGGCGCTTGGCGCGCAGGTAGCGCAGGCCAATGGCCACGGGAATGGGTTTGAACATGCAGGCACGCCGGTCGATTCAGCCTATGGTGCCACCGACCGGGGCCGACGGGAAACGCTTCGTGCGGCCACGGCCAGTCGCAGTTCACGTCGTTGTGCGCGATCAAGCACGTCCGGCCAGAACAACAGGCGCCTGCGACGCCAGCCCTCGCGCCAGTACAGCAGCAGCCATGGCCCGCGCACCACCAGCCGCGGCTCGGCAATATCGCCGCCGTCCAACCGCAGCAGCGCTGGCAGGGGCGGCAGCTGCAGCACGACAGGGCGCCGCCGCAGGCGCCAGGCCAGTTCAGCCAGGCCAAACGCCCAGACCCCGATCAACGCCGGAAGCAGATGCGCCGACGGCAGGTCCGAAGCATGCAGCAGCCACGGTGCCGCCAGCAGTACCGCCAGCTGGGCGCCGGCCTGCAGCCGCGACGGGCGCCATTCAAGGCTTGAGGGCGAGGATCCTGTGCATGAGGGGGACGGCGTGTGCATGCGGGCAGGCCTCGTAGCCCATGAACCAGCGCCACAACTTATCGTCCTCGCAATCGAGCAGGAACAGGAAAACCTCGCGATCTTCGGTCGGTGCACTGCTCCATTCGCGATCCAGGTAGCGACCGAACAACTGGTCCAGTTCGCGCATGCCGCGACGGCAGCGCCAGCGCAGCTTCTTCAGCAGGATTTCTTCATCCATTGTGTTTCTCCAGATACAGCAAAGCCACGCATGGCGTGGCTCTGCTGGGGTCATGCAACTACCCGGCACCGTATCAGGCGCGGCGTTCCATCATCAGCTTCTTGATTTCGGCAATCGCCAGCGCCGGGTTCAGGCCCTTCGGGCAGGTCCGGGCGCAGTTCATGATGGTATGGCAGCGGTACAGCTTGAACGGATCTTCCAGATCGTCCAGGCGCGCACCGGTGTCCTCGTCGCGCGAATCGATGATCCAGCGGTAGGCCTGCAGCAGGATCGCCGGGCCCAGGTAACGCTCGCCGTTCCACCAGTAGCTCGGGCAGCTGGTCGAGCAGCACGCGCACAGGATGCACTCGTACAGGCCGTCCAGCTTCCTGCGGTCTTCCGGCGACTGCAGGCGCTCACGGTCCGGCGGTGCCGGGGTCTGGGTGCGGATCCACGGCTTGATCGAGGCGTACTGTGCGTAGAAGTGGGTCAGGTCCGGAACCAGATCCTTGACCACGTTCATGTGCGGCAGCGGGTAGATCGGCACTTCCTTCTTGCCGCAGTCCGAGATGGCTCGGGTGCAGGCCAGGGTGTTGGTGCCGTCGATGTTCATCGCGCACGAACCGCAGATGCCTTCGCGGCACGAGCGGCGGAAGGTCAGGGTCGGGTCGATCTCGTTCTTGATCTTGATCAGCGCGTCCAGCACCATCGGGCCGCAGGCGTCCAGATCGACGTCATAGGTGTCGGTGCGCGGATTGCTGTCGTCGTCCGGACTCCAGCGATAGATCTTGAAGGTGCGCACGTTCTTGCCGCCGGTCTTGGCGGGGAAGTGCTTGCCCTTCGTGATCTTGGAATTCTTGGGGAGTGAAAACTCGGCCATGGCTGCTCTCGTTGGCTCAGGCGGCCCGCGCCCGAGGGCGCGGATTGCATGTTAGGCGGGGTCGGATCAGTACACGCGCGGCTTCGGCGGCACCACGGACACGTCATCAGTCAACGTGTACATGTGCACCGGACGGTAGTCGAAGCTGCACTTGCCCTTCTCGTCCACGCTGACCAGGGTGTGCTTCTGCCAATTGACGTCGTCGCGGTCCGGGAAGTCCTCGTGCGCGTGTGCGCCACGGCTTTCCTTGCGCTGCTCGGCCGAGTTGATCGTCGCCACTGCATTCAGCAGCAGGTTGTTCAGCTCGTAGGTCTCGATCAGGTCCGAGTTCCAGACCAGCGAACGGTCGGAGACCTTCACGTCCTGGAACGAATCGAAGATCTTGTCCATCTTCTCGCAGCCTTCCTTCAGCGTCTGGCTGGTACGGAAGACCGCCGCGTCGGCCTGCATGGTGCGCTGCATGCGATCGCGGATGACCGAAGTCGGGGTATCGCCGTTGGCGTGACGCAGCTTGTCCAGCAGGCCCAGCGCCTTGTCGCAGGCGTCGGCCGGCAGGGTCTTGTGCGCCGCGCCCGGGGTGATCGTCGCCGCGCAACGGTTGGCCACCGCACGCCCGAACACCACCAGGTCCAGCAGCGAGTTCGAACCCAGGCGGTTGGCACCGTGCACCGAAACGCAGGCCGCTTCGCCGATGGCGTACAGGCCCGGCACGACCGCATCGGGGTTCTCGCCGTCCTTGCGCACCACTTCACCGTGGTAGTTGGTCGGGATGCCGCCCATGTTGTAGTGCACGGTCGGAATCACCGGGATCGGCTGCTTGTGCACGTCGACGCCGGCGAAGATGCGCGCGCTCTCGGCGATGCCCGGCAGCTTGTCGTCGATCACGCCCGGGCCCAGGTGGGTCAGGTCGAGCAGGATGTGGTCCTTGTGCTCGCCCACGCCACGGCCTTCGCGGATCTCGATGGTCATCGAACGGCTGACCACGTCGCGCGAAGCCAGGTCCTTGTAGTGCGGTGCGTAACGCTCCATGAAGCGCTCGCCGCTGCTGTTGCGCAGGATGCCGCCTTCACCGCGGACACCCTCGGTGATCAGGCAGCCGGCGCCGTAGATGCCGGTCGGATGGAACTGCACGAACTCCATGTCCTGCATGGCGATGCCGGCGCGCATGGCCAGGCCGCCACCGTCGCCGGTGCAGGTATGCGCCGAGGTGGCGCTGAAGTAGGCACGGCCGTAGCCGCCGGTGGCCAGCACCACGCCCTGGGCACGGAACAGGTGCAGCGTGCCGTCGGACATGTCCAGCGCGAGCACGCCGCGGCAGGCACCTTCGTCGTCGAAGATCAGGTCGAGTGCGAAGTACTCGATCATGAAGCGTGCGTCGTGCTTCAGCGACTGCTGGTACAGCGTGTGCAGCATCGCGTGGCCGGTACGGTCGGCCGCCGCGCAGGTACGCTGCGCCGCCGGGCCTTCGCCGTACTTGGTGGTCATGCCACCGAACGGACGCTGGTAGATCTTGCCTTCGGCGGTGCGGCTGAACGGCACGCCGTAGTGCTCGAGCTCGATGATCGCCGGAATCGCTTCACGGCACATGTACTCGATGGCGTCCTGGTCACCCAGCCAGTCCGAACCCTTGATGGTGTCGAAGAAGTGGTAGCGCCAGTCGTCCTCGCCCATGTTGCCGAGCGCAGCGGAGATACCACCCTGGGCGGCAACGGTGTGCGAACGGGTCGGGAAGACCTTGGTCAGGCACACGGTCTGCAGGCCCTTGGCGGCCAGGCCGAACGTGGCACGCAGGCCGGCGCCGCCGGCGCCCACCACGACCATGTCGTACTTGTGTTCGGTAATCTTGTAAGCGGACATCTAGTCTGGATTCCTGTCTTGGCGCCTGGGCTCAGGCAACGCCGAGGGCGATGCGGCCCACCGCAAACACACTGACGATCATGCCGAGCACGGCAACGAACTTCACCGCGGTCTGCAGCACCAGGGCCAGCAGCGATTCGTGGATGTAGTCCTCCAGCACGACCTGCAGGCCGAGCTGGGCATGCCAGAACATGGCGATCAGCAGGCCGATCAGCGGAACGGCGTTCCACGGCTTGGCGATCGCGGCGGTGGCGGTCACGTAATCCGAGCCCAGCAGGCCCAGCACGAACACCAGGAACCAGATGCCCAGCACCACCAGCGCGGCGGCGGTCAGGCGCTGATGCACGAAGTGCTCGGTGCCGGTCTTGGCCGAACCGAGACCGCGCACGCCCTTCAACGGGGTACGGAACTTGCTCATGCGGCACCTCCGAACAGCACATAGGCCCACACGGCCAGGGTGATCAGCAGGCTGCCGATCACCGACATCCAGCTGCTGCGGATGAAGGTGGCAATGCGGAATCCGATCGCGAAGTCCTGCACGATATGGCGGATGCCATTGCACAGGTGATAGGCGAACGACCATGTCCACGCGAACAGGAACACGCGGCCATACCAGGCCCCGGCATGGCCGGTGAAGCAGTTCCAGGATTCGGGCCCCATCATCAGAGCCAACAGGCCTCCGGCGATGATGAGGGCACCAACAGACAGAAAGACGCCAGTGGCTCGATGCAGGATCGAGGTGGCCATCTGAATCTGCCAGCGATACACCTGAAGGTGCGGAGAAAGGGGACGTTGTCTGGTCGCCATTCGCTGGGCTCGTTGTCTCGGCTGGGCGGCATAAGGCCGCGTTGGCTCAATGCTGATCAAAAATCGATGCAGCGTCCGTTTTTTTCCCAATCGCCATACCGCACCGGATCAAGTCCGCCGCGGCCACCGAATTCTTCTTCCACCTCTGGTTGTTCCACGGGCACAGGGACCGGGGGAACCAGCGCGGCTTCAGCTTCGGCGTCGGGAGTGGGGGTTGTTTGGCCTATCATGATGGGTCTCGCAACGCACAAATTTTAGACCTCGTTCACGTGCCTGACAACCTTCCCCCTGCTTTCGTCGCATATCCGCGCCTGCCCGGCCATCAATTGCTGAGCCTGCAGGGCGTGGATGCAGTGGCTTTTGCCCATGCCCAGTTCAGCAGCGACGTGACCGCCTTGCCCCTGCTGCACTGGCAGTGGAGCGCGTGGCTGAGCGCCAAGGGCCGCACCCTGGCGGTGTTCCAGCTGCTGCGGCTGGCCGATGACCATGTGCTGCTGGTGCTCGCCGACGGCGATGCCGATGCGATTGCGTCGCAACTGCAGCGCTTCGTGTTCCGCCGCAAAGTGAAACTGCAGGTGCATGCAGACCTGGCAGTGGCCGGTGCCTTTACTGCGCCGGAAGCCGCTGCTGGCGCCGCCATCGCGCTGGCCGGCAGCCAGGGCTGGGAGCTCGATCTGGGCAGCGACGCACTTCCCCGTACGCTGCGCATCGGCCCGGTCGAGGCCTTCCCGGCCAGCGACGAAGCCGAAGATGCCGCCTTCGCCCTGGCCTGGCGCCAGGCCGATCTGCGCTTTGGCCTGCCACGATTGGTAGAGAGCCAGCGCGAGGTGTGGACCCCGCAGCAGCTGGGTCTGGACCGCCTCAATGGCTACAGCGTGAAGAAGGGCTGCTACCCCGGCCAGGAAATCGTCGCGCGCACCCATTTCCTCGGCAAGGCCAAGCGCGCGGTGCAGCTGCTGCATACCGCTGCACCTGCGCAGGCAGGCGATGGCGTGCAGCAGGACGGCGTCGCGCTCGGCACCTTGGCCAGCGTGGCCGGCGATCTGGCACTGGCTGTGCTGCCGCTGGAGACCGGCGACAGCGAACTGCAGGTGGGCAACGCGGTCGCGCAGCGGATGCCGCTGCTGGACGGCCTGGCGCGCTGAGGCGCCCCCGCCGGGCGTGGCCCGGCGCTACCACTGGCTTGGCGGGTGCGGAACGTTGGTCCGCACTGGATGGGCAGTGCCGGCCAGCGGCCGGCCCTACCCGTTACAGGCGTTCGCCGGTTTCCGGGTTGAAGAAGTGCAGGCCCTGCGGGTGGATCGCTACCCGGATGTCCTCGCCCACGCCCGGCAGCGACTGCGGCGCCACGCGCATGGTCAGTGCGTGCTGGCCGCTGCTCATGTTGACGAAGATCTCGTTGCCGACCGGCTCGATGCCTTCGATGCGCGCGGTGAACGCATGCGTGTCTTCGCTGCCTGCCGGCTGCAGGTGCTCGGGACGCACGCCCACGGCGATCGGCTTCTGCAGCCACGCCGGATCGATCGTCGCCTGCCCCAGCGGAGCACGCCACTGGCCATCGACCACGGTCACGCCACCGGCGTCGCCCTGCAGCGTGCCGCGCAGCACGTTCATCGCCGGGCTGCCGAGGAAGCCGGCCACGAACAGGTTGGCCGGGCGGTCGTACAGCGCCATCGGCGTATCGATCTGCTGGATGATGCCGTCCTTCAACACCACGATGCGCTGGCCAAGGGTCATCGCCTCGACCTGATCGTGGGTCACGTAGATCATGGTGGTGCCCAGCTTGCGGTGCAGCTGCGCGATCTCGGTGCGCACGCTGTGGCGCAGCTTGGCATCCAGGTTGGACAGCGGCTCGTCCAGCAGGAACACCGCCGGCTCACGCACCAGCGCACGGCCCAATGCAACGCGCTGGCGCTGGCCACCGGACATCGCCTTGGGCAGCTTGTCCATCATCTCGGTCAGGCCCAGCGTCTGCGCCGCCTCGGCGATGCGCTTGTCGATGGTCGCCTTGTCGTGACCGCGCAGCTTCAGGCCAAAGGCCAGGTTTTCGGCCACGGTCATGTGCGGGTACAGCGCATAACTCTGGAACACCATCGCGATGTCGCGATCCTTCGGCGCCACGTCGTTGACCACGCGATCACCGATGGTCAACGTGCCGCCGCTGATCTCTTCCAGCCCGGCCACCATCCGCAACAGGGTCGACTTGCCACACCCCGACGGACCGACCAGCACCATCAGTTCGCCGTCGGCGACCTCGAAGGTGGCGTCCTTCACTGCAACCTGGCCGTTGTCGTAGACCTTGCGCACACCCTGCAACTGCACTTTTGCCATTTCACTCATCCAGTGCGCCCGACGCCGGGCTGTCTTTTGGGACTGCCTCGGCCCTCCCGATGGCAGTGATGATTGCGCGGTTGCCGCATGACGGCGACCACTGCAATCGAATACAGTTGCCCATTCTGCCATGTAAACGTTTTCACGTGGCACTATCCGACAGTCGGTGCGCGCCGACCTGCATCGTCGACCGAACGAAGGGTTGCCGCTGTAGTGGTTTCGATTGGAACGGTGCTCCGCCAACCCGGAAAACCGATCCAGATGAGCCTCGGACAGGCAGTTGCGCGGATGTCCCCCGAACCCAGCCATGAAGCGATTGACAACGATGTCACCCGGATCTGAAACTCGAGCGATGCACGACACACTCTTCCTGTTTGGTGCCACAGGTGATCTGGCCCAGCGCTACCTGTTCCCTTCGCTGCTGCGCCTGCTCGGCGACGGCCTGCTGCCGGAGGATTTCCGCATCCGTGCGCTGGCCCTGTCGGGCCACGACACCGAAGCCTTCCATGACATCCTGCGCCCGCGCCTGCAGCAGGCGATGCCGATGGCCAGCCAGGAGGACATCGCCTCCCTGCTGCGCCGCATCGACTACCGCTCGGTGGACCTGCGCGACGTCGACTCGGTCGCCGCTGCCGTGTCCGACCTGGTCGACCGCCGCTGCGTGAGCTACCTGGCGATCCCGCCGGGCCTGTACATCTCCACCTGCGAGGGCCTGGCCAAGGGCGGCGCGCTGGCCGCACCCGCGCGCCTGATGCTGGAGAAGCCGATCGGCAGCGACAGCGAAAGCGCCGAGGAGATCATCACCACCATCGGCCAGTGGATCGACGAAGACCGCGTGTTCCGCCTCGATCACTACCTGGGCAAGGCAGCGGTACAGAACCTGATCGCACTGCGCTTCGGCAACACGCTGCTGGAAGCGGTGTGGAACCGCAATTACATCGAATCGGTGCACATCCTGGTCGCCGAAAGCGAAGGCGTGGATGGCCGCGATGCCTACTACGCGCGCTCCGGCGCCCTGCGCGACATGGTGCAGAGCCACATCCTGCAGCTGCTGTGCATGGTGGCGATGGAGCCGCCGGCGTCGCTGGAAGCCGACCGCATCCGCGATGAGAAGGTCAAGGTGCTGCGCGCACTGCGCCCCCTGGATGCCAAGCACGCCGCGCGTGACAGCGTGCGCGGCCGCTATACCGCCGGCAGCATCAACGGCCAGCCCGCACAGGCCTACCAGCCGCCGGAAGGCAGCGACGTGGAGACCTTCGCCGGTGTCACCGCGCACATCGACAACTGGCGCTGGAGCGGCGTGCCGTTCCACCTGGTCACCGGCAAGCGCCTGCCCGAGCGCACCACCCGCGTGGTGGTGACCCTCAAGCCGGTCACGCATTGGTTGTTCGAGCGTCCGCAGCGTGCGCAGGCCGCACCGAACCGCCTGGTGTTCCAGCTGCAGCCGCAGGAGAACATCGAACTGGGCCTGATGAGCAGCCTGGCCGGGCCGGAATGGGGTGCGCTGGAACTGCAGCCGCTGGAACTGGAGCTGTCGGTGCCGACCGGTCTGCATCGCCGTATCGCCTACGAGCGCCTGTTCCTGGACGCCTTCAACGGCAACCACACCCTGTTCGTGCGCGATGACGAAGTGCGTGCCGCCTGGGCCTGGATCGACAGCGTTGCCGATGCCTGGAAGGCGGCCAACCTGCCGCTGGAACCCTACCCTGCCGGCCAGTGGGGCCCGGCCAACGCGGTCGACTTCCTGCCGCAGGGCGTGGATGCGCCGGATAGCGGAGCGTCGGAATGAGTACCAGCCCGCAGCCCGTGCTGGTCGCCGACATCGGTGGTACCAATGCCCGCTTCGCCCTTGCCGACACCTCGCAGGACGCCCCGCTGCTGAAAGAGAGCATCCGCGAGTACGCCGTGGCGGAGTTCCCGTCGCTGGGTGATGCCGCGCGCCACCATCTGGAGCAGATCGGCGCCACCGCAAGCCGTGGCGTGTTCGCAGTCGCCGGTCGTGTCGATGGTGACGAAGCCCGCATCACCAACCATCCGTGGGTGATCTCGCGCAGCCGCACGGCCGCGATGCTTGGTTTCAACGAGCTGCACCTGATCAACGACTTCGCCGCGCAGGCGATGGCGATTTCGCTGCTGCAGCCCGATGACGTGGTCCAGGTCGGCGGTGCCGCCTGGGTTCCGGGCAAGCCGGGTCAGCCGCGCAACTACGCAGTGATCGGCCCAGGTACCGGCCTCGGCGTCGGCGGCCTGATCCTTCGCCACGGCCGCTGTTACCCGCTGGAAACCGAGGGCGGCCATGTCAGCTTCCCGCCGGGAACGCCGGAAGAGATCCGCATCCTGGAGATCCTGTCCGAGCAGTTCGGGCGCGTCTCCAACGAGCGGCTGATCTGCGGCCCCGGCCTGGTCAACATCCATCGCGCGATCTGCGAGATGGCGGGTATCGACCCGGGCCAACTGCAACCGGTGGACGTGACCGCCCGCGCCCTGCACGGCGATCCCCAGGCGATGCGTACCGTGGATGTGTTCTGCGCGGTGTTCGGCGCCATTGCCGGTGATCTGGTGCTGACCCAGGGCGCCTGGGATGGTGTGTTCCTGACCGGTGGGCTGACTGCGAAGATGCTCGATTCATTGCAGCACTCCGGTTTCCGCCAGCGCTTCGAACACAAGGGCCGGTTCTCTTCGATCATGGCGCGGGTGCCGTCGCTGGCCGTGATGCATCCCCACGCCGGACTGCTGGGCGCCGCTGCCTATGCTGCCGACGCCGAACGTGACGCACCAGGAGTTGCCGCATGACCCCCATCTTCCAGGACGACCGTATCGACTTCATCAACCACGGCGATGCCGATGGCTGGATCGAAGCGGTTGCAGCCGAAATGGCGCAGGCGATCAACCACGACATCACCGAACTGGGTCGCGCACGCATCCTGCTGTCCGGCGGTACTACGCCGGCCCCGGTGTACCAGGCACTGGCCGAGCTGGACGTGCATTGGGACCGCGTTGAAGTGAGCCTGGCCGACGAGCGCTGGTTGTCGCCGCAGGATCGCGACAGCAATGCGTGGCTGGTGCGCGAGAACCTGCTCACCCGTGCCGAAGGTGCGCACTTCGATCCGCTGGTGCGGGTCGGCAAGCCGCTGCCCGAATGCGTGTATACCGCCAACCTGCAGGCCCAGCACAGCCAGGCACCCAGCCTGGTCGCACTGGGCATGGGCAACGACGGCCATACCGCCTCGCTGTTCCCGGGCTCGAAGGACCTGACCCGCGCGCTGGAAAGCACCCTGCCGTACGCCGCGCTGGATGCTACCGGCTGTCCCGGTGCCAACCAGTGGCCGCTGCGCATCACCCTGACCCCGCGCGGCCTGGCCCAGTGCCGCCAGCGTCTGCTGCTGCTGCGCGGCAAGCAGAAGCTGCAGGTGCTGCGCCAGGCATTGGACAGCAACGATCCGCAGCAGTATCCGATCCTCAACGCGATCAACCTGGAAGGCGCGCGCCTGCGCGTCCACTGGGCTGATTGATGTCGGCGGCGGTGTCCTGCCGCCGCTTGCCTCTCGCCACCACGAACGCCGGTAGCCCATGAGCCTCCATCCGCAACTGCAAGCCATCACTGAGCGCGTCATCCGCCGCAGCGCCGCCTCGCGCGCCGCCTATCTGGCAGCGATCGACGCCTCCCTGCGCGATGGCCCGTTCCGCAGCCGCCTCAGCTGCGGCAACCTCGCCCACGGGTTCGCCGCCTGCGGCGGTACCGACAAGAGCCGCCTGCGCGGCGGCGTGACGGCCAACCTGGGCATCATCACCGCCTACAACGACATGCTGTCGGCGCACCAGCCGTTCGAGACCTATCCCGAACAGATCCGTGCGGTGGCCCGCGAACTGGGCGCGACGGCACAGGTTGCCGGCGCTGTGCCGGCGATGTGCGACGGCGTCACCCAGGGCCGTGGCGGCATGGAGCTGTCGCTGTTCTCGCGCGATGTCATTGCCCAGGCCACCGCGATCGGGCTCAGCCACGACATGTTCGATACCACCGTGTACCTCGGTGTGTGCGACAAGATCGTGCCGGGCCTGCTGATCGGCGCCCTCGCCTTCGGCCATCTTCCGGCAGTGTTCGTGCCGGCCGGCCCGATGACGCCGGGCATTCCCAACAAGCAGAAGGCCGAAGTGCGCGAGCGCTACGCCGCCGGCGAAGCCACCCGCGAAGAACTGCTGGAAGCCGAATCGGCGTCCTACCATGGCGCCGGCACCTGCACCTTCTACGGCACCGCCAATTCCAACCAGGTGCTGCTGGAAGCGATGGGCGTGCAGCTGCCGGGCGCATCGTTCGTCAATCCGGGCACGCCGCTGCGCGATGCACTGACCCGCGAAGCGACCGAACGCGCACTGGACATCACCGCGCTGGGCGACGATTTCCGTCCGCTGGGCCGGATCATCGACGAGCGCGCGATCATCAATGCGGTCATCGCGCTGATGGCCACCGGTGGGTCGACCAACCACACCATCCACTGGATCGCGGTGGCACGTGCGGCCGGCATCGTACTGACCTGGGACGACTTCGACGAGCTGTCGCAGCTGATCCCGCTGCTGGCACGTGTCTATCCGAATGGCGAGGCCGACGTGAACCGCTTTGCTGCAGCGGGTGGTCCAGCGTTCGTGTTCGGCGAACTGATCAAGGCCGGCCTGATGCATGGTGACCTGGTCAGCGTCGCCCGTGGCGGCATGGCCGACTACGCCCGCGAGCCGCAGCTGCGCGACGGCAAGCTGGTGTACCTGCCGGGCCTGGAACGCAGCGCCGATGAAGAAGTAGTGCGCGGTGTCGACAACCCGTTCGAGAGCCAGGGCGGCCTGCGCCTGCTTCGCGGCAACCTCGGCAAGTCGCTGATCAAGCTGTCGGCGGTGAAGCCGCAGTACCGCACCATCGAAGCGCCGGCCGTGGTGGTTGATGCGCCGCAGGTGCTGAACAAGCTGCACGCCGGCGGCCTGCTGCCCGAGCATTTCGTGGCGGTAGTGCGTTACCAGGGGCCGCGTGCGAACGGCATGCCGGAACTGCATTCGCTGGCGCCACTGCTGGGCCTGCTGCAGAACCAGGGCCGGCGCGTGGCGCTGGTCACCGATGGTCGCCTGTCCGGCGCCTCAGGCAAGATTCCCGCCGCCATCCACGTGACGCCGGAAGCTGCGCGCGGCGGTCCGCTGGGCAAGGTGCGCGAGGGCGACATCATCCGCCTGGATGGTGAGGCCGGCACGCTTGAAGTGCTGGTGGACGCAGCCGAATGGGCCGCGCGTACGCATGCGCCGAATACGGCGCCGGCCGCCAATGACCTGGGCCGCAACCTGTTCGCGATCAACCGGCGTGTGGTGGGTCCGGCCGATCAGGGCGCGATATCGATTTCGTGTGGTCCGGCGGCGGCTGACGGTGGGCCGTGGGACTACGACGCGGAGTATGAGCTGGGGCACGATGCTGCTGCGGCGGCGGCGCCGCATGAGGCGAAGGACGCCTGAGGGATTGAAAAGCGTTGCGGGTATGCGTGGGCGGTAAGTGTCCTGGTTGAGGCGGCGGGTAGCCCCCACCAGGACACGCCGTAAACCCATCCATGGGGGCTCGGTCGCGGCATCCATGCCGCTCACGGTCCTGGTGGGGGCTACCCGCCGCCTCCGGACAGTTTCCCGGCGCCTTCGCGCCGCGAAGTGATCACTGAAAATCAAATTCGAAAGCAAAGGCAGAAGCAGAGCTATGGGTATCGAACAACATCAGGTGCGGGCGGCGGAGTTGTTGCATGCGGCGGGCATCCTGCCGGTGGTGACGATTCATACGCTGGACCAGGCACGTGCGGTCAGCGCGGCGCTGCTGGAAGGTGGATTGCCGGCGATCGAGCTGACGCTGCGTACGCCGGTGGCGATGGAAGCGCTGGCGATGCTCAAGCGTGAGCTGCCGGATGTGGTGGTCGGCGCCGGTACGGTGCTGACGGTGGAGCAGATGCAGCAGTCCATCGATGCGGGCGCCGATTTCCTGGTGACCCCGGGCACGCCGCCGGTGCTGGCCGATGCGCTGGCTGCCGCACCGCTGCCGGTGGTACCGGGTGCGGCGACGCCGACCGAACTGCTGGCGCTCTACGCGCGCGGTTTCCGCGTGTGCAAGCTTTTCCCGGCCACGGCCGTGGGCGGCCTGGCGATGATCAAGGGCGTAGCCGGCCCGATCGCCGACCTCAAGCTGTGCCCGACCGGTGGCATCACCGAGAACACCGCCGCCGAGTACCTGGAGCAGAAAAACGTGGTCTGCATCGGTGGCTCGTGGATGGTGCCGGGCAACTGGATCGACGCCGGCCAGTGGGACAAGGTGCGCGAAAGCGCCGCGCAGGCCGCGAAGATCGTCAAGCGCGTACGCGGCCACTGACGCAATATGGAGTCAGAGCCCTTTCCCGCCGGGAAAGGGATCCGACCCGAAGTGCGCAAAGCGCGCGACCCGCTCCCGCCCTTCCTTCTTCATTCCGCGGTGGCAGCGCACGGAACCTGTCCGTGGCCGGGCGGATGGGNTGCGCAGGGGCGTGAGTCGCATGGATGCAGCGACCGAGCTTACAAGGACGTACTTGCAGCGCCCCCTGCGCANCCCATCCGCCCGGCCAACCCCATGAATTCCGTCGCACCACCCACCGCGAGGGGCTGCGCCGTTGGCCGAAACCCTTACAGCGGCCGCGCCGGATCCACCAGCCCGTACTGGCTGGCCATCCGCGCCAACGCGATGTTGTCGTGGATTCCCATCTTCTCGAACAACCGCGCCTTGTGCGTGTTGACCGTCTTCGCGCTCAGGCTCAGACGACGGGCGATGTCTTCCTGGCGCAGGCCCTGGGTCAGCAGCAATGCCACTTCCAGCTCACGCGGCGACAGGTTGTCGAACGGCGAGCCGTTGCCTTCCACGGTGGACAACGCCAGGTTCTGCGCGATGCTCGTGCCCAGGTAGCGCCGTCCGGCGGCTACGTCGCGCACCGCGCGCAGCAGTTCCTGCGCATCACAGCCCTTGCCGATGTAACCGGCGGCCCCGGCTTCGAGCAGGCGCTTGGGCAGCGGACCGTCTTCCAGCACCGACACGATCACCACCCGCGTGCTGCGGTGGCCACGGACGATGCGCTCGGTCACTTCCATCCCGCTCACGCCGGGCAGGTGCAGATCACACAGCACCACGTCCGGTTGCAGCTGGCGGATCGCGGGCAGCGCGTCTTCGCCCGTATCGGCCTCGCCCACCACTTCAATGTCGGTTTCACTCGACAGTATCATTTTCATCCCGGTGCGGACCAACGCATGGTCATCCACCAGGTAGACTCGAATCGTCATTCACGTACCTCTTCGAATGCGGCCAATACGGGTCAACCTAGGCAGGAGCACCTGACCACTGCAAGCGCGGAAGTTGCGCAAATCCGGCGTTCTGCCTTGCGCATCACATTCTTCACGCACTGATCGTGCCCCTTGCCCTGCAGAACCCGTTACAACGAAACAACCCATCCCTCAGGCAGACGCCCTTGGGAGGGCATCCACGTCACTCCCCTTGCGTGATCGCTTCGCTGGCCGTCGCTGGCGGCGAACCGTGCCGTCGCCATGGATGGCGGCGGCTGAACATGACCAGATAGCACCCTACCACCCAAACCAGCGCGGCACACCACCCGGCCAGGATGTCGGAAGGGTAATGCACCCCCAGATAGACCCGGGAAACGCTTACCAGCAGGCTGAACGACGGCGCCAGCAGCAGCACCGGCCAGCGCCAGCGGGTATTCCAGGCCAGCAGTACCAGGGTGACCGCCAGGGTCATCGAACCCATCGCGTGGCCGCTGGGAAAACTGAACGTGGATTCCGGCGCGATCGATTCCCACAGGCTGGGCCGGTCGCGCTGGAAGAAGTGCTTGCTGCCCATGTTGAGCAGCGCCGACCCTACGAAGCTCACGGCCACGAAGGTCGCTTCACGCCAACGCCGGTGCCAGGCCAGTGCACCGATAATCAACACATCGGCCGGGATCAGGAACCACTCATAGCCCAGTTTCGACAGCAGCACGAACACATGGTCCAGCCACGGCGAATGCAGGCCGTGCATCTGCCACAGCAGCGGCGCATCGAAATGGAAGGATTCGAACTCGTGCACCTCGTCGGCCAGGGCGACGAATCCGGCCAGCGGCAGCAGCACGCCGGCAAACAGCAGCACCAGCCGCCAGGCATTGCGCGCCATCCAGTGGCGGAAGCCGGAGGCGGGCTCCGGTGCAGCGAGGATCGTCGGCTTACCCGGCGCTTCGGACATAGGTGCGTTCAACGTAATCATCGATCAGGGCGACGAATTCCTGGGCGATGTTCTCGCCACGCAGGGTCACCTTCTTCTCGCCATCGACGAACACCGGTGCCGATGGTGCTTCGCCGGTGCCCGGCAGCGAGATGCCGATGTTGGCATGCCGCGACTCACCCGGCCCGTTGACCACGCAGCCCATCACCGCCAGGGTCATGTTCTCCGCACCCGGGTGCTGGATCTTCCACAGCGGCATCTTTTCGCGCACGTGGTTCTGCACCACCTTGGCCAACTCCTGGAAGAATTCCGAAGTGGTACGGCCGCAGCCCGGGCACGCCGTGACCAGCGGCGTGAAGGCGCGCTGGCCGGTGGTCTGCAGCAGTTCCTGGGCGACGATCACTTCCTGCGTGCGCGACTGGCCCGGTTCGGGCGTCAGCGAAATGCGGATGGTGTCGCCGATGCCTTCCTGCAGCAGCACGCTGAGCGCCGCCGCCGAGGCGACGATGCCCTTGCTGCCGATACCGGCTTCGGTCAGGCCCAGATGCAGGGCGAAATCCGAACGCTGGGCCAGGTCGCGGTAGACCGCGATCAGCTCCTGCACGCCGCTGACCTTGGCCGACAGGATGATGCGATCGCGCGGCAGGCCGATGTCCACGGCCTGCTCGGCCGAATCCAGCGCCGAACGGATCAGCGCCTCGCGCAGCACGCGGCCGGCGTCCCAGGGCTGTTCGCGGTGGTTGTTCTCGTCCATCAGCTTGGCCGCCAGGGCCTGGTCCAGCGAGCCCCAGTTGGCGCCGATGCGCACCGGCTTGTTGTAGCGGATGGCGAACTCGATCAGCTGCGCGAACTGCAGGTCCTTCTTCTTGCCGAAGCCCACGTTGCCCGGGTTGATGCGGTACTTGGCCAGTGCTTCGGCGCAGGCCGGCTCGGCCGTCAGCAGCTGGTGGCCGTTGTAGTGGAAGTCGCCGATCAGCGGAACGTCGATGCCCATCATCGCCAGCTTGTCGACGATGCGCGGGATCGCCGCGGCCGCTTCGACCGTGTTGACGGTCAGGCGCACCATTTCCGAGCCGGCACGCCAGAGCTCAGCGACCTGCTTGACGCTGGACGCCACATCGGAGGTGTCGGTATTGGTCATCGACTGCACCACGACCGGCTTGCCACCGCCCACGGTGACTCCACCGATCTGGACCGCTTGGGTCAGGCGACGGGGCCAGGAAGTGGCATCGGAGGGGGCTGTAGGGCGTGTGACGGCGTCATGCATGCGGGCATTCTAACGCCCGCCCCGACCTTCCGGGCGTGTCGCATTCAGGCGACAGTCCGGCTGCGGCCGATTGTCGCAGGCAGCCATCCCCGCGAACGCATACGATGGGCGCGAATGACCGGTCCCGACGCCCCGTTTCTCCGAACCCTGTGCAGCCTGCGCTGGTTGGCCGTAGCTGGCCAGGCGGCCACCATCCTGGTTGCGACCTGGGTGCTGGGACTGCCCTTGCCGCAACTGCCGCTGTGGTCGGGCGTGGCCGTGCTCGCCGTATTCAACCTGTATACGCAGCTGCGCCCGGAGCCGGCCGATACCGCGCCGCTGACCGCCTTCGGCCACATCCTGGTGGACGTGATCATCCTCACCTGGATGGTCAGCTGGAGCGGCGGCATCGCCAATCCGTTCGGCTCGCTGTTCCTGATCCTGATCGCCCTGGCGGCCTTCGCCCTGCCCCTGCGCTGGGCCCTGGCGGTGGCCAGCGCCTGCCTGCTGGGCTACGCCGCCAGCGGACTGTTCGGGCAACCGCTGCCGGCGGGCTATTTCAACGCACTGGACCTCAATCGCTGGGGCGTGATCGCTACCTTCCTGCTGTCCGCTGCGGTCGTGCTGACCTTCTCTACCCGGCTGGCGATCGCGCTGCGCGAGCGCGAGCTGGAACTGTCGGCACTGCGCGAACGCTTCGCGCGCAACGAGGGCATCGTCGCCCTGGCCACGCATGCAGCCTCGGTGGCGCACGAACTGAACACGCCGCTGGCGACGATGACCCTGCTCGCCGACGACGTGGCTGAACGCAGCGAAGAACCGGAAGTGCGCGAGGACATGGAAACCCTGCGCGAACTGCTGGTGCAGTGCCGGGAGCGCGTGCTGGCCCTGGCCGCGCCGGCCTCCAATGACGGCCCCGGGCGCGCCCACTCCACGGCCCAGCAGGTGCTGGAGCAATGGCGGCTGGTGCGCCCGACCATCAACCTGCATCGCAACGACGACGCACCGCTGCGCCTGCCGCTGGACCCGGGCGTCGGCCACCTGCTGATGGTGCTGCTGAACAACGCGGCCGATGCCGGCGAGCAGGCCGGCCGACCGCGCGTCGATCTCAGCCTGCGCATCGAAGGCGACGACCTGATCGGCGAAGTACGCGACTACGGCCATGGCTTCAATGCCCGCGCCGCCGTGCTGCCGGGCAAGCTGTTCGGCAGCAGCAAGAGTGAAGGCATGGGCGTCGGTCTTGCCCTGTCCCATGCCACCATCGAACGCCTGGACGGCGAGATGTGGATGCGCCCGGCCCAAGGGGCCGGTAGCCGCGTCGGCTTCCGCCTGCCGTTGGCCCCCCGCGAGGAATGACCATGACTGCTTCCACCCTTGGCCTGCTGGTCGACGACGACGAACTCTACCTGCGCACCCTGCAGCGCAGCCTGGCCCGCAAAGGGCTGGAGACGCAGACCGCACAGGATGCGGCCAGTGCGCTGGCACTGGCCCGCCAGCAACCGCCGGCGTTCGCATTGATCGACCTGAAGCTGGGCAGCGATTCCGGGCTGGCCCTGATACAGCCGTTGCGCGCCCTGCGCGCGGATATGCGGATCCTGCTGGTGACCGGCTATGCCAGCATCGCCACCGCGGTGGAGGCGATCAAGCTGGGCGCCGACGACTACCTGCCGAAGCCGTCGACGGTGCCGATGATCCTGCGTGCGCTGGGCGAGGAAGACGATGGCCCCGCCGATGACGGCGAGATGGAAGTGCCCGATGCGATGACCCCGATCAGCCGCCTGCAGTGGGAACACATCCAGCAGGCGATGCATGAAACCGGCGGCAATGTGTCGGCGGCCGCGCGCCTGCTCGGCATGCACCGGCGTTCGCTGCAGCGCAAGCTGGCCAAGCGGCCGAGCCCGGAACGCGATCCGAGCCGGTGATGCGTCGTCGTATTCGCCGGGCATTGCCCGGCGCTACCGGCATGACGAAGGGTAGCGCCGGGCCATGCCCGGCGGCATTCCCCGCCCGCGTCAGCCCTTCAGCTGCGCCAGCAGTTCACGGGTCAGCGGATCATTGATCTGGACATCCTCGCCCTGCAGGGCCGGCAGCAGGCCACTGGCCAGCTGCTTGCCCAGTTCGACACCGAACTGGTCGAACGCGTTGATGTTCCAGATCACCGACTGCACGTACACCGCGTGTTCGTACATCGCGATCAAGGCGCCCAGCGCCTGCGGGGTGAGCGCGTCGAGCAGGATCATCGTGCTCGGGCGGCCGCCCGGGTAATCGCGGTGCGGATCGTCGCTGCCCTGGCCGTTGGCCAGTGCTTCGGTCTGCGCCAGCAGGTTGGCCATCAGCGCCTGGTGGTTGACCGTGTACGGATCATCGTTGTGCACGCAGCCGATGAAATCGGCCGGGATGATGCTGGTGCCCTGGTGCAGCGCCTGGAAGAAGCTGTGCTGCACATCGGTGCCGGCACCGCCCCACCACACCGGCACGGTGTCGGTGGTGACCGGCTGGCCATCGCGCTGCACGCGCTTGCCCAGGCTTTCCATCACCAGCTGCTGCAGGTAGGCCGGCAGCAGCGCCAGGCGCTGGTCGTAGGTCATCACCGCATGCGTGGCGTGGCCCAGCAGATTGCGGTTCCAGATGTCGGTCAGGCCGTGCAGCACCGGCAGGTTGCGCTCCAGCGGCGCGTCCAGTGCATGCGCATCCATCTGCGCGGCACCTTCCAGCAGTTGCTCGAAGCGCTCGAAGCCGATGGCCAGTGCGATCGGGAAACCGACGGCCGACCACAGCGAATAGCGGCCGCCCACCCAGTCCCACATCGGCAGCACGCGCTCGGCGGCGATGGCGAAGGCCTTGGCGGCGCGTTCCGGATTGGCGCTGACCGCGTACAGGCGCTCGCTGCCACCCAGCCAGTCATGCAGGATCTGGCCGTTGAGCAGGGTTTCCTGGGTACCAAAGGTCTTGGAAATGAGGATGCCGGCGGTCGTTGCCGGATCCAGCGTGGCCAGCGTGCGCTGCATGGCGGCGCCGTCCACGTTCGACACGAAATGCACGCGCAGGCGTGCGCCTGTGACCGGGCGCAGCGCATCGGCGACCAATCGCGGGCCGAGATCGGAACCGCCAATGCCGACGCTGACCACATCGGTCACGCCGCTGTCTTCCAGCGCGCGCACCAGCACGCCCATGCGCTGGCGGATGCCGCGCGCGGTGGCAGAGGCCTCGGCCGCCACCGGCGCATCGACTACATCACCGCGCAACGCGGTATGCAGCGCAGCGCGGCCTTCGGTCAGGTTGACCTGCTCGCCACGGAACAGGCGCGTGATGGCGCCGCCGACATCACGTTCGGCAGCCAGCGCCAACAGCGCCTGCAACGCTGCGGCATCGTATTTCTGCCGGGCGAAGTTGACATACAACGGACCGACCCGCAGCGCCAGGTCCTGTACACGGCCGGGTTCGGCGGCGAGCAGGCCGGGAATGCTTGCGCCCTTCAGGCGCTGGGCGTGGGAATGCAGCGAGTCGAATCCGTTGTTCGTTGTCATGCGGCCTGGGTCGGGATCGTGTCGTTGGTGTGGGAAATCTGGTTGTTGCCATCCACGTACACCAGCTTCGGCTTGAAGCTGTCGGCTTCCTGCTCGGTCATGCTGGCGAAGGCGGCAATGATGATGATGTCACCGACCTGCACGTGGCGCGCGGCGCCACCATTGAGCGAGACGACGCCGCTACCGGCTTCGGCGCGGATCGCATAGGTCGAGAAGCGCGCACCGTTGGTCACGTCCCAGATGTGCACCTGCTCGAACTCACGGATGCCGGTGGCAGCCAGCAGGTTGTCATCGATGGCGATGGAGCCTTCGTAGTTCAGCTCGGAATGGGTGACGGTGGCGCGGTGGATCTTGGTCTTGAGCAGGGACAGGTGCATGGGGGCGCTGCAACGGCAAAGGAAAGAGCGGATTCTAGCACCCACGCGGCAACCGTCAGGTAGCGGCCGCAGGATGCTGAAGACCGTTCAGCCGGTGCGCTGCTGCGCGCCCGGCGATGGCGCCGCGGCACCGGCCAGCACGGCCCGGAACACGGCATGGAACGCCAGTCCGGCCATCAGGCCGAATCCGGCCGCCACCAGTACCGAGAAGGCATAGCTGGCCCAGTCGAAGTTGTCCGCAGAGGACAGCGGGCTCATCAGAGCGCCGCCAGAGCCGTCGGGCCAGGCACAGGTGGCCATCGCCAGCGCGCCCAGCCCTGCCCCGACCAGCGCGAACCAGACCCAGCGCAGGCGGCCGGAAGACAGCAGGATCAGGCCCATCGGCAGCAGCACCGCCACGGCGTGGGCGAAGGCCAGCACGAACATCAATGCGGCCGCCAGCGCGGCCGTGGCCACTTCCTGGCCGAGGCTGAGACCGGCAATCAGGCCACCGATCACCAGCGAAGGCAGCAGCGCGGCGGCGAACACCGCCAGGATCGCCGCCACGGCGCGGCGGCCGGGGCTGGCTGGAAACGAGGTCATATCGGCAGGTCGTCCTTGTCCGGCAAACACCGGGCGCCCACTGCGGGCGCCCTGCACAACCGCGCGGGGCGGTTCAGAACTCCAGGTTGTCGATCAACCGGGTGGTGCCCAGGCGCGCGGCGATCAGGGCCACGCGGCCACCGCCATCGAAGCTCGGCTCGGCCAGCTCCGGCGTGCGCAGTACCGCGTAATCCACCTGGAAGCCCGCTGCCTGCAGCGCAGCGACGGCGTCGGCCTCGATGCGTTCACGCGCGTGTCCGGCCACATAGCCTTCGCGCATGCCCAGCAGGGTGCGGTGAAGGGTGGTCGCCAAGGGGCGCTGCTCGGCGCTGAGGTACTGGTTGCGCGAGCTCTTGGCCAGGCCATCCTCATCACGCACGATCTCGGCACCGACGATCTGGATCGGGAACGACAGCTCGGCCACCATCTGCTTGATGACCGCCAGCTGCTGGTAGTCCTTGCGGCCGAACACGGCCACATCCGGCTGTACCTGCAGGAACAGCCGCGCCACCACCGTGCACACGCCATCGAAATGGCCCGGGCGGCTGGCGCCTTCCAGCACCTCGCTGACGCCAGGCGCATGCATCTGCGTGGTCTTGTCCACGCCCAGCGGGTACATCGCTTCGACGCTGGGCAGCCACACCGCATCGCAGCCCACCTGCTCCAGCCCGGCCACATCGGCTTCGGGGGTGCGCGGATAGCGGCTGAAATCCTCGTTCGGCCCGAACTGTGTCGGGTTGACGAAGATGCTGGCCACCACCTTGTCGGCGTACTGCTTTGCCAGGGTGACCAGCGCGTGGTGCCCGCCATGCAGGTTGCCCATGGTCGGCACCAGCGCCACACGCAGGCCCTCGCCCTTCCACTGCGCGATCTGCGCGCGCAGCGCACCGAGTTCGTTGAAGGTCTGGATCATTGGGCGTACGCGTGTTCGTCGTCGGGGAAGCTGCCATCGCGCACGGCATCGGCGTAGGCACGGGTGGCGCCGGCCACTGAACCGCCTTCAGCCAGGAAGTCCTTGACGAACTTCGGGCGACGGTGGCCGCTGTCCAGGCCGAGGAAATCGTGCAGCACCAGCACCTGGCCGTCGCACTGCGGGCCGGCACCGATACCGATGGTCGGCACCGGCACTGCGGCGGTGACGGCGGCGGCAACCGGGGTCGGTACGCATTCGAGCACCATGATGCTGGCACCCGCTTCAGCCACGGCCTTGGCATCGTCCACCAGCTGGCGCGCGGCATCGCCACGGCCCTGGATCTTGAAGCCCCCCAAGCGCAGCACCGACTGAGGGGTCAGCCCGAGGTGCGAACAGACCGGGATCTCGCGCTCGACCAGGTAGCGGATGATGTCGACCTTGAAGCCGGCGCCTTCGATCTTGACCATCTCCGCACCCGCCTGCAGCAGCTGCAGCGAAGCATCCAGCGCGCGTTCCGGGGTGGCATCGGCGCCGAACGGCAGGTCGGCGATCAGCAGCGCACGCTGCAGCACGCGGGCGACTGCGCGGGTGTGATAGACCATGTCGGCGACGGTCACCGGCAGGGTCGAATCGTGCCCCTGTACGACCATGCCCAGCGAATCGCCGATCAGGATCAGGTCGACGCCATTGGCATCGAAGGTGCGGGCGAAGCCTGCGTCGTAGGCGGTCAACATGACCAGCTTCTGGCCATTGCGCTTGGCCTCGGCCAGGGCGGGAACGGTCCAGGGCTTGCTGTCTGCGTGGGTGCTCATGTGCTGATAACCGGGGGAGATAACCCGGGCATTATCACCCTAACGGCGCGATCCCGCAGGCATCCACCCGCATCACTGCATCCCGCACGCGACCGTGGCCGGGAATGGCCAGATCGGCGGCGATTTCGGCCAACGGCACCAACACGAACGCACGCTCGTGCAGGTAGGGATGCGGCACCTTCAGCTCGGGCAGGTCCAGCACCTGCTCGCCGAACAGCAGCAGGTCCAGATCCAGCGCACGCGGCCCCCAGTGCACGGCGGGATCACGTACGCGGCCGAAGCGCTGCTCCAGCGCGAGCATGGCCTGCAGCAGCTCGACGGCGGGCAGATCGGTGTCGACCGAGGCCACTGCGTTGACGAACGGTGGCTGGTCCTCGTTGCCCCATGCCGGCGTCGCGTACAACCGCGAGGCCTGCGTCAACCGGGTTCCGGGCAGCTCGTCCAGCGCGGCAATGGCCGCGCGGACGGTGTTGGCTGCGTCACCAAGATTGGCGCCCAGCCCGATCCAGGCACAGGTCATGGATTACTCGGCAGCACCGGCAGCTGCGCCATCGGGACGACGCCGGCGACGACGACGCTTGCGCGGCGCTCCACCCTCCTCGTCGCCGGCGTCGCCGTGCAGGGAATCCAGCGACGGATCCAGCTCATGCCCGGACTGCGCCTGCGCTTCGCGCCAGAACGCGACGTCGGCTTCGTGCTCTGCCGATGCCACCTGCCGCAGGGCCAGGAAATCGAAGGCGGCACGGAAACGGGGGTGGCTGAGCGTGCGCATCACGCGCTTGCGCTGGCGCGAACTGAAGCGCGCCTGCAGCAGCCAGATCTCCTGCATCGGCAGCGAGAAACGGCGCGGCAATGCAATGGTGCTCAGCTGCTGCACGGTGACACGGTCGGCGGCACGACGCTGTGCCTCTTCCGGCGCCACGCCCTGCTTGAGCAGCGTTGCCTGTGCGCGGCAGTAAGCCGGCCACAGCAACAGCGCGAACAGGAACGCCGGCGACACGGGCTCGTCATTGGCCACGCGTGCATCGGTGTTGGCCAGGCCCTCGACCAGCATCCGACGCAGCGCGCCGGTGCGGTTCGACTTCAGTGCCTTGGCGCTTTCCGGGAACAGCACGTCGAACAGGCCGTAGCGTTCCAGTCCTTCGAAGCTGGCAAGGCCATGCCCGGACAGGAACAGCTTCAGGACTTCCTCGAACAGGCGCGCCGGCGCGGCTTCGTTGAGCAGGCCGGCCAGCTGCGGGATCGGTGCGGCGGTGCCCTCTTCGATCTGGAAGCCGAGCTTGGCCGCCAGGCGGACCGCGCGCAGCATGCGCACCGGATCTTCCTGGTAACGCTGCACCGGGTCGCCGATGAGCTTCATCAGGCGTGCCTGCACGTCTTCGAAGCCGCCGGTGTAGTCACGCACCGAGAAGTCCTCGATGGCGTAATACAGGGCATTGCAGGTGAAGTCGCGGCGGATGGCGTCGTCTTCGATGCTGCCGTACACGTTGTCGCGCACGAGCATGCCGTTTTCCATCTCACGGTCGCCGCTGCCGTCATCGATATTTGCACGGAAGGTGGCGACTTCGATGATCTCGCGGCCGAACACAACATGGGCCAGGCGGAAACGGCGGCCGATCAGGCGGCAGTTGCGGAACAACTGCTTGACCTGTTCGGGCGTGGCATCGGTGGCCACGTCGAAATCCTTGGGTTGGCCATTGACCAGCAGATCGCGCACCGCGCCGCCGACAAGGTAGGCGCCGAAGCCGGCATCGCGCAGTCGATAAAGCACGCGCAAAGCGTTCGGGCTGATGTCCTTGCGGGAGATCGTGTGCTGGTCGCGCGGGATGACGCGCAGGCTGAACGGTGATGTAGCAGAGGAAATGATGTTGGCGCTTCCGGTTGAAGTTTCGGGATTGCCCAATGGCATCGAGGTGCATATACTAGCGCTCCTGCACCGGCAGCGACACACTGCTCCCTTCGTCTAGTGGTTAGGACGTGGCCCTCTCAAGGCTAAAACAGGGGTTCGAGTCCCCTAGGGAGCACCAGTCGCCGCAGCAGGAACCGAAAAAGCCCGCCTTGTGCGGGCTTTTCTGTTTTGCAGAATCGTGTCGGCGACGGGGCTGGTCGCTTGAGCGCCTCCCTGCTATCGGCTTGAGCCGGCGGGGTCACCCAGGGCAGGACACGCCGTGAACCCATCCATGGGGTCTCGATGGCGCCATCCATGGCGCCAACGGTCCTGCCCTGGGTGACCCCGCCGGCTCTGGACGGTTTCCCGCGCGCTGCAGCAACAGCCGACCAGCGCTTCAGTGCATCCGCTGGCACCGTGAAACTGTCAGGAGGGGGCAGGCCGCCCTCTCCAGGACCGTTGGCGCCATGGATGGCGCCATCGAGCACGGCATNNATGCCGCGGCCAAGCCCCCATGGACGGGTTTACGGCGTCTCCCGCAACCGGACCCACCCCGCCTCCCCACAGGAAACCAGCTTCTGCTGTTGCTGTTGCTGTTGCTGTCGAGGTTGCCGGCCAGCGGCCGGCACTACTGCAGGTGCAGGGCGCAGCCCTGCCGAACCCTACCCCTCCGCCATCGCCTGCCACCATTGCGCCAGCAGCTCCGGCCGCCGCAGGCGCTCGCGCCACCAGCGCAGGGCCGCGCCATCCTCGCCGGTGCGCCAGGCCAACCAGAAGGTCTCTTCCGGCTTGTGCTCCTCGACCTCGCGGATCACCAGCTGGCCGCGCGCCACCGCCGCGCGCGCGCAGGGCTCGGGCAGGAAGCCGAATCCCAGCCCTTGGCACTGCAGCTTCAACTTGCTGGCCATGTCCGGCACGGTCAACGTCTCCTGGCCCATCAACAGCCCCACCGTTCGTGGCAGCAGCCGCCGCGCCGAGTCGGACACGGCGATCGCGCAGTACGGGGCCAACTGCTCGCGGCCCAGCACACCCGGCACGGACGCCAGCGGATGCCCGGGCGCCACCGCAAATACAAAATCAACGCTGCCCAGCGGCTCGACCACGTAGCCCCCGCCACTGGGACCCTCACCGGGAGCGGCGACCAACAGGTCGGCGCGCCGGTCCAGCAGCGCTTCCCAGGTACCGGACAGTGCTTCGCCAAACAGGCGCAGCCGGGTGGGCGCCGCCACCTCGCGGAACGCGGCGATATCCGGCCCCAGCAGCCAGGTCGGGAACACCGAATCCACTGCCAGGGTCAATTCCGCCTCCCAGCCCGAGGCCACCCGCCGCACCCGCAGCTCGAGCTCCCGGGCCGCACGCAGCAGGTGCCTGCCCTCCTCCAGCAGCGCGCGCCCGGCCTCGGTCGGCTCTGCCCGCGGGCCGATCCGGTCGAACAGCTGCACCCCCAGATCCTCTTCCAGCTTGGCCACGGTGTAGGAAATGGTCGAAGGCACCTTGTGCAGGGCCTTGCCGGCGCCGGCAAAGGAGCCTCGGCGGTCGATCGCGTCCAGGATCTGCAGGGCATCGAGGCTGAGCTTGAGCATTCGAAATTTTCGATGATGGCTGTCAAAACTATCCGTTTTTCAAACCCAAGGTGCAAGCGGATACTTCTCTTCAACGGGGAAACACAGCGGCTACCCGCCCACCCC
>NZ_QQXJ01000001.1:2603317-2644388 GCF_004348785.1 Stenotrophomonas sp. TEPEL
CGCCCACCCCGCCCCATCGAAACCATCGAACAAGGAGATTCCATCATGCTGCAGATCCGCAAGAGCGCTACCCGTGGCCTGGCCGAGCATGGCTGGCTGTCCTCGCGCCATACCTTCTCGTTCGCCAGCTACTACGACCCCCGCTATGTGAGCTTCGGCCCGCTGCGGGTCATCAACGAAGACAAGGTGATCGGTGGCCAGGGTTTCGGCACCCACAGCCACAGCAACATGGAGATCGTCTCCTACGTGCTGGGCGGCGCGCTGGAACACAAGGACTCGATGGGCACCGGTTCGGTGCTGCGCTACGGCGACGTGCAGCGCATGAGCGCAGGCAGCGGCGTCAGCCACAGCGAGTTCAATCATTCGGCCAGCGATCCGGTGCATTTCCTGCAGATCTGGATCTTCCCGGAGGCCGAGAACATCGCGCCGTCGTATGAGGAGACTCACTTCACGCCGGAGAGCAAGCGCGGCCAGCTGCGCCTGATCGCCTCGCCGGATGGCGCCGATGGTTCGCTGCATATCCATCAGGATGCGCGCATCTTCGCCACCATCCTCGATGGCGAGCAGAAGCTGCACCACGCCCTGGCTGCTGGCCGCGGCGCGTATGTGCAGGTGGCGCGCGGCCAGCTGCAGGTCAATGGCATCACCCTGGAAGCGGGTGACGCACTGCAGGTCAGCGACGAGGCACAGCTGACCCTGGAAAACGGCAACGACGCCGAAGTGCTGGTGTTCGACCTGAAGCTGTAACCAGCATGCCCGCGATGCCATCCGGCATCGCGGGCATGTCCTGTTGCAACGCGATCAGAACTTGTACGTCACTGCCAGCCGCACGTTGCGCGGCTCGCCCCAGGTGTAGGTGCTGTACCAGCTGAAGATCGTGTAATAGCGCTTGTCCAGCAGGTTGTTGACGTTGACCGTGGCCGACAGGCGATCGTTGAACTGGTACCGGGCCATGGCATCCAGCAGCCAGTACGGCTGGGTGCGATGAACCACCGACGTGCCACTGGCCGGGTTGGTGATGTCGCCGAACGTGGAGTCCTGCCAGCGCGCACCGCCACCGACAGTCAGGCCCTGCCAGTCGCCGCGCAGGCGGTAGCTGGTGTGCAGGCTGAACTGGTTTTCCGGCTCCAGCGTGGTCACCTTGCTGCCGGCCTGGCGGGCGATCTTGTGCGCAAAGCCACCCTGCACCTGCCAGCCCTCGGCCAACTGCCCGGACATCTCCAGTTCGTAGCCCTTGGTGCGTACGCCCATCAGTGCGCGATAGGCGTCTTCTCCGTTGGGCGTTTTGCCGCCTGTAGGCTGGGCGAAATTGTCCTGGTCGAGCTGGAACAGTGCCGCGCTGGCATTGAAGCGGCCGTCGAGGAACTCCGCCTTCAGGCCCATTTCGTAGCTGCGGCCTTCCAGCGGATCCAGTGCCTTGCCCTGTTCATCGCGTTCGCTGTGCGGCTTGAAGATGGTGCTGTAGCTGGCATACACCGAATAGTGCTGGCCAAGGTCGTAGACCACGCCGGCATAAGGCACGAACACGCCGGTCTCGCGCGTCTGCGGCGAACGGTAGCTGGCCAAGCGGCTGCCGACGATCACCTTCAACGGGTCGGCCACGTCGAAGCGACCGACCACGTACAGGCCGTTCTCGCGGGTCACCTCATTGTTGCCATAACCGCGCTGCCATTCCGGCTCCGGGATGTCGCCCTTCCAGCTGTTGTAGTCGGCAACGGCGGTCGGGTACCCGGGCTGCGGCGAATAGCCGGTGTTGGTCCAGCGCTTGCGCGAGGCACTGCCGCCAACCACCAGTTCATGCTGGCGACCGAACAGGCCGAAATTGCCGCTCAGATAGAAGTCGGCCGCGTTGCTGACCGTCTTGCCGACGTACTTGCCCAGCCACAACGAGACACCTTCGCCGCTGACCGGATCGGGATTGGCACCGGCCGCACCGGCCAGTGCTGCATCGTAGCCGTTGACCTGGTGGTTGAGCTGCAGCTTGGCTACCCAGTCGTTGTCGAAGGTATGTTCCAGCGTGGCAAAGCCGGTGCGCACGTATTGGCGCCAACCGCTCCAGTGGGTGCCGTTGTTGAACGAGCGCGGCATGTCGTTGAAGTTGCCCTGGCTGTCCAGCAGCGGAATACCGCCCCAGGTCGAGCCCTTGGGATCGCTCTCCAGCACGTCGCCACCGACTGTCAGCAGCGTGCGTTCGCCCAGATCGGCTTCCAGCACGGCATAGCCGACCTTGCTGGTGCGCTGGTAGAAATCCAGATTGGAATGCTTGTCCTGCCAGGCACCTACCGCGCGCCCACGCACGCGCCCATCGGCAGTCAGCGGGCCGCCGACATCGACTTCGGCACGGTAATCGTCCCAACGGCCGACGCCGAGCGTCGCACTGCCAGCAAATTCCCTGCCCGGCTTCTTGCGCACCAGGTTGATGGTCGCGCCGGGATCGCCCATGCCGGTCAGCAGGCCAGTGGCGCCCTTGAGCACTTCGATGCGGTCGTAGATCGCGGTATCGCTGAGGGTATTGCCGGCCGAGTAGGCCGAGTCGCGTGACATCGGAATGCCGTCGTACTGGAAGTTCTGCACGGCAAAACCACGTGCGTAGTACTCGGTGCGCTCACTGTCGTAGGTGACGATGCTGATGCCCGGGGTCACCCGCATCACGTCATCGATGCCATCCAGACCGAAGTCGTCCATCTGCGCGCGGGTGATCACGCTGATGGTCTGCGGGGTCTGCCGCGGGGTCAGCACCAGGCGGGTGGCGGTAGCGATGGTGCCCGGCGTGTACGCGCCGCTGCCTTCGGTTATGGTGCCCAGCTGGTTGGCGGTGACCTGCACGGTCTGCAGGGTCTGCGAGGTTGTCCTGTCCTCCTCTGCAGCCGGCGCGGATTGCGCCGAGGCAATACCGGCAGCGGCAAGTGAGGTCAGCAGGAGCCCCTGGGCAAGGGCATTCGCCAACGGGCGACGACGCAGGGACAGCACGGAAAAACGGACAGGCACAGACGACACGACGAGACCTCCACGATGGGGTGGGATCCTCTGGCGGCGGCTGGAGGGGGATGGGGAACAGCGGCCAAGGGCCGCAGGCGCAGGAGTCTACTCTGCCGGGCCCGGGCTGTCGTCGGTTGCGACCCGGGCGGCACCGCTTCGCGCGATGGCCAGCCGCTGACGGCAGCCACCGCTTCCGGGATCAGTGCAACCACGCGGTCGGTGTGTTCAATGGCATTGATCAACGGTGACGCATCCGGACCGCTGCATTCGTATGCGTCGCCCGATGTCATCCATGGCACTTGCCCATCGCCTCTGAAAACGTTTTCATGAAGGCGATCCTCTGGAGCCTTCCTCGCGCATGACGCCCTCTTCTCCCCGCGCCCAGCAGCACGCGACCCGCGCTGCGTTCTTCATTCCCGGCTTTGCCACCGCTGCCTGGGCACCGATGGTGCCCTTCGCCAAGGCCAAGGCCGGATTGTCCGACGCCAGCCTGGGCGGGCTGCTGCTGTGCCTTGGCCTCGGCTCGCTGCTGGCGATGCCACTGGCCGGTGCGTTGACCGCGCGCCTGGGCTCGCGCCGCTTGATGATCGCGACCACGGCCCTGATCCTGATCGCCCTGCCACTGCTGACGCTCGCCCCCACGCCGCTGGCACTGGGAGCAACGCTGTTCGTGTTCGGTGCGGGTGTGGGGGCGATGGACTGCACGATGAACATGCAGGCGGTGGCCGTCGAGCGCGATGCCGGGCGGCCGATGATGTCCGGCTTCCACGCGTTCTACAGCATCGGCGGCTTCATCGGCGCCGGCTGCATGACCGGCCTGCTGGTTCTCGGCACGCCCCTGTGGCTGGCGTCATTGGCTGCCGTGGCGGCAATGCTGCTGGTGGCCGTGTTGTCGGCACCGCACTGGCGCCCGCAGCGCATTCTGCATGACGGCCCGATGCTGGCCCTGCCGCACGGCGTGGTGCTGTTCATCAGCGTGCTCGCCTTCGTGGTGTTCCTGGCCGAGGGTTCGATGCTGGACTGGAGCGCGGTGTTCCTGGCCGAAATACGCCACGTGCCGCGCGACCAGGCCGGTGCCGGTTTTGCCGTGTTCACGCTGGCGATGACGGCGATGCGCCTGTTCGGCGATGGCATCGTCGAGCGCCTTGGCCGCACCCGTACCATCGTCATCGGCGGCATCACCGCTGCGGCCGGTTTCGCGCTGGCCACGCTGGTGCCCTCCTTCGCCATGGCGCTGGTCGGCTACGTGCTGGTGGGCCTGGGCTGCGCCAACATCGTGCCTGCCCTGTTCTCGATGGCCGGCCAGCAGCGCGCGATGCCGGAGAGCATTGCGATCACCGCAGTCACCACGCTGGGCTATGCCGGCATTCTTGCAGGCCCCGCAGCAATCGGCGCGCTCGCCCATGCCACCAGCCTGGGCTTTGCCTTCCTGTGCGTGGCAGCGATGCTGCTGGGTGTAGCGGCATCTGCACGTTCGCTGGCCCGCCGCCTGCCCTGACGCTCAGCCGCGTGCTGGGGTTTTTGCGGGTGTGTCGACGCCATGCACCAGCCATTCGGCCTGGGCCGGCAACTGCGGTGCCGGACACGCGGCTTCCGGATGGTGCTCGTCGCGCGCCATCCAGTCATCGACCACCCCGGCCAGCAGGTCCAGCCGCAGCGGCAGGGTGATGTGATCTTCGCCGCGCATCTCGATGTAGTGCGCACGCGGATTGGCCTGCGCCAACGCGCGGCCCTGGCTGACCGGAATGTGCTGGTCGCCCTGCCCGTGCAGCAGCAGCACGCAGGCGCGGGTATCGGCCAGCGCACGGGCAACATCCACCTTGTCCAGATCCACGTCGATGCGACGGCTGGCGGCGGCCACCACCTGGTTGATGTCCTGGCTGCCGTAGCGCCAGCGTGCATACGAAGCGATGGCCTGTGCCTTCAACCCTTCCGGCTGCAGGGCCATCAGATGCGGAATCATGGTGCGGATCGCGACCCCGGCATTGGCGAACGATTCCATCGCCACCACGCCGGCGACCTGGTCGCCCAGCTTGTCGGCGGTGAACAATGCGGTGGCAGCGCCGTAGGAAACACCGAACAGGTACAGCGGGCCGGTCACTTCGCCGCGCGCGCGCAGTTCGGCGATGACATCCACAACATCGTCCGACTCATAGGTGCCGTAACCGGAGGGACCGGCGCCGGACTGGCCATGGTTGCGCAGGTCCAGGGTGATCACGCGGTAGCCCGACTCGGCCAGCTGCAGCGACCATGGCAGCATCGAATCACCGTTCATCATCCAGCCGTGCAGCAGCACCACGGTGCCACGCGGTGCCTGCGCGCGGAACGGCTGCGGTACGGACAGGCTCAACCCGGTATCCAGTGGCAGGCCGTTCTGGTGGTGCTGCGGCAGGTAGTGGTAGCGCGCACCGTAGTCGCCCGGATCGAAAGCACGCCAGAAGATCGGCACGCCATCACGGCCCGGGGCGAAGCCATGCCGGTTCGGCAGCGCGGCCACAGCTGCGGCGATACGCGGTTGATCAAGCAGGGTCGAAACGCCACCGGGCGCGATCAGGCGGTCGCTGAGCGAGGTGGACGAGGCCGTCATCGAGGAAGAACATGCGGCCAGCCACAGGCCGGCGCACGCCAGCAAAAGCAGCAGCAGGCGCTTCATGGGCAGTCAGGGGAAAAGTGCGACAGCGTGGCAGGTTAGCGGCCACGCCCGCCGCCATCTATCGCAGCTGGATGACGGGTTGATGACAGCGCAGGATCGATTCAGCTTGTCACAATGTCGCGACCGGCCAAAGCATTGATCCGGATCAATGAACGCCATCGCATGAATGGCCACAGTGCCGGCATGCGCACCCCGTTCAAGCTCGCCATTGCCCTGGCCGCCACCTTGGCCGCCGCTTACGGCATCGCCCGCAGTACGCCGTACTGGTTCGCCCCACGGCAACAGGCCGAGGTCGACATCCACGACCCGGCCCTGATCGAGCAGGGCCGGTACCTGTCGCGTGCCGCCGACTGCGCCGCCTGCCATACCGCACCGGGCGGCAGGCCGTTCGCCGGTGGCCTTGGCATGCAGACCCCGATGGGCACGCTGTACTCGACCAACATCACACCGGACACGGAGACCGGCATCGGCGCATACGACTACGCCGATTTCGAGCGCGCGGTGCGGCGTGGCATCCGCCATGACGGCCAGCCGCTGTATCCGGCCATGCCCTACGCCTCGTACGTGATCGCCAGCGATGCCGAGATCAAGGCGCTGTATGCCTACTTCATGGGTGCGGTGCAGCCGGTCCGGCAGGACAACGCCGACAGCACGATTCCGTGGCCGGCAAACATGCGCTGGCCGCTTGCCTGGTGGCAGCTGTTGTTCGCACGCCCGCGCAGCTTCATCCCTGATCCCACCCTGGATGCCGGCCAGCAGCGCGGCGCCGAACTGGTTGAAGGCCTGGCCCATTGCGGCGCGTGCCATACCCCGCGTGGGCTGGCCTTCCAGGAAAAGGCGATGGCCGACGATGGCAGCCGCCAGTTCCTGTCCGGCTCGGTGCTGGAAGGCTGGTACGCGAAGAACCTGCGCAATGAGCAGACCGGCCTGGCCAGCTGGAGCGAAGCCGAAATCGTCGAGTTCCTGCGCACCGGCCGCACCGATCGCTCCGCGGCTTTTGGCGGCATGGCCGATGTGGTCGAGCACAGCACGCAGTACCTGTCCGACGCCGATCTGCTGGCGATGGCCCGGTACCTGAAGCAGCTGCCGGCCCGCGAAGGGCGCAGCGCGCAGTGGACGCCGGGCACCGACACCACGACCGCCGCACTGCGCGGCGGCGACTACCGGGTGGCCGGTTCGCTGGCCTACGCCGAACACTGCCAGGCCTGCCATCGCGCAGATGGCCGTGGCGTGCCACGGGTCTACCCAGCCCTGGCGGGCAACTCCATCGTCTTCGCCGATGATCCCAGCTCGCTGGTGCAGGTAACCCTGACCGGCGGGCGCACGCCACATACCGCACATGACCGCATGGCATTCACCATGCCGGGCTTCGAGCAGCTGCCCAATGCGCAGCTCGCCGACATCCTCACCTTCATCCGCAACAGCTGGGGCAACCAGGCCAGCGCGGTCACTGAACTGGACGTAGCGCGCATGCGCCGGGTGGTGCGTGACAAGCCGGCGCATGTGGTCCCGCAGGAGACGGCGCAATGAGGCGTTCGAAGAAGCGCTCGACAGCGTTGATCGCCAGCACGGTTGTTGCAGTGTTGCTGGCCGGTGCTGGCACGCTGCTGTACCAACACCTGTACCCGGACCTGGACGCGGAAGTCGCAAGGACCCTGGACATCCTCGACAGCCACGGCCAGGTGGTGGGCCAGTACCAGGTACCCAGTGCCGAGGAGATCGCCAGCCTCGGCAACGCCGACGCGGTGATGTTCGGCCGTCGCCTGCTCAACGAGACCGCACGCCTGCTGCCGGACAACGTCGGCAACGATCTGAACTGCAATTCGTGCCACATGGCCGAGGGCAAGCGACCGTTCGGCAACCACTACCTGAACACCGGAGGCGGCAGCTACCCGCGCTACATGCCGCGACCGGGCAGGGAAATCGGCCTGGCCGAGCGCATCAACGGTTGCCTGCAGCGTTCGATGAACGGCAAACCGCTGGCCAAGGACGCGCCGGAGATGCGTGCGATGCTGGAATACATGGCGTGGCTGAGCCGCCCGGTACCGGAGGGTGCGCGCGTGGCCGCGCCCAGCGAAGGGCCGATCGACAGCACGCTGACACCGGACCCGATACGTGGACAGGCGCTGTATGCCGCGCAGTGCGCCGCCTGCCACGGCGACAACGGCGAAGGCCGGCGCGACGCCAGCGGCGATATCGCGTTCCCGCCGCTGTGGGGCGAGCGCAGCTTCAACATCGGTGCCGGCATGGCGCGTCTGTACAAGGCCGCAGGCTTCGTCAAGCACAACATGCCGCCGGCAGTGACCCGTGAACCGCCACTGGGCCAGCAGGTGATGCTCGACCAGGACGCGGTGGATATCGCCAGCTACTTCATCAACCAGCCGCGCCCGGACTTCGCCGGCAAGGCCAAGGACTGGCCGCGCGATCCGAAACCGAAGGACGCGCGCTACTGAGCAATGCCCCGGCCTTGCCGGCGGTCACACAACACACTCCCTGCATCTGCGCGTCACCGCCATGTCATCGGCGCTGCCGACACTCCCGGACTTTCCTCCCTTGAAGGTCCGGTTTCGATGCGAACGATTGCGCGCTTTCCCCGTATCTCGCTGCTTGCCCTGCTGATTGCTCCCGCACTGGATGCCCTGGCTGAAGCACCGCAGGGCGATGTGGCCGATACGCGAAGCGCCGATGCGCGGACCCTGGACCAGGTACAGGTGATCGGCCAAGCCACCAGCTATGCCAAGACCTCGGTGCGCCAGGAAACGTTGAACCGGCAGACCGTGTTGAGCAGCGTCAATGGCGCGCTCAACGAAGTGCCCGGCGTCGTCGTCAGCGAAGCCGATGCCACCGGTTCGTCGGTGTGGGGCACGCAGATCAGCATGCGCGGCTTTGTCACCAACCGCGACACCCAGCAGATCGGCACCACCATCGATGGCCTGCCCAATGGTGGTTCCGGTTATGGCGGCGGCTCGCTGGCCAACCGCTACATCGACACGCTCGACCTGGAAACGGTGGAAGTGAGCCAAGGCACGGCCGATATCTCCTCGCGCTCGAACGAAGCACTCGGTGGCACCCTGAATTTCCTCACCAGCGACCCACTGCAGGAGCAGCGACTGCGCATGGTGGTAGGTGCCGGTGACAATGAAGCGCGCAAGTACTACGTGCGCTACGACACCGGCCTGCTTGCAGGACACACCCGCGCGTGGATCAGCGCATCGTCGGCGCGCGTGCATGACTGGATCGACGGCACCGGCCACACCAGCAACGACAACATCGCCGGCAAGTTCATCACCGAGCTGGACCGCTGGACCCTGACCGGCTACCTGTCCTACAACGATGCCGACGAGCCGGAGTACACCAGCGTTTCGCCAAAGGGGTTCGCCACCAACCCCGACCGCGACGGCCTGGTCGGCACCCTGACCGGCATTCCGTACCTGGACCAGAACTACCGCTCCGGTTCGCGCGCACTGCGCGAGAACACGTTCGGCTACCTGCGCGCCGCCTTCGATGGCGGCAACGGTTTCAAGGCCTCGATGGCCGCCTACGGGCACCGCATGCAGGGCCGCGGTGACTGGCTGCCACCGTACCTGGCCGACGTCAACGACGACGGTGCCGGTCGCCCGCAGTCGGAGTACCTCGGCGGCAGGACCGTCTACGGTGGCAGCAACCGCGGCCAGATCTACTTCGTGAACCCCGACGGCAGTTCCGCCCAGCGCCTGGCCAGCTGCACGCCGCGACTCGGCTTCAGCGCCGAGTACGACCCCAACTGCTACGCCGGCAACGTGCAGGGCGCGCAGTCCTACCGCCACTCCCACTACGACAACGATCGCGTGGGCGTGACCGCCGACGTCGAATGGCGGCAGACCTTTGGCGCCATCGACAACACCGTACGCGGCGGGCTGTGGGTGGAGAAGCTGGACCGTTCCGTGCGCCGCGATTGGCACCGCCTGCTCAACGTCGGCCAGGACATCGCCTTCGACCACCAGCCCTACTGGCTGCAGTTCGAGGACAAGTACAAGGTCGATGAGCAGATGTACTACGTCGAGGACGTGGCCCGCTTCGGCCCGTTCAGCGCGCGCCTGGGCGTAAAGCAGTTCTTCGTCGACCAGTCCCGCCGCCGCGTGATCGGCGCCGCCGAGAATGTGAAGTCCGACTCGAAGTCCGATCCGCTGCTGTCCACCGGCTTCACCTGGGCCCCGGGCGTGGAGGGCATGGAACTGTTCGCCGGCTACTCGCAGAACTTCGCCGCTATCCCGTCCGGGGTGCTGGGTGAAACCGATCCCCAGCGCTTCCGCAACGTCGAACCGGAGACCGCCGACAACATCGAACTGGGCATGCGCATCAGCCGCTGGCCGCTGACCGCCTCGGTCACCCTGTACAACATCAAGTTCGACAACCGCATCGTGTATCTGCCGGCCGGCCTGGTCAGCGGCATCGACTACCTCGGCGAGACCGATGGCGTCTACGAGAACTTCGGCGGCGTGGAGAGCAACGGCCTGGAAGCGGCCTTCGGCTACGGCTGGGACAATGGCTGGCGCATCAATGCGGCCTATACCTACAACCGTTCCAAGTACCTGGGCAGCGGCAACGACGCGCGCGACACGCAGCTGGGCATCGTCGATGGCGCCAAGGTGATCGGCCAGCCGGAGCAGATCCTGGTGGTGTCGGCCGACTGGCAGGGTGAGCACTGGAACTTCGGCCTGTCCGGTCGCTACCTGGGCGAACGCTACCTGGACGCGGCCAACGTCAACAAGCTGCCCTCGGCCACCGTGTTCAACGCCAACATCGGCTTCGACCTGCAGGGCCTGTCGCCGCGCCTGAAGGGCATGGGCGCCAACCTGGTGGTGAGCAACCTGACCGACAAGCGTTATCTTGCAGGGGTGGACGGCCGCGACAACGCCTTCATCGGCGCCCCGCGCACCGTCGGCATCTCCTTCCGCGTGGACCTGTGAGTGTGACCCTGTGACTGATACCGGCCGACGCCGACTGTTGCAGGCCGGCGTCGCCGCCGGCCTTTCGCCGCTGCTGCCCAGCATCGCCCGGGCAGCAGCGATCGTCCCTGCTTCGCGCACGCGCAGCCTGCAGGACCTGCAGCACATCGTGGTGTTCATGCAGGAGAACCGCTCGTTCGACCACTACTTCGGCACGTTGCCGGGCGTGCGTGGCTTCGGTGACCGTTTCGTTGCCCCGGCGTCGCCGCTGCCCGGTGGCGACCGCCCGCGCAGCCTGTGGCTGCAGCCCGACGCCAGCGGACAACGCGCCATCGCCCCCTTTCCGTTGGATACCGCTGCGCACTTCGGCTACATGCGGGTGGAAGGCACGCCCCACACCTGGCCTGATGCACAGCAGGCGTGGGACCACGGGCGCATGGCGCACTGGCCCAAAGCCAAGCAGAACCATTCGATGGGCTACTTCCAGCGCAGCGACATGCCGTTCCAGTTCGCCCTGGCCGATGCGTTCACGCTGTGCGATGCCTACCACTGCGCGATGCAGGCCGGCACCAACCCGAACCGCGTGTTCCTGTGGACCGGCCACAACGACGCCCAGGGCCAGGCAGGCGGCCCGGTGATCGCCAATTCGCACGACAATTTCCCCGAGCTGGGCGGCCATCCGGACTCGTACCGCTGGGCCAGCTATGTCGAGCGGCTGCAGCAGGCCGGCGTGTCCTGGCAGATCTACCAGGACATGGCCGACAACTTCACCGACAACCCGCTTGCCGGGTTCGAGACCTTCCGCCAGGCGTACCGCGGAGACCCGGGGCATGACCCGGAGCTGCGCGCGCGCGGCGTCAGTACCCGTGGCCTGGCGCAGCTGTGCGAGGACGCGATCAGTGGGCGCCTGCCGCAGGTCAGTTTCATCATCGCCGACGCAGCCGGCAGCGAGCACCCCGGTCCGTCCAGCCCCGCGCAGGGCGCCGCCTATACCGCGCGCCTGCTGGATGCATTGACCGCCGATCCAGAGGTGTGGAGCCGTACCGCCCTGCTGCTGATGTTCGATGAGAACGATGGCTTCTTCGACCATGTGCCGCCACCGGCACCGCCCTCCCCGCTTGGTGCCGGCTGGGCCGGTGCGTCGGCGGTCAGTACCGAGGGCGAATACCACCACCGCCCGGCACCGGGCGACGAGAAATACGATGCCGCCGAGCTGCGTGGGCGCCCCTATGGGCTTGGCCCGCGCGTACCGTTGTATGTGGTTTCACCGTGGAGCCGCGGCGGCTGGGTCGACTCGCAGGTGTACGACCACACGTCGGTGCTGCGTCTGATCGAGCGCCGCTTCGGCGTGGCCGCGCCGGACATCTCGCCGTGGCGGCGTGCGGTCTGCGGTGATCTGAGCAACGCCTTCGACTTCGCCCAGCGCGACACCCGCCCCTTCGCCAAGGCGCTGCCCGATGTCACCGCTGTCGCCGCGCGCGCCGCCGCCCTGCCCGGCCGTACCGTGCCCGCGCTGCCCGATGGCCTGCATCCGGCCCGCCAGGAGCCAGGCGTACGTCCTGCACGGGCACTGCCCTATCGGCCGCAGGTGCAGGCCACATCGGTGGATGGTGCTGGTCTCACCCTGCAGCTGGCCAGCGATGGCGCCGCGGCCGTGCTGCATGTCTACGACCGCCTGCGCCTGGACGCCGTTCCGCGCCGTTACACCGTGGTACCGGGTGCCCCGCTGCAGGATCGCTGGCCGCTGGATGCGCAGGGCCGTTACGATCTCTGGCTGCTGGGACCGAATGGATTCCATCGCCATTATCGCGGCGATGGCACGCTCGCGCCGCTGCACGCGCACGTGGAGCGCGCGGACGGCCAGATGCGCCTGACACTGCGCAATCCATCGCCTTCGGCGCGGAAGGTCCAGGTGCAGGCCGGCGCCTACGCCGGCCACATGCCCACCCGCGAACTGCAGCTGGTGGCCGGCGCGGAAACCGTACTGGCCTGGGATCCCGCGCCAACCGCAGGCTGGTACGACCTGATCGTGCGCTCGCAGGGCGTCGAGCAACGCCTCGCCGGACGGGCCGAAGACGGCCGGCCTGGCACCAGCGACCCTGCCATGGGCAGCGAACCGCTGCGCTTCGATCACGGCTGAAAGTGATTCTGTGGAGCCGGGCGCGTGCTCGGCTCCACAGGGTGGGACATCCCGCTCAGGCCTCCTGCAACCCCGGCCGGCCATGCTCGACGGCATAGCGCTTCCAGCTCTGCAGCGCGCCGTTCGGCTGCATGACCGTATCGAGCGTCTTCATGTCACCGATCCAGGCATCACGGGTGACGTCGCACAGCACATAACCGCGCTTGTCCGTCGTCGCCTTCAGGTGCGGACTGTGCCGCAGCTGGTTCTCTGCATAGGCATCCACGCCCTGCCCGTCCGCGCCCGACGTGATCGAAGTGGCCAGGAACTCACTGGAAATCACCCCGGAATCGGCATTGTCCTGTACCAGGTCACTGGCATAGTGACGGTGCGCATCGCCACAGGCGGTTACCACGTTGCCGAAGCCCACCTTCTGGATGTGATCGAGCAGGCGCCGGCGGCTGGACAGATAACCGGACCACTGGTCGTCGGAGGCCTGCACCACGCCGTCCTTCTCGCGCAGGTAGTTGCCCAGCGAAACCTGGTGGGCGATGGTGTGCCAGCGCGGCGCGGCGTCGGCCAGGCCGTCGAACAGCCATCGCTCCTGCTTTGCGCCAACAATGCTGCGTTCGGGAGATTCCACTTGCCCGCGCTGCGCGATGTCCACCTGCTTGCTGCGGTACTGGCGGGTATCGAGCAGGTGCAGGTCCAGCAGCGTGCCATAGCGCGCGCGCCGGTACATCTGCATATGGCCGTCGCGCGGGAACGACGAAGCACGCAGCGGCATGTTCTCGTAGTAGGCCTGGAATGCCTGTGCGCGGCGCAGCAGGAACACTTCACTGGGCGTGCCGTCCTGGTCTTCGGTGCCGGCCCAGTTGTTGTCCACTTCGTGGTCATCGAACGTGACGAACCACGGCGACGCGGCGTGCGCGGCCTGCAGGTCCGTATCGGTCCTGTACTGCGCGTAGCGCCGGCGATAGTCGTCGAGCGTGTAGGTCTGCGGGCCGACATGGTTGCGCAGGTTGGTGAACGGCTGGCCGTTCATCCTGCGCACGCCAGGCTGGCTTTCGCCCTCGTAGATGTAATCGCCGTAATGGAACACGAAGTCGAGCGGCTCCTCGGCGATGTGCCGCCATGCACTGTAGTGCCCCTCCTCGTAGTGCTGGCAACCGGCCACCGCGAAGCGCACGCGGTCGACCCGCGCGTTGGCCGCAGGCAGGGTGCGGGTGCGGCCAATCGCACTGGCATGGCCTCCCACGGTGAAGCGGTACCAGTACGGCCGGCCCGGCAGCAGGCCGTCCAGTTCCACGTGCAGCGCATGGCCAAGCTCGGGGTGGGCCAGCGCGGTGCCCTGCCGCACCACGGTGCGCATGCTCTCGTCGGCGGCCAGCTGCCATGCCACCGCCATCGGCCGGGTTGGCATGCCGCCGCCGAACACCAGTGGCTCGGTGGCCAGCCGCGTCCACAGCACCACGCCGTCGGCCGACGGATCACCCGACGCCACGCCGAGAGTGAACGGCGTACTGGCAAAGCGCGGCGATGCGAGCAGGTTGCGCGGATTCAGCGCTGCCACATCGTTCTGCGCGGCCAGCGCGCGGGCCGTTCCGGCCCACGCACCCAATGCGGAAAGTCCGGACAGGGCAAGGAAACGCCTGCGATTGATCGTATCCAAGACGGTCGCCTTCAGTTGTAGATGATGTGGAAGTAGAAGAAGCGGCCGTAGTCATCGATCTCGGTGCGGAAGCGCCCGTTCGGACCGGTGCTGTAGGTCGGCTGGGTGTTGAACAGGTTCTTGGCCTCGTACTTCAGCGTCACGTGCTTGCTGACCTTGTGGCTGAAGGCCAGGTTGAAGGTCATGTACGGGTCGTAGTACGAATCCAGCCACTGGGTATCGCCGAAGTCGACCAGCATCCGGCTGCGGTAGGTGCCGGATACGCGCAGCTGCGAGCTCTTCCATGGCATGCGCCAGATCACCGAGCCGTTCACCGACCAGTCCGGCTGGTACAGCAGGCGGTCCAGGCGGCGCTCGCTGCCGTCGCTGATGCGGTATTTGGTCTGCCCGTCCAGGCGCGTGGCATTGAGGTACATGTCGAAGCGGTGGCGGCCCCACTGCAGGTTGCGGTTGGCTACCGCGAACTCGACACCGCGCAGCGTCGACTCATCGGTGTTCATCGGCTGGGTGATCCGGTAGCGGATGTCGCCGACGTTCTCGAACGTGGTCAGGGTGTAGATGTCGTCCTTGATGACCTTGTCGAACAGCGCCACCGAGACCAGGCCGTTGTTGCCGTTGAAGTACAGGTCCCAGGCAAGATCGAGGTTGGTCGAGCGGCGTGGCTGCAGCGAGGCGTTGCCCTGCTTGATGGTGCAGAAGCCTCCGCCCAGCTCGTCGTCGCCGCAGCTGGTGCTGGTGGCCTGGGCGATGTTGCTGGGCGTCGGCCGGCCCAGCGTGCGGCTGGCGGAGAACCTCAGGCGCTGGTCTTCGCTCAGCTTGAAGGTGGCGTTCAGCGACGGCAGCAGGTTGTTGTAGCCGCCACTGCTCTTGCGGAATGCCGATGTGTAGGTGGTGCCACCATCCTCACTGAACGGGCTGAACGCATCGAAGGTGGTGTGGTCGTAGCGCAGGCCGCCGATCAGCAGCAGCCGGTCCCAGGCGTAATGCGCCGACACGTAGGCGTTGGCGATGTCTTCCACGTACTTGTAATCGCTGGTGAAGTCGGCATTCGGGTACGCCGCATCGTTGTTGCCCAGCTTCGGGTAAAGCTCGTCATGCCACTTGCGGTTGTCGATCAACGGGAAACCAGGAACGCTGCCAAGCAGGGTCGAACCCGGGTACAGATAGTCATTCAAGGTCGCGCTGGTCTTGTAGTAATCGAAATCGATGTCCTGCCAGATCTTCAGGTGGCGATACTCGGCACCGGCAGCCAGACCGAAACCGCGGGCATCGGCATCAACGTTGTAGCTGAAGTCGGCGCGCAGGTTCTCGATGCTCTCCTTGGCGTCGCGCGGCGAGATATAGGCCTGCGCCGGATTGAGCTTGAACGCCGAGCTGGTCAGCAGGCTGGAATCGGAAACACCCACGGCGTTCGGAAAGCCATGGCTGTCGTTGGCATAGTCAACGAACAGGTTGCTCGGATAGGCGCGCACGCCCCAGTAGACCTGGTTGTTGTGGAAGGTCTCTTCGGTGTGGCCGGCACGCAGGGTCAGCTGCGAGAGGTCACCGATATCCCAATTGAAACTGGCGATCGCGCCGCGGTTGCTGCGGTCCCAGCGGTCGTGGCGGTTCTTGATGTAGATGCTGTTGATCTGGGTGGTGCCGCCGTCCTCGCTCTGGTTGCGTATCGGGAACTTGGCGTTGCCATACAGATCGGTCTTGTTCATCGTCGAGTTCTCGTAGAACCGATACGAGTACAGCAGCAGCGAGGCATAGAACGGGTCGTCCGATGGCTTCCATTCCAGCTTGGCCGAGCCACCGAAGTTGGTGATGTAGTTGGTGTAGGTGCCGGTGCTGAAGTTGCCCGGCGCGCGCAGGCCGTTCCAGCCTTTCGCCTCGTCGGGGCCAGTGGTTCCATCGGTGAGGTACTTGCCGGCATCGTTGTAGTAGTAGTTCGATTCCACCCAGCGCTTGACGCTGTTGCGCGAGCGCTGTTCGTAGCGCGCGACCGCGACGATGCCGAACTGATCGTCGCCGCCGAACTGATTGGAGAACACTGCCTTGGCGCTCTTGCCGAAGTGCCCCAGGGTCTTGTGGTCGCCACCCGCGCTGCGCCCCACATTGGTCTCGGCCGTGGAATGGATGCCGGCCACGTCGGCGAATACGTACTTGCCGGAGCGGTCAAAGGCGCTGCGGCTGATGATGTCGATCACACCACCGATGGCATCCGGTGCCTGCTCGGCGCTGAAGCTCTTGTAGATGTCGGTGCGGGTGCCGATGTCGCTGGGAATCAGCTGCAGGTTGTTCATGCGCTCGCCGGAGCCACTGCCGCCCACGCTTGCGATCGCGATGCCGTCGATGGTCGTGTAGTTGAGATTGGCCTGCACGCCGCGCACGGTCACGTAACGCGGTTCGCCCGCATCTTCCACCGCACTCAGACCGGGCGCAGCCATCAGGCTTTCGGCCAGCGTCTCATCGCCATAGCTGTCCATCTCGTCGTAGATCACCGAATCCTTGATCACCGGCGAGGTCTTCTTCTGGTCGATGACCTCATGGGCGGCGATCACCTTGACCGTGCCCAGGGTCGGGGCCACCACCGCTTCCGGTGGGCGCGATGCCGGTGAGGCCTGCCGGCTTTCCCGCGAGACCGGTGCCGCGTCAATGGCGATCACGTTGCCGTCCACCACCGTGTAGCGCAGGCCGGTGCCGGCCAGAAGCGTGTCCAGCGCCTGCTTGACGGTGGCTCCTCGCGGTACCGCGCCCGCCATGGGTGCAGCGCCCGCGCCGGCATACAGGAACTGCACGCCCGAACTGCGTGACAGCTGTTCCAGCGCCTGGCTCAGCGGCTGCGCGGCGATCGCTGCGGTGACCCGGATCTCAAGCCCATTGGCCGACGCCGCCTGTGCATGCGCACCCAGACAGGGAGACAAGGCCAGTACCACCGACAGATAGAGCTTCTTGCGCATCACGGTTCCTTGGAGGAGAGAGGACTGCTGGTACCGCGTCGGCAGGCGACGGCGGCTTCTCCCAAGTAAGAGCCGGCATCGGCGGAAGTGGAGAACGCCGATTCGATGAATTTTTTCTGACAGCCCTTCGCCGAACCGCGATCAACGGCTGGACACCCACACCGTGTCCGCTTCGCGGCGGATGACGAAGCGCGCGTCCTGCTGCAGGAATGCCTGCAGCGCTGCGACCCGGTGTGCCTCCAGGCTGCCTGACAGGCGCGCCGCGCGCGCCGCGTCATCGGTCAGCCGCACCTGTACCTGGTTGTGGCGGTTGAAGGCAGCCGCCACCTCGTCCAGCCGCTCATCGCGGAACGACACCCGGCGCTGCTGCCAGTCCAGCAGCATGGACACCGGTATTTCCAATGGCTGCACCGCATGGCTGCGGTGATCGACCTGGACTACCTTCCCGGCAGGCAACTGCGCCAGCCGTCGTTGCCCGCTGCCGACGGTCCAGACCTCCACCTCGCCGGACACCACGCCGATGCGCGTACTCTGCAAACGGCGCGAGACATCGAACACGGTGCCGATGTCGCGGATCTGCAGATCGCCAACCTGCACCTCGAACGGCCGGCGATCCGCTGAGATATCGAACGTGGCCTCGCCGCTCAGCAGTTCAACCCGACGGCTGAACCAGCCGATGTTCACCCGCAGACGGCTGTCTGCGTTCAGGCGCACCTGCGTCTGGTCAGCCAGCACCACCTCACGCAGTTGCCCGTGGCCGGCGATCAGCATCTGTTCGCGAGGCATCAGCCACGGCACCAGTCCTGCCGCCAGCAACAGGCAGGAGGCCACCGCCGCCACCCGCCCCCAGAGTGGCCGGCGTGATCGCGATGCAACCACGGCGCGCGGCACGGGCGCCGGTACGGCAAACAACGGCACGACTTTCGCCGTTGCCGGCAGCTCCGGCAACGCGGCCCTGTCCCCCTGCTCCTGTCCGTACGCCACCATCACCGCGCCTACCTGCCGGTGCACGTGCAGGACATGCAGGTACGCGCGTATGTGTTCGGGGGAGCGCTTCATCCATGCCATGAACTCGATGCGCTGAGCGGCGCTCAGGTCACCCTCGCGGTTGCACAGGAACCAGTGCGCGGCCTGCTCGGCCACCTCGTCATCCATCGCTGCAGGCTCCTGCCGGTTCATCCATCCTTCCCGGCGCCGAGCGCCTTCCTGCAGGCATCCAGTCCCTTGCCGATGTGCTTGCGCACCATGTGCACCGACACATCCAGCTGTGCCCCCACCTGCCGGCAATCCAGCCCGTCGCGATAGTGCAGTTCCATCACCCGCCGCGTCGTCGGCGGCAGTTGCGCGATGGCGCCGCGGATTCCGCTCCAGCGCTGCGCCCGCTCGAAATCAGCTTCGATGTCCTCCTCGCTGCGCAGTACCTCGGCCAGCAGGTCGATGTCCTCGATCTGTGGCAGGCCGGAGCGCGAGCGCGCCTGTTCACGCGCCAGGTTGGCCGCCACCGTGAACAGATAGGCTTCGGGGTTCTCGATCGCCTGGGCATCTTCGCCGGTACTGCGCAGCAGCCGCAGATAGACCTCCTGGGCCAGGTCCTCGGCATCGGCAGCCTGTGAACCACGCCGAAGGAAGAAACCACGCAGCAGGCGGCGCCGCAAGGCGTAGCTCTTCTCCCAGATCCTGACGCTGTTCACAACCGACCAACCACCCCGAGGCTGGAAAACCCAGCAGGGTGCACACCAACGATGACATCCGCATTGCAGCGCCGCATGGCCAAGCGAAGGTTCGCGCAGACCCAATCGTTGCCCGTCTACCCGCCAGCCGATACGGCGCCTACGCTTGTCTCCTCGGCAGCCACCACGGCCGCCCCCGCGCCACGGACCTGCCGGCGCGACTCCGCTCCAGAGCTGTCGCCCTGCCGGCGGTGCCGTGCAGGTGCAGAACCGGCGCTCTCTGGAGACGCAGCATGAACCAGGCACACTTCCCTCTCGATGCCGATCCGCAGGAAACCCGCGAATGGCGCGAGTCCCTGCAGGCGGTGATCGAGGCCGGCGGCCGCCCCCGCGCGCACTATCTGCTGGACCAGCTCGATGCACTCGATGTGCAGCAGCATGGCGACCTGCACACGCGCGCGTGGACCGCCTACACCAACACGATTCCCCCCGAACGCCAGCCCGCCTACCCGGGTGACCTGGCCATCGAGCGGCGGTTGAACGCGATGATCCGCTGGAACGCCATGGTGATGGTGTTGCGTGCCGGCAGGCATTCCAATGTCGGCGGCCACATCGCCACCTACCAGTCCGCAGCAGTCATGTATGACGTGGGCTTCGATCACTTCTTCCGTGGACGGACCGAAACCTTCGACGGCGACATGATCTACATCCAGGGTCATTCCGCGCCGGGCATCTACGGCCGGGCGTACGTGGAAGGCCGCATCAGTGCCGAGCAGATGGACAACTTCCGCCGCGAAGCCGGACGCGAAGGCCTGTCCTCGTATCCGCACCCGCGGCTGATGCCCGGGTTCTGGCAGTTTCCCACTGTGTCGATGGGCCTGGGCCCGTTGACGGCGGCCTATCAGGCCCGCTACATGCGCTACCTGGAATACCGGGGGCTGAAGCAGCACCAGGGCCGCAAGGTCTGGGCCTTCCTTGGTGACGGCGAAATGGACCAGCCCGAATCGCTGGCGGCCATTTCGCTGGCCGGGCGCGAGCGCCTGGACAACCTGGTGTTCGTGGTCAACTGCAACCTGCAACGTCTGGACGGACCGGTGCGTGGCAACGCCAAGGTGATCCAGGAACTGGAAGGCACCTTCCGCGCCGCGGGATGGAACGTGATCAAGGTGATCTGGGGCAGCGGCTGGGACGAGCTGCTGGCACGCGATCACAGCGGGCTGCTGCGCCAGCGCATGATGGAGTGCGTGGATGGTGACTACCAGACCTTCAAGTCGCAGAGCGGCGCCTACGTGCGCGAGCACTTCTTCGGGCGCTACCCGGAACTGCTGGCGCTGGTGGCGGACATGAGCGACGACGAGATCTGGGCACTGGCACGCGGCGGCCACGATCCGCAGAAGGTATTTGCCGCCTACCAGCAGGCGGTGAACACCAGCGGTCGCCCGAGCGTGGTGCTGGCCAAGACGGTGAAGGGCTTCGGCATGGGCGAGGCCGGCGAAGGCCAGAACATCAACCACCAGCTGAAGAAGATGAGCGCCGACGCGGTGCGTGCGTTCCGTGACCGCTTCGACCTGCCGGTCAGCGACGGGCAGCTGGAAGAGATGCCCTACCTGCGCCCGCAACCGGGCAGCGCCGAGGCGCTCTACTTCGCACAGCGTCGCCAGGCGCAGGGCGGCCAGCTGCCGGCACGGCTGACCCAGGTCGATCCGTTGCCCCTGCCGCCGCTGTCCACGTTCAACGCGCAGTTGCAGGGCAGCGGTGATCGTAGCCGATCCACGACCATGGGCTTCGTACGCATCCTCACCACCCTGCTCAAGGATCCCGAACTGGGCAGGCTGGTGATCCCGATCGTGCCCGATGAATCGCGTACCTTCGGCATGGAAGGGCTGTTCCGCCAGATCGGCATCCATTCCTTCCTGGGCCAGCTGTACACCCCGCAGGACGCCGGCCAGCTGAGCTATTACAAGGAGTCCAAGGACGGTCAGATCCTGCAGGAAGGCATCAACGAATCCGGTGCGATCTGTTCATGGATCGCCGCCGGCACCGCCTACAGCAACCACGGCCTGGCCACGATTCCGTTCTACATCTTCTACTCGATGTTCGGCCTGCAGCGCGTCGGTGACCTGGCCTGGGCCGCTGCCGATGCGCGTACCCGCGGCTTCCTGCTCGGTGCCACGTCGGGCCGCACCACGCTGATGGGCGAAGGCCTGCAGCACGATGATGGCCACAGCCACGTGCTGTCGTCGGTGATTCCGAGCTGCGTGTCCTACGACCCGACCTACAACTACGAGCTGGCGGTGATCATCCATGACGGCCTGCGCCGCATGTATGTGGACCAGGAAGACATCTACTATTACATCACCCTGCTCAACGAGAACTACCCGCACCCGGCCCTGCCTGACGGCGCCGAAGCCGGCATCCTGAAGGGGCTCTATCTGCTGCGTCCCGCTGCCGCCGACAGCACGGCACAGCCTCGCGTGCAGCTGATGGGCAGTGGCTCGATCCTGCGCGAGGTGCTGGCGGCCGCCGATCTGCTGCAGCAGGATTTCGCCATCGCAAGCGATGTCTGGAGTGCCACCAGCCTGACCGAACTGCGCCGTGATGGCCTGGCTGCCGAGCGCTGGAACCTGCTGCATCCGGCCGACGAGCCGCGCGTTCCCTACGTGCAGCAGTGCCTGCAGGACCATGCCGGCCCGGTGGTGGTGGCGACCGACTACTTGAAGATCGTCGGCGACCAGATCCGCCCCTTCATCAACGACCGGCGCTTCATCGCACTCGGCACCGATGGCTTTGGCCGCTCGGATACTCGCGAATCGCTGCGCACGTTCTTCGAAGTCGATCGCCACTTCATCGTGCTGGCGGCACTGAAGGCCCTGGCCGATGACGGGCATGTGGAACGGGGCCTGCTGCAGCAGGCGATCGACCGGTACGGCATCGACACCGGCAAGCGCGATCCCACCGCGGCATGACAGAACAGCAACGGCACCCGCAGAGCACGCTTCTGCGGGTGCCGCTGCATCACATCACTACGGCAGCCGCTTGAACAGGTTGGTCTGCAGGATCGGCGTGCCGTCATGGCCGAAGAAGGCCTTGGTCTCGGTCATCGTTGAACGATCGGCGGCCACCGTGTACACGCGGGTGGACGCCGGCGCGCCATGATCGACCAGCTGCATCACCAGCGTATTCGGCGCCGGCAGTTTCAGCGTTGCCTGGTTGGCGCCGTAGCTGCCGGTCAGCGCCGCGGGCGTGCCATCCAGTGCCAGCGTACCGTCGGATTTCATGGTCTTGCCATCATGCAGGACGATGTCCACGTGCGAGCTCCACCTGCCCGCACCGGCATCCTTGAATTCCAGCACGACCTGTTGCGGCCGCTGTGCCTCAGGGAGTGCGGAAGTGGCGATCTCCAGCGACCAGCGGCCGAGCAGGGGCGAAGGCAGAGCGTCGGCCGCCTGCGCCGTCGATGCCTGCAGCGAAAGAAGGGACAGCAGCACAGCAGAAAACAGCTTCATGTGAGTCTCCTGTCGAGTGATGAACCGTCTGCGCAACGTGCACGATGCCACGCTACCCGGACTCTGCAGCCACCGGGGCAGGCGCGTAACGAACTGCATCACAGTCCGGCAGTCCGATCCGGGGCCCGGCCCCACGGGGTGAGCATTCATCGAGGTGATTCCGCCGCGCTCAGCCGTTCCATCCCAGCCCGCGCGGCTCGTTGCTGAAGCCTGCGGCCCGCAGCGCGTCCACCAGCGCGCCGCGATGCACCGGCACATCATTGATCCGTTCCAGGGTGAAGGACAGGCGCCGCCCCCGGCGCAATGCCACCGCCAGGGCCTGTGCAGCGGCAACCAGAGTGTTGGCCGCATCCTCTGCCCCGCCCTCGATCCAGCTGGCCAGTTGCCGCCCGCCCTGCGCCAGGTACAGCAGCAACCGGCCGTTGCCGATCACCACCATCGCACCGGAACGCCGCAGCGGACGTGCACCGGCCACCGGCTGCGGCCACGGCAGCAGGCTGCCGAAGGGATTGGCCGGATCCAGCGCTGACAGGGCGACGACCGACAGCTCACGCGGCACACGCTCGGACAGCTCGCGCAGATGGTCGATGGTGCCGCGCTCTGCAAACTGTGCTCCGCCCAGCCCCGCCACGAAGCGGCCGCGCAGGACCTGCCCGGCATCTTCCATGCCTCGATAGACAGGCTGCAGTGCAGGGAACCCACCGGCTACCGCTTCGGTCATTGCCGCCGCCCGGGTCACTACCCGGTAGCGATCAAGCAGGCCTTCGCCCAGCGCCAGCGCCCGCACGGTGTCGTTGCTGCGCTCGCGGGGCAGCAACGACCATCGCCCCGCCAGGGTCGGCCCGCTGGCAATGGCCGGGTCCAGCGCCGTGGCCCGCGCGTCCAGCATCGGCATGAAGCGGAAACCCCGCGTGCGCCGCGAGGCCGACGCTACGCGCGCCCGCTGCTGGCGCACACCGGCCAGGGCCCGCAACGGCGACCACAGGTCGCTGCTCACTTCGCCCCTCCAGGCCAGCTGCCACAGCGCCAGCTGGAAGTCCTCGGCCGCCGCCGTACTGCCGGCCAGGCGTGACCGCACCTGCGTGGCCAGCTGCCGCGCGAAGTAGGCGCCGCCATCGGCCAGGACCTGCACGATGGCGTCCTGCATCGGTGTACGCAGCGCCGGATCTGCTTCCGGCAGCAGCGGCAACGTTTCGGCGGCATGGTCCTGCAGGTGCAGCGACACCAGGCCGTCGTCGTCACCCAGCCGCCCGTGCCCGGCCCACAGCACCATGCCGGTGGCCAGCAGCTCGTCAAGCAGGGCCGGTGCGTAGTCGCGCACCCGGGCCGGCAGGACCTGGTGTTCCCAGACCGAAACCGGCAGCGGCAACCCCGCCAGCTGCTCGACCACACGGGCAACGCCGTCGCTGCCCTCAAGCATGGCCGCAACGGCACCCTTGCGCGCACGCCCGGCGCCGCCTTCCAGCAACACCCCCTGCCCTTCCAGCAGCAGGCGCACATAGGCCGCCGGTGGCACCGGCCGGGTGGCTTCACGTGCGGCCTGCAGCGAACGCAGGCGCAGACGCTGCAACACTTCTTCGCTGACCCATTCGTGCACTGCGTCCGGCGACGGATGCACCCCCTTGTTTTCCTGCTGTCGCCGTGCTGCGCCGAAGTTGCCACGCAGCACCCGCCCTTGCTCCCGCTGCCTTTCCAGCGCGCCGTCGACCACCGCGACACCCAGCCCGAACCGCTTGGCCAGCGCGCTGCTGGTGAAGGGCGCATGCGTACGTGCGTGGCGGGCCAGCAGATCGCCGAGGGGATCGGGCATGCCTGCAAGAAACACCTCGGGCAGCCCGCCCGGCAGCGCCGTACCCAACGCATCGCGCACACGTGCGGCGTCCTCCACGGCGACCCACTGCGTGTGGCCGGCAATTGAAGCCGGGATGGCGCGCTGCTGCGCCTGCAGCGCTGCCAGGTGCACTTCCACGCATTCCGGATCGGACAGGCGCAGCGCCAGGTCCGATGCAGGCAACGGCCCAAGCTCGCGCAGCAGGTCGGACACGCCTTCCATGCCGTGGGCCCTGCGCACAGGTTCCAGCCGCTGCAGTTCACGTTCAACCTGATCGACCACCCCCGCATCCAGCAGTTCGCCCAGGTCTACCTGGCCCAGCAGCTCGGCAAGCAGGCCACTGTCCAGTGACAGCACCGAGGCGCGGCGCTCGGCCAGCGGCACGTCCGCCTCGTACATGAACTCGGCGACATAGCCGAACAGCAGATTGGCCGCGAACGGCGAAGGCACCTCGGTCGCGACGTCCAGCAACTGCACCTGGCCGCGTTGAACGCGTTGCATCAGCGCGTCCAGCGCATCCAGGTCGTAGACATCCTGCAGGCACTCGCGGGCGGTCTCGATCAGGATCGGGAACTCCGCATGGGCCTGCGCGATCTCCAGCAACTGGCCGGCGCGCAGGCGCTGCTGCCACAGCGGCGATCGACGCCCCGGCGTGCGCCGCGGCAACAGCAGTGCGCGCGAGGCACACTCGCGGAAGCGCGCCGCGAACAGTGCCGAATGACCGACGGCCGCGGTGATCGTACGGCGCAACCGATCCGGTTCGAACACGAACATGTCCGCCCCCGGAACGCGCCCGGTACTGTCGGGAATACGCGCGATGATGCCATCGTCGCTGGCGACCACGGCCGGGTCGATGCCCCAGCGTTCGCGCAATCGTGCTGCCACCGCCAATGCCCACGGATCATGCACGCGGCGGCCATACGGCGAATGCAGCATCACCCGCCAGTCGCCCAGTTCGTCGCGGCAACGTTCCACCACCAGGCGCAGATCGGTGGGCAGCACGCCCGTGGCCTGCCGCTGCTCGGCGACCAGGCCGAGCATGTTGCTGATCGCGTTGGCGTCCAGGCCACTGGCCTGCAGGCGTGCGTGCAGCGCCGTCGCAGGGGTGTCACTGCTGTCGATGTGCGCCTCCAACGCGGCGAGAAACGCGCCGATGGCCTGTCCCAGTTCGGCAGGGCGGCCCACACCTTCGCCACGCCAGAACGGCAGGCGCGCCGAACGTCCGGGTGCAGGCGTCACCACCACCTGATCGTGGGTGATCTGGTCGATCCGCCATGAGGTCGCGCCCAGCGTGATCACATCATTCACCCGCGACTCGTGGACCATCTCCTCGTCCAGCTCACCGACGCGGCGCGACCCGGCCCGCTCTTCTCCTTCAGGCAGCACCACGCTGTACATGCCACGGTCGGGAATGGTGCCGCCGCTGGTAACTGCCAGTTGCTTCGCACCGGGGCGAGCGCTGAGCTCACCGCTCTGCCGGTTCCATACCAGCCGCGGCCGGAAGCCGGCGAAGTCCTCGGACGGATAGCGGCCGGAAAGCATGTCCAGCACCGCGTCGAAGGCACTGCGCGGGAGTGAACGGTACGGTGCGGCACGGCGTACCCGCGCATACCAGGCATCGGCCTGCCACGGCTCCATCGCCACCGCCGCCACCGTCTGCTGGGCCAGCACATCAAGCGGGTTGCGCGGCGGAGCGATGGCCTCGATGCGTCCGGCCAGCATGCTGTCCACCACCACGGCGGCATCGATCAGGTCGCGCCGCGTACGCGGATACACCAGACCGCGGGACATGCCGCCCACCTGGTGGCCGGCGCGACCAACGCGCTGCAGGGCGCTGGCCACCGACGGCGGCGCGGCCACCTGGATCACCAGGTCGACCAGCCCCATGTCGATCCCCAGCTCCAGGCTGGACGTGGCCACCACGCAGCGCAGTGCACCCGATTTCAGCGCCTGCTCGATCTCGCCGCGCTGCTCCTTGGAGACCGATCCGTGATGCGCGCGTGCAATCAGTGCCGGCGCAGCGGAGACCCGGTTGACCGTACTGCCGGTGAAAGAGCCATAGGCCAACCCGTTACCCGAATCGCCACGGATTGCGCCGTCTTCGCCACTGCGTCCGGCGTGCAGCTCGTTCAGGCGTGCGGTCAGCTTTTCGGCTACGCCACGCGAATTGGCAAAGACAATCGTCGAGCGATGGCGCAGCACGTTGTCGAGAATGCTCGCCTCCACGTGCGGCCAGATCGAGCCGATCCGCGCGCCGCCGTCACGCTCCCCCGGCGTGCCCTGCGTGGTCAGGCTGGACATATCTTCCACCGGCACCACGATGCGCATCTGCAGCTGCCGCGCCGAGCCGGGCTGGACCACGCTCACCGGGCGGTCGCCGCCCAGGAACGCCGCCACCTCGTCGACCGGCCGCACCGTGGCCGACAGGCCGATGCGCTGCGCCGGCTCGTGCAGCAGCGCATCCAGCCGTTCCAGGCTCAGCGCCAGATGCGAACCGCGTTTGCCGCCGGCCACTGCATGGATTTCATCGACGATGACGGTCTGCACATCGCGCAGGATCTCGCGTGCCTGCGAGGTCAGCATCAGGTACAGCGACTCGGGCGTAGTGATCAGGATGTCCGGCGGCCGCCGCACCAGGCCTGCACGTTCACTGCTTGAAGTATCGCCGGTACGCAGTGCGACGGTCAGCTGTACCGCCGGCTCGCCGCGTCGGGCGCGCTCGTCGGTGATGCCCTGCAGCGGCACCTGCAGGTTGCGCTGCACGTCGCTGCCCAGCGCCTTGATCGGCGACAGGTAAAGCACGCGGGTGCGCCGCACCGGCTTGGCCAACGGCGCTGCACGGGCTTGCCGATCACGCTCGGCGAACAGCTGGTCGATGGCATGCAGGAATGCGGCAAGCGTCTTGCCCGATCCGGTTGGCGCGATGACCAGGGTATGTTGGCCCGCACCGATCGACGACCAGGCCTGATTCTGCACAGGCGTGGAGGCGTCGAACGCGGAACGGAACCAGGCCTGCGTCGCGCGGTGGAAGCGCTGCAGCGGGTCCTGCGGGGAATCAGGCGGCGTCATGGTCCGTCGATCATACCCAGCTGCGACCCGTTGGCCGGGCCTTGATTGGCGCTGGCTGCATCAGGCAGCTGATCCGGGGCCGACGACAAAGGCCCGGAGCATAGCCATCCTGCCGTCACCGAAACGCCAGACATCGCTGCAGGAAGGTGGCCTTCTTCGCACTGGTCATCGGCGTGCTCCGCTCGGCGATCATGCTGCGATCCTGGCACCGCGATCGTAGGCCGCGGGTCAACGCGAAGCAAAAAGAAAACGCCCGCGGATCCAAGATCTGCGGGCGTTCTTTTGCATCTGGCGGAGTGAGAGGGATTCGAACCCTCGATAGAGCTTTTGACCCTATACTCCCTTAGCAGGGGAGCCCCTTCAGCCGCTCGGGCATCACTCCGGGGTTTTCTCCGCGTCTGGTGCGTTGCACCTCAGCGGGGCGTGAATCATAACGTTAATCACGCGCGAAGGTAAAGCCTTATTCCGCAGAATTTTCACCACCGGTGCTGCCGGCTTCGTCACCACGCTGGATGCGCTGGTAGATCTCTTCGCGATGCACGGCGACGTCCTTCGGCGCAGTGATGCCGATACGCACCTGGTTACCCTTGACGCCAAGCACGGTGACGCTCACCGAGTCACCGATCATCAGGGTTTCGCCGACGCGGCGAGTCAGGATCAACATTTTTTTAAGTCTCCATGGAACCGTGTGGAAGGGTATCCCCCACCGGCTTGACGCTCCGTCAAGAAGCGCGCCCACGACAAAGGGAAAAGATTCGCAATGGTACCGTCAGCCGTCCCGCTCCTACAAGGAGGGGGACGACAGGGGTTCATCACAGGCGGGGGCTGACCCATTCGACGACCGCAGCCAGCGCGGTAGCAAGGGCGGGCCCGTCCTCGCCACCACCCTGGGCGAGATCCGGGCGTCCGCCGCCCTTGCCCCCGATCTGACCGGCGATATGGGACAACAGTTCCCCGGCCTTGACCTTGCCCATTGCACTGCCGTTCACGCCCGCGACCAGGGCCGCCTTGCCGTCCTGGGCACCGGCCAGCACGATCACCGCGTCGCCCAGCTGCTGCTTCAGGCGGTCCATGGCATCACGCAGGGCCTTGGCGTCGAAGCCTTCCAGGCGGACAGCCAGAACCTTCACACCGGCGACCTCGACGGCCTGGCCGGACAGGTCGGCGGTGGCGCCAGCGGCGACCTTGGCCTTCACGGCCTCCAGCTCGCGCTCCAGCTGCTTCTGGCGCAGGCCCAGCGCGCGGATCTTTTCGACCACGTCGGCAGCACTGCCACCCAGCAGCTCGGCGGCCTCGGCCAGACGGGCCTCCTCGGCGTCCACGAAGTCCAGCGCGCCCTGGCCGGTGACGGCCTCGATACGACGCACACCGGCAGAGACACCGCCTTCGGAGGTGATCTTGAACAGACCGATGTCACCGGTCCGGTTGACGTGGGTACCACCACACAGCTCGGTGGAGTAGTCGCCCATCTTCAGCACGCGCACGTTCTCGCCGTACTTTTCGCCGAACAGGGCCATCGCGCCGAAGTCCAGCGCTTCCTGCATGCCCATGTTGTGCACTTCGGCGGCGTTGTTGGCGCGCACCTGCTGGTTGACCTTGCGCTCGATGATCGCCAGTTCCTCGGCGCTGATCGGCTGGAAATGCGAGAAGTCGAAGCGCAGGCGGTCCGGCGCCACCAGCGAGCCCTTCTGCTGCACGTGGGTGCCCAGCACTTCGCGCAGGGCAGCATGCAGCAGGTGGGTCGCGGAGTGGTTGAGGATGGTGGCGCCACGGCGCTCGCCATCGACCTGGCCGGACAGCACATCACCGATCTTCAGGCTGCCCTGGGTGAGCTTGCCGACGTGGCCATGGAACTGGCCCGCGAACTTCTGGGTGTCACTCACCTGCAGCTGTACGCCGGCAGCGGACAAGGTGCCGGTGTCGCCGACCTGGCCACCGGACTCGGCGTAGAACGGGGTCTGGTTGGTCAGCACGATGACCTCGTCACCGGCCTGGGCAGCGTCCACCGGGCGGCCATCCTTGAGGATCGCCACCACGCCGAGGCCGTCGGCCTGCAGGCGGTCATAGCCCAGGAAGACAGTCGGCTTGAGCGTGGCAACCAGATCGGCCGACAGCGTCACGCCACCGCCGAACTTGCCGGCGGCACGCGCGGTCTCGCGCTGCGTCTCCATCGCGGCGTTGAAGCCGTCAATGTCCACGGTCAGGTCACGCTCGCGGGCGATGTCCTGGGTCAGGTCGAGCGGGAAGCCGTAGGTGTCGTACAGGCGGAATGCGTCCACGCCCGGGATCACGCCATTGCTGACCTTGGCCGCAACGTCGTCGAAGATCTTCATGCCCGAGTCCAGCGTCTCGGCGAAACGCTCTTCTTCTGCCTGCAGGGCACGCACCACGGTATCGGCCTGTGCCGGCAGTTCCGGGTAGGCCTCGCCCATCTGCTCGACCAGGGTCGGCACCAGCTTGCTGAAGAACGGCTGGCGCACGCCCAGCATCCAGCCGTGTCGCAATGCGCGGCGGATGATCCGGCGCAGCACGTAGCCGCGGCCTTCATTGGACGGCAGCACGCCATCGACGATCAGGAACGAACAGGCGCGGATGTGGTCGGCGATCACGCGCAGCGACTTGTTTTCCAGATCAGCGGTGCCGGTCAGCTCCGACGCCTTGCGGATCAGCGCCTGGAACAGGTCGATTTCGTAGTTGGTATGCACGTGCTGCAGGATCGCAGCCAGGCGTTCCAGGCCCATGCCGGTATCCACGCAAGGCGCCGGCAGCGGCATCAGCGTGCCGTCCTGCTGGCGGTCGAACTGCATGAAGACCAGGTTCCAGATCTCGATGAAACGGTCACCATCCTCCTCCGGCGAGCCCGGCGGGCCACCGGCGATATGGTCACCGTGATCGTAGAAGATCTCGGTGCACGGACCGCAGGGACCGGTATCGGCCATCTGCCAGAAGTTGTCCGAGGCGAACGGCGCGCCCTTGTTGTCGCCGATGCGGACGATCCGGTCTTCCGGAATGCCGATCATGTCGCGCCACAGCGCGTAGGCCTCGTCGTCGGTCTGGTAGACCGTGACCAGCAGGCGCTCGGCGGGCAGCTTCCAGACCTGGGTCAGCAGCTCCCAGGCCCAGGCGATCGCATCCTTCTTGAAGTAATCGCCGAAGGACCAGTTGCCCAGCATTTCGAAGAAGGTGTGATGGCGGGCGGTGTAGCCCACCTGGTCGAGATCGTTGTGCTTGCCACCGGCACGCAGGCAGCGCTGGACGTCGGCCGCGCGCACGTAGCTGCGCTTTTCCGCGCCCAGGAACACGTCCTTGAACTGCACCATGCCGGAGTTGGTGAACAGCAGGGTCGGATCGTTGCCCGGCACCAGCGGCGCCGACGGCACGATGGTGTGGCCTTTGCCCTTGAAGAATTCAAGGAAGTCGCTGCGGATCTGGGATGTCGTGAATTTGGCGGATGCGTTCATGGGGGCTGGCAGTCTGCGGGCCGGGGCCCGTGCCGCCGGCCGTAGTGGCCAGGGTCGAACGGACCGCCGAAACCCCAAAGGGTATCAGGCCCGGCGCCATCAGTCTCAGTCGTCCGGATCGTAGCGGGTCGCGCGGCGGATGCTGTCGCCATCGAAGCCCCGGCGGGCCAGCAGATCGGCGGCCTTGCGGCGCTGCGCGAGGTCCTGCGGACCGGCCTCACCAAAGCGGCGACGGACCAGATCCCGGGCATTCTCCGTCCAGTCGCCCTCGAAGGTATCCATCGCGGCAGCGATCTGCTCGCTGTCCAGCCCGTGGGTTCCCAGCTCGGCACGTACATGGATGGGGCCATAGCCCGTATTGGCGCGCATGCGCACCAGATTCTCGGCAAACCGGGTGTCGTCCTGCCAACCTGCCTCGGTCAGCTTGTCGACCGCCGCCTGCGCAGCCTCGTCCTCGATGCCCCGGGACGTCAGCTTGCGGGTCAGCTCCTTGCGCGAGTGCTCACGACGGACCAGCAGGCCCAGGGCGCGCTGGACAGGCGTCTGTTCGCGTACGCGGCGCTTGCGGCCAGGTGCCGGGGCGTCGGAATCGTTCATTCTCGCCTTCAATCAAATGCGCCGTCCCTGGCGCGTCCCCCGTCGGGGAAACCGAATCTGCAGGACAGGGCGACGTCACTGACGGCGCCGCCCTGCCCCACAGCAAGCCTTTACTCGTCGTCGCCTTCGTCTTCGCCTTCCTCACGGACGGCTTCGGTCGGCTGGAACTTCTCGCGCAGCTCAGCCTCAAGCTTGGCAGCAACCTGGGGGTTGTCGCGCAGATAGCCACGGGCGTTGTCCTTGCCCTGGCCGATGCGCTCTTCACCGTAGCTGTACCAGGCACCGGCCTTCTCGACCAGCTTGGCTTCGACACCCATATCGATCAGCTCGCCTTCGCGGCTGATGCCTTCGCCGTACAGGATCTCGGTGATGACCTGCTTGAACGGGGGCGCCAGCTTGTTCTTGACGACCTTGATCTTGGTCTGGTTGCCGATGATCTCGTCGCCCTTCTTGATCGCGCCGATACGGCGGATGTCCAGGCGCACCGAGGCATAGAACTTCAGCGCGTTGCCGCCGGTGGTCACTTCCGGGCTCTGGCCCGGCATCATCACACCGATCTTCATGCGCAGCTGGTTGATGAAGATCACCAGCGTGTTGGAACGCTTGATGTTGCCGGTCAGCTTGCGCAGCGCCTGACTCATCAGACGCGCCTGCAGACCCGGCAACTGGTCGCCCATCTCGCCTTCGATTTCAGCCTTGGGGGTCAACGCGGCGACCGAGTCGACCACCAGGATGTCCACCGAACCGGAGCGCACCAGCATGTCGGCGATTTCAAGCGCCTGCTCACCGGTATCCGGCTGCGACAGCAGCAGATCGTCGACATTGACGCCCAGCTTGCCTGCGTAGATCGGATCCAGCGCGTGCTCGGCATCGATGAAGGCAGCCGTACCACCCAGCTTCTGGCACTCGGCGATCGCCTGCAGGGTCAAGGTGGTCTTGCCGGAGGATTCCGGACCGTAGATTTCCACCACGCGGCCCTTGGGCAGGCCACCAATGCCCAATGCGATATCCAGCATCAGAGAACCGGTCGGGATCGCCTCGACGGGCTCGACCACGCGATCGCCCATGCGCATCACCGAGCCCTTGCCGAACTGCTTTTCGATCTGGCCCAGAGCTGCAGCGAGGGCGCGCTTCTTGTTCTCGTCCATCGGATTGGTCCTTGCAGAGGTCACGTCGTTGGAGGTGCTGTCTTTGGAAGTCTTCTTGGCCATGGGTTCACTTTAAGGCTGGCGTATCGCACAGGCTGAGATTCTGCCCGGCGTTCGGAAAAAAATTATCGGACATCCGTACCAACCTCAGCAGAACCAGAGAATCGCCACAAAAGACCGCGGGAATTGCAGGGTGAATCGTCAACGGTTCGGTCGCAGCAGCCCGCAGTACAGGCCCTCGATCGAGAAATCCTGGTCCGGAAGCACGTCAATCGGCTTGTAATCGGGATTGCGCGGCAGCAGGCGGATGCGATCCTTGGCGATCTTCAGCAGCTTGACGGTGATCTCGTCATCGATGCGGGCCACCACGATCTGCCCGGAATGGGCATCGCGGGTGCGGTGCACACCGATCAGGTCACCATCGAAAATGCCTTCGTCGATCATCGAATCGCCCTGCACTTTCAGCAGGTAGTCCGGTGCCGGCGAGAAGAACACCCGGTCCAGCACCACGAAATCATCCGAGCCGATGTCGGCACCGATCGGCAGACCGGCAGCAACCCGACCCAGGATCGGCAGACGCAGGACGCTGTCGGGCAGGCCCGGCTCGGCGAGCTTCTCCACCGGCGGTGCCTGCACCAGGCGGATGCCGCGGGCTTGGCCCGGCACGCGACGGATCGCCCCGGCCTGCTCCAGCGCCTCCAGGTGATACTGCGCTGCGCGTACGCCCTTGAAGCCGAAGGCACGCGCGATTTCAGTCTGCGAAGGGGGTGCGCCTTCGCTCTCGATACGCTCGGCGATCAACTGCAGGATCGCCTGCTGGGTGTCGGTCAGGTCCATGGTTAGTAGTATTACTACTAACGACCGGGACTGCAAGTGCTGGTTGCGACACGGCGGGCTGCAGGACTGACGGGGAACGTCCATGGCGCCGAGCCATGCTCGGTAACCGTCGCCGGGCTTGGCCCGGCGCTACCGGAATCGCTGCGCCATTCTGCGGTTCCCCTGGAACCGCGACAGGCGCACTTTGTGCACCTGCCTACGTGTGCTTGCCGCTGCGCCAGATCGAGAACAGGATCCATACCCCGCAGAATCCTGCGCCGATGAAACCGCACACGCCCAGCGCCAGCAGCCAACGGCTGGAAACGCCTCCTACGCTGTGCATCACGATCGAGGAGCCGATGATCAAGGCTGCCGTGACGATCCCCATCACCAAGCGGTTCGCGGCGCGATTGACCTGGTCGCCGAAGCCCTGCAGCGCGTTCGTCTCCACCTTCAGCTGCAGCCGGCCACGGCGCGCCGCCTGCACCAGCTTGCGCAGGTCCCGTGGCAAATCACCGGCGAAGTCGATCATGCCGAGCAGGCTGCGTCGGCCACGCTTGAACAGCGCCCGCGGCGCATAGCGCTGCAGTACCACCCGCTCCAGGAAGGGACGCGCGGCGCTGGCCATGTCGAAATCCGGGTCGAGCTGGCGACCCATGCCCTCCAGCGTCAGGAAGGCCTTGATCATCAGCGCCAGGTCTGCCGGCAGGGTCAGGTTGTAGCTGCGCAGCAGCTGGGTGATGTCGCCCAGCATCAGGCCGATGCGCAGGTCCTTCAGCGGCACGCCGCGGTACTGGTCGACGAACACGCTGATGTCATGCTGCAACCGGTTCTCGTCCACCTCCACGCCGCCGGCCCAGTCCAGCAACACATCGGCCACGCCCTGCGGGTCCTGTTCCACCAGACCGTGCAGCAGCTGCGCGACCTGGAAGCGACGCACCTCCGACAACGCGCCGACCATGCCGAAATCGATCACGCCGATGCGGCCGTCGCGCAGGTAGATGATGTTGCCCGGGTGCGGATCGGCGTGGAAACTGCCGTCCTCCAGCACCATCTTCAATACGATGTCGGCGCCACGGCGGGCCAGTTCACGGCGGTCGATGCCGGCCGCATCGACACCGGCCAGATCACGTCCGGCAATGCCGTCGACGAAATCCTGGACATTCAGGCTTTCGCAGGTCCATTGCCAGTGCACCGCCGGAATCAGGATGTCGTCACGGCCCTCGAAGTTGCGCGCGATGCGCTCGGCGTTGCGGCACTCCGCGGCGAAATCCAGCTCGCGGCGCAGCGACACGGTGAACTGCTGCACCACCTCGGCGGGCCGGTAGCGGCGCAGATCCGGCAGCCGTGCCTCAACGATCTCGGCCAGCCGTGCCAGCAGGCGCAGATCGGCTTCAACCACGTCACGGATACCAGGGCGACGCACCTTCAGCACCACTTCGCGGCCATCACGCAACCGCGCCCGATGGGCCTGTGCCAAAGAAGCTGCGGCCATCGGGGTTTCATCAAGGAAGGCGAACACCTGCGACGGCGGTGCACCGAGATCGGCCTCGAGCTGTTCGCGGATCTTCTCGTAGGGCAATGCGGGGACCGCGTTCTGCAACTCGGAGAGTTCGGCGATCCAGTCCGGCGGCAGCAGGTCGACGCGGGTGGCGAGCACCTGGCCCAGCTTCACGAACGTCGGCCCGAGATCCTGCAGGGCGCTGCGCACGCGCACCGGCGCGGTCATCCGCAGCATCTCCTGCCGCTCCTCGTTCCAGTGCAGCAGGCGGCCAGCACGTTCCAGTACCGTGGCCAGGCCGATGCGCCGCACCACGTCGCCGAAGCCGTAGCGGATCAGGACGGCGGCAATTTCCTGCAGCCTGCCAAGGTCACGGACGGTGCCCAGCGTCTCCCACATCGTTGCCTACTCCGGTTGATTGCCAGAGCAGCATGTCACAGCTGGGCGTCGATGCCGTGCAATGCCGCCGCTACGGTCTGCCGGCGGATGGCTTCACGGTCACCATCGAACTGGAACAGTTCGGCCCGGGCATAGCCGCCACGGCGCTTCCAGCCGATCCAGACACTGCCGACCGGCTTGTCCGGGCTGCCACCGCCCGGCCCTGCGATGCCGGTCACCGCCACCGCGATGCCGGCACCGGAATTGACCAGCGCCCCGGACACCATCTCCAGCACGGTTTCGCGGCTGACCGCACCGAACTGCTCCAGCGTCTGCGCGCGCACGCCGAGCAGGCGCTGCTTGGCTTCGTAGCTGTAGACCACCATGCCGCAGTCGAAGAACGCCGAGGAACCGGCGATGTCGGTCATGCACTTGGCGATCCAGCCGCCGCTGCAGCTTTCAGCAGTCACCAGCTGCAGCGAAGCCTGTTGCAGGCGCTGGCCCAGCGCAGCGGCTTGGGCATTGAGTTCGGCGTCGGTCGGGAAGGCCATCGGGGTAGCTGAAAAGTGAAGAACCTGCACGTTGTACCGCAGATCGCAGGGTGGTGTCGCGGCCGCAGGACATGCCGGCCAACGGCCGGCACTGCCTCACCATTCGGGCAGCTTCTCCGGCAGCAGGGCCCGGATCGGCTCGCCATCGGCGCTGGCCGCCAGCTTCTCGGCCTCGGCGATGGGAAGATCGACCTGCAACAGCCAGCCTTCTTCGTCAGCCTCTTCACTGCGCACCACTTCCAATTGGTGCAGGCGAGCGCGAAGGCGGCCGGCACTGGGTGGCAGGCGCAACTCGCCGGTGACGTGCTGCAGACCCAACCGCTTGCCGAGCACGGCCTGCAACAGCTCGATGCCCTGCCCGTCGCGTGCGGAAATCCACACCCGCTCACGCCGCGATTCATCCGGCACACCGTCCTGGCCGTCGTGGCGCACGTCGGCACCCTCGATGCGGTCGATCTTGTTGAACACCAGCAACTGCGGAAGGTCGCCGGCACCGACGGCGGTCAGTACTTCGTCGACCTGGGCGATGCGCTCCTCGCGGTGCGGATCGGCGGCATCGACAAGGTGCAGCAGGAAATCCGCTTCCCGCGCTTCAGACAGCGTCGAGCGGAAGGCCGCCACCAGGTCATGCGGCAGGTCGCGTACGAAACCAACCGTATCGGCCAGCACGACGTTGCCACCGGGCACGGCGATCCGGCGTACGGTCGGATCCAGGGTGGCGAACAACTGGTCGGCCGCATAGGCCTCGGCGCCGGTCATCGCATTGAACAACGTCGATTTGCCGGCATTGGTGTAGCCGACCAAGGCCACGCGCGGCAGTTCGCTGCGCACACGCGCGCGACGCATCTGGGTGCGCTGTACTTCGACTTTTTCCAGCCGCTTCTGCAACTGTTCAACCCGCTTCTGCAACAGGCGCCGATCGGTTTCCAGCTGGGTTTCACCCGGGCCGCGCAGGCCGATCGAACCACCACGCTGGCGCTCCAGATGGGTCCAGCCGCGCACCAGCCGTGTCGACATATGGCGCAGCTGGGCCAGCTCGACCTGCAGCTTGCCTTCATGGCTGCGCGCACGCTGGGCAAAGATGTCCAGGATCAGACCGGTACGGTCGATCACCCGGCGCTCGAGGAAACGCTCCAGATTGCGTTCCTGGCCCGGGCTCAACGCGTGGTTGACCAGGATCAGGTCTGCGCCGGTCGCTTCGGCGGCGGCCTTGATCTCATCCAGCTTGCCGCTGCCGATCAGGGTCGACGGGTTGGGGCGATCCAGCCGCGCGGTGATGGTCACCGCGATGCTGGCCCCGGCCGAGCGGGCCAGATCACCGAATTCTTCCAGCACATCGTCTTCCAGCTTGCCGAAATGCGGCTGGATCAACAGGGCGTGTTCGCCCTTTTTCGAGCGGTCAAACATTCACCGCTCCACCATCATTCGTCTGCTTCATCACCCGCCTGACCATCCTCACCTGATTGCACGTACCCACCACCCGGGCCGACCTTGACGTTGCGCGCCGGCACCACGGTGGAAATGGCGTGCTTGTAGACCATCTGGCTGACGGTGTTGCGCAGCAGGACCACGAACTGATCGAACGATTCAATCGTGCCCTGCAGCTTGATGCCGTTGACCAGGTACACCGAAACCGGCACGCGCTCGCGCCGCAGTGCATTCAAGAAAGGATCCTGCAGCGATTGCCCCTTGGACATTGCACACTCCTGATTATTGTTCTTATTGGTAGCCGGCGGTTGCCGCGGCCCCCGAGCCGCTTGCCGGCCCATGATGGTACACGGCCAGCGTCGGTTCAGCGTGCAACGAAGGTCGACACCGCGGCTGCCAGGCGCTCCCCATCCATATGGGGGTCGAACCAGCGCGCATCAAGCTCGTCGCGCAGCCAGGTAAGCTGGCGCTTGGCCAGTTGCCGGGTAGCGAAAATGGACTTGTCCCGGAAGCGGGCCGCGTCCCCGTCCCCGTCCAGGTACTCCCAGGCCTGGCGATACCCCACCGCGCGGACGGCGGGCAGGTCCAGCGGTGCGGCCACCGCCCGCATTTCCGGCAATGCACGCAGGGCGCGCACTTCGTCGAGGAAGCCCTGCGCGAGCATGGCGTCAAAGCGGGCCCCGATGCGCTGGTGCAGGACGGCGCGGTCGCGCGGCGCCAGAATCAGCTTCAACGTGCGCACCGGCAATGGGGCCACCCCGGGGCGGCGCTGCCATTCACTGATCGGCGTGCCGGTCAGCCGGTAGACCTCCAGCGCCCGCTGGATGCGTTGCGGGTCGGTGGCATGGATGCGCGCTGCGGCGGCGGGATCAACGGCGGCCAGTTCGGCGTGCAGCGCAGCCCAGCCTCGATCGGCGGCCTCGGTGCTCAGCACGGCACGCATCGCCGGGTCGGCCTCCGGCATCGGCGACAGACCCTGCAACAGCGCGCGGAAGTACAGCCCCGTGCCGCCGGCCAGGATCGGAGTCTTGCCACGGGCGACGATGTCGGCCACCACGCGGGCGGCGTCGGCAGCGAACTCGGCCGCCGAATAGGTCTGCCAGGGATCACGCAGGTCCAGCAGGTGGTGCGGTGCCTGCGCGCGCTCGGCAGCATCCGGCTTGGCCGAACCGATATCCAGTCCGCGATAGACCAGCGCCGAATCAACGCTGACGATTTCACCGTCCAGCTGCTGCGCCAGCGCGATCGCGGTGGCGGTCTTGCCGCTGGCGGTCGGCCCCATCACGGCGATCGCCAGCGGCCGCTGATCCACTGCCATCAGTCTTCGTCCGGCCAGCGGAGGGTCGGCTTGGCGTCCACCCGCACGGCAGGTACCGCCTCGACCGCCTGCCAGACCTTCAATGCATCGACCGTCGCTGCCACATCGTGCACGCGCACGATACGGGCGCCGCGCTGCACGGCGATCAGGTGTGCGGCCACCGACGCAGCGACACGCTCTGCCGGCGACTGGCGACCGGTCAGCTCGCCCAGGCTGCGCTTGCGCGACAGCCCGGCCAGCATCGGCACGCCCAGTTCAAGGAAACGCTCCGAACGGGCCAGCAGCGTCATGTTGTGGGCAGTGGTCTTGCCGAAGCCGAAGCCGAGGTCGATCACCAGATTCTTCTTGGCGATACCGGCCATCTCCGCGGCGAACAGCCGCTGCACCAGGAATCCATGAACCTCGGCGACCACATCGTCGTACTGCGGGTCTGCCTGCATGTGACCGGGTTCGCCCTGCATGTGCATCAGAACCACCGGCACGCCTGCGTCGGCGGCCGCCTGCAGCGCACCGTCCTGGCGCAGGCCGAAGATGTCGTTGATCATCCCGGCGCCTGCGGCAACTGCGGCACGCATCACCTCCGGCTTGAAGGTATCGATGCTGATCGGCACCGTCGTGCGCGTTGCCAGCTGCTCGATGACCGGCACGACGCGACGCAGTTCCTCGTCGATCGACACCGGCGCCGCGCCTGGACGGGTCGATTCGCCGCCGATGTCGAGCAGGTCGGCGCCCTCCTCCACCAGCTTCAGGCCATGCGCGACCGCCGCTTCGGTGGTGTCATGGGCACCACCATCGGAGAACGAATCCGGGGTGACGTTGACGATACCCATGACCCGGGCACGGTCCAGGCGCAGGATGCGGCCGGCGCAATCGAGCTGGGGCGAGATGTCGAACATGGCAGATCCTGCGGGCAACGAAGGTTAGTTTAAGGTGGCAGGGCTGCGCCCTGCACCCGCAGAGGCGGTAGTGNCGGCCGCTGGCCGGCAACCTCAACAGCAAAAGCAGCCGCAGCATTCCGTGGGATGGCGGGGTGGGTCCGGTTGCGGGGGACGCCGTAAACCCGTCCATGAAGTGACCCCCTGGAGTTGGACACCTGATCCGACCCCGAGGGTTACATGAATAGATATGAGGTTTGTTTCAAATTGCAGGTCGCCAAAGAGGCCTGCAAGACCTCCACATCGGTCAAGGCGGTTGCCCGCCGCCATGGCCTGGAGTTCTCCACGGTCAGGCGGTGGGCAGCGACCTACCGGTTGCATGGTCGGCAGGGGTTTGACCGCAAACCCCGATCCTATGATCTCCAGTTCAAGCTGGAGGTGCTTGAAAAGATGGGCCAGGAGGGCATGTCCGCGCGCGAGGCCACCACGCACTTCCAGATCGGAGATGCCGGCGCGGTGGGGCGATGGCAACGGTTGTATGCTCGCGCTGGCGCTCAAGCGCTGGCACCACCTCCACCACCGCCACCAAGACCGATGAAAAAGACCCGCTCGTCCAAGCCCGCCGAGGACATGAGCCGCGATGAGCTCCTCAAGGAAGTGGCCTATCTGCGTGCGGAGACCGCCTACCTAAAAAAGCTCGATGCCTTGATCCAGGAAGAGCAGGCGGCGCAGCGCGCAAAGCGCAAGCCGTCCAAGGATTGAGGCAGGCCCATGCGCTGCCGCCTTTGCTCGAGGCGGCCGAACTGTCACGCAGTACGTTCTATTACCAGGTGAACGCCTTGGCCCATCCCGATGAGGGCGAGGAGCAACTGCGTGGGCGTATCCGCGCGATTTACGATGAGAACCAAGGGCGCTACGGCTACCGTCGCATAACGCTGGAACTGGCCAATCAGGGCGAGGCCATCAACCACAAGCGGGTGCAGCGGCTGATGGCCGAGCTGGGCCTGCAATCGCGGGTACGCATCAAGCGCTACCGCGCCTTCAAGGGAGCGGCCAATGTCGTGGTCTCCAACGATCTGGGCCGCCAGTTTGAGGCCCAGACGCCCAACCAGAAGTGGGTGACCGACGTAACCGAGTTCAAGGTGCAGGGCATGAAGCTCTATCTTTCGCCGATCATGGATCTCTACAACGGCGAAATCGTGGCGTACCAGATGAAGCGCCGACCGGTGTTCGACCTGGTGGGGGAGATGCTGGACCAAGCGATCAAGAAGCTATCGCCCGAAGATCGACCGATGATCCACTCCGACCAGGGCTGGCATTACCAGCACGAAAACTACCGCCACAAGCTCGCCAAGCACTCGCTGAAGCAGAGCATGTCCCGGCGTGGCAACTGCCTGGACAACGCGGCCATGGAGAGCTTTTTCGGGACACTGAAGTCGGAATTCTTCTACCTGAACACCTTTGACAGCATCGAAAGTCTGGAAGCCGGACTGGTGGAGTACATCCGGTACTACAACGAAGACCGTATCCGACTGAAACTAAAGGGCCTGAGCCCGGTAAAGTACCGGGAACAGGTCGCGCTGGCTGCCTGACCCCCCAACTGTCCAACTTTAAGGGGTCACTTCA
>NZ_QQXJ01000001.1:2644488-2672393 GCF_004348785.1 Stenotrophomonas sp. TEPEL
TCTGGAAGCCGGACTGGTGGAGTACATCCGGTACTACAACGAAGACCGTATCCGACTGAAACTAAAGGGCCTGAGCCCGGTAAAGTACCGGGAACAGGTCGCGCTGGCTGCCTGACCCCCCAACTGTCCAACTTTAAGGGGTCACTTCACCATGGGGGCTTGGCCGCGGCATCCATGCCGCGGACACCCCGCAATCCGACACCGACCCGCCTTCGACAATTTCCCGCTGCTGCTGGGCTGCTGTTGGTAGGTGTCGACCTTGGTCGACACGTAGATCCACGCCGTGCGTGGATGCTCTTCGTTCAATTGTCGANATATTCGATTCCGATGGAGATTCATCCACGCATGGCGTGGATCTACCGGCCACCGGGAAACTGTCGAAGGCGGGGTGGGTCCGATTGCGGGGGCGTGAGCCGCATGGATGCGGCGACCGAGCTTACATGGACGTACTTGCAGCGCCCCCCGCAACCGGACCCACCCCGCCATCCCACAGAATGCCGCAGTTACTTTTGCTGTTGAGGTTGCCGGCCAGCGGCCGGCACTACCGCCTCTGCGGGTGCAGGGCGCCGCCCTGCCGGCAAACCTCACCGCTGCCGGCGACGCTTCCGGTCGACGTACAGCGTCTTGATGATGCTCAGCAGGATACCCACAGCGATACCCACGCCACAGCCGAGCAGCAGATTGTCCACGGTCAGGCCGACAGCGACGCCGACTACGGTGGCGATGACCATCTCGGCGGTGTGGGAAATCGGTTCAGGCTTGGGGGCGGACATGCGGACTCCAGCGGACGGTCGGGATCGGATGGGCCGGAGCCCGGAAACAACAAGGCCGGGTTGCCCCGGCCTCGTCTTGCATTGCGTACGGCAGGCCGTCAGATCGATTCGGCCGGACCGGCGATCGGCGGCAACGGACGGGCATCACCGCCCTTGTCGTTGTTGCCGCCATCCTTGCTGGACTTGCTCCAGCCCATCGGCGGCGGCGGATCACGCCCTTCCATGATCGCGTCGATCTGCGGCGCATCGATGGTTTCGTACTGCAACAGCAGCTGCGACATCGTGTGCAGCTTGTCGATGTTCTCGGTCAGCAGCTCGGTGGTGCGGGCGTACGCCTTGTCGAGGATGTTGCGTACTCCCTCGTCGATGCGACGGGCAGTGTCGTTGGACACGCTCTTGTGCTGGGTCACCGAACGCCCCAGGAACACCTCATCGTCCTCTTCGCCATAGGCGATCGGGCCGAGCTGCTCGGACAGGCCCCACTTGGTAACCATGTTGCGGGCCATCTTGGTGGCACGCTCGATGTCATTGGACGCACCGGTGGTGACCTTGTCGGTACCGAAGATCAGTTCTTCCGCCACGCGGCCACCATACAGCGAGCACAGCTGCGACTGGATCGCCACGCGGTTCATCGAGTACTTGTCGCCTTCCGGCAGGTACATGGTCACGCCCAGCGCACGGCCGCGCGGAATGATCGTGACCTTGTAGACCGGGTCATGTTCCGGCACCAGGCGGCCAACGATGGCATGGCCGGCTTCATGGTAGGCGGTGAGGGTCTTCTCCTCCTCGCTCATGGCCATCGAGCGGCGCTCGGCACCCATCAGGATCTTGTCGCGGGCACGATCGAAGTGGTCCATGCGGACCTCCTTCTCGTTGCCACGGGCGGCGAACAGGGCGGCCTCGTTGCAGAGGTTGGCCAGGTCGGCACCGGAGAAGCCCGGGGTACCACGCGCGATCACCATCGGCACGACGTCGTCGGCCAGCGGCAGCTTGCGCATGTGCACCTTGAGGATGTGCTCGCGGCCCTTCACGTCCGGCAGGCCGACCACCACCTGGCGGTCGAAGCGGCCCGGACGCAGCAGCGCCGGGTCCAGCACGTCAGGGCGGTTGGTAGCGGCGATCACGATCACGCCTTCGCCGCCTTCGAAACCGTCCATCTCGACCAGCAGCTGGTTCAGGGTCTGCTCGCGCTCGTCATGACCGCCGCCCAGGCCGGCACCACGGTGGCGACCGACGGCGTCGATTTCATCGATGAAGATGATGCACGGTGCGTGCTTCTTGGCCTGCTCGAACATGTCGCGCACACGGCTGGCGCCGACGCCGACGAACATTTCCACGAAATCCGAACCGGAGATCGAGAAGAACGGCACCTTGGCTTCACCGGCGATGGCCTTGGCCAGCAACGTCTTGCCGGTACCCGGAGGGCCGACCATCAGCACGCCGCGGGGGATCTTGCCGCCGAGCTTGGTGAACTTGGACGGGTCACGCAGGAAGTCGACCAGTTCGCCAACTTCCTCCTTGGCCTCGTCGCAACCGGCAACGTCGGCGAAGGTGACCTTGATCTGGTCTTCGCCCTGCAGCTTGGCGCGCGACTTGCCGAAGGACATTGCGCCCTTGGCACCGCCGCCACCACCCTGCATCTGCCGCATGATGAACAGCCAGAAGCCGATGATCAGGATGACCGGCAGGAAATTCATCAGGATCGCACCGAGGGAGATGCCGCTGGACGGCTCTTCCTGCACGATCTCGACGTTCTTGGTGCGCAGCACGTTGATCAGGTCACGATCGAACGGCGCGGTGATGGTGGACGACTGTCCACCACGGGTGGTGTAGGTGATCTGGCTGGTACCGCCGCGCGTATCGCCGCCAAAGGCGACCTTCTGCACGTTGCCGGTGTCCACCTGGTCCAGGAACTGCGAATACGAAGCGCCCTGCGCCCCGGCCCCGGAGGTCTTGGGCGAGAAGCTCTGGAAGACCACCATCAGCACGACGGCGACGACCACCCATAGCAGGAGGTTCTTGGTCAAGTCGTTCATCCTCATTGGCTCCGGTGTTCCTCTCAGTGCTGGTGTTGCGTTGGGGTCGAGCTTACGGGGTCGAGCTTACTTCATGTGGGCGCGTTTTCCCTGACCCAAGGCATACACCTCGGGAGAGCGCTTGCGCGAGGCTTCCGGCTTGCGGATGGAGACCTTGTCGTACCGGCGGCGCATCTCACGCACGTAGTCGTCAAAGCCTTCGCCCTGGAACAGCTTGATCAGGAACGCCCCACCGGTCTTGAGGTGGTTGTCGGCAAAATCCAGCGCCAGCTCCGCCAGGTGCATCATCCGCGGCTGGTCGACCGCGCCCACACCACTCTTATTGGGGGCCATGTCCGACAGAACAAGGTCTACCGGCTGATCCCCGAGCATGGCTTCAAACTGCGATAGGACGGTTTCTTCCCTGAAGTCACCGTGAAGGAACTCCACGCCGGCCAGCGGCGGCATGTCCAGGATGTCCAGGGCCAGCACGCGGCCGGTATCGCCAATCTGTCTCCGCACCTGCTGAGACCAGCCACCCGGGGCCGCGCCGAGGTCGACCACCACCATGTGCGGCTTCAGCAGCCGGTCACGTTCGAGCAGTTCTTCAAGCTTGTAGGCCGCACGGGAGCGCATGCCTTCGGCCTGGGCCTTCTTCACGAAGGGATCGGAGAAGTGTTCCTTGAGCCAGCGCTGGCTGCTTTTGCTGCGGGTAGCCATTGGAAATAGGGGCTGATGGGGTCGCCATGATACCCTGATCGTCCCATTCAACCGTGTTTTCTGCATGCCCACTGCCTTGACCCCTTCCCAGACCCGTTTCCTGCGCGGCCAAGCCCACGACCTGAAGGCCCTGCTGCAGACCGGCGGCAAGGGCGTCACTCCAGCCTTCCTGACCGAGCTGAACGAAGTGCTGGAACGCCACGAACTGGTCAAGGTGAAGGTTGCCGCCGAAGACCGTGACGCCCGCGACGTGATGATCGGCGAGATCGTGCAGGCCACCGACAGTGCGCTGGTGCAGCGTATCGGCCATGTGGCCGTGCTGTATCGCCCGAGCAAGGAACACCGCCAGATCGTGCTGCCGCGCGGCTGATCGGAACCTGCCATGCAGCTGAACCACGAACTGCCCGACTACGCCTACAGCCTGCGCGCCGCTGACGGTCGCTCGGCACGGGTGAATGATCGCGTTCTGGGCAACAGCTTTTTCCTGACCCCCGACCAGCTGGTCGAACAGTGGCCGGTGACCGACGTCACGGCGCTGCGACTGGCGGACCTGGAGCCGATCCTGGCACTGAAGCCGGCGTTGATACTGCTCGGCACCGGCGAGCGCCAGGCGTTCCCGCCGGCGGTCGTCATGGCCGCCTGCCTGTCACGCGGCATCGGCCTGGAAGTGATGAACAATCCGGCCGCCGCGCGCACCTTCAACATCCTTGCCGGCGAAGGCCGCAAGGTGGCGGCCGCCTTCATCCTGGAAGGCTGAGGCCCGAGGCCGCCGGGCATGGCCCGGCGCTACCTGAAACACACGTTGCGCATATGTAAGCGTCCGAGCCCATGCTCGGGCAGCGCTGCGTTGCGGCGTACAGCCGCCGGGCATGGCCCGGCGCTACCCGTATCTGCCCGCGCTGGCGCGCCGGCAGATACTGTTGCGGCGGGTCGAAAGGCGGCCGAGCACGGCGCGGCTTTACACGCGCAAGGCAATGGCCGCATCTGTAAGCGTCCGAGCCTACGCTCGAGCAGCGCTGCGTTGCGGCGTACAACCGCCGGGCATGGCCCGGCGCTACCCGTATCTGCCCGCGCTAGCGCGCCGGCAGATACTGCTGCGGGTCGACCGGCTTGCCGTTGTAGCGGATCTCGAAGTGCAGCATGTCCCGGTTGGCGCCGGTGCGGCCCATCTCGGCGATCTGCTCGCCGGCCTTCACGCTCTGCCCTTCATTGACCAGGCGCTTGCGGTTGTGGCCATAGGCCGACAGCCACTGGTCGCTGTGCTTGATGATGATCAGCTCGCCATAGCCGACCAGGCCGGCGCCGGAATACACCACCACGCCATTGGCCGTGGCCTTTACCGGTGCACCGCTGGTGCCGGCGATGTCCACGCCCTGCTTGGTCGCATCGCCGGCCACGTAGCGGCCCACGACTGCGCCATCGGCCGGCCAGCGCCAGGCGATGTTGCTCTTGACCGGGCCGGCCGGACCCGGCGTCGGCGCGGTACTGCCGCCAGACGTGCTGCCAGCCGGACGCGGCGCGGTGACCACGGTGGTCGGCGCACGGCCGCCACCGGAACCGGCCGGATACAGGCGGATCACCTGCCCCGGGTAAATGGTCGACGGGTTGTCCAGGCTGTTCCAGGCGATCAGGTCGGCCGGCGTGATGTCGTGGATGCGGGCCAGCGCATAGATGGTGTCGCCCTTGCGCACGACCACCGTCTGCCCCGGCTTGGGCACCGACGTCTTCGGCGTGCTGACGCCACTGCCGCCGCCACTGGGCCGGACCACGGTGGCGGTGCCACAGGCGGCCAGGGTGGATACCAGCAACGCCAGCGCGCCGATGCGCACTCCCTTGCTCAGACGATCTGCACTCATGCGAACTTCGACCTCCATACAAGCCAGGCGATCAGCACCACCACCAACGCGGTGGCGATCCAGCCCAGCGGTTCAATCCATCGGCGCAGCGCAGCTTCGGCGCGCGCACCACCGATACGGATGACCGCAGCCAGCACGAACACGCGCTTGCCACGACCGATCAACATGCTCAACAGGTACTGCGGCATCGGCACGCCGACGATACCCGATGCCCACGTGAAGACCTTCATCGGAATCGGCATGAAGCCGCCCAGCACCAGGAAGGTGAACACCGCCCAGGGCGACTCCACCATCTTGGCCTGCACGGTAGCAATGCCCTGCTCGATCGCCGGCAGCATGCCCAGCGCCTCGAACACCGGCTTGACCGCTTCGAATGCATAGTGGCCCAGCGCGTAGCCGATCAGCGCGCCGACCATCGAGCCGGCCAGGCTGAGGGTGGCGAACCACCAGCCGCGCTTGGGCTGGGCCACGCACATCGGCGCCAGCATCACTTCCGGCATCACCGGGAAGATGATGGCTTCGAAAAAGCTCAGCACCATCAGATAGGTTGGCGCGCGCTCATGCGCGGCCCACTTCATCGCCCGCTCGTACAGCGGCCCGAAAATCTTCATGCAACCCTGCTCCGTGGATTCAATCGAGCATGCCAGACAGCAGCGGCACGAAGGTGACCGGCGCCAGCACGCGTTGTTCGATGCTGCCGTCATCCTTGCGGTCCAGCTGCACCAGCGACTGTGCGCCCGCGCCACCGACCGGGGCAACCAGGCGGCCACCTGCGGCCAGCTGCTCGACCAGCGCATCGACCAGTGCCGGTGCGGCGGCGGTAACCACGATGGCGTCGAACGGACCATGCTCGGCCCAGCCCACGCGGCCATCGTCGTGCTTGGTACGGATGTTCATGCCCAGCGCGCGGAAGCGCTTGCGCGCCTGCCGCAGCAGGTCACCGATGCGCTCGACGGTATAGACCTCCAGCCCCAGCGCACCGAGCACGGCGGCCTGGTAGCCCGAGCCGGTACCCACTTCGAGCACCTTCTTCGGTGCCACCTGCAGCACGGCCTCGGTCATCCGCGCGACCACCCACGGCTGGGAAATGGTCTGGCCGTGGCCGATCGGCAGCGCGGTGTCTTCATATGCGCGCGAGGCCAGGGCCTCATCGATGAACAGGTGCCGCGGCACCACCCGGATCGCGTTCAGCGTCGACTCGTCGACAATGCCGGCTTCGCGCAGGCGGTCGACCAGGCGGTCGCGCACGCGCTGCGATGTCATGCCGATGCCGACTGCTTCCGGTTGCAGGCGCAGGCGTGGGCTCATGCCGGCCGGTCCAGCGCTGCGCTGAGGCCGCCGACCCAGCTGGCGACCTTTTCCAGTGCCTGGTAGCGGGTCAGGTCAACCTGGATCGGGGTAATCGAAATGTGGCCCGTGCGCACCGCATGGAAATCGGTGCCCGGGCCGGAATCCTGCTCGCGGCCGGCCGGACCGATCCAGTACACCTCGTTGCCGCGCGGGTCTTTCTGCGCGATGCAGCCTTCGGCGCGATGGCGGTTGCCCAGGCGGGTGACTTCGAAGCCCTTGACCTCGCTCCACGGCAGGTCCGGCACATTGACGTTGAGGATGGTGTCGGCCGGCAGCGGATCGGCCTTGAGGCGGGCAACAATTTCTACTGCGGCACGCGCCGCCGTCTCGAAGTGCTTGGGGTCGTGATTGCGGGTCACCAGCGACACCGCAACAGCGGGCAGACCGAGGAAACGACCTTCCATCGCCGCCGAGACGGTGCCGGAATAGATCACGTCGTCGCCGAGGTTGGCGGCATTGTTGATACCGGACACGACAATGTCAGGCTCGAATTCGAGCAGGCCGGTCAGCGCAAGGTGCACGCAGTCGGTGGGCGTGCCGGCCACCGACACGGTGTAGTGGTCGATGCGCTTGAGCCGGATCGGCAGATCCAGGGTCAGCGAATTGCTGGCACCGGAGCGGTCGCGGTCGGGTGCGACCACCGTGACTTCGTGCCCGGCCTCGCGCAGCACGGATGCAAGCATCCGGATGCCCGCCGCGTCGACACCATCATCATTGCTGACCAGGATGCGCATCTTCGATTTAACCGCTTGATTTTCCAAGAATTCGATCCCGTCACCTTGCAACGTGGGCGAAGCCGGCCCGTCTCCTCCAGGGAAGCGGCAGCTGCGCAAGTGCGCCGACTATTGTGCCGCAAGCGGGCGCTGGGTCCTACCCTGTCTGCGGTCACGGCCGACATCCAACGGTCATAGGCAGACCCGCGCAGGCGGTTTAACCTGTGCGCATGTCGCACCCTGAAGACGAAGATCCGGCTGCATTGTTCCGGGCAGCCATCGGCGAAGTGACGCCGCTGCGCAAGGAAGTGGAGCCCGCGCCTGCCGCGCCGCGGCCCAGGCCGCGTGCGCGCATGGCCGAGCGCGACGACGCGGAAGCCGCCGGTGAGTTCGCCCGGCTGCTGCGCGACAACGCGCCGCTGGAAGCGGGCGACGTTGCCAGCTACCGGCGTGACAACCTGCCGCCACGCCTGTTCCAGCGCCTGAAGCGCGGACAGTACTCGGTGCAGGACGAACTGGACCTGCACGGCGCCACCGCCGCGCAGGCCGAGATGATGCTGCGCCAGTTCCTGCTGGAGGCGCACGCCCACGAGTACGGCTGCGTGCGCATCATCCACGGCAAGGGCCTGCAGTCCGATGGCAGTGCGCCGGTTCTGAAGAACCTGGTGGACCGCATGCTGCGCCTGCGTAACGACGTGCTGGCGTTCCATTCCGCCCCGACCGGGCAAGGCGGGACCGGCGCCATGCTGGTGCTGCTGGCGCGGCGCTGACGTTCTGCCGGTGGGATTCATCCAGGCATGGCGTGGATCTACTGACGGCCCATCCACGCGTGGCGTGGATCTACTGACGGCCCATCCACGCATGGCGTGGATCTACTGACGGCCCATCCACGCATGGCGTGGATCTACTGACGGCCCATCCACGCATGGCGTGGATCTACTGTGGCGGGCGGAGGAAAGTAGATCCGCGCCATGCGTGGATGCTCTTCGCCTCCGCCACCATTTCCGTCAGGCCTGCGACGCGTCTTCGACCGGGCCGAGCTCGTGCAGGACCGCAGTGGCATAGCAGCCTGGCGGCAGCGCGAAGGACAATTCCAGTACGTCAGCGGCCAGCCACTGGTGCTGCCGCAGCGCCGGACGCAGCCGCAGCGCGCGCCGCTCCTGCTTCAGCCGCGCCTCTTCCAGACCGGTGCGCAGCGCCTTTGATTCATCATCATCCAGCGCTGCCAGTTCCAGCTCACGGGCGGCGTCGCTGCTGCGCAGCTCACCCTCGCCCCACAACGGAGCACTGGGGTGGATGTCGAAGCGCGCCAGGCGCTCGGCCAGCACGTCGCTGTAGGGCTCGGGGCCGAATACGCTGCGGCTGCCATCCAGCATCCACACTTCGCCCTGCAGCGGCTGGTCCCAGCTGCCCTGCTCCACGCGTGCAGCAAGCACGCGGTTGAACAAGGCCGAACGCGCCGCCGACAGCAGCAGCGAACGCTGGTCCTTGCGCATGCGGCGACCACCGAACATCGCCAGCGCGGCCGGCACATTGCCACCATCACGACCGAAGCGCTGCTCGCCGAACCAGTTCGGCAGGCCACGCGCGGCGATCTGCTGCAGGCGCTCGTCGATTGCCGCCGCGTCACCCTGCACATCGCGCAGCACCAGCCTGAAGCGGTTGCCCGCCAGCGCACCGCGCTGCAGCTTGCGGTTGTGCCAGGTGGAGTCGATCACCTCGATCTCGTCACTGGCCAGCTCGGCCAGATCGGGCGCGACGCGCTTGGGCAGATGTACGCTGAAACGCTGGCTGGTGACCGCGTTGCGATCCTTCATGCCGGCATAGCTGACCGCCATTTCCGGCAGGCCCGCCCACTTGGCCAGGACCTTGGCCACGTGCACCGTATTGGCGCCACGCTTGCGGATATGCAGCAGCAGATGCTCGCCTTCACCGGTCGCCTCGAAAGCGGGCAACTCATCGACCTGGAAATCTTCCGGCGTGGTGCGGATGCGCGCCTGCAGCAGCGGCGCACCGAACGCGAGCGGCAACGGGATCATGCGGCCACCAGCAGCACGACCGCCTGCGCAGCGATGCCTTCGCCACGGCCGGTGAAGCCCAGCTTCTCGGACGTGGTGGCCTTGACGCTCACTGCATCCAACGGCAGCTGCAACAGTTCACCGATGCGCTCGCGCATGGCCAGCGCATGCGGGCCGACCTTGGGCCGTTCGCAGATCACGGTGATGTCGGTGTTGCCGACACGCCAGCCGCGCTCGCGCAGCAGGCCATCGCAATGGCGCACGAACTCGCTGCTGTCCGCGCCCTTCCAGCGGTCGTCAGTGGGCGGGAAGTGCTGGCCGATGTCACCCAGCGCGATCGCACCGAGCATGGCGTCGCACAACGCGTGCAGGATGACGTCGCCGTCGCTGTGCGCAAGCACGCCGCAGCTGTGCGGCACCGCGATGCCACCGAGCATGATGTGGTCGCCTTCACCGAAGGCATGGACGTCGTAGCCCTGGCCGATACGGACGGGCGGGAACGGGGAGGTGCTCATGGATGCAGCCCTTGCAGCAGGGCCGCGCGGGCGGGTCAGCCGGCGCGGCGGGAGAGTACGAATTCGAAACGATCGAGATCGGCCGGCGTGGTGACCTTGAAGTTGTCCTCGCTGCCTTCCACCAGCAGCGGGCGCTGGCCCTGGCGCTCCATGGCCATGGCGTCGTCGGTCACATCGATACCGGCGGCAGCGGCCTCGGACAGTGCGCGGATCAGCTGGTGGCGGCGGAACAGCTGCGGCGTCAGTGCGCGCCACAGGCGCTCACGTGGCTCGGTGCCGTCGATGCCACCGTCGTCGCCAGCACGCTTGAGCGTGTCACGTACCGGCGCGGCCAGGATGGCGCCGACCGGATCGGTGCGGCCCACTTCCAGCAGGCGGCCAAGATCGGCCTGCGACAGGTTCGGACGCGCCGCGTCATGCACCAGCACGAATTCATCGGCACGCACGCTGTCCGGCAGTGCCTGCAGCCCCGCCAGCACCGAGGCGGCGCGGGTGGCGCCACCGGTGCAGGTCAGCACCGGTTTGCCGGCCCATTCGCTCCAGCCCGGCCAATCGGCATCGTCCGCACCGATCACCACCATCGCCCCGGCCACGGCCGGGTGTGCCAGCAGTGCGTCCAGGGTGTGGGCGAGCAGGGTCTGCCCGCCCGCCTGCAGGTACTGCTTGGGCAACGGCGCACCAAAACGCGTGCCGCGCCCGGCGGCCGGAACAACCACCCAGATCGCCGCGCTCATGGCACGTCCGCCGGATGGTCACCGGCCGGGGCCGCAACCGGCGCAGGCTGCGCCGGGCGCGTCGGTGCATCTTCCACGACGCGATAGAACTTCTCACCGGGCTTGATCATGCCCAGCTCGCTGCGCGCGCGTTCTTCGATGGCGGACTGGCCTTCCTTGAGGTCCTTCACTTCGGCAGCAAGCGCATCGTTGCGCTGCTGCAGACCGTCATTGTCCCGCTCCTGGTTGGCGACCTGGGCTTCGAGCATCATCACTTCACCCGAATTGCCCGGGCCGAACCAGAAACGGTACTGCAGCCATGCCAGCAGCAGGGCCAGCAACAACAGCAGCCAGCGCCAGTCGCGCATCGGCTCAGCGCTTCAGCGACACGAACGCGTCACGACCAGCGTAACGCGCGCCGGCACCGAGGGCTTCCTCGATGCGCAGCAGCTGGTTGTACTTGGCCACGCGATCACTGCGGCACAGCGAGCCGGTCTTGATCTGGGTGGCGGTGGTTGCCACCGCAATGTCGGCGATGGTGGTGTCCTCGGTTTCACCCGAACGGTGCGAGACAACGGCGGCGTAGCCGGCACGGTCGGCCATGGCGATCGCTTCCAGCGTTTCGCTGAGGGTACCGATCTGGTTGACCTTGATCAGGATCGCGTTGGCGGTGCCCGAATCGATGCCTTCCTGGAAGATCTTCGGATTGGTGACGAACAGATCGTCGCCGACCAGCTGCACCTTCTTGCCGATGCGATCGGTCAGCAGCTTCCAGCCCGCCCAGTCGTTCTCGGCCAGGCCGTCTTCGATGGTGATGATCGGGTACTGCGCGGCCCAGTCGGCCAGGAAGTCGACGAACTGCTCGGAGGTCAGGCGCTTGTTCTCGCCGACCAGGTTGTACTTGCCGTTCTCGAAGAATTCGCTGGAGGCTACGTCCAGGCCCAGCAGCACGTCTTCACCGGCGGTGTAGCCGGCCTTGCCGATGGCTTCGAGGATGGTGTCCAGCGCTTCGACGTTGCTGCGGAAGTCCGGCGCGAAGCCGCCTTCGTCGCCCACCGCCGTGCTCAGGCCGTGGCCCTTCAGCACCGACTTCAGCGAATGGAAGATTTCGGTACCGGCACGCAGCGCTTCGGAGAACGAGGTGAAGCCGACCGGCAGCACCATGAACTCCTGGAAATCGACGTTGTTGTCGGCGTGCGCGCCGCCGTTGATGATGTTCATCATCGGCACCGGCAGCGACGGGGTCGCGCCGGTCTTGGCGGCCAGGTACTGCCACAGTGCCTGCTTGCTGGAGGCAGCGGCGGCGTGCGCGGCGGCCATGGAAACACCCAGCAGTGCGTTGGCACCCAGGCGGCCCTTGTTCTCGGTGCCATCCAGATCGATCAGGCGACGGTCCAGGCCGGCCTGGTCGGTAGCCTCGAAGCCCTTCAGTGCGTTGGCGATGGCGCCGTTGACGTTGTCGACAGCCTTGCACACGCCCTTGCCGAGGTAACGGGTCTTGTCGCCGTCACGCAGCTCCACCGCTTCCTTGGTGCCGGTCGAGGCGCCGGAGGGAACCGCGGCGCGACCGAACGAACCGTCCTCCAGGGTGACTTCGGCTTCCAGCGTGGGGTTGCCACGGCTGTCGAGGATTTCACGGGCATGGATGCTGCGGATCGTACTCATGGTCGGGCCGGTTACCTGTATGGAGAGGGGGCGACAAAAACGAATGCCGCGTGATTATCCCCGGCTACCCCTCACTTGCCAAATGGCGTGATGGGCATCAGCCCCAGCTGGACCCGATCACGATCAGCAGCAGCGACACCAGCATCACCAGCAGGGCACCGGCAATGGTCGCGCACACCGGCCCGCGCCGACGTCGCCAGGCCATCACCATCGCCACCAGGCTGCCCACGAAGGACAGCACCAGCGTGACCAGCGCGCCCAGCATCCAGTACTGCACGGCCTGCACGCCGTTGTTGCCATCCCCCGGCGGACGGAAGCTGGCGGCGAAGGCCAGCACGCCCACGAGCAAGCCGCCCCAGGCGAGCACCGACAGCAACAGGGCGACCAGGCCCCACGGCCAGCTGCGCGAGGGTTCAGGGATCGTATTCATCAAAGAAGATCGCGCAGCAGGATGCCCGCCCACAGCGACAGCAAAACCATCGCCAGTGCAGCGGTCACCCTGCCCCGGTTCAGGCGCCAGCCGAGCACCGCGGCGAAGAACCCTGCGGAAATGGTCAGCGCTTCAGCCACCGCCAAGGCGATGACGAAGGGCAACAGGTTCACCACCGGACCGCCGGCACTCGACGGGCGCATGCCGGCACCGAACAGCATGCCGATGGCGAATACACCCGACACCGACAGCAAAGCCAGGCCAAGTGCGATCGGACCCCACGGCCACTGCCGCCAGTGCCGGCGACGACGCTGGATCTCCAGCGCCGCCTGCGGGTGCTGGCTCACGCGAAGCGCGAGAAGCCGTGCTTCTTGGTCACCGCGTCGAGCTCCATCAGGGTCTCGAGCAGGGCTTCCATCTGGTCCAGCGGCCACGCGTTGGGGCCGTCGGACAGCGCCTTGGACGGGTCCGGATGGGTTTCGGCGAACAGGCCGGAGATGCCCACGGCAACCGCGGCACGCGCCAGCACCGGCACATGCTCGCGCTGGCCGCCGGAACTGGTGCCCTGCCCGCCCGGCAACTGCACCGAATGGGTGGCGTCGAACACAACCGGGCAGCCGGTATCGCGCATCACCGCCAGCGAACGCATGTCGCTGACCAGGTTGTTGTAGCCGAAACTGGCGCCACGCTCGCAGACCATGATCTGCTCGTTGCCGGTGGCCTTGGCCTTCTCGACGACAGGCTTCATGTCCCACGGCGCCAGGAACTGGCCCTTCTTGATGTTGACCGGCTTGCCGGCCGAGCACACCTTGCGGATGAAGTCGGTCTGGCGGACCAGGAACGCCGGGGTCTGCAGCACGTCCACCACCGAGGCCACTTCATCCATCGGGGTGTATTCGTGCACGTCGGTCAGCACCGGCACGCCGATCTGCTTCTTGACCTCGGCCAGCACCTTCAGGCCCTCTTCCATGCCCGGGCCACGGAAGGCCGTGCCGGAGGTGCGGTTGGCCTTGTCGAAGCTGGACTTGAAGATGAAGTTCACACCGAGCCTGTCGGTCACTTCCTTCAGCTTGCCGGCGGTATCCAGCTGCAGCTGCATCGACTCGATCACGCAGGGGCCGGCGATCAGGAACAGGGGCTGGTCCAGCCCGACCTCGAATCCACACAGTTTCATGGCGTTTCCTTGTTGTCCGCTACACCGGCAGTACCGGTGCGCTGGGGTTGAAGCGAGCAAGATGGGGGCCTGCGGCCCCCATGACAAGTCAGGCGCGCACTTCCTGCAGCAGCTTGCCACCGGCCTTGCGCTCGCGCGCGGCACGGATGAAGCCGATGAACAGCGGGTGGCCATCACGCGGGGTGGACAGGAATTCCGGGTGCGCCTGGCAGGCCAGGAACCACGGGTGCTGGTCGCGCGGCAGTTCAACCACTTCCACCAGGGTGTCGTCCATCGACTTGCCGGCGATCACCAGGCCGGCGTCTTCCAGCTGGGTGCGGTAGCGGTTGTTGAACTCGTAACGGTGGCGGTGCCGCTCGGCGACCACGTCCTTGCCGTACAGCTCGCGGGCCAGCGTGCCCGGCTTCAGGCGCTGCTCCTGCAGGCCCAGGCGCATGGTGCCGCCCAGGTCACTCTTGTCGTCACGCTTTTCCACGTCGCCGGTGGCCGTGCGCCATTCGGTGATCAGGCCGATCACCGGGTTCGGCGACTGGCGATCGTTCTCGGTGCTGTTGGCGTCTTCCAGGCCCACCACGTGGCGCGCGTAGTCGACCACCGCAGCCTGCATGCCGTAGCAGATGCCGAAGTACGGCACCTTGTGCTCACGGGCGTACTGCGAGGTGAGCACCTTGCCTTCGAAGCCACGGTCGCCGAAACCACCCGGCACCAGGATGCCGTCGACATCGGCCAGCGCGGACATGTCGCTGCCTTCCAGGTCCTGCGCTTCCAGCCACTTCAGGGTGACCTTGGTGCGCTGGCGCAGGCCACCGTGCTTGAGCGCTTCGCCGACCGACTTGTAGGCATCCTGGTGGTCGATGTACTTGCCGACCACCGCGATGGTCACCGCATCCAGCGGATGCAGGGTGGCATCGACGGCGTCTTCCCACATCGACAGGTCGGCCGGGCCGGCCTTGTCGGCCAGCTTCAGCTGGTTGATGACAATCTCGTCCAGGCACTGTGCGTGCAGGCCCATCGGAATGCGGTACAGCACATCGACGTCGGGCACGCTGATCACCGCGCGCTCGGAGACGTTGGTGAACTGGGCGATCTTGCGACGCTCCGAATCCGGTACCGGCTGTTCCGAACGGCACAGCAGCACGTCCGGCTGGATGCCGATCGAGCGCAGTTCCTTCACCGAGTGCTGGGTCGGCTTGGTCTTCAGCTCGCCCGCCGCGGCGATGTACGGCACCAGGGTGAGGTGCATGAACAGTGCTTTTTCCGGGCCGCGCTCGGTGCGCACCTGGCGGATCGCCTCCAGGAACGGCAGCGATTCGATGTCGCCGACGGTGCCGCCGATCTCCACCAGGGCCACGTCGAAGCCCTCGGTGGCTTCGTCCATGCAGCGACGGATCTCGTCGGTGATGTGCGGAATGACCTGCACGGTCGCGCCCAGGTAGTCGCCACGGCGCTCCTTGCGGATCACCTCTTCGTAGATGCGGCCAGTGGTGACCGAGTTCTTGCGGCTCAGGCGGGTGCGCACGAAGCGCTCGTAGTGGCCCAGGTCGAGATCGGTTTCGGCGCCGTCGTCGGTGACATACACCTCACCGTGCTGGAACGGGCTCATGGTGCCCGGGTCGACGTTGATGTACGGATCGAGCTTCATCATCGTGACCTTCAGGCCACGCGCTTCGAGAATGGCGGCCAGTGACGCGGCGGCAATACCTTTGCCGAGCGAGGACACCACGCCGCCGGTTACGAAAATCAAGGGAGTCATGGCTGCAAGCATCCTGTCTGGAAATGGAAAACGGCAGCGCCACGCCTGCCCGGGGGGCGGGCGTGGAGCAGAAAGGGGGTTTTCCGGTTCGCTGGAGCAGCGAGGGAGGTGCGGGCCCGGCCAGCGCAATGCGCCAGCGGGGAACCACCCTGCGAGGTCGGGGCGGCCGTGCCGGTCACTTCGACCGTCACCTGCGACCCGCTTTGCTGGAGGCCACGCTTGGCCGTGCCAGCCCATTCGCAAATGGTGGACACGCACTTACTCCCGGAAAGCCATAGTTTACAGATAGATGGCCGCCAACCCAAGGGGCAGATGGCGCCATCGGCAAAAAGAAACGCCCCGCTGGGCGGGGCGTTCGAGGGGGAAACCCTTGTGGCAAGGGCCTCGAAGGGCAGAAGAATTACTTCTTCTTGCGTGCCTCTTCCTCTTCTTCCTGCTGCGGCACCGGCTGGCCCTTGGCCTTCATCTCGGCATTGGCCTGCGCGCGGCGCTTGGCCTTGGCCTCGGCTTCGGACTGCGCCTTGTCGGCCTGGTCACCCTGCTGCGGAGCAGGCTGGCCGGCGTTCTGCGCCAGCACCATCGGCACTGCAACAGCGGCGGCAGCCAGGATCGCAATGGTCAGCAACTTCTTCATGGAGTCCTCCTCGCGGTATGGCTCGGATGTGGGGGGCGCCGGTGTTCGGTTCCAGCGGTTGCCATTTTACCCCCTCCCCGCCAACGAGGCTGAACCGCAGGCGTGCAAATTCCCGGTCCAGACCGCACACTTGCCCGTCGCTCCACGCTTTCGAAGACAGATGAACGCCCGCTATAACGCCGCCGATATTGAAGTCCTGTCCGGCCTTGACCCGGTCAAGCGCCGCCCCGGCATGTATACCGACACCGCGCGCCCGAACCACCTGGCGCAGGAAGTGATCGACAACTCGGTGGACGAGGCCCTCGCCGGCCATGCCCGCTCGATCGAGATCACCCTGTTCAAGGACGGCAGCGTGGAGGTCAGCGATGACGGCCGCGGCATGCCGGTGGACATCCATCCGGAAGAGAAGATCCCGGGCGTCGAGCTGATCCTGACCCGCCTGCATGCCGGCGGCAAGTTCAACAACAACAACTACACCTTCTCCGGCGGCCTGCATGGCGTCGGCGTCAGCGTCGTCAACGCGCTGTCGACCCTGGTGGAAATCCACATCAAGCGCGACGGTGCCGAACACCGCATCACCTTCCGCAACGGCGACCGCGCCTCGCCGCTGGAAGTGGTCGGCACCGTCGGCAAGAAGAACACCGGTACCCGCCTGCGCTTCTGGCCGGACCCGAAGTACTTCGATACGCCCAAGTTCGCCGTGCGCGCGCTCAAGCACCTGCTGCGCGCCAAGGCCGTGCTGTGCCCGGGCCTGACCGTCAAGCTGACCGACGAAGCCACCGGCGAGGTCGACACCTGGTACTACGAAGACGGTCTGCGCGATTACCTGAAGCTGGAGCTGGGCGATCGCGAGTCGCTGCCGGCCGACCTGTTCGTGGGCAACCTGAAGAAAGACACCGAGATCGTGGACTGGGCCGTGGCCTGGCTGCCGGAAGGCGAGCTGGTGCAGGAAAGCTACGTCAACCTGATTCCCACCGCACAGCACGGCACCCACGCCAACGGCCTGCGCACCGGCCTGACCGAAGCGCTGCGCGAGTTCTGCGACTTCCGCAACCTGTTGCCGCGCGGCGTCAAGCTGGCCCCGGAAGACGTGTGGGACCGCGTGTCGTTCGTGCTGTCGCTGAAGATGACCGACCCGCAGTTCAGCGGCCAGACCAAGGAACGCCTGTCCTCGCGCCAGGCCGCCGGTTTCGTTGAAGGTGCCGCGCACGATGCGTTCAGCCTGCTGCTGAACCAGAACGTGGAGCTGGGCGAGAAGATCGCGCAGATCGCCATCGAGCGCGCCAGTGCGCGCCTGAAGACCGAGAAGCTGGTCGTCCGCAAGAAGGTCACCCAGGGCCCCGCCCTGCCCGGCAAGCTGGCCGACTGCATCAGCCAGGACCTGTCGCGCACCGAGCTTTTCCTGGTCGAGGGCGACTCGGCAGGCGGCAGCGCCAAGCAGGCCCGCGACAAGGATTTCCAGGCGATCCTGCCGCTGCGCGGCAAGATCCTCAACACCTGGGAAGTGTCCTCCAACAGCGTGCTGGCCTCGGAGGAAGTGCACAACCTGGCGGTGGCCATCGGCTGTGACCCGGGCAAGCAAGACATCAGCGGCCTGCGCTACGGCAAGGTGATCATCCTGGCCGACGCCGACTCCGACGGCCTGCATATCGCAACGCTGCTGACCGCACTGTTCCTGAAGCACTTCCCGGCGCTGGTCGATGCCGGCCACGTGTTCGTGGCGATGCCGCCGCTGTTCCGCATCGACGTGGGCAAGCAGGTGTTCTACGCCCTGGATGAGGAAGAAAAGCGCTCGATGCTGGACAAGATCGAACGCGAGAAGATCAAGGGCGCCATCAACGTGACCCGCTTCAAGGGCCTGGGCGAGATGAATCCGCCGCAGTTGCGTGAATCCACCATCCATCCGGACACCCGTCGCCTGGTGCAGTTGACCATCGACGATGGCGAGCAGACCCATTCACTGATGGACATGCTGCTGGCCAAGAAGCGCGCGTCGGACCGCAAGGGCTGGCTGGAGAGCAAGGGCGATCTGGCTTCGCTGGAAGTCTGATTCCGGTGCGTCATTGCACGGGGCCGTGGCGACGGCCCCAACCTCGCCGTGCGGGCATTGCTTAGTCGGCGCGGGCGATCTGGCTTCGCTGGAAGTCTGATTCCGGTAGTGTCGGCCGCTGGCCGGCTGCTTTTCGTGAACCAGCGGGATACCTGGGTTGCCGGCCAGCGGCCGGCACTACCGGACCTCTTCGTGCTGCCGGCCAGCGGCCGGCACTACCGGGCCATTGGATCGGCCGCCATCGGCAAACCCTGCGGGTCCATAATGCGCGTTCATCCGCGTGGACGACCCCATTGCCCGCCAACTCGTTGCTGTTCCCCGGGCTGCCGCTGCACAGCGCGCGCCTGGTGCTGAGCCCCATTCGCCGCGATGACGCCGCGGCCCTGTTCGCCCTGCAGTCCGACCCGGACGTGATGCATTGGTGGAACCACCCGGCGTGGACGCGTCCGGCCGAAGCACGTGCGCAGATCGACGACGACCTGGCTGCACAGGCCACCGGCACGCAATTGAAGCTGGCCCTGCGCGAATCGGTGGACGGCCCGCTGCTGGGCATCTGCGTGGTGTTTGCCCTGGATCGGGACGCGGCGCGCGCGGAAATCGGCTATCTGCTGGCACCTGGCAGGCAGGGCCACGGCTACATGCATGAAGCGCTGCAGCAGGTGCTGGCCTATCTGTTCAACACCCTGCAACTGCACCGGGTGGAAGCGGAGATCGATCCACGCAACCACGCCTCGGCACACGTGCTCGAACGCCTGGGCTTCCACCGCGAAGGCCTGCTGCGGCAGCGTTGGCGTATCCAGGGTGAACTGGCCGACTCGGCCGTGTACGGACTGCTGGCCGACGACGCGGTGCGCTCAGCCACCGTCGCTTGACCGGATCAGGCCACAACGCCGGCCCATGCCTTTGGACACATACGGTGCGCGGCACCCCGCCCTAGCATCGGGGTCCCTTCCGCTGCCGTTCCGGTGCCATGAAGTTCCTGCTGCACTCTGCCGCGCTCTGCGTCGGCCTGCTGATCGCCCCTGCCTGCGTGCTGGCCGCGCCTGCTGCTGACGGCGCCTCCGAAACGAAGGAAGAAAAGACCGAAGCCGCGCCCCTGCCGGCCGATGCGTCGGCTCGCCAGAGCATGCGTTTGGCGGGCCGCACCCTCGACTACACCGCCACCGTCGGCACCCTGCCGGTACGCGATGCGAAGGGCAAGGTGATCGCCGATGTGGTGTTTACCGCCTACACGATGCCGGGCAAGGACCGGCCGGTGACCTTCGCGCTCAATGGCGGCCCCGGCGCGTCCTCGGTGTACCTCAACCTGGGCGCCATCGGCCCGAAGGTGGTGACCTTCGGTTCGGAAGGCGACAGCGCATCGGCGCCGGCGAAGCTGCACGACAATCCCGGCACCTGGCTGGACTTCACCGACCTGGTGTTCATCGATCCGGTGGGAACCGGCTTCAGCCGTGCCCGCATCGGCGATGAGGAGGCGAAGAAGCAGCTGTATACGCCCAGCGCCGATGTCGAGTACCTCTCGCGCACGATCTACGACTGGCTACTGCGCAACCAGCGCATGGCCTCGCGCAAGTACCTGACCGGCGAGAGCTATGGCGGCTATCGCGGCCCGCGCATCACCCACTTCCTGCAGACGCGCCTGGGCGTAGCGATGAACGGCCTGGTGCTGGTGTCGCCTTACCTGAGCCCGACCCTGGAAGACAACGCCGATGTCTCGCCGATGGCGTGGATGCAGACCCTGCCGTCGATCGCTGCCGCGCACCTGGAACGCCAAGGCAAGCTAACCGACGCGGCGATGCGCGAGGTGGTCGAGTACACCCGCGGTGACTACGCCACCGCGCTGATGAAGGGCCGCAGCGATCCGCAGGCGACCGAGGCGATGCTGCGCCGGGTGACCGAGCTCACCGGGCTGGACCTGCAGTTCGTGCGCCGCGCCGGCGGTCGCCTGGAAACCCAGGCCTACCTGCGTGAGGTGTTCCGCGACAAGGGCACGCTGGGCAGCCGCTACGATTCCAACGTCACTGCGTTCGATCCGTTCCCGAACGATCCGGAGCAGCGCGCCAACGATCCGCTGCTGGACAGCATCATCGCCCCGACCACCACCGCGATGGTCGACTTCGTTACCCGCGAGGTCGGCTGGAAGGTGGATGCGCGCTACCAGGCGCTGAACTACGACGTGAACCGTCTGTGGGATCGCAATGGTGACCTGCGCGAAGGTGCGGTGACCCAGCTGCGCCAGGCCGTGGCGATCGACCCGCACCTACAGGTGCTGATCGTGCATGGCTGGAACGACCTGTCCTGCCCGTTCATGGGCTCGATCCTGACGGTGGACCAGATGCCGACGATGGGCAGCAACCCGGACCGCGTGCAGGTGCGCAGCTATCCGGGCGGGCACATGTTCTACAGCCGGGCTGACAGCCAGGCGGCGTTCCGCAGGGATGTGCAGGCGCTGTTCCAGCGCAATTGAGGGGGTGTGGGCCGGGCCTGCGGCCCGGCACCCGCTGACAGCAACGGCAAGATCAACGGCAAAAGCTGGCTTCCTGAGGGCTGGCGAGCTGGGGTGGATATGCAGGACACGCCGTAAACCCGTCCATGGGGCTCGATGGCGCCATCCATGGCGCCAACGGTCCTGAACATCCACCCCACCCCGCCGCTGACAGTTTCCGGGCGCTGTCGGTGGGTGCCGACTGTTGGTGGGTGCCGACCGTTGGTCGGCACGGGATCGGATCCCGGTTTCTGCTCTGGTAGGTGTCGACCTTGGTCGACACGATGGGTGCAGAAGAATTGTTTCTCCCATGAAAAAGCCCGCCGGAGTCCGGCGGGCTTTTTCGTTTATCGGGCCGTTGGCATCAGGTCCAGCCGAGCAGCTCGAACAGCTTCAGGATCAGGTAGGCGCAGCCGCCTGCCGCCGGGATGGTCAGGATCCAGGCCCAGACGATGCGTTCGATCACGCCCAGGCGCAGCGAACGCGGGTTCTTGGCGAAGCCTACGCCCATGATCGCGGTGGAGATGCTGTGGGTGGTCGATACCGGCATGCCGAAGTGCGCCGCCAGGGTCAGCACGGTGGCCGAGCTGGTTTCCGCGGCGAAGCCGTGGATCGGGTGCAGCTTGACCATCTTGTGGCCCAGGGTCTTGATGATCTTCCAGCCGCCCGAGGCGGTACCGGCGGCCATCACCACCGCACAGGTCAGCACGATCCACATGGCGATGCCGTCGCCGGCGTGCGCGTCCGGATGCATGAAGGCCAGCCACGACGGCAGGTCGTTCAACGCGCCGGTCGCTTCGGCACCGATCAGGGTCATCGCGATGATGCCCATGGTCTTCTGCGCATCGTTATGGCCGTGGGCAAAGCCCATGTAGGCCGCCGAAGCGATCTGTGCCTTGCCGAAGAACGCATTGACGATGCGCGGACGTGCCAGCCGGCCGATCGCGCCGCCGATCCTGGCCAGGCCTGCGATCAGTGCCCACAACAGCACCATCACTGCGATGCCGAGCAGGAAGCCGGCGATCGGTGAGGTGATCATCGGCACGAACACCTTCCACAGCAGGCCCTTGTTCTGCGCCCAGCTGCCAAGCCGTTCGGACCAGATCAGCGCGTCCCAGTTGTTGTGGGCCGCAGCCAGGCCGGCACCGCACAGGCCACCGATCAACGCGTGCGAGGACGAGGACGGCAGGCCCTTCCACCAGGTGATCAGGTTCCAGATGATGCCGCCGAGCAGCGCGCACAGGATCACCTGCGGGGTCACGTCGACCACGTTGGTGTTGAGCAGGCCCGACGCGATGGTCAGTGCGACCGCGGTGCCGGTCAGGGCACCGATGAGGTTCATGAAGGCGGCAAGCATCACCGCCCAACCGGGCGACAGTACTTTGGTTGCCACCACGGTAGCGATGGAGTTGGCGGTATCGTGGAAGCCATTGATGAACTCGAAGACGAGCGCGGCCAGGATCACCACCAGGACTAGGGTGAGCATCGGTACCGGCCCGTCAGCTGTTCTTCAACACGATCTGGTACGCCACCACACCGGCCTCGCGGCAGCGGTCGATGGCCTTCTCCAGGATCTCGAAGAATTCCTTGAGCAGGAACATCTGCAGGTTGTCCAGGCGACCGGAGTAGATGTCACGGTACAGCTCGAGCATCAGACGGTCGGCCTCGTTTTCCAGCGAGCGCAGGCGCTCGTTGAGCGCGGTCATCCGGTCCAGGTTCATGTGGCGCAGGTCAGCGACCATCTCCACCACCACGCCAGCGGCCTGCTCCAGCATCGCCGCGCGCGGCGCGAAGTCGATGTGTTCCAGGTGGGTGGTGGCCAGCGAATAGCGATCGGCGAACTTCTCGATCTGCTTGGGAATCTTGTACAGGGCCGAGCCCAGCGCTTCGATGTCTTCGCGCTCGATCGGGGTCATGAAGCTGTCCACCAGCGCCTGGCTGATCTTGTCCGAGGCCGCGCGTTCGCGCAGGCGGGCCAGCTTGAAGGCATCCAGGGCGGGCTGGCGATCGGCGTCGCGCAGCATCGAATGCAGTGCCTTGGCGGCATCGGAAGCCGCGACGGCAGCCTCATCGAGCAGGGTGTAGAACTGTTTGCCGGAACCGAAAATGGTCTGCAGAGAGAACATTGAGAAACCTGTCAGCCGTCGCGGGAAGGACGGCACCAGTGCGAATTATGACGGCTAGATGACCATCACGGGTATCCCTGCCCCTTTCCGGGGGTCGGGACGCCCAAAACTGAACAGGCATTTGCCACCCAGCCACGGCCCTTTGCTAAGATGCCAGCGCGCCTTCGGGCGCACCTTATGGACGACGACCCTTATCCCCCAGCGCCGCGCCGGACCCCGTTCCTGAGCGCCTGCCGCCATCGCAAGCACCCGCCCTCCCTGCCACCAACCGGGGACGATGCCCGTGTTTGAAATGATCCTGATTGTTTTCGCGCTTGTTCTGCTGAACGGCTTCTTTGCCATGTCCGAGATGTCGGTCATGACCTCGCGCAAGAGCCGGCTGAAGCAGCTGGCCGGCACCTCCAAGCGCGCGGCCAAGGCCCTGGAGCTGTCGGAGAAGCCGGAAGCCTTCCTGTCCACCGTCCAGATCGGCATCACCGTGATCGGCGTGCTGACCGGCTTCCTCGGCGGCGAGGCACTGGGTGAAGCCATCGGCGGCTGGATCCAGGGGCTGATGCCGGGCTTCGCCTACGCCGGGGGCATCGGCAAGGCCCTTGCAGTCACCTTCATCACCTTCATCACGCTGATCTTCGGCGAACTGGTGCCCAAGCGCCTGGCCCTGACCCGCTCGGAGGACATCGCCGGCCTGGTTGCGCTGCCGATGAGCTGGCTGGCCAAGCTGGCCTTCCCCTTCGTCTGGCTGCTGTCCAAGACCACCCAGCTGGTGCTGCGCCTGTTCGGCCTGGGCAAGGACGAGGTCGCGTCGGTGACCGAAGAGGAGATCCGCATGCTGGTGGCCGAGAGCCACGAGGCCGGCGTGATCGACAGCCACGAGCGCGACATGATGAACCGCGTGATGCGCCTGGGCGACCGTACCGCCGACAGCCTGATGACCCCGCGCAACCGGATCGCCTGGCTGGATACGCTGGGTGGCCTGGACAAGAACCTGGAGATCATGGCCGAGCACGAGTTCTCGCGGTACCCGGTGTACCGCGACAACGACATGGACGTGGTCGGCGTGCTTGAGCTGAAATCGCTGGCCACGCGGATGGCACGCGGCGACAACGCGCTGTTCCAGACGTTGCGCGAGCCGCTTTATGTGTCCGAATCCACCCATGCGATGAAGCTGCTGGAGATCTTCCGCGAAGAACAGCAGTCGATGGCGCTGGTGGTGGACGAGTACGGCGAGATCCAGGGCCTGGTGACCATCAGCGATTTGATGGGCGCGGTGGTCGGCCGCCTGCAGGCAACGGAAAATGCCGACGAGGACGCGCTGGTGGTGACCCGTGAGGACGGCTCGCTGCTGGTGGACGGCTCACTGCCGATCGAGGACCTGCGCGAGCTGATCGGCAGCAACGACCTGCCCGACGCCGAGGATGGCGATTACTACACCCTGGCCGGCATGTGCATCCACTTCTTCGGCCGCATCCCGCACGCGGGCGAGTACTTCGACTGGGCCGGCTGGCGCTTTGAGGTGGTCGATCTGGACGGTGCGCGCGTGGACAAACTGCTGCTTCGCACCCTGTCCGACGAGCAGGCCGATGAGCTCACCGCCTGACGCCGGCCCCGGGGCTACACCGCCGGAATACCGCAACGAGGGCATCCGGACCCTGCTGGCGATGTTCGCCTTCGGTGACCCGGCCCAGCACATGAAGCTGGGGCAGATCCTGCAGGATCTGCAGCAGAGTGCCTTTGGTGTGTTCCTGTTCGTCGCCATCCTGCCGGCCTTCATCCCCATCCCGGGGCTGGGCGGCGCGGTCAGCGGTCCGTTGGTGATCCTGATCGGCCTGCAGATGCTGTTCTGCATGCGCCGGCCCTGGCTGCCCGGCTTCATTGCCCGTCGCGGGCCGAAGCGCGGCACCATGCACCGGTTCCTGGATCGCATCGACGGTGCCCTGCGCCGCCTCGACCGCATGCTCAAACCGCGCATGCCGCAACTGCTGGCCCGCGCCCCCGCCCACGCCTTCAGCGGTCTGTTGCTGGTGCTGCTGGGCCTGCTGCTGTCGTTGCCGATTCCGTTCACCAACTATCTGTTCGGCTTCCAGTTGCTGCTGTTCGCACTGGCCCTGCTGGAACGCGACGGCGCGTTGATGCTGTTCAACTGGGTGGCTGCGCTGGTGGCGATCGCCTTCTTCGGCTTCAGTTCCGGGCAGCTGGTGGGCTACACCGTCGACCTGTTCCAGCGCTGGTTCTGAGCGCCTGTCGCTGCGCTCGCCGGGCATGGCCCGGCGCTACCCTGAGCCATGCCCGGCGGGTTGCTGCAATCAACGCAGATCGATGAATCCGTTGTCACCCAACCGTGCCGGCTCATCCTGCACCGCCGACAACACGAAACTCAACGCCGAGCCGAGCAGCGTGCCCGGTCCGTCCCAGTACTCGGCGGTCTCTGCACGCACGTGGATCAAGCGCAGGCTCGGGTCATCCGGGCCGCCCGGGAAGAACAGCTTCATCGCCGGCGACCACAGCTCTTCGACCTTCGCGCGGTCATCGATGATCCGTGCCACGCCGGCTACCGACACATACGTGTTCTTCGATGGCGAGGCATAGGCCACGTTGACCCGGTGGTCGAGCGCGATCTCGGCCACCTTCGGGCTGTCGGCCGCAGTGGCGAACCACAGGTCGCCATCGAAGGCGACCTGCTGGGTGCCGAGCGGACGGCTGTAGAGGCGCCCATCGACACCACGGGTGGTGAACATCGCCACCTCCACGTCCTTGATCAGTTCAGCCAGCTGGGCAATGTGCTCGGTACGCGATTCGTCCATGGGGGACTCCGGAAGTGGGAGTCCCCATCAGACGCGTCCGCACCGCAAATTGCCGTGACGCAATTGTTCAGCCCGCGTGGCGGGCATGCCAGGCGTGCATTGCCAGCTCGAACGAGCGAAGGCGCGCGCGATGGTCGTACAGGTTGGCGGTAAGCATCAGTTCGTCGGGCTGATGGCGCTCGACGAACGCCGCAATGCCATCGGCGACCTGCTGCGGATCACCCAGCACGGTGCACGCCAGCGCCCGCTCCACGCCCAGCTTCTCGTGGGGTTCCCAGAACGCTTCGATGTCATCGATCGGCGCCGGAATCTTGCCCGGACGGCCGCGACGCAGGTTGACGAAGCTCTGCTGCTGGCTGGTGAACAACCGCCGCGATTCGGCCTCGCTGTCACTGGCCACCACGTTCAACGCCAGCATCGCGTGCGGCTGCTTGAGCGTGGCCGAAGGGCGGAATTCGCGGCGATACACCGCAAGCGCTTCATCCATGGAATCGGGGGCGAAGTGCGAGGCGAATGCATACGGCAGGCCCATCGAGGCGGCCATGCGTGCACCGAACAGGCTGGAACCGAGGATCCAGGTCGGCACCCGAAGGCCGCCGCCGGGTACGGCCTGCACCGCCTGGCCGGGCTGCACCGGTTCGAAGTAATGCAGCAGTTCGCGCACGTCCTGCGGAAACTGGTCGGCGCTGTCGAAATAGCGGCGCAGGGCGCGGGCGGTCGGCTGGTCGGTACCCGGCGCGCGGCCCAGGCCCAGGTCGATGCGATCGGGGTACAGCGAGGCCAGGGTGCCGAACTGCTCGGCCACCTGCAGAGGCGCGTGATTGGGCAACATGATGCCGCCGGCGCCGACGCGGATGCGTTGGGTGCCACCGGCCACATGACCGATCAGCACCGCCGTGGCGGCACTGGCGATGCCAGGCATGTTGTGGTGTTCGGCCAGCCAGTAGCGGCGGTAGCCCAGCGCATCGGCATGCTGGGCGAGCTCAAGCATGTTGGCAAAGGCGGCAGTGGTATCGCTGCCCTCGCAGACCGGGGCCAGGTCGAGAATCGACAACGGGATCATCAGGCGGTTTTTCCGTCACAGGATCCCCGTTTGATGGGGTCGCCCTGTCCCCACGGCCAGTGCCGGTGGCGGGACGCTGATTCCTGCCTGGCCGGTTCAGGCCCGCGGGCCAATGTGGAAGGGTCAGAACGCGCTGGGGCGTGGCTCGGGCAACGGCTCGTCCACCAACGGCTTCAGTTCGGCATCCAGCGCCACCCGCTCGTCGAACACGAAACAACGACCTTCGTAGCCCTCACCGCCCACTTCCTCGAAGTAACCGAGGATGCCGCCATCGAGCTGCAGCACGTTGTCCATGCCGTCGTTGAGCATCCACAGCGCCGCCTTCTCGCAGCGGATGCCACCGGTGCAGAAACTGACCACGGTGCTGTCCTTCAGCGCTTCACGATGGGGCGCCAGCGCCTCGGGCAGATCGGTGAACTTGTGGATGGGCAGTACCAGCGCATCCTTGAAGGTGCCGTACTCGATCTCCTGCAGGTTGCGCGTATCGAGCATCACCACCGGCTTGCCAGCATCATCATGCCCCTGCCGCAGCCAACGCTGCACGGTGGCAGGATCGATGGCCGGCGCGCGCGGGTAGTCCAGCGGCTGGCCATCGTCACGACGGAAGCTGATGATCTCGTCCTTGACCTTGGCCTTCAGCCGCGCGAACGGCTGGTGCTCGCTGAAGCTGGTCTTGACCCGCATCTCGGCGAAGCGCGCATCAGCACGCAGTTCCGCGTAGAAGCCGTCGACCGCGGAAGGTGCACCCGCCAGGAACAGGTTCAGCCCCTCGCCCGCCACCAGGATCGTCCCCTGCAGGCCGGAAGCCTCGGCACGCGCCTGCAGCTGGTCGCACAGGGCCTGGGGGGCGTCGATGACGGCGAAATGATAGGCAGCGGTATTGGCGATCATCTTGCCATTTTAGCGCCTGACCGCCCCCGTATCAGCCTCCACCGTTCATCCACGCATGGCGCGGATCTACCACAGTGTCGACCAAGGTCGACATCTACCGACAGCACCCGCAGAGGCAACAGCAACAGCAACAGGGGGCGTTCCGTGGTGGACGGGGCGG
>NZ_QQXJ01000001.1:2672493-2723457 GCF_004348785.1 Stenotrophomonas sp. TEPEL
GGCATGCGCCGGGCGGGTTGGGCAGGACGCCCAACCCCGGTCTTGCCGTGCGCGCAGGACAGCGCACACGAGCAAGGCGCTCTACGAGGCACGCAGGAGCAGCTTTTGCCGTCCCCTGCCTGCCCACACCGCCCCGTCCACCACGGAACGCCCCCTGTTGCTGTTGCTGTTGCCTCTGCGGGTGCCGGGTGCAACCTGGCCGGCCCCCCTACCCCCGCAGCAGCATGAACGGCAGTAGCACCAGTGCCGCCGCCACCGCCATGCCCAGCAGCACCAGCACCACGAACGCAGGGCGGCGGCGCAGCAGGCTGCCAAAGGTCTCGGCAGTGCCGTCGCGCAGAGCCTGTTCGCGCTCGGCACGGACCCGCACGCCACGGGCTGCCTGGTAATCGGCCATCAGCGCCTTGGCACGCGGCTGGTCGGCATCCTCGCGCAGCCACAGGCCACCATTGGAGATGCCCCATGGACTGGGTTCGGTGCGGTACCAGGCGATGCCGTGCTGGTCCAGCAGCGTGCAGACATCGGCATATTCGTCGTTGCCGACATTGCGCAGATTGAGCAGGAGTTTTGCCATGCCACCATGATACCCGGCGCCAATGCGCTAACCTTGCCGCCCTCGACTCATCGCCCCTGGAGACGCCTGATGCGCCGCCTGCTGCTTCCCCTGCTGCTGTCCCTCGCCGCCGTTGGTTGCTCGTCGGAGCCGTCCGGCCCGCCGCCGGGAGGCACCATTGCCACGTTCGAGCGCATCGACACCCAGCCGGGCAGCGGTGCCGAGGCCGTGCCGGGCCAGAAGGTCAGCGTGCATTACACCGGCTGGATCTACGACGAGCGCGCCGACAACAAGCACGGCAAGACCTTCGACAGTTCGGTCGAGCGCGGCGAGCCGTTCACCTTCACGCTGGGCGCAGGCCAGGTCATCCGTGGCTGGGATGAAGGCGTCGCCGGCATGAAGGTCGGCGGCAAGCGCACGCTGATGATTCCGCCGGAATTCGGCTATGGCGACCGCCAGGTCGGCCCGATTCCGGCAGGTTCGTCGCTGGTGTTCGACGTCGAGCTGCTCAATGTCCGACAGTGACGTCCGCCCGCCGCGCCGCATCGCCGTCATCGGCGGCGGCCCGGCCGGGTTGTTTGCCGCCGAGCGGCTGCGCGCGGCAGGCCTGGATGTCGATCTGTACGAGGCCAAGGGCTCGCCGGGCCGCAAATTCCTGATCGCCGGCAAGGGTGGGCTCAACCTCACCCACTCCGACCCACGTCCACTGTTCGACAGCCGCTACCGCGAACAGGCCAGCCGCGTCGGCCGCTGGCTGGATGGTTTCGACGCGCAGGCGCTGCGCGACTGGGCCGCTGGCTTCGGCGTGGAGACCTACGTCGGCAGTTCCGGCCGGGTGTTCCCGGTCGACCGCAAGGCGGCACCGTTGCTGCGCGGCTGGGTCCGCCGGCTGAAGGAACAGGGCGTGCGCCTGCACGTCAACCATCGCTGGCTGGGCTGGAGCGACGACGGCGCACTACGCTTTGCCACCGACAGCGGCGAACTGGAGGTGCGTGCCGATGCGACCGTACTGGCACTGGGCGGCGGAAGCTGGCCGCAGCTGGGCAGTGACGGTGCTTGGGTTCCGGCGTTGCAGGCCCGCGCCGTGGACATCGCGCCGTTGCAATCGGCCAACTGCGGATTCGACGTTGCGTGGACACCGTTCTTCGCACAGCGCCATGCGGGCGCGCCGCTGAAGCCGGTCGTCGCACATTGGCATGGCCTGGACGGTGAGCCCCGCTCGCTGCAGGGCGAGTGCGTGGCCAGCGAGTACGGTATCGAAGGCAGCCTGATCTACGCCCTGTCGGCCGACCTGCGCGACACCCTCAACCGCGACGGCCACGCCACGCTGTGGCTGGACCTGGTTCCGGGCCGCGACGAGGCACGCCTGCTGGCCGATCTCTCGCAGCCGCGCAAGGGCCGCAGCTTCGGCGAGCACCTGCGTCGCCAGGCTGGACTGGACGCAGTGAAGACCGCACTGGTGTTCGAAACACTGGGCAAGGATGCCGGCAACGATCTGGCCGCGGTGATCGCCACGTTGAAGCGCCTGCCACTGCGCCTGCTGCGCCCGCGGCCGATGGCCGAGGTGATCAGCACGGCCGGCGGCGTGCGCCTGGACGCGCTGGACGAGGGCCTGATGCTGCATGCCTTGCCCGGCGTGTTCTGCGCCGGAGAGATGCTGGACTGGGAAGCACCGACCGGTGGCTACCTGTTGACGGCCTGCTATGCCAGCGGACTGCGTGCGGCAGAGGGCGTGACCGCGTGGTTGGCCACGCGTTGATCAACGCGCGATAGCGCCGGAAATTTCACCCCGGCCGACGCATCTTCACCGACGCCAATTGCACGCCACTGGGATGCGGATACAGTTCCTCGCGCTCGGCGACGAAGCCCTGCCGCTGGTAGAACGGCACGGCGTTGAGCGAGGCCGACAGCACCACCTCCCGCGTCGGGTCGGCCAGGGCCAGCAACCGCTGCATCAGCGCTTGGCCGATACCCTGCCCGCCCCGATCCGGATCGACGAACAGCGCATCGATCTCGTTGCCCTCGGCATCGAGCACACCGAACCCCAGCACATTACCCCGATCATCCTCGGCTAGGACGCAGCCGCCCTGCCCCAGCAGCCGCGCATACTGCACCGGCGGCGGCGATGCCGACCAGGGTGCAATCACCTCCGGCGGATAGTGGCTGCTGCACAGCTCACGTACGCAGCGCGTTCGCAGGGCCCACAGTGTGCCCACATCATCGTCGGTACCCGTCCTGAACTGCATGCTGCCTCCTTGTATGAATGGTTTTCGTGCAATCGGGCCTGGGCTCGGTCCTGCCACGCGGGTCACCGCGACTTGCTGGCCCGCAGCGCCTGGACCTTCGGTGGCGGCTGGAACGAATCGCTGCGGGCGTCCGCCCAGAACGAATGGAACACCGCGTGATCGGGCACCTTGTGCAGCAGCTCGCCCGGTTCCAGGTAGCGATACAGCGAGGCCAGCGAACGGATCTCGACCGGCGACACCCGGCGCAGAATGTGTTCCGGGCCGAGCTCGGCCGGATCGTTCAAGCCCGCCGCGCACAGCAACTCCTTCAGCGCGTGCAGGGTGTGCTCGTGGAAGCTGTACACGCGCGTGGCCTTGTCCGGTGCATCCAGATGCTTCCAGCGTGCCGGATCCTGGGTCGCGATGCCGGTCGGGCACTTGTCGGTATGGCAGCTGAGCGACTGGATGCAGCCCAGCGCGAACATGAAACCGCGCCCGGCATTGCACCAGTCGGCGCCCATCGCAATGGTGCGGGCGATATCGAACGCGCTGGTGATCTTGCCGGCAGCGCCGATACGGATGCGCTCGCGCAGGTCCAGGCCGACCAGGGTGTTGTGCACCAGCAGCAACGCTTCGTGCATCGGCACCCCCACGTGATCGACGAACTCGGCCGGTGCCGCGCCGGTACCGCCTTCGGCGCCATCGACGACGATGAAATCAGGCAGCAGACCGGTCTCGTGCATTGCCTTGGCGATGCCGAACCATTCCCATGGGTGGCCGATGGCCAGCTTGAAACCAACCGGCTTGCCACCGGACAGTTCACGCAGGCGGGCCACGAACTGCAGCAGTTCAACCGGCGTGGAGAACGCCGAATGGCGCGATGGCGACACGCAGTCCACGCCCATCGGCACGCCACGCGTCACCGAGATCTCGGCGGTCACCTTCGGCGCCGGCAGCACCCCGCCATGGCCGGGCTTGGCACCCTGCGACAGCTTGATCTCGATCATCTTCACCTGATCGTGGTTGGCATTGGCAACGAAGCGTTCCTCGCTGAAGCCGCCCTTCTCGTCACGGCACCCGAAGTAGCCCGAGCCGATCTCCCAGACCAGGTCACCGCCCATCTCACGGTGATACGGCGAAATCGAGCCTTCGCCGGTATCGTGGTAGAACCCCCCCAGGCGTGCGCCTTCGTTCAATGCGCGGATCGCATTGGCCGACAGCGAACCGAAACTCATCGCCGAGATGTTGAACACGCTGGCCGAATAGGGCTTGGCACAGTTCGGACCGATCAGCACGCGGAAATCATGCTTGGCGATGGTGGTCGGCGCCAGCGAATGGTTGATCCATTCGTAGTCCACCGCATATGTGCTGCGCAGGGTACCGAAGGGCACCGTGTCCATCTGGTTCTTGGCGCGCTGGTAGATCAGCGCGCGCTGCTGCCGCGAGAACGGCACATCCTCCAGATCGCTCTGCACGAAGTACTGGCGGATCTCCGGGCCGATCGATTCCAGGCCATAACGGAAGTGCGCCATCACCGGATAGTTGCGGCGCAGGGTGCTGCGCTTCTGCAGCAGGTCCCAGGTCCCCAGCGCGATCATCGCAGCGGTAATGCCGACGCCCCAGTACCAGGCCGGCCAGATCGTGGCCAGCCACAGGCAGATCGGAAACATCAGGATGGCGAGCAGGTAGACAATATACCGGTGCATGGCGTTCCTCGGTTGCAACTGCCCCGAGTCTACCGCGCAAGCACCTACAGGCGATCGTCGACCACGCTGCGCGGCCAGGCGGACTTCACGTCATACACCAGCCCACCGGGCGCCAACAGGCTGCGGATATGGGCATCGTCCATCGCCTTGAAGCTCTCATGCGCAACCGCCAGCACCACCGCGTCGTAGCTGCCGGGCACCGGCTCGGCCAGCCAGTTCACGCCTTCGTCCGCCATGGCAGCCGGCCCCACCCACGGATCGCTGACGTCCACCTGCGCGCCGCTGCCGGCCAGCCGCTGGGCCAGTTCCAGCGCGCGGCTGTTGCGCAGGTCCGGGCAGTCCTCCTTGAAGGTCACGCCCAGCACCAGGATGCGCGAATGCGCCGGCACGCGACCACGTTCGGCCAGCATCGCCAGCACGCGTTTGGCCACATGTTCGCCCACCCGGTTGTTGACCTGCCGGGCGGTGTGGATGAGGTCGGGGTGGTAGCCCATGCTTTCGGACTTGTGCAGCAGGTAGTACGGGTCCACGCCGATGCAGTGGCCTCCCACCAGCCCCGGCCGGAACGGCAGGAAGTTCCATTTGCTGCCTGCGGCGTCGAGCACATCCTGGGTGTCGATGCCGAGACGATCGAAGATCAGGGCCAACTCGTTGACCAGCGCGATGTTGACGTCGCGCTGGATGTTCTCCACCACCTTGGCTGCTTCGGCCACCCGCATCGACGGCACCGGGAACGTGCCGGCAGTGATGATCCGCTGGTACAGGCCATCGACCACCGCAGCCACCTCCGGCGTTGAGCCGGAGGTGATCTTGCGGATGTCGGCCAGGCGCCGTTGCCGGTCACCCGGGCTGACCCGCTCGGGACTGTAGCCGCAGTAGAAATCCTCGTTGAAGCGCAGGCCCGAGCCCTGCTCCAGCAGTGGCACGCAGACTTCTTCGGTGGTGCCCGGGTAGACGGTGGATTCGTAGATCACCAGATCACCGGCGCGAAGATGGCTGGCGATCAGTCGCGTCGCCGAGCGCAGCGGCTCCAGATCAGGCTGCTCGTAGGCATCGATCGGCGTGGGCACAGTGACGATGTAGACGTTGCAGGCGTCGAGCTGCGCCGGATCGCTGCTGTAACGCAGCAGCGACGCGCTGGCCAGTTCGTCCGGCTCCATTTCCAGCGTGTGGTCCTGCCCCCCGGCCAGTTCGGCGATGCGCGCAGCATCGATGTCGTACCCCAGGGTAGCCAGCTGGCGACCGAACGCCACTGCCAACGGCAGCCCCACATATCCCAGGCCGATGATGGCCGGGGACGGGCTCTGTGCTGCGCCGATCGGCGCACTCATGCGCGGCGTCCAACAGGAGGCAACGGTGTCCGCTGGGTCATGCGAGGGTCCAGGTGCAGGCAAACGTGGCGACAAGGTTAACCGCGGCAGCGGCGCCAGACCACGCCCGGATCAGGATCCGAGGCTGACGGCAGCCGGCTCGAGTTCGCCGTGCCGCCCCGTCCAGGCCCGCAACAACAGGCAGAAGCCATGCTCCGGGGGCTCCTGCCCCAGGCTGAAACCCTGCCACGGGGCCGCCACGATGCTGCCCAGCGTCGCCGCATCCACGTAACGGTTGGCCATCGTCCAGCGCGGGAACCAGCGGCTCGGGATCGGGCCTGCGGCAAGCTGGATGATGCCGCCGTGGCGACGCGCGTTGCCGATCCGCGCGTGCACCGAAGCCAGCCCATCCCGTGGGCCTTCGATGTACTGCAGGAAACGGCTGCCATCGAACATCAGCGCCCCGGTCACCCCGGCCATGCGGTTGAACGCGGTCGCATCGGCCAGCAATGCATCGAGCTCGGGCATGTCCAGTCCCTCCCTGGCCGTGCTGACATAGGCGTACGCATGCAACGGCATGTCCATCACTCCCCTCCTGAGTGCAGAGGAATATGACAGGAAGCACGAGGACTTCAAGCGTTGGCTATTCCGGCGGCGACTCGACCTGATAACCGCGTTGCACCAGCGCATCCAGATAGCCTTCGCCCAGCAGCAGGCTGACCGGCACCGTCGCGAAGGTGCCTGGATGACGGCTCAGCGCCGCATCCACGCCCTGCAGCCAGCGCGTGCGTACCTGCTGCGGCATATCGCTCCAGCCGCGCCTGCGCACGAAGGCCGAATCCTGCAGCAGTTCGCGGCAGGTCTGGGCCATCGCCGAACCCGACAGCCGGCGCAGTGCCGCGACATCACCCAGCGCCCAGGCGTTGGCGCGCTCGCGCAGCACCGGTGCCTGGAATTCCACCGTGTCGAGCGTGCGTTCGAAACACGCGCGGTCATCGACTTCGGTGGCCTGCAGCTCCTTCAACGTGCCACGGATGTCGTCGACCTTCAGCTTGACCTGCACGTCTTCCGGCTTCAGATCGTGCGCCTTGTACGCGCGCCCAAGTGCTTCCTTGACCTGCTTGCCATCGCGCAGGCCGTTGCGCTTGAGGAACGCCTGGTACAAGCGGCCGGAGGCCACCAGCGGACGGTCCTTTTCCACGCCACGGTCATTGCCCAGGTAGGTCTGTTTCAGGCCGAGCCAGCGCGCGTGCGTTGCCGGCGGCAGGATCTGGTCAAGCGTGCGCCCCTGCGGATCGCGCGCGGTCTTCAATGCCAGTGGCAGCAGGGTCAGGCCCTTGAACACACCGATCTTCGCATCGAGGGCGAAACCCGGATCGCCCAGCACATGGTCGACGCTGGCAATGGTCCGCTCAACTTCGTCGGAGCGCCATTGCACACCGCTCGGCAACGGCGAGACCGTGCCCAGGATCCACAGCACATGCCCCTGCGGAGCGGTGATCTTCCAGAGGCCGGGGCCGGGTTGATCGCCGGTCACCTGCACCGTCGCCATGTCCACCACAGCGCCGGTGGGCGCAGGCCCCTGCTGCGCGGCAGCCGGGCCGATTGCCAGCATCAACCCCAGCACGGCATTGCATCCGATCCATCGACTGCCACGTGCACGCATATCGCCATTCCCGGGAACGTTGGCGGACTGTACCCAGCGCCGCGCCCGGTTGCGTAAAAGCAGCGTTAGCCGGCGGCAGCGGCAGTGATTCCGTTACAATCGGCGCGCGCTGCAGGCCCGGATGGCGAAACTGGTAGACGCATCGGACTTAAAATCCGCCGGGGGCAACCCCATGCCGGTTCGATTCCGGCTCCGGGCACCAACGGTTTCAGGCGATTTCTTGTAGCTCCCAGCGCTCCGCAATTTTCGACTTGCTGCGCAAAAGCGAGCTGGCCGTGCTCACACGCCCCGGCGCAGTTCCCTCAGACCTGTCCTCAGCCGTGTCTTCATCGGGTCCTTCGCCCTTGGCTTCGTCACCGCCGGCGAACGGATTGGCGCCAGCGCTTCCTTTACTCGTTCCAGGTCCCTCGCCCCCCCTCGATCAAGCAGCGTGCCTGCTGCAGCAGTTTATGTAGGCGGCAGGGCGGGCAGCGGCGGTAGAGGCTCGCTCGGAGTGTCGTCCACCATCCGAGCCACAGCTGCTCGCAGCCGCATCCGGGGGTCCAGCCTGCCCGCGCACACCTGGATCTTTGGCTGGCGAGACTTGGGCGATTTGCCGCCTATTCCTCCACGGCGTCCAGATATCCCCCAGATGGACCCAGCCAGAGGAGGGAGGAGCTGAGCGGACGCCTTGGCAGCCGTGCAAGGGGAGCACGGCCGGAAGCACACGGGCGGCGGTCGCAGATCCTGCAAACGCGGCAGTGACCTGTCTGAATCGTTCGGTCCAGGTACTGCCGCAGCGCTGCTCAATCTTCAGGGAACGTTGATGCTGGGATGGCCGACACCATGGAACACGGCAGAAACGAGCCGTATAGTCTGTTGATGAAGAGCATTGGAGCGATGATGAACGCTATCTCGCATGGCCCCGTATCGCTGGGGCGCAAGAATGGAGGCTATGGGAACGAGCCGACGGCGGCGACGAGACTGTCGTATTTGCCCCGAAATGCTCATCGCGCAGGCTTTCACAGCCATAGCTCTTGTCCAGCTGAACAACGATCAGGGCAATCCTGTCGGCAGCTTCACGCACCGAGAACCATGCTCCGCAGTAAAGCTGTACAAGCATGCCCCTACAGTTCGTCAATCCGCGACATGGACGGCTCATGCTGAAATCTCTCGCAAGCCTTTCCCATGCGGCATTGATCGCTTTGATCAGCTTGGTCATTTCAGGCTGCCACAAGGAACGCTCGTATCCTGTTTACCGCGAAAATCCTGTACCTGCGGATGCGCTGCCCATCATCATCCGGGTCCATGACGCGCCACTGGAGATACCAACTCCCAAGGTATCCGTCACCTACCAGATAGATCCACTTTGCCTCCCCCCGATCAACAATTACGAGGGTGTGCAATACGAACCGAACCAGCACACGATTGATCCCCCAGTACGGCGTATAAGTGCTACAGAATTCAGCAGCACCGTGTTCAAGGACGGAATGGAAGTTGCTGACTATTACGGTAGTGGCCCGTGCACATGGACACCTGCTCTCGTAGAAGCTTCGTTCGCCTTCATCATCGATGATCGGCCAATCCGTGCATCAGTCTCAGCTCTATTCAGTGAGATTGAAGGCGGGAAAACCTTCACCGCCTATATAAAGCGCGCATTGCCCCCCATGACCACGGGGCAAACGCCAAGCCGGACTCCAACCGAACCTTCGAGTTGGTACGAAAAGATGCCACAAGACAAGCGCAAGGAGTACTTCCCAATCGAAGTATCCACACGGGTTGAAGGAACAACGCCATGAACGCTAGGGAAAACGCCACGCTTTCGAACCATGTCTATAAGGACCCCCTTCCGCCCCCCGATTCCGACATCGCCATTGATGGAACGAAATACACGGTTTTGGCCCGTCGCGACTCCGGGAACGGATATCAAGGTGTTGTCTACCTCAACATAGAAACAAAAGAAGTCATCGCTGCCCATCGTGGAACCGAGTTTGATCGCCAGGCAGTACTTGATGGCGGCATCGACGCTGCGATGGTCACCGCCAGAATCAATTCACAGCTTGGCGATGCTCTTGCGCTCACCAAGCAGGCAACCAAACTGGCTGAGGAAAATGGGTATGGGCCAGTGCACGTCACCGGGCATTCACTGGGCGGCGCGCTCGCACAGATCACCGCGCACCACTACAACCTCCCCGGCGACGCGTTCAATCCGTACGGCGCTGCCGGGTTGGCCTATCGCCTTCCCGAAGGCCAGCCAGCCAATGCGGCGCCGTTCACCAACCATGTCATGGCAGGCGACCTGGTCAGTGCGGGCGGCCCGCATTACGGCAAGGTTGAGATGTACGCGCTCCCCAAGGAACTGGAGGTTCTGCGCACCGCCGAGCAGGGCCAGCGCATCGCGTCCCTCGGAGCACCTGGGCTGAAAAGCGGCCACCTCATGTCCGCCGCTGTGGCGGTCCAGTTGGGGGATTCCCATCGAATGGTTCATTTCCTTGATCGGATGACCGACAAGGGGCCGGTGCAGTCTGTACTGGACGACCCCAGAGCCCGGGTCACAGACCCTGAAGACCTGCGCCGGATTGCCAACTATCGCGGCGATATACATCAGCTGCGTGTGGGAGCGACCGTGCTTGTCGGCGGCGGACCTGGACTGCTGCGCGACGGGGTCAATTACCTGCGCGGCGCCGAGGAAGCCGGTGCGTACGCTCGCCACGAGGCTGAAGCGGAGCAGCGGGCCCAAAATGCGCTCAAGCCCGGCGGGCAGCTGGTCCAGGATGCAACCGACAAGGGCTCGCCCTCTCTGACCAATCCAGGCTTCTCTCCCAAAAGCCCGTTGCAAGAAAGCATCGAATCAACCTTGGACAAGGCAGGCCTGGATCCCAGGAAGGAAGGCCACTTGGAACATGCGCTCTACCGGCAGATTCGCGATGGCGTATCCGCCTTGGATGCGAAGCATGGGCGTGACTTCGATAAAACCAGTGAGCGAATAACGGCCAGCCTGCTGGCAACGGCCAAGAGCAGCGGGCTGGAACGCGTAGATCACGTCGTGTTGGGCAACCCACCTGCCAACAGCTCAGGCCAGCGCATGTTCGTCGTGCAAGGCGAGCTCGACAATCCGGCACACCTGCGGGCATCGGTTGCGATCAGCGAGGCGGTCAACACACCCGTGGAGCAGTCGCTCGCCAAGGTCGAGCAGATTTCACAGGCACAGCAGGTCGCCCAGCAGGACAACGCCCAGGAGCAGACGCGAGCCGCGATGCGCATGAGCTAGCCCAGCGGCTGCCCGGATCGTGGGCATAGAGCGCGGCGAACTCCTGCAGCAACACGGTGGCACCCGTCATGCGGACCAGCTTCTGGTAGGCGGCTTCCATTTGGGCGGAATAGCACACCCAATCAAGCATCGACGCTCTCACAAAGAGTCCGCACCGCTGGTTGCGTACAGCAGGCTGCCGGAGGGAATGCGGCCATTCGGCTGCCCTCTCCGCGATCAGGACGCCTTCAGGCCGGCATGGCAGAATCGAACGCCGCGCCCCGGCCGCCGAACCGCGCACAAGGAGATCAGCATGAAGTGGATAGGGATCGCGTCATCGCTGGCGCTGGTCGCGATGCTCGCCCAGGCCACCGCACCGGCATCGGCGCAGAGTCGTTCGGACAGCCACCGCAACCTCGGCGGAAGCCTGGATATCCGCAACAGTGACGGATCGTCCAGCCGCATCAAGCGCGACCTGTCCGGCCGGGTGACCGCCGAGCACAGCAACGGCAGCCGTTCGACCACCACCACCGATCTGAGTGGCCGCAAGCGCACCTCTCACAGCGATGGCAGCTACTCCAACAGCAGCACTGACCTGAGCGGCAACATCCGCACCCAGTATAGTGACGGCAGCTACTCGGTCAGCAAGCGTGACCTGAGCGGCCGATGGCGCACTGAGTACAGCGACGGCTCCTACTCCACCAGCGTGCGCGATCTGAGCGGCAACTGGAGCACCACCTCCAGTGGTGGCATGGCCGCTCGCCATCCCGAACGCGGCGTCGGCAAGCGCTGAGGCCCGCGCTCAGATCGCCCGCGAATAACGCGGCTGCTCCTGCGCAGCGCGCAGATAGGGATCGAAGCACATTGCCAGCAGGCGCAGCAACGGCCGCCCCGGCTCGCTGGCACGCACAACGCCATCGCGGTACTCGGCCAGGCCATCCTGCTGCAGGTGCTGCACGGCCTGCAGGTCTTCGGCGAAGTAGGTCTCGAAATCAATGCCGTGGCGCTGGGCCAATGAGATTCCATCTACCTCACCCTGGCACATCAACTGCTGGATCAGCTCGGCGCGCAGCTGGTCGTCGGCACTGAGTGCGACGCCGCGCCAGACCGGCAGCTGTCCCTGGTCCACCGCGCTCTCCCACGACGGCAGGTCACGCGGATTCTGGCTGTAGGTGGCACCGATGTGACTGATCGCACTTACGCCGAGGCCGAGCAGATCGGTGTCGGCGTGGGTGGTGTAGCCCATGAAGTTGCGATGCAGCTGGCCGGCGCGCTGGGCACGCGACAGATCTTCTTCCGGCAAAGCGAAGTGGTCCATGCCGATGTACTGGTAGCCGGCTGCGGACAGGCGCTCCACTGCCAGGCCCAGCAGCGCCAGCTTGTCTTCCGGCGAAGGCATCCGGCTTTCGTCGATCTGCCGCTGCGCGCGGAACAGGTGCGGAAGATGCGCATAGCCATACACCGCCAGTCGATCCGGACGCAGCGCCAGCACCAGTTCCAGGGTACGGCCGAAGCCCTCAAGGCTCTGCCCTGGCAGGCCGTAGATCAGATCGACGTTGACCGAACGCATGCCGCTGTCGCGGCACGCACGCAGGATGTCCAGCGTCTGCCGTACGCCCTGCACCCGGTTGATCGATTCCTGCACCTGCGGGTCGAAATCCTGCACGCCCAGGCTGGCGCGGTTGAAGCCCAGCCGGGCCAGCATCGCCACGTCGCTGGTGTCGATGAACCGCGGGTCCAGTTCGATGGAAAAATCACGCTGCGACGAGCCGCTGAAATCGAAGCGGCGGCGCAGGCCCTCGACCAGTGCGGTCATCGCATCGGCATCGAGGAAATTCGGCGTACCACCGCCGAGGTGCAGCTGGATCACTTCACGGCCGTCGGCGAACTGCGGTGCCAGCAGGTCCGCCTCGGCCAGCACGCGTGACACGTAGCTGTGGCCACGCCCACGGTCGCGGGTGATCACCCGGTTGCAGCCACAGTAGAAGCAGGGGCTGGAGCAGAATGGCACGTGGACGTACAACGACAGCGCGCGCGCCAACGGGTTGCTGTCGGCGATCGCCTGGCGCAGCGCGGGTGCATCGAAGCCGTCATGGAAGTGCGGCGCGGTGGGATAGGAGGTGTAGCGCGGGCCGGGACGGTCATGCCGTCGCAGAAGATCGGGATTGAAGGTCCAGGCCAGGCCACCGGCAGCGGGAGAGAACGTGTCCATGGCGCCAGCATCGCCCCAAGCCTGCCGGTGCGCCTTGACCCAGATCAATCCTTGGTGGGCACGCCCAGCACCGGCAGCATGACCTGCGGCCAGCGCAGCATCTGGTAGCGGCGCCAGAAGGTGTCGGCGATGCGGGCGGCCACATCGTCGGCCAGCGCCTGCATGGGCGGGTTGTTGCATTCGGCCGTGGTGATGTGGAACAGCACCAGCCAGCGGTCGAACAGATCCTTTTCCAGATCGATCGCCATGTGCTTGGACATCGGCGAGCCCTTGAACCTGCGGGTCCCCCGCAGCATCGCAGACCAGAAATCGACGAGCTGGGCCAGGTGTTCCGGCCAGTCGCGCACATGCCCTTCAAATACCGGCCCCAGACGCTCCTCTTCACGCACGCGCGCATAGAAATCGTGGACCAGCCGGGTCACTTCCTCCTCGCTGCACAGCTCTGGCGAAGCAACGGGAAGAGCAGTCGTGGGCGTTGCGTTCATCAGGCCACCAAGTGCGGATCGGCAGTGTGCCGCATGCCGCCACCACCGCTGTTGATCCAGATCAATGTCAGCGCACTGCGGCGCACCTAGGCTGGCACGCTTGCAGGAAGCATGCCCTGCGGATGCTGCGCCAACCACGGCGAAGTATACGCGCCGCCCTCTTCTTCAACCCGAACCCGCATGAACACACCGACTTCCAGCCGCCAGCGGCATATCCAGCATTGGGGTGCAGTCCTGTGGCCCAGCTTCATCGCCGCCGGCCTGGCCTGCGTGGTGTTCTTCGCCTTCGTCGATCCACTGCGGCTGCAGGCGATCAGCTTCCCGGGTACGGCGATCAGCCGTGAGCTGGGCTACACCGCAGGCTTCTTCATGTTCTGGGCGGTCACCGCACTTTCCAGCGCGGTGACCGGCTACCTGCTGCGGCCGATGCCGGACGACGAGGATGAGGAGCTGCCACTGGGATGAGCATCACCGCCTCCTCGCCCCTGCGCGCATGGCGTTGGCGCCGCACCCTGGGCCTTGCGTTGCTGGTCCTGTTCCATGCGCTGCCGTGGCTGCAGTGGGATGGACGCCAGGCCCTGCTGCTGGACCTAAACGCGCGCCGCTTCGACCTGTTCGCCTGGACCCTGTGGCCGGACGACATCGGTGTGTTGCTGGGGCTGCTGGCGGTGATGGCGGTGGCTCTGGCCCTGCTCACCCATCTGGCCGGTCGCGTGTGGTGCGGACATGCCTGCCCGCAGACGCTGTGGACACGAGCGTTCGATGGAATCGCGCAGGCATTGGCCCGCGGGCTGCCGGCGAAGCTGGCGCGGCCGACCACCCAGCTGGCCTGGTTGCTGCTGTCGCTGTGGACCGGGATCACGTTCGTCGGGCTGTTCAGCCCGATCCGCGAACTGGTCACCGGCGCGTTCGATGGCGCATGGAGTGGCTGGGAGACCTTCTGGGTGCTGTTCTATGCCGGCGCCACGTGGGGCAATGCCGGGTTCCTGCGCGAGCAGGTGTGCCGATCACTCTGTCCGTTCGCGCGCATGCAGCCGTTGCTGACCGACCCGCACACCCCGCGCATGCTGTATGACCCCCGCCGCGGGGAGCCGCGCGGCGCCCGCCCACCGGCATTGGGCGGCGTGCTCAGCCGCGGTCGAGGCCTGCTCGACCCCACCACCGCGCAGGACTATGTCTTCCGTGCCGCGCATCCGCTGCTGGCCGGACCGATGCCCACCTTCAGCGCGGATCGGTTGGGCGACTGCCTCGATTGCATGGCCTGCGTGCGCGCATGCCCGATGCAGTTGGACATCCGCCAAGGTCCACAGGCCGACTGCCTGGCCTGCGGTGCCTGCCTGGACGTGTGCGCGCAGCAGCAGCATCAGGCCGGTTTCGGCCCCAGCCTGGTGCGCTACTGCAGTCCGCAGGTGATGGCAGGCCAGCCGCGCCGGTGGTGGCGCCCCCGCACCACGGCCCTGGCTTCGTTGCTGCTGGCGCTGCTGGTGTGCGGCGCTTGGCGCCTGCTCTGATCAGCCCGGCTCGCCCGGGCGCGGCGGTACCAGCTGAGCGCGGCGGACGATGCCCAGTTGTTCGATGATCAGCGCCATTTCATTGGTGACATCGGTTCGCCCGGTCCCCTGCGGAACCAGACGATCAAGCACCTGCTGGTAGGTATCCCAGAACGCCGGACCGCATCCGTGTTTGTGATAACTGGCTTCCAGTTCGCGGCGTACCCGTTCAGCCAAGCCATGCATGCCGTATTCCATACGACCTCCGTTGGACTTGTTCTGCATCGTTGACGGTCGACCGATTCACTTGCGAGCTACTGAAAGACTCCCGGCCTTCACAGCCGGTTGATGCCAATTAGTCATAGATTTCACGACACGTCAATTACAGGCCGCGACTTTCGCGATTGAAATTATTAATCGTTCATGAAAGGCTGTAGCGACCGGGATCAGAAACGTCCGTGCCGATGTCGACAAAGCCAGCCGGCCAACCCGGGTAGCCATCACAGATTGGACCATCACTGGGGACACGTCGATCGATTCTGCCTATGTTGCTAAGCATACTTAGCAAATCGATCTTTGCGGCCTGTCTGCGACAACCCTCGACGCATCTCATGCGGTTTCGTCGTGCGAGTCGTCATCCATCGGGAACAACGCAGGGTATCGCTGCTGGAGGATGTAGCGCCTCAGCGGGGGGATGGGAAACCCTTTGGGCCATTGCGAGACAGCGGATCTGCTGATTCCAAACAACCTGGCGAGCTCTGCGTCGGTGGAAAAGCCCAGCCGCGTGCGGACCTGCCGCTTGCTCCAGAATTCGTCCATTTTCGATCCCTTTCATCATCAAACTTATTCTTGCGCCAAGGCCTCTTTCGCTTCCACGCGTTAAGCTGGCTTGCATAGATGAATACTCTTGGACAACGACTCGCGGTCGCCATGAAGGACGCCGGGCATGCACGCCCTGCCGACCTGGCGCGTGCCGCCGAAACGACGACGGCAACGGTCAGCAACTGGCTCAACGACCACGTCAAGGCCAACCACGTGAAAGCCGAACAGCTGTTCCGCATTGCCGATGCGGTGAAGCTGGACCCACGCGAGCTGCTGTTCGGCCCGCTGGGACGGGGAGTCGGCGAGCGCGGCACGGCCTACATGCACATGCCCAGCGAAGCCCATCTGGATGTCTGGCAAGCGGCCTATGAGCTGGTCGCCCACATCCTTGACGAGCGTGGACTTGAGGTGGGCTACCGTCGCGAGGCCACGCTGGGGTTGATGGCCCATGACCTGCTGATGGAGGGCGTCAGTCGCGGCAAGGTCGCACGCGTGGTGATGACTGCCCTGCCCTGACCCATCGCGGGCTGGTAGCATGGCCGTCGATGGGGATGGGGCTCCCCCGATAACCGCCTGAGATGGCTGATGGCTCCTGCTCAGACGAACCCGGCGTTCGTCGATGGCAGGCCGTGCCCGCCATTGCGTCCGCCGTCGAACCTGCGAACACGCACTCGAGGCAAGCAATGCAGACGTTCAACAACTATGTGCTGGTATTCCTGGGCGGCGGTGTCGGCGCCTGCCTGCGCCATGCCTGCAATCTGATCGGCGCCCGCGTGGCCGCCGGCAGCGCCTGGCCCTGGTCGACGTTCCTGGTCAACATCAGCGGCGCCGTACTGATGGGCGTGGTGGTGGAGGCGTTTGCGCTGCGCAATGGCGCTTCGCCGCAACTGCGCCTGCTGCTGGCCACCGGCGTTCTTGGTGGCTACACCACGTTCTCCACCTTCTCGCTGGAAACCGGTCTGCTGCTGCAGCGGGGCCAGCATGGCCTGGCCGCACTGTACGCGGGCGGCTCGGTAGCCTTGGGCCTGGCCGGGCTGTTCGCCGGCATGAAGCTGACCCGGCTCGCGCTGGGGTAACAGTCAGCCGGCAGCAGCGCGCGCCTGTCCGCGCCACTGCCGTGGCGATTGCCCGGTGTGTGCCTTGAACGCCCGCGACAACGCGGCCTCGCTGCCATAGCCAACCTCGTCGGCGATCCGTTTCAACGGTCGCCCCTGCCGCAACGCCTGCTGCGCCAGGCCTACCCGCCAGCCCTGCAGATACTGCCCGGGCGTGGTTCCCATGGCCTCGCGGAAACTGGCGGCGAACACGCTGCGCGACATGCCTGCAACGTCGGCCAGATCTTCCAGTGTCCAAGCCTGGGCGGGTGCCTCGTGCATGGCCACCAGCGCCAACCGCAGCCGTGGATGGCCAAGCCCGGCGAACAGGCCGCCGCGCATCTCGCCGCCCTCCATCAACTGCCGCAGCACCTGGATCATCACCACCTCGAACAGACGATTGACCATCACCGTGCGACCGCAGCGCTGCTCGAATGCCTCTTCGAACAACAGCTCCAGGGCGGCATGGCCGCCATACAGTTCGGCCAACGGCAGGCAGATGAAATCGGGCAGCGCGGCACTGATCGGGTTGAGCCTGCCGCCCTCGAAATGGAGGTTGGCGCAGGCCATGTCGGCGCCGTGCTGAGGATCGGTGTGGAAGCGATGCGGCAGCGGGCGCGGATACAGCAGCAGGCTGGGAACGTCGACCTGCACCGTCTGCGTGCCATGACTGACCTGCAACGGACCGCGCCGCACCAGGTGCAGCTGGCCGGCGTCGCCTTCGGCCTCCAGGCTGTTGATGCCGCACAGCGCGCCGGCATGGAACACCGAGGCGGTGACCGCGAAGCGTTCGAGCAGGATGGCGAGGCGATCGACCATGGCGGGACCCCAGATCAAATGGAAGGGAGCAGATACGGCAGATCGTATCGAATTCGATTGCATTGCGTCAGGGGCTAGCCACCGCGCAGGGGCAGCGCTATACAGGCGGCACCTTCCGCGCAGACCGCACCGGCCAGGGCAAAGACCATGATGCGAACCTTCCACCGGCTGGTCCTGGCACTGGTCCTGCTGCTGCCGCACGTGTCGCAGGCCGCCGCGCCGCCCGCCCCGCCACGCACCTCCAGTGGTGAGCTGCAGGGCGCGCGCTGGCGCCTGGACGTGCCCGCTGGCTGGAACGGCGAACTGGTGATGCTGGCGCATGGCTATGAACCGGTCGGCGTGCCGCAGCCATCACCGATGCCGGCCAACGACAGCACCGCCAGCCTGCTGGCAGCGGGCTATGCCGTGGCGCAGAGCGCCTATGCCAGCCAGGGCTGGGCGGTGGCAGATGCGATCGTGGATATGGAACGCCTGCGCGCGCACGCCCTGTCCGAACTGAGGGAGGTGCGTCGCACCTGGATTCTTGGCTTTTCGATGGGCGGTGCGGTGGCCATCGCCACCCTCGAACGCCTGCCACGGCACTACAACGGCGGCGTGTCGCTGTGCGGCGCCAATCTGCCGGGCGAACAACTGGCCAACGACCTGCTGACCACCCTGGTGGCGTTCGACTATTTCTTCCCCGAGCCCAAGGGACTGCCCCGGCAGGGCCTGGCATCGGCAGAAGCTGCGGCATTGCCGCAGATGGAGCTCTATCAAGGCATCGCCGCCGCGCTTCAGACCCGCCCGGCCGTCGCTGCGCAACTGGCTGCGCGGCTGCAGGTAAGCGTGGAGGCATTGCCGGGCACGATCAGCCTGCACGCGATGATCCTGCACGAACTGGCCACGCGCGCCGGCGGCATGCCGGTCGGCAACGTTACGACCGTCTACCGCGGATTCGGTGACGACAAGGCGTTCAACGCGGGCGTGCAGCGGCTGGCACCTGCTGCGCCGGCACAGCGATACGTGCGCGAAAAGCTGGCGTTGACCGGCGCGCTCAAGCGACCGCTGGTGATCCAGTTCAACAACAACGACCCGAGCATCGTGCCGCGCATGCAGGCGGTGTATCCGCAGCTGGCCGAGCGTGCTGGCGCCACGCCATTGCCGCGCGTGTTGCCAGCGATTGGCGAAGGCCACTGCGGCTTTACGGATTCACAGGTGGTCGAGGCGTTGAAGGCAGCAGCGGCTCCCTTCTGAGTCGCCGACCGCATCAGTGGCCGAGCGTACCCATGGTGAAGGTATAGCCGGAGCGCATGAGGAAGTCGCGCATGCGCAGTTCGGCGCGGCGCGGAGACGGAAGATCCGGCGGGCCATACAGGGCATAGACCACGCCAGCGCCCTCGATACTTTCCCGGCGCACATCGCAATGACGGCTCTCCGAGGCGACGACCCAGCCATCCTTCAGTTGATCGGGGCCGATGGATTGCCCGTTCTTCAGCCGGAAAGTAAGCCAGCGCACATCTGCGGTTGACCTGCTCATTGCCGACCCGCCGCATCGTGCATGCGGCCCCTCATGTCCTTGCCTGCCATTGCTGCTCCCGAAGACCAGGACTCCGACCATACCCCGTCGCAATGTCGTGGCCGGCTGAGACTGCCAGCGGCGCGCGGCGGGCGTCAGGCGTGTACGTCGAACAGCCTGCGGAATGCCTCCTGCCCCGCAGGGGTGACCTGCAGGTCGCGCCGCCCCGCGAGGCGACGCAGCCAGTGGTTCTGCAGGAAACTCTCCAGCAGTGCTTCACCCACCATGCCGGCCATGTGCGGGCGCCGCTCGGTGCAGTCCAGGCAGCCGCGGCAGTATCGCGCGGGCGTCACCTGTGGCGATCGCGCGATCAATTCTTCCAGCGGCTGCCCCACGGCGCGCAGGACGTCAGCGCCATGAGCCGTCATCTGCCAGTGGTCTGCCGCCGCGGTAATCGCTCCGGTGCTCAGCAGGTGGTCACAGATGGCGACGGCGTATTCACCCGCCAGGTGCCGGTAGCAGGTGCGCGCCCGGCGGAAGCCGGCATCAACTCGTACAGCTCGTGGAGAAAGCGGTGGCCGTTGATCCCTGAAACGCAGGATGCCTTCCAGCATGTCGGCGACCTCGGTCGAGGCAATCCGGTGATAGCGGTGGCGTCCCTGCACCGCCACGGCCAGGATGCCGCCGTCGAGCAACCGCCGTAGATGACTGCTTGCCGTCTGCGGCGAGATGCCAGCCACGCCGGCCAGCTCGGACGCCGTGTGCGCCCGGCCATCCATCAACGTCAACAGCATGGCCGCGCGTGCATGGTCACCGACCAGCGTGCCGACATGGATGAAAGAGCGGGACGTCTGGACCATGGACGCATTGTGGCATGCCGCTTTCCGCACATTCTTCGACCCGGATCGAAGCATGCACACCCCTGCACAGGGCAGAGTGATCGCCCGCGCCCCACGAGCCCAGGCATGCCAACGCAAGACTTCCAACGCCGCTGCATCACCCCCTCCGTGCTCTACCCGGGAACACCGGTGGTGCTGATGACCACGATGAATGAAGACGGCAGTGCGAACATCAGTCCGCTTTCGTCATTCTGGGCGCTGGGCGACCGCGTGGTGCTCGGTATCGGCGAACAGGGCCAAGGCTGCAGCAACCTTCTGACACGCGGCGAATGCGTACTGAACTTCGCAGATGCCACGCAGGCGGCGCAGGTTGAAGCCATCGCCCGCGCCACCGCTCGTACCCCCGTGCCGGAGTCGAAACGTGCCATGGGGTACGTGCATGTGCCTGACAAGTTCGCACTGGGCGGCTTCAGCCGCGTCGATTCGGTGCAGGTGGCACCGCCGGCGATTGCCGAATGCCCGCTGCAGGTGGAGGTCGCGCTGCTCGCCTCGCACCGGCCCAGCGGAACGCAGGATCAGGGCTTCATGATCGTCGAAGGACGGATCTGCCGGGTGCATGCGCACGAGGCGATCACCGTTGCCGGTACCCAGCACATCGACGTGCAGCGCTGGGCACCGTTGATCTACCTGTTCCGCCACTATGTGGGCACCACCACGCCGGTGGCGCGCAATTTCCGCGCTGACGATCCTTTGCTATTGCCTGCCTGAACCCTTGGCTGCGCACTGCGAACCAGGGGTTGAAGAAGCCGCTGATTCAGACGCGGGATCGACGCAGCTCCAGCGCGGCGAAGGTGTACCAGCCGAACGCCGGCAGCAGCGCGATGCGCTGTGTGAGGCCGCGATAGGGCTCCGGGTCGAATCCGGAAAGCATCAGCCACAGATAGGCCATCCCCAGCAGCGAGATGGCACGCGCAATCCAGGCCATCCGCGTCGACGCAGCAGGGCCCAGCTCGGCCAGGAACAGCAGCGGGGTCAGGATCGAGAAGATGCCGATGCCATAGAGGCCATGCAGCGGGCTGCCCGTGGTGAAGACGCCATTGCTGACCATGGACACCCCGAACAGGATGGAGGTGAGCACCGTGAGCGCGAAACGGCGACCTTGCGCAAGCAACGCAAGGCTGAAGACGATGATGGCCGAGCCACTGACCACCGCGCCGACCTGCACCGCCTTGGCTGGCAGCCCCGGTATCGGGCCCAGCTCGCTGAGGTGCTGGGAGAGCGGGTGGTAGCCGGGCACGGTGAATGCGAAAGCGATCAGCGCCAGCATGGCGCCGAGGGGAACGTATACCGCCTGCTGGATCGCCAGATTCCGCACTGCAGTCACCACCGCTGAAGAGGAGTGCGGCGACGTTAGCAGCCGGTCCCGCCGGGTCGCATGTGCAGTTTGGTACCCCTGCTGGAGCCAGGGGTGCGCACAAAGAAAAAAGCCCTGACCGGAGTCAGGGCTTTTCAATTGGAGGCCTCAAGCGGAATCGAACCGCTGTAAACGGATTTGCAATCCGGTGCATAGCCACTCTGCCATGAGGCCAACGTACTGCGATCAGGAACGACGCCCCTGACATGACAAAACCCCGCGATGGGGCCTGTCGGAACATGGAGCGGGAAACGAGACTCGAACTCGCGACCTCAACCTTGGCAAGGTTGCGCTCTACCAACTGAGCTATTCCCGCATAAGCCGTCATGGTACCGGAAGCCCGGGACACACACCAGCCATTTCACAACAGTTTTCACTTTTCTGACTGCGCGAAGAGCCTTGTGGCTCAACGTGCCCCGCCTTGCCGTGGCGGGAGAAAAACAAGGCCCCAACCGGGGCCCTGTGCAATCTGGAGCGGGAAACGAGACTCGAACTCGCGACCTCAACCTTGGCAAGGTTGCGCTCTACCAACTGAGCTATTCCCGCAGATTCTCCGACCTGCGTCGAAGGAGCGCTATTGTGTCCAAATTCCTTCACGCCGTCAACAGTCCGCAGCACCGATGAACCCGCCCACGAGACCTCGTTTCGCCCGCCTGTGCTGGAGCCTTGTCGCCCTGGCATGGCTTGCGGTGATTGCTGCACTGGTCAATGCAGGCTTCACCCCGGACTACTGGATGCTGCGCCACTTCGAAGGCGGCAACCTGCCCTACCCCACCGGCGCGGTCATCCAGTTCGCTGTACTGGCCGGAGCGGAACTGCTGGTCACCGTGCTGATCGTGCGCCCCTGGAAACCAGGGCGCCTGTGGCTGCGGCTGCTGATAGCGCTGGTTCTGCTGCTGGCCTGGTCGTTCCCGTGGCTGGCCGCTGCCCTGCACCAGGCACCGGTGCAGGGCATGCATCTGCTGTGCCTGCTGCTGCTCGACCTGGCGGTGCTGCTGGCGCTGTGCGTGGTGTCGCTGGCCAGTGCGTGGCGGGCGTTGACCGGGAAACAGACCCAACGCGCGCGCGCCTAGCGAAGCACGCCCCTACCTGTGGAACTCCACCCGCACATGCTGGCCGACGCGCGCCTTGGCGGCGCTGTCGAATTCCAGAACGCACGCCACCACCTTGGCCACGCCGCGCCCTGCGTCTTCGGGCAATCGTGCCTGCGCGAACACCGGGCTGATGCGGACCACACGTGCCACCGGCAGTGGCTTGCCCTCTGCGCCATCGCTATCGATCACCACCGTCGCACGCATGCCAACCTGCACGGCATCAGCGTAGGCCGCACTCAGCTCGGCACGCACCTGCAACGGTCGCGCCGGCAACAGTGACATCGTCGGCTTGCCGGCCTGCACGAACGCACCCACGCCCGGCACCTGGCCGACCACGGTGCCGGCGTCCGGTGCGGTCAGCGACATCTGTCGCAGCTTGAGCCTGGCGTGCTCCAGCTTGTGCTGGGCCAGGTCGACCTGCGCTCCGGCTACATCCACATCGGCGCGGACGCCGGCCAGCTGCTGCCTGGCTGCGTCGGCCTGCTGGTTGGACGACACGCCTTCACTGGCGCCGGTGGCGAGGCGGGTGGCGTTGCGCTCCAGTTCGCGCAGTTGCGCCTGGCTGCCCTTCAGCCGATCGGTAGCAAGCGCGAGATCGGCGTTGGCCATGCCAACCTCCTGTTCAAGCAGTGCGCCATCCAGGGTGAGCAGGACGTCGCCCTTGCGCACCACCGCCCCTTCCTTCACCGGCGCGGTGCTGACCGAACCCTCCATCGCTGGCACCAGTGCAATCAGCCCGCCTTCCACATCGATGATGCCGCGGGCCACGGCGACGTTGTCCGCGCTGGCGGACGTGGCAGCGGTCGGCTGCGCGGGTACGGGTGCATCCTTGCTGCAGGCACCCAGCAGCAATGCCGCGCCCAAGAAGAAGCTGAGGGAGAACAACGGCGGCATTCTGGTCATGGGCTGGGCTCTGCGGTTTCGTTCTGGCGGCGGTCATCTCGGACCGTGCCGTCTTCCATGGCGATCACCCGATCCGCATGGCTGATCAGGCGTGGATCGTGGCTTACACACAACACCGTGGCCCGATGCGCGCGCGCATAACGGTGCAGGAGGTCGATCACGCGCTGGCCGTTCTCGGCGTCCAGTGCGCTGGTGGGTTCGTCGGCGAAGATCAGCGTGGGTGACTTGGCGAACGCACGGGCGACGGCTACGCGCTGCTTCTCGCCGCCGGACAGCTGCGCCGGGCGCATGTGGCTGCGGTGCGAGAGGCCGACCTCGTCCAGCGCCTGCCGCGCCAACGGCTCACTGTCGCGGTTGCGCATGCCGCGATAGCCCAATGGCAGCTGCACCTGCTCCAGCGCCGTCAGCGCTGGGAACAGGTTGAAGCCCTGGAACACGAAACCGACGTGGTGCAGACGGAAACGCTCCACCTCGCTGCGGGTCATGTGGCTGACGTCCTGGCCAAGCGCATGCACGCGACCGCCATCAGGCGTTGAGAGCCCGGACATCAGCGACAGCAGCGTGCTCTTGCCGCAGCCGGAGGGGCCCGATACCAGGGTCAATTCGCCGGGATAGATGTCCAGCGACAGGCCACGCAGCACGGGCACATGCACATCGCCGGACACGAAGCCCTTTTCGAGTGCGTCGGCACGCAGGGTCGGGATCGCGATGGGAGCATTCGTCATCGGTGGCCCCTCAACGCAACAGCAGCGATGGATCGGAACGGACGACGCTGCGCACCGCCATGATGCTCGACAGCATGGCCATCACCGCGACCAGCGCCACGCAGCCAAGAACCACCATCGGCGTGAGCTGTACCGGTACGCGCTGGGTCTGCGCGGCCATCAGCACCACCGCGCTGAAGGCTGCGGCCAGCAGCATGCCGACACCACCGATCAGCACGGCCTGTTCGAACACCACACGGGCCAGCGCGTAGCGGCCTGCGCCGAGCGCATTGAGGGTGGCGTACTCGCGAACAGACCCGGCCACCACCGCGGCAAACGACTGGTTGGTGATCACCGCGCCGACGAAGCAGACGATGACCGCCATGAACAGCACTGCGATGCCGGCGCCGGTATCGAACAGCCAGTACTGCTGCGAACGACTGGCGAACTCCGGCGCTGTCCAGAACTCGACGGGCGTGGCGCGGCCCGTCGATGCACTGAGGCGATCGCGCACGCGCGCGGCCAGCTCCGGTGAGCGCGTGCCCGCCACGAAATACGTGCTGCCTTCATGCGGATCGGTTCCGGCGATGGCACGCGCGGTATCCAAAGACGCCAGCACGTTGACGCCGCCAAGGCCACGCAGGCCGGGTTGCGCTGCAACCACACGCACGGCCTTGCCATTGATCCACGCGCGGTTGCGGTGCAGATCGACGCCCAGCGTATCCAGGTCCGCGCTGTCGACGATCACCGCACCGGGTTCGCGCAACCGGGCACGCAGATCGGGCGACAGGATGCGCGAGAACATCATCGCGTCGCCTGCCGTGGAGATGCCGGACAGATACACCGACACGTTGCCGGCACCCTGTGCGCTGGAGCGCCACTCGCCATCGACCCACTCGTAGGGTTCGACGCGGGTGACATCCGGGTCCATCCGCAGGCGATTCTCTACATCCGCACTGATCGCATGACCGTAGTTCACGCTCTGCGTGCCGGCAAAGCCCGCCCATACATCGGCGCTGGACGCCTTCACGTAGATCGCGGCGGTGCCGAAGATGCCCAGCACCAGCGCCGCCTGCACGATCAGCAGCACGCCGGCGAAACACATGGCCAGCACTACCGGCAGGAAACGGCGCCACTCGTAAACCAGGGTCTTGCGGGCAAGCGCGATCATTGCGCGTCGCCTTCAGGCTCGGCTGGCAAGGGAGCACCGCCCACTGCCCGATAGAGCGATGCGAATGCAAGTACGCGAGCACCCTGCGCGCCGATCAGGTCGGCCTGCGCGGACAGCGCGGCACGCTGGGTTTCCAACCCGTCGAACTCACTGGAAAGACCAAGCTGCACCTGCCGGGCCTGTCGTACGACCTGCTGCCGGGCTGCTTCGTCGGCCACCTGCAGCGACTGGATGCTGCTGTCCTGGCGGGCCAGGCTGCCCAGTGCACCCTCCACTTCCGCCACGCCCTGCAGCACTGCCTTGCGATACCCCAGCAGGGTTGCATCCAGCTGCTTGTCGTCGGATTGATAGCGCGCGCGACGTTGGCCCCAATCCCACAGAGGGATATCGATGTAGGGACCGATCGATGGGCTGGAATCGGAATTGGAGCGAGCGTTCTGGGTCAGGTTGTAGGCGTACAGGATGGAACCGCCCAGGCTCAGCTTCGGGAACATCGACGCGCGTGCACTGCCCTTTTCGGCGGCAGCCTGCAGCACATCGGCCTCGGCCAGCAGGATCTGCGGGCGATGGCGCAGCAGATCGGCGGGTACCTGCTGCAGGGTGAAGGCGCTCAACTGCGGTGGCGTGCGGTAGGCATTCCAGGCCGGATCCGGACCATCGCGACCCAGCAGCAGCGCCAACGCGCGCGCGGCGTTGCCCGCGTTTTCATTCGCCTGTGCAATGGCCGCGCGCGTGGCCGCCCGCCGCGCGCGCAGGCGATCCAGTTCACCGGGCTCGTCCAGATGCAGGCGCTGCCGCACCAGGCCCAGTTGCTCGCCACGTGCGTCGACGGCCTGCTGCCTGCCCAGCAGATCCACCTGCGCCTGCGCGACGGAAAGATCCAGGTAGCTGCGCACCACATCAGCGATGACCGCCACCTGTGCCGCATCGCGCAGTGCTTCGGCATTTCCGTTGGCCGCCTGCGCGCTCAGACGGGCACTCTCCGCCGCGCCAAACAGGCCAAGATCCCAGATCGCTTCGACGCCTGCGTGGAAATAGGTGTCGACCGCGGCGGCGTCCTGCACCTGCTTGGCACTGGCGGAGATTTCCGGACGGAAGCGCGCATCGGAGGTGCCCGACAGCAGGCGTACCGCCTGCAACCGCAGGGTGGCCTGGCGCAGGTCCAGATTGCCGGCGACGGCCTCGTCCACCAGCGCGTTCAAGCGCGCATCGGCCAGCACCTTCCACCACTGCCGCGCGTCGACCGCTACGCCCTGCCCTGCCGCGGTCTGACTCCAGACTGCTGGTACGCGATCAGGCAGATCGGGAACCGGCACCGACATGCAGCCCACCAGCATCATGCTGGTCAGCAGCGCCCCGATACCCAGGACGATGCGCGGGACGACGGCATACCGTTGCGCGAACGCTGCCGGGAAAGTGATGCGACTGGCCACCCGCCCGCCTTCGTGGAGAGAGAAGCCGAGGAGGCTACGCCGCGATTGTGGAGTGGACATGGAGAATCGGTCGGAGGTGCGTTACAGCGCGTGTGCGGTGCATGCATTGCGAACCCTCGGCCTTTCCACAGCCTTTCATCGGCGCCGCCAAGCTGAACGCTGGACTGTCCGCGGGCGCTGCGGCACATTGTCCTGAACGCTTCCACCGGCAGGCAATACGCTTGAAATCCGCCCTTCGCCGCACGCTCGGCATCTTCGCGACCGTACTCATCGTGGGCACGACGGCGATCTGCCTGGCCACTCCGTTGGCGTCGAACGCGGCCATGCTGCTGATGGACCGCAGCAACTTCATTCCCGCGCAGTCGTCGATCTTTTCCTTCGAGCCCTACGTGATCAACGAGGGCTCGTCGAACTACTGGTTGTACGGCCAGGACCGGAACTACTACTACCACTTCACCTACCGGGCCGACGCCCCGTACCTGTACATCCCGCGGAAGAACGCCTGCGCCGGCTTCGATCGTGCGGACGTGCGAACCTGGTGCGGTGCGGGCCGAGGCAGCCCGCGCTAGCGCGATCGCAATCCCTTGCCGGTGCGCAAACGAAAAACGCCCCCTTGCGGGAGCGTTTTTCTGAATCTGGAGCGGGAAACGAGACTCGAACTCGCGACCTCAACCTTGGCAAGGTTGCGCTCTACCAACTGAGCTATTCCCGCAGATTCCGTTCGACCTGCGTCGAAGGAGCGCTATTGTGTCGGGATTGCTGCACGGCGTCAACAGGATTCTGCTGCCCCCTCATGAAGCAGCGTTCAGCTTCAGGATCACATCCGCACGCCCCGCCGATGGAAGTAGATCTGCTCGGCCAGCCGGCGCATCGGGCCGGTACGCAGCAGCGCATTGACCGGCCAGTCCCGCTGCAGGTGGTCCATTGCCCAGCGCAGCATGCGCTTGCGGTGAAAGGTGGGGGCGGCCTGACGCGCCACCTGCTCTGCGGCCGGCCCCTTGCCGCGCCGGTGCAACCCGATCGCATCACCGACCGCCCAGCCATGCCGCCATGACGAGTGGATGCCGCCGGCCGACAGCGGCGAGACGACACCTGCCGCATCACCGGTCAGGATCACGCCCGGCGCGGTGATCGGTCCATCCGGCAATCCGCAGGGCACCAGGCCCGCGCGGGTGCCGGCAACCTGGGCCGAGTGCGGAAGTCCCACAACGTCGCGCACGTGTTCAAGGAATCCCTCGATATCCGGCGCGCGTGCATGTGCGGGATCATGCCGCAGCGCCAATCCCACCTGCACGCCGGTGGGGTTCTGCGCGGCCCAGCCGATGTAGCCGGGTGCGAACCGGCGGCTGACAAAGCAGTGCAAGGCATCGCCTTCCGGCAGCTGCACGCCGGCAAACTCGCGCTCGACGCCATACAGATTGTCGCGCACCTGGCCCAGGCCGGTACGCTGGGCAACACGTGATCGTGCGCCATCAGCGCCGACCAGATAGGCCGTGCGCCCCACCCCTTCAACCTGCCACGCGTCGTCGTCGCGGCAGGCGTCGGTGAACGACTGCTGCAGCCGCAGGTCCACGCCACTGGCACGCAGCTCGCTGGCCAGCCAACGCATCAGGTTCGGCGTATCGGTGGTGAGGAAGTAGTAACCCGGTGCGGTCAGCAGCACGTTGTGCAGGTTCGGCGCATACAGGCGCACGCGTGCGACGCGTTGCACGAGATGATCGGGCATGCGCCCCAGCCAGGTCTGTTCCATCGCCTCCTTCACCACGATGCCGGTGGTATGCAGGCGTTCGCCGGGGTCGGCGTTCGGCGCATACAGGCGCACGCGTGCGACGCGTTGCACGAGATGATCGGGCATGCGCCCCAGCCAGGTCTGTTCCATCGCCTCCTTCACCACGATGCCGGTGGTATGCAGGCGTTCGCCGGGGTCGGCCTTGCGCTCGAGCACGCAGATGCGCAGGCCGTACTGAGCGGCGGCAAGTGCGCAGGCGGCACCGCCAAAGCTGGCGCCGACGATGACCACGTCGTGGTCGTAGGCGGAAGGAGTTGTGGGCATGGCTGCATCGTCCTGAAGGAACGGAGATGCAGCTTCGAACTGCCGAGTGGTGAGGCGAAGGAGTGGCGGTGAAGTGAGGATGAAGCGCAACGCCCCCCTTTCAGGAACGTTGCTCGCAGAGCTACTTTGCGCTGTCAGGCCACAACGATCCTGAGCGGGTTTGCCGACGCCAGGATCTCCGCACGCTCACCACTCAGCGGATAGATCCATTCGGTGTTGATGCGGATCCTGAGCGCCTTGGCTTCAGCACCGAACAGCGCCACCTGGCGATCCCAGCCCTAGGAGTAGACAGCACCCCACGGCCCCAGGTCCAGGCAGGTCACGTACTTGGGCTGCGCATACAGTGCACACCGACCGCATTGAAGCTGGGCTGCCGCGGTGCTGCGCTATCGCCATGCCCTGGCCTCGGGCAACTGACCTCTTCGCCAAAAAGCTATCTCTTCGCATTTAACCATCACCGTGGACCACGCCCACATCACTGCTCCGCAATGGGCAATATCACCACCCGATATTCCTTGATACATAAAAATACCACCACAACAACCCACCANACGATTTTATTCACAATTCATAAAATATAAAAATACAATCTACAAGGCGCAAAGCCCCCCCCCTAACAGGTTCGGCGCATACAGGCGCACGCGTGCGACGCGTTGCACGAGATGATCGGGCATGCGCCCCAGCCAGGTCTGTTCCATCGCCTCCTTCACCACGATGCCGGTGGTATGCAGGCGTTCGCCGGGGTCGGCCTTGCGCTCGAGCACGCAGACGCGCAGGCCGTACTGGGCGGCGGCAAGTGCGCAGGCGGCACCACCAAAGCTGGCGCCGACGATGACCACGTCGTGGTCGTTGGCAGGGGGAGTGTGAGGCATCTCGGCATCACCTTGCTGGATCCGGGAGTACAGCGTGGGATCGGCGCATGGTGAGGCGATGGAGTGGCGGTGAAGTGGGGATGAAGCCGCTCCGGCCAAACGAAAAACGCCCCCTTTCGGGAGCGTTTTTCTTGAATCTGGAGCGGGAAACGAGACTCGAACTCGCGACCTCAACCTTGGCAAGGTTGCGCTCTACCAACTGAGCTATTCCCGCTTGGGAGGCGAAATTCTACCTGTTCTGCGCAACGCGTCAAGGCCTTTTTTCAGGCAGTTCGAGAGGTCATGGAATGCGTCATCCACGCATGGCGTGGATCTACCGCAGGCCACATTCCAGGCGATCCGCGCCATGCGTGGATGAGGGATCCCGCGAAGCCCCAAACAGTGCATGCATGCCCAGTAGATCCACGCCATGCGTGGATGATGGCAGCGATGGGGTCAGAGCCCTTTCCCCCGGAAAGGGATCCGACCCCGGTACTCAGTTGCCCAGCTTCTTCTGCCGCGAACGCTCGCGCGCGGCGCGCTCGTCGTCACGCAGGCTGGGCCAGGCGGCGTGCAGGTACTGCAGGCCCGACCACAGGGTCAGCACCGCGGCAATGGCCAGGGTCCAGTCACCGATATGGAATACCGGCGGGCCCATCCAGATGTCGTCGACCGGAACGTTCGGCGCCACCGAATACAGCAGGCACAGCAGCGCGACCATCTGCGCGGTGGTCTTGACCTTGCCGATCATCGCCACCCGCACCTTGGCACGCTGGCCCAGCTCGGCCATCCACTCGCGCAGCGCCGACACCGCGATCTCGCGGCCGACGATCACCGCCGCCCAGAACGCCATCCACGGCGTCGGATGACCCTGCACGATCAGGAACAGCGCCACCGCCACCATCAGCTTGTCCGCGACCGGGTCGAGGAAGGCGCCGAACGCCGACTCCAGGCCGTAGCGACGAGCGATCCAGCCATCGAGCCAGTCGGTGATCGCGGCCAGGCCGAAGATCGCCGCCGATGCGAAGTTGGTCCAGGTGTAGGGCAGGTAGAACACCAGCACCAGCACCGGGATCATCACGATCCGCAACAGGGTCAGCCAGGTGGGCAGGGTCAACGTCATGCGGCTTTATTCTCTCTCTACTCGGCCGGATCCGGCGCGGCCAACCCGTGCAGGTTAGCGTAGATGCGCGCTGCGAGGGCGTCATTGATGCCTTCTACCTTGGCAATTTCCGCTTCTCCGGCTGCTTTCAGGCCGACCAGACCGCCAAAATGCTTCAGCAGGCTGGCGCGCCGTCGCGGCCCGATGCCGGGGATGTCTTCCAGTTTGCTGGTCATCCGGGCCTTCTGCCGGCGCCCGCGATGGCCAGTGATGGCGAAGCGGTGTGCTTCATCGCGCACCTGCTGGATGAACTGCAGAGCGGGATCGGCCGCACCCGGGCGCAGTTCGCGGCCATCGGGCATCACCAGCGCTTCGTGGCCGGCACGACGTTCCACGCCTTTGGCCACGCCCACCAGCAGCACGTCTTCCACGCCCAGATCAGCCAGCGCCGCCTGGGCCTGAGCCAGCTGGCCGGCGCCACCGTCGATCAGCAGCACATCCGGCAGCACGCCCTGCTCTTCCACTGCACGGCGGAAGCGGCGATCGATCGCCTGGCGCATCGCGGCGTAGTCATCGCCCGGCTCAATGCCACTGATGTTGAAGCGGCGGTACTGCGCACGCACCGGGCCGGCAGCATCGAACACCACACAGGAGGCCACGGTGGCTTCGCCCATGGTGTGGCTGATGTCGAAGCACTCCACCCGCTTCACCGGTTCGGCCAGCCCCAGCATCACCCGCAGCGCTTCGCTGCGCGCGTGCTGCGCGGTGCGGCTGTTGATCTCGGTGGCCAGGGTCAACTGTGCGTTGCGGCTGGCCAGTTCCAGGTAGCCGGCGCGCTCGCCGCGGACGTTCCATTTCAACTGCACCTTGCGCTCCGCCGAGGCCGACAGCGCAGAACCGATCAGATCGGCATCGGGAATTTCGCGGTCAAGCAGGATCTCGCGCGGTGGATCGAATTCGATGTAGTACTGCGAGACAAAGGCCGCCAGCACTTCATCCGGGCTTTCCTCGCCATTGGTGCGGGGAAAGAACGGGCGGGTGCCCAGGTTGCGGCCATCACGGAACGCCAGCAGCATCACGCAGGCCTGCGAACCCTGCATGGCCACCGCCAGCACGTCCAGGTCGGCCGCGCGGCCGTCCACGTACTGGCGGGTCTGCATGCTGCGCAATGAAGTAATCAGATCGCGCAGTCGCGCGGCCTGCTCGAATTCCAGCGCTTCGCTGGCCACCTGCATCTGCTCGCCGAGCTCCCGGGTCAGCTCATCGCTCTTGCCTTCCAGGAACATCGCCGCGCGGCGCACCGACTCGGCGTAGTCCGCTGCCGGCACCAGTTCCACGCACGGCGCGCTGCAGCGCCCGATCTGATACTGCAGGCAGGGCCGCGAGCGGTTACGGAACACGCTGTCTTCGCAGCTGCGCAGCTTGAACAGCTTGTGCATCAGGTTCAGCGTCTCGCGCACTGCGGTTACGCCGGGATACGGCCCGAAATAGCGCCCGGGAATGGCACGCGGGCCACGATGCAGGGCGATCCGCGGCCAGTCTTCGCGGGTCAGCAGCACATGCGGATAGGTCTTGTCGTCGCGCAGGGACACGTTGTAGCGCGGCGACAGCGATTTGATCAGCTGGTTTTCCAGCAGCAGCGCTTCGGCTTCCGAGCGCGTCACGGTAACGTCCATGCGCACGATCTGCGAGAGCATCGACATGATGCGCGCGTTCTTCGGACTGCCGTTGAAATAGCTGCCAACGCGGTTGCGCAGCGCGCGGGCCTTGCCGACGTACAACAGCGTGTCGTCGGCCGCGTACATGCGGTACACGCCCGGGGCGGTACTCAGCTGGGCCGCGAATGCCTTGCCATCGAAGGTCGGGACAGGAACAACGGTCATTCGCTGATCGGCACTTCGCTGAGCACGCCGCTGTCAGGGTCAAGGCGCAGTACGGTGTGGGAATCGGTTTCGGCGATCCACACCGCGCCGGCACCGACGGCCAGGCCGGCCGGGCCATGCAGGCGCCGCGGCAAGGGCTGGGTGGTCAGTTCGCCGCCACCCAGGCGCAACGTGCGCAGGCGGCCATTGCCGGTATCGGCGATCCACAACAACGGGGCATCCGGGCTCAGTGCGATCGCCTGCGGGAACTGCAGGCTGGCCTGCGCACGCGGGCCATCGTCCTCGCCAAAACGCCAGGTGCCCTGCCCGACCAGGGTCTGCACCAGGTCACCGCGCAACTGCAATGAACGGATCGAGGAGCCCAGCGCATCGGCCACGTACAGCACCTGCTGGACCACGGCCACGGCGGTGGGCTGGGCGAACGCGGCCAGATGGCCACTGCCGTCGCGCTCGTCGATGGCGCCGCTGCCGGCGCGCCACTGCAGGCTGCGCTGGCCGAGGTGGTAGCTCCAGATGCGGTTGTCGCCGGCCATGGCGATGTGCAGCTGGTTTTCGGCGATGGCCAGGCCCACCGGATGATCCAGCGACACCTGCCGTGGCTGCGCCACCGACCCTTCCTCTGGAGCGCCCGGACGGCCGTTGCCACACAGGGTGTCGACCAGGCCGGTGAGCAGATTGATACGGCGCACGGCATGGTTGCCGGTGTCGGCCACGTACAGCGAATCGCGCTCCAGTGCCAGCGCCTGCGGCCGGTGGAAAGCGGCTTCGGCGAGGTTGCCGTCCATGAAGTCGGCAGTGCCCAGACCGAACTGACGCAGCACGCGGCCGCCATGACTGCATTCCAGGATGCGGTGGTGGCCGCTGTCGGCGATGTACAACCGTTCCTGGTTCACCGCCAGACCCATCGGGAATCGCAGCGCCTGGCGCGGTTCGGGGTGCAGCTCGCTGCCGCCACGCGAAGGGGCCGACGGCGCACCCTCGCAGAGGGCATTCAGGGCCCGCTCCAGCTCGCCGGGCACGCCTTGGCCGATCAAGCGCTGCTGTTCGCGACCCTGCGCGTCCAGCAACACCATGGTCGGCCAGGCGGTGACGCCGAAGCGGCGCCAGCCATCCCAATCGGCATCAAGCAGCACCGGCATGGTCAGCCCCTGCCGGCGCAGCAGTTTCAGCGCAGCCGTGGCATCACGCTCGAAGTCGAAGCGCGGCACCTGCAGCACCAGAGGTTGCAGCTTGCCGGGGTGGCGTGACAGCCACTGGCTGAACTCGGCCAGTCGCTGCGCGCTCCATGCGGAAGCCGCGTTGACGAACAACAGCGCGACCGGCCGGCCGCGCAGTTCGGTCAGGGTGCAGGGCGCGGCATTGAGCCAGGCTGCGAACTCGGGCAGGTCCGGGACGGGCTGGATGTTCATGGCCCGATTATGCCGGAGTCGGCGTGATGCAACAGGCGTGCCACGGTGCGTTCGGCAGCAGCGTCGACCAGCGACCAGACCTGTTCGAAATGATCGCTGCCACCGGTATAGGGATCGGGAATCGCACGTTCGCCCTGCCCGCCCGACCACGGCAGGTACAGCGCCAGGCGCTCGCGCTGGGTGGCAGTGGCGAGGCGTGCGGCATCACGCAGGTTGGCCTCGTCGGCGCACAGGATCCAGTCGAAAGCGTCGAAGTCCTGCGGCTGCAGCTGCCGCGCGCGCAGGCTGCCAAGGTCCACCCCGTGTCCGGCCGCGCATGCAATGGCACGCCGGTCGGGTGGCTGGCCCACGTGCCAGTCGCCGGTACCGGCCGAATCGACCTGTACCCGCCCAGCCAGCGCCGAGGCATCCAGGCGGGCACGCAGCGCGCCTTCGGCCATCGGCGAGCGGCAGATGTTGCCGAGGCAGACGACCAGCAGCCTCATCGCGCGGCCATCGCCTGCAGCAGCGTTTCGGCGCGCTGCAGGTCTTCAGGGGTGTCGATGCCCGGCGGAAAGGCTTCGGGCGAGATCGCCACGGCAATCGGGTGGCCCGCTTCCAGCACGCGCAACTGCTCCAGCGATTCCACCTGTTCCAGCGTGCCCGGGGGCATCGAGGCGAACTGCTGCAGGAATCCGGCACGGTAGCCATAGATGCCGATGTGGCGCAGCCACTGATGGCCTTCGGGCAGGGTGTCGCGACTGCGGGCGAAGCCATCGCGATGCCAGGCAATGGGCGCACGGCTGAAGTACAGGGCCTCGTTGCGCACGTTGCGCACCAGCTTGACCACGTTGGGATCGAACAGCGTGTGGGCATCCTCGACCGGCGTGGCCAGGGTCGACATCGGTGCGCTGCCCGCCACCAGCGCCTCGGCCACGGCGCGGATGCCGGCAGCCGGCGCGAACGGTTCATCGCCCTGCAGGTTGACCACCACGGTGTCATCGGACCAGCCCGCGATGCGCGCGCACTCGGCCAGGCGATCGGTACCCGAGGCATGCGAGGCAGCGGTCATCGCCACTTTCACTTCCGCCAGGCCGGACAATGCGTCGGCAATGCGCTGGTCGTCGGTCGCGACCCATACCTCACCTGCGCCGGCCTGCAGCGCGCGGCGCGCCACATGCAGCACCATGGGTTCTCCGCCCAGCAGGCGCAGCGGCTTGCCCGGCAGCCGCGAAGCGGCATAGCGGGCCGGGATGGCAACAACGAAGTCGGTCATGCGGGCGGTACTCGGCAGGCGCGATACAGCAGGAATGCGGCCGGCGGCGTCCATTTGCAAGCGCCGCACGGCCCCTCAGTTCGGTCGCAGCTTGTCCAGGCGATCGGTCAACGCGATCCAGAAAGCAGCAGGCATCTCGGCACGCAGCGGCACCGCGTACTGCCAGTCATTGGCGAACGCGCGGCACTTCACGGCATCCTTTTCGGTCATCAGCACCGGCAACTGGCTGCCAAAGGACAGATCCTGCGGCTGATAAGCGTGATGGTCGGCGAAGGCGTGCGGCACCACGCCGATCGCACGCGCGCGCAGCATGTCGAAGAAGCGTTGCGGATGGGCGATGCCGGCCACGGCATGCACGCGCTGGCCCGCGAAGTACGAAAGAGGACGTGCGCGCCCGCCGGCCAGCGGCTGTGCACTGTCGATGTGCAGGGCCATCGGCCATTGGCCGAAGCCACAGGCCTGGGCAGCCGCCGCTCCATCGGCCTGGCCCAGGTTGACCACCCGGAAATCGCATTCCGCTGCGCGGCTGACCGGCTCGCGCAGCGGGCCGGCGGGAATCATCCGGCCATTGCCATAGCGGCGCTGGGCATCAACCACCTCGATCTCGATGTCGCGCGCCAGCCGGTAGTGCTGCAGGCCGTCATCGCAGACGATCACGTCGCAGCCGGCGGCGATCAGCGCCTTGCCCGCTGCCACGCGGTCACTGTCCACGCGTACCGGCACGCCGGTCTTCCAGGCGATCAGCACCGGCTCGTCGCCTCCCAAGGCGGTCGGCGTATCGGCTTCCACCCAACGTGCCTTGTCCGCTTGCTCACGGCCGTAGCCGCGGCTGGCAACACCGGGCTTCCAGCCCGCGGCCCGCAGGCGCTCGACCAAGGCGATGGTCAGCGGCGTCTTGCCGGTGCCGCCGGCGGTGATGTTGCCGACCACGATGACCGGCACCGCCAGCGCATGGCGCTTGCGCCAGCCACGCCGGTACAGACGCCGGCGCAGCGCGGTGACGCCGGCATACAGCGGCGCCAGCAGTCGCATCGGCCACGGAGCCGGGCTGCCGTCGTACCAGTACGGCGGGGTCTGGGTACCTTTGCCCGCCATCAGTCCTGCCTTTCGCGGAACTGCATGTTGTGCAGGTGCTGGTACAGGCCGCCCATCGACAGCAGCTCCTGGTGGGTGCCACGTTCAACGATGCGGCCATGATCCATCACCAGCACCTGGTCGGCATGCTCGATGGTCGACAGGCGATGCGCGATCACCAGCGTGGTGCGCTCAGGCATCAAGCGCTGCAGCGCGTCCTGCACCAGGCGCTCGGATTCGTTGTCCAGCGCCGCGGTGGCCTCGTCCAGGATCAGGATCGGTGCGTCGCGCAGGATGGCGCGGGCGATCGCCAGGCGCTGGCGCTGGCCGCCGGACAGCAGCGCACCGTTCTCGCCCACCGGCGTCTGCAGCTGCTGCGGCATGCGCGCGATGAACTCCCAGGCATTGGCCGCCTCGGCAGCTGCACGGATCTGCTCGTCGGTGGCATCCATGCCGTAGGCGATGTTGGCCGCGATGGTGTCGTCGAACAGCATGACCTTCTGCCCGACCATGGCCACCTGCCGGCGCAGATCGGCCAGCGGGTACTCATCCAGGGCCACGCCATCGAGCAGGATGCGGCCACCGTTGGGTTCGTAGAAGCGCGGCACCAGCCGGATCAGGCTGGTCTTGCCGCTGCCGGAACGACCGACGATGGCGGTGACCGTGCCCGGACGGGCAACGAAATTGATGTCGTCCAGGGCAATGCCGCTGTCTTCGCGGTAGCGCAGCATGACGTGCTCGAAGGCCAGTTCGCCGCGTACGCGCTGCACCGCGTGCTTGCCCTCGTCGCGCTCGACCGGCATGTCGATGATGCCGAACAGGCGCTCGGCAGCGGCCACGCCGCGCGAGATCGAAGTCTGCACGCTGGTCAGCCGCCGCAGCGACGGAATGATGGCCATCATCGAGGTCATCAGGCCCATGAACTGGCCGGCATTGAGCTTGCCCGCAAGTGCTTCGCGGGTGGCGACCCAGACGATCACCGCCAATGCCAGCGCCGCCAGGAACTGGACGACGCTGGAGGCGGCGGCACGGGTGACCTCCACCTTCATGTTCAGCGCGAGCATGCGGTTGGCCAGCCGCGAGTAACGCGAGATCTCGTGCTGCTGGGTGCCGTGCACCTTCACTTCCTGCTGCGCGGCCAGCGACTGCTCGGCGGTCTGCGCCATGGTGCCCATGCCGTCCTGGATGCCGCGGCTGATGCGCCGGTAGCGCTTGCCCACGTAGGACACGATCACGCCGATCAGCGGCACCACCACCAGCATGGCCAGGGTCACCTTGACGCTCATCTGCAGCATCACCGCCAGCATGGCGATGATGGTCAGGGTGTCGGCCACCACGGTCTTCAGCGCATCGGCGCTGGCCTGGGTGACCTGCTCGGTGTCGAAGTTCAGGCGGCTGACCATCACCGGCGTCGCTTCGGCATCGAAATGCGAGGACGGCAGGTGCAGGTACTTCTGCAGTACCTGCTCACGCAGGTCACGGACCACGCTGCGACCGGTCTTGGCCAGGGTGTAGTCACTGACCCAGGTGGCCACGCTGCGCATCAGGAACAGACCGAGGATGGTCAGCGGCAACACCACGGCCGCGCGCGGCTGCGGGTCGACGAAGCCGTCATTGACCAGCGGTTCCATCAGCTTGGTGAAGTGGTAGCCGGCCAAGGCCTCGACCACCATGGCGATCACCGCTGCCACCATGAATACCCAGTAGGTGCGGGTATACCCCAGCAGACGTTTGTAGATCGGCCACACCGGCGCGTGATGGGAACTCATGGACGCACCTCTGGCGCTGTTGCAATGGCGATACGACGGAAGCCGAGCTGGCCCAGCGCGTCCTGCGCGGTGACCACGGCCTGGTAGGGAGTGCGCGCGTCGGCACGCAGCAGCACGGTCTGTTCGCGGTCGCTGCCGGCGACGGCCGCAATGGTCTGCTTGACCGACTCGACGTCGCTGCGCAGTACTTCCTGATCGTTGACGAAGTAGCGGCCGTCAGCGTTGATCAGCACGCTCAGCGAGCGCGGCGGCTCGTTGGTCTGCTGCTGGCTGGCGGTCGGCAGCTGCACCTGCAGGGTCGATCGCGCATCGAAGGTGGTAGTGACCACGAAGAAGATGATCAGCACCAGGATGACGTCGATCAGCGGCACCAGATCGATATGCGGCTCATCCTGGGACCGGTCGTTGCCGATACGCATCGATCAGGCCTTTGCCGTAGCGGCGGAAGACGCGCGCGCAGCGGGGGCCGGGGTCATCACCCCGGGACGACCGTCCAGCGTATCCAGCAGCGCGCTGGCTTCCTGCTCCATCTCCACCACGTAGCCGTGGATGCGGCCCTTGAAGAAGCGGTGGAACATCAGCGCCGGGATCGCCACGATCATGCCCGTGGCAGTGCACACCAGTGCCTTGCCGATACCGCCGGCAAGCTGGTTCACATCACCCACGCCGTGGTCGAGGATGCCCAGGAACATCTGGATCATGCCAACCACGGTGCCCAGCAGGCCCAGCAACGGGCCGGCCGAGGCGATCGTGCCCAGCGCGTTGAGGAAACGCTCCATGCGGTGCACCAGATGGCGACCGGTGTCCTCGATGCGCTCGCGGATCTGGTCGCGCGGGCGGTTGCGCGCTTCCAGCGCGGCGGCCAGCAGGGCACCCAACGGTGAATTGGCACGCAGGGTCTGCAGGTGCGCCGGGTCCAGCTTGCCGCGCGCGGCCCAGTTGCGCACCTCCTGGCCCAGGCCAGGCGGCAGCACCTCGTTACGCCGCAAGGACCAGAAACGCTCCAGGACGATCGCCAAAGCCAGTACGCCCAACAGCAGCAGCGGCACCATCGGCCAGCCACCGGCCTTGACCAGTTCCCACACGTTTCAACCCTCCGGCCCAGCGGCCGCTTGTTCGATCGGCGATAGGATAGCAGCCGACCGCGCTCGCCCAGCGGCATCCCACCACCGGGCGGCGTGGATACGCTGTTCACGCAGCTGCAGGCCTTGTGCGCCAAGCCATACGCGGATCGCGCCGGACTCGGCGGTGGACAGCACTTCGGCGCCCGCCGCCTGCCAGCGCCGCACCACGTCACGTTTCGGGTGGCCAAAGCGGTTCCGGTGCCCGGCCGAGACCAGCGCCAGCCGCGGCGCTACCGCCTTCACCCAGTCCGGCGTGGAACTGCCTCCGCTGCCGTGATGGGGCACCAGCACCACGTCCGCACGCAGCATATCGGCAGCGCCCGCCAGCAGCGCCTGCTCGCCCTGCCGGCCGATGTCACCGGGCAGCAGCACCACGCCGTGAGCACCAGCAACCCGCAGCACGCAACTGGCTTCGTTGTCGGCGCCCTTCCCGCCAACGGCAGGGAACGCGGCGGGCGGATGCAGCACCTGGAAATCGACCCCGTCCCATTGCCAGCGCAGGCCCTGTTGGCAGCTGCCGGCCGTGGCAATCGCACTGCCCGGTGGAGCCAAGACGTCCAGTCCCGGCAGTTGCCGGCGCAACGCGACGAGGTTGCCGCTGTGGTCCAGGTGGTCGTGACTGATCATCAGCTGTGCCGGCGGCTCCAGTCCCAACGCCCGCAACGTCGGCAGCAGCGTCCGCTCCTCGCCCCCGCTGCCGGCTGGCGGGCCGACGTCATACCAGAGTGCGTGCTGGGCGGTCCGCAGCAGCACCGCCGCGCCCTGGCCGACATCGTGCACCACCAGTTCCAGCTCTCCCTGCTGCGGCCCCGACCGTGCCGGCCACAGCAACGGCAGGCACAGCAGAGAACCGGCAAGCCCGGCCCCGGCACCGCGTGGCAACAGCCACCAGAACACCCCCAGCAAGGCCGCCGGCAGTGCCCAGGCCGGCCCCTGCGCCAGCCACCACATCGCCTGCGGGTGCTCGGCCAAGGGTTGCAGCAGCTGCCAACTGGCCTCGAACACCCAGGCAGCCGTGCGCCAGGGCCACTGCCCTGCCCCGGTGCGCAGGGCCTCCAGAGCGGTTCCCAGCAGCGCCAGAGGCACCACCAGCAGGCTCCACAGCGGAATGATCGGCAGGTTCACCAGCGGTCCCAGCCGTGCGCTGCCACCGAACAGTGCCACCGCCAGCGGCAGCAGAGCGACGCTGGCCACCCCCTGCCCTGCCAGAGCGCCGCGCAGCATCGCGGCGAACCCCTTCGGCCGCCGCTGCGGCAGGCACCACAGCAACCACAGCACCCCGCCGAAACTGAGCCAGAAGCCCGCAGACAGCACCGACAGCGGTGCCGGCAGCAGCATCGCCAGCGCGGCCAGCGCCAACCCCTGAGCTACCGTCACCGGACGGCGGGCAACGCGCGCCAGGGCCAGCACCGCGATCATCAGCGCAGTACGCACGGTCGGCAGCTCGCTGCCTGCAACAACGGCATAGCCGGCTGCTGCCACCGCCGCCGCACAGGCCGCCGCCTGCGGTCGTGGCCAGAACCGGGCAAGCCCCGGCCAGGATCGCCAGAGCGCAGAACACAGCAACGCGGCGAAGCCCGCGACCAGACCGACATGGAAGCCGGAGATGGCGATCAGGTGGGTCAGGCCCAGCGCACGCAGCTGCGCCCAGTCGACGTCGGACAGGCCACGCGTATCGCCCAGTGCCAGGGCCTGGATGAACCGCGCCGACGGGTGTGCGATCTGCCTGGCAATGGCGGCACTGGTGCGCTCGCGCCACGCGGGTAGACCATGCGCAGGGCGCAGCTGTCGCGTGGAATTCGAGTCGCGCACGCTGCCGTTCCCTGCCAGCCCACGCAGCAGCGCATGCCGCTCGCCATCGAAGCCCCCTGGGTTGATGCGTGAACGCGGCGGTCGCACGCGCAGCGACAACTGCCAGTCGGCTCCGGCGTGCAGGTGATGTCTCTGATCAACCCCGGCGTCGGTCGGCCCACCCCGGGGCGCGTGCCAGAGCACCTGCAGCCGCTTTCCACGCAGCGTCGGCACCGCATCGGACGCATCCACCCGGAACTCGAAGCGGGTGTGTGCAGGCGTTTCCTTCGGCAGATCGATGACCTGCCCCCGGACAAGTACATCCTGCGCGGCAGAGTCGGCCGGCAGCTGCGCCTGCAATGCCCAATACCCGTGGCAGCAAGTCCACGCCAAGCCGAACAGCAACACAGCCGCCGCGCGTCCGCGCCAGCGCAACACCCAGCCCAACGCGGCCACGACGGTCGCCGCAACAGAAGCCCACAGCGGCGGCAATGCCGGCAGCAGCACGCAGGCCAGCGCCCCGGCAACCAGAGCGGCGGCGCACGCGGGGCCAAACAGGGGCGACAAGGTCCAATCGGCAGCCATCGACACAGCGTGCCGAGGCGCGGCCTCACCCAGCCATCAGGCAACGCCGTCTGGCGTTGTCAGCGCCCGGCTAGCGACGCACGCTGCCGCGGTGGAAGTTGACCCGGAAGCTCGCGCCGCCCCCAACGGCCTCGCCCACGCTCACCGTACCGCCGTGGTGCTGCACGATCTCCTTGACCAGATGCAGGCCGAGGCCGCTGCCACTGCCAGCAGCACGCAGGCGGTGGAACGGCTCGAAGATCGCCTCGCGGTCACCGACCGGCACGCCGGCGCCCTGGTCGCTGACTTCGAGCAGGCCCTGCCGGTCCAGACGCACGCAGATGGTGCCGCGCCCGCCGCCATGGACGATGGCGTTGTGCACCAGGTTGGCGATCACCCGCCCCAGGGCGAGGCCATCGCCATGGATCCATACCGGCGTCTCCGGCGCATCCACTTCAAAGCCGTAGCCGGCGCCAACCACCAGAGGCGCAAGGTCGGCGGCCGCTTCGCGCACGACATGCGCCAGGTCCAGGCGCTGCAAGGCTGCGACGTTGCGGTCCAGACGCTGCAGGTCGAGCAGGTGCTCGGCGACGTTGCCGAGACGGGCGACATCGGTCAGCAGCTGCGATTTGAGCTCCCCCTGCGGCAACTGCGACAAGCGCGCCTGCACCACCGCAATCGGTACGCGCAGCTCATGGGCGGCATCGGCCAGGAATTTATCGCGTGCTGCGTAGCCCTGCTGCACCTTGTCGATCGCATCGTTGAACGCTTCGACCAGAGGCGCGACCTCGGTCGACACCAGCTGCGCGTCCAGGCGCGCACCGGGCTGGCCGATATCCAGCTCCTTGGCCTGCTGCGCGGACCGGCGCACGCCACGCATCGCGCGATGGATCACCGTCGGCATCACCAGCAGCGTGACCACGATCAATGGCAGGAAGAACCACAGGCCGATCAGCCGCAGCACCATCAATGCGCCATCCAGCAGGCCGCCCTTCGGCGCCCCGCCCACCATCACCGTGATGCGGCGGCCGTCTTCATTGCGGATCATCACCCGCGCCACATCCAGGTACGGCGGCACCAGCGAACCCAGCTCGGTGGCACCCAATGTCGGCAGGCGGGCAAGCAGCGGCGCGTGGATGGCAGGCAGCGTGCCGCGCCGCAGCCATGCACCGCGATCGTCCACCGCCGCGAACCACAGGTTGCCACCGGCACGCGCATCGAGCTTCTGCCAGCGCGCTTCGTCCAGCACCAGCCGGCCGCCTTCGCTGTGCACCGCATTGGCTGCGCTCTCGGCCATGAACATGTCCATGCCCCAGGTGTCCTTGTCGCCCCAGGTCAGGATCAGCGCGACAACGGCGAACAACACCGTGAAGGCCTGCGCCAGGAACAGCCGCCACGCCAGCCCCAGGGTGATCGAACGGATCGGTCGTGCCATCTCAGGCCTCCGACAGCAGATAGCCGACGCCGCGGATCACGTGGATCTCCACGCCCGCCCCGGCCTGCTGCAGCGCCTTGCGCAGCTTGGAAATATGCGCGTCGAGCGCGTTGGACTGGATCTCATCATCGAATCCGTACACCGCCGCTTCCAGCGCGCTGCGGGTGACCGTGCGCCCCTGCCGCATCGCCAGCGCCTGCAGCACCAGCACCTGCCGCCGCGGCAGTGCAACCGGCTGGCCATCCACCTGCGCCTGCAGCGATTCGAAATCGAACTCCAGCCGGCCCAGCCGCAACCGGGGGGTCACCATCGCCGATGGTCGACGCGAGACGGCGCGGATGCGCGCCATCAGCTCTTCGATCGCCACCGGCTTGACCAGGTAGTCATCGGCACCGACATCCAGCCCCTCCACCTTGTCCGACAGCCCACCCTTGGCAGTGAGCATGATCACCGCCAGGTTCGGCCGCAGCGCCCGGGCAGTCGCCACGAAGCCCACGCCATCACCATCGGGCAGCTGCCGATCGAGCAGCATCAGCTGATGCACCGGCTCACGCAGGGCGAGCGCCGCTTCGGCCAGGCTGCCGACCACGTCGGCGACCACACCCTGGCGCTCAAGCCCGGACTGCAGGGCTCGCGAGAGATCGGGGTCATCTTCGACCAGGAGAATGCGCATCGGGGGCTCGGCAACCGGAAAACGGTGCCGATCATAGTGCCTTCGGCGTGCAGGCGGCGGCGATGCCAGCAGATTGCGCCTGCGCAATGTTCCGACAATGTTGCGCGCGCAGCATGCCTCGCCATCCCTGCAACGCACTACATCGATGACCTCACTGTCCCCCGCCCTGCTGCGCCCCCTGCTGTGCACCGTCGCTCTCTCCACGCCGCTGCTGGCCACCGCGCAGGAACAGGCTCCGGGGGTACAGGCCGGCATCACCTTCGGCGCGACCACTGGCGCCTACGCGCACTATGACGACAAGCCGCTGGTGCTGCCGGCGCTGTCTTGGCAGGGCAAGCGCTTCTTTGCCAGCCCCGGTTCGCTTGGCATGAACCTCTACAAGGCCGACGGCCTGCGCCTGTCGGCGGTGGCGACGCCCTACACGTTGCGCTTCAAGACCGACGACGTGAACGATCCGCAGCTGCGCCGCCTGCACAGCCGGCAGATGTCGGCGATGGTCGGCATCAATGCCGACTACAGCGCCGACTGGGGCGCAGTGGCGGCCAGCGTGAAGCGCGAAGTAAGCGGACACGGCGGCGGCGTTGAATCCAGCCTGCATTACAGCTATCCGATCCAGGCCGGCCGCTTCACCTGGGTGCCGCGCGTGGGCGTGGTGCACTCCAGCGCCCGCCTGCTCGACTACTACTACGGCATCAGCGACGAGGAAGCACTGCGCTCCGGGCTGGCGGCCTACACGCCCGGCAGTGCCACCTCGCCGAGCCTGCAGATCGCGGTCAGCACGCGCCTGGGTACGAAATGGCGCGCGACCGGCGTCGTCGCCAACCAATGGTTCGGTGATGCCGTCGAAGACAGCCCGATGGCACGGCGCAGCAGCCAGACCTCCGCTTTCATCTCGCTGATGCGCGCGTTCTGACCGAACCTGCATCCGCCCCACGGACAACAAGGATCCCGCATGGCCGCTGTCACCCCCACCGCCGATGCCAACGCGATCCTGCGCGCGCCGGATCTGGACAGCGCCGAGCGCGCCTACCTGGGCCTGCTACCGGACATGGATCATGTCGATGCGTTGACCCGACGTGCACTTGGCCTGTCACGCGCTGCCGATGCTGCGCGCGCATACGTACTGTCGATGACGCTGGTCGGCCTGCGCCTGCAGGAGCTGGAAATGGGCGAGCCGTGTGCGGCTGAGTATCGCCAGGCGACGCTGCGCAGCCTGCGCCAGGCCTTCGCTGCGGCCTGAGCGCCCCGTCAGCGGAAGGTCGTCCAGGCCAGCACCACAGACAGCAGTGCGGCCCAGATCCCGGCCTTGAAGGTGCCTTCCAGCATGTTGCCGCCGAACAGCAGTTCGATGATCGGGTTAGGCCGGGAAACGGGAGCATGGTCACTCATGGTGGCGTCCTGAGGTTTGGGAACTGCGTCACCGATGATACAAAAGCTTGACATTCCTGTTGCTGTTTCCGGTATGGTCGATGCAACGCGGCGTTCAAGGATGATCGATGCTCAAGCGTGCACTGTTTCCCGTAGTCGCCCTGCTGCTGGCCGCACTGGTCATCATGCTCTCCTGGCAGAACCGACAGTTGCGACAGGTCAACGAACAGATGGCGGCGCAGCTGCAGCAGACGCAGCTGGACGCGCATGGCCTTGCCACCGGCACCCGGCCTGAACTGCTGACCCTGCGGACGACGCAGCAGACCCATGTCGATATCGGTGGCGCGCGCGGCGTGCCGCAGATCCTCTACTTCTTCTCTACCGCCTGCCGTTACTGCCTGGCCTCGGTGCCACAACTGCAGCAGATCGCGGCTGCGCGAGGCAGTGCCGAGCTGGTGGGCGTGGGCCTGCCACCGTACGACCAGCTTGCCGACTACGCAGGCAAGCACGCGCTGGCGTTTCCGATCGCCGTCGACGATCAGGGCGAAGTCTCCAAGCGCTACCGCGCCACGCTGACACCGATGCTGATGGTCCTGGCCGCGGATGGCAGCATCGCCTACAAGCATGTCGGCCAGCTCGACACCGGAACGGTACAGGCCGTCGCCAACGCAATGAATCCGGGAAGCCACACCAACTGAAGGAGATACACATGATCGGGAAGAAAACGCTGTTCTCGTCCGTCGCCGGTATCGTCATCGTTGCTGCAATGTCATTCGGGGCCGCACAGGCCTTCGCCACACCGGTGAAGACCGGCTTTGCACCGGGTTGCGTGGATACCCCCGGATGCATGTTCGGCGGCAATGGCCGCGCCGGCGGCACGCGCATCTGCTGCGTCGCCAACTGATCCCGCTTCGACACCGCCCCGCACGCGGTGACTTCATGTTCCATCGCCATTCCAAGGAGATACACATGATCGGAAAGAAGAAGCTGCTCTCGTCCATTGCCGGCCTCGTCGTGGTGGCCGCCATGTCATTCGGTGCCGCGCAGGCCTTCGCCACTCCGGTGAAGACCGGCTTCGCGCCGGGCTGCAAGGAACATCCGAGCTGCCCCTATGGCAACGCAGGCTCCCACGGCCTGCTGGCCTGCTGCGATCCCATGTAACCCGCCTCGAAGCGCTGCAAAGGAGATACAGATGATCGGAAAGAAGAAGCTGTTCTCGTCCATTGCCGGCCTCGTCGTGGTAGCCGCCATGTCATTCGGCGCCGCGCAGGCCTTCGCGACCACCCCGGCCAAGGCCGGATTCGCACCGGGCTGTGAGTACACGCCGGGCTGTCCATACGGCGGCAACGGCCGCTGGAGCGGCGGACGCGTCTGCTGCCAGGTTCCCTGATCCACCCCATCCAGCGCAGGACCTGACTTCGGCTTCCCGGCCACGGTTCCTGCATGGATGACGCGCCCCGTCTGCACTGGGCGTTGCACCGGGCCGTCCGATTGGGCGGCCCTTTTTTCTGCGGCCCGGATTCATCCTTGCAGACGGCACTTGGCACGCGCTTTTCCGGTCTTCGTCGCATGCCGGTTTCAGAGCGCAGGCCACAGTGCAACGCTGGGCTCCCTTCTCCGGAGCACCGTGCCATGCCGATGCTTGCCCTGCTGCTGTTGATGGCCGGTCTGTGCACCCGCGACGGCGGTACCGGAAGCGATTCGCTGCGGATGCAGATCCTGCAGGCCGACGCCCAACGTGCCGCCCGCGCGCCTGCCACGTACGGCCAGACCGACAGCCAGGGCGTGCAGATCCTGCGCCTGAGTGCGGATCGCGTACTGCAGGTGGCCCATGCTCGCGTGCACGGTGATGCCAACGGTATACAGCGCGGGCAATCGCACACCCGGGGAATGCTGCAACTGTGGCAGCGCGTGGATGGTCATTGGCAGCTGCAGCGCAGCGCCCGTGTCGAGCAACGCGGTTGACGGTGGCAGCAAACCGGCCACGCTGAAACGAGCGCGGATCGCAGGCACAAAAAAACCGGCCCAGGGCCGGTTTTCATCGTTTCCACCGCTGCTCCGGCCGTGCCGGGAACCGGTGGTGGGCGGTACAGGGTTCGAACCTGTGACCCCTACCATGTCAAGGTAGTGCTCTACCGCTGAGCTAACCGCCCAAATAATCCGTGCAGCCCGCAGGCTGGTGCTTCTACGTAAAAACCCGGCGCCAGGGCCGGGCTTTTGATCCTCACGACAGCCCCCTGCGGGACTTCGTGGTGGGCGGTACAGGGTTCGAACCTGTGACCCCTACCATGTCAAGGTAGTGCTCTACCGCTGAGCTAACCGCCCGTTTGTTGCTTCTGCAGCGCCGCGATTGCGTCGGTGCAGGCCGCGTATATTACGGACGACGGCCGGCAAGCGCAATACTTTTGTGAAGAAAAGCCGCTTTACCGCGTTCAGCCCAGGCTGGCTTCCTTCAACTGCCTGATCTGGTCGCGCACCCGGGCGGCATCCTCGAATTCCAGGTCCTTGGCATGCTGGTACATCCGCTGCTCCAGGGCCTTGAGGCGAGCAGCCAGCTGCGCCGGACTGAGCGAACGGTAATCGACCGCGTCCTCTGCCACCCCGGAACGGCCTTTGCCCTTGCCCTTGCGGGACTCCTTCTCGGCGGCGTCCGAGCGTGCGCCCTCCAGCACGTCGACGATCGGCCGCGCCACGGAGCGCGGAGTGATGCCGTGCTCCAGGTTGTACTCGACCTGCTTGGTGCGGCGGCGGTCGGTCTCATCGATCGCTGCCTGCATCGAACGGGTGATCTTGTCCGCATACAGGATCGCCTTGCCGCGCACGTTGCGGGCCGCACGGCCGATGGTCTGGATCAATGAGCCGGTCGAGCGCAGGAAGCCCTCCTTGTCCGCATCCAGGATCGCCACCAGCGAGACCTCGGGCATGTCCAGCCCCTCGCGCAGCAGGTTGATACCGACCAGCACATCGAACTTGCCCAGACGCAGGTCACGGATGATCTCCACGCGTTCAACGGTATCGATGTCCGAGTGCAGGTAGCGCACGCGGATGCCGTGCTCGGTCAGGTACTCGGTGAGGTTTTCGGCCATGCGCTTGGTCAGGGTGGTGACCAGCACCCGGTCACCGGCCTTGATCCGCTCGTTGGCCTCGCTCATCAGGTCATCGACCTGGGTGCCGACCGGGCGGATCTCCACCACGGGGTCGATCAGCCCGGTCGGGCGCACCACCAGCTCGGCCATGTCCTCTCCGGCCTCGCGGAATTCATACGGACCCGGTGTCGCCGACACATAGATGCTGCGCGGGCAGCGCGCCTCCCACTCCTCGAAGCGCAGCGGGCGGTTGTCCAGCGCCGACGGCAGGCGGAAGCCGAACTCGACCAGGGTTTCCTTGCGCGACCGGTCACCCTTGAACATGGCACCGATCTGCGGAATGGTCACGTGCGATTCGTCGATCACCAGCAGCGCGTCGGCCGGCAGGTAGTCGAACAGGGTCGGCGGCGGCTCGCCCGCGTTCTTGCCGGTCAGATGCCGCGAGTAGTTCTCGATGCCGTTGCAGAAACCGACTTCGGCCATCATTTCGAGGTCGAACTGGGTGCGCTGGGCCAGGCGCTGCGCCTCGACCAGCTTGTTCTGCGCGTACAGCTGCTCCAACCGTTCCTTCAGTTCGACCTTGATGGTCTCCACCGCCGCCAGCACCCGTTCACGCGTGGTCGCATAGTGGGTTTTCGGGTACACCGTGAAGCGCATGAGGTTGCGCATGGTCTCGCCGGTGAGCGGATCGAACATCGTGATCTTTTCCACCTCGCCGTCGAACAGTTCGATGCGCAGGGCCTCACTGTCCGATTCCGCCGGGAACACGTCGATCACTTCACCACGCACGCGGAAAGTACCGCGCTGCAGCTCGTACTCGTTGCGCGTGTACTGCAGCTGGGTCAGGTGATTGATCAGATCGCGCTGGTCGATGCGTTCGCCCTTGGACAGGATCAGGCGCAGCGACAGGTAGTCTTCCGGCGCACCCAGGCCGTAGATGGCCGACACCGTCGCCACCACGATCGCATCCGGTCGCGACAGCAGGGTCTTGGTCGCCGCCAACCGCATCTGTTCGATGTGCTCGTTGATCGAACTGTCCTTCTCGATGAAGGTGTCCGACGAGGGCACGTAGGCTTCCGGCTGGTAGTAGTCGTAATAGCTGACGAAGTACTCCACCGCGTTGTGCGGGAAGAACGCCTTGAACTCACCATACAGCTGCGCTGCCAGGGTCTTGTTCGGCGCCATGATCAGCGTCGGCTTCTGGATCTGCTGGATGACGTTGGCGATGGTGTAGGTCTTGCCCGAGCCGGTTACGCCCAGCAGGGTCTGCTTGGCCACGCCAGCCTCGAAATTGCTGGTCAGCTTGGCGATGGCATCGGGTTGATCGCCCGCCGGCGAATACGGCGAGACAAGTTGGAAACTGTCGCTCATGGTGTTGCCAGGTCTCGGGGGAAGTAAGTATAGGGGGCGTCCGGTGACGGTCGGCTGAGGGGAAGTCTGCCCGCGAGGCGAGGGACAGGCTGATGGTCGCCATCAAGGCCTGCAGCGACGCTGTGGCCATGCCTGCGGCCACTCTCCTTCCCCACCCTGCGCGCCTGTCGCGCGGCCTTCACCTGCCGGAACTGGTGATCGTGCTGATGGTGTTGTCGGTTCTGCTGGCCCTGGCCTGGGGGCCTTGGCAACGCACGATCCGCCATCTGCAAGCCGAATCACTGCGCGCCGAACTGGCCACCAGCCTGGCACTGGCGCGCAGTACAGCCATCACCCAGCGCCGAAGAGTGACGGTCTGTGGGACGGACGACGCCGTGAACTGCAGCAACGCCTGGAATCAGGGCTGGCTGGTACGGATGGAACCTCCGCCTTGGGCAGCGGCGACCGACGCCGCCGTCATCCACGTGCGGGAGCCTCTGCCGGCAGCTGTGCGGATGCAATCCAGCCAGCACCGCCTCCATGTGCAGTTCCTGCCCGATGGTCGCAATGCCGGAACCAATCAGTCACTGCTGCTTTGCGTGGACGGCAAGGAACACAGCAGGGTAATCATCAGCGTAGGCGGACGCGTGCGCAGCGAGCGACCACGCTCTGAAAAGCCCTGCTGAACGCGGCCGACACCGGCTCCAAGAAAACGAAAAAAGCCGCGATTTCTCGCGGCTTTCCCGAATCTGGCGCCCGAAGTTGGACTCGAACCAACGACCCCCTGATTAACAGTCAAGTGCTCTAACCGGCTGAGCTATTCGGGCGGGGAGGCGCATTCTAGACGCTCATTGCGACGGTTGCAACACCCCCCGACCGTTACCAGCATCCCGCCACCTTGGCTGCGGTGGGCGTCTTGCGACCGGCCTGATCCAGAGTGAGGGTGCCGCACTTGTCTTTGTCCTGACCAGTCCCCGGTACCGCCTGCAGCGTGAATGCTGATGACGTGGCCGCACCGGACAGCGACAGCGTGTAGTACGACTTGCCATCCCGAGGCGACTGGGTGAACGGCAGCGTCATCCCGCTGTACGTGTTCTGCACGGTATGGAAACGCTCCAGTTGCTGTGCCAGTTCCACCAGGTCCGCCTTGGCCTGAGCACGCCGGGATTTACGGACGTGCTCGCTGTAGGAAGGAATGGCGACGGCGGCGAGGATCGCAACAACGGCGACCGTGATCATCAACTCGATCAGCGTGAATCCGCAGGCCATGCGGCGGCGGCGGCAAGTTTTCATTCTTCAATGTCCTCGAACTGCATCATCAGCGGATCTGGCGCCACGACTGGCGACCGCAGGGACGCGGCTTGTACAGCGGATCAGCGCCGGGACTGCGCAGCACGAACGTACAGGCTTCGGCCTCAAGCAGCTTGTCGACCGTACAACTGGAAGTGGTCGGGTCGCAAGGCGTCAGCTTGGGCACGAACATGCTGGTATCAGTCACCGGCGGCCCCTGCCC
>NZ_QQXJ01000001.1:2723557-2729384 GCF_004348785.1 Stenotrophomonas sp. TEPEL
GCCCCAGATCCCCGCCCTTGGTCAGCGCCACGCCCGCACAGTTACCAGTACAGATCGAGGTTCCACCGATGGTCGAACTCAACCCACTCATGGCTCCTTCGCCGGTCAACAGGTTCAGGCCATACATCCAGTTCACGCCACCACCGCTGCCACAGATGGCCGTGCCGGGAACGTAGGTGGTGAAGTACACCGTGCCACCCTGCACGTTCGGGTTGCCCACGAAGCGTTCACCTTCGATGCTGCCGTTCACCACCAGGTCCACATACCAGCCGCGAACGGTGCCGTACACGAAACTGGTGCTGCTGACGGCACGCGCCGAGTAACCATCGGTGGCCGTTGTGGTGATGATGTTCTGCTGCACCAGGTTGGCGCGACCGCCAGCCGCCGTCTGCAGGTTGTCCCACACACCGTACAGGCTCTGCACCGGCGACGAGCTGCTCACTGCATTGTCATCTGCAGCGAAATACTGGCCCGTGCCAAAGAACAGGCTGACGCCACCGCTGGGACCACGGGTGACTTCAATGCCGCCCATGATCGGCTGCGGCTTGCTGGCGCGCACAGCTGTGAACAGCGGCGCCCCACCCAGTGCCACGCCCCAATTGGCCGGGTTGGCATCGGACAGGTCGAACTTCCACAGATTACCCTGCATGTCGCCGCTGTACACCGTATCGGTGATGCCGTCGTTGTTCTTCAGCGCCACTGTGGCGACGTTGATCAGCCCGTTGCGGTTGGCGTAGGCCGCACCGGTCGGGGAGATCCTGCGCAGCACCTTGCCGGTGGCGATGTCGACCACGAACAGAACGGGCTTGCCGCTGGTGGAATTGACGCCGTTGCCGAACAGCGCGACGAAACGTGGCTGGCCACCAGCCGTGGTCCCCGATACCGGAACCACCACCGGCTTGCCGAGTACGAAACCCAGATCCGACTCGGTCTTGCCCGACACTTCCCACAGCACGTTGCTGGCAGCGAAACCTGTCGGATTGCCCACATCGAGCGCGAACACCGAACCATTGCTGGCCTTGCCGCCGCTGGGCGCGACCGACGAGCCGCCACCACCGGTGGTACCCACCAGCACGGTGCGCCAATTACTGCCGTCGTATACGTCCGACGATGTCAGCGGACCGTCCACGTAGTAGCGGTGACCATACTTGGGATTGGCCAGTTCTGCGATGTGCTGCAGCGACGACGACGGAATGAAGGCCAGCTCCTCGGTCCCGGCTGCGGCAGTGTCCGAGCCGTTGAAACCATGCAGCATGCCGTCGTTGGCACCCACATAGATCATCGTCGGTGGGCCACTGCTGGCCTGCTTCGCCTTCAGGTACGTGGCGTACGACGTTCCCAGCGTCTTCTTCCACGCAGCCGCCTGGACGCTCCAGTAGCTGTAACCGAAGTCATCACGGTTGGAGACGACCTCGGTACCCGAGTTGACGATATCGCCCAGCGGCGAGGTACGCGTGCGGAAACCACTGATGGCCGCGCCGCGCAGATAGCTGACCAGATTGGCCGATGTCTTGCCGGTGTACCAGTCCGGACGCGTGACCAGGCCCAGGGCCGCCGCCTTCGCATTGTCGTCGGCGCCGGGCAGGTTGGCCGAAGTAAACTCTGCCACCTTCGCAGCAGTGACCGTATCCTTGGCCGAATCGGTTGAGGTAGGTGCGGTCGCCATGTAGATGCGCCGGGTTGAAGAGGCGATCTTGCTTGATGCTCGCCACAGTTCTGCACCGTCGGCGCCGGTATTGGTGACCCGCGTGGCGATGACATCACCGGTCCAGTCGTTGCTGCCGGAGGGTACGCGGAAATGCGACGCTACCGTGAACGACCCGGTGCTGATGCGCGCGCCCGAGCCACTGCCACCCACAGGCGCATCGCCCTCGGCCGCGCTGTCGAAGATCTCTTCCAGTGCCTGTTTCAGCTTGGTCGGGTTGCGAGCCAGGAAGTAGTTGTCCGGCACGCCCTTTTTTTTGCTGTCCCATGCCTTGCCACCCGCAGGGACGCCGTACTTCGCCGCATACCACAACGGGCTTTCCAGCTGCCCGGCAGCGTTGGTCGACGCCTTGTACTTGATGACCACCGGCTTCTGCCAGTTGCTGGGGAAGTTGTTGGTGGTGCTCAGCACGGAGCCGTTGGAGTTACCCGGGCGCAGCGCGAGCCGCTGCACGGTATTGGATGCGTTGGAACCGGTGATCGTATAGCCCGTCAGCATCGCGTTGCCGGCATAGGCAGACAGGTTTTCGATGCGGACCAGCACCTCATCCTCAGCCACGGTGCCGCTGACGGTACCGTTTGTGTTGCAGACCGCAGCATTGTTTGCAGCGCTGACACTTTTGCTGGTATCGGCACGCCAGCAGATGTTGTTGAAGCCGGAGGCGTCGTTGCAGGTCGCGCCCACACAGTAGCTCATCATGGCCACAACGTCATTGTCGTGGTCATTTCCCCACAGCGAGTCTTCCCATACCAGCGAAAAACTGCCGGCCTTTGCATCTGAGCGGTAAGGACGGCCATAGACGAGGTTGCCACCACTGCTGTTGGCCTCCTTGATGCCGATCCCCACTGAACCCAGGAAGCAGCTGCGCCAGCCGTTGGTGGTCTGCGTCGCGCTGCCGGAATTGTTTGCCTGGCACAGCGGCGCCAGACCGATTTTGCGTCCGCCCACCGCAATTTCAAACTGCGGCAGGTTTTCGGCCATCGCGACGGTATAGGTAGTCGCCGTCAGCTTGTACGACGAGGGCTTGCTCTGCACGCCCGGGCGCATGTCGGTCTCGGCAGCCGCTTTGGCCAGGCCAGCCATCATGTAGCTGCCCTCCATCGAAGGGATATCGGGGCAGATGCCGCGCGCCTTGCTCAGGCTGGTTACGGCCCGACCTTGGCAGATATCTTCATGGGTATTGAGCGAAGTGCCTTTAGGGGTGTCGCCGATACGGCCGATCATGTACGTGTTGCCGGCGATGCCTTCGGCAGCGCCGATGGCATCGGTAGCCGTGGTGGCGGCGGCCAGATTGGCCACCGAGCCGATATTGTCGCTGTCGAACGAGGGCAGGCCCGAGGACAGGACCAGGATGCTGCAGGTCGCGCAGTAGGAGTTGCCACCATCGGCGGGCAGACGATAGGGATCCTTCCAGGCCACGCTGGTTGGCAGGCCGCTGAGGTCGCCACTGTCCCCGTAGATCTTGGCACCGCCCCCCACGTAGCGAAGTGCCTCGGCGTACATCTCCGCCAGAGGATTACCCCAGGCACTGCACTTCTGGCCACTGGTGCCCGGGTCGGCCAGGTTGCCATTGCCTCCCTGGTCCTGACGATTGAGGATGCCGTAGGTATTGCAGTCGTTCCAGTTGTTGCTCCAGTTCCATTGATCAATACGGAAGTTGGAGATCGTGTTGATGATGCCTTCGGCACCACTGGCCAGCGTGCTGCAGAACTGGCCAGTGGACAGGTTGATCTCATCGCCTGCGGCACAGAACGTGGTGCCGTTGCCGGCGATCTTGCCGATGTTGCGACGCAGGACGCCGCCGTCGCGCGGACTGGAGTAAGTGCCACTGATCAGGCCGAAGCGCAGGCGCCCGCTCTCACCATAGGTCTGCAGCACGCCAGCCGGCTTGTAACGGTCTGTAGCACCATCGTTGTACTTGCGGCAATAGCTTTCGCGCAAGGCTGCGTTGGTCGAGCCGCACACTTCAGCACGCACGGTGTAGTCAGCCGTCGAGCGCGGCGTATCCGCACTGCCCTCGCCAGAGCGATTGACGCCGCACTGGTAGGACGCGGTGGACGCCCACTCGGACCAGTTGCCCGACGCAACACGCATCAGCGGCGCACCATTGGCGGCGATGGTCGCATTGCAGAATGACTGGGTGCCGGAAAGTGGCGTGAAACTGCCGATGTCGCTGCCGCTGTAGACCTTGACCCAGGCATGAAGATCATTGGGAATCTGCGCGCGCTCGATGACAGTCTTGTCCTTCGTGTCTTCCGAACGCTGCCCGCCGTAGAGCACGCCGCGCATCACGTCCAGGCGGCTCATCGTCACCCAGTTGAGGAAGTTGCCGGACCAGGCACTGCTGCAACTGTGGCCGTTTGCACCACCTGCGGTGGCAGACGCCTTGAACACACCACTGGCGTACGCATAGCACAGCTTGGAATCGAAGTAGCCGCCGTATTCGAATGCATCCAGATAGGTGGTATCAAGAATGCCGTCCGGCTCCCCGCCCGGCCCACCGCCGATGTCGCTGTAGTCGCTGTAGGCCTTGTTGAACAGCTGCTCGTCGCGCGACATCACCATCATCATCAGCGGCGGCTGGCTCTGCTTGGTGTACAGCGGCTCCTGGGCGATATCGTAGTCGCCGAGCGCGGCCTGCAGCGGAAGAATCAGCGCGGCCAACCCGGCCAGCACAGCGACCCCGGCCCCGGCACGCAGCCAGGTCGAAGTGCGGAGACGAAGGAAACGACGTTCGTTGTTCATGGGATGAAGACCGTGTCGATGACGGCACTTGCGGAGGCGTCGGTGGGGGCATCACTGGCCAGGGCCGTGACCTGGTAGGTGTTTCCGGTTTCTTCGTTGGCGCGCTTGCCGGTCTTGATGCTGGAGCCGGTGGGGCCGGAAGAGCACTTGTCGATACGCCGGGTATAACTGGCTGCCGTCTTGCTGACACCGTTGGCCCAGGTCAGCGGATCGTAGGTCGGGCTGCACTCTTCCTGGTCGGCGCTGAAGACGTTGGCGCTGTCCAGCGCGGTCTCGATGCTGGTCTCGATCTGGCGTGCACTGGATTCGGCATTCTGGAACGCCAGGTTCGTGCGCAGGTAGTTGGAAGCCATGCGCTCCTGCATGCTGGTGACCTGCATGCCGGCGATGCCGATCAATGCCAACAGAATGAGCATGATGAGGGCCACATACAGCACCGCGCCGCGTTGGCGGTGGGGAGCGACGGGCCGGAATCGGTGAGAGCGCATGATGACCTCAGTTGCCGAACAGGCGGTTGCGCAGTGCGACGGTAGTCTGGTAGACGGCGCGCATGCGTCCATCGGTGGGTGCGGTATAGGTGACCCCCATCGATACCAGCGCGGCGTTGGTGTCCGCCTGGCGGGCCGCTGCCGGATCCGGGCTTGAGACGAGCAGGCCCACCTGGACTACACCGACCCGGCGCCAGGCCAGCCCGACGTCGCTGGGCAATGACTCCTGCACCGCCTTCGCCGTACCTTGGCGATCGATGTAACCCGAAGGCCGGGCGCCCAGGCTGCGGTCCTGGCCGTAAAGCAGCTGCAGGTTCTCCACGCCCTCCACCATCGCTTCGGGGCTGGACGCCACCAGGTCGCCATTGGGCGCCGCGCCAAAGCGTACCCGGTACAGCGAGCTTTGCTTGGTGTTCGCGTCATAGCCAACGTAGTAGACAGCGCTTTCCGCGCGATACAGCATCGCTTGGCCGAGCATGTAGCCAGTGCTGAAGGTACGTGAGCCGTTCAACTTCACGGTGTCGAAGGTGATGGTACCGGCCGTTGCGTTGACTGCGCTGGCTTGGAAAACCGTGGCCGAACCACAATCGGCAACGCCGAAAAGCCCCGGGTTGGTGACGCCGCTGCGCAGCACCGGCCAACGCGCGGCCTCAAAGGAGTACACCGGCTTTTCGATGGTCCCGCCAATGGCCGTGATCGGAACGCCGTCTGGCATCAGATAACGCAGGGCGATGATGTCGCTGCCGTCGACCCGGTTGGTCAGCGCGCTGGCGATGGCCGAACTGCTGTTCGCCGTGGTCCGCGACCTGGCCTACATGGCGATCGAGATGGGCCCGGCCTACGCGGCCGAGCTGGAGTCGTCCGAGGGCATCACCAATGCGGTGTTCGG
>NZ_QQXJ01000001.1:2729484-2780569 GCF_004348785.1 Stenotrophomonas sp. TEPEL
CACCGCACCGCGTATTTCTGGGCCAGGCGCAGGCCGGGCAGGGTCTTGCGGGTATCAAGGATGCGCGTACCTGTGCCTTCCACCGCAGCCACGTAGCGGGCCGTGGTGGTGGCGGTGCCGGTGGCTTCGTAGCCCTGGACGGAACGCATGAAATCGAGCCCCGGATTGGCAGCGCCATCCAGCGTCGAGCGCAGCGTGGACGTCAACTCCATCGTATGCGCCTGGTCGTTGGTACAGCCAAAATGACCGGCCATGCGGATCTCACGCTGCAGCGTATCCATTGCGAAACGGCTGTTCTCCTGCACGCGGGCAAGACCCTCGGACAGTTGATAGGCGGTGCGCGAAGCAGAGAACACCTGCACCACGGCCAACAGGATAATCAGGCCGATGACCAGCGAGATCATCAGCTCGATCAGCGACAGGCCGTGCATGCGTCGGGGGAAGGGACTGACGCGGCTCACAGGCGGGTACTCGCGGTGAAGGTGGTGTCGACCGCATCTGCCTTCCAGCGTTCGTCGCCCCAAGTGACCTGAACCGAATACAGGTTGCCGTTGCGGGTGACCGAGGCTTTGCTCTCCGCGCCCAGCGATTTACCCAGCCGGCAGCGCCAGTCGGTCATGTAGGTATCCTTGGCGATGGCCGTGCCGGTAGGTGGTGCGCACTTGGTGGTTGTTGCGGTGTAATCACCTACGTACAGCGGCGCTGCCACGCGGTTGGCACGGATCTGGTCCAGCAGTTCGTAGCTGAGATTGGTGGCTTGGGTGCGGAAATTCGCGCTCTGCACGTAGCGGACGTTCATTGTCTGCAGCAGCGCGAAGCCCAGCAGGCCGAAGCCCAGCACGAGGATCGCGATCAGCACTTCGATCAGGGTGAAACCCTGCTGCGTGCGCCCGGAAAAACGACGGCGTTGATGCGCTGCGCGTGTCACTTGCAGGCCTCCTTCTGCAGGCGGGTCTGCCCGGTAAGCGAAATGGTCAACCGCCGCTGCAGCGGTTGGCTGCCGCAGTCGCTCGGACGCAGAGTGATGTCCTGCGCGGTTACGGCGCGGCTGCGGCCACGGGGATCGAAGGCTATGGTAAGGGCTTGGTCGCTGACGCCCTGCATCTTCGTCCGCGCCTCTGCGTAGCGCAGCACGACCTCACCGGCATCGAAGCTGCCGTTGCCATTGGCATCATTCCAGACCATCCAGCCGTCGGCCCAGGTCTTGCCATCGCAACTGGTGCCGGCCGTGGAAGCACATACACCGCCGCCGTGTGTCCCACGGATGGCTTCCGAGCGCGCCAACGCCAGGGAGGCCATCAACTCGTTGCTGGTGGTGGCCATGCGATTGGAGCGGATCGTGCCCTGGAAGCTTGGATAGGCAATGGTGCTCAGGATCGCCAGCACGGCAATCGTGACCATCAACTCGACCAGCGTGAAGCCATTGGACCGACGCAAAGACATTGGACGCTCCCCAGCGTGTTGGTGGCCACGATGGGCCATCGCCCTGCCACCGGCAAGCGGCGGCAGGATGAACGGTCAATCCGGGGCGACGGGCGTCAAAGCCTTGACGACCCCTGCCCTGTCGGCCGCCCGTGGCGGGGGTCGGAGCCCGATGGGATCCGACCCCGGGCCGATCAGGCCAGCACCTGGTAGCAGGGCTGGTATTCGCCGGAGATCTTCATCCGGCGCTGCTCGACGAAGGCACGCAACAGCGCGTCCAGGGCCTGCATCATGTCGGGGTCGCCATGGATCTGGAACGGCCCGAACTCCTCGATGCGGCGCATGCCGTCTTCCTTCACGTTGCCGGCAACGATGCCCGAGAAAGCCCGGCGCAGGTCGGCTGCCAGCGCGTGCGGCGCACGCCCGTGGTGCAGGTCCAGCGCCGCCATCGCTTCGTGGGTCGGCACGAACGGCTGCTGGTATTCCCACGGAATCTCGATGGACCAGTTGAAGAAGAATGAATCCTTCTGCGCCAGGCGATGCTCACGCACGCGCTTGATGCCGGCCGACATCTTCTTGGCCACCGCCACCGGGTCGCCGATGACGATTTCGTAGCGCTCGGCCGCGGCGTCGCCCAGGGTCAGGCGGATGAAGCGGTCGATCTGCTCGAAGTACGGCGCAGCGACGGTCGGGCCGGTCAGGATCAGCGGGAACGGCAGGTCCTTGTTCTCCTCGCGCAGCAGGATGCCGAGCAGGTACAGGATCTCTTCGGCGGTACCCACGCCACCGGCGAACACGATGATGCCGTGGCCGATGCGGACGAAGGCCTCAAGGCGCTTCTCGATGTCCGGCATGATCACCAGGTGGTTGACGATCGGGTTCGGCGACTCGGCGGCGATGATGCCCGGCTCGGTCAGGCCGATGTAGCGCGTCACGGTCCGGCGCTGCTTGGCGTGGGCGATGGTGGCGCCCTTCATCGGGCCCTTCATCGCGCCCGGGCCACAGCCGGTGCAGATATCCAGGCCACGCAGGCCCAGCTCGTAACCGACCTGCTTGGTATACAGGTATTCGTCGCGTGAGATCGAGTGACCACCCCAGCAGACCACCAGGTTCGGGTCACCCGGGTTGAGGATGCGCGCATTGCGCAGCAGCCCGAACACCGCATTGGTGATGCCCTCGGACGACTCCAGCTCGGCCGCGTAGGCCGGGCCCATCTCGATCGCCATGTAGGCCAGGTCGCGGACCACGGCGAACAGCAGTTCGGCCACGCCGCGGATGATCTCGCCATCGACGAACGCCATCGCCGGCGCATTGGCCAGGTCGATGCGCACGCCGCGATCCTGCTGTGCGACCTGGATATCGAAATCGGGGTAAAGATCGCGCGCGGCGCGCGGATCATCGGAGGCACTGCCACTGGTCAGCACGGCCAGCGCGCAGCGGCGCAGCAGCTCGTGCATGCCACCACTGGAGGCGTCGCGCAGGCGCGCAACCTCGGCCCGCGACAGCACATCCAGGCCACCACGCGGGTAGATCCGCGCGTCCTGCACCGGCAGCGTCCGCGCTGCCTTTTCATTCGTTGTCATATCCACTTTTCTGCTTCCTTTAAGGTGTCCGACTGTACTGCCGCCCCCTTAAAAAGCAAAACGGCCGGGAAGCCCGACCGTTGGATGGGTGCGTCCCGCGTTCGCCGCTCCGGGACCGCTTCGGCGGCATCTGCGCCGCGCACGTGTCTGGATGCTACGCCGATGCACCACCTCCCGCAAGGACTTTCGCCTGAACGGAAAACGGCCGGGTTTCCCCGGCCGTTTCCGTATGCAGCAACTACGTCAGTTCATCAGAACTGGTAGCGGAAGCCCAGCTGCACCGACCACTGCGAGACACCGACGTCAAAGCCATCTGCGTCGTTGTTTGCCACTGCCGGCAGGTCAGCACCGCGGAAGTTGTACACGTACTTGCCGTCCTTCATGCCCTGCAGGGTGGCCACACGCGCATCGGCGAAGAAGCCGTAGTCGTAGATGTTGCCCCACTTCTTGTTCAGCATGTTGCCGACGTTCTGGATGTCCACCCACACTTCCGACTTGTGACCCTTCATGAAGCCCGGCAGCTGCTGGCTGATGCGGATGTCGAAGGTGTTGATCCAGCCGGTACGGAACTGGTTGGCCGGAGCGTAGCTACCCGCGTACTTGGCCAGCTGCGGGTTGGCAGCCAGCCACTCGTAGAACGACTTCTCCATTGCCGCATCGGGGGTGAAGGTGGTGCCCACCAGGTTTCCGAACAGCACGTCGCCCGGATTCGGCACGTAGAACAGGTCGTTTGCGGAACGGCTGTCGCCGTTGGCATCGTTGACGTACACGTAGCTGTACGGACGGCCGCTGCGGCCTTCGTACACCAGACCGACCTTGGTTTCGTAGTCGCCGAAGAACTTGTGCTTCCAGTTCAGCGAGCCCGACAGGCGGTCACGGATCTGGTAGCGGGAGGTGTTCTCGGTTTCGCTGTTGGCGTTGAAGGCGTACTGGTAACCCCAACCCGAGCTGGCGGTGGAGCTGGTCAGCGAGCCCACTTCGGTGGCGTCGGTGTAGGTGTAGCCGATGTTCCAGGACCAGTCGCTGGCTTCCGACCAAGGCTTGCTCAACGACACAGTGAACTGCGAAGTGCGGCCCTTGTCGGTGTTGGCGATCTCGTACACCGAGTCGTAGGCGCCATTACGCCCGGCACGGGCGTCGCTGTTGCTCCACAGGCTGCCGTTGCGCGCCGTTGCGTAGTAGAGCTCACGGCCGTCCGGGCCCAGCTGTTGCACCGGACCCAGGTTCAGGTTCTTGTAGTACAGCGCGTCCTTGACCTTGGTTACCAGCAGCTCGGCCGAAGCCACGATGCCGTACCACGGGGTCTCATGGTCGAAGGCCAGGTTGGCCTTGTACACCGACGGCATGTTGAAGTCGCTGCCGACGAAGTTGACGTTCTGACGGTTCGAGCCCGGGGTGGTCGGGACCGGCTGGCTGTCCTTGTTCGGGTTGAACGGCAGCGTCGGGTCGTTACGCGTGTAGGCGTAGACCGAGTTGTTGAAGCCGGTCGCCGAGTAGCTGTTGCTCAGCCACACCTGCGGTGCATCACCCTGGAACAGGCCCACGCCACCGCGCAGCTGGGTCGGGCGCTCGCTGTCGAAGGTGTAGTTGAAACCGAAGCGCGGCTGGATCAGGAACTTGTTGCTCAGCACATCGCTGTTGTTGCGACCGAAGAACGTCGACGCCGCAGCGTTGTAGGCCGGCGCCGGGCTGGTGTCAGCACGATCGCCACGCACGCCCAGGGTCAGGGTCAGGTTGTTGTTGACATACCAGGTGTCCTGCACGAACAGGGCCAGGTTGCTGAACTTGTAGTCAGCCGGAATCGAGCCCGGGGTGCGCTCCGGGTTGTAGTTGTAGCTGCTCCAACGGCCAGCGGCGAAGTTGTCCAGACCGTAGAAGGTGTAGGCACCCCACGAGTTGGCGCCGAAGTAGTTGTAGATGTCGTTGGTGTCGTACGACGCACCGAACTTGACGTCGTGGTCGCCCAGGGTCCAGGTACCGGCGGCGTAGTAGTTCCACGCCTTGGTTTCCAGGATGTTGTTCTGCGAGTTGACTTCGGTACCCAAGTACAGCGAGTCACCCGACGGCGAAGCCTGGCTGCCGCCGAAGAAGATGCGGATGCTCGGCGCGTCGGTGGACACGTTGCGGATCGCCGAGTACTCGCGGTACGAGGCCTTCAGTTCGGTCGAGAAGTTCGAGGTCCAGTCGCTGAACAGCTGGGCGACGTAGCTCTCGTTGGTCTTGTCATGCTGGTACCAGTACGAGCTCAGCGAGGCAGAGCTGGTGGTCATGCCGTTGATGCGCAGCTTGCTCTGGTCGATCTTGCTGTAACGGATGTTGGCACGGTGGTTTTCGCTGATGTTCCAGTCCAGCTTCAGCGCGTACTCTTCCATCTCCGTGTCGCCGTTGCTTTCCAGGCCACCGGCGTTGATGCCGTAGCCCTGCGCGATCTGCTGCGCGCGGGTCACGTCGGCCAGAGTGAACTGCGGGTTGGCCTTGCCCAGTGCGGTGCCGCTCAGGTCGGCGCCCGGGGCGGCCTGCTTGAACTTTTCGTAGTTGGCGAAGAAGAACAGCTTGTCCTTGACGATCGGGCCGCCCAGGGTCATGCCATAGGTTTCTTCCTTGGTGAAGCCCTTGAACGGCTGACCTTCCGGGTTGTCACCGAACCAGTCGCCATCACGGTAGGTGCCGTACACCGAACCGTGGAATTCATTGGTGCCCGACTTGGTCACCGCGTTGACGGTGGCACCGGCGGCGGCAGCGATGCTGACGTCGTAGTTGGACAAGTTGATGTCCAGCGCTTCGATGGCTTCCATGGCGACCGGCTGGCGGCGGGTCGGCATGTTGTTGCCTTCCAGGCCGAAGGTGTCGCTGGCCGAGACGCCGTCGATGTTAATCGAGTTGAAGCGCGGGTTCTGGCCGCCGGCCGAGATCGAGCCCGAGGCGCGATCGATGAAGGTCACGCGCGGATCCAGACGCATCAGATCCTGGATGTTGCCGCCGATGGACGGCGCAACTTCGATCTGCTGCTGGCTGATGTTGGTGCCCGAACCCATCTTGGTGGCGCTGAACACTTCCGAGCCGCCGCCGACAGCGGTGACCTGCACGGTGTCCAGGTTGGTCGCGGCGAGGTCGCCGGCCAGGGTGGCGTTGATGGTGCCGGTCTGGTTCACGCCCAGGTAGACGCCATCTTCGGTCTTGGTGCCTTCACCCGGCTTGGTGATGGTGATCGAGTACGGACCACCCACGCGCAGGCCGCGCGCGTTGTAACGACCCGCCGCATCGGTCGTGGCACGCGAAACGGTGCCCGACTCGGTGTGGGTGATGGTGACTTCAGCACCGGCGACGGGCTGGCCGGCGCGGGACACGACCTGGCCGCCGACACCGGCAGAGGTGCTCTGGGCGAAGGCGGGAGCGGCGGCGAGCGCAGCCACGAGACCAAGGGTGAGCTTGGACATCCGGAGTGGGTGGGTCATTTTTCGGTAGCCTCGATGCGAGTTGGGCGATGGCGGAAAAAAGCGCATCCAAGCAGCCTTGCGGGTGGCTGACTGGACATTTATCTGGGGTTCCCTACCGTGAACGGCAGCTGCCGCAACGGTTAACACTAGATTAACACGCTACGCCCTGAATGTGACGGTTGTGCGACAAACGGCACCGGATCGCAACGCTATCGTGACGGAACCTTCATTCCGCTTTACGAACGCCTTCACCCGCCGATGGCGGATTGCCCGCATCGAGCACCTGTCCACGCCATGCCAGCCCAGCGGCGGACAACAGGGTCACGGCCGCTGCAGCGGCGGCCTCGGGGCCGCATGCGGCCGGATCCTGGTCGATCGAATAGGCCCGCGCCCGCAGGGCGGTACGCAAGGGGCCGGGATACAGGCCACTGACCCGCACCGGGCTGCGGGCCAGCTCGTCATGCAGGCTGCCGATCAGCCCGCGCAGGCCGTGCTGGGCGGCACCGTAGCCGCCCCAATATGCCTGCCCTACCCGTTCGGGGGCATCGACGGTGAACACCAGCGCCGCATCTTCACGCTGGCGCAGCAACGGCAGGCAGGCCTGGGCCAGCCAGGCCGGAGCGGTCAGGGTGACGTGCACGGCGCGGGCAAAGCTGGCGGGGTCGGCGAGCTCGAACGGGGTCAGGCCGGGAAAATGCGCTGCACAGACCAGCAGGCCATCAAGGCGCCCCAGCTCCTGCGCCACCGCCTGGGCCAGTTCGGCATAATCGTCGGGACCGGCACCTTCCAGGTCCAACGGGTACAGCAGGGGCTCCGGCCCGACCGCCTGCACCTGAGCGTAGACCCGGTTCAGCCTTCGTGGCTTGCGCCCCAGCAGGACCACGGTCGCCCCCGCCTCAGCGGCCGCAACAGCGGCAGCGCTGCCGAGCCCGCCACCCGCACCGGCAATGAGCACCACACGGTCCTGCAACGGGCGGCCATCGAGCGCCCCGTGTGCCGGTGACGTCGATGGCCAGGCGCTCATCCCTGCGCGGCCTCTTCGACGATGCGCTTGAGCTCGCCGGCTTCGAACAGTTCCATGACGATGTCGCAGCCGCCGATCAACTCACCGTTGATGAACAGCTGCGGGAAGGTGGGCAGATTGGAGAAGCGCGGCAGATTGGCGCGGATCTCCGGCTCTTCCAGCACATTGACCGTGCGCAGTGCGACGGCGCCTGCGGCCATCAGCGCCTGCACGGCGCGGCTGGAATAGCCGCACATGGGGTATTGCGGGGTGCCCTTCATGAACAGCACGAGCGGGTAACGATCCACCTCGGCCTGGATTTGCTGCATTACCGCCACACCTCACTCCTTGCTTCGCCGGACGAACCAACCGCGATGGTCGGCTAGACTGCCCACGGTAGCTGCCATTGTAAGCCGATGGTACCGGCTGCCGCCGCCCCCTGGCCACGAACCTGTCCATGCCCGTCGAACTGCCCGCCCTGCCCTACCTGCCCTCGTCCCTGCAGCCGCACCTGTCGGCACAGACCGTGGAACTGCATCACGGCCGCCACCATCGCGCCTACATCGAGGCGGTCAATGCCGCCATTGTCGGCAGCGAATGGGAGGAATCCACACTGGAGGACATTGTCCGCCACGCCCAGGGCGCGCTGTTCGATGCCGCCGCCCAGGCGTGGAACCACGGCTTCTACTGGCAATGCCTGCGCCCGCGCGGCGGCGGCGAGCCGCAGGGCCGCCTGGGCGAACTGGTCAAGCGCCAGTTCGGCGACGGCCAGCGTCTGCGCGAAGAGTTCAATCGAACCGCGCTGGGCCTGTTCGGCTCCGGCTGGGTGTGGCTGGTGCAGCACCCCGGCGGGCAGCTCGGCCTGCAGGCCACCCGCAATGCGGGTACGCCGCTGACCGGCGACAGCACGCCGCTGCTCTGCTGCGATGTCTGGGAACACGCGTACTACACCGACTACCAGAATGATCGTGCACGCTATCTGGAAGCATTCTGGCAACTGGTGAACTGGGAATTCGCCGAGAGCCAGCTGCGCTGAGATCGACGGGCATCCGCATTCTCCGGGCATGGCCGGCGCTCCCGGCATCACGGCGCGTCGTGGTGGATGCCCACCTTGGTGGGCCCTGCTCTGGTAGATGCCCACCTTGGTGGGCGTTGCCGGCCAGCGGCCGGCATCACCTTGGTCAACCGTTACGCAGCGCGTGCACCGCGGGGGCCACCTGGGCCTGGCGGTCGAGCTCCAGGCCTACCTGTTCCAGCGCATCGGCCAGCGCATCGGCATCATCATCGCGCAGGGTGGCGTGACCCACCTTGCGCCCGTCTCGCGATTCCTTGCCGTAATCGTGCCAATGGCCACTGGCCTGCTGCAGCACCGGCGTCGGATCGGGCATCGCCCCCAGCCAGTTCAGCATGCAGGCATGGCCGAGCATGCGGGTACTGCCCAGCGGCAGGCCGAGCACCGCACGCAGGTGGTTCTCGAACTGGGACGTCTCGCTGCCTTCGATCGTCCAGTGACCGGAGTTGTGCACGCGCGGGGCCATCTCGTTGGCCAGCAGTTCACCGTCGCGGCAGAACAGTTCCAGCGCGAACACACCCACGTACTGCAGGTGCTCGGCAACACGACGGGCGTAGCCGATCGCTGCTTCGTGCTCGGCAGCGGACAGCACCGCAGGTGCCACGCTGGCCGACAGCACGCCGTCGACATGCCAGTTGCCGGTGACCGGCCAGGCCTGGAAGCTGCCATCGCGGCCGCGCACGGCAACCACGCTGACCTCGCGCTGGAAAGCGACAAAGCCCTCGAGGATCAGCCCTGTGCGCTCGACCTGGGCACCCAACGCATCCCATGCCGCATCGATGTCCGCTTCGCTGCGCAGGCGGAACTGACCCTTGCCGTCGTAGCCCAGACGGCGGGTCTTGAGGATGCACGGCAGGCCGAATTCGGCGGCCTTGGCAGCCAGCTCGTCGCGGCTGCGGATATCGGCGAAGGCCGGCAGCGGAATGCCCAGCTGCTGGAACAGGGTCTTCTCGCTCAACCGGTCCTGGGCCACCGCCAGCGCCGACGGCGGCGGGTAGACCGGCACACGGTCGGCCAGCCATTGCGCGCTATCCGCCGGCACGTTCTCGAAATCGAAGGTGATCACATCGACTCTGGCGGCGAAGTCCGCCAGTGCCTGGCGATCATCGAAGGCACCCACGGTGAGCGGTGCCAGCGGGCCACTGCAGGCGTCGGCCGCCGGATCATACAGTTCGAAGCGCAGTCCCAGCGGCGCACCGGCCAGGACCATCATGCGGGCGAGCTGGCCGCCGCCGAGGATGCCGACGGTCAGGCTCATTGGCGCGGATCGTCGTGGGCCATCACGTCTTCGGTCTGGCGCGCGCGGAAGCTGTCCAGCGCCTGGCCGATGGCCGGCTGGTCGCTGGCCAGCATCGCGGCGGCGAACAGCGCGGCATTGGACGCGCCGGCATTGCCGATGGCGAAGGTGGCGACCGGGATGCCGGCCGGCATCTGCACGATCGACAGCAGCGAATCCATGCCGTTGAGGGCCTTGGACTGCACCGGCACGCCCAGCACCGGCACCGCGGTCTTGGCCGCGATCATACCCGGCAGATGCGCGGCACCGCCGGCGCCGGCAATGATCGCGCGCAGCCCGCGCGCAGCCGCCTGTTCGGCATAACTGAACAACACATCCGGCGTCCGATGGGCGGACACCACCTTCACTTCGAACGGAACACCCAGAGCTTCAAGCTTCTGGGCGGCGTGCTGCATGGTTTCCCAGTCGGAGCGGGAACCCATGACGATGCCGACAAGCGGCGCGATCGGGTTGGGGGTCATTGGCCGTCACCTGCCTTAAAGACGTATTCTAGCCATCTTCCACGCAAGACGAAGAACCATGGATCGCAAGCTGCTTGACCTGCTGGTGTCGCCCGACACCCGCCAGCCCCTGTCCCTGCTGGATGGCAAGGGCCTGGAAGCCCTCAACCGGGCAATCGCCGCCGGTTCCGTCAACCGCGCCGATGGCAACCCGCTGGCGCAGCCGCTGCGCGAAGCCCTGGTCACCCGCGACCGCAAGCAGGTGTTCCGCGTCGACGACGGCATCCCGGTGCTGCTGGCCGAAGAAGCCATCCCGACCGCACAGATCGCCGACTTCCCGTCCGCATGAGCGCGCTGCCGACGCCGGATCCAGCCGTCGTCGCGGCCGATGTCGCCCGCGCGTTGGCCGAGGACCTGGGCAGCGGTGACGTCACCGCCGCCCTGCTGCCCGACCAGCCCGACAGCGCCTACCTGCTGTGCAAGCAGGATGCGGTGATCGCGGGCCGCGCGTGGTTCGATGCCACCCATCGCGCACTCGATGCGGATGTGCAGATCGAGTGGCGGGTGGCCGAAGGCGACAGCGTCAGCGCCGGCACCGTGCTGGCCCTGCTGCATGGGCGCAGCCGCAGCCTGGTAAGCGCCGAACGCACCTCGCTGAATTTCCTGCAGACCCTGTCCGGCACCGCCACCACCACGGCCCGCTACGTGGCTGCGGTGGAAGGCACAGGTACGCGCATCCTTGATACCCGCAAGACCCTGCCCGGCCTGCGCCTGGCCCAGAAATACGCGGTGCGGTGCGGCGGCGGCGACAACCACCGCTTCGGCCTGTACGACACGGTGATGCTGAAGGAGAACCACATCCGCGCGGCCGGTTCACTGGCTGCCGCTGTGTCGGCCGCCCGCCAGCAATGGCCACAGCTGCCGCTGGTGGTCGAGGTCGAGGACCTGGAACAGCTGCGGCAGGCGCTGGAAGCCGGCTGTGAACGCATCCTCCTGGACGACTTCAGCCCGGAACTGCGGCGCGAAGCGGTGCGCATCACCGAAGGCCGCATTCCACTGGAGGTGTCCGGCAGCGTCGGCCTCGGCGGCCTGCGCTCGATCGCCGAAGATGGGGTGGACTGCATTTCCATCGGCGGCCTGACCAAACACGTACAGGCAATCGACCTGTCGCTGAAACTGGGTCCGCCACCGGGTTGAGGGTGGATTCGCGGATCGTGATGTTGCCGGCCAACGGCCGGCACTACCGTTCTCACACCCGGCGTTCACAACGGCGCTGCGACGCTGCGGCCATCCCCCACAGGAGCCGCGCATGCGCCGGATGCTCTTGCCTGCCTGCCTGCTGCTGGCCGCGACGCCTTTCTCGGCCGCCGCTGTCGAAGCCTGCGATGTACCACCGCGTTTCGGCCTGAGCCCATTGGCGGTCGCCATCCGCAACACCACCTGCAACGAGCATCGGCTCTGGTATCGCCCCTTCATCGACCGTGACGGCCGCGCCGCCAGCCTCAGTGTCACCGAGGCCGAAGGCGATCATCTGGCCGACAACGGCCTGATCGCCTGGCAACGGGTCATCAGCTACTGGCGCGAAAGCGGCACGCTCAACGCGCTGGGCAGCCAGCCCGGCGCCAGCAGCTGCCTGGGGCCGCTGGGCACGCGTTACACCGACAGCGATTGCCGCGCCTTCCTGATCGACAATCCTTGGTCGGCGGCCTTCATTTCCTGGGTGATGGTGCGCGCCGGCGTACCCGGCTTCAATACTTCCCCACGCCATATCGACTACATCCGCGCCGCCTACCAGGCAGGCCCTTCCGGCGTGCCCTACCGCCTTGTGGACCCGGCCACCGCCAAGCCTGCGCCTGGCGATCTGCTGTGCTTCCTGCGCGACCGCAGCAGCACGCTCAGTTACAGCGGATTGGTGCAGGCGCTGGGCAACGGCTCGGTCGGCCATTGGAAGTCGCATTGCGAAGTGGTGGTGGCGGCCAACCTCGGTGGCGACCAGACGCTCTACCTGGTGGGCGGCAATGTCATGAACACCGTGGCAATGCGCCTGCTGCAACTGGATCGCACCGGCACGATCAAGCTGCCGCCGCCGCGCGAGCGCGACACCACCGGCATCGACCCGACCTGCACACCGGGCCGTGAGGACGAATGCAGCTTCAACCGGCAGGATTGGGCGGCGCTGCTGCAGTTGAATGCCACTGCGCCGCGGGTCGCACCGCTTCCAACAGTGATTCCCGCTGCACCGTCACCGGTGCCGCCGCAGCCGGCAACAGAGCCTGGCAGCAATCGCTGAGCAGATGCCGCTTGATCCGGTCGCCATTCGTCGCCATCTTTGGCGGATCGACACCTGACGGCTGATGCCATGCCCACCCTGCTGTTCCTGCTGATTGCCGGCGGTATCGTCTACTTCTTCTGGAACGCAGCACGTTCGGCCGCCGAACGTGCGATCGAGCTGGGCCGCAACGCCTGCCGTGCCGCCGATGTGCAGTGGCTGGACCAGGCGGTGCACGCCACGGGCCTGCGCCTGTCGCGCGGGGAAGACGGACGGCTCGGCTTCGAACGCACCTTCAAATTCGAGTATTCCTACGACGGCATCGATCGCCATGTCGGCCGCATGGTACTGCGCGGCGATCAGCTGGTTTCCTTCACCGGCCCGGGCGCGGCGCGGATCAGCCAGATCCGTGCGGACAACGAAGATGCCGAGGATGTGTAGGGCCTGAGGGTGGGCCGACCAACGGTCGGCCCCCACCATTACTTGACCACGCGCAGGGTCGGACGGCCCTTGGGCGGCGGACCAGCGGGCGGCGTGTCGTCCGGCGGCGCCTGCTCATCGTCGTGCAGCAGCTCATCACTGGCCGGCGCCGGCTCGCCACCGGGAATGTCATCCGGCAGGGCCATGCCCTGCCCGGTTTCGCGGGCATATACCGCCAGTACGGCGCTGATCGGCACCTGCACCGGATAGCTGGTGCCGGAGAAGCGCGCCGAGAAGCTCACCGACTCGTTGTCGATCACCAGCCGTACCACCGCGCGTTCGGCGATGTTGAGCACCACCCGGCCATCCTTGATGGCTGAAGGCGGAACCTGCACGCCGGGAACGCCGGCGTCGACCAGGATGTGCGGCGTCAGCTGGTTGTCATTGATCCATTCCACCAGTGCCCGCAACAGGTACGGTCGGTGGCTGGTCATGTGGAAGAAGTCTTCGGTCATGCGTGAAGTGTAGCGCCCGACGCCCCGGCCGGGGCGGATCGTCTGCACGCCGGTCGGCGTGCAGACGGGAAAGCGGGTGGCGGATCAGCCCGGCAGATCGCGCAGCTTCTTTTCCTGCTCGGTCAGGCTGCGGACGAAACCGGGGTGGCGGAAGATCCGGTTGCCGTAGTCCTCGATCGCCTTGCCGTCCTTCGGCAGCGGTACATCCAGCGACTGCAGGCGCCAGATGATCGGCGCCATCGCGCAGTCGGCCAGGCTCATTTCCGGGTTGAGGAAGAACTTGCTCGCCTTGAACAACGGCAGCGAGGCCGTCAACAGTTCCTTCAGCCGCTTTCGCCCTGCCTCGGCCTGGGTCTTGTTGCCCAGCTGGATCGCCTGCACCTGCGGCACCCAGTCGTGTTCGATACGCAGCATGGCCAGGCGGATCCGCGCGCGCGACAGCGGATCGACCGGCATCAGCGGCGGATGCGGATAGCGCTCGTCCAGATACTCGCTGACCACCGACGCGGCATACAGCACCAGCTCGCGCTCGACCAGGGTCGGCACCGAGTGGTACGGATTGAGATCGATCAGGTCTTCCGGCGGGTTCTGTGGATCGACCGGTACGAAGTCGAAACTCACGCCCTTGGCCGCCAGCACCAGGCGCACACGGTGGCACAGTACATCGTCGTTCGAGGAAAACAGCGTCAGTGTATTGCGCATGCGTACGCTCGCCGCCATCAAAGGCTCTCCTACGACAGGAGACCGCCTGCCGCATCGGCGCCGTCAGCACCGTGCTGACGGTCGACTCCTCCCCGAGTGTGCAACCGACCATCACAAAAGCCAATAGGCCCATTGCGATGGCTGGCCCTGGATCAGTGCACGTCCTTCCAGTATTCCTTCTTCAACAGGTACACCAGGAAGGTCAGCAGGGCCAGGAACAGGATCACCCAGACACCGAGCTGCTGCCGCTTCAGCGCGGCCGGCTCGCCGGCATATTCAAGGAAGTTGGTGATGTCGCGAACGGCCTGGTCGTACTGCGCCGCATCGACCGAACCCGGGCTTTCGATGCGCAGGCCCGTCACCGGCGGGTCCATGCCCGCCGCTTCGGCCTTGCCATGCACCGCATGCTGCAGGCCCTGCATCTCCCACAACGGATTGGGCATGGATGCGTTGGCAAACAGCGCATTGTTCCAGCCGAGCGGGCGGCTGCTGTCCAGGTAGAACGACTTCAGGTAGGTGTAGATCCAGTCGCTGCCGCGCACCCGGGAAATCAGGCTCAGGTCCGGCGGCATCTTGCCGAACCACTTTTCGGCCTGCTCCTTGGGCATCGCCACGGGCACCGGATCGCCGATCGCCGAGCCGGTGAAGTTGAGGTTGTTCATCACCTCTTCCTCGCTCAGCCCCAGGTCCTCGCCCATCCGCGAATAGCGCAGGTACTTCAGTGCATGACAGCCACTGCAGTAGTTCATGTACAGCTGGGCGCCACGCTGCAGCGACGCCCGGTCACCCAGATCGTTGCCAGCCTGCAGCAGCTTGGTGCCGCCCTCGGCGGCCATGGCCAGGGTACTGCCCAGCATCAGGGCGGCCGCCAGGGCCAGCCGGACCATCCAGCGCTCAGTCATGCGTGGTCACCCTTTCCGGTACCGGCTTGGTCTTGTCCAGCCTTGTCCATATCGGCATGGTGATGAAGAAGGCGAAGTACAGGAAGGTCAGCACCCGCCCGACATACGTCTCGTGTGCATCGGTGCCCGGGCCGGAGCCGATCACGCCGAGCCAGACGAAGCACACTGCAAACACCCCCAGCAGCACCCGCGAGAGCACGCCGCGGTAACGGTAGGACTTGACCTTGGCCCGGTCCAGCCAGGGCACCAGGAACAGGATGGCGATGGCCGAGAACATCACGATCACGCCACCCAGCTTGTTCGGCACCACCCGCAACATCGCGTAGTACGGCGTGTAGTACCAGACCGGCTTGATGTGCTCGGGGGTGACCAGGCGATTGGCTTCGGTGAAGTTGTCGTGTTCCAGGAACAGGCCACCGAAGGCCGGTGCGAAGAAGATGATGAAGGCGGCGATGATCAGCAGGAAGCCCGCGCCGACGCCATCCTTGAGCGTGTAGTAGGGATGGAACGGAATGCCGTCGGTCGGCGCGTTCGGTGACCAGCGGTTGCCCTTCGGGCCCTTCTTGATCTCCACGCCATCGGGATTGTTCGATCCCACTTCATGCAGCGCGCCCAGGTGCAGCACCACCAGCAGCAGCAGGACCAGCGGCAGCGCGATCACATGCAGCGCGAAGAACCGGTTGAGCGTGGCGTCGCTGGGCAGGTAATCGCCCATGATCCATTCGGTCAGGCCGTTGCCGATCACCGGAATGGCGCCGAACAGCGAGATGATCACCTTGGCGCCCCAGAACGACATCTGGCCCCACGGCAGCACGTAGCCCATGAAGGCTTCGGCCATCAGCACCAGATAGATCAGCATGCCCAGGATCCACACCAGTTCGCGTGGCTTCTGGTAGCTGCCGTACAGCAGCCCGCGGAACATGTGCAGGTAGACCACGATGAAGAACAGCGAGGCACCGGTGGAGTGCATGTAGCGGATCAGCCAGCCCCACTCCACGTCACGCATGATGTACTCGATGGAGGCGAATGCTTCGGCGGCATTCGTCTTGTAGTGCATGGTCAGGAAGATGCCGGTGACGATCTGGTTGACCAGCACCAGCAGCGCCAGCGAGCCGAAGTAGTACCAGATGTTGAAGTTCTTCGGCGCGTAGTATTCGCTGACGTGCTTGCGGTAGATCGGCATCAACCCCGGCGCGCGGGCATTGACCCAGTCGGCCACGCCGGTAGCGGTACGGCTGAGGATGTTGGACATCAGGCAGCCCCCTGCGGATCGACACCGATGATGATGGTGTTGTCGTCCTGGTAGTGGTGCGCGGGCACCTTCAGGTTGATGGGTGCGGGCACGTCCTTGAAGACGCGGCCGGACATGTCGAAGCGCGACTTGTGGCAGGGGCAGAAATAGCCGCCCTTCCATTGCGGATCGTAGGGCTCGGGGCGGATTTCACCGACCATTTCCGGCGAACAGCCCAGGTGCGTGCAGAGACCGACCAGCACCGAGATCTCGGGCTTGATCGAACGCAGCTCCGGGTTCTGCTTGAGCACGTATTCCGGCTGCTGGTCCTTCTCGCCGGACTCGGGGTCCTTCAAGCGGCCATCCAGCCCATGCAGCGCGTCAAGGATCGCCTTGGACCGTTTGACGATCCAGATCGGCTGGCCACGCCACTCCACGATCAGGCGTTGGCCTTCCTGCAGGGCGCTGATATCGGCCACCACCGGTGCGCCGGCAAGCTTGGCGCGGGCACTGGGGTTCCAGGATTTTATGAAAGGAACTGCGGTGAATCCGACGCCGACGGCGCCCACCACGGCTGTGGTGGCAGTAAGAAAACGCCGACGTCCGGTGTTGACTGGATCGTGTACCCCATCGTTGGCCATCCGGCACTCCGATATTGATTAGGTAGCTTTAAGGCTGCCAGCGGTTCCGGTGGGGGCCAGAGCCGCATTGAATCTCGGTCGAGTGTAGCGGAACCGTCGCGCGCCACACAACGCATTGCAACAACATAGTTTGCGGGATTGCCGGCCAACGGCCGGCGCCTACTGCTTGGTCAGGGCCGTGCGATAGCGCTCGGCCAACTGGCCGACCCGGCGCACGTAGTACTGGGTCTCGCTGTAGGGGGGCACGCCGCGATGGCGATCGACCGCGCCCTCGCCCGCGTTGTAGCCGGCGGCGGCCAGGGTCAGATCTCCATTGAAACGCTTCAACAGCCACGCCAGATACTGCACACCGCCACGGATGTTCTGCCCCGCGTCGTAGGAATCGCTGACGCCGAAGCGCGCGGCGGTGGGCGGCATCAGCTGCATCAGGCCTTGGGCGCCGGCACGGCTGAGTGCGGTCGGGTTGTAGGCCGACTCGGCATGGATGATCGCGCGTACCACGGCCTCTTCCACGCCGAATTCGCGTGCAGCCGAGGTGATCTCGCTCTGGAAGGCCGTGGTGTTCAGGCGCACGCTGCCGAAATCGACGCGCGGATTGACCCCGCAGGCGTAGCAACGCTCCATGAAGCTGTAGCGGATCGTCCGCACCGGGCCGAGGTTGGCCACCTGGGTCGGGCGTGCGCTGGTGTAGTGGCGCACCCCGTCCTGCATGTACGAATAGACCTGTCCGCTGACCATCCTGCCGCCGCGAGGGCTGGCCGACGTAGCGGCCGCTGAGGGTGCCGGGGTCGTTGCGACAGCAGCACTGGCCGCAGCGGCGGCAACCGCAACCGGATTGCGCTCGGCGCTGGCCACCACTGCAGCAGGTGCCGCAGGTGCTGGTAGCGGCGCCGGCACCGGCGTGGCAACGGGAGCGCGCGCTGCCCTGCCCGCGCTGCGGGTGTAGCTGATGGTGCTGCATTGGGCACCGGCCACCCGCTTGCTGACATAGCTGGTGACACCGTCGGCGCCGAGGCACTTGTACAGGGTGCCGGCGCTGGCCGGCGCAGCGGTCAGCGCAGCGATGATGATCGCCGTTGTCCCCAGTCTCCCCTTCATGGCCGCGAGTGTCCCAGCTTCGCTGCAGCTTGCCAAGGGCGCTGGCTCAGACCGTGACGGCGGGCACGGCCAGGACCTGGCCGAGCCCGGCCAGGCGCTGGGCCAGCTCCTCGCGCAGCTCGGCCGGGGTGGTCCACACCGCCACCGGCAGGCGATCCAGGCTGAGGATCTGCGCCAGCATCATGCCGCGGCTTTCCGCGCCCATCCGCAACAGGCAATGTTCTGGCCCGTCGGCCTCCAGCACACCGCACCAGGGCGGAATGCGCCCGGTCAGCTCCGCTTCGCTGCCGGCCAGGCGCAGGACGGCCTGCAGCGCGAACGGTGCCTGGCTGACTGCCTGCCGCACCATCACATCCGGCGGCGCCGGAGTGCGCCGATGCAGGCCGGGCTCGGGCAGATGCCGCACCGCGCCCATCCGGTCGACGCGCAGCGTGCGCCAATCCTGCCGGCCCAGATCCCAAGCCAGCAGATACCAGCGCCGCCCGTAGTTGACCAAGTGCTGGGCCTCGACTTCCCGTTGCGTCACCGCGTCCTGCGCGCTGCGGTACTCAAAGGCCAGCCGCGCGGCCTGCCGGCAATGCTGGGCCAGTCGCCCGAGCAGGCGCGCATCGGTGGACGGCAGGTCGGACAGGGTTGCGGTGGCGGCATGTACTTCGCCGGCCTGCTGGCGGCGACGCGCCGGCACCAGCGGATCGAGCTTGGACAGCAGGCCGCGTGCGGTGTCGTCGATACCGGACACCGTAGCCGACGCCGCGCGCAGGGCAATCGCCAGTGTGGTGGCTTCTTCCTCATCCAGCAGCATCGGCAGCACAGGTGCACCGGCGCCCAGCCGGTAGCCGCCACCTACACCGGCCGAGGCCTGTACCGGATACCCCAGCTCACGCAGGCGCTCGACATCGCGGCGGATGCTGCGCCGGTCCACGCCCATGCGCTCGGCCAGCTCGGCGCCGGACCAGTGACGGCGGGCCTGCAGCAGCGAGATCAGGCGAAGCAGGCGATGGGCGGTATGGCGCATGACGGATCGCGGACAGAAGTCGTCCGCAATTGTGCCCCAGCATGGGCCCCACTTCACCACCACCTGCAGGGAGCAATGCCATGACGTCACGCCAGATCACCCTCTACCACGCCGCCCGTTCACGCTCGAGCGGCGCTGTCGCCCTGCTCGAAGCACTGGGCGCCGACTACCGCATGCAGGTGCTGGACCTGAAGGCCGGTGCCAACCTGGCCCCGGCCTATCTGGCGATCAACCCGATGGGCAAGGTGCCGGCCATCGTGCACAACGGCGCCCTGGTAACCGAGCAGGTGGCGATCTACCTGTACCTGGCCGACCTCTACCCGGAAGCCGGGCTGGCGCCGCCGATCGGCGACGCCCTGCGCGGCCCTTACCTGCGCTGGATGGCCTTTTATGGCGCCTGTTTCGAGCCGGCGATGATCGACAAGGCCATGCATCGCGAGCCGCCGCCGCGCCTGATGTCGCCCTACAACGACGCCGATACGGTGCTGCAGGTGATCGAAGCGCAGCTCGCGCAGGGACCGTACCTGCTGGGCGAGGTGATGAGTGCGGCCGACGTGCTGTGGGGCAATGCGTTGGCATGGACCAGTGCGTTCGGCCTGGTGCAGCCAGCACCGGCGACGGCCGCCTACATCGATCGGATGAGCGCGATGACCGCGTTTGATCGCTCGCGGCAGATTGATGCGGAGCTGATCGCGGCGTAAGCGCACTCGCCGGGTACGGCCCGGCGCTACCGGACGGGACGGGATGCAGGTAGCGCGGGGCCATGCCCCGCGAGCGCGCAGCGTGGCGTCGCTGGCGTTGCGCCGGGCGCACGCCCTGGGATGCGGGTAGAATCGCCCCCTTTCCCGCCACCCGACTGGATTAAGCGCCATGAACGGGACGCCAGACGTCTTTCCGCCCGCCGCCCAGGGCGGCACCCCGCTCGTTGCCCTGCCCTCTGGTCCGCGCAAGCCTGACCAGGTGAAGGGCAAGCTGTACATCAAGACCCACGGTTGCCAGATGAACGAGTACGACTCGGCCAAGATGGCCGACGTGCTCGCCGCCAGCGATGGCCTGGAACTGACCGATCGCCCGGAGGACGCCGACGTCATCCTGGTCAATACCTGCTCGATCCGCGAAAAAGCGCAGGAGAAGGTGTTCAGCCAGCTGGGCATCTGGAAGAGCCTGAAGAACCAGGGCCGCGAGGTCATCATCGGCGTAGGCGGTTGCGTGGCGTCGCAGGAAGGCGAGGCGATCATCAAGCGTGCGCCGTTCGTCGACCTGGTGTTCGGCCCGCAGACGCTGCACCGCCTGCCGGAACTGATCCGCGCCCGTCGCGAGCAGCAGCGCCCGCAGGTGGACATCAGCTTCCCGGAAATCGAGAAGTTCGATCGCATGCCGGAGCCGCGTGCGGAAGGGGCCTCAGCGTTCGTGTCGATCATGGAAGGCTGCTCCAAGTACTGTTCGTTCTGCGTGGTGCCCTACACGCGTGGTACCGAGGTCAGCCGCCCGTTCGAGGACGTGGTGGTGGAAGTGGCACAGCTTGCGGCACAGGGCGTGCGCGAAATCAATCTGCTCGGGCAGAACGTCAACGCCTACCGTGGTCCCTATGGTGACGGCGAGCTCGCCGACCTGGGCCTGCTGATCCGCACCATCGCCGAGATCGACGGCATCGGCCGCATCCGCTTCACCACATCGCATCCGCTGGAGTTCAGCGATTCGCTGATCGACGCGTTCCGCGACGTGCCGCAGCTGGCCAACTTCCTGCACCTGCCGGTGCAGGCCGGCAGCGACCGCGTGCTGTCTGCGATGAAGCGCGGCTACACCGCACTGGAATTCAAGTCGAAGATCCGCAAGCTGCGCGCGGTGCGCCCGGACATCTCGATCAGTTCGGACTTCATCGTCGGTTTCCCCGGCGAGACGGATGCTGATTTCGAGAAGACCATGAAGCTGATCGAGGATATCGGCTTCGACCACAGCTTCTCCTTCATCTATTCGCGTCGCCCGGGCACGCCGGCTGCAGACCTGGAAGACACGATCAGCGACGCGGAAAAGCATGCGCGCCTGTCGCGGCTGCAGGAACGGATCAACGCGCATGCCGCGCAGATCTCCGAAAAGATGGTCGGCAGCGTACAGACCGTGCTGGTGGAAGGCCCTTCGCGCAAGAACCCGAACGAACTGACTGGCAAGACCGAGAACATGCGTTCGGTGAACTTCCCGGCGCACCCGCGCCTGATCGGCCAGTTCGTGGATGTGGTGATCACGGAAGCGATGGCCAACTCGCTGCGCGGGCGCGTGGTGACGGAATAAGGTGTGCCGACCAACGGTCGGCACCTACCGGGGTGGATGCCGACCGTTGGTCGGCATGCTTCAATCCAGGCGCTTGCGGAAGCGCAGGATGGCCAGGGTCATCATCGCCACGATGAACACCAGCAGCGCCAGCGCGTCCGGCCACAGTTCCCACAGCGAAGCCCCGCGCAGCATGATGCCGCGTACCAGGCGCAGGAAATGGGTCAGCGGCAATACTTCAGCCAGCCACTGCACCGGCCGGGGCATGCCGGCGAACGGGAACATGAAGCCCGACAGCAGGATGGAGGGCAGGAACAGGAACAGGGTCATCTGCATGGCCTGGAACTGCGAACGCGCCCGCGTTGAAATCAACAGGCCCAGCGCCAGGTTGGCCAGCACCAGCAGCACGGCGGCCAGATAGACATCAACCAGGCTGCCGCGGATCGGGACCTCGAACAACCACGTGCCCAGCAGCAGCACCAGTGTGGTCTGCAGCAGACCGATCGCCGCGTAGGGCAATACCTTGCCCACCATCAGTTCGCTGCGCGATACCGGCGTGGCGATCAGCAACTCCATGTTGCCGCGTTCGCGCTCGCGTACCACCGCCACTGCAGTGAACATCACCAGGGTCATGGTCAGGATCACCCCGATCAGGCCGGGCACGATGTTCACCGCTGACCGTCGTTGCGGATTGTAGAAGCTGATGACGCTTACCGGCCCGCTGGCAATACTGCCCTCGCGCAGCGGCCGTGTGTTGCTGGTCGGCCGCGTGTCCAGCGGCACCTGCGCCAACTGGATCGCCGCGCTCTGCACCACCGTGTCGCTGCCGTCGACCAGCACCTGCACCGCTTCGCGGCCTTCGTAGCGGCGTCGTTCGAAATCGGCGGCAATCACGATGCCCACGCTGATCCGGCCCCGTCGCAACGCTTCCATCAATTGATCGGGCGTATAGGCCTGCGCGCGCGGGGCGATCACACCGGTGGCGACCATGTCCTGCACCAGCGCGCGCGACGCCGCACTGTTGGCCTGGTCGGCGATGCCGGCATCCAGATGCCGCAGGTTGAGGTTGATCGCATAGCCGAACAGCAGCAGCTGCATCACCGGGATGCCGATGATCATCGCCAGGGTGATCCGGTCGCGGCGCAGCTGGCGCAGCTCCTTGAGCATGATCGCCCACAGCCGTCGCAGGCTCATGCCGCCGGCTCCCGGCCGCGGCCACGGGTAGCGGCAACGAAGACGTCTTCCAGGTTGGGCGCCACCGGTTCGATGCTGGCCTGCGGATCGGCGGTGGCAAGGGCCTGCGCCAGCACGGCGGTATCGGCCGCGCCCTCGCTGCACAGCACACGCAGCTCGGTGCCGATCTGCGCCACGCTGAGCACGCCCGGCAGCGCCGCCAGCGCGCGGCTGGCCTGCCGGGGTTGCGCGGTGGTGACAGCCAGGGTGCGGCCCTGCAGCTGCGCGCACAGTTCGGCCGGCGTGCCATCGGCTACCAGGGCACCGCGATCAAGGATCGCCAGCCGGTGGCAGCGTTCGGCCTCGTCCATGTAGTGGGTGGACACCAGCACCGTGGTACCGGCATCGGCGAGTTCGAACAGCGCTTCCCAGAAATCGCGACGCGACTCGGGATCGACCGCACTGGTCGGCTCATCCAGGAACAGCAGTTCCGGCGCATGGATCACCGCACCGGCCAGCGCCAGCCGCTGCTTCTGCCCCCCACTGAGGGTGCCGGCCAACTGCACCTGGCGATCCTGCAGGCGGTACTGCTGCAGCAGCGCATCGACCCGTTGCCGCGCCTGCGCGCGTGGCAGATCCTGGATGGCGGCAAGGAATTCCAGGTTCTCCCGCACCGACAGATCTTCGTATAACGAAAAGCGCTGGGTCATGTAGCCGATGCGGCGGCGCAACGACTCGGCCTGCGCCGGGATCGCCAGGCCCAGCACGTCGATCTCGCCCGCGCTCGGCTCAAGCAGCCCGCACAGCATGCGGATGGTGGTCGATTTGCCCGAGCCGTTCGGGCCGAGGAAGCCGTATACCTGCCCACGCGGCACCTGCAGATCGACATTGTCCACCGCCAGCAGGTCGCCGAAACGGCGGCTCAGGCCCCGCGCACGCACGGCGATGTCATCGACCGGATTCAGAAGCGCACCTGCACCGGCAGCCCGGCGGGCAGCGCCTGCATGTCGGCACTGTCGTCGATCTCGATCTCGGCCAGGTAGCTCAGCCGCGAGACGTCATCACCGGTCAACGCGTAATAGGGGGTAAAGGAAGGTTCGCTGCGGATCGACCGCACATGCCCTTTCAGTACGGTGTTGGCGCCGTCCAGCTGCACCAGCGCCGCCTGCCCGACCTTCACCTGCAGGCGCAACGGCTGCGGCAGGTACACGCGCGCATACGGCCGTTCGCCCACCAGCATCACCACCAACGGTGCACCGATCGGTGCCTGGTCGCCTTGCCTGTAGGGCAACGCATCGACCACGCCATCGCGCGGCGCGCGCAGCTGCAGTTTCTGCAGGTTGACGGCCTGCACGACCTGCTGTGCCTGTGTCGCCCTGGAGGCGGCCTGGCCCTGGGCGATGTCCTCACGACGGTTGCCGCGCTGCAGCTGCAGCCACGCCTGTTCGGCAGCGCGCACGCTGGCCACGGCGTTGTCGGCGGCCGCTCGCGCCCGGTCCAGATCAGCGGCAGCCACCAACCGCTGGCGGGCCAGCGGTTGCACCCGGCGGTAGTACGCGGTGGCTTCCGCCGCCTGCGCGCGCAGCGCGGTGAGCTGTGCCTGCGCCTGGGCGATCTGCTCCGGACGCGGTCCCACCTGCAGTTCCTCGAGCTGTGCCTGCGCGCGGGCCGTTTCGGCCTGTGCGGCCTCGAGCTGGGCTGCGCCACGGGCAGGATCCAGGCGCATCAGCAGCGCGCCCGCCTTGACCGCCTGCCCCTCGCGCACGTCAACGGTACTGATCACTTCAGCCGCCGGTGCGGGCACGCTGATCCGGTCCCATTCAAGCGTACCCAGTGCTGCTGGTGGTGCTTCGCCGCACCCCGCCAGCAGGCAGCTGCCCAGCAACCCCAACCTGCGCACCCACGTGACCACGGCCATGCGCCACCTCCTGCGATGGCGCCACGGTGCCATGCTCCCTGTGCACCCGCAATGATCCAGATCAGCGCTGGCCAATAATTGATCAGTTGCTGCCAACGCCACTGCCGCAAGGCTCGCTGCCACCTATCCACAGGTTCGTGGCAACACCGTCCACACCGCATGTGGAAAATCCTGCAGGCACTGGCACAATTTTCACCACGGCATCATCTTCCTTGTGGCACAAGCCCTGCGAAGGTCTATCCACAGGTTTCTTCGGCGCCGGTCCACACCCGGTGTGGAGAACTGTCGTCATGCCGGCTTGCGCGTTACCCTTGTCGTCCCTGACGCCATCGCGGTGGACGGCGACCCCGCCCCACCCCAAGCAATGAAAAGCATCGAGCATCGAGACTTCACCCTGTCGCCGGAAGACAACGCGCAGCTGGCCAACCTGTGCGGCCCGTTCGACGGACACCTTCGCCAGATCGAACTGAAGCTTGGCGTGGAAATCGCCAACCGCGGCTTCGTGTTCCGCATCAGCGGCCCGGCCGAGGCAAGCGCCGAGGCGCAGAAACTGATCGAGGCGCTGTACGAAGAAGCCGCCGAGACCACCTTCGACAACCACGCCATTCACCTGCGGCTGAACGCGGCCAACATCGAACAGATCGCCGACCGCTCCTACGAAGCACAGGACGTGGCGATCAAGGTCAAGCGCGGAACCGTGCGCGGGCGGGGTTCCAACCAGAGCCGCTACCTGCACCAGATCGTCAGCCACGACATCAACTTCGGCATCGGCCCGGCCGGTACCGGCAAGACCTTCCTGGCCGTGGCCAGCGCGGTGGAAGCACTGAACGAATCACGCGTGCAGCGCCTGATCCTGGTGCGTCCGGCGGTCGAGGCCGGCGAGAAGCTGGGCTTCCTGCCGGGCGACCTGAGCCAGAAGGTCGACCCGTACCTGCGCCCGCTGTACGACGCCCTGTATGAAATGCTGGGCGTGGAAAAGGTGCTCAAGCTGCTGGAAAAGAACGTCATCGAGATCGCGCCGCTGGCCTACATGCGCGGCCGCACGCTCAACGATGCGTTCGTGATCCTGGACGAAGCGCAGAACACCACCATCGAACAGATGAAGATGTTCCTGACCCGCCTGGGTTTCGGTTCCACCGCCGTGGTCACCGGCGACCTGACCCAGACCGACCTGCCCAAGCATGTGAAGTCCGGCCTGCGCGATGCGATCGACGTGCTGCGCGACGTGGAGGGCGTCAGCTTCACCTTCTTCGAAGCCCGCGACGTGGTCCGCCACCCGCTGGTGGCGCGCATCGTCAGTGCCTACGACCGCCGCGACCTGCATGAGATCCAACCTGGAGCGACTCCATGACCCGTGGTCCCGTACGACTGGATGTCGCCGTCAGCTACGCACTGCCCCGTGCCGGGCTGCCCTCTGCCGTCAGCTTCCGCAAGTGGGTGGCGGCTGCGCTGAAGGGCCGCATCCGCGAGGCCGACCTGGCCATCCGCGTGGTCGACAGCAAGGAAGGCCAGTCGCTGAACCGGCACTACCGGGGCAAGGACTACGCCACCAACGTGCTGAGCTTCCCGGCCGACGTGCCGGAGGGCCTGCCCAAGGGCGTCAAGTTCCCGCTGCTGGGCGACCTGGTGATCTGCGCACCGGTGGTGGCCCGTGAAGCCGAGGAGCAGGGCAAAGTGCTCAATGCCCACTACGCGCACCTGACTGTGCACGGCGTGCTGCACCTGCTCGGCTGGGACCACGAGGACGACAAGGAAGCCGAGGCGATGGAACAGCTGGAGCGCGAGATCCTGGCCGAGCTTGGCATCGACGACCCGTACGCGGGCGAGCGCTGACAGCGGGCCGGCGCCCGTATGGCCGAGCCCATGCTCGGCCGCAGTGCACCCTGCGCCTCGCCGACCTGGCCAAGAAGCAGCCGAGCATGGGCTCGGCCCTATTACGGAACCCGCTTGTGCTGCTGCGTACCCTCCTGCCACTGCCCTTACTGCTTGCCTCCACCGCTTCCGCGGCGCCGCTGGACCTGCCTGCCCTGATCGAATGCCGCCAGGGCGTGGCCGAGCACGCCGCACTGGCACCGCTGCTGGCTGACCCGCTGAAGGCCGTGGCGCATGGCCTGCAGCCGCTGCCGCAGGGCAACCAGTTCATGAGCGAGTACCGGCTGGCCAGCCCGATCACGGTGTTCGGCCAGCAGACCGAGCGTGTGGCTGTGGCCGGCGCCAGCATCATGGCGGTGCTGGACCAGGCCGACCCACGCCCCCTTGCCAAGCAGCTGGCGCTGGAGATCGGCTACGACCAGGACGGCAAGTTCATGGCCGGGCGCGAGCTGGTCAGCCGCGATGTGACCGACCCGAAGACCGGGGAGGCGCAGATCGAGTCGATCATCCTCAGCGTATCCACCGTCGCCAGCCACCCCGGCAGGACCCTGGCCGGCTGCACCTACAGCCTGGACCTGCCGGCCGAGGACGAAGGCCCGGCCGCCACCGCTCCGGCGGCCGACGGTCACTGACACGCCCCCACATCCTGCTAGACTTGGGCCATCGCCCGGCCTGCCGGGTGCCTTTTTTCCAGAGATGTCAGAAGACGACAGTAGTAGCTCCTCCGTGGAGCACAGTGAAAAGAAGCGCGGCTGGCTTGAACGCCTGACGTCTGCTTTTTCCGGCGAACCCCACACCCGCGACGAGCTGGTCGCTGTCCTGCACACCGCGCAGGAAGAGGGGTTGATCGCCGCCGATACCCTGAAGATGATGGAAGGTGCCATTTCGGTGGCCGAGCTGACCGTGGGCGACGTGATGATCTCGCGTTCGCAGATGGTCTCGCTGCCGGTGGAGGCGCCCTTCCTGGAGCTGATGAAGCAGGTGGTCGAGTCCGGCCATTCGCGCTTCCCGGTGCATGGCGAGAACAAGGACGACATCCTCGGCGTGTTGCTGGCCAAGGACCTGCTGCGCGGCGTGGTTGCCGACAACGGTCCCGGCAACGTGCGTGAACTGCTGCGCCCGGCGGTGCTGATTCCGGAAGCGAAGAAGCTCAACGTGCTGCTGAAGGAATTCCGCCTGTCGCGCAACCACATGGCGATCGTGGTGGACGAGTACGGCGGTGTCGCCGGCCTGGTCACCATCGAGGACGTGCTGGAGCAGATCGTCGGCGAGATCGACGACGAACACGACGAGGCCGAGGATTTCTCGGCGCAGATCGCCATCCAGGCCGATGGCCAGTACGTGGTGGATGCGCTCACGCCGATCGGCGATTTCAACGAACGCTTCGGTGCCGATTTCTCCGATGAGGACTACGACACCATCGGTGGCCTGGTGACAGAAGCGGTGGGCCATCTGCCGGAAGTCGGTGACGAACTGGCGCTGGACCGCTTCATGTTCCGCGTAGCCCGCGCCGATGCGCGCCGGGTCCAGGCCTTCCATGTAACGGTGCTGGCACCGGACGCGCAGGACGACGCTTGAAGCACCGTGACCTGATCCTGACGGTGTGGCTGGCACTGTGCGTGCTGGCCACGACCCTGCCACTGACCGCGTTCGCGCAGGCGGCGGCGCCGGCCGTTTCGACGGCCAGTGATGCCCCTGCCCCGCGCGTTGGTGTCGTCACCATGCAGCCCGGCACCGTGTTCTTCGAACGCTTCGGCCACGATGCCATCGTCGTGCTGGACCCGGTGAGCGGCGAGGCGATCTCGTACAACTTCGGCTACTTCGATCCGTCCGAACAGGATTTCATCGGCCGCTTCGTGCGTGGCGACATGATGTATTACCTGGTGGCGCTGCCGCTGCAGCAGGACCTGTCGTACTACGACGAGACCGGCCGCGGTGCCAGCGTGCAGTGGCTGGATATCACCCCTGACCAGGCGCGCTCGCTGGCCGCCGACCTGGCCGAACGGGCCAAGCCGGAAAACGCGCGCTACCACTACGATTACTACACCGCCAACTGCGCCACGATGGTGCGCGACACGCTGGACAAGGCGCTGGGCGGCGGCCTGCATTCACAGCTGTCGGGCCGTTCGCGTGGCAACACCTATCGCAGCGAGTCGGTACGCCTGGCGTCCCCGGCCCCGTGGATGTGGCTGGGCTTCGATATCGGCCTGGGTCCGTTTGCCGACCAGCCGCTGTCGCGCTGGCAGGAAGCCTTCGTGCCGATGCGCTTGGCCGATGCCCTGCGGCAGGCCCGCAACAGCGACGGCCGCCCGCTGGTGCAGTCCGAGCAGGAACTGCTGCCACACCGCATCGCCCCCGAACCGAAGGAATTCGCGCGCCACTGGTGGCCGTGGCTGCTGTGTGGCCTGGTGATTGCGGTCGGCGTGCTGGCGCTACGCAGGCGTACGCGCCTGCTGGCCGGCCTGGCCTTGCCGCTGTGGCTGCTGTGCACCATCGCCGGTGGCCTGCTGGTGTTCCTGTGGGGCTTCAGCACGCACTACGCTGCCTGGGCCAACCGCAACCTGCTGCTGCTGTCGCCGCTGTGCGTGCTGCTGTTGCCGGGGGCGATCAGCCTGCTGCGGCGGCGCGTGCCCGGCCGCATGTTCAGGATCGTGCTGTGGCTGGTGGCGGTGCAGGCCGTGGCTGCCCTGGTGCTGCACTGGCTGAGCCTGCAGGCGCAGTACAACGTGCAGTGGATCGTGCTGCTGCTTCCGGTCCATGCGGCACTGGCCTGGGTGCTGGGGCGCCGTCCTCACTTGTCGGAAACGCAGCACTGACGCACGATGGCGGGCATGTCATTGCCCGCCCCACCCCCACTGCCCCACTGCCCGCCCCTGCTGCCGCCTCCGCCGCAGCCAATCCCACCTGCGTCATCAACTGCGTCCACTACGATGACGACGGCAAACGCCACGACATCAGCCTGGATGCCATCAGCGATGTCATCGCCAGCAACAATGGTTTCGTCTGGGTCGGCCTGTACGATCCGAACGAAGACGTGCTGCTGAAGCTGCAGGAAGAATTCTGCCTGCACGACCTGGCCGTCGAGGATGCGCGCAACGCGCACCAGCGCCCCAAGGTGGAGGCCTACGGGAACTCGTTGTTCGTGGTGGTGACCACCGCGCAGATGGTCGACGAGCGCATCCAGTACGGCGAAACCCACGCCTTCCTCGGCCCACGGTTCCTGGTGACCGTTCGCCATGGCGCCTCGCTCTCGTACGCACCGGTGCGTGCGCGCGTGGAGCGCGAACCGCAGCTGCTGAAAATGGGCCCCTCGTACTGCCTGTACGCCGTGGCCGACTTCGTGGTCGACAATTACCTGCCCATCACCAACCGCTTCCGCGACACCCTGGAACTGCTGGAGAAGGATATCTTCGCCGACAGTTACAAGCGCAGCACGGTGGTGCGCCTGTACGAGCTCAAGCGCGAGTTGAACAAGATGCGGATGGCGGTGGCGCCACTGCAGGATGTGCTGGCACAGCTGCGCCGCTACCAGGGCGAGCTGTTCCCGGACGAAGTGAAGCTGTATATCCGCGACGTGCACGACCATGCGGTACGCATCAGCGATGTCATCGACACGCTGCGCGAGATGCTGGGCACGGCCCTGAGCGTGAATCTGTCACTGGTGACGCTGGCCCAGGGTGAGACGGTGAAGCGGCTGGGTGCATGGGCCGCGCTGCTGGCCGCACCGACCCTGATCACCAGCTGGTATGGCATGAATTTCAGCCACATGCCGGAATTGAACCAGCCGTGGGCCTACCCGCTGATGATTGTTGCTGTCGGTGGCATCTGCGTTGGCCTGTACCGGCTGTTCAAGCGGGTGAAGTGGCTGTAGGGCGTATCGACCAACGGTCGATACCCACCGGACCGGCAGGCCACGACCGTTGGTCGTGGCACATGACCTGCCACGGGTAGTGGCGGGAATCAAGCCACGTAGATGGTCTTGATGTTCATGAACTCATGGATGCCGTGGTCGGCCAGTTCACGGCCGAAACCTGACTCCTTGCTGCCGCCGAACGGCAACCGGGCATCGCTCTTGACGATGGCGTTGACGAAGGCCGCGCCGCATTCCATGCGCTGGGCGAAGGACTCGCCACGCACCGGGTCACGCGTCCACACGCTGCCGCCGAGGCCGAAGCGGGTGTCGTTGGCCACGCGCAGCGCTTCGGCTTCATCCTTGACCCGGATGACCGCGGCGACCGGCCCGAACAGTTCTTCGTCATAGGCCGGCATGCCCGGCCCTACCTGGTCGAGCACGCTGGCCGGGTAACCCGCGTACGAACCGGCAATCGACTCGCCACCGATCAGCACCCGCGCGCCTTTGGCGACGCTGGCCTGCACCTGCTTGTGCAGTTCGTCGCGCAGGTCGGCGCGGGCCATCGGCGCCAGCGTGGTGCCGCGCTCGTTCGGGTCGCCGTACTGGCGCTCGCCTGCGGCCTCAACGAAGCGCCGGGTGAATTCATCGGCCACCGCTTCAACCACAATGAAGCGCTTGGCGGCAATGCAGGTTTGCCCACTGTTGTCGAAGCGCGACTTCACCGCCGCGGCAACCGCCTTGTCCAGGTCGGCATCATCGAGCACCACGAAGGCGTCGCTGCCGCCCAGCTCCATCACCGATTTCTTCAACTGGCTGCCAGCGTTGGACGCGATGGAGCGCCCTGCCCGCTCGCTGCCGGTCAGGGTGACGGCCTTCACCCGTGCATCGCGCAGTACGTCGGCAGCCTGGTCGTTGTCGATGTGCAGCACGTCGAACACACCGTCCGGCAGGCCACCATCGCGGCACACCGCCAGGATCAGGTCGGCGCACTGCGGCACGTTGCTGGCGTGCTTGAGCAGCGCCACGTTGCCGGCCATGAATGCCGGGGCCAGGAAGCGGAACACCTGCCAGATCGGGAAATTCCACGGCATCACCGCGAACACGCAGCCGATCGGTTCATAGCGTACGTAGCTGCGCTGGGCCTCGGTATCGATCAGCTGCGGCTTCAGGTAATCGGCGGCGTGGTCGGCATAGAACTCACAGGTGGTCGCGCACTTTTCCACCTCGGCCAGGGCCTCGGCCTTCAGCTTGCCCATCTCGCTGGTCATGGCCTGCTGCAGGTCATCGCGGCGCGCACGCAGCTGGCCGGCAATCTGCTTGAGGATCGCCCCGCGATCCTGCAGCGAGCGCTCGGCCCAGCGTGGGAACGCCTCGGCCGCGGCCTGCAGGCGCTGCTCGATGGCAGCGGCATCCATCAGCTCATGGCGGTAGGTCACCTGGCCGGTGGCCGGGTTGATGATCTCGACGGTCATGGGGGGTCTCCATCAGGTAGACCCCCATTGTGCGCCGGCCGCCGTGAGCCGGATGTTGCCGGCTCAGCCGTTGTCCTGGCGGGCCAGCTGCAGGTCGCGCTGGCGTCGCTTCTCCGCACGCGCATTGATGTACCAGCCGATCACCGCAGCAATGGACACTGCAGACACCAGCAGCGTGGCGAGCGCATTGATCTTCGGGCTGATGCCCATGCGTACCGAAGCGAACACCTTCATCGGCAGCGTGGTCGAGCCCGGCGTGGCAACGAAGCTGGCCACCACCACGTCATCCAGCGACAGGGTGAACGCCAGCAGCCAACCGGCCACCAGCGCCGGGGCGATGATCGGCAGGGTGATGCGGGTGAACACGGTCAGCCGGCTCGCGCCGAGATCCATCGCCGCTTCTTCCAGCGACAGGTCCATCTCCTGCAGGCGCGAGGACACCACCACGGTGACGAAGCACAGGGTGAAGGTGACGTGGGCGATCCAGATGGTGGCCAGGCCGCGCGCCGGGAAGCCCGGTATCGCGCCCATCGAGGCCAGCAGCGCCATCAGTGAGAAGCCAAGGATCACGTCCGGCATCACCAGCGGCGCGGTCACCAGCGCACCGAAGAACGGCTTGCCGCGGAAACGCTTGAAGCGGGTCATCACCATTGCCGCCAGCGTGCCGAGCACGGTGGCGGTACAGGCGGTCCAGAACGCGACCACCAAGCTGGTCCACATCGCCTCCATCAGCGCGCGGTCGGCAAACAGGTCGCTGTAGGCACGGGTGGAGAACCCGGCCCAGACCATGGCCAACCGTGAGCTGTTGAACGAATAGAACATCAACAGCAGGATCGGCAGGTACAGGAAAGCGAAGCCGAGCAGCAGCACGCCCAGGCCCAGGCCCTTGGCAGAACGCGGGCTCATGCCTGCTTCCCTTCCAGCAACCGCTGCTGGGATCGATTGAACAGCAGGATCGGCACCAGCAGCAACAGGATCATCGCCGCCGCCATTGCCGAGGCACCGGGCCAGTTGCGGTTGTTGAAGAACTCGTTCCACAGCTGGCGACCGACCATCAGGGTTTCCGAGCCACCCAGCATTTCCGGGATCACGAATTCGCCGATCGCCGGGATCATCACCAGCATGCAGCCGGCGATGATGCCCGCCTTCGACAGCGGCAGGGTGATGCGCAGGAACGCCTGCCACGGCTTGGCGCCGAGGTCGTAGGCTGCTTCCAGCAGACGGTGGTCATGCTTGACCAGGTTGGCGTACAGCGGCAGCACCATGAACGGCAGATAGCAGTACACGATGCCGATGTAGGCCGCGGTCGGGGTGTCGATCAGCTGCAGTTTCGGCAGGCCCATCGAGGTCATCAGCGACTGCAGGCCGGTGTACTGCAGGAACTGGTCGAGCAGGCCGTTGCGGTCCAGGATCGCTTTCCATGCATAGACGCGGATCAGGAACGAGGTCCAGGACGGCAGCACCACCAGCATCATCGCCACGTTGCGCGCGGCCGGCGACAGGCGGGCGATGGCATAGGCCATCGGATAGCCGATCAGCAGGGTGAGGAAGGTCGAGATCGCGGCGATCTTGATCGAGCTCAGGAACGCCTGCGCATAGATCGAATCACGGAACAGCGCCAGGTAGTTCTCGAGGTTGAGCTTGAGCGAGAGCCCGCCATCGACGTACTGCAGCAGCCACGTGTACGGCGGCGAGCCGACCCGGCTGTGCGAGAAACTGATCATCAGCACGATCAGGAACGGCACGGCGAAGAACAGCAGCAGCCACAGGTACGGAATGCCGATCACCGTGGCACGCAGCCCCGGCAGCCAGCGCTTCAGGCCGGCGGCGCTCATGAGGTCAGCACCACGCCGTCGTTGTCGCGCCAGTGCACCCACACCTGATCGCCCCAGGTCAGGCCATCGCTGGCCCAGCGCTGCGAGTTGGCGAAGTTGGCCAGCACCTTGGCGCCGCTGGGCAGGCGCACGTGGTAGACCGAATGGCTGCCGAAGTAGGCAATGTCCTCGATCACGCCCTGCGCCTTGTTGGTGTGCCCTTCCGGCTCGTCCTTGCCGATCATCACCTTCTCCGGGCGCAGCGCGAACGCGACCGGCTGCCCTTCGTAGCAGGTGATGCCGTGGGCGATGTAGACCGGCGCCGGGAACAGCGGCGAACGCACGGTCACGTATTCGGGCAGGTCCTCGTCGATCACCCCGTCAAACAGGTTCACCGAACCGATGAACTCGGCGACGAAGCGGTTGGCCGGCTGCTCGTAGACCTCATCGGGCTTGCCGACCTGCTGGATCCAGCCGGCGTCCATCACCGCGATGCGGGTGGCCATGGTCATCGCCTCTTCCTGGTCGTGGGTGACCATCACGCAGGTCACGCCCGACGACTCGATGATGCTGACCAGCTCCAGCTGCATCTGCGAGCGCAGCTTCTTGTCCAGCGCGCCCATCGGTTCATCCAGCAGCAGCAGCTTGGGCCCCTTGGCCAGCGACCGCGCCAGCGCCACGCGCTGCTGCTGGCCGCCGGACAGCTGATGCGGCTTGCGCTTGCCAAGATGACCCATCTGCACCAGGTCGAGCATCTCGCCCACGCGCTTGGCGATGGCCTCGCGGCCGAGTCCGTCCTGCTTCAGGCCGAAGGCGATGTTCTGCTCCACGGTCATGTGCGGGAACAGCGCATAGGACTGGAACATCATGTTGACCGGCCGCTGGTACGGCGGCAGCGCGTCCATCCGCTGGCCATCGACGGTGATGCTGCCCTTGGTGGGTGTCTCGAAGCCACCGAGGCAGCGCAGCAGGGTCGATTTGCCGCTGCCCGAGCCGCCCAGCAGGGCGAATATCTCGCCCTTGCGGACGTCGAGATTGACGTCGTCGATGGCGACAAAACCGTCGAATTCCTTGCGCAGATCACGAATGGAGAGATAGCCGGGCACACCGGTCGTGTCGACGACGGTGGCTACCGGCTGGGCTTCAACGGGCATGGGGGCTCCGGGAGCGGGCGGTGGACAGCGGCCGCCATTCTACCGGCCGGGGGCCGATGGGGATATGACGACGGCGGGCGGGAAGGCGCCGCTGGCCGTCCTGGAGTACCGGACCGGTGTCGGGTTTGGCCCGCAAATGGCGCACTCCAGGCGCAACACGCGCCCCCCTGCGTGGCCGTTGCCTGGTGTTTCCGCCTTGGCCTGCGGGTGCCGCGCCGAATCTGCAACGCTTTTCAGAACCGGGAGCCTTGATCGCCCGCCACTACCCCGTCGCAATCCCCAGGATCGAGGCCGACCATGGACGAACACGCGTGACATCCGCAGACACTTCTGTCTTCGCCCCACCCACCCCCCAGCCCTCGTCAGCTGATCGGCTGGAGGTAGCCATCATCGGCGCCGGCCAGGCCGGGCTGTCACTCAGCGCGGTCCTGCAGGAGGCCGCCATCAAGCATCGCGTACTGGAGGCGGAAACCGTGGGCGCCAGCTGGAAGCGGCGCTGGGATTCGTTCCAGACCAACACCGCCAACGCGACGATGGCCCTGCATGGCCACGCCTATGCCGGCGACGACCCGCAGGGCTTCATGGCTGCACCGGAAGTGATCCAGCGGCTCCGCGACTACGCCAGCGAAAGGTCGCTGCCGATCCACGAAGGCTGCGCGGTCCTGCGTGTCACGCCCAAGGCGGGTGGCTACACCATCGAATCCAGCCGCGGGCCGATCCAGGCCGCTGCGGTGGTGGTGGCCACCGGCGAATACGGCCGTCCCCGGATGCCCCGCGTTCCCTTTGCGCCCGGGCCGGCGCTGGCGGTACTGCACTCCAGCAACTACCGCAATGCCGGGCAACTTCCCGACGGCGCGGTGCTGGTCATCGGCGGCGGCCAGTCCGGCGCGCAGATCGCCCAGGATCTCCGCGCCAGCGGCCGCAACGTGTATTGGTCGCTGGCCGAGCGCCATTCGCATACGCGACGGCTGCGCGGCAAGGACTCGATGACCTGGTGGGACATGGCCGGACGCATCCACCAGCATGTGAGTGAATCGGCCGGGGTGCTCGCCGGGGAGCCGGACGCGCTGCGCAAGGCCCGCACTGCAGAGTTCCCGCTGATTTCCGGCAAGGGACGCGCAGGCCTGGGCAGCTCGATCAGCCTGCTGTCGATGCACCGCGAGGGCATCACGCTGCTGGGCCGCCTGCAGGGCTTGGACGCGGACATCGCCCGCTTCGCCGATGTCCGCCCACAGCTGCGCACGGCGGTCGAGGCGACGCGGGCCGAGTACGCCTATCTCGATTCACTGGCAAGCGAGTACTACGCCACGCGGCCCGAACCGCGCACCGATGATGCCCGCTACATTCCCGAAGAGGTGTACCTGCACTGGGAGCCGGACGCCTCGCCGCGCGAACTGGATCTGAACGCTGCCGGCATCCGCTCGGTCGTCCTCGCCACGGGCTTCGTCGCCGAATGGCCGTGGCTGGATGTGGACGCCGTGCTGGACGAACACGGTTATCCGCTCGGCGAGTTCGGTGTCTCCCCGCAGCCCGGGCTGTTCTTCATCGGCATGCACAACCTGCAGCGGATGAGCTCATCATTCCTGTGCAACGGCGGTCGCGATGCCCGCGACCTGCTGCCCGCCATCCTGCGGCACCTTGGCCGGGCCGGTGGTGCCGCTTCCGGGAAGGGCTGAGGCCATCCGCCGGGCATGGCCCGGCGCCACCACCTTCTTCCAGCGGGCAGGACCGCTTACCTGCCGGTCTTCACCTCGGTCCACAGCCGCGTGTAGAGCTTGTCGGTCTCCGGCGTGTTGATCGAATAGGTGAACATCTTCGCCGCCACGTCGGCCGGCGGGTAGATGGTCGGGTCGGTGCGGATCGCCTCGTCCACCAGCGGCGTCGCGGTCGGTACCGGGTTGCCGTAGTGGATGAAGTTGGTGTTGGCCGCGGCGACTTTCGGTTCCAGCAGGTAGTTGATGAACGCATAGGCCGCTTCCGGGTGCTTGGCATCCTTCGGGATGGCCAGCATGTCGAACCACTGCGGCGCGCCTTCCTTCGGTATCGAGTAGGCCACGTGCACGCCGTTGCTGGCTTCCTCGGCGCGGTCGCGGGCCTGGATGATGTCACCCGACCAGCCCACCACCAGGCAGGTGCCGCCGTTGGCCAGCGAGCCCACGTACTGCGAGGAGTGGAAGTTCTGCACGTACGGGCGGATCGACTTCAGCAGGTCCGCCGCCTTCTGCAGGTCGGCCGGATCGCCGCTGTGCGGGTCCAGGCCCAGGTAATGCAGCGCGATCGGAATCATGTCCGCCGGCGTGTCCAGGATGGTCACGCCGCAGTCCTTCATCTTGCTGATGTTCTCCGGCTTGAACACCAGGTCCCAGCTGTTGGCGATGTCAGCGCTGCCACCGAAACGCTGCTTCAGCATGTCCACGTTGTAGCCGATGCCGGTGGTGCCGATCATGTACGGCACACCGTACTGGTTGCCCGGATCCTGGGTGGCGATGCGCTTCATCACCGCCGGGTCGAGATTGGCCAGGTTCGGGATCTTCGACTTGTCCAGCGGCAGGAACACGCCGGCCTGGATCTGCCGGCCGAAGAAGTTCAGCGTCGGCACCACCACGTCGTAGCCGCTGTTGCCGGCCAGCAGCTTGGTCTCGACCATCTCGTCACTGTCGAACACATCGTAGGTGACCTTGATCCCGCTCTGCTTCTCGAAGTTGGGGATGGTGTCTTCGGCGATGTAGTCGCTGTAGTTGTAGACGTTCAGGACCTGGCTGTCCTGTCCGCCGCCGTTGCCGCCGCCACAGGCGGAAAGCATGGCGGAGGCCAGGCCGAGCGTGAGGATACGCAGCTTCATCGGGTGCTCCAGAATGCGGAAAGGGGGGCCGGCCGGGCCGGCGACGGGTGCCAGCCTACCCCCCGGCGACGGATTTTTCTATTCGCGGCCTTCACACGTTCAGCAGCAGGAACTCGCGCTCCCACGAACTGATCACGCGGAAGAAGGTCTCGTATTCCTTGCGCTTGACCGAGGTGTAGGCGCGGCAGAAGCGCTCGCCGAGCAGCGCCTGCAGCTCGCTGCACTGCTCCAGCCCGTCCAGCGCTTCACCCAGCGAACGCGGCAGGTCGTAGCCCAGTTCCTTGGCGCTGCCGGTCACCGGCGCATCCGGCGCCAGGCGCTCACGGATGCCGAGCAGCCCGCAGGCCAGGGTCGCGGCCATCGCCAGGTAAGGGTTGGCATCGGAGCCGGCAAAGCGGCTTTCCACCCGCATGTTCTCCGGCGTATCCAGCGGCACCCGCAGGCCGCAGGTGCGGTTGTCGAAGCCCCAGTGCACGTTGCTCGGCGAGACCTCACCGAACACCAGGCGCCGGTAGGAATTCACGTTCGGCGCGAAGAACGCCATGGCCATCGGCACATATTTCTGCAGGCCGGCCAGGTAATGGGCGAACAGCGGACTGAAATCCTCACCACCGTGCTCGCCGGTGAACACGTTCTGGCCATCGCTGATGCGCAGCAGGCTCTGGTGGATGTGCATCGCACTGCCCGGCTCGTTCTCCATCGGCTTGGCCAGGAAGGTCGCGTACACCCCATGGCGCATCGCCGATTCGCGCATGGTGCGCTTGAACAGGAACACCTGGTCGGCCAGATCCATCGCATTGGCGTGGGTGAAGTTGACCTCCAGCTGCGCCGCGCCGGATTCGTGGATCAGCGTATCCACGTCCAGCTTCATCGCGTCGCAGTAGTCGTACATCAGGTCGAGGATCGGATCGAACTCGTTGACCGCGTCGATCGAGTACGACTGCCTTGCCGTTTCCGGGCGGCCGGAGCGGCCCGCCGGTGGCAGCAGCGGAAAATCCGGATCGGTGTTCTTCTGCACCAGGAAGAATTCCAGCTCGGGCGCGACCACCGGCCGCAGGCCGAGCTCGGTATAGGCATCCAGCACCCGGCGCAGCACGTTGCGCGGGGCCAGTTCGTGTGGCTCGCCGTTCTTGGTGTAGCAGTCATGGATGACCTGCGCGGTCGGGTCGGTCGCCCACGGCACCATGCGCACGGTGTCCGGGTCGGGGCGCAGGATCATGTCCGAGTCCGACGGCGAGGTCAGGTCGTAGTAATCGTCCGGAAATTCGCCGGTGACGGTGGTCGCGAAGATGCCTTCGGGCAGGCGCGTGCCGTAATCGTGCGAAAACTTGTCGGCCGGGATGATCTTGCCGCGCGCATTGCCGGTGATGTCCGGAACCAGGCATTCGACCTCGGTGATGCGCCGCTCCTTCAGCCAGCGCAGCAGGCTGCTTTCCTGCGGGGGCGGGGGCGTGGCCGTCTTGCGCGGGCGCGTTCGGGAACTCATGGGGATTCCAGTCGATTCTGTTGGTGCTGCCGGCAAGCTTGGCCGAACGCACGGAAAATAGCGTGATAGAACGGCGTCTGCATGACACGCCACTCCGGGTGCCACTGTACGCCGAGCACGAATCGATGGCGCGGGCTGCGTGCTGCTTCGACCAGGCCATCATCGGCCCAGGCCTCGATCTGCAGGCCTTCGGCAACCTGTGCGATGCCCTGCCCGTGCACTGAATTGACCTGCACCCGATCGGCGGCACTCCACTGCGCCAGCCACCCCCCATCGGCCAGGGTGATCGCGTGGGCCGGCCCATACTGCACCTCCACCGGCGCCTGTGGATCTTCGCGATGGTCGGCCAGGCCAGGCACTGCATGTACCTGCGGATGCAGCGTGCCACCGAGCGCCACATTCAATTCCTGGAATCCGCGGCAGATCGCCAGCACGGGTAGATCCATCGCCAGCGCCTCGCGCAGCAGCGCGAACGCAGTGGCGTCGCGCGCCGGGTCATGCCGGTTGCCGTTCCAGGTACGACCCCCTTCGTAATGCTGCGGCTCGATGTTGCTGACCGCGCCGGTCAGCAGCAGGCCATCCAGGCCCTGCAGCCAATCGCGCGCCGGCAGCGGTGGCTGCAGACTCGGCAGCACCAGCGGTGTTGCCTGCGCAGCGTCAACCAACGCACGCACATATTTTTCCCCGGCCACCGCGAAACGATGATGGCCGAGCACGGTGCTGTCGGTGGGCAGGCCCACCCAGGGCAGGCGGCGCATGGGGAAACTCCTTGGCGTGGCATCAAGGTATGCGCCCGGCATCGGCATCGGCAAGCCGCTGCCCTCACACCACGGGCGCCCGGCTTGGGCCAAACTATCGGCGTGAAGCCCGACCGTCCTCCCCCGCTCCGACGCCCTTTCCCGCTTCTGCGAGGCCGCCGGTGAGCGCCGCCTTCCCGCCCAGCTGGTACGCCAGCAGCCTGCCCGAACCGCCCGCATTGCCGCCGTTGCGCGGTGAACTGCGTGCCGATGTGGCGATACTGGGCGCCGGCTATACCGGCCTCACCGCCGCACTGGAACTGGCCCTGCGCGGCCAGCGGGTGGTGGTGCTGGAAGCGCAGCGGATCGGCTGGGGAGCCTCGGGCCGGAATGGTGGCCAGGCGCTGGTCGGCTACGGCTGCGAAGTGCACGAGCTGGAACGCCAGCTCGGCCGCGAGGATGCGCGCCGCCTGTTCGACTGGTCGCGCGAAGCGGTACAGGCGATGCGTGCGCGCATCGACCGGCATGGCATCGAGTGCCATTGGGTGGAGGGCCACGCCAGCGTTGCCATCCGCGCACGCCACGAGCGCGACCTGCGCGCCAACTGCGAACACCTGCAGCGACATTACGATTACCCGATGCAGTGGTGGGAGCGCGATACCCTGCGTGGGCAACTGGACAGCCCGCGCTACCGCGCGGCGATGTTCGACCCGCTCAGCGCCCACCTGCATCCGCTGGCCTACGCCCGCGGGCTGGCCGATGCGGCGCGCGCAGCCGGGGTGGTCATCCACGAGCAGTCGCCGGTGACGCGCATTCAACGCGGCGTACTTGCGGTGCTGCGTACCGACCACGGCAGCGTGCGCGCGCCGCAGCTGGTGGTGGCCGGCAACGCCCTGCTGCAGGGGCTGCTGCCTGAGCTCGAGCGGCGCATCATGCCGGTCGGCACGTATATCGGCGCCAGTGCACCGCTGGGGGCCGAGCGCGCCCGTGCCCTGATCGGCAACAACATGGCGGTCTCCGATACGGCCTGGGCGCTGGACTATTTCCGGCTCAGCCATGACCACCGCCTGCTGTTCGGTGGCCGCGCCAGCTATTCCGCGCTGCCGCCGCCGGGCCTGCACCGGGTGATGCAGCGGCGCATGCACGAGGTGTTCCCGCAGCTGGCCGATATCCCACTGCAGCAGGTCTGGGGCGGTTATGTGGACATCACCCGCAACCGTGCCCCGCACTGGGGCCGGCTGGATGGGAATGTGTACTTCGCGCAGGGCTTCTCCGGCCACGGCGTGGCAGCGGCCGGGCTGGCCGGTGAAGTGATCGCCGAAGCCATCGTTGGCCAGAGCGAGCGGCTGGACGTGTTCCAGCGCCTGCGCCATAGCCCCTTCCCCGGCGGACGCCTGCTGCGCATGCCGCTGCTGGTGGCGGCCATGTCCTGGTACAAGCTGCGGGATGCGTTGTGGTGAGCTGATCAGGAAGCGAGCTGAATCTACCGCCCGCCGAAAACTGTGAAACTCGTCGCCGCCGGTATTCCTGTGATGACTTTCTCACTTGCCGGGCCGAGCGCTGAGGCGATTGCATAATCGAACGCGTGTCGATACCGTCGCTAAGAACCGGGTCCCGCGGCGAATGGATGCTGACAGGGAACGTACTGTGAAGGGGTAGTGCGATTGAACTGGTGGAATGAAGGCCTGCAGCTGAAGTTGCGTATCCGCCCGGCGGGGCTGGTCCTTGCGCTGCTGTACGCCGTTGCATGCTGGGCGTCGCGCCAGTTGTCGCTCGACCAGTTCTATCTGCCGGCCGGCGTCCGCGTCGCTGCAGTGCTGTTGTTCCCCCCGCGTTGGTGGCCATACCTGCTGCTGGGCGAATACGCCTACTTTGCGCAGATGCGCGTGCCAATGATCGAGAAGTATGGGCTGGCCTGGATCGTACTTGGTTCGGCACTGCTGATGCCTGCCGTGATGCTGATCGTGCATCTCCACCGGAAGATGATGGTGACCACGAAGAATGCGTGGCTGATTTCAGTCGCGGTGGCTTCGGCGCTGGTGGTCACCGCGCTCAATCTGATGCTGGCACACCTTCTCTGGCCGACACCACCCGATATGCCGGTGATTGCCAGCATCGCACGCTTGGTGGTTGGCGACTTCATCGGCATTCTGACCCTTGCGCCGCTCGCATTGCTGTGGACACGACGGACCAGCAACGCCCGGTGGACGTCAGGCTTTGCCCCGCCTGCACTCGCCGCCCTGACGATGATGGCGATGATTGGTCTGTATGCCGCACAGCTGCCCTTGGACGAAGTCAATGCCAAGACGTCGATGCAGCTGCTGATGGCGCTGCCGGTCGTCGTGCTTACCTGCCTGTACGGCTGGCGAGGTGCGGCGATCGGAGTGCCCTCGCTCAACCTGATCATCGGCCTCACCACGCCCAGTCCCTACACGGGAGCATTCGATCCAGCCGCCTTCGCGACCCAGCAGATAATGGCGGTCACCGGCGCTGCACTGTTGGTGCTGGGGTCGCGCATTACCCACTACTACCACCGTTCGCGATTGGGCGAAGTGGGTGAAAGGGATGCGCTCAAGCATGCGCGAAATTCACTGGTGGCAAGCGAACTAGATCTCCGCGAGCGCGCGCGGCACCTGAGGAAACTGGGGGACGGTATCGACACCTCGCTCAGCGAGGTGGTGAACTGGCTCAATGCTCAGGGCCATCCCACCATAGCGAACAGCCTTCTGCACATGGCTTCGGTCCATTCGCGACAGTTCAGGGAACAGACCAGCATGGTCTATCCGGCCGCGTTGGAACATCTCGGGCTCTATGTCGCCCTCCAGGCCGGCGGCGTACGTGAAAGCTGGGACCTGAGCCATCGGGTGATGCGCCCTCGCCTGCTCGGCGATCCCTGCCAGCTCAGCGTCGGCCTGCAGCTAGCCGCCTATCGCGCACTCACCGATGCTGTTTCGCTGTTGATCAACAGTGAATCAGGCCAGATCCGCATCCGCGTACGTTGCGGCCAGACAGGCGGACGCCGCGGCATCCTGATGACGGTCGCACTACTGGATTCATACCGCAACCTGTCACCGTCCACCGTTACCGCCACGGTCGAGCGCTTGGCTGGCCGGACGATTGCGTATGGCGGGACAGTGCAGTGCCATCGGAACCGGATACGGATGGCGATGGTGGAAACGGATGATTCCGCCACCCTCGGCATGGCATCGTTCAACGCGATGGATCACGTAACGGCCTTCGGGCAGGGAAACTCGCAGACCCAGACCTGACGCCCGGGGTCTGCTCGGCCGCGTCCATCGTGGCAATCGCAGCGGCGCGGAGACCCCGACGCCGCTGCGCTCCTCACTGTCTTTAAGGTGTTTCGACCGACCAGATAACGTCGCTGCCGCTGCGGTAACGCACCATCGAGAAATCACTGGCGCTGTAGATCTGCGAGCGGGTGGCACCTGCCGGTATCTGGATCTGCTGTTGGGGCAGCGAAACCCGGGCCGCGTTGTTGCCTGCCGGCAGCACCCAGTATGTGCCTCCAGCATTGCCGATGATCAACTGCACGTTTCCGAGCAGGTCGTTCACCTGCAGATAGGTGATCCCATCGCGCTGGAATCCAAACAGCTGCCAGCTGGGGTCTTGACTGAGATTGATCGCGGCAGGATTTGCCTGACCCAGTCCAGCAGTTGCCAACGGCTTTCCATGGAAGTCCGACGGACCGCCCGCGAATGCCGGGGCAGCAGCGAGAATCAGAAATGCAGTGGTCGCACCAAAACATGAAAATCGCACAGTGACCTCCAGGTCGAAGTTAACGTCAGGAACCTCCAGCAGATACTAACCGCTTCCCATCCAATCAATGTGCCAGGCGGCGGGTACGGACGTTTTCGTCCTAAAGTTGCACCTGAAACCGCCGCTATCGGTGCCGAGCCCTCCCACGTGAGCCACCGCATCATGCCCGTCCTGCCGCAGGCCGCTGTCGATGGCGACCTGGCCGATCCGCTGCCGCAGCGCATCCTGCTGGTGGAAAATTCCCGTGCCTTCACCGGCATGCTGCGCGAAGCCATCGAACAGCGCCTGGAGCTGCCGGTGGTGGTGGCCAGCTCGCTGGCCGAAGCTGATCGCCTGCTCAGTGAAGAAGGCGGCTGGTTCCTGGTGCTGACCGGGCTGGTGCTGGCCGATGGCGACCGCGACGCGGTGGTCGAGTTCTTCCTCAAGCGCAACCTGCCGACCGTGGTGGTCAGCGGCGTGTACGACGAGGACCTGCGCAAGCGCGTGCTGCAGCAGCAGATCATCGATTACGTGCTGAAGAACACTCCGGGCAGCATCGACTATCTGGTCTGGCTGGTGCAGCGCCTGGAACGCAACCGGCGCATCGCCGCGCTGGTGGTGGACGACTCGCCGTCCGCACGCGGCTATGCCGCCGCCCTGCTGCGCATGTACGGTCATGAGGTGTACGAGGCGGCCGATGGCAGCGAAGGCCTGGCGGCGATCGAGGCGCACCCGGCGATCCGCCTGGCCGTGGTCGATCAGGAGATGCCGGGCATGCAGGGCGTGGAGTTCACCCGACGCCTGCGCACCCTGCGCTCGCGCGACAAGGTGGCGGTGATCGGCATTTCCGGCAATACCGATGCGTCGCTGATTCCGCGCTTCCTGAAGAACGGCGCCAATGACTTCCTGCGCAAACCCTTCTCGCGCGAAGAGTTTTTCTGCCGTGTCTCGCAGAATGTGGACCAGCTGGAACTGATCGGCACGCTGCAGGACTTGGCCACCCGCGATTTCCTCACCGGCCTGCCCAACCGCCGTTGCTTCCTGGAACAGAGCCAGCGCCAGCTGCCGCAACTGCAGCTGCATGGCCAGTGCGTGGCGGTGGCGATGATCGACATCGACCATTTCAAGCACATCAACGACACCCACGGCCATGAGGCCGGTGACGATGCACTGCGCGCGGTAGCCCGTGCTGTCGGCGACCACGCGCGAAGCCAGGACCTGATCGCGCGCTTCGGCGGCGAGGAGTTCTGCCTGCTGGTGCCGGACATGGAACAGGACGAAGCCCTGCTCTATTTCGAGGAGCTGCGCCAGCGCATCGCCGCGCTGGAAGTGGACATCGGCAGTGCCACGCTGCGCATGACGGTGAGCATCGGCCTGTGCTGCCTGCGTCCGCAGCGTGATGCGCTGCACCGGCTGATTTCCGAGGCCGATCGCCAGCTGTACCTGGCCAAGGCCGGAGGCCGCAACCGGGTCAGCTGCACCACGGTGGCCAGCCCGCTGCGCCTGCGCGAGGCTGCGCTGTCCTGACAGGCATGCCTTGATCGAGATCAACGCCGCCCGTGGGCGGCGCCTCTACAGTCGGCCCCGACATCAGCATGAAGGGGAGCCGGGGATGGCACTACTGGTCTGGCAGGACGATCTGAACATCGGCATCGATGTGATCGATCAGCAACACCGCCGCATCATCGAGATGCTCAACCACCTGCACGTGGCGCAGACCAGCCTGCAGCGGGCAGCGGTGGGCGAAGTGATCGACGAGGTGATGGACTACACCATGTCGCACTTCGCATTCGAAGAAGAGCTGATGGAAGAAGCGGGCTATCCATTCTGTGCCGCGCACAAGCGCGTGCATGAGGTCTTCATCAAGCGGGTATCGGAATACCGCATGCGCTTCCAGGCCGGTGAGGACATCAGTGACGAGTTGCGCACCATGCTCTCGCGCTGGCTGTTCAACCACATCCGCGGCGACGACCAGGCCTATGCCGAACAGGTCAAGCAGCACCTGAACCAGTTTGCCCGCGAGCACCAGAGCGGCGGCTGGCTGGGCCGCACGCTCAAGCGCTTCTTCGGCTGATCAGCGCTGGCGGCGCTGCAGGGCGAGCAGCGCGCACAGGGTGATCACTGCGGTCAGGCACAGGTAGTAGCCGACCGCGACCAGCCCATAACGCTCGGCCAGCCAGGTCGCCAGGTACGGCGCCGGGGCTGCGCCCAGAATGCCGGCCAGGTTGAACGACAGCGAGGCACCGGTGTAGCGCACTTCCACCGGATAGATTTCGGCCAGGAACGTGCCGCACGGGCCGTAGGTCAGCCCCATCAGGAACAGGCCCAGGCACAGGAACGTCAGTACCAGCCACGGGCTGCCGGCCTGGAACAACGGCGCGAACAGCACACCGAAGCCGATGATCAGCAGGCTGGCGATGGCCATCGTGCGGCGCGTTCCCCAGCGATCACCGTAGCGCGCCGACAGCGGGATGCCGGCGGCGAAGAACAGCATCGCCACCATCTGCATCAGCAGGAACTGCTCGCGGCTGTAGCCGAGCACGGCGGTGCCATGGCCGAGGCAGAACACCGTCATCAGGTAGAACAGCACGAAGGTGGCGAACGCACCCAGCGTGCCCAGCAGCATCGGCAGCGGATGGTCGCGCAGCACCGTCCACATCGGCAGGCGCACCGGCGCCTTGCGCTCCAGCGCGCGCTTGAAATCCGGTGTCTCGTGGATGTTCAGCCGCACCCACAGGCCAAGGCCGACCAGCAGCGCGCTGGCAACGAACGGAATGCGCCAGCCCCATTGCAGGAAATCGTCCTGGCCCAGAAAGCGACCGAGCAGCAGAAAGATGCCGGCTGACAGCAGGAAGCCGATCGGTGCACCCAGCTGCGGGAACATGCCGTACCAGGCGCGCTTGCCCGGCGGCGCGTTCTCGGTGGCCAGCAGCACCGCCCCACCCCATTCGCCGCCCAGCCCCAGGCCTTGGCCGAAGCGGCACAGCGCCAGCAGTGCCGGCGCCCACAGGCCGATCTGCGCATGGGTGGGCAGCAGGCCGATGGCGACCGTGGACAGGCCCATGGTCAGCAGCGCGGCCACCAAGGTGGCCTTGCGGCCGATACGGTCCCCGAAGTGACCAAACACCGCCGAGCCCACCGGGCGTGCGATGAACGCCACCGCGAAGGTGGCCAGGGACTGCAGCAAGGCGGCCTGGTCGCTGCTTTCCGGGAAGAACAGGTGCGGGAACACCAGCACCGCGGCGGTGGCGTAGATGTAGAAGTCGAAGAACTCGATGGTGGTGCCGATCAGGCTGGCCAGCAGGACACGGCGGGGAGAATTCTCGGGTGGCGCGGCAGCGGTGATCGTCGACATCGGCAAGGCGGGTAACGGCGGATCGACCGATTCTGCCACGCTTGGCCGCCTCGCCGGGGCAATGGTTTCAGGCGACACCGACGCCAACGAATTATTTCCGGGGGGCCGCTACGCTGCACCACCGGCCAAGGCAGCCAGGCATGATTTGGCTCTGCTTTTCCGGTAGATCCACGCGATGCGTGGAGGAATCCGTCCGGTACCGCCTCTACAGTAGATCCACGCCATGCGTGGATGAATCTGCCTGCCCGGCACCACCAAGGTTGGCGTCTACCAAAGACAGCCATGCATGCCTTGGCGCTACAGCTGGATCCAGGTGGCCTTGATCTCGCTGTACTTGTCGAAGGCGTGCAGCGACTTGTCGCGGCCGTTGCCGGACTGCTTGTAGCCACCGAACGGTGCCGTCATGTCACCGCCGTCCCAGCCGTTCACCCACACGCTGCCCGCGCGCAGTTGGCGGGCTACGCGATGGGCGCGTCCAAGATCCCGCGTCCACAGCCCCGCGGCCAGTCCATAGCGACTGTCGTTGGCCAAGCGCACGGCCTCGGCTTCGTCGTCGAAGCCGAGCACCGCCAGCACCGGGCCGAACACTTCCTCGCGGGCCAATGCCTGTTCCGGGCGTACCTGGTCGAACACCGTCGGCTGCACATAGCAACCGCCCGTCTCCACTTCGGCCCTCTGGCCGCCCAGCAGCAGGCGCGCGCCATCGGCTTGTGCCCGGGCGATGTCGGCCAGTACCTTGTCCACGTGCGCGGCATCGACCAGCGCGCCCATCGGTGAATCGGCCTCCAGCGGATGGCGGGGCTGCATGCGTTGGCCGTAGGCGATCACCTGGTGCACGAAGTCATCGCGGATCGAACGCTGCACCAGCAACCGCGAACCGGCGGTGCAGACTTCGCCCTGGTTGAAGAAGATGCCCTGCGCCACGCCTTTGGCAGCCGCATCCAGGTCCGGCGCGTCGGCGAACACCACGTGCGGGCTCTTGCCACCGCATTCCAGCCAGACCCGCTTGAGGTTGGAACGCCCCGCGTATTCCAGCAGCCTGGCGCCGGTAGCGGTGGAGCCGGTGAAGGCCAGCACGTCCACGTCCATGTGCAGGGCCAGCGGCTCGCCCACGCGTGAGCCGTGACCGGGCAGCACGTTGAGCACGCCGTCCGGCAACCCCGCTTCGGCCGCCAGTGCGGCCAGCCGCAACGCACTCAGTGGCGAGCGCTCGGAGGGTTTCAGCACTACTGAATTTCCCATCGCCAATGCCGGCGCGATCTTCCAGCACGCCATCAGCAGCGGAAAATTCCACGGCACGATGGCCGCCACCACGCCTGCGGCCTCGCGCGTGACCAGGCCCAGCTCGTGCGGGCCGGTGGGGGCGATTTCACCGTACAGCTTGTCCACCGCTTCAGCGGTCCAGGTCAGGCAGCGCACCACGCCGGGAAGATCGATGCGACGCGCATCGCGGATCGGCTTGCCCATGTCCAGCGTTTCCAGCAGGGCCAGCTCATCGGCGTGCGTCTCCACCAGCGCGGCCAGCGCCAGCAGCACGCGCTTGCGATGGGCGGGGCTGGCCTGCGACCAGTGGCCTGCCTCGAACGCGCAGCGCGCCGAGGCCACCGCACGCTCGACGTCCTGTGCATCACAGTCGGCCACCGCACCCAGTACACGCCCGTCGATCGGGCTGATGCAATCAAAGCGCGCGCCGCTGGCGGCATCCACGTAGCGGCCATCGATGAACGCTTGCGCAGGAATCGCCACGCGGCTGCGGAGGGCCTGCCAGTGGCTGCGGTCGGGGAAGTCGGCCATGGGTCGCTCCAGCAATCAACGTTCCTTGTTTATACCGGCGCGGCCGCGACCCCACCGTGATCGACCGCGCTGCGCGCTCGCCGGGCATGGCCCGGCGCTATCACAAGGTCGAGGCCCGAACCGTAGCGCCGGTCGATGCCTGCCGACAGAACCGTGACGCGGCTGCGCTAGAGTCGCAACCATCGGACCCGACGGAGCCGGCATGAAAACCCCTGCAAGCGACCTGCACGACCTGGCCACCCAGCGCCCCGATTCACTGGACGCGTACTGGATGCCGTTCACTGCCAACCGCCAGTACAAGGGCGCGCCGCGCATGCTGGTACGTGCCGAGGGCATGCACTACGAGGACGTGGAGGGGCGCGCCATCCTCGATGGCACCGCTGGCCTGTGGTGCTGCAATGCAGGGCATGCGCGCCGACGCATCGTCGACGCGATCGCCGAGCAGGCCGCCACCCTCGATTACTCGCCGGCCTTCCAGATGGGTTCGCCGCCGGCCTTCGCTCTGGCGCAGCGGCTGGCGGCACTGGCCCCGGCCGGGTTGAACCACGTGTTCTTCACCAGCTCGGGTTCGGAGGCGGTGGATTCAGCGATGAAGATCGTGCTGGCCCACCACCGCCTGCGCGGCGAAGGACAGCGCGCGCGCTTCATCAGCCGCGAGAAGGCCTACCACGGGGTCGGCTTCGGCGGCATGGCACTGGGCGGGCTGCCCAACAACCGTCGCCAGTTCGGCCTGCAGCTCGGCGGCGTGGACTACCTGCGGCATACCCTGGACCTGTCACGCAATGCGTTCAGCAAGGGCCTGCCACGCCAAGGCGCAGAGCTGGCCGACGATCTGGAACGGCTGATCGCCCTGCACGATCCGTCCACCATTGCCGCGGTGTTCGTTGAACCCATCGCCGGTTCTGCCGGGGTGATCCTGCCGGCGCCGGGCTATCTGCAACGACTGCGCGAGATCTGCGACCAGCACGGCATCCTGCTGGTGTTCGATGAGGTCATCACCGGCTTCGGCCGGGTGGGCATGGCGTTCGCCGCGCAGCGTTTCGGGGTCACCCCGGATCTGTTGACCTTCGCCAAGGGCGCCAGCAACGGCGCGGTGCCGCTGGGAGGCGTGCTGGTCGGCGACAGCGTGCATGCCAGCTTCATGCAGGGTCCGCCACAGGCCATCGAGCTGTTCCATGGCTATACCTATTCGGGCCACCCCTTGGCCTGCGCGGCGGCGTTGGCCACGCTGGACATCTACGCCGAGGAACGGTTGTTCGAGCGCGCGATCGAGCTGGGCGAATACTGGCAGGAGCGCCTGCACGCCCTGCAGGGGTTGCCGAACGTGATCGACATCCGCAACTTCGGCCTGGTCGGTGCGGTGGAGCTGGCACCGCGCAAGGATGCCCCCGGCAGCCGTGGCTACGAGGTGTTCCGCCGCTGCTTCCACGACGGGCGCCTGCTGGTCCGCTGCACCGGCGACATCATCGCGTTGTCACCGCCGCTGATCGTGGACAAGGCACAGATCGACCAGATCACCGGCACCCTGGGCGAGATGATCCGGGCCACCGCCTGAGGCCAGGGCGGTGCTGGCGAGCAGGTACAATGGGCGGTTCCGCTCCTGCCTGTTGCCGTGCCCATGAACATCGTCGTCAAAGAAGAACTCAAGGCCTACATCGACCCGCTCACCGCCGACGAACACGAGGCGCTGGAGCGCAGCATCCTCGCCGAAGGCTGCCGCGATGCGCTGGTACTGTGGGGCGACGTACTGGTGGATGGACACAACCGCTTCGGCATCTGCCAGAAGCATGGCCTGCCGTTCAACACCGTGCAGAACACCCGCTTCCAGAGCATGGAAGACGTGCACCTGTGGATGATCGAGCAGCACCTGGGCCGGCGCAGCGTTTCCGATTTCCAGCGCGGCGTGCTGGCCCTGCGCAAGCGCGACATCCTGTCCGCGCGCAAGCAGGTCGAACAGGCGCAGCTGCAGCGCGAAAGTGACGGCACCGCCGAGCCGGCCGACGAGGCCGGCGAAGACAGCCCGCCGTGGGAGCCGGCGCCGAAGATCAGCCGCGCCGAACTGGCCCGCGAAGCCAAGCTGAGCACCAGCCAGGTGAGCATGATCGAGCGCATCCACGCCCAGGCCGCGGCCGAGGTGGTGGAAGCGGTGAAGGCCGGCGTGATCTCGATCAGCGCCGCCGCCGCCGTGGCCGACCTGCCGGAAGAAGAGCAGCGCGCGGCGGCTGCCGGTGGCAAGGATGAACTGAAGCAGGCTGCAAAGCGCGTGCGTGAGTCCAAGCGCAAGCCGCGTGCGCCGAAGCCTGAACCGGAGTCGGCGGAGATGGACTTCGAAGAGGCCAACGAGGATGAGATCGCCAGCCGCGATGCCGAGGTACTGGCCGCGCTGGAGCAGCTTGGCGAGGATGCCCCGGCGCTGCGCCGCCGCGTGGTTGCCCTGACCCGCGAGAACGACACCCTGCGCGCACAGCTGGCCCACCTGCGCAGGCAGCTGGAAGCACTGTAACGGGTGGGTAGCGCCGGGCCATGCCCGGCGAGCGCGGCGGC
>NZ_QQXJ01000001.1:2780669-2854468 GCF_004348785.1 Stenotrophomonas sp. TEPEL
CGTCTGAAGCGCTGCCGGGCATGGCCCGGCGCTACCCGATGCGTCGGCATCATTCGGTCGCGGGTAGACTTCGGGCATGACGTCTGCCATCGATCCGCGCCGCGCCCAGCTGCGGCGCCTGAAAACCCTCGCCCTTGGCCTGCTGCTGCTGATGCTGGCCGGTTTCGCGGTCAGCCACTGGCAGGGCGAGCGTGGCATCTGGGCCTGGGTCTCGGCTTTCTGCGAGGCCGCCGCGGTTGGCGCGCTTGCCGACTGGTTCGCGGTGGTTGCCCTGTTCCGGCGGCCGATGGGCCTGCCGATTCCGCATACGGCGATCATTCCGCGCAGCAAGGAACGCATCGGCGACAGCCTGGCCCTGTTCGTGCGTGATCAGTTCCTGGAACCGACGGTGCTGCTGGCCAAGCTGCAGGTATTCGATCCAGCCAGCCGCCTCGGCAGCTGGCTGGCCGATCCCGCGCGTTCACGGATGCTGGCCGACATGGCCCGTGGCTGGGCGCTGCAGGCGCTGGACTTCTTCGATGAAGCGGCGGTGCGGCGGCAGCTGCACAGCTTCGTGGTGCAGCAGCTGCGGCAGTGGAACGCCGCAGCCACCGCCGGCGAACTGCTGGGCCTGCTGACCGCCGATGGCCGCCACCAGCGCGTGCTGGACGAAGGCCTGCAACGGCTGGGGCGTTGGCTGGAGCAGCCGGAAGTGAAGGAGCGCGCCTCGCAGCTGATCGTGCGCTACATCCAGCGCGAATGGCCGACGCTGTCGAGCACGGTGAACTGGGTCAAGCCGATCAATGAGATCGGCGACAGCCTTGCCGAACGCCTGGCGCGCGCGGTGCTTGAGGAGCTGCAGCAGGTGCTGGCCGAGCCGCAGCACCCGCTGCGCCAGGACTACGAACAATGGCTGGGCAACTACGTGCAGCGCCTGCGCGAAGACCCGGCACTGGCCGAGCGCATCGAGCAGCTCAAGCAGGAAATGATCGACCACCCTGCCCTGCAGGACTACGTGCAGGGCCTGTGGTCGCGCATCCATGCCAGCCTGCGCGGCGATCTGCAGCGCGAGGATTCGGCACTGGTCGGTCATCTGCAGCGCAGCCTGGCCTCGCTGGGTGACAGCCTGCAATCGGACCCGGCGTTGCGCGAGGCATTGAACCAGCACCTGCTGGAAGGCGCTCAGCGGCTCACCGGGCGCCTGCGCGAGGGCGTCACCACCCATATCGCGCAGACGGTGAAGAGCTGGGACGAGCGTCATCTGGTCGAGCAGCTGGAACTGAGCGTGGGCCGCGACCTGCAGTTCATCCGCTTCAACGGCACCCTGGTGGGTGGGCTGATCGGGCTGCTGCTGCATGCGGCTACGGTGCTGTTCCGGTTCTGAGGGGTTCCCGGCCGGGCTGAGCCCGGCACGCGCAGAGGCGACAGGAACAACCGAAGCAAACGGCAACAGCGGGATTCCGTGAGATGGCGGGCGGGGGAGACGCCATGGATATTGCGTGACCAGGGGCACACTCCTTATGATCCCGCGCCATGCGGGCCAGGGTGGCCCGCGGGGGGATCCATGCGGAGGATGTGGGTGGTGCTGCCACTGCTGGTGGCGGCCGGGGATGCGTGCGCGCAGCGTGTCTACAAGTGCAATGACGGCGGTCGTACTGTCTACCAGACGCTGCCCTGCCCCAGTGGCCAGGACACGGGCGTGACACGGCCGATCGTGCGCGATCCCAAGCTGAGCTGGGAGGACGCCGCGCGGCTGGACCGAGAGCGGCGCGAAGCCCGCCGACAGCTGCAGGCCAGCGCGGGCCGGGGCGGACCCCAGGGGGCGGGTACGGTCATCGAAGCCGCGACGAATGCCGAAGCCTGCGACAAGGCGCGCTCCCGGCGCGAAATGGCCGAGTGGCTCGGCAGCCGCACGCCGCAACAGCAACTCAACGACGACGTCACCCGGGCCTGCGCTTCGCGCTGACGGCCACGATCATACGCAGTGGGCAAATGCTTGATTAACGAAATGAGAATGCCTATCATTTACTGATCGGTTGTACGCTTAGCCAAGCGGGGCATGGACGCAGCACCGCCCCTTCGCCCGTGTACGCCCTTCCGACCCTGGGTTGCCCGCTGCGGGTAACGACGCGTCGATGGGAAGCAGTGCTGGGCGAACCTGTGCGGAGCGCGGGTCGATCCTGGGCGCGTTTTCCATCGCCCGTTTTCGTCCTGCATGGAATCGCATTGATGGCTACACCGTTCCCAGCCCCCCGACCCGCCCTGCTGGCCCTGGCCCTGACCGCTGTGATGATCGCCCCGCTGGCCCACGCCGATGCACCGCTCGCTGCCGATGCGCGCACGCTGGACACGGTGAAGGTGACCGCTGACGGCGAGATCGCAAACGGCTACACGGTGAAGAACACCCGCAGCGCGACCAAGCTGGATCTGTCGCTGCGCGAGACGCCGCAGTCGGTCACCGTCATCACCCGGCAACGGCTGGATGACATGGGGCTGTTCTCGTTGTCCGACGTGATGGGCCAGGTCACCGGCGTCAGCGTGTCGGTCACCGACAGCGAGCGCATCAGCTATGTTTCGCGTGGGTACACGATCGAGAACTTCCAGATCGACGGGATGCTCAACACCTTCGGTGGGTCGATCAAGACCAACACCGACAACGTCATCTACGAACGCATCGAAGTGATCCGCGGCGCCACCGGCCTGACCACGGGCGCCGGTGATCCGTCCGGCACCATCAGCATGGTGCGCAAGCGCCCCACCGACACCTTCCAGATGAGCAGCAACCTGACCGTGGGGCGCTGGGGCAACCAGCGCCTGGAAGCCGACCTGGGCGGTCCCGTGGCGTGGGACGGGCGCATCCGCGCACGCGTGGTCGCGGCCAAGCAGCAGAGCGATTCGTTCCGCGATTTCTACAAGCTCGACAAGGACGTGTTCTACGGCATCGTCCAGGCCGACCTGACCGACAGCACCCTGTTCGAACTGGGCCATGAATACCAGTCACCGCACACCACGGGCGTGACCTGGGGCGTGGTGCCTTACTGGGGTGCTGACGGCAACCCGGCCAACCTGCCGCGCTCGACCAATCTGTCGGCGTCGTGGAGCGAATGGCCGATCATTGAAAAGACCACCTTCGCCCGCCTCGAACAGCAGCTGGGCAGCGGCTGGTCGCTGAAGGGCAACGTCAGCCATGCCGTGCGTGATACCGATGGCAGCGTCTGGTACGGCGCAGCCGGCTACCCGCGCGCGGACGGCACCGGCGTCACCGCCTACGTCTCGCACTTCAACGAACACAGCACGATGGACGTGTTCGACGTCAACGTCGGCGGTCCGTTCCAGCTGTTCGGCCGCGAGCATGAACTGGTGTTCGGGCTGGGCCAGTCCGTGCGCAAGGGCGAATCCGAAGCGACCAGCTTCGACACCAGCGCACCGGGCTACATGCAGGTTCCCGACTGGCGCAACTGGACCGGCAAGGTGCCGGTCCTGCCGGTGACACGCTACGGCCGTCTTTCCTCGGAAAACGAGCTGCGCCAGCGCGCCGCCTACATCGCCGCGCGCCTGCGCCTGGCCGACCCGCTGCTGGCCGTGGTCGGCGCCCGCTATGGCAGCTGGGAAACCCGCCAGTGGGGCTACGGCTACGACGCCAACGGCAACCGCAACCGCACCACCCGCACCGGCTACACGCCCGACGACACGCTGACCCCGTACGCCGGCCTGGTCTACGACTTCAATTCGGTGTTCAGCGGTTATGTCAGCTACACCGACATCTTCAAGCCGCAGAACTACCGCGACCGCAACGGCAACTACCTTGAGCCGGTGGTCGGCGACATGTACGAGGCGGGCGTCAAGGCTGAGTTCTTCGGTGGCCTGCTGAACGCCTCGGCCGCCGTGTTTGAAGGCAAGCAGGACAACGTGGCCGAGATCGATGATTCGGTGCCGCTGAACTCGCTGCCCGATGGCGGCCAGGCCTATCGCTCGACCGGCAAGGGCAACAAGGTGAAGGGTTGGGAACTGGAAACCCAGGGCAGCATCGGCGAGCAGTGGAACATCTCGGCCGGTTTCGCCCGTACCCGGATCCGCAACGCCGCGGGTGTGCTGCAACGGACCACCACCCCGCAGGAAACCTTCCGCCTCAACACCAGCTGGCGGCCGGGCGGCATCGAAGGCCGCTTCTGGCTGGGCGGTGGCGTGACCTGGCAGAGCCGCATCTGGAACAACAGCACCAAGCCGACGGCCGACTACCTGACCACCGGCCGCACCGAAAGTGCGCGCATCACCCAGGACGCGTTCTACCTGCTGAACCTGGCCGGTGGCTACCGTTTCAACGAGAACTTCAGCGCACAGCTCAACATCAGCAACCTGCTGGACAGGAAGTACTACAACAACGTCGGCTTCTACCAGGGCGTGTACTGGGGCGAACCCCGCAACGTCAGCGTGACGCTGCGCTGGAAACTCTGATGACCTGATGGATGGTGCCGGTTCTGCGACCGGCATCCGGCCACGGATGGCCAACCCCGGCGCGCTTCGGTGCGCCGGCCTTCTCTTCATTCAACCTGCAGGACCGCCGTGGACCGCTCGCCCGCAACCGCCAGCCCCCGCCTCAGCACCTTCTTCGCCAACCCGCGATGGGGCGTGCTGTCCCGATCCCTTGCCGCCATCTTCGGCGGCTACGCGCTTGCCTCGATGACCACGGTGTTCTGTGCGCTGGCGCTGCCGGGCGCGCGCGGCCAGGCCGTGCTGACCGGCATGCTGCTGGCGATCCTGGTCGCCGCCTGCGCCGCGCTGTGGGCGTTCGCCACGCGCAGTGCGCTGCGTGCCTGGGTCGGCATTCTCGCCCCCACCCTGCTGTTGGCCGGCATTTCGCGCCTGCTGGGAGCGTGGGCATGAAGAATGGATTCCGCCAATCCATGGCCTGGCTGCATACCTGGACCGGCCTGCTGGTCGGCTGGCTGCTGCTGCTGATCTTCATGGCCGGCACCGCCAGCTACTACCGCGAGGAAATCAGCCGCTGGATGCGCCCGGAGCTGCCGCGCAGCACGGTCAGCACCGACGAAGCGGCGCAGCGCGCGGCCGACTACCTGCTGGCCAACGCACCACAGGCCGAGAGCTGGTTCGTCACCCTGCCGCAGCCACGCAATCCGGCCATGCAGATGTTCTGGCGGTTGCCGGCCGAGCTGGCCGACCCCAGCAAGGGCCGACGCGGCGCCTTCGGTGATGCCACCCTGGACCCGAACACCGGCACCGAGCTGAAGGCCCGCGAGACACGTGGCGGCGACTTCTTCTACCGCCTGCATTTCGACCTGCACTACATTCCCGTGCTATGGGCGCGCTATCTGGTGGGCTTCTGCGCGATGTTCATGCTGGTGGCCATCATCACCGGCGTGATCACCCACAAGAAGATCTTCAAGGACTTCTTCACCTTCCGGAAGGACAAGGGCCTGCGTTCCTGGCTGGACTTCCACAACGTCAGCGCGGTGATGGCCCTGCCTTACCACGCGATGATCACCTACACCGGCATCGTCACGTTGATGATCATGTACCTGCCGTGGGGAGTGAACGTGGCCTACGGCACCGACCAGGATGCGTTCTACGCGGAGGCCTTTGGTGGCCTGCCCGAGGTCACCGCGCCCGCCGAAGGCAAGGCAGCCCCCCTGCCGCTGCGGCAGCTGCTGGACAGTGCCCGCACGCATTGGCACGGCACCGAGGTCGCCGGTTTCAGCGTTGCCAATCCCGGTGCCGCCAATGCGGTGATCGACATCCGCCAGCGCGATGGCAAACGCCTGTCCATCGATACCCCGGCGCTGCGCTATGACATGGTCACTGGCGCGCTGCTGCAGGAAACGCCGCCTTCCGGTGGCGCCACCGCCACCCGTGGCGTGCTGTATGGCCTGCACCTGGCCCGCTTTGCCGATTGGGGCCTGCGCGCGTTGTTCTTCCTGTCCGGCCTGACCGGCTGCCTGATGGTGGCCAGCGGCGTGGTGCTGTGGGCGGTGAAGGAGCGGCCGAAGCATGCCAAGAGCGGTCGCACCGGCTTCGGCCTGCGCCTGGTCGATGCACTGAACATCGGCGCCGTGGCCGGTCTGCCGATCGCCTTCGCCGCCTATTTCTGGGGCAACCGCCTGCTGCCGCTGGGCCTGGCCGAGCGCTCCAATGCCGAAGCGAACGTGTTCTTCTACGCGTGGGGCGCCTCGCTGCTGGCAGCCTTCATCTGGCCCAAGCGGATGATGTGGGCGTGGCAGCTGTACATCGGCGCGGCCGCGTTCGCGCTGATTCCGGTGGTCAACGCATTGACCACCCACGCGCACCTGGGCGTGACGCTGTTCAACGGTGACTGGGCATTGGCCGGTTTCGACCTGTCGATGATCGCCTTCGGCGCCATGCTGGCCCTATGCGGCTGGCGCATGCAACGCTGGACGCCGCCGCTGACTGCCGCCGAGAAGAAGAAACGCGCGGCGGCCGCTGCAGCGACGAAGGCACCGGCCGATGCAGTGGAAGCGGAGGCCAGCGCATGATGCTGCTGGTACTGGGGTTGTCGTTCACGGCGTTCACCGCGCTGTCGCTGGCGATGGAAAAGCACCAGCAGGAACTGCACGGCAAATCCGCAGCATCACCGGCACGGCGCACGCAATGGCGGGTGCTGGGCTGGGTGCTGCTGACGGTGGCTTTCGCACTGTGCGTGGTCGACCACGGCTGGGCGATGGGCCCGGTGCTGTGGCTCGGCGCACTCACCCTGGGTGGAATCGTGCTGGCGTTCGCGCTGTACCCGTACCGGCCGAAATGGATCGCGCCGCTGGCGATCGCGTTGCCGGTGATCGGGCTGGTGGTGGCGCTGTTGTAACCCGTGCGGTGGGCCGCATCCACGCATGGCGTGGATCCACCGGACCCACGCTCGCCGGGCATGGCCCGGCGCTACCGTTCTGCGCGCACGTGGGTAGCGCCGGGCCATGCCCGGCGACGCGTCACGCCAGGCGCTTCAGCTCCCACGCACGATGGATGCGCGCATTGCGCTCGAAATCCGGGCCGATGGTGCTGGCGCTGATCTCGCGGCACCGGGCGAATTCGGCGATGGCGTTCTCTTCCAGCTTGAAGCGGCGGAAGTTGTTGGAGAAGTACAGCACGCCACCCGGCGCCAGTCGCGCGACGGCCGCACGCAGCATCTTCACCTGCTCGCGCTGTACGTCGAAGTCCTCGGCGCGGGCCGAGTTGGAGAACGTCGGCGGGTCGCAGAAGATCACGTCGTACTGGCCGCGATCGCCTTCCAGCCAGGCCATCGCATCGGCCTGCACCAGCAGGTGCTGATTGCCGCCCTGCCCGTTCAAGGCCAGGTTGTCGTAGCACCACTGCAGGTAGGTGGCCGACAGGTCGACGCTGGTGGTGCTTGCCGCACCGGCCACCGCCGCCTGCACGCTGGCCACGCCGGTGTAGCAGAACAGGTTGAGGAAGCGTTTGCCACGCGCCTGCTCGGCCATCAGCCGGCGCAGCGGGCGATGGTCGAGGAACAGGCCGGTATCCAGGTAATCGAACAGGTTCACCTGCAGCAGCGCGTTGTTCTCGCGCACCACGAGGAACTCATCGCGCTGCTCGAAACGGCCGTACTTGCTGCCGCCCTTGCCACGTTCACGCGATTTCATCGATACCTGTTCCGGCGGCACGCCGAACACCTCGCGCGCAGCGGCCAGCAGTTCATTGCGGCGGCGGCGCACGTCATTCTCGGGAATCGCAGCGGGTGCAGCGTATTCCTGCACATGCAGGAACGTGCGGCGCTGGCCGCCATCTTCCTCGTACACGTCGATGGCCGCTGCGTATTCCGGCAGATCGGCATCGTAGGCACGGAAACAGGTGATGCCTTCGCGCGCGCGCCAGCTCTTGAACTTCTTCAGGTTCTTGCGCAGGCGGTTGGCCACCATCTGCGCGCCTTCGCTCAGCTCGCGCACCTGTGCCGGGTCGCGGCCCGGCACCGCGATCGGATCGCAGACGATCAGTGCGCATTCCAGCGCACCATTGAACATCTGGTACTTCTTGCCTGCACGCAGGCCGGTGGCGAAGGCCAGTTCGTCGTTGCCGCACAGCAGGCTGGCGCGCCACTGCGGCACGGCCTTCTGCAGGGCATTGCCCAGCTTGCGGTACAGCGCCGGATCGGCGGCCAGGCGCTCGTCATACGGCGGATTGCAGACCACCGCGCCGATCTCCTGCTCCGGGGTGGGCAGCTCGGCCACATCGGCGCGGGTGAAGCGGATGGCATGGGCGACGCCGGCAACTTCGGCGTTCTCGCGCGCGGCCTGGATCGCCACCGGGTCGATGTCGCTGCCGTGGATGACCGGCTTCAGCGCGGCAAGGCCGGCCGCTTCGCGATCACGCGCTTCGCTCTGGATGGCTTTCCAGGCGGCCTTGTCGAAGCCCAGCCAGCGGCTCGGCGGCAGGCTGCCATGGCGCATCAGGCCGGGGGCGACATCGGCCGCCATCAGCGCGCCTTCGATCAGCAGGGTGCCGCTGCCGCACATCGGGTCCAGCAGGCCGCCACCGGCAGCGTGCAGGCGCGGCCACTGCGCGCGCATCAGCAGCGCGGCAGCCAGGTTTTCCTTCAACGGCGCGTCATGCGCCGCACCGCGCCAGCCGCGGCGATGCAGCGGGCCGCCGCCGAGGTCGATCGACAGCGAGGCGCGTCCCTTGCGCAGCGACAGGTTGACGCGCACGTCCGGCAGGTCGGTGTTGACCGAGGGGCGCTCCAGCCCTTCGTCACGCATGCGGTCGACGATGGCGTCCTTGATCCGCTGCGCGGCGAAACGGGCATGGGTGATCTTGTCGCCGGACACATGCGCGTCCACCGCCAGGGTCATCTCCGGCTTGATGTGTTCGTGCCACGGCAGCGCACGCACGCCGTCGTACAGCGCCTGCTCGTCCGGGCATTCGAATTCGTCGATCGGCCACAGCACGCGGCTGGCCAGCCGCGACCACATCACGATCCGCAGCGCCTGCTCCAGTTCGCCATCGGCGTTGACGCCGGCGATGGTGGCGGTGGCCTTTTCCAGGCCCAGGGCCGACAGCTCATCGGCAAGCAGGTATTCCAGGCCCTTGGCGCAGGAGACAAAAAATTTCACGGGATCGGTTCGCAGGTGGTCAGGCACGGCAGGGGGCCGGGCCATTCGGAAGGGAGGGCCGTGGACACGGCCGGCAGGCCCGCGCCGGGGGCGGCGGGGCTGCCATTGTAGTCAATGCGGGCGGGCGCGCCGTGCGCCCGGGCTTCACAGCTGCCGCAGCAGGCGCTCGAAGGCCTGCGCAGAGGCTTCCACGTGGTGCTCCAGGCGATGGCCATCGTCCACCAGCAGCAGCTGCGCCGAGCGCGCCTGCGCCCAGGCGATGACTCCGGCGGCCGGCACCACCTCGTCATGCCAGGCCTGCACCACCGTGGTCGGCACCGGCGCGGCATCCAGCGCCGGCATCGGGCCCATGGTGGTGGGCGGCACCATCAGGAACAGGCCGGCCACCGGCACCTGCAGCGAGGCGATGGCGGAGATGTAGGCGCCCAGGCTGGAGCCGGCCAGCACCACCGGCCCCTGCGCAGCGGCAGCGGCCGTGCGCTCGATCAGGCGTTGCAGGCGGGTGCGCACATCGCCAACGCGGCTGACCTGGCTCATCGCGTCCAGGTCGGTGTAATCGGGGCGCTCATGGGTCCAGCCCAGTCGCTCGGCGACTTCGGCCAGCGCGGTGACCTTGGTCGCCTCCGGGCCGCTCTCGAAGCCGTGGGACAGGATGCAGTGACCGCGGCTCATGCGTGCGCTCCCACGGAGCGGATCGACAGCAGAAGGGAAGGCAGTTTCATCCGGCAATGCTAGCATCGCCGCATGCCCAAACCGCTCCTCCCCGGCCTGCAGCTGCAGCCGTTGCCCTACCACGACCGCCTGCCACTGCGCGATCCATCCAGCCTGGCGATGGTGGTGATCCACTGCACCGAACTGCCCGACCTGGCGACCGCCCGGGAGTACGGCGAGCGCGTGCTGTACGACAGCGGCGCAGGCAACAGCGGGCATTTCTACATCGACCGCGACGGCAGCGTGGTGCAGTACGTGGCGCCGGAGCGCATCGCCCACCACGTGCGCGGCATGAATGCCGATACCGTGGGCATCGAACTGGTCAATTCGGGGCGCTACCCGAACTGGCTCGACAGCCGCCACCAGGCGATGGACGAGCCGTACACCGAAGCGCAGCTGCTGGCGCTGGAACAGCTGCTGCAGGCACTGGTGGCTCGTTACCCGTCGCTGCGGCGGATTGCCGGACATGACCAGTTGGACCTGGAGCAGGTGCCGGCCAGTGACGACCCGGCGGTGACCGTGGCGCGCAAGCGTGATCCGGGCCCGTTGTTCCCGTGGGCGCGGGTGCTGGCGAAGGTGCCGTTGCAGGGGTTGGAGTAAGCGCCGGCAGGGCTGCGCCCTGGGTACACGCCATCGCATACGCGCTGTCGCTCCCACGCTTCGCTGCGCGAACCGCGGGCCCCACTTACCAGCTCCCACACCCCCGCCGCTTCGCGGCCGCCCCCTGACTCAGGGGGCTCTGCCCCAGAGATGAACCGGTGGCCAGCAGATCCACGCCATGCGTGGATGAACGGCAAATCGACCAACCCGCTTTGCTCAGGCGCCGGTGGCGACCGGGCGGCTGCTGTCGCTGACCCAGCCACTCCATGAGTCCGCGTAGATGCGTGCGCCGGACAGGCCCGCGCTTTCCATCGCCAGCAGCAGGTGGCAGGCGGTCACGCCCGAGCCGCACATCAGCACCACGCGTTGCGGGTCCTGGTTGCCGATCACGCCCTGCAGCTCGGCACGCAGTTCCTGTGCATCGCGCAGGCGGCCGTCCAGCACGTTCAACGCAAACGGGCGATTGACCGCGCCCGGCACATGGCCGGCGACCGGGTCCAGCGGCTCCACCTCACCGCGGAACCGCTCGCCCGCGCGGGCATCGACCAGCCAGCCCGGCGCATGCTTGAGGCGTGATTCGATCTCGTCCGCGCTGGCAACCTGGCTGCCATCGAAGCGCCCCGGATACGCGGGCAACGCGGTGACCTCGCTGCTGCCGGTCGCCAGCGGCTGGCCGGCGGCCTGCCAGGCGGCGATGCCGCCATCGAGTACGGCCACGTTCGCATGCCCGATCAGGCGCAGCAGCCACCACAGGCGCGCGGCGGCCATGCTGCCATCGCTGCCGTCATACACCACCACCTGCGTGTCGGTGCCGATGCCCCATTGCCCCAGTCGTGCGGCGAACGCATCACTGTCGGGCAACGGGTGGCGGCCATGGCCCACCCGCGTCAGATCGGACAGGTCGCGGTTGAGATCGGCATGCACTGCGCCGGGAATGTGTCCCTGCGCGTAGAGGCCGTTGCCCGCCTGCGGGTCGGCAAGCGATGCACGCGCGTCGACCACGCGCACGGTACTGGCGGTCGCGCGGGCATCGACCACGCGTACCCCATCGCCCAAGGCCGCAGCCAGGCTCGCAACATCGACAAGGGTGGTCCACGGTGGGTCGATCGGCTTCATTGCACTTGCTCCAGGCGGCGACGCAGGTTGTACAGGATGGCCGCGGTGGCGCCCCATATGCGCTGGCCGGGCCAGCCATATTCAAGGACATGGCGGACGCGGCCGCGATGGGTGATTTCGACCTGGCGCAGGTTGTCGGCAGCCATCAGATAGTCCAGCGGCACTTCGAACACCTCGGCCACTTCGCTGGGCTGCGGGACCGCCACGAAATCCGGATCGATCACTGCCACCACCGGGGTCACCCGGTAGCCGGTGATGGTCACGAACGGATCGAGATATCCCAGTGCCTGCACCTGGGTCGGCGCCAACGCGATTTCTTCCTGGCTTTCGCGCAGTGCGGCAGCCAGCGCATCGCGATCATCGGGCTCGGTACGGCCACCCGGGAAGCCAACCTGGCCACCATGTTGCCGCAGGGTTTCGGTACGCCGGGTCAGGATCACCTGCGCACCGTTGGCGCGCGGCACGATGCCAGCCAGCACCGCCGCCTCGACCGGTGGGCCCGGGGGCAGCAGGTCATCCAGTTCACTGCGGTTCCAGCCATCACCTGCCGGCGGCTCGGCCAGGGGATGCAGCGCGCGCAGCAGCCGCTCGTGATCGGCCAGCGAACCTTGCAGCGACTGCTGCAGCTGTTGGCGCAGGGGCAGCACACGCTGCAGGATGTGGCTGCGTTCGCTGTCGCTCATCGACGACCACCGTGCGATTTCGTCGATATGCCGCCCGCACCCGGCGCAGAGCCGGTTGCGATCCAGCTTGCAGACGTTGATGCAGGGACTTGCGACAGCACGCGCCGTTTCTTCCATTATTTGCACCGGTCAACAGTAGCGCGAATGGGCTGAATTTGGGATGGGCCGCGCACGGCTGCAGCGTGGCGCAGAAACAAAAACGCGCCGGTGGGATCACCGGCGCGTTGATGTTGACGCTGTTTCTTCTTACTTGACGCTGATCAGCTTGATCTCGAACTGCACAGCCACGTTCGGCGGGAACGGGGTGCGCGGGTCGGCGCCGTAGGCCTGATCCGGCGGCAGCGAGACTTCCCACTTCGAGCCTGCCGGCATCTGCAGCAGGGTCTCACGCATGGCCTTCATTTCGACTTCGCTGACCTTGATCGACGGAATCTGCTGGGCCGGGCGGGCTTCGGTCGGGCGCTGGCCGTACGGGAACGGACCGGCCACTTCCAGCTGCACGGTGCTGGCCTGGGTCGGCTTGGCACCCTTGCCTGCTTCGATCACACGGTACTGAACGCCGCTCGGCAGGGTCTGCACGCCCGCCTTTGCCTTGTTCTGCGCCATGAACTGATCGCTCTTGGTCTTGTTTTCGGCAGCAGCCTTTTCGTACTCGGCCTTGGCGGCCTGGGCACGGCCCTGCTCGCGCTTCTGGAACGCTTCAACGGCCGGCTTCAGCTGCTCGGCGGTAATGGCCGGCTGCTTCTTGGCGTAGGCGTCCTGCAGGCCCTTCACCACCGAGTTGATGTCCAGCTGCTCACCGCGACCGGTCAGCTCCGCCAGGTTGTTGCCGTAGTCGTAACCGAAGTAGTAGCTCAGCTTGCCCTTCTCGGACGCGATGTCCTGGGCGAAGGCATTGCCCGTCAGGGCCAGGGCCGCGACGGCGACCGCGATAGAACGCAACTTCATCAAACAGTTCTCCAGGGGTGGTAACTCAGGGACGTTCTGCGCCGCCCTGAGGCGACGGGTTAGGATAACGGCCACAACGTGTAACCGCTACTCACCACGCAGGCTATGACCTGTCTGCGTTTACAGAGTTCAATCTCACTTTTTTTTAACGTTCCAGGAGTTTCCCGTGGTCGAGGCCCCCGCTCCCCACCCGGTCGACGTCAGCGATGATGGCGCCGTCCGCACCATTACCGTGCAACGCCCGGACAAGCTCAACGCCCTCAACGCCGCCACCCTGCAGGCCCTGGCCGAGGCGTTTGGCGACGCCGCCGCCGACCCGGCGGTACGGGTGGTGGTGCTGACCGGGGCTGGCCCCAAGGCGTTCGTGGCCGGGGCCGACATCGCCGAAATGAACACCTTGAGCGCGGTTCAGGGACGTGATTTCTCCCTGCTCGGCCAGGCCCTGATGCGCCGCATCGAACGCATGCCCAAGCCGGTGATCGCCCGGGTGAACGGATTTGCGCTGGGCGGCGGGCTGGAACTGGCCATGGCCTGCCATCTGCGCATCGCCGCTGATTCGGCCAAAGTCGGCCAGCCGGAGATCAATCTCGGCCTGATTCCCGGCTTCGGCGGTAGCCAGCGCCTGCTGCGCCTGTGTGGCCGTGCGGCCACGCTGGAACTGTGCCTGCTGGGCACCCCGATCGGCGCCGCACGCGCACTGGCCCTGGGCATCGTCAACGAAGTGGTACCCGCCGCCGAGCTCGACGCCCGCGTGCAGGCCCTGGCCCGGCAGCTGGCACAGTCGGCGCCGCTGGCGCTGCGTGGCCTGCTGGACGCGGTGCACGTGGGCGGCGAATGCAGCCTGGAAGCCGGCCTGGAATACGAAAGTGCGCAGTTCGGCCTGCTGTTCGCCACCGAGGACATGCGCGAAGGCACCAGCGCCTTCCTGCAGCGCCGCCCCCCCGCCTTCCAGAACCGCTGACGCCATGGCATCCCGACCCAACCCCGTGCTGCTGTTCGCCCGGGTCCAGGCAGACGATCCCGATGGTGCGCTGCAGGCTGGACTGATGGACTACGTCGTGAGGGCTGGCGATGAGCGGCTGCTGCCCGATCATCCGGACCTGCCCGACCGCCTGTGCCAGATGCAGTTGCAACTGCAGCGTGCATGGGCGGCGCGCGAACGTTTCCGCGCACGCACGGTGCGCCTGGCCCGCCGCGAGGCCGAGCGTGATGCGCGCCGGACGCCCGCGCCGGCACCGGACGTCAAACCCGCCCTGCCTGCCGCCGCGGCCGCCATCCTCGCCCGGGCCAAGGCCCGCGCCGCCGGCAAGGAGCAGTAATGGCGACCGCGAAGAAGACCGCGCGCGCGCCTGCGCGCCGCGGCGGTACGATGCCGCGTGCCGACGTGGTGGAAATGTTCACCCGCCTGCGCGAGCTCAACCCGCATCCGAAGACCGAGCTGGAATACAGCTCGCCGTTCGAACTGCTGGTGGCGGTCGCGCTGTCTGCACAGGCCACCGACGTCGGCGTCAACAAGGCCACCCGACGCCTGTTCCCGGTTGCCAACACGCCGGCGAAGATCCTCGCCCTGGGCGAAGAGGGACTGAAGAAATACATCGCCACCATCGGTCTGTTCAACGCCAAGGCGAAGAACGTGATCGCCACCTGCGCGCTGCTTCTGGAGAAGCACGGTGGCGAAGTGCCACGCGATCGCGACGCACTGGAGGCACTGCCCGGTGTCGGCCGCAAGACCGCCAACGTGGTGCTCAACACCGCCTTCGGCGAACCGGTGATGGCGGTGGACACGCACATCTTCCGTGTCGCCAACCGCACTGGACTTGCGCCCGGAAAGAACGTGCGCGAGGTCGAAGATCGACTGGTCAAAGCGATTCCCGCCGAGTTCCTGCTTGACGCGCACCACTGGCTGATCCTGCACGGCCGGTACGTGTGCAAAGCGCGCAAACCGGATTGCCCGGGCTGCGTGATTGCCGACCTGTGCCGGTTCAAGGACAAGACCCCCGCAGAATGACGGTGCCATCCACGCATGGCGTGGATCTACTGGAAAAACCCGCCACGCATGGCGTGGTTCTACTGCAACCGGGGCGCAATCCGCGCGTCATACGTAACCGGTTTCAATGGCAGGCCCAGCCGTGACGGGGTCTGCGGCGGATCGCGGCCGTGCGCGAACTGTCACATTTACGCAATCTTCACGTTCTAGCCTGCGCGCATCTTCCCACCTGCCTGCAAGGCTCCTCTCCATGAAACTGCATCACCAGCTCCTGACGATCGCCGTGGCTGCTGCGCTGTACGTGCCGGCCGCCCACGCCGAAGTCGCCATCGATGTGATCGGCGGTTCGGAAATCACCTTTGAAGGCCTGGTCCAGGCCGACGGCAACTGGTACGACAACGACGTCGTGGACCTCAACGGCGGTGACGCCGGCAACGGCAAGGACAGCGAATTCGAACTGCGTCGCGCCGAGCTGGTACTGAAGGGCAAGGGCCCGGGCAACGTGGAATGGGTGGTCGGCTATGACGCCAAGGCCGACAAGTTCCTCGACACCAACGTGAAGTACAAGCTGCTGGGCAACGCCAGCCACTTCATCCAGGTCGGCCAGTTCAAGCAGCCCAACAGCCTGGAAGAGCTGTCCAGCACCAAGAACAACGACTTCATCTCCAAGGCGGCGGTCACCAACACCTACGCCGTCGCCCGTCGCCTCGGCGGTGCCTACAGCTACGGCCAGGACAACTGGTCGGTCACCGCCAGCGCCTTCGGCCGCGAACTGACCCGCAACCTGGCCCACGGCAGCGGCTACGGCGCGCGCGGCACCTGGGCCCCGATCAACGAGAAGGGCCAGGTCCTGCACTTCGGCCTGAGCTACGTCGACTACGACACCGACGCAGACACCCTGCGCGTGCGTGCCCGCCCGAACGCCGACCTTGCCACCGCGCGCCTGGTCGACAGCGGCAACATGGTCGACACCGACCGCGTCAGCACCATCGGCGCCGAAGCGATGTACTTCCAGGGCCCGTTCAAGGCCCAGGCCGAGTACTACACCAGCAAGGCCAAGCGTTACGCCCATGACAACTACACCAGCGATGGCTACTACGTCAGCGGCGTGTGGAACGTCACCGGCGAGAGCTGGAGCTACAAGGGCGGCACCCCCGGCACCGGCCTGCCGAACAACCCGGCCAGCGGCCAGTGGCAGCTTGGCGTGCGCTATGACCACATGGATCTGAACGACGGCAACCTCGCCGCCAACCCGGTGGCCGGCCGTCCGCCGATCGTCGACGGCGTGCTCGGCGGCAAGATGGACATCTGGACCGTCGGCGCGAACTGGTACTGGCGCTCGAACTTCAAGCTGATGCTCAACTACGTGATGGTCGACAGCAAGAAGTACAGCTCGACCGCCCGTGGCTTCGTCAACGACGATCCGAACATCCTGGAAGCCCGCGCGCAGTTCTTCTGGTAAGTCCGGAAGCACGCGTTCGAACGAAGGCACGGCCCAGGCCGTGCCTTCGTCGTTGTGGGCAGGCGGTGGCCGCGCGATGATGCCCTGCCCTGTCGACAAGGACCTTCGGGATGCCTTCTTCGCTCCGCCTGCGCCGCCTGCTTTGCGCTGTCCTGCTCGCTGCGCTGCCTGCCACTGCGTTCGCCTGTAACGATGCGGAGGCCGTGCGCGAGGCCGCGTATCGGCAGTTGCCGGCCGGCGCCCTGCCGGTCACGGCACGTTTCACCGATGCGGACAGCACGGCCTGCCGTGCGTGGCCCGCACAACCCGGCACGACCCTGCTGGCCGTCGCGCAATGGGCCGCCCCCGCCTCGGAAGAGGTGCGCGGCGGTGACCTGGACCTGTTGCTGATCGATACCGCCAGTGGCACACCACTGGCCTGGACCCGCGTGGCCGATGCGGTCAGCAGCGATGCGCTGCGTTTTACCGGCCTGCGCCTGGACACGGCACGCTGGCAGCTGGATCCGGCCACCCGCGCGTTCGGCGTGCGCATGGACTACAGCGGCAGCTCAGGTCCCAACCCGTTCGCGCAGACCGAACTGCAGTTGTTCGTACGCGAGGGCCGGCAGCTGCGCCGGGTGCTTGCCCCGCTGGCCGTCAGTGGCAGTCGCGGCGAATGGGATACGCGGTGCGCCGGCGAGTTCAGCCGCTTCGAGCGCACGCTGGAGATGGGCAGTGCCCATGCCGCGGGCCTGGCGCCGATCGTGGTGCGCGGAAAGCGCACCGATACGATCAGCGTCGCCGCAGGTGACGACTGCCATGCCACCAACACCGCGGCACCCGTACAGCGCTGGACACTGCAGCCCCGCGACGGTCGCTATGCCGTTCCGGAGGCGCTGCGCGGGCTCTGAAGGGCGGGCCTGGGCACCGCCATGACGGCTGTCACGTCCGCGTCATATGACAGACGCGGGCGTGTCATGGAACCGTTATGGAATGTGCACCGAAACGTCGGGCAGCCGCCCCTCGACCACCCCAGGAGTCTCTCCCGTGATCCACGCCTTCAAGTCGCGCGCCGCCGTCGCCATTCTGGCCGCGTCGTCCGTGTTCGCCGCCAACGCCGCCGATGTCACCGGCGCGGGCGCCTCGTTCATCTACCCGGTGATGTCCAAGTGGTCGGCCGACTACAGCACCGCCACCGGCAAGAAGGTCAACTACCAGTCGATCGGTTCCGGCGGTGGTATCGCCCAGATCAAGGCAGCGACCGTGGACTTCGGTTCGTCCGACGCACCGCTGAAGCCGGAAGAGCTGGCTGCCGCCGGCCTGGCCCAGTTCCCGTCGGTGATCGGTGGCGTGGTGCCGGTGATCAACGTTGCTGGCGTCGCCCCCGGCGCGCTGAAGCTGGACGGCCCGACCCTGGCCAACATCTTCCTGGGCAAGATCACCACCTGGAACGACCCAGCCATCGCCGCCCTCAACAGTGGCCTGACCCTGCCCAGCGGCAAGATCACGATCGTTCATCGTTCGGACGGCTCGGGCACCACCTTCAACTTCGTCAACTACCTGTCCAAGGTCAGCCCGGAGTGGAAGAGCAAGGTCGGTGAAGGCACTTCGGTACAGTGGCCGGCCGGCATCGGCGGCAAGGGCAACGAAGGCGTTGCTGCCTACGTGAAGCAGATCAAGGGCGGCATCGGCTACGTCGAACTGTCCTACGCGCTGCAGAACAAGATGTCCTATGCGGCGATGAAGAACGCGGCCGGCAAGATCGTGCAGCCGTCGGACGCCTCGTTCTCGGCCGCTGCGGCCAGCGCCGACTGGGCCAACGCCCGTGACTTCTACCTGGTGATGACCAACGCCCCGGGCGCAGATGCATGGCCGATCACCGCCACCAACTTCATCCTGGTGCGCAAGCAGCCGAAAAACGTGGCGGGCGCCAAGGCCACGCAGGAGTTCTTCCGCTGGGTCTACAGGAATGGCGATGAGCAGGCCAAGCAGCTGGACTACGTGCCGCTGCCGGACACGCTGGTGCGCCAGATCGAGACCTACTGGACGCAGAACCTGAAGTACTGAGTTCGTTGCAAGGCGTTCCCCCGCAGGAACGGGGCCGGCGGGTCCTCTCTCCCCCGCCGGCCCCACCGGGCGCTGGATCCTTCGGGTCCGGCGCTCTTCTTTTTTGTAGGGTGGGTCGTGAAAGGCGCTGCGCTTCCGTTGATGAGTCGTTGCGGCGATGGGCCGGGCTGCGCAGGACACGCCGCAAGTACGTCCTTGCAGGCTCGTCCACGCCTTCCATGCTGTGGACGGTCCTGCACAGCCCGGCCCACCGCCGCCTGAGGGTTCATCGGCGGCGCGGTGGGGTCATGGAAGGCAGGAGCGGGGGCAACGGTTGCCCGGGCCTCCGCCACGCCGGGGACCGCGCACAAGCGCAGTTGGCCCCTTCAGCCGACCTGGCGGCCAACCGTGAATCCCGCGAAACCCTTGCCAGAACGTGATCCAGGACACCTCTGTCATGGACGTCATACGGCTGTAACAAAAACATCATTTCATAGCCGCATCCGCCGACACCGTCGGCTCTACCCCGCTATGGAGTGACCATGAAACTGCACTCGGCCAGCCTTGCCGCCCTTTCCCTGGCCATCGCCCTGGGCCTGTCTGCCTGCGGTGGCGACAAGCAGACCGCACAGCAGCCGGCCGCTGACGGCGCCGCTGCTCCGGCCGCTGCCGGCGACAAGGTGACCGCTGAGGTCTCCGGTGCCGGCGCCTCCTTCATCTTCCCGCTGGTATCCAAGTGGTCGGCCGACTACAACACCGCCACCGGCGCGAAGATCAACTACCAGTCGATCGGTTCCGGTGGTGGCATCGCCCAGATCAAGGCCGGCACGGTCGATTTCGGTTCCTCCGACAAGCCGCTGAGCAGCGATGAGCTGGCCCAGGCCGGCCTGGCCCAGTTCCCGTCGGCCATCGGCGGCGTGGTGCCGGTGGTCAACATCGACGGCCTGGAAGCCGGCAAGCTGCGCCTCAGTGGCGCCCTGCTCGCCGATATCTTCCTGGGCAAGGTCAAGACCTGGAACGACCCGGCCATCGTCGCCGCCAACCCGGGCGTGACCCTGCCCGACGGCAAGATCACCCTCGTCCACCGTTCGGATGGTTCGGGCACCACCTTCAACTTCTCCAACTACCTGTCCAAGGTCAGCCCGGAGTGGAAGAGCAAGGTCGGCGAAGGCACCTCGGTGCAGTGGCCGGACGGCGTGGGTGGCAAGGGCAATGAAGGCGTTGCTTCCTACGTGAAGCAGATCAAGGGCTCGATCGGCTACGTCGAACTGGCCTATGCCCTGCAGAACGCGATGCCGTACACCTCGCTGCAGAACGCGGCCGGCACCTGGGTGCAGCCGAACGCTGAAACCTTCGCCGCCGCTGCCGCCAGCGCCGACTGGGCCAGCGCCAAGGACTTCAACCTGGTCATCACCAACGCCCCGGGCGAGCAGGCGTGGCCGATCACCGCCACCAACTTCATGCTGATGCAGAAGAAGCCGAAGGATGCCAAGCGCAACCAGGATGCCCTGGCCTTCTTCAAGTGGGCCTTCGAAAGCGGCCAGGCCCAGGCCAACGAACTGCACTACGTGCCGCTGCCGGCCGAGCTGGTCAAGCAGATCGAAGCCTACTGGGCCACCGAACTGAAGTGATGGACCCGACGGTGCCCGCCACGTGCGGGCACCGTCTCCTGCACATCGTGCTGCCCCGCCCCTTCCTGGCCCTGCCGTCCCCATGAATGCCATCGCCCAGCCTGTAGCCGCCCCGTCCACGCGTGACACGCGTGATGCCCGCAACGACAAACTGTTCCGATGGGTGCTGGTCGGCACCGTCATCTTCGTCCTGATCGCGCTGGCCTGCGCCGCACTGTCGATGCTGTGGGGTGGTCGCCACGCTCTGCAGATGCAGGGCCTGAGCTTCTTCTTCTCCTCCGACTGGAATCCGGTCGAAAACAAGTTCGGCGCACTCGCTCCGATCTACGGCACCCTGGTCACCGCGCTGATCGCGATGGTCATCGCCGTACCGGTCAGCTTCGGCATCGCCTTCTTCCTCACCGAAGTGGCACCGCGCTGGCTGCGTGGTCCGGTCGGCACCGCCATCGAACTGCTGGCGGGCATTCCCTCGATCATCTACGGCATGTGGGGCCTGTTCGTGCTGGTGCCGGTGATGACCGAGTACGTCACCCCGTTCCTCAACGAAACCCTGGGCGAATGGCCGATCATCGGCCCGGTGTTCCAGGGCCCGCCGCTGGGCATCGGCATGCTCACCGCCGGCTTCGTGCTGGCGATCATGGTCATTCCGTTCATCTCCTCGGTGATGCGCGAAGTGTTCCTGACCGTGCCGACCCGCCTGAAGGAATCGGCCTACGCGCTGGGTTCCACCAAATGGGAAGTGAGCTGGGACATCGTGCTGCCCTACACCCGCTCGGCGGTGATCGGTGGCGTGTTCCTCGGCCTCGGCCGCGCACTGGGCGAGACGATGGCAGTGGCCTTCGTGATCGGCAACAGCGTGCGCCTGTCGCCGTCGCTGCTGGAACCGGGCACCACCATCGCCGCACTGATCGCCAACGACTTCGGCGAAGCCACTGAAACCTACCGCTCGGCGTTGCTGCTGCTCGGCTTCGTCCTCTTCATCGTCACCTTCGTGGTGCTCGCCATCGCCCGCCTGATGCTGATGCGCCTGTCCCGCAAGGAGGGCAACTGATGTCCAGCACCGCTGACTCCCTGTACCTGCGCCGCCGCATCGGCAATGTCATTGCCATCGCGCTGTCCTGCGCCACCGCGCTGTTCGGCCTGTTCTTCCTCGGCTGGATCCTGTTCACCCTGGCTTCCAAGGGCCTGGCCGGCATCAACCTGGATCTGTTCACCAGGATGACACCCCCGCCGATGCAGGAAGGCGGCCTGGCCAACGCCTTCTTCGGCAGTGCGGTGATGTGTGCGCTGGCGATCGGCATCGGCACCCCGCTGGGTGTGTTGGCCGGCACCTGGCTGGCCGAGTATGGCAACGCCCGCAAGGCCGGCACCGTGGTCCGCTTCGTCAACGACATCCTGCTGTCGGCCCCGTCCATCGTGCTGGGCCTGTTCGTCTACACCCTGTACGTGATGCAGACCGGCGGCAGCTTCTCCGCCTTCGCCGGTGCACTGTCGCTGGCCTTCATCGTGCTGCCGGTGGTGGTGCGTACCACCGACGAGATGCTGCGCCTGGTGCCTTCGCAGATGCGCGAAGCAGCGCTTTCGCTGGGCATTCCGCAGTGGAAGGTAATCGTGCAGGTGCTGTACCGCAGTGCCTCGGCCGGCATCATCACCGGCATCCTGCTGGCGCTGGCCCGCATCTCCGGCGAGACCGCACCGCTGCTGTTCACCGCCTTCGGCAACCAGTACTGGAACAGCAACGTGTTCCAGCCGATGGCCTCGGTGCCGGTGGTGATGAACCAGTTCGCCGGCAGCCCGTACGAATCCTGGCAGGTGCTGGCCTGGGCCGGCGCGCTGGTGCTGACCGTGTTCGTGCTGCTGGTCAGCCTCTCTGCGCGCGGCATCCTGCTGCGCAACCGTATCTCCCATGACTGACCTTTCCGTGGATACCGCCATGAACGACCTTTCCAACGCCGTGCCGATGCAGCGCATCGTCGTGCCGGCCTCGCACGAGAACCTGCACGCTCCGGCCCCGGTCAAGCTCGCCGCGCGTGGACTGGACTTCTACTACGACAAGTTCCACGCCCTGAAGGGCATCAACCTGGAGATCCCGGAAAAGCGCGTGACCGCGCTGATCGGTCCCTCCGGTTGCGGCAAGTCGACCCTGCTGCGCATCTTCAACCGCATCTACGCGCTGTACCCGAAGCTGGAAGCGCGCGGTGAGGTGATCCTCGACGGCGAGAACATCCTGTCGCCGAAGTATCCGATGAACCGCCTGCGCAGCAAGGTCGGCATGGTGTTCCAGAAGCCGGTGCCGTTCCCGATGACCATCTTCGAGAACGTGGCCTACGGCATCCGCCACCACGAGAAGCTGTCCAAGGCGGACATGGCCGACCGTGTCGAGCACGCGCTGCGGCAGGGCGCGCTGTGGGACGAAGTGAAGGACAAGCTCAACCAGAGCGCGCTGGGCCTGTCCGGTGGCCAGCAGCAGCGTCTGTGCATCGCCCGTGCCGTGGCCCTGCGTCCGTCGGTGCTGCTGCTGGACGAGCCGACCTCGGCGCTGGACCCGATCTCCACCAGCCGCATCGAGCAGCTGGTGGAAGAGCTCAAGCACGAGTACACCATCGTGATCGTCACCCACAACATGCAGCAGGCCGCGCGCGTGTCCGATTACACCGCCTTCATGTATCTGGGCGACCTGATCGAGCACGACCGCACCGAAGTGATCTTCTCGCAGCCGTCCAAGCAGCAGACCGAGGATTACATCACCGGTCGGTTCGGCTGATCGGCGCTGACACTTCGCCACCTGTCCCAGCCAGGCGCGCCTGGCTCTACCTGGATTGCAGAACATGAACCTTCCCAACGACCACATCGTCAAAAGCTACGACGAAGAGCAGCAGCGCCTGGTGGCCGAGATCGTGCGCATGGGCGAGATGGCCGTCGCCCAGCTGGAGGCGTCGATGGACGTCATCGAGAAGCGCGATGAGAACGCCGCCCATCGCATCATCGCCAACGACGAAGCGATCGATGCGCTGGAACAGCAGATCAGCCACGACGTGATGCGCCTGGCGCTGCGTGGCCCGATGGCCCGCGACCTGCGCGAGATCCTCGCCGGCCTGCGCATTCCGGCCGATATCGAACGCATCGGCGACTACGCGGCCAACGTCGCCAAGCGCTCGATCGCGCTGGGCAAGGTGCCGCCGCTGCCGCAGATCCAGGGCCTGCGCGCCCTCGGCCGCCTGGCCGCACAGCAGGTCCGCCGCGCCATCGCCGCTTACCGCGACAACGACGCCGATGCCGCGCTGGAACTGCGCGAGGACGACGCCCGCCTGGATGCGCAGTACACCGCGCTGTTCCGCGAGCTGCTGACCTACATGATGGAAGACCCGCGCAACATCACCCCGTGCACCCACCTGCTGTTCATGGCCAAGAACCTGGAGCGCGTGGGCGACCATGCCACCAACATCGCCGAGAACGTGTGGTTCCTGGTGCACGGCGAACAGCCACTGCCGCCGCGCCAGAAGCGCGACGAGACCTCCAGCGCGGGCGATATCTGATACTGCACTGCAACACAGGATTCGACTCCAGGGTGGCCGCTGTCCTCGTGACAGCGGCCTTTTTGCTGGTGCTGTAATACTTCTCACGAAAATTTGAATTCCCGGCGAGGATTCGTTGAGTAGGATCGCTGCACCATCGCTTCACCACGGGCACCCGCCCACCACCCAGGAGCACGACCGATGAGCACCTCCAACAAGACGCTGTCCCTGCTGACCGCCACCGCCCTGGCCGCAGGCCTCGGCATGACCGCCTCCGCCTCGGCCCTGAGCATGACCGACCTTGCCCAGGGCTACCTGGTGGCCGGCCAGGCGGCCAAGGCCACCGATGCGAAGGCGACCGATGCAAAATCCGCCGACGCGGCCAAGCATGCCGAAGGCAAGTGCGGCGCCGACGGCAAGAGTGCTGAAGGCAAGTGCGGCGGCGACAAGGGCAAGGCAGCGGCCGGTGCGGACACCAAGGCCAAGACCGGCGGTGACAAGAAGTCGGCCGAAGGCAAGTGCGGCGAAGGCAAGTGCGGTGGCAAGCACTGACGTCCGCGCCGGCGTCGTCCACCCGCGGTCGCCGCTTCCTGCGGCGGCCGTGGGCCTGGGCCTGCGCCGTGCCCTGCTGCAGGACCTGCGCGATGCACCGGCCGGCGATTTCGATTTCCTCGAATGCGCGCCGGAGAACTGGATCGGTGTCGGTGGTCCCGCAGGTGACGCGTTGGCCGAACTGGCGGCGCGCCATCCGCTGAGCTGCCACGGCCTGTCATTGTCGCTGGGCGGCAGTGCCCCCCTGGATACCCAGCTGCTGGCGCAGGTGGCTGCGTTTCTGCACCAGCATCAAGTGCCGCTGTACAGCGAACACTTGAGCTACTGCAGCGACGAGGGCCACCTGTACGACCTGCTGCCGATTCCATTCACCGATGAAGCGGTACGCCACACCGCTGCACGCATCGCCCGGGTGCAGGACATTCTCGGCCGTCGCATCGCCGTGGAAAACGTGTCGTACTACCTGGCGCCGGACCCGACGATGGACGAACTGGCCTTCACCACTGCCGTACTGGCCGAGGCCGACTGTGATCTGCTGCTGGACGTCAACAACGTCTACGTCAATGCCTGCAACCATGGCTACGACGCCGATGCCTTCATCGCCGGCCTGCCCGCACAACGCATCGTCTGCCTGCACGTGGCCGGGCACCTGGACGAGGCGCCGGACCTGAAGATCGACACCCACGGCAGCCCGGTCATCGACCCGGTGTGGGACCTGCTGGCACGCACCTACGCCCGCATCGGCCCACGCCCTACCCTGCTCGAACGCGACTTCAATTTCCCGCCCTACGCCGAGCTGCGGGGCGAACTGCAGACCATCCACCGCCTGCAGGCCGCGCATGCCGGAGCCGCCCATGGCTGACGCCCCCGAACGCCTGCGTGCGCAGCAGCACGCGTTCACCGCGCACCTGCGCAACCCGGCGCAGGTGCCGGCGCCGCCCGGCATGGACCCGCGTCGGGTGGCCGTGTACGAACGCCTGCTGTTCAACAATCTACTGGGATTGTTGAGCAATGGCTTCCCGGTCTGCGTGCGCCTGCTGGGCGAACCGGACTGGAGTGCCTTGGTGCGCCACTATTTCGCCAGCCACCAGTGCCACACCCCGTTGTTCCCCGAACTGGCTGCCGAGTTCGTGCAGTGGCTGCAGGTGCAGCCGGAGCTGCCGCATCCGGCGCTTGCCGAACTGGCCCACTACGAGTGGGTGGAGACCGCGCTGTACCAGCTGCAGGCCGATCCGCTGCCGGAACCGGGCGACATCGATCCGCTGCAGGTGCCGCTGCGCCGCTCACCGCTGGCCTGGCCACTGCTGTACCTCTGGCCGGTGCATCAGCTGGGTGGCGAAGATGCACCGTCGCAACCACCGCCAGAGCCCACCGGCCTGCTGGTGCGGCGCGATGCTGACGGCGCGGTGCGATTTGCCACCCTGACCAGCTTGGCGGTGCATCTGCTGACCCTGATCGGCGAGTCCCCCGGGGCCACCGGCCAACAACAGCTGCAGCAAGTGGCCGCCCTGCACCACCTTGATCCTGGGACATTGGCCGCCCCTGGCGCGCACCTGCTGCAGCAGTTCCTGCGTGCTGGCGTGATCGGTCCACTCCCCGCTTCACCCTGACGCCCCTTCCAGGAGATACACCGATGAAGACCCCGACCCTGGCCGCCGCACGCGGCCAGCTGGACCGTTTCGCCCCGTGGTTGGCCCCGCTTGGCCTGCGCCTGCTGCTTGCCTGGGAATTCTTCGAATCCGGGCGCGAGAAGCTGCACGGGCAGAACTGGTTCGCCGATCTGCAGGATGCTTTCCCGTTTCCGTTCGACCAGCTGCCCGCTGCGCTGAACTGGCAATTGGCCACCTGGTTCGAACTGGTGGGCGCAGCGTGCCTGCTGTTGGGCTTCGGCACCCGCGTTGCGGCCGCCAGCCTGCTGGTGCTGACGGCTGTGGCAACCTACGCGGTGCACTGGCCGGCAGAATGGAGCTCGCTGGGCGATCTGGCGATGGGCTATGCGATCAGCGACCAGGGCTTTGGCAACTTCAAACTGCCGCTGCTGTTCATGGCGATGCTGCTGCCGCTGCTGTTCACCGGCGCCGGGCGCCTGAGCGTGGATGCGGTGCTGGCGCGGTGGTATCCGTCGGGCCCCACGGCGCAGCCCGCGCTCCGGTAGATGCCGTCCCTGGTCGGCGCGCAGTATGCCAACCAAGGTTGGCACCTACCCCAGATCCCGGGTGCCCTGGTCGGCGCACGTCGCGCAGGATCCCGGGCGCTCAGGGTCGCTCTGCTAGAATCCATGCATGACCGACCCCACTTCCGCACCTGCCGCCCTCCCTGTTTCCGACGTACCCCAGGCGCAGCGCGCGATGTCACAACGCTTCCGCGGCTTCCTGCCGGTGGTGGTGGATGTTGAAACCGGCGGCTTCGACAGCCAGCGCAACGCGCTGCTGGAAATCGCCGCCGTGCCGATCGAGATGGACGAGAACGGCCTGCTCTACCCCGGCCAGACCGCCAGCGCCCATGTGGTGCCAGCCGAGGGACTGGAGATCGACCCGAAGTCGCTGGAAGTGACTGGCATCATCCTCGACCATCCGTTCCGGCTGGCCAAGGAAGAGAAGGCGGCGTTGGACCACGTCTTCACTCCGGTGCGTGCAGCGATGAAGAAGTACGGCTGCCAGCGCGCGATCCTGGTCGGCCACAACGCCCATTTCGACCTGGGCTTCGTCAACGCCGCGGTGGCCCGTACCGGGCACAAGCGCAACCCGTTCCACCCCTTCAGCGTGTTCGACACGGTCACCCTGGCGGGCATTGCCTATGGCCAGACGGTGCTGGCACGCGCGGCCACGGCGGCCGGGCTGGGCTGGGATGCCAACGAGGCGCACAGCGCGGTGTATGACACCGAGCAGACGGCGCGGTTGTTCTGCACGATCGCCAACGCCTGGCCGCGGTGAAGCGGCCAACGGCGGAGCCCCTCGTGGCGAGTCGGCATTGCGGGTGAGGCCGGGCAGGATGGATTCGCGGGGGACGCCGTAAACCCGTCCTTGGGGNCTTAGCCGCGCCATCCATGGCGCGGATACCCCCGCGAACCCACCCTGCCCGGCCTTCGACAGTTTCCCGGGCGCCACGGGAAGATCAGAAAAGCGGGAGCAACAGCGGGTCGCTGCGCTCGATGGGTGCCGGCTGTTGGTACGGCAATGCCAGTAGATCCACGCCATGCGTGGATGCTCTGCAGTGGATCAACCGATGCTCGTGCGATCCCGGCCGTCACTCTTGGCGCGGTACAACGCGCGGTCGGCGCGCTGGTACAGCAGTGCCGGGGTGCGGTCGTCGCCGTCCAGTTCCACCAGGCCGGCGCTGAAGGTCACCCGCAGTCCCGGGATGCCGGCCCAGTCCGGATGGTCATGGAACAAGCCACGCAGGCGCGCGCACAGCTGCGCCGCCTCCTCCAGCCGGGTGTCATTGAGCAGCAGCGCGAATTCTTCGCCGCCGGTGCGTGCCGGCAGGTCCGAATCACGGCTGGCGGCGGCGATCACCTGGGCCACTTCCACCAGTACCGCATCACCGATGCTGTGGCTGTGCTGGTCGTTGACGTCCTTGAAGTGGTCGATGTCCAGCACCACCAGGCACAGCGGATGGCCGCTGCGCTGGGCGCGGGCGAAGTCGCGGGCCAACGCCTCGTCGAAGCCGCGACGGTTGGCCAGCCGGGTCAGCGCGTCTTCGCGGGCCTGTCGTTCGAACGCTTCGGCCTGCCGCGCCAGGCGCTCGGCCAGCTCGGTCTTTTCCTGGTTCAGGGCCTGCAGGTGCACGGTCTGGGCCTGCAGGTCGAAGGTGGCCTCGTCCACGCGCTGTGCCAAGCGCAGGTTGCTGGCCTTGTACTGCTGCAGCAGGAAGCGGTACAGCGCCACCAGCGCGGACAGCAGCACCAGCCCGATCAGCGCCTGTACGCTGTGCCGCTGCCACCAGAACGGCTCGACGGTGAAGCTCCACACCGCTTCCTGATGACCCCAACTGCCACCCGGGTGCGCGGCGGCCACGTGCAGCGTGTAATCACCCGGCGGCAGGCCGACGAATTCCACGCTGCGCTGCGGGCCACGTTCCACCCAGCCGTTGTCCAGCCCCTCCAGCCGCGTGCGGTAGCGGATGCGCTCGGACATCAGGTAGCTCAGGCCCACGTAGCTCACCGCAAGCCGTCGCCCACCGGGAATCAGGTTGCGCTCGGGGCCTTCCCAGTGCACCGGCGCACCATCGACCTGTACGTTCTCGATTGCCGCAGGCGGTGCCGGGCGTTCACGAAAACGCTGCAGCCGCTGCGGGTCAACCATGCTCAGGCCGCCGGCGGTCACTACCCAGAACGTGCCGTCCTGGCGCAGGATCGCCGACGGGCCGGAGCTGCCGTTGGCCTGCGCATTGGCCATGCCATCGATTTCGTTGTAACGCTCCACCGTGACCCGCGGCGCGCGTCCGTCGGCCACGGCGTTGAGCGTGGCCATGTCGGTGCGCAGTACGCCGCGGTTGCTGCTGATCCACACGTTGCCCAGTCGGTCGGGCACCAGCTGGAACACCGCATCCACCGGCATGCCCTGCTCCAGGCCCACCCGTGCCAGCGTCCCCGCCTGCCAGCGGTACAGCCCACGGTCACTGCTGATCCACATCGCATCGCCGATCTGGTGGAAGCCGAACACGCTGCGCCCCCCACCCAGCGGCGCCAGGTCGATCGACTGCACCCGGTCGCCGCGCAGCACGCGGACGCCTTCAATGGTGCCGATCCACAGATTTCCCTGGTGATCGTGTTCCAGCGCGGTGGTCAGACCTCCCGGCATGCCGGCAACCGTGGGCACGGTTACCTGGTCACCCTCGATGCGGACCACACCCTTCTGCGTCCCCGCCCAGACCACGCCGTCAGGCGCGATGCTGATCGCACGGATGTTGCCGCCAGGCAGGCCATCGGCCGCCGCGTAGTTGTGGCGCAGCCGTCCATCGGCGTGCAAGCGGTAGATGCCGTCGCCGAAGGTGCCCACCCACAGATCGCCGCTGGCATCCTGGGCCAGGCTCAGCACCGAAGGCGCCTTGCCACCGCGGTTGTGCAGAGGTATCGCACGGAATCGACCGTCGGCGGTCTGCAGGTCCAGGCCGCTGGCGCTGCCCACCCACAGATGGCGGTCACGGTCTTCGAGCACCGTGCGCACGTAGTCGCCGCTGAGGCCGTCACGTTCGGTGTAACTGCTGAACAGGGTTTCGCGGAGGCGATACAGGCCGCCGTTGGCGCCTACCCAGATGCTGCCCTCGGCGTCTTCGCGCAGGCTGACCACGCGCCCGCCGGGCAGGTTCAGACCTGCCGGCAGGCGCTCCAGGCCATGCGCCGAGATGCGCAGCAGCCCTTGGTTCTCGGTGCCCAGCCACAGGTCGCCATGGCGGTCCTGCAACATGGCGGTCAAGTGCAGCTGGCCGGGCAGCCGGTGCATCAGCACCAGGCGATCATCCTCCACCCGGTACAGGCGCTCGCCCGCGACGATCCACAGCGCCCCATCGGGTGCGCGATAGGGCCACGACAGGCCCTTGTCCACACCCCACGCCGCTGGCGCGCGCTGCAGTACGCCGTCGGTGTCGCGCAGCACCAGCCCGTCGAGGGTGCCGATCCAGACCCGGTCCTGCGCATCGACGGCCATCTTGGTGAAACTCATCGCCAGCGGCAGGTCCGGCGGCGGGCGCTGGTAGACGATGCCCTTGTCCGGGGTCAGATAGCCAATGCCCTTGCCCTCGTACAGCAGCCACAGGCGTCCTTGGCTGTCCATCTGCATGGACTGGATCAGCACCTGCGGCGTATCCGGTTGATGTTCCCAGACCCGCCACTGGCCGTCGCTGCCGCGGTGGCTGACATTGCCGCGCGAATCGCTGATCCACAGACCGCCCTGCGGGTCGACCAGCAGCGCGCCGATGCCGTTGTCGCGCAGCCCCGGCCGGGTGCTGCGGTCGAACACGGTGAAATCCAGGCCGTTGTAGCGCACCAGGCCTTCCCAGGTGGCGAACCACAGGTGGCCTTCCGGGGTCTGCGCGATGTCGCGCAGCGAGTTGTGCGGCAGACCATTGCGCGAGGTCCACACGTCGATGGCATAGTCGCGCAACGGCGGCGCGCCACTCTGCGCGGCCAGTGGCGTGGCAATCGCCAGCAACAGCCACAGCACACCCACCCGCAGCAGGCGACCGATGTTCTCCGCGTGGCGCCCCGCCCGGCGCCTGCCCGCCCCCTGCCCGCCCATCAGCGCAGCGGCGGCGGCCAGCTGCGGATGCCGGTGGCGGCAGCAGACGCGAACAGGGACAGCCGCACCGCGCAGGGCGGCATGCCGGCAGGAACAGGCAGGCTCATCGGACGAAGAATGGGGAAGTACGCAGATGATAGGGCAAACCCTGTCACCGGCGTCACCGCGCCCGGGCAGACCGGCGCAACCGGGCCGGCTCGGGGATCGATGCCGCTAGCGCGCCTCGGCGCTGGTCGACCACTGCACCACCGCTTCCAGCCCACCTTCGGGGCGGTTGCGCAACCACAGTCGGCCCCCGTCCTTCTCGGCCAGCGCGCGGGCGATGGTCAGGCCCAGGCCGGCACCGCCGGTCTCGCGCGAACGGGAGGTCTCCACCCGCACGAACGGGTCGAACACGGCTTCCAGCTGGTCATCGGCCAGCCCGGGGCCATCATCGGCGATGACCACCGTGATCGTGCCCTCGCCGCGCTCGACACGTACCCGGGCGCGTTGCGCATACATCACCGCGTTGTCCACCAGGTTGGAGAACAAGCGGTGCATCGCCAGCGGGCGCAGCATCAGCACCGCGCCGCTGCGGCCTTCAAAGACAACGTCGGCGCCGTCCTCGGCGGTGTCCTCGACGATGCTCTCCAGCAGTGAATCCAGATCCAGCGCGGCGCGCTGTTCGGCACTCTGCGCACTCCGGGCCAGTTCCAGCCCCTCGCGTACCAGTGCCTGCATCGCAGCCAGGTCGCCGATCAGGCGCTCGCGCAGCGTCTCGTCGGTCACGTTTTCCAGGCGCAGGCGCAGCCGGGTCAGCGGCGTCTGCAGGTCGTGGGTGATCGCCGCCAGCATCTGCGTACGTTCGGCCAGGTGGCGCTGCAGCCGATGCTGCATGGCATTGAAGGCTTCGGCGGCGCGCTGCACTTCACGCGGCCCGCGCAGCGGCAGGGGTGCCCGCTGCAGGTCATCGCCCAGGTCCTCGGCGGCAGCCGCCAGCTCCTGCAGGGGCGCACTGGCCATGCGCGCAACCACGTAGGCCAGCACGGCAATGGCCAGTACCAGCAGGGTCAGGAACAGCGGGTCCACGGCGAGGATGCCGTTGTGCGCGATCGCCGGCGAATCCAGGGCGAGCTTCAGCAACGTGCCGTCGTTGAGCACTACGTCCACCGCCCGGCACTTGGGCGGGATGAAGGTGGGATCGCGTTCGTGTGGCGGCTTGCGGTGGCCCGGCGGCGGTGGCGGCAGCAGGTCCTGCAGCTTGGGAATGCACGAACGGAACGAGGCGAAGTGCACATGCGCCCGCGACACCGGGCCCGGGCGGTCTTCCAGTACTTCCATCAGCGCCTTGTCGGCCCGCCCGATGCGCGCGCCGGGCTGCAGTGCCCGCACGCTGGGGCCACCGATCTCCAGCAGCCGCTCGCGCAGCTCCGGGTTGCCGTCGAGCAGGTTGATGTAGCCCTGTAGTCGGTCGGCGATGCGGTTCAGGTTCTGCCGCTCGAATTCCTGCTGCCGCTTGGAACTGGCCAGCATGGTCGCGCCGATCGCGGCCACGCTCATGCCCAGCAGCAGGATCACGAACAGCCGTCCGACCATCGAGGACAGGAAGTGGCGCAGGCGCTTCATCGCGGCTTATTCCAGGTTGACGGCCGAGGCCAGCACGTAGCCTTCGTTGCGCACGGTCTTGATCAGGCCATCGGGGCCACCGTCATCGGCCAGCTTGTTGCGCAGCCGGCTGACCTGCAGGTCGATCGCCCGGTCCTGCGCTTCATAGTTGCGGCCGCTGCTGAGGGCCACCAGCTGCTCGCGCGAGAGCACCTTGTTGGCATGGGCGATGAACACCCGCAGCAGGCGGAATTCGGCGCCGGACAGCACCACCACGCGCCCGTCCGGATCGACCAGGTGGCGATGCTCCAGGTCGAAGATCCAGCGTGAGAAACGCGCACGGCGCACCGCCAGCGGTTCCAGGTTGGCCGGCAGCGCTTCGGTACGGCGCAGCACGTTGCGGATGCGCGCCAGCAGTTCACGCGGCTCGAACGGCTTGGCCAGGTAGTCGTCGGCGCCCATTTCCAGGCCGAGTACGCGGTCGATCGGCTCGGCGCGCGCGGTGAGCATGATCACCGGCGTGTTCGAGCGCGCGCGAAGGTCGCGGCACAAGGTCAGGCCATCCTCGCGCGGCAGGTTGAGGTCGAGCACGATCAGGTCCACGTGTTCGCGTTCCAGCAGCTGGCGCATGCTGGTGCCATCGGCGGCGGTGCTGACCTGGTAGCCAGCACGGCCGAGCTGCTCGGCCAGCAGGGTGCGGATATCGTTGTCGTCATCGACAATCAGCAAACGGTGCATCGGGTTTTCAGTCTCCATGTCGCGAATCATCCCGTGTCGGCAGCTGAACCGCATCCAGGCCAATGCGTACCACTGTATCCACCGCAGTGCGGGATACCTGCCGATACGCCGTCTCGCAGACAGTGTTACACAGAGACACACCCCGAGGATTGAGCGCAGCATCGCTCGATCTTCACAATGCCCACCAACGCCGCCGCTGCGGCCCCCAGAGTGAAGCCGCCACGTGATCTCCCGCCTGTTGCCCGCGACCCGCAAGGGTCGCCTGATGTTGATCGCCCTGATTGCCCTGATCGCCGCTGTATCCGCCTGGTGGCTGCTGCGCAAGCCTGCCGCACCGGCGCTGGCGACCACCCCGGTCAGCCGCGGCGACATCGAGCAGACAGTGGAAGCTACCGGCGTGATCGACGCCTACAAGCTGGTCAGCGTCGGTGCGCAGGCCTCCGGCCAGATCAAGTCGCTTAAGGTGCAGCTGGGCGATACGGTGAAGGAAGGCGACCTGATCGCCGAGATCGACGCCACCACCCAGCAGAACCAGGTGCTCAACGCGCAGGCCTCGCTTGACCAGGTGACCGCGCAGCGCGCAGTGCAGCAGGCCACCCTGCGCCAGGCCGAACTGGAGTTCGCACGCCAGCAGCAGATGCTGGCTGCCGAAGCCACTTCGCGCCAGGAATACGACGCCGCCGAGGCCCAGCTGAAGACCGCGCGTGCGCAGCTGCAGTCCTACGAGGCGCAGATCAAGGGCCGCGAAACCGAACTGGGCACTGCCCGCGCCAACCTGGCCTATACCCGCATCGTCGCGCCGATGGACGGCACCGTGGTGGCGGTGGTGGCCGAGGAAGGCCGCACGGTGAACGCCAACCAGACCGCGCCGACCATCGTGATGCTGGCACGGCTGGACGTGGTGACCGTCAATGCCGAGGTGTCCGAGGCCGACGTGGTCAAGATCAAGGCCGGCATGCCGGTGTACTTCACCACGCTGGGTGACCCGGACCGCAAGTACCACGCTACGCTGCGGCAGATCAATCCGGCACCGGCGTCGATCGCCAACGAAAGCTCGTCCAGTTCCAGCAGCTCGTCCAGTTCCAGCTCCAGCAACGCGGTGTACTACAACGCGTTGTTCGACGTCGAAAACCCCGATGGCACCCTGCGCATCGACATGACCGCACAGGTATCGGTGCTGCTCAAGCAGGCCAAGGGCGTGCTGATGGTGCCGGCCGTGGCACTGGGACCGAAGTCGCGCGATGGCGAGCGCATCGTGCGGGTGGTCGATGACAAGGGCCAGCCGCAGCCGCGCAGGATCAAGGTCGGCATCAACAACGGCGCCAACGTCGAGGTCCTGTCCGGCCTGAAGGAAGGCGAGCGCGTGGTGGTCGGTGAAGGCGGCACTGCGGCAGCCGCGGGCGGCGGCAACCGTGGCGGCATGCAGATGCGGGTCGGTGGCCCGGGCATGGGGCGCCGATGAGCATGACGGCGCCACTGCTGCGCCTGCGCGACCTGCGACGCGAATTCCCGGCCGGCGACGATGTGATCGCCGTGCTGCGCGACGTCAACCTGGACATCCATGCCGGCGAGATGGTGGCGATCGTCGGCCAGTCCGGGTCGGGCAAGTCCACGTTGATGAACATCCTCGGCTGCCTGGACCGCCCGACCCGTGGCAGCTACCAGGTGGCGGGCCGCGAGACCGGGAAAATGGCGCCCGACGAGCTGGCCGAGCTGCGCCGCGAGCACTTCGGTTTCATCTTCCAGCGCTACCACCTGCTGGGTGATCTCGACGCACGCGGCAATGTGGCCGTGCCGGCGGTGTATGCCGGCAGCCCCGGCCCGGTGCGCACCGCGCGTGCCGAGCAGCTGCTGCAGCGGCTGGGCCTGGCCGACCGCATGCACCACAAACCCGGGCAGCTGTCCGGTGGCCAGCAGCAGCGCGTGTCGATCGCGCGCGCGTTGATGAACGGTGGTGAGGTGATTCTGGCCGACGAACCGACCGGCGCCCTGGACACCAAATCCGGCGAAGAGGTGATGGCCATCCTCGGCGAACTGCATGCCGAAGGCCACACCATCATCATCGTCACCCACGACATGAGCGTGGCCGAGCACGCACAGCGCATCATCGAGATCCGCGACGGCGAGATCATCGCCGACCGTGCCAATCCGGCCGCGCCCAGCTACCGTGCGCAACGCGAGCCGAGCGCTGGCGTGGCCCATGGCAGCAGCTGGCAGGCCGCCCGCGATCGCTTCACCGAAGCGTTCCGGATGGCCCTGCTGGCGATGAACGCCCATCGCCTGCGTACCTTCCTGACCATGCTCGGCATCATCATCGGCATCGCTTCGGTGGTCTCGGTGGTGGCACTGGGCAACGGTTCGCAGCAGCAGATCCTGCAGAACATCAGCGCGCTGGGTACCAACACCATCGACGTCTACCCCGGTCGCGGCTTCGGCGACATGCGTTCGGCGCGGGTGCAGACCCTCAAGGCCAGCGATGCCGATGCCCTGTCACGGCAGAGCTACGTCGACAGCGCCACCCCCAGCGTGTCCAGTTCGGTCACCGCGCGCTACCGCAACCAGTCGGCCACCGCGCAGATCAGCGGCGTCGGCGAGCAGTACTTCCGGGTGAAGGGCGTGAGCCTGCTCAGCGGCAGCTTCTTCGACACCGACGCGGTGAAGGGGCTGGGCCAGGTGGCGGTGATCGATGAGAACACCCGGACCCAGTTCTTCCCCGACAGCGATCCGATCGGCCAGGTGATCCTGCTTGGCAACGTGCCGGTGCGCGTGGTCGGCGTGGCCAAGAAGCAGAGCTTCGGTTTCGGCGGCAGCACCAGCCTGAGCGTGTTCGTGCCCTACACCACGGTGATGTCGCGCATGCTCGGGCAGAGCCACGTTTCCAGCATCACCGTGCGGGTGAACGATGAAACGCCGATGGATGCGGCGCAGGAAGCGATCACCCGCCTGCTGACCATGCGCCACGGCACCGAGGACTTCTTCCTCAGCAACAGCGCCGAGATCCGCGACACCATCGAACAGACCACGCGCACGATGACCCTGCTGATCGGCGCCATTGCCGCCATCGCCCTGCTGGTCGGTGGCATCGGCGTGATGAACATCATGCTGGTCTCGGTGACCGAGCGCACCCGCGAGATCGGCGTGCGCATGGCGGTGGGGGCGCGGCAGAGCGACATCCGCCAGCAGTTCCTGATCGAAGCGGTGCTGGTGTGCCTGCTCGGCGGTTTGCTCGGCATCGGCCTGGCACTGCTGATGGGCGTGTTGATCGGCCGTTTCGCCAGCGATTTCCAGGTGCTGTTCTCCACCGCTTCCATCATTGCCGCCTTCGCCTGCTCGACCCTGATCGGCGTGGCGTTCGGCTTCCTGCCGGCACGCAGTGCCGCCCAGCTCGACCCGGTGGAGGCCCTGGCCCGCGAATGAAGATGATGACCCGACTGCCCTTCCCTGCTCCCTCGCGTCTGCTGCTGTCCGGCGCCGTGCTGCTTGCACTCTCCGCCTGCGCTTCCGTGGGCCGCTATCCGGTCGAAGACCCCAGCGTTGCCGCCACCTATGGTCGTGGCGATGCGACCCTCAACGCACCGGCCGACGACCCGCGCAGCGGCCTGGACACCCCGGCCCGTGACGTCCGCCAGGACACCTGGTGGACCGGCTTCGGCGACGAGCGCCTCGACCGCCTCGTCGCACAGGCGCTTGCCGCAAACAGCGACCTTGGTGCCGCCGGGCTGGCGGTGCAACGTGCACGCCTGCAGGCCGGGCTGGCCAGCAACGCGCTGTGGCCGCAGCCTTCGTCGTCCGGCGTGAGCGGCAGCGGCAGCCGCGCCACCGACCAGGCCGACGACTGGCGCCGCAGCTATTCCACCGGCGTGTCGCTGGGGTGGGAGGTCGATCTGTGGGGCCGCCTGCGCGCCCAGCGCGACATCGCCCGCTGGGAGGCCAACGCCAGCGAAGAAGACCGGCAGAACACCGCCCTGCTGGTGATCGGCGATGTCATCAACCAGTACTGGGCGCTGGCCTACCTCAACCAGTCCATCGCCACCGGCCAGGCCAACCTTGAGCGGCTGCAGCGCACGCACGAACTGGTACAGGCGCGCTTCGATGCCGGTGCGGTTTCGCGCCTGGAAGTACGCCAGGCACTGCAGAACCTGCAGTCACAGCGTGCGGCGCAGAGCGCGCTGGAACAACAGCGGGTGGAGGTGCGCAACGCGCTGACCGTGCTGCTGGATGGCACGCCGTGGCCGCAGCAGGACGAGCCGCAGAACCTGCTGGAGGCGCAGAGCCCGAGCATTGCCGAAGGCCTGCCCGCCGACCTGCTCGGCCGCCGGCCCGACCTGCGTGCGGCCGAACTGCGGCTGCGCAACAGCCTGAAGACGATCCGCGTGACCGCCACCCAGTACTACCCGGCACTGAGCCTTACCGGCAGCCTGGGTTCCAGCGCCGCCTCGCTGGGCGATGTGCTGCGTAATCCGGTGGCGACGCTGGGGGCTGGGCTGTCGCTGCCCTTCCTCAACCTGCAGCGCGCGCAGCTGGATACGGACGTGGCCGGCACCAACTACCAGATCGCCGCCACCAACTTCCGCAAGACGCTGTACACCGCGCTGTCGGAGGTGGACAACGCCTTGTCCGCACGCGAGCAGCTGCTGCGCCAGGTAACCGCGTCGCAGGCGTCCTACGATGAAGCGGTTGAAGTGGAGCGTGCGCAGGAAGTGCGCTATCGCGTCGGCGCCACCGATCTGCGCACCTGGCTGGAAGCGCAGCAGACCCGGCGCGACGCGGAACTGTCACTGGCACGGGTGCGGCAGAGCCAGTTGAACAACGACGTGACGCTGTTCAAGGCGTTGGGAGGCAGCGCGGGGTAAGGCATCCGGAGCGCCAACCAAGGTTGGCGACTACCGCCTGCCCGGTAGGTGTCGACCTTGGTCGACACGGCAGATCAGAAAAAAGGGTCAGATCCCTTTCCCGTGGGAAAGGGATCTGACCCCGATCGGGTCTCCGCAGCTGTCGATCAACCGCGCTGGCGCACGGCCTCGAACAGGCTCACACCGGCAGCAACCGAGACGTTCAGGCTCTCGATCTCGCCCGGCATCGGAATCTTGACCAGGCCATCGCAGTTTTCGCGGGTCAGGCGGCGCAGGCCGTCGGCTTCGCCACCCAGCACCAGGGCGATGTTGCCCTTCAGGTCCAGCTGGTACAGCGACGCAGTCGCCTCACCGGCCAGGCCGTAGATCCACACGCCCTGCTTCTGCAGGTCCTTCAGGCAGCGCGACAGGTTGGTCACCGCCACCACCGGAATAAGGTCGGCAGCGCCAGCCGAGGTCTTGCGCACGGTGGCATTGACCGTAGCCGACTTGTCCTTGGGAATGATCACGGCGGTAGCGCCGGCAGCGGCGGCCGAGCGCAGGCAGGCGCCGAGATTGTGCGGGTCCTGCACCTCGTCCAGCACCAGCAGCAGGGCCTTGCCTTCCGCAGCCGTGACCAGCCCTTCCAGCTCGTTCTCGTTGTAGGTACGGGCGGCGGCATAGCGTGCAGCCACGCCCTGGTGGCGCACCGAACCGCCCACGCCGTCCAGTGCCTGGCTGTTGACCTTGCGCACGTCGATGCCCTTGCGGCGGGCGTTTTCCTCGATTTCGACCAGGCGCGGGTTCTTCGCACCGGCCTCGACCAGCACTTCGCGGACGTTCTCGGCGTCGTTCTCGATGGAGGAGGCGACGGCGTTGACGCCGACGATCCACTGGCTGTTCTTGCTCATGCGGGCAGGACCGGAAAGGGGGTGGCTATGGTAGAGCATCGGCGGACGCGGCGCTGCGGCGGCTGGCCGGTAGCGCCGGGCCATGCCCGGCGACCGTTGTCCGTCGCCCCGCCGGGCAAGGCCCGTCGCTACCCGCGCGTGCGCGGCGGCCAGTGCGGGGTGTCGTGGTCGGGATGCTGGTGGGAAACGACCGTGGCCAGGAATTCCAGCGCGGCCATGTCCTGTTCCGTGCGGCGTGCCGGCAGCCGGCCCAGCCCATCGACGAAGGGCAGCTTGCGCTCGACGCCGTACTGAAGGGTTGGCGGCAGTCGTTCAGGCTGGTCGAACGCACCGGCGGCCACCGCCACGCCATCGGGGGCCTCATAGGTCAACGGCGTGCCGCAATCGGCGCAGAAGCCGCGCCGCACTACGTTGGACGACTGGAAATAGCGCGGTTGGCCACGGGTCCAGCTGAACTGCACACCGCGCACCGACACCAGTGGCGCGTAGTAGGCGCCGAAGGCCTTCTGGCACATCCGGCAGTGGCAGATCGAGCTGTCGGTCAGCTCGCCCCGCGCCTGGAAGCGGATCGCGCCGCACTGGCAGCCGCCGCTGTATTCGGGTTGGCCCTGCATTGCTGCTTTCCTCCGAAACGTCGTGCCAACCAACGGTTGGCACCTACCGGGTGAGGTAGGTGCCGACCGTTGGTCGGCACACCTTTCAATACTGCTTCTTGGTGCGCTTGGCCGGCTTGCCGCGCTCGGGCAGCGGGGCCGGGCCTGCTTCCTCTTCCTCGCCCTTGTGCTCGACCAGGCGGAAGTCGATCTTGCGTTCTTCCATGCTGGCCTTCAGCACCAGGATGCGCACCTGGTCACCCAGCCGGTAACTGCTGCCGCGGCGCTCGCCGGTCAGCGTCTTGCGGGTCGCGTCGAACTTGTAATAGTCCTGCGGCAACTGGGTCACGTGCACCAGGCCCTGCACCTTCGAGTCGGCCAACTCCACGAACAGGCCGAAGCTGGTCACGCCGCTGATCACACCGTCGAACTGGCCACCGACGTGTTTTTCCATCCACGCCGCGCGGTAACGCTCATCCACTTCACGCTCGGCCTCATCGGCGCGACGCTCTCGCTCGGAACATTGCAGTGCCAGTGCTGCCATCTCGCGGGCGGTGTAGGTGAACTTGTCCAGCGGCTTGCCCGACAGCGCATGCTTGATCGCCCGGTGCACCAGCAGATCCGGGTAACGACGGATCGGCGAGGTGAAGTGCGCATACGCTTCCAGCGCCAGGCCGAAGTGGCCGTTGTTGTCGGGGCTGTACACGGCCAGGCTCTGGCTGCGCAGCAGCACTGATTCCAGCAGCGTGGCATCCGGACGGTCGCGGATCTTCTTCAGCAGCTTGGTGTAATCGCCAGGGCGCACCTTCGACCACGGCGGCAGGCTCAGCTTGAACTCCTTGAGGAATTCCAGCAGATCGGCGTACTTGGTCTCCGGCGGCTTCTCGTGCACGCGGTAAGGCGCCGGCACATGGCGCGACAACAGGTACTTGGCCGCCTCCACGTTGGCCGCGATCATGCATTCTTCGATCAGCTTGTGCGCATCGTTGCGCACCAGCATGCCGGCCTGGGTGACTTCACCGCGGTTGTCGAGTACGAAGCGGACTTCACTGCTTTCAAACTCGATCGCGCCACGCTTGCTGCGCGCCTTGGACAGCACCTTGTACAGCTGGTGCAGGCGCTGCACCTGCGGCAACAGGTCACCGATAAAGGCCTTGGCACCGGCATCGTCCTCGCCCACCGCCTGCCACACCTGGGTGTAGGTCAGGCGCGCGTGCGAATTCATCACCGCCTCGTAGAAGCGCGAGTGGGTGACGACGCCTTCGCGGTCGATCTGCATGTCGCAGACAAAGCACATGCGGTCGACCTTCGGCATCAGCGAGCAGATGCCGTTGGACAGCGTTTCCGGCAGCATCGGCACCACGAAGCCCGGGAAGTACACCGAGGTGGCGCGCTTCTGTGCTTCATCGTCCAGCGGCGTGCCGGGACGGACATAGTTGGAGACATCGGCAATGGCCACCACCAGGCGGAAGCCATCGGCGTTCGGCTCGCAGTACACCGCGTCGTCGAAGTCCTTGGCGTCCTCGCCATCGATGGTCACCAGCGGCGTGCTGCGCAGGTCGACGCGGCCGCCGATCATCGCCGGCTCGACCACCAGCGGCACCGACGCGGCTTCGTCCAGCACCTCCTGCGGGAACTCGAACGGCAGCTCGTGGCCGTGGATCGCGGTTTCCACCACCAGCGAGGCAGTCAGCTTGTCGCCGAGCACGGCGATGATGCGACCGATCGGCGGACGGCGGCTGTCCGGCGCCTGGGTCAGTTCGCAGACGACCAGCTGGCCATCGTTCGCGCCGCCGGTCTGGTCCGGCGGTACCTGCACGTTGCGCTGGATGCGCTTGTCATCGGGCACTACGTAATTGATGCCCATCTCGACGCTGAAGCGGCCGATCAGGCGCGTCATGCCGCGCTCGAGCACGCGGGCGATGCTGCCTTCGCGACGGCCGCGGTGGTCAATGCCGGTGACACGTGCCAGCACCTTGTCGCCGTGCATCACCTTGCGCATTTCATAGGGCGGCAGGAACAGATCGTCACCGCCCTCGACCGGGCGCAGGAAGCCGAACCCTTCCGGATTGGCGATCACCACGCCGGTGACCAGGTTCAACGTCTGGATGGGCGCGAAGCCGCCTCGACGGTTCTGCACCAGCTGGCCGTCGCGGACCATGGCGCCGAGCCGGCGCGACAGTGCTTCGGCACGGTCCGGTGCGGTCAGGCCCAGGCGTGCGCCGAGTTCCTCAGCCGTCTGCGGCCCTTCGCAGCGTTCCAGCAGGGCCAGTATGGCCTCGCGGCTGGCAATGGGTTGTTCGTACTTTTCCGCTTCGCGGGAAGCATAGGGATCATCGATCACCTTGCCCGCCGGTGGCAGCTTGCGACCCGGTGCCGGGCCCGGCGGCTCGGGGTTGCGGCGGCCACGCCCCGGAGGCGGTGCGCCGCCTTCGGCCAGTGCGGGGAGCCAACCCGGCAACGGCTTGCCCGGCTTGTTGTTGCGGGCAGTGCCCTGCTTGGTGCCCTTGTTGGGGGCTTCACTGCGGGACTTGCTCCCGCCCTTGCTTGGTTTTTTGGTAGTCATCGCCCTCCATGGTAGCCGCTGTGGGCGTGCAGAACGGGTCAGCAAACCCGTTGCAGTACCCCCATTAAGAATTTTCATGAAATCGTTGACAGGCCCCGGGTTCATCTTCACAATTGCGCCTCTGGAACGCCCAGATGGCGGAATTGGTAGACGCACTAGTTTCAGGTACTAGCGGGTAAAACCGTGGAGGTTCGAGTCCTCTTCTGGGCACCAACGAAAAAACTCCTCGCTTCGGCGGGGATTTTTTTTGCCTGAAATCCGGCTGCCGCACCCATCCACGCATGGCGTGGATCTACTGAGCGCGTTGGACGCAGGAATTTCAGAAGGGTGTTGACACCTCCGTCACGGCACCCCATAATTCTTCTCCTCGACGCCCAGGTGGCGGAATTGGTAGACGCACTAGCTTCAGGTGCTAGCGGGGGCAACTTCGTGGAGGTTCGAGTCCTCTCCTGGGCACCATGTCGAGAATGAAAAACACCCGCGAAAGCGGGTTTTTTCTTGTCTGGCGTCCGGTCGGCATCACCACCACGAACGCAGCAGCAGCTCAAGGCCCAGCAACAGCAGGAAGCCGAGGAAGCAGGCACGGAACAGGCGCGCACTGATGCGCTGGCGGATCACCTGCCCCAGCCACATGCCCAGCAACGCCGGCAGCACCGCCAGCGCGCTCAACCCCAGCTGCTGCACGCCAAACGCACCGTTGAGCACCAGCCCGGTGGTCAGCGAGATCGTCGATACGGTGAACGCCAGGCCCAGCGCCTGCACCAGCTCCTCGCGCTGCAAGCCCAGCGACTGCAGGTACGGCACCGCCGGCATGACGAACACGCCGGTGGCGCCGGTGACCACGCCGGACACCGCCCCGACCAGCGGCCCCAGCCAGCGCTCGCGCCGCTGCGGTACGCGGAACACCGGAGCCACCAGCGCGTACAGCGCATACACCACCAGCGCCACGCCCAACGCGGCGCGCGAGGCATCACGATCCATCCGTACCAGCAGCGCGGCCGAGCCCAGCGTCACCACCACCACGGCCAGCATCATCGGCCACAGCCGCCGCAGGGTGCGACCCAGTGATGGCCCGGACAGCAACTGCCAGGCATTGGTGACGAAGGTGGGGATGAACAGCATCGAGGCCGCTGCCACCGGCGACAACGCGCCGCCCAGCAGTCCCATCGCCACCGTCGGCAGGCCCATGCCGGTCACGCCCTTGACCACCCCGGCCAGCACGAACACCACCACCAGCAACCCATAGAAGTACGTCGTCTCGTTCATGCCGCCATTGGAGCCGGCGCCGCAGGCGCGCACAATGCGGTCTTCCCGCCTGGGCCTTCGGACCAGCCGAAGGCAGGGCCGAGCGGAGCAAACGACATGCGCTTGGACATTGCCGATCTGCGCCTGTTCCTGGCGGTGGCCGAAGCCGGCAGCATCACTGCCGGCGCGGTGGAGGCGAATCTGGCACTGGGGTCGGCCAGCGAACGCCTGCGCGCCATCGAAACCGACGCTGGCACCGCGTTGCTGACCCGTCACCCGCGCGGCATCAGCCTCACCGAAGCGGGTGCCGCACTGGCCCATCACGCGCGCTTGATCCTGCAGCAGCAGGCGCAGCTGCGCGGCGAACTGCAGGCGTTCGCCCACGGCGCGCGCGGCACGCTGCACCTGTACGCCAACACCGCGGCATTGACCAATTACCTGCCCGCGCGGCTGGCCCCATGGCTGGCAGAGCGCCCTCGCCTGCGCGTCGAACTGCACGAACGCACCAGCAATGAAGTCGTGCGCGCGATCCGTGCCGGCCAGGCAGAGGCCGGCATCATCAGTGATGCCGTTCCCGCCGATGGACTGCGTCGTCATGTCGTTGCCGAAGACCCGCTGATGATGCTGCTGCCGGCCGGCCACCGCTTCGCCGCGCGGCGTTCGCTCGACTTCAGCGATGTGCTGGGCGAGACCTTCGTCGCCCTGGCCGACGGCAATGCGCTGCAGACCTATATCGAAGAGCTGGCGGCAGAGGCCGGACGCACGCTCGACGTGCGCATCCGCATGAAGACCTTTGAAGGCCTGTGCACGATGGTGGGCCATGGCATCGGCGTGGGCATCGCGCCGCGCACGATCGCGCGGCAATATCGGCGGGCCACCGGCATCGTCGCCGTTGCACTCGGCAACGCATGGGCACAACGAAGGCTGTGCGCCGCGTTCGCCGACTGGAAATCGCTCTCGCCACCGATGCGCAGCCTGCTGCTGCATCTGGATGTGGACGCGGAAGCCGGTGCAGAAAAAAATGTGTGAAATGGTGTTGACACATATCCAGCCTTCCTGCAAAATTCTCCTCCTGAGTCGCCCAGGTGGCGGAATTGGTAGACGCACTAGCTTCAGGTGCTAGCGGGGGCAACTTCGTGGAGGTTCGAGTCCTCTCCTGGGCACCATGACTCAGACAATGATCAAACCCGCGCAAGCGGGTTTTTTCATGCCCGGCGTTCGGGACGCGGTGTTGCATGCGATTGCTGCTCGACGTGTCGTATCCGGCCCCATCTGGCGGCCGCTTGATCTTGCGATCCCCCTTCGGCACTTCGCCGCCACGCTCTGAACATCATGCGTACCCGAATTCATTTCACGCTACGCTCGGATTCGTACTTTTCCTAGCCGGAATCCACCCAATTTCCTCTTCCCCGCAGGCAGATTTACTGCTGCCGCGGGCAGACGCGACATCATGCTCTGCCGCAGCGCCCATTCCTCCTACAAAGGACGCTCCATGCAGCGCAGCATTATCTGCCCCCACTGCCACACCAACTCCAACTACGGCGTAACCGTCTGCGTGGGATGCCAGGCGGAGGTCCATTACGGCGCTCCGAAGGAAGCTCACCTGCTTGTCATCGTCGCCGCCATCATCTGCGGCGCATTTGTCGGCAGCCACGTGCAGGCCGCTGCCGGCTGGGTCACGGGGGGCGTCGTACTTGTGGCAGGAATGTGGGCTATCAGCCAGATGCTCCGCGACCGCGTGGTGTTCAAGCGCGTGTATCGCACACGCTAGGCCCGAGTCAGTCCGCTTGACCTGGATTTGCCACGGCACTCCATTTGATATTGGAAAGGCATGCCCCCGTACTACCAGCAACGCCCAAACAAAAACCCCGCCTTCCGGCGGGGTTTTGTTTTTCAGCAACAGCGATCGATCAGTGCCCGCCACCGGCGGCAGCACCCGCGCCCGCACCGAAGGGCGGCTTGGCCAGCCACAGGAACGAGATGATCGCCAGGAAGATCCAGCCCAGCAGGAAGAAGATGTCGTTGAAGCCCATCTGCGATGCCTGGTGGTTGATCATGTTGTTCAGCACCGCCGCACCATGCTGCAGGTCGCCCTGCCCCATCGCCGCCACCTGGTCCTGCATGCCCGGCTGATAGGCCGAGATGTGCTCGGTCAGGTCCGCGTGATGCACCTGCGTGCGACGTGCCCACAACCAGGTGGTCAGCGAGGCGGCGAAGCTGCCGCCCAGCGTGCGCAGGAACGTAGCCAGGCCCGAACCGGCCGCGATCTCACGACCATCCAGGTCCGACAGCAGGATCTGCAGCACCGGCATGAAGAACAGCGCTACGCCGATGCCCATGATCAGCTGCACGCCGGCGACGTGCTGGAAGTCCACCTGCAGGTTGAAACCCGAACGCAGGAAGCTGGTCATCGACAGCACCACGAACGCGATGGTGGCCAGCATGCGCATGTCGAAACGCGAAGCGTACTTGCCCACGAACGGGGTCATGATCACCGGCAGGACACCGATCGGTGCCGTCGCCAGGCCTGCCCAGATCGCGGTGTAACCCATGTCGCGCTGCAGCCACTGCGGAATCAGCAGGGCCACGCTGAAGAACGCCGCGTAGGCCACCACCATCGCCAGCGTACCGGCACGGAAGTTGCGGTGCCGGAACAGCTTCAGGTCGACGATCGGGTCCTTGTCGGTCAGCTCCCAGATCAGGAACACGGTCAGCGCCACCACGGCCACACAGGCCAGCACCACGATCTTCATCGACGAGAACCAGTCTTCGTCGTTGCCCAGGTCGAGCACCAGCTGCAATGCGCCCACGCCGATCACCAGGGTGACCAGGCCGACGTAGTCCATCTTCGGCTTTTCGACATGCTCGGGGCGACCCTTCAACTGGTTGCCCACCACCAGCGCAGCGAAGATGCCCAGCGGCACGTTGATCAGGAAGATCCATTCCCAGCTGTAGTTGTCGGTGATCCAGCCACCGAGGATCGGCCCGCAGATCGGCGCCACCACGGTGATCATCGCCAGCAGCGCCAGCGCCTGCCCGCGTTTCTCCCGTGGATAGATCGAGACCAGCAGCGACTGGGTGATCGGATACATCGGGCCGGCAACGAAGCCCTGCAGCGCACGCGACAGCACCAGCATGCCCATGCTCTGGGCCAGGCCGCACAGCAGCGAGGTGATCACGAAGGCCAGCGTGGCCCACACGAACAGCTTGCGCTCGCCGAAGCGACGGCTGAGCCAGCCGGTCAGCGGCAGCGCGATCGCGGTGCTGACCGCGAACGAGGTGATGACCCACGTCGCCTGCTGCGAACTGGCGCCAAGATTACCGGCGATGGTCGGCAGCGAGACGTTGGCGATGGTGGTGTCGAGCACCTGCATGAACGAGGCCATCGCCAGGCCCACGGTGCACAGGGCCACACTGGGTGGCAGGAATCCAGCGGCCGCACCCGGCGCCGCCGGTGCGCCCGCAGAGCCGGGCGCAGCTGGAGCTTGTGCGGACATGGCCGACCTCAGCTCGCCTTGGACTGCTGCGGCAGGTTGCCCTGGATGATCGTGTGGATCACCTCATCGGCATCGTGCAGCTGCTTGGCGTACACGTCGGTGTCGAACACCGTGCCCTTGGCTGGCGCGCTCGGCAGCACTTCGCCCTTCTGGTCGCGCAGGCTCACCTCGGCCTTCATCGACAGGCCGATGCGCAGCGGGTGTTCGGCCAGCTGCTTGGCATCGATGGCGATGCGCACAGGCACGCGCTGCACGATCTTGATCCAGTTGCCGCTGGCGTTCTGCGCCGGCAGCAGCGAGAACGCCGAGCCGGTGCCCAGGCCCAGGCTGTCGATGCGGCCCTTGTACTTGACGTCGCCGGCATACAGGTCCGACTTCAGCTCCACTTCCTGGCCCAGGCGCATGTGGCGCAGCTGGGTTTCCTTGAAGTTGGCTTCGACCCACATCTGCTCGGTCGGCACCACGGCCATCAGGGCATTGCCCGGCTGCACGCGCTGGCCGACCTGCACCGAACGACGGGCAACATAGCCGGTGACCGGCGCGACGATGCCGGCGCGGGCATTGTTGAGGAAGGCCTGGCGCAGCTGCGCGGCGGCGGCCTGCACATCCGGCTGGGTGGCGATGACGGTGTCGTCGACCAGCGCGCGGTTGCGCTCGACGGTCTCGCGCGAACCGGCCACGGCCGCTTCGGCGGCGGCCAGCTCGTCACGGGCGTGGGCCAGTTCTTCGTTGGAAATGGCGCCGGTGGCAGCCAGGTCCTTGCGGCGGGCGAAGTCGTCACGCACGCGCTTCAGGGTCACCTGGCGTGCGTTCAAGTCCGCCTGCGCACCTTCGACGCTGCGGTACAGGCCGCGGGTCTGGCGCACGGTCTTGGCCAGGTTGGCCTCGGCCTGCTGCAGGGCCACCGAGGTATCGGCCGGGTCCAGCTGCACCAGCAGCTGGCCGCGCTCCACGCGCATGCCGTCATCGGCGTTGATGGCGACCACGGTACCGGCCACCAGCGGGGTGATCTGCACCTGGTTGCCCTGCACGTAGGCGTCGTCGGTCTCTTCGAACCAACGGCCGAACATGAAGTACCACAGCGCCAGTGCCGCCAGCAGCAGCACGACGATCACGAACAGGCCGCGCAACAGCTTGCCGCGGCGGTTGGGGGCGGCGGGGGCCGCAGTGTCTTGGGTCTGGCTCATGGCAGGCATCTTCAGGAATGCGAGGAATCGGAATGGGAAGCAAGCGGAGCAGCATCAGCGTCACTGGGCCGGAAACCACCGCCGAGCGCCTTGCTCAGGCGCACCGAGGTCTGCAGCTGCTGCGACTGCAGGCCGGCCAGCTGCTGCTGCGACTGCAGCAGGGTGGACTGCGCGGTCAGCACGTCCAGGTAGCTGCCGATGCCAGCGCGATAGCGCTGCTGGGCCAGGTCGAACGCCGCGCGTGCGGTATCCACCGCCTGCTGCTGCGACTGCGCCTGCTGCGCCAGCGAGCGCACCGCGTTGACCTGGTCGGCCACGTCGCGCAGTGCATCGAGCACCGCCTGGTTGTAGTTCGCTACGGCCAGGTCGTACTGCGCATCGGTGTTGGCCAGGTTGGCGCGCAGCTTGCCGCCTTCGAAGATCGGCAGGCTCAGCGCCGGGCCGATGTAGGCGAAGCTGGAACTGCTCTGCAGCAGGTCGCCGACATTCGGTGCGACCACGCCGGCCAGCGCGGTCAGGTTGAGGCTCGGGTAGAACCGGGTCTTGGCGACCTTGATCTGCTTGTCGGCCGCTTCCACCCGCCAGCGCGCGGCGACGATGTCGGGGCGGCGGCCGAGCAGTTCACTGGGCACCACGCCCGGCAACTGCAGGGCCAGCGGGTTCAGCGCCCGCGGGCGTTCGATCGACAGGCCGCGGTCCGGGCCCTTGCCGACCAGCGCGGCCAGCGCCGTGCGCCCGGCATCGATGCGCTGCTGCGCCGCCAGCAACTGCTGCTGTGCGGCCGGCACGCGGGCTTCGGCCTGGCGCACCTGCAGGTCGCTGTCGATGCCGGCACTACGACGCTGCCGGGTCAGCTGCAGCGACTTCTGCGAGCGCGCCAGTTCTTCTTCGGCCACGTCGTTGAGCTGCCAGGCGTAGGCCAGGTCGGTATAGGCCTGTGCGATGCCGGTGGACAGGTTCAGGCGCGCGGCCTGGGCCTCGACGGTAGCGGCGTGGGCGCCATCCACGGCAGCCTCCCAGGCGGCGCGCTTGCCGCCCCAGAGGTCGATGCCGTAGCTGAAGTCGAACGCGATCTGGCTGCTGCCAGCGTAGTGGCCGCCGATTTCATCGCCAGCCATCGATTCGGGCAGGCGCAGGCCGGTGTAGCCACCGGACACGGAGAGGCTGGGCAGGCGATCGGCGCGCGCGGTGCCGACCTGCGACTGTGCCTGGCGCAGGCGCGCGTCGGCGGCGTCCAGGCTCGGATGGCCGGCCAGGCCTTCGGCGATCAGCGCATCCAGCTGCGCATCGCCCAGTGCCTTCCACCAGTCCTGGGCAGGAAAACCGGCGGCGCTCAGGTCGCTGTCGGCCAGGGTACGTTCGCTGTGCAGGCTGTCCACGTCGAGCACGTGGCCCTGCGGGTCAAGGCCACGGCTGCTTGCGCAGGCGGCCAAGGCCAGGGCCAGCGCTGAAACCAGCAGCGCGCGCCCGGAGCGGCGGAGAGTGGGATGCGGGATCGGGTTCATGGGGTTGTCAGGGAATCGCGGATTCGGGTCAGGAGGGACAGCAGCTGCGTGCGTTCGTCGGCGGACAGATCGCGCAGGGCGTAATCCATCACCGCGTCGCCGCGCAGCTTCAACCGCGCCCACAGCGCGCGGCCTTCATCGGTCAATACGATCTGCAGCGCACGCCGGTCCTGCGCATGCGGCTCGCGGCGCACGCAACCGAGCGCTTCCAGCTTGTCCAGCAAGCGGGTGACCGCGCTGGGCACCTGGTCGATGGCCTGGGCCAGCTCGTTGGCCGTGCACGGCGCCATGTTCGAGAGCACCTTCAGCCCGATGTAGTGGGTGAAGCCGATGCCGAGGTCTTCTTCGGCCATGGACGCGTCGAGCTGGCGGACCAGGCCGTCGCGCACCTGGCGCAGCAGCAGGCCGAAGCTGGGGGGAGTGGTTGCAGGACAGATCATGGGGGAGCATTCTCTTCCAAAAAAAATATTTCTCAATGGAAATATTCGATCTGGCATCGAATGCTGTGTTGCAGCAGTGGGCTGGATCAGGTGAAGGCGCCACCTTAATGGCGCTCCCAACTGGCCCGGTAGTACAATCCAGCCAATGAATGTCACATTCAAGCCACCCCCGGCCCACGTGAAGGCGGGCGAACCCGGCCCTGCCACCCTGCTGCGTGAAGAAGCACTGGACTGGTTCGAGCGCAATGACGGCCCGCCGGTCATCGCCTTCCGCTTCGACAGCCCGCAGGGGCTGGCCCGCGAAGTGGACTGGCATCACCACGTTCGCGCGCAGCTGATCTGTGTCGAACGCGGCCTGCTGACCACCCGTACCTCCCATGGCACCTGGTCGCTGGCGCCGGGTTCGGCGGGCTGGATGCCGCCGGCCGAGCCGCATACGGTCCACATCGATGGCCCCCTGCGCGGCTGGGGCATGGTGCTGGCCGCACCGCTGTGCGCCGAACTGCCCGCCGACCCATGCGTACTGGGCATCTCGCGGTTGGCGCAGGCAGTGGCCGAACGCATCTGTGACTGGCCGCAGGACTACGAAAGCACCAGCGAACGGCAGCACATCATCAACGTGCTGCTGGACGAGATACGCGCCGCGCCGCGCCAGCGCATGCACCTGCCGATGCCACGTGACCGGCGCCTGCTGAAGATCGCCTCGCAGCTGCTGGCCGACCCGGCCGACGAGCGCGGCCTGGCGCAGTGGGCGCATTGGGCCGGCCTGTCGCCGCGCAGCCTGACCCGCCATTTCCGCGACGAGACCACCCTCAGCTTCGCGCAATGGCGCCAGCAGGCGCGGTTGGCCGAGGCGCTGCGGCAGCTCAGCGAGGGCCGCAGCGTGGCCGATATCGCCCACGCACTAGGCTTCAGCAGCGCCAGCGCCTTCGTCACCGTGTTCCGGCGACACTTCGGGCTACCGCCCGGACGCTACTTGGCACGGGCCGGCCACGGCCTGGAACCGGGCCTTGACCCTGCACGCGGCTTGGCATCCCCCGCCGCATCCGGATAATCACTGGATTGAGAGCGGCGACCGCCGTCACCGCCTCCCGACATAGGTAACAACGCCGCATGACCGATCTTGCCCGTCCCGTGTTCCACGGTTTCGAACAACTGCCGCTGCGCGAGTACGCCGAACGCGCCTACCTCGACTACTCGATGTACGTGGTCCTGGATCGCGCCCTGCCGTTCATTGGCGACGGCCTGAAGCCCGTGCAGCGCCGCATCATCTATTCGATGAGCGAGCTGGGCCTGAATGCCGCGTCCAAGCCGAAGAAGTCCGCGCGCACCGTCGGTGACGTCATCGGTAAGTACCACCCGCATGGCGACAGCGCGTGCTACGAAGCGCTGGTGCTGATGGCGCAGTCCTTCTCGTACCGGTATCCGCTGATCGAAGGACAGGGCAACTTCGGTTCCAGCGACGACCCGAAGTCGTTCGCGGCGATGCGTTACACCGAATCCAAGCTGACCCCGATCGCCGAAGTACTGCTGGGCGAACTGGGCCAGGGCACCACCGACTGGGCACCGAACTTCGACGGCACCCTGCAGGAACCGACCTGGATGCCGGCACGCCTGCCGCATCTGCTGCTGAACGGCACCACCGGCATCGCCGTGGGCATGGCCACCGATGTGCCGCCGCACAACCTCAACGAGATCGTCAGCGCGCTGCTGCACCTGCTGGACGACCCGGATGCCAGCGTGCGCGACCTGTGCGAGCACGTGAAGGGTCCGGATTATCCGTCCAACGCCGAGATCATCACCCCGGCCAACGACCTGCGGAACATGTACGAGACCGGCAACGGCAGCGTGCGTGCGCGTGCCACCTACATCAAGGAAGCGCACAACGTGGTGGTCACCGCGTTGCCGTTCCAGGTGTCGCCGTCGAAGGTGATCGAGCAGATCGCCGCGCAGATGCGCGCCAAGAAGCTGCCGTGGCTGGAAGACATCCGCGATGAGTCCGACCACGCCAACCCGGTGCGCGTGGTGCTGGTGCCGCGCTCGAACCGCGTCGACGCCGAGCAGCTGATGGGCCACCTGTTCGCCACCACCGACATGGAGCGCAGCTACCGCGTCAACCTCAACGTGATCGGGCTGGACGGCCGTCCGCAGGTGAAGAACCTGAAGACGCTGCTCAGCGAATGGCTGGCGTTCCGCAGCAGCACCGTCACCCGTCGCCTGCAGCACCGCCTGCAGAAGGTCGAGCGTCGCCTGCACCTGTTGGAAGGCCTGCTGGTGGCCTTCCTCAACCTGGACGAGGTGATCCACATCATCCGTACCGAGGACGAACCGAAGGCGGCGCTGATCGCCCGCTTCGGCCTGTCCGAAGACCAGGCCGAGTACATCCTGGAAACCAAGCTGAAGCAGCTGGCCCGCCTGGAAGAAATGAAGATCCGTGGCGAGCAGGACGAGCTGGCCAAGGAGCGCGACAAGATCCTCAGCATCCTCGACAGCAAGGCCAAACTGAAGAAGCTGATCCGCGACGAGCTGCAGGCCGACGCCAAGAAGTTCGGCGACGAACGCCGCTCGCCGCTGGTGCAGCGCCAGGCCGCACAGGCCATCGACGAGACCGAGCTGGTACCGAGCGAGCCGATGACCGTAGTGCTGTCGGAGAAGGGCTGGATCCGTGCCGCCAAGGGCCACGACGTCGATGCGTCCGCCCTGTCCTACCGCGACGGCGACGCCCTGCAGGGCGCGGTGCGTGCACGCAGTACCCAGCAGGTCGCGTTCCTGGACAGCGAAGGCCGCGCCTACTCCACGCCGGTGCATACCCTGCCTTCGGCACGCGGCAACGGTGAACCGCTGACCGGCCGCTTCTCGCCGGCCGCAGGCACCAGCTTCGTGACCCTGGCCAGCGCCGAACCGGATACCCGCTTCGTGCTGGCCTCGACCCACGGCTATGGTTTCGTCACCCGTTTCGAGAACCTGATCGGTCGCAACAAGGCCGGCAAGGCGATGCTGAACCTGTCGGCGGGCTCGTCGGTACTGACCCCATCGGTGGTGGCCAACGTCGCTACCGACCGCATCGTCGCGGTGACCAGTTCGGGCAACCTGCTGGCGATCGCCGCCAACGACCTGCCGGAACTGGACAAGGGCAAGGGCAACAAGATCATCGAGATCCCCAAGGCCAAGCTCGCCACCGAACGCGTGGTCGCCATCGTGGCAATCAGCCCCGGCCAGACCCTGCAGGTCCGCAGCGGCCAGCGCACCATGGGCCTGAAGTTCAACGAGCTCGACGCCTATCTGGGCGCCCGCGCCACCCGTGGCCATCTGCTGCCGCGTGGCTGGCAGAAGGTGGAAGGGTTGTCGGTCGAATGACGGTTGGTGTCAACCTGGGTTGACACACTTTGCCCGGCGACCGGGAACCCGCCGGGCATGGCCCGGCGCTACCGGGATCGGAGCATCAGACACAAAAAAGCCGGGGCATTCCCCGGCTTCTTTGTTTGTCGGCTGGCGAGCGGTGGAGCAGCTGGCGTGCGAAGGCTGGCTGGCGGTGCTCCGGTGCTGGCGGGCGACGTTGCTTTGCGCTCCTGGTAGAGCCGGGCATGACCCGGCGCTACGACAATCGGGGTCAGTGCGCCGGGGCGCCGCTGCCGTCGATCTTGCTCAGCTGGTACAGCTCCAGGCCGATGCGCTTGATCAGGCCCAGCTGCTGCTCCAGCCACCAGGCGTGGTCTTCCTCGGTGTCCTTCAACTGCGCCAGCAGCATGTCGCGGCTCACGTAGTCGCCCTTCTCCTCGCACAGCTTCATGCCAGCGGCGAGGTTGTTGCGCACCGCGTATTCGGTGTCCAGGTCCTTGCGCAGCATCTCCTCCACGGTCTTGCCGGGCTCGGTGGCATGCGGGCGCATGTCCGGGTCGCCGCCCAGGAACAGGATCCGGCGCAGCAGCGCGTCGGCATGCTGGGTCTCTTCCTCCATCTCGTGGTTCAGGCGTTCGTACAGCGCGAACAGGCCCTGGTCCTCGTAGCGGCGGGAGTGGATGAAGTACTGGTCGCGGGCGGCGAGTTCGCCGCGCAGCAGTTCCTTCAGGCAGGCGATGACGTCCGGGTTGCCTTTCATGGGGGGGAGCTCCTGTGAATCGATGGCGTCCATGGTGCCCCATCTGCAGATACGGTGATCTAATCGGAATCAGTCGCAGTTGCGCCTGCGGCTACAATCGGCCGACCTGCTCGGAAAGGACCTGCAATGCGTCGTACGTGGCGGTGGATTCTGGGTGTGCTGGTGGCAATCGTGCTGCTCGCGGTGCTGGTCCTGTGGTTGCTGCTGCGCGGCAGCCTGGCCGAACTGGAAGGCGAGCGCCCGTTGCCCGGGCTGACCACCAAGGTCACCGTGGAGCGCGATGCGCTGGGGGTGGTCACCATCACCGCCGGCAACAAGGCTGATGCCCTGCGGGCGCTCGGCCGTGTTCACGCGCAGGAACGTTATTTCGAAATGGACCTGATGCGGCGCAGTGCCGCAGGTGAACTGTCCGCCCTGTTCGGGGCGAAGGCGATCGAAGCCGACAAGCGCATGCGCGTACACCGCCTGCGCGCGCGCACCGAGGCCCATCTGCAGGACGCACTGGGCAGCGACCCTGCCGCCGTGCGCGCCTACGTGGACGGGGTCAACCAGGGCTTGGGCAGCCTGGCGGTGCGGCCATGGGCCTATCTGCTGCTGCGGCAGGCGCCCCAACCCTGGCGGGCCAGCGACAGCGTGCTGGCAGGCCTGGCCATGTACGCCGACCTGCAGGACCCCAGCAACCAGTCTGAACTCGCCCTGGATCGCATCCGCGCGGTGGTGCCACCGGCACTGTATGCGCTGCTGGCGCACGACGGCAGCGAGTGGGATGCGCCGCTGGCCGGCGCTGCCCGTGGCAACGCCCCCCTGCCTGATGCCAGCCAGCTGGACCTGCGCGCGCTGAAGGCCGCGACCGGCGCGGCTGCCGAGGATGCCGACGCGGTCGGCAGCAACAATTTCGCCGTTGCCGGCGCGCTGACCGCCGATGGCCGTGCGATCGTCGCCGACGACATGCATCTGGGCCTGCGCGCGCCCAGCCTGTGGTTCCGTGTGCGCCTGCGCTACCCCGATCCACAGGCTGCGGGTGGCCGGGTCGACGTCAGCGGATTCTCGCTGCCGGGCGTTCCGGCGGTGATTGTCGGCAGCAATGGCCACGTGGCCTGGGGCTTCACCAACAGCTACATCGACACTGCCGACTTCCGCACCGAGCCAGCGGACGCTGCAGTGACCGTGCATGAGGAACGGATCGTCGTGGCCGGCGGCACCGACGTACGTTTTCCGGTACGCGAAACCGCGTGGGGGCCGATCCTGCACACCCACGCCGATGGCAGCGGCGACGCCCTGCGCTGGGTCGCGCAGTTGCCGGGCGCAGTGCGCATGGACTTCGCCGACATGGCACGCGCCGCCGATCTGGACCAGGCCTTGCAGATTACCGACCACGCCGGCATTCCCGCGCAGAACCTGGTGATCGGCGACCGCAGCGGGCGTATCGCGTGGCGCCTGATCGGCGCGCGGCCTGACCGTGGCCCGGGCTGCGCGCCACTGGGTTTCAATGAAACTCATGGCAACCAGGACTGCGCGCCCTGGCCGATCCGCAGCGACGCCGCACCGAGCCTGATCGATCCGCCCAGCCATCGGCTGTGGACCGCCAACAGCCGCGTGGTGGACGAAGCGACCCTGGTCACCGTCGGCAACGGCGGCTACGACCTCGGCGCACGCGGCCGACAGATCCGCGATCTGCTGGCCACGCAGGAACGCTTCGACGAGCACGACCTGCTGGCGATCCAGCTCGACGACCGCGCGGTGTTCCTGCAGCGCTGGTGGGTGCTGCTGCAGGAGGTGATCGTGCACAGCGACGATCCGGCACTGAAGCGGTTGAGACCGGTCAGTGACCATTGGGACGGGCGCGCCGCGATCAATTCGACCAGCTATCGGGTGGTGCGCGAGTTCCGCACACAGGTACTGGATACGTTGACCGATGCGCTGCTGGCACCGGCCCGGGCGCCGCTGGGCGAGGATTTCCTGGCACCGCGCCTGGCGCAGCTGGAAGGCGTGGCCTGGCCGATGCTGCAGCAGCGCCCGGCCAACCTGCTGCCGCCCGCCTACACGAGCTGGGATGCACTGCTGGCCGATGCGGCGCGCCGTACCGAAGCGGAGTTGTCCGCGCAGGGGCCGCTGGCGCACCGCAGCTGGGGCGAGCGCAATACCGCAGCGATCTGCCATCCAGTCGCGCGCGCCCTGCCCGCCTTTGCCAGTCGCTGGTTGTGCATGCCGGCCGATCCCCTGCCCGGCGACCGTGACATGCCGCGTGTACAGACGCCGTCCTTCGGTGCCTCGCAGCGGATGGTGGTCTCGCCCGGCCACGAGGCCGACGGCATCGTGCACATGCCGGGTGGGCAGAGCGGCCATCCGCTGTCGCCGTACTGGGGCGCCGGACATGAGGACTGGCTTTTCCTGTGGAAAAGGGATCTGACCCCATTAATGGAGGCGGCGGCGCTCGATCAGGTTCAACAGCGGCCCGGTCATCGCGGTCGTCACCAGTGCCATGATCACCAGCACCGCAAACAGGCGGTCGCCCAGCAGGCCCAGCTCGTAGCCGAGGTTGAGCACGATCAGCTCCATCAACCCGCGGGTATTCATCAGCGCGCCCAACCGCCACGCTTCGCGCGAGTCCATGCCGGTACTGCGCGCCGCACTCCAGGTGCCCAGCAGCTTGCCCACCGTGGCCACGGCGATCACCACCCCGCACAACGCGATGTCACTGGTCTGCAACGCGTCGGCGCGCATGCGCAGGCCGGTCATGGCGAAGAACAGCGGCAGCAGCAGCGTCACCGCGAACGGTTCGACCCTGGCCACCAGCAGGTGGCGCAGCTGCGCGTTGGACGACACCGCCACGCCTGCGGCGAAGGCGCCGAACAGCGCATGGATACCGAGCACTTCGGTGACCAGCGCACTGGCCAGCGACAGCAGCAGGATGCCCAGCAGCCAACGCCCTTCGCGACCGGGCGCGATGGTCTGGCGGGCGAACCACGGCTTCACCAGGCCCAGCATCAACGCGATGAACGCCACCACGCACAGCAGGTTGAGGCTGGCCGGCAACCAGCCGGTGGCCTGCGCTGCCGCCACGATCAACGCCAGCAGGCACCACGCGGTCGCATCGCCCAGCGCCGCGCAGGCGATGGCGGTCTGCCCCAGCGGGGTGTGGGTGATGCCGCGATCAGCGAGGATGCGCAGCAGCACTGGGAAAGCGGTGATGCTCATCGAAATGCCGACGAACAGCGCGAACGCGGTAAAGCTCACGCCCTGCGGGCCATGCTGCGGGTACAGCCAGATGGCCAGTGCCACACCAAGCACGAACGGCACCGCGATGCCGGCGTGGCTGACGGTGAAGGCGAAGCGACGACGCCCACGCAGCGCGCCCAGATCAAGTTCGGCGCCGGCCACCAGCAGGAACATCAGCACGCCCAGCTGGCTGAGCATGCCCAGCGGCCCGAGCGAAGCGGCCGGGAACAGCGCACCGTGCACCTGCGGCAGCAGGCTGCCCAGCAACAGCGGCCCCATCATCAGGCCGGCGGCCATTTCGCCGATCACGGCCGGCTGGCCGAAACGCTTCAACAGCGCGCCGGCGCCCTTGGCCACCAGCAGCAGCACCAGCAGCTGCAGCAGGAACAGGCCGAGCGGTGAAGCCAGGTGATGTGCCCAGTCACTGCCAACCACGGCTTCGGCCTTGCTTGCCGCCGTCGGCAGCCCGGGGCCCGCATAGCGCGCCAGCAGCAGGCCGACCAGCAGCGGCACGCCGGCCCACACCAGATAGCGCAAAGCCCACTTCGTCGGCCTCACGGGACCTCCGGTCTGTACGTCCATGAACATTCCCCAATGTGCAGGGGGCTGATGATACGTCCCTCGCCGCCCATGCGCTGCAGGGCTCGCCGGGCATGGCCCGGCGCTACCCGAGTGGCCGCCGCTCGGCGCGGCCGATCAGGCCAGGGCCTGCTCGTGCACGCCGGCGATGGCGCGACCCGACGGGTCGGCGGCGGCGGCGAAGCTGGCATCCCAGGCGATCGCTGCCGGCGAGGAACAGGCGATCGACTTGCCGCCGGGCACGGTTTCAGCCGCCGCATGGCTGGGGAAGAACTGCTCGAACAGGTGACGGTAGTAGTACGCCTCCTTGGTCTGCGGCGGGTTGTGCGGGAAGCGCTTGTCGGCCGCAGCCAACACGCGGTCGCTGACCTGTGCTTCGGCGTGGGCCTTCAGGCCATCGATCCAGCCGTAGCCGACGCCATCGCTGAACTGCTCCTTCTGCCGCCACAGGATGCTGTCCGGCAGGTAGCCCTGGAAGGCTTCGCGCAGTACCGCCTTCTCGATGCGGCGACCACCAAAACCGGCGCCGACCATCTTGTGCGCGGCATCGAATCGCATCGCCACGTCGAGGAACTCGCGGTCCAGGAACGGCACGCGCGGCTCCACGCCCCAGGCCATCATCGACTTGTTGGCGCGCAGGCAATCGTAGTTGTGCAGGGCATCGAGCTTGCGCACCAGTTCCTGGTGGAATTCGCGCGCGTCCGGTGCCTTGTGGAAGTACAGATAGCCGCCGAAGATCTCGTCGCTGCCTTCGCCGGACAGCACCATCTTCACCCCCATCGCCTTGATCCGGCGCGCCAGCAGGAACATCGGCGTGGAGGCGCGGATGGTGGTGACGTCGTAGGTTTCAATATGGCGGATCACCTCCGGCAGCACGTCCAGCCCTTCTTCGAAGGTGTATTCGAAGCCGTGGTGGACCGTGCCCAGTGCTTCGGCGGCCACCGCAGCAGCGGCCAGATCCGGCGAGCCCTTCAGGCCGATGGCGAACGAATGCAGGCGCGGCCACCATGCTTCGCTCTGCCCGCCATCTTCGATGCGACGACGCGCATAACGTGCTGCCACGGCGGCAACCAGCGACGAATCCAGCCCGCCCGACAGCAGCACGCCGTACGGCACGTCACTCATCAACTGGCGTTCGACCGCATGTTCGAAGGCCTGGCGCAGCTCGGCCAGATCGGCCTGGCGGCCCTGCACGTCGTCGTACGCGCGCCACGGCTGCTGGTAGTAGCGCACCAGCTCACCGCTGGCGCTGTCGTAGTAGTGGCCGGGCGGGAACTGGGCGACGTCGGCGCAGGTATCGACCAACGCCTTCATTTCAGAGGCGACGCGCAACCGCCCCTGCGCATCATGGCCCCAGTACAGCGGCACCACGCCGACCGGGTCGCGCGCGATCAGCACACGACCTGCACTGCGATCCCACAAAGCGAAAGCGAAGATGCCGTTGAGCTGCTCCAGCCACTGCGCCGGCGACCCGCCCTGGCGATACAGCGCGTTGATCACCTCGCAGTCCGAGCCGGTCTGGAAGGCATAGGCCTGGGCAAGTCCGGCCTTGAGCTGCTGGTGGTTGTAGATCTCACCGTTGACCGCCAGCGCCAGCTGCCCGTCTTCGGACAGCAGCGGCTGCGAGCCGCCTGCCGGATCGACGATCGCCAGGCGCTCGTGCACCAGCAGCGCGCCTTCGTCCAGGTACACGCCGCTCCAGTCCGGGCCACGATGACGCTGGCGCTGCGACAGCTCCAGCGCATGGCGGCGCAGGGAAGGAAGATCGTCACCGGCCTGCAGGCCGAAAATACCGAAGATCGAACACATGGGTGGAACTCCTGTTGTGGGGAAGTACACGGGGGGAAGGTGTTCGACCGGCCAACCAGGCCCGGGTGGGGCTGCGCCCGGGCACAAAAAAACCCGCATCGGCCGATGCGGGTTTTCTGGTGTCCGGGCGTATGTTGCTGTCTATCTACCCAGAGCGCAGTCCCGCATCGGCCGCGCACGATTATTCGCACGCAGATTATTGCGGTTGCTGTTGTTGACGGCGGTGGCCAGGCGGATCGACATGGCATCGACCCTACCCCGCTTTCCGGCACGGCGCAACCGTTGCGTTGGCAACCACTGCGCAGAGCGCATAATGGCCCGCCGTGAAACGTGCAATGGCAATGCAACACCGCAATGGACGCAACGCGGCTCTGGCCGCCCTGATCTGCCTGGGCTTGGCCGCCTGCCAGACCCTGCCCCCACCCTCGCCCCTTCCGCCGGCTCAGCAGCAGAGCCTGGAACAACGCGGAACCGACGGCAGCTTCGAGGGGGCCTTTGATACCGCGGAAACCTTCGAGCGCTTCAACGATCCGCGCGCCATCGCCTATTACGAGCGTGCCGCAGCGGTCACCCCCTGGACCTTCCACAACACCAAGGCGGAAGAAGCCCTGGGCCGGATCTGGATCTCCGGCACGCTGCGGTATGCCGACAGCCCCCACATCAACCCTGCGCCGGTGCTGCGCACGTCCTGGCGGCGTGGCGAACGCGCCCATCTGGCGGCGGCCTACCACGGCAATCCCTATGCGTTCCACGAACTCGCCAAGGCCTATCGCCAGCGTGGCGACGCGCAACAGGCGCTGCGCTGGGACCTGCGCGGAATGATCTACCAGCGCTACCCGAGTTCATCGTCGCGACTGCCGGATGCGGTGGCCGCGCAGGGCGACAGCGTGCATCCGCTGGTGGCGCAGATCCAGCGTCGCGCCGAGCGCGGCGATGCCGAAGCGCAGGTGGACCTGGGCGCGCTGCTGGAGAAGGGCGTGGGACTGCCGCGCGATCCGGCGCGTGCGCTGCAGCTGTACCAGCGCGCCGGCGAGAAGGGCAATGTGTTCGGCCAGTACTTCGCGGGCCTGCTGCTGGGCCGCGGTGCGCCGGGCGTGGAGAAGGACACCGACGCTGCTGCGGCCTGGTTTGCCAAGGCGGAAGCACAGCAGTTCTACATGGCGGCGCCGAGCTACTGGCGCGAAGCGATCAAGCCGCCGTTCTTCAATTTTTCGGAGTGACGCGCGCCGCTGCGCTCGCCGGGCATGGCCCGGCGCCACGCTCACCCCGGTAGCGCCGGGCCATGCCCGGCGAGGCGGATCACACCAGCATCCGCACGCTCANCCTGGTAGCGCCGGGCCATGCCCGGCGACGCGCATCACACCAGCATCCGCACGCTCACCCCGGTAGCGCCGGGCCATGCCCGGCGAGGCGGATCACACCAGCAACCGCTCCACCAGTCGCTGGTACAGCCCCGGCAGTGCTTCCAGCTCGTCCACGCGCACGTTCTCATCCACCTGGTGGATGCTGGCGTTGACAGGGCCGACTTCGATGCACTGCGCGCCCAGGGGTGCGATGAAGCGCGCATCGGAGGTGCCACCACCGGTGCTCTCTTCCGGTGCGCGACCGGTGTGCTCGGCCAGCACCGCGCGCGCCGCTGCACGCAACGTGCCTTCGGGGGTGTAGAACGGCTCGCCACTGCGGTGCCACTTCAGCGTGTACTGCAGATCATGGCGGTCCAGCAGCGCAGTGATTTCCGCTTCCAGCTTCGCTGCATCCCAGTGCGGGTTGTAGCGGATGTTGAAATCCACCTCCAGCTCACCGGGAATCACGTTGTTGGCACCGGTGCCGGCATGGATGTTGGAGATCTGCAGGCTGGTCGACGGGAAGCTCTCATAGCCCTCGTCCCAGCGCCGTGCGCTCAGTTCGGCCAGCATCGGCGCGGCAAGATGAATCGGATTGCGCGCCTTGTCCGGGTAGGCCACGTGGCCCTGCACGCCCTGCACGCGCAGCTTGGCCGACAGGCTGCCGCGACGTCCCACGCGCAGCAGGTCACCCAGCGTGGCGGTGGAGGATGGCTCGCCGGTGATGCACCAGTCGATGCGCTGGCCACGCTCGGCGAACAGCCGCGCGACATGGCGCACACCATCGATCGCATCGCCTTCCTCATCGCTGGTCAGCAGCACCGCCAGCGTGCCGGTGTGCTGCGGATGGGCCGCAACGAACTGTTCGGCAGCGATCACGAACGCGGCCACGCTGCCTTTCATGTCGGCGGTGCCGCGACCGTACAGCACGCCATCGCGGATCTGTGGCGCGAACGGATCGCTCTGCCACGCCTCGCGCGGGCCCGGCGGCACCACGTCGGTATGGCCCAGCAGGACCAGCACCGGCGCGCCGCTGCCGTGCGTGGCCCACAGGTTGTCGACCTCGCCCAGCCGCAGGTGCTCACAGGTAAAACCGGCCGCCTGCAGACGTTCCGCAACCAGCGCCTGGCAACCGGCATCGTCCGGGGTCACCGACGGCCGAGCAATCAGATCGCAGGCCAAGTCGAGGACGGCGCTCACGCGCCGCCCACGCCGAAGCGCGCCTTGAAGCCGTTGTCGCTGAAACCCTGGCTGACCCTGCCGTCGGCAGTCACCACCAGCGGCCGCTTGATCAACTGCGGGTACTCGCGCAGCAGCAGCTTCCACTCCGCCTCCGAATCGGCGGCCTTGCGGTTGTCCGGCAGCTGCCGCCAGGTGGTGGAGGACCGGTTGACCATCGCTGCCAGGCCACCCAGCTGGGCAGCCCATTCCAGCAGCGTTTCCGGGCTGGGTTTGTTGTCGCGGTAGTCGACGAAGGTGTACGGCACGCCGAAGCGGTCCAGCCACTTGGTCGCCTTCTTGCAGGTATCGCAGTTCTTCAGACCATGGACGGTGGTGCTCATGCGTGCGGCCCCGTCAGTCGGCCAGGCCGCGCAGCAGGTCGTTGACGCTGGTCTTGCTGCGGGTGCGGGCATCGACCTGCTTGACGATCACCGCGCAGTACAGCGAGTGCGTACCGTCCTTGCTCGGCAGCGAGCCGGACACCACCACGCTGTACGGCGGAATGTAGCCGTAGCTGATTTCGCCGGTGGCGCGGTTGTAGATGCGGGTGCTCTGGCTGAGGAACACGCCCATGCCGATCACGCTGTGATGGCCGACGACCACGCCCTCCACCACTTCCGAACGCGCCCCGATGAAGCAATGGTCTTCAATGATGGTCGGGCTGGCCTGCAGCGGCTCGAGCACGCCGCCGATGCCGGCACCACCGGACAGGTGGCAGTGCTGGCCGATCTGCGCGCAGGAACCGACGGTGGCCCAGGTGTCGACCATGGTGCCTTCGCCGACGTAGGCGCCGATGTTGGTGAAGCTCGGCATCAGCACCACGTCCTTGCCGAAATACGTGCCGCGACGGGCGATCGCACCCGGCACCACGCGCACGCCGCCACGGCGGAACTTGGCCTCGTCATAGCCGGCAAAGCGCGATTCGACCTTGTCCCAGAACGGTGCCGGCCGTGCGTCGACCACGGCCATGTCGTTGACGCGGAAATACAGCAGCACCGCCTTCTTCAGCCATTCGTTGACCTTCCAGCCACCATGGCCATCGGGTTCGGCGACGCGGAACTCGCCGCTTTCCAGGCCGTCGATCACGCGGTTGACCAGCGGCCGGGTCGAGCCTTCCAGTTCATGCAGGGTCAGCGTGGCGCGGCGCTCGAAAGCGCTTTCGATGCCGAACTTCAATTCTTCCACGCCCGGCCCGGCCGGCTTGCGCAGCGACTTGCGTGCAATGTTTTCGGCGCGCGCAGCTTCTGCGGTCTTGGCCGGGGCCTTCTTCACCGCAGCCTTCTTCACCGCAGTCTTCTTCGGCGCGGCAGTCTTCTTCGCAACCGGCTCAGCGGCAGTGGTCTTTCTGGCTGCTGCGCTCTTGGCAGTCGCGGCAGTCTTCTTTGCAGGCTTGGTGGCCATCAGGCGGGGTCTCCGGCGTTTCGATCAGGGTCCAGGCAGGCCAGCATTGCGTCATGCAGCTGCTGCCGGGCGGATTCAGTCAGGGGGAGGTCGTGTTCGTCACTGATCACGAAGGTGTCTTCGGCGCGTTCGCCGAATGTGGCAATGCGCGCGTCCTGCACGCGCAGTCCCTGGTTGCGCAGCACAAACGCCACGTCGGCCAGCAGGCCGGGGCGGTCGGGCGCGACCAGGGCAAAACGGGTCGCACCGGGTTCATCGCGGAACTCGATGCGCGGGGCGAAACGGAAGTGGCGCAGCTGGCGTGGCACCACCCGTCGCGAGGGACGCAGCCGCGCCAGGTCACCACTGAGCGCCTCGCGCAGGGCCGCTTCCAGGTTGGCGCTGCTGCCATCGGCAAACGTGTCGGCCGGGCTCACTTCAAAATTATCGAAAATCGTGTCTGCCGGACCATCCAGCACGCGCGCGCGGTGGATGCCATAGCCCTTGCGGTCCAGGGTCATCACGATCGCGGCGAACAGGCCGTCACGGTCCGGCGAATGCACGAACACTTCCAGCGCCGGGTCGTCGACGCTGATCCGGCGAACCTTCACCAGCGTCTGGCCCTGCTTGATCGGTATCAGCGCGGCAGCCTGCCATGCCAGCTGTTCCGGGCGCAGGCGGATGAAGCCTTCGTCGGGCATCACCGCGAACTGGCGATCGATGGTGGCATCGTCGTAGCCCTGCTCGCGCACCAGTGCACGCACGCTGTCGCGCGCTTCGGCCACGCGCTCGGCGGCCGGCACCGGATGCTCCAGGCCCTCGCGCAGCGCGCGGCGGGTAGCGAAGTACAGATCGGCCAGCAACCGGTCCTTCCACGCGTTCCACAGCTTCGGGCTGGTCCCGGCGATGTCGGCGCAGGTCAGCAGATAGAGGTAATCCAAGCGGTCGCGGCTGCCGACCAGGGTCGCGAAGCGATGGATCACGTCCGCATCGGCGATGTCCTGCTTCTGCGCGGTCACCGACATCCGCAGGTGCTGTTCGACCAGCCAGGCCACCAGTTCGGTATCCGAACCACTCAGCCCCTGCGCGTGGCAGAACGCCCGTGCATCGACCGCGCCCAGTTCGGAATGATCGCCGCCGCGGCCTTTGGCGATGTCGTGGAACAGGCCGGCCAGCAGCAGCAGTTCCGGCTTGCGCAGGCGCGGCCAGACTTCGTGGGCGATCGAGAAACGTTCATCGGCCCGACTGCTGGCAAACAGCCCCATGTTGCGCAGGACCATCAGCGTGTGCTGGTCGACGGTGTAGACATGGAACAGGTCGAACTGCATGCGTCCGCTGACCTGGGCGAATGCGGGAATCCACTGCCCGAGCACGCCCAGCCGCGCCATGCGCGAAAGCGTGTCGACCGGGCGCTGGCCACGCAGCAGGGCCATGAACTGTTCGCGCGCATCAGCGTCTGCCTGGTCATAGGCAGGCAGCAACGGCAGCGATTCGGCCAGCGCGCGCGCGGTCAACGAATGCAGGCCACGGATCTGCGGATTGTTCGCCCAGCTGGCGAACAGCGCGAAGACCTGGCCTATGTCAGCATTCGGCCAGTCGGCATCGTTGGCCGCCAGGTAGCCACGGCGCAGCGCGAACCCCACCGTCAGCGGCTCGGGCTGTGCCTCGCCATCGAACTGTTCCTCGAAACGCTGCAGCAGACGATCACTGATCCGCCGCACCACCGAAGCGGCGCGGTAGAAGCCCTGCATCATCTTCTCGACGCCCAGGCTCTCGGCGTCGTCTTCAAAGCCCAGGCGCGCGGCCAGGGTCTTCTGGTAATCGAAGCGCAGGCGCTCTTCCGGGCGTCGCGCCACCAGATGCAGGCCGAAGCGCAGTCGCGCCAGCACCGCACGTTCGCGCTTCAGCGCCGCAGCCTCGTCAGCGCCCAGGTGGCCCAGGCCGACCAGCGCTTCCAGATCGCGCACGCCAAACGCACGCAGCGCCATCCAGCCCAGCGTGTTCAGATCGCGCAGGCCGCCGGGGCCATCCTTCAGGTCCGGCTCCAGGTTGTCGGCGGTATCGCCGAAACGCTGGTGGCGGTTGCGCAGTTCCTCCAGCTTGGCCAGGAAGAACGCACGCGGCGGCCACAGTTCGCGGTCATCCACCGCGGCACGCAGCGCACGCCGCGCCGCCTCATCGGCCATCAGCGGGCGCGCTTCGATCAACGCCGTCAGCACGGTCTGGTCCGTTGCAGCCTCGCTGCACTGCCCGCCCGAACGCACCGCATGACTGACCGCCAGGCCGCAATCCCACAGCAGCGCGAACAGGCGCGCGAGCGCCTCCTCATGGCCCAGCTGCGCCTGCGGATCGCCGAACACCAGCAGGTCGATGTCCGAGCGCGGGAACAGTTCACCGCGCCCATAGCCTCCGACCGCAAACAGCGACAGGCCACTGTCGGTCGGCAGGCAACGCTGCCACGCATGGCGGATCAGGTGATCGGCCGCGCGCGCGCGCAATGCCAGCAGGCGCTCGATGTTGTCACCCTGGTCGAAGCGGCGGTACAGGCGCGTATCGGCCTGCTGCAGCGCATCGCGCGCGGCAGCAGCCCAGTCCGGGTCGTTGAGCGACGCGGCCGGCGTGTCCAGCAGCGAACTCGCCGGCAGCATCGTCAGGAGACCTGCGACTCGCCCGGCGACAGGGTCAACACGTCCACGCCGGTCTCGGTGACGGCGATCATGTGCTCCCACTGTGCCGACAGCTTGCGGTCCTTGGTCACCACGGTCCAGCCATCGGGCAGCACCTTGTTGTAGCGGGTGCCCTCGTTGATCATCGGCTCGATGGTGAAGGTCATGCCGGGCTGCAGCACCAGGCCCTGGCCCGGACGGCCGTAATGCACCACCTGCGGCTCATCGTGGTAGACCTTGCCGATGCCGTGGCCGCAGTACTCGCGCACCACGCTGAAACGCTCGCCTTCGGCATAGCTCTGGATCGCATGGCCGATGTCGCCCAGGGTGGCGCCCGGGCGCACCGCACGGATGCCGCGCCACATCGCTTCATAGGTGGTGTCGACCAGGCGCTTGGCCATCACCGACGGGGTGCCGACGAAGTACATGCGGCTGGTGTCGCCATGCCAGCCGTCCTTGATGACGGTGACGTCGATGTTGATGATGTCGCCATCCTTGAGGACCTTCCCTTCGCTGGGAATGCCGTGGCAGATGACATTGTTGACCGAGGTGCAAACGGTCTTGGGGAAGCCGCGGTAGCCGACGTTGGCCGGAATGGCGCCCTGCACGTTCACGATGTGGTCGTGGCAGATGCGGTCCAGTTCCTCGGTCGTGACACCGGGCTTGACGTGGGGGGTGACGATGTCGAGCACTTCGCTGGCCAGGCGGCCGGCGATGCGCATCATCTCGATTTCCTGCGGGGTTTTGATATTCACGCTCATGGCGGCCATTATCGCCGATCCGGCCGCAATCTGAACGAACGCCACCCAACTGGCGGTACGGGCCATGCACGGATCCGGCAAGGAAGGTGAAAGCGTGATGAGCCGCACCCTTTCGATCGTCTGATTCTCACGGAATACAGACACTTGCGGTGCCTACGCTGGCCCCGCCGTCCTCAAATCGGCGCCAAACGTGCCGACTTCGCGCTGTTCAACAGACCTTCGGGTCAGGGAGGTTGTCCATGCGATCCACCGTTCGTTCCCCTTTGGTTTGGGCCTTGGCCCTGCTGGTGGCAGGCCCGGCCGCCGCCGCCGACACCACCACGTTCAACGTCACCCTGGTGGTCACCAAGGCCTGCACCATCACTGCGGCCGCCGCCACCAACGTCGACTTCGGCACCGCCGCCTCCACCACGGCCACCCCGACCCTGGGCCAGGGCACCGTAACCGCGCAGTGTTCGGCGCTGACCCCGTACACCATCTCGCTCAACGCCGGTGCCAATGCCGGCACGGCCAATGACGTCACCACGCGGCGGATGAAGAACACCAACGCAGCAGTGACGGCCAACAACTACGTGGGCTACCAGCTCTACCAGGATGCCGCACATACCCTGGTGTGGGGCGCCACCACGGGCACCAATACCCAGGCCGGTATCGGCACCGGCCTGGCGGTGCCCTACATCGTCTACGGCCAGATCCTCAACCTGAGCACGGCCAACGCTGCCACCGGCAACTACCTGGATACCGTCACCGCCACGATCACCTATTGATGGAGCACGCCCACATGGACGGATCCCGCCCGTGGCGCGCCACCGGCGTGGCGCTGCTCGCCTTCTGCCTGCTGCTCGGGGTCACCGCGGCCTCGGCGACCAGCCTGCAGGTCGCGCCCACCAGCCTGCAGCTGGAGGCCCGCCAGCGCGCCGGCGAACTGTGGCTGACCAACAGCGGCACCTCGCCGGTGAAGCTGCAGGTGCGGGTATTCCGCTGGGTACAGCAGGACGGCGACGAGCAGCTGCTGCCCACCGAGGACCTGCTGGCCACGCCACCGATGCAGGAACTGGCCGCCGGCCAGCAGCAGCTGGTACGGGTCATCCGCGCCGTGGCCGACGCACCGGCTGTGCAGCAGCACTACCGGCTGATCGTCGATGAGGTGCCCGATCTGGCCACGCGCAGCGAAGGCATGCAGTTCGTGCTGCGTTATTCGATCCCGGTGTTCGTGCAACCTGATGCAGGCAGCCGCCTGGCGCCGCAGCTGCATGCTCGTCTGGTGCGGCTGGACGACGGTCGCAACGGCGTGGAAGTAGGCAATGCCGGCAACAGCTATGCGCAGATCGCCGACCTCGCCCTGGGTAGCAAGGAGCGGCCGCGCATCGTCCATCCCGGCCTGCTGGGCTATGTGCTGCCCGGCCAGGTCATGCGCTGGCCGCTGCAGCGTACGGCGATCGATGCCGACAACGACCAGATCACGGCCAAGCTCAATGGCGAGTCGGAACAGACGTCGCTGCCGCCGCCACCGGCTCGCTGAGGCGCTGATGAGCGCAGCGCTCGGTGCGGCCCTGTCCCCGGTGGCCCATGCAGCCGATGTCTCCGGGGTCTCCGCCGATGCCCTGCTGCCGCCACCAACCCCACTCACGGTCAACCAGACGCTGTACCTGGACGTGACCCTCAACAGCACGCCCCGCGGCCTGCTGCCCTTCACGGACAACCGTGGCCGCCTGCAGGCCAGCCCCGAGGTCCTGCGCCAGCTTGGCTTCAACGCCAGCGGCGATGCCCCGGTGTACCTCGACCAGATCAGCGGTGCGGTGGTGCGCTATGACGCGCAGCTGCAGACCCTCACGCTGGACGTGCCACTGGACCAGTTGACCCTGCCCACGACCGTGCTCAGCCGCCCGCAGGTCCGTGCCCCGCGCGGCAGTGCCTCGCCCGGCGTCCTGCTCAACTACGACCTGTATGGCAGCCGCGTCGACAGCCTCGGCAACCTGACCCTGAGCTCTGAGCTGCGGGTGTTCGGCATAGGGGCCGGCACCTTCGAGAACACCGCGGTCAGCCGTCGCTACCAGACCGGCGAGCGGCACTGGCGCAGCGAAAGCGTACGCCTCGATACGCGCTGGACGCTGGACTTCCCGGACAAGGCGCTGACCCTGGAGGTGGGCGATTTCTACAGCGGCTTTGTCGACTGGAGCCGGCCGGTCCGCTTGGGCGGCATCCAGATCGGCCGCAATTACGGGCTGCAGCCGTACCGTGTCCTTGCCCCGACTCCGGCCTTCCTCGGTCAGGCGGTGGTGCCATCGACGGTCGAGCTGTATGTCGATGGCCTGCGCCAGTACAGCGGCCAGGTACCGGTCGGGCCGTTCCAGCTGGCGGCGCAACCGGGCATCAGCGGCACCGGCAGCGCGCAGGTGGTGGTCACCGATGCCTTCGGCCGCATGCAGACCCTGGATTTCAGCTTCTACGGCACCCAGCAGCTGCTGGCCAAGGGCCTGTCGGACTGGTCACTCGGTATTGGCCAGCTGCGCGAGGACTTCGGCGAACGCTCCTTTGCCTACGACGGCCGTACCGTGGCAAGCGCCAGCTGGCGTGGCGGCGTCAGCGACACATTCACCGGCGAAGCCCATGCCGAGGGCGGCGGCGGCCTGGCCCAGGCCGGCGTGGGTGGCTGGTGGCTGCTGGGCGGCGCCGGCGTGCTCAATGCCGCTTATGCCCATAGCCGCTACCAGGGCCTGCAGGGCGGACAGTGGGCGCTGGGGTACAGCTGGAACAACCGGCGCTTCAATTTCAACCTGCGCAGCGTGCGCAGCCACGGTGACTACCGCGACCTGGGCGCACTGCAGGCCAACCTGCCGCCCAGCATCAGCGAGCAGGCCACGGTCGGCCTGGACCTGCTGCGCCTGGGCACGCTCAGCGCCAGCTATCTGCGCCTGCGCTACCCCGACGGCGAGGACAACCGCTACGCCAGCCTGTTCTGGTCCCGCAGCTGGAGCCAGCGCTGGTCGGCCTACCTGTCGGTCAACCAGAACCTGGACAACAGCGATGACCGCAGTGTCTACCTGTCGCTGACCGCGAGCCTGGGCAACAACCGCCAGGCCAGCCTGTCCAGCCAGCGCAACGGTGACAGCCAGAGCTGGGTTGCCGATGTCACCCAGCCGGTGCCGGGCGATGGCAGCGCCGGCGGTATCGGTTGGCGCGCGCAGGTCCGCCATGGCGACGGCGGCAGCGGCGGCCTGGCCGAAGTCGGCATCCTCAACGATGTCGGCCGCTACGCCTTCGGTGCCTCGCGCCAGGCGGGCCTCAACCATGCCTATGGCAGCGCCAGCGGCAGCCTGGTGTGGATGGCCGGGCACACCTTTGCCGCCCGCGAAGTCGCTGATGCCTTCGCGGTGGTCAGCACCAATGGCATCGGCGGTGTGCCGGTGCGGCTTGAGAACCGCCTGATCGGTGCCACCGACGAGCGTGGCCTGCTGCTGATCAGCCCGCTGCTGTCCTGGCAGCGCAACCGCGTCTCCATCGACACCCTGGACCTGCCGGCGGACATGCGCGCCGATCGCATCGAGGACTGGGTGACACCCCGCCAGCGCGCCGGCACCCGGTTGACCTTCAACCTGCGTTCGCGACCTTCGCTGACCCTCACCCTGCAGGACATGGCCGGCCAGCCGCTGGAAGCCGGCAGCGAGGTGCAGCTGGCCGATGGCCGCCAGGCGTCGGTCGGCTACGACGGCCTGCTGTACCTGGAGGACGTGGCCGCTGGCACCGTGCTGTACATCACCACCAGCCGTGGCCAGTGCCGTGCGCGGGTACCGGCGTCGCCACAGGTGGTCGCTGCGGGGGCACGGCCGCGCCCAGCCCCGCTGCAATGCGTGCCGGAGGTGGCGCCATGAGCCTGCGCCTGCTGCTGGCGGGCGTGCTGCTGCTTGCAGGCCTGGTGCCCAGCCTGCCGGCCCGCGGCGCGGCCGTATGCACGGCAACCGCGGACGCCCTGCTGCCGTTCGGCAACGTCAACAGCGGCGCGGCCGGCCCGACCTCGGGCACCCTGAACATCACCGTGACCTGCACCACCGCCGCGCTGAGCCTGCTCGCCACCACCGGCGTGCGTGTCTGCGTGGGCATCGGCAGCGGCACTGGCGGCAGCACCACCACGCCGTGGCGAACGATGGTCAACGGCAGCGGTGACACCCTCAATTTCCAGCTCTACAACACCTCCAACTACAGCCAGGTGACCGGCCTGACCCCACGCGGCGTACCGCCGGCGCAGGAGCTGACCATGACCTACAACGTGCCTTTGCTGACCGGCGGCAGCGGCGCGCAGAGCGTGCAGTTGTTCGCGCAGATCCCGGCCAACCAGGTGCTGGCATCGGGCAGCTACAGCAGCACCTTCAGCGGCGCCAACGTGGTGCTGACCTGGGCCTGGAACGAGGTACTGCTGGGCAACGCCACCGTGCCGGCCACCTGCAACGGCGGCGCGACCGGCACCAACAGCGCCAGCAACGCTTTCGCCTTCAACACCACGGCTACCGTGCTGCCGCAGTGCGGCAGCTACCTGACCACGGACCTGAACTTCGGCACGGTCACCGGCGGCATTCCCGGCAACATCGACCAGACCGCCACCCTGACCCTGACCTGCCTCAAGCGCACCGCCTACCAGGTCGGCCTGAACAACGGCCAGAACAATCCGGCCCTGACCACCACCCGGCGCATGCGCACCACCATCGGCGGCAACAGCTATTACCTGCCTTACGAGCTGTATCGCGATGCAGCGCGCAGCCAGCGCTGGGGCAACACGCTTGCGCTGGACACGGTCAGCGGCCCCGGCACCGGCAGCGCGCAGACGCTGAACATATTCGGGCGCGTGCCCCCTGTGGCCGGACAACCTCCGGCGGGCACCTACAACGATCTGGTGCAGGTGACGATCACTTATTGAGGGGAGCCCGCTCTACAGAATCCAGCCTGCCGGCCGATACCGCGCATCAAGTCGACAACACGGTGGATCGCAGGTGGTTCGGGGAGTACTGATCGGGGCGATGGCCATTGCCAGCCCGGCAGCGTGGGCAGAACCGGTACCTGCTCCGCTGCAGATCCGCCTGGTCGTGGTGGAAGGCTGCGCCGGTCCTGACAGCGCCTCACGTTGCCCGGTGCCGCAGCAGCACAGCGACGGCGGTCACCTGCCGCCCCAGGTCCGTGAACTGGCCCCGCCAGTGCAGGACGAACGGGGGCATTCGCTGCCCGAACCGCCCACCACCTACTACTGATGCGGATGCGCAGGCTGCTGCTTCTGCTGGCCGCCGTGCTGCCCGTTCCCGCGCAGGCGCAGGCGCTGGAGCTGGTGCCGACCACCCTGCACCTGCCGGCTGCGCAGGGGCGGACCGAGCTGTGGCTGCGCAATCCTGGCCCCGGGCACTGGCGCGGGCAACTGCAGGTCTGGGCGTGGGACCAGCAACAGGATGCGGAACACCTGCAGCGCAGCGGGCAGGTACTGGCAAGCCCGACCCTGCTGGACCTGCCGGCCGGCGCCCGCCAGCGCGTGTGGTTGCTGCCGGCCTCTTCCGTGCCCGTGGCCGCCGAACAGGCGTTCCGTATCATCCTGGCACCGGCCGAAGCCGGCATGCCGCGCTATTCGCTGCCACTGTTCCGTGGCGAACCATCCTCCCCGGCGCGGCCCCGCCTGCAGGTCGAGGTGATGGCCGGCGCATCGCAGCCGATGCTGCGACTGCAGAACGGCGGTACTGGACACGCACGCCTGAGCGACCTGAGCTATGAGACGGCCGACGGCCAACGCAGCCTGTTGCTGCCCGGCCTTGCCGGCTACGTGCTGGCGGCCAGGCGGCGCCAGTGGTCATTGCCGCCGCGCGCCGATGGCTATGCCGGTGGCCGCTTCCACGTCCGCCTGCAGGATGGCGCAGACGTGATTCTGACCCCATCGTTACCCCCAATTGCGGCGAGCCAGCCAAGCGGGCTATAATTGCCCGGATGTCCTGCCGCCCTGTGCGCGGGACGCCGTCCACACCGGACGTCACCGGTGAATCCACACCTGCTGCCCCCATCCGTGCCGGGGTGCTCCGCAAGGAGTTCGGCCACGGAGGCAACAGGGAAGCCCAACCCCGGAACCATCAGCGCTTCCACGCGTCCCGCATACCTATCCCGCGGGCGGAATCGCCGGTTCCCCATCAGGAGTTCTGCAATGCCCCAGGTCACCATGCGTCAGATGCTGGAAGCCGGCGTCCACTTCGGCCACCAGACCCGCTACTGGAACCCGAAAATGGCTCCGTACATCTTCGGCGCCCGCGGCAAGATCCACATCATCAATCTGGAAAAGACCGTCCCGCTGTTCAACGACGCGATGAACTTCATCTCGTCGGTTGCCCAGAAGCGCGGCACCATCCTGTTCCTGGGCACCAAGCGCAGCGCGCGCGAGTCGATCCGCGAAGAAGCCGAGCGTTGCGGCATGCCGTTCATGAACCAGCGTTGGCTGGGCGGCACCCTGACCAACTTCCGTACCGTCAAGCAGTCGGTTGCCCGCCTGAAGGAACTGGAAGCCGGTGAAACCGACGGCACCTTCGAGAAGCTGGTCAAGCACGAAGTGCTGGGCCTGCGTCGCGAGCGCGACAAGCTGGAAGCCTCGCTGGGCGGCATCAAGGACATGAACCGCCTGCCGGACGCGATCTTCGTCATCGACATCGGCCACGAAGACATCGCCATCAAGGAAGCCAAGAAGCTCGGCATCCCGGTGATCGCTGTCGTCGATACCAACTACAACCCGGAACTGGTGGATTACGCGATCCCGGGCAACGACGACGCCATCCGTGCCGTGCAGCTGTACGCGCGCGCCGCTGCTGACGCCGTGCTGGAAGGCAAGGCTGCTGCACCGCACGCTGCCACCGTCCGTGAAGAAGAGTTCGCCGACGCTCCGGCCGAAGAAGGCAAGCCGGCTCGCCGCGCTCCGGCCAAGAAGGCTGCTGCCGACAAGGGCGAAGCCCAGGCCTGATCCAGGCCCTGGTGGGCGCTACGCGCCCACCTTTCCTGTCCGCTGCCGATGGCGCGACGACAGGACACTGTCACACGGGCCGGCCACCATGCCGGCCCAACCCCTTTC
>NZ_QQXJ01000001.1:2854568-2908970 GCF_004348785.1 Stenotrophomonas sp. TEPEL
CCGTCGAGGCTGGCATCACGTGAGCGCAGGCACTGGAAGATCGCGCTGTGCTCGCTGTCGATCGGGATGATCTCGGCGCCGGCATGATGGAATGCAAGAAGGCGCTCACCGAGGCCGGCGGCAACATCGACGCCGCTGCTGAAGCGCTGCGCAAGTCCGGCGCTGCCAAGGCCGACAAGAAGGCTGACCGCGTGGCCGCCGAAGGTCGTCTGGGCCTGGCCCAGGACGGCGGCAAGGCCGTGCTGGTCGAGATCAACTCGGAAACCGACTTCGTCGCCAACGACATCAACTTCAAGAACTTCGTCGATTCCGTCGCTGCCGCTGCCCTGGCATCGGGCGCCGCCGACGTGGAAGCCCTGAAGTCGGCCACCCTGCCGAGCGGCCAGACCGTCGAAGAAACCCGCGCGACCGCCGTGCAGACCCTGGGTGAGAACATCCAGATCCGTCGCCTGGTCAAGCTGGACACCACCGGCAACATCGGTTCCTACGTCCACACCAACGGCAAGGTCGGCGTGCTGGTCGACCTGATCGGCGGCGACGTCGAACTGGCTCGCGGCCTGGCCATGCACGTGGCTGCGCTGAAGCCGCCGCACAACAAGGCTGCCGATGTGCCGGCCGAGTTCGTGGAAAAGGAAAAGGAAATCGAACTGGCCAAGATGTCCGAGAAGGACAAGTCCAAGCCGGCCGACATCCTGGAAAAGATCATCAGCGGCAAGATCAACAAGATCGTCAGCGAAGTGACCCTGTACGGCCAGAGCTACGTGCTGGACGGCGACAAGACCGTCGAGCAGGTGGTCAAGGCTGCTGGCGCCGACGTGGCTGGCTTCCAGCTGCTGGTCGTTGGCGAAGGCATCGAGAAGGTGGTGGAAGACTACGCCGCCGAAGTTGCCAAGGCGATGCAGGTCTGATTCCAGCCTCACGGCTGTAATGAAACCAGAAGGAGCCGCGGGAAACCGCGGCTCTTTTTTTATGCCGCCGGGCCTGTGGGTGCCCTTCACCTGTGGGTGGCCGAATCTGTGGGTGCACACCGTTGGTGCGCACACCGACACCTTTGCGTTGCAAGCGAATCAAGCCGATACTCGGCACAAGGGAACCTGCAGTCACATAACAGGAACGAAAGTCGCGGACTGTGATGCATTCCTAGGTATTCTTGTCCTAATGGAATTGAACGACCCGACATGCCTCCCGAGCTGACAGCTGCCCTGGCGCTTTGCCGCAACCTCCCCTCGCCGCCCGGTATTGCCCTGCGCATCATCGAACTGGCACAGGATCCGGAAGCGGACATCGCAACCGCTGCGGACATCATCGCCATCGACATGGCGTTGAGTGCGCGCATGCTGCGTATCGCCAATTCACCGCTGTATGCCAGCCGGCGCCGGATCGAGAACCTCGGCCAGGCACTGACCATGCTCGGGCTGAATGCCACGATCAGCCTCGCCCTGGGCTTCACTGTCACCCAGGGCCTGACCGGCAACGGCGGCGCCGACCACGACCTGCGCCAACGCGCCTGGAAGCGCAGCATCCTCAGCGCACTGGCTGCCAGCCAGCTCGGCCAGGCACGCGGCCTGCGCCGGCTGGAGGAACTGATGCTGGCCGGGCTGCTGCAGGACATGGGAGTGCTGTGCCTGGCCCAGGCCGAATCCGAACGCTACCTGCCGCTGCTACGCGAGGCGCGCGACAACCCCGACCTGATCGCGCGCGAGCGCCAGGAACTGGGCTGCAGCCACGCCGACGTCGGCGCATGGGTGGCCGAGGAGTGGGGCCTGCCGCGCTATCTGGTGGACAGCATCCGCCACAGCGAGGACGAGGGCACCGCCGAGAATCCGTTCCAGGCCTGCGTACAGCTGTCTGGCGCGGTCGCCGACATCTGGCTGGATGAAGACGCAGATGGCGCACGCGAACGCGCTCTGCAGCAGGTCCATGACCACCTGCAGATGGACAGCGCCCGCTTCGACCAGGTCCTGGCGCGGATCAGCGAAGCGCTGCCGGACATCGCCAGCCTGTTCGAGAACGGCCTGAACTCGCCGGCACGGGTGCGTGAGCTGATCGACCACGCCCAGGAGCTGGCCACCCTGCGCAACCTGCGCGAACTGCAGGACGCCGACCAGGCCCGGCGCCGCGCCGACGAATTCGAGGCCCGCGCCAAGCGCCTGGCCGACCAGGCCCATCGCGATGCCTTGACCGGCGTCCTCAACCGCCGCCAGCTCGAAGCCGTGCTTGAAGAGGAATTCCTGCGCGCCGGCCGCCACGGCTGGCCGTTGTCGGTGGCCTTCATCGACCTGGACGATTTCAAGAAGATCAACGATGCGCACGGCCACCTGACCGGCGACGAGGTGCTGCGCGCCTTTGCCGGCAAACTGCAGGGGCAGCTGCGCAACAGCGACACCGTGGCCCGTTTCGGCGGCGAGGAGTTTGTCGCGCTGCTGCCCAATACCAGCGAATCGGTGGCCCTGGACGTGATCCGCCGGGTGCTGGCGAACATCGTCGCCACCCCGATGGCGGAACTGGAAGGTGGCCCGCTGTTCATCACCTTCTCGGCCGGCGTGGCCACCCAGGGCGGCTACGAGCGCTTTGCCGGCGTGCAGGACCTGCTGCGCGCGGCGGATGACGTGCTCTACCGCTCCAAGAACCTGGGCCGCAACCGGGTCATCGCACGCTCTCCCGGCGAGCTGGGGCATCATGAACAGCCTGCCACGGCTGGCGCCGAGCTGGGCTGAACGATGCGCCCCGGATGTACGGGGCATACCGGTATTTTACGCCGCAGTGCACAAAACGCTTTGGCCGCGCGCCGCTTGCGCGTAGAATCGCCCGCGATTTCCACGCACCCGAGGTCCCTATGTCCAAGCTCGCCTATCGCCGCATCCTGTTGAAACTTTCCGGGGAGGCGCTGATGGGAGATGAGGACTACGGCATCGACCCAAAGATCATCAACCGCCTGGCCCGTGAAGTCGTCGAGGCCCAGCAGGCGGGCGCAGAAGTCGCCCTGGTCATCGGCGGTGGCAACATCTTCCGCGGTGCGGGCCTCGCCGCCGGCGGCATGGACCGGGTCACCGGCGACCAGATGGGCATGCTGGCCACGGTCATCAATGCGCTGGCCATGCAGGATGCGCTGGAAAAAGTGGGCGCCAAGGCCCGCGTGATGAGCGCGATCAAGATCAACGACGTGTGCGAGGACTACATCCGCCGCCGCGCCATCCGCCACCTGGAAAAGGGCCGCCTGGTGATCTTCGCCGCTGGTGTTGGCAGCCCGTTCTTCACCACCGACTCCGGCGCGGCCCTGCGCGCGATCGAGATCGGCGCCGACCTGCTGCTGAAGGCAACCAAGGTCGATGGCGTGTACGACAAGGATCCGAACAAGTACAGCGACGCTGTCCGCTTCGACAGCCTGAGCTACGACGAAGTGATCCGCCGCGGCCTGGAAGTGATGGATACCGCCGCCTTCGCCCTGGCGCGCGACAGCGACCTGCCGATGCGCGTGTTCGACATGGGCCAACCGGGCGAACTGCTGAAGATCCTGCACGGCGAGAACATCGGCACCCTCGTCCAGGGCCGCGACCCGGCCTGAGGCTGAGCGCAAGGCGACCTCCGGGCCGATTCAGGCCCGGCGGCGTCCCGTATTCGCCTATAATCGCCCGATTCCAGTTACATCCAGGACCCTGGCGATGCTCAACGACATCAAGAACAACGCGCAGACGCGCATGGCCAAGAGCATCGACGCTCTTAAGCACACCCTCACCTCGATCCGCACCGGTCGCGCCACGCCGGCCCTGCTGGACCGCGTCACGGTCAATGCTTACGGCAACGCCAGCACCCCGCTGAACCAGGTTGCGTCGATCTCCAACGCCGATGCCCATTCCCTGCTGGTCACGCCCTTCGACAAGAGCATGATCAAGGAGATCGAAAAGGGCCTGTACAACATCGAGCTGACCCCGAACACCATCGGCACCTCGATCCGCGTCAACCTGCCGCCGCCGACCGAAGAGCGCCGCAAGGAACTGGCCAAGCAGGTACAGAAGGAAGGCGAAGGCGCCAAGATCGCCATCCGCAACATCCGCCAGGACGCGAACAAGGAAATCGCCAAGCTGCTGAAGGACAAGGCGATCAGCGAAGACGACAAGAAGCGCGGCGAAGACGATATCCAGAAGCTGACCGACAGCAACATCAAGGATGTCGATAAAGTCGTCGCCGACAAGGAAAAGGAACTGATGTCGGTCTGAAGTCGATGCCTTCAGTCCCGCCTCCCCTGCCGGCCGCCCTGCCCCGCCACGTTGCCATCATCATGGATGGCAACGGGCGTTGGGCGCAGCTGCGCCGTCGCCCCCGCGTGATCGGCCATCGTGCCGGCGCGCGCGCGGTCAACCGCACCATCGAACGCTGCCTGGAACTGGGCATTCCGGCCCTGACCCTGTTCGCGTTCTCCAGCGAGAACTGGGGCCGGCCACAGGAAGAAGTCGATGCCTTGATGAAGCTGTTCCTCGGCGCGCTCGACCGCGAAGTGGATGAGCTGCATCGGCGTGGCGTACGCGTGCGCTTCATCGGCGAACGCGAGCGCTTCGGTGCTGCCCTCGTCAGCCGCATGCAGCTGGCCGAACAGCGCACCGCCGACAACACCACACTGACCCTGTCGATCGCCGCCAGCTATGGTGGCCGTCAGGACATCGCCCGTGCCGCACGCGCACTGGCCGCTGAAGTGGCCGCCGGCCGCCTGCTGCCCGAGCAGATCGACGAATCCCTGCTGGGGCGACAGGTGGCCCTGGCCGATCTGCCGCCACCGGACCTGTTCATCCGCACCGGCGGCGATACCCGCATCAGCAACTTCCTGCTGTGGCAGCTGGCGTATACCGAGCTGTGGTTCACCGAAGCGCTGTGGCCGGATTTCGACGCCGCGCAGCTGCAGCTGGCGCTGGATGCCTACGCCAGCCGTGAGCGCCGCTTCGGCCTGACCAGCGCCCAGATCGCCGCCCTGGCCACCGAGACGTCCAGCCCATGACCAAGACCCGAGTCCTCGCCGCGCTGATCATGGCGCCGGTCGCCATTGCGGCGATCCTGTTGCTGCCGACGCAATGGCTGGCCGCCGCCGCCGCTGCCGTGCTGCTGATCGGCCTGTGGGAATGGCTGAAGCTGGCCGATGTCGAAGACACCCTCGCCCGCACCGTGCTGCTGGTCCTCAACCTGCTACTGATGGTGCTGCTGGTGTGGGCCGATGCCGGCACCCTGGTACTGTTCCAGATCGCGACCCTGGCAGGCGTGGCCTGGTGGCTGGGTGCGCTGGTGTGGCTGCGCTTCTTCAACTTCGGCGCACAGCCCGGCAGCCCGGCGCGCATCCTCAAGCTGCTGGCCGGCACCCTGGCCATCGTGCCGGCGTGGGCCGCGCTGGTACTGATCCATGCCGGCGGCGACCCGCCCGGGCATCAGGGCCACCTGTGGCTGCTGGCCGCGCTGGCACTGGTCTGGGCCGCTGATTCGGGCGCCTACTTTGCTGGCCGTCACTTCGGCAAGCACAAGCTGGCACCGCGGATCAGCCCGAACAAGACCTGGGAAGGCCTCGTCGGCGGGCTGATCGCCGGCGTTGCGGTGGCCGTCGGCCTCGGCTGGCTGGCCGGCATCGATGCCGCGCACCTGCCCGGCCTGCTGGTCACCTCGGTGGTGGCGGTATTCGCCTCGGTACTGGGCGACCTGTTCGAAAGCCTGATCAAGCGCCATGCCGGCGCCAAGGATTCAGGCCACCTGATCCCCGGCCACGGCGGCGTGCTCGACCGCGTCGACGGCGTGCTGGCGGCCATCCCGGTGTTCGCACTGGGCAAGGAAATCTTCGGGTTCTGACCATGGACGCTGCTGCAGACCTGCGCCGGGTCGCCGTATTCGGCGCCACCGGCTCGATTGGTGCCTCCACGCTTGACGTGATCGCCCGCCATCCGCTGCGGTACCAGGCCACCGTGCTTGCCGCCGGCCGCCAGGTCCAGGCGCTGCTGGCCCTGTGCCGGCAGCACCGGCCCGCGCATGCGGTGATCGCCGATGAAACCCTGTATGCCGAACTGCGCGACGGCCTGCGCGACGCCGGCCTGGCCACCCAGGCCCACGCCGGCCATGCCGCGCTGGACCAGCTGGCGGCCAGCGACGCCTGCGACACCGTGGTCGCCGCGATCGTCGGCGCCGCCGGCCTGTCCTCGACCCTGGCCGCCGCTGCGGCCGGCAAGCGCATCCTGCTGGCCAACAAGGAATCGCTGGTACTGGCTGGCGAACTGCTGACCCGTACCGCCGAACGTGCCGGCGCCGAGATCATCCCGATCGACAGCGAGCACAGCGCGATCTTCCAGTGCCTGCGCTCACGTGATGCCAGCCTCGACGGTGCGGGCGTGCGCCGCATCCTGCTGACCGCCTCGGGTGGTCCATTCCGCGGGCGCAGCCGCGCCGAACTGCAGCAGGTCACCCCGGCCCAGGCCGTGGCGCATCCGAAGTGGTCGATGGGGCCGAAGATCTCGGTCGATTCGGCGACGTTGATGAACAAAGGCCTGGAGGTCATCGAGGCCCACCACCTGTTCGGCATCCCCGGCGAACGCATCGAGGTGCTGGTGCATCCGCAGAGCCTGGTGCATTCGCTGGTGGAGTTCGTTGACGGCTCCACGCTGGCGCAGATGGGCCTGCCGGACATGCGCACCACCCTGGCCGTGGGCCTGGGCTGGCCGCAACGGATCGAATCGGGCGTGTCCGGGCTGGACCTGCTCGCCCAGGGCCGGCTGGATTTCGAGCCCCCCGACACCGACGCCTTCCCCTGCCTGGCGCTGGCATGGCAGGCGATGCGCGCCGGTGGCACTGCCCCGGCCGTGCTGAACGCCGCCAACGAAGAGGCTGTTTCAGCGTTTCTTCAGGGCCGCATAGGCTTCCTGACCATTCCGGCGCTGGTTGCTAACGCTCTTTCAACACTGCCGACCGAACCAGCCGATACACTTGAGGTTCTGTTGTCCGCCGACCAGCGGGCCCGCCAGCTGACCCTGAACGCCATCGCCGCCACCTGAACAGCGCACCCATCCCGTATGACGCCGCCGCCCGTGTCCGCCAATGTGAACCTGCATGACTGACTTCATCGGATCGGTCTGGTGGATGATCGTCAGCCTTGGGCTGCTGGTCACCTTCCACGAATTCGGGCACTACTGGGTCGGGCGCCTGTGCGGGGTCAAGGTGCTGCGCTTCTCGGTCGGCTTCGGCCGTCCGCTGTGGTCGCGCCGGGACCGCCATGGCACCGAGTTCGCCATTGCCGCCATCCCGCTGGGCGGTTATGTGAAATTCCTCGACGAACGCGAAGTCGAGGTCCATCCGCACGAGCGCGGCCAGGCCTTCAACCACAAGACCGTGTGGCAGCGCATCGCCATCGTCGCGGCCGGCCCGATCGCCAACCTGCTGCTGTGCATCCTGCTGCTGTGGGCGATGTTCGTGATCGGCAAGCAGGACTATTCGGCAACCGTCGGCCGCGCTACCGGTATGGCCGCCACGGCCGGGCTCGGCAGTGGTGACCGCCTGTTGCGCGTGGACGGCCGCGATGTGATCACCCTGGGCGAGGCCAGCATGGCCCTGACTGCGGCGGCGATGGACCGTCGCGACGTGACCCTGGAGGTGCTCGACCCCGCCGACCAGCTGCGCTCGCGCACCCTGCCGCTGTCGCAGCTGCCGGCCGGCTTCGATGAACGCCGGGTTCCGATCCTGGCCGGCGTGTACTGGCGTGCGTGGCTGCAGCCGCCGCTGGTGGACACCATCGTGAAGGGTTCGGCCGCAGAGGGTCACCTGCAGACCGGCGATCTGATCGTGGCGATCGACGGTCAGCGCATCGACAGCGTCGAACAGGCCATCAGCGAAGTGGGCAGCCTCGGCCGCCGCGGTGGCCCGGCGATGATCGAGGTGCTGCGGGGTGGCGAGCGCCTGGCGCTGGAGATCACCCCGCGCCAGGGCAAGGACGGCAAGGGCCAGCCTATCTGGCAGATCGGCGCCGGCTTTGCCCAGAGCTACAGCCCCGCCTACGACACCCTGCTCAAGTTCGGCCCGCTGCAGTCGGTCACGGTCGCGGTGCGCGAAACCGGCAGGATGGCCGCCGATTCATTGGCCATGATGGGCCGGATCGTGACCGGCAAAGCCTCGCTGCAGAACGTTTCCGGCCCGGTCACCATTGCCCGGGTCGCCAATGTTTCGGCCAAACGTGGCGTGGATTGGTTCATCCAGTTCCTCGCCCTGCTGTCGCTCAGCTTGTGCATCATCAACCTGCTGCCGATCCCCATCTTGGACGGCGGCCACCTGCTGTATTACCTTATCGAGTTGGTCAAGGGCAGCCCGCTGAGCGAGCGTGCCGTCGCCGCCGGCCAATACATCGGCCTGGCGTTGCTGGCCGGGCTGATGGGATTGGCGTTCTACAACGACATCCTCGGCCTGGTCCCGCGATGAACTTTTCCATGTTTTTGCCGTCTACAGCGTCGGCATCCCTTACCAATGAAATCGACCTTCCTACCGGACGTGACATGACGCGACTCCCCAATCGCCGCCTGCTGGCCCTCGCCCTCGCCGCCGTCACCGGCGCTCCCGCCCTGGCCCAGGCAGCCGAGCCCTTCACTGTCAGCGACATCCGCGTCGACGGCCTGCAGCGCATCAGTTCCGGTACGGTGTTCACCTACCTGCCGGTCGAGCGTGGCGAGACGGTCACCGACAGCAAGGTCGGCGAGACCATCCGCGCCCTGTACAAGACCGGCTTCTTCGAAGACGTGCAGCTGGATCGCCAGGGCAGCATCCTGGTGGTGACCGTCAAGGAGCGTCCGGCGATCAACAAGCTGACCGTCACCGGCAACAAGGACATCAAGTCCGACCAGCTGCTCAAGGGCCTGTCCGACATCGGCCTGACCGAAGGCGGCACCTTCGATCGCCTGAGCCTGGATCGCGTCACCCAGGAACTTCGCCGCCAGTACAACGATCGTGGCAAGTACACCGTCGACATCACCCCGACCGTGAGCCCGCTGGACCGCAACCGTGTCGACATCGCCATCGCGATCAAGGAAGGCAAGGCGGCCAAGATCCGCCACGTCAACATCGTCGGCACCGAGAAGTACGACAGCAAGGACATCCTGGAATACTGGGAGTCCAAGGAGCACAACTGGGCGTCGTGGTACCGCCGTGACGACCAGTACTCCAAGGAAAAGCTGTCCGGCGACCTGGAAAAGCTCAACTCCTGGTACCTGGACCGCGGCTATGTCGACTTCAGCATCGACTCGACGCAGGTGTCGATCAGCCCCGACAAGCGCGACATGTTCATCACCGCCGGCGTGACCGAAGGCGACCAGTACAAGATCTCCGAGATCAAGGTCAGCGGCGATACGATCCTGCCGCAGGAAGACGTCGAGCGCATGGTCGTGCAGAAGTCCGGCGACACGTTCTCGCGTGCCCTGCTGGAATTCAGCTCCGACTCGATCACCAACTCGCTGTCCAACATCGGTTATGCCTTCGCCAAGGTGAACCCGATTCCGACCACCAACCGCGCCGAGCAGACCGTGGCGGTCAACATGCAGGTCGTGCCGGGCCCGCGCGTGACCGTCCGCCGCATCATCTTCAAGGGCAATACCCGCACCTCCGATGAGGTGATGCGCCGCGAAATGCGCCAGTTCGAGAACAGCTGGTACTCGCAGGCCGCGATCGACCGTTCCAAGATCCGCCTGCAGCGCCTGGGCTACTTCGAAGCGGTGGACGTGGAAACCCCGCCGGTCAGCGGCAGCAACGACCAGGTCGACGTCGTCTACAACGTCAAGGAAACCACCTCGGGCAGCTTCGTGTTCGGCCTGGGCTATTCGCAGTCCTACGGCATGACCACCTCGGTGCAGCTGTCGCAGAACAACTTCCTGGGCGGCGGCAACCGCGTGTCGGTCGAGGCCTCGCGCAGCAGCTACCTGCAGCGCTACGGCTTCAGCTACACCAACCCGTACTTCACCGATGACGGCGTTTCGCTGGGCTACAACCTGTCCTGGCGCGAACTGGACTACTCCGACTTCAACACCGCGCAGTACAACAGCACCAACGGTTCGGCGCAGGTGGTGTTCGGCGTGCCGATCACCGAGACCGACACCGTCTCGCTGATGTTCGGCATCGACAGCAACCAGATCACCACGTACGCGGGCTCGACCCCGCAGTCGATCATCGACTACATCGATGCCGTCGGCAGCCGCACCTTCCATGCGTGGCGCACCGAGCTTGGCTGGGCCCGCGATTCGCGCAACGACTACTTCATGCCGACCCGCGGCACCTACCAGCGCGTGGGCCTGGAAACCACCCTGCCGGGCTCGACCATCGAGTACTACAAGCTGAACTACCAGATCAGCAAGTACTGGCCGATCATCCCTTCGCTGGTGATCAACACCCGCGCCGAGATCGGCTACGGCGATGCCTACGGCAACGACAAGACCCGCGTGATCGACAACGGCGACGGCACCACCCGTACCGTCACCGCCTCGGGCCTGCCGTTCTACGAGAACTTCTACGCCGGCGGTACCAACTCGGTGCGCGGCTTCGAGGACAATACCCTCGGCCCGCGCGAGGTGACCCGCGGCTACCCGAACGGCCAGCCGCTGGGTGGTTCGCTGAAGACCGTTGGTTCGGTCGAAGCCTACTTCCCTCGCCTGTTCGACAGCCCGTCGGCCCGCGTGTCGGCCTTCGTCGACTTCGGCAACGTCTACAACGGCACCGACAACTTCAAGGCCAACGAGCTGCGCGTGTCCACCGGTGTGGCCCTGCTGTGGCGCGCCCCGGTCGGCCCGATCTCGATCAGCTACGCGTTCCCGCTGAAGAAGAAGGACGGCGACGAGATCGAACGTCTGCAATTCACGTTCGGTGGCCAGTTCTGAGGAACAACGTTCCTCAGAACTGATCCACCTCCGGTGAATTGCCCGCGCATTTCACCTATCCCCCGCGCCGCTGGCGCGCCCCCCTTAACAGAAGGGGGGCTTTCCACCAGACGGGTCTCGAATCGCCGGGCATTGCCCGGCGTTTCCGTTATTGAAGCGCTCGCTGACGCGCGGTGAGCCGAGTATGGCCCGGTGCTGCAGGCGACTGTGGACGTTGGATCCGCTCGCGCGCGGAAGACTATCCGGCGATGGCGCAGGGGGCTGACCAGGACCGTTGGCGCCATGGATGGCGCCAACGAGCCCCCAGTGATGGGTTTACGGCGTGTTCCGGGCAGCCCCTGCGCCATCGCCCCACGGATCAACCAGGCGCCGGCTTTTGCTCCCGCATGACCGCAATGGCGTCACACGTTAAACTCCCGCCGTGAATACTCCTACCTACACCGCCCAGCAACTCGCCGATCAGTTCGGCCTGCAGGTCCATGGCGACCCAGGCAGCGCCATCCATGGCGTGGCCACCCTCGCCCATGCCGGTGCCGGCCAGCTGACCTTCCTTGCCAACCCGCGCTACCGCGCCCAGCTGGCCGACAGCCAGGCCGGCATCGTGGTGCTGCGCGCCGAGGATGCCGACGCAGCTCCCGGTACCGCGCTGGTCGCCAAGGACCCTTACACCACCTTTGCCAAGATCGGCGCGCTGTTCGACATCGCCCCGACCCATCCATCCCAGCGCTGTGATCGATCCGCAGGCGCAGGTCGCCGCCAGCGCCCACATCGGTCCGTTCGTCACCATCGGCGCACGCAGCGTCATCGGCGAGAACTGCATCATCGGCGCTGGCAGCATCATCGGCGAAGACTGCACCCTCGACAGCGGCTGTGAACTGATCGCCCGCGTCACCCTGGTCACCCGCGTCAAGCTGGGCAAGCGCGTGCGCATCCATCCCGGCGCCGTGCTGGGCGCCGATGGCTTCGGCCTGGCCATGGACGCTGGCAAATGGATCAAGGTGCCGCAGCTTGGCGGCGTCCGCATCGGCGACGACTGCGAGATCGGCGCCAACACCTGTGTTGACCGTGGCGCGCTGGAAGACACCGTGCTGGCCGAGGACGTCCGCCTGGACAACCTGGTGCAGATCGCACACAACGTGCAGATCGGCGCCCATTCGGCCATCGCAGGCTGCACCGGCATTGCCGGCAGCGCCAAGATCGGCCGTTACTGCCTGCTCGGCGGCGCCGTTGGCGTCGTCGGTCATCTGGAAATCTGCGACAAGGTCGTGATCACCGGCAAATCGGTGGTCCGCAACTCCATCACCGAGCCGGGCGAGTATTCCTCCGGCACGCCCCTGACCGACAACCGCACGTGGCGCAAGAATGCCGCGCGCTTCAAGCAGCTCGATGCACTGGCCCGTCGCATCCTGTCTGTGAGCAAGGAGAAAGAATGAGCCACACCCAGACCCTGCCGGACATGGCGCAGATCCAGACGCTGCTTCCGCACCGCTACCCGTTCCTGCTGGTGGACAAGGTGGTGTCGATCGACTATGAGAAGCGCACGATCGTCGCGACCAAGAACGTCAGCATCAACGAGCCGTTCTTCCAGGGCCACTTCCCGGGCCAGCCGATCATGCCCGGCGTGCTGATCATCGAAGCCATGGCCCAGGCCGGCGGCGTGCTGACCCAGTTGACGCTTGGCCGCGATGCGCAGTCCAAGCTGTTCTACATGGTCAAGGTCGACAAGGCCCGCTTCACCAAGCAGGTGGTGCCCGGTGACGTGCTGGAGATGCACGTGGAGATCAAGCGGGTGATCCGCAACATGGCCGTGTACGACTGCGTGGCCAAGGTCGACGGCGAAGTCGTCGCCTGCGCCGAGGTGTTGTGCGCCGGCACCCGCGAATGACCCTGGCTGGAGGTCCGAGATGAGCGACAACGCCCCCCTGATCCACCCCACTGCCGTGATCGATCCGTCGGCGCGCTTGGCCGACGATGTCCGCGTGGGCGCGTTCACGATCATCGGGCCGGAGGTTGAGATCGGTGCCGGCACCGAGGTCGGTCCGCACTGCAGCATCCATGGCCCGACCCGGATCGGCCGCGACAACCGTTTCATCGGTCATGTCGCGGTCGGCGGCGAACCGCAGGACAAGAAGTACGGCGGTGAACGCACCGAACTGGTGATCGGCGACCGCAACGTGTTCCGCGAGTTCGTCACCCTCAACCGTGGCACTGGCGGCGGCGGTGGCATCACCACCATCGGCGATGACAACTGGATGCTGGCCTACACGCACGTGGCCCACGATTGCCACGTCGGCAACTTCTGCGTGTTCTCCAACAACACCACGCTGGCGGGCCACGTGACCGTGGGTGACTACGTGATCATCAGCGGCTTCGCCGGTGCGCACCAGTTCTGCCGCATCGGTGCCCATGCTTTCCTCGGCATGGGCGCGCTGACCAATGGCGACGTCCCGCCGTTCACCATGGTCGGCACCGACTCGCTGGGCCGCCCGCGCGGCATCAACAGTGAGGGCCTGAAGCGTCGCGGCTTCGATCCCGAGCGCATCACCGCCATCAAGCGTGCCTACCGCACGCTGTACGTGGCGGGCCTGCCGCTGGCCGAAGCCAAGGCACAGCTGGCCGAGCAGGCGCGCGACAGTGACGACGTCAAGTCGATGCTGGACTTCATCGAACATACCGAGAGGCACCTGCTGCGATGAGCAGCGCGACCGGCCAGGCGCCGGCCGGCGCCGAGGTGATTTCGCTGGCCTCGATGGCCGGCAGCGTGCCTGCACACCGGGTGCTCAGCGAGCGCCCGTTGCGGATCGCCCTGGTCGCCGGTGAAGCCTCCGGCGACCTGCTCGGCGCAGGCCTGGTGCGCGAACTGAAAGCCCGCTTCCCGCATGCCGAATTCGCCGGCATCGGCGGCGATGCCATGCGCAGCGCCGGTTGCCAGACCTGGCACGATGCCAGCGAACTGGCGGTGATGGGCCTGACCGAAGTCCTGCGCCATCTGCCGCGCCTGCTCAAGCTGCGTTCGGCCTTCCGCCAGCGTGCGCTGGAGTGGCAACCGGATGTGTTCATCGGCATCGACGCGCCGGACTTCAATCTGGGTATCGAACGCTGGCTGAAACAGCGTGGCGTGCGCACCGTGCACTACGTCAGCCCTTCGGTATGGGCATGGCGCGAGAAGCGTGCCGAGAAGATTGGCAGCAGCGCCGACCTGGTGCTGTGCCTGTTCCCGATGGAACCACCGATCTACGCCAAGCACGGCATCGACGCGCGCTTCGTCGGCCATCCGATGGCCGATGACATCCCGCTGCACGTCGACCGGGAAGCGGCCCGGATCGAGCTCGGCCTGCCCGCCTCGGCCAAGGTGCTGGCCGTGCTTCCCGGCAGCCGCCTGGGCGAGATATCCAAGCTCGGCGAAGCCTTCTTCGAGGCCGCCTGGCAGGTATCCGAGCGTATTCCCGGCCTGCACGTGGTGGTCCCGGCGGCCAACGCGGCCTGCCGGCGCCTGATCGAAGAGCAGCTGTCACGCTCGGCGCTGCCGGTGGCCTATTCGCATGTACTGGACGGCCAGGCACGCAACGCGATGATCGCCGCCGACGTGGTGGTGCTGGCCTCCGGTACCGCCACCCTGGAGGCGATGCTGGTGAAGCGGCCGATGGTGGTCGGCTACCGGGTCAACGAACTGACGTACCGCTTGGTGAAGGCGCTGGGCTTGATCAAGGTCGACCGCTTCGCCCTGCCCAACATCCTGGCCGGCCAGGACCTTGCGCCAGAGCTGATGCAGCACGACTGCACGCCGGAAAAACTGGCCGCCGCCATCCAGCAGTGGTTCGACCATCCGCAGCGGATCGCCGACCTGCAGGGCACCTACACTCGCCTGCATGAACGCCTGCGCCGCAACGCATCGGCGCGCGCCGCCGATGCCGTTGGCGAGCTGCTGGTGCGCGGCCTGGAAAAGGCATGAGCCGCCGTCACGCCGCAGCCGCCAGCCTGGCCCTGTTCGATGGCACGGCCGTGATCGACCCCGGCCACCGCATCGCCGGTGTCGACGAAGCCGGCCGCGGACCACTGGCTGGCCCGGTGGCGGTGGCAGCGGTGGTGTTCGACCCGCAGCGGCCACGACTGAACGGCCTGGATGATTCCAAGCAGCTGACCGCGGCCCGCCGCGAGCAGCTGCATGACCGCATCCTCGACCGCGCCCTGGCCTGGCACGTGGTGCTGGTGGACGTGGAAGCCATCGATCGCCTGAACATCTATCAAGCCACCCTGCAAGGCATGCGCGATGTCGTCGCGGCGGTGGCCCACGTGGCCGGCTTCGCCCGCATCGACGGCAACGTGGTGCCCAAGGGGCTGGTGCTGCCGGCGCAGGCGCTGGTCGGCGGCGATGGCATCGACCGCGCGATCATGGCGGCCTCGATCCTGGCCAAGGTCTCGCGCGACCGCTACATGCTGGACCTGCACGCACGCCACCCGCAGTATGGCTTCGACCAGCACAAGGGATACGGCACCCCGGCGCATCTGGCCGCCCTGCGTGAACACGGCCCGTGCGCCGAGCACCGGCGCAGCTTCGCCCCGGTGCGCGAGTGCCTGGAGGCACCGCCGGCTGTGGCGGCCGCCATCGCGGTCGCCTGACCGTTCACCGGGCATGCGCGCAATCGCCGTACCGTCAAGCCTTGTCGCCACCCCCTGCCCTCGCTACCCTGACCGGGCACTCCAGCGCTTCCCGACCCCGGCGACGATTCCCGCGTCTGCACCCGGGGCCTGCGCGCTCCAACCTGGTCCGGCATGTCCAACTCCCGCTTCGTACATCTCCACGTCCACACCGAGTTCTCGCTGGCGGACTCCACCATCCGTGTGCCGGCAAAGCCGGACCAGGCCGACCCGAAGAAGGCCAAGCAGGCCAACCTGCTGTCGCGCTCGGTCGAACTCGGCCTGCCTGCGCTGGCGGTGACCGACCTCAACAACCTGTTCGCCCTGGTCAAGTTCTACAAGGCCGCCGAAGGCGTGGGCATCAAGCCCATCGCCGGCGCCGACGTGATGATCGCCGAAGAAGGCCAGGACCCGTGGCGGATGACCCTGCTGTGCCGCGACCGCGAGGGCTACCTGAGCCTGTCGCGTCTGCTGACGCGGGCATGGATGGAAGGCCATCGCCCCGAGGGCGGCGTGGCGGTGCATCCGGACTGGCTGAAGGCCGGCAACGCCAACCTGTTCGCCCTGGCCGGCCGTGAGAGCCTGGCCGGGCGCCTGGCGCTGGATGGCAAGCACGATCTGGCCGAGCAGCAGCTGGCCGACTGGCAGCGCGTGTTCGGCGACGGCCTGCACCTGGAGCTGACCCGCACCGGCCGTGACGGGGAAGAGAGCTTCAACCAGTTCGCGCTGATGGCCGCCGGCCAGCGTGGCCTGCCGGTGGTCGCCAGCAACGACGTCCGCTTCCTGTCACCGTCCGATTTCAGCGCGCACGAAGCACGCGTGTGCATCTCCACCGGCCGCGTGCTGGATGACCCCAAGCGCCCACGCGAGTACAGCGACCAGCAGTACCTGAAGTCGGCCGAAGAGATGTGCGCGCTGTTCGCCGACATCCCCGATGCGATCGACAACACGCTGGCGCTGGCCGAGCGCTGCAACATCGAGATGCGCCTGGGCACCTACTTCCTGCCCGACTATCCGGTGCCCGACGAGGAGACGCTGGACAGCTGGATCCGCAGCGAGTCGCGCAAGGGCCTGGCCGCACGCCTGGAAAAGAATCCCATCGCGCCCGGCATGACCGCGCAGGATTACAGCGACCGCCTCGAGTTCGAGCTGGACACCATCATCAAGATGGGCTTCCCCGGCTACTTCCTGATCGTGGCCGACTTCATCCAGTGGGGCAAGGCACAGGGCATCCCGATCGGCCCGGGCCGTGGTTCGGGTGCCGGCTCGCTGGTGGCATGGGCGCTGCAGATCACCGATCTGGACCCGCTGCCGTACAACCTGCTGTTCGAGCGCTTCCTCAACCCCGAACGCGTGTCGATGCCCGACTTCGACATCGACTTCTGCATGGACCGCCGCGACGAAGTCATCGACTACGTCGCGCGCAAGTATGGCCGCGAGCGGGTCAGCCAGATCATCACGTACGGCACCATGGCGGCCAAGGCAGTGGTGCGCGACTCCGGTCGCGTGCTCGGCTTCCCCTACGGCCTGGTCGACGGCGTCGCCAAGCTGATCCCGAACATCCTCGGCATCTCGCTGAAGGATGCGATGGGTGAGGGCAAGGACAGCGAGATGGCCTCGCCCGAGCTGATCCAGCGCTACCAGAGCGAGGACGATGTCCGCGACCTGATCGACCTGGCACGGCAGCTGGAGGACCTGACCCGCAACGCCGGCAAGCACGCCGGTGGCGTGGTGATCGCGCCCGAGCCGTTGAGCGAGTTCTGCCCGCTGTTCGCCGAACACGATGAAGACGGCCGCGGCAAGAATCCGGTCACCCAGTTCGACAAGAACGACGTTGAAGAAGTCGGCCTGGTGAAGTTCGACTTCCTCGGCCTGCGCACGCTGACGATCATCGACTGGGCGGTGAAGGCGATCAACAAGCGCCACGAGCGCGCCGGCATTCCGCCGGTGGACATCACCCAGCTGCCGCTGGACGATGCGCCCACCTACAAGGACATCTTCGCCTCGGGCAATACCGGCGCGGTGTTCCAGTTCGAATCCTCGGGCATGCGCCGCCTGCTGAAGGACGCCAAGCCCGACCGTTTCGAAGACCTGATCGCGCTGGTGTCGCTGTACCGACCCGGCCCGATGGACCTGATTCCCTCCTTCGTCGACCGCAAGCACGGGCGCGAAGACGTGGAGTACCCCGATCCGCGCACCGAGCGCATCCTGCGCGACACCTACGGCATCATGGTGTACCAGGAGCAGGTGATGCAGATGGCGCAGATCGTCGGCGGCTACTCGCTGGGCGGCGCCGACCTGCTGCGCCGTGCGATGGGCAAGAAGGTGCCGGCGGAAATGGCCAAGCACCGCGAAATCTTCCGTGAGGGTGCAGCCAAGGGCGGTGTCGACGGTCCCAAGGCCGACGAGATCTTCGACCTGATGGAGAAGTTCGCCGGCTACGGCTTCAACAAGTCGCACGCCGCCGCCTACGCCCTGGTGAGTTACCAGACGGCCTGGCTCAAGCGCCATTACCCGGCCGAGTTCATGGCCGCGACGCTGTCTTCGGACATGGACAACACCGAAAAGGTGGTCGGCTTCCTGGACGAGGTGCGCAACCTTGGCCTGACCGTGCTGCCGCCGAAGGTGAACCAGTCCGCCTTCATGTTTGAAGCGGCCACGCCGGACACCATCCAGTACGGCCTGGGAGCGATCAAGGGCGTCGGCCAGGGTGCCTGCGAAGCGGTGGTGGAGGAACGCCTTCGCGGCGGCCACTACACCGACCTGCTCGACTTCTGCACCCGCATCGGTTCGGCCAAGCTCAACCGGCGCACGCTGGAAGCGATGATCAACTGCGGCGCGCTGGATGAGCTGGGCCACAACCGAGCCTCGCTGATGCTGCAGCTGCCGGAAGTGATCAAGGCGACCGAACAGATGGCGCGCGAGCGTGCGTCCGGCCAGAACTCGCTGTTCGGCGGTCCGGATCCGGGCGCGACGACGATCCAGCTGGACCTGCCGCAAGCCGACGAGTGGCCGTTGCTGCAGCGCCTCAACGGCGAGCGCGACACGCTGGGCTTCTACCTCAGCGGCCACCCGTTCGACCCATGGCGCGATGACGTGCGCGATCTGGTCGGTACCGACCTCGGCTCGGTGGAAAAGATCTGGAGCGCCAACAGCAACAGTGGTGGCGGCGAGAAGCGCTGGCGTCCGGAAGTGCAGACCGTGCTTGCCGGCCAGGTGGTCGGCGTGCGCCGCAAGGGCGAGAGCCAGATCTTCATCCAATTGGAAGATGGCCGTGGCCGCGTCGAATGCAGCGCGTTCTCCGATGCCATGGCCGAGTTCGGCCACCTGATGACCAAGGACCGCATCCTGGTGGTCAAGGGCGGCCTGCGCGAAGACGAATTCAATGGCGGCTTCGCCCTGCGCATCCGCCAGTGCTGGGACTTCGACGAGGTCTGTGCGAACTACGCCACGCGCCTGTCGCTGCGGCTGGACCTGCGCCATCAGCGGCCGGTGTGGGAACGCATCGACGCCCTGCTCGACCGCCATCGCCCCGGCCGCACGCCCCTGCGCCTGGACCTGCTGCTGAAGGGACCCGATGGCGGCATCGCCGGCATGCTCGATGTTTCCGGGCAGAGCGCGGTGCGCGTCGATTCCAGGCTGATGGAGGCGCTGCGCGCCGAACCGGCCGTGCGCACGCTGAAGGTGCGCTACAGCCCGCCATGGGCCAGCTGAGACTGGCCCCGGATCCGTTGCTGTTTTCCCGCTGCATACGTCAAGGACGATTGCCCGTAATGAAGAACCTGCTGTTGCCGATGATGGCCGCGCTCGCGCTGGCCGGCTGTTCCTCCAAGGTCGATTTCGAGATCGACAACCCGACCGATGCGCCGCTGGCGATCAGCATCGATGGCAAGGACCTGCCGGTGGCTGCGCACGCCTCGCGACCGATCAGCCTGGCTGCCGGTGAGCATCACCTGCACACCGACCGCCTGGGCGATGTGCGCTTCATCGTCTACGCCGATGGCCGCGGTGGCCTGATCAATCCCAGCCTCAGCGAGTACGTGACGGCGCGCGAGATCTATGTGACCGGCGAGGACAAGCTGAAGAACTTCGGCGTCAGCGGCCTGGGCATCGAGCTGGGCGGCGTCGAGTTCAAGGGACCGTTCGAAAAGCACCACGGCCTGTTCATCGACAAGACCTGGAACTTCGGCGTGCGCGAGCCGTTCCCCGAGGAGCAGGTGGTTGCGCACGTGGATTCGACCGGCGGCAGGATCAGCACCAAGATCTTCACCGCGCCGGAGTTCATCACCTACATCGAGGCCAGCATGGGCGAACCTGGTGCCTACAAGCGCGAGCAGCCCGCCGGCTACGTGGCCCCGGCCTACACGCTGGAACCGGCGCCGGCGCTGCCCGCGCTGGCCCCGGCCTTCGAAGCCCATGCCGGTCCGATGCGCGACCTCTATGCCCGCTGGCTGAAGGCCACCACGGCCAGCGAACAGAAGGCCCTGCGCAAGGAAGACTTCCAGGCGCAGATGGCCTTCACCCAGGCCACCATGACGCTCGGGGCGAAGCTGCCGGTGGCGGCCAACCAGGCCTACAACGACTTCGTGACGATCCGCAGCACCGAAATGGCCCGCAGCGCGCTGGTCCTGCCCTGAACCGGCGGCCGCCGGCCCGACTGGCGCCGCCGGCCCCCACTGCGCTACCGTCGGCTTCCAGACGAAGGCGTACGGGCCGTTCCTGCGCATTCGGCTAGAATTCCCCTCTTCTTTACACGACGGCTTCCGATGAATCCGAACTACCTCGACTTCGAGCAACCCATCGCCGACCTGGAAGCCAAGATCCAGGAACTGCGCAACGCCAGTGCCGGGCCGGCGGTCAATGTCGAGGCCGAAGTGCATGCGCTGCAGGACAAGCTGCGCGTGCGCACCGCACAGATCTTCCGCAACCTGACCTCGTGGCAGGTGCTGCAGCTGGCCCGCCATCCGTCGCGCCCGTACACCGCCGACTACATCCGCATCATCTGTGATGAGTTCCAGGAACTGGCCGGCGACCGTGCCTTCGCCGACGACAAGGCGATCATGGGCGGCCTGGCCCGCATCAATGGCCGCTCGGTGATGGTCATCGGCCACCAGAAGGGCCGCGACACCAAGGAAAAGATCAAGCGCAACTTCGGCATGCCCAAGCCCGAGGGCTACCGCAAGGCCCTGCGCCTGATGAAGATGGCCGAGCGTTTCGGCCTTCCGGTGCTGACCCTGATCGACACCGCCGGTGCCTGGCCGGGTATCGATGCCGAGTCGCGCGGCCAGTCCGAAGCGATCGCGCGCAACCTGATCGAAATGGCCGAGCTGAAGGTGCCGATCATCTGCACCGTGATCGGTGAAGGCGGCTCCGGTGGCGCACTGGCGCTGGGCGTGGGCGATCGTACCGTGATGCTGGAATACGCGGTGTACTCGACCATCACCCCGGAAGGCTGTGCTTCGATCCTGTGGAAGGACGCCGGCAAGGCCAAGGATGCCGCCGAGCAGCTGGGCCTGACCGCGCCGCGCCTGAAGGACCTGGGCCTGGTCGACAAGGTCGTGCGCGAGCCGACCGGCGGCGCCCACCGCAACCCGACGCAGATGGCCAAGCGGTTGAAGGCCGTGCTGCTGAACGAGCTGGAAGCGCTGGATGCGCTGTCCACCGAAGAGCTGCTGGACCAGCGCTACAAGCGCCTGCGCAGCTACGGTACTTACGAAGCGGCCTGAGCCTCTGCTCGAAGCGTTACTTTTCTTTTCGCGAAGAGAAAAGTAACCAAAAGAAACGCTCCGCCAGCCGCGAACCGGTGTGCTCTGCACACCGGTTCCCTGCGCTCCTCAGTCCGCCAAGGGACGGCGCGGAACTCGCTACGCTCAGACATCCGCGCCTCTACGCTCTTGCCGGACCTCCGGTGCTCGGCTCGCTTGAAGGCGGATTGGGAAAGCAGAGCGAAAAGCATCCACGCATGGCGTGGATCTACTGGGTGCAGGTGTGGCGTTTGACGTTGGGTCCGCCTTTTAGCGAGCCGAGCATCGCAGGGGAATCAGGGGCGTAGAGGCGCCGATGTCTGAGCGCAGCGAGTTCGGCGCCGTCCCCTGATTCACCGAGAAGCACAGGGCACCGGTGCGTAGCATCGGCTCGCGACCTGGCGGCGTGTTCTTTGGTTACTATCTTGCACGAGCAAGAAAGTGACATGTTCGAGAGCTCCAGATCTCAGAACGGCTTGGCCAGCACCAGCCAGACGATCGGGATGAAGGCCAGCAGCGGGATCTCGTTGATCCAGCGCAGCGCACGCGAGGATGGCAGGGCCCTGCCCTTGGCCACGCCTTTCAGCAGCCGCCCGATCCAGATGAAGTACGCCAGCAGCACCACCACCAGGCCCAGCTTGGCGTGCAGCCAGCCCGCGCCACCCGGGGCGACCATGGTCGGGAAATCCGGAATCACCTTGTAGCCCAGCCACAGCACCAGGCCGAGCACGAACGCCAGGCCGAACATCGAATGGCCGAAGCGGTACAGGCGCATGCCCATCAGCTGCAGGCGCTCGACCACCGCAGTTTGCCCGGCGGTCTCGGACAGATTCACCAGGATGCGCGGCAGGTAGAACACCGTGGCCATCCACGCCACCACGAACACGATGTGGAAGGTCTTGACCCAGTAGTAGCTCTGCATGCGCTTGCTCCGGCGGCTGGCGTGGATATGCGCTCATTGTCGCAGCAGAGCCAGCCCATGGGTGGCTGCCGCGACACATCGACGCATGACGTGCTGCAACGCCGTACGATAGGCGCCGATTTCACGACTGCACCCGAACGCCATGGACAAGACCTACGACGCCGCCTACTTCCAGCGCTGGTACCGGCACGCCGACATCGGCGGCAGCGCGCGCCTGGCGCGCAAGGTCGCCCTCGCCGTGGCGACGGCCGAGTACTACCTGGAACGACCGATCCGCAGCGTGCTGGACGTCGGCTGTGGCGAAGGGGCGTGGCGCGCGCCGCTGCTGAAACTGCGTCCGAAGGTCGAATACCTCGGTTTCGACAGCAGCGAGTACGCTGTGCGCCGCTACGGCCGCACCCGCAACCTGCACCTGGCCAGCTTCGGCGATTTCGCCTGGCTGCGGCCCTGCGCCCCGGTCGACCTGCTGATCTGTTCGGACGTGATGCATTACGTGCCCAACCGCGAACTTCGCGCGGGCCTGGCCGGGCTGGCCGAGCTGACCGCAGGGGTGGCCTTCCTGGAGACCTTTGCCGCCGAAGATGAATTCGAGGGCGACCATGACGGCTTCCAGTCGCGTCCGGCTCGCTGGTATCGGCGCGAGCTGGCCCGGCAGGGCCTGCAGGCAGTGGGTTCCCACCTCTGGCTGGGGCCAGCGCTGGCCACCGAAGCGACTGCGCTGGAACAGGCAGCCCGCTGAATACGGGTAGTGCGTCTGCTTAACGTCCGGGACAGTCGGATGCGCTATGCTGCGCGGCAACATAAGACCATACATATTCGGTCGGCATGCTCTATCAACTGCACGAACTGACCCGCAACCTGCTCGCCCCCTGGGTGCACCAGGCCCAGGCCAACGCCAAGTTCTTCGCCAACCAGGGACACTGGTGGTCGCAGATGCCCGGCGCTGATCGTCTGGCCGCGGTCAATGAGCTGTTCCATCGCATCGGCAAGGATTACGAGAAGCCCGAATGGGGCATCAACGAAATCGAGGTCGAGGGCGAGCGCGTGCCGATCGTGGTGCACGAGGAACTCAGCAAGCCGTTCTGCAAGCTGCTGCGCTTCAAGCGCCACAGCAATGAAGCCGACCAGCTGCACACCATGCTCAACCAGCCGTTCGTGCTGGTGGTGGCGCCGTTGTCGGGCCATCACGCCACGCTGCTGCGCGACACCGTGCGCACGCTGCTGCGCGACCATCGCGTCTATGTGACCGACTGGGTGGACGCGCGCATGGTGCCCGGCAGCGAGGGCGAGTTCGGGCTGGACGACTACATCGCCTACATCCAGGAGTTCATCCGCCATCTCGGCGTGGAGCGCCTGCACGTGGTGAGTGTCTGCCAGCCGACCGTACCGGTACTGGCCGCGGTTTCATTGATGGCCAGCCGCGGCGAACCGACGCCGCGCACGCTGGTGATGATGGGTGGCCCGATCGATGCGCGCTGCAGCCCGACCGCGGTCAACAACCTGGCCACGCAGAACCCGTTGTCGTGGTTCGAGAACAACGTCATCCACACCGTACCGGCCAGCTATCCCGGTGCCGGCCGCCGCGTGTATCCCGGTTTCCTGCAGCACGCCGGCTTCCTGTCGATGAATCCCAGCCGCCACTTCAGCTCGCACTGGGATTTCTACACCGACCTGGTGAAGGGCGATCTGGAGGATGCCGACGCGCACCGTCGCTTCTACGACGAGTACAACGCGGTGCTGGACATGCCGGCCAAGTACTACCTGGACACCATTTCCGTGGTGTTCCAGGACTTCCTGCTGCCGCGTGGCGAGTGGGTGGTCAATGGCGAAAAGGTCGACCCGTCGGCAATCCGCGATACCGCGCTGCTGAGCATCGAAGGCGAGCTGGACGACATTGCCGGCCTCGGCCAGACCGAAGCGGCACAGGCACTGTGCAGCGGCATTCCGGCCGAGCGCCGTGAACATTTCATCGTGGATGGCGCCGGCCACTATGGCATCTTCAGCGGCCGCCGCTGGCGCGAAGTGGTGTACCCGAAGGTGCGCGACTTCTTCGCCGCGCATGCCGAAGCCCCGGCAGCCAAGGCCACGAAGAAGAAGAGCAACGTCACCCCGCTGCGCCGCAAGGCGGGGTAACCCGCCCTGCTTCCGGTAGTGCCGGCCGCTGGCCGGCAGCTGCTGGTAGATGCCAACCTTGGTTGGCGCTCTGCCGTGAACCCCGATGCCGGCGGCATCGTGCCAACCAAGGTTGGCACCTGCCATGGCGAAGTGCCGACCGAGGTCGGCACCCACCAGAGAACAGATCACTGCCTTACAGGCGCACCAGCAGGTTCTTGGCCAGCATGCCGTGCAGCTTGCCGATGCCGCGTGCCAGGTGCATCGTCAGCAGCAGCAGCAACGCACCCACCGCTGCTACCCCGATCGCCACCAGCGGCGATGCCGCCATCGGCAGTACGTTCACGTCGTTGATGTAGATGCCGGGGATGTCGCCGCTGAAGATCGCCGCCACCGGTGCCCAGATCAAGCCCAGCGACAGCGACAGCAGGGTCACCGCGATGGTGAAGTAGACGATGCCCAGCGGCAGCATCAGCACGAAGTACAGCAGGGTCAGCCAGGTGCGGCCATCGGTGAACATGTCGCCGATACGCTGCAGCCAGCTGCGGCTGCGGTCGGTGTACTGCGGCCGGCGCGGCATGCGCTCGCCCAGCAGCGCTTCCACCAGCCGCCCTTCCAGCAACGCCAGTCCACGCACCGAGCCGAAGAACAGCACGGTCAACGGTACGCCGATGATCAGGATCAGCAGGCCCAGCGACAGCGACAGGCCGGTGACCACCCAGGTGAAGAAGAAGATGCCGGTGCCCAGCGACAACAGCATGTAGAACAGCGCGCCGTAGGTGTGCGGGTCCGTCACTACGCCGAAGAAGCGCGCCAGCAGCGAGCGGTGCACGGGTGCTGCCGGCTGCGCCGCCGGTGCAGCACCGCTGGCCTCGGCCGCTGCACGCAGCACCGGGCCGGTGTCGGCCCGCGGCGTGCGCAGGGCGCGGTTCACCGTGAGCTCGGTTTCGCGGTAGATCTCCGCCACCTCGTCCGGTGCGCCGTAGCTGCCGGCGACGTCCGCGATGACCTCGGCTTCGCTGCGGCCGGGTTGCGCCGCCAGTTCAGAGCGCAGGTATTCCTCGGCGTCGTACAGGGCGTCCTGCACCATCGCCGGATCGGCACCGTCCAGCGCCGCACGCAGCTGCGCCAGGTACTGCGGGATGGTGCTGGGCAGACGGTTGCCTGCCAGGTCCAGGTCGTTCATTGCGGTACCCCCTCCAACACGGAATCGACGGAATCACGGGTGTCGCGCCAAGCCTGGCGCCATTGCTGCAGCACCTCCCGGCCGCGCGCGTTGATGCGGTAGTAGCGGCGCGGCGGCCCGCTGCTGGACGGCTCCACATGGCTCTCCAGCAGGCCGGCGCCCTCCAGGTTGCGCAGCACCGGGTACAGCGCGCTCTGCTTGCCACTGAGCACGCCCTCGCCCACCCGTTCCAGCTCCTTGGCGATCAGGTAGCCGTACAGCGGCTCACCGGCGCGGGCCAGCACTGCCAGCAGGGCCAGCGACACGGTGCCGGCGCTGAGCTCCTTCTGGAACTTCTTCAGGTGGACATCGTCCTCGGACATGACCGGCCCTCCACTACGTTGAAGTCAACAGTAGTGCGAAGTTCGGTATAGCGAATGTGTCGTTAGTCATCCTGCCGGTTGGCGTGGCCGTGCCGCTCGCGCAGAATCGAAGCCTCGTTCATGTTCCGGGGATCACATGCCGCACCGTCGCCGTCTTGCCCTGACCACCCTCGCCCTGGCCTGCCTGCTGCCCGCCCTCGCCTGTGCAGCCGCGCCCTACCGCAGCCCGCAGCAGATTCTTGATGCCTCCGCGGCCAGCGACTGGCGCACGCCGGACCCGGCCAACCTGCTGTACATGGACCTGCCGGCCGGGCGGGTGATCATCGAGCTGGCGCCGCAGTTTGCCCCACGCCATGTCGCCAACATCCAGACCTTCGCCCACGAGCACTTCTGGGACGGCACCAGCATCTACCGTTCGCAGGACAACTTCGTGGTGCAGTTCGGCGATGCCGACGCCGACGATGCGGCCAAGGCCAAGCCGTTCGGCAGCGCGCAGCGCAAGCTGCCGGCCGAGTTCGAGCGCGCCAGCGCTGGCCTGAAGGTGAGCGTGCTGCCCGACCGCGATGGATGGGCAGCACAGACCGGCTTCGTCGACGGCTTCCCGGTCGGCCAGGACCCGCGGGCCGGCAAGGCCTGGCTGGCGCACTGCTACGGCATGCTCGGTGCCGGCCGCAGCAACGAGGAAGACAGCAGCATCGGTGCCGAACTGTATGTGGTGACCGGCCAGTCGCCGCGCCAGCTGGACCGCAACATCACCCTGGTCGGCCGCGTGCTGAAGGGCATGGAACTGCTCAGCGCGATCCCGCGCGGACCGGCACCGATGGGCTTCTACACCGACCCGAAGCTGCGCACACCGATCATGTCGATCCGCCGCGCCAGTGACGTGCCTGCGGCCGAGCGCACACCGATCCAGGTGCTGCGCACCGATTCAAAGACCTTCGCCGATACGGTGGAAGCGCGGCGCAACCGCGTGGATGATTTCTACAAGCGCCCGGCGGGGCATATCGACCTCTGCAATATTCCGGTGCCGGTGAAGTAACGCCGTCGCGGGTTCTGCGCGTGGCGCGTGCTGAAGGTGCTTCATCGTTCATGGGCGTTACTTTTCTTTGTACGCAAAGAAAAGTAACCAAAAGAAACGTTCCGCCGGTCACGAGCCGATGCGCGTTGCGCATCGGTGCCCTGCGCTGCTCGGCCCGTCGAGGGATGGCGCGGGAACTCGCTGCGCTCAGACACCCGCGCCTCTTCGCCCTCGCCGGACCTGCGGTGCTCGGCTCGCTCAAGGCGGACTGGAAGGTCAAGACCAACAGCAAGAGCATCCACGCATGGCGTGGATCTACTGGGTGCAGCTGCGGCCTTTGATCTTGGGTCCGCCTTGAGCGAGCCGAGCATCGCAGGGGAATCAGGGGCGAAGAGGTGCCGATGTCTGAGCGCAGCGAGTTCGGCACCGTCCCCTGATTCACCGAGAAGCGCAGGGGACCGACGTGCGAAGCACGGCGGCTCGCGACTTGGCGGCGCGTTTCTTTTGGTTACTTTTCTTTTCGCGCGAAAAGAAAAGTGACGCCCATGAACGATGAANCACCTTCAGCACGCGCCACGTGCAAAACACCTCAGCCCTTCTGACTCACTGCCACGCTACCCAGAATCAACGCACCCGCAATCAGCATCTGCAGCGTCACCGGCTCGCCCAGGAAAAACCAGGCGAACGCAGCGCCGAACAGCGGAACCAGATAGGTTACCGTTGACGCGCGCGACGGGCCGATACGGCCGATCAGGCGATAGAACATCAGGAAAGCGAATCCGGTGCAGACCACGCCCAGCGCGATCGCCGCGCCCCATGCCTTGCCCGGGATCGGCCCCTGCGGCAGATGAGTGAGCGCCATCGGCAACAACCACAATGAGGCGCACGACAGCGTGGCAGCGGCGGCCGCAGCCGAAGGCAGACCGGTCATGTGCCGCTTCACCAGGTTCACGCCCAGCCCGTAAAGCAGCGAGGCGGCGGCACCGGCCAGTACGGCCGTGCCAATGCTCAGCCCCGAGATCTTGGCCGTGGCCAGCACCACCACGCCGGCAAACCCCACCAGCAGCGCGCCGGCACGGCGCACACCGATCTTCTCGCCGAAGAACAGGAAGGCGATCAGTGCGGCAAACAGCACCGTCATCGCATTGCAGATCGCACCGATGGCCGCCGGCGCGCGCTCTGCGGCGTAAGCGAACAGCACGAACGGCAACGCCGAATTGACCAGACCGATCGGCGCCAACCACAACCAGCGGCGCGGTGGGAACTGCGCGCGTGCGCGCCACAGGAACGGCAGCAACACCAGTGCGCCCAGTACCAGCCGTACCTCGACCAGGGCGAACGGCCCGAATGAAGGCACGGCCACCCGCATGAACAGGAACGAGCAGCCCCAGATCGCGCCAAGCAGGGTCAGTTCCAGCGGTGTGCGCCAATCACGCTCGGTCGCTTGGGGTATCGCATTCATGTGCTGTGTCCGTTGCTCATCGTGGCGCTGTTCCGGCCACACAGGATCAGCCGCAGACGCCCGCTGCACAAGCGCGTAGTATCGCTGCCAGCCACAAATATGGTTTGAGGCTGGACATGCTGCTACGCCCTTCCCTGCTCCCCGCCCTGGCCGTTTTCGCGGTCGCTGCGCGCCATCAGAACTTCGCCCAGGCCGCGCAGGAACTGCATCTGACCGCCAGCGCGGTCAGCCACCATGTGCGACGCCTGGAAGAGGTGCTGGCCACGCGCCTGTTCCTGCGCCATGCACGCGGGGTACGCCTGACCGCCGAAGGCCGGCAGTTGGCCGACGCCGCCAGCGCGGCGTTCACCGATGTCGCCGCCGTCGCCCACCATCTGCAGCCGGACGCGGACAGCGTGCCGCTGCGGATCGCGACGCTGCGCTCGCTGTCGTACTGCTGGCTGCTGCCTCGGCTGCCGCGTTTCACCCAGGCCCATCCACACATCCGCATCGAGCTGCACACCGGCAGTGGCCTGGACCGTTACGACGAGAACGGCCCGGAGGTCGGCATCCGCTACGGACTGGGCCAATGGCCCGGACTGCACGCGCAGCACCTGATGGACGACAACCTGTTTCCCGTCGCGTCCCCGGCGCTGCCGGGAGTCGAAGCACTGCAGGACCCGGCACGCATCGCCGAGCTGCCGCTGCTGAGCGATCTGTCACCACAGGGCTGGCGCGATTGGTTCCGCCATGCCGGCGTGCGTCCGCCGTCACCGCTGCCGGCGATGCACACCTTTGCCGACAGTACCGACGCGATGCGCGCGGCGGTGTACGGCATGGGCGCGGTGCTGGCGCGTACCCACGTCGCCCAACCGTACCTGCAGCGCTATGAGCTGGTACGCCTGCCGGGCCCTGCACTGAAGGCACGCTATGCCTATTACGTGGTGCATGCCGAAGGGCGACCGCCCAGCCCCGCCGCACGGCTGTTCATCGACTGGCTGCTGGGCCAGGCAGCGGATGAGCGCACGCCGGTGCCGGCGTTGCCGGACAGTCTGCTGGGCCGCCCGACCACGCCCGGCTGACTGCGCCCTCACCCGATCTTTGCCCAGCGCTGGCTAGGCTGCAGGCGAACCCCACAATGTGCTTCCGCCATGGCCCTGCTGCGACTGAGAATTACCGGAACCGAAGACGATGCCCGCGCGATCAGCGACCTGCTGCTCGGCCTGGAAGGCATCGAACACGTCGAAGAGACCGACGACCTGATGCCGCACATGGATGACGACGATTCCAGCTCGGCCGGCCTGTCCGACGACATCGGCCCGGGCACCCACGAACTGGAAGTGGAAGTAGGCAACGAGAGCACCGCGCAGAAAGTGCGCGATGCGGTGCAGGAACTGGCACTGGAACTGGATGTGTTCGTCGAATACGAGACCGACGAAGGCTGAGCGTCCGCCGGGCATGGCCCGGCGCTACCCGATGCTCGAGGCACGTCGGTAGCGTCGGCCATGCGCCGTCTGTTCCGGTAGCGCCGGGCCATGCCCGGCGAATACGCGGCGCGGTTCGATCAGGGCTTGCGGCGTCGGCGACGGATCAGCGCACGGACGATCCAGGCCATCACCAGCGCCACCACGCCCACCGGCAGCAAAGCGGCCGCGGCACGGATCAGGAATGCCACGCTGGTGCTGAGAATGCTGCCCGACTCGCTCAACGCTTCGCCGATCTCGCTGCGGCTGCGCTGGCCGGACGTCGTGTCGAAGTGCATGGTCACCAGCTGGGTATCGATGCGCCTGCGCTGCTGGGCGGCGTCCTTGTTGGCCTGCTCCACCCCCGCCTCGATCTCCGACAGGCGCGTGGTGATGGCCATCAGGTCCTCGATCTTCAGATCGCCGCGGTCCTGGTAGGACAGCAACCGCGCATGCTCCTTCTCCAGCCGTGCCTTGGTCAGCGCGGTGTCGGCCACCTGCTGGGCCAGGTCCTCGGCCCGCGTGTTGCGCGCCTGCAGCGTGCCGCCCTCGCCGGCCAGGCCGATCAGCGATTCCACGCCCTTCGGCGCGATGCGTACCTTGACCTCGCCACTGGGCTGTTCGCCACTGCGCTGATCCACCTGCAGCACCGCGCACTCACCGAACTTCGCGTTCTGGCACGCCTGCGCGACCTGCTGGATGCGCGGGGCGATCTGCGCTGCTTCCAGCTGTACCTGCACATCGTGCTCATACGCCAGGAACGCGCCTTCAGGCGAGGCTACACCCGCTTCGGCGGCACCACCGGCATCGGCGGCCCCCTCACCCTGCTTGGCGCAGGCAGCCAACGCCAGCAGCAATGTCGGCACGATCATCACGCGCGTCCACACGCGAGGCGCCGTCATCGCGAGGCTCCGTCGAACGCGGTGATCGACAATCCACCCAGCTCGACCTGTGGCAGGCAGCGCACGTTGATCGCCACCATCGGCAGGCCGCTGCGCGGATCCACCGCCTCGCTGTACGGCGCGGTGCCGCACTCGCGGCAGTGATGGTGATCGATGTTATGGGTGTTGAACTGGTAGGTCGCCACGTCGGCGATATCGGTGCCCAGCTGGAACGCCTCGCGCGGGGCGAACCAGAGCAGGCTGCCGCGGCGGCGGCACATCGAGCAGTTGCAGTCGATGACGTCCTTGATGGGGGCGTCGGCCTGCACGGTGAATGCGATCCTGCCGCAATGGCAGCTTCCCTGGTATTCCATGTCCCGCGCTCCGCTGGAGAGTCCTTGTAGTCGCCCATGGTAATCCTATGGCACGGGGACAAAGCAGCCCCGGGGGCCTATGCTCGAGGATTGACCCCGTACAGGAATGCCGATGCGCCCGCATCTTCTTGCCCTCGCCCTCGTCGCCGCCCTCGCCGGTTGCCAGCCGGCCGATGCCCCGACCAACGGTTCCACCCCGGCCGCCAGCCAGCAGGCCGGAAATGCGGCGGTCGACGCCGCCTTCGCCGACCTGTCCAAGCGTGCCCTGGATACCTGGATGCAGCTGTCCCCGGTCAGCGCCACCCAGATCGGCGACCACCGCTATGACAGCGAGATCGACGACCTGAGCGCGGCTGGCCAGCAGAAGACCGTGGACGCCTACAAGGGTCTGCTGGGCGAGCTGGACAAGATCGAGGTGGCCAAGCTGGGCCGCGAAAACCAGGTGGATGCAGCGATCCTGCGCAACCAGCTGCAGTCGGAAATCTGGAATGCCGAGGTCATGCAGTCCGGCAAGTGGGATCCGCAGCTGTACAACGGCGTTGCCGGCAGCGCGATCTACGGCCTGATGGCACGCGAGTTCGCGCCGCTGCCGGAGCGCCTGAAGGCCGCCACCGCGCGCATGGAGAAACTGCCGGCGATCTTCGCCCAGGCCCGCGAAAACCTGGATCCGGCACGCGTGCCGAAGATCCATGCCGAGACCGTGGCCAAGCAGAACAAGGGTATCCTCAGCATCGTCGATACCTTCATCACCCCGCACATCGGCGAGCTGCCGCAGGCTGACCAGCAGCGCCTGCAGGCCGCCATCGACGGCCTGAAGAAAGCGGTGGACGAGCAGCAGACCTGGCTGGACGAGACCCTGGTGCCGAACGCCAAGGGCGACTTCCGCATCGGTGCGGAAAAGTACGACCAGAAGCTGAAGTTCGCGCTGAATTCCTCGCTGTCGCGGCAGGAGATCGGTGAGCGTGCACGCGCCGAACTCAAGCGCGTGCGCGAGGACATGTACGGCATCGCGCAGACCGTGCTGAAGGACAAGCCGGGCGCACCGGAAATGCCGGCGCAGCCGACCGACGAGCAGCAGCAGAAGGCGATCGAGGCCGCGCTGGAGCTGGCCTACGCTGACAAGCCGGCGCGCGACAAGGTGGTCGACGACGCCAAGGCCGCACTGGAGCAGTCCACTGCGTTCGTCCGCGAGCACGACCTGATGACCCTGCCCGACGCGCCGGTGGACATCATCCTGATGCCGGAATTCCAGCGTGGCGTGGCCGTGGCCTATTGCGATTCGCCGGGCCCGCTGGACAAGAACCTGAAGACCTTCTACGCGGTTTCGCCGATTCCGGACGACTGGAACGACAAGCAGGTTGATTCGTTCCTGCGTGAGTACAACTCGCGCATGATCCACCTGCTCAGCATCCACGAGGGCACCCCGGGCCACTATCTGGAAGGCTGGCATTCGGCCAAGTTCCCCTCCACCCTGCGCGCGGTGCTGCGCTCGGGCCTGTTCGCCGAGGGCTGGGCGGTCTACACCGAGCGCATGATGCAGGAGCAGGGGTATCTCAACAACGACCCGCTGTTCCACCTGGTGCAGCTGAAGTTCTACCTGCGCACGATCTCCAACGCGATCCTCGACCAGGGTGTGCACGTGGACAACTGGGATCGCGAGAAGGCGATGCACCTGATGACCCACGACGCCTTCCAGCAGGAAAGCGAAGCCTCGGGCAAGTGGGTGCGTGCGCAGCTGACCTCGGCTCAGCTGCCGACCTACTTCGTCGGTGCGCAGGAACACTTCGACACCCGCAAGGCGATGCAGGACAAGCTGGGTGACAAGTTCAACCTGAAGGCCTACCACGACCAGATGCTGTCCTACGGCGCACCGCCGGTGCGCTTCGCACGCCAGCTGATGCTGGACCAGCCGATCGAGTGATGGATCGGGTGTGAGATGAATGAAAACGGCCCGGGGAGACCCGGGCCGTTTCTGTTTCCATGTGTGCGGACGCATCCGATCCATCCGGATCCTGCAGTAGATCCACGCCATGCGTGGATGCTCCTCGGCTCAAAGCATGTGGATGTAGAGCTTTTCTGCGTGCAGCCGGACATCGAGAAAATAGCCGGCACCACAGCCCTGGCATCTGGACGGATGTTCCTCGTCGCTGCCGCGCTGCTCATCCAATGTGCTGGCCAGCACCGGATGCCCGCAGTCGAAGCAGAGGAAGGCGATGTTGCTGCCATGCGCATCCGCTTCGATTTCGTCACCTTCATGGTCCATCAGAAGAAAGCCGGTAATGTTCAAGGCGCACCTCTTCGTAGTGTTGGTGGCAGGAAATCAGCCCGTTTCCTTTCATACGTCGGTGCGGGACATCGCCTTCCGACCGATGCATCCACGCATGGCGTGGATCTACTGTTGCGCATCCATCGTGCGGCGTGGGTCATTGCTCCGCGGCGACAAAGCCGCCGGTCTGCCGCGCCCACAAGCGCGCGTACAGTCCACCGGCCTCGATCAGCTCGGCATGGCTACCGGTTTCGACGATCCGGCCCTGGTCCATCACCACCAGCCGGTCCATGCGCGCGATGGTCGACAGGCGATGGGCGATCGCGATCACCGTCTTGCCGCCCATCAGTTCGTCCAGGTTGTCCTGGATGGCCGCCTCCACTTCCGAGTCCAGTGCCGAGGTCGCCTCGTCCAGCACCAGGATCGGGGCGTCCTTCAGCAGCACACGGGCAATGGCGATGCGCTGGCGCTGGCCACCGGACAGCTTCACCCCGCGCTCGCCGACGTGTGCGTCGTAGCCACGACGCCCTTCGCCGTCGACCAGCGTGTCGATGAAGGCCTCCGCGCGCGCCTTGGCCACGGCCGCGCGCAGCTGCGCGTCGGTCGCATCGGGACGGCCGTACAGCAGGTTGTCGCGGATCGAACGGTGCAGCAGCGAGGTGTCCTGGGTGACCACGCCGATCTGCTGGCGCAGGCTTTCCTGGGTGACGTAGGCGATGTCCTGATCATCGATCAGGATGCGACCGCTTTCCAGGTCGTACAGCCGCAGCAGTACGTTCACCAGCGTCGACTTGCCGGCACCGGAGGGGCCGACCAGGCCGATCTTCTCGCCCGGCTTCACCACCAGGTCCAGGCCGGCGATCACGCCGCCCTTCTTGCCGTAGTGGAAATGGACATCCTGGAAGTGCACACCGCCACGAGTCACCTGCAGCGGCACCGCATCCTCGCGGTCCTGTACGGTCAGCGGCTGGGCGATGGTGGTGATGCCATCCTGCACGGTACCGATGTCTTCGAAGATGCCGTTGATGGTCCACATGATCCAGCCGGACATGTTGTGGATGCGGATCACCAGGCCGGTTGCCAGGGTGATCGCGCCGACGGTGATGTGTCCGCCGTTCCACAGCCACAGTGCCAGGCCACAGGTGCCGGCGATGAGGAAACCATTGACGATGGCGATGGTCAGGTCCATGCCGGTGGTGATCCGGGTCTGCGCGCGGTGCTTGACCGCCAGCTCCTGGATCGAATCGGCGACATAGGCCTGCTCGCGGCCACCGTGGGCGAACAGCTTCAGCGTGGGAATGTTGGTGTAGCCATCAACGATGCGTCCCATCGCCTTGGAGCGCGCCTCCGAGGCGATCCAGGCCCGTTCCTTCGCGCGCGGCACGAAGTAGATCATGATCACCACGTAGGCCAGCAGCCACAGGATCAGCGGCACCATCAACCGCCAGTCGGCCTGCGCGAACAGGTACAGCGCGGTACCGGTATAGACCACGATGTACCACAGCGAATCGACCATCTGCACCGCCGACTCGCGCAGCGAGGTGCCGGTCTGCATCACCCGGTTGGCCATGCTGCCGGCGAAGTCGTTCTGGAAGAAGCTCAGGCTCTGCCGCACCACGTAGTTGTGCATCAGCCAGCGCGATCGATTGCTCAGCCCCGGCACGATGGCCTGGTTGACCAGCAGGTTGTGCAGGCCGACCAGGACCGGGCGCGCGATGACGGTGATGAACAGCATCCAGCCGAGGGTATCGGCATGGCGCTGGAAGAAGTCCGCGCCGGGCTGCTCGGCAACCATGTCGACGATGCGGCCGAGGAAGTCGAACATCGCCACTTCCACCAGCGCCAGCAGCAGGCCAGCGACCAGGGTGGCCAGCAGCACCGGCCACACCGGCCGCAGGTAGTGCAGGTAGAACGGCACCACGGTGCGCGGCGGCATGCGCCCGTCAATGGGCGGAAACACCGGAATCAGGGATTCAAACCAACGGAACATCGCATTCCCTCGCCATCGATAGCCGGCGGAGTATCCCACGGCGCGTGTGTACGCCGGCCGACGATCACCACCGGTTCCCGCACGCTCTGGTAGTCGCCCACCTTGGCGGGCGCTCTACCGTATGCCGACCAAGGTCGGCATCTACCGGGCAATGGGGCCGACCAAGGTCGGCTTCTACCGGGCAGTGGGCGTGAACAGCAGGTCCTGGAAATCGAAGCTGAAATCGGTCAGGTCCGAGATCGGCTGCATGCGCACCTCGCGCACTTTTCCGTCCGGGTCCAGGCTGAAATTGACGAACGCATCGGCATTGAGCGAGCGGTCGTCCCAGCGCACGATGAAGGTGTCGTGCTGCCAATGCTCCAGGCGGCCGTTCAACTGTGCGGTCTTCGCAAAGCGCAGGCGCAGGCCCTTGCCTTCCGCCGTCACCACCATGTCGCCGTACCAGCGGTCGCGGTAGGTGGCCGCATACCCGGCCAGCGGCAACGACGGCCTGCTGCCCTTGTCACGCTCGGCCTGGTGCCTGGCCCACGCTTCGTCGGCCTTGTCCTGGCCCTTGGCCACGCCCTTGGCATAGGCATCCACCCAGTCGTGCCTTTCACCGCCAAGGTAGGCATCGAGCACGCTCAGCGTGATCGCATTGAAGGCCGCACCCACTTCCTGGTTGGTCAGCACGACCACGCCCAGCTTCTCGCCTGGCACCAGGGTCAGCCGCGAAACCATGCCCGGCCAGCCGCCGGTATGCCAGACCAGCTTCTGCCCGCGATAGTCGCTCAGGCTCCAGCCCTCGCCATAGCCGGCGAAGTTGGCCCGCGCCGGTGCCAGCTCCGGCACGCTCGGCGCCGGGATCGTCTGCGGCGTGATCATCTGCCACATCTGCTGCTGGCTCTTGGCGGTGAACAGCGCAGTGCCGTCGGCCAGCTTGCCTTCGGCCAGCTGCACCTGCATCCAGCGCGCCATGTCGTGGGCGCTGGAATAGATGCCGCCGGCACCGGCATTGTTCGACCAGGTCAACGGTGCAACGGTGCGCAGGTCCTTGAAATCGTACTTGGCGTGGCCGACCGCAGCGTTGTCGCCAGCCTTGAGGTGATCGGCGTTGTAGCGCGTGCCGGCCATGCCGACCTTGTCGAAGATGCGTGTCTGCAGGAACTGCTGGTAGCTCGTTCCCGAAACCTGCTCGATCACCTGCTGGGCGACCGCATACAGGATGTTGTCGTAGGCATAGCGCTCGCGGAAACCGCCCTTCAGCGGCACCTGGCCGAGGCGCTGCACGACTTCGGCATTGCTGTAGGAGGTGGTCGGCCAGAACAGCAGGTCGCCCGCGCCCAGGCTCAGGCCACTACGGTGGGAAAGCAGGTCGCGGATCGTCATCTGCCCGGTCACGAACGGATCGGACATGCGGAACGATGGCAGGTGGTCGATCACCTTGTCGTCCATCTTCAGCTTGCCGTCCTCGGCCAGCAGATTCAGCGAGGTGGCAGTGAAGGCCTTGGTGTTGGAGGCGATGGCGAACAGGGTATCGGCCTCGACCGGCGCCGGCTTGCCCAGCTCACGCACGCCCCAGCCGCGTTCCAGCACCACCTGCCCGTCCTTGACCACGGCCACGGCGATACCGGGCACGTCGAACTGCGCGCGCACGCGCTCCACGGTCGCATCCAGGTCCTGCAGCTGTTGCGGGGTCGCCGCATTGGCCATGGTCGTGCACGCAAGCAGCACGGCTCCTCCGATCCAGGTTTTCATCCAGCACCATCTCCGAACAGGGGTAGCGGCCATGTGCAGGCCGTCACCGGGGTTTCGCGCGATGGTAACGGCCCCGGGTGCAGCCTGCCCTGTGCCATAGGAGGGGTGTCATGGGTGCGAACGGCCAGAGCAACAACGGCTCCACCATCATTTCGTGCCTGCGCTACCGCGATGCGCTGGCGGCCATCGACTGGCTGCAGCGCGCGTTCGGTTTCCACGCGCAGGCCGTGCATGCCGACGGCGATACAGTGCATCACGCGCAGCTGGTGTTCGGCCAGGGCATGATCATGCTCGGATCTGCCAGCAACAGCGGCGAATGGGCCAGGCTGGCGGTGATGCCCGATGAAGTCGGCGGCCGGCAGACCCAGAGTGCCTGCGTGATCGTCACCGATGTCGACGCCCACTATGCCCGGGCCACGGCTGCCGGTGCGCGCATCGTCATCGACATTGCCGACCAGGCCTACGGTGGACGTGGCTATGCCTGCGCCGACCCGGAAGGCTACCTGTGGTGGTTCGGCAGTTACGATCCGTGGCGGGCGGAACAAACGCAATGACGGCACGGCAAGCGTCTGCAGCGCCGGTCCGCTGCGGTATCGGCGGCTGGGTGTTCCCGCAATGGCGTGGTGGCGCCTTCTATCCGCCAGGGCTGATCCAGCGCGAAGAGCTGGCCTATGCCAGTCGTGCGTTGCGCTGCATCGAGATCAACGGCACCTTCTACCGCACCCCGACAGCGGCCCAGTGCGCGCAGTGGGCAGCGCAGACGCCGGACGGTTTCCGGTTCTCGATGAAGGCCCCGCGTCATCTGGTGCAGCGTCGCGACCTGTCGTCCACGATCGAGGCGGCCAGCGCGTTCCTGCAGGCGGCCATCGCGCTGGGCGACCGGCTGGGTCCGTTGCTGTGGCAGTTCGACCCGCAGCACCCGGCCGATGCCGCCGCACTGGATGCCTTCATGGCACAGCTGCCCAGGCAGCGGGATGGAACGGGGTTGCAGCATGCATTGGAGGTGCGCAACGCCAGCGTCCATGGGCCGGAACTGGTGGAGGCGGCGCGCCGGCATGGCGTGGCCCTGGTGATCGAAGACAGCGACGAATCGCCGCTGCATGGCGACATCACCGCCGGCTTCGTCTATGCACGGATAAAACGCAGCCAGGCCCGACTGGCCGAAGGTCTTCCGCAGCCGATGCAGCAGCGCTGGGCCGATCGCGCGCGGCACTGGGCCCGGGGTGAGGTGGTGGACGACCTGCCCTGCCTGGCCGCACCGGCTCCTGCCGCGCCCCGCGAGGTGTACCTGCTGTGCATCGGCGCCGGCAAGGTGCGCAATCCGGCGGCGGCGATGGCGCTGCAGCGGGTCATCGACGGCGCCAGCGGTCCACTGCCCACAGCAGTGTCCAGCCCAGCACGAACACCCCGCCGACGCGCAGCACGCTGAGGCCGAATGCACGCGAACCGATCCGCTGTACTTCCAGGAACGGGTACGGTGCGCTGCCCAACCACGAGGCCGTGAGCATCGCCCAGCCCAGGTAGGCCAGTGGCACCAGCAGGACCACACCCAACGCACGCCAGCGCAGGCCACCATGTGGCGGCAGCCCCGCCCAACCGGCCAGATACAGCAGCGGCACCACGTAGTGCAATCCGGCATCGGCCCACCATTGCAGGCCAGTTGGCTGCCACAGCCCCTGCAGCGCCAGCAGATAGATCAGGCCGGTGACGCCGATGCACAGTGCCAGGGTGGCGGCTACCGTAGGTCGCAGTGCGCGGCCGCTGCAGAGCCAGAGGCAGCCCAGGCACACGGCCAGATTGCTGAGGATGGTGAAGTAGCTGAAGAAGCGCAGGCTCGCCACGCCGGGTCCCAGGCTGGCGCCGATGCCGCGCATCAGCAGGGCAAACTGCAGCAGCAACGATGCTGCCGCGACCAGCGCGGTCAACAGCGCCCAGCCGCGCAGCAGAAGAAAACGGGCAGCAGGCATGCACGGCTCCCTCGTGGCAACGCCGCGAGCATGCCACAGGCATCGCCCGCCGATGCGGCTTGCCTCACAATACCCCGATGAGCACACCCGACACCCGCAAAGCGCTTTGGCAGATCCACTTCTGTGTCCTGCTGTGGGGCGTCACCGCCATCCTCGGCAAGTTGATCACCCTGCCGGCGCTGCCGCTGGTGTGGTGGCGGATGCTGCTGGTGGTGGCGATGCTGGCGTTGCTGCCGCGGGTCTGGCGCGGGCTGCGCACGTTGCCGCTGCGGCTGGTCGCCGGCTATGCCGGTATCGGCGCGCTGGTGGCCCTGCACTGGCTGACCTTCTACGGCGCGGTGAAGCTGGCCAATGCCTCGGTTGCCGCCACCTGCATCGCCCTGGCACCGGTGTTCACCTCGATCATCGAGCCCTGGGTGGCCAAGCGTCCCTTCCAGCTGCGCGAACTGGCCTTCGGCCTGGCCGTGCTGCCCGGTGTAGCGCTGGTAGTGGGTGGCGTGCCCGACGGCATGCGCCTGGGCGTGTTGATCGGCGCGCTCTCGGCCCTGCTGGTGGCAGTGTTCGGCTCGCTCAACAAGCGCATGGTCAGCCATGCCGATCCGCTGACGGTCACCGCACTGGAACTTGGCGCGGGCACGCTCACCCTGACCCTGCTGGCACCGCTGATGCCGCACCTGCTGCCAGCGCTGGCCAGCCCGCTGTGGATCGTTCCCGACCTGCACGACGGCATCCTGCTGCTGGTACTGGCTGGCGCCTGCACGCTGCTGCCGTTCGCCCTGGCCCTGGTCGCGCTGCGCCATCTCAGCGCCTACACGGTGCAGCTGGTCACCAACCTGGAGCCGGTCTACGCCGTGTTGCTGGCCGTGGTGCTGCTGCGCGAGCAGCATGAAGTCACCCCATGGTTCTACCTGGGCGTGGCGATCATCGTCGGTGCCGTGTTCCTGCATCCGCTGCTCAACCGCCGCAAGCGCGTGCAGCATCCGGAAATCCTCGGCACATCCGAAGCACGCAACATCGCCGATTGAGCGCGTCCGCGCATTGCGTGGATCTTCCCGGCATCCATCTCAGCGCTGCGGCCAATGCCAGGCCGGTGCATCCAGCAGGCCCTGCCCGCTCAGCAGCGTACGCCCGTGTTCCTTGTGCAGGTGCATTGAATGGCACTGCGGGGCCTGTTCCAGCGCGGCAATCAAACGCGTGGCGTGCGATACCACCCAGACCTGGCTGCGTGCACTGGCGGCGATGATCAACCGTGCCAGCGCCGGCAGCAGGTCCGGATGCAGGCTGGTCTCCGGCTCGTTGAGCACCAGCAGCGGCGGCGGCCGTGGCGTGTGCAGGGCCGCTGCCAGCAACAGGAACCGCAGCGTGCCGTCGGACAGTTCTGCCATCGACAGTGGCCGCAGCAGACCGGGCTGGTGGAAGCGCAGTGCGAGTCGGCCATCCAGTTCCTCGAAGCTGACCGTCGCACCCGGGAATGCGTCCTCGATCGTCCGCGCCAGCGCCTGCCAATCGCCGATCTCCAGGATCGTCACCCAGGCGGCGGCGAGGTCGCGGCCGTCGTGGTGCAGCACCGGGGTGCGGGTCGCCATCGCCGGTTGTCGCGCCGGGGCATCGGCATCGCTGCGGAAGTGGTCGTAGAAGCGCCAACGGCGGATGAACTCGCGCAAGGTGATGGCTTCCGGCATGCGCTGCGGATCGCCCACCTGGGTGAACAGGCTGTCGAACAGCGAAAGACGGTCGTCCACCGGGTCCCAGCCGCGTGCGTGGCGCTGCCGCACCAGCGCACCGCGGCGGTCGACCAGCAGATTGGCGCTGCGCAGGAACGGCCCTGCCCAGATCGCTTCAGCCTTGATCTGCGGGTCCAGCGCGAAAGCTGATCGGCTCGGTGGCGGATATCCGAGGTCGATGGCGTAGCCGAATTCATCGGTGGCGAAGCCCAGCTTGAGCCCCACCGATTCCTGGCGCGGCCCGCCCTGCAGCGGGATCTCACCGGCCAGCACGCGGCGGTCGATCTTTTCCGGACCGGCCCACAGCGCCGAGCCCAATCCACCCTCCCGCGCCAGTACCGCTGCAACACCGCCCTGCGCGGTTTCCGCCAGCAGGCGCAGCGCGCGGTACAGGCTGGATTTGCCACTGCCGTTGTCGCCGGTGACCACGTTGAGCCGCTGCATCGGCAGGACCAGCGCATGCAGCGATCGGTAATTGGCGATGGCCAGGGTCTGCAGCATGGTCGACGTCCTTGCGGTGAGACGTTGAGGGTGCCGTACGGGTATCGCAATGGCTGCGACTGCACGCAAAGGCCCGGGCCATCCACGCATTTCGTCGATCTACCGCAGCCGCGCGGGCGGTCAGGGCGCCACTTCCACCCGGTTGCGGCCGGCGCCCTTGGCCCGGTACAGCGCGGCATCGGCACGGGCCAGGGTCTGGTCAGACGTTTCACCGGGCTGGTGCTGTGCCACACCGATGCTGATGGTCACCGGGAAGCCCAGCGGCAGGTTGGACACGGCCACCCGCAGGAACTCGCATTGCAGTTCGGCGCTGCGCAGGTCAGCGTCCGGCATCAGTGCCACGAATTCCTCGCCGCCATAGCGCGCGGCCAGCCCCCCACCGGCGAAGTGCGAGCGCAGCAGCGCCCCCAGTTCGGCCAGCACCCGGTCGCCGGTCGCGTGGCCCTGGAAATCATTGATGTGCTTGAAATGGTCGATGTCCAGCAGGGCCACACAGGTCTGCCGGTGGTTGCCATCGGCGGTCACCATCGCCTCCTCCAGTGCCACTGCCATCGCACGCCGGTTGGGCAGCCCGGTCAAGGCGTCGGTACGGCTCTGTTCGGCCAGGTCGGCATTCTGGGCCAGCAGCACATCGTGGTACTCCGACAACAGGCGTTCGTAATCGGCGCGCTCAAGCATGTGCCGCTGGATATCCAGGGCGAAACGGCGCAGCTCCATCACCACCATCACCTGCCGCGACAGCGCGGCCAGCGCTTCGGCCTTGTCGGTCGCCAGCTGCTGCGGCCGCGCGTCGAACACACACAGGGTTCCCAGCGGCAGGCCGTCGCTGCTGATCAACGGCGCACCGGCATAGAAGCGCACATGGGGGTCGCCGATCACCACCGGATTGTCGTGGAAACGGACGTCCTGCAATGCATCCTCAACCACCATGATTTCCTGCGGCCGCAGGATCGCATGGCCGCACATCGACTCGCTGCGCAGGTTCTCGGCCGCATCGATTCCCTGTATGGACTTGAACCACTGGCGCTCGACGTCGATCAGGGTCACGGCCGCCATGGTCGTGCCACACACCGCCTTGGCGATGGCCACCAGGTCATCGAACGAGCGTTCGCGCTCGGAATCGAGGATCCGGTAGCGGTACAGCGCCTCCAGGCGCAGCGCTTCGTTGGCGGGCTTGTCGGGCTTGATCATGCAGCGTCACGTTCCGGCAGGGCGCCGCAAAGTCTAGCGGATGCGGGCGGCCAATCCGCATTCCGGTAGTGCCGGCCGTTGCTTACCAGTCCTGCTGCTGCGGCAACAGGCCATGGAGCTCCTGCTCGGTCAGGTTGCGCCACTGGCCCGGTTTCAGTGCACCGATCTTGATGTTGTCGATACGTACGCGGCGCAGTTGGGTCACCCGGTAGCCGAACTCGGCCGCCATCAGCCGGATCTGCCGGTTCAGGCCCTGCTGCAGGATGATGCGGAAACCGAACTTGGCGATCCGCGAGGTCTTGCACGGCAGCGTCATCTGGTCATGGATGCGCACGCCACGGGCCATCGCGCGCAGGAATTCGTCGGTGACCGGCTTGTTCACCGCCACCAGATATTCCTTCTGGTGGCCGTTCTCGGCGCGCAGGATCTGGTTGACGATATCGCCGTTGCTGGTCATCAGGATCAGGCCTTCGGATTCCTTGTCCAGGCGGCCGATCGGGAAGATGCGCTGTTCGTGGCCGACGAAGTCGACGATGTTGCCCTTCACCGTGCTTTCAGTGGTGCAGGTCACGCCCACCGGCTTGTTCAGCACGATGTACACATGGCGTCGGGCACCCGGCTTGCGGGGAGTGCGCACGCGCAACGGCTGGCCGTCGACCAGCACCTTGTCATCCTCGCCGACCACCGCTCCGGTGCCGGCGGCATGGCCATTGACGGTGACCCGGCGGGCGGCGATCAGGCGATCGGCCTCGCGACGGGAGCAGAAGCCGGTATCGGCGATGTATTTGTTGAGTCGGCTGGTCATCGCCCCATTATCCGGCATCACCGCCCTTCCCGCCTCATGCCGTGGTCAACGGTTCTTCGGTTTCGCCATCGAACACCCGGTTGCGGCCACTGCGCTTGGCCACGTACATGGCGTGGTCGGCGCGCCGCAGCAGTGCAGCCAGATCATCATCAGCCGGCCGCCACTGCGCCATGCCAATGCTCGCGGTAACCTCCAGACCGGGCACCTGCAGGTCCCGGCAGGCCTCGGTGATGCGCTGGCGCAGGCGTTCCAGGCGGGTGGCGGCAACCTCACGCGGCATGCCCGGCAACAGCAGCAGGAACTCTTCGCCGCCCATCCGCACCACCTGGTCCTCGCTGCGGACAGCGGCGCGAAGCGCGCGGGCCACGGCCACCAGCACCTGGTCGCCGATCTCATGCCCATGGCGATCATTGATGTCCTTGAACAGATCGATATCGAGGAAGCCGATCACCAGCGGCCCCCTCTCACGCTCGCCGCCCTGCAGATGCTGGGCCAGCTGCTGCAGGCCGGCGCGGCGGTTGGGCAGGCCGGTCAGCATGTCGGTCTCGGCAAGCTGGCGCATTTCATCGCGCTGCTGGCGCAGCCTGCCCAGGCGCAGGTTGAGCGCGTAGGCCGCCATCATCAGCAGCCAAGTGACCGCCAGCTGCAGGGCCTCCACCCGATACGCCATCAACCAGTGCGCACTTGCAGCGTCGGCCACGATCAACACCAGCATCGGCGCCAGTGCGGCCAATCCGGCCAGCGACCAGACGTCGCCGCGCAACCGGGCCCAGATGCCCATGGCCAACGACAGCGCGCAGCCGATGACGAACGTCCCCTGCAGAACCTGCGCGACCACGCCCAGTCCATCGCGCTGCAACCACGGCACCAAGGCCGCCAACGCCAGCAGGGACCACAACACCAGCTGCTGGCCCACGCGCGAACGTGGCAGCATGCGGTCGCCGCCGTTCAGGCGCCACAGCGCCGGCAGCACCAGTGCCTGGGTGGCCGCAGTCAGCGCCAGCAGCCACCCGTCACCGCGTTCGCCGACCCGCAGCCAAGGCTCGGGATAGCCGCTGAGGCCGCCAAGGATCGACTGCCACAGCACCAGCACCAGGGTGGCGCCGATGTAGATCAGGAAACTGCGGTCGCGGGTGGTCAGGTAGGCCATCAGCGCCGACAGCGCCAACGCGATCGCCACGGCGATGCACGCGGCGCGCACCAGCAGCCTGGCGGTGTCGTTCTGCTGCACCGGGCTGGGCGCACCCAGCTGCAATGTGGGAACCCAGCGCGCCTTCAGCGGCGTCTGCCAGGAAACCAGGAAGGGCTCGTGGCTGCCGGCGGCGGGGACCGCCACCATGCCGATGCCCGCACGGAAGCGCGAATCGCGGGTGCGCGCATCCTGCATGTTGCCGCAGATCTCGCGATCACCGTGCTGCAGCCGCACTTCGCCGGCAAAGACATTGAAGACATCCAGCGCCTGCGGCTGCCCGGACCAGCCTTCTGGCGGTGCATCCACCCGTGTCTGCTGGCGCGGCCCGGCCAGCATCTCCGGCGTGCACGCGCGATGGGGCGTAGGTTCGGCTGTCGCGGTGCCGACCAGAAGGTAATCGCGGCCAGCGTCGACGCTGCGCGCGTGGCCCAGCCACGGCAACGCCAACCACACCAGCAGCAGGACAAGCACCGCCCCTGTTTCCAAACGCACCTGCCTGCCGCCCACGCCACGTCCTGTTCCTGCTTACGCCCGCGCCCATTGCGCGTCGCCCCTGGCGGCATTATCGCAGCGGAATGCACCACCGATGTGTAGACCATAGTGGCGGGGGTATTGGCCGGGCTGCCGCCCGGCACCCGCTGTAGTGCCGGCCGCTGGCCGGCAACCTCAACAGCAACAGCAACTGCGGGCTACCGAGGTGGGCGGGGGGTTTGGGCAGGCAGGACACGCCGTAAACCCATCCATGGGGCTCGATGGCGCCTTGCTCGTGTGCGCCGTCCTGCGCACACGGCAAGACCGGGGTTGGGCGTCCTGCCCCACCCGCCCGAGGGCATGCCTCGGGCCCATGGCGCCAACGGTCCTGCCTGCCCATACCGCGCCCCACCCTGACAGTTCCCGCGCGTAGTAGATCCACGCCATGCGTGGATGGACGTTCCTACCGATTTCGAGATCATCGAATGGATTGGATTTCATCCACGCATGGCGTGGATCTACGCGTCGACCAAGGTCGACACCCACCAACAGCAGCCGGAATCTGTCGAAGGAGGGGTGGGGCCGGTTGCGGGGGCGTGAGCGCCATGGATGGCGCGACCGAGCCTACAGGGACGTACTTGCGGCGTCCCCCGCAACCGGACCCACCCCGCCATCCCACGGAATGCAGCTGTTGCTGTTGCTGTTGCTGTTGCTGTTGCTGTTGAGGTTGAGGGTGCCGGGCGCAGCCCGGCCGCAGCAGCTTCAGCCGACAGCCGATGGCCCCTGCGTACCGGCCAGCCGCATCGGCCGCAGGTCGGCCAGGGTCAGCCGTTCCAGCGGCTGCGGCCGTTCGATGGCATAACCCTGCAGCCCCTGCACGCCCATGTCTGCCAGCGCCTCGGCAATTTCGCTGGTCTCCACCCACTCGGCCACCACCTCCATCTGCAGTTCGCGGCCCAGCTCGCTGATCGCGCGCACGCTGGCACGGCTGACCGGATCGGTGTCCATGTCGCGCACGAACGCCCCATCGATCTTCAGCATGTCCGCCGACAGCTGCCGCAGATAACCGAACGAGGACAGGCCCGAGCCGAAATCATCCAGCGCCACCCGGCAGCCGCGCGCCTTGACCGCGTCGATGAAGGCTCGCGCCTGGCTCAGGTTGCCGATGGCCGCCGTTTCGGTGATCTCGAAACAGAGCTTGGACGCCAGTGCGCGGTTGCGCTCCAGCAGGTCGCAGACGAAGGCCAGAAATCCGGGCTCGGCGATCGACTGGGCCGATACGTTGACGTTGCACAGGCCCAGCTGCCGTACGTGCGCCGGGCACACCTGCAAGTGGCGGAACAGCAGGCCGAGTACATGCCGGTCCAGCACCACCGCCATGCCGTAGCGCTCCACCGCAGGCATGAACTGGCCCGGCAGGTGCAGTACGCCGTCACTGTCACGCATGCGCACCAGCACCTCGTAGTGCAGGTAGGACGGATCGCCGACCTTGGCGATGCGCTGCGCATACAACAGCATCCGGTTCTCGGCCATGGCGCGACTGACGCCCTGCAGGCGTTCGGCCTCCAGCCGTCGCTCCTCCAGGGCCAGCCGGTTCTCGTTGAAGCAATGCACGCGGTTGCGACCGGCCTGTTTGGCCGCATAGCACGCGCTGTCGGCCGCGCTCATCAACCAGTTCACGTCCGGCGCCTCGGCCGTCACTTCGACCACGCCCACGCTGCAGCTCAACTGGGGGCTGCCCTCGCTGACCGGGAACGTGGCCTGGCCCAGATTGCGGATCAACCGCTGCAGCACGCGCTTGGCTTCATCCTGGTTGGCGCGGGCAAGGAACACCGCGAACTCGTCCGCCCCCAGGCGGCCGACCCAGTCGCCATCCCGCACCGCACCGACCAGGTACTCGGCGAAACTGCGCAGCATCTGGTCGCCGGCCGCGTGGCCGAAGCTGTCGTTGACCAGCTTGAAGTGGTCCAGATTGATGTAGCCCAAGGCATGGGTTCCACCATCGGAGCGGACCTGCAGCAGCGATTTTTCCAGCAGGCGCTCGATCTCCCGACGATTGATCAGGCCGGTCAAGGGGTCATGGCTGGCGTGGTGTTCGATCTCACGTGCCAGGGCGTGGTTCTGGCTGACATCCTCGACGATGGCGAACACCGAAAGGCGGCCGCCGCTGGTGGTGCGCACGCCGGTGCCACTCCAGCGTCCCCACACCAGGCTGCCATCGCGACGCCGGAAGCGCAGCTCGCCCGGGCGCAGCTGGCGCTCCCAGTCGATGCGGCCACTTTCATCGAGCACCAGCTCACCCTCCATCAGCAGCTCGGCCAGCGACATCTGCAGCAACACGTCACGACGATGGTCGAGGATGTCGGCCATCGCCTGGTTGGCCTCCACCACCCGGCCAGCGGCATCCAGCTTGAGCATGCCGACGTTGGCCTGGTAGAACGCCGCCCGGAAGCGGCTCTCATGCTCGGTCAGGTCCTTGCCGACCCGGCGCGCCAAGGCCACCGCCATCAGGCTGATCAGCAGGACCGACAGTCCGCCGACGGCCAGGGTTGCGATGCGCACCGCGCGCGCCATGCGCAGCAGGGCCTGCGAGAACGCCTGCGCCTGCCCACGCAGCTGGTGATCGATGCCACGCAGCCGCTGCAGGTAGTCATCCACGGTGGCCTCGTCCAGCGGTCCTGTGCCATGGCGGCGTTGCAGTTCCTCCGCCAGCGCCTGCATGGCCAACAGGTCCGCGTCGGTCTGCCGCCACAACCAGGTGGCCTCGCGGAAGGCTCCGACGTTGCGCGCATGGCGGAACGAGAAGATCAGCCGCGGAATGTCGGCGCGGGCATTGCCCCCACGCAGAAAACCGGCGCGGGCTGTCGCCTCGTCCGGTTCGGATTGCTCCAGCGCCTTGCGGGCCTGCAGGTCACCCAACGGAACCTGCAGTGCCCGTTGGGCATCCTGCAGATCCTGCAGATGGCCACGCGCCAGATAACGGCTGAGCGCTGCGGTGGCATCCTGCTGCCCCCGCGACCAGTAGCCCTGGCCGGCGATCCACGCCGTCGATGCCGCCTGCAGTTCCTGGATCACGGCTGACAGCGCGACCAAGCCGATCGCCATGCCCGTCAACAGCGCAAATCGCACCCCCAGCCCGCGGGTCATCGGTACCCGTCGGCGCTGCTGGTCCATGCCACTTCTACCCATCCTGGATCCCCCGAATGTGCTGCGGTGACAATCTCCCACGGAACCGCGCCAGCCTAGAACCGCAGATGTGTGGGCCATGCGAAACCGGACCCGGCCGGTGGCCGACAACGGCGGCCGGGCCGCCCTGGCGCCATGCAAACGACAACGCCAGCCCGGAGGCTGGCGTTGTTGGTCTACTTCAGCGCGGCTTAGAAGCTGCGCGGGCCACGTGGCTTGTTGAAGCCATCACGGCGCGGCGGACGGCTGTCGCGGTCGCCGCCGGGGCCACCCGGACCGCTGCGACGCGGAGCTCCCGGGCCACCCGGACCGCCCGGTCCACGCTTGTCGAAGCGCGGCTTGAACGGACGCGGCGCCGGATTGACCTCTTCACCGGCCGCCAACGGGCGCATCTGCAGTTGCTGGCCGGACACCCAGACCTTCTGCAGGTGGGTCAGCACGTCCGACGGCATCTGTGCCGGCAGATCCAGCAGCGAGAAGTCGTCGTGGATGTCGATACGACCGATGAAGCGGCTTTCCAGGCCGGCTTCATTGGCGATGGCGCCGACGATGTTGGCCGGCTTCACGCCATGCTGGTGACCGACCGAAATGCGGTAGGTCTCCATGCCCTGCTCCGGTGCACCGCGCGGCGGCACGTCACGGCGCGGGCGCTGCTCGAAGCCACCCTCGGCATCGTCACGACGCGGGCCACGCTCGAAGCGCGGGCCGCGCTCGTTGCGGTCGCCACGTTCCGGGCGCTCAGTGCGCTCGAAACGCTCGCGCGGCGCACGCTCTTCGCGCGGTGCACGCACCGGCGGCTGCAGCAGGAACGGGGTATCGCCCTGCATCATCTTCGCCAGTGCGGCGGCCACTTCGATGGCCGGCACGTTCTGTTCGGACTCGAAACGCTCCAGCAGCTGGCGGTAGAAGTCCAGGCCGCCCTGGCCAAGCGTCTCGGTGATGCGCGAGGTGAACTTGTTGATGCGGTTGTCGTTGACCGCTTCCACGCTCGGCAGCTGCATTTCTTCGATCGGCTGGCGGGTCGCACGCTCGATCTGGCGCAGCATGCCCTTTTCGCGCGGGGTGGCGAACAGGATTGCTTCACCGCTGCGGCCGGCACGGCCGGTACGGCCGATGCGGTGCACGTAGCTTTCGGTGTCGTACGGGATGTCGTAGTTCAGCACGTGGCTGATGCGTTCCACGTCCAGGCCACGAGCGGCCACGTCGGTGGCGACCAGGATGTCCAGCTTGCCTTCCTTCAGCATGGCGATGGTGCGCTCACGCTGGGCCTGCTGCATGTCACCGTTGATGGCGGCAGCGGCCAGGCCGCGGGCCTGCAGCTTGCTGGCCAGCTCTTCGGTGCCGGCCTTGGTGCGCGCGAACACGATCATCGCGTCGAACGGCTCCACTTCCAGGATGCGGGTCAGCGCGTCCAGCTTGTGCATGCCGCTCACCCACCAGTAGCGCTGGCGGATGTTGGCCGAGGTGGTGGTCTTGTTCGCGATGGTGACTTCGACCGGGTCCTTCAGGTAGGTCTGCGCGATACGGCGGATGGCCGGCGGCATGGTGGCCGAGAACAGCGCGACCTGGCGCTTCTCCGGCAGCTTCTTCAGCACCGCTTCGACGTCGTCGATGAAGCCCATGCGCAGCATTTCATCGGCTTCGTCCAGCACCAGCGTCTTCAGCTCGGACAGGTCCAGCGTGCTGCGGTTCAGATGGTCGATGACGCGGCCGGGGGTACCGACCACGATGTGCACGCCGCGGCGCAGGGCCGTCAGCTGCTGGCCGTATGGCTGGCCGCCGTACACCGGCAGCACGCGGAAGCCGGGGATCTTCGAGGAATAGGACTGGAACGCCTCGGCAACCTGGATGGCCAGCTCGCGGGTCGGGGCCAGCACCAGTGCCTGCGGCTTGATCTGCTGCAGGTCGATGTTGGACAGCACCGGCAGCGCGAAGGCCGCGGTCTTGCCGGTACCGGTCTGGGCCTGGCCCAGCACGTCGCGGCCTTCCAGCATCGCCGGGATGGTGGCAGCCTGGATCGGCGACGGCGTTTCGTAGCCGATGGCAGTGACAGCCTGCATGACAGAATCGGACAGGCCGAGCTGCGCGAACTGCAGCTGCGCTTGGGTTTCTTGGGACATGGGGAACTCCGAAGGCACTGCCACGAGCATGGCAGGCGAAAAAAAGGGGGCTTCCGCGCTTTGGGCGCCCTTCTTATCGCGTGCCCTGGCGCTGCTCGGTTGGAGCTGAGGTTTTACTCGCTCAGAGCGGGATGATACCGCACTGTGCCTGAACAAGGTGTACAGGAAGCCAACGGCATGCCGTTACGGCCCGCCGTGGCGCACAATAGGCGCCCATTTTACCGCCGCGGGCCCTGTCCTGCAGCGCCTGCCCCAGGAAACCCGTTCCATGCAGATCCTCGAATTCGACCTCGACAGCGATTACGTCGAACTCAAGCAGTTGCTGAAGCTGGCCGACCTGGTCACCAGCGGCGGCGAAGCCAAGATGGTCATCAGCGAAGGCCTGGTGCTGGTCGATGGCGAGGTCGAGCTGCGCAAGGCCTGCAAGATCCGCGCAGGCCAGGTGGTCGAGTTCAACGACAGCCAGATCCGCGTCCTGGCCGCCGCGTAAGTCACCGTTTGGCCGTCAGGCCACGCGCTGGGTCAGGTGGGCGGCAATCAACTGCCGGAACGGTGCCACCCCCTGCGCCACCCGCAACCCGGCCGCCCGCAACAGGCGCGCCGGACGGCGGTCGTCGGTATACAGGCTGGCAATCGCATTGGTCGCTTCATACAGCGGCCGCGCCGCCAGCCGATGCCCGCGCTGGTAGCGGCCCAGCATGCCGGGCGCGGCGATGTCCGCTCCACGCCGCTGCTGCTCGGCGATGCCCTGCGCCAGCCGCTGCGCGCTGGCCAGGCCGAGGTTGAAACCATGTGCGGTGACCGGGTGCATGCCCACTGCGGCATCACCGATCAGTGCCGAACGTTCGCCGACAAAGCGGTGCGCATACACCCCGACCAGGGGATAGGCCTGTGGCGTGGCCACCGGCTGCATGCGTCCCAGGCGGTGTTCGAAGAAGCCGCTGATGGCCTCCCCGAACGCGACCTCATCCATCGCCAGCAGCGCTTCGATCTGCCGCGGCGGCAGGGTGATCACCGCCGATGCCTGCCCTTCGTTGAGTGGCAGCAACGCCATCGTGCGGCCATAGCCGAACCATTCCCAGGCCGTGTGGTGATGATCGCGCTCGACCTGCATCCTGCAGACCAGCATCGATTTGCCGAAGTCACGCATCTGCGCACCGATGCCGAGCATGCGGCGGGTGCCGGAGAAGCGACTGTCGGCACATACCAGCAGCCGCGGATGCAGCTCGCTGCCATCGTCCAGGCGCACCACGTGGCCCTGGCTGTCGGCGCGTACCGCCTGCACCTTGCGGCCATCAAACAATTCCAGCCCGGCCTGGCCCTGCACCGCCTGCCAGGCCGCGCGGCGGATCAGATGGTTGGGCACCAGCCAGCCCAGCGGCTGGCCATCTCCCTGGCTGCTGGCAAAGGTCAGGGCGAAGGGCGAACCTCCGTTCAGCACCCGCGCGTCGCGCAGTTCGGCAACCTCGGCTTCGGGCAGGCGCTGCCACAGGCCAAGCTGTTCCAGGCTCTGCCGCGAGGCATGGGTCAAGGCGATTTCGCGGCCGTCGTAGGCCGCCTCGGCCAGGGCCTGGCGCGGCTGTACCTCGACCAGTCCCACCTGCAGGCCAGTGCCGGCCAGCGCGCGCGCAAAGCACAGCCCGGCCGGTCCGGCGCCGACCACCACCACGTCCATCCTGCGCATGCGCGCCTCCTGCCGTTGATCCAGTCGCGGCCAGCATAGCGCTGCGTGCCTGACCGGCCTTGATCTGGATCAGCTGCGCGTCACAGCAGCGCGAACACCATCGCCAGGATCGCCACGATCGACACCAGCCAGACGAGGCTGCGCACATAGGGCACGCCGGCTGCGTACAGCGGCAGGTAGACAACGCGCGCCCAGAAGTAGACCTGCGCCGCCAGCGCGGTGGTGTCGCTGCCACGCCCGGCCAGCACCACCGCAATCGCAGCGGCGGCGAAGAACGGGAAGGTCTCGAAGAAGTTGGATTGCGCCCGCTGCAGTCGCCCGGCCAGTGGACTCAACGGCTTGGACGAGTCGTCACGTGCGGAGGCATTCCATTTCATCCCGCGCTCTCGGGTGACCACGGTGGAGGCGGCAAAGATGTAGACGAAACCCAGCAGCATCGCCCACGCCAGCATCGTCAATTCGGTGGCCATCGTCGATCTCCGTCAGGGGCTGGACGCGCGCAGGCTGTAGCCGGCCAGGCGCCAGGTCTGGTCTTCGTCGAAGCGGAACGACACCAGCTCGCGTACCGGCTGCGCGCTGTTGGCGAAACGGGTCGGGAAGCTGACGTTGATGTACAGGCCTTCGGGCACCGCAGCACCTGCAGCGTATTTCACGCGGGTGATGGTCGGCTGGCCACGCCCGGCCAGCGCGCCAAGACGCGTGCGGTCGGCGGCAAGCTGGCTGACGAAGGCCGCCTTGGGCACCGCGCGGCGGGCAACCGCCGAGGCGCCGTCCCACAACTCACCGGCCCGATTGGCGTCGACCAGTTGCGCGGCCTTCAATGCGGCACTGCCCATTTCCGCGTCCTGTTTCTGCACCTGCGCCTGCTGGGCCGGGCTCAACGCCGGCGCGGCAGCAGTGGCCGGCTTCGCGGCCGTCGGTGCGCTCGGCGCGGGGCGAGCCGGGGCCGGTGCGGGCGTGGCCGGCGCCGGCGTTTGCGCCAGTGCAGCCAAGGGCAACAGGGACAGCAGCAAGAGCACGCGCTTCATGGACACCGCCGGTTCGATGGAAAGAACCGCAGTCTACGCCAGCGCAGTGAGTGGACCGTCAGCGCGCCTGGACGCTGCCTTCCACCGCGCCCGCCTCGGCCTGCGCTGGCGGTGCCGCCGATGTCGCGGGCAGCTGCTCGGCCACCGGCGGCTGCTCCGGCGGTGCCGGGGGCAGCGTAGCCACGTCGATCTCCGACAGCGGGCTTTCCTCCGGGCACACCGGGTCGGGGAAGCCGAAACGCTGCTTCAGCGACTGGCCACAGCTGTTGATCGATTCCATGTCGGCACCGTCGCGCTTGCACTGCTGGTCGAACGCCACCAGGAACGCATCCTTGCGCTGCACGAAGTCGTCGCCGCAGGTCCGCATCTGCTTGATCCGCTCCAGGTCGTCCTGCACGGCGTTGGTCCCGTCCAGGCCGTACTGGCGAAGCTCTTCGGCAGTCAGCAGGCGCAGGCTGCGGTTGGGCACGGTCATCATCAGGTCGGCCACACCCACCGCCACACCATTGCGCTGCAGGTAGTCCTTCACGTTGTCATAGACCTCGTGCAGTTCGCGGTTGAGCTCCGCGCGCGAGGTGGCCTTGGAACTGATGCGCATCATGCGGTGGATGCCGACCTTGCCGGTCAACAGGCGGTTGTCGCCGGCAGCCAGCACGAACACGCAGGCGCTGTGGCAGATCGAGCCCTCGCGCACCCAGATGGTCCAGCCGGATTCGCCGATGCTGTCGCCGGCAACGATGGCCGATTCCACCTGGCCACCGCTGGAATCCAGATCCAGGATGCGCTTGTGGATCTGCAGCTCGTCGGCGACCACGGCCAGCCGCCACATCATCTCGGCAAACCCGGGGTTGATCTTGCCGTTGTAGCGCACGCGCAGCAGGCCACGCTCGGCGCACGGCGCCAGCGCCTGCTTCAACTGTTCGCGCTGCAGGCCTTCCAGTTCAATGCCATCGCCGCCGTCGCCGGCGTAATCGGTGGTGCAGCTGACCCAGGCCTTGCCGTTTTCCAGCTGCGCCTGCGGCCAGGGCCGATCAGCCCGGCTGCGCGCCTGTGCCGGCGGTGGCGGCGCATCGGCGGCATTGATCGACACCATGTTTTCACCATCGCTGGCCGGAGCCCGCGTGGCCTTGTCGGCAGCGGTGACGTTGCCGGGGTTCTCCAACTGGCTGCAGCCCGCCAGGGCCAGGCACAACAGGGGCAACCAGCGGAGTTTGGCGGACATCGGGCAACCGGATTCAGACAGGCAAGAACCACAGTCTACCCGTCCACGGCGCGCATTCAGCGCCCGCCACTGAACCTGTTCTGACCCTCCGACCCTGTCATTTCCTGTCCCAGCGTCATCCGACATCCCCTCCCACATTGCGTGGATCCACATGTCGACCAAGGTCGACACCCACCAAAGAGCAGGCCATGCCATCTCGACAGTTCGCGGAAGTCTGTCGAAGGCGGGGTGGGTCCGGTTGCAGGGGCGTGAGCGCCATGGATGGCGCGACCGAGCTTACAGGGACGTACTTGCAGCGTCCCCTGCAAC
>NZ_QQXJ01000001.1:2909070-2957160 GCF_004348785.1 Stenotrophomonas sp. TEPEL
GTTGCAGGGGCGTGAGCGCCATGGATGGCGCGACCGAGCTTACAGGGACGTACTTGCAGCGTCCCCTGCAACCGGACCCACCCCGCCATCCCACGGATAGCCCGCTGTTGCCGTTGCCGTTGCTGTTGCTGTTGCTGTTGCTGTTGCCGCTGAGGGTGCCGGGCGCAGCCCGGCCAGGCCCCTCCAGCATCCATGTCCGAATATGGCGAGTACTACCGCCCGCAGGCGCCTAGACTGGCGACATGGATACCGCACTCGCCCTCGACACTGCCGCCTGTGATCGCGCCCGCCTGGCCCGTGATGCGCGCTTCGACGGCGTATTCTTCACCGCCGTGCGCAGCACCGGCATCTATTGCCGGCCGGTGTGCCCAGCGCCGCCACCGAAGCCACGCAACATCACCTATTTCCCCACGGCTGCTGCCGCTGCATCCGCCGGCTATCGCCCCTGCCTGCGCTGCCGCCCCGAGCTGGCCCCGCTGGCACAACAGGCGCTGGCCGGACAGGCCGTGCAGCGGGCCCTGGCGCTGATCCATGCCGGCTTCCTGCAGGACCAGCCGGTGGCCGAGCTGGCAGGAAAGATCGGCCTCAGCGCACGCCAGCTGCAACGCCTGTTCGTCGAACGGCTGGGCGCAACGCCAGGGCAGATCCACGCAACCCATCGCCTGCTGCTGGCCAAGCAGCTGCTGACCGAAACCACGCTGCCGGTGACCGACGTGGCACTGGCCGCTGGTTACAACAGCCTGCGCCGCTTCAATACGGCATTCCTGCAGGGCTGCGGAATGGCGCCTACCGTACTGCGCCGCCAACACCATCCCCTGGCCGCCGACGATGGCGGGCTGGTGCTGCGCCTGGGCTACCGACCGCCACTGGATTTCCCCCGCATGCTGGCCTTCCTGCGCAAGCGCAGCCTGCCCGGCATCGAGCTGATCGGGGAAGACAGTTACCAGCGCGTGTTGGGCACCGCCGAGCGCCCCGCCCTGCTGCGCGTCACCGCCGACCCGAAGCGGCCCGAGCTGCGCCTGCAACTGGGCGCGGTCGACCCACGCCTGATCCCGGACATCGTGCGCCGCGTGCGCCGCGTGTTCGACCTGGACGCCGACCTGCAGCAGGTGCACGCAGCGCTGGGCGATGAACCGCTGTTGGCGCGCGGCATCGCCGAGCGCCCTGGCCTGCGCGTACCTGGCGGGTGGGACGGCTTCGAGGTGGGCGTGCGCGCGGTGCTGGGCCAGCAGGTCAGCGTGGCCGCGGCCACCACGTTCGCGCGCCGGCTGGTCGATGCCTACGGTGCGCACCTGCCCGGCATGCCGTCCGAATTCGACCGTCAGTTTCCTGCGCCGGACGTACTGGCCGACGCGTCGCTGGAATCGATCGGCCTGCCACGCAGCCGCGCCGCCACCGTGCGCGCCCTCGCCGCAGCCTGCGCCAGCGGCCAGCTGGACTTCGGGCCGGGCCAGGCACTGGAGGAATTCGTCGCCCGCTGCGTGGCCCTGCCCGGCATCGGCCCGTGGACGGCGCAGTACATTGCCCTGCGCGGGCTCGGCCAGCCTGATGCCTTCCCCGGCGGTGACCTGGTGCTGCAGCAGGTGCTGGGCCACGCGCAGGGCCAGCGCCTCAGCGAACGCGCCACCGAGGCCCGTTCGCAATCATGGCGCCCGTGGCGCGCCTATGCCGTGCTGCATCTGTGGCACCTGTCCGGCACGTTCGTTGGAGAACCCTCATGAACCTGTTGTTCGATCGCTTCGATACACCGATCGGTGAACTGACCATCGCCGGGGACGAGAATGGCCTGGCCCACGTTCTGTTCCCGGAAAACCGCCATCCTGCGCGCGGCCGCGAGCACTGGCATTACGCGCCAGGCGCATTGCCGGAGGCGCGCGAGCAGTTGCTGCAGTACCTGCACGGTGAGCGCAGCGGTTTCGACTTGGTGCTGGCACCGCATGGCACGCCGTTCCAACTGCGCGTCTGGCATGCGCTGGCGTTGATTCCCTTCGGCCAGACCTGGAGCTACCTGCAGCTGGCGCAGCAATTGGGTCAGCCGACGGCGACCCGTGCGGTCGGCGCGGCCAATGGCCGTAATCCGTTGCCGATCGTGCTGCCGTGCCATCGCGTGATCGGCAGCAACGGTACGTTGACGGGCTTCGGTGGCGGCCTGGAAACCAAGGCAGCGTTGTTGCGGCTGGAGCAGCGACAGGCACCGCTGTTTGCATGAGGGTTGGAGGCAGGGCTGCGCCCTGCACCCGCTGAAGCCGGAGCAACAGCAAAAGCCGAAGCAACAGCCGGCTCGGGATTGACTGTGGGTTTGGCGGGGTGGATGAATCTGCGGGGGACGCCGCAAGTACGTCCCTGTAGGCTCGATCGCGCCATCCATGGCGCTCACGCCCCCACAGATTCATTCACCCCGCCTTCGACACCTTCCCGGTGACGGTAGATCCACGCCATGCGTGGATGGAAGCATCCGTAATCTGTCTGGAGAAGAGCCCCCTTGTTGTTCAAGGGGGCGCGCCAAAGGCGCGGGGATAAGGTGAAATGCGCGGACACGCCAGCACGCCACAGGCGCGATGGCGTGTCTTGGGTACGTCATTGCTGCGGATTATCATGGCCGGATGACTTCCGTACGCCTGACCTGCACGCTGGCGCTGCTGCTGCCCCTGGCCGCCTGCACCACCACGCCTTCGCCTTCGACAACCATCGCTGCACCTGCCGCGGGAGCGAATACGCCGCCCGCCAGCCCGCCGAAACTGTTGCTGATCTCCATCGACGGGCTGCGCGCCGATGCGCTGGATCGCGGGCTTACCCCGAACCTGCAACGAATCATCGATGGCGGCGTGCGTGCGCGCTGGATGACGCCCTCCTATCCCTCGCTCACCTTCCCCAACCACTACACACTGGTCACCGGCCTGCGTCCGGACCACCACGGCATCATCAACAACAGCATGGACGATGCCGCGCTCGGTCGCTTCGCGCTGCACGACCGCACTGCGGTGACCACCAGCGGATGGTGGGGCGGTGAACCGATCTGGGTGGGTGCCGAAAAGGTCGGTGTGCGCACCGCCACCACCTCATGGCCGGGCAGCGAAGCCGAGATCCAGGGCACACGGCCCAGCCAGTGGCGTATTTACGATGCCAAGGAACCGCTGGAGCAGCGTGCGCAGACAGTGCTCGACTGGCTGTCGCAGACCGATGCCGATGCGCCGCGCCTGACCACGCTGTACATGGAGCACGTGGACAAGGCCGGCCACAACTTTGGCCCCGAATCCAGGCAGTACACCGAGGCCATCGTGCGTGCCGACCAGATCATCGGCCAGGTGCTCGATGGCCTGCAGCAGCACGGCCTGGCCGACAGCACCAACGTGATCGTGGTCTCCGATCACGGCATGGCGTCGGTACCGGAGGGCCAGGTGATCGCCCTCGAATCGATGGTTGACCCTGCCATCGCGCGCAACGTCAGCGCAGGCCAGTCGGTCGGCTTCGCGCCGGAGCTGGGACGCGAAGCAGAGGCCGAGCGTGCCCTGCTCGGTCGCCACGCACACTACGAATGCTGGAAGAAGGAGAACCTGCCGGCCCGCTGGCATTACGGCACCCATCCGCGCGTGCCCGCCATCGTCTGCCAGATGGATGAAGGCTGGGACGCGCTGACGCGCGAGAAGATCGCCAAGCGCGAGCACGCCGATCGCGGCTCGCATGGTTACGACAACGCGTTGCCGTCGATGCGCGCAGTATTCGTCGCCCGGGGACCTTCATTCCGGCAAGGCCTGGTGATCGACGGTTTCGACAATGTCGACGTCTACCCGCTGCTGGCGCACCTGCTGCAGGTGCCGGAAGCAGCCAACGATGGCAACGCGCAGACGCTGCAGAAAACCCTGCGCTGATCGCGGCGCCATGCCCTGGCCATGGTCAAAAAAAAACGCGGCGCCGAGCGCCGCGTTTTTCTTTGGACCGGTCGGTCGGCGGATCAGCCGGCCTTGGCCACTGCCTTCTTGGCCACAGCCTTCTTCGCCGGAGCCTTGGCCACGGTCTTCTTGGCAACCGGGGCGGCGGCGCCTACGGCGACCTTGCTCGCGGTGTGCGAACGGGCGTTGCCGTAGCTGGCGTTGTAGCGCTTGCCCTTGGCGGTCTTGCGGTCACCCTTACCCATGTCTTCAACTCCTCAAATGTGAAATCTGGTTACCCCGTACTGACACGGGTTCGGCGGGGCCGCCTTGCTGGGCGCCCCCGCGCACGATCGGAAAGCCTACCACGGAGCGCCTAGTGCGCGCAGCTGGCGTCATGCACGTGGCCGTGGTTCAGGCGCAGGTTGACCAGGTGCGCGATGCCGACCAGCAGCCCGCCCAAGGTCATCACCACCGCATGCGGCACCGCGTTGTGGTGCAGCGGGTCGTACAGCACGCCGGCCCACAACGCGACCAGGCCGGGAATCAGGAATGCCAGCGCACGCAGCGCGCCGTGCCGCCGGTAACCCCAGACCAGGCTGAACAAGCCCAGCAGGGTCACGAACACCACCAGCGCCTTCTCCACGCCATCGCTGAGCCAGAAGGACAGGCCAAGCGAGGGGGCAGCGGCCAGCAGCAGCGGAATGACCGCGCAGTGCACCGCGCACAGCATCGAACCGGTGGCGCCGAAGCGATCGAGCAGGTGGCGCAGGCGTGAGGGCAAAGGCATGACTTCCAGCAGGGCGACGAATCGTTATGGAATAATATAACATCGTTTCCCGACCCGCACGGTTCCCTTCCCCCTGTCCCGCCGACGGGATTCGTGCGCCACCCAATTGATACAATGTAACAAAGGACCGCCCATGCCCTCCCGTCACCCTCGCCTCAAGCCGCATTCCCTGGCCCTGGCGCTCGCTGCGCTGCTGCCCTCGGTCGCCTTTGCGGCCTCCGACGATGATTCGCATCGTGACCGCCACCTGACCGAGCTGTCCGCGGTGCAGGTCACTGCGTCGCCGCTGCAGGGTGATGCCGAATCGTTGGCGCGCCCGGTTGACGTGCTGGCCGGTGAGCGCCTGGACGAGCAGAAGGCCGGCACCCTCGGTGACACCGTCGCCAAGCTGCCCGGCGTGCAGAGCACCTTCTTCGGCCCCGGCGTAGGCCGCCCGATCATCCGTGGCCAGGAAGGTCCGCGCGTGGCCGTGCTGTCCAACGGCATGGGCAACATGGACGCCTCCACCGTCAGCGCCGACCATGCCACCAGCATCGAGCCGTTCCTGGCCGACCAGATCGAAGTACTGAAAGGCCCGGCAACGCTGCTGTTCGGCAGCGGCGCGATCGGCGGCGCGGTGAACGTGGTCGATGGGCGCATTGCGCGCGAACTGCCGGACCGTCCGCTCAGCGGCCGCGCCGAACTGCGTGGCAATTCGGTCAACGACGAACGCAGCGGCATGTTCCGCCTGGACGGCGTGAGCGGCAATGTCGTGCTGCACGTGGATGGCCTGGTGCGCAATGGCGATGATTTCCGCATTCCCGGCTACGCGGTGATCGACGGCCTGGAGGACCACCACGATGACCACGACCACGCGGGCGAGGAAGGCGAAGAGCCGCGTCGCGGCCGCCTGGACAACAGTTCCATCCGCACCCGCGCCGGTGGCGTCGGCGCCACCTGGCTGGGCGAAGGCGGCTACTTCGGCGCCTCGGCCAGCACCTACCGCACCAACTACGGCATCCCCAACGGCGCCCACGTGCATGCCGACGGCGATGGCCACGACCATGATCACGACCACGACCATGGCGAGGAGGAGGAAGGTGAAGAGCACGACGTGCGCATCGACATGGTGCAGAACCGTTTCGAGACCAAGGCCGGCATCTACAACCCGGTATCGTTCCTGAAGAACGTCAACGCGCGCGTGGCCTACACCGACTACGAACACGTGGAGCTGGAAGCCGGCACGCCGTCCACCCGCTTCACCAACCGCGGCATCGAAGGCCGCCTGGAAGCGGTGCAGCAGCAGATCGGCGGCTGGGACGGCGCCTTCGGCCTGCAGTTCGGCAACAGCGATTTCGGCGCCAAGGGCGAAGAAGCGTTCGTGCCCGATACCGGAACCAGGAACATCGGCCTGTTCGTTCTGCAGGAAAAGCAGTTCGGCCCGTTCAAGCTGGAACTGGGCGGTCGCCACGACCAGGTCAAGCTGGACCCGACCGGCGACTACCGCCGCCGCAAGTTCGACGCCACCAACCTGTCTGCCGCCGGCATCTGGAAGCTCAACGATGCGGTCGACCTGCGCATCGGCGTGGACAGCTCCGAGCGTGCACCGACCAACGAGGAGCTGTACGCCGCCGGTGCGCACATCGCCACCCGTTCGCTGGAAATCGGTGATGCCAACCTGAAGACCGAGCGCGGCCAGCGCATCGAACTGGGCATCCACACCCACAGCGAGCGCCTGGACTTCTCTGCCGCGATCTACCAGACCAGATTCAAGGACTTCATCTACCTGGCCGACACCGGCATCACCGAGAGCCTGCCGGTGCGCACCTGGACCCAGCAGGACGCGGTGTTCAAGGGCGCCGAGGCCGAAGCGCTGGTGCACCTGTTCGAAGGCGGCGCCGGTGATTGGGACCTGCGCGTGTTCGGCGACTACGTGCAGGCCAAGCTGGACGGCAACGGCAGCCGTACCCTGGACATCGCCGTGCCGCACGGTGACCACAACCACAACTACAGCGTAGAACTGGCCAACACCGGTTACCTGCCGCGCATCGCCCCGGCCCGTGTCGGCGCCGACCTGCGCTGGGCGAAGGATGGCTGGCGTGCCTCGGTGGGCGCGGTGCGTTACAGCCGGCAGAAGGACGTTGCGCAGAACGAGGAGCCGAGCAACGGCTACACCCTGGTCGATGCGCACCTGGCCTACCGCTGGGACCGCAGCGACAGCAACAGCTACGAGTTGTTCCTGGATGGCAGCAACCTGACCAACCGCGAAGTGCGTCCGCATACCTCGCTGCTGAAGGATTACTCGCCGCTGCCGGGTCGTGGTGTCGCCTTCGGGATCCGCGCGTTCTTCTGATGAGGCATCCACGCATGGCGTGGATCTACTGAAGTGCATCCACGCATGGCGTGGATCTACTGAAGTGCATCCACGCAGGGCGTGGATCTACGGGGGGCCGCGTGGCCTCCCGTTTTTTTTGCGCCCCATCCGCCATCACGCATCCGTCACAAAGATGTGCGTACGACAACAAGCGGACAATCCCGTCGCCATCTGTCTCTCGCCATCCGGACATTTGTGTCCGAAAATAAAGCCATGACCACCCAACGTGCCGATGCCGCTGCCCGCCGAGCCCTCATCCTCGATGCTGCCGACCATGTGTTCGGCCAACACGGCGTCACCGCGCCGCTGGACCTGGTGGTCGAGCGCGCCGAAGTCGGCCGCGCCACCCTGTATCGGAACTTCCCTGACCGCACCGCGCTGATCCAGGCGCTGCTGCAGCGCACGGTCGACCGCATCCGCCGCCAGGTCGAGCAGCTTGGCGACCGCGACGACGCCCTGTTCGAGGTGTTCGAAGGCATGGCCCAGCGCATCGTCGATTCGCCGGCTCTGGCCGATTACTGGCGCGCGGTCGATTCGGACGTGCCGGCCATGCGCACCGCACGCGAGACCGTGCGCGACCTGCTGGAAGCCCCCATTGCCCGCGCCAAGGCCGCTGGCCTGTGCCGGCCCGACCTGGAGAAGACGGATATTTCACTGATCTCGGGCATGCTGGGGGCGGCCCTGCGCGGCAAGACCCGCGATGAGCGCGCCCAGCTGGCCGGGCGTGCCCTGCAGCTGCTGCGCGGGGGACTCCAGGGAGCAGCCAGCGGGGAACGCTGATGGTGCAGCCGTACCTCAAGCCAGTTCCGGATTGGGAGGAGCACGAAAAGCCGACCATGCCCGGTTCGGCGTCGATGCCCTGGCACCCGCCTTATCGGCGTGCAGCCTATGCACTGGTGTCGCTGCTGGTGGCCATCACCGGTGGCCTCGGCAATGCGCTGGTGACGGCCAACCTGCCCTTCCTGCAGGGCCAACTGGCGCTCACCCCCACCCAGGGCAGCTGGCTGGTGGCTGCCTACGCCATGGTCAACGTGACCGCCAACCTGCTGGCCTTCAAGTTCCGCCAGCAGTACGGCATCCGCCTGTTCGCCGAGATCGGCCTGGGGCTGTATGCGGCGCTGGCGGTGCTGCACCTGTTCGTCGGCAGTTTCGAGACCACCATGCTGACCCGCGCCGCCAGCGGTTTCGCCGGCGCGGCCTGTTCGACGCTGGGGACGCTGTACATGCTGCAGGCGCTGCCGCGGCGATTCACCGGCAACCTGCTGGTGATCGGCGTCGGCCTGTCGCAGCTGGCGGTGCCGATTGCCTGGATCGTCTCGCCCGGCCTGGTCGATACCGGCCAATGGCACCAGCTGTACTCGTTCGAAGCAGGGCTGGCGCTGTGCGCGTTTGCCGCCGTGGTCGTGCTGAAGCTGCCGCCAGGCATCCAGGTCAAAGCCTTCGAACCGCTGGATTTCCTCACCTTCGCCCTGCTCGCGCCCGCCGTCGCCCTGCTGGTGGTGGTGCTGGCCCAGGGCTACACGCGCTGGTGGTTGAACACGCCGTGGCTGGGCTGGGCGCTGATCGCCTCCATCGTGCTGACCACCACCGCACTGATCATCGAACACTACCGGCGCAACCCGCTGCTGCAGATCCGTTGGCTGTCGACCCTGCCGGTGATGCACTTCATCGTCGGCGCCTTCCTGATCCGCTTCCTGACCACTGAACAGTCCTACGGCGTGGTCAACCTGATGCGCACGCTGGGCATGGGACCGGACCAGATGCGGCCGCTGTTCGTGGTGATCCTGGCCGGCGTGGTCACCGGCATCGCCGGTGCGTCACTGACCTTCGGCCCGAAGCGCCTGATTGCGCAGTTGCTGATGGCGATCCTGCTGCTGGGTGCCGCCGCGTTCTTCGACCAGCACCGCACCAGCCTGGATCGCCCGCACGACTTCTACATCAGCCAGTTCCTGGCGTCGGTGGGCGCCGGCATGTTCATGGGCCCGCTGATCATGCTCGGCATTTCCGCAGCGTTGAAACAGGGCGTGGACCACATGATCACCTTCCTGGTGACATTGTCGATCACGCAGACGCTGGGCGGACTGGCCGGCTCGGCCGTGCTGGGAACGTTCCAGCTGCATCGCGAGCAGCTGTATTCCAGCGCGCTGACCAGCCAGCTCGATCCAGCCGACCCGGTGGTGGCACAGCGCCTGCGCATCCAGCAGCAGTTGTACGCAGCGCAGATCACCGACCCGGTGCTGCGCAGTGCCCAGGGCAGCGCGCAGCTGGCACAGACCACCCGCCGCGAAGCCAACGTGCGAGGCTTCAACGATGTGTTCACCCTGAGCGGCTGGCTGGCAATCGGTTTCCTGTGCTGGTTGCTGCTGCTGTCGCTGCGTACCGCCGTACGCAAACAATGGCGCAAGCGCCATCCTTCCTCCCCCGCTGCGGCTGCCACCGCGGCACCGCGCTGAGTCCACCGTCATGCCTCCCGTCCCGCCCCGTCCAGACGACACCGACGCTGCCGAGAACGTCACCCCGCCGCCGCCCACCGATGCGGCGCCGGCGGCGACGCCGGCCGCGCCCGCCGCCGCGCCGAAGTACCTCAAGCCGAGTTCGCGCAGCGTGGTGGTGATGGTGGTGGTGGCCCTGCTGGGCATCGCGCTGATCCTGCGCGCCTGGCACCTGTGGCCGTTCACCAGCAGCGTGATGGTGACCGACAACGCCTACGTGCGCGGTCAGATCACGGTGATGGCGCCGCAGGTGAACGGCTATGTGACCGACGTGCTGGTGAAGGACTTCCAGCACGTGAAACAGGGCGAGCCGCTGCTGCGCATCGACGACCGCATCTACGCGCAGCGGGTGGCGCAGGCGCAGGCCACGCTGGACAGCGCGCGCGCGGCCCTGGCCAATTCGGACCAGTCGCAGGCGCAGAACCGCGCGCAGATCGCTGCGGCACAGGCCGCGCTGTCGGCCGGCCAGGCCGAGCTGCAGCGCTCGCGCAGCGAGGCCAAGCGCTACGAGGAACTGGCGGCGCAGCAGCTGGTGTCGATCAACGACCGCGACAAGTTCCGCACCAGCCAGGCCTCGGCGCAGGCCAGCGTGCAGCAGTCGCAGGCGCAGATCCGCATCGCCGAAGAAACCCTGGTCTCGACCCAGGTCTCGCGCAAGAGCCTGGAAGCGCAGGTGGAAAGCGCGCAGGCACAGCTTGAGCTGGCCCGCATCGACCTGGCCAATACGGTGATCCATGCGCCGCGCGATGGACAGATCAGCGAAGCCAGCGTGCGCGTGGGACAGTACGTAGCCGCCGGTTCGCAGCTGCTGTTCCTGGTGCCCGATGCATTGTGGGTGGTGGCCAACTACAAGGAAGGCCAGACCTGGCAGATGAAGATCGGGCAGCCCGCCTCGTTCTCGGTGGATGCGTTCCAGGGCCAGGTGCTGCGCGGACGCGTGGAGCAGATCGCGCCGGCCACCGGATCGGAGTTCAGCGTGCTGCGCCCGGACAATGCCAGCGGCAATTTCACCAAGGTGGTGCAGCGGCTGCCGGTGCGGATCTCGATCAACGGGGACCAGGAACTGGCGGCGCGGTTGCGGCCGGGCATGTCGGTGATCGTGCGGGTGGATACCGCGACCAAGCCGATGGACTAGGGCGCCGGCCCGGTGGAGTCGAGCCATGCTCGGCTGCATTGTTGTGAAATGGGGCCAGATCCCTTTGCCACTGGCAAAGGGATCTGACCCCAATCCCGCCCTTCCTCAGCCTGCGCAGCGGGCGCAGAGCCCGTGCACTTCCAATGTCTGTGCCTGCGGCTGGAAGCCGAGCTCCTTCGCCCGCTTTTCCAGCTGGGTCACGATCTCGCGGTCTTCCAGTTCCACCGCGCTGTGGCAGCTGTTGCAGATCAGGAACGGCACCGAATGGGCCGCACTGCTGGGGTGGTGGCAGGCCACGAAGGCGTTGACCGATTCCAGCTTGTGCACGAAGCCATTGGCCATGAGGAAGTCGAGCGCGCGGTACACGGTGGGCGGGGCGTCAGCGCCCACCCCCTTGCCGTTGCGCACCCACTCCAGCAGCTCGTAGGCCTTGACCGGCTTGCCGGCCTCGGCGATCAGCTTGAGCACGTTGGCGCGGATGGGGGTCAGGCGCAGCCCGCGCTCGCGCGAGACACGCTCGACCACCGCCACGAAATCCGAAGCGTCGTGGACATGGTGGTGCGGGGCCGTACAGGCGGTTTTGGCGGACATGCGCGTTCTCCAGTTCGGGCGTGGGCCGCAGGGCTCAGGCCGTTGCTACCTTGGTGATGGCCACATCGATGCGTTTCAAGGCCTGCTCGCGGCCGGCCAGGTACACGGTATGGGAAATGTCAGGGCTGACCTGGGTGCCGGTGATGGCCACGCGCAGCGGCTGGGCGACCTTGCCCATGCCCATTTCCAGCGCGGCGGCTGCATCGTGCAGGGCCACGCCAACGGCCTCGGCGGTCCACTCCGGCAGGGCTGCCAGCAGCTCGCGGGCCTTGCCCAGCGGCAGTTCCGCGCCGGCCTTGAAGTGCTTGGCCACGGCCGCTTCATCGTATTCGTTCAGCGGCTGGTACCAGACCACAGCCTTCTCGGCCATTTCCTTCAGGGTCTGCACGCGCTCGCGCAGGGCGATCACCACGTCCACCGGCGCCGGGCCGGCGGACACGTCCAGGCCCAGCTTCTGCAGCTGGTAGACCAGGTGCGGTGCGATCGCGGCCGGCTCCTCGGTCTTCAGGAAGTGCTGGTTGACCCAGCCCAGCTTGGCCATGTCCAGGCGCGAGGCCTTGGAATTGCAGTCCTTCACATCGAACAGGTCGATCAGTTCCTGCCGGCTGAACAGTTCCTGGTCGCCGTGCGACCAGCCCAGCCGGGCCAGGTAGCTCAGCAGCGCATCAGGCAGGTAGCCGGCGTCCTTGTACTGCATCACGTCGGCCGCGCCGGTGCGCTTGGACAGCTTGGCGCCCTGCTCGTCCAGGATCATCGGCATGTGGCCGAACTTCGGCACCGGTGCGCCGATGCCTTCGTACAGGTTGATCTGGCGCGGAGTGTTGTTGATGTGGTCGTCGCCACGGATGACTTCGGAGATCTTCATGTCCCAGTCGTCCACCACCACCGCGAAGTTGTAGGTGGGGTAGCCGTCCGGACGGAAGATCACCATGTCATCCAGCTCGCTGTTGGCGATCTCGATGCGGCCCTTGATCAGATCATCGAACACCACCGTGCCTTCCAGCGGATTCTTGAAGCGGATGACGCGGTTCGGGTCGTCCCTGTACGGCAGGCCCAGATCGCGCGCGGCGCCGTTGTAGCGCGGCTTTTCCTGCCTGGCCATGGCGGCCTCGCGCATGGCATCCAGCTCCTCGCGGGTCTCGTAGGCGTAGTACGCCTTGCCCTCGGCGATCAGCTGCTCGGCCACTTCCCGGTAACGGGCGACACGGTCGGTCTGGTAGACCGGGCCTTCGTCGTAGTCCAGGCCCAGCCACTCCATCGCTTCCAGGATCGCGTCGATCGCGCCCTGGGTGCTGCGTTCGCGGTCGGTGTCCTCGATGCGCAGCACGAACTCGCCGCCACGATGGCGGGCCTCCAGCCAGCAGTACAGCGCGGTGCGGGCGCCACCGATATGCAGGTAGCCGGTGGGACTGGGGGCGAAGCGGGTGCGGCAGGTCATGGAGGACTCGAGGAACGGGTATCCCCCGATTTTACCAGCCCTCCGTCCCCTTTTCAGGGCTCGGGCTTGCGCGGGAACGGCTGCTCGCGCATGGCGGCGTGGTAGGCGAAGGAGGCGACGATGGCGGCGGCCTGCTTCAGGTCTTCCGGTTCGGCGTGGTCCCAGGTGTCCAGGTGGCTGTGGTGGACGTTGCTGAAGTAGTCCAGTCGGTCCTGGATGAACTGGAAGCCCGGCAGGCCGATGCGGTCGAAGCTGATGTGGTCGGTGCTGCCGGTGTTGCGGGTGGCCACGGTGGTTGCACCCACGTCATGGAACGGGGCGAGCCAGGCTTCGAAGATCGGCATCGCCACCAGGTTTTCCTGTGCGTAGATGCCACGGAAGCGGCCCGAGCCGTTGTCCATGTTGAAGTAGACCTGGAACTTGCCGTAGTCACGGGTCTTCTGCAGGGCACCGGTCGGTTCGCGCAGCGAGGCCGGCAGCGCCTTCTGCGCCGGGTCGGTGGGCTCGGGGAATCGACCGAAGTGCTTGGCCACGTAAGCCTGCGAACCGATCAGTCCCTGTTCCTCGCCACTCCACAGCGCAACCCGGATGGTGCGCTTGGGCTTGGCACCGCTGGCCTTGAGGATGCGCATGGCCTCCATCATCACCGCCACGCCGGCCGCGTTGTCGGCCGCGCCGGTGCCGCTGTGCCAGGAATCCAGGTGCGCGCCGATCATCACCACCTCGTCCGGCCTGCTGCTGCCACGGATCTCGGCCAGGGTGTTGTAGCCGGGCTGGTCGGCTTCGTCGGTGAAGCGTGCGGCCACATCCACGCGCAGGCGCACGCTCTGCTTGGCTTCCAGCGCGCGTACCAGCGGATTGAAGTGCTCGGCGATCATCGCCAGTTCGGGAATGCCGACCGCTTCACCGGCCTTGCGCGAACCGCCACTGGCCACGCGGATGATGCCGTTGTCCCAGCTGCTGATGCTGATCGAGGCCAGCGCGCCTTCTTCAACGAAGAATGCGTTGACCTTCGCCGCCAGCGCCTGCTTCTCCTGGTATTCCTTGACCCGCTTTGCGCGGTCGGCGGCCACGTCCTTGTCCTTGGGCAGGGTGAATTCCTGCAGGCCTTCCAGCGAGGTGGCGTCGTGCCGGTGCGAATCGGCGTCGGTGCCGCGCTTGTATTCGCGTGCCTCGCCCAGCAGCAGGATCTTTCCACGCAGCTTGCCGCGATATTTCTCGATGTCCTCGGGCTTCTTGATGTCCACCTGCAGCAGGTCGCCCTCGACCGGACCGTTGGTACCCGGCGTCCACGCCTTGGGCAGCGCATGCAGTGGCTGCACGCGATCGCCCAGCATTTCCACGCTGGCCGAGGTGAATTCCCAGCCACGGCCGAATTCGTCGAAGGCTTCGTCATGGACATTGTCCAGCTTCCATTCGCTGAACTTGCCGCGGGTCCAGGCGTTGGCCCGCCCCATCGCCGGCGAGTTGGTCAGGCGCGGCCCGATGCGTTCGGTGAGGTAGCTGAAGGTATCCATCACCTGCGACTTGTGGAACGCCTGCTGGCGGATCCTGCCGACCATGTCCAGGTCCACCGGCTCGCGCTGCTGCGCCACCGCATTGCCACCCATCGCCAGCGCTACTGCCAGCACGCCCCACTTCAGCCCGCTCCACGTCAACACGCCGCACCCCTGCCCTTCGGCTCGATCATCATCCGCTCGAGTCTAGCCAGCCGGGGCGCCCGGCCCCCGTCCCATCGGTCATGGGCATCGGGTAGATCCACGCCACGCGTGGATGGCGCCTTCCCACCGAAGAGCGGTGCGGACCAAGGTCCGCACCCACCGGAGGCCCCGTAGATCCACGCCACGCGTGGATGGGCCTTCCGCTGTCACCCCGTCCACCCCAGCCACAGCTGCGCGCGTTCGGGCAACAGCAGCAGCCAATGCCGCTGGTCGATGCTGCTGCAACCAAACACCGCCGCATGTTCCGGCCAGTCTGCCGGCAGCCCCTCGATGCCGATCTCCGACAACGCCGCCGCCCCGGCCTTCCATGGCCGGTAACGGGGCACCTTGCCGGCGAGCGCGCCGCGTCCGTGCCGCGCCTCCCGCAACCCGTCCAGCCCGCGCCGCTGCAATCCTTCGCAGGTGATGGCGGCCAGCTGGAAGCGGACCAGGCCGGGCGCGATCCGTGCCCCCGGCAAGGCCGCCAGTACCCCATGGGCCTGCAGCAGTGCATCCACCTCCAACAGCGCGGGAATGCCCTGTCGTGCCCGTTGCTGCAATCCTTGGCGCCAGCCCATGGCGTGCTCCTTACTTCTGTTCGGCCAGGGCGTACCAGTCAACCCGACGCGTCACCCACATCGCCAGCGCGAGGATCACGAACAGCAGCAACGAGCCCATCAGCAGTGCATTGTTTTCCGACACCAGCAACCCGTACAGCGCTCCGTACAGCACCGTCAGCATCGCGGCGAAGCCCAGGCCCCGCTTCCAGTGACCCAGCACATTGGCCAGGTACACCGCCTGCAGGCTGATGCAGGCCAGCGCGGAAACCAGGTAGGCCTGCCAGAAGGCGATGTGCTCGGACAGGCTGATCAGCAGCAGGAAAAAGATCGCCAGCGCCAGGCCGACCATCAGGTACTGCAGCGGATGGATGCGCAGCGACTTGATCAGTTCGAACAGGATGAAGCCAACGAACGTCAGCACCACGAACAGCACGCCGTACTTGGACGCGCGGTCGGCCTGGGTATAGGTATCGACCGGGTCGACCAGCGAAACCTGCACTGCCTGCGCATCCAGGTCATCGCCCTCGCGCAGTCGCTGCTGTGCGTCCGATGCCAGCGAGGACACCGCCCAGCGTGCATCGAAGCCTTGCGCATCCACACGCCGCTCGTTCGGCAGGAACGCACCGGCAAACGACGGGTGCGGCCAGCTGGACCGCAGCGCGATCTGGTTGTCATCGCCCACCGGCACCACCGACAGCGAGCGGCTGCCATCGAGCTGCAGCTCCAGTTCCACGCTGCTGGCCGCCAGGGTGCCTCCGGCGCGGGCGATGCCGGCGATCGGTGCATGCAGCCCACGGCCCAGTGCGGATGCGCCGGCCACGCCCGGCAGCAGCTTGACCTGCTTTCCATCAACCCGCAGGTTCGGCGTACCGACCAGGCCACGCGCATCGGACACGCCCAGCGCGATGTAGGCCTCGCCATAGGTCATGCCATCGTGCTCCGGGTAGTCGTCCTCGCTGAAGGTCGCCTTGAGCTGGCCATTCCAGCTGTACACCGGCACCTTGAACAGGCCGACCGAGCGCTGGCTGGGCAGCAGCTCGCCGCTGATCTGCAGGGTGGCCGGCGGCTGCAACCAGTAACCCTGGGTGGTCTGCAGCTCGGTCTTCTTGTTGCCCTGCGCATCGACCACTTCCACCTGCTCGCGCTTGGACCACGGCACCACGCGCACCGGTCCGACCACGCGCTGGGTACCGGCGCGGCTTTCGGCCACCCGCGAGTAGGCCTCTTCGCGATAGGCGCTGCGCTCGGTGATGACGCTGCGGATCAGGAACAGCGGGATCAGCAGCAGCAGGATCAGGCCGCCGACAATGGCGAACCGCAGCAGCATCTTCAGGGATTTCATCGTCCGTCCTCGTTGGAGAGGACTGCAGGATGGACGGCTGCGGTGAGCGGGGTTTGTGGCGAATTTGAAGCGGGTGTGAAGTCAGCGCCGCAGACGCTGGCCCGGTATCGCCAGCGGCAGCCACAGGCTGGCCACGGTGCCGCCGCCTTCGCGTGGCTGCAGGCTGGCGCGGCCGTCATGCAGGCGCACGACTTCCTGCACGAAGGGCAGGCCGAGGCCGGAACTGCGGCGGCCGGTGCCGGGCCGGGCCAGCGAATAGAAGCGTTCGAACACGCGCTCGCGTGCGTAATCGGGAATGCCCGCGCCACGGTCGGCAACCTGCAGGCGTACGCCCTGCCCGTCCAGCTGGGCATCCAGCTGCACCTGTGCCCCGGGTGGCGAGAACGCAACGGCGTTGTCGATCAGGTTGTGCAGTGCCTGTCGCAGCAGATAACCATCGCCCTGCACGCGCAGATCCGGCACCTGCTCGATATGCAGCTCGACACCCGCGGCCTGCGCGCGTACCTGCGCCGCCGCCGCGGCTTCCTGCAGCAGCACCGGCAAGGCGATCGGATCACGGGTCTGCAACCAGCCGTGCTGCTCGACCTCGGCCAGCGCCAGCAGCTTGTCGATGGTTTCGGTCAGCCGTTCCTGCTGGTCGACGATGCTGCGTGCGAAATGCGCGCGGTCGGCGTCGGCCATCGGCTCCTGCAGCAGTTCGGCGGCACCGCGGATCGCCGCCAACGGGCTTTTCATCTCGTGGGTCAGCGATTGCACGTACTGCTCGACGTACGCTTTGCCTTCCAGCTTGCGCCGCATGGTCTCCAGCGCCTGGCCAAGATCGCCGATCTCGTCGCTGCGCCGCTTCGGCGGCGGCACCGGTTCACCGGCGCTGACCGCACGCGCATAGCGGCTGAGCTGGCCCAGGCCGTTGGTCAGCCACATCGTCACCAGCACGCCCACCAGCGCCGACAGGCCGATCAGCCACGCACCGCGTTCGATGATGGCGCGCTGGCTGGCGGCGATGAACGGATCGATGCTGCGGTTGGGCTGGGCCAGGCTGAGCACGCCGATCAGCGTGCTGCCATCAGCCGGGTCGTACACCGGCGCGGCCACGTGCATCACCGTGTTGCTGTCATCGCCCGGCGTTTCCGGGCTGGAGCGCGCACCGTATTCGCCGCGCAGGGTGCGATAGACATCGTTCCAGCGCGAATTGTCGCGGCCCACGTCGCGGCCCAGCGAATCGTAGATCACGATGCCCTTGGCGTCGGTGATCGTCACCCGGTAGTCCAGTGCACGCTTGGGGAAGCGCCAGACCATCGCCTTCAGGTCGCGCTGCCGGGCCTTGGCCAGGTTGCGGGTGAAGGTGCCATTGCGGATTGTGCCGGCCTTGACATCGGCGGCGGCAATTTCCGCCAGCACGTTGGCCGCATCCACCAAGGTCGATTCCATCGCCTGGCGCACGCCCGGCTTCACTTCGTTGACGAACACGCGCATCACGAAGAACGCGGCGATGCCAACGATCAGGAAGAACCCCAGGAACAGTTTCAGGACCAGACGCACGCGTCAGACCTCCAGGGCGTAGCCGAGGCCGCGATGGGTGCGGATCGGCTCACCGCTGGCGCCGGCCGCACGCAGCTTGGCGCGCAGCGTCTTGACGTGGGTGTCGACGGTGCGGTCGGCGCTGTCGGCGGCGCTGTCCCAGCCACGGTCCATCAACTGGGCACGGCTGAGGATCGCGCCGGGGCGCTGCAGCAGCGCCTCCAGCAACGCATATTCGTAGCGGGTCAGGTCCAGCGCATGGCCCTGGAAGCGGATGCGGCGGCCATCGCGATCGATGGCGAAGGCACCGTGTTCCAGCCAGCCGCTCTCGACGGACGGCGCCACCGCAGCGGGCGTGGCACGCCGCAGCCGGGCACGCACCCGCGCCACCAGCTCGCGCGGCGAGAACGGCTTGGCCATGTAGTCGTCCGCCCCCAGCTCCAGGCCCAGTACGCGGTCGAGTTCGTCGTTGCGGGCGGTCAGGAAGATCACCGGCACCTGCGCCACCGGCCCCGGCAGGGCCCGCAGCCGGCGGCAGACCTCGAAACCACTGAGGTCCGGCAGGCCGACATCCAGCACCACCAGGTCGATATCGCCGGCCTGCAGCTGCTGCAGCGCCTGCCCGCCCAGCAGGCAATGGCTGGCAGCGTAGCCTTCGCTGCGCAGCGCATAGAGCACGGTTTCGGCGATGGCCGCTTCGTCTTCGACCACCAGGACATGGGTAACAGGGGCTGTCATGGCGCGCAGCATAGCCGCTGCGGCCCTTGCCCCGTACACTGCCGCCCATGAACTATCGCCACGCCTTCCACGCCGGCAACCACGCCGATGTCCTCAAGCACATCGTGCAGCTGGCCCTGATCGACAGCTTCAAGCGCAAGGACAGCCCGTTCTTCGTGCTCGACACCCACGGCGGTGCCGGCCGTTACCTGCTGGCCAGCGAAGAAAGCCGCAAGACCCTGGAAGCCGAATCCGGGGTCATGCGGCTGATGGCCCAGCCCAAGCTGCCCGAGGTGGTCGAGCGCTACCTCAAGGCGGTGCAGGCCGACAATCCAGTCGGCGCGATGATCGCCTACCCCGGCTCGCCGCTGCTCAGCGCGCAGGCCATGCGCCCGCAGGACCGCATGGCGGTGTGCGAACTGCAGGAGGATGAGGCCGCTTCGCTGAAGACCCTGTTCGCCCATGACAGCCGCGTCGGCGTGCACCCCGGTGACGGCTACGCGCTGCTGCGCTCGCTGCTGCCGCCCAAGGCCAACGGTGCCAAGATCGGCCGCGGCCTGGTCCTGATCGACCCGCCCTACGAAGCCCAGGACGCCGAGTACCAGGCGATCCTTGCCGCGCTGGCCGAGACCCTGGCGCGCTGGCCGCAGGCCACCTGTGCGGTCTGGTTCCCGATCAAGCAGCGCCGCACCATCCTGCATTTCCTGCGCAAGGCCACCGCACTGCCGGTGAAGTCGGCGATGACCATCGAGTTCCTGGTCCGCCCGGACGACTCCCCGCTGCGCCTCAACGGCAGCGGCATGCTGGTGCTCAATGCCCCCTGGCAGTTCGACCGCGTGGTCGGCCCGGCCCTGCCGGCCCTGCGCCAGCATCTGGGCGAACCCGGTGCCAGCACCCGCCTGGACTGGCTGAAGACGGCCGAATAGGGGCCTTCACGAGGCTGTACGACCGTGAGCCTTTCGTTCACGGAATGCAGCCCCGGTGATGACACAATCGATGGACCACCAAGGAATCACCCGGTATGGCCACTCGCAACCGCATGCCGCCCTGGCATGAGATCTTCAAGGCTCCCAGCGGCCACGAGCTGCTGATCCGCCCCATCCGCCCCGAAGATGGCGCGCCGCTGCAGGCCGCCTTCAGCCTGTTCGGGCCGGAAGAAATCCGCGACCGTTTCCTGCAATCGGTGACCGAGCTGTCACCGGAAACCACCCAGCGCCTGACCCATCCCAACCCGAAGACCGAGATCACCCTGGTCGCCGCCGAGTCGCTGCCGGCCGGTGAGGCCGTGGTCGGCGCGGTGGCCCGTGCCTCGATCATCCCCGGCACCCGCGAAGCCGAGTACGCGATCCTGATCAGCCGCTTCCTGATCGGCCAGGGCCTGGGCCGCCAGCTGATGCGCAAGCTGGTGAAATGGGGCCGCGGCAAGTACCTGGACCGCCTGTATGGCGATGTCGCCGCCGAGAACGAGCCGATGAAGCAGCTGGCCGCCTCGCTGGGCTTCAAGCCGGTCCCCCATCCGAACGGGGCCGAAGGCCTGGTGCGGATGGTGCTGGAACTGGACAACTGACGGCAGCGCCGGGCCCTGCCCGGCGATGTTGATCCGACCGCTGCGCTCGCCGGGCACGGCCCGGCGCTACCCCGGTCACGTAACGATCATGGGCCAGGCGGGGGCTTCTGCTAAAATCCGCGGTTCATGTCGCGTACTCAATACCCCGCCCCGCCGCTGCCACGTGCCGGCCAGCTTCGCGCCTGGTGGCGCGCCCCCGCCTCGCCCACTGCCCTGGCCTGGTATCTGGCCCAGGCAGCGCGCACGCATGACGCACCGCTGCTGGTGGTGGCCCGTGACAACCACGGTGCCAACCAGATCGAAGCGGATCTGCATACCCTGCTGGGAGGCGATCCAAGCCTGCCGGTGGTGGCGTTCCCAGACTGGGAGACGCTGCCCTACGATCGCTTCAGCCCGCACCCGGACATCATTTCGCAGCGCCTGTCGGCCCTGCATCGCCTGCCCACGCTGAAGCGCGGCCTGGTGGTGGTGCCGGTGCAGACCCTGCTGCAGCAGCTGGCTCCCCGCAGCTATGTCATCGGCGGCAGCTTCAATCTTGAAGTCGGCCAGCGCCTGGACCTGGAAGCGGAGAAGCGTCGCCTGGAAAGCGCCGGCTACCGCAACGTGCCGCAGGTGATGGACCCGGGTGATTTCGCCGTGCGTGGCGGCCTGCTTGACGTCTACCCGATGGGCGCCGACGAGCCGCTGCGGGTGGAACTGCTGGACGAGGACATCGATTCAATCCGCGCGTTCGATCCGGAAAGCCAGCGCTCGCTGGACAAGGTCGAAGCGGTGCACATGCTGCCCGGCCGCGAAGTACCGATGGACGACGCCAGCATCGCCCGGGTGCTGGCGACCCTGCGCGAGCGCTTCGACGTCGATACCCGGCGCAGTTCGCTGTACCAGGACCTGAAATCGGGCCTGGCCCCGGCCGGCATCGAGTACTACCTGCCGCTGTTCTTCGAGCGCACCGCCACCCTGTTCGACTACCTGCCTGCCGGCAGCCTGCCGGTGGTCTGCGTCGGTGCCACTGAAGCGGCAGAGACGTTCTGGACGCAGACCGGCGAGCGCTACGAGCAACGCCGCCATGACGTTGAACGACCGCTGCTGCCACCGTCGGCGCTGTACCTGTCGCCGGACCTGCTGCGCGAACGTCTGAACGACGCACCGCGCATCGAGGTATGGGCTGCCGATCACGCGCGCATCGCCGAGGCGCATGCGCTGGGCGACCGGCCGCTGCCGCCGCTGCCGGTGGCCGCGCGCGAGGCACCGGCCGGTGATGCGCTGAAATCCTTCCTTGGTCATTACCCTGGCCGCGTGCTGATCGCCGCCGATTCGCCCGGCCGTCGCGAGGCCCTGCTGGAAGTGCTGCAGGCTGCCGCGCTGAAGCCGCCGGTGGTGGCCGACCTGCTGTCCTTCCTGGCCAGCGACGAACGCTTCGCCATTGCCGTAGCGCCGCTGGAAGACGGCTTCGCCCTGGATGCGCCGCACATTGCGGTGCTGACCGAGCGCCAGCTGTTCCCCGAGCGCGCCGGCAGCACCCGCCGCACGCGCCGCGCCGGACGAGAGCCGGAAGCAATCATCCGCGATCTGGGCGAGCTGACCGAAGGCGCGCCGATCGTGCACGAGGACCATGGCGTCGGCCGCTACCGCGGACTGATCGCGATGGACGTCGGCGGCATGCCCGGCGAGTTCCTCGAAATCGAGTACGCCAAGGGCGACCGCCTGTACGTGCCGGTCGCACAGCTGCACCTGATCAGCCGCTATTCCGGCGCCTCCGCCGAAACCGCGCCGCTGCATTCACTGGGTGGCGAGCAGTGGAGCAAGGCCAAGCGCAAGGCCGCCGAGAAGGTGCGCGATGTGGCCGCAGAATTGCTGGAGATCCAGGCCCGCCGCCAGGCGCGTGCCGGACTGGCACTGCAGGTGGACCGCGCGATGTACGAGCCGTTCGCCGCCGGTTTCCCGTTCGAGGAAACCCCAGACCAGCTGGCCGCCATCGACGCCACCCTGCGTGACCTGGCCAGCAGCCAGCCGATGGACCGCGTAGTCTGCGGCGACGTGGGCTTCGGCAAGACCGAAGTCGCCGTGCGCGCTGCGTTCGCTGCGGCCAGTGCCGGCAAGCAGGTGGCAGTGCTGGTACCGACCACGCTGCTGGCCGAACAGCATTACCGCAATTTCCGCGACCGCTTCGCCGACTATCCGATGAAGGTCGAAGTATTGTCGCGCTTCAAGAGCACCAAGGAGATCAAGGCCGAGCTGGAAAAGGTCGCCGCCGGCACCATCGACGTCATCGTCGGTACTCATCGCCTGCTGCAGCCGGACGTGAAGTTCAAGGACCTGGGCATGGTCGTCGTCGACGAGGAGCAGCGCTTCGGCGTGCGCCAGAAGGAGGCGCTGAAGGCGCTGCGCGCCAACGTGCACCTGCTGACCCTGACCGCCACGCCGATCCCGCGCACGCTGAACATGGCCATGGCCGGCCTGCGCGACCTGTCGATCATCGCCACCCCGCCGCCGAACCGGCTGGCGGTGCAGACCTTCATCACCCAGTGGGACAACGCGCTGCTGCGCGAAGCGTTCCAGCGCGAACTGGCACGCGGTGGCCAGCTGTATTTCCTGCACAACGACGTGGAGAGCATCGGCCGCATGCAGCGCGAGCTGTCCGAGCTGGTGCCCGAAGCGCGCATCGGCATCGCCCATGGGCAGATGCCCGAGCGCGAGCTGGAAAAGGTGATGCTGGACTTCCAGAAGCAGCGCTTCAACGTGCTGCTGTCGACCACGATCATCGAATCGGGCATCGACATCCCCAACGCCAACACCATCATCATCAACCGTGCCGACCGCTTCGGCCTGGCCCAGCTGCACCAGCTGCGTGGCCGCGTCGGTCGTTCGCATCACCGCGCCTACGCCTATCTGGTCGTGCCCGACCGTCGTTCGATCACGCCGGATGCGGAAAAGCGCCTGGAAGCGATCGCCTCGATGGACGAACTGGGCGCCGGCTTCACCCTGGCCACGCACGATCTGGAAATCCGCGGCGCCGGCGAACTGCTCGGCGAGGACCAGAGCGGGCAGATGGCCGAAGTGGGCTTCAGCCTGTACACCGAGCTGCTGGAACGCGCAGTGCGCAGCATCCGTCAGGGCAAACTGCCCGACCTGGATGCCGGTGAAGAAGTGCGCGGCGCCGAGGTCGAGCTGCACGTGCCGGCGCTGATTCCGGACGACTACCTGCCGGACGTGCACACCCGCCTGACGCTGTACAAGCGCATTTCCAGCGCGCGCGACAACGATGCGCTGCGCGAGCTGCAGGTGGAGATGATCGACCGCTTCGGCCTGCTGCCGGATGCGGCCAAGAACCTGTTCGCCATCGCCGAACTGAAGCTGCAGGCCAATACGCTGGGCATCCGCAAGCTGGACCTGGGCGAGAACGGCGGCCGCATCGTGTTCGAATCCAAGCCGAACATCGACCCGATGGCGGTGATCCAGCTGATCCAGAAACAACCGAACCTCTATGCCATGGACGGCCCGGACAAGCTGCGCGTCAAGCATCCGCTGCCGCTGCCCGAGGACCGCTTCAATGCCGCGCGGGCACTGCTGTTGACCCTGGCCCTGCGCTGATCGATCTGCAGGGTGCCGGTCCGCCGCGGGCGGCAGGCCGGCACCCTTTCCGTTTCCTGCGCCCGCGACAAGGAGTGTTGCCGTGAATCGTTTCGCCCCCCCTTCTGCTCGCCACCAGCCTGGGCCTGCTGGCGGCCTGCCACAGCGGCATGAGCAACCGCGATTACCTGCATGAGAATGTCGCCAGCTGGAACGGCACGGTCAGCATGGTCGAGCAATGGACCAACGGCCCGAACGGCCAGTCCTTCCATGCCTCGCTGCAGGACGGCAAGAGCATGCAGCAGCATCGCTTCGGCCTGAAGAACGCGCACAAGGAAATCGCCGACCGGCTGGTCTTCGTCCAACAGTTCACTCATGGCAAGGACGCCGATGCACTGCACCAGAACCTGCTCGATTCCTTGAAGAGCACCGAACACATGTTCGCCGTGATGGAACAGCTTGCCGCCCTGCCCGATGGCTACAGCGAAGAACAGGTCACCCCGCTGCTGCAGACGCTGGATGAGGCCGTGACCAGAATGGGCGAAGACATGCAGACCCTGAGCGACGCGCAGGACGCCTTCGCCAAAGCCCATCGCATCCACCTGCAGACCAGCGGCTGATCCGCGCAGCCCCGGTCGCCGATGCGGCCGGGGCCAAAATACTGCATGCGACTGAACGCACAGCCCCGCGCGGGGCCATCGATGCCCCCCGCGTGACACCGATGCGGGTACCCTATGCGCCGCCCCGGCCCGCTCTCGCGGGCCTTTCCGTTTTCTGCGCAGCTTCGCCGCGCCTCCAGTTCCGATGCCCCAGCCCAGACCTCCCGACCTCCTGCACGCGCAGGCCTGCCTGATCGACGCCCTGTCGATGTCGCTGCAGATGCGTGATGCCTATACCCGCCACCACTGTGACCGCGTGGGCCTTCTTGCGCAGCACCTTGCCCTGCACTGCGACCTGGATGAGGACGCCTGTGCGCAGGTCGGCCTGGCCGCGCGCTTCCACGACATCGGCAAGATCGGCATCCCCGACGAGGTACTGCTGAGCCCGCGCCGGCACGGCGACGAAGAGCGCGCGATCATGCGCGAGCACCCGGTGCGCGGCGAGCACATTTTCCTGGCCACCGGCCGCAGTGATGCCGCGCCGGTCGCGCGACTGATCCGTGCCCATCATGAAGCGTTCGATGGCAGCGGCTATCCCGATGGCCTGCACGGCGAGGCCATTCCGCTCGGCGCCCGCATCGTCACCATTGCCGATGCCTACGATGCAATGACCAGCGTGCGCCCTTACCGCGCGGCGATGGAGCACGAGACGGTGCTGCGCATCCTCGATGAGCAGGCCGGTGGCCTGGTCGATCCCTACGTGCTGCAGCGTTTCCACGGCATGCTCAGGAACGAGCCGGCGCTGGCCTGAGCCTTCACCGGCTGGACGGCGCCTCGCTTGCGCAGCCGCGGCGATCCCCGCAAGCTGAGGATCGCCGCAGACGGCCCTGCTTACGAGGAGCATCACCCATGAAAGGAAACACCCGTATCGCCGCACCGCTGGGCCCGTTGCTGTTGGCCCTGGCGCCATTCGCGCAGGCCCAGCCGGATGGCACCGCGCCAGCCGCCGCATGCCTGTCGCGCAACCAGGTCACCGCTGGCACCTCACCTGCCACCCTGATGAATGCCCTGCCCCGCTGCGTGCAGGATGGACGCATGCAGGACGCCATCGATCTCTACAACATCGCCAGCGTGTTCGCCCATTTCGATCGCCAGCGCGTCGCAGACGAGACGGGACACGGTGCCTACAACGCGCTCAAGGCGATGGCCGGTTCGGCCATGGGCGAGGACAATCTCGGCCGCTTCGACAGCGCATTGAAGGCGCAGCTGAGCCCCGACAAGGCACCAGCCTACGTCGCTGGCATCTGCACCGTCAGCAAGCGCATGGGGCCGCCCTCGTACACCCCGACCTACATGCTGGCCCATGGCATGTCCAATTTCACCGGCAAGGGCGGTGGCCTGGTGCCAGGCTTCGACCCGGCCAGCGCATGGCAGGCCACATTGTCTCAGTACCTGAAATGCCCGGGCTGATCTGCTGCCTGTTTCAGCCGACTGCAACGAGAAGGCCCGGCATTCGCCGGGCCTTCTGCTTCACGCGTTAGCGGCGACCGCTTACCAGATCACCACGCGCTTGTCGTCCGCACGGACCATCGCATCACCGGCCTTGCACTGGAACGCGGCGGCATAGGACGGCATGTTCGACGGCGCGCCGTTGGCACGGAAATTCGCCGGTGCATGCGGATCGGTGTTCAGGCGCACGCGCAGCTCACCGTCGGTGAAGTTGCGACGCCACACGGTGGCCCAGTTCATGAAGAAGCGCTGGTCCTGGCTGTGACCGTCCACCTCGACGTTCGCCTTCGGGTTCTCCTTCAGCGCCATCTGCAGGGCATCGTAGGCCACGGTCAGGCCACCCAGATCACCAATGTTCTCGCCCAGGGTCAGCTTGCCCTTCACGAACACACCCGGCACCGATTCATAGCCGTCGAACTGCGCGACCAGCTGGTCGGTGCGTTCGGTGAAGGCCTTGCGGTCGCTGTCGGTCCACCAGTTGTCGAAGTTGCCGTTGGCGGCGAACTGGCTGCCCGAGTCGTCGTAGCCGTGCATCATCTCGTGGCCGATGACCGCACCGATGCCACCGTAGTTCAGCGCCGGATCGGCCTTGGCATCGAAGAACGGTGCCTGCAGGATCGCCGCCGGGAACACGATCTCGTTCTTGGTGGCGTTGTAGTAGGCATTGACGGTCTGCGGAGTCATGCCCCACTCGGTCTTGTCCACCGGCTTGCCGATCTTGTCCAGCATGTAGCGGTAGTTGAACGCGCGCGCTGCCTGCATGTTGCCCAGGTAGCTGTCACCGTTGGTCTGCAGGCCCGTCCACTCACGCCACTTGTCCGGGTAGCCGATCTTCGGGGTGAAGCTGGCCCACTTTTCCAGTGCCTTCTTCCTGGTTTCCTCGCCCATCCACGGCAGCTGCTCCAGGCGCGCCTTCAGCGCCACCGACAGGTTCTGCACCAGGTGCTGCATGGCCTCCTTCGATTCGGCCGGGAACACCGCGTCCACGTACAGCTGGCCGAGGGCTTCGCCCATGCCACCGTTGACCGACTCCAGCACGCGCTTCCAGCGCGGCTGCATTTCCTGCTGGCCGCGCAGGGTCTTGCCGTAGAACTCGAAGTTGGCCTTCTCGAACTGGCTGCTCAGGTACGGCGAGGCGTCGTCGATGGTGTGGAAGCGCAGGTAGGACTGCCAGGTGGCGGCCGGTACGTCGGCCAGCATCTTGTCCATTTCGCTGAAGAAGCCCGGCTGGGCCAGCGAGAACTTCTGCGCAGCCGGCACCTTCAGGGTGTCAAACAGCGCGGTCCAGCTGAAGTTCGGGGTCAGCTTGTCCGCGTCGGCGGCGCTGAGCGGGTTGTAGCGCTTGGCCGGGTCACGCATTTCGATGCGCGACATCGAAGCCTTGGCCAGGCGGGTCTCGAACGCCATCACCGCCTTGGCCTGTTCGGCAGCCTGCGCCGCGTCCACGCCGGACAGGGTCAGCACCTGCGCGATGTAGGCCACGTAGGCGTCGCGGATCTTGGCCTGCGCGTCGTCGAAGTAATAGCCCTTCTCCGGCAGGCCCAGGCCGCCCTGGCCGACGTAGGCAATGACGTTGGCCGAATCCTTGTAATCGGCATTGGCGAACAGCGAGAACAGCACGCCCTGGCCCTGCGCCTGGCTGTCGCGCAGGTACTGGGTGATGGCGGCGGTGTCGTTGAGCGCAGTGATCTTGTCCAGCGTCGGCTGCAGCGGCGCCAGGCCGGCGGTCTCGATCTTCGCTTCGTCGTTGCCGGTCTTCCAGATGTCACCGATCTTGGCTTCCACCGAGCCGGCCTTGGCCTGGCTGGCCGCGGCCTGCTGCACCAGCGCGTGCTGCACTTCCAGCGAGCGCTCGCGCAGGATCTCGAAGCTGCCCCAGGTGGTCTGGTCGCCCGGCACCGGGTTGGCCTTCAGCCACTTGCTGTTGACGAAGCCATTGAGGTCGGTACAGGCCGAAATGGCCGGATCGAGGTCGGCGCTGTTGAGGCTGATCAGCGCGGTCTTGATCTGCGACTGGTCGAACGCCGGCTTGGCGGCGTCGGCAGCGGGCGCGGTCTCGTTCTTGCCACAGGCGGCGAGCGAAGCGGCGATGGCGATGGTCAGGCCCAGCGGGACCAGATTGCGGACGTTCATGGCATGTCTCCAACGGCGAATCGTCCAGCGTAGCCGCTGCGGCGATGGTGGGGACCGGCCAAAGGTCACAGGGGGAAACGCCCGTGGTCGCAACCGGTCAGGTGCGGACCGTTGGTCCGCACCTACCCAGCAGGGGAATACCCACCAACGGTGGGTATCTACCGCGCCTTGCCCTGGTTGGCCACGGCTTCGGCGGCCTTGCGTGCCGCTTCAGGATCACCCAGGTAACGGAACGACTTCACGGTGAGGTCGTCGTTCAACTCGAACAGCAGCGGAATGCCGGTCGGGATGTTCAGCTCGAGGATTTCCTCGCGCGAGACGTTGTTGAGGTACTTGTACAGCGCGCGCAGCGAGTTGCCGTGGGCGGTGACCAGCACGGTCTTGCCCTCCTTCAACTGCGGCGCGATGGCGTCGTGCCAGTACGGCAGCACGCGGTCGAGCGTCGTGGCCAGCGATTCGGTGCCCGGCAGCGCGTTGCGATCCAGCCCGGCATAGCGGCGGTCGTGGATCGGGTGGCCCGGATCTTCCAGGTCCATCGCCGGCGGCGGGATGTCGTACGAACGGCGCCACACCTTGACCTGGTCTTCGCCGTGCTTGGCGGCGGTCTCGGCCTTGTCCAGGCCCTGCAGGCCGCCGTAGTGGCGCTCGTTGAGGCGCCAGGACTTGTTCACCGGCAGCCAGTCCTGCTCCAGCTCGGCCAGCGCCCCCTGCAGGGTGTGGATGGCGCGCTTGAGCACGGAGGTGTGGGCGACGTCGAACTGCAGGCCTTCCTCGCGCATCAGGCGGCCGGCGGCAGCCGCTTCCCGGCGCCCCTGCTCGGTCAGGTCGACATCGACCCAGCCGGTGAAGCGGTTGTCCAGGTTCCACTGGCTCTGGCCATGGCGCAACAGTACGAGTTTACGGGTCACTGCAGGGTCTCCAACGCGAGGAAAGGCAGGTGGCCATTGTAGCCCCGGCGCCCGCTCACCGCGCCGTGGCGGTATGGATGTCATCCTGCGGCCGATGAATACACTGATCGACCCCGGGCGCTGGGAAGGCAGCGTCAGCGCCGCCCGCGAACAGCAGAAGCAGCTGGCCACCCGCGTGCAGCGGCAGGACCGGCTGCCCGCTACCGTGCGCTGGCTGGCCGGGCTGGATGTCGGCTTCGAGGAAGACGGCGCGATCACCCGCGCTGCGGCCGTGTTGCTCGACGCGGACACCCTGCAGCCGGTGGCGCAGAAAATCGCCCGCATCCCCACCGTGATGCCCTATATCCCGGGCCTGCTCAGCTTCCGCGAACTGCCGGCGCTGCTGGCTGCGTTGGCGTTGCTGCCGCGCGCACCGGACCTGGTGTTCGTCGATGGCCATGGCATCAGCCATCCGCGCCGGCTGGGCATTGCCGCACACCTGGGCGTGGTGACCGACCTGCCGAGCATCGGCGTGGCCAAATCGAAGCTGGTGGGCCGCTTCATCGAGCCTGACCCCGAGGCCGGCGCGCACGCGCCGTTGCTGGACGGCGGCGAGCAGCTCGGCTGGGTGTTGCGCAGCAAGCTGCGCTGCAAGCCGCTGTTTGTCGCCGGTGGGCATCGGGTCAGTGCCGATACCGCGCTGGCCTGGGTACAGCGCACGCTGCGCGGCTATCGCCTGCCCGAGCCGACCCGGCTGGCGGATCGGCTGGCCTCGCGGCGCGACGAACGGAGGTAGCGCCGGGCACCGGCCGCCACACCCGCTTCAGCGATGCACGTGACCGCGATGGCCCTGCGCATCGGCAGCGGCATGGTCGTGCCCGGCGTGATCGTCGTCCTTGCCCGCCGACGGCTGGCCACAGGCTTCGCCGCAGTGGTCGGCTTCGATCTGCAGGGTCACGTGTTCGATACCGAAATCATCGTGCAGGCGATCACCGAGTTCGCGCCGCAGGCGGTCGGCGTCGTCGCCTTCGCGCATCACGATGTGCGCGGTCAGTGCCGGCGTGCTGGACGCCAGCGCCCACACGTGCAGGTCATGCACGTCCAGCACTGCGTCGTGGTCGGACAGGCGGTCGCGGACCCTGGCCACGTCCATGCCCTTGGGCACGCCTTCCAGCAGCACGTTGATGGCCTCGCGCATCAGCACATACGTGCGTGGCAGCACCCACAAACCGATCAGAACGGCCAGGATCGGGTCGATCGGCTTCCAGCCGGTCCATTGGATCAACAGCGCGCCGGCGATCACCGCCACCGAGCCGAGCATGTCGGCCCACACTTCCAGGTAGGCGCCCTTCACGTTGAGGCTCTCGCCGCTGCCGGCCTGCAGCAGGCGCATGGAGATCATGTTGATCACCAGGCCGACCGCGGCAATCACCAGCATGCCGGTGGAGGCGATCTCCTGCGGTTGGCGGAAGCGACCGATGGCTTCCCACAGGATGTAGCCCGCAACCACGAACAGCATTGCGCCGTTGATCATCGCGCCCAGTGCTTCAAGACGTGCATAACCGTAGGTGCGGCGCGCGTCCGGCGGGCGCCGGCTCAGCCGCACGGCCACCAGCGCGATCATCAGCGCCAGGGTGTCGGTAGCCATGTGCGCGGCATCGGACAGCAACGCCAGACTGTTGGTCCAGAACGCACCGACCACCTCCACCACAAGGAAGGTGGAGGTCAGGCCGAGCGCCCACCACAAGGGTTTCTCGTGGCGGATCTCGGATGGCAGGTGATCGTGGTCGTGCCCCATGGCAACAGCTCCTTGGTGATGGGAGTCAGGCTACGCCGGCGGGTGTCGGGAAACTATCACGCTGTTTATAACATTGCAGAATCCGCGACGCGGGTCGCTGCGGCTTGCGCCCGTGCCGCGTCACACTATGATGGCCGCATCCCCTCTGGACGGGGACGGGCAGCCGGATCGCCTCGGCGCCGCTGCCCGCAATGGACATACAAGCACAAGGAATCCGGAACATGTGGACTACCAAGACTCCCTGGGTCGCCGTCGCCGTGGCCTGTGCGCTGGGCATGGCCGCAAGCGCCTCGGCAAAGACGTGCCAGCAGAATTTCCGCTCGGTAGGTGACCCCCGCAACGGCCAGTTCTTTACCTCCGAGGTCACTCTTCCCGGCCTGAAGCCGCGCAGTGCGCTGGGCCAGCTGCGCAAGGCGGCACTTGATGAGGGCAACAATTTCGTCAGCGGTGACGTCATCACCGAGACGGAAGGCCAGATGTACGTGCTGCAGACCGACACGAAGGTGCCGCTGGTCAGCGTCATCACCGCCTCCAATGGCGGCAACGTAGCGGTCGGCACCAAACTGTCGCGGGGGCAGACCGCCAAGGAAGAGGACGCACGCAGCGCGCTGTGTGGCTGGCTGGACAAGCTCAAGACCGGCCCCGAGGGCGAGGCGATCGCCGAAGCCGTGCGTATCTCCAGTGGCTTCGACAAGCCGATCCAGGCCACTGCGGTCGGCATGTCCACCGAAATGGGCAAGGACTCCAAGCGGCTGCAGCGGGAAATCAACACCGCACCGCTCAAGGCGCTGTTCTCCGGCGCCAGCACCCCGCCCGACACGGAAGCAATGTACCAGCCATTGCTGATCAAGTATTTCGGCCGTCGTTTCATCATCGATGGCCAGGTCTACACCGCCCAGCCCAACCGCTTTAGCAACACCATCGAGGTGGGCTATCTGGTCACCAAGATGAAGGGCATCGGTGGCATCGGCGGCCGCCAGTCGAATGACAGCAACAACGCCAATTTCACCGTGAGCTGTGCGTTGGCCCCGGATCAGATGGCGCTGGGCGCCACCCTGCGCGAGAACGACTGGGTGAAGCTGGAAGGCGTGGTCGACAGGATGGACACCGGTGGTGTCCACCTTCGCGATTGCCGCCAGGTAAAGTAAGCCACCAGGCTGCGCCGGAACCGTCCCGGCGCAGCGCTCATCGGGTCAGAAGCCGAAACGCAGGCTGGCCCAGTACGCGCGGCCGGGCTCGTTGTAGGTCGCCGCACCGGCGTCACTGCTGTTGGCCTCGCGGAACAGGCGCTTGTCGGCCAGGTTGTTGACGCCGAAGCCCACGCTGACCGTGTCGGTCACCTTGTAGCGCGCGCTCACGCCCCAGACGTTGTACGCGCCGCGGGTCTGCAGCACGGTGGACGCATCGCAGTTGGCGGTGCAGCGCGGATCGTTGTTGATGTTGGCCGTGGCCGGTTCCTGCTTGCCGTAGAAGGTGCCGGTCAGCAGCAGCGACAGCTGCTCGGTGGCCTGCCAGTCCAGCATGGTGTTGACGGTGTACTTGGGAATCACCGACAGCGGCTGGCCGGTGCTCTTGTTTTCGTTCTCCACCATGTAGGTGAAGTTGTTGCTCCACTTCAGGCGGTCGCCCTGCTCGCCCAGCAGCGGGATCACCAGGTTGCCCTCGAGCCCCTGCACGATGGCCTTGGGTGCATTTTCCCAGCGGAAGATGCGGCCCTTGCGGTCGGCCGTCAGGCCGATCTGGGTGTAACCGGCCTGGATCTTGTCCTTGTAGTCATTGTGGAAATAGGTCAACGAGGCCTGCCAGCCGCTCTGCGGTGCCCACTCCACGCCCAGTTCCTTGTTGAGGCTGGTCTCTGCTCTGAGATCCGCATTGCCCTGCATGTAGCAGCCGGCGCCCAGGCTCGGCAACGCGTTCGGGCAGCCGTTGCCACGGGTGTAATACAGATAGTCCGGGTTGGACTGGTAAAGGTTCGGCGCCTTGAACGCGCGCGCGATGCCGCCCTTCACCACCCAATCGCCGTTGAGCCGGAACTGCGCGTTGAGGCTCGGACTGGTGTTGTTGCCGAACTGGCTGTGATGGTCGAAACGCAGGCCCGGGGTCACGATCCAGCGCTCACCGAGGTAGATGTTGTCTTCCACGTAGACGGCGGTGGTCTGTGCATCGGCCTTGCCGCGTGCGCGATCGGCCGAAAGGCCCGGAATGCCCCCTCCGCTGCTGCTGGACTGGCTCATCGAATAGGGATCGGTCAACCGGCTGTCGAGGTATTCGAAGCCCAGCGTCCACACGTTTTCCGCACCGCCGAGGGTGGTCGGGAAGCTCACCTCGCCGTCAAGCTGGTAGTTGCGCAGGCGCGAGGTCGACCAGTCGGTGCCATTGAAGCTGCCTTCCGGGCCGCCGGCCAGGCCTTCGTTGATGCGCGAATTGTTGACCCCTTCCACCGCTGCCGTCAGCCGCGAGCTGACATCGCCCCAGCGTCCGCGATGGGTGATCGCGCCGGTGGTGCGGTACATGCGGTTGGTCTCGGCCTGCTGCTCGGCCAGTGCGGCCAGGTCGACGCCGGTGGAGGTACCCGTGGTACTGACCGCACGATCGCCGGCATAGATGTTGCCCTGGCGGCTGGTACCGGCCTCGAACTCGACCACCTGGTTGGCGGTGACGTCCCAACGCAGCAGCGCGTTGACGTCGCGGTTCTTGACGCCTTCGCGGCCCGCCGGCGGTACCGCATTGGCACCGGTGGCGAAGTCGCGGTTGAGATCCAGCGAATCGGCATCGGTCTTGTTGAGGTTGCCGTACAACCGGAACGACAGCGTGTCGGTCATCGGCCCGCTCAGCTGCAGGCCGAGGCGCTCGCTGCCGCCCTCGGCACTGTGTTCGGGCACCAGGCCGTACAGGTCGACCGCACCGGTCAGGTCGCCGGTCGGGCGCTTGGTGATGATGTTGACCACGCCACCGGAGGCACCCGAGCCATAGCGTGCCGCTGCCGGGCCGCGCAGCACTTCGATGCGTTCGATCATTTCCGCCGGCACCCAGTTGGTATCGCCGCGCGTGTTGCGCTCGCCACTGCGGCCCATGCGCACCGCGTCGCGCGCACCCACGCGCTTGCCGTCGATCAGGATCAGGGTGTTTTCCGGCCCCATGCCGCGCAGATCGATCTGCCGGTTGTTGCCGTACTGGCCCGATGCACTGTTGCCGGTCAGATTGACGCCGGGCATCGTCCGCAGCAGTTCGGCGATGTCGTTGACCGGCGGCCGCTTGGCGATGTCCTCGGCGGTGATGGTGGACGTGCCCAGCGCCTGCCGCGCGATCTGCGAGGCAGTGACATGCACGGTGTCGATATCGGTGGCATCGGTTTCCGCATGGGCGGTGACGGCAGCGGTGGCCAGCAGCGCAGCGACGGCAAGCGCCAGCGGGCGCGGTGACAGAGTGTTTGCAGGCATGTTCTGAACCTTCTGGCAGGGCAACGGAAGCCTCTGGCATAGGGCACGAGGCGGCGACAGGGGAGGCGGAACGATCACTGCGGGATGCCCGCATGCCGGTTCCTGCCGTCATTTTTTCATAAATGCGATTGATTCTCAAATGCGTCAACGCATTGCGGCATCGGCCGGCATGTGCTTCATCCGCGTTTTTCGGCCTGCATGGCGCTTAAACTGGCTGGCTTCCCTGCCATCAACCGTCGACAGTCGCGGCCGATACCGTGGTCTGTTGTCCGCCGTTAGAGATCGATGTGGATACACCCCAACTGGACGAAGCCAGCCAACCGCTGGCTCAGGCCTGGCAGCAGTCTCTGCAGCTGGCCGGCCCCGCCGCCGCCGCGCTGCTGCATGCCGTGGCCGCCGATGCACCGCCGACGCTGGCGCAGCGCTTCTACGAAGTGCTGCTGCAGGACACGCGTGCGCGCCGCTTCCTGTCCCACGACCAGGTCAAGCAGCGCCTGCAACCGGCGATGCAGCGTTGGCTGGCCCAGCTGCTGACCACCGATGCGGATGGCATTGCCGCTACCGTCGCCGCACAACGGGTGATCGGCGATGTGCACGCACGGGTCGGTATTCCGGTGGACCTGGTGGCCCGCGGTGCGCGCGTGCTCAAGCACGAGCTGTTCATCCGCCTGCGCGCCGATGCCGCTGACAACGACACCGCCTTCGCCGCCATCGATTGCCTGAGCGCAATCATGGACATCGCCATGGAAGGCATGACGCTGGCCTATACGCACGCCCGTGAGCGCTCTTCGCGCACCGATGCGGCGTACCGGCTGTTCTCGCTGGTGCAGAACGTCAGCACCGAGCGCGAGCGCCAGCGCGCCCTGCTGCTGGATTGGGAAAACAGCCTGCTGTACACCCTCGCCGGCCATGCGAGCGGTGCCGACAACGCCAGTCTGGCGAGCTCGGAATTCGGCCTGTGGTTCACCCACAAGGGCATTCCCAGCTTCGGCGAAAGCAGCGAGACGCAGCAGGTGGGCCAGCTGATGGCACGCATCGACAGCCGCCTGCAGCGCGCCACCGATGAAGATCCGGCACGGCGGCTGACCGCCCTGCCGATGATCCGCGAAGACCTGGCCACCATCCGCAACCTGATGACCCTGCTGTTCGAACGCATCGGTGAACTGGATGCGGGCAGCGATGCGTTGACCAACCTGCTCAACCGGCGCTTCCTGCCGACCGTGCTGCGCCGTGAGATCGAGTTGTCCACGCGCAACCACACGCCGTTCTCGTTGTTGCTGCTGGACCTGGACCATTTCAAGGCGATCAATGACGGCCACGGTCATGACGCCGGCGATCGCGCGCTGCAGCACGTCGCCGCCCTGCTCGGCCAGCAGACCCGAGGCAGCGACTACCTGTTCCGCTACGGCGGCGAGGAGTTCGTGGTGGTGCTGGTGGCGGCAAGCGAGTCACAGGCGGAGGTGATCGCCGAAAGCCTGCGCCGGCAGATCGCACAATCGCCGATCACCCTGCCCAATGGACAGACGCTGGCGCTGACCGCGAGCATCGGCGTGGCCGGACACGATGGGCATCCCGATTACGAGCGGCTGATGGCGCGCGCCGATGCGGCGATGTATGCCGCCAAGCGACAGGGCCGCAACCGGGTGGTGGTGGCCGACGACGCACTGCCGGACGCGCCGGGACGACGCGCGCTGCAACGTTGAGCCTGCAGCGCGCGTGACGTGGCGTCGGACGGTCTGGACGCTACGCAGCGTCCTTGCGCGGTATGCGCCACGTCGCCCACCACGTCAGTGCCAGCAGCGCGATGCCCGCGCCCAGCGCGCACACCGCCGGCCACCCATGGCGCGCCTGCGTCCAGGTGCCTGCCGCAGCCCCCACACCGCTGCCCACGGCATAGAACAGCATGTACAGCGCCACCAGGCGTCCATGCTGTTCGGCCGGTGCACGCAGCAGCAGGGCCTGGTTGGACACATGCAACGCCTGCCCGCCCAGATCCAGCACCACTACGCCCAGCAGCAACAGGGCCAGCGAGTGCGGCAGGCCCAGCAGCGGCACCCAGGCGACCAGCAGCAGCAGCAGCGCCCCCAGGCTCACCCGGTGGGCAAGGCCACGATCCATCCAGTGCCCGACCCGCGCTGCCAGTAGTGCGCCGATGATGCCGGCCAGGCCCAGCGCGCCGATGGCGGCGGTCGACCAGTTCAACGGCGGCGCCGACAACGGCAGTGGCACCGCGGCCCAGAACACGTTGAGCCCGGCAAACAGGAACAATGCCAGCGGCCCGCGTTCGCGCAGCGCGCGATCCTGCCGCAGCATATCGGCCATCGAACGCAGCAGGTTGCGCCACGACGGCGGCATTGCGGGCACCGGCACGTGCGGCAGACGCCGCCACAGCAGCAGTGCCAGCGCCGCCATCAGCAATGCCGACAGCAGGTACACCGCGCGCCATCCCGCTACGGCGGCTACCGCACCTGAGACCACGCGTGCCGACAGGAGGCCGATGAACACGCCGCCCTGGACCATGCCGACCACCCGCCCGCGTTGCTCCGGTGCAGCGAGGTTGGCGGCGTAGGCGATCAGTCCCTGGGTGAGCGCGGTACCCAGCAGACCCGCCAGCAGCATGCCCGACAGCAACCACGCGGTACTGCGGGCGGCGGCCAGCCATAGCAGTGCCACCACCAGCGCCAGCAGTTGCACCCGCAGCAGTCGACGGCGGTCGCCACGGTCGGCCAACGGCAGCAGCCCGAGCAGGGCCAGCACGCTGCCGGCCTGGGTGGCGGCCAGCACTGCACCGGCTACGGCGGCATCCAGGGCGAAATCGTGGGCCAGGCGCTCCAGCAGCGGCTGCGCGAAATAGACATTGGCCACGCTGGCACCGGCAGCAATGGCGAGCAGGCCCAACACGGGGCGGGACAGAGAAGGCTTCATCAGTGTAGTTGCATTTTGAAACCAGGTGCACGGTAGCGCCACTGGTTTTAAACTGCAACCACAATCGAGGGAGTCCGCCATGCACGCCAACAGCCCCTGCCCCGTGGCCCGCAGCGCCGATCTGCTCGGCGACCGCTGGGCGTTGCTGGTCATCCGCGATGCCTTCGATGGCGTCAGTCGCTTTGGCGATTTCCAGCGCAGCCTGGGCGCGGCGCGCAACATCCTCAGCGACCGCCTGCGGCGCCTGGTCGAGGCGGGGCTGCTGGTGCAGCAGCCCGCCGCCGATGGCAGCGCCTACCACGACTATGTGCTGACCGCAGCCGGCCAGGACCTGTTTCCGCTGCTGGTGGCCCTGCGCCAATGGGGAGAACGGCATTGCTTCGCTGCTGGCGAAGCGCACTCGCAACTGATCGAATCCAGCAGCCGCCGGCCACTGCCCTACATGCAACCCCATGGCCGTGACGGCCAGCCCGTGCGCGCCGCCGATACCCGCGTGCGCAAGCTCAAGGGGGAAGGCGGCCGGGCCTGATCCGCCCGTTCGCGCACACCGGTGGCGTCCGTGGGCGGTTAGCATCGCTCGTCTCCTGCCGCTGGATGCCGCCGATGCCGAACCACGCCCGAACCCTGTCGATCCTGCTGCCACTGGTCCTGCTGCTGGCCGCACCACTGGCCTCTGCCCGCGACGTGGCAGCACCCGCAGAGCACGTGGACAGCGACGGTCCTTACCTGTTCCGTGAAGGCGCGCAGCTGAAAGCGCAGTGGATCTGCCAGGACCAGGTGGAAACCCACAGCGTGCAGGCCGGAACCGATGGCACAGAGGTTGCCGCGCGCTGCGGCTACCCGCATGCGGTGCATGTGCTGCCACCGAACGCGCCGTCGGCATCGGTGCTGCCGGCGGTGCCGCGCATCGTCGCCGTGTCCGACATCCACGGCCAGTACGCGCTGCTGGTCCAACTGCTGCGCGCCAACCGGGTGATCGACACGCAGGACCGCTGGGCACTGGGCACGGATACGCTGGTGATCGCCGGCGACGTCTTCGATCGCGGCCCGCAGGTGACCGAAGCGTTCTGGCTGCTGTATGGCTTGCAGCAACAGGCAGCCGCCGCCGGTGGCGCGGTGCATTTCGTGCTCGGCAACCACGAGACCATGGTGCTGTACGACGACCTGCGTTACGTCAATCCGAAGTACCTGCGCAGTGCGCAGCTGCTCGGTCGCAGCTATCCGCAGCTGTATGCTGCCGACTCCGTGATCGGCCAGTGGCTGCGCACGCGGCCGGTGCTGCTGCAGATCGGCGATACCCTGTTCCTGCATGGCGGTATCTCGCCCGAAGCGGTGCAGATGGCATTGCACCCGGCCCGCACCAATGCCGCCTACCAGGCCTCGCTGGGCATTCCCAAGGCCGAGGTGAAGGCAGACCCCGCCACCGCGCCGCTGTACGACGGCAAGACCAGCCCGATCTGGTACCGCGGCTACTTCGACGGGCGCCTGGACAGCCAAGGCGTACAGGCGGTGCTCGACCGTCTCCAGCTCAAGCGCATCGTGGTCGGCCACACCTCGATGCCACACGTCAGCAGCTTCCACGACGGCCGCGTGATTGCCATCGACAGCAGCATCAAGAATGGCGAGAACGGCGAACTGCTGTTCATCGAGGACGGCAAGCTCAGCCGCGGCCTGCTGGACGGATCGCGGGTGCCGCTGGCCAAGGGCCAGCCTGGCCTGCAGGACTGAACGAAGGGCCAGCGCCGGGTGCGCCTGGGCCCCCCGCGCCTGCCACCTCCACCCCGTTTGCCGCTACCCTCGGCAGCCGAGAGGCCCGCCCTGTCCAGCGGGCGGCCCATCCGCCCCCAGGAGCCCCGCGCATGCGCGTACTCATCGCAGAAGACGACCCGGACATCGCCTCTGGCCTGTGCGCCTCGATGCGCCGGCAGGGCCACGTGGTCGACCACGTGGACAACGGCGCGCATGCCGATGCAGCCCTGAACTCCACCCAGTACGCGCTGCTGGTACTGGATCTGGGCCTGCCGCAGCTGGATGGCCGCGACGTGCTGCAGCGGTTGCGCCAGCGCGGCGATGGGCTGGCCGTGCTGGTGGTCACCGCACGTGATGGCCTGGCCGAGCGCGTGCGGGTGCTCGACCTGGGGGCCGACGACTACCTGGTCAAGCCCTTCGCGCTGGACGAATTCGAAGCACGCGTGCGCGCACAGCTGCGCCGGGTCACCAGCAACGGCAACCCCGACCTGCGCATCGGTCGGCTGCGCCTGGACCTGACCGGCCACCGCGTATGGATAGACGAGCAGACACTGGAGCTGACCGCGCGCGAATTCGGCCTGCTGTCCGCCCTGGCGGTACGTGCCGAGCGCATCGTCTCGCGTGCGCAGCTGGTGGAGGCCCTGTGCGACTGGGGCCAGGACCTGACCGACAACGGCCTTGATATCGCCCTGCACCGCCTGCGCCGCAAGCTGCAGCCGGGCGGCATGGGCATCCGCACGGTGCGCGGGCTGGGTTACATGCTGGAAGACGCCAGCGCGTGATCAGCGGACCGCCCAGCCTGCGCCGGCGCCTGCTCGCCTTCCTGGCGCTGCCGATGCTGGGCCTGCTGGCCTTCAACACGCTGCTGGCCTACTACATAGCGCTGGACTACTCCAACCGCATCCACGACCGCAACCTGACCGACGACACCGTATCGTTCGCACAGATGCTCAGCACGATGCCGGTCAGCAGCGACCTGTCTCCGCAGGCACGTTTTCTGATCGAGTACGACCCCGACGGTCATCGCTACTTCAACGTCGACAGCAGCCGCTTGGGCACCATCGCCGGCAATGCGGATTTCAGCGCCTATGCGCCCTCGCAGGACTGCAGCGGCATCCATCCGGCGCTGTACGAGGGTGAATTGAACGGCCAGCAGGTGCGCATGTCGACGGTCTGCACGCAGGCGATGAACGATCCGCAGGACCAGCTGGCGGTGACCGTGGCCGAAAGCATGGCCGACCGCCGCCAGCGCGCACGCGAAATCCTGATGATCGTCATTCCGCTGATGGCCATGCTGGCGCTGGGAATGGCCGCGCTGGTCTGGTTCGGCGTCACCCACGGCCTGCGTATCCTGACCCCGCTGACCTCGCGCCTGGCCCAGCGCCGCGGCGAGCTGGCACCGATTTCCGACGCGGACGTGCCCGAGGAAATCCAGCCCCTGATCAGCACCATCGATGGCCTGTTCGCGCGGCAGGCGGAAATGATCACGCTGCAGAACCGCTTCATTGCCGATGCCGCCCACCAGTTGCGTTCGCCGCTGGCGGGCATGGCACTGCACGTGGACCAGGCACTGGCGCACGGCGATCCGGAGACCGTGCGCGAAGCGCTGCAGAACATCCGCCGGCTCAACCAGCGCACTGCACGCGTCAGCACCCAGCTGCTGGCATTGAGCCGTGCCCAGACCGTGCCGGAGACGGTGGAGGCGCTGGATGTGTCCGAGTTGGTGCCGCAATGGGTGGGCATGCGCGTGCCCGAAGCGATCCGCGATGGCATCGACCTGGGCTACCTGGGTCCGCAGCAGCCGGTGCGGATACTGGGCAACGGTGCACTGCTGCACGAGGCGCTGGACAATCTGATCGACAACGCCCTGCGCTACGCCGGCGCGGATGCGACCGTCACCGTCGGTGTGCAGGCCCTGGACGACAACGATGTCGAGCTGTACGTCGAAGACAACGGCCCGGGCGTGCCCGAGGACGTGATGTCGCGGCTGGGGGAGCGCTTCTTCCGTGCGCCCGGCACTGCAGCCAGCGGCACCGGCCTGGGCCTGGCCATCGCCCATGAGGCCGTCGAACACCTGGGCGGACGCCTGGGCTACCTCAACCGCCCCGCCGGTGGCCTGAAGGTGTCCATCACCATACCGTTGCTGAAGGGCCCTTGATCCAGACGGATCGTTGAAAGGTTGCCGAAAATCGCGCTTGCGATGCTGACCTTCCCGACTGCCGCGCTGGAGCCGACTGGTGCCTGCATCCCATGAGTTCTTTCTTCCCGGTGGCCCGCAGGGTGTGCTGCTGATCCATGGCCTGACCGGCACGCCCGCCGAAATGCGCATGCTCGGCAAAGGGCTGAACAACGCGGGCTTCAGCGTGCATGGCGTGCAGTTGCCGGGTCACTGCGGCAGCGTCGAAGACCTGCTGCAGACCCGCTGGGAACAGTGGTACCAGGGCGTGGAAGACGCGGCGGCGGACCTGCGTGGCAAGGTCGACCAGCTGTTCGTCGGCGGCCTGTCGATGGGCGCGGTGCTGGCGCTGGCGCTGGCCGCGCGGCGGCCGGACTGGGTCTGCGGCGTGGGGGTATACGGCGCCACCTTCCGCTACGACGGCTGGAACATTCCGGCGGTCGCTCGCTTCTCGTTCCTGCTGCCGTGGTTCAAGCGCCTGGGCATCGGCCGCGACCGCATGTTCATGGAAGAGCCGCCGTACGGCCTGCGCGACGAGCGCCTGCGTGCACAGGTCAGCGCCGCCATGCTCTCTGGTGACAGTGCCGCTGCCGGCCTGCCAGGCAACCCGTGGCATGCCCTGGCCGAAATGCGTGCACTGAGCACCTGGACACGACGTCACCTGCACCAGGTCACGGCACCATGCCTGGTGATGCACGCCCGCGAGGACGACGTGGCCAGCATGGGCAACGCAGAACTGGTGATCTCGCGCGTCAGCGGACCGACCGAACTGGTGGTGCTGGAAGACAGCTACCACATGATCACCATCGATCGCGAACGGCGCGAGGTGATCCGCCGCAGCGCGCGCTTCTTCAGCGACATCGGCGAACGTGCGGGCGTGCTGCAGGCGGTCGCCTGAGATGGGATCGCTTGCGACCCTCCTGTGGCTGGTCAACGTGGTGCTCGACACCGGCGGCCAGTTGGCCTTCAAGGCGGCCGCCAGCGACCCGCAGGATGGCGAAGGCCTGCAGCGCTGGAAACACATGTTCGGCCGTCCCTGGCTGTGGCTGGGCATCGCCTGCTATGTGCTTGAATTCGTCGCCTGGATCGCTTTCCTGTCGCTGGTGCCGTTGTCGCAGGGCGTGCTGCTCGGCTCGATCAACATCGTCGCGCTGATGGTGGCCGGCCGCATCCTGTTCCGCGAGCGGCTGACGCCGCTGCGGGTGACCGGCATGCTGCTGGTCAGCGCCGGCGTTGCCGTGGTCGGAGCCGGAACATGAGGCGGCTGTACCTGGTCGGCTTCCCGCTGCTGATGGCCTTCGACACCCTGGCCCAGCTGTGCTTCAAGTACGCCGGCGACGCCGCGCTGCCGGTCGAAGCCAACAGCGCATGGCTGCTGCGCGTGCTGTCACAGCCCTGGGTATACGGCGCGATGCTCGGTTATGTCGGCGCGTTCTTCACCTGGATGAGCCTTCTGCGGCACGCGCCGATCGGCCCTGCGTTCGCGGCCTCGCACCTCGAAGTGATCAGCGTGCTGCTGCTGTCGGCGTGGCTGCTGCACGAACCGTTGACGCTGCATCACCTGATCGGTGCGGTGCTGATCGTGGCCGGCATCATCTGCCTCGGCCGCGCCGAGGCCGATGATCCGCATGCTGTTACCGAAGCAGCCCCGTGAGCCTGCTGTCGCGCGAGTTGCCTCCCACCGCTGGGCTGCCCCTGCAGGCCGGCGATTTCCTTCCCGGTGGCGGTGACCTGTGCACGATTCTCGCCGGGCAGCTGGGCACGCCGCCGCTGCAGCTGACCTGCTCGGGCACCCATGCCCTGCTGATCGCCCTGCGCACCCTGCGCAGGCGCGCGCCGCAGCGCGATACGGTGATCCTGCCGGCCTATACCTGTCCGCTGGTACCGATTGCCGTGCACAGCCTCGGCCTGCGCATACACCTGTGTGACACCCGCCGCGACCATTTCGATTTCGACCCGGTGGCGCTGCACGCCGCAGCCGATGCACGCACGCTGGCGATCGTGCCGACGCATCTGGGCGGGCGCATCGCCGATGTTGATCGCGCATGTGCCATTGCGCACCGCGTCGGTGCGTGGGTGATCGAGGACGCTGCACAGGCACTGGGTGCACGCGTGGCCGGCAACAGCGTCGGCCTGCGCGGCGATATCGGCTTCTTCAGCCTGGCCGCCGGCAAGGGCCTGAGCCTGCATGAGGGCGGCCTGCTGCTGACACGTGATGAAGCACTGCGCGCGGCGTTGATCGAGCAGGCCGCACGACACACGCCCTTCAACCCGCGCTGGGAATTGATCCGCAGCCTGCAGCTGCTGGGCCTGGCGGCCTGCTACCGCCCTTCCCTGCTGTCGCTGGTGTATGGAAATCCGCTGCGGCGTGCCCTGCGCCGTGGCGACCTGGAAGCTGCGGTGGGTGATGTGTTTCCGTTGGCTATTCCGCAGCATCGCGTCAGCCGCTGGCGGCAGAACGTCGGTGCACGCGCAGCACAGCGCCTGCCCGCCTTCCTGCAGGCCGCCCGCCTGCGCGCGCTGCAGCTGCGCGTGCAGCTGGAATCGCTGCCTGCCGTTGAAGTGGTGGATGGGATGCCTGGCACTCTTGGCACCTGGCCGATGCTGATGCTGCTGCTGCCCAGCGAATGTGCGCGCGACAAAGCGCTTTCATCGCTGTGGCAGCGCGGCCTGGGTGTCAGCCGCATGTTCATCCATGCATTGCCGGACTATGCCTATCTGCGAGGCGTCGTTGCAGACGCGCACGCACCCAATGCCCGCGACTTCGCCGCCCGCTCCCTGACCGTGGGCAACAGCCCTTGGCTGACCCACGAAGACGCCTGCGAGATCGTGAAGGTACTGGCTGGCCAGTAGTGGCTGAAGCCGGGCAAAGACTGCTTCGCGCTCACTGGCTGAACGCTTCCCGAGTGCCTCCGTTCGGGCTTTCAGGTGGAAAGGAACGAGAAAGACGGCCTGCCTACATTGGCCCCGTCGCCGGCATCGTGCCAAGGCTTCTCTTCATCGACGGAGCTGCCCATGCAATGGAGCATCCTGTGTGACTTCGATGGCACCATCAGCCTCGAGGACGTCATCGATTCACTGCTGGAAAACTTCGGCCAGCCCGGTTGGCAACAGCTGGAAGACCAGTGGCGCTCCGGCGAGATCGGTTCGCGTGAATGCATGCAGGGCCAGGTCCGCCTGCTGAAGCTGGATCCGGCCACCCTCGATGCACACCTGGACCAGGTACGGATCGATCCGGGCTTCGCCGCCTTCGTCAATCGCGCGCAGGCGTTGGGCCTGCCACTGCGCATCGTCAGCGACGGCCTGGACTACGCAATCCATCGCATCCTCGCCAACCACGGCCTGCCGCCGCTGCCTGTGGTGGCCAACCACCTGCGCTGGTGTGACGACCATTGGCAGCTTGAATCCCCTTACCAGGCCGAAGGCTGCCGCAGCGGCACCTGCAAGTGCACCTGCGCGGCGCAGGCGCGTGCTGACGAAGCTCCCCGCGTGTTGATGATCGGCGATGGCGCCTCGGATTTCTGCGTGTCCGAACACGCCGACTTCGTGTTCGCCAAGCGTCGCCTGATTGCCCATTGCACCGACGCCGGCATTCCCCACGCTGGCATCGATACCTTCCACGACGCTACTGCGCTGCTGCCGCGCCTGCTCGACGGCACTCTACTTCACCCCTCGCTTCCGCGGCTGCTCGCCACCGCCTGATCGCTCCGCCCGTTGCTTCCTTCGAATGCCCTCTCCGGAACCGAACCGATGAATATTTTTGACAAGAACGCCGATGCCGCCATCACCGATGCCCAGCTGCTGGCAGACGAAGCCCGCTACAGCTCCTTCGGCGACACCGTGCACTACGTTGATCCGCCGAAGATCTTCCAGCGCTGCGAAGGCAGCTACATGTTCGATGCCGCCGGCACCCCCTACCTCGATCTGCAGATGTGGTACTCGGCGTGCAACTTCGGTTACGCCAACCAGCGCCTGAACAATGCGCTGAAGGACCAGATCGACACCCTGCCGCAGGTCGCCAGCCAGTATCTGCACCCCACCCGTGTGCAGCTGGCCAGGACCATCGCGGTGGACATGCACGAGAAGTTCGGCCTCGATGGCCGCGTGCACTTCAACGTGGGTGGTGCGCAGGCGGTGGAGGATTCGCTGAAGATCGTCCGCAACGCGCGCAACGGCAAGAGCCTGATGTTCGCCTTCGAAGGCGGCTACCACGGCCGCACCCTCGGCGCCTCGTCGATCACCTCCAGCTACCGCTACCGCCGCCGCTATGGCCATTTCGGCGAACGCGCAATGTTCATCCCGTTCCCGTATCCGTTCCGTCGCCCGAAAGGCATGACCCCGGACGAGTACTCCGACCAGTGCGTGCACCAGTTCGAGCGCCTGTTCGAAAGCGAGTACAACGGCGTGTGGGACCCCAAGGTCGGCCAGGCCGAGTACGCCGCGTTCTACGTCGAGCCGATCCAGGGTACCGGCGGCTACGTCATTCCGCCGCGCAACTTCTTCAAGGGCCTCAAGCGCGTACTGGACAAGTACGGCATCCTGATGGTCGTCGACGAGATCCAGATGGGCTTCTGGCGCACCGGCAAGCTGTGGGCCATCGAACACTTCGATGTCACCCCGGACGTGCTGGTGTTCGGCAAGGCGCTGACCAATGGCCTCAACCCGTTGTCGGGCCTGTGGGCGCGCGAAGAGCTGATCAACCCGACCGTGTTCCCGCCGGGATCCACCCACTCCACCTTCAACTCCAATCCGCTGGGCACGCGCCTGGGCCTGGAGGTGCTGAAGCTGGGCAAGGAGATGGACTACGAGCGCACCGTGCCGGAGAAGGGCGCCTACTTCCTCGACGGCCTGCGCGGCCTGCAGAAGCGCCATCCGGAAATCGGCGATGTCGATGGCCTCGGCCTGGCACTGCGTGCGGAAATCTGCGCCGCCGATGGCTTCACCCCGAACCGTGAACTGCTCGACCGCATGGTCGACATCGGCCTGGCCGGCGACCTGCTGCACGACGGCAAGCGCATGGGCCTCGTGCTTGATGTGGGTGGCTGGTACAAGAACGTGATCACCTTCGCGCCCTCGTTGAACATCACCTACCAAGAGATCGACCTGGCGATCACCCTGCTGGACCAGCTGCTGACCAAGGCCAAGGGCTGAGCGGGAATGCGCTGCCGGTTCCCGTGCCCCGCATGGACATGATGCCGCGTGTATCCAGCACCGCGCTGGAACCGGCCGCGCTGCTGGACGGCTTCCTGGCCCACCCGCCCCTCGGGTTCGATGCCAGCCGCCTGCCCAGCGGCCTGCCCAGTTTCCGTGCGCCATTGGATCTGACCACAACCCTGGACGATGCACTGCGCTCGCGCCTGCTGGGGCTGCCGCTGTCGCGCCTGTGGCGGCCGTGGCTGACCTGGCAGACGCGGTTCATCGGTGCCACCAGCACCGAGTACACCCCGCTGCCGGGGCGTGTTTCTGCGGCAGCACTGGCCGACGACGTGCTGCGCCATGGCGTCGGTGACAGCCGGCTGCTGGTGGTCAAGGATCTGGCGGTCGAGTCGCCCTTGCTGGACGATGCCGCCAACGCACACAGCCGCGCCTTCCTGCAGGCGCTGGAAGCACGCGGTTTCATCCCGCTGGAAGGCATGCCGCTGGCATGGGTGGCGATCGATTTCGATTGCATCGACGCCTATCTGGCGCGCCTGTCCGCAGGGCGTCGCAAGAACATCCGGCGCAAGCTGCGCTCACGCAGCAACCTGCAGATCGACTGCATCGCCACCGGTGACCCTGCCCTTGCCGAACCACGGCTGCAGGCCGAACTGCATGCGCTGTACCTGCAGGTGTATGCACAGAGCGTCGTGCATTTCGACCGGCTCGACCTGCCCTTCTTCCAGCACCTGCTGGCAGACACGCAGGGACAGGGGCGCTTGTTCCTTTACCGCCACAACGGCGAGCTGATCGGCTGGAACCTGTGCTACGTGCATGCCGGCAAGCTGGTGGACAAGTACATCGGCCTGTCCTATCCGCAGTCGCGCGACCACAACCTGTACTCGGTCAGCTGGATGCACAACCTGGAATACGCGTTGCAGCACGGCCTCAGCCACTACGTCGCCGGCTGGACCGATTCACGCATCAAGGCTGAACTGGGTGCTCGCTTCACCTCCACCGTACACGCGGTACATGCGCGTTCGCCGCTGCTGCGCGCCGTCCTGCGCAGGCTGGCCCCGCACCTGCAGGCTGAGCCGGATGGAGGAGGCTGACCGATGCAACTGCGTCCGCCGCTGATCCTCGACCTCGACGGTGGCGTCCTGCCATTGCCGCAGGCACGCACGCTTGCGCTGCAGCACTGGCATGACCCGCTGCGCTTTGCCTGCCGCAACGCCACGCTGTCACGCTTCGCCACTGAAGTTCTTCGGCCGCTGCCGGCACAGCTTGGCACGGTCATGCTCGGCAGCGGCGACTTCCACCATCTCAGCCTGCCGCTGCTGCAGCGCCTGCACACGCGTGCCCCGTTCCAGCTGGTGGTGCTGGACAACCATCCGGACAACATGCGCTTTCCCTTCGGCATGCACTGCGGTTCCTGGGTGAATGCCGCCTCCACGTTGTCGCAGGTATCGCATGTGCATGTGCTGGGCATCACCTCCGCCGATATCGGCCTGGGCCACGCGTGGGAGAACCACTGGCGGCCCCTGCTGGGGCGGCGGCTGACCTACTGGTGCATGGATGTGGATGTGGGCTGGGCCGGTCGCATGGGCATGGCAGATGCCTTCCGCCGCTTCGACCATCCCGAGGCCCTGGTCGCCGCGTTCGCCGCCGAACAGGCGCAGGCCCCTCGGCCGACCTACCTGTCGATCGACAAGGACGTGTTCGCTGAAGATGTTGCGCGCAGCAACTGGGACCAGGGCCGCTTCCAACTTGAACACGCACTGATGGTGATCGAGGCCCTGCGCACCGGTGGACTGGTGGGCAGCGACATCACCGGCGAGGTTTCACTGGCCAACTACCAGAGCCGTTTCAAGCGTTGGTTGTCATCGCTGGATGGGCAGCCCGACGTCAGCGCCGATGATCTTCCGGCATGGCAGCAGCAGCACCAGCAGGTGAACCGCGAACTGCTGGCGGTGATGGCCGCAGTGCCGGTGGCCTGCTGAGCAGGGGTAGTGCCGGCCGCTGGCCGGCATCGCCAACCAAGGTTGGCAACTACCGGACCCAGGCAGAGTCGGTAGTGCCGGCCGCTGGCCGGC
>NZ_QQXJ01000001.1:2957260-2979107 GCF_004348785.1 Stenotrophomonas sp. TEPEL
CCGCTGGCCGGCAATGCCAACCAAGGTTGGCAACTACCGGACCNGGCCAGCGGCCGGCACTACACTGGACGCCTGCCCCATGAGCCCTCGCCATGCCCCAGACCGTCATCCCGCAGCTGCGCATGCGCCATGCCGATACCAGCCTGCCCTTCTACGTGCAGGGCTTGGGCTTCATCGTCGACTGGGAGCACCGCTTCGAACCCGGCTTCCCGCTGTTCGCCCAGCTTACCCGCGAAGGCCAGACGATCTTCCTGACCGAACACGCCGGCGACTGCGAGGTAGGCGGTGCGGTGTATTTCATCGTCACCGACGTCGATGCCCTGCGCCGCGCGTTCAGCGCTGCGGGTGTACCCATCGAGCAGCCGCCACACGATACCGACTGGGGAAGCCGCGAGATGCTGATCGTCGACCCGGACGGCAATCGCCTGCGCTTCGCCACCGACGCTGGCTGAATGCCACGCGCTTGAGCGGTAATATACGTTTCGTATACGCTTCATACATTCCCAGTCGAGAACGCCCATGGGCATCGTCAACATCGATGACACCCTGCACGACCAGCTGCGCCGTGCCTGCACCGTCTCCAACCGCTCGATCAACGCCCAGGCCACGTTCTGGATCCGGGTCGGCATGCTCTGCGAGATGAACCCGACCCTGAGCTTCCAGGACGTCGTCGCCAGTGAACTACGCGCCGCCGGTGTGCAGCCGCAGCTGCTTGCCCCTGGGCGGGCCTGAGCCGATGGCCATGATCAAGCGGCCCGACGAGATCGACCGTCTGGCCGAGTCCGGACGGCTGCTGGCGCAGGTCTTCGCCATGCTCGACGCCCTGCCCCTGCAGGGCCGCAGCACGCTGGAGATCAACGACATCGTCGAGCGGATGATCGTCGACGAGCTGCAGGCACGGCCCGCCAGCAAGGGGCAGTACGGGTTCCCGTACGTGCTCAACGCCTCGATCGACAACGTCATCTGCCACGGCATGCCATCGGCCGATGACGTGCTGCGCAATGGCCAGATCGTCAACCTCGACATCACCCTGGAGAAGAACGGCTACATCGCCGATTCCAGCACCACGTATGTTGTGGGTGATGCCGACTACGCCGCGCGGAAGCTGGTGCAGACCACCTACCAGGCCATGTGGAAAGGCATCGCCGCCGTGCGGCCCGGCGCGCGCCTGGGCGATATCGGCCACGCCATCGCCCGCCACGCCCGCAGCCACGGCTACAGCGTGGTCAAGGAATACTGCGGCCACGGTATCGGCCAGGAGATGCACGAGGAGCCGCAGATCCTGCATTACGGCCATGCCGGCACCGGCATGGAGCTGCAGGAAGGCATGGTGTTCACCATCGAGCCGATGCTCAACCAGGGCAAGCCTGCCATCCGCCAGCAGCCGGACGAATGGCCGGTGTACACCCGCGACGGCAAGCTGTCGGCGCAGTTCGAGCACACCGTGGCCGTGACCGGCAGCGGCGTGCGCGTGCTGACCCTGCGCCCGGGTGAAACCCCGTTGTGCGCGGTGGATGCGGCCTAGAGCGGGCGCAGCAGCAACAGCAGCGCAAGGCACAGCATGAAGGCCGCCACGCCTGCATCCAGCAACCGCCATGCTGCCGCGTTGCGGAACACCGGCTGCAGCAACCGGGCGCCGAACCCCAGCCCGCAGAACCAGAGCACGCTGGCCACGCAGGCGCCTGCTGCGAACGCCCAACGCAGGTCACCCGGGTAGCGCGTGGACAGGCTGCCCAGCAGCACCATCGTATCCAGGTACACGTGCGGGTTGAGCAGGGTGAACGCCAGGCAGGCCAGCAGCACCTGCCGCCGGCTGCCACCACTGGCATCGGCCGCGGCCAGCGCGCTGCCACCGCGCCACGCGCGCAGCCCAGCCTGCAGCCCATAGCACAGCAGGAAGGCGGCCCCGCCGAAGCGCAGCACCTGCAACAGCAACGGCCACTGCAGCACCAGCGCCCCCATGCCGCCAACGCCGGCCAGGATCAGCGCGATGTCCGCGCCCATGCAGGCCAGTACCACCATGCCCACGTAGCGGCGCTGCAGCCCCTGCCGCAGCACGAAGGCGTTCTGCGCGCCGATGGCAATGATCAGGCCAGCACCTGCAAACAGGCCGGCCAGTGCCGCAGCAATCCACATTCGACGCTCTCCCCCATGAAAAGAGACTCAGGGTGCGACCAACGGACTGATTAAGGCCAACTGGTTTTTCTTTATCCTGTGCAGAAACACTGAAGAGGCTCCGCGTGGACCTGGTACATCCGCAGTTGAGCGCTTTCACCGCCGTGCTCGAAGAAGGCAGCTTCGAGGCCGCTGCACGCCGCCTGTCGATCAGCCCGTCGGCGTTGTCGCAACGGATCAAGGCGCTTGAGGACCGGCTGGGCCAGGTGCTGGTGGTGCGCCAGTCCCCGTGCCGGCCTACCGCTGCCGGCGAAGTGCTGCTGCGGCGGGTGCGGCCGATGCAGGCACTGCAGGCCGAAGCGCTTGCCGAACTGCTGCCGGAACACGGCAGCGATGCCACCCGTACGCCGATTCCGCTGGCGGTCAACGACGATTCGCTGGACACCTGGTTCGTCGCCGCCATCGCCGAGCTGCACCAGCGCCACGGCTACCTGTTCGACCTGCGCATGGACGACCAGGACCACACCCTGGAACTGCTGCGCACCGGCAGCGTGCTTGGCGCGGTCACCGCCGAACGCAGACCGCTGAAGGGCTGCAACGTGCATCCGCTGGGCGCGATGCGCTACCACGCCATCGCCTCACCGGCATTTGCGCGCCGCCACTTCAGCGCGGGCATGCAGGCCGAAGCATTGGCCTCGGCGCCGATGATCGTGTTCAACCGCAAGGATGAACTGCAATGGCGTTTCCTGCGCAGGCTCACCCGAGCGCGGTTGCAACCGCCCGTACACTACCTGCCCTCCTCCACCGGCTTCGTCGATGCTGCCGCGCGTGGGCTGGGCTGGTGCCTGGCGCCGGAGGCCCTGGTCACGCCAGCGGCAGAGGCCGGACAGATTGTGGTGCTGGAACCGCGTCGCTGGCTCGACGTACCCTTGTTCTGGCAGCATGCCGCCGTGCGTTCGAGCACGTTGCAACACATCACCCACGCGCTGCGTACCGCCGCGGGCAATACCCTACGTTGAAAAGAGCATGATCCAGACCACCGCAGACCCCGGCTTCACGCGCGGACCACTACCGTTTGCCCACTTCTTCACTACAGGAACGGCATGCGCCTGAGCTGCCCACGGACAAGGATGCATCGCGCGCTCGGCGCTGCCGGCCTGGCCTTGCTGGCCAGCCTGCCGCTGGCTGCAGCGGCACAGACCAGCGCGCCTCCCGCACTGGAATGGGAACAGGCGCGGCAGCGTCTGGAACAGGTCTCCGACGCGCTGGCCGCTGCTGATGCCGGCGTGCGCAACAAGGAAGAACTGCACGAGGCCACCCGCCTGCTGCGCCTGCCGGAGATCACCGGCGAAGTGCGGCGGCTGCAGTTCCAGAAGACACTGACCCTGCCGCTGGGCTCGCTGGCGCCGGTGGCCGAAGCCTTTGGCATCGATTCACCGCTGTCGTTCACCGAGCGCGACTGGCGCACACGGCCGGTGGTCACTGCGGTGCTGCCGCTGTACACCGGCGGCCTGATCCCGGCCGCGCAGCGTGCTGCCGGCGCGGCCAGCGAACAGGCCAGCGCCGAGCGCGAAGCGCAGCGGCAGTCGCTGACCGTGCAACTGGCCCAGGCCTACTTCGGTCAGCGCTTGGCCGAACAGGCAGTGGTCGTGCGTCGCGACGTGCGCGATGGTTTGAACCGCCACCTGTCCGATGCCGAGAAACTGGAACGCGAAGGCTTCGCCACGCGTGCGCAGCGCCTGCAGGCCACCGTCGCCCGCGACAAGGCCGAGCGCGAATACCAGAAGACCCTCAATGATCTGGCCACGCTGAAGGCTGCACTGGCCACGCTGTTGCGCAGTGGCGGTGATGTGCAGCCGCTGTCGCCGCTGTTCGTGCAGCGCGCGCCGCTGGAACCGGTCGCCACCTTCGAGCGCACCGCACAGGCACGGCAGCCGCAGATCGCCCGCCTGCGCGCGATCGTGGCGCAGGCCGAACAGGGCGTGCGCGTGCAGCAGGCCAAGCTGAAGCCAACGGTATTCCTGTTCGGCCAGTACGACTTCCGCCGCCGCGACGAAATGCTGACCGATCCGGACTGGGCGTTCGGCATCGGCCTGAAGTACACCTTCCTGTCGCCGAACTCACGGCCGGCACAGATCAGCGCGGCACGCGCGCAGCAGGAGCAGGCCGAGGCCGGCCTGCGCGAGGCCGAGAACCAGGTCGCGCTGGGTGTGCGCAAGGCCTGGAACGAGCTGGAAACCGCACGCCAGCAGTTCGTGCTGCTGGACAGCAGCATCGCCCAGGCCGACGAGAACCTGCGCCTGCAGGAGCTGGCCTTCCGCGAAGGCCAGGCCACCTCGCTGGACGTGATCGACGCACGGCTCGGTCTCGGCGGTGCCCGCATCGAACGTGCGCAGGCCGCCTACCAATACGATATCGCCTTGGCGCAACTGCTTGAGGTGAGTGGACAGATGGACCGCTTCGAAGACCATCGGCGGCGTGCAGACGAGGTAATTGATCATGAGTGATGTGTTGCACGACGAAGCCGCCACGCCCCCGGGCAAGCGCCGGCTGGGGCCGGTTCTGCTGGTGGTGCTGCTGGTGGCGGTGGTGCTGGGCCTGTGGCTGGCCTGGCGCAGCCCCGCCGACCAGATCCAGGGCATGGCCGACGCCGACACCCTCAATGTGTCGGCCAAGATCACCGCGCGCGTGGCCGAACTGAAGGTCCGCGAGGGCGATCACGTGCAGGCCGGGCAGGTGCTGTTCCTGCTCGACAGCCCCGAAGTAGCAGCCAAGGAACAGCAGGCGCACGGCGCACTGGCTGCGGCGCAGGCGGTGGCCGACAAGGCTGCCGAAGGCGCACGCAGCGAAGACATCCGCGCAGCCGAAGCCAACTGGAAGCGCGCCGAAGCCGGTGCCACGCTTGCCGATGCCACCTACCGGCGCGTGCAGAACCTGTTCAACGAAGGGGTGATGACCCGGCAGAAGCGCGATGAAGCGGCGGCCCAGGCCACCAGCTCGCGCGAACTGGCCCGCGCCGCCCGCGCCCAGTACGACATGGCGTTGACCGGCGCGCGCGAACAGGACAAGCGTGCCGCGCAGGGCCAGGTGCAGCAGGCCCAGGGTGCGGTGGCGGAAGTCAACGCCGCGCGCGTTGAAGTGGAAGGCCGCGCGCCGGTGGCCGGCGAGATCAACAAGCGCATGGCCGACCCGGGCGAACTGGTACCCGCCGGCTTCCCCGTGTTCACCCTGGTCGACATCGACCGCATGTGGGTGTCGATGAACCTGCGCGAATCGCAGATGCAGGGCCTGAAGGTCGGCAGCAAGCTGCAGGGCAGCGTGCCGGCACTCGGCAAGGACGGTGAGTTCGAGGTCTACTTCATCAATCCCGCGGGCGACTACGCCACGTGGCGCACCACCCGCCAGTCATCGGGCTACGACGTGCGCAGCTTCGAAGTGCGGGTGCGCCCGGTACGCCGCATCGAGGGCTTCCGCCCCGGCATGAGCGTGCTGTTCGCATGGCCGCAGCACTGAACACCAGCCGCAGCGGCTTCGGCAGCTCATGGCAGCGCGAACTGCACCGGTTGCGCAGCAACCGCGCAGACCTTGCACTGGTCACCGTGCTGCCGCTGTTGATGCTGGTGGTGATGGCCTGGATGTTCTCCGCATCGGTGATGCGCGATGTGCCGATTGCCGTGGTCGACCTTGACCACAGCAGCGACAGCCGCCTGCTGCTGCGCATGCTCGACGCCAGCCCCGGCGTGCGCATCGCCCGCCAACCGGCCGATATGGAGGAGGCGCGCGCGCAGCTGCGCCGGCTGGAGGTGTTCGCGGTGGTGCTGGTGCCGCGCGATGTGACCCGCCAGGCGCTGCGCGGCCGGCAGGGCACGGTGTTTTCCTATTACAACGCCACCTACATGACCACCGGCCAGTCCGCCGCGCGGGATATCGGCGACGCGGTATCGGCATGGAACGTGCGGCTGCTGCGCGAACGCATCGGCCTGCAGGTCGGGCCGGGCAAGCTGCGTGCCGCCCCCATCGCGGTGCAGTCGGACATCCTGTTCAACCCGGCGCGCAGCTACGAGCTGTTCCTGCTGCCACTGATCTTCCCGGCGGTACTGTCGCTGGTACTGGCGCTGGCCGTGGCCGGCAGCCTCGGCCGTGAGATCCGCGACGGTACCCTGCCCGCCTGGCTGGGCCATGCACCATGGTCAGCCATTGCCGGCAAGGTGCTGCCCTACGTGCTGCTGTTCTCGTTGTACGGCGCGCTGGGCGCGGCCTACCTGGCCTGGCTGCGTGGCGACGGCATCGCTGGCAGCGTGCTTCTGCTGCTGCTCGCACAGCCGCTGTTCTACCTGGCCACCGCGGCCTATGCCCTGTTCTTTGTCGGCGTCACCCGTGACATGGGCACGGCCCTGTCCGCCGTGGGCCTGAGCATCGGCACCGCGCTGGCGTTCTCCAGTGCTACGTTCCCGGTGATCGACGCACCGTTGTTCACCCGCGTCTGGCACCTGCTGCTGCCGCTCAGCGCCTACATCAAGCTGCAGACCCAGCAGCAGTTCATCGGCTCGCCGTTGACGGTCTCGCTGTGGCCGCTGGCAACGCTGCTGCTGATGATCGTGGTGGCCGGCGGCATCGGCGGCTGGCGCCTGCTGGCGTTCGCGCGCACGCCGCAGGCCGCGCAACCGGCCGGGGCAGGCGCATGAGCCGGATCTGGCACAGCCTGCGACAGACGCTGTTGGCCGTGCTCTGCGACCGCTATGCGATCGTGGTGATGGTGGGCGCGGTGATCCTGTACTCGTTCTTCTACCCCGCCGCCTATCGCCACCAGGTGGCCGGCAACCTGCCCGTGCTGGTGGTCGATGAAGACCACAGCGCGACCAGCCGCGAACTGCTGCGCAAGCTCGATTCGCTGCGCGTGGCCCATGTGGTCGGGCAACCGGCCGACCTGCAGGACGCGCGCGCACAGCTGGAGGCCGGCCATGCCGAAGGCATCGTGCTTATCCCGGCCAACCTGGAACGCGACATCCTGCGCGGGCATCCGGCCAAACTGGTGCTGCTCGGCAACGGCGCCTATCTTGGCCGCGCCAGCTGGGTACTGGGCAGCGTGGCCGATGCGCTGGGTGGGTTCGGCCGTGAAGCGGCTGTCACCCAGGCCGCGTTCATGGGCGCGCCACAGGCACCACCGGTCACCCTCGTGCAACGGCCCCTGTTCAACACCCAAGAAGGCTATGGCAGCGCGATCGTGCCCGGCGTGGCCGAACTGATCGTGCACCAGACGCTGCTGATGGGCATCGGCGTGCTGCTCGGCGGTCGCCGGCTGGTGCTGGGCCGGCGCCTGCAGTTCGACCTGCCCGCCCTGACCGGCATGGCCCTTGGCTTCGGCCTGATCGGGCTGTTCGGGCTGTTCTGGTACGCCGGCTTCACCGCCTGGGTGCAGGACTATCCGCGTGGCGGCAACCCGCTCGGCCAGCTGCTCGGCGGCACCCTCTTCATCGCTGCCACGGTGGCGTTCGGGCTGTTCGTCGGCAGTTTCTTCCGCACGCGCGAACGCGCCTTCCAGTACATCATCGCCACCTCGATCCCGCTGTTCTTCCTGGCCAGCCTGTCGTGGCCGGCGGTGATGACCCCGCGCCCGCTGGTGTGGCTGGCGCAGCTGCTGCCGACCACCTCCGGCATCAACCTGATGGTGCGCCTGAACCAGATGGACGCCAGCCTGGCCGAGGTCAGCCGCGAACTGATCACCCTGGCCGTGCTGCTGGTGCTGTACGGCGCCCTCGCCCTCTGGCGTCTGCACAGCCCAAAGGGGACGAAGGGGATCAAGTCGTAGCTGGCACGGAGAGGGAGAAAGCGACTTGATGCACTCCGTCCCCTTTTACGGCTCCGGCGCGTACCAGAAAGGGATGCTGTATTCGCGACGACGGCTGGGGCCGCGTTCGCCGCCGTCGGCGTTCCAGACCAGTCGCAGGTCATGCCGGCCCGGCTTCAGGTCCGCCATCGGCAGATAGCCCACCAGCCCGCGCATGTCCAGGTCGCGGCGTTCCATCGGCACGAAATCGTGCAGGTCGACCTTGCCGCCGTCGAGCTGCACCGTCCACAGGGTGGCCATGCAGTTCACCGCTGCGGTCGCGGCCAGTGCGCCCTGCGCTTCGTTGCTCGCACCACCGGCGCAGCGCTGTCGCGCCACCGGGTTGTCACGCTGCGGGCGATGGGGAATGAACAGGCGCAACCGCGATGCACTGATGGTATCGGCCGGAATCATCGGATAAGGCAGCAACCGGTCGTGCGCCGAGCGCAGCGATTCGTAGTGCGCGCCCAGCATGCCGTGGTTCACTGCCTCCTCGGTCAGCACGCTGTAGCGGTTGAACAGCGAGAACGTCATCGAGCCATAGACCTGCAGGGCGGCGAGCACCATCGCCAGCATCACCGCCGAAATATAGATCACCGTGAACGAGCGGCCGCGCAGGTTGCTCTGCAGGGTCCACTGCATGGTCTGCAGCAGGCGCAGCATGGGTACCCGCTGCAGGCCAGCCAGTACCGACTGCAGTCGCTTCTCCTGCCGTGCCGTGTCCAGGCCCCGCGCGCGACGCCGCGCGATCGACTTTTCCAGCAGCATCGGCACCATCGCCAGACCGAGCAGACAGAGCATCAACACCGCAACGATTCCCAGGGTGATGCGATCGACATCGCCGAAGGCGGCGCCGATGGCCATCGCCACGCCAAGCGAGACAATGGCCACCACCAGCGTGCCGGCCAGGGTCTGCACGCACAGCAGCGTGGTCGAGAACAGCATGGTGGCAAGCCGGTCCGCGCGTTCAATGGTGCCGTCGAGGCCGCCGTCGCGCTGCTGCAGGAACGCGCGTGAGAACGGCCCCAGCATCGTCAACCGGTCCCAGTCGATACCGTTGGGGAAGTGCGATTTCAGGCCGATCAGGCCGATCCAGTAGCCGCGCACGGCCAAGTGGATGATCAAGGCCACCGCCAGCACGTAACACATGCCGACGCCGATGCTGAAGGCGAACCACAGCGCCTGGAAATAGACACCTTCGGTATGCAGGCTGCTGCGCGCCCACGCATCGAACAGGTAGCCCGGCACGGCGAGCAGAGCGAAGGCGAGCAGGCCGGAAATGAACAGCTCCAGCTCGTCGGTGCGGTCACGCACGCGGGAGTAGCTGGCTGTCGTGCGAGGCATTGCATCCGCAACATCGGACGGGTCCCGACGGTCTACAGCGCTCGACTCGTTCACTGGCGATTCATCCCTGGAGGTCGGCGCAGTATAGGCATGCGCGCTGCCCCCATGGAACGGTCCGGAAACGGAGAACGCCGGCACGGGGCCGGCGTTCGGGGTACAGCAGTGTGGAAGGGGTTATCGCATGGAGGTATCAGCGATAGACGCGCTCACAACGGCGCTCGACCACGCGGTCTCCGGTCTTCTGCTGATGGTTGCCCTGGATCTGCCGCCCAGCTGCACCGCCTGCCACGGCACCGGCGACGGTCGCCAGCTTCTTGCCATTGCCGCCACCTACCTGGTTGCCCAACAGGCCGCCGACCACGGCGCCCGTAGCGGTACCGGTGATGCGGTTGGGATCGCGGGTATTGCGCTGTACTTCCACGTTCTTGCAGACCACGCGGCTGCCATCGTTGAACTTGCGCCCTTCATCACGCGGGCCGTAATTCTGTGCGCCAGCAACGGACGAGGCCGCCAGCAGGGTGCCCAGCACCATCAATCGGGTCGAGGTCTTCATGGCCATCTCCTGTGCTCCGGTATGGCGCAAGTGTCTGCCTGCACGTGGCAACTGCAGGTGAAATCCACGCCTCCAGGCGCTCAGCGGCCATCATCGGTTCAGGAAACAAAAATGCGCCCATCGCGACCCGCCTCGCGATGGGCGGCTTAGAACTCTTCCCACCCACCCGTGTTGGCAGCGAGCGGCGGGGCATTCCGCAGCGGCACCCCGGTCACGCGACGCACCGGCGGCACGCTTGCAGCGACCGCTGCCAACATCGGACGGACCGCTGCCGCCGCCACCGAAGCGCCCGTCCGGAACACCGACACCGCCTCGGCCAGCAGGTTGGCCTGTTCTTCCATCGACCGCGCAGCAGCACTGGCCTCTTCCACCAGCGCAGCGTTCTGCTGGGTGGTCTCGTCCATCTGCATCACCGTCTGGTTGACCTGCTCGATGCCGGAACTCTGTTCCTGCGAGGCTGCAGAGATCTCCGCCGTGATGTCGGTCACCCGCTGCACCGAGGCGACAATCTCGCCCATCGTCGTGCCGGCCTGACGCACCAGCGCCGAGCCGTCGGACACCTTGCCCACCGACTCTTCGATCAGGCCCTTGATCTCCTTGGCCGCACCCGCCGAGCGTTGTGCCAAGGTGCGCACCTCGCTGGCCACCACCGCAAAACCCCTGCCCTGCTCACCCGCACGCGCAGCTTCCACGGCGGCATTGAGCGCCAGGATGTTGGTCTGGAAGGCGATGCCATCGATCACGCTGATGATCTCGACGATCTTCTTCGACGACGCTTCGATGGCACTCATGGTGGTCACCACCTGGCCGACCACCTCGCCGCCCTGCGAGGCCACCCCATGTGCACCGATCGCCAGCTGGTTGGCCTGGCGCGCGTGTTCGGCGTTCTGCTTCACCGTGGAGGTCAGCTCCTCCATCGACGCTGCCGTTTCTTCCAGGTTGGCCGCCTGCTGCTCGGTACGCCGCGACAGATCGGTATTGCCCGAGGCGATTTCCCCTGCCGCCACATTGATGCTGGATGCACTGGCCTGGATACGGCCGACGATCTGGGTCAGCTGCTCGACGGTCGCGTTGCAGTCGTCGCGCATGCGGGCGAACACGCCGTGGAAGTCGCCCTGCATGCGTACGGTCAGATCGCCACGTGAGATCGCCTGCAACAGGCTCGACACCTGCACCAGGTTCTCGTCGGTGGTCTGCATCAACCGGTTCAGCCCGGTCACCATCTCGCCGAAATCATGCTCGAAGCGTGTTTCGTCGCCACGCAGGCTGAAGTCGCCCGCGGCCGCGGCTGTGGCCAGCCGGCGGATCTCGCCGTTGATGGCCGACAGACTCGATTTGGTCTCGTCCATGGCCTGGGTGATCGCCGCCTTCTCGCCCGGCAGGCGATCCATGTCCACCGACAGGTCGCCGCGCGCGTAGTGCTTCATCACCTCGATCAAGCGGTTCTGCACCTGCACGTGCGAGCCCACCAGCGCGTTGGTGTCATGCACCATGCGCCCGTAGTCGCCGGGGAAGGCGCTCTCGTCCATGCGATAACCCAGGCTGCCATCATCGTGCTGCCGCGCCATCTCGCCCTGCGCGGCCATCACCGCCTGCAGCTGCCCCTGCATGCGCTGCATGGACTTCAGCAACTGGGTCACCTCGTCATTGCCCGAAGCATCGATGACGTTGTCCAGGCGGCCGTTGGCGATGCCATCGGCCAGCTTCACCGCGCCCGCCAAGGGGCGGGTCAGGCTGCGGGTGATCGCCCACGCGGCCAGTGCGCCGAGAATCAGGCTGAGCACACCAAAGGCGATGGACAGGGTTCCCGTCCACGCTTCCGTGGCGCGGTATTCCTCACGGCTGCGTTCGGTCAGGGCTTCCTGGTGCCGCAGCAGGCTGGAGATCGCTCCATTCCAGGCCGTGGCCAGACCCTGCTCGGCCAGCAGCTCGGTGGCTGCACCGTCGTAGTCGCCCGCCTTCATCCGCTCGTGCAATTGTTGAGTGGAGACGTCGGTGGCCTTGCGCGCCGCCGCGATCTGCGCCACCAGCGTATCGCCAGCGGCATCGCGGGGAATCTTGACGTACTTGTCCCAGATACCGTCGTAGGTGCGGCTCAGTTCCTGCGCCCGCTGGTAGTCCTTGTCGAACTCCTCGCCGCGCTTGATCACCATCAGGCGACGATGCATCAGCACCGCGTTGTTGGTATCGAGCATGTCGTTCAACAACCGCATCTTGACCATGTTCACGCCCACTACCTTCTCGAACTGGGCGGACTTCAGATGGTTTCCGTACAACACCAGGCCGACAATGGCCAGGATGAACAGCAACAGCAGACCGAAGCCGGCGGAAAGCCGGGATCCCACACGGAGGTTGCGTAAGGCGAGCATCTCAATTCCCTTGATTGTGGCCCTATATCGGTGGCGGCACGACCCGGGGGAAACTTTAAGTACATTTATTGGAACAACACCTCGTTAACATAAATGCGTTCAAGCAGGGTTTTCCTTACTTCCTGCCTGCTGATTGCCCCCCGCAGCCCCGCATCGTCCAGCAATGAAGGCGGGTTGGGAACGTATCACCCCGATGAACAAGTCGCTCGCTGTTTGGCAGCGCAACGCTATAGTCGGCGCATGACCGTATTCCTGCAGATCGAAGGCACCGCCATCGCTGATATCCCCAGTTTCCATGCGGAAATCAACCGGGTATTCATGGCCGGCGAAGATTGGCGGCTCGGCCCCAGCCTCGATGCACTGGACGATCTGCTGTACGGCGGTTATGGCGCGCTGGCCGGGCACGAAACCGCCACGCTGGTCTGGCGCGACATCGACCGCAGCCGAGAGGCGCTGGGAGTGGATGCAACGCGGGCGTGGCTGGAAGACAAGCTGCGGCAGCCGGGTACGTTCAATGCCGGAACCATCGGCCGCCAGCTGGACGCCCTGCAACGTGGCGAGGGGCAGACCTACTTCGACATCGTGATGGAGATCTTCGCCAGCCACCCGACCATCACCCTGGTACAGGCCTGAGGCTGCCACGCCTGCTGCCGACGCCCATCAAGGAACGTGGCAACAGGTACCACATGCACAGCAGGAGCTTGCACCACAGCACTTCAGCGACTGTCCGCTGCCATCCTGGCACTTTGCGGCACAACATCCCTTATCGCGAGCGGTTGCCATCGGCGAGGCGATGGCACAGGCAGTCGCCCTGCCATCTCCTTCCGAGGGCGACGCTTCCACCGAATAGTCCAGCACCTGGACGTCGGACTGTCCCCCGCCCAGCCCACGCTTGCGGACACCCAGCGGCCGCCCCTCCATTGCCGCCGCCTGCACCATCGCCGGAGAGATCGTCAATGCGCCCTCCTGCAGCCGCGTCCCGTCCTGCCACAGGCTCCACTGCAGGTCTGCACCCGCTTCGCCGGCGACGGCCACCGCTTCGGCGATGTCGACCACCAGGCTGTAGCGTTGCCCGTGCCTGCCCTCCAGCGCGACGGTCGCCGTGCGCCCTTGCCGCACGCTCAGCCGGGGCGAAAACGCGGGGACGCCGTCGTACATCACCCGCAACGCAAGGTGGTGCAGGTCGTTCGACGGCGCCGCCTCTGCCGCCGGGGAAAGACCCGCGGCGCAGGCCAGAAATATCGAAAGCAACACCCGAAGGAACATGCATGACTCCGTTTGACCGCCCGATTGCGGCGATCCACCCTCCGCCGGACGTGCCGGCAAAAGCTGTGACCCACAACGCGGATTCACCCAGCACCAGCAGGCCGGCGCCGGCAACGACCGTTTCACTCGCAATTGCCCACCGGCAGAGACTCGCCCACAACCATTGAAAGCCGCACGCGCCACCGCAGCTGTTCGCCTGCGACACGCGCCCACGCCCCCGGCAAAAGCGTCCCCCTGCCCCGACCAGTTACCATGGACAACCCTGTACCGGCTCCGCCCCGCTGCCCTCCGGCGCGAGCGGACGCCTCTGATCCACGAGTCCCATGTCCAAAGACAAGTCCGCCGAACACACCCCGCTGATGAAACAGTTCTTCGCAGCCAAGTCCGACTACCCGGACCTGCTGCTGTTCTTCCGCATGGGCGACTTCTACGAGCTGTTCTACGACGACGCGCGCAAGGCCGCGCGCCTGCTCGACATCACCCTGACCCAGCGCGGCAGCTCCGGTGGTGCACCGATTCCGATGGCCGGCGTGCCGGTGCACGCCTACGAGGGCTACCTGGCACGGCTGGTCGCGCTGGGCGAATCGGTGGCGATCTGCGAACAGATCGGCGACCCGGCACTGGCCAAGGGGCTGGTCGAACGCAAGGTGGTGCGCATCGTCACCCCCGGCACGGTCACCGACGAAGCGCTGCTGGACGAGCGTCGCGACACCCTGCTGATGGCCCTGTCGCGCAACAAGAGCGGCTATGGCCTGGCCTGGGCCGACCTCGCCGGCGGCCGTTTCCTGGTCAACGAAGTGGACACCGATGACGCGCTGGAAGCCGAACTCGCGCGCCTGGAGCCGGCCGAACTGCTGGTGCCGGATGAGGAGAACTGGCCGGAGTTCCTGCGCCAGCGCAGCGGCGTGCGTCGCCGCGCGCCATGGCTGTTCGACGCCGACAGTGGCCGCCGCCAGCTGCTGAACTTCTTCAAGCTGCATGACCTGAGCGGCTTCGGCATCGACGACAAGCCGCGCGCAACGGCCGCTGCCGGCGCCCTGCTCGGCTATGTCGAGGAAACCCAGAAGCAGCGCCTGCCGCACCTGACCTCCATCTCGATGGAAACCGCCGGCGAAGCGATCGCGATGAACGCGGCAACGCGGCGCCATCTGGAGCTGGACACCCGTGTCGACGGCGATACCCGCAATACCCTGCTCGGTGTGCTCGACAGCACGGTGACGCCGATGGGCGGCCGCCTGCTGCGCCGGTGGCTGCATCGGCCGCTGCGCCTGCGCGAGGTGCTGGTGCAGCGCCACCACGCGGTGGAAACACTGATCGACCGCGGCGCGGACGCAGATATCCGCGAACAGTTCCGCCGCCTCGGCGACCTGGAACGCATCCTCACCCGCGTTGCCCTGCGCTCGGCACGGCCGCGCGACTTCTCCACCCTGCGCGATGGCCTCGGCCTGCTGCCGGCCGTACGCGAGGTGCTGGCACCGCTGGATTCACCACGCCTGCAGACCCTGCACGCCGCGCTCGGCGAACACGACGAATGCGCCCACCTGCTGGCCAGCGCGATCGCCGACATGCCGCCGCTCAAGCTCAGCGATGGTGGCGTGCTGGCCGATGGCTTCGACGCCGAGCTGGATGAGCTGCGCCGCCTGTCGACCCACGCCGACCAGTTCCTGGTCGACCTGGAACAGCGCGAGCGCGAGAGCAGCGGCATCGCCACCCTGAAGGTCGGCTACAACCGTGTGCACGGCTACTACATCGAAATCAGCAAGGGCCAGTCCGATCGTGCGCCGGTGCACTACACCCGCCGGCAGACACTGACCAACGCCGAGCGCTACATCACCGAAGAACTGAAGGCGTTCGAAGACAAGGTGCTGTCCGCCCGTGACCGTTCGCTGTCGCGCGAAAAGTACCTGTACGAGCAGCTGCTGGACACGCTGGGCACCCAGCTGGAGCCGCTCAAGCAGTGTGCTGCCGCGCTCAGCGAACTGGACGTGCTGGCCGCCTTCGCCGAACGTGCGCAGGCGCTGGACTGGGCGCGCCCGGAGCTGCAGGCCGAGCCGTGCCTGAAGATCGAGCGCGGCCGCCATCCGGTGGTGGAAGCGGTACGTGACCAGCCGTTCGAGCCCAACGACCTGGACCTGCACCCGGACCGTCGCATGCTGGTCATCACCGGCCCGAACATGGGCGGTAAATCGACCTACATGCGGCAGAACGCGCTGATCGTGCTGCTGGCCCACATCGGCAGCTTCGTGCCGGCCAGCCGCGCGCTGATCGGCCCGATCGACCGCATCCTGACCCGCATCGGCGCAGGCGACGACCTTGCCCGCGGGCAGTCGACCTTCATGGTCGAGATGGCCGAAACCAGCTACATCCTGCATCACGCCACCGCGCATTCGCTGGTGCTGATGGACGAGATCGGCCGCGGCACGTCCACCTACGACGGCCTGGCCCTGGCCGACGCGGTAGCGCGCCACCTCGCCCACGAAAACCGCTGTTACACGCTGTTTGCGACCCATTACTTCGAACTGACCGCGCTGGCCGACGAACAGCACGAAGGCGGCCGCAGCGGTATCGCCAACGTGCATCTGGATGCCGTCGAGCACGGCGAAACGCTGGTGTTCATGCATGCAGTGAAGGACGGTCCGGCCAACCGCAGCTTCGGCCTGCAGGTGGCTGCCCTGGCCGGCCTGCCGCGTGCCACCGTGGCACAGGCGCGCCGACGCCTGGCCGAGCTGGAACAGCGCGGTGGCGAAAGCCATGCCGCCGAACTCACTCCGCAGGCGCTGGATGCCCCGCAGCAGTTCGGGCTGTTTGCCGCTCCGCCGAACAAGGCCCAGGAGGCGCTGGCCGCGATCGACCCGGATGAGCTGACCCCGAAGCAGGCACTGGAAGCGCTGTACCGGTTGAAGGCGCTGCTGTAAGGCCGGCGGCAGGCTGCGCCGGCCCTGCCCGGCGGACGCCCGCCATGAAGCCTTCGCATTGCCGTCGTGTACACGGCGTTATGCTCGGGCGGTTCGCCCTTCACAGACCGGAGACCGCCATGAACACCGAATCCCTTGCTGCATCCCTCTTCCAGCAGCTGCAGCAGGGCCAAGGCCTGCAGCAGGTCTCGCAGCAGCTCGGCCTGGACAGCAGCCAGGCCACCCAGGCCGTCGGCAGCGCGCTGCCGCTCCTGCTCGGCGCGATGGGCCAGAACGCCAGCGAGCCGCAGGGTGCGCAGTCCCTGCTCAATGCCCTGCAGCGCGACCACCTCGGTTCGGGCGGCGGTGGCGGCGGTTTCGACATCGGCAGCATCCTCGGCGCGGTGATGGGCGGTGGCGGCGGCAACGCCACCGACGGTGCCGGCATCCTCGGCCACGTGTTCGGTGGGCAGACCTCGCAGGCGGCCGAAGTGCTGGGCCAGAAGACCGGCCTGGACAGCGGCAGGTCCAGCCAGCTGCTGGCGATCCTGGCCCCCATCGTCATGTCGTTCCTGGCCCAGCGGTTCGCCCAGAGCGGCAACGCCGGCCAGCTCAGCCAGGCCCTGGGCCAGGAAGCACAGCACTCCGGCGGCGGCATCGGCAGCCTGCTCGGCGGTGCGCTCGATCAGGACGGAGATGGCCAGTTCGGCGCCAGCGATCTGTTCAAGCTCGGCGCGGGCCTGCTCAAGCGCTGATCGCGCACAACGATGCAAGCGCTGCCGGCCATAGACATCCACTATCGCATCGGTTGAATCAATCGAATTTACCCATCGTTAGGCGATGCCTATGGTGGGTAAGCGATCTGATTCCCTCATTCGCCAGCCCACAGGTAGAGACCCATGAAAAGCGAAGCGAAGTGCCCGTTCAACCATGCCGTCGTCGGTGATGCGACGACCAACCGCGACTGGTGGCCGAACCAGCTGCGCGTGGATCTGCTCAACCAGCACTCCACGCGCTCCAATCCCCTTGATGCGGACTTCGACTACGCCAAGGCCTTCAACGGGCTGGACTACAACGCCCTGAAGGCCGACCTGAAGGCGTTGATGACCGACTCGCAGGACTGGTGGCCAGCCGACTTCGGCCACTACGGCGGGCTGTTCATCCGCATGGCTTGGCACAGCGCCGGCACCTACCGCATCGATGACGGCCGTGGCGGCGGTGGTCGTGGCCAGCAACGCTTCGCTCCGCTCAACAGCTGGCCGGACAACGTCAGCCTGGACAAGGCGCGGCGCCTGCTGTGGCCGATCAAGCAGAAATATGGCCAGGCCATTTCCTGGGCCGACCTGCTGATCCTGACCGGCAACGTCGCACTGGAATCGATGGGCTTCAAGACGCTCGGCTTCGCCGGCGGCCGTCCCGATACCTGGGAGCCGGACCAGGACGTGTACTGGGGCCGTGAGACCACCTGGCTCGGTGGCGACGTGCGTTACAAGCATGGCTCGGAGGGCGTGCAGGAGGACCACGGCGTGCTGGTTTCCGATGACGACGCTGATGGCGATGTGCACTCGCGCAAACTGGAAAACCCGCTGGCCGCGGTACAGATGGGCCTGATCTATGTGAACCCGGAAGGCCCGGATGGCAATCCCGATCCGGTGCTGGCCGCGCATGACATCCGCGACACCTTCGGCCGCATGGCGATGGACGATGAGGAAACCGTCGCCCTGATCGCCGGTGGTCACAGCTTCGGCAAGACTCACGGTGCCGGCCCGGCCGACAACGTCGGCAAGGAACCGGAAGCAGCGGGCCTGGAAAGCCAGGGCCTGGGCTGGGCCAACAGCTTCGGCAGCGGCAAGGGTGGCGACACCATCACCAGCGGTCTGGAAGTCACCTGGACCCGCACCCCCGCGCAGTGGAGCCACGACTTCTTCGAAATCCTGTTCGGCCACGAATGGGAGCTGAGCAAGAGCCCGGCCGGCGCCCACCAGTGGGTCGCCAGGAACGCGGACGCAGTGATTCCCGATGCGCACGACCCGTCGAAAAAGCACCGCCCGACCATGCTGACCACCGACCTGTCGCTGCGCATGGACCCGGCCTACGAAAAGATCTCGCGGAAATTCCTTGCTGATCCGCAGGCGTTCGCCGATGCCTTCGCCCGCGCCTGGTTCAAGCTGACCCATCGCGACATGGGCCCACGTGCGCGCTATCTCGGCCCGGAGATTCCGGCCGAGGAATTCATCTGGCAGGACCCGGTGCCGGAAGCCAGGCACCCGTTGATCGACGCCAAGGACATCGCCGCGCTGAAGCAGAAGATCGCAGCGACCGGCCTGAGCGTGGCCGAGCTGGTGTCCACGGCGTGGGCCTCGGCCTCGACCTTCCGCGGCTCGGACAAGCGTGGCGGCGCCAATGGTGCACGCGTGCGTTTGGCCCCACAGAAGGACTGGGCGGTGAACCAGCCGCAGCAGCTGGCCAAGGTGCTGGCCGCGCTGGAAAAGGTCCAGGCCGAGTTCAACGGCGCGGGCAGCAAGCAGGTGTCGCTGGCCGACCTGATCGTGCTGGCCGGTGGCGTCGGCATCGAGCAGGCAGCGAAGGCCGGCGGCCATGACCTGAGCGTGCCGTTCACCCCGGGCCGCACCGATGCCAGCCAGGAACAGACCGACGTCGAATCGTTCGCGGTACTGGAACCGGCTGCCGATGGTTTCCGCAACTACCTCAAGGGCGCTTACAGCGTGCCGGGTGAAGCGCTGCTGATCGACAAGGCACAGCTGCTGACCCTCACCGCACCGGAAATGACTGCCCTGGTCGGTGGCCTGCGCGTGCTCGGCGCCAATGCCGACGGTAGCAGGCACGGCGTGTTCACCAGCCGTCCCGGCACGCTGAGCAACGACTTCTTCGTCAACCTGCTGGACATGGGCACGACCTGGAAGGCAACCGGTCGCGAAAGCTATGAAGGCCGTGGCCGCAGCGATGGCACTGTGCGCTGGACGGGCACCCGTGCCGACCTGGTGTTCGGCTCCAACGCCGTGCTGCGCGCCCTGGCCGAGGTCTACGCCAGCGCCGATGGCGAGAAGAAGTTCGTGCAGGATTTCATCGCCGCCTGGACCCGGGTGATGGAGCTGGACCGCTACGACCTGCACGGTTGACCGGATATGTAGGTGCCGACCTTGGTCGGCACATGGCACAACGCCCACCAAGGTGGGCGACTACCAGCGCCCGGGCGGCGCCGTCACAGCGCGTCGATATCACCCAATGCACGGATCAACCGGCGTGCGCGCTTGTCCGGCTTGTGCTCCGGTGCCTGGTAGCCATCACGCGCGGCAATGCGCAGCGCACGCTGTTCGGCGCGGCGCGCCCTGGAGGCTTCGCTCTCGGCGTACAGCTGCTGCGCCACCGGTGCCGGGCCGCGCTGGTCGCTCAGGCCCAGCACCTGGATCTCGAAGTGTTCTTCACCGCGATCGACCAGCAGCTGCTCTCCCACGCGTACTGCGCGCGAGGATTTCGGACGCTGCCCGGCCACGGATACCTTGCCCGTCTCGATCGCCTGTTTGGCCAGGCTGCGGGTCTTGAAAAAGCGGGCCGCCCACAACCAGATGTCCAGACGAACGCTGGGCGCCAACGGGGAAAGCTCGGACATCGGTGGGGACTACTCCGTTCGCTTGTTCAGGGGGCGCGGATTGTCGGGGTCGGTGCGGCAGCCGCTGCCCCCGATCAATGCCGGCGTGCCGGCCGCCAGGTCCTGGCGCTGGCTGCCGACCAGGCACTCGGGGCGGTCGGTCGGCCGCACCTGGGTATCGCCCAGCCGGTCACCCCACGAACATGCGGCCAGTGCCGCTGCGATCAAGGCCGCCACGATCATCCGCATCGCCTGTTGTGGTTGACGCATTGCCACATCCTGCAAACCGGCTTGATGCTAGTGTGCGCCTCCCGGCAATCGATCACCACTCCATGGCCAAAGCGCCGCTTGACCTGACCTCCGGCCCGATCGGCCGCAACCTGCTGCTGTTCGCGCTGCCGATCCTGGCGGGCAACATCGCGCAGTCGCTGAACGGCTCGGTGAACGCGGTATGGGTGGGGCGCTTCCTTGGCGAAGCGGCACTGACCGCGACCGCGAACGCCAACAACATCATGTTCTTCCTGATCGGTTCGGTATTCGGCTTCGGCATGGCCTCGACCATCCTGATCGGCCAGGCCATCGGTGCGCGCGACATCGCCCAGGCACGACGCGTGGTCGGCACCAGCGCCACGTTCTTCATCGGCCTGTCGGTGGTCATCGCCATCGCCGGCTGGTTCCTGGCCCACCCGCTGCTGGCGGCGATGGGCACGCCCGCCGCCTCGCTGCCGTTGGCCGAGGCCTACCTGCGCATCATCTTCCTGGCGATGCCAACGCTGTACGCCTTCGCCTTCCTCAGTGCGGCGCTGCGCGGTGCCGGTGATTCGCGCACGCCCTTCCGCTTCCTGCTGGTCTCGGTGGTGCTGGACATCGCCCTGAACCCGGTACTGATCTTCGGCATGGGGCCGTTCCCCGAACTGGGCATCGCCGGCTCGGCCTGGGCCACGCTGGTGTCGCAGACGCTGTCGCTGGCCGGCCTGCTGCTGTACATGCGGCACAAGCGGCACACGCTGTGGCTGGGCCGCGCCGACATGCACCTGTTCAAGCTGGACATGACCATCCTGCGCGCGCTGGTGGTCAAGGGCGTGCCGATGGGCCTGCAGATGGTGCTGATCTCGCTGTCGGTGATCATGCTGATGACCATGGTCAACCAGTACGGTACCGACACCGGTGCGGCCTACGGTGCCTCGCTGCAGCTGTGGAACTACGTGCAGATGCCGGCGATGGCGATCGGTGCGGCATGCTCGTCGATGGCCGCGCAGAATGTCGGCGCGCAGCGCTGGGATCGCGTGCGCGGCACCGCACGCCAGGGCGTCGCGTTCAACTTCCTGCTGACCGGCGCGTTGATCCTGCCGCTGGTACTGCTGGACCAGTATTCGCTGGCCTTGTTCCTGCCGCAGGGCAGCGAGTCGCTGCAGATCGCGCGGCACCTGAACCACATCGTGATCGGCTCGTTCCTGTTCTTCGGCGTCAGCTTCGTGATCTCCGGCGTGGTGCGCTCCACCGGCGCGGTGCTTCCGCCGCTGCTGATTCTGGCCGCGTCGCTGTGGGGCGTGCGCGTGCCGTTCGCCGAATTCCTGCAGCCGTACTGGGGTGCCGATGCGATCTGGTGGAGTTTCCCGGCCGGCTCGCTGGTGTCGATGCTGCTGTCGCTGGCGTATTACCGCTGGGGTGGCTGGCGCAAGGCGAAGATGATCAGTACACCGGTGCATGCCGAAGAACTCGCCACGCCCTCGGAGATTCCCGCCTGTCCGCCCTCGCCGGTGGCCGACCCGGATGCGGCGCTGGAAACCAGCCCACCGCGTTGAACATGCACCGCTAGTGCCGGCCGCTGGCCGGCCAACCGCGCGATACCTGGGAAGTCCATGGGAT
>NZ_QQXJ01000001.1:2979207-3038763 GCF_004348785.1 Stenotrophomonas sp. TEPEL
ATACCTGGGAAGTCCATGGGATTGCCGGCCAGCGGCCGGCACTACCGTTTTTTCTTTTCCGCGTTGTGCCTGGCGGCGGCGCGCAGCAGTGCTTTCAGCGCCGTAGCGTTGGGCATGCCGCCTTCGTGGATGTCGATCGCGCGGCGGGTACCGCCTTCCAGGCTGGCATTGAACAGACGCTTCGGGTCCGGCAACGCGGCGCCGTGGGCGAAGGTCAGCTTCACCGCCTGCTTGTAGGTTTCGCCGGTGCACAGGATGCCGTTGTGCTCCCACACCGGTGTGCCGCGCCATTTCCAGGTTTCCTCCACGTCCGGCAGCGCCTCGTGGATCAGCGCGCGCACGCGGGTGAGGATGTCGCCGCGCCAATCAGCGAGCTCGGCGATGCGGGCGTCAATCAGGGCGGCAGCGGGGAGAGCGGCATCTGCGGGATCGGACTTCTGCGTGGCCATCGCGTGGTCTCGTTCGGGGAAAGAACCTGGGGGATTACATGCGTTCGCCAGGCAGCTGGCTGGCCTGTCGCACCCAGTGGAGGAACCGCGCCTCGTCCAGCGGCTCGTCCTCAAGGATGTGCAGGTAGCGCGTGTCGGCGCTCTTGGACGGTTCAGGCGGAACAGGCTGCAACAGCGCGCCGCGGAAGAACGCGACCTTGATGTAGCGGGTGAAGCAATGGAAGCTGAGGAACCAGCCCTCATCGGCGGCGATGCCGTACATCGGCGAGTTCCACTTCACCGCCTTGTGCACGCCGGGCACGGCCTGTTCAATCAGTGCGTCCAGGCGCGTCCCGATGGCCCGCTTCCAGCCCGGCATGGCAGCAATATAGGCCTGCACGGGCGCATCGCCCTCACCCTTGGCGATCTGCGGATTACCGCCGGACAGCAGCTTAGGCGCGGCACTGCTGGCGGGTCGCTTGGCGGGCATCGCAAGAGCCATGAAGGGCGAAGGCCCGAGCGTACGCCGCCGCCCCGGCAGCGGTCACGGCGCACTGCGCCATGGCCTCACAGGCTGCTGCGGAACTGGCGCCAGGTGGGCAGCTTGCGGGCCCCGCGCAGGAACCACATCAGGGTGGCCATCACCAGGCCGAACATCACGCCTGCCGCCACCCCGGCAAGCAACAGCAGTTCCAGCGCCGGGGCCCTGCCCTGCCACAACAGCAGCCACATCAGTACCGTCCAGAAGACGCCAAACAGCAGGCCCTGCAGCAGCGTATTGGTCAGGAAACCGGCCAGTATCGGCGGCGGCAGCGCTACACCCAGCCGCCACAGCATGCGGTGCAGCAAGGGGGCCGCCTCCCTCCGTGGCACCCCGGAACGGTCCAGGAAGCGCAACGCTACCTGGATGTCCGCCGGGTATCGATGGTCGGTCTCATCCATCCACTGAAACTACCGAGGCGGCAGCACAAACGCAAACGGCCGCCCAAAGGCGGCCGTCGCGGCAACAACCGGAGTTGTTTATCAGCCCTTGGTTGCCAGGCGGGCAACCTTGGCGGCAGCAGCAGCAGCCAGATCTTCCTTGATGCGGGCAGCCTTGCCTTCCAGGCCACGCAGGTAGTACAGCTTACCGGCGCGGACCTTGCCACGGCGCTTCACTTCGACCGAGTCGATGATGGCGCTGTGGGTCTGGAACACGCGCTCGACGCCGTAGCCGTGCGAGATCTTGCGCACGGTGAACGAGGAGTTCAGGCCGCCGTTCTTGGTCGCGATGACAACGCCTTCATAGGCCTGCACGCGCTCGCGGGTACCTTCCTTCACCTTCACGTTGACGACAATGGTGTCGCCCTGGCTGAACTGCGGCAGTTCGCGGGTGATCTGGGCGGATTCGAATTCCGCGACGATGGACTTGTTCAGCTTGCTCATGGGTTACACCGATTCATTGTTCGGGTGGGCGTGTCATTCGACAGCGTGGGCTCATGCAGTCACCGGACTGTGCTGCACGTTTGTTTTGGGTACTGCGCACCGGCCGGGGCCGGCGTAATTGGCCATGATAGCCGATAAAGCAGGGTTGGCGCTAGGCCTTGCCCTTTTCCGACGGGACCTGGCGGGCCAGGGCCAGAAGCTTGCGGTCGGCCTTGCCCAGCGCCTGTTCATCCAGCAGGTCCGGGCGCCGCTGTGCGGTACGTATCAACGACTGCTGCCGGCGCCAGGCGGCGATGGCGGCATGGTTGCCCGAGCGCAGCACGTCCGGCACGTCCCCCAGCGGATGCTGGGCCGGCTGGCTGTAATGCGGGCAGTCGAGCAGGCCGAGGTCACCCTCGAAACTGTCCTGCGCCGCGGATTCGGCGTCATTCAAGGCGCCTTCCTGCAGCCGGGCCACCGCGTCGATGATGACCGCCGCCCCCAGCTCGCCGCCGGACAGCACATAGTCGCCGAGGGAAATCTCCTCATCGACATTGGCGGCCAGGAAACGTTCGTCGATACCTTCATAGCGGCCGCAGAGCAGGACCATGCGCGGCAATGCCGCCAGTTCCCGCACCTTGGCCTGGGTCAACGGCGCGCCCTGCGGGCTGAGATGGATCACCCGTGCAGGCGTCGGATCGGCCTCGCGGATGGCCTGCAGGCACGCCTGCAGCGGTTCGATCAGCATCACCATGCCCGGGCCACCGCCGAACGGACGGTCGTCCACCCGGCGGTAGTTGCCCTCGGCGTAGTCACGGGGATTCCAGCCATGCAGGCTGAACAACCCCTTTTCCTGCGCACGGCCGACTACACCCAGTCCAGCGGACTGGGCGAGGAAATCGGGGAACAGGGTGATGACGTCGAAACGCATGCTCAAGCTCAGAACTCGGGGTCCCAGTCGACCACGACCAGATTGGCCTCGAAGTCGACCGAGGTGATGAAGTCCGGCAGTACGAACGGAATCATCCGTTCGCGATCGCCGCGCACGACCATCACATCGTTGGCGCCGGTACTGAACAGGTGCGAGACCTGGCCGAGGGCAACGCCTTCGACGGTCTTCACATCCAGGCCTTCCAGATCGACCCAGTAATACTCGTCGGCATTCGGCGGCGGCAGCGCACTTCGGGCCACGAAGACCTCGGTGCCATGCATCGCCTCGACCGTGTCGCGATCCTCGATGCCCGGGAAACGGGCCACCAGGTGCTTGCCGGTATCCCGGCCACGGGCGCCTTCAAGCGTCGATTCCTGCCCGTTGGGGCTGCGCAGGATCCACGGTTGGTAACGGAAAATAGCGGAACGCGGCTCGGTCCAGGACTCGAGCTTTATTTCGCCGCGCACACCAAAAGCGCCGACAATCCTGCCAAGCAGGATGCGGCGCTCGTTATCTTTCATCTGCGTTCAATCAGATGGGCCGCACCAGGGCGCGGCCCGTCAGGATCAGGCCGCAGCGGCCTGGGACTTGCTCGCTTCCTTGATCAGGTTGCGAACTTTCTCGGTCGGCTGGGCGCCGTTCTTGACCCAATGGTCAACGCGGGCCAGGTCCAGCTCGATGCGCTTCTCGCCACCCTGTGCAACCGGGTTGTAGAAGCCGACGCGCTCGATGTTGCGGCCGTCGCGGGCGCTGCGGACGTCGGTGACGATGATGTGGTAGAACGGACGCTTCTTGGCGCCGCCGCGGGTCAGTCGAATCTTGACCATGGTGGTTTTTTCCTATTGCCCAGTCGCCAGGATGGCGCGGTAAGCGGGCGATTATAGCGGCAGAGTCCGGCCGAGCCAACCCCGGGTGTCTACCCCCGGGGTCAGATCCCTTTTGTCGAGCAAAAGGGATCTGATCCCAGCGGTTGCCGTTCAGGAAAGCGACTGCCAGGGCACCCCCGCCAGCACCGCCCTGCCCTGTTCGGCCAGGGCTTGCGAACCCGGCAGCGCCTGACCATTGATGGCATCCAGCGCCCACAGCCCGCTGGCGTTGCAGGCGAAGGCGGCCTGCATGCCGGCCAGCTCCTCCAGCCGCAACGGCCGGGTCTGCTGCCGCCCCACCCAGCCTGCCTGCAGCAGCGCTTCAGCGGTTCCCCGCAGCGCAGGCGCCTGCGGCCAGATCAGGTGTTCGCCGTCATGCACGGCCAGGTTCCAGGTCGTGCCCTCGCTGAACTGCCCGTCGGCAGTGACGAACAGCGCATCGTCGAAACCCGCTGCCAGCGCCGCACGGCGCTGGGCGAACAGGCCAAACGTACCGACATGCTTGATCTGCGGCAGCTCTCGCTGCCATGTCGCGCTGCGTACGCGTTTCGGCGCGGTCAGCGCGACCGGCGCGGAGACGGCAATCAGTACATCCACCGGCACGCTTGCCAGCGGCGCGCGGAAATCGAAACGGCGCGAGAACACGGTGACCCGCATCGATGCGTCGACCTGGCCGGCCTGTTGCAGCGCCTGCGCCATCCACGCCTGCACCTGCGCGATTTCGAGCCCGCTGCCGAAGAGTTCCTGCGTTGCCCGCGCCAGCCGCTGCAGATGCAGATCAAGCCCCTGCACCGCGTTGCCGCGCACCTGCAACGAGGTGAAGTGGCCGTAGTTGGTCAGAGCCGGCAGCAGGTCTTCGGCCCGCGCCGTTGCGCCGTTGCAGGTCACCGTCATCGCAGCAGCGCCTGTGCCTGTTCCCACATGCCACGCAGCACGTCGGCGGCCGGCGCTGCCGGTGCCATCCATGCCGACTGCCCGGCCCAGGCCTGCATCGCAGCAAGCCGGTTTTCCTGCGTGGCCTGCTTGCGCATCGGTCCGGTCAGGCCACGCTGCACCGGGTACGGGCGCGGCGCGGGTGCGCCCTCGGCAGCAGCGGCACGCACGTAGGCAGTCGCCAGGCCGCGGCCCAGGCGCCCACTGAACGCGCGCGTCGGCCAGGTGTCTTCGGGTTCGCTGCGGGCCAATGCATCGGCCCATGCCGGCGCCACCGCTGCTTCGGGTGTGCGCAGGAAGGCCGTGCCGATCTGCACGGCGCTGGCCCCGAGCATCAAGGCAGCAGCAATGCCGCGACCGTCGCCGATTCCGCCCGCAGCGATCACCGGAATATCCAGGTTGTCCGCCAGCCGCGGCAGCAGTGCGAACAGGCCGACCAGCTGCTGCTCTGCACGCATCGGATCGAAGGCGCCGCGATGGCCGCCGGCTTCGGCGCCCTGCGCGACCACCGCGGCAGCACCCGCGTCCTGCGCAGCGCGCGCTTCGGCCAGCGTCGTAGCGCAGGCGATCCAGGCGATGCCCGCATCCTTCAACTGCTGCACATGACGCGGCGACAGCACGCCCATGATGGTCGAGGCCACCGCCGGCCGTGCCGCCAGCAGCGCACTGAACTGCTCCTCGAAATCGGCAGGCGTGGCATCCGCTGCGCTGGCCGCAACCTCCGGCCCCCACTGGCCCAGGAACGCACGCGTGGCGGCCTCGGCGGCCACATCGCGCACCGGCGCGGGATCGGGCAACCACAGGTTCACCTGCGCCGGCCCGCTGGACGCTGCACGGAAGTCCTGCATCCAGCGACCGATATCCGCCGCCGGCGACAACACGGCCCCCATCGCGCCCATGCTGCCGGCGTTGGCCAGCGCGGCGGAAAGCGGAACCGGACAGGCACCGGCCATCGGTGCCAGCAGGATCGGCAGCTGCAATGAAAAACGCCGACAGAAATCGTCGGCGCGTTCGAGAATCGGCGAAAGGCTCACGCGACGCACCTGTGGGAGGAGTCGCTGCCAGCATACGCCAGACACTGTGGACGGGAGCGTCGCCGCGGGCGATCCGCTCCCGCCCGGCTCAGCGTGCAGACACCGCGTAGGTGCGGACGAGCTGGCTGTCCATTTCTTCGTTGAACTTGAACGTCACATAGCGCGCGTCATCAGCGGCGAACTCTTCCTCGGCGCTGGCGCGACCGATCTCGGTGCCCTCGGCATCCAGCGCACGCGCCACCAGCTTGCCCTTGAACGCCTTGTCGGCCACCACGTACACCGCCGCGTCCTTGGAGCCCATGCCACGGCTCTTGCCGAGGGTGACGGTGAGGCCCTGCGCGGCCAGGCCCGGATCGGCCTGCAGCGTCACGTTCATGCGCTTGTCCACGCCCTCGCCCAGCCCGGCGACGAAATCGGCGGCGGTACCACTGATGGCACTGCCGGCCTTCTGCGACACGGAGGTGTCGTCCTTGCAGGCAACCAGGCCCAGGGCCAGCGCCATCACCACGATCGACTTGTTCATGCACATTCCTTTGATTGATTCCGCGGGTTGTTCAAGCGTTCCATGCAGCGCGCGCTCAGCGGAACGGCATGCCACGGCCGCCCATGGCGCCCATCATGCCCTTCATGCTGCGCATCATGCCCTTCATGCCGCCGCCGGCCATCTTGCTCATCATCTTTTCCATCTGCATGTACTGCTTCATGAGCTTGTTGACGTCGGCCGGGGTCACGCCCGAGCCCTTGGCGATGCGGGCGCGACGCGAGCCATTGAGCAGGTTCGGGTTGCGCCGCTCCTTCTTGGTCATCGAGCTGATGATGGCGATCATGCGCGGCACTTCCTTGCCCTGGCTGACCTGCTGCTTGAGGTGCTCGGGAATCTGGCCCAGGCCCGGCAGCTTGTCCATCAGGCCGCCGATGCCGCCCATGTTCTGCATCTGCTCGAGCTGGTCGCGCATGTCGTTCAGGTCGAACTTCTTGCCCTTGGCGACCTTCTCGGCCAGCTTCTGCGCCTTGTCCTTGTCGACCTGTTGCTCGACCTGCTCGACCAGCGACAGCACGTCGCCCATGTCGAGGATGCGGCTGGCGATACGGTCCGGGTGGAACACGTCCAGGCCTTCCGGCTTTTCGCTGACACCGACGAACTTGATCGGCTTGCCGGTGATGTAGCGCACGCTCAGCGCGGCGCCGCCACGGGCGTCACCGTCGGTCTTGGTCAGCACCACGCCAGTCAGCGGCAGGGCATCACCGAAGGCCTTGGCGGTATTGGCCGCGTCCTGGCCGGTCATGGCATCGACCACGAACAGCGTCTCAGCCGGGTTGACCGCAGCGTGCAGGGCCTTGATCTCGGCCATCATCGCTTCGTCGATGGCCAGGCGGCCGGCGGTATCGACCAGCAGCACGTCGACGAACGACTTGCGCGCGTCATCGATGGCGGCGCGGACGATGGCCTCCGGCTTCTGCTCGGCGCTGGACGGGAAGAACAGCACGCCCACCTGGTCGGCCAGCGTCTTCAGCTGCTCGATCGCCGCCGGACGGTAGACGTCGGCCGAGACCACCATCACCTTCTTCTTGCGCTTTTCCTTCAGGTGCTTGGCCAGCTTGCCGACCGTGGTGGTCTTGCCGGCGCCCTGCAGGCCCGCCATCAGGATGATGGCCGGCGCGGGAACGTTGAGGTTCAGGTCGCTGGCTTCGGCGCCCATCACCGCGGTCAGCTCGTCGCGCACGACCTTGATCAGGGCCTGGCCCGGGGTCAGCGACTTCAGCACTTCCTGGCCGACCGCGCGCACCTTGATGCGCTCGATCAGGGCCTGCACCACCGGCAGCGCGACGTCGGCTTCGAGCAGCGCGATGCGGACCTCGCGGGTCGCCTCGCGGATGTTCTCTTCGGTCAGGCGGCCACGGCCGCGCAGGCGCTCGATGGTGCCGGAAAGGCGCTGGGTCAGGGACTCGAACATGCGGCGCAACCTGTCTGAAAGCGGGGGACAATAAGGCCCACAGTATAACGGGTCCATCGCGCTCCCCGGACTGCGACGCCACGCCCGTCGCCAGCACCGCGGGGGTATGCGAAACTTCAACGATGACAATCGTTCTCATCGCCGTCCTGCTCTACCTGGCCGCCAGCGCCCTGCTGGTGCGCGCCCTCGGTCGCAACGACGGGGTCACCTCGCCCGCGTGGCTGTGGCCTGCGCTGCCGGCGATGCTGCTGCATGGCGGTTATCACGTGCTGGTGGCAATGCGCACGACCGGCGGCCCGGACATGCACTTCTTCGCCGCGTTGTCGCTGGTCGGCCTGGGAATGGCCTGGCTGACTTCGCTGGTGGGCGCGCGCGGGCGCATGTCCACCCTGGGCGTGGTGGTGTTCCCGCTGGCCGCGCTGCTGCTGGTGGTCTACCACGGCTACGGCCATGAACCGAGCAAGGTGCTGGGCTGGCGCCTGGCCAGCCACGCCTGGCTGGCACTGCTGGCCTACGCCACGCTGAGCATCGCCGCACTGCTTGCGATCATGCTGTGGCTGCAGGAACGTGCGCTGCGGCGCCGTGAATTCCGTCCGTGGCTGCGTGCGCTGCCGCCGATGGCCGATCTGGAATCGCTGCTGTTCCGGGTGATCACCGTCGGCTTCGCCCTGCTGACCCTGACTCTGGTTACCGGCGTGCTGTTCGTCGATGACCTGCTGGCGCAGAAGCTGGTGCACAAGACGGTGCTGAGCGTGCTGTCGTGGATCGTGTTCGGCGTGCTGCTGATCGGCCGCCGCCGCTATGGCTGGCGCGGCACCAAGGCGGTGCATTGGACGCTGACGGCGATGCTGTTGCTGCTGCTGGCGTTCTTCGGCAGCCAGTTCGTGATCGAGCTGGTGTTCGGGCATTCGCGCTAGAGGCGTGCCGACCAACGGTCGGCACCCACCCCAACATCACCTGGTCGTGCCGGCCAACGGTCGGCAATCGGAGCACGGTAGATCCACGCCATGCGTGGATGCCCCGGATGCTCAGGGCAGCGGTTGGGCCAGGATCCTGCGCACCGAGCGACTACTGTTGGTGAGTATGTCGTCGACCTGCCAGCAGCCCTCGCCTTTGCGCACCATCGGCAAGCGGGTCACGTAGGCCTTGCCCCAGACCGGATAGCGCATTTCGACCTGGCCGGCCGTGGCCGAGGCCTGCTTCCAGCTGTAGCGCACCGGGCTGTCGATCTCCCCGTCCTGCGCGTCCAGCCACGGATCGGAATCGAGCGTGCAGATACCCTCTTCGCGCACCTGGCAGGCACGCTCGCCGTGCAGCGCCTTGGCAAACGCCGCGCTGACCAGTGCCTGCGGCGGCTCAAGCAGGTCGCCCTTGCCGGTGGTCGCCTCGAAGAAGGCCCGCGCCACGTCAGCCGGTTGCTGGCAGGCCGGCGCGGCCTGCACGGTGGGGGCCAGCAGCAGGCCGATGATCACCCACATCCCTGTCTTTCCCATATCCAGTTCCTTGACGGTGGAAGGACGCCGGGCATGGCCCGGCGCTAGCCATGCGTGCTGCCCGGTTGCGCCGGGGCCATGCCCGGCGAACGCGCAGCGCGGCAGGGATTACAACCCGTACCGTTCGATCACGTCCAGATGCGGCTGGCGGTCCTGGTCGCAGGCCTCGGCCAGGCGCAGCCAGCAGTGTGGATGTGCCCAATCCGCCGTGGCCTGCTGCAGGAAGCGGTGCAGCGCCAGCGGCGCATGGTCCTGCGGCTGGGCGACGGTGAACAGCAGGCCCGGCAACGTCCCGCCTTCCACGCCCGGATCGGTCACGGTGTAGTCCTCGCGGTTGTGTGACCACACCTTCCATCCCTGCGCCTCGGCCGCCTCGGCAAACGCACTCCAGGCGTCCTCGCCCGGATGCGCGCCGTCGACCATCCAACTGCGCGCGAAACCGCCACGCTCCAGCACGTGTACCTGCTCATAGGTGGGGATGAACTGCTTGCGGGCTTCCTCGTCCTCCGGCGCCGGGTGCACCAGCGAGGCATCGAACACCACCCAGTCACCCACCTGCTGGGCACGGTTGACCGGCGCATTCTCGACGATGCGCGCAGTGACCGGGCCACTGCGGCGGGCGTAGTACTCCATCGGCTCACCGTTTTCATGGCTGCGGATGATCACCCACCCCCACGGCTCCTCGACCACGCCGTCCTGGCTGGACAGCTCCATGCCGATCGCTGCCGCCGAGCGGCGCACCGCGTCCCAGTCGCGCGCCGCACTGGCGGCGCTCATGTGGTCCCAATGCGCAGCACCCGGTTCCTCCAGCACCTCCGCCAGGTGCGCATAGCAGGCCTGCGCCTCACTGAAACGACCGGTTTCCATGTACATGCGCGCCAGCGTGCCGCGCGCACCATGCGAGCCCGGGGACAGCTCCAGGAGGGCCTTGGCCGCCCGCTCCAGCGCTGGCCAGTCGGACACGCGCCGGGCACGCTGCACCTCGCACCAGTGCGCGAACACCGGCACCCCGGCGCGATAGATGTCTGCCAGCCGGCGCAGTCCTTCGTCATCGCCCTGCTCGGCCAGCCAGCGCATCAGCGTGTAGGCTGCGGGACCGTCTTCGTGCGCATGCGCGCGCACAAAGTCCCACAGCAGGTCACGGGCTTCGGCCCGTGCGCCGCAGGCGTTCAGTGCCGAGGCGGCCGTCTCGGCCAGCGCCTCGTCATCCGGCAGCTGTGCATGCGCCTGCAGCAGCCACTGCGCCTCGCGTTCCGGATCGCGTGCCTGGTTCTGTTCGCCCTGAGCGTCCAGCCAGGCCAGCAGTTCAGCCGCCGGCACCGGCAACGGCGCGACATCCGGCAACGCATCGATGCGTGCCGCCAGGCCTGCCACCAGCGCCGCAGCACCACGATCCTGGCGCAGCTGCGCCAGGTGCGTGCGGGCCAGTTCCAGCTGGCGCTGCGCCACCCAGCGCGCGCCCCGCTGCAGCGCCAGCTCCAGGCTCAACGCGGCGATCTCGATCACCAGGCGATGCGCGCCGACAGCGGCGAAGTGCTCGATGATCGTGTTGAAGCGCGTTCCCAGATCCCAGGTGTTGCGGGCGGCATCACGGCTGCACAGTGTCGAAGCGGTATTGGCCCACAACCGCCAGTGATTCGGCGTCAGTTCGCTCCAGGGCACCAGCTGCTGCAGCGCCTCTTCATCGCGCCCCAGCTGGGCCAGTGCCCAGGCCTTGGACAGCCGGCGCGGCACCGTGCAGTTGGCAGGCTCGTATTCGCCCGCAGCGGCCACTTCGGCTTCGCGCTTCTCGATCAGCGCCAGCGCTTCCTGCGCACGGCCGCTGGCCAGCAGAATCTTGATCTGCATTTCAGGGAAGCTGTCGAACACTTCCTTGCCGCGCGCCTCCACGGCATCAGCCTGCGCCTGCAGGTAATCCAGCGCGTCCTGGCCACGGCCATCGTCGAGCAGCGCATCGGCCTTCTCGCAGCTCAGGCACTGGAAACAGGCCCAGCTCGGATCGATGCGGGCGAGGGTTTCGTCGCACACTTCGATGCGCTCGGGCACCCAGCCCGGGCCATCGATGTTGCCGTAGCAGGCAGCCAGGTCCTGGGTCACGCAGATCGACTGCGGGCACTCCAGGGTGTCCTCGCGATGCGCACGCTCGAACAGCGATACGGCTTCGCCCAGCGCGCTTTCGCCTTCGACGCGGTTGCCGACACGATTGCGCAGCGCCCAATGGCCGACGTAGACGTCGACCCAGGGGTTGTCCAGCGCCTTGCCCAGCGCGCGCGCTTCAGGCAGCAGTGCATCGACGCGGTCAATCTGCAGTTCACTGACTTCATCGGCGAGGCGGTTCAGCAGGTCCGCGTTCTGCGCCTGGCCTGCCTGGCGCAGGTCACCCTGCAGTTTTTCGACCCAGTTCCAGATGTCCATGGGGTAAGTTTTCCTGTCTAGCGAAGGCTGGATGAGAGGGAGCGGTGCTCAGCGCAGCATCTGCTGCAGGGCACCGGCGATATCGGTGAAAGCGCCGTTGAGGTCCGGGCCTGGCGTGGCGGTCGCGCGGGCCAGTGGCCGGCCCTGCGCGGAGACAATGATCTTCAGCGAGCGCAGCAGGCGCGCGGCCGCCCCGGCCTGCGGGTGGCCCTCGCGCTGGGCCTGCAGCAACGCCTGCACCGCTGGATTGTCCAGGTTGAGGTACAGCCGCGACGGCGCACGCGCCTCGATGCGCGCGGTGAACTGGCGCGCCAGCCGCAGTGCCGCCATCGATACGCGCTTGTCGTTCTCGTCGTCTTCCAGGCGCTGCTTCAGTTCGGCCTCGCGGTCGGGCACCACCACCACCGGCAACGCCTCGGGGCTGAACCGCGCCGGCAGCAGCTGTTCGCCGTCGCCCAGGTGTTCGCGCAGCCAGGCCAGCTGCGTATCGTCAAGGCTGTCGTCGGTGCGGAACAGTGCGCGGTTGCCCTGCTCGGTACCCAGTTCGACCAGGCGCAGGCCCTTGGCCTGGGCCCAGCGCCGCAGGAACGGCACCACCGCGTAGCGATGACCATGCGCGACCGGCACGCCCATCGCGCGGAACAGCATTTCCTCGAAGCCACCACCGTTGTCGAGGATCACATGCACTGCGCCGCGCGCCGGCAGCGCACTGGCCGGCAGGTCACCCTGCGAAGTCGGTACGCGCACGTGTTCCAGCAGCAGGTCGAACAGGCGCTCATCGCACAGCGCTGCGCCGAGCAGGGCTTCGTTGTGGCGGCTGAGCACGCGGCGCCAGGCTTCGGGCTGCTGCCGCGCGACGTCGGCCAGGCCATCGATCAGCGCTTCCAGCAGGGCGTGCTGCACGGCGCGATAGTGGTCATCGCGCTGCAGGTCCTCGCGGCTGGCGGTCGGGGTCAGCTTCGACGATTCGATCACCCCGCCGATGAAACCGGCCCACGGCGGCAGCAGGTCGCGTGCATCGTCGTCCAGCAGCATGCCGCGCACGAACACCGACAGGTTGCGGTTGTCGCTGGTGCCGTAGGTGGCACCGTCCTGCACCCAGAGCATGCCGACGGCGTCGCTGCTGCCATCGGGCTGCAGCGGCATCGTCACGATGGGCTCGAAATCGTGTTCGAAACGGGCCGCGAACTGCTGCGCCTGGCGGCGTGCCTGCACCGGATGCAGGGCGACGTCACCCTGCCCGCGCCACGGCGGTGGTTCGGGATTGATCGCGGCGGCCGCCGCACCGATGAAGATCGGCTCGGACAGCAGCGCGCAGTAGCGGCCCAGCACCTCGTGCAGGCGCGCTTCGTTGGCCAGCGGCAGGAAGTCCGGATGCAGCTCCAGCTCGACCTCGGTGCCGATCGCGCGCGCCGGCACTTCGCTGACGGTGTACTGCTCGGCGTTGCTGGACATGTACAGGTGGCCCAGCTGCGGCGCCTGGTAGGAGGTGGTGCGCACGCTGACACGGCGCGCCAATACGAAGGCCGACAGGAAACCCAGGCCGAACATGCCGATCAGGCCTTCATCGTCCTCGCCGTCCTGGCGCAGGCCCCGGGTGTAACCGACACCGACCGTGGCCAGGTAATCGTGGATTTCCTGCCGGGTCAGGCCGGCACCGGTATCGGTGATGCGCAGCACGCCGGCGGCGACATCGACCTGCACGTCGATGCGCGACACACTCTGGATGCCGGGCTGCTCGATACGGCGACGGATGATCGAATCGTGCGCGTTCTGCACAAGCTCGCGCAGCGCCACCATCGGCGTGGAATACAGGTGCTTGCCCAGCACCGTCATCAGTCCATTGAGATCGACCCCGGCGCGGCGGATTTCGGCGGCGGGGGTGCTGAACATCGGGTCCTGCATGTAAACGATTACTCCTTGCCACGGAAGGGCGCCAGGGGGCGCCTTCGTCGAGCCGGGAAAACTAGCACAGGCTGGCTGACCGCTGCTGTGCCGTCGGCCGCATCTGCAGGTCCGGGCACGGACCCGACCCCGGTCACGCCGCGTCGATGGCCTCGGACAGGCGTTCGACCGCGATCACTTCCATGCCCTTCACCGAGCCGCCCTTGGGGGCATTGGCCTTGGGCACGATGGCGCGCTTGAAGCCGTGGGTCGCCGCCTCGCGCAGGCGGTCCTCGCCGTTGGGCACCGGCCGGATCTCACCGGACAGGCCGACTTCGCCGAAGGCGATGGTCTTCTCGGCCAGCGGACGGTCCTGCAGCGAGGACAGCACCGCCAGCAGCACCGGCAGGTCGGCGGCGGTCTCCTGCACGCGGATGCCGCCGACCACGTTGACGAACACGTCCTGGTCGCCGACCAGCACGCCGCCATGCCGATGCAGCACCGCCAGCAGCATGGCCAGGCGGTTCTGCTCCAGCCCCACCGCCACGCGGCGCGGATTGGACAGCGGCGAGGCGTCGACCAGCGCCTGCACTTCCACCAGCAGCGGCCGGGTGCCCTCGCGGGTAACCATCACGCAGCTGCCCGGCTGGTGCGTGCTGGCACCGGAAAGGAAGATCGCCGACGGATTGGAGACCTCCTTCAGGCCCTTGTCGCCCATCGCGAACACGCCCAGCTCGTTGACCGCACCAAAGCGGTTCTTGAACGCGCGCAGCAGGCGGAAGCGGCTGCCGCTCTCGCCTTCGAAATACAGCACGGCATCGACCATGTGCTCCAGCACGCGCGGGCCGGCGATGCCGCCTTCCTTGGTCACATGGCCGACCAGGAACACGGCGGTTCCGGTTTCCTTGGCGAAGCGCACCAGTCGTGCGGCACTCTCGCGCACCTGGCTGACCGAGCCGGGCGCGGCGGTCAGCGTCTCGGTCCACAGCGTCTGTACCGAATCGGCCACGATCAGCCGCGGCCCACTCCTGGTGGCGTGCTGCAGGATGGATTCGACACCGGTCTCGGCCAGCGCGTTGACGCCCTCCAGCGGCAGCTCCAGCCGATGCGCGCGGCCGGCGACCTGGGCCAGTGATTCTTCACCGGTGACGTAGAGCACCGGCAGGACCGCAGCCATCTTCGCCACCGCCTGCAGCAGCAGGGTGGATTTACCGATGCCCGGATCACCACCGACCAGCACCACCGCGCCCTCGACCAGGCCGCCGCCGAGCACGCGGTCGAATTCACCGATGCCGGTGCTGACCCGGTTGTGTTCGGTCTGCGCCACGTCCTTCAGTGCGGTGATCTTCGGCGGGTCGATCTTGCCCGCCCAGCCGGCGCGACGCGACGCGGGCGCCTTGGCCGCCGCAGCGCTCTCAAGGACGATTTCCGACAGCGAGTTCCAGGCATTGCAATCGGTGCACTGGCCTTGCCACTTGCTGTATTCGGCGCCGCATTCATTGCAGACATACGCGGTGCGGGCTTTGGCCATCGGAGATTTCCTGCAGGGGCAACGAGCGTGGCAGGATAGCCGAGCCGGGTCGCAGCTGCTGCGACCACTCAAGTCCCACCCGTCGGTGCCGATAGCGGTGGCGGGCGTGCCCCTTGCGGGCGCCCCTCCCTCCTCCACTGGATTCAACATGACTGGTAGTTACAGTCAGAGCCTGGTCGCCATCTCGTTGCTGGTGGCCATGCTGGCATCGTATACCGCGCTGGACATGGCCGGCCGCCTGGCCACGGCCCAGGGCCGGGTCGCCCGCTGGTGGCTGGCCGGCGGTGCCGCCGCGATGGGCCTGGGCATCTGGTCGATGCACTTCATCGCGATGCTGGCCTTCAAACTGCCGGTTCCGGTCGGTTACGACCTGGCGATCACCCTGTATTCGCTGGCGGTGTCGATCGGCGCGTCGGCCTATGCGCTGTGGCTGGTGTCGCGCCCCAGCCTGCCGTTGCAGCGGCTGGCCGCAGGTGCGGTGCTGATGGGGCTGGGTATCGCAGCCATGCACTACCTTGGCATGGCCGCCATGCGCATGCAGCCCGGTATCGATTACCACCCCGGCTGGTTTGCCGCGTCGATCGCAGTGGCCATCGCTGCTGCCGGTGCAGCGCTGTGGATTGCCTTCCGGCTGCGCGTGGAACAGCGCAACACGGTGCGCCTGCGGATGCTGGCGTCGCTGGTGATGGGCGTGGCCATCGTCGGCATGCACTACACCGGCATGGCCGCCGCGCGCTTCCCGGCTGGCAGCGTCTGCGGCGCCATTGGCAGCGGCGGCATCGATCCCCGCTGGCTGGCCGTGCTGGTGATCTTGACCACCCTGGCCACGCTCGGCATCGCCCTGGTGGCCTCGCTGTTCGACCGCCAGATGCGCGTACGTACCCGCCTGCTGGCCGATTCCCTGGCGCGCGCCAACGACAAGCTGCTCCAGGCCGCACTGCACGACCCGCTGACCCAGCTGCCGAACCGCATGCTGCTGCAGGATCGCATCGAGCAGGCCATCGAGAAGGCGCAACGCCGCCAGCAGTCGGTGGCGGTGATGTTCTGCGACCTGGATGGCTTCAAGGCCGTCAACGATGCCTACGGCCACCAGCTGGGTGACCGCCTGCTGGTCGCGGTGGCCCAGCGCCTGGGCGCGCAGCTGCGCCCGCAGGACACCCTGGCCCGCCTCGGCGGCGACGAGTTCGTGATCGTGCTGGTCATCGATGCACCTGATGATGCGGCGGTGGTCGCCGAGCGGGTGATCGCCGCGGCCGGTGAACCGTTCGTGCTGGACGCGGCGGAGCTGCAGGTCACCGCCAGCCTGGGCATTGCCCTGTATCCGGACGATGCCAGCGACGAACGCGAGTTGATGGCACATGCCGATGCGGCGATGTACCACACCAAGGAAACCGGCCGCAACGGCTATACCTTCTTCATTCCCTCGATGCAGCTCAGCGCCAACCGCCAGCTGCGGCTGTTGCAGGACCTGCGCAAAGCGATCGCGCGCAACGAGCTGCTGCTGCACTACCAGCCGAAGTTCCCGGCGGCCGATGCACCGGCCACCGGCGCCGAGGCACTGCTGCGCTGGCAGCACCCGGAGCTGGGCCTGCTGGCACCGGACGTGTTCATTCCCATCGCCGAGCGCAGCGGCCTGATCCTGCCGATCGGCGACTGGGTGCTGGACCAGGCGTGCGCGCAGCTGCGCGCCTGGCATGACAGCGGGTACAGCAACTGGACGATGGCGGTGAACCTGTCGCCGCTGCAGTTCGCCTCGCCGGCCCTGCTGGAGAGTGTGCGTTCGGTCCTTCAGCGGCACCGCATCGACCCGGCGCGGCTGACCCTGGAGATCACCGAAACCACGGCGATGAAGGATGTCGAGGCCAGCCTGGCGATCCTCAACGACCTGACCGCGATGGGTGTGCACATCGCCATCGATGATTTCGGTACCGGCTATTCCAGCCTGCTGTACCTCAAGCGCATGCCGGCCACCGAGCTGAAGATCGACCGGGCGTTCGTGCATGACCTTGAACGCAATGACGAAGATTGCGCCATCGTGTCCTCGATCATCGCGCTGGGCCGTACCCTGCAGCTGCAGGTGGTGGCCGAGGGCGTGGAGACCCAGGCCCAGCGCGATTACCTGAGCGAGCTGGGCTGCGACCAGCTGCAGGGTTACCACCTGGGGCGGCCGATGGAGGCCGAGGAATTCCTGCGCAAGGTGGGTTGAGCGGCAACTGCATCCACGCATGGCGTGGATCTACTGCATCCTCCGGGTGCGTTGAACGGCAATCGCATCCACGCATGGCGTGGATCTACTGCATCCTCCGGGTGCATTGAACGGCAATCGCATCCACGCATGGCGTGGATCTACTGTGCGGGGACTTCGCGGTGACGGGTAGATCCACGCAATGCGTGGATGCGTTCCCCGCGATCGGCCAACAAACAGAAAGGCCGCCCGGGGGCGGCCTTTCTGCGTGGCAACGTCGCGAAGACGTCAGTGCATCATGTGCACGTTCATGTTGTGCATGACCCACAGGGTACCGACCACGATGATGCCGATCACCACCACGGTGAAGGCCGCAGCGTTGACGTTCCAGCGGCTCTCCGACGAGCGGTCCAGGTGCAGGAAGAACACCAGGTGGACCAGCATCTGCAGCACCGCGGTGACGGCGATCACCACACCGTTGACGGTGCGCGAGAAATCACCCGACATCACCATGTAGAACGGGATGACGGTCAGCACCACCGCCAGCACGAAGCCGATCAGGTACGACTTCACGGTGCCGTGGCTTTCGCCGCCGGCGGCGTGGTCGTGTGCATGGTTGTCATGTGCCATTACAGCGCTCCATTGAGGTAGACGACGGAGAACACGCCGATCCAGATCAGGTCCAGGAAGTGCCAGAACAGGCTCAGGCACGCCATGCGGGTCTTGTTGGTCGGGGTCAGGCCGTACTTCTTCAGCTGCACGAACATCACCAGCAGCCACAGCAGGCCGGCGCTGACGTGCAGGCCGTGGGTACCGACCAGGGCGAAGAACGCCGACAGGAACGCACTGCGGTCCGGACCGTAGCCCTGATGGATCAGGTGCTGGAATTCATAGACTTCCATGCACATGAAGCCGAAGCCCAGCAGCCAGGTGATGCCCAGCCACAGGAACATCTGGCCGACCTGCTTGCGGTGCATGGAGATCATGCCCAGGCCAAAGGTCAGCGACGAGGTCAGCAGCAGCGCGGTTTCCCATGCCACGAACGGCAGCTCGAACAGGTCCTTCGCGCCGGGGCCGCCATCGGTGCCGCCGGCCAGCACCACGTAGGTGGCAAACAGCGAGGCGAAGATGAGGCAGTCGCTCATCAGGTACACCCAGAAACCGAAGACGGTGTTGCCGCCGGTGTCGTGGTGCTCGTGGTCGTCATGGCCATGGGCCGCCGCGTGTGCGGCGTGCCCGTGGCTCAGGGTCGAGGTATTGGTGCTCATGCCTTCAGCTCCGACTTCACCAGGCCCTGGGCTTCCAGGTGCTTGCGGTGTTCGTTCTCGATGCGTTCCACCTCGGCAGCCGGGACCCAGTAGTCCACGTCCTGGTCGAAGGTGCGGTAGATGAACGTGGCGATCATGCCGACGAAGCCGATGATGGCCAGCCACCAGATGTGCCAGATCATCGCAAAGCCGAACACCAGGCTGAAGGCGCCGATGACAACGCCGGTGCCGGTGTTGCGCGGCATGTGGATGTCGCTGTACCTGGCCGGCTTCGGCCAAGCTTCACCACGCTGCTTGCGCTCCCAGAAATCGTCCAGCTCGGTGACGTCCGGCAGGGTGGCGAAGTTGTAGAAGGCCGGCGGCGAAGAGGTTTCCCACTCCAGCGTACGGGCATCCCACGGGTCGCCGGTCAGGTCGGCGGTCTTCTTGCGGTCGCGGATCGACACGGCCACCTGGATGATCTGGCACAGGATGCCGGCACCCACGATGAAGGCGCCCACAGCGGCCACCAGCAGGAACGGCTCGTAGGCCGGGTTGACGGTGCTCTGCAGACGACGGGTCATGCCCATGAAGCCCAGCACGTACATCGGCATGAAGGTCACATAGAAGCCGATGAACCAGCACCAGAACGCGCACTTGCCCCAGAACTCGTTGAGGCGGAAGCCGAACATCTTCGGCCACCAGTAGGTGATGCCGGCGAACATGCCGAACACCACGCCGCCGATGATGACGTTGTGGAAGTGGGCGATCAGGAACAGGCTGTTGTGCAGCACGAAGTCGATGGCCGGGATCGCCAGCATCACGCCGGTCATGCCGCCGATGGTGAAGGTGACCATGAAGCCGATGGTCCACAGCACGGGCGTGGTGAACTGCACGCGACCGCGGAACATGGTGAACAGCCAGTTGAAGATCTTCACGCCGGTGGGGATGGAGATGATCATCGTCGTGATGCCGAAGAAGGCATTGACGTTGGCACCCGAGCCCATGGTGAAGAAGTGGTGCAGCCACACGATGAACGACAGCACGCCGATGCAGGCGGTGGCGTAGACCATGCCCTTGTAGCCGAACAGGGCCTTGCGCGAGAAGGTCGCGATGACCTCGGAGAACACGCCGAAGGCCGGCAGCACCAGGATATAGACTTCCGGGTGGCCCCAGATCCAGATCAGGTTGATGTACAGCATGGCGTTGCCGCCACCGTCATTGGTGAAGAAGTGCGTACCCAGGTAACGGTCCAGGGTCAGCAGCACCAGGGTGATGGTCAGCACCGGGAAGGCGGCGACGATCAGCACGTTGGTCACCAGAGCGGTCCAGGTGAAGACCGGCATCTGCATGAGCTTCATGCTCGGGGTGCGCATCTTGAGGATGGTGATGAAGAAGTTGATACCACTCAACGTGGTACCCAGACCCGCCACCTGTAGTCCCCATATGTAGTAGTCCATACCTACATTGTTGCTGTACTCGATGCCCGACAATGGCGGGAAGGCCAGCCAGCCGGTGGCGGCGAATTCACCGATCCACAGCGACAGCATGATCAGCACCGCACCGGACACGAACAGCCAGAAGCTGAGCGAGTTGACGAACGGGAACGCGACGTCGCGCGCACCGATCTGCAGCGGCACGGCCAGGTTCATCAGGCCGGTGATCAGCGGCATCGCCACGAAGAAGATCATGATCACGCCGTGGGCGGTGAAGATCTGGTCGTAGTGGTGCGGCGGCAGGTAACCCTCGGACCCGCCGACGGCGATGGCCTGCTGGGTACGCATCATGATCGCGTCGGAGAAACCGCGCAGCAGCATGACGAAGGCGACGATGATGTACATCACGCCGATCTTCTTGTGATCCACCGAGGTGAACCACTCCTTCCACAGATAGCCCCACAGCTTGAACTTGGTGATCAGGGCCATCACGCCCAGGCCACCCAGCACCGCACCGACCAGGGTGGTCAGCACGATTGGATCGTGGGGGATCGACTCAAGAGAGAGTTTTCCCAACATGTTCATTCTCCCGAACCCATGTGGCCTTCATGGCCAGCGTGTTCGTGTTCTTCGGTGGCATCCAGGTTCTTCCCGGATTCCTTGGCATCATGCGCGTCGCTCGGGGCGTGCCCCTCGTGCGCTTCATGGCTGGACGCATCGGCAGCAGCCGCACCCGCATGGGAATGCTTCATGCCGTAGTGCTTGTTGTCGCCCATGTGCTTGGCGATGACCCAGTCGAACAGGTTGTCTTCAACCTTGCCGAAGTAGGTGACCGGGTACCACTCGGAATTCTTCGCTTCACCCAGCGCCTTGAACGAGGCCTTGTCCAGGCTCTGCTCGCCGGCACGTACCTGGTCCAGCCACTGGCGGTACTGCGCGTCGGTGACCGAGTAGGCAGTGAAATGCATCTTGGCGAAGCCTGCACCGCTGTAGTGCGAGGACATGCCCGGGAACTCACCCAGTTCGTTGGCGATCAGGTGGAGCTTGGTCTCCATCGCCGCCATCGAATAGATCATGCTGCCCAGGTGCGGGATGAAGAACGCATTCATCACCGTATCGGAGGTGATCTCGAAGTTCAGCGGGGTGTTGACCGGGAACTTGATCTCGTTGACGACCGCGACCTTCTCTTCCGGATAGATGAACAGCCACTTCCAGTCCAGCGAGATCGCCTGGATGGTGACCGGCTTGACGTCCGATTCCAGAGGCTTGTACGGATCCAGCGCGTGCGAGGACCGCCAGGTCAGCACCGCCAGGACCAGCACGATCATGCAGGGGATCGACCACACCACCACCTCGATCGCCGTCGAGTGGGACCACTTCGGCTCGTAGCGGGCCTTGGTGTTGGAGGCGCGATACTTCCACGCGAAGGTCAGGGTCATGATGATGACCGGGATGACGACCAGCAGCATGAGCACGGTGGCCGTGATCAGCAGTGTCTTTTCATCCTGGCCGATCTGGCCCTTCGGACTGAGGATGGCCACGGCATCGCAGCCGGTGAGCATCACCAGCAATGCGAGCAGCAGGCCCGGGCGCAACCAGCGCCCAAGGGTTTTCAACGGAATCATCGGTCGATCCAATTGCGAGGGAATGCCGTTCCCCGTCCTGCCCGCACCGGCCAAAGCCGGGCCTACCCGTCCAGAAGACAGGCAGGTGAGGTGGGGTCGAGTCAGCCTTTCAATTTTAGGCCGTCACCCACCATTTAAGAAAGGCATTGACAATGATCAGGCGCAGGAAAGGCCCGTATCTGGATGCGACACGTTGTCGCACCGCGCCATTGTGGCGGGCAGAACGGGCGGGGACGGCAGCGCAGCATCGGCCACGAGGACGACGAGGGCCCCTCGTTCGGCACAGTCGACTGAATGGGTTCAGCTATGCCCTGCCCCGATGTCGGGCGCGGTCTGCGGTGTTGTCGCGATCGACGCGGGCTGGCGGCCAGTGCGGGCGCTGCGCCGCAGAAGCGCTGCATGACGCATCCAGCTGCGCGGCGCGCTGCGCGCCCCGGGAAACGCCTTGAAGGGCGGGCATTTCGGGGCAACCGCGCGCATGCCAAAATAGGCGGGAAGCGTAAGACATCACTGACCGCACCTGCTCCACAAGTGGCAGCAACGGCGGGGATGTGCACACCATGGCATGCCACTGAAAACGAGTGGCCGGGTCGGCAAACCCGATTACTGCTGGTTGTTTACGCTTGTCAGCCGGCGCCACCTCTGCGTGGCGCCGGCTGGCAATCCGTTCGCGTTCCATGGCGGGCGGTGCGTGGGGGTGCGTGCTTGCATGCGCCCGCCGGGTTCCAGCAGTAACCGGTTTTTGCCGCCACGCATCGTCCGCCACCTTTCCCGGTGGCGCTGCTGTCTGTCCTGCACGGAGCACTGCCATGCACGCATCGGAATATCTTGAACTGAATGCCCGCCATGTCCCGGCCAATGCCGAGAGCCTGGGCGAGCCTGGAGCGGACCCCACCGCCTTCGTCTCCACGCTGCGCAGCATCCAGGCCGGAGCCGCCGCCGACGGTCGCCCGTGGCCGGAAACCCACCTGCGGCCAGGGCGCCGCATGGAACTGGCCGACGCCGACTGCGCGCTGGCCGGCCTGACCGTGGTGCAGGAAATGCTGTTGGCGGCCGAACGCACCCGGCAGAACGGCCCTTCCCACGAATACGTGGGCGAGCGCGCGATGGAAGGCATGATGATGGCCTGCCTGGCCCTTACCGCACAGGTCACCGCCTGCCTGCATGTGCGCAGCTAATGCGCGGCCGGCTCGGCAGGCGGGCGCTGGCGTGGGCCGCCTTGTTGATGGTCCTGGCACTGGGCCCGTTAGTCGCGCACAGCTATCGGCCGGAAGCGCGCGTCACCGTCACGACCTATCGGGAGTTTTCCGATCTGGAGTTTCTGCAACTGCAGGAGGATCTGCGCGTGCGGTTGCAGCGGGAAAGCGTGGCGGGGATGCCGGAATTCAACATGGTCAGCGCGGCGACGTACTTCGAGATCCACCAGGGTGGCACGCCCGTCATTCTGGTGGACAACTCGGCAGGCCGTTTGCTGGTGATCGCGTCCGTGGAATAGCGCGGGTTGGTTTTGGAGCGCCTTCGGACGTATGGGCGAGGTTTGGACTTCAGACCGAGGCAGATGTCCGACACGCATCAACAATCAATCCCCCAGCATGACTCCAGCGCTTTAAGTTGTACGTCGGATCCGGGTAATCCAAGACGTGCGGTTTTCACGCGTTGCCAGCCATGGGCTGGCACTACCGAGGCAGCGGATCAGCGGCCATGCCGCCCGAACAAAAAGCCCCGGCCAAGGCCGGGGCTTTTGCTGAAACTGGTGGCGGAAATAGGAATTGAACCTACGACCTACGCATTACGAACCCAGCCTAGTGCCCCGACTATCGGCCCAGGAGACTAGCAACTGATCCGATAGGCCCTACCCTGGATCCATGTACCGCTGCTGCATGTAGCTCAGTCCGGTGGCCGAGTCGCTTACGTGCCCGGTACACCCTGGTCCGTCCGTGACCTGCCCACCCACCACGACGCCGTAAGGCTCGAAGTCTTAGCGCTTGATCACGTTGCCGCCGGCATCGCTCTCGGCAACAACCGAAACGATTACTATTCTAGACAATTCAGTCAGCTAGCATCTTCCATCTGTGACTGCAGATGTCGGAAGGCCGCGACGCATTCCGGAACCCCCTCTGACAAATCATCGAAAAAGAATTCTCTGTGGAAAATATCTGGCCAAATAAGAACGTCACCATCGCGAACTGCGACCCGCCAAAGTTCCGGAATCGCACCATCGATCACGTCGAATACACCGATCGGCGCGAAGGTTAGGTTCCCGTAATCATCGACCAGCTGACAAATGATCGCCCCCGCCCTATACACACTCGAACTACGGTGCAAACTAAGCCCATAAACCGTGTACTCCTTTCCGCGAGCCACGAACAATTTCGGCTTCGCCTTACCCTCTGCACCAAGGTCAGCGAGAACACTCTCCCAATCATCGATAACTTTGACTCGCATTGACCTACTTCCCCTCTTCAATCAATTTTGTTTTTGGCTCAACAACTTGTCCACTCGTCTGATTTCGATAGGCGTGGGTGGAAAACTGCTGACCATCTGGCGCCTTATGCGATGAGCTCGACACCTTAGTCCAGTCTGATGCCTGCCCTCCATGCACAGCACTGAGGCGCGGCGAATCCCGTAATCCGACACTACTAGCACCGCCAGCAATGACCTGCCCTTCGCCTGACATCAGCTCGCCAAGCTGCTGCTCGCTGGCAAGTTGCTTATTCAACCTAACTCCGTCCGCTATGTTGTCGGCTCCTTTTATCAGCTTCCCGGCCCCATCCCCGACCAGGGGCACGAGACCAACTACTGCGGCAACTATATTGACAGCAGATGGATCCTGAACAGCATCTACGCCTCCTTTTATGTCGCCGACAACCGGGGTGAAGTCTGCAACTATGGAGGCAGCTTCACGGAACGCCTGCCTAGTTTCTGGCTTCGTCCAGTCGGTCTCGTAAACCGAACGCGGCAGACTCTGTCTCCCATCAGGATCCCTGAACTTGTACGGATTCCCGTTCGCATACCGATACCGGTTGAACTGCCCAACCGGCTGCTCATACGCCGTCACCGGATCCACCGACAGGAACACCCCCACCTGCGGATCCATGTACCGCTGCTGCATGTAGCTCAGTCCGGTGGCCGAGTCGCTTACGTGCCCGGTATACCCTGGTCCGTCCGTGACCTGCCCACCCACCACGGCGCCGTAAGGCTCGTAGTCATACCGTTTGATTACGTTGCCATTGGCATCGCTCTGGGCGACAACCGAGCCCAAGGCGTCCGTATGGATGTACGTGACTGTCGTCTGTGCCATTGCGGCTGGCGACAGGCCAAGGCCAACTAACAGCAGCCAGAACAGCCAGGCCCCAAAGACGCCGACCGTTCTGAGGTGAATCTGCCATTTCCCGCGGCCGCATATTGCAGCACCCGCGGCTCTCTCGAACCTTCGCATCCTTTCACTCCTTTTAGCCTGAGGCAGCACGTCTTGGGAGGGCGGCACACCAACCCGCCGCCCTCCAGACACGATCTACCTCGCTGCAGACCATGCCGAGCACGCACCCTGGGTATTGCACGCGCGCACTTTCACGGCTGCCGGGCAAATGCCATCGTGGGTATACCGGTTCGTGTAGACATCAAAGCCTTCCGACAGTGCGTAGTACGCCGCGCCAGAGACCGCGTTCCAGGTGATGCTGCAGCTGGTCGCGCTACGCTGGGTCTTTGTCAAACCCGTCGGAACAGCCGGCGGCGGTGTCACGTTCAGGTAAACGGAAACCTGAGACGACCATGGTCCGCAACCAGAGGTGTTGCACGCCTGCACGCGGTACGACCAGGTCTGCGGGCCACTGTCCTTAGTGAACACACGCGAGGTACCGGTTGCTCCCGTGTACTGCCCGGACCAACCCGACGGCAGCGATTCCTCAATGTTGTAGGAAATGGCACGGTCGACCGCCCCCCAACTCACCGTGTAGGTCAACCCGTTGACCGACCCAGGGGCAGATATGGAAGGCGTACCGGCCACGGGATGCAACACGGTCACCCCCGCCTCGCCCGACCACGGGCCGCATCCGGCGGCATTCCGCCCAACGCCTTCGCGACGTGCCCCTCGGCACATGTTCCTCCACCACAAGCACGGGCAGCAACTTCCCCTGTTCTTACGTTGTAACCAGCAGTCACTGTCGCTGGAGCTTGGCCTTTGAGCGGCGCCAACTCTCCCGCCAAGGCATTACGTGCAGCACGTGCCTCTGCCAGAGTTTCAGCCCCTGCGCGACGACCCGAACCAGCGCCCATCGCTGCACCGGAAACAACGGTCAAACTGTCCGTAAGTGGCGATAAGGCCAACTTAGGACAGGATGCGAGGCGGTGTTTGGATGAGGATCGTCCGCATGCGATTTAATCTAAAGCGAACCTATCGCCGGCATACAGGGCATGCCGTCGATATCCGCTGCAGCGGCCGAGATGCTGATCATGCCTCCTGACTGCATCTCAACCTTCAAAGAAACTCCGCCATCCGTTGACGAATCGTCCCAGGAAGCCTCATTGATTGAACTGCTTGGCCCCCAGTGCTCTCGCCTATCAGCTGAGAATTCGCGCAGCCCTCTGAAGAATATCGACCGGCTCAAAGAACATTCGTCCAGCGCAATGAGCACCGCTGAGCTTGCAGCCCAGTCGATTCGTATTTCCACAAGCGTCCAATCGTGCATCAGAATCTCACTTTGTCTTGAGGGGAAGATGCGCGGCCGGCGACTCCGGAGCGACATGCTTCCCATTGATATCCAAACGTTGGCCACTAGCATCATTCACATGACAATGGGGGCCGCAGGCAGCGTTGGGATGTACCAGTACCCTTTGATTACCGTTCACTGGATCTACGTAGGCCCCTTTTCCAGCAGAGGGGTCCGGGCCCTTGGGCTGTAGACCGCTCTGCTTTGCAATCCCGTCGATCTCTCCCGCAGTACGTCCCGCGATGTCCTTTGGATTTATATCTGGCGACTTCGTTGGCTTGGTGACCGCACCAACAGTAACAACCCCAGTCCGCGGCGGTTGCATACGCAGTGGCGGCGCTCGAATGCCACCAGCATGGGACTGCCCGCCCTTGACGATACCGGAACCAATGGCATAGCCAGTCTGCTCAGCCCAATTGGCATGCAACGGAAATCCGTGCTCGTATCGGGAAGCATTAAGTGTTCCGTTCTCAAAGCCGGTCTGGAAGTCACTCCAACTCTGTCTCCCGTCCGGATCCGTGAACTTATACGGATTCCCGTTCGCATACCTATAGCGATTGAACTGCCCAACCGGCTGCTCATACGCCGTCACCGGATCAACCGACAGGAACACACCCAACTGCGGATCCATGTACCGCTGCTGCATGTAGCTCAGTCCGGTGGCCGAGTCGCTTACGTGCCCGGTGTACCCCGGTCCATCCGTGACCTGACCACCGACCACGGCACCGTAAGGCTCGTAGTCATAGCGCTTGATCACGTTGCCGTTGGCATCGCTCTCGGCCACAACCGATCCGAGCGCATCGGTATGGATGTACGTGACCGTCTGGGCCATCACCGGGATAGACAGGACAAGCCCGATCACCAGAATGCAGCAACGCAACGTGACGTCCGTCATCAGCTTCCCGACGCGGCCTTCAATCCCTCCAAATCGGGCAGGCCGCCCGCCTGAATGTATCTCGATCCTACGCATTCTTTCAGTCCTTTAGGGGCATCATGAAGCAGTGCCGCGTACGTTCAGTCGAACAATCGACGGCCGCCGACGCAACTATCCGCCAGCGTTGATCGGATGAGGACACCCGCGTCTTCACTGCAGCGGTGATGCGGCTGGCGCATCACCGCGCGCACTTCACAATTGCGTGTTGATCCTCTTCTGCGGGAAGGGCGGCGCCGAGTAAGGCGAACACCCACTTGCGTTGCATGCCTGCACGACATGCGATGCTGCGCAGTAGTACGACCCAGCGCGCGTCAGCTCATAGTTCGGTCCGGTGTATTGCACCTGGCCCGACGGAGCCGCCATCAGCCGATAACTGGTTGCCCCCGGGGAAACGGTCCACCGCACGCTGCAACTGACCGTCAACGTCGTACCCACGCGCCGTTCGGTTTTTGCCGAGTACATGATGGATGGTGTCTGGGGAATCGGCGTGGGAGGAATGTAGAGCGACACGATGTTCGAGTAGTCGCTGCAACCTGCCTCATTGCAAGCCTTCAAACGGAAGGCATAGGAGCCCGATTCCAGGCGCAGTACGACGGCCCGACAGTCCTCCACCGTATGAAACCCGCACCCAGTCGCCGCCATTTGTGGACTTTTCCAGATCGTAGTTGTGGCTACCACCACCACTTGCCGCTGGCCAGCTCAACACGTAGCCATTGGCTTCATCAGCAACTGGACCGGACAGCGAAGGCGGATTCGGACGTTCGATCACATTCACTGAAACAGTACTCGAATAAGGCCCCGCACCCGAGCCGTTGACTGCGCGCACGCGATAGCTATACAAACCCATCGGCTTACCAGCGAATGCCCGAGCGCTCAGGTCATTCTCCTGTACTGTGACCCAGCCGCCCCCCTTTACACTCTCCTCCAGCAGATAACGCTCTGCCACCGCAATACCGGTCCAGGTAACGGTGTAGCTACCATTGGTCGACTTCGCGGGAACACTGATGTCCGGCGCAGCTGACGGGGGATACTGGACAACGATGCTCGCCTCCGCACTCGCACCACTGCATCCGCCAGCATTGCACGCCATGACACGGTAGCAGCGAACCCCTTTCGCATCAAAGAGTTCCAGTACAGCCAAAACAAAAAGCCCCGACCAGGGCCGGGGCATTTCATGCAACTGGTGCCGGAAACAGGAGTCGAACCTGCGACCCACGCTACTACGAGCATCACTTAAGGACGATCGATGAAACCACCTTTGATTGCAGGTGAATTCTTGCCAAGCTCATTATTGAAGCACTCCTGTATCTCACGAAGGGAGGCATTCGCATCAGCACCGTACCCGGTTTCCAGCGCGTTCGCCAGATGCCGTGCAACGTCTGCCAAAATTCTTCCCCAGGCCCTTTCCTCAGGCACTTCAAACTGCTCTCTATACATTCCAACCTTCATGGAACAATGCAGCCCTTTTGCTGCAATCCAGACACGCAGCATCTCCACTGCATTCTCATCCTCGAAGGCTGCATCCGGAATGGGGCGTTCATTGATCACTTAGACGCTACCTCTCTGGTGGCCTGATATCTCGCTCCTCCCATCGAGAGGGAGCTACCTCATTTCGCTTGTTATCCAAATATTCTTTGCCACCTCGATCATTTATAGCCTGCTGCTCTTGGTTCTGACGACCCGTCCTGTCACCTTTGGAATAGCTTCCAATTCCTTCAGCGCCACTTCGGCCCCTTCCGTCGGAAGTATCGCGCTGCCTCCGCCCCATGTCATCCGTTGATCCGATGTAATCCTTGCCGGACTGGGTCTTGGATCCGTCTACGCAATAGATACAGCCTTCGGAACTATCTGCATCACCTGGCTGTGCAGGTCACGATCCATGCTTTATGGCCTGAGGGCTGCACCCGAAGGATAAGACCTCGAACCTGAGCATCCCTGAGCTCGTAGGGGCGATCTCGGCGGTCTGCAGTGGGAACAATGCGCTTGGTAAGGGCGGATGACATCGGGCGGGTTGTCGGTAAGTGACGATAAGAGCAACTTAGGACAGGATGCGAGGCGGTGTTTGGATGCGGATCGTCCGCAACCGACTTTGACTTCAGCCGAGCACTACGCGGTTTCAGACCAATGGTTGTGAACTAGCGTCACTTGGTTGACCCAGAAGGTGAGCCTTTTGAGCTGATGCCTGGAACCGCTAAAGGCTCCAATTCCTTCAGCTGCCGCAAAAAATCCTTCACCGGGGGTTGTTGTCACCACCCTTGTGAACCACCAGGGCAGTCAACATTCGACGCCCATTCGCATGCTCGAAGCGAACAATTTCGCCCAGTCGCCGCGCGATATCCTCACGATCCTCTTCTCGGTCCATGTTCAGACCAATCAATGGCGCGACATCCCCACAGGTTGCCAAGGAGCGGGATTCCGCAAGCTCAACCAGCTTTGCGTACAAAGCGCTATCAATAGACACTCTCAGCCTCCGAGCGAGATCCTACGCATCTCATCTGCTATCCAAGTATGCGCCCAAGCCATCACGCACAACTGGATGCCACGTCGATGGACTGAAGCCCCGAGACGATGGATGGCGAATGACGATATGCGCTACCGCTTCGTGATCGACATGGCCACCATCAAGGCCTGACCGCCGCGGTGATGGAACGAGAAAACCCCGGCACTGCCGGGGTTTTTTCATGGTGCACCGTCGGCTGACACGGTCATCCCCGCGAAATCAACCGATACTTCCGGCGCAATGCGGAATGCATTTCATGAAGACGTCAGCGGGCTGTTGCTCAGCCTGCTCCGCCAGCGCCTGCAGAAAGTCCGCATAGGATCCTAGGGCGGGCAGATCCCTGTAGCCCGATCCAGCCCAGAACACGAACCCGATGTTCATCTCGAACGCACGCTTCACCAGCCGGGCGATACGCGAGCCTTCCACATCCGAGTTGGATCTGATGCGCAGGTAGACGTCGTTGATCAGATCACTGGCATCCCCAGCAACTGCGGCGCAACTGACTACCTGTTCTGCCCCAGGGAAGTAGAGGTCGGCAACCCCAGCCAGGAAGTCACTGTTCCGCGCTGACGCCAGTTCATCACGCCATGTTCCCTCTGCGGCAGGATTCTGCTCGAACAGGATGAACTGACTCATGGACCACCTCGATCCTGTCGATTTTCTCTATGCCTCAGCGAGCCATCTTTCAGTCCGGCATCCCCCTTCCTCATCGATTCCGCGAGAGGTGTATCGATCCGTTTACCACTACTGGGGTCGGGACCATGTGCATGTGCGCGCGGATCGCCCGCGTGAGGGTGTGAACTGTGGACTTGCACCCACTCCGGGTTTCGAGGTGGACCGGCCAAGGCCGGGGCTTTTTGTACAACTGGTGCCGGAAATAGGAATCGAACCTACGACCCAGCATTGCCGATTGCCGAATGCCAGCGACTGCCATGAGGCTGGCTGGAGTGAGGGAATGTGCCTGGCAGAACAAAACGATCTTGCTCATTCAATCGCGACGAAAGAGTATTCCCCTGTAGGAAACTGCCAAAAGGCTGGAGCTACCTCTCCCGGCATGGTCAAGAGAAGCGCTCCAGGCACCTCCGACGCCACGGCCGAGAAGGTCTGGCCATCGGCGAAATGCAAACGAATGCCGGAGTCAACGATTAGTCCGTCGCCTTGCCAACGCACGATCTCGATGCGGACAACGTCAAGGTCTTCCTGCAAATCCAGATTGCCCCATTCGCTTGTCGATTCAACAGCACCCCTCGACAGAACTTCGACGTTTATCGTCCCAAATTCATCCCATCCTTGAGCAACGGTACTGGAAGATGTCAATTCAAGGGACATATCCGGATCAAAATCCAAGATCACCTGCCAAGCCGACCTCGCTGTCTGCGTCTTGGGAATCCTGCATGCAAGAAGCCGATGCCCTCGGAGCAAAGCAGCCAATCTATCTAGGTCCGCACCCTGCAGTTGCAGCGGCAAATAGCGTACGCCGTCGGAGACTTGTTCAATCGTAGTGTAGGGTTTCATGTGGCTTATTACCATTTGCAGGGATGTCGATGCTTTTGCCGCCGGAGCTATTTGTCTGGCGACCAAAAACGCCATTCTCTCCAATCTGTGCCCCGGGAGGAGCACTGTCTCCGCGAACCGCAGGCCTTGTGTCCCCTGCAAGCGTCTTGAGATCGCTGTCGTAGTTCCCGGTGCCGCCGAAATCCGGCTTCAGATTGCCACTTGTATGCCGCGTACCATTCTTGTTCGGTCCTGCCAAAGGGCTGCTCTGATCACCAACCAGATCCGTCGGCAAGGCCGGGGGCTTTGCGTCGCCGGAACCTGCTGTAGAGTCGGATGGATCAGCCGCTTCATTTCGATGAACCGTATCAATCACGTTTGAGAGCAACCGGCCACCATAGGCCACCGTTAGAATTACCGGCAGGGCTAGAGCATCGGCAATCGTGTTGACCTCACCAGAACATCGCCTTTCATCGCATGTAACCGCCCGCCCATCCGGGTCCGTGAACTTGTACGGATTTCCATTCGCATACCGATAGCGATTGAACTGCCCCACAGGCTGCTCATACGCCGTGACCGGATCCACCGACAGAAACACGCCCAACTGCGGATCCATGTACCGCTGCTGCATGTAGCTCAGCCCGGTTGTGGCATCACTCACATGCCCCGTGTACCCCGGTCCGTCCGTGACCTGACCACCCACCACGGCGCCATAGGGCTCGTAGTCATAGCGCTTGATTACGTTGCCGTTGGCATCGCTCTCGGCCACAACCGAGCCAAGCGCGTCCGTGTGGATGTACGTGACCGTTGTCTGGGCGATTGCGGCTGACGACAAGCCAAAGCCGATCAGCAGCACACAGCAAAGCCAGGTGCCTAACGCTCCCCACTTCCTAGTTCGATCTCCACATCCCCTAAAGCGGGCCGACACACCGCCTGCAGTTCCCCCGAACCTGTGCATCCTTCCAATCCCTGAGAGAGCCTTGAAGCAAGGCTGGGTATCCATGGCACAGGAATGGCCGGCTGCGGTTTGCAGGTCAGGAACGCTGCCAGGACCTAAGCACTTGGGAAGCCGCTGGGGCGAGTGGGTCGCGCGGCTCGAAAATCCTGGGCTGCCAGCCATGGGCTGGCACTACTGGAGGACCACGCATTCCGCCGGGCATGGCCCGGCGCTACCAGAGCACAAAAAAGCCCCGACCAGGGCCGGGGCTTTTTGTACAACTGGTGCCGGAAATAGGAATCGAACCTACGACCTACGCATTACGAATGCGCCGCTCTACCAACTGAGCTATTCCGGCGAAGCAGGCGATTTTACGGTCGCCCTGCCCCTGCGGTCAATGCGGTCGTGACGATTGCCGTCAAACGCCCACCCGCCCGGGCTCTCAACCCGCCGCCACCCGGTTGCCACACTCCCGCCCCGCCGCGAAATCGGCCAGGTTGCCCAGCGTGATCGCCGAGATCTCCTGCAGCGCCTCCACGGTGAAGAAGCCCTGGTGGCCGGTCACCAGCACGTTGGGGAAGGTCATCAGGCGCTGGAAGGCCTCATCGTCGATGATCTCGCCGGACAGGTCCTGGAAGAACAGCGCGCTTTCCTGCTCGTAGACGTCGATGGCCAGGTGGCCCAGCCGGCGCGACTTCAGCGCGCGGATCACCGCATGGGTATCGACCAGGCCGCCACGCGAGGTGTTGACCAGCATCGCGCCGGGCTTCATCCGCGCCAGCGAGGCGTCGTCGATCAGGTGCTGGGTATCGGGGGTCAACGGGCAATGCAGCGAGACGATGTCCGAGCGCGAGAGCAGCTCGTCCAGCTCCACCATTGCGCCGATCCCGGCGAACGCCGGCGAGGGATACGGATCGTGTCCCAGCACGGTGCAGCCCATGCCGCGGAAGATGCGCGCGGTGGCCAGCCCGATCTTGCCGGTGCCGACGATGCCCACGGTCTTGCCATGCAGGGTGCGGCCGAGCAGGCCATCCAGCATGAAGTTGCCCTCACGCACGCGGTTGTAGGCGCGATGGGTCTGCCGGTTGAGGGTCATCACCAGCGCCAGTGCGTGCTCGGCCACCGCTTCCGGCGAGTAGGCCGGCACGCGGGCGACGAACAGGCCGAGCGCATTCGCGCTGGCCAGGTCCACATTGTTGAAGCCGGCACAGCGCAGCAGCACCGCGCGTACGCCCAGTGCATGCAGGGCCTGCAGCACCGGCGCATCGAGCCGGTCGTTGACGAACACGCAGACGGCGGCGCAGTCCTGCGCGAGCGCGGCGGTGTGCACGTCCAGCGCCGCGTCGAAGTACACGAACTGGAAATCCTGCCCTGCCCCCTCGCGCTGGTTGGCTTCCTCGAGAAAGCGGCGGTCGTAGGGACGGGCACTGAAAACGGCGATCTGCATGGCAAGGCCTGCGCGGAAATCCGCCACGACCATAGCGCACCCGCACCCCGATGGGGATGGCACCGGCGGCGCGATGGCCGCCGGTGCCGGTACTGCCTTTAGAACGTATAGCCCAGGCCCAGCATCACGCCGTTCTGCAGCTGGCCGTCGCGGCGCTCGCCCACGTAGTCGACCATCACCGACAGGCGATCAGTGGCGCGGCTGGTCACACCCAGGTTCCAGGCCAGCACCTGCTCGCCCACGGTCTGGCTGCTGGCACCGAACACCAGGTCCGGCGCAGCGGCGAAGCCGGCGCTGTAACGGGCCTGGGTGTCGCCCAGTTCCTTCTGCCACACAACGCGCGCGCGCGGGGTGATGCGCTCGCCGTTGTTGCCTTCGAAGGTCTTGAACAGCTGCAGGCCCGCGCCGACACGGATGCTCTCCAGGCTGTCACCACGCCCCACCAGTGCGCCGGCCCCCTGCCCTTCATTGAAACGGGTGGCCGAGGTGCGCGCGTAATCGACCACCGGCAGCAGCGGCTGGATCACCACGCCCTTGCCGGTGGTGAACGAGAAGCCGTGCTCCAGCCGGGCGGAGATGGCATCGTTGTTGTACTTGGCACGCAACGGGCCCTGCAGGCCGTCGATGCCGTCGATGCTGCGGCGGGTGTCGTGGCGCAGATCGGTATAGCGCACCGAGGCCGACAGGTAACCCCGCGAATACGTGGCATCCAGGTAACCGCCCACATCCAGCGCGCGCACGTCGCCGGTGAACGCGGAACCATCGCGGCCCTTGGTCGACATGTCCGCGGCGGCAACGCTGACGCCGAGCGTCACCCGGTCATCGGCCAGCTGCGTATCGGCACCGAGCACGATGCCGCCTACGGTATGGCTCAGGCCGGCCACGCCGCTCTCGCCATCGATGCGGCCATGGCTGCCGAAGCCCCGGCCCCAGAAGCCGTGGTTGCGCGGCGCTTCGTCGCCGAAGTTGGTGCTGCTGCCACCGCCCGCCCCCGCCGGCTCCACCAGATGCATCGCCAACTGGTTGAACAGGCTGCCGTTGGCCATGCCCGGTTGCGCCGACGCCGCCTGCGCGGCCTGTGCCGCCAAGCCACCGGCGTCACCGCTGCCGCTGCGTCGTGCGGCCTGGTGCTGCTGCACCACGCTGCCGATGCTGCCAACCAGCGCGTTGTCGGCCAGGCGCAGGCTGGCGTGGCCATCACCACGCAGTGCACCGGCCTGCTGGGCGATCACATCGCGGTCAGCGAACTGCAGCGCCCCCAGCAGCGGCTTCAGGCCGGCATCCTGGCGCTGGCCGGCAGTGGCCAGTGCGCGGCCGAGTCCATCGTTGCCATTGTTGCCGGTGAGCTGCGCGAGCTGGTCGAAGCCCGGGTTGGCGGTCAGCGACAGGCCTTCGGCGGTCTGGTTGATGTTGAAGCTCAGCAGCGAATTGTGGCGCGGCCGGAACACCTCGCCGTCGGTGATGCTGGCCGTATAGCCGGTGTCACCCAGGCGCACCGCATCGGTGAAACCGCCCTGGTAGATCGGGCCGCTGACCAGCTCACGCTGATAGTTGCCGGCGTAGAAGCCCTGCGCCACGTTCAGTTCAAGGTGGGCGCCCGGCGAGATGACCAGCGCGCCCTCGTTGGCGCCGCTGTCGTAGAAGTCGCCCACACGCAGGCGCCCGGTCTGGGAGCCGCCGGCTTCAGTCACGTCGAACAGCACCTTGCCGCCCGGCATGATGTTGACGTAGCCGTGGGTGACCAGGTCACCACCACGCGGCATCAGGGTGCCGTACACGCGCAGGCGGTTGAAGCCATCCTCGCGGTACGACGGGCCGGTGGCATCGAGCAGTGCGTTCGAGTCGGTGGCAACCGAGGCGATGTCGCCGTGGCCGACCACCATGCCGGCCGCCAGCACGCGCAGCTCCGGGGTGCGCAATGCGCCGCCTTCCAGGGCGATGGTGCCGTTCTCCACCAGCATGAAATCGGCGCCGGTGGTTTCGGCGGTGCGCCAGGTGCCGCCCTTGGCGACGCGGATCACGCCAGCCGAATTGCCCAGCGTGGAGGCGTCCAGCTCCGACAGGCGCAGGCTCGCCAGCAGGTCGGCCTGGATGCCCGGATCGCTGAGGAAGTCCTGTACCGAGAAGGTGCCGATGCCGTTGGGACCGCGTGCAGCCGCGTTGTAGATGGAGACGGCCTGGTTGATGTACGTGGTGGCAAAATCGGTATCGTTCCAGCGCGCGAAGTCGTCATCGACGAACGCCTGCAGCTGGCGCGCAGTGCGCAGGTAGCCTGGGTTGATGTCGCCGCTGACATTGCCGGTGACCGTCAGGGTGTCGCCCGGATCGCGGTAACCGGCGGCGGTGATGATGTTGTTGCTGTAGATGTCCTGACCGGGGAAGGTCTCCAGCCTGCGGCCGCTGCCATCGGGATCGAAGGTGACCGAAGGGCCGGTGGTCCGGGCCGGATCGCGGAACACCAGCAGGCCGTTGGGCTGCACCACCTCGTACATGGCCTTGTGCAGCAGGCCGGCATCCATGCCGCCGCCGTAGTTGCCGGTGTAGATCTAGATCTCGGTCATCCGCGGCGACGGCGTGTAGATCACCTTGCCACCGCTGCTGGCGGCGTGGATCTGCACCGAGTCGACCAGCGGCAGGTCACCGGCCAGGTAACGCTCGACGCCACCGGACTGCATGATCGAGCACGACGAGATGCAGTGGCCGGACACGATGGTGTTCAGGCCGTTGGTGCGGATCACGCCCTGCAGCCACTCACCGGCAATCAGCGCGCCACCATTGGAGGTGCGCAGCACGACTTCGCGGATCGGGCGGCCTTCGGCCTGCGCTTTGGCCAGCAGCGCCGGCAGCGCGACGACGTCGGCGACGGTGACACCGCCACTCAGCACGACGCGATCGCCCTGCACGTGATAATTCATTGCCATGACGTCATCCATCTGGCCCAGGGTCGCGATACCCACCAGGCCTGCCAGGGCGATGCTCAACTTCGAATGCTTCATTGCGTTCTCTCTCTCCGCCCGCACCACGCGGGTCGAAAGCAGAACGCAGCAGCGGGCGCGACGCCCCCAGTCGACGGCGAGAAAAAACATGAATGCATTCACAATGGAAATGCGGGAGAAACGTGGGCTTCCCCATCCGGTCACCGTCGCGTAAAACTCGGCGACGCGTCCGTCATCGTCGTCCGAGGCCCTCCCCTGTCCGCGCCCTCCCCTTTGCTCCGTCCTGCGCCGGATCTGCCCGGGGTCCCGGATGCCTTCATCGCATTCGTGCGCGAGGAACGCGCGCCGCTGTGCGCTTTCCTGCGCGCCCGCGGTGTCGGCCCCGAGGATGCCGAGGACATCGCCCAGGACTGCATGGAGCGCCTGATCCGCTACCGCGCGCACGGCACCGAGGAGCTGCGGCTGCTGCTGTACCGCATCGCCCGCAACCGCCTGGCAGACCGCGGGCGCTCGCCGCAATCGCGCAACCACCTGTCGCTGACCGAACGCGACGGCAACGAAGAAGCCGCCAGTGCTTCTCCTGATCCGCTGCGTCAGGCAGAATCCGGGCAGATGCTCGCCCTGCTGCGCCAGGCACTGTTCAAGCTGCCCGAACGTGCCCGCGAGGTGTATCTGCTCAACCGCATCACCGGGATGAGCTATACACAGATCGCCCGGCATTGCGGCATCACCGCCAAGACCGTGGAAAAACATATTGCCCGTGCATTGCAGGGCCTGCGCAAGGAGCTGGGCCCCGATCCTCTCCACAATGATGGAGATGCCGAATGATCCGCAACGACAACAGGGATGACACGTTGCTTTTTGAACACGCAAGCGCCTGGGTAGCCCGGCTGGACGCCCCCGACTGCAGCGCCGAGGAACGGCAGTCCTTCGAGGACTGGTTGGCCGAGGATCCGGCACATGTCAGCGCGTGGGTACAGGCCGAGAAGCTGCACCAGCGCAGCGCCGGCCTGGCCAGCGACCCGTGGCTGCGCACCGCCGCCGCGCGTGCGGCACGCCGGCCGCAGCGGCGTTGGCTGCCCGGTGTCGCCGCCGCTGCAGGCGTGTGTCTGGCCGTTGGCCTGGGCTGGATGCTGTACACCGATGGCAATCCCACACCGCTGACCTACGCCAACGCCAGCCTGCTGCCGCAGCAGCGCACCCTGGCCGATGGCAGCATCGCCACGCTCGACGCCGGCACCACGCTGACCGCACGCTTCGGCTGGCGCAAGCGCGAACTGGCGCTGGAACACGGCCGCATCCAGCTGCAGGTCGAACCGTCATCGCGCTCGCTGCGGGTGCAGGCCGGCGGCAGCTCGATCCGCGATATCGGCACCACCTTCCAGGTTGAACGCCTGGCTGACGGCCGGGTCGAGGTCGCGCTGCTGGAAGGCGTGGTGGAAGTCACCAGTGGCAGCGCGCAGCACACGCTCTCGCCGGGCCAGCAGCTGCAGGTCCTGGCCTCCGGCAAGATCCAACCCGGCCCGCAGCTGTCCTCGACTGCCGCCGCCGAGGCCTGGCCGCAGGGCAGGCTGGTGTTCGACGGCACGCCCCTGTCCACTGTGGTCGAACGCATGAACCGCTATGGCACCACGCCACTGGTGGTCGCCGACCCGGACATCGCCGACCTCGCGGTCAGCGGCACCTTCCGCGCAGGCGATGCGCATGAACTGCTTTCCGCCCTGGAACTGGGGTGGTCCATTGCTGGCCAGCCGCGCTCGGATGGCGCGCTGGAACTGCGCCGCACCTACTGAGGCTACGGCCGATGCCGGCGCCGGCTGTGCTTCGTTGGAACGTGCTTCGTTGGGACGTGCTGCGCTGGGGTCTGCTGCAGGCCCTGCTGTGCGTTGTGCTGGTGCCCGGCGTCGCGGCGACGGTGGCGGCGGCAGAAGCCGTCACCCAGGTCGAGTACCGGATCGCTCCCGGCGCCCTGCCGCCGGCCTTGCAGCAATGGGCACGCCAGAGTGGCATTGCCCTGGTGTTCGACGCACGTGAACTGACCGGCCTGCGTACCGGCGGTGTCGCCGGCTCGCTGGCGCCGGCCGCGGCACTGAAGCAGCTGGCCGCCGGCATGCCGGTGAACATCCTGCAGACCCCCAGCGGCGGATTCGTGGTGCGCCGGCACGCTGCCCCACCCGCAGTGGTCGCACAGCCGGTACGACAGCCACCGCCGCCCGCCCCAGCCAAGCCGGTGCAGGTGGAACTGGCGCCGATCCATGTCACCGGCAGCCGCTTGCCGCGCACCTCCGTGCAGACCACGCTGCCGGTAACGGTGATCGATCGCGAGGACATCCTGCGCAGCGGCTACGGCACGTTGTTCGACCTGTTGCGCCACCTGCCCGGCATGAACGGTCATCCGCCATTGAGCACCTCGCGCAGCGGCGACTCGCTGTACCTGCCGGTCGGCGCGGCCGCCACCACCAGCCTGGACGGCATGGGCCCACGCGCCACCCTGTTCCTGGTCAACGGCCGGCGCCTGCCGCGTTATCCGATGGTGTCGCTGGAGGAAGGCGGACTGACCGACCTGGGAGGCATTCCGCTCAGCTTCGTCGAGCGCATCGAGCTGGTGCGTGGCGGTGCTTCGGCCATCTACGGCGCCGATGCGATGTCCGGCGTGGTCAACATCATTCTGCGTGACCAGGCAGAGGGACCGGAAGCCACGCTGCAATCGGGTGTCAGCAGCCGTGGCGATGGCGATCAGTACCGACTGCAGGCGGCCACGGGCGGCGTGCGCGAAGGCGGCGACCGCTGGTTCGCCGGCATCGATCTGCATCGCCTGCAGCATGTGGCCGGTGACCAGCGCGACTGGCATGCGGAAACCTCGCTGTACCCGATCGGGCTGATCATGCCCAACGGCGACTACTACCCGGCCACGCAGTGCCATCCGCCACTTCAGAACGAAGACGACGGTTGCTGGTTCGACAACGCGCGCCCGCGCTCGCTGCAACCGGCGTCGGAAACGCTGTCCGGCTACCTGCGTTATCGCCACGAGCGCGGTGACGGACGTTACGCCTACGTGGAAGCACGCGCCAGCCACAACCGCCAGCGTTTTGAACTGGGCCCGACCGCCGTCGCCCTCAATTTCAGCCGTGGCGCGATCCTCAACGTGGTCCTGCAGGAAGGCGGCGAAGTACGCCCACGCGTGCATGCCACCGAAGGCGACCTCAGTGTCGGCATGGGCCGTGAGCGCGCCGGCCGCAGTTGGGATGCTGGCCTCAGCGCGCAGCGCAGCCAGGTGGACCTGCGCACCGAAGGCACCGTGCGCAGCGAACGCCTGCTGGAAGCAGCACGCACGCTGGACTTCCTGCCCGGATTTTCCACCCTGCCGGCGGGGCTGGCAGAGGAGCTGTTCCCGGCCATCCACAACCGCGGACGTACCGAGCAGTGGCAGGGCTGGTGGGGCACGCAGCGCACGTTGATGACACTGCCCGGTGGTGCTGCGCAACTGGCCACCGGTATCGATCTGCGCCGCGAGCGCTGGACCTCGCTGCCCGATCCGCTGCTGGGCAAGGGCGAGCTGGCGCTGGGACTGCCGATGGAGCAACGCCGGCTGTCGCGGCAGAGCAACGCCGCTTACGCCGAAGTGGGCCTGCCGTTGGCGCCGACACTGCGCCTGGACGTGGCCGCGCGACTGGACCGCGATGGCGGTGACACTGCGTTTTCGCCACGTGCCGGCCTGCGCTGGAGCCCCAGCCCGCACTGGTCGTTCCTGCTGGCCAGTGGCCGCGGCTACCGCGCTCCCAGCATCTTCGAGCGCCGGCGGCCGCCGGGCTACTTCGGCCTGTATGGCCTGCCCGCTTCGGAGTCCCTGCCGCCGTGCGCGCGCCCATTGCGCGATGGCGGCTGCGCCGTGGAAGTGCAGGTGGTGGAGAACGATGGGCTGAAAGCCGAGACCTCGCGCAGCCACTCGCTGGCCGCCAGCTGGACACCCAATGATGCCTTCTCGCTGTCACTGACCCACAACATCGTTGAACTGCGCAACGAGATCCTCGCCCTGCAGCCCAGCGATGCACTGTGGAATCCCGGCACCTGGGAACTGGACGAGCAGGGTCGCCTGCGTGATCTTCGCCTGTCATTCGACAACATCGGCCGCACCACCTCGCGCAACTGGGTGCTGCGCGGCGAGTACCGGGTGGATACCGGCCGCAACGGGCAGTGGCTGTTCTCGCTGGATGCGTTGAAACAGCAGGAGCTGCGTCGTGATCGCGGCCACGGCGAATCGGTGGACCTGCGCGGGCATGCCACGCCGGCGAACGCGGGCATCCTCAACGTGCAGTGGCAGAACCCGTCCTGGGACATCGCCCTGCGAGGCAACCGCGTCGGCCGCACCCGCGCATGGTTGGCCGGTGAAGCGTGCGCGCAGGAACAGCATGACCAGGGCCGTTGCATGAACCCGGCGCAGCTGCGCTGGAACCTGCATCTGGCACGCCGGCTGAGCCCGCGCGTGATTGCCGCACTGGACGTGCACAACCTGCTTGACACGCAGCCGGTGAACCACCTGGTCGGCAGCGGCGGGCAGATGCCGGGGTTGGACGATCCGCTGGGGCGCTACTTCCTGCTGACCCTGCAATTCCGTTGAGCGTAGTACCCTACGCCGCCTGTTCCACGGCGTCGAAGGCGAGTCATGAAAGCCTATCTCTGGTTCCTGGGCGCGCTCATGCTGTTCTTCGCGCTGCCCTTCCCCTGCCTGCTCTACTTCGGCACCAGCTGGCCGCTGGAAGCGGGCGACCGCAGCGCGCCCTGGCTGGCACTGGGCCTGCTGGCGACGTCGCTGACGCTGTGGCTGGTGCTGCTGTACGCCTTCCTGCATTACCTGCTGCTGGCGCCACCCCGTGCGTTGCAACGTGTGCGCGGCATCCTGGCCGACGGCACGCCACGCAGCGCACGCATCGAGCAGGCCGAACAGACCGGCGTGCAGGTGCGCGGCTTCGCGCAGTGGCGGCTGCAGCTGGCCTTCGACAATCTGTCCGGCACGCCGATCACCGAAACGCTGGTCGTGGTCGACAGCAAGCCACAGCTGCAGCGCTTCACCGTGGGCAGCCAAGTGGAGGTGCTGCTCAGCCGCACGCCGGGCTCCGCGCCCAACCTGATGCTGGCGGGATCGCAACCCGAGCTGGACCGCGCCAGCCTGTGGCGCCGCGCCATCGGCGGCCTGATCGGCATCGTCGTGGTCGCTGCCGCGTATGTCATGGCCTATCGCCTGCAGAGCAATGGAATGGGTTGGACGTTCCTGGGCTTCGGCCATCCGCTGCTGGTCTGCCCGCTGGTGCTGTGCGGCTACCTGATCGGCCTGCGTCTGCTGGCGCGCCTGCTGGCCGGCACCCTGCAGATCGACGCGCGCGGCGAAGCCCTCAAGTACCGTGGTATCGGCGCCGAAGCGCGGGTGCTCGACGTGCGCCAGACCGGCACCTACGTCAACGAACAACCGCAGGTCGAGTTCAAGCTGGAATATCTCGACCGCGAGGGCAACGTGCAGCACGCCAGCGTGCGCCGCTTCGTTGCGCTGCTCGAACTGGCCAACGTCCCTCGCGGGCAGGTCGACATCCTCTACGACCCGGATGATCGCCGCAGCGTGCGCATGGAGCACGCGTGAAGCGGCCCGTGTCCACGCCGCTGGTGTTCGCCGGGGTGGTGCTGGCCCTGGCCGGTGCCGCCACGGCGGGCGGCGCATTGCAGACCGTCAAAGCGACCCTGCGTGGCGCCGCATCGACCGTGCCTGCGGATGCGATGCAACAAGACCCATGGGAACAACCGTTGCGCACGGCGGCCATCGCAACGCCACGGGCGGCGCCCGAACCGATGCCGCTGCCAAGGCGCGCGCGGCCGAACCTGCTGCTCGACAGCGAGCGCCTGCAGGCTGCACGGCAGGCGCTGGAGGCGATGCCCGGACTGGCCGGCGAACGCCTGGTCGTTTTCCACAGCATCCACTTCCATGACGACGGCCGCATCGACATCGACCTGGTCGATCCACAGCAGCCGGGCCACGTGGATAGTTACCACTACCACCGTGGACAATGGCGCAAGGGCGATGCGGTGAACCCGCAGCAGTTCGCGCCGACCATCACCCTGCGCCGCAGCAGCACTGCACTGGCCAACATCGATTTCGATGCCGTTCCACGCGTGGCGCAGGCCCTGCAGGAACGGCGCAATGCACTGATGCGCACGCCCGCCGACGTCGGCCATGTGTATGTGGTGATCCGCAAGGGCGGCAAGCTGGTGTGGTTACCGGATGAAGTGGCCGGCGACCGCCAGACCGTGCGCCTGCGCTACGACGCCAAGGGCAACCTGCAGTAGAAAAAGGGCTATCTCACCGAGCGGGCGATGGCGTACTGCGCGGCGTAGTAGGTCGACAGCACCAGCAGGCTGGCCATCGGCAGGCCACCGCCGAAGCGATCCCACGCCAGCAATGAATCACTGGCCACGAACAGCAGTGCGCCAGCGGCAGCCCAACGCGCGCTGCCCGCTTCCAGTGCGTCGACGTGTGGCCGCTTCCAGTAGCGGGCCAGTGCCAGCACTGCCATCAGCGCCAGCACCACGACATAGGCCAGCACCGGAATACGCATCGGCAGCGGTAGATGCGGCCACAGGCCGGTGACGTTGATCGAAGCGAATGCGGCAAGCAGCACGAAGGCAGCGAGCAATCCGCGGCCCGCGCGCAGGCCGGCACGGAACGCGGCGATGTAGCACAGATGCGCCAGCAGGAAGGCAACCAGCCCGGGCACGAACGCGTCGATCGGCAGCATCAGCGCGATGTCGCCCAGGCAGGACAACAGCATGCCGGCCAGCACCGCGCGCCGATAGAATGCATCGGCCGCCGGCCGCGCCTGCCAGGCGATGGCGGCGATCAGCAGCGTGGTTGCCGGTTTCGCCAACCAGTGCAGCCAGCGCCCGTCGCCCTCCAGGTAGGTGCCGATGATGGCCAGCACGGCCATCACCAGGATCACCCCATCGCGCGTGCGCAGCTTCATCGCGCCTTCCACAGCTCTGCAAGGCGATCCGGGCGACCGGCGATGCGCTCCAGTACCGGATACTGCAGGCCGCCGTGGTAGTCGATCTTCATCGTGTCGATGCGGTCGAACTGCTTGACCAGCAGCGTGATCGGCGCCTTGTCAGTGGCGGCCGCAGCCACCGCATCCTTCAAGCGCTGGCTGCTGTATTCGCGGCCGCCAACGGCGATCACCTTCATGCCCGGTGCCAGGCCGGCATTGAACGCCGGGCTGTCCCAGACCACATCACCGACCACGCCACTGTCGAGCACCGTCGCTCCCAGCGAGTAGGCCAGCAGCGCTGCCTTCGCGCGCTTTTCCTGCGCCTTGTAGGCCTCGTTCGGCGCATCGCGGTAGACCAGCTTCCAGCCCGCCAGTTCCAGCCCGCCGGTCAGCGATCCGTGGCCGTCCAGGCGCTGGCGCAGGAAGCTCGCCCAGTCGTACGGCGCGATGTCGTTGAGGGTCGCCACTACGTCATCGAAGGTGTACGGATTGACGTCCCAGTCTCCGTTGCCGACGCCGAAGAAGGCGCGCGCGAAGTCATCCAGGCTGCGCCGGTTGCCGGTCAGCCCACGCAGCTTGCCCTCCACCTCCAGCCACAGCATCTGCCCGCCGGAGTAGTAGTCCTCGCTCATCTGGTAGTTGCGGTACGGCAGGGTGCGACGCTGGGCGATGGTCGGGTCGTTGGTGGTGTCCTGCAGCGGTCGCCAGGCCAGGCCCGGGCGGCCCCGATCATAGGTGGCGGCCACGTTGGCCAGCATGTCGCGCGCCTGCTCGCTGGACCACAGCCCCGAACGTGCGGCCAGCACCTGGCCCCAGAACTGGGTCTGCCCTTCGTACACCCACAACAGGCTGTCGCCCATCGGCGTATTGAAGTTGGCCGTGGCCAGGTCGGCACCGCGACGGTACTTGCCGTTCCACGAGTGGGTGTACTCATGCGGCAGCAGGTCGCGCATCCACGCGTTGCTGTCCCACTCGGTGAAGTAGCCCGGGTCGGCGCTGTTCTCGCTGGAACGATGGTGCTCCAGGCCGATGCCGCCGAGGCGATCGGTCAGCGCAAGCAGGAATTCGTAGTGGTCGTAGTGGCGCGCGCCGTACAGCTTGTCCGCCTGCTGCACCAGCGCACGGTGCGCCTTCAGCTGCGCGTCGGTCGGCTTCAGCGATTTGGCATCGTCGGCGAACACGTTCAGATGTACCGGCGCCTTCGCGCCCGGGTCGAGGTCGATGCGCTGGTGATGCTCACCGGCAAACAGCGGCGAATCGACCAGGTGGTCATAGGAAATCGGCTTGAACACCACGGTGTCGCCATCGCGGCGTGCGGTTTCCAGTGCGGTCGCGTAGGTCCAGCCCTTGGGCAGGGTCACGCTGGCCTGCGCCTGCAGGTTGCGCGCGTCCACGCCCGCCGGATACAGCGAATTGGCGTTCCACTGCAGGTTGAGCATTTCCGGGGTCATCACCACCCGGCCCTGGCTGCCGCCCTGCGAAGACAGGAAATCGAAGTGGGCGACGATCTCGCTCACGCCCGCCGGCACATCCACCTTGAACGCGTACACGTTGTACTGGTCGCGCTGCCAGGCCAGCGGCTTGCCGTTGGCAGTAACGCGCAGGCCGGCCAGCTTGTCGATCGGGCCGGTGGGCGAATGGTTGCCGGGAATCCACTGCGGGTACAGCAGGGTCAGCGGGCCGGGCTTGGCCGGCACGGTGGCGGTCACCTTGAAGATGCGCCGGGCCAGGTCGCGTGCATCGACGTCGATGCGCAGCAGGCCGGGGGCGGCGGCATCACCCGGTGGCGGAGTCTGCGCCAGCGCGGGCGTAGCCGCCAGCGCGAACAGCACGGACATCACCAGGGCACGGGTTTTCATCGGCAACTTCCAGCAGCGAAGGATTCCCCGATGCTAGGCCTGTGAGATGCCGAGCCCCATGGCCGAAGGTCATGGTCAGTGGCGCATCGACCAGATGCGGCAAAGCCTCATCGGAGCGTTGGCGAAGACTGACAGCATCCACGCATGGCGTGGACCTGCTGGAAAGCAGAGCAGTACCGCGTAGATCCACGCCATGCGTGGATGACGTACCGCCGACAGTGCGAACCAGGGTTCGCACCCACCAGCAGCGCTGCCGGTCAGTCGACCAGGCGCAGGCGCAGTTCCTTCGGCAGCGCGAACACCATCGATTCCGGCTCGCCTTCCAGCTCGCCCACGCCGCTCGCACCCAGCTCGGCCAGACGCGCCAGCACGCCATCGACCAGCACCTGCGGTGCCGACGCACCGGCAGTCACGCCGATATGCTGCTTGCCCACCACCCAGGCCGGGTCGATCTCGTGCGCACCGTCGATCAGGTAGCTTTCCACGCCTTCACGGCGAGCCAGCTCGCTCAGGCGGTTGGAATTGGAGCTGTTCGGTGAACCGACCACCAGCACCAGGTCGCAGCGCTTGGCCAGGTCGCGCACGGCGTCCTGGCGGTTCTGCGTGGCGTAGCAGATGTCGTCGTTCTTCGGCCCCTGCATCGCCGGGAAGCGCTCGCGCAGCGCATCGATGATGCCACGCGTGTCATCCACCGACAGCGTGGTCTGGGTGGTGTAGGCGAAGTTTTCCGGCTGGTTGATGTGCAACGTGGCCACCTGCTCCACATCCTCGACCAGGTAGATCTGGCCGGTGCCCGCTTCGCGGTTCCACTGCCCCATGGTGCCTTCCACTTCCGGGTGACCGGCGTGGCCGATCAGCACGACGTCACGGCCGGCACGGCAGTGGCGGGCGACTTCGAAGTGGACCTTGGTCACCAGCGGACAGGTGGCATCGAACACTTTCAGGCCACGCCGCTCGGCTTCCTGGCGCACGGCCTGGGACACGCCATGGGCGCTGAAGATGACGGTGTTGTTGTCCGGCACTTCGTCGAGTTCTTCGACGAAGATCGCGCCGCGCTGCTTGAGGTCATCGACCACGAAGCGGTTGTGCACCACTTCATGGCGGACATAGATGGGCGCGCCCAGCGTTTCGATCGCGCGCTTGACGATCTCGATCGCACGATCGACACCGGCACAGAAACCACGCGGGTTGGCGAGCAGCACATCCATCAGTTCAGTCTCCCGGCAGCGGCCGGCTTACGGTTTCGGGTTGGCATTATCCGCCTTTTTGGCGGACTTGCCGTCGAACAGGCCAAACAGGGCGATGCCTACGGCACCCACCACGATGGCCGAATCGGCGATGTTGAACGACGGCCAGACATGCTCGCCGACGTACCACTGGATGAAATCGACCACGTGGCCATGCACCTGGCGGTCGATCACGTTGCCGATCGCACCGCCGATGATCAGCGCGTACGGCACGGCGGCTTTCCAGTTGCCACGAGCGGTAGCGCGCAGCCACCAGGCCATCAGCCCGCTGATGGCGATCGCCAGCACGGTGAAGAAGTGCTTCTGCCAGCCGCCGGCATCGCTCAGGAAGCTGAACGCTGCACCGGTGTTGTAGGTGCGGTACCAGTTCCAGAAGCCGTCGATGACCACCACCGGCTGGAACTCCGGCAGGCTCGACAGCACCCAGGCCTTCGACCACTGGTCCAGGCCGATGATGACTGCCGACAGCAGCAGCCAGATCAGCGCATTGGGATGCGGGCGCGCGGCGGCCATCAGAACCAGCTCCGCACTTCGCCGGCACCGGCGACGTTGGTCACGCAGCGGCCGCACAGTTCCGGGTGGTCGGCACTGCTGCCGACGTCGGCACGGTGGTGCCAGCAGCGCACGCACTTGGACTTCTGCGTCGGCTGTGCGCTGACGAACACCTCATCGGTGGTCGCCGGGCGCACCTGCACGTCACCGCTGATGAACAGGAAGCGCAGTTCATCGGCCAGCGGCTGCCAGCGGGTCGCCTGCTCTTCGTTGGCGGCGATGGTGATCTCCGCTTCCAGCGCGGCGCCGATCGCACCATTGGCGCGCATCGGCTCCAGCACCTTGGCCACCTGCTCGCGCAGGGCCAGCAGCTGGTCGAAGTCGGCCGCGTTGAGCTGTGCGTCGGCCGGCAGCGGAGCCAGGCCCTCGTACCAGGTGGTGAACAGCACGTGGCCGGCACGGTCGCCCGGCAGATACCCCCACAGCTCATCGGCGGTGAAGGTCAGGATCGGCGCCACCCAGCGGGTGAACGCTTCGGCGATGTGGTACATCGCGCTCTGCGCCGAACGACGACCATCCGAATCGGTCGGCATCGTGTACAGGCGGTCCTTGGTCACGTCCAGGTACAGCGAGCCCAGGTCCACGCTGCAGAAGTTCAGCAGCAGCTGCACGATCTCGGCCATGTCGTAGTTGTCATACGCGGCCTTGATCTTCTCCTGCAGTTCCCAGGCGCGATGCACGATCCAGCGGTCCAGCGCGACCATCTCCTCGAGCGGGCGCAGGTGCTGGGCCGGATCGAAACCGTCCAGGTTGCCCAGCAGGAAGCGGGCGGTGTTGCGCAGGCGACGGTAGGCGTCGGCGGTGCGCTTGAGGATTTCCTGCGACAGCGACATCTCGTTGCTGTAGTCGGCCGAGGCGATCCACAGGCGCAGGATGTCCGCGCCCAGCTTGTTCATGATTTCCTGCGGCTCGATGCCGTTGCCCAGCGACTTGGACATCTTGCGGCCGTGCTCGTCCACGGTGAAACCGTGGGTGAGGCACTGCTTGTACGGCGCGCGCTTGTCGATGGCCACGCCGGTCAGCAGCGAGGACTGGAACCAGCCGCGATGCTGGTCCGAACCTTCCAGGTACAGGTCGGCCGGCTTGCCGAAGCCACGGGCAGCCAGCACGGCCTCATGGGTCACGCCCGAGTCGAACCAGACATCAAGGATGTCGGTGACCTTCTCGTAGTCGGCCGCTTCAGCGCCCAGCAGTTCGGCCGCGTCCAGCGAATACCACACGTCGATGCCTTCAGCCTGCACGCGGTCGGCCACCTGCTGCATCAGCTCCACCGAACGCGGGTGGATCTCGCCGGTCTGGCGATGGGTGAACAGTGCGATCGGCACGCCCCACGTGCGCTGGCGCGAGATGGTCCAGTCCGGGCGGCCGTCGACCATGCTCTGGATGCGCGCCTTGCCCCACGTCGGGAACCAGCCGACGGTATCGATGGCGGCCAGCGCATCGCTGCGCAGGTTGGCCTTTTCCATCGAGATGAACCATTGCGGGGTGGCGCGGAACACCACCGGCGTCTTGTGCCGCCAGCAGTGCGGGTAGCTGTGGCGGATCTCGACGAAGGCCAGCAGCGCGCCGCTGGCGCGCAGCACCTGCACGATCGCCTCCTGCGCCTTCCACAGGTGCTGGCCCGCCAGCACCACCTCGCCTGCCGGCGGGGTCGATTCCAGGTAGACGCCACGGCCATCAACCGGGGTCACCTGGCCGGCGTTGTACTTGTCCAGCAGGCCGTACTTCTGGCTGACCACGTAGTCTTCCTGGCCGTGGCCGGGGGCGGTATGCACCGCACCGGTACCGTCCTCGTCGGACACGTGTTCGCCGTTGAGCACGAGGATCTCGCGCTCGGGGTAGAACGGATGGATCAGCAGCTGGTTTTCCAGCGCCGAACCTTCGGCCTCACCGTGCAGCACCACCGCGTCCACGCCGTAGCGCTGCAGCGAGCGCTCGGCCAGTGCAGCGGCCAGCACCAGCCAACGGCGCTTGCCGTTGTGCGCCGGGCCTTCGGCCAGCACGTAGCGGATGTCCGCGCCCAGCGATACCGCCAGCGAGGCCGGCAGCGTCCACGGGGTGGTGGTCCAGATCGGCACGGCCACTTCCACGTCGGCCGGCAGGCTGACGCCGAACGCCTGTGCCACGGCCTGCGCATCGCGCGCGGTGTAGGCCACGTCGATCGCCGGCGAAGTCTTTTCCTGGTATTCGATCTCGGCCTCGGCCAGCGCCGAACCGCAATCGAAGCACCAGTACACCGGCTTGGCGCCGCGCAGCAGGTGGCCGTTGGCGATGACCTTGGACAGCGCGCGGATCTCGTTGGCCTCGAAATCGAAGCTCAGGGTCTTGTACGGGTTGTCCCAGTCGCCGGTGACGCCCAGGCGCTTGAAGTCGGCGCGCTGGATGTCGATCTGCTCCTCGGCGAACTCGCGGCACTTCTGCCGGAACGCGACCGCATCGAGCTTGACCCCGACCTTGCCCCACTTCTTTTCCACCGCGATTTCGATCGGCAGGCCATGGCAGTCCCAGCCCGGCACATAGGGCGCATCGAAGCCGGCCAGGTAGCGCGACTTGACGATGATGTCCTTGAGGATCTTGTTGACCGCATGGCCCAGGTGGATGCGCGCATTGGCATACGGCGGGCCGTCATGCAGCACGAACAGCGGGCGGCCGGCGGCGTTGTCGCGCAGCTGCTGGTAGAGCCCCTGCTCTTCCCAGCGCGCCAGAATGCCCGGCTCGCGCTTGGGCAGGTCGCCGCGCATCGGGAATTCGGTGGCCGGCAGGTTGAGGGTGGTCTTGTAGTCCTGGCTCACGCAGTGGCTCGCAATCTATGTTCGGAAAGGATGGCACGCGCCTGGTCGGCGTCGCGGTGCATCTGGTCGGTCAGCGCCGCCAGATCGTTGAATTTCTCTTCGTCACGCAGTTTGGCAACGAATTCGACTTCGATGTGGCGCCCGTACAGGTCGCCCTGGAAATCGAACAGGTGCGCTTCCAGCAGCGGTTCCACGCCATCCACCGTCGGCCGCGTGCCGAAGCTGGAGACCGACGGCCAGGGCTGGTCGAACACACCGTGCACCCAGGTCGCGTAGATGCCCGACAGCGCCGGCGTCTTCGGGAAACGCAGATTGGCGGTGGGGAAGCCCAGCGTACGGCCGAGCTGGCGTCCGCGCACCACCCGCCCGCTGATCGAGTACGGGCGACCGAGCAGGTCGCCGACGCGGGCGAAGTCGCCTTCCTGCAGCAGCTGGCGGATACGGGTGCTGGAGATGCGGTCACCATGCAGGTCGACCGCTTCGATCTCGCCGGCACTGAAACCCAGCTCGGCACCCAGCGCCTGCAGCAGGGCCAGATCGCCACGGCGACGGTTGCCGAAACAGAACTCCGGCCCGATCCAGACCTCGCGGGCATTCAGGCGCTGCGCCAGCAGCTGGCGCACGAAGGTTTCAGCGGGCATCGCCGCCATCGCCGCGTCGAAGCGCAGCAGGCCGATCGCATCAACGCCCAGTTCGTGCAGGATCTCGACCTTGCTGCGTGCCAGGGTCAACCGCGGCGGCGGCGTACCCTGGGCGAAGAACTCACGCGGCAAGGGCTCGAAGGCCACCGCCACCGCAGCCACACCCAAGGCGCGCGCGCGCGCGACCGCGTGCCGCACCAGTGCACGATGACCCAGGTGGAGGCCGTCGAATGCACCGATGCAGACCACGCTTCCGTTGGGGAACAGCTCCCCGCCCTCGACGCTTCTGAACAGCCTGCTCATCAACTCCCGTTCCGGCCGGCCGAAGCCCGCCCCTTCAATGGTGTAACCCTGAAGTATAGCCGCCGGGAGCCACGATCAATGGCCACGCAGGTCGCGCGGACGGAAGCCCATCGCCACCATCGCCAGCAGGTAGGTCAGCCCGCCACCGCCGACCAGCAGGCCGAGCGCGCCGATCCGTTCCCACACGCCCATCGACGAGAAGCCCGGCAGCCAGTACAGCAGGGCCAGCAGCACGCCGACCATCGCCGCGCACGCCAGCAGCAGGCGCAGCAGGTAGCCGCCCCAGCCCGGCCGCCGCTGATAGACATCGGTCTTGCCCAGCCAGTACCAGAGCAGCCCCAGGTTCAGGTAACTGGACAACGCGCTGGCAATGCCCAGCGCCAGATGCAGGCCGGGTTGCTTGCCTATGGCGGCCATCACCCCCTGCGCTTTCAGCTCATCGGGCACCATCACCTGGTACAGCACCGCCAGCAGGGCGAAGTTGAACACCATGTTGGCCACCAGTGCGGCAACGCCGGCACGCACCGGTGTCCTGGTGTCCTGGCGCGCGTAGAACGCGGGCAGCACTACCTTCAGCAGCGCGAACGCCGGCAGGCCGAAGCTCAGGCCGTACACCGACAGCGCCGTCATGCGGGTGTCGAAGGCGGTGAACTGGCCGTGCTGGAAGATCGTGGAGATCAGCGGTTCGGCCAGCAGCAACAGGCCCAGCATGGCCGGCACCGAGATCAGCAGGGTCATGCGCAGGCCCCAGTCCAGCGAGCGCGAGAAGCCTTCGCGATCGGTGCTGACATGGTGCCGGGCCAGCGCCGGCAGGATCACCGTGCCCAGGGCCACGCCGAACACGCCCAGCGGCAGTTCCAGGAAGCGATCGGCCAGCGACAGCCAGGACTGCGAACCGTCGGTCAGCTTGGCGGCGATGACGGTGTCCAACAGCAGGTTGATCTGCGCCACCGACGAGCCGAACAGGGTCGGCACCATCAGCGTCATCACCTTGCGCACGCCCGGATGGTTCCAGCCCCAGCGCGGCAGGGTCAGCAGGTCGATGCCCTTCAACGAAGGCAGCTGGAACAGCAGCTGCAGCAGGCCGGCGGCGAGTACCGCCCAGCCCAGGGCGAGGATCTGCTTTTCCGGGGTGCCACCCAGCCGCGGCGCCAGCCACAGTGCGCCGGCGATCATGCACAGGTTGAGGATGACCGGGGTCAGCGCCGGCATCGCGAAGCGCTGGAAACTGTTCAACGCACCGCCGGCCAGGGCGGTCAGCGAGACGAACAGCAGGAACGGGAAGGTCAGGCGGAACAGATCGACCAGCAGGCCCTGCTTGGCCGGGTCGGTGTCCACCCCACTGGAGAAGACCGAGGCCAGCTGCGGGGCGAAGATCAGCGCCAGCGCAGTGACCAGCATCAGCACGCCGCCCAGGGTGCCGGCGGTGCGGGCCATCAGTTCACGCAGCTCGGCGTGGCTGCGGGTTTCCTTCACCTCGGTGAACACCGGCACGAAGGCGGTGGCAAAGGAGCCCTCGGCGAACAGCCGGCGCAGGAAATTGGGTATCCTGAAGGCGACCCAGAAGGCATCGGTGATGGCGTTGGTGCCGAAGGTCGAGGTCACCACCTGGTCCCGGACCAGGCCGAGAACCCGCGAGACCATGGTCATGCTGCTGAACGACAGCAGGCCCCGCAACATCTTGGGTGAACTCACTCAACGTCCCTCTTGACAATCGACTTGACGTACATTTCTTACGCCATCATACTAGCTAGCTTGCTGTTCCCATAACACCGATTTTTCAGGAAACCACCACCGTGGCCAATATCAAGTCCGCCAAGAAGCGCGCCAAGCAGACCGTCGTGCGCAACGCGCGCAACGTGGCTCAGCGCTCGATGCTGCGCACCGCTGTCAAGAAAGTGATCAAGGCGCTGGACGCCAACGATGCCGCCGGCGCTCAAGCCGCCTTCGCCGTTGCCCAGCCGATCCTGGATCGTTTCAGCGCGCGTGGCCTGATCCACAAGAACAAGGCTGCTCGCCACAAGAGCCGCCTGAACGACCGCATCAAGGCCCTCCAGGCCGCCTGATCCGGTTGGTTGCTGGAGCCCCGGCTCCGGCAGCACGCAAAAGCCCGGCCTCGGCCGGGTTTTTTGTTGCCTGCAATCTTGCGATGCCCGGGGTCAGATCCTTTTCCTGTGGGAAAGGGATCTGACCCCCATTCGGCGACCGCATTCGGCCGCCAACAAAAAACCCGGCCGANGCCGGGTTTTTCGCGGGAACCACAACGGCATTACTGCGCGTTGCGTGCCGCCTCGAGCTCGTCTTCCTTCTGGCGATCGAAGAACGCCATGATCCGGCTCATGATCGGGAAGGTGCCTTCGCGACCCAGCGCGGACACCAGGAACCACGGCTCCTTCCAGCCCAGCTCGGCGACGATCTTCTCGGCAGCAGCCTTGGCCTCGTCCTCGAACATCAGGTCGGCCTTGTTCAGCACCAGCCAGCGCGGCTTGGCCAGCAGCTCCGGATCGTGCTTTTCCAGTTCGCGCTCGATGGCACGCACCTGCTCGACCGGCGACACACCTTCCACACCACCTTCCATCGGCGAAATGTCGACAAGATGCAGCAGCAGGCGGGTGCGCTGCAGGTGGCGCAGGAACTGCGCGCCCAGGCCGGCACCGTCGGCAGCACCTTCGATCAGGCCCGGGATATCGGCGATCACGAAGCTGCGGTAGTTCTCCACCTTCACCACACCCAGGTTCGGGTACAGCGTGGTGAACGGGTAATCGGCCACCTTCGGCGTCGCCGCCGAAACGGCGCGGATCAGGGTGCTCTTGCCGGCATTGGGGAAGCCCAGCAGGCCGACATCGGCCAGCAGCTTCAACTCCAGTTTCAGCGTGCGCTCCTCACCCGGCTCACCCGGCAGCGCCTGGCGCGGCGAGCGGTTGGTGGAGCTCTTGAAATGCATGTTGCCCAGGCCGCCGCGGCCGCCCTTGGCCACCAGCAGGCGATCACCATGCTGGGTCAGGTCGCCGATGATTTCATCGGTGGCCACGTTGATGATCACGGTGCCGACCGGCACGGTGATGACCAGATCTTCGCCACCCTTGCCATAGGCCTGGCGGCCCATGCCGTTCTCGCCACGCTGCGCCTTGAAAATGCGGTCATGGCGGAAGTCGACCAGGGTGTTGAGGTTTTCGTCGGCGCGGATCCACACGCTGCCGCCCGCACCGCCGTCGCCGCCGTCCGGGCCGCCGAGCGGAATGAACTTCTCGCGACGGAAGCCAATGCAGCCGTTGCCGCCGTTGCCGGCGAACACTTCGATTTCTGCTTCGTCTACCAGTTTCATTGTTTCGATGCCTGCGATGGGCGCGGCATGCACGCCGCCACCTTGATGTAGTGCCGGCCATCGGCCGACAACCGGGCGATGCCCGTTTTACCATTGATTCCAACGAAAAGCCCCGCCGAAGCGGGGCTCTTCATGCAGCGATCTCTTCATCCAGCACGGCCATGCCGAGGCATGGGCGCCGGACGCAGCCTTATCAGGCTTCGACCGAGACGACGCTGACGGTGCGACGCTTCTTCGGGCCCTTCACCGAGAACTCCACCTTGCCGTCCGTCAGGGCGAACAGGGTGTGGTCACGGCCGAGGCCGACGCCGGTACCCGGGTGGAACTGGGTGCCGCGCTGACGCACGATGATGTTGCCTGCTTCGATGGCCTGGCCGCCGAAGATCTTGACGCCGAGGTACTTCGGGTTGGAGTCGCGACCGTTGCGCGAAGAGCCTACGCCTTTTTTATGTGCCATGACCTATCTCCTTACTTGCTGCCACCGGCAATGCCGGTGATCTCGATTTCGGTGTAGTACTGACGGTGACCCTGGCGCTTCATGTGGTGCTTGCGGCGACGGAACTTGATGATCCGGACCTTGTCGGCACGACCCTGGGACAGGACGGTGGCGGTGACCGCAGCGCCGCTCAGGGCGTCGCCGATCTTGATGCCATCGCTGTCGCCGAGCAGCAGGATGTTGTCGAACTTGATCTCGCTGCCGACGTCGGCTTCGAGCTTTTCAATGCGGAGCTTTTCGCCCTGCGCCACGCGGTATTGCTTACCGCCGGTGACCAGTACTGCGTACATGACCAGACTTCCTCTGTAGTTATTGTGGTCTATGGACTGTCGCCATCGAGGGCGGACAGGAGCGGAATTGTACGTGGACCACCGGGCGCGGGTCAAGTCAACCCCTGAACGGCCCTGGAGGCCGGGCCGGAACGGGTCAGATCCCTTTTCACACGGTGAAAAGGGATCTGACCCCTGCCTGACGGGCGGTCTCACCGGGTGAGACACCGGGCTGGCATTGTCGCCCATTGCCCCCATCTGGTCACCTCGGTAGGCTGACCGATTGCCGCCCTATCGCTGGCCCGGCGGCCCAGCCACGCCCCCACAACCGGATTCCCCATGGCGATGGATTTCATCCGCATCCGCGGCGCGCGGACGCACAACCTCAAGAACATCGACCTCGACCTGCCCCGCGACAAACTGATCGTGATCACCGGCCTGTCCGGCTCGGGCAAGTCGTCGCTGGCGTTCGACACCATCTATGCCGAGGGTCAGCGGCGTTACGTCGAGTCCCTGTCGGCGTACGCGCGGCAGTTCCTGAGCGTGATGGAAAAGCCGGACCTGGACCACATCGAAGGCCTGTCGCCGGCGATCTCGATCGAGCAGAAGTCGACCTCGCACAACCCGCGCTCGACGGTCGGCACCATCACCGAGATCTACGACTACCTGCGCCTGCTGTATGCACGCGTTGGCACGCCGCGTTGCCCCGACCACGGCTATCCGCTGGAGGCGCAGACGGTCAGCCAGATGGTCGACCATATGCTGACGCTGGACCCGGAACAGCGCTACATGCTGCTGGCACCGGTGATCCGCGACCGCAAGGGCGAGCACGCCCAGGTGTTCGACCAGCTGCGCGCGCAGGGCTTCGTACGTGTACGCGTGGATGGCGAACTGTACGAGATCGATGCGGTGCCGCCGCTGGCGCTGCGCCAGAAGCACACCATCGAAGCGGTGATCGATCGCTTCCGCCCGCGCGAAGACATCAAGCAGCGCCTGGCCGAGAGCTTCGAAACCGCCCTGAAGCTGGGTGATGGCATGGCGTCGGTGCAGTCGCTGGACGATGCCGCTGCAACCCCTACCCTGTTCTCGTCCAAGTATTCGTGCCCGGTCTGCGACTACTCGCTGCCGGAACTGGAGCCGCGCCTGTTCTCGTTCAACGCACCGATGGGCGCCTGCCCCGGCTGCGATGGGCTGGGCATGGCCGAGTTCTTCGATCCCTCGCGCGTGGTGGTGCATCCGGAGCTGTCGCTGGCGGCCGGTGCCGTGCGTGGCTGGGATCGCCGCAACGCCTATTACTTCCAGCTGATCGCCTCACTGGCCAAGCACTACAGGTTCGACGTCGACGCGGCGTGGAACTCGCTACCGGCCAAGGTGCAGCAGGCCGTGCTGTACGGCAGCGGCGAGGACGCGATCACCTTCACCTACTTCACCGAGGCCGGTGGCCGCACCCAGCGCAAGCACCGCTTCGAAGGCATCATTCCCAACCTGGAACGCCGCTACAAGGAAACCGAGTCGGCGGCGGTGCAGGAAGAACTGGGCAAGTACATCAGCGAGCATGCCTGCCCCGAGTGCAATGGCGCACGCCTGAACAAGGCCGCGCGCAACGTGTTCGTGGCCGACCGCCCGCTGCCGGAACTGGTGGTGCTGCCGATCGACGAAGCGCTGAAGTTCTTCAGCAGTCTGAGCCTGCCGGGCTGGCGTGGCGAGATCGCCGCGAAGATCGTCAAGGAGATCGGTGAACGCCTCGGCTTCCTGGTTGACGTCGGCCTGGATTACCTGACCCTGGAGCGCAAGGCCGACACCCTGTCCGGTGGCGAAGCCCAGCGCATCCGCCTGGCCAGCCAGATCGGCGCCGGCCTGGTCGGGGTGATGTACGTGCTCGACGAGCCCTCCATCGGCCTGCACCAGCGCGACAACGAGCGCCTGCTCGGCACCCTCACCCGCCTGCGCGACCTTGGCAACACGGTGATCGTGGTCGAGCATGACGAAGATGCGATCCGCCTGGCCGACTACGTACTGGACATCGGTCCGGGCGCGGGCGTGCATGGCGGTGAGATCGTCGGCCAGGGCAGCCTGCAGGACATCCTGGATGCGCCGCGCTCGTTGACCGGCCAGTACCTGTCGGGCAAGCGTGCGATCGAGATCCCGGCGCGCCGGCACAAGCCGAACCCGAAGATGACGCTGCACCTGCGTGGCGCCACCGGCAACAACCTGAAAGGCGTGGACCTGGCCATTCCGGCCGGGCTGCTGACCTGCGTGACCGGCGTGTCCGGCTCGGGCAAGTCGACCCTGATCAACGACACCCTGTTCTCGCTGGCCGCCAACGAGATCAACGGCGCCTCGCACCCGATCGCGCCGTACAAGGAGATCGACGGCCTGGAGCTGTTCGACAAGGTGGTGGACATCGACCAGTCGCCGATCGGCCGCACCCCGCGCTCGAATCCGGCCACCTACACCGGCCTGTTCACTCCGCTGCGCGAACTGTTCGCACAGGTGCCCGAAGCGCGCGCGCGCGGCTATTCGCCGGGCCGTTTCAGCTTCAACGTGCGTGGCGGCCGCTGCGAGGCGTGCCAGGGCGACGGCCTGATCAAGGTCGAGATGCACTTCCTGCCCGACGTGTACGTGCCCTGCGACGTCTGCCATGGCAAGCGCTACAACCGCGAAACGCTGGAGATCCTGTACAAGGGCTTCAACATCAACGACGTGCTGGAAATGACCGTCGAAGATGCGCTGAAGCTGTTCGAACCGGTCCCGTCCATCGCCCGCAAGCTGGAGACCCTGGTCGATGTCGGCCTGAGCTACATCAAGCTGGGGCAGAGCGCGACCACGCTGTCCGGTGGTGAAGCGCAGCGCGTGAAGCTGTCCAAGGAACTGTCGCGCCGCGATACCGGCCGCACCCTGTACATCCTCGACGAGCCGACCACCGGCCTGCACTTCCACGACATCGAGGCGCTGCTCGGCGTGCTGCACAAGCTGCGCGACGAGGGCAACACGGTGGTGGTGATCGAGCACAACCTGGACGTCATCAAGACCGCGGACTGGATCGTCGACCTGGGTCCGGAAGGCGGTCATCGCGGTGGCACCATCCTGGTGACCGGCACGCCGGAAGACGTGGCCGCATGCCCGGCTTCGTACACCGGCCAGTTCCTCGCACGGATGCTGCCGTCCACCAGCGCGCGGCCTGACCAGCCCGCCGCCGTGGCCAACAAGCCCGATGCGCGCCCACCGCGCAAGGTCAAGCCGGAAAAGCCGGCAAAGAAGGCGGCTGCCGCCAAGAGCACCGGCAAGGCCAGCAAGACCGCCACGGCCGGCACCAAGAAGAAGGACGCCTGATGAGCAGCGAACACAAGATCCTGGCCCGCATTCCGATCAGCGTGCGCTGGCGTGACATGGACAGCATGGGCCACGTCAACAACGCCAAGTACATCTCCTACCTGGAAGAGGCGCGCGTGCGCTGGATGCTGGGCGTGGAAGGCGTGTCGATGACCGACCGCATCGCGCCGGTAGTGGCTGCCACCAACGTCAACTACCGGTTGCCGATCGTGTGGCCCAACGACATCCTGGTCGAGCTGTTCGTCGAACGCCTGGGCAACAGCAGCGTGACCATCGGCCATCGCATCGTCGACCAGCAGGACGAGTCGAGGCTGTATTCGGACGGCAACGTGGTGGTGGTGTGGATGGACACGCAGACCGGCAAGAGCGCGCCGCTGCCGGACGCGATCCGCAGCGCGTCGAGCTGACACGTCTGGTAGATGCCGACCTTGGTCGGCACCGGCCCGCCGGGCATTGCCCGGCGCTACCGTTCCACATCAAAGGACTGACATGATCCACCAGACCGAACTGCGCGACCTGCTGCCCGGCATGGTCCCCTTCGCCGCCGACGTGTTCCCGGATGACCAGGCTTGGCTCAGCCAGCACCTGTTGCCGCTGCTGAAGATCGACCTCGGCGTGCTGCGCCCGGAACTGGCCGGCCAGGCCGCGACCCTGCTGTGTCCGATCGAGCCCTATGAAGGCTGCATCGGTGAAACCACCGAAGAACACCACAACGCGTTCACCGGCACCAACTGGATCGCCTTTGAACTGACCAGCGACAACCGCATGCGCTTCCTCGGTGAGGAGGGCTACTTCATCGGCGACCAGGTGCAGGACAAGCACGCGCTGAAGCACATCACCGAGATGCGCGGGAGCTACAGCAAGGCACGCGCGTACTTCCAGCAGCACGGACGCCTGGCCAGCTATTCGCGCTATGGCGACGGCGAGCCCGGCGAGCAGGCCTGGCTGGATACCCTGGGCGGCGCGATTTCGTACGGAAACTGGACGGAAACTGCAGAGATCCCGGCAGCATTCGAGATCTCGATCCTGCCTCCAATGCACGATCGAGATCGCACGGCAGACATGGAAGATGTGACCATCACACGTGATGGCAATAAATTCTTCGCCGTTGCCGAAGTGGCCGGCTACAACTGGTGCGCAACCGGTGCCGATGCGATCGTGATGCTGTACGAGCCTGAAAGCCGCACGGTGCTGTTCTCGTACGACTGGTCGTAAGCCCCACCGCGTTGCGCGCTCGCTGGGCATGGCCCGGCGCTACCGATTAAGCCCCACCGCGCTGCGCGCTCGCCGGGCATGGCCCGGCGCTACCGATTAAGCCCCACCGCGCTGCGCGCTCGCCGGGCATGGCCCGGCGCTACGGGCGTCGATTCGGCAGTGATGCCTGGGT
>NZ_QQXJ01000001.1:3038863-3040828 GCF_004348785.1 Stenotrophomonas sp. TEPEL
GGGTAGCGCCGGGCCATGCCCGGCGGAACGAGCGCCGCGTTACGGCGCGGCCTTGCGCACTACCAGGGCCGTGCTGACTTCGCTGCCCCCCTCCAGTTGCACCTGCAGCCACACGGGCTGCCCCTCCTCCAATACGCGCCTGCCGTCCATCAACATCAGGTGCAGGCCGCCGGGCTTGAGCACGGCGCGTTCGCCCGGCGCCAATGGCAGGCGCTCGACGGCACGCATGCGGCTGACCCCGTCGACGATCCGGGTCTCGTGCAACGACACATCACCGAAGCTCGCACTGCGCGCACCGATGATGGTCACTGCGGTGGAGCAGCCGTTGCGGATCACGCCATAGCCGGCAGTCATGGGCGTCGCCGTCGGGCTTGGCGGCAGACGTACCCAGCCCTGCGAGACGGTGACGCACTCCGGCACAGCCGCCGCCGATGCTGCGCCCGCACACATCATCAACAGTACGCCAACGAATGGTTTGGTTATCATCGCCCAGGTTCCTTCTTCGCAACGAGACCCGCAGCATGACGACGCTCATCGAGGTGATCAACCATGGCCCCATCCGCGAGCTGCGGCTGGCGCGGCCGCCGGTCAATGCACTGGACACCGAGCTGTGCCGGCAGTTGATCCATGCCATCGAACTGGCGATGGCCGAGGACGCGCACGGCATCGTGCTGTCGGGCAGCGAGCGCATCTTCACCGGCGGCATGGACGTGCCGCACCTGCTCTCGCATGGCGATGACAAGCACAAGCTGCTGGACACCTGGAACGCGTTCTTCGGCGCGGTACGCACGCTGGCCGAGAGCCGCATTCCGGTGGTTGCGGCGATCACCGGCCATGCACCGGCGGGCGGCTGCGTGCTGGCCTTGTGCTGCGACTACCGGGTGATGGCACGCAGTGCCGATCCGGCGCGCCCGTATGCCATCGGCCTGAACGAAGTGCAGGTCGGCCTGATCGCACCGGAAGGCATCCAGCGCCTGTTGCGCCGTGCGGTGGGCGCGCACCGCTCCAGCGTGCTGCTGGCCACCGGCGCGCTGGTACCGGCCGAACAGGCGCTGCAGATCGGCCTGGTCGACGAACTGGTGGATGGCGAACTGGTGGCGGCCCGTGCGGTGGCCTGGCTGCAGGACCTGCTGAAGCAGCCGCGGCAGCCGATGCTGCTGACCCGTGCCATCGCCCGCGCCGAGCTGCACGACGCCCTGCATCCGGACCTGATCCAGCTCGAGCGCTTCGTCGAGGCCTGGTTCGCCCCGGATGCGCAGAACGCCCTGCAGGCGCTGGTGGCGCGCCTCGGCAAGTAAACGGTGGTGCCGGCCGCTGGCCGGCAGCCTGGCGATCCTTCCCGGGCACCTGCGGATGCCGGCCAGCGGCCGGCACTGCCGAAGATGGGGCATCCGGCCTGCACCGGTATAATCGACCCCTCTTTCATCGCTGTGGCCGCCCCCTTGAACGACCTGCCCGAACCCGTCGTCTCCGAGCTGATCGATCTGCTCACCCTGGAGCGGCTGGAGGACAACCTGTTCCGCGGCCAGAGCCGCGACATCGGTACCAAGTACGTGTTCGGCGGGCAGGTGCTGGGCCAGGCCCTGGCGGCCGCGCAGGCCACGGTCGACAATGGTCGCCATGTGCACTCGCTGCACGCCTATTTCCTCCGCGCCGGCAACATCGACCATCCGATCGTCTACGACGTCGACCGTACCCGCGACGGTGGCAGCTTCTCGGTGCGCCGGGTGACCGCCATCCAGCATGGCAAGGTGATCTTCTTCTGCGCGGCCTCGTTCCAGCAGGCCGAATCCGGTGCCGAGCACCAGCACAAGATGCCCGAAGTGCCGCAGCCGGAAGACATCGAACCGAACCGTCCGCTGCCGGCCGAAGTGCTGGAGCGGCTGCCGATCAAGGTGCAGCGCTGGCTCTCGCGCGGCGGTCCGTTCGAGTTCCGCCATGTGTATCCCCGCGATGAACTGAACC
>NZ_QQXJ01000001.1:3040928-3046016 GCF_004348785.1 Stenotrophomonas sp. TEPEL
CCCCACTGCTGTCGCGCAGGGTGCACACCGGGCCATCGGCCCAGCAGTAGCGCACGCGCCCGCCCTACCACCAGGTGTGGCTGCGCCTGAGCGAGCCGGTCGGCGATGCGCCGGAGCTGCACCAGGCGCTGCTGGCCTACGCCTCCGACTTCCACCTGCTGGGCACGGCGACATTCCCCCATGGGATCAGCTACTACCACCCGCACGTGCAGATGGCCTCGCTGGACCACGCGATCTGGTTCCACCGCCCGTTCCGCGCCGACGATTGGCTGCTGTACTCGCTGGACAGCCCCAGTGCGCAGGATTCGCGCGGCCTGGCCCGTGGCCAGTTCTTCACCCGTGATGGCGTGCTGGTTGCCAGCACCGCCCAGGAAGGCTTGATCCGCGTGGTTCCGGACCAGGCAGCAGCGGCCGCCGTGCCGGCCAAGGATTGACCTATGCGTCAGATTTTCAGCAGCCAGCGCGTGGAAACCGTGGAAGGCGTGGCCGAGCTCCTGCGCAGCCACGACATCCAGGTGAAGGTCACCAACGGGCGCTCGTACAAGACCCGTCGACGTGGCCAGTTCAGCTATACCGACCTGGGCAATGCAGGCGCCTACCCTGCGGTGTGGGTCGTGCGCGCCGACGACCAGCCGCGTGCGCGCGAGATCCTGCGCGACGCCCGCCTGCTCGACACCACCCGCCGTGACCACCCGACCGCCGAGTTCGCCTTCCGCGATGATGTGCAGGGCAGTACCGGCGGTCGTGGCTGGGCCTGGCGCATCCGCATTGCCCTGCTGGTGGTGATCGCCGGCGTGGCGCTGGTGATCGGCCTGCGCCATCGCGGTGCCCCTGCCCCAACCGCGCCGGTGCCCGCCCCGCAGGCACAGCCGCAGCAAGCACAGCCGACCGCGCCGGCACCGCCGGAAGAAGAGGAAGTGCGGGTCCGCATCCAGCCGTCCACGTAACGCGCAGGTAGTGCCGGGCCCTGCCCGGCGAGCGCAGCGGCCTGACAGAAACGCCGCCGGGCNTGGCCCGGCGCTACCGGGACGCGAACCGGTCACATTCGGCGCGCGGCTCCGTCATGGGACACAATCCCTGCAGGAGCCCGCCGCCATGACGATCTTCGCCGCAAGCATCGACGAAACCCTGGAACGCGAACTGCCGGCCGCCAGCAGCGGTTGCCAGCATGCCTATGGCCGCATCGTGCTGGCCTGCCAGAACACGGTCACCGCCATCGCCCTGGCCATCACCGGCGACCGCCAGGCCAGCGAGGACATCGCCCAGGAAGCGTTCGTGAAGGGCTGGCAGCAGCTGCACCAGCTGCGCAGCGCGAGCAGCTTCCTGCCTTGGCTGCGGCAGATCACCCGCAACCTCGCCCGCGACTGGCTGCGCGCACAACGTGGCCGACCGCTGAGCGGGGAGGCTGCCGAAGTGGCGCTGACCATGGCTGCGGATCCGACCCCGGGCGTGGCCGATCGCCTGCAGCGGCTGGAAGAGGAAATCGCTGCCGAAGACATCATCTCTGCCCTGCCCGCCGACAGCCGCGAAGTCCTGCTGTTGTATTACCGCGAGGGCCAGCATTCGCAGCAGGTGGCCGACCTGCTGGGGCTGAGCGACGCGGCGGTACGCAAGCGCCTGTCACGTGCCCGTGCGCAGGTGCGCGAGGGCCTGCTGCAGCGCTTCGGTGAATTCGCACGCAGCAGCGCGCCCAGTGCTGCGTTCGCTACGGCGGTGGTTTCGATGGTACTGGTGGCCGCGCCCGGCACTGCCAGCGCGACGATCCTGCTGGGAACCGGCGTCGGCGTGGGTGGCAGCAAGCTCGGCCTCGGTGGCGCCAGCGCTGCCGGCGGCACCGCGCTCGGCTCGCTGACCGCCACACTGGGGCAGCTGCAGATGCTGCCTGCCTCAAGCTGGGCCGCGATCATCGGTGGCGTTGTCGGTGGCGCGCTCGGCAGCTATCTCGGCGGCCATTTCCTGCTGTCCTACGCCGAGACCGGCGCCGAGCAGGTCCAGGTCCGCCGCTTCGTCAATCTCAGCACCGGCACCAGCCTGGGCTGGTGCCTGGCCATCCTGTTTGCCGTGCTGCTGCAGGCGCCGATGTGGGCGCAGCTGCTGGTGCTGGCACTGGGCCTGGCCGTGGTCAACTACCAGTGCCTGGTGACGCTGCGGCGAATCATGGCGCCGCTGCTCGCGCGTGATGCAGCCCGGCGTGGGCGTAACGGGATCAACTGGAAGTACGAATCCATGTACGGCCTGACCGGCATGATGGCGGTGAACCTGATCGTCATCGGTGCCCTGGCCTACACGATGACGCTCAGCGGCCGCCTGTAACGGACAACGCCGGCAGTGCGCCGGCGTTGTCGTCGATCACTGCATTGAAAATCAGCGCTGTGGCTTCGGCGCGGCGCCGTCACGCGGGCCGCCGTGGCGCGGGCCACCATGCATCGGGCCCTTGGCGGCGTCGAACTCGGCCTTGCTCAGCTGGCCATCCTTGTTGGTATCGGCCGCAGCGAACCAGGCGTCACGATGCTGCTTCATGCGCAGCTCGCGGTCGACCTTGTCCAGGTAGCCATCCTTGTTGAGGTCGAGCTGGTCGAAACGCGCGGCCAGGCGCGGATCGGCCTTGGCTTCGTCACGGCTGATGCGGCCGTCCTTGTTGACGTCCAGCTTGGCCCAGCGCTCACCGCCGTGGCCACGGCGACCGTGCTTCCAGCGCGGCAGCTCATCACGCGAGAGCTTGCCGTCCTTGTTCTTGTCCAGCTCGTCGAACTTCGCGGCCAGGCGCGGGTTGGCAGCCGCCTCGCTGCGGTCGATGACGCCGTCGCCATTGGTGTCCAGCTTGGCCGGGCGCTGCGCCGGTGCAGCCGGGGTGTCGGCAGCCAAGGCAATGCCGGTCGCGGAGGTGCCGAGCAGCAGGGCCAGCAGCAGGGGGGTACGGATCATGGGGTCACTCCTGGGAATGGGATTGGCATCGGGGTGAACACCTCACCCTCGGAGGACAACAACGCCTGGCCACGACGCCGGTTGACGCAGCCGCCCATTCCATTCATCCGGCGGACAGTCGCCGCCATTGCGACAGGCTGGGGCTATGCTGTGCCCATGGCGAGACATGGCGACAGAGACGACGAACTGCGACTGTTCCAGACCGGCGAGCACCCCTGTGGGTACTGGCCGGACCGGGTTGCACGCGACCTGGTGCTGGACCCGCAGGACCGCCGCCTCGGCGGGCTGTACCCGCTGGCCCTGAGCTGGGGCTTCCGACGCAGCGGTGACCTGGTCTATCGCCCGCATTGTGCGAACTGCCACGCCTGCGTCGCTGTGCGCATTCCGGTGGCCCGCTTCGCCCCGGATCGCAGCCAACGCCGCTGCGCCGCCCGCAATGCCGATCTGGAAGTGCGCATCACCGCGGCCATGCCACGCGAGGATCTGTTCGAGCTGTACCACCGCTACCTGGTGCATCGTCATGCCAAGGGCGGCATGGACGACCACGGCCCGCACGAGTTCGAACAGTTCCTGATCGGCAGCTGGTCGCACACGCGCTTCATGGAAATGCGCCTGCCCGGCCACGATGGCCAGCCCAGCCAGCTGCTGGGCGTGGCGGTAACCGATGTGACCGAGCACGGCCTGTCGGCGGTCTATACCTTCTTCGACCCGGCCCATGCCGCACGCGGGCTGGGCACGTTCGCGATCCTGCAGCAGCTGGAGTGGGCCCGCCGCGAGGGCCTGCCACATCTGTATCTGGGCTACTGGATACGTGAGCACCAGAAGATGGACTACAAGCGGCGCTATCGCCCGCTGGAGGCCTACGATGGCCGCCGCTGGCATGATTTCGATGACGAACTGGACGGACGCTGACAAACCACTGACACCGGGCCAAGTGCACAATATGGCCCATGAACGCCAAACCCCTGATTCTCGGCCTGGCCCTGCTCTGTGGCGCCACCGCTCCCGCCTTCGCCACGCCCCCCGCGATGACCGAAAAACCGTCTGCAGCGCTGCGCCTGGCCACCTACAACACCTCGCTGTATTCGGACGAAGCCGGCGGCCTGATCGCCGAGCTGGAAGGCGACAGCGAACATGCGCGCAAGATCGCCGCAGTGCTGCAGCAGGTGCGCCCGGACCTGGTGCTGCTGAACGAGTTCGACTTCGATGACGCCCATCGCGCCGCCGACCTGTTCCAGAAGCGCTACCTGGAAGTGGCCCAGCCCGGTGGCGGCAAGCCGCTGCACTTCGCCTACCGCTACCTGGCGCCGGTGAACACCGGCGTGCCCAGTGGCCTGGACCTGGACAACAACGGCGTGGTCGGCGGCGAAGGCCGTGGCCGCGGCAACGACGCCTGGGGCTATGGCCTGCACCCGGGCCAGTACGGCATGCTGGTGCTGTCGCGCTACCCGATCGACGAAGCCAAGGTGCGCAGCTTCCAGCTGCTGAAGTGGAGTGCGATGCCCGGCGCGATCCGCCCGGTCGATCCGCGCACCGGCAAGAGCTTCTACAACGACACCGTCTGGTCGCAGCTGCGGCTGTCGTCGAAGTCGCACTGGGATGTACCGGTGAAGACCCCGGCCGGCGTGGTCCACGCGTTGGTCTCGCACCCGACGCCGCCAGTGTTCGACGGCCCGGAAAAGCGCAACGCCGCGCGCAACCACGACGAACTGCGCCTGTGGCAGGAATACCTGTCCAAGGGTGACAAGCCGTGGCTGTGCGACGACAAGGGCCAGTGCGGCGGCCTGGCCCAGGATGCGCGTTTTGTCATCCTTGGCGACCTCAACAATGATCCGGTCGATGGCGATGGCCGCCACGAGGCGATCGTCGAACTGATCGAGAACGCCCGCGTGCTGCGCTACCCCACTCCGCGCAGCATCGGCGCCGAGCAGACCAGCCTGGCCTATGCGGCCAAGGGCATCAGCCGCAAGGGTGCACCGTTCCATGCCACCGGCGATTTCGGCCCGAAGTCCGGCACCATGCGCCTGGACTACGTGCTGCCCTCGGTCGGTTTCGAGTACCTCGGCAGCGGCGTGTTCTGGCCGGCCAATGAGAGTGCCGAAGCGAAGATCGCCGATGGCAGCGACCACCACCTGGTATGGGTGGATGTGAAATAAACCGGTA
>NZ_QQXJ01000001.1:3046116-3099861 GCF_004348785.1 Stenotrophomonas sp. TEPEL
CTATGGGAAGCCGCCGGGCATGGCCCGGCGCTACCGTTTTACGAGCGCAGCTCGACGCCGATCGCTTCGGCGGCATCACGCGCGATAGCACGTGCTTGGTCGATGGTTTCCGCGCGCGCCAAGGTCACGCCCACGCGGCGGTGGCCATGCACGCTGGGTTTGCCGAACAGGCGCACGGCGGTGTCCGGCACCTGCAATGCAGCGGCGACGTTGTTGAAGTACGGCACGCCCTCGCCGTGTGCCAGCAGCGCACACGAGGCCGAAGGGCCACTCTGGCGGATCACCGGGATCGGCAGGCCGAGGATGGCCCGTGCATGCAGCGCGAACTCGCTCAGCTCCTGCGACACCAGCGTCACCAGGCCGGTATCGTGCGGACGCGGCGATACTTCGCTGAACCACACCTCGTCGCCCTTCACAAACAGCTCGACACCGAACAGGCCCCAGCCCCCGAGGTCATCGGTGATCGCGCGCGAGATCTCCTCGGCACGCGCCAGCGCCTTGTCCGACATCGGCTGCGGCTGCCAGCTTTCGCGATAGTCGCCCTCCTTCTGCAGGTGGCCGATCGGCGCGCAGAACGAAGTCCCGGCGGCGTGGCGTACGGTCAGCAGGGTGATCTCGTAATCGAAGTCGATGAAACCCTCGACGATGCAGCGGCCGGCGCCGGCACGGCCACCGGTCTGCGCGTATTCCCATGCGGGGGCGATGTCCGCCTCGCTGCGCAGCGTGCTCTGGCCCTTGCCCGAGGACGACATCACCGGCTTGACCACGCACGGCAGGCCGATCGCTGCCACGGCGGCGCGGTACTCGGCCTCGGTGTCGACAAAGCGGTACGGCGAGGTTGGCAGGCCCAGCGTCTCGGCGGCCAGGCGGCGGATGCCCTCACGGTCCATGGTCAGGCGCGCAGCACGCGCGGTCGGGATCACCCGCAGGCCCTGCTCCTGCTCCAGCTGCACCAGGGTCTCGGTGTGGATCGCCTCGATCTCGGGTACCACCAGGTGCGGCTGCTCCTGGGCGATCAACTGGCGCAGGGCCATCGCGTCCAGCATGTCGATCACGTGCGAACGATGTGCCACCTGCATGGCCGGGGCGTCGGCGTAACGGTCGGCAGCGATCACTTCCACGCCCAGCCGCTGCAGTTCGATGGCCACTTCCTTGCCAAGTTCGCCCGAGCCCAGCAGCAGCACACGGGTGGCGGAGGGGGACAACGGGGTTCCAAGCTTGGCCATGGCGGGGTTCCAGCAGCGATGTGAAGGCGGGTGGGCATTCTATCCGGTCCAGCCGCAGCGCCTGGGCACGCCCAGCCGACGAACGGTAGCGCGAATGTGATATCACTTTGATATCTTCAATTCGAACCCTCAAGGACGTACCGCCATGAAAGAGAAGTCGCTGTCCTCCCTCAACGGCCTGGGCGCGCTCGCCGGGTCCCTGGTCGTAGCCCTCGCCGGCGGCGCCCTGTTCGTGGCCGGGGTCGCGGCGAAGGCCAGCACCGGCTCGCCCAACGTGCTGCTGATCCTGGCCGGCCTGCTGATCGCTGCGCTGGCGCTGGTCGCGCTGGCCGGTCTGTACACCGTGCAGCCCAACCAGGCGGCGGTGGTCAGCCTGTTCGGCAAGTACGTCGGCACCGTCAAGGACAACGGCCTGCGCTGGAACAATCCCTTCTTCAGCAAGCGCCGCGTGAGCCAGCGCGTGCGCAACTTCGAGAGCGGCAAGCTGAAGGTCAACGAGCTGGACGGCAGCCCGATCGAGATCGCCGCGGTGATCGTCTGGCAGGTGGTCGACGCCTCCGAAGCGGTCTACAACGTGGACGACTACGAGAGCTTCGTGCACATCCAGTCCGAATCGGCGCTGCGCGCGATGGCCACCAGCTACCCCTATGACCAGCACGAGGACGGCCAGCTGGCGCTGCGCAGCCATGCCAGCGAGATCTCCCAGCACCTGAAGAACGAACTGGCCGAGCGCCTGGCCGATGCCGGCGTGCAGGTGATCGATGCGCGCATCAGCCACCTCGCCTACGCCGCCGAAATCGCCCAGGCGATGCTGCAGCGGCAGCAGGCCAATGCGGTCATCGCCGCACGCACGCGCATCGTCGCCGGTGCGGTCGGCATGGTCGAGATGGCGCTGGCCGAGCTGCAGAAAAACGGCGTGGTGCAGCTGGACGAGGAGCGCAAGGCGCACATGGTCAGCAACCTGTTGACCGTGCTGTGCTCGGACCGCGGCACGCAGCCGGTCGTCAACACCGGCTCGCTGTACTGAGCCACCCTCGCAACGGGGCGCCCCACTGCCCCGCCAGGAGTCTGCATGAGCGAGAAAAAAGCCTATCCGCTGCGCATCAACGCCGAGGTCCTGGCAGCCGCACAGCGCTGGGCGGACGATGAACTGCGCAGCCTCAACGCACAGATCGAATACGTGCTGCGCGACGCACTGCGCAAGGCAGGCCGCCTGCCGAAACCCAAGCCATCGCCGGAGGACAAGGAATGAGCAAGCGCTGGAGCTACCTGACCGTCGAGGTCAAGACATCCATGATGGGCCTGCAGAAAGCTGACGACATCCAGGCCGAACTCAGCCGCCAGGGCCAGCTGGGCTGGGAACTGGTCAACATCATCGTCCCGGCGCCGATGCGCCCGGCCCTGCTGGTCTTCAAGAAGGAGCTGTGACCATGAGCGCACGCCGCTCGTTGCTTGCTGTTTCCCTTGCCCTGTTGTCCGCCAGTGCATCCGCTGGCGAACCGCAGCAGGTCGCAGCACGCCTGCTCGATCACCTGCAGGCAGGGCGCATCGCCGATGCCGAAGCCATGCTGACCCCGCAGATGGCCGCGGCGGTGCCTGCCGACAAGCTGCAGGGCCTGTGGCAGTCGCTGGGTGAACTGAAGCAGCGCGGCCCGGCGCACAGCAGCGAGCAGCAGGGACTGCAGCTGGTGGAAGTGCCGTTGCAGTTCGCCAGTGGCGCGGTGATCGCGCAGGTGGCGGTGAATGGGCAGGACAAAGTAGCGGGCCTGCTGCTGCTCCCGGCCCCTGCCGCCAAGGCACCGCCACCGCCGGCCGACGCGAACTACAGCGAGGCCGATTTCAGCGTGCCACAGGCGCGCGGTGCGCTGCCCGGCACACTGTCCATGCCCAAGGGCAAAGGACCGTTCCCGGCCGTAGTGCTGGTGCACGGCTCCGGCCCACAGGATCGCGACGAAACCATCGGTGGCAACCGCCCTTTCCTGGACATCGCCCGCGGCCTGGCCGCACAGGGCATCGCCGTGTTGCGCTACGACAAGCGCACCCATGCCCGTCCCCAGGACTTCCAGAGCGGCAGCTTCAACGTTGATGACGAGACCACCGACGATGCCATCGCAGCGTTGAGCGCGTTGGCGGCGGACCCACGCATCGACGGCAAGCGGATCTTCGTGCTCGGCCACAGCCAGGGCGGCATGCTCGCCCCGCGCATCGCCAGCCGCTGGCCACAGGCGCGCGGCGCGATCCTGTGGGCCGCGCCGGCGCGCACATTGCTTGAACTGCTGCCGGAGCAGAACCGCTACCTGCTGTCGCTGGACGGCTCGATCAGCGCCCCGGAGCAAGCGTTCTTGGACAAGCTCGACGCGCAGATCGCCGCGGCCCGCAGCAACGCGCCTGCACCCGCCAGCGAACTGCCACTGGGCACGCCGCAGACGTTCTGGAAAAGCATCGAAGCGGTGAACGCACGCGGCGACGCGGTTGCGCTGAAAAAACCACTGCTGATGCTGCACGGGGGCCGCGACTTCCAGGTACCGGAAACGGATTGGGCCCTGTGGAAGAAAGCCCTGGCCGATCGCCGGGACGTGCAATGGAAGGCCTACCCTGCCCTCAACCACATCGGCATCGCCGGCAGCGGCCCCGGTTCATTGAAGGAATACGCACAGCCGGGCCACGTCGATGGGCAGCTGATCGATGACGTTGCGCGTTGGGTGGAGGCGCAGCGATGAGCGGCAGTGATGCACGCCCGTTCGAGGTTGCCGAGAGTTCTTCGCTGCGGGTGCTGTGGGTGCTGCTGCCGCTGCTGGCGGCACTGGGTGTGGGCATGTGGGCACAGCTGCACGACAGTCGCAGCGATGCTCCCTGGATGGAGGTCACCCTGTCGCCGCCGTTCTTCCTGATGGGCGGCAGCGCGGCATGGAGCCTGGCGGTGATCGTGCTGATGGGCATCGGCCTGGGCTGGGCGTTCTTCCGTCGCCGGGTGGAGCTGGCAGGCAATGTGCTGGACGTGCGTTCGACGTTGTACCGTCGCCGCACGCCGGTGGCCGACCTGCTGCTGGACCAGGCCGAGGTGGTCGACCTGAGCCGCGATCGCCGCTATGGCATCCGTTTCAAGAGCAACGGCTACAGCATGCCCGGCTTCTATTCCGGGCACTTCCGCCTGCAGGGCGGCGGCAAGGGCTTTGCCCTGGTCACCGACCGCGCACGCACGCTGGTGATTCCGGTGCGCGGCGGCAGCACCCTGCTGCTCAGCCTGGAGCGCCCGCAGGCCCTGCTGGAGGCGCTGCGCAAGGTGGCCGCCGCGACGCCACGGCAGTAAGCTGGATCGATGCACCGCATCACTCCGCTGTTGATCAATACCGAGACCGTCGAACTGTGGCCTGCGCCGCTGCTGCGCGCGCGCAGCAATCTCGACGCCCGCCTGCTGGCCCGCGCGCAGTGGGTACTGCGGCGCAAGCGCGATGGCCGCTACCTGGCGGCAGTACTGGCGCACGGTGTGCACTCGCTGGTGCCGCGGCTGCCACGCGAGCCCGGCGTGGAGGAAGCGCTGGCCCTGCTGGATGGCGCACGGTCACGACCGTTCGGCGCTGCACTGGAAGACCAGTGGCTGCCGCTGGTTGGCCTGCAGCAGCGCCTGCAGCAGCTGGGCCTGGATGCACAGCGCTATGCGCACGACAGCGGGCTGGCACTGGAAGCCGAGCCGTGCGTGCTGCACTTGGCCGGACGTGATCGCTTTGCCCGCCCGCTGTGGCTGCGCCGCGGTGCCGCGCAGGGCTGGCGACGGATGCGCCTGCATGCCGCCCGGGATGGAATTGCACTGGACGCGATCTCCGGCTTCCGCAGCCATGCGTATCAGCTCGGCATTTTCGAACGCAAGCTGGCGCGCGGGCAAAGCGTGCCGCAGATCCTGAAGGTCAATGCCGCCCCTGGTTTCAGCGAACACCACAGTGGTCACGCGCTGGACATCGGCACACCGGGGGATGCGCCGGCCGAGGAGACCTTCGAGGCGACGGCTGCGTTTGCGTGGCTGCAGGCCAATGCCGCGGCGCACGGGTTCCATCTGAGCTATCCGCGCGACAACCCACATGGGATTGTCTATGAGCCGTGGCACTGGTGCTGGAAACCGGCCAACGGCTGAGCCCCTCGTGGCGGCTGCTCGACCGCGGTCCTCGGGCTGGCCGGGAGGGTGGGCGGCGCAGGGGCCGCTGCAAGTACGTCCATGTAAGCTCGGGCGCGCCATCCATGGCGCTTACGCCCCTGCGCCGCCCATCCTCCCGGCCACGGACAGTTTCCGGGTGCGTCCGCCACGGAATTGAACAAACAAAAAAGCAAAGGCAGACGCGGGTCGCTGCGCTCGACGCCGGGCGTAGCCCGGCGCTACCAGTGCTTGGGCGTTGCGGCTAGCGCCGCAGCGCGTTGATCGCCAGCAGTACCCACCCGGCCATCAGCGTGGTGCCACCTACCGGCGCCAGCCGGGTCGGCCACTGCCACAGCGCACCGCCCACCAGGCTGCCGGAGAACAGCAGCACGCCCAGCAGCAACACGTACAACGACAGATGCGCGATCGCGCCCTGCGCGCGGGGGCCGAGGGCAGCCAGTACCGCTCCGTGGGCAAAGGCGTACAACGCCGCCATGTTCAGGTGCTGCTGCGCCAGCGGATCGGACACGCCATGCGCGGCATAGGCCGAGAGACCGATCGAGGCCGATGCCAGCAGCGCCCCCAGGCAGGCCAGCAACGACGGTTTACGCGCGCGTCGTTCGGAATTGAACATGACAGCTCCTTGCGCAATGCCCGACACCGGGCTCGGGATGAAAAAAAAACGCGCCGCAGGAAGCGGCGCGTTTTCGTGTCCAGCACTACATGGGTCAGCCGAGGCTTACTTGACGGCCCAGTAGATGTCGTACGTTGCTTCCGGGGTGAACGACTTGTCCACGCCGTCCTTCCAGGTTTCGTACGGACGGTCGATGACTTCGTTGCCGGAGGTCACGGCCCAGGCGCGCAGGGCGCTGCGGGCAACGTCCAGACCTGCCATGTGACCGGTGTAGGCCGCATGCGCCGAACGGTGCGGAGCCACGCGGACGTACTTGACCGGAGCGCCACCGTCGATCTTGACGGTCAGCTGTTCGGCCGGCACGCCTTCGGCACCCTTCTTCTTCACCGGCTGGGCGATGTCGAAGGCGTACTTCTCAGCACCGAAATCGGTGGTGATGATACGCAGCGGACCTGCGGCTTCCAGGCCATTGGCCTCGATCACGCGCTTGATCCACTCCTGGTTGTCCTTGATGGACTTGGTGATGGAATCCTGGCCACGGTCGACATTACCGGCGGTGACGACCAGCAGGTCTTCGGCCGGGACATCGACGATGCCCAGATCGGTCAGCGGGGCTTCGGAGGTGCGGTAGTCGACATTCGGCACGGTGGCCAGCATGTTCGCCAGGCGCGACAGACCCATCTTGATGTCATCGCCGATCTGACGGCTGACATACAGGCCTGCGTAGCGGCCGAACAGGTCGAAGCCATACTTCACCGAGTAGTCCTGGGTGATCTTGACGTTGCGACCGCCCTTGCCGGTCGGCTCCAGGGTGAAGGTGGTGACCTTGTCGTGACCCTTGGAGGCATCGTCGACAGCGATCACAACACGCTTGTTCTCTTCGGCTTCGGTCACCTTCCAGGAACCGGTGCCCAGGTCCTTGGAGGTGTAGTCGAGAGTGGCACCGACGCCGGAAGCCGGGCCGGACAGCTTCAGTTCAACGGCGGGATCGCGCAGTACCAGCGGGTTCCAGTCCTTGAAGCGGCGCAGACTGCTGACCGTGTCGTACACGATCGTCATCTTGCGGTTGGTCTCGATGCTTTCGGTGATGTGACGCTCGCCCGGCAGACAGACGCCAATGATGACGAACAGGCCAGCCACGATCCCCAAGGCGATCAGGAACTCGATAATACGGGTCATTCAGAGAGTCTCCGGGGCCGATCCCACGGCCGGGTTGATTGAAGCGAAGCGCCAATCCTAGCAGGCTTCGCGGGCATTGGTTATCGGGATTGGCGCACCGGTTTCCGTGCCGGCTGCGCATTTGTATGCACAAAGAATTCGAAGGGTAACGCATCCGCGTACCCGGCAAGTAGGGGGCAAGTGGGGGGCAACCCTGAATCCGGGCCCAGACTGCGTGCCAAGTCTTTGTCGCTAAAGGATTTTCCTCACACCAACTGGAGTTCAAACGCTTTCAGGACTGCACGCGTACGGTCACGTACGCCCAGTTTGGAAAGGATGTTGGACACATGGTTCTTGATCGTGCCCTCGGCAACCCCCAGCGAATTGGCGATCTCCTTGTTGGAGAAACCGCTGGCCATCAGCCGCAGGATCTCGGTCTCGCGGTCGGTCAGCGGGTCGGGCCGGTCCAGGCTGACGAAGTCGTTGCGCATGTGCTCCAGCCCGGACAGCAGCCGCTGGGTCACCGCCGGCTGCACCAGCGAACCGCCATCGGCCACCGTGCGGATCGCCCCGACCAGCTGCGCCAGGGTCACGTCCTTGAGCAGGTAGCCCTTGGCCCCGGCCTTGAGCCCGGCCAGCACCAGCTGGTCATCGTCGAAGGTGGTCAGGATGATGGTCGGCGGCAGCTGTTCCTGCCGTGACAGCACCTGCAGCGCCTCCAGCCCGGACATCACCGGCATGCGCATGTCCATCAGGACCACGTCCGGGCGGATCTGCGGGATCAGCTCGACCGCCTGACGGCCATCGGCGGCCTCGGCCACCACTTCGATGCCGTCGTCGAGCGCCAGCAGCGAGCGGATCCCCTGCCGCACCAGGGTTTGGTCGTCGACCAGGCAGACGCGAATCATCAACGCACTCCTTCAGGAACCTGGGTAAGGGCCGCCAGCACCGTTGCCGGTACCGTCGCCCGCAGCCGGAAGCCCTCGCCGGGGCGGGTCTCCACCTGCAGCTGGCCTCCACATTGTTGCAGGCGTTCGCGCATGCCGCGCAAACCATTGCCCACATTGACCGTTTCCGCCCCGACGCCGTCGTCGCGGGCCTCCACCACCACCTGGTCCGGGACCTCACGGTACACCCGCAGCCACAGGTGGCGGGCGCCGGCATGGCGCACCGTGTTGGTGATGATCTCCTGGGTGCAGCGCAGCAGTACGTGGGCCCGCTGCGGGTCTTCCACGTTCAGCGGCTCCTCGATCTCCAGCTGGATGTCCAGCGACGGCACGTGCTCGGTGAGCGGACGCAGCGCAGCGGCCAGGTCGATGGCGCCGGTCTCGCGCAGCTGGCTGACCACCTCGCGCACGTTGCCCAGCAGCAGCTTGGCCAGGGCATGTGAGCGCTTCACGTGCTCCAGCGCCTGGCCCTCGGCGAGGTGCCCGGCCACTTCCAGGTTCAGCGTCAACGCGGTCAGCTGGTGGCCCAGCAGGTCATGCAGTTCGCGCGAAATGCGGGTGCGCTCGTTCACCCGCGCGCTTTCGGCCAGCAGCGCACGGGTGGCGCGCAGCTCTGCATTCAGCCGGCGCTGCTCCTCGCGCGCTTCGGCCTGGCGGCGCGCCACCAGCGCGATCACGAACACGAAGCTGGAAAAGCCCATGTAGCCGACGGCCTGCAGTACGGCGATGACCGGCGGGAAGCCCAGCGGCTGGATGTAGACCGGCAGCACGGCCAGGTTGCTGGCCACCAGCCACACCACCCCGATGCGCGGGCCCAGCAGCCAGGGCAGCAGGCCGGCCACCACCATCAGCAGGATGCTGCCCAGTGCGGTGCCGGAGAAATAGCTCACGCCGATCGCGCAGGCCGTCAGCAGGATCAGCGCGGCATGGTCGAAGAAGCCGGGCCGGCTTTCGCCCAGCGAGCGCGTCAGCACCCAGTACACGAAGCCGAAGGCCAGGTAGGCCGAGGCCCAGGGAATGATCCGGAAGCCGGCCTCGCCGTCCAGGCTTTCCAGTGTCAGCGACACCGGATCGATCAGGTAGATCGCAAGCCAAAGGCCGACGGTGCCCCAGGTGAACAACCCGGAGTAGCGCAGCATCGCATTGTGGTTGAGTCGGGCCAGCATGGCCCATCGTAGCCTGTGCGCGTCAGGGCCCAAGGGCATAAAGTCATGTTCGGTGCGGTCCCCTGTTCATGCCGCAGCCCACCCCGGGCATGCAATAATCATGCGCAGGGTCCTTACATGGGACCAACCGCGTTACCCCACGGAGTCACAATGTCGATTGTCATCCGCGACGTGCGCGAGCACGAGCTCGATTCCGTCCTGGCTTTGAACAACAATGCTGGCCTGGCCATCCTTCCCCTGGATGCAGAGCGCCTGCGCCTGTTCTATGCAACCGCTGAATATTTCCGCGTCGCCGAGCGCGACGGCAACCTGGCCGGCTTCCTGATCGGCTTCGGCAGCGACAGCCAGCACGACAGCAGCAATTTCGCCTGGTTCAAGCAGCACCTGGACACCCCCTTCTTCTATATCGACCGCATCGTGGTCGCCAGCCGCCGTCGCGGTGGTGGCGTCGGCCGTGCGTTCTACGCCGATGCGCAGAGCTTTGCCGAGCTGCGCTACCCGCAGATGACCTGTGAAGTGTTCCTGGACCACGGCGCCGATGCCGCCCTGCTCTTCCACGGCAGCTTCGGCTTCCGCGAGCTGGGCCAGAACACCATGCCGCAGGTGGACGTGCGCGCCAGCATGCTGGCCAAGGAACTGTGCAGCTTCCCGTGGGTGAATGAAACCTATGGCGGCAAGCTGCCTGATGTTGCATGGGCGCGCGACCGGCAGCTGCCGGCGCAGGCACAGCGGTCGACGGGGACCTGAGCGTGGCAGTGAATTTCGATTACGAACAGGCCGGTGAACTGAAGATCGGCCAGGTGGGCATCGCCAACCTGCGCATCCGCACCCTTGATGTTGAACGCCTCGTGCAGGAAATGCAGGAACGGGTAAGCCGTGCACCGAAGCTGTTCGGCCGTGCAGCGGTGATCCTGGACTTCGGCGGCCTCAGCCAGGTGCCCGACGTGGCAACGGCACAGGCCTTGGTCGATGGCCTGCGCGGTGCCGGCGTACTGCCGGTGGCATTGGCCTATGGCACCAGTGCGGTCGACCTGCTCTCGCAGCAGCTCGGCCTGCCGCTGCTGGCCAAGTTCCGCGCCCAGTACGAGCGCGCCGAGGCAGAACCTGCCCCGCCGCCGGCACCCGCACCGGAACCGCGCCGTGCCGCACGCGCCGAAGCGAAGGCCGCGCCGGCTCCGGCGCCGGCCACGCCGATGGGCAAGGCTGCCGATACGGCCGCGCCACAGCCGGGCCGCATGCAGCTGGGCAACGTGCGTTCGGGCCAGCAGCTGTATGCGGAAAACTGCGACCTGACCGTGATGGCCACCGTCGGCGCCGGCGCCGAGGTCATCGCCGATGGCAGCATCCATATCTACGGAACCCTGCGCGGCCGTGCGCTGGCAGGGGCCCAGGGCAACACCGCGGCACGCATTTTCTGCCGTGATTTCCATGCGGAACTGGTCGCCATTGCAGGCCACTACAAGGTACTGGACGATGTACCGGAAACCCTGCGCGGCAAGGCCGTGCAGGTGTGGCTGGAACAGGACCAGATCAAGATCGCTGCGCTGGACTGATGCAGCACCTCAAACAGAATCATCAGGAGAAGTCCTTTGGCTGAAATCATCGTAGTCACCTCCGGCAAGGGCGGCGTCGGCAAGACCACTTCCAGCGCAAGCCTGGCCTGCGGCCTGGCAAGGCGCGGCAAGAAGGTGGCGGTGATCGACTTCGACGTCGGCCTGCGCAACCTCGACCTGATCATGGGCTGCGAACGCCGCGTGGTGTACGACTTCGTGAATGTCGTGCACGGCGAAGCCACCCTCAAGCAGGCCCTGATCAAGGACAAGCGCTTTGACAACCTGTTCGTGCTGGCTGCCTCGCAGACCCGCGACAAGGATGCGCTGACCCAGGAAGGCGTGGGCAAGGTCCTGAAGGATCTGGCTGCCGACGGCTTCGAATACATCATCTGCGACTCCCCGGCCGGCATCGAGAAGGGCGCCTTCCTGGCGATGTACTTCGCCGACCGTGCGGTTGTGGTGGTGAACCCGGAAGTGTCCTCGGTACGCGACTCGGACCGCATCATCGGCCTGCTCGATTCGAAGACCCACAAGGCCGAATCCGGCCAGGACGTGCCGGCCTTCCTGCTGCTGACCCGCTACACCCCGGTGCGCGTGGAAAGCGGCGAGATGCTCAGCATCGCCGACGTCGAGGAGGTCCTTGGCCTGAAGGCGATCGGCGTGATCCCCGAATCGGGCGACGTGCTCAATGCCTCCAACAAGGGCGAGCCGGTCATCCTGGATGGCGAATCCGCTGCCGGCCAGGCCTATGACGACGCCGTCGCACGCATCCTCGGCGAAGAACGCCCGATGCGCTTCACCAGCGTCGAGAAGAAGGGCTTCTTCAGCAAGCTGTTCGGAGGGTAAGCATGGGCCTGTTTGATTTCCTCAAAGCGAAGAAGACCACCGCCGAAACCGCCAAGAACCGCCTGCAGATCATCATCGCGCAGGAGCGCAGCCACCGTGGCGGTCCCGACTACCTGCCGCTGCTGCAGCGCGAGCTGCTGGAAGTGATCAAGAAGTACGTCAACATCGACGTCGATGCAGTGAAGGTGGACCTGGTCAAGGATGGCCAGCACGACGTGCTGGACATCTCCGTGGCGCTGCCCGAAGGCCCGGACAAACCCTGACCCCCTGCCCCGCCCGTGCCTGCATGGGCGGGGCGGCCTGACCCGCATGACGGATACCACGCCCGAACCGAACGTTACCCGCGTCGGCGACATCGCCTTCGCCGATGCCCAGCGCCTGCTCGCTGCACATGAGCTGCGGCTGCACCACGTTGCGGCCGGCGAGCCGATCCCGGGCAGTTACTGGGGCGAGCCCGAGGCGGGCATCATCGCCAGCGACGTCTACGTGCGCGATGACACGCCGGTGCATTCGATGCTGCACGAGGCCTGCCACCTGATCGTGCTGCCACCGGAGCGGCGCGCGCAGGTGCATACCGATGCCACCGATTCGGTGCCCGAAGAAGACGCCACCTGCTACCTGCAGATCGTGCTGGCCGGGCACCTGCCCGGTGTCGGCAGTGAGCGGCTGATGGCCGACATGGATGCGTGGGGATATACGTATCGATTGGGGTCGACGAAGGCGTGGTTTGAACAGGATGCCGAAGACGCAAAGGCGTGGCTGATGGAACGCGGCTTGCCGGTGGCATGACGCATCGGTAGCGCCGGGCCCTGCCCGGCAGCATGCACATCCGCCGCGATGCGGTTCGCCGGGCATGGCCCGGCGCTACCGTGGGTCACGTGGCCAGCGCGCGCAGGGTGATGCCGACCACATACGCCAGATAGGTGCCGGTGGCATAGCCCATCGTGCCCAGCAGCACGCCTACCGGCGCCAACGCTGGATGGAACGCAGCGGCCACCACCGGTGCCGAGGCCGGGCCGCCGATGTTCGACTGCGAACCGATGGCGAAGTAGAAGAACGGCACCTTCAACAGCTTGCCCAGGCACCACAGCAGCACGATGTGCACGCTGATCCAGATGAGGCCGAGCAGGAACAGCCATGGGCGATCCAGCAACGCCAGCAGATCCATCTGCATGCCGATGCAGGCGATCAGGAAGTACAGCAGCAGCGAGCCCAGGCGCGAGGCGCCCGCGCCTTCCAGCGTACGTGCACGGGTGAAGCTGAGGCCCAGGCCGAGCGTGGTCGACAGCACCACCACCCACACGAACGGCGCATCCAAGCTGAACTGCGATGCCCAGCTGACGTGGACCTTGAACCACGCCGCCAGCGGCGCGCCGATGGCATGGGCCAGGCCGACGCCACCGAAGGCCACGGCCACGATCAACATCAGGTCGGTCAGGCTGGGAATGCGCTCGTGCTCGGCCTGGAAGCGTGCGATGCGCTCCTTCAGCTCGTCGATGGCGGAGGTATCGGCACCGCTGCGTGCATCGATCTTCGCCGCGCGCCCGGCCAGGAAGATCAACGCCGCCATCCACACGTAGCCAACACCCACATCGACCACCGCGAACTGGCCGAAGGTGGTCGCGTTGACATCGAACACTTCGCGCATGGCCAGCATGTTGGCACCGCCGCCGATCCAGCTGCCGGCCAGTGCAGCCATGCCGGCCCAGGTATCACCGGCGACGGTATCGGGATGGATCGCACGCATCACCAGGAACGCCACCACGGCACCCAGCATGATGCTGGCCGATGCGCCCAGGTACATCAGCACCAGCTTCGGCCCCAGCCGCAGGATGCCCTTGATGTCGACCGCCAGGGTCAGCAGGATCAGCGCCGCCGGCAGCAGGATGTCGCGTGCGATCGGGTTGTACAGCTTGGTGTTCTGCCCGTCGATCAGGCCGAATGTGTTGTAGATGCCCGGCAGCAGGTAGCACAGCAGCAGCGCCGGCACGAAGGTATAGAAGCGCTTCCACAGGCCCTGCTCGCGCGAAGCCGTCCAGAACACGGCGCCAAGGGTGGCGGCGATCAGGCCGAAGACGACGATGTCGTTCTGGATCAGGGCAGTCGAGGGCATGCAGGCATCCTGGTAGTGCCGGCCGCTGGCCGGCAACCCCATGTAGGTAGGTCGCAACGTGCAGTTGCCGGCCAGCGGCCGGCACTACCGGAAAGCCGGGCGCCGCCACAAGGGCGGCGCCGGTATCGCTTATTCGCCGATGTGCTGCTTCAGCCAGGCGTTGACGGTGTCATGCCACAGGATGCTGTTGTTCGGCTTCAGCACCCAGTGGTTCTCGTCCGGGAAGTACAGGAACTTCGACTCGATGCCCTGGCGCTGGGCCGCGGTGAAGGCAGCCAGGCCCTGCTCGACCGGAATGCGGAAATCCTGCTGGCCATGGATGACCAGGATCGGCTTCTTCCAGTCGGCGACGTGGTTGACCGGGTTGAACTTCTCGTAGTTCGCAGCCTTCTGGTACGGCGTGCCGCCCTGCTCCCATTCGGTGAACCACAGTTCTTCGGTGGCATAGCCCATCATGCGCTGGTCGAACACACCGTCATGGTTGACCAGGCACTTGAACGGGCTGTTCCAGTTGCCGGCGATCCAGTTGACCATGAAGCCGCCGTAGCTGGCACCCAGTGCGCAGGCCTTGTCACCGTTGAGGAAGTCGTACTTCTTCAGCGCCGCGCTCCAGCCCTTCTGCAGGTCTTCCAGCGGACGGTCGCCCCAATGCTGGCTGATCGCATCGGTGAAGGCCTGGCCGTACCCGGTGGAGCCGTGGAAGTCGATCATCACCACAGCGTAGCCCTGGCCGGCGTACGTCTGCGGGTTCCAGCGGTAGCTCCAGCCATTGCCGAAGCTGCCCTGCGGGCCGCCATGGATCAGGAACGCGACCGGGTAGGACTTGCCTTCCTGGTAGTTGTGCGGCTTGACCACATAGCCATGCACGGTGTCGTTGTTCCAGCCCTTGAACTCGAACTGCTCATAGTCGCCGAAGGACACATCCTTCAGCACGTCACCAGCAGCCGGGGTCAGCGCGCGCAGTTCGCCGATCGGCTCGCCTGCGGCAGGCAGCAGGCCGACCAGCACCTGGTCGTTGCTCTTCAGGCTGTTGCGGGTGATGGCCACGCTGTTGCCGGCCACGTCGACAGCGGTGACGCTGCCATCGCCGATCAGCTTGGTGGCCTTGCCGCTGGCCACGTCGATCTGGAACAGCGGGTGCTCGCCGAGGTCGTCGGCGGTGGTGTAGATGCTGGCGCCGTCGGCGGACAGAGCGATGCCGCCGGCCGAACGGTCCCACTGCGGCGCGATCTCGCGCGTCTTGCCGCTGGCCAGGTCCATCGCCATCAGGCCGAAGCGGTCCGCCTCGAAGCCCGGGCGCTTCATCGCGCGGTAGAACAGGGTCTTGCCGTCGGCGCTGAACACCGGGCCGGCATCCCAGGCCGGGTTGGACGCGGTCAGGTTGACCGGCGCCTGCTTGCCGGCGGCATCGAAGCGGTACAGGTCGAAGTTGGTCGACCACGGCTCCTGCTTGCCGGCCACGCGGATGCTGGCGACCACGCTGCTGCCATCCGGCGACCAGGCGAAATCGTCATTGCCACCGAACGGCTTGGACGGAGCGTCGCCGTCGATGGTCGCGCTCAGCGCCGAAGCGCCCTTGACCGCACCGGCCTTGGCTGCCGGCAACGGGGCGACGAACAGGGTGTTGCGGCGGCCGTCGTTCCAGGTATCCCAGTGGCGCACGAACAGCGAATCGAAGACCTTGCCGCTGGCCTTGGCGCCTTCCACGTCCTTCAGCTTCTTTTCGGTGCAGGCCAGGTCCGAGGCACAGGCCTGGAACACGCCGGCGCTGAACAGCACGCGGTCGTCCTGCGGCGACACGTGGTAGCTGTCCACGTCCACCGGGAAGTCGGTCAGCTGGCGCGGGGCGCCGCCACTGATCGGCTGTGCGTACAGCTGTTGGCTGCCGTTCTTGGCGCTGAGGAAGTACACGGTCTGGCCATCGGCCGACAGCGATGCGGAGTTGACGTTCCAGCCAGCCGGCGTGATCTGCTTCGGCGGTGCCGCGTCGCGGGTGCGCAGGTTGCGCGCGAACAGTGCGGTGCTGGCCTTGAGGTTGGCATCAGTGCTGCGCTTGGCGAACACCACGGTGCCGCCGTCGGCGGTCAATACCGGCGCGGAGACGCGGTCCATGGCCACCATGTCGCGGACTTCCAGGCCACGGGCAGCGGCGACGCTGGGCAGGGCAGCCAGCAGGCTCAGTGGCAACAGGGCATGACGCAGTTTCATCGGGGTCTCCGCAGGACGGCAAAAAACCGATGGTAGGCCTGCGCGGCCGGGCCTGCCAAGGCCATCGGTCATGGCCGTGGCTGAGCTGCCGCCAGAAAAAGCAAACCGCGCCGTAGCGCGGTTTGTCGGAGGTCGGGGTCGGATCCGATTCCATGGGAATCGGCTCTGACCCCGGACGCTGCCAGCATGGGGTCAGAGCCCTTCCCTGCGGGGAAGGGATCCGACCCCGGGGCCGTCATGCCACGGCGCGCTTGCCGGTGCGGTAGATCAGCCAGCCGACCAGGAACAGCACGGCCAGGCCGATCCACTGCGCGGCCGGCAGGTGGAACGGCACGGCCAGCACGTCGGCACGGCTGCTGACCACGATCGGCACGGCGATGGCGATACCCATCAGCGCCTCACCGGTGATCAGGCCGGCAGCGAACAGCACGCCTGGCTTGTGCACGCGGTCGCGGCCTTCCTCGTCATCGGCGCGCACCTTGTGGAAGCGCTCGACCAGGTAGGAGATCAGGCCGCCGAGGAAGATCGGCACCATCAGTTCCAGCGGCAGGTAGATGCCGATCGCCGCGGCCAGCACCGGCACGCGGAAACGCGAGTTGCGCGACTTCAGCCAGCTGTCGAACGCGATGATGGCGGCACCGACCACGGCACCGATGCCGATGAAGGTCCACGGCAGCTCGCCACCGAACAGGCCCTTGGCCACCGACGCCATCAGGTTGGCCTGCGGTGCGGCCAGCGCATTCGGGTGCAGCTCGGACTTGACGCCGATGCCGTAGGCGGTGGCCAGCAGGTTCAGCACCGGGGCCATGATCAGCGCGCACGAGAACGCACCGATGCCCAGCATCAGCTGCTGCTTCCACGGCGTGGCACCGACGATGTAACCGGCCTTGAGGTCCTGCAGGTTGTCACCGCCGACCGCTGCGGCGCAGCACACCACCGCGCCGATCATGATCGCGGCCACCGCACCCAGCGGCGCGCCGAAGGCGCCGACCGGCTGCAGGCCATCCTTGCCCAGCAGCACGACCAGCACGGCCGAGGCGAACAGGATGGTGGAGATGGTGATGCCCGAGACCGGGTTGTTGGACGAACCGATCAGGCCGGCCAGGTAGGCCGAGACCGACACGAACAGGAAGCCGGCGACGATCATGATGAGGGTCATCGGGATCGACACGTGCCACTGGCCGACGATGGCCTGGTACAGCGCCAGCAGCGGCAGGGTGAACACCACCAGCGCCACCAGCATCCACTTCATCGGCAGGTCGCGCTCGGTGTGCGCCAGCACCGGACCACCGCTCTTGCGGGCGGCGGCGAAGCCGCTCTTGACGCCGTTGAGCAGCGACTTGCGCAGCGAGATCAGGGTCCAGATGCCGCCGATCAGCATTGCGCCGACACCCAGGTAGCGCATCTTCGCGCCCCAGATCGCGAACGCCGCCTCGGTGGACGAAGCCGCGGCAACCGACGCGGCCAGTGCCGGATCGGTGTTCATGAAGAACGCCTGGTAGATCGGAATGGCGATGTGCCAGGTCAGGATCGAACCGGACACCACCACGATGCCGACGTTGAGACCGACGATGTAACCCACGCCCAGCAACGCCGGCGACAGGTTGGTGCCGATGAAGGCGGTGACCTTGGAGCTGCCGACATAGGCCGAGGTGGCCCAGGCGTCCGGGATCAGGCGCATGCCGCTTTCCGCGGCCAGCTTCACGAACGCACCGATCACCGCCGACAGGCCGAGGATCTTCAGGCCCGGGCCCGGGTTCTCACCGGCCTTGAGCACTTCGGCCGCAGCCTTGCCTTCCGGGAACGGAAGCGGATCTTCGACGATCATCGAACGGCGCAGCGGCACCGAGAACAGCACGCCCAGCAGGCCACCGAGACCGGCGATGCCCAGCACCCACCAGTACTTGAAGTCCGGCCAGTAGCCCATGATCACCAGCGCGGGGATGGTGAAGATCACACCGGCGGCGATCGACGAACCGGCCGAAGCGCCGGTCTGCACGATGTTGTTCTCAAGGATCGAACCGCCCCCCAGCAGGCGCAGCACGCCCATGGAAATGACCGCGGCGGGAATCGCGGTGGCGATGGTCAGGCCTGCGAACAGACCGAGGTAGGCGTTTGCGGCCGACAGCACCACCGCCAGCACGATGGCCAGGACCACCGCGCGGAAAGTGAGCTGCTTGGGCGCAGCGTCATGGTTCATGAAAGCCCCTGCTGGCAAAAAATCCCTGTCACGCTAGCGTTCAGGGGGCAGCAAGTCCAGCGTGCCAAAGGATGGGGGTTGCAGCTGGAGCAGGCACGGGCCCGCAGCGGCACCGCGAGCGAGCCGATGCGGCAAAGCCCGAATGGGCACTCCGCAAACGCTATGTTATAACTTTCCGTTGACCTGTACCCCACCCATCGCATGTCCTCCTTCCTCTCCTCCCGGCTGGCCTCCATCGACCAGCTGCGCGGCACCGTGATGCTGCTGATGCTGCTCGACCACGTGCGCGAGACGTTCTTCCTGCAGCATCAGGTCAGCGATCCGATGGACGCGGCGACGGTGTCCCCTGCCCTGTTCGCCTGCCGCCTGCTGGCCCACCTGTGCGCACCGGTGTTCGTGCTGCTGACCGGCCTGTCGGCCTGGCTGTACGGCCAGCGCCATGCCGATCCGCGCCGTGCCATTGCGGCTTTCCTGCTCAAGCGCGGCCTGTTCCTGGTGGTGCTGGAACTGACCCTGGTCAACCTCGCCTGGACCTTCCAGTGGCCGCCGGAGACGGTGTACCTGCAGGTGATCTGGGCGATCGGCCTGAGCATGATCGCGCTGGCCGGCCTGCTGTGGCTGCCGCGGCCGCTGCTGGCCGTTCTGGCGGTGACGCTGGTGGTCGGCCACAACCTGCTGGACGGCGTACGGGTGCAGGGCGACGGCACGCTGGCGGTGCTGTGGAAGGTGCTGCACCAGCGCGACTGGATCGAGGCTGGGCCGTTGAGCCTGCGTACCTCCTACCCCGTGCTGCCATGGATCGGGGTGATCGCGCTGGGCTACCTGATGGCGCCGTGGTTCGCTGCCGGCAGCGACCCGCAGCAGCGCCGGCAGCGGCTGCTGTGGACCGGACTGGGCGCACTGGCCGCCTTCGCCCTGCTGCGCTTCGCCAACGGCTATGGCGACACGCCGTGGCAGTACCAGCAGAGCACGCTGCGCACGTGGATGAGCGTGTTCAACATCACCAAGTACCCGCCCTCGCTGCAGTTCCTGCTGCTGACCCTGGGCGTGGGCCTGCTGCTGTTGCGGCTGTATGAGTGGCCGCCGCTGGCGCGCGCGCTGCAGCCGCTGGCCGATATCGGCGCAGCGCCGATGTTCTTCTATCTGCTGCACCTGTACGTGCTGAAGCTGCTGTACCTGGCGGCCCTGAAGACCTGGGGCCCGACCCACGGTTGCCTGTATGCACTGGACTCGGTGGCCGGCCTGCTGCTGGTGGCCTGTGCATTGGCGGTGGTGCTGTACCCGCCGACGCGGGCGTTCGCGCGGTTCAAGGCAAGACGACGCGACCTGGCCTGGCTGCGCTACCCGGCGCGCGCCTGCAGCGCACGCCTATAATTCCGCGATGAATTCCACTGCTATCGCTTCCGACGACTTCCTGGGCCATCCCAAGGGCGTCTACGTCTGCTTCTTCACCGAAATGTGGGAGCGCTTCTCCTTTTACGGCATGAAGGCGCTGCTGCTGCTGTACCTCACCAAGTACCACCTGTTCGGCGACAAGGCCGGGCTTGACCTGCTCGGCGCCTACGGCGGGCTGGTGTACTGCATCCCGGTGTTCGGCGGCATGTTGGCCGACCGCTGGCTGGGCATGCGCCGGGCGGTGCTGTTCGGCGGCATCCTGCTGGTGCTCGGCCACCTCGGCATGGCCTTCGAGGGCCACGCCGCATACCGGGTCAACGGCGAAGTCGTGCGCGATACCTCGGCACTGGCCGTGACCTACCTGTCGCTGGCGCTGATCATCATGGGCGTCGGCTTCCTCAAGCCGAACATCTCCACCATCGTCGGCAAGCTCTATCCGCAGGACGATCCGCGCCGCGATTCGGGCTTCTCGCTGTTCTATGCCGGCATCAACCTGGGCGCCCTGTTCTCTTCGCTGGTGTGCGGTTTCCTGGGCGAGGTCTACGGCTGGAAGTACGGCTTCGGTGCGGCCGGCATCGGCATGCTGGCCGGCCTGGCGATGTTCCTGTGGGGCCAGAAGTACCTGCAGGGCCACGCCGAGCCGCCGCAACCGGCGACCTTGAAGCAGAAGGTGCTGGGCCTGCCGCGCGAGTGGCTGATCTACCTGTGCGCGGTGATCGGCGTACTGCCGGTGGCCTGGCTGATGTGGGCGGCCGGCAACGGTGCCTTCGCGCTTGGCGGCGAAATCAGCCTGGCACTGATGCTGATGCTGGTGGTGCTGGGCGGCGTGCTGGTCTGGTTCGCCTGGTTCACCGGCACCCAGTGCACACCGGTGCAGCGCCAGCAGATGGTCGCGCTGATGGTGCTGATCTTCATGGCGCTGGTGTTCTTCACGATGTACGAGCAGTCGTATGGCTCGTGGGTGACCTTCACCGACCGCCTGCTGACCAAGGACATCGTGCCGGCGCTGGTGATCCGCGAAGGCTCACCGCTGCCGTGGTCGATCCTCTCGCTGCTGCTGGCACCGCTGGGCTTCGTGGTCAGCGCGCGCCTGTCCGAGCGTCGCCCCGGTTCGTCCGCGCCGCGTGCGTTCTTCATCGCCATCGTCGCGCTGATGCTGGTGCTGCTGGTGCGCGACTGCCTGGTGATTCCGCAGACCGCCGGTTCGCTGACCTACCTCGGCGGCCTGTTCCTGGTGCTGCTGGCGCCGGCCTTCGCCGCGTTGTGGACCTGGATGGACCGCCGTGGCTGGGAACCGGGCAAGCCGGTGAAGTCGGCCTGGGGCCTGGTGATCGGTGCGCTGTCGTTCGTACCGCTGGCGCTGGCCGCGCAGCACGTTGGTGCCACCGGCGAGATGGCCAGCGTGTGGTGGCTGGTGCTGGCCTACTTCCTGCTGGCCAGCGGCGAGATGTGCCTGTCGCCGGTCGGCCTGTCGGCGGTCACCCAGCTGGCGGTGCCACGGGTGATGAGCCTGATGATGGGCACCTGGTTCCTGGCGACGGCCTTCTCCGAAACGCTGGCCGCACTGTTCGGCAAGCTGGCGGCGATCGACGTACCTGAAGGCGAAACGCTGGACATGGCCGCGGCGGCCGGTGCCTATGCGCACCTGTTCTGGCTGCTGATGTGGATCGGCCTGGGCTGCGCGTTGCTGGCCTTCATCGCTGCGCCGCTGTTGAAGCGGATGATGCACGGGGTGAAGTAACGCCCGGCGGCAGGATGCCGCGGCGGCTACCACGTCGGTCGCCGCCGCGCGTGTTTCAGGGCGCCTTGCCCTTGTCGGAAGACGTCGCCGCCGCTGCGGTACCGCCGCCCAGGCTGCGTGACATGAAGGCCAGCAGCCTGCTGTAGTACTCGCGCTGGTGCTCAGGCCGGTGGAAACCGTGTCCTTCGGTGCGGTAATACAGGCTCTCCACCGGTGAGCCGGCCGCCTTCAGCGCTGCTTCCATGCGCTCGGTGTGCTTGACCGGCGCACGCGTGTCTTCGCCGCCAGCGGCCAGGAACACCGGCACTTTCAGCTGCGCGGCCAGGTTCACCGGCGAACGGGCTCCCAGGGTCTTCGGATCGCCTACCCATTCGCGCTGCCAGGCCATGGCCGAATCGCTCAACTGTGCCTCACCACTGAACATCAGCGGAAGGTCGTACACACCGACGTAGCCCGCGGCGCACTGGTACAGCCCGGGTTCGCGGATCGGCCCCATCATCGCGGCATACGCACCGTAGCTGGCCCCATAGATGCAGATGCGGTTGCTGTCGGCGATGCCCTCTGCGATGGCCCAGCGGGTGGCGTCGGTCACATCGTCCTGCATCGCCGCGCCCCACTGCTTCGCACCCGCCTGGGTGAACGCGCGGCCATAGTTGGCCGAACCACGGAAGTTGACCTGCAACACGGCATACCCTGCTGCTGCCAGCATCTGCGGCTCGTTGCTGTAGCTGCCCTCATCGAATACGCCGAAGGGGCCACCGTGCGGCAGCACGACCAACGGCAGATTGCGCCCTTCGCTGCCCGGCGGCAGGGTCAGGAAGCCGTGCAGCGGCAGTCCGTCGCGCGCCTTCAGCGAGAACGGACGCACGGTGGCGGCCAGTTTCGGGTCGATCCATTCGCTGCGGCTGAGCAGATGCTCGGCCGCCTTTGCGCGGGTGTCGAACAGGTAGAAATCCCCGGGGTTGCTGCCCGACCACGTCTGCACCACCACCTTGCCGCCATCGCGGGTACTGGAGGTGATGAACACCGGGCCGCCGAACGCCGCCTCAAGGCTGCGGTACTGACGGGCATCGGCGCCCTTCTCATCGAAGAACCGCGTGCGCGGTGCATCGCCGGCAAACAGCGCGCCCACCGGCACGCGGGTGCCCGGGCGGAAGATGATCGCGTAGGGATCGACCACGCCATCGCGCAGTACCTCGCGCCGTTCGCCGGTCTGCGGGTTCCAGCTGACGATGGCATCGGGCCCGGTGGGCTGCTCGACCTGCAGATAGGCCAGCGCGCCATCTTCGGAGAAGCCGATTGCGGATTCTATCCGGTGGCTCAGCGACTCGTCATTGACCAGGGACCACTGCGCATTGGTCCCGGCGCGGTAGTAGAGCTTGTTGACGTTGTCCGAAGCTGCGCCGTGGGCGAAGCGCACTTCACCCTGATGATCGGTAGTGAAGTCGGCACGCTGCACGGGTGAACCGGAAACCCGCACGCGACGCCCACTGACCACGTCAAGCCGCTCGACCCGGGTGTAGGGGTCTTCGGCGAAGGGCCATACCGCGATCAGCACATTGCGGTCGTCGCCCGCCAGTTCGTCGGTGAGGAAGGCCGCGACGTCCTCCACCTTCTTCGGCTGTATGCGCGTACCCAACCCGCGCCCCTGCACACGGTAGCCGACCAGCAGTTCCCCGCCCTTGCCATCGACGTTGACCCCGTACAGTTCACCGGTGGGCTGCGGCGTATCGAGTACTCCGAGCTTCTCGGCCAGGCCGACCAGCAGGCGCTCGTTGCTCACCCATTCAAAGGTGTTGGCGTGGTTCTTGTCCTGCGGGCGGAACACGCCGGCAGGCTTGCGGTCGGACGTGCGCAGGATGACCAGCGCGGTGGAATCGTCCAGCGGTACGGTGCCGGCAACGTAGTCGCCGCCGGGCGAGAGCTTGACGTTCGAAAACGACTCCGGTTTCAGGTACTTCTCCAGGTCCACCCCGCCGGTACCCGCCGACGTCCCGCCCACCACCGCGCACAACAGCGCGGCAAGCACAGTCCTGCGCATCCTTCCCCCTCCCTGCCCGGACACCCTGTCCAGATTCGCCGATTCTAGGCAGGCAAGCGGCCGCGCCGCCAGTGGGCAGAAAAAACGACGGCACCGTTGCCGGTGCCGTCGTTGCCACTACCTTGGAGAGAGAGTAAGGACGTGGGTTCGGGGGGCGTGCGCCGGGTCAATGGACCCCGCGCACCGCCAGAGTGAGGGCCAGGATGCTGAGGATCACCGCGATGGTGCCGTCCAGCACGCGCCAGGTGCTGGATTTGGTGAACAGCGGCGCCAGCAGGCGCGCGCCCAGGCCCTGCGCGGTCAGCCACAGGCAGCTGGCGGTGACCACGCCGGCCGCGAAGGCCATGCGCGCATTGCCGAAGTTCTCGGCGATGGAGCCGATCACCATCATGTCCAGCCAGAAGTGCGGATTGATCAGCGAGAAGCCGACCGCCGCCATCAGCACCGCACGACGACTGCCGTCATCGCTGTCGGCTTCGCCCATGCCACCGCCACCGGCGATCGCACGGCGTGCCGACTTCATCGCATACCACGCCAGGAAGGCCACACCGGTCCAGAGGACGGCGGTGGTCAGCCACGGCAGCGCGGTGGTGAGCGTGCGCAGGCCGGCCACGCTGGCGAAGATGAAGATCGCATCGATGGCCGCACAGGTGGCGACCACCGGCACGATGTGCTTGCGCAGGATGCCCTGGCGCAGGATGAAGGCACTCTGGGCGCCGACCACGGCAAACAGGCCGATGCCGGTAGCCGCACCACTGAACCAGGCGCCAAGGCCGGTGCTGGCGGAGATGACCGAGAACATGGGATTCACTACCTTGTCTTGCTTGGGGGAGCGGTGCCTCGCGAAGGCGGACAGCACCGGAACGGGCGCCATTGTCGCGCCGCAACATAGAAAAGACGAGCTAAACTTACTAAACCAACATTAGCGGAGCTTAATCGCCATGCGCATCGACCATGCCCAGCTGCGGGCCTTGGCTGCGGTCATCCGCGAAGGCAGCTTCGACCGTGCCGCGCAGTCGCTCAACGTCACCCCCTCGGCCATCTCGCAGCGGGTCAAGGCACTGGAAGACCGCATCGGCCGCCTGCTGGTCAAGCGCGGCACGCCTGCGACCGCGACTGCCGAGGGCCAGTTGCTGGTGCAGCTGGCCGAACAGACCGCCCTGCTGGAGCACGACGCGCTGCACCGGATGGGCCTGGCCGACGAGGACCTGCCGCAGGCCAGCATCCCCGTAGCGGTGAACCACGACAGCCTGGAGACCTGGTTCCCACAGGCCGCCCAGCAGTTCGCGCAGGGCACCGGCACCACCCTGGACCTGCGGGTCGAGGACCAGGACCACACCGTCGAACTGCTGCGCCAGGGCACCGTGCTGGGGGCGGTGACCACCCTGGACGAGCCGGTGCAGGGCTGCCAGATCCACGCGCTGGGCAGCATCCGCTACGCCGCCACCTGTACGCCGGAGTTCCGCGAGCAGCACTTTGCCAAGGGCGTGACCGCACAGGCGCTGGCGCAGGCACCGGTGCTGGTGTTCAACCGCAAGGACGACATGCAGTCGCGCTTTGCCCGGCGCATGGCCGGCGCCGACCTGCCCAGCACCGCGCCGACGTGGTGGATTCCTTCCACCCGCGCCTTCGTGCAGGCCAATCTGGGCGGGCTGGGCTGGACGATGAACCCGCTGCCGCTGGTCAAGCGCCATCTGGATGCCGGGCGCCTGGTCTACGTGCGGCAGCGCGCGTGGGAAGACGTGCCGCTGTACTGGCAGCACTGGAAAGGCGACGTGCAGACGATGGCCCTGCTGACCCGGGCGGTGCTGGACGCCGCTTCGGCACTGGTGCAGCGCAGGCGCTGAAGAGGGAACGGAGGGAATCAAGTCGCTTGTGCCACAAACGCCTTGATCCCCTCCGCCCCCTTTTCATGCAAACATCGGTGCAACCGACGAGGAGACTGGCCGATGGAAACCGAACCGGTATTCCTGCATATCCGCGTGGTGATGGGGATCATCCTCGGCCTGTCCATCACCACCCTGCTGAAGGGGCTGGCGCAGATCATCGAACACCCGCAGCGGCGTGGCTGTTCGGCACTGCACCTGTGCTGGGTGGTGTGGACGCTGGTATCGCTGGTGACCTTCTGGTGGTGGGAGTTCCGCCTGGTTGAAGTACACCGCTGGACGTTTGAAACCTATCTGTTCGTGATCACCTACTGCGCGACCTGGTTCCTGCTGTGCGCGCTGCTGTTTCCCGAAGACCTGCGCGAGTACGGAAGCTACGGCAACTACCTGATGCAGCGTCGACGCTGGATCTTCGGAGTGATTGCGATATTGACGCTTCTGGATCTTGTGGATACTGCGATCAAAGGGGGAAGCCGATGGCGGCTGCTGGGCGAGGCCTACCCCCTGCATACGGTGCTGATGCTCATCGTCGCCGCGCTCGGCTGGCATCTGCGCAGTGCGCGCGCGCAACTGGGGCTGGCCGCAGCGACGCTGGCCTATCAACTGGGCTACTTCGCAGCGGAGTACTTCACCATCGGCAGTGAGTGAGGAGCGCCGCCGGTCTCCATCCAATCTCCATGGACGTCGGCCACAATCGCCCGGTTCCGTTCGACCGCAGGTTTCCCAGATGACGATCCACTACCGCAATGCCCGTCCCGATGACGCCGCCGCCTGCATCAACCTGCGCGGGCGTACCCGCGAGAACGCCTTCAGTGCAGCGCAACTGGCCGAGCTGGGCATCACCGAAGAGAGCTGGGCCGCAGGTATCGCCGATGGCGATTCGATTGGCCGCGTCGCCTGGGAGGGCCAACGGATGGCCGGCTACTGCTTTGCCGATCGCGAAAGCGGCGAGGTGCTGGTGCTGGCCCTGCTGCCGGAATTCGAGAACCGTGGCATCGGCCGGCAACTGCTGCAGGAGGTGGTCAGCATGAGCCGCGAAGCTGGCCACAGCCGCCTGTTCCTGGCCTGCTCGGCCGACCCGCGCTCGCGCTCGTATGGCTTCTATCGGCATCTGGGCTGGCGGGCGACCGGCGAGATCGACGAGGCTGGTGACGAGATTCTTGAGTTGTCTTGACGTGCGGCGCCGGGAACAGCCGCCGGGCATGGACCGGCGCTACCGGGGATGGGGTCGAACGCGCAGGCCGGATGCTGCGTTGCATCAAAATCAGACCGGAAGCGGTTAAAATTGCCACAGGAATGCTGCAAGAAACAGGGAAAGAGCGTGAAGAAACAACGCTTCCCCGCCAACGATCCCGCCCCCATGAAGAAATTTGGCAAGGCCCTGCTCGCCCTGCTCGTGCTGCTGTTGCTGGTGGCCGCGCTGTTCCTGTACTGGCCGCTGACCCAGCGCTCGGTGCCCGCCGCGAACAACGACAAGCCCGTCGATGTCGTGCTGGTCGGCGCCGGCATCATGAGCATCACCCTGGCCACCTACCTGCAGGAACTGCAGCCGGACTGGAACATCCAGGTCTACGAGCGTCTCGACGGCGTCGCCGGTGAAAGCTCGGACGGCTGGAACAACGCCGGCACCGGCCACTCGGCATTCGCAGAACTGAACTACACCCCGGAACTGCCCGATGGCAGCATCGAGACCAAGCGCGCGGTCGGCATCGCCGAATCGTTCGAAGTCTCGCGCCAGTTCTGGTCGCACCAGGTGAAGGAAGGGCGGCTGAGCCAGCCCAGCGACTTCATCAACCCGACCCCGCACATGAGCTTCGTCTGGGGCGATGACAACATCGCCTACCTGCACAAGCGCCAGCAGGCGCTGGTGAAGAACCCGCTGTTCTACGGCATGCAGTACTCCGAGGACCCGGCGCAGATCAAGCAGTGGGCACCGCTGCTGATGGAAGGCCGCGACCCGAAGCAGAAGGTTGCCGCAACGTGGATGCCGCTCGGCACCGACGTCAACTTCGGCGTTATCACCCGCCAGCTGACCGCCGGCCTGCAGCACAGCCCGAACTTCGGCCTGCACCTCAACCACGAGGTCAGCGCACTGCGGCAGAACGCGGACAAGAGCTGGAACGTGACGGTGAAGGACCTCAAGGCCGGCACCGAATCCACCACCCACGCCCGCTTCGTGTTCATCGGTGCTGGTGGCGCGGCGCTGAAGCTGCTGCAGATGTCGGGCATCCCGGAATCGAAGGACTACGCCGGCTTCCCGGTGGGCGGCCAGTTCCTCGCCTTCCAGGGCCAGGACGTGACCTCGCGCCATGGCGTGAAGGCCTATGGCATGGCCGAGACCGGATCGCCGCCGATGTCGGTGCCGCATCTGGATGCACGCAAGCTGGATGGCAAGCCGGTGGTCCTGTTCGGGCCGTTCGCGCTGTACAGCACCAAGTTCCTCAAGCACGGCTCGTGGTGGGACCTGTATTCCTCGGTCAACCACAACAACGTCGGCCCGATGCTGGAAGTGGGCAAGGACAACCTGGACCTGGTGCAGTACCTGATGGGCCAGGCGCGCCTGAACGATGCCGATCGCCAGGCCGAACTGGTCAAGTACTTCCCCAATGCCAAGCCGGGCGACTGGAAGCTGGTCACCGCCGGCCAGCGCGTGCAGATCATCAAGCGTGATCCGCTGAAGGGCGCGGTGCTGCAGTTCGGTACCGAGATCGTGACCGACAAGGACCACACCCTCGCTGCGCTGCTGGGTGCCTCGCCGGGCGCTTCGACCTCGCCGCCGATCATGCTGGACCTGATGGCCAAGGCCTTCCCGGAACAGATGAAGGCCGGTTGGGAAGCCCGCCTGCGCGAGATCGTGCCGTCGTACGGCCGCAAGCTCAACGAGAGTGCCGCGCTGACCAACGAGATCCGCACGTTGACCAGCCAGACCCTGCACCTGCCCTACCTGGAGGTTCCGGTGGAAGCAGGTACCACGCCAGCACTGGCACCGACGGCCGCGCCGGCGCCGGCCCCGGCCAAGGAAAAGCGCAACGCCAACGAAGAGCTGCAGGCGCTGTAAGCCTGCGCTTGGCGGATGCCTGCAGACGGCCACCTTCGGGTGGCCGTCTGCGTTTGCGGGCGGCGACGGGGCGGATCCCTCCCGCACGGGAGGGCTCTGACCCGTTCCGGGAGACCCCTCGCAGGGTCGGGGCCCAGTGCCTGCGGCAACGGATTCCGCCCCCCGCCCTGACGCTTGCTGCGCGCCTGAAAGCCCCTGCGCAGTGACGCGAATTGTAATGTTGTTAAGAATTATTTACATTTGCGTCCTGCACAGTGACCGCGCCCCTCCCAGACGGACCTGACGTGCCCGAAGCCGCCGCCCCGGGTGCTGGACGACTGTTGCCAACCCTTCCCCGCCTCCACGCTTCGAGCCCGCCATGACCCAGATTTTCCCGAGCCGCCTGCCCCGCCGTGCGCTGCTGCCCGCTGCCCTGCTGTCCTGCCTCACCCTGGCTGCGCCGTCGGCATTGGCCGAGGTCGCTGCCGATGTCTCCGACGCCAAGACGCTGGATCGGGTGAGCGTGCGCGCCGAGCAGTCCGCGCCGCCGTCGAGCACCACCCGCCTGCCGATCACCCTGCAGGAAACGCCGCAGTCATCAACGGTGATCGGCCTGCAACGCCTGCAGGACGAATCGTTGTTCAGCCTCAACGACGTGATGCGCAATGTCACCGGCGTCAGCGTGTCCTTCTATGACACCCAGCGCCCGCTGTACTACGCGCGTGGTTTCGCCATCACCGATTTCCAGGTGGATGGCATTCCCACCTACAGCGGCTCGACCAACCAGGAATACGACACCGCCTTCTATGACCGGGTGGAAGTGATCCGCGGCGCCAACGGCCTGCTCAGCGGCGCGGGTGTGCCGTCGGCCACGGTGAACCTGCTGCGCAAGCGCCCGGGCAAGGAGTTCGACGCTTCGTTCTCGGTCAGTGCCGGCAGCTGGGACTACCGCCGCATGGAAGCGGACGTGACCGCACCGCTGACCGCCGACGGCCGCATCCGCAGCCGCGTGGTCGCCGCCTACACCGATCGCGATTTCTATTACGACCGCTACAAAGAGAACAAGATGGCCGGCATGGCCGTGCTGGAAGGCGATGTGACCGACAGCACCACGGTGACCGTCGGCTACCAGACCCAGGACAACAACCCGGTGGGCTCGACCTGGGGCACCGTGCCGTTCTTCGACAGCAAGGGCAACTTCGCCCATCTGCCGCGCTCGACCAACCTGGCACCGAAGTGGAGCTACTGGCAGCGCGAGACCAGCACGGTGTTCGCCAACCTGGAGCAGCGCTTCGGTGACAACTGGCTGCTGAAGATCAACACCGCCCATACCCGTGGCAACGTGCAGAACATGCGCCTGTACGGCACCGGCAATCCCGACCCGGTGACCGGCGCGGGCATGTACCTGCGCACCGCCGCCGGCGATTCGGAAGACACCCGCCGCAACGTCGACGCCTACCTGACCGGCACCTTCAACCTGTGGGGCCAGCAGCACGACGTGACCGTGGGCGCGCAGTGGGCCGACCTGGAAGGCACCACCAACACCCTTGCGCTGAACTACCCGCGCGACTGGGCTCGTTGCGGCAGCGAGCGCTGCTACTACATTCCCAACGTGCACACCTGGGATGGCGACATTTCCGAAGTGACCTACACCCTGACCGGCGCGCGCCGCGTGGCCAGGACCACGCAGAGCGGCTTCTACCTGGCCACCCGCCTGCGCCTGGCAGATCCGCTGGCGCTGATCGCCGGCGCACGCCTGAGCCGCTGGCAGACCCAGACCCGCGCCTACAACGCGGCCGGCGCTTACACCGCCACCAGCGGCGCGTACAAGGTGAGCGATGAAGTGACCCCGTACGTGGGCCTGGTGTACGACATCACCCCGAACGTGGCGGCCTATGCCAGCTACACCGAGATCTTCAACCCGCAGAACTACAAGGACCGCAACGAGAACCTGCTGGCGCCGGTGCAGGGCTCCAACCTGGAAGCGGGCCTGAAGACGCAGTGGTTCGACGGTCGCCTGACCGCCAACGCGGCGATCTTCGAAGCCAAGCAGGACAACTACGCGGTGCGCGACATGAGCGTGCCGGAAGGCTCGCTGAGCGACGGCAGCTCGGCCTACATCGGCGTCAACGGCACCAAGGCGCGCGGCTGGGAAGTGGACGTCAACGGCGAGATCCTGCCGGGCTGGACGGTCAATGCCGGCTATACCCACGTCAAGGTGACCCGCGCGGCCACCGACCTGCTGTACGCCAACCCGGCCGAAGACCTGCTGCAGCTCAACACCCAGCTGCAGCTGCGCGGCGCGCTGGAACGCCTGAGCATCGGCGGCGGCGTGCAGTGGCAGAGCAAGGTGCAGGGCTACAACATCCCCTACCCGCTCGGCGGCACGGTGACGGTGAACCAGCCGGCATATGCGCTGGTGCAGTTCAATGCCAACTACCGCCTCAGCGACAACTGGACGGCGACGCTGAGCGTGCGCAACGCGCTGGACAAGACCTACTGGGCCAACCTGGACTACAACAACTACGGCGAACCGCGCTTCGTGGCGGCCAGCCTGCGCTGGAAGTTCTGAGCAACCCGGGAACGGTGGGTGCCGACCATTAGGGGGTGCCCACTGTTTGGGGGGTGCCCACTGTTGGGGGGCCCACTGTTGGGGGGCTGTTGGGGGGGCCCACTGTTTGGGGTGGGTGCCGACCGTTGGTCGGCACGCTTCTGACGCTCCGCCACGACCCACGGTCGTAGCCCACCTGAAAGGGCCCGCCTCCGCGCGGGCCTTTTCTTTGCTGCACTGCGGGTTGCACACCGCTCCGTAATTATGTCGTAATTATTCCAACGCCATTCGGAAGTCCGTCGATGAACCCGAGTTGGGACACTCTGGAGCGGGGCCGCCAGGCGCGGCTGGAACGCGCCGCGTCATGGGCCACGGGCCACGAGGTGGCCGCTGGCGATGTCGCCGAGCTGCTGCACGCCCTGCTGGAGCCGGGCGACAAGGTCTGCCTGGAAGGCAACAACCAGAAGCAGGCCGACTTCCTCGCCCAAGCGCTGGCCGACCTCGACCCGGCACGGGTGCATGACCTGCACATGGTGCAGTCGGTGCTGTCGCTGCCCTCGCACCTGGATGTGTTCGAACGCGGCATCGCCTCCAGGCTGGACTTCTCCTTCTCCGGGCCGCAGTCGGTGCGGCTGGCCAACCTGGTGGCCGAAGGACGCATCCAGATCGGTGCCATCCACACCTACCTGGAACTGTTCGGCCGCTACTTCATCGACCTCACTCCGCGCGTGGCGCTGGTCGCGGCGCAGGCTGCCGACCGCCACGGCAATCTCTACACCGGCCCCAACACCGAAGACACGCCGGTGATCGTGGAGGCCACCGCATTCGGTGGCGGCATCGTCATCGCCCAGGTCAACGAGATCGTCGACACCCTCCCCCGCGTCGATATTCCTGCCGACTGGGTCAACTTCGTGGTTCGGGCGCCGCGCCCGAACCATATCGAACCGCTGTTCACCCGCGATCCGGCACAGATCTCCGAGATCCAGGTGCTGATGGCGATGATGGCGATCAAGGGCATCTACGCCGAGTACGGCGTGAACCGGCTCAACCATGGCATCGGTTTCGATACCGCAGCAATCGAACTGCTGCTGCCGACCTACGCCGAGTCGCTGGGGCTGAAGGGAAAAATCTGCCAGCACTGGGCGCTCAATCCGCACCCGGCGCTGATTCCGGCCATCGAATCGGGTTTCGTCAGGTCGGTGCACTCGTTTGGTTCGGAACTGGGCATGGAGAAGTACATCGCCGCGCGCGGCGATGTGTTCTTCACCGGCGCCGATGGTTCGATGCGCTCCAACCGCGCGTTCTCGCAGACCGCAGGGCTGTATGCCTGCGACATGTTCATCGGCTCGACCCTGCAGATCGACCTGCAGGGCAACAGCTCCACCGCAACGCGCGACCGCATCGCCGGCTTTGGCGGTGCACCCAACATGGGTTCGGATGCACGCGGCCGCCGCCACGCCAGCGGCGCCTGGATCAAGGCCGGCCAGCAGGCCGCGCGGCCCGGCGAGATGCCACGCGGGCGCAAACTGGTGGTGCAGATGGTGGAAACCTTCCGCGAGCACATGGCGCCGGCCTTCGTCGACCGCCTCGATGCCTGGGACCTGGCCGAGCGCGCGAGCATGCCGCTGCCGCCGGTGATGATCTACGGCGACGACGTCAGCCATGTGCTGACCGAGGAAGGCATCGCCAACCTGCTGCTGTGCCGCAGCCCGGAAGAACGCGAGCAGGCGATCCGCGGCGTGGCTGGCTATACCGCCGTGGGCAGAGGACGCGACCGCGCCATGGTGGAAAACCTGCGCGACCGCGGAGTGATCCGCCGCCCCGACGATCTCGGCATCAACGTGCGCGATGCCAGCCGCGATCTTCTTGCCGCGCGTTCGGTGAAAGACCTGGTGCGCTGGTCCGGCGGTCTGTACGACCCGCCCAAGCGCTTCCGCAACTGGTAAGGGCCAAGCCATGGAAACCCTCGACTATCGATTCGCCGGCACCACGCCCGTGCGCTTCCCCACCGATGCGGTGCTGGTGGGCGTACTGGCCTCGGGCAACCTGGAAATCCTGCTGGAACCGGCCGACCTGGACGGTGCGATGACCGTGCGCATCATCACCGCTGCACGTGGCTTCGGCACGGTATGGCAGGCGGTGATCGCCGACTTCGCCCAGCGTCATCCCCTGCGCGATGTGCGCGTGTCGATCAACGATGCCGGCGCTACACCGGCGGTGGTCAGCCTGCGCTTGGACCAGGCCGTCGAGACCCTGCTTGCCGGAGGCCAGCCATGACGCTCGCACAACGCACCAGCTATTACGAAGCCGACGCCCGCGCGCGCATCGCCGGGCTGCTTGATGCAGGATCGTTCCACGAATTTCTCGGCCCAGCCCAGCGCGCCATCAGCCCGCATCTGGCGCAGCTGGACCAGCCGGCCGCGTTCGACGATGGCATCGTCGTCGGTGAGGGACACCTGCACGGCAAGCACGTGCTGGTGGCCGCGCAGCAGGGTGAATTCATGGGCGGCGGCGTGGGTGAGGTGCATGGCGCCAAGCTGACCGGCCTGCTGCGCCGCGCGGCGGACACCCTTCCCGATGGCGTGCTGCTGCTGCTCGATACCGGCGGTGTGCGCCTGCATGAAGCCAATGCGGGATTGATCGCCATTTCCGAAATCATGCGCGCCACGCTCGGCGCGCGGGCCGCCGGGGTACCGGTGGTGGCGATGATCGGCAGCGGCAACGGCGCCTTCGGTGGCATGGGCATCGTCGCCCGCTGCTGCAGTACGGTGATCATGTCCGAAGAAGGACGGCTGTCGCTGTCCGGCCCCGAAGTGATCGAGACCGTGCGCGGCGTGGAGGAATTCGATTCGCGCGACCGCGCATTGGTGTGGCGGGTGACCGGTGGCAAGCACCGCTACCTGATCGACCAGGCGCAGGTGCTGGTGCCCGATGCGATCAGCGCGTTTGCGCAGGCGGCCTTTGATGCGCTGCAGCCTGACACCGCAAGTGCCGACCCCGACGCGGCGCTGGCCATGCTGCAGGCACGCCACGCCGCGTTGAAGGCGCGCGTACAGGCGTGGGGCGACTGCAACGATGGCCTGCAGATCTGGGCACGCCAGGGCATTGCCGACCCGGAACGTCTGGCGCTGCTGGAAACCGATGCCTTCCTTGCCGCCACTGCGCACCGGAGCCTGCCGTGAGCCTGCCATTGAATTCGCTGCTGGACGCACTGTTCCCGCGTGGCCATGCGATCGCGGTGAACGATTCGGTACTGACCGGCACAGCGACCACCGACGACGGTAAAGTGACGGTGATCGGCACTACCGACAGGATCGAAGTCGGTGTGGACCACGCGCTGGTGCTGGCCGACACCGTGCTGGCCAGCACCGCTGCACATCCGCAACGTCCCATCGTGATGCTGGTCGATACCGCCGGCCAGCGGCTGGCGCGCCGCGATGAACTGCTGGGCATCAACGGCTACTTCGCCCATCTCGCACAGACCCTGGACCTGGCCCGCCGCCGTGGCGCGCGCCTGGTCACGCTGGTCTACGGCGAATCGGTCAGCGGCGGCTTCCTGTCGTTCGGGCTGATGGCCGACCTCATCCATGCCCTGCCCGATGCGCAGGTGCGGGTGATGGATCTGCGCGCGATGGCACGGGTGACCAAGCAGCCGTTGGAAAAACTGCAGGCGCTCAGCCTGACCTCGCCGGTGTTCGCGCCGGGCGTGGAGAACTACGTGGCGATGGGCGCAGTGCAATCGCTGTGGGATGGCAATCTGGCGCATCACCTGCTGGACGCACTGCGTGCACCCGTCGACGGTGACCATCGCGCTGCACTGGGCGCCGAACGGGGTGGCCGTACGCTGGCTGCGCAGGTGGCCATCGCTGTGAGCCACGGCAATGCCTGAGCGGCCCGCCCGGCACACGCTGGTCTGGCTGTCGGCCGATGCCGATTGGCGGGCCGACCTGCCCGCGCACGAGCCGCGCCTTGCCGCTTGGTTCGCGCAGGGCTTCCCTGCAGTGGTGGCGCGTCGTGCCGCGGATGATGCCGATCCGCGCCTGCGGTTGGGCGTTCCGTTGCCACCGGCCGAAGGCAAGCAGCGCCTGTCGTTGCGCGTACCGCTGTGCGACGTCGCGCACATGCGCGCTCCCCCGGCATTGAGCGAGCTGCTGGCAGCAGGCGACGCCGGTGTTCCACAGGCGTGGCAGGAATCACTGCACGACCTGCAGGCACTGGCCCCGGCCCGTGTGTTCGGCGCCTTCGCCTGGCAATGGCTGACCGCCCTGCCCTATGTACATGAGCGTTCGGACATCGACCTGCTGTGGCAGGTGACCGATGCCGCGCAGGCCGAGGCGCTGATCGCGCGGTTGCTGGCATGGCAGACCCGCCATCCGCATCGCCTTGATGGCGAGCTGTGCCTGCCCGATGGTGGCGCGGTGAACTGGCGCGAACTGGCCGGCCGCAGTCGCCAGGTACTGGTGAAACGCCTTGATGGAGCCGCATTGGAAGCGCGTGATGCACTGTTCGCCACGCGCGAGGCGATCGCATGATCGCCGCCCCGAAGCCGTTGCCGGCACGTGACGCGGTGGTCGACAGCGCACGCCTGGGACGGCTGGCCATTGCCAGCCTGCACGCCGAACTGGCGTGCGCCCCGAAGCCGGGCCTGGTCACCCCGTTCGACAGCGGCAGCCATGACGACATGGATGCCGGCACTTTCCTGTGCAGTCTTTTCGCCCTGCGCCACTACTTCACGGCGGTGGCGAGGGCCGGTGCCACCGGCGCCCCCTTCACAGTGCTGCGCGATCACGGTATTGCCGCTGAAGCGGCCATGCTGGCCGCCACCGCCGGCATCAACACCCATCGCGGTGCGATCTTCAGCCTTGGCCTGCTGGTGGCCGCTGCTGCTGAGCGCAGGCGCGCGCATGGCCATGCCGTGTCGGGCGCGCAGGTGTGCCTGGCGGTTCAGCAGTGGAAAGACGCGCTCATCGCTGCGCCGCTGGACCCGCACAGCCCGGGACAGCGCGCACGTGCGCGTCATGGGGTCTGCGGCGTACGCGAACAGGCTGCCGCCGGCTACCCGGTGCTGCGCGAGCTGGCCCTGCCTGCCCTGCGCCATGCGCTGGACAGCGGCCTGCCGCGCGACGCCGCGTTGTGCCAGACGCTGATGCAGCTGGTGGCACAGGTGGACGATCTGAACCTGCTGCATCGCGGCGGTGCCGAGGGCCTGCGCTGGGCGCAACAACAAGCCGCCACATTCCTTTCCGCCGGTGGCGCCTTCGCGCCGGACTGGCGCGTGCGCCTGCAGTCCATCGGCGATGCGTTCGTGAGGCGTCGGCTCAGCCCGGGTGGCAGTGCCGATCTGCTGGCCTGCGCCTGGTTCCTGCTGCAGCAGGAGGGCGCATGAGCCTGGCCCTGCTCTGCCCCGGACAGGGGGCGCAGCATCCGGCGATGTTCGACCATGTGCGCGGCATGGCCGCTGCACGCGCGGTACTGGATGCGGCGAGCGACGCGCTGGGGCGCGATGTGTTCGCGGCTGCGGCCGCCGACGACCGCTTCGACAACGCACAGGCGCAGCCGCTGCTGTGCGCCGCCAGCATCGCGCACTGGCATGCTCTGCGCGGCGCGGTGCCGGACCCGATCGTGGTGGCCGGGTACAGCATCGGCGAACTGGCGGCACATGCCATCACCGACAGTTTCGACGTGGCCACCTGCCTGTCCCTGTCGACCCAGCGCGCACGATTCATGGACGCCGTCAGTCCGGTCGATGCCGGAATGCAGGCGATGCTGGGGCTGGATCGACAGACGGTGCAGACGTTGTGCGAAATCCACGGCACGCACGTGGCGATCGCCAACGGCACAGATCATTTCATCGTTGGCGGCACGCTGCCGGCACTGCGTGCGCTGGCCGCTGCCGCGCACGCACAGGGTGCCGAGGTGCGCGTGCTGCCGGTACATGTGCCGGCGCATACGCCACTGCTGTCGGCGGCGGTCACACCGTTTGCCGCCGCACTGCAGGCCACCACGTTGCACGCGCCGCGCCTGCCGCTGCTGGCCGGCATCGACGCACGGCCGGTGCGCGACAGCGCAGCGGTGGTGCACACGCTGTCCGCGCAGTTGGCACAGACCATCGAGTGGGCACAGGTGATGCGCCAGGCCTTCGAGCGCGGCGCGCGCGTGTTCCTGCAGCTGGGCCCGGGCAACGCACTGGCACGCATGATCGCGCCGGCCTATCCGTGCTGCGAGGTACGCGCGATCGAGGAATTCCAGAGCCTGGACGGCGCGGCGGCGTGGGTCCGCAGCGCGCTGCAGCGGCTGCAGTAACGGGTTTGAGCAGTACGTAACGCGCAGTACGTAACAGGCCATACCCGGGGATGGCGGGCTTCCATCCGTGCAACACGCGAATCAGGTGTCTGGGAGGGCGCATGACTCCACAAATTGCAACGATCATCGGTCTGGTGATCATGTTCATCGTCGCCACCGCGATGCCGATCAACATGGGCGCCGTTGCCTTCGCACTGGCCTTCATCGTCGGCGGGCTCTGGGTCGACATGGGGGGCAAGGAGGTTCTCGCCGGCTTCCCGGGCGACCTGTTCCTGACCCTGGTCGGCATCACCTACCTGTTCGCCATCGCGCAGAAGAACGGCACCATCGACCTGCTGGTGCACTGGGCGGTGAAAGCGGTACGCGGCCATATCGTGGCCATCCCGTGGGTGATGTTCGTGATTACCGCCGTGCTGACCGCCTTCGGCGCGCTGGGCCCGGCCGCGGTTGCGATCATCGGCCCGGTCGCGCTGCGCTTTGCCAAGCAGTACAACATCAATCCGTTGATGATGGGCCTGCTGGTGATCCATGGCGCGCAGGCGGGTGGCTTCTCGCCGATCAGCGTGTACGGCAGCATCACCAATGGCGTGGTGCAGAAGGCAGGCCTGGAAGTCACCGAAATGGCGGTGTTCCTGACCAGCCTCGGCTTCAACTTCATGATGGCCACGATCTGCTTCTTCGCCTTCGGAGGCATCGCGCTGCTGCGTCGCGGTTCGATCACTGCTGCGGGCACGGTGGGCAACGCGGAGCTGGCGATGGCCGGTGGCCCGCAGGCTTCGTCGCGGCAGTTCGCCATCGAAGGCCATGGTGCGCTGGTCGCAGCCGGTGGTGGCACCCTGTCCAACGATCCGGTGGCACTGGATGCGGTGGGCCTGACCCGCGAGCGCTTGTTCACCCTGATCGGCCTGCTCGGCCTGGGTGTGGCCGCGCTGATCTACAACCTCAACGTCGGCCTGGTTTCGATCACCGTTGCCGTGGTGCTGGCCCTGCTGTCGCCGCAGAGCCAGAAGGGTGCGGTGGACGGCATCAGCTGGTCCACCGTGCTGCTGATCTGCGGCGTGGTCACCTACATCGGCGTGCTGGAACATGCCGGTGCCGTGGACTTCATCGGCCACGGCGTCTCCAGCATCGGCATTCCGCTGCTGGGCGCACTGCTGGTCTGCTACGTGGGCGGCATCGTCTCCGCATTCGCCTCGTCGGCGGCGGTGCTGGGTGCCACCATTCCACTGGCGGTGCCGTTCCTGATGCAGGGCCATCTCAGTGCAGCCGGCGTGATCTGCGCGCTGGCGGTGTCTTCCACCATCGTCGATGTCAGTCCGTTCTCGACCAACGGCGCACTGGTGGTGGCCTCGGCCGCGAAGGAAGAACGCGAAACGCTGTTCCGCCGCTTCCTGGTCTACAGCGGCCTGGTGGTGGCATTCGGCCCGCTGCTGGCGTGGCTGGTGTTCGTGGTGCCGGGCTGGATGTAAATGCCTGCGGTAGTGCCGGTCGCTGGCCGGCACTGCCTGGCGTTACACTTTCCGCATGGCCATCGCTCCCGCTCCGCGTACACCGAAGAAGCGCGCCCCTCTGTATGAGGAGGTGGCCGAACACGTGCGCGAGCGGATCTACGACTACCGCCTGCCGCCGGGCGAGTGGATCGACGAACCGGCGCTGTGCGAGGAACTGGCCATCAGCCGTACGCCCCTGCGCGAAGCGCTGAAGCTGCTCGCCGCCGAAGGCCTGGTACAGATCGATGCCGGCCGCGGCGCACGGGTAACCCGGCTGACCCTGGAAGACCTCAACCAGCTGTTCCCGGTGATGGCGATGCTGGAAGGCCGATGTGCGCATGAAGCGGTCAAGCACATCGACGACGCCGGCGTGCAGCAGCTGGAAGACCTGCACGCGGCGATGGAAGCGGCCGCCGCCGAGGGCAACATCGCCGAGTACTACCGCAACAACTACCTCATCCACGAGACGGTGCAGCATTACGCCGGCAACCCGTGGCTGATCCGCATCACCCACGACCTGCACCGCATCCTGAAGATGCATCGCGGCCGCCAGCTGCTGGCACCGGGCCGCACCGCGCAGTCGCTGGCCGAACACCGCGAACTGATGGACTGCTTCCGCCAGCGCGATGCTGCAGCCGCCGAACGCACGATGGAACGCCACCTGCTCAGCCAGGGCCAGGCCTTGGCTGCGTATGTGGCCAGCGGCGGATTGTTGAACGTGCCTGCGCCGTTGCCGACCGAAGGCGGAAGCTGAGTTCATGGGATTGCCGGCCAGCGGCCGGCACTACCCCGGCGAGGCCGGTTCACGGTAGTGCCGGCCGCTGGCCGGCAACCTCGATAGGTCACGTCCGGGTAGTGCCGGCCGCTGGCCGGCAACCTGGAATCTCTCCTCAATCGCCGCCGCCGCAGCTGCCGCCGTCTCCGCCCCCACCGCTGTCGCCACTGCTGCAGTCGGAACTGCTGTAGCTGTGGTGGCTGTTGCTGTCCCCGGAATAGCCCCCGGAGAAATCGGCCGGTCCACCGCCGCTGCCATCGCCCCGCGCGGGCGAACCATCGGCGGTGGCCATCGCCATGCACACGATCGCGCCGACCAGTGGCAGCAGCCACACCACCAGCAGCTGCCCGGCGCGGCTGCTGACGGGAAGGTCATCGCGGCCCAGCACCACGAAGCTGGCCACCAGGTTCAGCCCCAGCACCAGGGCAATCAGGACGAGGGTCACAGCCAGCATGGCGCAGCTCCTTGCGACGGGTTCGGGCCCGCAGACGATACCACCGCGGCCGGTTCGCCCTGCCTGTCATGAAGATGGGACAATGTAGGGCGCGCCGGCCTGCCCTTGGGACCGCCGGCCCCCTGCACCACACGAAAGAAGAAGAACAACAACATGCTGAAAGTCATTTTCGATACCGACCCGGGCGTCGACGACGCGCTGGCTCTGCTGTACCTGCACAAGCACCCGCAGATCGATCTGATCGGCGTCACCACCACCTTCGGCAATGCCTCGGTGGAGTCGACCACCCACAACGCGCTGTACCTGAAGCAGGCCTGGGGCCTGTCCGCGCCGGTCGCGCGCGGCGCCGAAGGCCCGCTGCAGCCCGAAGCCACCCCGGAAGCGTGGCCGGTGCACATCCATGGCCACAACGGCCTGGGCAACCACCCGGTGCCGGAAGCGCTGGACGCAACCGCCGACAGCCGTCCCGCACACCAGCTGATCATCGACCTGGTGCGCGCCCATCCGGGCGAAGTGACCCTGGTGGCGGTCGGCCGCATGACCAACTTGGCGCTGGCCCTGCAGCAGGCCCCGGACATCGCCGGCCTGGTGCGTGGCGTGGTACTGATGGGCGGTGCGTTCCACGTCAACGGCAACATCACTCCGGCGGCCGAGGCCAACATCTGGGGCGACGCGGAAGCGGCCGACATCGTGTTCACCGCCCACTGGCCGGTCACCGCGATCGGCCTGGACGTGACCACCCGCGTCGAGATGAACCGCGACGGCCTGGACAAGCTGGCCGTGATCGGCGGCGCCGATGCCGAACTGGTGCGCGCCCTGTCGCAGGACTACGTCGACTTCTATCTGCAGGCCGGACACAAGGGCATGGTCGTGCACGACTGCTGCGCCTGCATCGCCCTGACCCGCCCGGAGCTGTTCCAGTTCGAGCGCGCCAGCGTGCGCGTGGCCACCGACGGCGTCGCCCGTGGCATGACCATTCCCAAGCCGGAAGGCATGGGTTTCGGCCCCAGCGTGTGGGACGGCCATGTCCTGCAGTCCATCGCCATCGGCGTGGATGCGGCCGCGGTGCTGGCCGACATCGAGCGGACCCTGAAGGTCTAAGCGCTCACTGCCCGCCCCGGGACACGGGGCGGGTCTTCGGCACGGTCTCCGGCAGCGTCCACAGCACCGGCAGCACCAGCACCGCCACCAGCGCGATCATCGCCCCCGGTGCCGCCGCCCAGCCGCTGCGTTCCACCCACCATTGCGCCAACCACGGCGTCGCCCCGCCGAACACTGCGGTGGCCATGGTCACCCCCAGCGCCAGGCCACTGACCCGGCCCTCGCCGGGGAACTGCTCGGCCGTGGCCGGTGCCGCCACCGCACTGATACCGCCGGCTACACAGGCCAGGCTCACCGCTGCCAGCACGATGCCCAACGGCGCAGCAGTGGCCATCCAGCCAAACATCGACAGCGGCAGCAGCGCCGCCAGCACCGTCAGCCCCAGCAGCAGCGGACGCCGCCCGAAGCGATCGGACAGCGCCCCGCACAGCGGGGTGATCGCGATCACCGCCACCGCCGCAATCGTCGACAGCCACAGCGCATCGCCTTCGTCGTGCCCCTGTGCGTGCAGGAATGCTGGCACGTAGGTGATGCCCACGTAGTAGGTGATCGAACCCAGTGCGGAAATCGCGAACGTGCGCGCCACCGCACCAGGATGGTTGCGCAGGACATGCCGCAGCGGCGTAGCCGGAATGCTGCCTTCGCGCCGCTGCCGCTCGAACTCCGGCGATTCGTGCATGCCCGAACGCGCGATCAGGATCACCAGTGCCAGCGCCGCGCCAAAGAAGAACGGGATCCGCCAGCCCCAGCTGTCCAGCTGCGGCGCAGGCAGCAGGGCCACGGTGAGCGCGGAGATGGCCACCGCCAGCAACGCGCCCACTTCGCTGGCCGCCGAGGCCAGTGAAGTGACCAGGCCACGTCGTCGCGTCGGCGCGCTTTCCAGCAGATAGGCGACCACGCCGGTGTATTCGCCGCCCACGGAAAAGGCCATCACACAGCGCAGGATCAGCAGCAGCACACCAGCAGTCGCACCGGCGGTGGCCGCGGTCGGCAGCAACGCGGTGGCCAGCATGGCCGCGGCCATCAATGCCATCGAGGCCAGCAGCATCCAGCGCCGGCCGAGCCGGTCACCCAGGTGGCCGAAGCACAGCGCACCGAGCGGACGCATCAGGTAGGACACCGCGAAGCCGGCCAGGGTGACCAGCATCGCCTCTTGGCCACCGCCGAAGAACACGCGCGACAGCACCGTGGCGAAGTACAGGTACAGGGTGAAGTCGTACCACTCCACCACCGTGGACAGGCCGGCCACCCACATCGAGCGCTGCCGTCCTGCGGTCATTGCGTGCTTTCCTTCATGGCCGCAGCGTGTCATGAAGGCGGTGACGATGCGGTAGATCCACGCCATGCGTGGATGACTTGCCCTCTGGTAATCGGGGGCAGAGCCCTTTGCTGTCTGCAAAGGGATCCGACCCCACCGCATCACGGCGCCCGGCGCAGGGTGATCAACGTGATCTCCGACGGCACGCCGATGCGCGCCGGGAACCCGGCCCACAGGCCGGCACCGTTGCTCACGTACAGCGTCATGCCATCCACCGCGTAGCGACCGGAGACGAAGCCGCCGTTGGCGCGCTTCACCAGCTGGTCCATGCCGATGATCTGTCCGCCATGGGTGTGCCCGGACAGCTGCAGCTTCACCCCGCGTGCAGCGGCCTCGCGTGCATTGCGTGGCCGATGGTCGAGCAGGATCACCGGTGCGCTGGGGTCGGCACCGGCCAGGGCGGCCTCCAGGTCGGGTAGCGGCAGGCCATAGCGTGCGGCGACCGGGTCGGTGACGCCGGCGATGGTCAGTGCCGCCCCGCCACGGCGCACCTGGGTGTGGCTGTTTTCCAGCACCTGCATGTGCAGCGCGCGGAACGCCTGCATCCATTCGCTGTACTGCGCGTAGTACTCGTGATTGCCGGTGATGGCGATCACCCCGTCCGGCGCACGCAGGTCCGCCAGTGGGGTGTAATCGTTGCGGCGCGCCTGCACGCTGCCGTCGATCAGGTCGCCGGTGATCACCACCAGGTCCGGTTGCAGTGCATTGCTTGCAGCCACGACCTGGCGCACCCAGTCGCCGGTCAGCAGGCGGCTGGCGTGGATGTCGGTGAGCTGCAGCACACGGTAGCCATCGAAGGCCTGCGGCAGGCCGCTGATGGCCACCTCGATCTGCCGTGGCTTGGGTACGGCCATGCCCTGGCTGACACCGAAGGCACTGAGCAGCAGCGCCAGCACTGCGGCAGACGGGCGCAGGGCCTTGCTGCGCAGTACGGAAAGGGCGCGCGGGGCGCGTAGCAGGCGCGCGGCCAACAGGCCGGCGTCCAGCACCAGCAACGCCAGGGCCAGCAGCAGCACGGCGGTGGAACCGGTGGCCAGCGTGGCAATGGCCATCTTCGGAATTTCCGGCGAGGCCATCGTGCCCCAGAAGCTGGCGACGATGCGCAGCTGCACGGCAATGCCCACCAGCAGCACCGACAGCACCACCTTCGACCAGACAGGCAGGCGCAGCGGCCAGAACAGGCGCCAGGCCACATACAGGCCCATCAGAAAACCAATCGTACTCAGCACTACGACAATCCAGAACGGCGAACAGGCCCGCCATGGTGACGGCAGAAGATGGCAATGGATAGAGCCGGGCATGGGCCCAGCCCCGACATCGTCACGCTTCCGGCAGGCGTTCCACCCGCAACCGCGTGATGCGCCGCTTCTCCATCGCCAGCACGGTGATGCGGATCCCGGCCACCTCCAGCGTGTCGCCGACGTCGGGCAGGCGCCCCAGTTGCTCCAGCACCAGCCCGGAAATGGTCATGTAGTCCGCGCTGCGCGGCAGCGACACGCCGGCCAGCCGCTGCAGGTCGTCCAGGGTCAGCGCGCCGTCGGCGTCCCAGCAGTCCTCGCCCTGTGCAACCACGCCATAGCGCTCGTCCTGGGTATCGGCCAGATCACCGGCGATCGCCGCCAGCAGGTCGTTGGCCGTTACCAGGCCTTCCACGCTGCCGTACTCGTCCACCGCCACCGCCAACGGCACCGGGTGCTGGCGGATCAGCTCCAGGGCCTGCAGCGCACTGGCGCTCGACAGCACGTACTGCGGCTCGCGCAGGTTGCCTTCCAGCTGCAGTGGCTTGCCCTGCAGCAGGTCGGCCAGCAGGTCACGGCTCTGCACCACGCCGCGCAGGCTGTCCAGGTCGCCCTCTCCTACCAGCATCCGCGTATGCGGCGACGCCACCAGGCGTGCGACCACATCGTCGTGACCACGCGCCATGTCGATCCACTGCACGTCGGCACGCACCGTCATCACGCTCGATACCGGACGGTCGGCCAGGCCCAGCACACTGCGGATCATCTCGTGCTCGGCGGGCTGCAGGCGTTCTTCGGTGCTGCCGCGCTCATCGGCTTCATCTTCATCGTGGCCATTGGCCTGGCGCGCACCCAGCAGGCGCAGCACGGCATCGGCAGTACGCTGGCGGAACGGCTGGCGCTGCTCGTTGCGCTCGCGGTTGAAACGTATCCACTGGTTGAACGCTTCCACCAGGATCGAGAACGCGATGGCAGCGTACAGGTACCCCTTCGGAATCCTGTAGCCCAGGCCCTCGGCCACCAGGCTGAAACCGATCATCAGCAGGAAGCCCAGGCACAGCACCACCACGGTCGGGTGCTTGTTGACGAAGCGGGTCAGCGGCTTGCTGGCCAGCAGCATCAGCGCCATCGCGATGGTCACCGCCGCATACATCACGCCGAGGTTGTCGACCATGCCGACCGCGGTGATCACCGAATCCAGCGAGAACACCGCATCGAGCACCACGATCTGCGCCACCACCATCGCAAAGCTGGCATAGACCTTCTTGCCGTCCTCGTGATGCTCGCGGCCTTCAAGCCGCTCGTGCAGCTCCATGGTGCCCTTGAACAGCAGGAACAGGCCGCCGCCGAGCAGGATCAGATCGCGGCCGGAGAAGCTGTGCTCCAGCAGCGTGACCAGGGGTTCGGTCAGTTTCATGATCCAGGCCAACGCAGCCAGCAGCACCAGCCGCATCAGCAGCGCCAATGCCAGGCCGATCACCCGCGCGCGGTCGCGCTGGTGCGGCGGCAGCTTGTCGGCCAGGATCGCGATGAACACCAGGTTGTCGATGCCGAGAACGATCTCCAGCACGACCAGGGTTGCAAGGCCCATCCATATCGAGGGGTCAGCCAACCATTCCATTTCAGGTCCGTTTCGTCAGTAGGGGAAAAGTGGTGCGGTGCAGGCGTGCGGCGCAGCCAGGCTCAATCCGCATCCTGCGCCTGCGCAGGGTCATGCCCGAGCAGGTCGCCAGGGCTGCATTGCAGTTCGCGGCAGATCGCATCGAGGGTGGAAAAGCGGATCGCACGCGCCTTGCCGGTCTTCAGGATCGACAGGTTGGCCAGGGTGATGTCGACGCGCCCGGCCAGCTCGGACAAGGTCATGCCGCGCTGCTGCAGCATGCGGTCGAGGGTGATGACGATCGCCATCAGATCATGCCCATCAGATCACACCGTCCAGATCATCGCGCATCGCTGCGCCAACGGTGAACACCCGCGCCAGCACGAACAGCATCAGCACGGCCACCAGGCCGGTGATCGACATGCCACCGCCAACTTCCATCCACGCGAAGTCCGGCCCCATCCAGCTGGCATACAGACCGATCACGATGGACAGCACCTCCATCGCCAGCATCAGCCAAGCCATGCGTTGCAGGCGTACGGCATTGGCATGGGTGAAGGGGCGTTCGTTGGCCGCAGAACGCAGCAGCCGCGCCAGGTGGCGCAGGAACACCAGGCACAGCACCAGCAGCGCGACGATGGCGACCAGGCCCACGCAGAAATGCAGGAACAGATGCGAACCGTGCATGGCCGCGGCCTGCGCGTCGTGCACGCTGTCCAGCAGCCAGCTGCGGTCGTAGGCCACCAGCGGCACCGCCAGCAGCGCGGCCAGGATGCCCAGCCAGCACATCGCGCGCACCGCCTGCACGGCGGTCTGGGCCAGGGTGAACAAGCCGCGCGCAGGAAGGGCGCGGGGGGGACGAGCGGTCAAGCAGCCTCCGATGTGGAGCGGCCCTGCCGCCCCGGGTGGATTTATCGATAAACGATATATCACATCGCCGGGCTGTTGGCTGAATCTCGTGCTCCGGCAGCGCTACCGGGCGGGTGCCGGCTCCGGCGAAGTGGCCTGTTCGCGCATCGCTTCGCCCGGCGTGGCCGAGGCCATCGCCTGCACCCCGGCCTCGGCGGCCTGCCGGGTGACCAGCCGGAAGCGCACGCGCAGCTTGCTTTCGCCCGGCGTTGCCCAACCGTACTGGATCGCCACCTGGTCTCCGGACAGTGGACCGCGCGAGGGCAGCGAGCGGATCTGCAGCGGCTTCGGTGCGGCCTGCATCAACCGCGCGAAGCCCTTCTGCACCACCGCCGGGTCGGCCTTCTCGGCATACACGGTGCAGGTGCCATCGTCGGCCCAGCTGACCGCATAGCGACCACTGGCCAACGGCACCATCCATGCCATGCCCGGCTGGCCCTGCAGCAGCGTAGCGGCCTCGGCCGGCTGCAGCGGCGTCAGGCCATTGGCATCCATCAGCGACTGCAACCGCGCCGGCGCGCCGATGTGCTGCATGCAGGCAGTGTCGAACAGTTCGCTGAAGGGATCCTGCGCAGGTGCCTTCGGCGCACGCGCAGGCTGGGCCATCACCACGATCGGCAGCAGCAGGCCAGCGATCAGCCAGGGCGCAGGGCGCATCGGAACTCCACGGAACGGAAAACAGCGGGGAGGATGACAAAGCCGGGAGGCAGTACGCAACGGGCACCCCCGCGCTTGACATCACCTGCCGCCAGGGGGAACATCAGTTAACGAATTAGTTAACTACAACCATGGACCGCATCTTCGAAGCCCTGGCCTCCACCGCACGCCGGCAGATCCTGGCCTACCTCAGCGCCGGCGAACTCAGCGCCGGCGAGCTGGCCGAGCGCTTCGATTTCAGCAAGCCGGCACTCTCCAGCCACCTGCGCATCCTGGAGGACGCCGGCCTGATCGAACGTGAGAAGCGCGGCCAGTTCGTGTACTTCCGGCAGGTGCCCGACCGCCTGGCCAACACGCTGTTTTCCTGGGCTGCCGAAGTCTGTCCGGTCGGCGGCCCGCTGAAGCGCGAAGCGCGCGCACGCCGCAAGACACCCGCCCGCTGAGGAGCACTGCGATGCCCGGTTCGACCCGCACCAGCCGTTCGTTCCCGAGTATCCAGCTTCCGGCACACGACGGCGGTGGCCCGGTGGAAGTCACCCTGATCGCGCAGCTCGGCATTGGTGCCGGCGATGCGCTGGTAAGCGATGCCAGCCAGCGCCAACGTCACCACCCGGCCTTCATCGATGCGCTGGACGAGCCCTCGGCACGGCTGGGTGGCATGCACCTGCAGCACGGCGATGCGTCCTCGCTGTACAGCTTCGTGGTGGGCGCCGGCGGCCATCCCTTCCATCGCCATGCCGGGCCGCGCATGTTCACCGCCATCGCCGGCAGTGCCGGTGCCGAGCTGCGGTTTGCCAGCGCATCCGATCAGCAGCTGGCGGACGATCCCCCGCACTTCCTGCGGTCGCTGCGTCGTGTCCGCATCCCGCCCGATTGCCTGTTCACCGTGCGCTTTGGTGGTGGCACCTGGCACCAGTTCGCCTCGAACAGTCCGGCCCACGCTGCCCTGTTCGCGCTCTCGTGCCACAGCAATGAGCTGGCCGGGGCAATGAGCGCGCAGGCTCGCGCACTGGCACAGGCAAACGCCGCGGACATTCCCAGCCTGACCGACGTGCTGCCAGCGGCGCACTGGCCCAGCGCAACCACACTCGCCGCCACGCCGTTGCTGCAACTGTCACTGCAGGCGGCAGCGCCCAGCCTGCGCGCACGCCTGTGCGTGCAGACGCGCACGTTGCTGGGGCCGCTGCGTCGCTTCAGCCTGGAGCCACTGCGCGGATTCGTGGAAAGGGCGACGCCGGCATACCCGGTCTGCAGCAGCGCGTCGTCGCCTCCAGCAGGAATGCTCGCCAGCGCCCTGCCGCACAGTCACTACAACGACACGACCACACTGACCCTGCACGGCGGGCAGACCCGCCATCGATCGGCCTCCGCCCTGCTGGCCGACATACTGGACGGGTTCCTGCGCAACCCGCCGGCGGGCGTCGGCCGCTTGATGGCCGTGCGCAATCGTCTGGTTGCACCACTGCGTCTGCGCACCTCGCCGCTGGGCTGCCCGGTGTCGTCGCTGCTGTCCACCGATCGCAGCCGCGTGTTCGGCGGACGTTTCCCGGTGCTGGATGCCCAGGTAGATGCGGAAGACCGGTGTGCCGAAGTGCTGCTCGGCGCAGACGACCGCCATCTCCGCTTCCGCAGCAGCGTGCGCGTGCAGTTCTGCGAGGAGGGCCAGGTCCAGATCAGCCTGGGCTCGCGCGTGCAGACGCTCAATGCGTTTGGCCGCTTCTACATGGCCATGATCGACAGCGCCCATCGTCATTACGTGGCCCCGGCACTGCTGCGCCGCGCCGTTGAACATGCGCTGGCACCGGAACTGGCCGCGTGGTCCGGCACGCCTGCACATTCCTGAGCTGCGGCAGCGATGTGCAGGGGCCCTGTGCGGCCCCCGCGATCAGACCACGATCTCGCCTTCGTCCTCGCCGTCCCAGTAATGGATGCGGCTGGCGTGTACGTGGATCAGCACCAGATCTGGCGTATCCACGCCCTGCTCGAACCACCGCTCCAGGTCCTTCACCCAATGCTGGGCCATCGTGGCGCGATCGCGGATCAGCGCCGCCCTGCCCTGCACGTGCACGAACAGCGGTGGCTTGCCCAGCAGCGACTTGCTGCCGGTCAGGCCCAGCGCCACGTTCGGGTCGGCGCTGATCTCGCGCACCATGTCGGTGTTTTCCATGGTGAAGAACCAGCTGTCGCCGTCGTAGTCCACATCGCCGTTGTTGCTCATCGGGCGGCCAGCGATCCTGCCATCGGCATGGGTCTGCAGCATGGTGAAATCGATGCCGGCCATCTTCTTGGCCAGTTCGGGCAGGGTGAGCGTGGTCATGGGCGGTTCCTTCAACAGATGGGTGTCCAGCGTCTGCCCGACGCGGTGACCGATGCGTGGATGGCTGCTGGCGCCTTCTTCACGCAGTGGCCGCAGTTGGCATTCCCGCGTGCAGTGCGCCCGCGCCCGATGACCGTCACGCATCAGCGCGGATAGTGGAACACCAGTCGCGGCGTCTCCAGCACTGGGATGTGGATCATGCGTGCGCCAGTCAGTACACGGCCAGGAAGCCGCAGCCGCGGCGTTGTGGTTGGCCCTCGACAGTCACCTGCACGCTGGCCGATGTATCCACGCCTTCGGCGTTGCGGCAGGGCTCGCGCTTGATCTCGACGATGGTGGGCTGCTTGCCCAGCTCACCGTTGAGAACCGTCAACGAACTGGACGCACCGGCCGGCTGGCCGAGGTAGCGCAACGTTCCAGCGCTGCTGCGGCCAGCAACGGTGAGCGTGGCATCGTGGTTGCCCTTGCCGGTGGAGGCAATCTCGATGGACCAGCCGGCGCCGCCGCCGGTGAAGGCAGGCACCGGGCTGGCATCAGCGGCGATCGACGGATGACGTGCAGCATCGGCGCCCGGATCGGGCTGCGGTGTACTGCTGGCGCAGCCAGCGAACAGGCTCGCCAGCAGCGTGGCAGTCACAACGGAACGCAGGATCATGGCGTACTCCTGGGGACGGGCGGGTGGCCAGTCTAGGCAGCAGCGCGTGCGCCGCCGATGAACATGCGTCGCACGCCGCACGCCCGCCTGTGGCCCCGTGCACCCGCACAGCCTCGCCGGCCATATGCCCCTGCCCATCGTTGATCGCCTTTAGTAGCGCTCTGCCCGGGTGAAGGCGGGTCAGATCCAGCGCTGGTCCACCAGTTCGCGCTTCACGTAGGCGTAGAACACCGGCGCGGCTACCAGCCCGGGCAGGCCGAAGGCCGCCTCCATCACCAGCATGGCCAGCAGCAGTTCCCAGGCGCGCGCCTGGATCTCGCCGCCGACGATGCGCGCGTTGAGGAAGTACTCCAGCTTGTGGATCACCACCAGGTACAGCAGCGCAGCCACGGCCACGTAGAACGACACCGACAGCGCGACGATGGCGATGATGGTGTTGGAGATGATGTTGCCCACCACCGGCAGCAGGCCCGCCAGGAAGGTGATCAGCACCAGCGTCTTCGACAACGGCAGGTGCACGCCGAACAGCGGCAGCACGCCCAGCAGGAAGATGGCGGTGAACACGGTGTTGAGCAGCGAGATCTTCACCTGCGCGAACACCACCTGGCGGAACGCGGTGGCCAGGCGGCTGGTGCGGCCGATCAGTTCCTGCGCCAGCGGGCCCATCTTCGGCAGCGGCAGTTCGTCGTACAGCGCGATCATCGCGCCCAGCACCATGCCGATCAGCACCCGCACGCCCACCTGCACCACCGATGTGCCGGCCACGCCCAGCTGACGCTGGTGCTCGGCAGCCCATTCGTTCACGGCGGCGCGCAGCGCCGTCAGATCCTCGGGAATGTAGGGCTGCAGCAGGGCCGGCACCTGGTGGCGCGAGGTGTTGAGGATGTCCATCAACCGCGCCAGCAGCACGTCCGGGCCACCGGTCTCGTTGCGGAAGAACGAGGCCACGCCGATACCGGCCAGCACCAGCACGCTGATGATCACCGCCGACAGCACGATCACCGCGATCGCCCGCGCCCGACCGGGACGCAGCTTGCCTTCCACGGTGGAGGCCAGCACATGGGTCAGCTGGAACACCAGCAGGCCCGACAGCAGGGTCACCACCAGGCCGAGCTTCAGTGCCAGCCACATGCCCAGCAGCATCATCAGCCAGGCGGCGATGCGTGCGGCGGGAGGCCTGGGCAGGGTCGGGATGACGAGGGACATCGGGGCACATCCTGGTGGGGTGGCCCATGGTAGTGGATTGAGGTGATGCGCCCGCGCATGCGCGTCCCTGCGGCTCCGCGTGCCGTCAGCGTGCGGCCACCGCCCCTGCTGCACGCGCCAATGCGGCCGCCTCCTGATCACCCTTGCGCTCGCTGTAGCGATCGACCAGGTAGTCTGCACGATCCCGCGTGAGCAGGGTGAACTTGACCAGTTCCTCCATCACATCCACCACCCGGTCGTAGTACGCCGAGGGTTTCATCCGCCCGTTCTCGTCGAACTCCTGCCATGCCTTGGCCACCGAAGACTGGTTGGGGATGGTCAGCATGCGCATCCACCGCCCCAGCACGCGCAGCGTGTTGACCGTGTTGAACGACTGCGAACCGCCACTGACCTGCATCACCGCCAGCGCCCTGCCCTGCGTCGGGCGCACGCTGCCGTCTTCCAGCGGCAGCCAGTCGATCTGGTTCTTGAACACGCCGGTGACCGTGCCGTGGCGCTCCGGGCTGATCCAGACCTGGCCTTCGGACCAGCGCGACCACGCACGCAGGCGCTGCACTTCAGGGTGATCGGCGCCGACGCCGTCGAGCATGGGCAACGCATGCGGATCGAACACCCGGGTCTCGCAGCCGAGGTGGCCCAGCAGGCGCTCGGCCTCCAGCGCCAGTTTGCGGCTGAACGACTGCGGGCGCAGCGAGCCATACAGCAGCAGGATCCGCGGCGGGTGTGCGCGGACGGCGCCCAGCAGGGTCGGGTCGGGCTGGGGAAGCGAGACTTCGGCCAGATTCGGAAAGGTGGCACTTGCGATGGATTCATTCATTCGATTATTCTAGAAATATGGAAACGAAAAATGCAATCGCCGCCCTCACTGCCCTCGGCCATGCCACCCGCCTCGCCGCGTTCCGGTTGCTGGTCGAAGCCGGCCCGGCCGGACGCATGGCCGGTGATATCGCCGTCGCCCTGCAGGTGCCGCCGGCCACGCTCAGCTTCCACCTCAAGGAGCTGCTGCAGGCCGGGCTGGCCGAGAGCGAGAGCCAGGGCCGCAATGTCTGCTACCGCGCCAACTTCAGCGCGATGACCGGCCTGATCGACTACCTCACCCACAACTGCTGCGCAGGCTCGCCCGATCCGGCCTGCAGCCCCACCTCCCCTGATTGCGCCTGCTGACCGGAGATCTGCTTCGTGACCACCCAACGCGTCCTGTTCCTGTGCACGGGCAATTCCGCCCGCAGCGTCCTTGCCGAAGCCACGCTGCGGGCGTGGGCCGGTCATCGCTTCGAGGTCTTCAGCGCCGGCAGCCAGCCCACCGGCGAGGTCAATCCGTTCGCACTTGCGCAATTGCAGGCCGAGGGCATTGCAACGGCAGGCCTGCGCAGCAAATCGTGGGACGAGTTCGCCGACGGCGCGCCGATGGACCTGGTGATCACGGTCTGCGATGCCGCGGCCGCCGAGGCATGCCCGGTGGTGTTCGGCGATTTCGTGCGCGCGCACTGGGGCTTGCCTGATCCGGCCGCCGTCGATGGCAGCGCGGAGGACAAGGCGGCTGCATTCGCGCAGGCCCATGCCATCGTCAAGGCACGCCTGCTGGCGCTGCTGGCATTGCCCGCAGACACATGGTCCGATCGCGGGCCGTTGAAGGACGCACTGGATCGCATTGGCTTCGTGCAGCCCGGGGACGGCCCGGCGTGAGCGCACCGGCACCGATGGGATTGTTCGAGCGTTACCTGACCCTGTGGGTGGCGCTGTGCATCGTGGCCGGCACCCTGCTTGGCCACGCGCTGCCGCAGCCATTCTCTGCACTGGCGTCGGCGGAGGTGGCCAAGGTCAACCTGCCCATCGCGGTGCTGATCTGGCTGATGATCATCCCGATGCTGCTGCGGGTTGATTTCGGTGCGATGCGCCAGCTCGGCCAGCACTGGAAGGGCATCGGCGTGACGCTGTTCGTCAACTGGGCAGTCAAGCCTTTCTCGATGGCCCTGCTGGGTTGGTTCTTCCTGCGCCACGTGTTCGCCGACGCGCTGCCCGCCGCGCAGATCGACAGCTACATCGCCGGGCTGATCCTGCTGGCAGCAGCGCCCTGCACCGCGATGGTCTTCGTGTGGAGCAATCTGTGCCGCGGCGATGCCAATTTCACCCTCAGCCAGGTGGCGTTGAACGACGCGATCATGGTGGTGGCCTATGCACCGGTGGTGGCGCTGCTGCTGGGCCTGTCGGCGATCAGCGTGCCATGGGACACGCTGCTGCTGTCGGTGTCGCTGTACATCATCGCGCCGGTGCTGGTGGCCGCACTGCTGCGGCGCTGGCTGCTGGCCCGTCGCGGCCAGGCTGGCCTGCAGTCCGCGCTGCGGACCCTGGGACCGGTCTCGCTGCTGGCCCTGCTGCTGACGCTGGTGCTGCTGTTCGGCTTCCAGGGCGAGCAGATCATGCAGCAGCCGCTGGTCATCGCCATCCTGGCGGTGCCGATCCTGATCCAGGTCTATTTCAACTCAGGGCTGGCCTACCTGCTCAACCGGCGCCTGGGGGTTGCCCACTGCGTGGCCGGTCCCTCGGCGCTGATCGGCGCCAGCAACTTCTTCGAACTGGCCGTGGCCACCGCCGTGGGCCTGTTCGGCGTGCATTCCGGCGCGGCGCTGGCGACGGTGGTGGGCGTGCTGATCGAAGTACCGGTGATGCTGTCGGTGGTGCGCATCGTCAATGCATCGCGCGGCTGGTACGAGCGGCGCTGAGGCAAGGACGCTCCGCGCAGGTCGCCCAGGCTGCCGGCGGCATCGCTCTCAACACCCACTTCACCCGTGATGGGATTCGATGGCCGGACAGGAGCTCCTGCTGCAGCGCCCGGTCGGTTGGGCAAGGGCATACCGCCCTGCATGGCTGTTGCTCATCCCGCCCTGCCC
>NZ_QQXJ01000001.1:3099961-3108237 GCF_004348785.1 Stenotrophomonas sp. TEPEL
GCCCTGCCCACCCTGAGGACGTTGCCGTGGACACATCACTTCACTCCCTTGCGAAGCTGGCCGCCCGCGTATTGCTGATGCTGCTGTTCCTGGTATCGGGCCTGGGCAAGCTGTCCGACCCTGCGGCAACACAGGGCTACATGGCCGCGATGGGTCTCCCCGGCATCCTGCTGTGGCCGACCATCCTGTTCGAGATCGGCACGGCCCTGTGCATCCTGCTCGGTTTCCAGACCCGGGCAGTGGCCGCGGTGCTGGCCGCCTTCAGCCTGGTCACGGCCTTCATCTTCCACCACCAGCTCGCCGACCCGGTGCAGCAGATCATGTTCCTGAAGAACCTGGCCATCGCCGGCGGCTTCCTGCTGCTGGCCTGCAGTGGGCCCGGGCGCTACAGCGTGGACGCCAGGCGCACGAAGCCCTGAGGCGGGGAAAGCGCGGCATGCCGCCGCCCCGCCCTCGCCTCAGCGGCCCTTCGGCGGGGCCGTCGAGCCGCGCAGCATCACGCTGAAATCCAGCGTCTGCTGAAGCGGTACATCGACCTGTTCGATGATGGCCAGCAGCAGGTTGACCGCGCGCTCGCCGATCTCGCGCATCGGTTGCCTGATGGTCGTCAACGGAGGCGTGAGGTAACGCGATGACGCCAGGTCGTCGAAGCCGACGATGGACAGGTCATCGGGCACGCGGATACCCAGGTCCCGGCAGGCCGCCAGGGTGCCCAGCGCCATCTGGTCGCTGAAGCAGAAGATCGCGGTGGGTGCGGTGGCAGGCGGCAGCAGCGCCAGCGCGGCCGCATGGCCGGATTCCACCGAGAAGTCGCCCGGCACGATGCTGAGGTGGCGCAGGCGGCCACGCGCCCTGGCGGCGGCGCGCACGCCTTCCAGCCGTTGCGTGTGCAGGGGATTGTCGGGCGGTCCGCCGACCACGGCGATCCGCTCGTGCCCCAGTCCGTACAGGTGCTCCATCACCGCGCGCGCGGCGGCCGCGTTGTCGATGTGGACGCTGGGGATGCCCAGCGCGGGATCGAACTCGCAGCCATTGACCACCGGTGCGGCGGTACCTCGTTGCTGGACAATCTCGCGCGCGGTCGGCGGCAGGCGATGCCCCAGCACGATCAGACCATCGGCCTCGTTGCGCCGGAGCATCTGCGCGTAGCGCTCCTCGCGCTCGGGCAGGTTCTGGGTGTCGCCCAGCAGGACGGCGTAGCCAACGGCCTGCGCCGCATCCTCCGCGCCCTGCAGGATCTGCGCGAAGAACGGGTTGGCGATGTCCGGGACGGTGACCAGGATCTTGCCGCTGCGCTGGGTCTTGAGTGTCCTGGCCACTGTGTTGGGCACGTAGCCCAGCGCTGCAGCGGCCTGCTCGATGCGCGCGCGTGTAGCCGGCAGCACTTTGTCCGGCCGGGAAAGCGCTCGCGACACCGTGCCTGCGGAGACGCCGACGTGCCTTGCGATGTCGTAGATGGTGGCCATGGCGTTACCTCTTCCTTCCGCTGTGCAGTGCACAACGGGTCTTTCGAATGCCCCTGTTAGGATAATGCAATCGATTGCATCGAGGGCGAATCAACGTGAAGACGCTCAAGGGTCCAGCGCTGTTCCTGGCGCAGTTCATCGGCGACACACCTCCCTTTGATCGGCTGGACACGCTGGCCGGATGGGCCGCGGGGCTGGGCTATTCTGGCGTACAAGTGCCGACCAGCGCGCCCCACCTGTTCGATCTGGCCGAGGCGGCGCGCAGCCAGGCGTACTGCGACGATGTCAGCGGCATGCTGGGCGGACATGGCCTGCAGATCACCGAGCTGTCCACCCACCTGCAGGGGCAGCTGGTTGCCGTCCATCCGGCCTATGACAGCTTGTTCGACGGATTCGCGCCGCCGGACAAGCGTGGCGATCCGGCCGCCCGCCAGGCCTGGGCGGTGCAGCAGCTGCTGCTGGCGGCCAAGGCCAGCCAGCGCCTGGGGCTGACCGCGCATGCCACGTTCTCCGGCGCACTGGCCTGGCCTTACTTCTATCCCTGGCCGCAGCGGCCAGCCGGGCTGGTGGACGAAGCCTTCGCCGAACTCGGCCGACGCTGGCGCCCCATCCTGGATGCCTTCGACGCCTGCGGCGTGGACCTGTGCTTCGAGATCCATCCCGGCGAGGACCTGCATGACGGCGCGACCTTCGAGCGCTTCCTCGACGTGGTGGACCACCATCCCCGCGCGAAAATCCTGTACGACCCCAGCCACCTGCTGCTGCAGCAGATGGACTACCTCGGCTTCATCGACCGTTACCACGATCGCATCGGCATCTTCCACGTCAAGGACGCGGAATATCACCCCAGTGCCAGCAGTGGCGTGTATGGCGGCTACCAGGACTGGATCGATCGTCCGGGGCGGTTCCGTTCACTCGGCGATGGACAGATCGACTTCAAGGCGGTCTTCTCGAAATTCGCCCAGTACGACTTTCCCGGCTGGGCAGTACTGGAATGGGAGTGCTGCCTGAAGCATCCGGAAGACGGTGCACGGGAAGGAGCCGCCTTCATCCGCGACCACATCATCCGCGTGACCGAACGCGCCTTCGACGACTTTGCCGACAGCGGCACCGATCCTGGATCACTGCGCCGCATGCTCGGGATCTGACACATCACTGCCTGGGAGGGCAAGCCATGACGCACACCATGTCGCGCTTGGGCGCGATGATGTTTCTGCAGTTCTTCATCTGGGGGGCATGGTTCGTCACCCTGGGAACCTATCTGGTGCAGGGCCCGCTGCAGGCCAGCGCAAGCCAGGTGGCGACGGCCTTCCTCAGCCAGTCCATCGGCGCCATCGTCGCGCCTTTCCTGGTTGGTTTGATCGCTGACCGCTACTTCGCGGCGCAGCGCATCCTTGCGGTCCTGCACCTGGCTGGCGCAGTGCTGATGTGGCTGGCGTCCACCGCAACCAGCTTCAGCATGTTCTCCGCCTGCGTCATGGGCTACATGCTGCTGTTCATGCCGACGCTGGCATTGGCCAACAGCGTGGCGATGCGGCACATGCAGTCGCCCGAGAAACAGTTCCCGCTGGTGCGGGTGGCCGGCAGCGTCGGCTGGATCGTGGCAGGCGTGCTGATCGGCTGGCTGGGCTGGGAGCAGGCACACCGCCTTGAGCTGACCTTCCGGATGGCGGCGATGGCGTCGCTGGCGCTGGGCCTGTATGCGTTCACCCTGCCGCACACCCCGCCGCTGGCACAGCAGCGCGATGCCGGCCTGGGACAGATCCTGGGGCTGGATTCGCTGCGCCTGCTGAAGTCACGCTCGTACCTGGTGTTCTTCCTTGCGTCCATCGCGATCTGCATCCCGCTGGCGTTCTACTACAACTTCACCAACCCGTATCTCAACGACCTGGGCGTGCGCGGCGCGGCGGGCCTGCAGTCGCTGGGACAGGTCTCCGAAGTCCTGCTGATGCTGGCCATGCCGTTCCTGTTCGTGCGCCTGGGGGTGAAGACGATGCTGGCGGTGGGCATGGCCGCATGGGTCGTGCGTTACGTCATGTTCGCCTTCGGCGATGCGGGCGGTGGCTTCTCGCTGCTGGTGATCGGCATCGTGCTGCACGGCATCTGCTACGACTTCTTCTTCGTCACCGGCCAGATCTACACCGATGCGCATGCCGGCCCGGCCGCGCGCAGCAGCGCGCAGGGATTCATCACCCTGGCCACGTATGGCGTGGGCATGCTGATCGGCACGTTCCTGTCCGGCGCGGTGGTGGAGCACTTCACCACTGCAGCCGGTCCGGACTGGCAGCAGATCTGGCTGTTCCCGGCAGGGGTCGCGCTGCTCGTGCTGATCGCCTTCCTGCTGCTTTTCCGCGACCGGCCAGTGGTTGCGGCCGCACCTTCCACGCCCTGAGGACCCTACCTGATGCCAAAGCCTGGAATCGCCATCGTCGGCACGGGAATGATCGGTGCCGTGCACCGTCGCGCGGCGCTGCTGGCGGGTGCCGACATCCGTGGCGTGGCCGCCTCTTCTCCGCAGCGCGCACGCGACGTGGCGCAGGCGTGGGGTGTCCCGCGTGCCTATCGGGACATCGAGGAGGTGGTCGCCGATCCACAGGTGCAGGTCGTGCACGTATGCACGCCCAACCACCTGCACCGTCCCATGGCACAGGCCGCACTGGAAGCCGGCAAGCACGTGGTCTGCGAGAAGCCGCTGGCCACCACGCTGGAGGACGCCCGGGCGCTGGCAGCATTGGCGGCCGCCAACGCGCTGGTCGCCACGGTGCCCTTCGTCTACCGCTACCACCCGGTGATCCGCGAGGCGCGCGCACGCATCGCCCATGGCGAACTGGGGCCGCTGCACCTGATTCACGGCAGCTACCTGCAGGACTGGCTGCTGGACCCGGCCAGCAACAACTGGCGCGTGGACCCGGCGCTGGGCGGCGCGTCGCGCGTGTTCGCCGACATCGGCTCGCACTGGTGCGACCTGGTGGAATGGGTCAGCGGCGAGCGCTTCACCGAGGTCAGCGCGGCGTTCGACACGGTGATCGCCGAACGCAGCACCGACACCGGGCAGAGCTTCACCACAGCAGCGGCCGGTGGCGCGATGCAGGCGGTCACCAGCGAGGACGTGGCCGCGGCGATGTTCCGTACTGGCGCCGGGACGCTGGCATCGTTGACGGTCAGCCAGGTATCGGCCGGACGCCACAACCGTCTCTGGTTCGAGATTGATGGTGCCAGGGCCAGTGTGGCGTTCAACCAGGAAGATGCCGAGCGCCTGTGGATCGGCAAGCCCGACCAGCGCGAGGAAGTCTTCGTGCGCGGGCCGGGCGCCGGCAGTGCCGAACAGCGCCGACTGTCGCTGTTGCCGGCCGGGCACGCGCAGGGCTACGGCCACTGCTTCGAGGCATTCGTCGCCGACACCTACCGCGCCATCGAAGGCGAGCGACCGGATGGCCTGCCCACCTTCGAAGACGGCGTGCGCTCGGCGCTGATCGTCGACCGCGTCATCACCTCGGCCAGGACCCGTGCCTGGACCGCCATCGGTTGAACCCCGGGAGCATCTCATGATGAACACGCCTGCCCGCAGAACTGCCACCCTTGCCCTGCTGCTGTTCGCAGCCCTGCCCGTCCTGGCACACGAAGCCGCCAGCCCGCACAAGCCCATCGCCGTGCAGATGTACACACTGCGCAACGCCGGCCCGCTCGACCAGCAGCTGAAGATCGTCCACGACGCCGGCGTGGATGCGGTGGAAACGGTGGGCACGCAGGGCGTCAGCGCCAGCGAGCTCAAGCAGTTGCTGGACCGGTATTCGATCAGGGCGATTTCCTCCCACGTGCAACTGGCCGAGCTGCGCAAGGACCTGGACGGCGTGGTGGCCTTCAACCGGTCGATCGGCAACACCACCCTGGTGGTGCCTTACCTGGACGCGAAGGATCGGCCGACCGATGCCGCAGGCTGGACCGCGCTGGGCAAGGAACTGGGCGCGATTGCCAGGCAGGTACGGGCCAAGGGCATGCGCCTGGCCTACCACAACCATGACTTCGAACTGGTCGACTTCGATGGCCGGACCGGCCTGGAACTGCTGTTCGCAGCAGCCGGGCCGGACCTGCAGACCGAGCTGGACCTGGCCTGGGTCGCACGTGCGGGCCTGGACCCTGCGGTGATGCTCGGCAAGTTCCGCGGCCGCCTGTTCGCGGTACACGCCAAGGACAATGCAGCCAAGGGCCAGGCCGAAGACGAGGGCGGCTTCGCTGCCGTCGGTCAGGGTGTGCTGGACTGGCGCGCGATCCTGCCAGCCGCCGCAGCGGCCGGCGTGCACTGGTACATCCTCGAGCACGACCAGCCACGCGATCCGGCCAAGGTCATCCAGACCGGCGCGGACTACCTGCGTGAACACCTGTCCCCCCGCCTGCCAGCCAGCGCGCAGCGCTAGTACGCGAAGGAGTCCTGATTGAAAACGATGCTGAAAATGGCTGTGATTCTCTGTGCGGCGATGCTGGCAACCACGGCATGGTCCAAGGACGACCCTGCAGCCGGCGCAAAGCTCTACACAGCGAACTGCACGGCCTGCCATGGTGCCGATCGCGCCGGCATGCCGGGCGCATTCCCCGCGCTCACCGACATCGGCAAGCGCCTGGATGCCGCGCAGATCAAGGACAAGATCAGGAAGGGCGGCGGACTGATGCCGCCGTTCTCCCAGCTGTCGCAACAGGAGATCGACGACATCACCAGTTATCTCGCGAAATAGGCCGCCAGCGTTACAGTTCGCGCACCCAGATGTTGCGGTAGCTGACCTTGGCGTCGTGCTCCTGCAGATGGATCGGCGCGCACGCATGCGGTGAATACGAGGGCGGGCCGATGTACTCGGTCCTGCCCGCCAGCACGGTGTCGTCCTGCACCAGCACGCCGTTGTGCAGCACGGTGATGCGCGCAGGCGAGATGAGCCCGCCTCCCGGCGAGAAACGCGGCGCCTTCCAGAGGATGTCGTAGGCCTGCCACTGCCCCGGTGCACGCGAGGCGTTCACCAGCGGCATGGCCTGCTTGTAGATGGAGCCGGCCTGGCCGTTGGCATAGGTCGGGTTGTTGTAGCTGTCCAGCACCTGCAGCTCATAGAGTTCCTGCAGGAAGATGCCGCTGTTGCCCCGGTTCTGGCCGTCGAAACCCTGGGTCTCGACGGGTGTGCGCCACTCGACATGCAGCTGGATGTCGCAGAACCCCTGCTTGGTGCGGATGCCCTTGCTGCCCGGCACGATGGTCATGGCGCCGTCGGCGACGGTCCAGGGCACACGCCCGCCCTGCTCCGACTCCCAGGCGGAGGCATCCTTGCCATCAAACAGCACGATGGCGTCTGACGGCGCCTTGCCCGGCGGCGTGGCCACGGCTGCAGGCACGGGTGTCCACACCTCGGTCTTCGCCGGGTCGCGCGCAGGATCGGTGTTGGCCTGCGCGAACGCCGGTGCCGCGGCCAGCACGCCGGCTGCGATCAATAGCGGCGTGATCTTCATGGCGTGATCCATCAGCTGGTCCCCCATGCGGGCGTGCCGGGAACATAGGCCAGGTCGCCGTCGTAGCGGCCCGGCACGGCGACGTAACGCAGCACTTCGGTCGCGCCAACCTTGGAGGTGAAGAAACCGAAGATGGTGAGCTGCTTGAACATCGTGAAGTAATGCGGCATCCGCTCTCCTGCTTCGGCGGTGCCGGTTTCGGTCACCTCGACTGCGTGTTTCCTGGCCTCCGCATCCAGCGCGCGCAACAGTTCGGCTCGGGCCTGCGGCGCAAGGGAAACAAAGCGACCGCCGGCGCGTTTGTCGATATCGGCCAGGCCAGCGCGGAACGTCGCCTGCTGCCGGGCGGTGTAGCAGTCGCTGACGAACGTGGCCATGAACGCACCGGCGCCTGCGTCTTTCGCCCCCGGCGTTTTCGTCCGCGGCAGGATGGTCTCGGCGATCTCGTCCAGCGTGCCGACATCGGCGTCGGAGAAGCGCGTCTTCGCCCCTGCGGCGGGAGCCTGTGCCTGACCGAGCGCGGGCAGGCCGATCATCGCCGCGCCGGTGGCGGCGACGATCATCTTCAGCAGTTCGCGGCGGTCCATCAGAGGTTCCCCGCTTTCAGTTCGCGCACGGCGTGGTCAGCAGCCCGCGCGGTCAGTGCCATGTAGGTCAACGAAGGATTCACGCACGCGCTGGAGGTCATGCAGGCACCGTCGGTCACATAGACGTTGGGCGCATCCCAGACCTGGTTGTGCTGGTTCAGCACGGACGTCCTGCGGTCACGGCCCATGCGCGCGGTCCCCATCTCATGGATGCCCTTGCCCGGGGCGTAGTCGTTGTCGTGCATCTCCACGTCCTTGACGCCGGCGGCCTCGAGCATCTCGGCGGCATCGGCGGCCATGTCCTTGCGCATGGCACGTTCGTTGGCGCGCATGGATACATCCATCGCCAGCACCGGCAGACCCCACTTGTCCTTGCGGTCGCGGTCGAGGCGAATCGTGTTGTCGTGGTGCGGCAGCATTTCGCCGAAGCCGGTCATGCCGATGCGCCAGTCACCGGGCACGGTCAGCGCCTCCTTCAGGTCGGCACCAATGTTCAGCTCGGCGATCTCGCGCGACCACCCCATGCGGCTGGCGCCGCCCTGGTAGCCGAAGCCGCGCAGGTAGCCGCGCTTGTCAGCAGCCACGTTGCGGAAGCGGGGAATGTAGAAGCCGCAGGGACGACGTCCGAAGTAGTACTTGTCCTCGAAGCCTTCGACCCGGCCGGAGGCACCCGCGCCGAAATGATGGTCCATCACGTTGTGTCCCAGCTCACCCGACGAAGAGCCCAGCCCACCCT
>NZ_QQXJ01000001.1:3108337-3145430 GCF_004348785.1 Stenotrophomonas sp. TEPEL
GAGTTGAAGGAGGAGGCGTTGAGGAAGATGACCTTGGCCGTGTACTGGTAAGTCTGGCCGGTCTCTGCGTCGATGATCTCCACGCCCCGCGCTCGCTTGCGGTCCTTGTCGTAGAGCACTTCCTTGACGATGGAAAACGGCCGCAAGGTCAGGTTGCCGGTCTTCATCGCCGCCGGCAGTGTCGCCGCCTGGGTGGAGAAATAGGCACCGAAGGGACAGCCGAGGATGCACTTGTTGCGGTACTGGCAGTTGACGCGGCCCTGCTCGGGCATCGGCTTGGTGATGTTCGCCGTGCGCGAGTGGATCATGTGCCGGGTTCCGCCGAAGGCCTTCCTGATCCGCGCGGCCACGTCCTTTTCGACGATGTTCAACGGGATCGGCGGCAGGAACTCACCGTCCGGCAGCACGTCCAGCCCTTCGCGCGTACCGGCGATGCCGGCGAATTTCTCCACATGGTCGTACCAGGGTGCGATGTCGGCGTAGCGGATCGGCCAGTCGGTGGCGATGCCGTCCTTCAGGTTCGCCTCAAAATCCAGGTCGGAAAAACGATAGCTCTGCCGGCCCCACATCAGCGAACGCCCGCCGACATGGTAGCCGCGGAACCAGTCGAACCGTTTGGTCTCGATGTACGGCGATTCCTGTTCGTCGGCCCACATGCCCTGCAGGTTCTCGGCCAGCGCGTAGTCGCGCATCAGCACCGGGAAGGCGGCCTTCATCGCCTGTGTAGGCCGGTTGCGATGCGGGAAATCCCACGGCTCCTTCATCGCGTTGACGTAGTCCTTGACGTGCTCGATGTTGCGTCCGCGTTCCAGCATCAGGACCTTGAGGCCCTTCTCGGTCAGTTCCTTCGCCGCCCAACCGCCACTGATTCCCGAGCCAACAACAATGGCGTCGTAATGATTGTCTGCCATGGATCTCTCACCTGGTGGATATCGTTTCAGACGTCGCAGAGGCCGATGGCCTCGCGCAGCGAACCGACGGGATCCGGTGCCGCAGGCATGAATTCCTGCGCCAGATACCCATCGAAACCGGTGTCGCGGATCGCGCGACAGATGGCGGGGTAATTGAGTTCCTGCTGGTCCCCGATCTCGTGCCGGCCCGGCACGCCCGCAGTGTGGTAGTGCTTGAAACAGGCGTGATGCCTGCCGATGGTGGCGATGATGTCGCCCTCCATGATCTGCATGTGATAGATGTCGTACAGCAGGCCGAAGTTGTCCGAGCCGAGCCGCTGGCACAGTTCCACGCCCCAGGCGGAGTGGTCGCACAGGTAGTCGCGATGATCGACCCTGGAGTTGAGCAGCTCCATCACCAGCACCACGCCACGTTTCTCGGCATGCCCGAGGATGCGCTTGAGGCCGGCCTCGGCATTGGCCATGCCCTCCTGCGGGTCCATGCCGTTGCGGTTGCCGGAAAAGCAGATGAGGTTGCGGTAACCGGCATCGGCCACCAGGTCGATATGCCGCGTGTAGCGCTCCGCCAGCTGGTCGTGGAACTCACGGCCGGCAAAGCCTTTGGTAAGGCCCAGCTCCGCGCCGTTGCACATCGAGCTGTAGACGCCGTGGGCCTTCAGCATGGGCCAATCCTCCGGGCCCACCAGGTCAATGGCGGCAAAACCGATGCCCTTCACCGTCGCGCAAAGCTGGGCGACCGACAGCTGCGGGAAGGTCCAGCGGGCAACGGAATGCTTCAGGTTGCCCCTGAGCGGCGCAGTGGCTGCAAACGCAGGCAGAACGCCCGCAGCGCCCAGGCCAAGGCCAGCGGCGGCCGCCATACGCAGTGCATCGCGCCGCGTGAGGCCCGGGGCCGGTCTGATCGAATGGATGGACATCCACCTGCCGGCCTCCCAACCGGTATCAAACACTGACGATTTCGCCGCAATGCAATCGATTGCACCATAGGGGAGGAAATTGTCTGTTTGCAAGTCGCAGTGCACGAAAGCCGATGCTGCGGAGCACCACGTCCGCAGCCCTGAAACTGGAAAAAGAAAAGCCCCGCATAGGCGGGGCTTTCGTTCTTCCGGCAGACGAGCGTTCGATCAGAACGGAATATCGTCGTCAGCGAAGTCATCCATCGGCGGCGCCGACTGCTGCGGCTGCTGCGGACGCTGCTGGCCGTAGCCACCGCCCTGGTTGCCGCCCTGGTTGTAACCACCGCCCTGGCCGCCACGCGGGTTGCCACCACCACCGCCGCCGTATTCCTGGCGCGGGGCCTGCTGGCGCTGCGGGCGCTCGCCGCCAGCGAAGTTGCCGCCGCCGCCACCGCCGCCTTCACCGCGGCCGCCCAGCATCTGCATTTCATCGGCGACGATGTCGGTGGAGTACTTCTCCACGCCGTCCTGGCCGGTGTACTTGTCGTAACGCAGGCTGCCTTCGACGTACACCGAGCTGCCCTTGCGCAGGTACTCGCCGGCGATCTCGCCGAGCTTGCCGAAGAACACCACGCGGTGCCATTCGGTACGTTCCTGCTGGTTGCCATCCTTGTCCTTGCGGACGCTGGTGGTAGCCAGGCTGATGCGGGTGATCGCCATGCCGCTCTGGGTGTACTTCACGTCCGGGTCGTTGCCGAGGTTGCCGACCAGGATGACTTTGTTGATGCCGCGCGCCATAGATGGATTCTTCCGTTGTCCGGGGCTGGACCAGTGATAGCACACCCGACGGGGTGCCGATACGCTGGGCCTCCCACGGTTGCGAATGGGTGATATCGGAACGAGGCATCTTACCATTCCCTTCGCCCCCGGCCCGTCGGGAATCCGCCCGATCCGTATCGGAGCCGACCTCAACGAAGCAGGGGGCGATCCAGCGGCAGGCCGGTGACCCGCGTAACCTCCCCCACCGCCACCACCCTGGGCCCTTCATGGCAGTGGAAGCGCACGCCCGGCCGGATACGCTCCCGGTGCAACCCCGCCCTCAGCGCCTCGTTGACCACGGTCAGGCCGGCCAACAGGGGCTCTCCCACCGGCAGCGGCAGCTCGGTCGCCCAGCTGTCGCCCTCGGCGTGCCGGAAGTCAGGCCAGATCATGAACAGCTCTGGCGCTCCGGCGTCATCGGCGTATGCGAAGTCCCAGCGGATACCGTTCCGGGCCGGGCTGCGTCGCCCGCCCTCCTCCGGCGCGAGGATACGGATCCGCGCCTCGAAATCATCCGGAACATCCGGGTACAGGCGAAAGGACACCGCTTGGCTCCATCAGGCTGAGGCAATGACCGTCGCACACCCGCGACCTTGACCACAAGCAGCGTCGGCGAGGACGGCCGGCAGCCACCCCATGGCATCATGCCTGGGACCTTTCCCCTGCCCCCTCCGCGCGCCCATGACCATCAAAGGCAAAGCCACCTCCCTGGACATCGCCCACCTGGCCGGGGTCTCCCAGCCCACGGTGTCGCGGGCCCTGCGCGGCAGCCCGATGGTCAACGCCGAGACCCGCGAGCGCATCCTGCGCATCGCCCGCGAGCTGAACTACAAGGTCGACAAGAACGCCTCCAGCCTGCGCCTGCGCAATGCCGGCACGCTGGCCCTGCTGTTCTTCGAGGACCCGACCAACGACGACTCGCTGATCAACCCGTTCTTCCACTCGATGCTGGGGTCGATCACCCGCGCCTGCGCGCTGCATGGGCAGGACCTGCTGGTGTCCTTCCAGCAGCTGTCCACCGACTGGCAGGCCGATTACGAAGACAGCAACAAGGCCGATGGCATCATCCTGCTCGGCTATGGCGACTACCACCAGTCGCGCGACCGCCTGCAGCGGCTGGTGGAACAAGGTACTCACTTCGTGCGCTGGGGCGCGGCCCTGCCCGGCCAGCCGGGGGTGTCGATCGGCAGCGACAACTTCCAGGGCGGGCATGACATCACCGTCCACCTGCTGGAACAGGGCTGCCGCCGTATCGCCTTCCTCGGCCATGCCTCCAGCCATTACCCGGAATTCCAGGAGCGCTATCGCGGCCACGTCGAGGCGCTGCGTGCGCATGGCCTGGCTGCAGATCCGGCGCTGCAGCACGATGCGATCACCACCGAGGCGTCCGGGCATGAGGCGTGCCTGTCACTGCTGGCCCAGGACCGTTCCATCGATGCGGTGTGCGCCGCCAGCGACCTGATTGCCATCGGCGCGGTGCGCGCGCTGCGCGAGCAGGGCCTGCGGGTGCCGCAGGACGTTGCGGTGACCGGCTTCGATGACATCCCGCTGGCGGCCTCGGTGTCGCCGCCGCTGACCACCGTGCAGCAGGACACCAAGCAGGCCGGCCAGCTGCTGGTGGAGAAGCTGCTGGCGCTGATCGGCCGGCAGCCGGTGGAAGGCCAGAGCATTCCGGTGAAGCTGGTGGTGCGCGAGTCGTCGCTGCGCACGTAACCCTTCGGTGGCGCCAAGCCATGCGCGGCATGCATGCGTGGGACGAAAGGCCGACCACTGCCGGGCATGGCCCGGCGCTACAGCGCCTGCATCACTACGCGCCGCCCGGCATCGCCATGCGTACCGCCATGCTGAACTCATCCAGCAGGAAGGGCTTGGCGATCATCGCCATGCCTTCGTCGAGGAAGGCCGCGCGCTCCTGTGCCTTTTCCGCATAGCCGGTCATGAACAGGATCGGCAGCGCCGGCCGCGATTGCCGCGCGATCTCCGCCAGCTGGCGCCCGTTGAGCCCCGGCAGCCCGACATCGGTGACCAGCAGATCGATGCTCTGCGCCGAAGTGAGGATGGGGATCGCCGCATCGGCATCACCCACCACCTGCGCGTGATACCCCAGGTCCTCCAGCACCACCGTCACCAGCATCCGTACCTGCTCGTCATCCTCCACCACCAGGATGGACTGGCCGGCGCCGCGCCGGATCGGCTGCGACGGTGCAGGCGCGTCCTCCACAACGGCCTCGGACAACGGAATGAACAGCAGCACCGTCGTCCCCTCGCCGACAGTGGACTGGATGGCGATGTGGCCACCGGACTGCTGCATGAAGCCGTACACCATCGACATGCCCAGCCCCGTCCCCTTGCCGATGGGCTTGGTGGTGAAGAAGGGCTCGAAAGCGCGCTCGACCACTTCCGGTGCCATGCCGGCACCGGTGTCGGCCACCTCCACCAATGCGTAGTCGCCAGCAGGCACGGCCGTGTACTGGCCTTCCCTTACGCTTACCGACGAGGCGCGAAGGGTCAGATCGCCGCCATGCGGCATCGCATCGCGCGCGTTGATGGCCAGGTTCAGCAGCGCGCTCTCGAACTGGTTGGCATCCAGCGTGGCGTGCAGAGGCATCGGCGAGGGTTCGGCGCGGATGCGCACTGATTCGCCCAAGGTGCTGTGCAGCAGGTGCTGCACCGAAACCAACAGTGTGTTGAGCTCCACCGGACGCGCGTCCAGCGACTGCCGCCGGGAGAACGCCAGCAGGCGCTGGGTCAGTGCCGCAGCACGCTGGGCCGAGGTGGTGGCGGTATCCAGGAAACGTTCGAGGTCGTCGACCCGGCCCATGTCCAGGCGCAGCCGGACGATGTCCAGCGCCGACAGGATGCCGGTCAGCATGTTGTTGAAATCGTGGGCGATGCCGCCGGTCAGCTGGCCAATCGCCTCCATCTTCTGCGACTGCCGCAATGCAGCGTCGCTGGCCTCGCGCGCGGCCATCTGCGCTTCCAGTTCACGGGTGCGCTCGGCCACCATCGCCTCCAGCGCGTGCGCGTGCTGTTGGCTGCTGGCAAGGGCCAGCTTGGCCGCGGTGATATCGGTGACGAACACGTGGAAGCCGTCGATGCGCCCGTCACCGTTGCGGCGCGGCGTGTAACGCACTTCGCAGTCCCGGCGCCCATAAAGACGATGCGGCCAGACGATCTCGAACACGGCCTCGCGACCGGCCAACGCGGCTTCCATCGCCGGGCGACGCTGCTGCCACACGGTCTCGCCGATGACCTCGCGCACGTGCCTGCCGATGACCTCGCCGGTCGCCAGTTCGAACCAGCTTTCGTAGGCCTTGTTGGCGAAGCGGAAGCACAGCGCGCGGTCCACGAAGGCGATCAGCACCGGCATCGCATCGGCGATCAATCGCAGCTCGGATTCGCTGCGCGCCAACGCCGCGCGGCCATCGGCCAACGCGGCAAGCTGGTCACGTACCACGAACTGCTTGCCGCGCGCGCGCAGCGCGCCCTGTACCGCACTGAGCAGCGACATGCTGCCCAAGGGCCGGTCCATTTCCACCACATTGATCGAGCCGGGCAGCAGCGGATCGCGGGTGGAACGCCGATAGGAGCGCGCCGAGCGCAGCAGGATGAACGGAATGTCCGACCAGGTGGGCTGTTGCTGCAACGCCTGCAGCAATACCTCGCTGCCGCGTGCCACCGCTTCCTGGGTCACCACTACCAGCCCGGTGCAGTCATCGAGCTGCTCAGCCAGCACCTCCAGGCTTGGCGCGATGCCCGTCCTCAACCCCGCGCCGGCCAGCACCGCGGCGATGCTGTCGGCATCACGGCCGAAGGGAGCGACGATACGGACAACGGTGCCACTCTCGCCGCTATCGGACATCGGGCTGGCCCAGCAGCGCTGCGCTGTCGCCGACGAACTCCGGCGTGCCGGTGAGGATGCCCTGGAAATCTGCCAACGCGGCGCCGACCGTGATGCCGCGTCCATCGATTTTCAGTTCGCGGATGGTGTCTTCGTGCGCACCGCCGCGGTTCTTGATCACCGAGATCGCCTTGCGGATTCGACCCTTGGCTTCGAAGAAACGGAACAACACCACCGCGTCGGAGATGTAGGACACGTTGAGGCTGTCGGAGGCCATCGTGCCGACCAGCCCGTGCTGCGGGTTGATCATGAAGGTCGCCACGCCCTTCTGGTTGAGGTAGGACAGCATCTCATGCAGTTGCAGCATCAGCTGCTTTTCCTGCGGCATTGCGGTCACATAGCCGTTGAGGCTGTCGATCACCAGCACACGGCAGTCGCGCTCTTCCACGGACTTGCGCAGGTTCCAGGAGAACTCCCCGGGTGACACTTCGGCCGGGTCGATCTGCAGGATCTCCAGCAGGCCGGAGCGCAGGTGCTTGTCCAGATCGATATCCAGCGCCGACGCGCGTGCGAGCAGCGTACCGACGCGCTCGTCGAACTCGAAGATGCAGCTGCGCTCGCCGCGCTCGCAGGCGGCCCACACGTACTGCAGCGCCACGTTGGTCTTGCCGCTGCCGGCCGGGCCGGTCAACAGGGTGGAGGTACCGCGCAGCGGGCCACCGCCCAGCAGCCGATCGATCTCGGCCACGCCGCTGCTGATGGGCGTTCCGACGAACCGTCCGTGATGTTCCGAGGCGATCAGGCGGGGGAAGATCTGCACGCCGCCGCGACGGATCACCATGTCGTGGTAGCCGGCAACGAAATCGACGCCCCGCAGCTTCTGCACCTGCATGCGGCGCCGCGCAGGGCCGAAGTCCAGGGTCAGGCGTTCCAGCGAGACCACGCCGTGGCACAGGCTGTGCAGCTGGCCGTCTCGCTCATCGCCGGTGGACGTCAGGTCGTCCACCAGGAAAACCGTCGCACTCTTGGGCGCGAAGAACTGCTTGAGTGCGAGGATCTGCCGACGATAGCGCAGCGAATCCTGCGCCAGCAGGCGCAGTTCCGACAATGAATCGAACACCACCCGGGTCGGCCCGATGCTGTCCACCTTGGACATGATCAGGTTGACCGTCTCGTCCAGCTCCATTTCCCACGAATGCAGCACCGACTGCAGGCGGCCATTGCCCATCGCCCCTTCGGCCGAACCCAGCTCGAACAGGTGCAGCCCGTCCAGCGACCAGCCGTGCGCCAACGCGACTTCGCGCAGCTCCTCGGCGGTCTCGGACAGGGTGATGTACAGGCAGCGCTCGCCGCGCCGCAGGCCTTCCAGCAGGAACTGCAGGGACAGCGTGGTCTTGCCGGAGCCGGGCGGCCCCTCAAGCAGGTACAGCCGCGCCTGCGGCAGCCCGCCGCCAATGATGCTGTCCAGTCCTTCAATTCCGGTTGGGATCCGCATGCGTGCCTGCATCGACGTCGACGTTTGAGCGGCAAAGCCTATCGGCGGCCCTGTCGACGCATTGTGTGATCCGGCGCACTGCCGTTAACGCATTCAGGGAACTTTCACGACGCCAGCTCTGCCCGCCACCAAGTGCGTCCCCTGCGCCAGCTCCACGCCAGCATCACCACCGCATACAGGGCCAGCAGCAGTTGCAGCGCTGGTTTGACGATAAACAGCAGCCACAACCAACCATAGTCCGCGTCAGTCACTTTCATCTGAAGGCCCGGTTCCAAGCCCAATGTCGCGGTTTCTCCGCGCAGGCCAGGCCCGACCTCCACAACGGTGATCTTCAGGTGCAGGTTGCCAGCACCCAGCGTAAGCGGCGAGGCCAGTGGCGGCCACGGGAAATCGGTGGGCGACGCGCTGGGTTCGTCCGGTGTAAATTCGCGCGTCACCTCACCCGAGCCATGCGAACTGACCGGCATGGCCCGATAGATCGCGTGCCGACCGTCATGCTCGACTTTCAGCCTGATCGGCTCGCCGGGCGTGCGGAAGCGCAGGAAACCGGCGTGCTGACTGTTCTGCCAGTTGCCAAGCACGGGGTCCGGCTGGTCGTAGTCCGGCGGGGGCCGCTGGAACGTCAACGACAGCTGCGGGCGCCCCGGCAACAGCCGCTCCGTTTCCAGCGTCAGCTGCGTGCCCGGTTCCAGCAGCAGCGGTGCGGATGCGTAATGCGTGGCAGTACGGAAATCGGCCAGCGACAGCGCCAACCCGATACTGAGGAAGATCAACAGCAACCAGCTTGACCAGAATGCGATGCGCACCGGATGTCCTTTTCCGCGTCGGGGCGTGAACGAGTATATCCAGCCAGCACCGACGATCACGGTGACGGTGGATGCCAAGCAGGACGAGGCCGGTTTCGATCCGTACAACAAGGTGATCGACCGGGTGAGCGAAGACAACCGGCGCAAGGTGACGATGTGATGTAAGTGGCGGTGCTGGCCTTCGGGCCGGCACCGACCTCCTGCGGCATCCACGCATGGCGTGGATCCACTGGAATGCGTCCATGCGCGGCGTGGATGCCGTACTGCGCGGTTGACGCCCTGGGCTACGCTGCGGGGCCCTGCGAACCGGCCTTCGGCCCCAGCACGGCCAGCAGCACGTAGATCACGATCGACGCCACGGTGCCGAGTGCAGCCAGCAACATGAAGGCAAACTGCGAACGGCCCTGCAGCCCTGCCCAAACGCCCAGGTGCCAAGCCGCCCCCAGGTTGATCAGCCAGGCGATGACAAACACCGGCCACTGCACGATGCCGACCGCGCGCAGCAATGGCATGGCCACGAGGGCTGCGACGATGGCGCCGATCAGGAAGACCAGGGCAAGACGGGAATGTCGGGCCGGGGCGGTGCTCATGCGCTCAACCCGCGGACCATCACCAGCACCGGGAAGCCACGCGTGTTGGACTCGACAACGGGCTTCCACCCCAATCGCGCATACAGACCACCGTCCAGCGACTCGGTCTGCAGGTAGAGCTGCGATATGCCCATCGACCGGGCCTGCTTCACTGCGCGTTCGACCAACCTGCTGGCCAACCCTCGCCCGCGTTGGCCGTCGGCCACATACACGCTTCCCAGCCAGTGCTCATACTCGGGAAAGCCGGGCATCTCGCCGCGCTTGAGCTGCACGGCGCCGGCCACCTGCCCATCGTCGATCGCCGCCAGCACCTGCGGAAATCCGTGCGCGTCCTTGGGCTTGCACAGCCGCAGACGCTCATCTTCCAGGGTGAAGCCTGCATCCTTTCCCCACTGCGCGTGATACCACTGCGCCAGCTGCTCGCACTCCGGCGCCGCCGGCGCCAGCATCCTGAACTCCATGGGTAGCCTCGCTGTCCTGATCGTCCTTCAGGCAAGCATGCTTGACCCCTGCAGCCACTGCAAATCGTTGCCATCAACCAGACAGTGCGTGGGATCGGCTTCGCAGCGATCTGAATCTCAGCCCTGCGCGAAGTCCTTCAGGATCTCGCCGACACCGCTGGGCGAGATCTCGAAGCCCAGTGTAGTGCCCGGATTGATCACCACGCCGTAGCCGCCCGGCACGCGGCGCAGCACGTCCAGCATCGGCCAGCGGACCTGATGCTCGGCCTGCTGGCTGTAGATGCCCACCCGCGCCGGATCGGTGAACACGGCCACGTGCAGAGTGCCCTGCTTGTCGAACAGCAGCGGATCGAAGCCACTCCCATCGGGCGTGACCAGGCTGCCCGTCAGCAGCACCACCTGGGAAGCAACGAAGGCCTCCATGAACGCCCGGATCGGCACCGTTCCGTCCATCGCGGCCTTGAGCAGGGTTTCGATGCCCCCCGCTACCTGGGCATGGACGGTAGCGCCGGGCCATGCCCGGCGACTCTTTCAACGTCCCAGCCGCTGGTCGCGCGCCAGCTGGTCTGCCATGGCCTTGTCCAGTTCGGCCTGCAGGGCCGGCTGCTGCACGTCCGCATCCAACACAAACACCTTCACCCCGTGCGCCGGCACCTCCGCCTTCAGGCTGCCCTTCACCGTCACCTGGCCACCGTCCAGCGCGTCGCGCCAGAGGCCGGGCTGCAGGTAGCGGTCGACGCTGAAGGTCTTCGTGGCATCGCCCTTGTTCAGCAGCACCAGCGCGGTCTGCGCCACGTCGCCATGCTGCAGCACACGGAAGAACACCGCTTCATCGCCCTGCAGACGTTCGTTCACCTGCAGGCCGCGCTGCAACGCCGGCGTACTCTCGCGCAGCTTGGCGATGCGCTGCAGCGGGGCGAAGATCGGGCTCTGCGGGGCTGCATCCACCCGCGGCTGGCCGAAGTAGGCACGGTTGCCGGCGTGCTCCGCACGGCCGCGCATGAAGCCGGTTTCCGATCCGTAATAGACCACCGGAATGCCGCGCGCGGTGAACAGCCAGTTGTGCGCGTCGATGAAGCCGCTGTCGCTGGCCTGCAGGCGTGGCATGTCGTGGTTGTCGTAGAAGCTCATCAGCTCGTACGGGTTTGCGTACGGGCCAGCGGTCAGGTGCAGCGGCTCGGCCAGCGTTTCAAAGCCCTTGCCGGCGCTGCCGAAGGCCTGCTCCAGCGCGCCGCGCAGCGGGAAGTCGAGCACGCTGACATTGGCGTTGGCCGGCCAGGTGTGTTCGGCGATGCTGGCGGCGTTGTAGTCGAACGCTTCGCCGAACATGAACATGCCCGGATGCTGCGCGCGGATGCGGTTGACGAACTCATGCCACCACGGGTGCGGCAGCCAGCCGATGGTGTCGATGCGCAGCGCATCCACGCCCTGCGCGGTCCACTGCAGGTACGCCCCCACCAGGTAGTCCATCACCGCCGGGTTGTCCTGGTTGAAGTCGCTCAGCTCGGCCAGGTTGCCGTCGAAGATCGAGCCGTCCTTGCTGTCGACCGGACCGATGTTGTTGTAGAACGCGTGCAGTGGGTTGTGCTTCGGGTCCAGCTTCTGCGGCGGCAGGTTCTGGTGGTCGGCAAGCAGCCTGCCGTCCTTGTCGAAGATCTGGCCGAACTGCGGCTGCCGCTGGGGCATGGTCCAGGCCGGCGAACCATGGTTGCCCACGATGTCCAGCACCACCTTCAGGCCGGCGCCGTGCAGGCCCTTGGTCAACCCGGCAAAATCCAGGTCCCTGCTCGGCAGGTGCTCGTCCAGCGTGTAGAAGTTGATGCCCCAGTAGCCGTGGTAGCCGGTCTTGCCACGGTCGGTCAGGGTGCTGGTACAGCTGATCGGCTTGCTGCCGGTGAAGGCTTCGTCCGGGTTGTCGACGATGGGCGTGATCCACACCGCGCCGAAACCGAGGTTGCGGATGTAGTCGGCATTGTCGAGCACGCCACGGAAATCGCCACCGAGATAGCCGATGTTGCCGTCCACCTTGTCCGGGCATGGCACCGGAATATCGAAGGTGCGGTGCTTGCCGCCCTGGTCGCGATGGTCGTTGGACGGATCACCGTTGACGAAGCGGTCGGTGACCACGAAGTACACCGCGTCACTGGCGAACGGCTCGGTGGTACCAACATAGGCCGGGCGTGGCGCAGCCGACGCATGGCCAGCGAACAGCACAAGGGATACAGCAGCAGACAGGGCACCACGCATCACACCACCTCCGGACGGGACGGAACCCGCAACACGCACAGACCGGCAATCAACAGACTGCAGCCACCCAGCACCAGGACATGCATCGGCTGCCCCCCCAGCCATGCACGCAGGGCGAAACCGAGCGCACTGGCCGCGACCAGCTGCGGGATCACGATGAAGAAATTGAAGATGCCCATGTACACGCCCATCTTCGCCGCCGGGACGCTGTCCGACAGCAGCGCATAGGGCAGCGACAGGATCGAGGCCCAGGCAAAGCCGACGCCGACCATCGACAGCAGCAGCCACTGCGGATCGTCGATGAACATCATCGAGATCAGCCCTGCCCCACCCAGCCACAGGTTGACCAGGTGGCTCCAGCGCAGGCCGATCGCCCGCACCATCGGCGGGATCAGCAGCGCGGCCAGTGCGGCGAAGCCGTTGTAGGCACCGAACAGCACGCCCACCCAGTTGGCACCTTCGTTGTAGGCCGCCGATTGGACATCGGTGGAGCCGAAATGCATGCCGGCCACAGCGCGCGTGGTGAAGATCCACATCGCGAACAGGGCGAACCAGGAAAAGAACTGCACCCAGGCCAGCCGGCGCATGGTGATCGGCATCGCGCGCAGGTCGCCGACGATGGCGGCCAGCATGTGCGTGCCCGGCAGTACCCGCGCCGCCGCCAGCAGTGCGCCGTAGCCTGCGCACAGGCCGGCCAGCACGTACAGCATCCTGTCGCCCTGGCGCCACGCGATCAGCACGGCCAGCAGCACGCCCAGGCCGAGCCACAGCGCCACCTGCGTCCACGGTGCGGGCCCGCTGACCGCAGCCCCGGCGTGATGCGCCGGTGGTTCGGCATCATCGAAGCTGGCCAGCTCGTCGGGCGAATACTCACGGGTGCTGGCCACCGTCCAGGTGATCGCCGCCAGCAGCACCACCGCACCGAAGTAGAACGCATAGCGCACGGTATCGGGCACCTCGCCCGCCGCCGCCGTGTTGGCAACACCGAAGTGGGCCAGGATGAAGGGCAGGAAGCTGGCAACAATCGCGCCGACGCCGATGAAGAAGCTCTGCATGGCATAGCCCGCCGGGCGCTGCCGCGGTGCCAGCTGGTCACCAACGAAGGCGCGGAACGGCTCCATCGACACGTTGATCGAGGCGTCCAGCACCCACAGCGTGCCGGCCGCGATCCACAGCGTCGGCGAGTTCGGCATCACCAGCAGGGCCAGCGTGGTCAGCACCGCGCCGATCATGAAGAATGGGCGGCGCCGTCCCCAGCGTGTCCACGTGCGGTCGGACAGGTAGCCGATCACCGGCTGCACCAGCAGGCCGGTCAGCGGTGCGGCGATCCACAAACCGGGCACCGCGTCCATGTCCGCACCCAGCGTTTCGAAGATGCGGCTGGCGTTGGCGTTCTGCAGGGCAAAACCGAACTGGATGCCAAGGAAGCCAAAGCACATGTTCCAGATCTGCCAGAACGACAACTGCGGCTTTGCAGGACGGCTCATCGTGCGTCCTCTGCTGCCGCCACCGGCGCAATCGTCAGCGCCTGCACCCGGGCCTGGTTCAGCACGCCATCACGCCCGCCCTTGCCGCCGGTGTAGTGCGCGAAGTGCTGCAGCGCGCTCATGTTGAAGCCCTCTTCCAGCGTCACCGTGCAGCGGCCTTGGGGTACCGCGAAGGTTGCCGCGGTCGAGTCCTGCGCCGCCACGCTGTGCGGCAGCGTTACCGTGTGCCGCTGCGCAGGCTGGCCCTTGCATTGCACCGCCAGCTGCTTCACCGCCGCGGTCACACCGGTGTTGATCGGGCCATTCGGGTTGCTGTACTGCAGGCGCAGGCGCACGTGGCCCGCCCTGGCGGCATTGAACTGCCATTGCCGGCTGCCCCGCAGCACCTGCTGTGGGCCGACGCAGACCATCGGGCTGTGCAGGGATTCCAGCGCACCTTCGCGCCGGGTCAGGCTCAGGCAGTGCTGCAGGCCATCATCACCGACGCGCACCTGGCCCTTGCTGGCCGTAGCCGCGGCACCGTCCTGCCAGAGGACCTGGCCGGCGGCCACCGCGACCGACCAGCCCTTGCCACTGCGCTTTGCCTGCGGTGCCTGCGGCGTGGCCGGTGCACGCGCATTGGCATCGGCACGCGGCACATCAGGGCTCACGGCTGCCGGCGCAGCGACCAGCTGCACGGTGGTCGTGGTGCCGCGCGTGCGCGTGTTTCCCGCAATCAACAAGCCAGCGCCCACCTGCTTCGGGCGCTCCAGCACATAGCGCTTGCCACCCGCCTCCAGACTGATCCGCTTCTGCTTTCCGAACAGCTCCGGCACCAGCTCGGCCGGCAGCTTGGGCTGCACGCGACCGTCGTCCTGCACGCCGAACACGCCTTCGGTGACCATCGACAGATAGCCCGCCACCGACCACAGCTGCCGCTCGGAGTTGACCACCGGCCCGCTCAACGCCCCTTCGTCCACGTGCACGGCCTGGCTGACCAGTTCGTAGTTCTCCATGTTGGAACCTGCCAGCGCCGCCCCTTGCATCAGCGAGCGGATCTCGGCAGCAATGCGCGGCGCATCGTCCACCTTGCGCGCCGCGCGCAGCGAGTACGCGCTGACGAACGGCCAGATCGCACGATTGTGGTAGATCGGCTGCTGCGCTTCCTGCGGCCACACCACCGGGCTGCCGGCAGCCCCCATCGGATAGCCCGCCAGCGCACGACGTGCTCGCTCAGCAGGCAGCACGTCAGCGAGGATGCCCAGCGACAGGCCAAGCAGATCGACCTTGGCGTACGGCACCGGGTGCGCCGCCTCGCCGATGTAGCTCATGTACTGGCCCATGTCTTCGCGCCAGAAGCGCGCGTCGATCTGCACCGCCAATGCATCGGCCCAGGCCCTGTACTGCTCGCTGCGCTCGTCGCCCAGCTGCGCCGCCATCTGCTGGCCCAGGCGCAGCGCCTGGTAGTGCAGCACGTTGGTGGACAGCGCGTAGGAATCACCAATGAAGCGCACGTCCTCGCGCGTCCAGTCCGGATAGGTCTGCTCGCGCCAGTCCAGGAACGAGGTCTCGCCGCGGTACAGGCCCATCTGCGCGTCGAACACCATCGCCCGGTCCTGCGCCAATGTGCCCTGCAGGGCCTGCCAGACCTGCTCGGCAAACGCGGGATCATCCAGCAGGTGGCGTGCGGCGAGGAACCACACCACGCGGTCGCTGCTGATCGGCCAGCTGCCACCGGACCCGGTGTCCTGGGCCACGAACAGGCCGGGCGTATGCCCGTCGCGCGCAGCCGACAACTTGAACTGCAGCGACTGACGGGTGCGCTTCGGGTCCAGCTTCGCCAGCGCCAGATCGGCTGCAAAGCTGACGTCACGCGTCCACACATACGGCCAGCGCGCGCCGGTCTGGAAGCACTCGCACGGTACCGGACGGCCTTCGTCGAAGGCCGGATCGCGGATGGCATCCACCCGGTCCTGGTCCATTTCCTGCTGGGCCAGCGCGAACAGCGCGTCGAACATCACGCTGCCGGTCTGGCTGCGCATGGGCGCGGCGGCGATGCGCACCTCGCCCTTCGGCGCATGCAGGATGAAACTGCCCTTGGCAGCGGATTCGGCGCGCGCCTGGCGGCCGTCGAATGTCAGGTCGGCCGCGTGCGCGGTCGTCCCCAGCGCTGCCCCCAGGGCAGCGGTCAGGCAAATGATCTTCAGCATCGAAGCGGCAGACCGGCTTGCGCCCGTCGACCTCCCTCCCTCTCTGCACCGTTGTGGGTCCGCACTGCCGTTGCCGGCGTGCGGGCGCGGCACCTCCCTCAAGGTGCCCTGGCCCCATGGTAGACGCGGGGCTGTCGGCTGCGTCCAGCTGCATACGTATTCATGGCGTGCAGTACCGGCAGGCCTGCCGGGCTGGCTTATGGTCCGGGTCTGTCAACGGCGCCTTGGGAGGGGAAATGCCGACGTCACCCACAACGTTGCGCGCAGTGTTCGCGCACGCTTTCGGCCTGGCCCTGCTGGGATGGGCCGTGCTGGCACAGGCGGCGGCACCGCAGATCGCCAGCGTCGAATCACCGGACAAGGTGCTGAAGGTCAGCCTGGTGCTGGACGGCGGTACCGCGCGCTACCGCGTCGAGCGCCTCGGCCAGACCGTGGTGGCCGATTCGAAGCTGGGTTTTGAACTGCGTGATGGTCGCCTCGACCGCGACTTCAGCCTGCTGGCGCAGGAACGCCGCAGTGTCGACGACAGCTGGGAACAGCCCTGGGGCGAGCGCCGGCTCACCCGCAACCACTTCAACGAACTGACCGTGCACCTGGCCGAAACCACCGGCAGCAAGCGCCGGCTGGACCTGGTGTTCCGCGTCTACGACGACGGCCTGGGCTTCCGCTACGTGTTCCCCGAGCAACCGAACCTGCGCGAAGCGATCATCGATGACGAGCTGACCGAGTTCGCCATCGCGCCGGAGTCCACCGCATGGTGGATACCTGCGGGCGAGCCGATCCATTACGAATACCTGTACCAGCGCACCCCGCTGCGCGAAGTGCCGCTGGTGCACACGCCGATGACCCTGCGCAGCCACGACGGCCTGCACGTGGCCATCCATGAGGCGGCACTGGTCGACTACGCGGGCATGTGGCTGCGCCGCACCGAGGGCCAGCGCCTGCGCGCCCAGCTTTCGCCTTCGGCCGAAGGCTGGAAGGTGCGCCGCGCCCTGCCTTTCGCCACGCCATGGCGCACCCTGCAGATCGCCGACCGTGCCGGCGGCCTGGTCGAGTCCGACCTGATCCTCAACCTCAACGAGCCCAATGCGCTGGGCGATGTGAGCTGGGTGAAACCGGCCAAGTATCTGGGCGTGTGGTGGTCGATGCACCTGGATGAAGAGAGCTGGGCCACCGGACCGAAGCATGCGGCCACCACCGCAAAGACACGGAAGGTGATCGATTTCGCCGACGCGCACGGCTTCCGTGGGGTGCTGGTGGAAGGCTGGAATCCTGGCTGGGACGGCAACTGGGTCGGCAACGGTTACGACTTCGACTTCACCCGCGCCACGCCGGATTTCGACATCGAATCATTGTCGGCGTACGGGCTGAAGAAGGGCGTGCGCCTGATCGGCCACCATGAAACCGGCTGCGCGATCGAACACTACGAAGACCAGCTGGGTGCTGCGCTGGATCTGTATGCGCGGCTGGGCGTGGACCAGTTCAAGACCGGCTACGTCTGCGACGACGGCCAGGTGGATCGCCGCAATCCGGCCGGCGGCCCGCTGTGGCGCGAGTGGCACGACGGGCAGTTCATGGCCCGCCATCACCTGAAGGTGGTGCAGGAAGCCGCCCGCCGCCACCTGTCGGTGAACCCGCACGAGCCGATCAAGGACACCGGCCTGCGCCGCACCTACCCGAACTGGATTTCCCGCGAGGGCGCACGCGGCATGGAATACAACGCCTGGGGCCAGCCGCCGAACCCGCCCGAGCATGAGGTCAACCTGGTGTTCACCCGCATGCTGGCCGGGCCGATGGATTACACGCCCGGCATCGTCAGCCTGAAGGGCCGCCACGGCCAGGCCATTCCCAGCACGCTGGCCCGCCAGCTGGCCCTGTACGTGGTGCTGTACAGCCCTATCCAGATGGCTGCCGACCTGCCCGAGCACTACCTGCAGCACCGCGAAGCGTTCCGCTTCATCGAGGACGTGGCGGTGGACTGGGAGCAGAGCCGCGTGCTCGATGGCGAGGTCGGCGACTACGTGACGATCGTGCGCCGCGACCGCAACAGCCGCGACTGGTTCCTGGGCAGCATCACCGACGAGAACGGCCGCCTGCTGCCGGTGTCGCTGGGTTTCCTGGAGCCGGGCGTGCGCTACCGCGCCGAAGTCTACCGTGATGGCGACGGTGCGGATTTCCGCAGCAATCCCTTCGCCTTCAAGCGCGAAACACGCGAGGTCAGCAGCACCGATTCACTCACCCTGGTGCTGGCGCCGGGCGGCGGACAGGCCATCCGCTTCACACCGCTGTGAATGCGCAGGTAGTGCCGGCCGCTGGCCGGCATCGTTGCGACGTGGATGGTTGCCGGCCAGTGGCCGGCACTACCGGAATGATGATCTGGAAGCGATTACAACCCTGCAAACGCCATTGAATACGTATGCAGGGTGATTCCCACGAAGAACGCGCTGCCTACCATAGCGGCGACGACAGCGGCCACCGCGTCGCACGTCCTCGACACCATCGGGACGACCACGAATCGCACTACAACATTGCCTGGGAGGGGAAAATGTTGAACCACAAGCGCAGTGCGCTGAGCATCGCGTTGGCCGTCGTACTGACGCCATCGCTGGCAGCAGCGCAGTCCACGCAGAGCACGGCAACCCCGCCAACCGGCACCGCCGCCACCAACCTGGACACCGTGCAGGTCACCGGCATCCGTCGCGGCATCGAAAGCGCCATCGCGACCAAGCAGGACGCCACCTCGGTGGTCGAAGCCATCTCCGCCGAGGACATCGGCAAGCTGCCCGACGTGAGCATCGCCGAATCGATCTCGCGCCTGCCCGGCCTGGCCGCACAGCGCGTGGCCGGTCGTGCGCAGGTGATCAGCGTGCGCGGCCTGTCACCGGATTTCGCCACCACCCTGCTCAACGGGCGTGAAGTGGTCAGCACCGGCGACAACCGCGGGGTCGAGTTCGACCAGTATCCGTCCGAGCTGGTCAACGGCGTGACCGTGTACAAGACCCCCGATGCAGCGCTGGTCGGCCAGGGCCTGTCGGGCACCATCGACATGCAGACCGCACGTCCGCTCAGCTTCCCCGACCGCGTCATCGCCGTCAGCGGCCGCTACCAGAAGAGTTCGTTGGGCCGCGCCGCGGACACCGACCCGTACGGCAACCGCTTCAGCGCCAGCTACATCGACCAGTTCCTGGACAAGACCCTCGGCATCGCCATCGGCTATGCGCACAGCGACATGCCGATCCAGGAAAACCAGGTGGGCCTGTACGAGCCGTGGACCACCGAGCACACCGACGCAGGCAACCGCCCGGGCGTTGCCGCTGGCACCTACTTCACCGACGGCATCAAGGCGCTGCGCCGCACCGGCAACAACAAGCGCGACGGTGTGATGGCCACGATCCAGTTCCGGCCGAACAACAGCTGGACCAGCACCTTCGACGCGTTCCACACCGAAGCGGAACAGATCGACACCGCCAACCAGTTCGAGCTCAACCTCAGCAACTACAACGGTGGCTACACCCCGGGCCTGCTGATCAGCAACCCGCAGGTCAATGCCGATGGCACCTTCACCGGTGGCACCGCCAGTGGCGTGTACCCGCTGGTGCGCGGCATGTACAACAAGCGCAAGGACAAGATCGATGCGTTCGGCTGGAACAACGAGTTCACCTTCGGCAGCGTCAAGCTGGTTGCCGACCTGAACTATTCCAAGGCCACCCGCGACGAACTGAACCTGGAAAACAACCTGCAGCTGACCCCGATGCCGCAGCTGGATACGGTCGGTGTGCAGTTCCGCCAGGATGGCTTCTCGCAGATCAGCCCGGGCCTGGACTACTCCAACCCGGACGCGCTGTTCCTGACCAACACCATCTACGGTTCTGGTTACGGCAAGGTGCCGAAGGTGGAAGACCGCCTGAAGGGCGGCAAGCTGGCCGCGACCATCGCCCTGCCCGAAGCAATGGCGTCGTGGGCACCGGACCTGGATATCGGCGTGAACTATGCCGACCGTCGCAAGGTGAAGACCCAGTCCGAAGGCAACATTCTGCTGGGCGCGCAGGGCGATGCCAACATCGCATCGGATCTGCAGTACCGCCCGGTCAACCTCGGCTTCGCCGGCCTGGGCACCATCCCGGCCTGGAACGTGCCTGGTGCGGTCGGTCGCTACATGACCTTCAATCCGGTCGACAACCTCGACTACCTGATTCCCAAGTCGTGGACGGTGCAGGAAAAGATCACCACCGCCTGGGCGCGCCTGAACATCAACACCGACATCGGTGTGGTGGGCGTGCGCGGCAACATCGGCGTGCAGATGCAGCACACCGACCAGAGCTCGGACTCGCGCTACTGGGACAGCTCGCAGGCGGCCGGCAACAACATCCAGCCGTACTCGGACGGCCGCAAGTACAACGACTGGCTGCCCAGCTTGAACCTGGCCTTCATGTTCCCGCATGAGCAGACCCTGCGTTTTGCCGCAGCCAAGCAGGTCGCGCGCCCGCGCGTGGACCAGATGCGCGCAGGCCTGGAGTTCGGCGTGGATACCGGTACCGGCCGCCCCGGCGGCAGCGGCGGCAACCCGCTGCTGGACCCGTGGCGCGCCACCGCGCTGGACCTGTCCTACGAGAAGTACTTCGGTGAGAAGGCCTACGTGGCCGCCGCGATCTTCTACAAGGACCTGAAGAGCTACGTCTACACCCAGTCGGTGGACAACTACGACTTCACCAGCCTGCTGGGCAACTATGTGCCGCCGCCGGGCATGGTGGTGCCGGTGCTGCCGACCGGAACGTTCTCGACCCCACAGAACGGCAAGGGCGGCACCCTGAAGGGCCTGGAGCTGACCGCGTCGTTCCCGCTGGAAATGCTGACCGACAGCCTGCGTGGCTTCGGCGTGCAGGCCAGCGCGACCTTCAACAAGAGCGACATCCAGATCCTGGATCCGGAAAGCGCATCCAGCGTGGGTACTGACCCGATCAGCCTGCCCGGCCTGTCCAAGCGCGTGTACAACTTCACTGCCTACTACGAGCGTAGTGGCTTTGAAGCACGCGTGAGCCAGCGCCGCCGTTCGGACTTCATCGGCGAGATCGGCAACTTCAACGGCAACCGCACCCTGCGCTATGTCGTGGGCGAGAACGTGACCGATGCGCAGATCAGCTACACCTTCAGCGACAGCAGCAGCCTGCGTGGGCTGACCCTGCTGCTGCAGGGAAGCAACCTGACCAACGAGCCGTACCGCACCTACGCCGGCACCAAGGATCGCCCGCTGGAGTACATCGAGTGGGGCCGCACCTACATGCTGGGCGTGAACTACAAGTTCTGATCGGAACCGGGTGGTGNCGGCCGCTGGCCGGCCCCCCATCGGTAGCGCCGGGCCATGCCCGGCGAGAGGAAACAGGGAGCAGGACCGGAAACCCGCTGCGCAGGCAGCGGGTTTTCTTTTTGTCCGCACAACGCGATGGCCAGTGAAGCGTGATCGGTACGGCCCCATCCACGCGTGGCGTGGATCTACCCGGCAGCATGGCATCCATGGATGACGGGGATCCATCCGGCACCGACCCGGTAGATCCACGCCATGCGTGGATACGCTGCACCGGAACCGCACCCACAAAAAAGGGACGGGGCGCTTCGGCCCCGTCCCCGCAAGTACCGCCACCGGAGAAATCGGTCAGCTGCGTCGTGCGCAATACACCGCACGCGGCGGCAGCTGCAGTTCATTGCCCTGCACCGTCCCCGCATCCGGGCCCGGCACAGCCACCTGCTGCCAGTTGCCCGTCGGCAGCGGATGGCTCACCGCTTCGGCCGACAGGTTGAAGGCCAGCAGGAGAGTTTCATCTGCAAGCATACGCTCGAACAGCAGCACCGGCTCGGCGCTGTCCAGGAACCGGATGTCACCGTGCAGCAGGGCCGGCTGGGTACGGCGCCAGGCCAGGAAGCTGCGGAAGGCCGACAGCACCGACTGCGGATCCTGCGCCTGCACCGCCACGGCCGCCGCCTGGTGCTCGGCCGGGATCGGCAGCCACGGCTTGCCGGTGGTGAAGCCGGCCAGCGGCGCGTCGATCCACGGCAACGGCGTGCGGCAGCCGTCGCGCCCCTTGAAGTTGGGCCAGAAGGTGATCCCGTACGGGTCCTGCAGCGCCTCGAACGGCACCTCGGCCTCGGCCAGGCCCAGTTCCTCGCCCTGGTACAGGCAGACCGAACCGCGCAGTGAACACAGCAGCGCCACCAGCATCCGCGCCAGGCGAGGGTCGGCCGGATGGCCACCCCAGCGGCTGACCGCCCGCTCCACATCGTGGTTGGACACCGCCCAGCACGGCCAGCCTTCGGTCATCGCCGCTTCCAGGCGCGAAACGGTGTCGCGGATGTAGGCCGCGCTGTAATCGTTGACCAGCAGCTCGAAGCTGTAGCCCATGTGCAGGCGGCCATCGCGGGTGTATTCGGCGGTGGTCGCCAGCGAATCCTCCGAGGAGATCTCGCCCAGGCTCACCGCCCCCGGGTACTCGTCCAGCAGGGCGCGCAGCTGCTCCAGGAACGGCAGGTTCTCCGGCTGGGTGTTGTTGTAATAGTGGTACTGGTAGGCGTACGGGTTGTCCGCGCTGAAGCCGCGGCCGACGCGCTTGTCGGCCGGCTTGGGCGGGTTGTCGCGCAGCTGCGCGTCATGGAAGCAGAAGTTGATCGCATCCAGGCGGAAGCCATCCACACCCCGGTCCAGCCAGAAGCGCACGTTGTCCAGGGTCGCCTGCTGCACCTGCGGGTGGTGGAAATTCAGGTCCGGCTGGTCCACCAGGAAGTTGTGCAGGTAGTACTGCTCGCGGCGCGGCTCCCACTGCCAGGCACCGCCGCCGAACAGCGACAGCCAGTTGTTGGGGGGCGTGCCGTCTTCGCGCGGATCCACCCACACATACCAGTCCGCCTTCGGGTTGCTGCGGTTCTGGCGGCTCTCGCGGAACCAGGCATGCTCGATCGAGGTGTGGCTGAGCACCTGGTCGATCATCACCTTCAGGCCCAGGCCGTGGGCCTTGACCAGCAGCCGGTCGAAGTCGTCCAGGCTGCCGAACAGCGGATCGACATCGCGGTAGTCGGCGATGTCATAGCCGAAATCGGCCATCGGCGATCGGAAGAACGGCGAGATCCAGATCGCATCCACGCCCAGCGCGGCGATATGGTCCAGGCGCTGGATGATGCCGGGCAGGTCGCCTACCCCGTCGCCGTTGGCGTCGAGGAAACTGCGCGGGTAGATCTGGTAGATGACGGCTCCGCGCCACCATGGATAGTGCGACATCGACAGCCCCCCTCCGGGCATGCGGGGCCCGCCGGAAGCGGGCCGAAATCCTGCTCCCGCAAGCTTAGCGGCGGCTCCCCGACGATGGCGCTGCCTGCATACGTATTCACGCCAGGCGCCACGCCCGTTGGCGCGCGGCGGTGGCCTGGCGCCGGTTTCCTCCCCAATTCACAGGCAACGCCTATAATCAGGGATGAGCCTGAAAGCCTGATCGCATGACCATCACCGAAGACACCCGTCCCGCCCTGGGCCTGTCCCAGATCCAGTCGCTTGCCGCAGCCGACATGGCTGCCGTCGATGCCCTGATCCGCCGCCGGCTGTCCTCGGATGTGGTGCTGATCAACCAGATCGCCGACCACATCATCTCCGCTGGCGGCAAACGCCTGCGGCCGATGCTGGTGATGCTGGCCGGCCATGCGGTCGGCGGCTCCGGCCCCGAGCACCACCAGCTGGCAGCGATCATCGAGTTCATCCACACCTCCACCCTGCTGCACGACGACGTGGTGGACGAATCCAGCCTGCGCCGCGGCCGCAGCACCGCCAATGCACTGTGGGGCAACGCGCCCAGCGTGCTGGTGGGCGACTTCCTGTACTCGCGCAGCTTCCAGCTGATGGTCGAGCTGGACCGGATGCCGGTGATGCAGATCCTGGCCGACACCACCAACCGCATTGCCGAAGGCGAAGTGCTGCAGCTGCTGCACGTGCACAACCCGGACACCGACGAAGCCGCCTACCTGCGCGTGATCGAGCGCAAGACCGCGGTGCTGTTCGCCGCCGGCACGCGCCTGGGTGCACTGGCCAGTGGTGTCGATGAAGCCACCCAGCAGGCCCTGTACGACTACGGCATGCACCTGGGCTACGCCTTCCAGATCGCCGATGACGTGCTGGATTATTCAGCCAACGCCGACGAGCTGGGCAAGAACCTGGGTGACGACCTGGCCGAAGGCAAGGCGACGCTGCCGCTGATCCATGCCATGGCCCATTCCGATGAAGCCACCCGCGAGCGCCTGCGCGCGATCGTGCAGAACGGTGATGCCTCGGCGATGCCGGACGTGCTGGCGGCGATCCACGCCACCGGCGGCCTGGAATACAGCCGCCGTCGTGCCGAGGAATATGCAGAGGCCGCCGAACGGGCGCTTGACGGCCTGGCCGACAACGATGCCGTCGCCGCCCTGCGCGGCCTGGCCCGCTACGCGGTACAGCGTTCGCATTGATGGAGGAGTGCCGACCAACGGTCGGCACCTGCAAGAGCGGGTGGGTGCCGACCGTTGGTCGGCACGGAAATATCGGNGGGNGCCGACCGTTGGNCGGCACTACATGAACCGCTCCTCGAAGAACTCATCCAGCGCCTTCCAGGCGCGCTTGGCGGCGCGTTCGTTGTACTGACAGCCCGGCGGGCTGTTGGCATCGCGCTCGGCAAAGCAATGCACCGCACCGCTGTAGTTGGTGAACTCCCAGTCCACCTTGGCCGCATCCATTTCCTTCTGGAAACTGCCGATATCCTCGGCGGTCACGCTCTTGTCGTCGGCGCCGTTCAGCACCAGCACCGACGGGTGGCTGCCGCCGGCCTGCGCCGGCAAAGGAGAGCCGAGCCCGCCATGCAGGCTGACCACGCCCGCCAGCGGCGCGCCGGCGCGGGCCAGTTCCAGCACCGTGGTGCCACCAAAGCAGAAGCCCACTGCGCCGATCCGGCTGGCGTCCAGCGGCGCCTTGCCCGCCTGCGCCTTCAGTACGTTGACCGCCTCCAGCGCCCGCGCCCGCAGCAGCGGCCGGTCGTTGCGCAGCTTGGTCGCCACCGGCCCGGCTTCGGCATCGGTCTTCGGCCGCACGCCCTTGCCGTACACATCGGCCACCAGCACCACGTAGTCATCGCCCGCCAGCTGCTTGGCCTTCTCGATGGCCGATTCGTTCACGCCCTTCCAGTTCGGCACCATCACCAGGCCGGGACGCTTGTCAGCATCTCCATCGTCATAGACCAGCACGCCACTGAAGGTCGTGCCCTGGTGCTTCCACTCCACCGGCTGGGTCTTCATCGCCGCCCACGCTGGCATCGCTGCCAGCCCCAGTACGATCGCCACGCCGCAACGCCAACGGTTCATGCGCCTGCTCCAGAAAAAGGGAACGGAGGGGATTAAGCCGTAATCGCCCCTCCCGCGTCGCATTCTGCATTGGCGGCGTGACGCAGGTGTGGTTGGATACGACTTGATCCCCTCCGTCCCCTTTTCTGCATGAACCTTGTTGATCGCTTTCTGTCTGGATTGATCCCGCGGCTGCCCGAGGACGATGCCCCGCAATGGGCGTGGACCGAGGGCGCCAGCGAGGCCGACCTGCAACGCCTGCGCGCGCAGTGGCCGCAGGTGCCCGACAGCCTGGTCGAGCTGCTTTCGCGCGTGGACGGCACGCACTTCCGCCACTATCCGAAGGGCGAGGTCTGCGTGCTGATGCTGGGCTCGGACGTGGGCGACTACCCGTACTACCTGCGCTCCATCGCGCAGATCTTCGAAGACCAGCAGCAATGGGACGACAGTATCCGTTCCATCTACGAGGAATGGCTGGAGGAAGAACCGGAGATCCTCGGTGCCGGCATCGATGCCGACCTGCCGATGAGCCGCCGCCTGTGCTTCTCGCACTGCATGAACAACGGCGGCACCTCGATGCTGTACCTGGATTTCGATCCCGCACCCGGCGGCAGCGTTGGCCAGGTGGTGCGCTACCTGCACGACCCGGACAGCTACGCGGTCATCGCCCCCAGCTTCGATGCCTACCTGCAGGAACTGATCGACCGCGACTACAGCTTCCTCGACGAGTAGATCCACGCCATGCGTGGATGAAATCCCCGCCGGCCGATGACCTCATGCCATGCACGGATCAGGGCTTCACCCGCGCTCGATCCAATGCAACACCCCAGGTTCGAACGCAAGCAGATCGTCCACCGCCACCCGCGCGCGCGCCCAACACCGTTCCGGCGGCTTCGGCTGCAGGTCCCCCACAGCCCCAGCGTAGTCGCACACCAGCAGGCCGATGCGCGTCGCTCCGGCATCCAGCAGGGCATCGATGCGCTGCAGCCACTGGCCGGCGTCACCCAGGGCTTCATCGCGACGCACCTGCTGGTCCTGCTCATGCCGCGCCAACTGCTCGGCCAGCGCACGGGCGATCTTGGCCTCGCTCCAGCCCTTCCTGCGCCAGCGTTCGCCATCGTTCTTCCTTTCCCGCATCGTCCATGCCGATCCGAGTGCGGTGCCACAGTCGCAGTGGCCTGCGCTCAACCAGGGCTGCCAGCCCGGCCCCACGGCGGCACGCAGGCTCGGCGAATCCTGCGCGAACAGCCGCCGGCCGCTGCGCCCCATGATTGCGGAGCCTTCGGCGTGCGGAAACGAAGCGGGCAGGAACAGGGTGATGAAGGTGCACATAAGGCTCGCCGAATCCGTCCGGGTTTCCGCACAGGGTAGATCCACGCCATGCGTGGATGAAATCCCCCGGGTTGCCGGTCACCGGCCGGCACGACCTTCAGGCGATCCCGATGCCCGGAATCGCGCTGATCGTATCCGGATCGAACCCGGCCAGCTCGGCGAAATGCCGCCCGCGTGCAACGTAATCGCGGTAGGCGCCATAGCTCGGCGCGCCCGGCGACAGCAGCACCACCCCACCCTGTTCGCCCAGTGCGCGACGCGCCAGCGACATCGCATCAGGCAGATCGGCAGCGGCATGCAGGCCGAAACGGCCAGCGTCGGCCAGCGGCTGCAGCATCGCGTGGATGCGCGGGCCGTTGCTGCCCATGGTCACGATCTCCACCGGCGGCACGTCGTGCGCCATGTGCTGCATGAAATCAGTCCAATCCAGGCCACGATCGTGCCCGCCGACCAGCAGCGCGATGCGCTGGCCGGCAAAGCACTCCAGCGCCGCAAGGCTGGCATGCGGCGTGGTGCTGATCGAATCGTTGACGTAGGTCAGGCCATCGGCCTGGCCGATGCGTTGCAGGCGGTTCGGCAGCGGCCGGAAGTCCTGCACCGCCGGCGCCAGCGCCACCGCATCCAGGCCCAGCGCCTCCAGCGCGGCCAGCACCGCGCACAGGTTGCCGCGGTTGTGGCGGCCCGGCAGTGGCGTATTGCGGGTGTCGAATACCGCCTGCCCGCCGCGATGCACGATGTCACCGCGCATGTGCCAGCCCTGCGGCTGGTTGAACCAGACCACCTCGCTGCCGGGCAGCGACAGCGCCGCCAGATGCGGGTCTGCGGCATTGAGTACGGCAACGCGCGGCGCGGCCCCGGTCACCAGCTGCAGCTTGTCTTCGATGTAGCGCTGTTCGCTGCCGTGCCAGTCCAGGTGTTCCGGAAACAGGTTCAGCACCACCGCCACCTGCGGGTGCGCACCACTGCGTGCGACCTCGCCGGTCTGGTAGCTGGACAGCTCCACCGCCCAGTACGCAGGCGCCGGTTGCGGGTCCAGCACTTCCAGCAGTGGCAGGCCGATGTTGCCGACCAGGCCGGTGCGATGCCCCGCTGCGCGCAGCAGGTGCGCGACCAGCGCGGTGGTGGTGCTTTTGCCCTTGGTGCCGGTCACGCAGATCGTGTCGCGCACGGTGCCATCGGCATCGGCATGTTCGGCAAACCACAAGGCCGTGCCGCCGATGAAGGTGGTGCCCTGCTCCGCCGCCGCCAACGCGATCGGCAGGTACGGGCTGATGCCCGGCGACTTGATCACCACCTCGAATGCCGTCAAGGCCTCGGCCGACGGTTCACCACGCACGTCCAGCACGCCCTGCGTTTCCGCACGCGCGGCCGCGACCTCGCTGGCCGGGCAGAACAGGCTCAGGCCAAGCGATGGCAGGCGCGCGCGCAGCACCGCATACGCAGCACGCCCCTCACGTCCCCAGCCCCACAGCGCTACGCGCTTGCCTTCAAGCTGCGAAATCTTCACGCACCCGTTCCCACAGCGTCGCCGGAATACGATGTTCGCCCTGCAGCTGCATCAGCGGTGCCAGCTCCAGCTCGGCCGCATCCAGCTGCGGCTGGATTTCATTGCAGAAGCGCTTCACCAGCACGTCTTCCCCCCATTCCGGGCGCTGCGCCAGGGTGGCCATCGCCGCACGCGATTCGCGGCCTTCGCCCACGCATTCGAACGGCTTGTGGTCCTGGAATTCCAGCAGCGCATCGAAGCCACCCGCCTGCTCGATGTCATCCAGCAGATTGCGGCCGAAGATGCGCACCAGGCGGGTCTTGGGCATGAACGGGGCCAGCGCCAGGAACACGAAGTGGCACTTCGGGCAGACGCCGCACCAACGGTTCACCGGGCGCTCGCCAAGGATGTGGAAGTTGCGGTTGCAGCTGGAGAAATGCGCGTCGTAGAAATCGCTCTTGGCGAACTGGCGGGCCACCGCCAGCTCCGACATCGGCCGCAGCAGCGAGTAGTACTGCAGATCAGCGGCCACCTGTTTCTGCACGTACATGCCGAAGGCCTGCTCGAACGCCCAGCCCTTCGACCACTGGTGGTTGACCTCGCCGGTGCCCGGAATCTGGCTGCCGTAGCTGGCCGACCGTTCGTTGGAGAACACCACCTGGTCCACGCCCTGCAGCAGCGCAGCCAGCACCATGATCGCCGAATTCACCGCGGTGACCGGGATATGCCCGTTCCATGCACCCTGGCGGTTGAGCTCGAACAGCTCCGGCGCCAGCGCGCGGCCCAGGTTCAACGTCGGCAGCCCGGTGCGCTCGGCACAGGCACGGATCAGCTGCGACCCCCCGATCCAGGTCACCGTCTCGTCCACGCCGGCGCGGCGCAGCGCTTCGATGCTGACCAGTGAATCCTTGCCACCGCCGATGGCCACCAGCGCATGCGCCTGCAGGCCCAGCACCGGCGCCTGCAGCACCTCGCCCTGCACCGGCAGGCGGAAGCGCCCACGCAGGTTAAGGCCGTTGCGGTAGGCGAATTCGCCCAGGCCGTTGAGGTAGATGGTCTCCACCAGCGCTGCGGTATCGGCATCGATGCTGTAGCTGTCGATGCTGACCGTATCGGGCACCCCGGCCTTGTAGTAGCTCACGCCGGCAATCAGGTGCAGCAGCCGCAGCGCGCGCTGCACGGCATCGGCACGGGCCGGTTCCAGCAAGAACGGGGCGCCGGGCACGGTAACGGTTTCCACCATTTCCGGGCCGTCATCGAAGGCGTAGACCAGCTTGGCCACGCCGGTGTCCGCGGCGAATTCGCAGCGGACGAAACGGAAGCGGGAAACCTGGTGTTTATCGAAAGCAGTCATGGTGAATCCAGTTCAAGCGCGGTCAGGCACGTGCCCGCGCGCAGGCGCGGGACGTGTCGGTGGGCGGGTGCAGGGCGCGAAAGGCGGCGATCATTCGATCACGTCTTCGCGCGGCATCGCCCGCTGGTTGTAGGTGTTGGACATCACATAGCCGTAGGCACCGGCGTCGGCGATCAGCATCACATCGTCCGGCGCGGTCGACACCGGCAGCTTGCGGCGCTTGCCGAACACATCGCTGGATTCGCAGATCGGGCCGACCACATCGAACGCCGCTTCGGCGTAACCGCCCTGGCGGCTGAGGTTCTCGATGTCGTGCCAGGCGTCGTACAGGGCCGGGCGCATCAGCGTGTTCATGCCGGCATCCAGGCCGACGCGGCGCACGCCGTCCTTCTCCACCACCTGGGTGGCGTGGGTCAGCAGCACGCCCGACTCGGCCACCAGGAAGCGGCCCGGCTCGATCGCCAGGCGGAACGCCGGATGCAGCGCCTTGACCTCGGCCAGGCCCTCGGCCCAGGCATCCAGGTCGAACGGCTCGTCTTCCTCGCTGTACGGGATCGGCAGGCCACCACCGATGTCGATGGTGTGGACGCTGCCGATACGGCGCGCAAAGCCTGCCAGCTCATCGCACATCAGGCGCCAGTGCTGGGCGGTTTCCACACCGCTGCCAAGGTGCGCATGCAGGCCGACCACGCGGGTGCCCAGCTCGGTGGCCGCGCGCACGAACTCGTCCACGCGCGCGATCGGCAGGCCGAACTTGGATTCCTTGCCACCGGTGCGGACCTTGGCGTGATGGCCTTCGCCACGGCCCAGGTCCACGCGCAGCCACAGCTCGCGGTTGCGGAACAGGTCCGGCCAGCGTTGCAGGGCTTCGACGTTGTCGACAGTGACGGTCACGCCCAGCGCGAACGCCGCTTCGTACTCGCTGCGCGGGCAGAAACTGGGGGTGAACAGCACGCGCTTGGGCGACAGTTCCGGAATGGTCTGGAACACGTGCTTCAGCTCACCGTGCGACACGCACTCCAGGCCGAAACCTTCGGCCTCCAGCAGCTGCAGGATGGCCGGATGGCTGTTGGCCTTGATCGCGTAGTAACGCTGGTCGATAGGCTTGATCGCCGCCAGCGCGCGGGCACGCGCCCGCACCGTCGGCAGGTGGTAGACGTAGCGCGGGGTGCCGGCATCGGCCAGCTGCAGCAGGTGCGCACGCTGGCCACGCCACCACGGCGTACCACGTGGACGCACGGTGCCGGCGATCTCGCGCCAGCGCGGGCCGAACACTTCGGTCTCTTCCACCGGCATCGCGCCGCTGTCGATCAGTTCGGCGTGCAGGATCGGCAGCAGGCCATCGGCATCGGCTTCGTCGATGACGAAGGTCAGGTTCAGGTCGTTGGACGACTGCGAGATCATGTGCACGCGCTCACGACCGAAGGTCGCCCACACGTCCGACAGCTTGTGCAGCAGCGAGCGCATGCCCAGGCCGACCAGGGTGATCGCCGCGCACGGCACGATCACCTTGACCTTGCAGATCTGCGACAGGTCGGCCGACAGCGCGGCCAGCACATCGGTGTTGACCAGGTTCTCGGACGGATCCAGCGATACGGTGACGTTGGTCTCGGCCGAACCGATCAGGTCCACCGACAGCCCGTGCTTCTTGAACAGGCCGAATACATCGGCGAGGAAGCCGACCTGCTGCCACATGCCGATGCCTTCCATCGACACCAGCACGATGCCGTTGCGGCGGCTGATTGCCTTCACTCCGGGCACCGGCGCGGCATTGCCGTCGATGCTGGTACCCGGCAGTTCCGGGCGCTCGGTATCGAGGATCGCCATCGGCACGCCCGCATCGCGGCAGGGCTTGATCGAGCGCGGGTGCAGCACCTTGGCGCCGGTGGTGGCGATTTCCTGCGCTTCGTAATAGTCCAGGCGGGTCAGCAGACGCGCGTCCGGCACGTCCTTTGGATTGGCGCTGAACATGCCGGGCACATCGGTCCAGATCTCCACGCGGCTGGCGCCGAGCAGCGCACCGAAGTACGCCGCCGAGGTGTCCGAGCCGCCGCGGCCAAGGATGGCAGTGCCACCGTCGGCGTGACGCGAGATGAACCCCTGGGTGATCAGCAGGCGCGTGGGCTGCGCGCGGAAGCGCTGCGCCCATTCCGCATCGGCACGCCACTGGCAGTTCACCGACAGGCGCTGCGACCAGTCGCTCTGGTTCGGCTGCGGCGGCAGCGCATCCAGCCACTGGCGCGCATCCATCCAGCCGAAATCCAGGCCGCTGGCACGCAGGTAGGCCGCGCCCAGGCTGGAAGACAGCAGTTCACCCTGGCCGAGCACTTCGGCCTGCCAGTCCAGAGGACGGCTGGGCGCACGCGGGTCGTCCAGCAGGCCCTGCAGCGCGGCCAGCCGCTCGGCCAGCACCTCCGCGCCCAGGCCCAGCTCGTCCAGGAAGGCCTGGTGGCGTTCGACCAGCGCCGCCACGCGATCGCGGCTGTCCGGCGCGCCATCGGCAATCGCGGTCAGCTCATTGGTGACCCCGGACAGCGCCGAAACCACCACCAGAACGCGCGAACCGGTCTCTTCGGCCCGTTTTTTCGCCAGCTTCCCGATCGTGTCCCAGCGGTGGCGACGCGACACCGAGGTGCCGCCGAACTTCAGTACGATCCAACGATCGACAAGGGGGGAAGCTGACATGGATAGGCTATGTGTAATGTGGGGAAGCCGCCCGAGGGGGCGGAACCTTCGATTCTAAGCCCAATACACCCGTCAATGACCGCCTACCGCTACCTGCAGCTCGATGTCTTCGCCCACCAGCCCGGTACCGGCAACCCGCTCGGTGTCGTGTTCGACGCGGATGGACTGTCCACCGACCGCATGCAGGCCCTGGCCGCCTGGCTGAACCTGTCCGAGACCGTGTTCTTCCTTCGCCCCACCGCTGCCGGCGCCGACTACCACGTGCGCATCTTCACCCCTGCCAGCGAGCTGCCCTTCGCCGGGCACCCCAGCGTGGGCGCCGCTTGGGCTGCGGTCACCTGCGGCCTGGTGCAGCCACGCGACGGGGCCCTGGTGCAGCAGTGCGCGGCCGGCCTGCTGCCGGTGCAGGTTACCGGGCCGGCCAACGCGCCCACCATCCGGCTGGCCAGCCCAGCGGCGCGGCTGCTGCCGGCTCTGCCAGGCGACATGCCTGACGCCCTGCGCGCCGCTGCCGCCGAGGGCCAGCGCGCCGAGCTGTGGGACAACGGCCCGCGCTGGTGGCTGCTGCCGCTGCGCGACGCCGAGGCCGTACGCACGCTGGCACCGGACATGGCGGCCCTGCGCGACTGGAGCATTGCCACCGACGCGCTCGGCATCGCCGTGTTCGCGCCCGAAGCCGATACCGGGCACGACCTGGTGGTGCGCGCGTTCTGCCCCGCCGATGCGCCCAACGTTCCGGAAGACCCGGTGACCGGCAGCGCCAACGCGCTGATCGGCGCCTGGCTTCGGCAGCGCAATGCCCTGCCCGGCGAGAACCGGACCTACGTGGCCAGCCAGGGCCGCGAGGTCGGCCGCGACGGCCGCGTCCTGGTCACTGTGGATGCGCAGGACACGGTGTGGATCGGCGGCCAGGTGCAGCTGGTGATCGACGGCAACATCCGCTGGTAACGCCCGGCCACGCCCGGCGGCCTGCCGCGCTGCGCGCTCGTGGGGCATGCCCCGCGCTACCCTATGCCGCCTGTTTCCTGGAGTTCCTGCCCGATGACCACCCGCCGCTTCCTGCAGCTGGATGTGTTTTCCCCGCGCCCGGGCGCCGGCAATCCGCTGGCCGTCGTGCTCGATGCCGACGGCCTGGACGATGCGACGATGCAGGCCATCGCCCGCTGGACCCGCCTGCCCGAAACGACGTTTGTGTTCCCGGCACAGACGGCCGGCACCAGCTATCGGCTGCGCATGTTCAGCCCGCAGAAGGAAGTGCCGTTCGCCGGCCATCCCAGCGTCGGCACCGCCCACGCGGTGCTGCAGGCGGGCCTGGCCATGCCTATCGACGGGGTGCTGGTTCAGGACGGCATCGCCGGAGCGCTGCCGCTGCGCGTGACCGGCGAAGGCGCACAGCAGCGCATCGCCATCCGCACGCCCCGCGCACAGCTGGCCGAGATCGCCGCCACCAATGATCCACGCCTGCAGGCCGCGCTGCGCACCTGGCCGCTGGGTTCGCTGCCGCCGGCCCGCATGCAGGGTGGCCGCAGCTGGTGGGTGGTAGAGGTCGCGGATGAGGCCGCGTTGCGCGCCCTGCACCCGGACTGGGATGCGATTGCCACGCTGGCTGAATCAACCGACAGCATGGGCGTGTTCGCCTATGCCTTTGCCGATGGCAGCGAAGGTTATGACCTGGCCGTGCGCGCGTTCGTCGGCAATGGGCGCCGCTTCGAGGATGCCGCTTCTGGCGCGGCCAACGCTGTGCTGGCGGCCTGGCTGGACCTGCGCGACGCCCTTCCGCGCGGCCGCCAACCCTTCGACGTCAGCCAAGGACGCGAAGTCGGCCACGATGCGCGGCTCACGCTGCTGGTCGATGAAGAGGGCGAGGTCTGGTCCGGCGGCCAAGTGCAGACGGTGATTTCCGGCACCATCGATTGGTGATCCGTCGGGCGTAACAGCGCCGGGCCATGCCCGGCGACTTTCCGCTGCGCTCGCCGGGCGCGGCCCGGCGCTACCGCCACTCAGCCCAGTTCGGCTTCCAGGCTGATCGGCACCGCGCTCAGCGCCTTGGAAACCGGACAGTTCTGCTTGGCGTCATCAGCGATCGCGCGGAACTGCGTCGCCTCGATGCCCGGCACCACCGCCTTCACTTTCAGCCGGATCTGCGACAGCTGCGGGCCACCTTCCATCGACAGATCGACCTTGGCTTCGGTATCCAGCGAGGTCGGGGTAAAGCCCGCCTCGCCGAGCTTGGCCGACAGCGCCATGGTGAAACAACCGGCGTGCGCGGCAGCAATCAGCTCTTCGGGGTTGGTGCCTTTTTCATCACCGAAACGGCTGTTGAAGCCGTAGCGGGTGTTGTCCAGAAGACCACTCTGCGGCGTGCTCAACTGGCCCTTGCCCGACTTCAGGTCGCCTTCCCAATGCGCGGTAGCGTGTCGCGAGATTCCCATGTCCTGCTCCGTTGTGGCTGTGATGAACCGATACCCTGGCACGCGCCGCGTTAGCCCTGCGTCGCCCCGTCGCATGCGGCGCGCCTGTCCCGAGCCAGCAGCTGGACACTTCTTCGCCAGCAATCTGGTGATTTTCCCCTTGTTTTCAGTCATTTCGCCCATCCAGTCGAAATCACCCACACTGCGGTGCAGCGCACCACCGCACCCGCTCCCCCTGCTGCCGGCCATGTACTGAATCGGCCTGGATATGAAAAAACATGCACTTTCAGCGCTCCAGGCTATTGGCGGCGCCCTAGAGTTGCCCTACATTGCGCTTGCCGACGGGGTTCGGCGCCGACCAAACAACCAACCGTTCACGGAACAGGAAACCATGGCAAAGACCGCTAAGAAGGCTGCCCCGAAGAAGGCAGTGAAGAAAGTCGCGACGAAGGCAGCCGCCAAGCCGGCCGCTCCGAAGCCGATCAAGGAAGTGCTGACCAAGTCGGGCCTGGTTGCACACATCGCTGAAGTCTCCGGCGTTGTCGCCAAGGACGTCCGCGCTGTGCTGGCCTCGCTGGAAGGCGCTGTCGCATCCTCGGTGCACAAGAAGGGCGCCGGCTCGTTCACCCTGCCGGGCCTGCTGAAGATCACCACCGTCAATGTGCCGGCCAAGCCGAAGCGCAAGGGCATCAACCCGTTCACCAAGGAAGAGCAGTGGTTCGCCGCCAAGCCGGCCACCACCAAGCTCAAGGTTCGCCCGCTGAAGAAGCTCAAGGACGCTGCGCTCTAAGCGCGCGCCCTGCAGTGGACACCTGACGGGACGGCCTTGGCCGTCCCGTTTTTTTTATCCCGCCTCCGCGCACGCTGTGCAGTAGATCCACGCCATGCGTGGATGCCGTCCACTGCGCCCCCGCAACACAGCGTTTCCCGCGCCCACGCAATTTCCCTCGCGGTCCCGCCGCCATTGGCCGCGCCGCTGTTTTTCCAGCGCAGGAACGGACCGGGTGGAACACTGCGTGCAGCGCCGGCCATCGCCGCCGACCGACGCCTTGCCTATGGTGGTGCCATTCCTCCCCACCAGCGCGAGCATCCCCATGGCCAGCCCTTCCACCCGCTACCGGATCTCGGTGACCCCGATCGAAAAGGACGGGCACCAGTGCACCGGGCGCTGCACCATCGAACTGGAGCACCGCGCCAGCCGCGACCTGATGCGCCTGCTGGAATCGGCCCCGCGCACGGCAGGCCTGAGCGGTGACGAACGTGCCACCCTGGTGGTGGCCACCCAGCTGCTGCGTGACATCGTGCAGCGCCATGCCGACACCGACGGCCATGCACTGGCAGCGGTCGCCGCGCAGGTCCTGCCGGCGCTGGACGCGCTGGAACAGCTTCCCTCTTCGCGCTGACCACTTCGCGCTGAGCGGCCCCCGGCCGCTACACTGCCGCCTTCCAGGTCGCCTCGGGGAGGAGGCAGACATGCGCGGTTTTATTTCCTTGTTGATCCCGCTGCTTGTGGCGGGGTGTTCCAACCCGGCGCCCCTGGTCGATGCCACCGGGCGCGACGCGAGCGGCGCCCCAACCGCCCCGTCGGCGCCAACGACGAAAGCGGCACCGCAGGCCGCTACCGTTGACGCGATCGCCATCGATCCGCTGTATGGCGCCGTTGCCAACGGCAGCGAAACGCCCGCGGCGATGCTCAACCGCTACATGCTGGATCTGCTCAACCGCAATACATCGCGCAGCGATGCGGCCTGGGCCTATGCCCCCGCCGACCCGCGCCGTGCCGACGATGCCGTGCTGCGCCTGCTGCCCGACGTGCGCAACCTGCGCCTGGACAGTGACGTGGCGTTGCCCCGCGACGATGGGCAGCCGCCACGCCTGCTGGAGGTGCCAGTGAAGATCCGCGCGGTGACCGCCAACGGCACCTTCCGCTACCACGGCTGGTACCGCGTGCAGCCCAGCGCCGATGGCCGCGGATGGCAAATCCAGTCGGCCAGCCTGCAACCTACGCTGGACTGAACCGCTGCACCCGTGTGTACCCGCGATTCAGCGGGCAAAGCTACTCTGTAGGCCTCTTGGATCCTTCTTCCGGTCACCGCCATGCGCCTGCGTTCCCTGATGACCCGCCTTGCCGCCTCGACCGTGCTGATTGCTGCCGCGATCGGTGCGCAGGCCGCCCCTTCGATCTCCGGTCGTGAACTGGCGGTTGGCGCCAGCGACGTGCAGCAGTATCTGGACGGCAGCTTCCCGCGCACGCAGGACGCGCTGGGCGGCCTGATCGCGCTGACCATGAGCCACCCGCAGCTGAGCCTGCCGGCAGGCGAGCGATTGAACCTGGGCATGGACGTGGCATTGGCCACCGCCGGCGGCAACCCGGCCAAGCTGGGTACGGTGAAGCTCAGCAGTGGCCTGCGCTATGACGCGCAGACCCAAGGCTTCCACCTGCAGCAGCCGACCGTGGATGACTTCACTCCGGCCAGCCAGGGTGGCCGCCTCGACTCCCGCACCCGCGGCCTGCTCAATGCGTGGCTGAGCGACTACGCCCAGCGGGAACCGATCTACAAGCTGGACCCGGCCGTGGCCGGCCTGCTTGGTGCCCTGCAGGTGCAGTCGGCGCAGGTGAAGAACGGCAAGCTCGTGGTGACCTTCAACCAGAACCTGGGCGACCTGGTGCCGGCGGGCATCCTCGGCAAATAAGGTAGTGCCGGCCGCTGGCCGGCAATCCTTTCACGCACGTGCCGGCC
>NZ_QQXJ01000001.1:3145530-3173930 GCF_004348785.1 Stenotrophomonas sp. TEPEL
GCATCACGCCGCCAGCGCTTTCACCACCGCCTCGCTGAAGGCCGGAATGTCATCGGGCTTGCGGCTGGTGATCAGGTTGCCGTCCACCACCACTTCCGCGTCGCGCCAGCGCGCGCCGGCATTGGCCAGGTCCTGCTGCAGCGATGGCCACGAGGTTACCTCGTGTCCCTCCGCCAGCCCGCTGTTGATCAGCAGCCAAGGGCCGTGGCAGATCGCCGCCACCGGCTTGCCGGCACCGGCCATGCTGCGGATGAAATCCAGTACTGCTTCGTTGGTGCGCAGGGTGTCCGGATTGATCACGCCACCGGGCAGCACCAGCGCATCGAAGTGGCCGGCGTCGGCGCCCTCCAGTGGTTGATCCACGGCGACCGAATCGCCCCAGTCCTTGTCCTTCCAGCCCTTGATGCTCGCCTCCTTGGCCGGCGACACCACGCTCACGCGCGCGCCCTCCGCTTCCAGCAGGTGCTTGGGTTCGATCAGTTCGGACTGCTCGAAACCATGCGTGGCGAGAATGGCGATCTGTTTGCCGCGTAGACGCTGTGCCATATGTCGTGCTCCAGATAAGGGGGAGCGCACAGGGTGGCCGAGTGGCCCTTGAACGGCGGTGACCCTCACGTGCACGGCAGGTGGAGAAACTCCCGGATAGCGCCGGGCCGTGCCCGGCGGCTTCTGGTTCCGCCCGTGCTTCGCGCTCGCCGGGCATGGGCCCGCCGGCGCTACCCGATCAGCGCTTGGGCTGCAGCATCGTGCCGGTGCACTTGGGCGAGCCACAGCGGCACTCCCAGATCTTCTTCAGCTTGGCCGTGTGGCGCTCGGCCAGGGTGATGCCGTAGTTGTACGTCAACTCTTCGCCCGCCTTGATATCGCGCAGCGCCTCGATGAAGACCTTGTCGCCGCGGCTGTCACCGTCTTCGTCTTCTTCGATCACCGCCTCGCAGTTCGGGTCGCAGCTGTGGTTGATCCAGCGCGCGTCGTTGCCCTTGTAGTTGGCATCGATCACCCAGTCGTCGTTGAGGGTGAACAGGAAGGTATGGCCACTTTCCACGTCGCCACTGTCATCGGCATCGACATCGCCGTGGCTGCGCAGCAGGCCCTTGTACTGGATCACGCGCTCGCCCTGCTTGATCGGGGCCACGGAAAACACACCGTTGCCGTGGATGGCGGACTTGCGGGCTTGGATCTTCTTGGGCATCGGCAAGAGACGTTTGCAGCGGAAGGAACGTTGATTCTCGCCCATTCCGGGTGATTGCGAAAATCACCCCCATGCCGCAGCATGTCGCCCCGATGGCGGCCCTGGGCGACTGCCCTCCGGCCGGGCCCAAGCGCCCGCTGAATGGCCGGGTTGGATGCCGGCGAATAAAAGCGTACAATTTCAGTCCGCTTTAAGAACCACTCGCATCCCATGTTGCGCGTCACCAAGCTCACCGATTACGCCACCGTCGTACTGACCGTACTCGCCGCCCGTCCGGGCGAGGTGCTCAGTGCCACCGAGCTGGCCGAATTCACCGGTCTGGAGCCGCCCACCGTCAGCAAGGTGCTCAAGCCACTGGCCCAGGCCGGCCTGGTCGAAGGCCTGCGCGGCGTCCGCGGCGGCTACCGGCTGACCCGCCCATCAATTGAGATCTCGCTGTTTGAAGTGGTTGAAGCCATGGAAGGGCCGTTGGCCCTGACCGAGTGCAGCCACGACCACCACCAGTGCGGCATGGCGCCCAAGTGCGGCGCGCGCAGCAGCTGGCGGCTGATCAACGACGTGGTCTCCGAGGCCCTGCGCGATGTCAGCCTGGCGCAGATCCTGCCCCCTCTTCCCCTTGTCGACGAAGAACAGCGCCGCACCATCGCTGTCGACGTCGTCTCCTGATCCGTAGGCAGCCCCCCATGGCCACCGAAACCATCGAAACCGTCGCCAGCGACGACACCCCCAACCGCGAGATCCATGAGCAGCTCGGCCGCAAGTATTCGGCCGGCTTCATCACGGACATCGAGTCGGACTCCCTTCCCGCCGGCCTGGATGAGGACACCATCCGCGCCCTGTCGGCCAAGAAGGAAGAGCCGGAATGGATGACGCAGTGGCGCCTGGACGCCTACCGCCACTTCCTGACCATGCCGATGCCGAACTGGGCCAAGCTGCAGATCGCCCCGATCGACCTGCAGGCGCTCAGCTACTACTCCGCGCCGAAGGGCCCGAAGTACGCCTCGCTGGATGACGTGCCCAAGGAACTGCTGGACACCTACGACAAGCTGGGCGTGCCGCTGCACGAGCGCGCCAAGCTGGCCGGCGTAGCGGTGGACGCGGTGTTCGACTCGGTGTCCGTCGGTACCACCTTCCGCAAGGAACTGGCCGAAAAGGGCATCGTGTTCTGCTCGATGTCCGAAGCCATCAAGGAGCACCCGGAACTGGTCAAACAGTACCTGGGCACCGTGGTGCCGGTCGGCGACAACTATTTCGCCGCGCTCAATTCGGCGGTGTTCTCCGATGGCAGCTTCGTGTTCATTCCCAAGGGCGTGCGCTGCCCGATGGAACTGAGCACCTACTTCCGCATCAACGCCGGCCACACCGGCCAGTTCGAGCGCACGCTGATCATCTGCGAAGACAAGGCGTACGTGTCCTACCTGGAAGGCTGCACCGCGCCGATGCGCGATGAGAACCAGCTGCATGCGGCGGTGGTCGAGCTGGTGGCGCTGGACGATGCCGAGATCAAGTACTCCACCGTGCAGAACTGGTACCCGGGCGATGAGAACGGCGTCGGCGGCATCTACAACTTCGTCACCAAGCGTGCCGAATGCCGTGGCGCGCGCAGCAAGGTCACCTGGACCCAGGTCGAGACCGGCTCGGCGATCACCTGGAAGTACCCGTCCTGCGTGCTGCTGGGCGACGACTCGGTCGGTGAGTTCCACTCGGTGGCACTGACCCACCATCGCCAGCAGGCCGACACCGGCACCAAGATGATCCACGTCGGCAAGCGCACCAAGAGCAAGATCATCAGCAAGGGCATCAGCGCCGGCCGCGGCCAGAACACCTATCGCGGCCTGGTCAAGGTGGACCGCAACGCAGACGGCGCGCGCAACTACACCCAGTGCGATTCGCTGCTGATCGGCAAGCAGTGCGGCGCCCACACCTTCCCCTACATCGAGGTGAAGAACCCGGGCGCCACCGTCGAGCACGAGGCCACCACCTCGAAGATCTCCGACGACCAGCTGTTCTACTGCCGCGCCCGTGGCATCAGCCAGGAAGACGCGGTGTCGATGATCGTCGACGGCTTCTGCAAGCAGGTGTTCCGCGAACTGCCGATGGAATTCGCGGTGGAAGCCAAGAAGCTGCTGGAAGTCTCGCTGGAAGGTTCGGTGGGCTGATCGCCCGCCCTGCCCTCGCACAACGCATTCTCTTTACCGGCGGGCCACGGCCCGCACCACGGAAACCCCCACCATGCTGAAGATCGAAAACCTCCACGCCCGCATCGGCGACAAGGAAATCCTCAAGGGCCTGTCCCTGGAAGTGAAGCCGGGCCAGGTGCACGCCATCATGGGCCCCAACGGCGCCGGCAAGTCCACCCTGGGCAATGTCCTGGCTGGCCGCGACGGCTATGAGGTCAGCGAAGGCAGCGTGCAGTTCGAAGGCGTCGACCTGCTCGACCAGGACCCGGAAGCGCGCGCCGCTGCCGGCCTGTTCCTGGCGTTCCAGTACCCGGTGGAAATCCCCGGCGTGAACAACACCTACTTCCTGCGCGCCGCGCTGAATGCACAGCGCAAGGCGCGCGGCGAGGAAGAGCTCGATTCCATGCAGTTCCTCAAGCTGGTGCGGCAGAAGCTGGCCGTCCTGCACCTGAAGGACGAACTGCTGCACCGTGGCGTCAACGAAGGCTTCTCCGGTGGCGAGAAGAAGCGCAACGAGATCTTCCAGCTGGCCGTGCTCGAGCCGAAGCTGGCGATCCTGGACGAAACCGATTCGGGCCTGGACATCGATGCACTGAAGAGCGTGGCCGACGGCGTCAACGCGCTGCGCAGCGCCGACCGCTCGTTCCTGGTCATCACCCACTACCAGCGCCTGCTGGACTACATCAAGCCGGACGTGGTGCACGTGCTGGCCGATGGCCGCATCGTCAAGAGCGGTGGCCCGGAACTGGCGCTGGAACTGGAAGCGCACGGCTATGACTTCCTGAAGGACCGGGTCGTGCCCAAGGCGGCGGTCTGATGAGCGCCCTGCTCGACTCCATGGCCCAGGCCTTCTGTGGCAGCGATGCGCGCCGCGAAGTGCTCGACAGCGTGCTGCGCGACGGCCTGCCCGGCGCACGCAGCGAAACCTGGAAGTACACCTCGCTGCGCCAGTTGGAGCGTCGCAGCTTCGCGGCCGCACCGCTGGCCCCGGCACTGCTGGATGCCGCCGCGCTGGAGGACATCCCGGCACCGCGCCTGGTGTTCGTCAATGGCCGCCTCAACGACGCGCTGAGCGACGTGCAGGGCCTGCCGGCCGGCGTGCAGCTGGAGACGTTGTCCTCCGCACTGGCCGCTGGCGAGGACGCCGTGCGCTTCCTCGGCCGCCGCTACGATCGCAGTGACGATGTGTTCGCCCGCCTCAACGCCGCCCTCGCCGATGAAGGCGTGGTGCTGCGCGTGGACGACGGCGTGCAGGTCGAGGTGCCGCTGCAGCTGGTATTCGCCAGCGTGGCCGGCGACACCGACCTGGCCTGGCACCACCGCCACCTGATCGAACTGCGTGCCGGCGCCAGCCTGGGCGTGGTCGAGCACCGCTTCAGCGTGGGTGATTCGGCGCATCTGGACAACACGGTGCTGCACGCCCACGTCGCCCGCGATGCGGTGCTCAAGCACGCGCGCGTGCAGGCCGGCAGCGCGCGCCAGACCAGCTTCCTGCGCACCGACGCGGTGCTGGGCAAGGACGCGCAGTACCACCGCGTGGACCTGGAGCTGGGTGCCGCGCTCAGCCGCCATGAGCTGAACGTGCGCCTGGAAGGCGACAACGCCCAGCTGACCGCCAATGGCGTGCTGCTCGGCAACGGCCGCCGCCACGTCGATGCCCGCCTGGGCATCGACCACATCGCCCGCGACACCAGCGCCGAGCTGCAGTGGCGTGGCGTGGCCGCCAACCGCAGCCGCGTGGTGTTCCATGGCGGCATCCAGATCCGTGCCGGTGCCGATGGCACCGACGCCAACCTGTCCAACAAGAACCTGCTGCTGTCGGCCGACGCCGAGATCGATACCCAGCCGACGCTGGTGATCGACGCCGACGAAGTGAAGGCCGCACACGGTGCCACCGTCGGCCAGCTCGACGCCAACGCGCTGTTCTACCTGCGTTCGCGCGGCCTGCCGCAGGCCCAGGCGCAGGCGCTGCTGAGCGCCGCGTTCTGCCACGAACCGCTGAAGGTGCTGCCCGAAGCGCTGCGCGAACAGCTGGCACGCCGGCTGGACAAGGCGCTGGCCGAGGCGGGCGTGGCATGAACCTGTCCACCCCGCGACCGATCGAAGCACCCGCCGACGCCCCCGACTGGGCGCGCGTGCGCCTGGACTTCCCGCTGCTGATGCGCGAAGTGCACGGCAAGCCGCTGGTCTATTTCGACAACGCCAACACCGGCCAGAAGCCGGTGCAGGTGATCGGCGCGGTGGACGAGTTCTACCGCCGCTACAACGCCAACGTCAGCCGTGCCGTGCATGCGCTGGGTACCGAGGCCACCGACGCCTACGAAGGCGCACGCAACAAGCTGGCCCGTTTCCTCAACGTGCGCAGCAACGACCTGGTGCTGTGCAGCGGCACCACCTTCGCGATCAATCTGGTTGCCTACTCCTGGGCCCTGCCCCGGCTGAAGGCCGGCGACGTGATCCTGGTGTCGCGCATGGAACACCACGCCAACATCGTGCCGTGGCAGCTGGTCGCCCAGCGCACCGGCGCGACCATCCGCGTGGCCGAGATCACTCCCGACGGCGCGCTGGACCTGGACGCGCTGCGCGCGGCGATGACCGCCGAGGTCAAGCTGCTGGCGGTGGCCCATGTTTCCAACGTGCTCGGCACCATCAACCCGGTCCGCGAGATCTGCCGCGAAGCGCGCAAGCGCGGCATCGTCACCGTGGTCGACGGCTCGCAGGCCGCACCGCACCGCAAGGTCGACGTCACCGCGATCGGCTGCGACTTCTACGCCATCACCGGCCACAAGATGTGCGGCCCGACCGGCACCGGTGCGCTGTGGGCGCGTCGCGAGCACTTGGACGCGATGCCGCCGTTCCTGGGCGGCGGCGAAATGATCAAGGAAGTCAGCTTCGACGGCACCGTGTTCAACGACGCCCCGCACAAGTTCGAAGCCGGCACCCCCAACATCGCCGGCTTCATCGGCCTGGGCGTGGCGGCGGACTATCTGCAGAACGTCGGCCTGGACCACGTGGAAGCGCGCGAAGCCGAGCTGCTGGCGCACTTCACCGAAGAGCTGCGCCGGGTCGATGGCCTGCGCATCATCGGCGAGGCACCGGAAAAGGCGGCGGTGGTGTCATTCCTGATCGACGGCGCGCATGCGCACGATCTGGCTACCCTGCTGGATCTGGAAGGTGTGGCCGTGCGCTCGGGCCAGCACTGCGCGCATCCGCTGCTGCAGTACTACGGCGTGGCGGCGACCTGCCGTGCGTCGTTGGCGTTCTACAACACGCATGAAGAGATCGAGCGGTTCATGACTGCGTTGACGAAGGTGCGGAAGTTGCTGGGGTAAGGCTTTAGCCGGGGTCAGAGCCCTTTGCTCGCAAAGGGATCCGACCCCAGCAGAGCGGCAGAGCGGGGTCAGATCCCTTTCGCGTTGCGAAAGGGCTCTGACCCCGTCAACGTCCCCGCCAACCGCCTCTGCGACTGCAGCGCGCCACGTATCACCGTCAGATCCCCGGCAGGGATGCCCTGCTCGATGAACTCCGCATAGCGTCTGCGCCGCTCATCCAGATCCAACGCACTCAGTTCGAATGCCGAATGCGGCACGAGCAGCGCATTCGCCCTGCCCTTCGCATTGGCGCGATAGCTTGACCAACGATAGTCCCCGGGGTGCACCACCATCCGCGCACGTACCGGGTTGAGTTCGATGTAACGCTGGCAGGCGAGCACGTACTGATCGGTATCCACCAGCGTGGAATGAAAGCGCCCCTCCCAGAGAGTGCCGGTACGGCCCTCACGCTCATTCACCCGACGAACGTAGCTGCGGTTCACCGCCTGCATCATCCGCGACAGTCCTCCGGACACATCAGGCGTCGCCAGAAGATGGACGTGGTTGCCCATCAGCACGTAGGCATGAACCCGGCAGTTGTGTTCCCTGGCGCAGTCGCGCAACAGGCCCAGGTAAATCGCAGGATCACCGCTGCTGAAGAACACGGCCTGGCGGTTGTTGCCGCGCTGGACTACGTGTTGCGGATGTCCGGGCGCGTCGATGCGGCGGGGGCGTGGCATGGGCATCTCCGGGGGCAGAGGGGTCAGAGCCCTTGGCTGCGCAAAGGGATCTGACCCCGAGCATCTCTTGCCGCGACGCAGCTGCCAGTCGGGGGAGTACCTGACGCTACGTCAGTGAGTTGGGTCAGATCCCTTTCACGGCGCGAAAGGGATCTGACCACCTAGAATGCCCCCATGAGCACTCTGACTTTCCGCGCCGCCACGTCGGCCGACATCCCCGCCCTGATCACCCTGGTCACCTCGGCCTACCGCGGCGACGCCAGCCGCGTCGGCTGGACCACCGAAGCCGACCTGCTGGACGGCGCCCGCGTCGATGCCGAAGGCATCCAGGGCGACCTGGACCGCCCGCGCTCGACCATCCTGCTGGCCGAACGCGACGGCCAGCTCGTGGCCTGCGCCCATGTCGCCGACGTCGACGGCAAGGGCTACTTCGGCATGTTCTCGGTCGACCCGGCCCAGCAGGGCGGCGGCGTCGGCAAGCAGTTGATGGACGCGGCCGAAGCCCACGCCGCACGCGAATGGAACGTACCGGTGATGCAGATGACCGTGATCGACATCCGCGACGAACTGATCGCCTTCTATGAGCGCCGCGGTTACCGGCGCACCGGCATCAAGAAGCCGTTCCCGTATGGCGACGAACGTTTCGGCATCCCCAAGCGCGACGACCTGCGCTTCGAGATCCTGGAAAAGCCGCTGGCCGGGGCCACCGCGTGAGCGAGGCCTGGACCTTTGTCTGCGCCGGCGCCGAACTGCTGCCGGGCGAAATGAAGAGCGTGTTCGACGAAGTCACCGGTACGCCGATCGTGGTGTTCAACCTCGACGGCGAACTGTACGCGCTGGAAGACCAATGCACGCACGAGGAGTTCGAGCTGTCCTCGGGTGAGTTCAACACCGCCGAAGGCAGCGTTGAATGCGTACTGCATGGCGCGCGCTTCGACGTGCGTGATGGCCGCGCCCTGTGCGCGCCGGCCTATACCGCGGTGCCGAAGTTCCCGGTGAAGCGCGAACACGACGCCATCTGGACCCGCGACGACCGCGATTGAAGTTCAAGGCATCCACCCATGGGGTGGATCTACTGCAACAGCCTGAGGGCCCTGCCAGGGCCCTTCGGGTCCGTTCCGGGTGGCCTGCCACGTCCGTACATGCGAATCATTATCGTTGATGTTATCCTACGTAACATCTTCGTAACGCCTCCGCCTGCGCCATGGCTTCGTCCGCACCCACTGCCACGCTGTGCCAGCTCGCCCGTCAGGGGTGGCCGCTGCTCGTGGCCGCGCTGCTGACGCTGCTGCTGGGCTGGTCGGCGTTGCACGAAGGGCGCGGCGGCCACGCCGCCAACGCCGGCTGGCAGGCGCATCTGGACAATATGGACCAGGCCTCTCCGCTGCCGGCTCCTTCCAGCGACGAATGCCCCCACCACGCTGTGCCGGCCCCGGAGCCTCCGCTGGACGGTGAGGACAGCACGCCCTGTGCCGGCGCTGCGCCGCCGCGCGCTGCGCTGGTGGCTCACATCCCGCTGTGGCACTCCGATGCCCTGCGCTGGCAGCGGCACGACCCCTCGCTGCGCCTGAATCCCGGCCACGCACCTCCGGCACCGCACGCCATCTGAGGCGCCCCTGCGGCCATTGCCGTGCGCCTGACTGCGTTTCCGGCCAGCCGAGCATGGCTCGGCTCTACAAATCCACCTCCTGCCTGTCGCCGCGCGCCCAGCCCTGCAGGCCTGCACCGCTCATTCCCCATCCAAGCCATCGCCAACCTACCCATGACCCACATCAAGACCCGCAAGTACGCACCTCGCGTTTCCGTACTGGCCACCGCCACCCTCGCCGCCGGCTTCGCGCCGCTGGCCGCGCAGGCCGCCGACGACGCCGGCGCCGGCGCCAGCAAGGCCACCGAGCTGGACAAGGTCCAGGTGCGCGGCAGCTGGTTCAACCCGTCCTCGCCGAAGTTCACCGCCGCGCTGCTGGACACCCCCAAGTCGGTCTCGATCGTCTCGGAGAAGCTGATCGCCGAAACCGGCGCGACCAACCTGCAGGATGCGCTGCGCATGGTGCCGGGCATCACTTTCGGCGCCGGCGAAGGCGGCAACCCGACCGGTGACCGCCCCTTCATCCGCGGCTTCGACTCGCAGAGCAACATGTTCGTCGATGGCCTGCGCGACGTCGGTTCGCAGACCCGCGAAGTGTTCGACCTGGAGCAGGTGGAGGTGGTCAAGGGCCCGAGCTCGGCCTACGGCGGTCGTGACTCCGGTGGTGGCAGCCTCAACCTGGTCAGCAAGACCCCGAAGCTGAAGAACGAGACCACTGCCAGCATGGGCATCGGCACCGACAGCTACGCACGCGGCACCGTGGATGCCAACTACGTGCTGGGCGATGGCATCGCCGCACGCCTGAACCTGATGAAGCACGAGTCGGACATTGCCGGTCGTGACGCGGCCAACGTCAGCCGCTGGGGCATCGCGCCGTCGATCGCGTTCGGCCTGAACGGCCCGGCGCAGCTGATCGCCAGCCACTACCACATGCAGAGCGACGACCTGCCCGACGCAGGCGGCTTCCCGTATGGCAACCCGAACGGTGCGCCGGTGTCGAAGTGGGTCGACGGCCGTCCGATGGTGCCCGACCGCAACAACTACTACGGCCTGGTGGACCGCGATTTCCAGCGCACCCGCGCCGACATCAGCACGCTGGACGGCAGCTACGACTTCGGCGGCCACAAGCTGCGCAACATCGCGCGCCTGGGCAACACCAGCAACGATTACCTGTGGACCCAGCCGGACGACAGCCAGGGCAACCCGAACAACTACGGCACCTTGTGGCGCCGTACCAACAGCCGCGCCGTCGACGTCAAGAGCTTCGCCGACCAGCTGAGCCTGACCGGCAGCTTCCAGACCGGTGCACTGAAGCACAGCTACAGCGCCGGCGCGGAATACAGCGACGAGAAGATGACCCGTGGCAGCTACCTGATGACCCCGGGCACCAACAATCCGCTGACCAACAGCAGCAAGTGCCCGACCACCGGCGCGGCCACAGGCTACAACTGCACCAGCTTCGACAACCCGAACCCGAACGATCCGTGGGCGGCCACCCATGCGGTGTACCGCAGCGACAAGGCGCTGGACGTCGAGCAGCGCACCAAGACCACGTCCGCTTACCTGTTCGATACCATCGAACTGAACGCGCAGTGGATGATCAACGTCGGCCTGCGTTACGACGACTTCTCCACCACCCTGACCACCCCGGTGGCCGGCAAGGCGCCGACCCGCGTGCGCAATGACAATGACTTCCTGAACTACCAGGCCGGCATTGTCTTCAAGCCGACCGCCAACGGCAGCATCTACCTGTCCTACGGCACCTCCTCCACCCCGCCGGGCATGGACGGTGGCGATGGTTCCGATGGCCTCAGCGCGGCCGTAGCCGACCTCAAGCCGCAGGACACCAGGAACCTCGAACTGGGTACCAAGTGGGACCTGTTCGACAACCGCCTGAACCTGACCGCGGCGATCTTCCACACCGTGATGGACAACGCGCGCGTGACCGTCGACAACGGCACCAGCCAGAACGCCGGCAAGAAGGAAATCAACGGCGTGGAACTGGGCTTCACCGGCCAGCTGACCGACGCCTGGAGCCTGTACGGCGGCTACACCTACCTGGATTCGGAACTGAAGGACAACGGCTTCGTCTGCGCCGTGTCCGGCCGTACCTGCCCGTCCAACATCTACGTGCCCTCGCCGTACAACGGCAACGTGTTCCCGAACACCGCCAAGCACAGCGCCACCCTGTGGACCACCTACCGCTTCCCGTTCGGCCTGACCGTCGGCGCCGGCGCCAACTACTCCGACAAGCAGTACGGTGATGTGGCCAACACCAAGTGGATCCCCAGCTACACCCGCTTCGATGCGATGGCCAGCTACGCGATCCAGGACAACATCAGCCTGCAGTTGAACGTGCAGAACCTGACCGACAAGACCTACTTCACCAAGGCCTACGCGTCGCACTACGCGAGCATCGCCCCGGGTCGTTCGGCCACCCTGGCACTGAACGTGAAGTTCTGATGTAACCCGCAGCACCCACGCGGCGGCAGGATCTCCTGCCGCCGTTTTTGTTTCCGGCGATACTCCGCGCATGGCTTCCAACATCCCCTTTGATTCCGACGCCCTGACCGACCTGCTGCTGCACGACCCGCAGGCTGCCTTCGCGCGCGTGCGCGATGCAGCACAGGCCGGGCAGGTGGAGGCGCAACTGCTGCTGGCGCAGATGCACATGGAAGGCAAAGGCACGCCCCAGGACGCTGCTGCGGCCCTGCTCTGGTACGAGACTGCAGCCAACAACGGCGCGCCGATGGCGATGAACATGCTTGGCCGCTGCCATGAGCTGGGCCAGGGCACCACCGCCAATCCTTCGCTCGCAGCGGTCTGGTACCGGCGCGCCGCCGACACCGGCCTGGACTGGGGCCTGTACAACCTGGCCAACCTGCTGGCCACCGGCCGCGGCGTACCACAGGACCGTGCACAGGCACTGGCGCTGTACACCCGCGCGGCCCATCTGGGCCACGCCAAATCGATGAACCTGCTGGCCCGGCATCTGGAAGATGGATTGGACACCGGTCGCGATCCGCAGGCTGCACTGGGCTGGTATCGGCGCGCGGCCGAGGCCGGCGATTTCCGCGGCCAGGCCAACTACGCCTCCATCCTTCTGCAGGCCGGTGAGATCGAACAGGCCGTGCACTGGCTGCAGTTGGCGCTGCAGCACGGCAGTCCCGCGTTCATGGCACATATCGTGCCCGAGCTGGCCGCCTCACCCTACCCGCAGGTGCGCGCGCTGGTCGCACCGTCTGCTTGCTGAGGACTTCCGCATGCTGCTGCACATCCCCGACATCCTCAGCACCGGACAGGTGGCTGACATCCGCCGCAGGCTCGACGCAGCCGACTGGACCGATGGCCGCGAGACCGTCGGCCACCTCGGCGCGCAGGCCAAGCACAACCAGCAGCTGCCTGAAGCTTCGCCGCTGCGCCGCGAACTGGGCGAAACCATTCTGGTGGCCCTGGCACGGCATCCGCTGTTCTTCAGCGCCGCGCTGCCCTTGAAGTACCTGCCACCGCGCTTCAACCGCTACAGCGGCGGCGGCACCTACGGCTTCCACGTCGATGGCGCGGTGATGAACCTGGCCAACGGCGAGCAGCTGCGCTCGGACGTCTCCTGCACGCTGTTCCTGTCCGACCCGGACGAGTACGACGGCGGTGAGCTGATCATCAGCGATACCTACGGCGAGCACGAGGTCAAACTGCCGGCCGGTGATCTGATCGTGTATCCCTCCAGCAGCCTGCACAAGGTCAATCCGGTCACCCGCGGTGCGCGCGTGGCATCGTTCTTCTGGGTGCAGAGCATGATCCGCGACGATGTGCAGCGTCGTCTGCTGTGGGAGATGGATACCTCCATCGAACGCCTGCGGCAGACAAATGGCGATGCCGACGCGGTGTTGCAGCTGACCGGCGTGTACCACAACCTGCTGCGACGCTGGAGCGAGGTCTGAACCTATCAGGCCACCACTGCGGTAATTTGGCAATCATTCTCATTTGCAACGGCTAACGGGTCTCATTACAATCACGCCCCGTTGACGCCGGATGTTCCGGCCAGCCAGGGATCTCCGCTTGCGTCGCCCGTTCCGCCCTCGCCCGCTTCGGCTTGTACAGCTCGGCACTGCCATGCGCGGCCGTCGGCCTGCGCTGGCCAGCCTGCTGGCGTGGGTGGCGATGCTGACGCTGTTGCTGGGCACCCTGCCGCTGCTGCCGGTCGCCCACGCTGCCGCGCCGCAGGCGCTGCAGCAGCCGCTGGAAGAGCGCGGCGGCGAAGGCCCTTTGCAGGAAGAAGCGCCGGCCAAACTGCGGCGCTGCGCCTGCGCACCGGCCAAGTCCACGGACAAGCCGATCCCGCCGCTGTTGCTGGCCAGCCACTGGCTGCGCACCGAACTTGATCTGGTTCCCTCAGCGTCGGTTCCCTCCGGCGCGCGTCCGCACTGGCCGCTCGCCGTACCGGACATGCCCTGGGCCGATGCGCCCGGGCGCCGCCAGCAACGCGGCCAGGCGCCGCCGCTCGCCTGATCCACGGCACGCCGTGACCGCCTGCGCGGTTGCGACGGCTCGCCGCTGCCTGTTTCGCCCCTGCCGCCCCTGACCGGGCCATCCCTGCCCTGCCGTGCGCGTTCCGCGCCCTGCATCGCGCTGCCTTACATCCATCGAGGTATCTGCCATGGCCCAGCGCCATCGTGTCCGTTCGTCCCTGTCCCGCCACCTGTTGACCAGCGCTGTGCTGGCTGCGGTCGCGGCGCCCGCCTACGCCAATGGTGCCGCCGGCGGCGCGCCGCAGACGCTGGACAAGGTGGTGGTGACCGCCTCCGGTTTCGAGCAGAAGGTGGTCGATGCACCGGCCAGCATCAGCGTGGTCAGCCGCGAAGAGCTGAGCAAGCGCCCCTACACCAGCCTGGTCGACGCCCTGCGCGACGTCGAAGGCATCGACGTCGGCCTGGAAGCCACCGACAAGAACGGCCGCGCCACCATCTCCATGCGCGGCCTGCCGTCGGAGTACACCCTGGTGCTGATCGACGGTCGCCGCCAGAGCAACGCCGGCCAGCTGTATCCGAACAACTTCGGTGGTGGCCAGTTCGCCTACCTGCCGCCGCTGGATGCGATCGAGCGCATCGAAGTGGTGCGTGGCCCGATGTCCACGCTGTACGGCTCGGATGCAATGGGCGGCGTCATCAACATCATCACCCGCCGCAACCAGGACAGCTGGCACGGCGCGGTCACCCAGGGCTTCACCGTGCAGCAGGACGACCAGTTCGGCGATGCGCGCAGCACCGACCTTTACCTGAGCGGCCCGCTGGTCAAGGATCGCCTGGGCCTGGCCGTGCGCGGCAGCTACTACGACGCCAAGGCATCCAATCCCGAATGGGATGCACTGACTCTGCCCGACGGCACGCTGTGGGAACGCAGCATCGGTTTCGGTGGCGGCGGCAAGTCGGTGGCCAACACCAACTGGAACACCGGCGTGCGCCTGAACTTCCATTTCAGCGACGACCACGAACTGTGGCTGGACTACGACGTCTCACGCCAGAAGTACGACAACAGCGAAGGCCAGACCGGCACCCTCGACAGCCTGGCCAGCCTGTGGCGCGTGGGCAACGCGGTGGTGCCGAACCCGAATGGCACCGGCACCGTCACCCGCCGCGTGGTGCAGCCGCGCGTGGGCTACACCGCCTACCAGCGCTATGAGCGCGACCAGCTCGCGCTGACCCATCAAGGCCGCTACAGCTTCGGCACCTGGCAGACCTCGCTGACCCACAGCAAGAGCAACAACCTCGGCCGCTCGCTGCCGCTGACGCTGGACGAGCGCGCCGGCCTGCAGACCCTGTGGAACGAGGTCTGCCGCCGCACCGGTGCCGCCAACAACTGTGCCGCCGGCCGCAACAACGGCCTGGCCGCACTCAACGCCAGCGAACAGGCACGCCTGCAGGCGTTCCTGCCGCGGCCGCTGCGCACCATGGAACTGGAAGGCTACGTGCTGGACACGATGCTCGACCTCGACTTCGGCGCGCACAAGCTGACCGTGGGCGGCCAGTACAACGACACCGACATGGTGGACGGCGTGTTCGGCATGGACGGTGCCGGCTACCGCAGCAATACCAGACAGAAGCACCGCATGTGGGCACTGTTCGCCGAGGACAACTGGTCGCTGACCGACAGCCTGACCGCCACCTTCGGCCTGCGCTACGACGACCACAACATCTTCGGCAGCCACCTCAGCCCGCGCGGCTACCTGGTCTGGAATGCCACCGACGCATGGACCTTCAAGGGTGGCGTCAGCACCGGCTACAAGACCCCGCGTCCGGACCAGCTGTTCCCCGGCATCACCGGCTTTGGTGGCCAGGGCGTGCTGCCGCTGGTGGGCTCGCCGAACCTGAAGCCGGAAACCAGCACCAACTACGAGCTGGCCGCCTATTACGAGGGCCAGCGCTGGGGCTTCAACGTCACCGGTTTCATCAACAAGTTCGAAGACAAGATCGCCAGCGGCGGCACGTTCCCCAACTGTGAAGTCGCGCCGGCCGGCAGTGGCTACTGCGTGGACATCGGCCCGGGCTGGGCGTCGCTGGGCTACAGCACCTTCACCCAGAGCGTGAACATCGACAAGGCCGAGACACGTGGCGCAGAACTGGCCGGCCACGTCGACCTGCTGGACACCCTGCAGCTGCGCGGCAACTACACCTGGACCAAGAGCGAGCAGACCGCCGGTTCCGGCAAGGGCCTGCCGATCACCGGCACCATGCCGGCCAAGCACATGGCCAACGCCAGCCTCAACTGGCAGCTCAACGATGCCATCAGCCTGTCGTTGATCGGCGAAGGCCGCTACGACCGCTACCGCGACACGATCCTTGATGCCGCCGGTGCCAGTCACACCCGTTACTACGAGGACTACACCCTCTTCCACCTCGGTGGCAGCTGGAAGGCCACGCAGTGGCTGACGGTCAACGCGCGGGTCAACAACCTGTTCGACAAGAACTTCGTCTCGCAGTCGTGCCTGCTGACCAGCCCCAGCGAATACAACTGCGTGGACGACTACGCCACCAAGGACCAGCGCCGCAGCTACTGGATCTCGCTCAACGCGAAGTTCTGACCTTGCCCTGGTGGATGCCGACCTTGGTCGGCACCTCTCCATCCACGCATGGCGTGGATCCACCGACCCGTGGTAGTACCGGCCGCTGGCCGGCAACCGCGCGATGTTCTCAGGTGGCATGGGATTGCCGGCCAGCGGCCGGCACTACCCCTTCAGAGATACACAACGACATCTAATTGCGAGCAATTCTCATCAATGATGTAATGGCCAGTATTCATCCGTCCCGAACCGTGCCGTGAGCCGTCCCGCATCTTCCACCGTGCAGCAGCAACAGAGCCGCGGCTTCTGGCTGCGTACCCTGCACCAGTGGCATTGGATCAGCTCTGCGGTCTGCCTGATCGGCATGCTGCTGTTCGCGGTGACCGGCCTGACGCTGAACCATGCCGCGAAGATCGAGGCCAAGCCACAGGTGCAGAACCAGCACCTGGAACTGCCGGCGGAACTGCTCGGCGGTCTGGGCACCCGCGAGGACGGCAATGCACCGCTGCCACGCCCGGCCCGGCAATGGCTCGACGGTCAGCTGGGCATCTCCATCGGCGGTCGACCCGCCGAATGGTCGGCCGAGGAAATCTATCTGTCACTGCCACGCCCCGGCGGCGACGCCTGGTTGAGCATCGACCGCGAAACCGGCGCGGTGGAGTACGAATCCACCTCGCGCGGCGCGGTGTCCTATCTCAACGACCTGCACAAGGGCCGCAATGCCGGCCCCGCATGGGGCTGGTTCCTGGACGTGTTCGCCGTGGCCTGCCTGGTGTTCTGCATCACCGGCCTGTTCCTGCTGCACCTGCATGCGCGGCAGCGACGCATGACCTGGCCACTGGTCGGCCTGGGCCTGATGATCCCGCTGCTGATCGCCCTGCTGCTGATCCACTGACTTCCACCGTGACTTCCATCCGTTCTTCCGGAGCCGCCCCATGCGCGTCACCCTGACCATCGCCCTCAGCGGCCTGCTGGCCACCTCGCCGGCCTACGCCACCACCCTCGACATCAACGTCGAAGTGCCCAAGCTCAACGTGGCCGAGTACCACCGCCCGTATGTGGCGGTGTGGCTGGAAGGCGCCGACCAGAAGGTCGCCGCCAACCTGTCGGTCTGGTACCAGCAGACCAGCAACAGCGAAGGCCATGGGACCAAATGGCTGCCCGACCTGCGTCAGTGGTGGCGCAAGAGCGGCCGCACCCTGCAGGTGCCAGTGGACGGCGTGACCGGCCCGACCCGCCCGGCCGGCAAGCACGCGCTGTCGTTCAACGACAAGCAGCCCGCACTGAAGCAGCTGGCCCCGGGCAACTACACCCTGGTGGTGGAAGCGGTGCGCGAAGTCGGCGGCCGTGAACTGCTGAAGATCCCCTTCACCTGGCCGGCCACCGCCGCACAGAACGGCCGCGCGCAGGGCGCCACCGAACTGGGCCAGGTCACCCTCGCCGTCAAACCCTGATTGAGTGGGGTCGGATCCCTTCCGCAGGAAGGGCTCTGACCCCATCGCCCTACCCTCGGGGTCAGAGCCCTTTCCGTTGGAAAGGGACCCGACCCCTCCCAACTGGAGTCTTCCGCATGAAGCGCACGCTCGTCCTCGCCGCCGCTCTGGCCGCTGCCCTTCCGTTCTCTGCCCTGGCCCACAAGGCCTGGCTGCTGCCCTCGCAGACCGTGATCGCCGGCAACGCGCCGTGGATCACCGTCGACGGTGCGGTCTCCAACGACCTGTTCTACTTCAACCATGTGCCGCTGCGCCTGGAATCGGTGGTGATCACCGCCCCGGATGGCAGCGCCGTGCAGGCGCAGAACGCGGCCACCGGCAAGTACCGCAGCGTGTTCGACGTCGAGCTGAAGCAGCAGGGCACCTACCGCATCGCCTCGGTCAACGACGGCCTGTCGGCCACCTATGAACTGAACGGCGAGCGCAAGCGCTGGCGCGGTACCGCCGCTACCTTCGGCGAACTGCCCAAGGATGCGAAGAAGCTGGAAGTGAGCCAGTCGGTCGGCCGCGTGGAGACCTTCGTCACCAACGGGGCGCCGAACGACACCGCGCTGAAGCCGACCAACCGCGGCATCGAACTGGTGGCCGTCGGTCACCCGAACGACCTGTTCGCCGGCGAGGAAGCCACCTTCCGCGTACTGGTCGACGGCAAGCCGACCGCAGGCCTGGAGTTCGAGATCGTGCGCGGCGGCACCCGCTACCGCAACGCGCAGGACGAGCAGAAGCTGACCAGCGACGCCAAGGGCGAGATCAAGGTGACCTGGCCGGAAGCCGGCATGTACTGGCTGGAAACCGGCACCGAGGACAAGAAGACCTCGGTCAAGCAGGCCGCCAAGCGCCGCCTCAGCTACGTCGCCACGCTGGAAGTGCTGCCGCAGTAAAGACAGCGCTGCGATACCCGGCGCGCCCTGGTATCGCAGCCTGCCACGCATGCCGATGACCTCTACCGCACTCGACATCGCCCGGCTGGGCGGCACCACCATGGGCACCACCTGGAGCGTGTCACTGGTCGTACCGCGCCAGCGCGACCTGCATCCACTGCATGCGGGCATCCAGGCACGTCTGGATGAAGTGGTTGCACAGATGAGCACCTGGGAAGCGGGTTCCGACCTGAGCCGCTACAACCGTGCCGACGCAGGTCAGTACCTCGCGCTTCCCATCGAGACACGCCATGTGTTGGCCTGCGCGCAGGCCATCGCTGCAGCCAGCGGCGGTGCGTTCGACCCCACCATCGGTCCGCTGGTGGCGCTGTGGGGCTTCGGCGCCCATGCCGGCGCACGGCGCGCACCCGATGCCGCCACGTTGCAGGCAACCCGTGCACGCTGCGGCTGGCAGCGCCTGCACTGGCAGGAGGATGCGCTGCTGCAGCCCGGTGGCCTGGAGCTGGATCTTTCGGCGATCGCCAAGGGCTTCGGCGTCGACCACGTCGCCGCCTGGCTGCGCGGCCAGGGTGTCGATGCCGCGCTGATTGAAGTCGGTGGGGAACTGGCCGGCTACGGCCGCAAGCCCGACGGCCAGCCGTGGCGCGTGCTGGTGGAGTCGGCGCCGGAAGAAGATGCCCACACCGATACGCCACCGCGTGTCCTGGCGCTGGACGGCAAGGCGGTGGCCACCTCCGGCGATCGCTGGCACCACTATCACGACGATGACGTGGCCTACAGCCACAGCCTTGACCCGCGCAGCGGCACGCCGGTACGGCAGGTCGCAGCCGCCGTCACCGTGGTCGCCAGCGACGCGATGCACGCTGACGCCTGGGCCACCGCGCTGACCGTGCTCGGCCGCGACGCAGGCATCGCGCTGGCAGAGCGCGAGGGGCTGGCCGCGCGCTATCTGGAACGCACCACCACCGGCCCACGCGAAACCCTCAGCAGCGCCTTCCAGCAGCTGCTGGATGGGCAGGCTGGATGAGCATGCGTTTCCCGCGCGCGACCGTTGGCAACGTCATGGTGCTGGCCCTGCTGGCGGTGATCGGCGGGGCACTGCTGCGCCTGCACCTGGGCGAAGCGTGGTGGCAGGGTGCACCGCCGGCCCGGCAGTGGGGCATCGCACTGGCCGCCACCGCGCTGTATCTGCTGGCGTGTGGCGTGCTGTGGTGGCGCAGCCGTCCGCGCGACGACACGCCCGAAGGCGGCAACCCACCGATGCTGCTGGTCTGGTCCAGCCAGACCGGCTTCGCCCGCGAACTGGCCGAGCGCAGTACGCAGGCTCTGCGTTCGGCCGGCATGCCGGTGCGCTTGCGCGGTCTGCACGAGGTCGATGCCACCCTGCTGGCGGGCAGCGCGCGTGCACTGTTCATCGTCAGCACCACCGGCGAGGGCGATGCACCCGACCACGCCCTGCCCTTCCTGCGCAAGGTGATGGGCACGCCGCCGCCGCTGCACCACGTGCAGTACGGCGTACTCGCACTGGGTGATCGCAGCTACGGGCATTTCTGCGCGTTCGGCCACCAGCTGCACGACTGGCTGCGCCAGCACGGAGCACATCCGCTGTTCGATGCCATTGAAGTCGACAACGCCGATCCAGCTGCCCTGCGCCACTGGCAGCAACTGCTTGGCCAGCTCGGCGGCGGCGCGAGCGAACTTCCCGATTGGGCACCGGCCGAGTACCAGCCGTGGACGCTGCTGCAGCGTACCCACCTCAACCCCGGCAGCGCAGGTGGTCCGGTCCATTGGCTGCGCCTGCAGCCCCCGGCCGGCAGCGGCGCGCAGTGGCAGGCCGGTGACATCGCCGAAGTCGGTCCGCAGCACGCCGAACAGAGCACGCGCGACTGGCTGCAGACGCAGGGCTTCGATGCGGACACCGTGTTGGACGACGGCACTGCGCTGCTCGCCCGCGTTGCGCGCTCGCACCTGCCGTCATTGGTGGCAGCAGGCGATCTGCCTGGGTTGCTGGCGGCACTGCAGCCCCTGCCCCATCGCGAATACTCCATCGCCTCGGTGATGGACGACGGCGCGGTGGAACTGCTGCTGCGCCGGCAGGTGCGTGCCGATGGCACGCCGGGCATCGGCAGTGGCTGGCTGTGCGACCACGCCGCCATCGGCGGGCCGGTACAGATGCGCCTGCGGCGCAACGAGAATTTCCATGGCGTCGCCGCCGATGTTCCACTGCTGCTGATCGGCAACGGCACCGGTATCGCCGGCCTGCGCGCACACCTGCACGAACGCGCACGCACTGGCGGTGCCCGCACCTGGCTGTTGTTCGGCGAACGCTCGGCCGCGCATGATTTCCACTTCGGCGATGAACTGCAGGCGATGCTCGGCAACGGCACGCTGACCCGCCTGGATACGGTATTCAGCCGTGATGGCGGCGCACATCGCCACGTGCAGGATCGCCTGCTGGCCGAAGCAACCACGCTGCGGCAGTGGGTCGATGACGGCGCGACGATCCTGGTCTGCGGCAGCCTGCAGGGCATGGCCCCGGCAGTGGATGCGGTGATCGAGCAGGTGCTCGGTGCCGACGGCAAGGAAGCGCTGCTGCTGGCCCGTCGTTACCGGCGCGACGTGTATTGAGCGAACGCGTGGGGCGAATTGCCTCTTGTGGCGGCGATCCCTTGTTCGCACCCTGCTGCGGCATCGGCTGCTGCATCCACGCATGGCGTGGATCTACTGAACGTCTGGCGGCGGTCCCTTGTTCGCACCCTGCTGCGGCATCGGCTGCCGCATCCACGCATGGCGTGGATCTACTGAATGGCTGGCGGCGGTCCCTTGTTCGCACCCTGCTGCGGAATCGGCTGCCGCATCCACGCATGGCGTGGATGATTGCCCCCGCGCGCCGACGCTGGCTCAGCCGCCCGCCGCGCTCACCCGTATCGCCAACAACTCGCCGCCGCCCTGCAATGCATGCCGCTGACGCTCACCGGCGGCCAACCACGCGGTATCGCCGGCCTGCATCGCAGGCAATCCGCTGTCCGCGCCGAACGTGGCCTGCCCGCCCAACAGGTGCAGGGCCCAGGCCACGCCCGGCTCGCAGAAGAAGAACATCGGCCCGACCAGTGGACGATGCAGCAGCTCGGCCTGCAGCAGTCCGCGCTTCCACATCAGGTTGAAATCGTGGGTGGTGCCGTCCACCAGCTCGCCGTGCAGCGCAGCCTCACCGGCAAAACGCACGCGCCCATGCGGTGGCAGCACCTCTGCTACGCGGCCGTCCTCGAAACGCAGGCGCACGCCATTGCCCTGCAGCAGCACCAGTTCGCGCTCGACGCCCGGGAATGCGGAAAACGCGGCGTCCTGCTCGATCTCGGCCACCGACAGGCGCAACGCCCAATCATCGCCCTGCGCTGGCAACCGCAGGATCTCGCGGGTCCAGCCGAGGCCGTTGCGCCAGCGTTCGCGGCGGTAATCCAGGCTGGAAATCACCTGGCTCGGGGTCTGCAGCAGGGAGTCGATGTTCATGCGCGCATTGCATCATGCCGCGCGCCGCAACGCATCAACGCGTTGCAAGACCCGCAGCCGTACCGCAATCGCCGCCCAGCAGCTGTGAGTGCTTGAGCCAGTCCTTGTCGGGGTAGTACGCAAACACCATCGTGCCGCCTCGCAGCGCGTCGATCAGCGGCTTGGCCACCGACAACCGCACCGCCGGGCAGCCCAGACTGCGCCCCAACCGCCCCTGCAACTGCGCAGTGGACGGATTCACATACGGCGCACCGTGGATGACGATGGCGCGCTCGCGTGCACGATCGTTGAACCCCGGCTCCAATCCTGCCAGGCGCAGCGAATAGCCGTTGCCGCCCATGTAGGTTTCCTGCGCGGTGAACGCACCGATGCTGGACATGAAGCTGCCATCGCGGTTGGAGAAATGTTCGGTGCGGTTCTCGCCGCTGTTGCGGCCGTGGGCCACCCACTCCTCGAACAACAGCCGCTGGCGGGCCAGGTCGAAGACCCACATCCGCGGCTCGGTGGACGGCCGCGAGTAATCGATCACGCTCAGGCGTTCGCTGCTGACACCCAGCTCCGGTCGCTGCAGTGCGCAGCGCATGGCGTGGGCAGCCAACTGCAGAACCCGACGGTCGGCCTTGGGCGCGGTGCGTGCCAGCTGCGCGGCGAGGTCGTCGGCGCTGATGGCGGCAACGGGCGTCTGCGCCCCGGCCGGGGCGCTGGCAGTGGTTGCCAGCAGGCCAAGGGCGGCCAACCGGCACAGGCGGGAAGCAGACATGGGCACGTCGGGAGGTCTCAGGATCCCTTGAGGGTGGACGCTGGCGGCTCCGATTCCAAGACCGGCTGCATTCCCGATTCAGCCGCGCTTGGGCGCACCGCCGGCAGCGACGTCACCAGCAGGGTCGTGCCCGGCACCAGCACCTGGTACAGCTGGCGGGCGAAATCGGCCGGCAGTGCCATCGGCAACGACGGCGTGGCCAGCAGGTCCGGCGTGGCCTGGGCGCGGTCCTGGCCCAGCAGCGGATAGGCCGTCCACTGGTGCAGGCGCTGCTGCGCGTCAAGCGGGCTGGGGGTATCGCTGTAGCCTTGGCCCATCACGAACAGGGTGGTGCCCTGGAACGCTGGCAGCGCGTCGGCCTTCAGCGGCGACTCACCGATCATCACGCCATCGCGCAGCACGTACAGGCGCTGGTCGTGCAGGCTGACCAGGATGCCGACCTGGCCACTGGGTGCGGCCGCATCATCCCACCAGGCCTTGTCGGGCGCACCGCCCTCGCCTTCCGGCAGGGCCTGGCCGCGTGCATTCACCGGCGCCAGCACCGCCGGATAGGCCAGCGTCATCGGCGCGCTCTTGGCATCGGCCACGACCACCGTATCGCCGCGCTTGGTTTCGCTGAACAGCTTCTGGGCGAAGGCCTGCGGCAGGCGCACGCAGCCATGCGAGGCCGGATGCCCGGGCAGGCTGCCGCCGTGAAGGGCGATGCCGTCCCAGGTCAGCCGCTGCATGTACGGCATGGGCGCGCTGTTGTAGAGGTTGGAGCGGTGGTCCTTGTCCTTCTGCAGGATGGTGAACACACCGGTCGGCGTCTCATGGCCGGTCTTGCCCGAGCTGATCGTGGTCAGGCCGATGGCAATGCCATTGCGGTACACGTAGGCCCGTTGCTCATCCAGGCTCACCACCAGCACGATCGGACCGGCCGGCGAGACTTCCGGATGCCACAGGTACTCGCCCGGCTTGAGGTCGGTCGGCCCGCGTACTTCGGAAGTCGTGGCCACGACAGGCCTGGAGGGTGCGGCCGCCTGTGCGGCGCACGGCAGTGCCAAGGCCACGGCGAGCATCAAAGTCAAACGGTGCAGGTGCATCCAGCAGGTTCCATTCCATGCGAAGGCCCCACCGTACACCATGGGCACGTCGTAGCCGCGCCAAAAGAAATTGCCCGGCGACACAGCCATGTGTCGTACCGGGCAATCGTCACGTCCCTGTCGGCCTGCTGCCACCCCCTCGCATCCTGCGAAGCGGGGGCGGCGTTGCGTCCTGCACGCGGCCGCGTCTGTCCTGTTTGTATCTCAGCCCCTTCCACAGGTCTGTGATGCCACCATCCTGGTGATTGGTGCCGCATCCCTGCGACGGTCGGCGGCTGCAGCCATCCTGTCCGCAACCATTGAACCTGCATCCTGCAGATTCCGACGATTCCTGTTGTCAGCGCCTGGGTACGGTTCGCACCGGTACCGATCCGGGTACCGGATCCGCAGGCAACATCGTGTTGCCAACGGTGATCCGTCGTCGATTCCGTTCGACGATCGATGTCCCTATCCCCTTCACCTGCGTCAGGTCCTCGACGCGGTGAAACGGGCCGTGTCTGCGCCGGTGCTCGACGATCGCCACAGCCTTGGTGGCCCCGACCATCGTCAATCCCTGCTGCAGCGCCTGGGCATCGGCCCGGTTGATGTCGATCGGCTCGGCAGCTTGCGCTCCCGCGATCCACACTCCCAGCACCAGCGCCCTTAACACGACAAACCAAGGCACGACGTGTATCTCCTTGTGGTTCTGACCGTCCCGACCGGCAATCCCGTCGGTCGAAACAGTGTCCGTCACCACATGCACACAGCGTATAGGGTTCACGGATTTCTAAAAGCCAGCCAAATACCCGACGTGATGTAGGGAAAACCCTACCCTTGGCCGAGGCGTAGAATGGGCGGATCAGCCATGCAACCGGAGTTTCAGATGGACAGCGCCAAGCTCGGCCAATTCGTCAATGACAAGTGGGACAGCGAAATCGTCCCGCAGTTGGTCGACTACATCCGCATTCCCAACAAGTCGCCGATGTTCGACGCCAACTGGGTGCAGAACGGCTACATGGAGCAGGCGGTCACCCTGATGGAAACCTGGGCCAAGGCCCAGGACCTGCCCGGCCTGAAGGTCGAAGTGGTGCGCCTGGAAGGCCGTACCCCGCTGATTCTGCTGGAAATTCCGGCTACCGGCGCCGAAACCGGCGACGACACCATCCTGCTCTACGGGCACCTGGACAAGCAGCCGGAGATGACCGGCTGGGACGACGACCTGGGCCCGTGGACCCCGGTCCTGCGCGGCGACAAGCTGTACGGCCGTGGCGGTGCCGATGACGGTTACGCCATCTTCGGCTCGCTGGCCGCCGTGCTGGCACTGCAGGCCCAGGGCTTGCCGCATGCCCGCTGCGTGGTTCTGATCGAAGCCTGTGAAGAGTCGGGCAGCTACGACCTGCCGGCCTACGTGGACCATCTGGCCGACCGCATCGGCAAGCCGTCGCTGGTGGTCTGCCTGGATTCGGGCTGTGCCAACTACGACCAGCTGTGGTGCACCACCTCGCTGCGCGGCCTGACCGGCGGCAACTTCTCGGTGAAGGTGCTCAACGAAGGCGTGCACTCCGGTGACGCCTCCGGCGTGGTGCCGTCCAGCTTCCGCCTGCTGCGCCAGCTGCTGTCGCGCATCGAGGACCAGGACACCGGCCGCATCCTGATCGACGGCATGAACGTGGAGATCCCGGCCGAGCGCCTGGAACAGGCCAAGCGTGCCGCCGACGTGGTCGACACCGCGATCTTCGAGAAATTCCCGCTGGTCGATGGCCTCAAGCCGATGAACGACGACCTGACCGAGCTGGTGCTCAACCGCACCTGGCGCCCGGCCCTGTCGGTGACCGGCATCGGCGGCATGCCGCCGCTGGAATCGGCCGGCAACGTGCTGCGCCCGCATACCGCAGTGAAGCTGTCGCTGCGCCTGCCGCCGACTGCCGACGGCAAGACCTGCGGCGAGCTGCTGAAGGAAGCGCTGCTGCGCGATCCGCCGAACGGCGCGCAGGTCACCCTGGACCTGGAAAAGGCCTCCACCGGCTGGAACGCGCCGGCGATGGCACCGTGGCTGACCAAGGCGATCGACGATGCCAGCCAGACCTTCTTCGGCAAGCCGGCGATGTACATGGGCGAAGGCGGCTCGATCCCGTTCATGGGCATGCTGGGCGAGAAGTTCCCGGGCGCCCAGTTCATGATCACCGGCGTGCTCGGCCCGCACTCCAATGCCCACGGCCCGAACGAGTTCCTGCACATCCCGATGGGCAAGAAGGTCACCGCGTGCGTGTCCAAGGTGATCAGCGAGCACTACGCGGCCAGCCTGCGTGGCGAGACCAGCGGTTCGCCGGTGGCCGCCGACAGCGGCACCCGCCACGGCGACCACGGCTGCTGCTGATCCAGCACGCAGTGACGGACGCAGCCCGGCCTTGCTAGGCTGCGTCCAACCTTCCAGAGCACTGATCGCATGAACGGTCTGTTTGGCAGCACCAGCTGGCTCTACATCATCCTGGTCGGCTTCTTCGTCGGCCTGCTGGGACGCTTCTTCATGCCCGGCAACAACCGCATGGGCTGCCTGCTGACCATCGTGCTGGGCATCATCGGCGCGCTGCTGGCCGGCTGGTTCGGCCAGTACATGGGCTGGTACGCGCCCGGTGAACCGGCCGGCTTCCTCGGCGCGGTGCTGGGTGCGGTGGTCGTGCTGGCGATCCTGCGCCTGTTCAGCGGCCGCCGCTGAGCCGCCATCCCCTTCTCCCTTCTGCCCCCGACGTTGGCGCGCCCGGCGCGCCCGGATCTGCTTGCATGACCGAACCCGCCTCCGATCCCCGGCGCAGCGCACAGCGCCTGCAATGGGCCCGTACCCAGCTTGACGATGGCAACGCCGTGGTCGAACGCGCCTCGGTCGACGCCGGCATGCGCAGCTACTGGCGCACCACCAGCCAGCGCGGCAGCCACATCGTCATGGACGCCCCGCCAGGGCTGGAAGACCCCGCGCCATGGCTGCGCATGCGCGGCCTGCTGCACGATCACGGCCTGCGTGTGCCCGCCCTGCTTGCCCAGGACCTCGACGCCGGCTTCCTGCTGCTGGAAGACCTGGGCGGCCCGACGCTGGCCAAGATCCTCGACGAACGCAATGCCGACGAGTGGTTCAGCCGATCCATCGATCAGCTGCTGCGCCTGCAGGCCATTCCGGTGCCGGCCGATTTCGGCCAGTTCGGCGAAGCGCTGCTGCAGCGTGATGCCGGCCTGTTCGACGAGTGGTTCCTGCAACGCCATCTTGGCCTTGAACTGGACTGCGGCGAGATCGAAGGCCTGCAGCTGGTGCACCGTCGGCTGATGGACAACGCGCTGGGCCAGGCCCAGCTGATGACCCACCGCGACTACATGCCGCGCAACCTGATGCCGGTGGACGGCGGCCCGGCGGTGCTGGATTTCCAGGACCTGGTGCGTGGCCCGATCGCCTACGACGCGGTCAGTCTGTTCAAGGATGCCTTCCTGAGCTGGCCGCTGCAGCGCGTGGACGAATGGCTGGCGCAGTATCACCAGCGCGCACGCGATGCCGGCCTGCCGGTACCCGACCGTGCCACCTTCCTGCGCGATGCCGACTGGATGGGCATCCAGCGCCACGTGAAGATCCTCGGCCTGTTCTGCCGCCTGCGCTATCGCGACAACAAGGGCCACTACCTGGACGATGCGCCGCGCTTCATCGCCTACCTCGATGAAGTGCTGCCGCGCTACCGCGAGCTGGCGCCCCTGCAGCAGTTGCTGGAAACGCGGATCAAACCGGCACTGGCCGAGTTGGCCGCGCCAATGCGCGTGCAGCGCTGAAGGCCGCATCGATGAAGGCACTGATTTTCGCCGCCGGCCTGGGCGAGCGCATGCGTCCGCTCACCCTGCACACGCCCAAGCCACTGCTGGCGGTGGCCGGCAAACCTCTGATCGTGTGGCATCTGCAGCGGTTGGCTGCGCTCGGCATCCACGAGGTGGTGATCAACACCGCGTGGCTCGCCGAGCAGTTCCCGGCTGCATTGGGCGATGGCAGCCAGTGGGGCCTGCGCCTGCATTTCATGCACGAAGGCGATACCCCGCTGGAAACCGGTGGCGGCATCCTCAATGCATTGCCAGCGCTGGGGGACGATCCGTTCCTGGTAGTGAACGGCGATATCTGGACCGATTTCGATTTCGCCACGCTGCCGCGTGAACCGGCCGGCCAAGCGCATCTGGTGCTGGTCGACAACCCGGCGCAGCACCCCAATGGCGACTACCGCCTGGACGCGCACGGTGTGCTGCACCATGACCGCGAAGGCCCGTGCCTGACCTATGCGGGCATCGGCGTCTATCGTCCGTCGATCGTGGCCGATTGGCGTGCGGTGATCGGCCAGGCACCGGGCAGCGAGCGTGTGCCACCGAAGTTTTCGGTGGTGCCGTTGCAGAAGCATTTCATGGCACAGGGGCTGATGACGGGGCAGCACCATCGCGGGCGCTGGACCGATGTCGGGACCGTTGATCGCCTGCATGCGCTGGATGCGGAGTTGGCCGCGAACGGCTGAGCCCGTCGTGGTGGGTCGCGCAGAGCGGATCGCGTGCTTGGCCGGGCGGGATGGGCCATGCAGGGGACGCTGCAAGTACGTCCCTGTAAGCTCGA
>NZ_QQXJ01000001.1:3174030-3179799 GCF_004348785.1 Stenotrophomonas sp. TEPEL
CTGCATGGCCCACCCGCCCGACCTCTGACAGTCTGCGTGGGCGTCCAGCCACGGAAAAGAAGGAAAAGCNNAAGCGGGTCGCTTCGCTGCGCTTGTTCCGGTGACGACCAACGGTCGTCACCCACCACAAGCAGAGAACGTCGGATCCAAGGCAGTCCTTCCTGGGAAAGTCTCATCCACGCATGGCGTGGATCTACTTGTCGCCATCCATGGCGCCAACGACCTCTGGCAAATTCCGTGCGCGTCCAGCCACGAAAAAGAAAAAAGAAAAGCAGAAGCGGGTCTCTTCGCTCTTGTGATGACCAACGGTCGTCACCCACCACAAGCAAGACACGTGTCGACCAGGGTCGACACCCACCAACAGCAGTGCAGAACGCCGACACGGCAGATCGCGGGAACCTGTCGAAGGCGGGGTGGCTCAGGTTGCGGGGGCGTGAGCGCCATGGATGGCGCGACCGAGGCTACANGGACGTANTTGCGCCGTCCCCCGCAACCTGAGCCACCCCGCCATCCCTCGGATAGCCAGCTTTTGCTGTTGACGTTGACGCTGCCCTGGCTTCGGCGGGTGCAGGGCGCAGCCCTGCCTAACACCCAACACCCCTCAGTAACGAGGACGGCCTTCTTCCAGCACCTGGCGCAGGAACGGCACGGTGATCCGCCGCTTCGCCGCCAGCGATTCGCGATCCAGCCAGTCCAGCAGCGTGATCAGCCCACCCAGCTCGCGCCCGGTGTGCGACAGCAGCCACTCGATGGCGGCCTCGTCGATCGCCAGCCCACGGCGCAGCGCGCGCTCGCGCAGCACCGCCGCGCGGCCTTCCTCGTCCAGCGGCTGCAGCAGCACGCGCACGCATTGGCCCAGGCGCGAACGCAGGTCCGGCAGCACCAGGCCCAGTTCGCCCGGCGACTTCTGTGCGGTGTACAGCACCGTCACGTCGGCAGCGCGCGCGCGGTTGTGGAAATCGAACAGCGCGATTTCGTCCTCACGATGGCCTGCCACCGCATCCAGGCCATCCAGCGCCACCAGCTCGCGCTGCTCGAGCCCTTCCAGCGCCACCCGCACCCGGCCAACCGCACTGGCCAGGGGTACGTAGGTCGGCAGGCGCCCGGCCTGCTCGGCGCTGGAACACATCGCCAGCGCCTGGTGGGTCTTGCCGGTGCCGGCCGCGCCTTCCAGGTACACCCAGTCGTGGCTGGCCCCTACCGCGATGGCATGCAGCTGCGCCAGCGCGCCGTCCGGCGCGCCGATGAAGCTTTCCAGCCGCTGGTCCCGCGGGTAGTGCAGGGCCAGCGGAAGTTGCGGCACACCAATCACTTCAGTTCCGGACCCTTGTCATTGCCAGGCACGATGATATGGGGCTGGTCGATCACACCATCAAGCACGATCGTGGGCTTCTCGCCGGCGTACAGCTCACTCTGGCGGTAACGCTGGTGCGCATAGCGCAACAGCACATTGCTGACCGCCGCCACCGGCAGCGCCAGCAGCATGCCCAGGAAGCCGAACAGCTGGCCGCCTGCCATCACCGCGAAGATCACCGCCACCGGGTGCAGGCCGATCTTGTCGCCAACGATGCGCGGGGTCAGCACGTAGCTCTCCAGCAGCTGGCCGACGGTGAACACCACGCCCACCAGGATCAGCAGTTTCAGGTCGAACCCCTGCGCCTGTACCAGCGCGGCCACGATCGCCATCAGGATGCCGGTAGTCGCGCCCAGGTAGGGAATGAAGCTGATCAGGCCGGCGATCAGGCCGATCAGCAGGCCCAGCTTGAGCCCGACCAGCGACAGGCCACCGGCGTAGATCACGCCCAGCGCCAGCATCACCAGGAACTGCCCGCGGATGAAGGCGCCGAGCACCTCGTTGGATTCACGTGCCAGCGTGGTGATCGTGCCGATCTGGTTGCGCGGGATCACCGATGCCACGCGTTCGACCAGCTTGTCCCAGTCACGCAGGAAGTAGAACGCCAGGATCGGCAGCAGCAACAGGTTGACTACCCAGGTCACCACCGTGAAGCCCGAGCGCGAGACGTAGCCCATGAAGGTCGTGGCGAACCCGCCGGCCTGCTGCCAATGGCTGCGTACCCATTCGATCACACGGTCCGGATCCATCCACTGCATCACTTCCAGCCCGGTCTTCTGCTCGAACCAGGGAATGCCCTTTTCCATCAGCCAGGCCTGCGCCTGCGGGGCCGCGGCGATCAGGGTGCTGATCTGGCGCTCGATCATCGGCACCAGCACCAGCAGCAGCGCGACAATCACCAGCACCATTGCCACGAACACCAGCACCACGCCGGTCATGCGCGAGCGGCCGGTGTCTTCGATGCGGTCCACCAGCGGGTCGCCCAGCCAGGCCAGCGCCAGCGCCAGCACGAACGGCGTCAGGATCGGCGCCAGCAGCCACACGACCCAGCCGATCAGGCCGGCAAGCAGGATGAACTTCAGCCGCCGCAGGAACTGCGCGATTTCCGCTTCCGGGGACAGGATCATCGCAGGCGGTACTCGTTGCTGACCGGTGCCGGTGCCGGTGCACCTGTCGTACCGTCGATCGGCGTCGGCAGGGCCGGCAGCGTCGCCGACGGCACCAGCACACCGTTGTCGCCAAGCATGCGGTTGAAGCCGGCCAGGCCGGTGGTCATTTCCAGATTCAGTTCCAGATGGTCGGCGCTCGCGCGCAGCGGGGTGACGTTGCGCACCACCGCCACTTCACGCAGGCCCGCGGCCAGGCGCAGGTAGTCGTCGGCGCTGTTGATGCCGGTCACCACCACGCGGTAGGTGCCCGCCTGGCCGGTGGCCGCACCAGCCTTGGCATAACGCTTGACCAGCGCGTCGGCAGCGCCATCGGCACCGGCGGCCATCGCGCGCATGGCGTTGGCGTCCTTGCTGGTCCACTTGTTCAGTTCCCGGCCGTTGTCGACGAACACCCAGTCCGCCTGCCAGCCGCCATTGGCGCGGTAAAGCTTGCCGATCAGCTGCATCGGCGGCGAATAGCGCGACGAGGCCCGGGCGACAGCGGCGCTGTCCTGGCGCCAGATGGCACCGGCCAGGGCCTGCTCGGCGGCGCCACCACTGGGCAGGCCGAGCTTGTAGCCGCGCTCGATGGCCCGGCTCAGCAGCGGCCGCGCAGCATTGGCCTGCTGCACGCTGACCAGGCGCGGACCACTGCCGTCGTCGACGGCCAGCCACAGCACCGGCTTCGGCCGGGGCTGCGGCCACAGCGGCAGGCCCAGGGCCGACACCAGCCCGTCCACGTCGTCCTCGCGGAAGCGTGCGACCAGCAGGGTACGGAAGCTCGGCGCACCGCTGGCGCCCACGCTCTGGTCCTGCTTGTAGTCGTAGCTGGCCACATAGTCCTTGGCATTGCGCAGCGCCTGGACCACGCCGGGGCGGGACATGACGCTGCGATCACCGGACAATTTGCCCAGTACCACGCTCAACGCGCGGGCAAGCGCACCGTTGCGGTCAGCCTCGGCTTGGCTGTTGACGGGCACTTCGGCCTCGTACGCACCACTGGCAGTGGCAACATCCCCCTCGGTTCGCATGCCGCTCTGGGCCATCGTGGCCACCGGCAGGCACAGCGCAAGGAGCAGGGTCAAAAACAGGCTGCGGCGCATCAGGACATCCATTGGCTCGACGTATCCGGGGGGAATTGTTGCCCGAATACGGCCTTTGCGCCAATGCGGCCTGTTAAAATCGGCGATTCAACCCCTGCCAGCGCCGACGCCCGTGACCAACAGCCCGTCTTCCGCCCCTTCTCCCCTCACCTACCGTGACGCGGGTGTCGACATCGACGCCGGCAACGAACTGGTCGAGCGGATCAAGCCCCTGGTCAAGCGCAGCTTCCGTCCGGAGGTGATGGGCGGCCTGGGTGGCTTCGGCGCCCTGTTCGACCTGTCCAACAAGTACCGCGAGCCGGTGCTGGTGTCGGGCACCGACGGCGTCGGCACCAAGCTGAAGCTGGCCCACCAGCTGAACCGCCACGATACGATCGGCATCGACCTGGTCGCCATGTGCGTGAACGATGTGCTGGTGCAGGGCGCCGAGCCCTTGTTCTTCCTGGACTACTTCGCCACCGGCAAGCTGGACATCGACACCGCCGCCGCGGTCGTGGGCGGCATCGCCAATGGCTGCACCGAGGCCGGCTGCGCCCTGATCGGTGGCGAAACCGCCGAGATGCCCGACATGTACGCGCCGGGCGAGTACGACCTGGCCGGCTTCACCGTCGCGGCCGTCGAAAAGAGCGAACTGAAGGACGGCGCCAATGTCGCCGCCGGCGACGTGCTGATCGGCATCGCCTCGTCCGGCCCGCACTCCAACGGCTATTCACTGGTCCGTCGCATCTATGACCGCGCCGGCCGCCCGGCCGAGCTGGAACTGGAGGGCGGGGTCAAGCTGGTCGATGCGCTGATGGCCCCCACCCGTCTGTACGTCAAGCCGATCCTGTCGCTGCTGAAGTCGCACGGCGATGCCATCCACGGCATGGCCCACATCACCGGTGGCGGCCTGACCGAAAACATCATCCGCGTGGTGCCCGAAGGCCTCGGCCTGGACATCCAGGCCTCGTCGTGGACCCTGCCGCCGGTGTTCCAGTGGCTGCAGAAGGAAGGCGCGGTGGCCGACAGCGAGATGTGGCGCACCTTCAACTGCGGCATCGGCTTCGTGCTGATCGTCGCTGCGGACCAGCTCGACGCCGTATCCGCTGCGGTCAAGGCGGAAGGCCTGGAGCACTGGACGATCGGCCAGGTGGTCACCGCCCAGGGCGGCGAACGCGTCCACATCGCCTGATCCACTGGACAAAGGAACCCGCATGGACGCACCTCCTCCCTTGTCGACGCCGCCGGCTCCGCCGGTGCTGCCGCCGAACCCGGCCGTGCCGGTGTTCGGCCCGCAGGACGCCACCCAGCTGCGCCAGCTGGCGATCGGCCACTATGTGGTCGCTGGCCTGATGGCGGTGTTCTCGCTGGTCTTCGTCCTGCACATCGTGCTGGGCATCGCCATGCTGTCCGGCTCGCTGCCGATGAAGTCCGGCGGTGAACCGTCATCGCCGGAAGAGCAGCAGTTCGTCGGCTGGCTGTTCACCGTGATGGGCGTCTGCATCGTGCTCGGCGGGCTGACCCTGGCAGGCTTCGTGGCCTATGCCGGCCGCTGCCTGTCACAGCAGCGCCGCTACCTGCTGTGCATGATCGTGGCGGGGCTGGCGTGCCTGTTCACCCCCATCGGCACCATCCTCGGCGTGTTCACCCTGGTCGTGCTGCTGCGTCCGCAGGTGAAAGGCGCCTTCGCTGGCCAGGCGGGTGTGGCATGAGCGATGGAATGAACCCACCGCCGCTGCCACGGCAGACCCTGGCCGACCTGCAGACCGCAAGCCACCTGCACAACCTGAAGATCCTGTTCTACGCGCTGGCCGGCTTCCATTGGCTGGCAGCGCTGGTGTTCCTCGGCTTTGTCGGGATCGTCGCCTTCGAACGCGGAATGGACGACGGCGCCGTGCTGGCGACGGTGTACGGCGCGGTGTCGCTGCTGGCCATCGGGCTGGGCTTCCTGCAGCTGCGCACCGCGCGGCTGCTTGGCCGGCGCAGCCACCTGGCCTGGTGTCGCGGCGCGGCCTGGGCAGCGGTGATGGCAGGCCCACTGGGCATGGCCCTGACCGCCTACGCGGTGTATTTCCTGCGCAAGCCGGAGATCGCCGCACTGTTCGACCGCGGCGACCACGTCAGCGTCTGAGCTGGCAAGCGCATGTTCCGTCTCTTCTGCTGATCGCCCCGACATGTCCACGCC
>NZ_QQXJ01000001.1:3179899-3282253 GCF_004348785.1 Stenotrophomonas sp. TEPEL
CCCGCAACCGCGCCCCCCACCCCCTGTCGGCACCGAAGAAGGCCGCACTGGTCGCGGTGCTGGGCATCTTCGCAGCAACCTGGATCCATCCGCTGTGGCCGCTCGAGCAGACCCTGCACAGCTCGCTGACGGTGATCGGGCTGCTGGCGCTGTGGTGGGTGGACCGGCGCTGGCAGCTGGGCAACGGTGCGTTCATCGCCATCTGCGGCTTCATCGCCATCCACTGCGTGGCCGCGCGCTGGCTGTATTCCAACGTGCCGTATGACGCGTGGTTGCAGGCGCTGCTGGGATGGTCGCCGGACGCAGCCTTTGGCTGGCAGCGCAACCACTTCGATCGCCTGATTCACTTCCTCTATGGCGTCTGCTTCACCCCGGCATTGCTGCAGCTGGCGCGACATGCCTGGCCTGCGCTGCGCATCGGCCAGGCATTCACCCTGGCGGTGATGGCGGTGATGTGTTCCAGCCTGGTGTATGAGTGGCTGGAATGGGGCATCGCCCTTGCCCTGTCGCCGGAAGCGGCTGAGGCCTACAACGGCCAGCAGGGCGACATGTGGGACGCGCATGCGGACATGCTGCTGGCGACCCTGGGCAGCCTGTTGCTGTGGCCGCTGGTGCGCCGGAGCGTGGCGCGATGAGCATCCGCCGAATCGCCGTGCTGGCATCCGGGCGCGGCAGCAACCTGCAGGCCATTGTCGACGCCATCGCCGCAGGGCGACTGCAGGCCGAGATTGTCGGCGTGTTCTCCGATCGTCCCGATGCGACCGCCCTGGAGCGGGTGGCAACGGATCGGCGCTGGGGGCATGCGCCGAAGGAATTCAGCAACCGCGCCGCCTACGAGCAGGCGCTGGGTGATGCGCTGGCAGCATCCAGACCGGACTGGATCGTCTGCGCCGGCTACATGCGCATTCTGGGCGCCGATTTCGTACAGCGGTTCAATGGTCGCCTGGTCAACATCCACCCCTCGCTGCTGCCATTGCACAAGGGCCTGCACACCCATGCACGGGCGCTTGAGGCCGGAGACGTCGAGCACGGCGCCAGCGTGCATCTGGTGGTGCCGGAACTGGATGCCGGCGCGGTGCTGGCGCAGGCCCGGGTTCCGGTGCTTGCCGGCGACGATGCGCAGACCCTGGCCGAACGCGTGCTTGCGGTGGAGCATCCGCTGCTGATCGCCACCCTGGAACTGCTCTGCGAGGGGCGCCTGGCTGAACGGGAAGGCCAGCCGACGTTCGACGGTCACCCCCTGTTTAGCCCCTTGGCTCTAGATTCCGCCGGAAACCTGAACCGGTAACGCCCGTGCACACGCCCCGCTGACTGCGGGGCTGGCATCCTGCTCCCCTCCTGCGGTTCCTGTCGGCCATGAAGACCACGTCCCTGCTGCGTACAACTCTGCTGCTGCCGCTTGCCGTCCTCGCCTGTGCGGGCTGGGGCCAGGCAACAACGCCTGCTGCGCCGGCACCTGCCGAGGTGGCACCGCCGGTGTTGCCCGCCCTGGCCTGGGAACCGCCGCCACTGCAGCCGTTCAGCGCGACCTACCAGGCGTTCTACAAGGGCAAGGAAGCGGGCGATGCGACCATGCAGGTCACCCACACCGGTGGCAGCCAGTGGCGGGTGGACATGCAGGTGGTCGGCCGCCGCGGCTTTGCCAGCGTGCTCGGCCTGAACATCGAGCAGAGCACGGTGTTCGAGGAGCGCAGCGGTGTGTATGCGCCACTCAGCCAGAGCACGGTGCGCAAGGGCCTGTTCCTGGGCAAGAAGGCGGTCGGCACCTACAACTGGCAGGCCGGCACCGCGCAGTGGAGCGGCGACGTGGAAAAGAAGCGCGCCCAGCCGATTCCATTGCAGGCCGGCGACCAGAGCGCGTTGCTGATCAACCTGGCGATCATGCGCGACGCGCGTCCCGGCGCGGCCATGCACTATCGCTACGTCGACATGGGCAAGGTGCGCCAGCACGATTACCAGGCCGCGCCGCAGACCGAGAACGTCGAAGTCGGCGACCTGTCCTACAACGCGCTGCGGGTGTATCGCACCAACGGCGGCAACAATGAAACCATTCTCTGGATCGCCAACGGTGTCCCCACCCCGGTGCGCATCCTGCAACGTGAAGACGGCGAAGATCGCGTCGATCTGCGCCTGATCGAATACCAAGGAGTCTGAGCATGAACACCCTGACCCGCCCCCTGACCTGGATCGCCGCTGCCGCATTGTCGGTGGCCAGCCTGCCGGCCATGGCCCTGCAGCCGTTCAAGGCCGACTATCTCGCCAGCTACATGGGCATGCAGGCCAATGGCAGCATGACCCTGGCCAGCGAAGGTGCCAACAAGTGGCGCTACAGCCTGCAGGTCAAGAACCAGCTGGCGGACCTGAGCCAGAGCACGGTGTTCGAGGAAGTGCGCGGGCAGTTGCGCCCGCTCAGCAGCCAGGACCGCTCTGCGCTGCTGGTGAAGAAGCGCAATGTGCAGGCCAACTACAACTGGGCCAGCAACCAGGCCACCTGGACCGGCGACATCAAGCCGGACCGCGCCGGACCGATCACCCTGAAGGCCGGCGACATGGACGCGCTGCTGATCAACCTGGCCATCGCCCGCGACCTGGCCGCCGGCAAGCCGCTGACCTATCGCATGGTCGACGAGGGCCGCATCAAGAACATGACCTACCGCGTGGTGGGCAAGGAATCGGTCACCGTCGGCGGCAAGAGCTACGAGGCGACCAAGGTCTCGCGCGTCGACGGCAACAAGGAGCTGATTGCCTGGATCGTGCCGGAGTTCCCGGTGCCGGCGCGCATGCTGCAGCGTGAGAGCGGCCGTGACGCGCTGGACCTGACCATCAAGGCGATGAACTGACCGACCGCGCTGCGCGCTCGCCGGGCATGGCCCGGCGCTACCGCCCAACGTCGATCCACGCCATGCGTGGATTCACGCCCCGCACACAAAAACGCCCGCTTTCGCGGGCGTTTTTTCATTTCTTGGTTTCTTCCGCCGGCTTGAACTCGGTGCGGCAGTCGACCCGGATCTGCTCGCCCGTGGATCGGCGCACGAACGTGCGGCAATGGCGGTTGCCGTCCTGGCTGTCGTTCACCGCCACCGCGTAGAACGACTGGATGATCTCGTCACGGGTTACCGTGCCGTCGCCATTCCAGTCCATGTCCTTCTGCTCGATGCCCTTGGTGATGGCGATGTTGGCGTACCAGGCATAGCCCAGCCACGCCAGCACGATCAGCACCAGCACCAGCAGCGCCTTGCGGCGACGGCTGAACCTGCCGCGCAGGATCATGCGGCCACGCGCCGGATGGTGGCGCCGAGCGAAGACAGCTTCTCTTCGATGTTTTCGTAGCCGCGATCAAGGTGGTAGATGCGATCGATGGTGGTATCGCCATCGGCCATCAAGCCGGCCAGGATCAGCGACGCTGACGCGCGCAGGTCGGTTGCCATCACCGGTGCACCGCTCAGGCGCTCGTGACCACGCACGATGGCCGTGTGGCCTTCCACCTGCACGTCCGCGCCAAGGCGCAGCAGCTCGTTGACGTGCATGAAACGGTTCTCGAAGATCGTTTCATTGATCACGCCCACGCCGTCGGCAACGCAGTTGAGCGCCATGAACTGCGCCTGCATGTCGGTCGGGAACGCCGGATACGGTGCGGTGGTCAGGTTGACTGCCTTCGGTCGCTTGCCGTGCATGTCCAGGGTGATGCTGTCTTCGGTGGTCTCGATGGTCGCGCCGGCTTCCACCAGCTTGGCCAGCACCGCATCCATGGTGTTCGGGCGCGCGCGGTTGACGGTCACCTTGCCGCCGGTCATCGCTGCAGCCACCAGGAAGGTGCCGGTTTCGATGCGGTCGGGCAGCACTTCATGGCGGCCACCGGACAGGCGTTCGACGCCGTCGATGACCAGGCGGGCGGTGCCCAGGCCTTCGATCTTCGCGCCCAGCGCGATCAGGCAATGCGCCAGGTCGGTGACTTCCGGTTCCATCGCCGCGTTGTCGAGGATGGTGGTGCCTTCGGCCAGCACCGCTGCCATCAACACGTTCTCGGTACCGGTCACGCTGACCATGTCGAAGGTGAAGTGACCACCCTTCAGGCGCTTGGCGGTGGCTTTGATGAAGCCGTTCTCGACCACGATGTCGGCACCCAGTGCCTGCAGGCCCTTGATGTGCTGGTCGACCGGGCGCGAACCGATCGCGCAGCCGCCGGGCAGCGATACTTCGGCGGCGCCGAAGCGGGCCAGCAGCGGGCCCAGCACCAGGATCGAGGCGCGCATGGTCCTGACCAGCTCATACGGCGCCACATGCTGGTTGACCGGACGCGGGTCGACCACGATCGCACTGCCACGCGACAGCGTGCCCTGGTCGATGGTCACGTTCGCGCCCAGTTCGCCCAGCAGCTTCACCGTAGTGACCACATCGTGCAGATGCGGCACGTTGGTGATCTCCACCGGCGCGTCGGCCAGCAGGGTCGCGCAGAGGATGGGGAGGACGGCGTTCTTGGCGCCGGAGATGCTTACTTCACCGTGCAGCGCAGCGCCGCCGGTCACAACGATCTTGGCCATGTATTGGGGATCTTCTGCGGTTCAGCCGGCTTCGGCCGGGGTCACGGTTTTCAGTGCGAGCGCGTGGATCGCGCCGCCCATCAGGTCGCCCAGAGTGGCATACACCATCCGGTGGCGGGCCAGCGGCAGCTTGCCGGCAAAGGCCTCGCTGATCACGGTCGCTTCGAAATGCACGCCATCGTCACCCTGCACGTCGGCGCGGGCGCCGGGCAGGCCGGTTTCGATCAGATTGCGGATGGTGTCGGCGTCCAACGGGCTTTCCTAATAAAATGTGCGTCCATTCTACTTCCGCTGCGTGGCGTCCGCATGGCCGAATCCCTGTTGCCCCCCCGTTCCGCCGACTCTGCCGCCCTGGTCGCCAGTGGCCGGCGCGTGTTCGAGATCGAACGGCAGGCGCTGGACGCCGTGGCCGACCGCCTTGGCGAGGCCTTCCAGCAGGCCTGCCGGGCGATCCTGGGCAGCCGTGGCCGGGTGGTCGCTACCGGCATGGGCAAGTCCGGCCATGTGGCACGCAAGATCGCCGCCACCCTGGCCTCCACCGGCACCCCGGCGTTCTACGTGCATCCGGGCGAGGCCGGCCACGGCGACCTGGGCATGATCACCGAGGACGACGTGGTGCTGGCCCTGTCCTACTCGGGCGAATCGGACGAGCTGCTGATGCTGCTGCCGGTGCTCAAGCGCCAGGGCAATGTGCTGATCGCCATGACCGGCCGCCCGCAATCGAGCCTGGCCAGCGCCGCCGATTTCCACCTGGATGTGAGCGTGCCGGCCGAAGCCTGCCCGCTGGCGCTGGCGCCCACCTCCAGCACCACCGCCTCGCTGGCGATGGGCGACGCGCTGGCGGTGGCCCTGCTGGATGCACGCGGCTTCACCGCCGACGATTTCGCCCGCTCGCACCCGGCCGGCAGCCTCGGCCGTCGCCTGCTGCTGCACATCACCGACGTCATGCACACCGGTGAGGACCTGCCCAAGGTCGATGTCGGCGCCAGCCTCAGCGAAGCGCTGATGGAGATGAGCCGCAAGCGCCTGGGCATGACCGCCGTGGTCGACGGCCAGGGCGTGCTGATCGGGCTGTTCACCGACGGCGACCTGCGCCGCGCCCTGGACACCGACCTGGACGTGCGTACCGCGAAGATCGCCGATGTGATGACCCGGCAACCGCGCACCATCAGTGCCGACAAGCTGGCGGTGGAGGCTGCGCGGCTGATGGAAACGCACAAGATCACCGGCCTGATCGTGGTCGACGACCAGGGCCGCGCGGTCGGCGCGCTGAACATTCATGACCTGTTGCGGGCGCGGGTGGTTTAACCGACAGTCCGTAGACCCCATTCAGTCTGTACCAACGAGCCCGCAACCACCGAGTCCGATGCCCTGATGCCCTGGTCCCCCCTGCCCGCCTTCCCCGCCCACCTGCATGCCGTTGCGGCCGGTATCCGCCTGGCCTGCTTCGACGTGGACGGCACCCTCACCGACGGTCGGCTGTACTACGACAAGGATGGCAACGAGAGCAAGGCGTACTTCGTGCAGGATGGCCTGGGCCTGAAACTGCTGCAGCAGCACGGCATCCACCCCGTGCTGATCACCGCGCGCAACAGCCAGTCCGCGCTCAAGCGCGGCACCGACCTGGGCATCGACACCCAGATCGCCGTCGGCGACAAGCTGGCCAGCGTGCAGGCGCTGTGCGCCCAGCACGGCATCGGCCTGGAGCAGGTGGCCTTCATGGGTGACGACCTGCCGGACCTGGCGCCGCTGGGCGCGGTCGGCCTGGCGGTGGCTCCGGCCAATGCCCACCCGTGGATCGCCGAGCGCGTGCACTGGATCACCCGTGCTGACGGTGGCCGTGGTGCCGCGCGCGAGCTGTGCGACGTGCTGCTGGCCGCGCAGGGCCGCGTGGACGCCGTGCTGGCGAGGTTCGGCGCATGAACGCCCCCACCCTGAACTGGCGGATGATCCTCGGCGTCGGCCTGCTGCTGGCCGCCCTGCTGAGCAGCTGGGCGGCGCTGCGCAACCGCGAAAAGGCACCTGCCGCCGAAGGCCAGGACGCCGGCGTGGACTACATCCTGCACGATTTCCAGATCGTCGCCCTGGACGAACATGGCAAGGAATCGACTACCCTGCGCGCGCCCCTGCTGGAGCGCCAGCGTGGCGACCAGACGCTCAACATCACCACGCCGCTGTTTGAAATGCCCGACAAGGACGGCAAGCACTGGACGCTGCGCGCCGAGACCGGCTGGCTCAGTGCCAAGGGCGACGAGATGAAGCTGCGGGGCAACGTCGCCGGCGACAGCCCGGCCGGCCCGGGCGTGGTCCCGACCACCTTCCGCACCGACCACCTGGATGTATTCCCGAAGGACAACCGCGCCCGCACCGATGCCCTGGTGACCATGACCCGGCCCGGCATGGAACAGTCCGGCGTCGGGTTCGAGGTGGATTCGAAGAACAACACGTATCATTTCCTCAGCCAGTCCAAGGGCCGTTACACGCCCAAGCGCTGATTCCGCCGCCCGCCCGCGACGTCTTCCCGACAGGCGCGAAGCCGGCAGCCCCCACCCCCGGTCCCGCCGGAGGGCCACCACCGGTAGAACGGACCCCGATGAAGATTCCCTTTGCAGCCGTGCTCGCACTCAGTCTTCTTGTCCCCGCTGTCGCCTTTGCCAAGTCGACGGACCGCAACGAAGCGATGAACATTGATTCCGGTGCGCAGTCCGGCACCCTCACCGGTGATGGCAAGACCGTGCTGTCCGGTGGCGTGATCATCACCCAGGGCACCCTGGACCTGCGCTCGTCCGAAGCGGAGATCTACCTCAAGGGCGGCGAAGCCGTGCGTGCGGTGTTCACCGGCAAGCAGGCCAAGATGAAGCAGCAGCTCGACGATGGCACCTGGATGGATGCGGTGGCCGACCGGATCGACTACGACATCACCACCGAGATCATCACCCTGACCGGCAACTACAAGGTCACCAGCGCGCGCGGCACCAATGCGGGCCAGCGCATGGTCTACAACACCCGCAGCGGCGAAATGAACTCCGGCGGCGATGGCAGCCGCGTGCGCACCGTGATTCCGCCGAAGAACAAGACGCCTGCTGCCGCTCCGGCTCCGGCAGGAGGCAAGAAGTAATGCTCGTCGCAACTGGCCTGCGCAAACGCTACAAGCAGCGCGAAGTCGTCAAGGACTTCGGGCTGACCCTGGACGCCGGTGAAGTGGTCGGCCTGCTCGGTCCCAACGGTGCCGGCAAGACCACCTGCTTCTACATGATCGTCGGCCTGGTCGGTGCCGATGCCGGCAGCATCGTGCTGGACGGCAAGGACATCACCGGCGACCCGATGTACACCCGCGCCAAGCAGGGCGTGGGCTACCTGCCGCAGGAACCGTCGGTGTTCCGCAAGCTGACCGTGGCCGACAACCTGCGCCTGGTGCTGGAACTGCGCGAGGACCTGGATTCGGCGGGCCGCGAGCGCGAACTGAACAGCCTGCTCGACGAACTGCAGCTTGGGCATGTTTCCGAACAGCTTGGCGCCAGCCTGTCCGGTGGTGAGCGCCGTCGCTGCGAGATCGCCCGTGCACTGGCCGCCAAGCCGCGCCTGATCCTGCTCGACGAGCCCTTCGCCGGTGTCGACCCGATCTCGGTCGGCGAAATCCAGCGCATCGTCACCCATCTCAAGCAACGCGGCATCGGTGTGCTGATCACCGACCACAACGTGCGCGAGACCTTGGGAATCTGCGACCGCGCGTATATCCTCGCAGAGGGCACCGTACTGGCCCAGGGCTCGCCGGAGGCGATCCTGGACAACGCCGACGTGCGCCGCGTCTATCTTGGGGATTCCTTCAAGCTGTGACCGCGGCCGCCGGGCCCTCTCCCTTCCGTTCGGCACAGGCATGAAGACTCGGCTGCAGACATCGTTGGGACAGCAGCTGGTGCTTACGCCCCAGCTGCAGCAGGCGATCAAGCTGCTGCAGATGTCCGCCACCGAGCTGGAGCTGGAAATCGCCCAGGCGGTGGAGAGCAATCCGCTGCTGGACTGGTCAGACAGCAGCGACGAAGGCGCCGGTGTCGACAACGACGGCAGCAGCGAGGACGCGGGCGGCGACAATGACGGCCCGCCCGACAACGCTGAAAGCAGCGGCGACGACTGGGCGCCTGCCGAGCTGGACTGGAGCAGTGGCGGCAGCGGCGGCAGTTTCGATGACGACGACGACAACGGCAGTGCCGCCGAACGCGTTGCCGAAACCGAAACCCTGGCCGACCACCTGCTGTGGCAGCTGCACCTGACCCACCTGTCCAAGCGCGACCGCAGCATCGGCGCCGCGCTGATCGATTCATTGGAAGACGACGGCTATCTGCGCGAGCCGCTCTCGGCCATCGCCGAAGCGCTGTTGCCGGCGATCCACGCCGGTGAAGACGAAATCCTGACCGTGCTGCACCAGATCCAGCGCTTCGACCCTGTAGGCGTGGCCGCACGCAGCCTTGGCGAATGCCTGCAACTGCAGCTGGACGTGCTTCCTGCTGATACCCCGTGCCTGGCCCTGGCCCGGCAGGTTGCCGCCGGCCCACTGGAACAATTGCCGCGCTCGGGCGTGACCGGCCTGGCCCAGCAGTTGAAGCAGCCGCTGGCCGAAGTCGAGACCGCCGTGGCCCTGCTGCGCTCGCTGGACCCGCGCCCCGGCACCCAGATCGCCCCGCTCGCCCAGGACACCTACGTGGTGCCCGACGTCGTCGTATGGCGGCAGAACGGCATCTGGCGCGCCGCGCTGGCCGCCCATGCCGGTCCCAAGCTGGTGATCCACCGCGGTTACGAGCAGATGATCCGCCGCTGCGGTGACGCCGATGCCGGTTATCTGCGCGGCCAGCTGCAGGAGGCGCGCTGGCTGCTGAAGGGCCTGCAGGCGCGGGGCGAGACGCTGCTGCGGGTAGTGCGCAGCCTGATCCAGCAGCAGGCCGGCTTCCTTGAATTCGGCGAACAGGCACTGCGCCCGTTGACCCTGCGCGAGATCGCCGGCGAACTGGGCCTGCACGAATCCACCGTGTCGCGCGCGATCGCCCGCAAGCATGTGCGTACGCCACGTGGCACCCTGCCGCTGCGCGCCTTCTTCGCTTCGGGCATCGACACCGACGGCGGCGGCGAAGCCTCCAGCACCGCCATCCAGGCCATGATCCGGCGCCTGATCGATGACGAGAACCCACGCAAGCCGCTTTCTGACGCCAAGCTGGCTGACCTGCTCAAATCGTCGGGAATTCCGGTAGCGCGGCGCACCGTGGCGAAGTATCGTGAGGCCATGAACATCTCCGCCTCGCACGAAAGAGTCAGAATCGTTTGACGCGCCGCCGCGCCCGGCGGAGAGGTTCATTGGCACATCCGATCAAAGGAGAAACCCGATGCGCATCGAAACGTTTGGCAAAGATGTCGAAGTCACCCCGGCCCTGCAGTCCTATGTAGAGGAGAAGCTGGCCCGGATCGGCAAACACTTCGACCAGCACTGCGAAGCGCGGGTGACGCTCAAGCTGCAGAAGACCGAGCACCACGTCGATGCCAGCCTCAATATCCCGGGTCAGACCCTGCACGCTGAAGCCAATGCGCAGACCATGTATGCGGCGATCGACCTGCTGGCGGACAAGCTTGACCGCCTGGTGATCAAGCACAAGGAGAAAAAACAGCAGCACGCACCGCTGCCGGTGGGCGACAATGGTGGCTGATCGCCACCGCTCCCCGCAGACATGCCCCTGACTGACCTCCTGGCGGCCGTGCAGACCCAGCTCTGCACGGCCACCGACCGCGACCGCGTCCTGCAGGCCGCGGCCGGATTGCTGGCCTGCCGCCAGGCCAACGCCGAACAGATCTATCTCAACCTGTGCCAGCGCGAGGCGTTGGGCAGTACCGCGATCGGCTACGGCATCGCCATCCCGCATGGTCGTGCGCCGACCCTGGATCGCCCCCGTGGCGCACTGCTGCGTCTGCAGACCCCGGTCGATTTCGGTGGTGACGAGCCGGTGGACCTGGTATTCGCCATGGCCGTTCCCGCTCACTACACCCATCAACACCTGATGCTGCTGTCCGAGCTGGCCGAGCTGTTTTCCGCGCCCTGCATCCGCCAGGCGCTGCGCGAAGCCGGCGACGCACGGGAGCTGCGCCAGGCCCTGGACCTGACCCCACCGGCGAGCGCCGCATGAATACCAGCATCACTGCCCGCGAACTGTTCGAACAGCAGCGTGAGCGGCTCGGCCTGCGTTGGGCAGCGGGCAAATCCGGCGAGAAGCGCGAGCTGGAGGCCGGCAATACGGTCTCGCGACGCCCTTCGCTGGCCGGCTATCTCAATGCGATCTATCCCAACAAGGTGCAGATCCTCGGTACCGAGGAACTGTCCTGGCTGGACGCGCTGGAACCACGGCAGCGCTGGGAAACCATCGAAAAGATCATGCAGTCGCATCCGCTGGCGCTGGTGCTGACCCGCAACCAGCCGTGCCCGGAAGACCTGCGCGCGGCCGCCGATGAATCCGGCACGCCGCTGTGGTTGTCACCCAAGCGCGGCCACGAACTGCTCAACCATCTTTCCTACCACCTGGCCCGGACGCTGGCGCCGCGGGTGATCCTGCATGGCGTATTCATGGAGATCTACTCCATCGGCGTACTGATCACCGGTGAAGCGGGATCCGGCAAGAGCGAGCTGGCCCTGGAACTGCTCAGCCGCGGTCACCGCCTGGTGGCCGACGACGCCCCCGAGTTCACCCAGATCGCCCCCGACGTGCTCGATGGCACCTGCCCGGAACTGCTGCAGGACCTGCTGGAAGTGCGCGGCCTGGGCGTGCTGAACGTGCGCGAGATGTTTGGCGACACCGCTGTAAAGAAGAACAAGTACCTTCGGCTGATCGTCCACCTGACCAAGCCGATGACCGAGCCCACCCCCCATGGTTACGAGCGCCTGACCGGCGACTCGGGCACGCGCCACGTGCTGGACCTGGACGTGCCGCTGATCACTCTGCCGGTGATGCCCGGCCGCAACCTGGCCGTCCTGACCGAGGCGGCAACCCGCCTGCACATTCTGCGTACCAAGGGTATCGACCCGGCGGCGATGTTCATCGCCCGCCACAGCAACCTGCTGGAACGGCGAACACCCTGACCCCCTGTCCTCCGAAGAGCCCGTCCATGAGCACCGTCATTCCCACCGCCCCGACCCTGATCATCGTCAGTGGCCTGTCCGGCTCGGGTAAATCCGTCGCCCTGAAGACCTTCGAGGACCAGGACTACTACTGTTCGGACAACCTGCCGATCCAGCTGCTGCCGGATTTCGTGCGCAATGTGCTGAGCCACCATGACGGCGCGGCATCGCGCCGGTTGGCGGTGGGCATCGACGTGCGAGGGCTGAGCGACCTGACCCAGTTGTCCAGCTGGCGGCAGCTGGCCACCGATGCCGGCGTCGACGCCAAGGTGCTGTTTTTCGAGGCCAACGATGAAACGGTGCTCAAACGCTACGCCGACACCCGCCGCCGGCACCCGCTGAGCCAGCTGGGCCTGTCGCTGCCGGAAGCGATTGCGCGTGAGCGCGAGCTGATCGCGCCGCTGCGCCGCGAAGCCGATGCGGTGATCGATACCAGTGCGTTGAACGTGCACCAGCTGCGGCGCCGGATCATCACTGAATTTGCCATGGGCCATGCCAGCCGCCTGTCGCTGCTGTTCGAATCGTTCGCCTACAAGCGTGGCGTGCCGGCCGAGGCCGACTTCGTGTTCGACGCGCGCGTGCTGCCCAACCCGCATTGGGATCCGGAACTGCGTGCGTTGAGCGGCCGCGAGCCCGGCGTGCGCGACTACCTGGAGGCGCAGCCGGATGTGCAGCGCTACCTGGCGCAGCTGATGGATTTCCTGGATACCTGGCTGCCCAAGCTGGGCGATGGCACCCGCAGCTATGTGACGGTGGCCTTCGGTTGCACCGGCGGCAAGCACCGCTCGGTGTTCCTGGCCGAACGCCTGGCCCGTCATGCGCGTGAGATGGGCTGGGAAGACGTGGCGACGTACCACCGCGAACAGGATTGACAGGGTCGGCCGGGCTGCGCCCGGCACCCGCAGAAGCCACGGCAACGTCAACGTCAACGTCAAACGCCTGCATTTCGTGGGATGCGGGGCGGTGTGGGGCTTCAGGACACGCCGTAAACCCATCCTTGGGGGCTCGATGGCGCCATCCATGGCGCCAACGGTCCTGCACCCCCACACCGCCCCGCCTCTGACAGATCGCGGCGGGTCGGAGTTGCACTGTGGGTAGGTGTCGACCTTGGTCGACACGGTAGATCCACGCCATGCGTGGATGAATCTCTGTCAGGCATCGAAAAAACGGATGGGGTCGGATCCCTTTTTCAACGAAAAAGGGCTCTGACCCGAACAACGCTGAATACGGGACACAGTGCCCCTCTTCTGCTGCTATCGCCAATTCACCTTGACCTGTTAACGTGCAGTAATGACCTGTGGCATTCTCCTCGTAACACATCCTGGGGTCGGGATCGCCCTGCTCGACGTGGCGACCCGGCTTCTGCGGCAGTTGCCGCTGAAGACCGAAGCTTTCGAAGTACCGTTCGACGCAGACCTGGATGCTCTGCTCCCGCTCGCCTCGGCCGCTCTGCGGCGGGTCGATGGGGGCGATGGCGTGCTGATCCTGACCGACCTGTACGGCGCCAGCCCTGCCAACCTTGCCGGGCAGCTGGCCCGGTTGGGGACCCCGGTTCGCCGGGTGTCGGCGCTGAGTCTGCCGATGTTGCTGCGGGTGATGAATTATCCGGAACAGGGACTGGATCAACTGCCCGCCACTGCGGCGGCGGGCACCCGTAATGGAGCGATTGTCGACGATGCTTGAACGAGAACTCACTGTGAGCAACCGCCTGGGCCTGCACGCCCGGGCCACCGCCAAACTGGTGCAGACCCTGGCGCCGTTCCGCTGCAACGTGACCATGGCCGCCAAGGGCCGTGAGATCAACGCCAAGAGCATCATGGGCGTGATGCTGCTGGCGGCCGGGCAAGGCACGCCGGTCACCATCCGCATCAACGGCGAAGACGAAGCCGCCGCGATGGATGCGGTGGTCGACCTGTTCGAGCGTCGCTTCGACGAGGACAACTGAGCGTGCCGCGCGCGCGCGCCGGCCAAACCCCTACCGGCCAACGGCCGGTACAGCTGCTGGCCGGCCACGGCGCCGCTCGCGGTACGGCAATGGGCCGCGCCCGCGTGCGCCTGCCGCATGCCCTGGAAGTGGCCGAACAGCGCGTCGCCCCCTCCCAGGTCGAATCCGAGCTGGCGCGCCTGCACCACGCGGTCGATGCGGCGCGCACGGAAATGCACGACCTGCGCCAGCGCCTGCATGGCGCGCTGAACCAGGAAGTGGGCGAGTTCCTCGACCTGCATGCGCTGCTGCTGGATGATCCCGAACTGCTGTTCGGCCTGGACGAACTGATCCGCAGTGGCCCCTACAGCGCCGGCTATGCGCTGCGCCTGCAGCGCGACCGCCTGGCCAAAGTCTTCGACGGCATGGACGATGCCTACCTGAAGAGCCGCATGGACGACCTCGACCATGTGATCGGGCGCATCCATGCCTTCCTGCAGCCCGAGCGGCCCGCAGCGGTGAAGGGCCTGGCCGGCGAAATCCTGGTCTGCGACAACATCGCCCCTTCCGAGCTGGCCCAGCTGCAATCGCACGGTGTGGTCGGCATCGTCACCAGCGCTGGCAGCGCGCTTTCGCACAGTGCGATCCTTGCCCGCAGCCTGCACCTGCCGTTGATCGTCAGCGTGCCGCAACTGCTGAACAAGGTGATCGACGGCGACGTGCTGATCATCGATGGCGCCGACGGCAGCATCACCGTCAACCCGCAGGCCGACAACCTGCGTGATTACCGGGCGCGCCTGAAGGAGCACGCACGCGAGCAGCGCGAGCTTGGCCGCCTGCGCAGCAAGCCCAGCCGCACCCGCGACCAGGTCGACATCGCCCTGCTGGCCAACGCCGAATCGCTGGAAGATGTGACCCAGGCGCATGCGCTGGGCGCCCACGGCCTGGGCCTGTACCGCACCGAATTCCTGTTCCTGCAGCGCAACGAGCTGCCGGACGAAGAAGAACAGTTCCAGACCTACCGCGATGCGGCGCTGGGCATGAGTGGCCGGCCGGTGACCATCCGCACCCTCGACCTGGGCGCCGACAAGGCCGACCGCACCGGCCTGACCCTGAGCAACGAGGAAAACCCGGCGCTGGGCCTGCGCGGCGTGCGCCTGTCGCTGGCCCGGCCCAAAGTGGCCGATACCCAGATGCGCGCGATCCTGCGCGCCTCGGCCTACGGCAAGCTGCGCGTGCTGGTGCCCATGGTCAGCACCCGCGACGAACTGCTGGCGGTGCGCCGGCGCATGCTGAAACTGGGCGAGCAACTGCGCGCCGAGGGCCACATGGTGGCCGAGCACGTGCCACTGGGCGCGATGATCGAAGTGCCTGCCGCCGCGCTGGCACTGGAGAGCTTCATCGATCTGGTCGACTTCCTGTCGATCGGCACCAACGATCTGGTGCAGTACCTGCTGGCCGCCGACCGCAACAACGAAGCACTGGGCGAACTGTATTCACCGCTGCATCCGGCTGTGCTGCGCCTGCTGCAGATGGTGATCGAGACCGGCGCACGCCATCGCATTCCGGTAGCGGTATGCGGCGAAATCGCCGGCGACGCACGGATGACCCCGCTGCTGCTGGCACTGGGTCTGACCGAGTTCAGCCTGCATCCCGGCACCCTGCTGGAAGTACGCCGGGCCGTCCGTGATGCCGACCTGGGGGCCCTGCGTGCCCGCGCACCGAAGCTGCTGGGCATGCGTGACCGCCGCGGCATCGAGCGCTGGCTGGCGCTGGTGGCGGACGCGTCCTGACCCCGCGCTACGCGCTCGCCGGTCACGGCCCGGCGCTACCGCCGCGTGTCACCTTTGGTAGCGCCGGGCCATGCCCGGCGGATTCGGTCTGGAGCAGCAGCCCCCTGTTGTTCAAGGGGCGCGCCGACAGGCGGGGGATAAGGTTGAATGCGTGGACCCCGATGGCCGCAGGCCACCGGGGTATGCGCTGAAACATCCCCTTGCGATAATGACGCGCTGAACACCCCTGTTGCCGCATCCTTGCTGGGATCGCGGCTTTTCTTATCCCGCGGGAGCTGCGATGGCTGAGGCCGTACGCCACGACAAGACTGCGCGCCAACTGCGGATGCTGTCCGATGCACTGGACAGCGGTCGGCTGGGCCCGGTGCGCCGTCTGGTCAATACCCTGGCGCCGGCCGAGATCGGCAACCTGCTCGAATCGCTGCCGCCGGGCAAGCGCGAGATCGTCTGGGGCCTGGTCGATCCGGAAGACGATGGCGAGGTGCTGGTCCACGTCGGCGACGACGTGCGCGAAAGCCTGCTCGCGGACATGGACCCGGACGAGATCATCGCCGCGGTCGAAGACCTCGACATCGACGATCTGGCCGACCTGGTCGAAGACCTGCCGGACACGGTCATCGACGAAGTCCTCAAGTCGATGGACCGCGAGAACCGCGAGCGCCTGGAGCAGGTACTGTCCTACCCTGAGGACAGCGCCGGCCGCCTGATGAACCCGGACGTGGTGACGGTACGCGCCGACGTCAACGTCGATGTGGTGCTGCGCTACCTGCGCCTGCGCGGCGAACTGCCGGACCACACCGATCACCTGTTCGTGGTCAGCCGCCGCCACCAGTACCTGGGCCGCGTGTCTCTGGCCTCGCTGGTGACCCACGAAGACACCACCCCGATCAACCGCCTGATCGACGATGAGCAGCCTGCCATCGATGTCGGCGAGAGCGACCAGGAAGTGGCGCGGCAGTTCTCCGACCATGACTGGATCTCCGCGCCGGTGGTGGATGACAACAACATCCTGATCGGCCGCATCACCATCGATGACGTGGTCGACATCATCCGTGGCCAGGCCGAGCACCAGGCGCTGGGCGCCGCCGGCCTGGACGAGGACGAGGATCTGTTCAGCCCGGTCTGGCGCGCGATGCGCCGCCGCTTGATGTGGCTGTCGGTGAATCTGTGCACGGCCTTCCTGGCCTCCAGCGTGGTCGGCCACTTCGAGGGCACCATCGACAAGCTGGTCGCCCTGGCGGTGTTGATGCCGATCGTCGCCGGCCTCGGCGGCAATGCCGGCACCCAGGTACTGGCGCTGATGGTGCGCGGCCTGGCACTGGGCCAGGTCGGCAGTTCCAACGCACGCACGCTGCTGTGGAAGGAAGTGCGGGTGGCCCTGCTCAATGGCGTGGTACTCGGCTCGGTGCTGGGCCTGATCGTGCTCGCCTGGTTCCACTCGCCCGGGCTCTCGGCCGTGATCGCCATCGCGCTGACCTGCAACCTGTTGTTCGCGGCGCTTGCCGGCGTGCTGGTGCCCTTGGGCCTGAAGCGCTTCGGCTTCGATCCGGCGCTGGCCAGCGGCATCTTCCTGACAGCGGTGACCGACTCGATGGGCTTCTTCACCTTCCTCGGCCTGGCCACCATGGTCCTGCTGCACTGACTGGAACTGCCATGGCAACGACGATCGAAAACTACTTTGCGCCGGGTTGGCGCGACCAGCTTCACACCTGTGCCGCCTGCGAGTGGAAGGGCAGTTCGCGGGCAATGGTGATGGAACTGGACGAGGACGCCACCGAGTATGTGTGCCCGGTGTGCGAGAACCCATTGCTGGTGGTGCTGCACCCGGACATGGCGCAGGTGCAGGCCGCGGCCGCAGGCGGCAATGCCGAAGCACAGGAGCAGTTGGAGATCATCGCCAGCTTCCCGCGCCCGCAGTGATGCGGCGCACGATGCCGGGCCGGTCGCGGCGCACTACCATCGAGGCGACATCGCCCTCATGGGAACCGCCATGCTTCGATCGCTTCTGCGTTGGCTGCCGCTGCTGGCCCTGCTGATGTTGACCGGGTGTGCCAGTACGCCGTCCGGTGCCCGCGGCCACTTCGAGGCACGCGCGGTGAAGGTGGACGGCGACACCGCCTACTACCAGGTGTTCATCCCGGCCGCTACCGCGCGCGCGGCCGGTCCGCTACCGGTGGTGCTGTTCCTGCACGGCTCCGGCGAGCGCGGCGGCGATGGCGTGAAGCAGACCCACGCAGGCCTGGGCCCGTACCTGCGTCGGCACGCGGCCGACTTCCCCGCGCTGGCGGTGTTTCCGCAGGTTCCCGGCGACGAGGAATGGAGCGGTCGCAACAACCGGGTGGCGATCGCGGCACTGGATGCCACGATTGCCGAATTCGACGCTGACCCGGCAAGGCAGTACCTGACCGGAATGTCGATGGGCGGCTATGGCAGCTGGAACATCGCGCTGGACGATCCGAAGCGCTTTGCCGCGATCGTGCCGGTCTGCGGTGCGGTGCTGGCACCACGTGCGGTACGCCCTACCCTGTTCGTCGAGCAGGTGGCCAACGAAGCGGATCCCTATGCGGTGATCGCGCAACGGTTGCAGCGCACCCCGGTCTGGATCTTCCACGGTGCACTGGATGATGTGGTGCCACCGGATGATGATCGCCGGCTGCATGCCGCGTTCCAGGCCGCCGGCGCGCGCGACGCGCGCTATACCGAATACCCCGAGGGCAACCACAACGCCTGGGATGCGACCTACGCCGACGCAGCGATGTGGGCGTGGCTGTTCGCCCAGAAGCGCTGAGCGTCTAACCTGTTGCTGGCCAACTTCGCGCCCGGCTTTGGTGACCATCCAGCCTGCGCGCGGCCTCGGTGGGTGCCAACCTTGGTTGGCACTACCTGTCAGCGCCGACGAGCTTCCTCTCGGCGCAGCATTCTTCAATCTCCCAAGCGCACCAGGCATGCTGATGCTGTCCGAGCTGTGTCGTCAGACCAGCCCTGATGGGGTTGCCCATCAGGTACATCGCATGACGGTACAGCGATTCGTCAGAGCGGATTGCGTGATCGTGATAGCACGGCTGCCAGAAGCGACCTACCCGTCCCAACACTCGATTGGCATTCAAGGCCGTGCGTGACTTGAAGCGTTTCATGACGACATCGAGCGATCCGGCGCGCAGTTCCACAAGCCAATGGATGTGGTCCGGCATGACCACATAGGCAAGCGAATGGGTGAGACCTTCCTGGTCGAGCCGCTGGAATTCCTGGACTGCGAGCGCCGCAGCTTCGTCATTGGAAAACAACGGGGCTCGCCGATCAACGTTGGTTGTGAGGATGTATATCTGGCCGATGCTGGAACGACGGCCGAGCCGGAGGCGAGCGCTGTTCATGGGAGAAAGCGTGGACTGCGCCGTCTCCACTGACCATCGGACAATGCCGGGACCTTGGGTCGGGTCAGTACCAACCAAGGTTGGTACCCACCGAAGCAGCAATCCGGCAACGGAAGGTCAGTACCAACCAAGGTTGGTACCCACTGAAGCAGCAATCCGGCAACGGAAGGTCAGTACCAACCAAGGTTGGTACCCACCGAAGCAGCAATCCGGCAACGGAAGGTCAGTACCAACCAAGGTTGGTACCCACCGAAGCAGCAATCCGGCAACGGAAGGTCAGTACCAACCAGGGTTGGCACCCACCAACGCAGCAATCGGAGGCAATCAACCCAGCAGGGTTTCCAGCACGGCCATGCGTACGGCGACGCCGTTGGCGACCTGGCGCAGCACCCACGACTGCGGGCCGTCGGCCACTTCGTCGGTCACTTCCACGCCGCGGTTGATCGGGCCCGGGTGCAGCACGGCGGCATCCTTCCCGGCGCGGGCCAGGCGTGCGGTGTTCAGGCCGTACTGTGCGTGGTACTGCTCCAGCGACGGCACCAGGCCTTCTTCCATGCGCTCGCGCTGCAGGCGCAACATCATCAGCGCGTCGACGCCTTCCAGCATCGCGTCGAAATCATCACCGACCACGCAGCCCTTGAGTGTGTCGTCGTCGGGCAGCAGCGACTGCGGGCCGCATACGCGGATCTCGCCCACGCCCAGCGTGCGCAGGGCATGCAGGTCGGTGCGGGCGACGCGCGAGTGCTTGACGTCACCGACAATCACCACCTTCATCTTCGAGAAGTCCGGGCCCTTGGCCTGGCGCAGGGTCAGCATGTCCAGCAGGCCCTGGGTCGGGTGCGAGCTGCGGCCGTCGCCGGCATTGACCAGCGCGGTGCCCTCGCCCGCCACGGCAGCCAGCGCCGCCACGGCGCCGTCATCGGGGTGGCGCACGACGAAACCACGCACGCCCATCGCTTCCAGGTTCTTCAGCGTGTCGCAGGCGGTTTCGCCCTTGCGCGTGGACGAGGTGGAGGCGTCGAAGTTCAGCACGTCCGCACCCAGCCGCTGCGCCGCCAGATGGAACGAGCTGCGGGTACGGGTGGAGGGTTCGAAGAACAACGTGCACACCGCCGATCCGCCCAGCACGTGGCGCTTGTTGCCGACACGGCCGACCGCGGCATCGCGGATCTGGCCAGCGCGGTCGAGCAGTTGCACCAGGGTGTCGCGGGGAAGACCTTCAAGCGTCAACAGGTGGCGCAGGCGGCCGGAGTCATCGAGTTGCTGGGCGGTCATGGCGGGGTTCGTATCGTCAGGGAATGGGAATGGCGTCGTCCGGCGACGACAACCAGCGGTCGATGATCACCGCCGCGGCCACGGCATCGAGCGCAGCCGCGTCGCGGCGACGCTTGCGCCCTTCGGCGCGCTCGACGGCGAAACGACGGGCGGCCTCGACCGAGCTGGAACGCTCGTCGATCATCACCACCGGCAGCTTGAAACGTTCCCGCAGCTGGCGGGCAAAGCCCTGCGCGCGCTTGCGGTTGGGCTGGTCCTGGCCGTCCAGGGTCAGCGGATCGCCGACAACCAGGCCATCGGGCTTCCATTCCTTGAGCAGGCGTTCGATCGCCGCCCAGTCGGGGCCATTGCCGTGCACATCGACCACGGCCACCGCGCGTGCATGCGCGGCGAAGGCACTGCCGATCGCCACGCCGATCCGGCGCGAGCCGACATCGAAACCGAGTACGGTGCCATCGCGACGGATGAGGGCCGGCTCAGACATGGCCGCTGTAATCGGTCAGCCGGAACAGATCGACGCCAATGCGCGACGCGGCGCCCTGCCAGCGTTGTTCCAGCGGCAGCTGGAACACCAGTTCGGCATCGGCCGGCACGGTCAGCCAGCTGTTTTCGGACAGTTCGCTTTCCAGCTGGCCGGCACTCCAGCCCGCGCAGCCCAGGGTGACCACGGCATTGGCCGGGCCTTCGCCACGCGCCATCGCCTCGAGGATGTCACGCGAGGTGGTCAGGTACAGGCCGTCACCGACGACGAGGCTGGAATCCCACGCGCGGGCGTCGTCATGGATGACGAAGCCACGCTCGGGATGCACCGGTCCGCCATTGAGCACCGGGCGCGCCTGCAGGACGCCATCGCCGGTAGCGATATCCATCTGCGCAAGCACTTCGCCCAGGGTGTACTCGGACGGCTGGTTGACCAGCACCCCCATTGCCCCGTTCTCGTCGTGCTGGCAGATCAGCGCGACGGTGCGGGCGAAGGTGGCGTCGATCAGCGACGGCAGCGCCACGAGCAGGTGATTGGCGAGGGAAGTCGGCGTTACTGGCATGGGCGCCATTCTAACCGCTGCGACCGGGTGCGGGCGCGAAGGGATGGGCTAGGATGGGCTGCTTGGATGGACGATGAAGCGAAGCAGGAGGACGTGCCGATGCCCTTGTCCACCCGCAGCATGAGCGCTGGGTGACACGGCGGCCGACTTCCCCCACTCCCGCACCAACGGCAGGATGAAAGAGAGAAAATGAGCGGATACTGCCGCATTGCCCCGGGCCATCCGGTGCACGAGTACTACCACGCCAATGAATATGGCTTCCCGCAGCGCGATGAGCGTGAACTGTTCGAGCGCCTGCTGCTGGAGATCAACCAGGCCGGCCTGAGCTGGGAAACCATCCTGAAGAAGCGCGAGGGATTCCGCGCGGCCTATGACGGTTTCGACGTTGATCGGGTGGCGGCCTACGCCGAGCAGGACATCGAGCGCCTGCTGTCGGACCCGGGCATCATCCGCAACCGCTTGAAGGTGCTGGCGGCGATCCACAACGCGCAGGTGATCCAGCAGCTGCGTCAGAGCCACGACAGCTTCGCCGCCTGGCTGGACGCACACCATCCGCGCAGCAAGGCCGACTGGGTGAAGCTGTTCAAGAAGACCTTCCGCTTCACCGGTGGCGAGATCACCGGCGAGTTCCTGATGAGCCTGGGCTACCTGCCGGGCGCGCATGCCGAGGACTGCCCGGTGCATGCAACGCTGCTGAAGGTGGCACCGCCGTGGGTACAGGCAGCGCGCGGCTGATGCGCATCCGCCGGGCATGGCCCGGCGCTGCCGGGGCGGGTGGCGCCTGGGCGGGCGATCCGCCGAATGCGCAATCAGACGCCCATGTAGCGGCCCGGGCGGTGGTTGAACATCAGCACCAGGCTGAGCACCACCGCACCGATGGCCGAGTACATCACTTTGGACGGCGACAGCACGAAGAACGCGGCCACCATCAGGCACGCATCGAAGGACATCTGCACCTTGCCGGCGCTCCAGCCGCGGGTGCGCTGCAGGTACACCGCCAGGATGCCGATGCCGCCGAGGCTGGCGCGGTGGCGGATGAAGAACAGGATGCCCAGGCCGGACAGCGCGCCCCCGACCAGCGCCGAGTACAGCGGCGCGATATGCGAAAAGTCCGCCCAGCGCGGCAGGATGTCGGTGAGCAGGCCGCAGGCAGTGACCGCTGCGAACGTCTTCAGGGTGAATTCCCAGCCCATGCGGCGCACGGCCACCCAGTAGAACGGCAGGTTGACCAGCACGAACACCAGGCCGAAGTTCCAGCCCATCGAATAATGCAGCAGGAAGGCCATGCCGGCCATGCCGCCGATCATCAGACCGCCCTTGGCGAAGATCGCCAGGCCCAGTGACGCCACGAGCATGGCCAGCACCATGCCCTGCACGTCCTCGGCGACCGAGTGGCGCAGCGCCTTCTCATCGGCGGGGGTGCCGGCAACATCGGGCGGCGGGGTCAGCGGGCCAGCGGTAACCAGGTGGCCGTCAGCGTCGTCGCACGGCGCCGGGCCATGGGATTGGAGGGACATACAGGTGGGGGCACTACGGGTGGGGAGCGGTATTAGACACGATCTGCATGACAGTTGTAGATGAAATCGTTCAGTTGGGGATGCCGGCGAACGGCGCCGTCCTTCGTGGCCGGGCGGCGTAATGCCTCCGAATCTGGCCGTGGGCGGCATGGATGCCGCGGACAAGCCTCCATGGATGGATTCACGGCGTCCCCCGNAACCGGGCCCACCCCGCCATCCCAGCAGGAAACCAGCTGTTGCTTCGGCTGTTGCTGTTGCTGTTGCGGTTGCGGTTGCCGGCCCGCGGCCGGCATTGCCGCAGGCGCCGGGCGCAGCCCGGCCGTATCATCCCCTCATGCCGCGTGAAAACCTCAACGACCTGCAAGCCTTCGTCCACGTCGCCCGCGAAGGCAGCTTCACCAAGGCCGCTGCCCAGCTGGGCGTCTCGCAATCCGCCCTCAGCCACGCCATGCGCGGGCTGGAAGAGCGACTGGGCGTGCGCCTGCTGACCCGCACCACCCGCAGCGTCGCCACCACCGAGGCCGGTGCCCGCCTGCTGGAAACCCTGGCCCCGCGCCTGGCCGAGATCGAAGACGAACTGGCCGCGCTGGCCGAGTACCGCGAGCGCCCTGCAGGCACCATCCGCATCAACGCCACCGGCCACGCCGCCGAATACCTGGCCTGGCCCCGGCTGGCGCCGCTGCTGCAGCAGTACCCGGACCTGAAGGTCGAGCTGACCACCGATTACGGCCTGGCCGACATCGTCGCCGAGCGCTACGACATCGGCATCCGTCTCGGTGAGCGCCTGGCACGCGACATGGTGGCGCTGCCGATCAGTCCGCCGCTGCGCATGCGCGTGGTGGGCGCACCGTCGTACTTCCGCCAGCACGTGACGCCGGCGCATCCGCATGATCTGGCCGCGCACAACTGCATCACCCTGCGCCTGCCCACCCATGGCGGCTTGATGCCGTGGGATTTCGGTCAGGATGGCAACGAGCTCAGCATCCGCGTCTCTGGTCAGTGGACCTTCAACACCATGGGCATGACGCGGGCTGCGGCGCTGGCCGGCAGCGGACTGGCCTGGCTGCCCGAAGACCAGGTGCAGGCGGCCCTGCTGGAAGGCCGCCTGCAATCAACACTGGATGACTGGTGCCCGCACTTCGATGGCTACTACGCGTATTACCCGTCACGCCGGCACGTCACCGTGGCGATGCGTACGGTGCTTGATGCGCTGCGCGGACCGATGGTGGGGTGAGGCGTGCGGACCAACGGTCCGCACCCACCACAGGACGAGAGTCCGCACCCACCACAGATCGAAAGTCCGCGCCCACCAAAGATCGAAAGACCACACCCAGCACAGGACGAGAGTCCGCCCCCACTGCGATCAGCCCTTGGCTTGCGCTGCGCGCTGCGCGTTGTAGCGCTCGCCGACGATGGCGATCTCCTGCAGCGTCTGCGCGATGCGCTCCAGCTCGGCGGGAGACAGCTGCAGGTCGGCGGCGGCAAGGTTCTCTTCCAGGCGATGGATCCTGGTCGTACCCGGAATCGGCACGATCCACGGTGCCTGCGCCAGCAGCCAGGCCAGCGCGACCTGTGCCGGGGTGGCACCCCGCGCCGCCGCGATCGTGGTGATGCGGTCAACCAGCGCTTGATTGGCGCGACGCGCTTCCACTTCGAAGCGTGGCACGGTGTTGCGGAAATCGTTGTCGGCGAAGGTGGTGTCGGCGTTGATCGCGCCAGTCAGAAAGCCGCGACCGAGCGGGCTGAACGGCACGAAGCCGATGCCGAGTTCCTGCAGCGCCGGCAGCAGTTCGCGTTCCGGTTCGCGCCACCACAGCGAGTACTCGCTCTGCACTGCGGCCACCGGTTGCACGGCATGCGCGCGGCGCACCGTGGCGGCGCTGGCTTCGGACAAGCCGAAGTGGCGCACCTTGCCCTCGGCGATCAGGTCACGCACGGTGCCGGCCACATCCTCGATCGGCACGTTCGGATCCACGCGGTGCTGGTAGAACAGGTCGATGTAGTCGGTGCGCAGGCGCTTGAGGCTGGCTTCGGCCACGGCACGGATGTTCTGCGGACGACTGTCCAGGCCGGTGTCGACCTGTGCGTTCCTGAAGCCGAACTTGGTGGCGATCACCAGCTTGTCGCGGTGCGGTGCCAGCGCCCTGCCGAGCAGGTCTTCGTTGGTATACGGTCCGTAGACTTCGGCGGTGTCGAAGAAGGTCACGCCGCGCTCGACCGCCGCGTGCAGCAGGGCGATGCCCTGGCTCTGCTCGACGGCGGGACCGTAGCCGTGGCTCAGGCCCATGCAGCCCAGGCCCAGGGCGGAGACTTTCAGGCCGCTGCGGCCAAGTTCACGTGTCTGCATCGTCGTGCTCCAGTAGGGGAGCGATGACGATACGCCTGCAGGGGCAGCGGATTGAACGACCTGGATGGCAGTCGGTCATGACTGGATTTCATGAATCCACTTCACCCATCACAATCGCCAGGATCGCCAGCAACAGCAGCGCGACGCCAGGTAGCAGCACGAGCACCTGCCAGACGCCGAAGCGGTCCATGCGCCGCATGTCCACCTTCTCGTCCAGATGGTAGCGGCGCAGCAGGCTGTTGACCGGCAGCAGCGGCACAAAGGTGCACAACGAAAGCAGCGCGCCGCCATGGGGCAGCCGACCGGCGAAATTGAGCAGGAAGAACAGCGCCCCCAGCAGACCTGGCGCAAAGGCCAGCTGCCGGCGGCGCGACTGCGCGATATCACGCAGATCGCTGAAGCAGAAAAATGCCCAGATCGGTGAGAACAGCGCGCGCGCCCATGGCCACTGGTTGCCGTCGGTTTCGCGCTTGATGGCGCGCCAGTTCTGCCAGAACCAGTACAGCGGATACAGGCCCAGCGTGGCCAGCGACAGCGCGGCGATCTTCATCGTCGGCGGCGAGTAATACACCGCTTGGTTGGATGTGGCGAAGCTGCCCTGCGTGGTCGGCAGCAGCGGCGGACGCGCAGGCGTTGCCGCCGGCGCACGATACGGATCGTGCATTTCCATATGCGAACCTCATGTTGTCACGCCGGCAGGGTGCCGGCTCCCCCTGTCCCGCGAGCGCGGTGACCGCGCGACTATCGCAGAGCCGGCAGGGGCGGCGCCAGTGCCGCTCAGGCGCGCATGGCCGCCACCTGGTAACAGACCTTGTTGCCCTCCAGCACGATCCACTTCCTTTGCTGCAGTTGCTGCACCAGCGCGTTGACTTCAGCCGCAGGCAGGGCCTTCTGGAAGAGGTTGTTGATGGAGTTGTGCAGTGCCGCCTTTGAACCGGGCCTTGCCTTGTCCTGCCGCACCAGCCAGTCGCGCAGATGCACCAACCGAGCATCCGGCGGCATGGCTTTCGCTGCAGGCGATGCAGCGGCAGCAGCCTTCTGCCGCGCGGAGCGGAACATCGGCAGATCGGCCACGGAGGTACAGCGGCCCGCCTGCAGGCCACGCGACCTCAGGTGTGCCACCAACGGATCGAAACCGGTGTCCTTGGAAATGATGTGAAAGAACACCTTGGGATCGGTGGCCGCCATTTCGCCGATATAGAACGCGATGTGGAAATCCAGCGCGTTGGGGCCGCTGCCATGGCAGCGTATGTAACGACCCTGGCTGCCCAATGCCTGCATGGCCTCGGCTACATCCATGCTGATGCGTGCCTGCGATGCACCGACGAATACCAGAACCGTGAACCCCGGCGCGGCCAGCTCCTTCAGGGAAGGCGGCTGGACGTTCTCGAAATCAATCAATACCACGTTGCGGGCCGACGGCATATCCATATGCACTCCCCTGTAGTGCTCGCCATGGCACAGTCCCCCGCATGCCGGGGACCGGCCATGTACGCGGTGATCAACGGACCTCTGAAATCTCCACGCCATCCAGCCCCTGCGACAGGGTGCGGGCATCGCCGCCCTGGCTGAGCTTGATGCGCAGGCGCACTTCGTTCTGCGAATCGGCGTAGCGCAGTGCGTCCTCGTAGCTGATCTCACCGGCCTGGTACAGTTCGAACAGGCTCTGGTCGAAGGTCTTCATGCCCAGCTGGACCGATTCCTTCATCAGCTCCTTCAGCTTGTGGATCTCGCCGTCGCGGATGTAGTCCTGCACCAGCGGCGTGCCCAGCAGGATCTCCATCGCGACCTTGCGCGAGCGGCCATCCGGCGAAGGGATCAACTGCTGCGCGACCACGCCCTTGAGGTTCAGCGACAGATCCATCAGCAGCTGGTTGCGGCGATCTTCCGGGAAGAAGTTGACGATGCGGTCCATCGCCTGGTTGGCGTTGTTGGCATGCAGCGTGCACAGCACCAGGTGACCGGTTTCAGCGAAGGCGATGGCATGGTCCATGCCCTCGCGGGTACGCACTTCGCCGATCATGATCACATCCGGCGCCTGGCGCAGGGTGTTCTTCAGCGCGGCTTCCCAGCTGTCGGTATCGATGCCGACTTCGCGCTGGGTGATGATGCAGCCCTCGTGCTTGTGCACGAATTCGATCGGATCTTCGATGGTGATGATGTGCCCGGTCGAGTTCTGGTTGCGATAACCGATCATCGCTGCCAGCGAGGTTGATTTACCGGTACCGGTAGCGCCGACGAACAGGATGATGCCGCGCTTGGTCATCGCCAGCGTCTTGATGATCGGCGGCAGGCTCAACTCTTCCACGGTGGGAATGCGCGTCTCGATGCGACGCAGCACCATGCCGACCTGGTTACGCTGGTAGAAGCAGCTCACGCGGAAGCGGCCGACGCCGGACAGGCCGATGGCGAAGTTGCATTCGTGGGTCTTTTCGAATTCCTCGCGCTGCGCCGGCGTCATCACGTTCAGCACCAGGTCGCGGCTCTGCTGCGGCGTCAGTGGCGTCTGGGTGATCGGCGAGATCTTGCCGTTGACCTTGATCGCCGGCGGCATGCCGGCGGTGATGAACAGGTCCGAGGCGCGCTGGTGCGCCATCAGCTTGAGGAACGAGGTGAAATCGATGGTGGTCGCGGTGGTGTTCACGGCGGGCTCCCAATGGGGCATGTACCAGGAATCGGTCGGTGGAGGAAACAGCGCGGGGCCGGCGACGTGTTCGCGCGCCCTGCCCCGCCATTGCCTCGCCTTACTCGAACAGACGCTTGTCCTTGGCGTATTCGCGGGCCTGGTTGCGGGTGATCAGGCTGCGCTTGACCAGGTCCTGCAGGTGCTGGTCCAGGGTCATCATGCCGTACTGCTGGCCGGTCTGGATGGCCGAATACATCTGCGCCACCTTGTCCTCGCGGATCAGGTTGCGGATGGCCGGGGTGCCGACCATGATTTCCCAGGCGGCGGTACGACCGCCACCGACCTTCTTCAGCAGCGCCTGCGAAATGACCGCGCGCAGCGATTCGGACAGCATCGAGCGCACCATCGGCTTTTCGCCGGCCGGGAACACGTCGATGATGCGGTCGATGGTCTTGGCCGCCGAACTGGTGTGCAGGGTGCCGAACACCAGGTGGCCGGTTTCCGCGGCGGTCAGCGCCAGGCGGATGGTTTCCAGGTCACGCAGTTCGCCGACCAGGATGATGTCCGGGTCCTCACGCAGTGCCGAACGCAGCGCTTCATTGAAGCCGTGCGTATCGCGGTGCACCTCGCGCTGGTTGATCAGGCACTTCTGCGAGGTGTGCACGAATTCGATCGGATCCTCGACGGTGAGGATATGGCCGTATTCGTTCTTGTTGATGTAGTCGATCATCGCCGCCAGCGTGGTCGACTTGCCCGAACCGGTCGGGCCGGTCACCAGGATCAGGCCCTGCGGCTGCTGGATCACCTCGCGGAACAGCGGCGGGCAGGCCAGGTCTTCCAGGGTCAGCACTTCGGACGGAATGGTACGGAACACCGCACCGGCGCCACGGTTCTGGTTGAACGCATTGACACGGAAGCGCGCCAGCGACGGGATCTCGAAGGAAAAATCGACTTCGAGGAACTCCTCGTAATCGCGGCGCTGCTTGTCGGACATGATGTCGTACACCAGCGCGTGGACCTGCTTGTGGTCCAGGGCTGGAATGTTGATCCGGCGAACATCACCGTCCACGCGGATCATCGGCGGCAGGCCTGCGGACAGATGCAGGTCGGACGCTTTGTTCTTTACGGAAAACGCCAACAGCTCGGCGATATCCATGAGCGGCTACTCCCCAATAACGGCTTCGACTGGAAGGATCTTTCCCCGGGCGGCAGTATAGCCTCCTGATTGAACGGAACGCGTTACGTGGCCACTCCCCTGCCCCAGATCCTGAGCAACCTGCACAACGCCGCCGCTGCCGCCGGGCGGCCACCGCCGCGCCTGCTGGCGGTGTCCAAGACCCAGCCGGCCGAGGCCGTGGCTGCGCTTGCCGCGCAGGGCCAGACCGCGTTCGGCGAAAACTACGTGCAGGAAGCGCTGGCCAAGATGCAGGAACTGCAGCCCCTGGGCCTGGAATGGCACCTGATCGGCCACCTGCAGTCGAACAAGGCCGAACCGGTGGCCACGCACTTCGACTGGGTGCAGAGCGTGGACCGGCCCAAGCTGGTCGCCGCGCTGGCCCGCTACCGCCCCGCTGAACGCGGCCCGCTGAACGTACTCATCCAGGTCAACATCGATGACGAGTCGAGCAAGCACGGCTGCGCGCCGGACGACGTGGACGCGCTGGCGGCAACCATCGCCGCCGAGCCGAACCTGCGCCTGCGCGGCCTGATGGCGATTCCTGCGCCGTGGCCCGACGCCGGGCGCCGGCGCGACGCGTTCGTGCGCATGCGCACACTTTTCCAGGCGCTGGCCGCCGCTCATCCCCAGGTGGACACCCTGTCGATGGGCATGAGCAGCGACTACGCTGAAGCGATCGCCGAAGGTGCCACCCTGGTCCGCATCGGTACCGCCCTGTTCGGCGCGCGTCCGCGCCCGGCCTGATTCCAAGGAGATTCCCATGGCAGCTGATTCCATCACCTTCATCGGCGGCGGCAACATGGCCCGCAGCCTGATTGCCGGCCTGATCCGGCAGGGCGTGCCGGCCACCCACATCCACGTGGCCGAACCGGTGGCCGAACTGCGCGAAACGCTGGCTGCCGATTTCGGCGTGCAGACCCACGACAACGCGGCCGCTGCGGCGGCGCAGGGCAACACGTGGCTGCTGGCGGTGAAACCGCAGGTGCTGCGCGAGGTCTGCCAGTCACTGCAGATGTTGGCGCAGGCACAGGAGCCGTTGGTGATCTCGATCGCCGCCGGCATCACCAGCCCGCAGCTGCAGCGCTGGTTGGGTGGCACGCTGCCGGTGGTGCGCGCGATGCCCAACACCCCGGCCCTGCTCGGCGCCGGGGTCACCGGCCTGTATGCCACGCCAGCGGTGGATGCGCAGCAGCATGCGCAGGCCGAACGCGTGCTGGCCAGCGCGGGACGCACGGTGTGGATCGACGACGAAGCGCAGATGGATTCGGTCACCGCCGTATCCGGCAGTGGCCCGGCCTATGTGTTCCTGCTGGCCGAAGCGATGGAAGCGGCCGGCATCGCACAAGGCCTGCCTGCAGACGCGGCGCGCACGCTGGTGGTGCAGACGCTGCTGGGCGCCTCGCGCATGCTGGACGAAGCCGGCGAAAGCCCGGCCGAACTGCGGCGCCGGGTGACCTCACCCAACGGCACCACGCAGGCGGCGATCGAGAGCTTCCAGGCCGGCGGGTTTGAAGCGTTGGTGGAGAAGGCACTGCGAGCCGCGCAGGTGCGTGGGCAGGAACTGTCTGCGGCCAATGACTGAAACAGGTGTGCCGACCAACGGTCGGCACCCAACGCCATCCACGCATGCGTGGATCTACGTGCCCAGCCTGGCCATGACGAAATCAACGAAACACTGCAGCCGCGGTCGGGGGCGACGGTCGGGCAGGTAGATCAGGTGCATCGGCCGTGGCTCGGGCAGATGGTCGCGCAGCAGTGGCTTCAATCGTCCCGCTGCGATTTCGCCGGCAAGCAGCGCGGTCGGCTGCAGCACCAGGCCCGCGCCCGCCACGGCTGCTTCGCGGAGCGCGTAACCGTCATTGCTGGTCAACCGCGCTTCCCAATCGACCTGTTCGCCATTGGCCAGCTGCCAACCGTGACCGCCGCGCCAGGCCAGGTGGCTCAGGCAATCATGTCCTTCAAGATCGGCAGGCGTACGCGGCGTACCACGGCGGCGCAGGTACGACGGTGATGCACACAGACTCATCGCATACGGCGGCAGCGGCCGCGCCACCAGTTCCTGCGACGGCAGCGGACCGACGCGGATGGCTGCATCGAAGCCATCCTCGATCAGGTCGATGCGGCGATTGCTCAGGTCCAGCTCGATGTTCAGCAGCGGCTGTGCCCGCAGCAGCTCGTTCAACACGGGAGCCAGCACGCAGCTGCCCCAGGTGGTCGGCGCACTGACCCGCAACAGCCCGCGTGGCTGCACCTGCAGCCCGGCCACGTCCGCCTCGGCCTGCTGCACCTGTTCCAGCACCTGCCGGCACCCGGCCAGATAGGCGATGCCGGCTTCGGTCAGGCGTTGGCGACGGGTGTTCCGCTGCAGCAGCGCGGTGCCCAGGTGCGTTTCCAGCTGCTGGATGTACTTGCCGACCATCACCGCCGAGACCTGCAGGTGGCTGGCGGCGGCGGAAAAACTACCGTGCTCGGCCACGGCGACGAAGGCCTGCATGCAGCGCAAGGTATCCATTGCAAACCCATGGTTAGGAATATGCGAATCATACGCCGCTTACCAAACCAACCGGTGACGGCGCAGACTGCGTCCATCCCCCCTCGCAAGGAGCTGTCATGAAGATTCTTCTCGTCGGTGCCAGCGGCACCCTCGGCCAGGCGGTCGCCCGCCACCTGGGCCAGCAGCACGACATCCTCGCTGCCGGGCGCCACAGCGGCAGCCTGCGCGTGGACCTTACCGACGACGCCAGCGTGCGCGAGCTGTTCGCGCAGACCGGCCCGGTCGATGCGGTGATCTCCACCACCGGCAAGCTGCATTTCGGCCCGCTGCAGCAGATGACACCCGAACAGTTCAACGTCGGCCTGCAGGACAAGCTGCTCGGCCAGGTACGCCTTGCACTGGCCGCGCAGCACCATCTCAACGCTGGCGGCTCGATCACCCTGACCAGCGGCATCGTCAGCGCGCAGCCGATCCGCGATGGCGCCAACGCCACCGCCGTCAACCATGCGCTGGAAGGTTTCGTGCGGGCGGCGGCGCTGGAACTGCTGCCGCGCGGGCTGCGCATCAACGTGGTCAGCCCTAACGTGCTGGTGGAATCGATGGAAGCCTACGGCCCCTACTTCCCCGGCTTCGAAGCGGTGACCGCACAGCGTGCGGCGCTGGCCTTCCAGCGCGCGGTGGAAGGCATCCAGAGCGGCGAAACCATCACCGTCTGGTAAAGAGCGTGCCGACCAGGGTCGGCACCCACCCGCACGGTCAGCCCCAGCGCATCGGGCCGTCGCCGCGCTCGCCGAGCACGTCTTCCGGGTTGGCCAGGCGGCAGCGCTTCAGTGACAGGCAACCGCAGCCGATGCAGCCGGTCAGCTCGTCGCGCAGCAGCTGCAGCATGTGGATGCGTTCCTCCAGCTCCACCTGCCAGCGTGCCGACAGCTTGGCCCAGTCGGCTTTGGTCGGGGTGCGCCCCTGCGGCAGGCTCTCGAACGCACGCGCCACCGCTTCCAGCGGCATGCCCACGCGTTGCGCCACGCGGATCACCGCCAGCCGGCGCAGCACGTCGCGGGCGTAGCGGCGCTGGTTACCCGATGTGCGCAGGCTGCTGATCAACCCCTTGCGCTCGTAGAAATGCAGCGCAGAGATGGCCACGCCACTGCGACGGGCGACATCGCCGACGCTCATGTCCTGTGCCAGCATCTATTGACCTCAACTTTGGTTGAGGTGGCATGCTGCTACCATCGCCGCCAGATGACAAGCGCGGCCCGTCCGCCCCCGCAGGAACCCGATGCCCTCCCCCGCTGCCACGGCCGATCCGGTCGATTCCTCCATCCTGTCCGCGCGCTACCGCGCCACCACCCTGGGCATGGTCGCTCTGGTCTCGCTGCATGCCTTCGAGGCACTGGCGGTGGCCGCAGCAATGCCGACCGTGGCCGAGGCACTGGACGGCCTGCGCCTGTATGCGCTGGCCTTCGGCGGCACCTTGGCCACCAGCGTGATCGGCATGACCCTGGCCGGCCGCTGGGCCGACCGCCACGGCCCCGCACGCCCGCTGTGGTGGGGCCTGGCCTGCTTCGTGCTGGGCCTGCTGCTGGCGGGCTTCGCCCTGCGCATGGGCATGCTGGTGGCCGGACGCCTGCTGCAGGGCCTGGGCGCAGGCGCCATTTCCGTATCGTTGTACGTGATGGTCGGCCGCACCTATCCCGAGCATCTGCGGCCGAAGGTCTTCGCCGCATTCTCTGCTGGTTGGGTGGTGCCGTCGATGATCGGCCCGGCGCTGAGCGGTGTGATCGTGCAGCATCTTGGCTGGCGCTGGGTGTTCCTGGCGGTGCCGCTGCTGGCGATACCGGCCGGCCTGCTGCTGCGACCGGCGCTGGCGCGCATGCAGGCTGCACCCACAGATGTTGCCGATGATGGCCGCGGCAACATCGTGCGCTGGGCCAGCGGCGCCTCCCTGGCTGCCCTGCTGCTGTATCTGGGCGGGCAACAACAGGGCGTACCGGCACTGCTGTGCATCGGCGTTGCGATGCTGGCGCTGCTGTTCTGCGTGCATCGCCTGCTGCCCGCCGGCACCCTGCGCCTGCGCCGTGGCCTGCCCAGCGTGATCGCATTGCGTGGTGTGGCCGCTGCCGCGTTCTTCGCCTGCGAGGCCTACCTGCCCCTGCTGCTGCAGCGCGAGCGTGGGCTGTCACCCAGCTGGGCCGGTGCCGTGCTGAGCCTGGGCGCGCTGGGCTGGTTCACCGGCTCGTGGCTGCAGGGTCACCAGCAGCGCGGCTGGTCGCGGCAGCAACTGCTGCGCGTGGGCACACCGCTGATGACCGTGGGCATTGCCGCGACGCTGGCGGTGCTGTTCACTGCGGTGCCACTGCCGGTCGCCCTGGTCGGCTGGACACTGACCGGCTTCGGCATGGGCATGATCTACGCCAGCCTGTCGGTGCTGACGCTGTCACTGTCACCACCACACGAACAGGGTGCGAACACCTCGGCCCTGCAGTTGAGCGAAGCACTGTCGGTGACCACCGCACTGGCGGTATCCGGCGCGCTGTTCGCACTGTTCGTGGAAAGCGCCCCGCATACCGGTTACATCCTGTGCCTGGCCATCACCCTGGGCCTGGCGGTGTTCGCCACGGTGATCGCACGTCGCGTGTAGACGCTCCGGAGAGCGTCCCGTTACGGCCTGGCCACCGTACCTACTTCATCGATGTCCTGGTGCAGGATGCGGCGCACTTCCAGCACCGCCTGCGGCGTCTCCTGCACGCTGTGGCCGGAGATGATCACTTTCTCCGACAACGCACCCGGCAGGTGCGAGCTCCAGTACGGCACCAGCCCATCGTCGGATTTCTCCACCGGCAGTTCCGGTTTGCGCTGGGCGATGATCGAGTGGTACTTCAGGCCCGGCGTGATCTGCAGCTGCGCAGCGGCTTTCACGAACGGGTCGCTGGCCTTGAGGTTGTCGATGCTGTTGGGAATCTTCGGCTTGGCCGTGCCATCGGCCTGCTGCTCGGCCTGTGCCAGTGCCAGAAACACATCCTCGAACTTGCCGAGGATGGTCAGCGGCAGGCGCACCAGGCGGCCGATCAGGCGGCCAACCTTGTTGCCGGCGATGTCCGTGCCCTGGTGCGGGGCGGCGATGAAGATCGCACGCTCCACGTTCGGTTCGGCCTTGAAGTGCAGCAGCGGACCCAGCTTGGACTGCACCCGCTTCAGGCGCTCGCCCTTCAGGTTGTAGTTGGCGAGCAGATCGTTCCACAGTACATCGCCGGAATCGCTGACCAGCAGGCGCGCCAGCACGCCACCCATGCTGTGGCCGATGTAGACCATGTCCTTCGAGGCGCGCGTGCTGCCGTTGGGGTCGAAGTGCTGCAACGTGTCGTTGAAAGCGTTGGCTATCTCATAGCGGTTCAGCGCGATCGGCGCATTGGTCGGGTAGTACACCTGCCACACCTGGAACTGCTGGCGCAGTTCGGGGTCACCCATGATCTCATTGGCCAGGTTCACCCACGCTTCCGGGCTGCTGCCCAGGCCATGCAGCATGAAGATGATGCGGCGGTTCGGGTCCCACGGCTGCATCAGGTAGATGTGCGGCTCGCCGATGCCCTCGCTCATGCCGAACAGGGTACGCAGCGACTGCGTGGCGAACCCGCTCTGCGCCAGCCACAGACCGTAGGCAGCGGTGAAGTTGCCCGCCAGCGGCACCTCTTCGCCATGCAGGGTGATGCGCTCGGTGGCCTCGGGCGAATAGCCATCCAGCAGCACCTGGCGGGTGCGCATCACGTCTTCCAGCGTGTTGCCTTCAAAACGCAGCAATGCCGTGACGTTGATCGAGGACATCTCGCTGTACTCGGGCACCGAATCATCGTGCTGGTGGCGGCGCCCGCGGCGGACGCCCTCCTCCTGCTCGTCCTTGGTGGCCTGCGCCTGTGCCGTTTCGGCCTTGGCCCCTTCGGCAGCGACGGCAGGCACCACCAGCTTCGGCGGGTCCATCACCATCACCAGCTCGGCGCCGAAACCATCGCGGCGATAGGTGCTGCGCATGCCGACGAAGCTGACGGTACCGGCCGGCACCAGCTGCTTGGGGATGCTCTTCAATGAAAGGCGCTGGAAATCGGAAGCCAGCGTCCAGCTGCCCGCCGACACCGGCTTGGTGTAGTCCTCGCCGGCCAATGCTGCGGCACGGGCACGCGCGAACAACACCACGGCGGCCTTCTCGGCAGCATAGTTGTAGTAATCGCGTACCTGCGTCTGCCGATCCTCGAACGCGCGATCGGAGGGCGAGCGCCCGCTGTAGAACAGATAGGCATAGCCATAGCGCGCCGCCTCCAGCCAGGCATCCAGCGCTGCATCGCTCATCGGCGGTTCGTTGGCCGCCTGCTTCTTCGGCGTCAATGCCAGAGCGGCCTTCACCCACAGCTCGGACAGCGTCGACAACCGCTGCTCGACGTTGAGGTCATCGGTCATCAACAGCGTGCTGCGGCAGACCAGGAAATCCTTCTCGCACTGTGATTCGTCCAGCCCGGCCGCACTCAGCGTCTCGCGCGAGGCAGGGCTGAGCTTGCCGGTGTTGAGCACATCGGCGCGCTTGTTGACCAGGTAATCGCTGGACGCCACCTGCTTGACGGTGACCATCGCGCAGCCGCTGCCGCCCAGCAGCAGGAAGGCAGCCAACAACGCCGGCAGCGCGCGCTGCCAGCGGGACAGGATCATCTGGGTCATTGCTGCGGGTCCTGCTCGGTGCCGGGGATGCCCTGGCGGATCACGGTGGAGAAATCATCGTCGCGTGCCATCTTCAACGCGCGCTCGGTGATGCGGCCCTTGGCATGCAGTTCGGCGTACGGCACGCCAGGCGTGAGCGCGCCCACCTCCTGCGCGTACTCGGCCAGGTAGCCCGAGGCCAGCAACCGGTAGTCCAGCGGCAGGCGCGGGGCGATATGCCGCGCCAGGTCGAAGACAATCGTGGTGCAGTTGCTGGTCAGCGTGTTGTAGAAGCCGGGCGTGGCATCAAGCTGGCGCGCCTGGTCGATGTAGGCAGCAAACAGGGTCTTGAGCTGGTTGCGGTCCATGCCGTGCAGGCGGTACAGGTAGACATCCTCGCCGCGCGCGTTGGTGCGGGTGCGGATGATGTCGGTTTCTTCGGACGCGACCAGCGTCATCTCGAACTTGCGGAAGAAGCCGCCCAGTGCGGAGAACGATTCACCACGCTCCTTGCGGATTTCCAGCGAGAACACCAGGTGGCGGCCGTCCTCGAATCCGAACGAGACCAGGGTGTGGGCGATCGCCGGACCCATCCAGTACGACAGCACCAGATCGCCCGAACGCAGCTGGTCCAGGTCGTAGCTGCGGCGCACCCAGCGCGCGTCGTAGTCGGTCTCGGTGCGCCAGGTGAAATCGCGCACGTTGTCCAGCACCACGTGGCGGCCGTCGAAGGATTCCACGTGCAGGCGCTGCGCCACGTCATCGGCCCAGTCGCGGTCCTGGCGCGGGGTCAGCAGCAGCCACCACAGCCCCGCCAGCGCCAGAACGCTGGCAAAGGCCGCCCACAGCCGGCGCGTGCCACGGCCGCGCGCCACCTGCCACGCCGCCCAGGCGGCGGCCAGCAGCCACAGCATCGCCGCGGTCATGCCCAGCCAGCCCGGCCCGGGCGTCTGGTAGGTCAGCAGACCGGCCACCCACAGCGCCAGCAGCACCATCACACATCCTGTCATCCATCGTCCTGCGGCTTTCACTGGCATCCTGTCGGGGTCCCGGGGCGGCATAGTTAGCCACAAGCCGCCTCACGGCGACATCCACGACGGTTCAGGCTGGCCCCGGCGGGCGCATACTGGCGTCCACCAAGGTATACAGGGAGCGAGGATGGGCATTACCACCGTGGCCGGCGTCGCCGTGCAGGCGCAGCACCGGGCCAGCTGTCATTGTGGCACCGTCGAGCTGCTGCTGGACCTGCCCGAGGGCATCGTCGACCCGCGCCGCTGCGACTGTTCGATGTGCCGGCGCCGCGGCGCCATCGCCGCCAGCGTGGCCGAAGACGGGCTGCATATCGTGCGCGGCCAGGCCCATCTGCGCCTGTACCAGTTCAACACGCACGTGGCCGAGCACTACTTCTGCGACGTCTGTGGCATCTACACGCACCACCGCCGCCGCTCCAACCCGGACCAGTACGGCTACAACGTGGCCTGCCTGGAAGGCATCGATCCGTTCGCGCTGGGAACCGTTCCGGTCAGCGACGGGGTGAACCACCCCTCTGATCGCACCGGTTAGTGGCGGCTGCGCCGCGGCGGCGGCGCCACCTTCTGCCACGGGGCCATGCTGGCCCGGCCGACGCGCAACGGACGCTTCAACGGCGTTCGGCGCGCGGGCAGGTCCGCTGCAGGCGGCAGCGTCGCGGCGGGCAGCGCAGGGCGTGAGGGCCAGAGTCGGTCAAGCAACCACATGGCAGGTCTCCGTGGGGGACGGGGACGATCAACCCTACCGATGCCCGGGCCAAGACCGGGTGATGGCGTTGCGGCAGGCAGGTGACAGCCAGGCACATTCCCCATGGGTCGGCCGCATGCCTCACCTCGCCGCGGCTTTCGCGTGCAACGAAGCTGACGTCAGCTGCAGCAACGTGGCACTGGAAGTGGGCGGACACCTGAACGACAAGCTGCCACGCCGCGCGGCGCCTTCGGCGATTGTTTTCGCCGGCTGCCCGCGCGTGGTCACCGGCACCATCAGCTATCGGTTCCGGGCACGGCGATGGCCGGCGGCCGCCGCAGCAGCATATGCAGCAGCAGGGCACTGCCGACGGTCAGCGCCGACAACACGTGCAGCAGCTGCGCCAGCGCCTCGCCGCTGGCGCGCTGCAACTGCAGCGCCGTTGACCCAGGCAGCAGCGACTGGGCCGAATGCAGCGCACCGGTAGCGAGGTAAACCGCGGCCTTGGCCAGTGCCGGAGCGTATGCGCCCGGCAGGCGTTGGCCGATGAGCGTCGCCAGCAATGCGGTCACCGCAGCAAGTGCGATGCCCTCGCCCGCTACCCGCACCGTGCCGAAGATTCCCGCCGCCATGCCTGCGCGTTGCACCGGCACTACGCTGACCGACAACCCGTCCATCAAGCCCCACGGCAGTGCGGTGCCGGTACCGATCAGCACCAGCAGCGGAACCCATTGCGCCGGCAACGGATGTGCCGCCTGCCGCGACAGCAGATACAACCCCAACGCGCAGAGCAGCAACCCCGCCACACACAGACGCGTGCTTCCCAGCCGGCTGGCCCAGCGCGCAGCCAGCAGTGGCAGCACCAGCATCGGCGCGGACAGCGCCAGCATCTGCACGCCGACGGTGGTGACGCTCTGGCCATGCACGCCCAGCAACTGCAACGGCAGGACCACCAGCAGCACCACGTAGCCAAAGCAGGTTGCCATCGGCAGCAGCTGCACACCGACGAATGCCCGCTGTGCGAACAGCGAAAGATCCAGCAACGGCGACGGCTGCCTGCGCTCGATCAGCACGAACGATGCCGCCAGCAGCACGGTCGCCAGCGATGCCCATTGCACCCGCGCTGCGTGCAGGCCGAATTCGCCCAGCCACAACAGCGCCAGGGTCAGCATGCTCAGCGTCAGGCTGAAAGCCAGCATGCCCGGCACGTCCAGCGGCCCTGCCTGCCCGCGGCTCTCCGGCAACACGCGGGCCGCCAGCGTGCACGCCAGCAGAGCCAGTACACCTGCGGCGGCAAACACGCTTCGCCAGCCCAACGCCTCAAGCAGCACGCCTGCCAGCAGTGGCCCCAGCGCCAGGCCGGCGCCGAAGGTCGTGCCCAAAAGGGCAAACACGCGCGTGCGCGCCTGGCCTTGCCACGCCTGCGCCAACGCGGCGCTGCCCGATGCCAATGCCGCCGCAGCGCACACGCCTTGCAGCCCGCGCGCCAGGTCCAGCCAGAACAGATCCGGCGCCATGCAGACGAATATCGTCGCCAACGCGAAGCCGCCGCTGCCCAGCAGGAACAGGCGGCGCCGCCCATAGCGGTCCGTCAGCCCACCTGCCGCCAACAGCAAGCTGCCGAAACCGAGCATGAAGGCATTGGTCACCCAAGCCAGCGAAGCGGGCGAACTGGCCAACTGGATGGCCAACACCGGCACCGCGACAGCGCCGGCCGCGAACGACAATGGCAGCGCGAGCGCGGCCAGACACACCGACAACAAGGCCCAGCGCCGTTGCACGGAGTGGGAATCAGTCAGAAAACGGGCCATCGCGGCCTCCTGCAAACGGGGCCATTGATGATGAACTGGCCGCGATCCTGGAAAAACAGGCTCAACGGCGTTTGATTGCAGCCAGATGTTCCGCAATCATTCCGCCATGGACTCCATTTCCGCACTGCTGGCTTTCGTCCGCACCGCCGAGGCCGGCAGCATTGTCGGTGCGGCCCGGGTGCTGGGCTTGTCCGCCTCCGCAGTGGGCAAACGGATTGCCCGCCTGGAGCAGGACCTGGGCACACGACTGTTCCACCGCACCACGCGCCGCATGCACCTCACCGACGAAGGCGACCTGCTGCTGCAGCGCTGCCGCCGGGCACTGGAGGAACTGTCCGAGGCCCAGGCGGATCTTGCGCAACGCCAACTCGCTCCCCGCGGCCTGCTGCGGATCGGCCTGCCCACCATCGGCTACCGTTTTCTGCTGCCGGTGCTGCCCGGCTTCCAGCAGCGCTACCCGCAGGTGCAGTTGGAACTTGATTTCAATGACCGCCTCGTGGATGTAGTCAGCGAAGGGCTGGATGCGGTGATACGCAGCGGTGAACTGGCCGATTCCAGCCTGATGTCGCGTCGCCTCGGCAGCTTCCACTTCGTGCTGTGCGCAGCGCCGATGTACCTGCGAACACACGGCGAGCCTCAGTCGCTGCCGGAACTGCATTCACTGCAGGCGCTGCGTTTCCGCTTCCCGACCACCGGCACGCTGCAGCCCTGGAGCCTGCCCGGCGTCGATGGCGACGCTGGCGCCGTTCTGGCTACGGCAATGACCTGCAACAACATGGAAGCGCTGCTGGCCGCTGCGATCGGTGCCATGGGCGTTGCCTGGATGCCTGATTTCCTGGCGGCCGAAGCACTGGCCGATGGCCGGCTGCAGCAGGTGCTGCCGATGCTGGACAGGCAGCTCGGGCAATTCTCACTGCTGTGGCCGGGCAATCGCCACCCCAGCGCGCGCCTGCGGGTGTTCATCGATTACATGGCCGAACATCTGTTCTCCCGCCGCTGTTGAGCAGAAAGATGCACCGCCCGCCGCCGGTCCCCATGCGCAGCGCGCGTTGCCACCCCCGAGGCAAGCGCCACCAGCGCATTCGTGGCTGAGCACGAACAGGCGGCGGGCGATGCGGGTTGGCGTACCGGACAACTCTGGGACTGACCGGCGGATCATTGTGATCCCCGCACATCGCCCACCACGGACAGCGGGTCACGAGATCCGCAGGCGCCATCCGTGCGCCTGCCGATCTCGTGCCAGAGTTGATTATGGGACGCCAATCCCAGCCGGCCGATGATGGCCGGCGGGGACATGCTGATTGCTGTCGCCGAGGCGGTATGTAGGGGTTGTCCGTGCCCGCGCCTCAGGCTTGCCGCAGGTGCGATTTCCAAGGGCAGAACTGCAGGCCGAGTCACACTCCGCAGGCATGCACGTCGCGGATCAGCGTGCCGCCACTGCACGCAGTACAGATGCTCAGTTGGCAATTACGACACTACCGGTTGCGCTGCCATCGCCAGGAAATTCTGCAGCACCGGTGCAGGCGATTCCGGGCGCATGCAGAACTGCAGCTCGAACGCAGCGTTGCCGCCATCCAGTGGTCGATAGACGATTTCTTCGGGACGGAACCCGGCCATGCTCGCCGGCACGATCGCCACGCCCGCTTCCACAGCCACCAGCGACAGCACTGCGTGCATGCCCTGCGCTTCCTGCACGACCCGTGGCGTGAAGCCGGCAGCAGTACACAGGCCGAGCACCTGCGCGTGGAAGCCGATGCCTTCGGCCGATGGCCATGAAACGAACGGCTCGTCCACCAGGGCTGCGACATCCAGCCGCGGCCGCGCGGCCAACCGATGCGCGCGCGGCAGGGCAATGGCCAGTCGATCATGGTCGAAGGCCTGCAGATGCAGCTCTGCGGAAATGATCGGCGGAATCAGGATGCCCAGGTCGATGCGCCCCTCGCGCAGCCACTGTTGCTGCTGCCGCGAGGTGGCTTCGTGCAGATGCAGCTGCACCTGCGCAAACGCATGGCGGAACTGGCGGATCAGTGCCGGCAGTCGCCCATAGAGCGCGCTGCCGACGTAGCCGACACGCAGGCTGCCGGTCTGCCCTGCCGCCGCTTCCCGCGTGCGCTGCAGCGCCTGTTCGGCGTGCTGCAGAGTTGCACGCGCCTCCACCAGCAGCGTCTGCCCCGCTGCGGTCGGGCCCAGCGTGCGGTTGCCACGCACGATCAGCCCGGTACCCACCTCGTCTTCCAGGCGCCGCATCGCCGCCGTCAATGGCGGCTGCGACATGTGCAGGCGTGCAGCAGCGCGATGGAAGTGCAGTTCTTCGGCCACCGCCACGAACTGGCGGAGCAGGCGCAGATCGATCATTTCATCGCAGGCAGGGGGAGACCCGCCTAGGGTACGCGTTCAACCGCGCGCGTCGACACTCGGCCGTGCAATGACCGGCCACTGCAGGGCCACCGATTCGATGCTGTCCGCTGCCACCGCACGCAGGTCGCGGGGATAGGCCACGTGTTCGGCTTCCTGCAATCGCAATGCATGGAACTGGCCGTTGCTGGCCCGCAGGGTCCAGCCACCCTGCCGGCACCGCGTAGAGGCAAGGAAGGCAACCCCGGGCGCCACCGCCTCTGGATGCAGTTCATCCGGTTCCCCGTCGATGCCCCACATGCGGGTCTTGGCCACCGGCGACACCGCGTTGACGACGATGCCGTGTTCGGCGCCTTCCAGGGCCAGCACATTGACCAGCCCCTGCGCAGCCAGCTTGGCCATCGCGTAGCCGCACAGGCCGCGCTGCGCATACTGCGGGTACAGCGCGCGATCGGAGGTGGTCAGCACGATGCGGCCGCCGCCGGCAGCACGCATCGCAGGCCATGCCGCCTGTGCCAGCCACAGCGGTGTCTTCGCCGCCAGGCACAGCATCTGCTCCAGCGCATCGTCTTCCACCACTTCGATACCGGCGTAGGCCACCCAGCCGGCGTTGTGGATGATGAAGTCCAGGCGACCATGCCGCTGCAGGATGTCCTGCACGAGCGCGTGGCAGCCACTGCGCTGGTTGATGGGGCCGCTGGCGGCTTCGACCGGCAGGCCCTGGGCATGCAGTGCTGCCACCGCTTGGGCGATGCGCTGCGGATCGGTACCCGTGCCGTCCGTCGCGGCGCCCACGTCATGCATCACCACGTGCGCGCCACGCTGGGCCAGCAGGCGGCTGTAGGCCAGGCCGAGGCCACCGGCGGCACCGGTCACCAGGCCCACCTGGCCTTCGAACGAGATACTGGAATCGGGTTTCATCGGCACAGCTTCAACCAGGCGCGCCGGCCCCGGCCAATACTGTTGGCGGCACGCCACGATACGCCGACGCTATCGCGCGTCATCGGCTGAAGCGGCGGGCGCCGGCCACGCAGATCACCGCTGCCACGGTCACCAGCAACATGCCGGCGCTGACGGTCTCGTGCAGCAGCAGCGCCGCCAGCGCCAGGCCAAAGAACGGCTGCAGCAGCTGCAGCTGGCCGACCGCCGCGATACCGCCCTGGGCCAGGCCGCGATACCAGAACAGGAAACCGACCAGCATGCTGAACACCGCCACGTACCCCAGCGCCCACCAGGCCGACGCGGCCACCGCCGTGAACGAGGCCGGGCGCATCGCCACCATCAGCGGCAGCATCACCGGCAATGCCAGCAGCAATGCCCAGCTGATCACCTGCCAGCCACCCAGATGCCGGGCCAGGCGGCCGCCCTCGGCATAGCCAAGTCCGCACACCACGATCGCTGCCAGCATCAACAGGTCGGCCTGCAGTGAGGCTTCGATGCCGTTGCGTGCGGCGTAGCCGACCACACAGGCGCTGCCCAGCAACGAGAACACCCAGAACGCCGGACGCGGTCGGTCACCGCCGCGCAGGACGCCGAATACCGCCGTGCTCAGCGGTAACAGGCCCAGGAATACGATGGTGTGTGCCGAGGAGGCGTGGCGCAGGGCCAGCGCGGTCAGCAACGGGAAGCCCACCACCACGCCCAGGCTGACCAGCACCAGACCGGGCAGATCGCTTCTGACCGGGCGCGGCTGGCGCAATGCCAGCAGCAGCACCAGCCCCAGCAACGCGGCGATGCTGGCGCGCGCGGCGGTGACGAAGCTGGCGTCCAGCTCCATCACTGCCAGACGGGTGGCCGGCAACGAGCCGGCGAAGATCACCACACCGATGAAGCCATTGATCCACCCGCTTGCCGACCGTTCCACACCCTGCTCCAGAAATGCCGGGCAATGGCCGGCCGTGCCCTTCATTGGGCCACCGGGCACGGGCGATACACAGCTACAATCCAGTACAGTCACAAGTAACTGTACTGCCCACAATTCCCTTACAGTCACGCGCATGTCCCGACCGCCCAGCCGCATCGACAGCGTCATCCACGCCGTCCGCTCCCGCATCAGTTCGCGCCTGGATGGCCCGGGCAGCCGCCTGCCCTCGGTGCGCGCGCAGGCCACGGCGATGGGCGTTTCCGTGTCCACCGTGGTCGAGGCCTACGAACGTTTGGCCGCTGAAGGCGTGATTGTCGCGCGCGCCGGCTCCGGCTTCTACGTGGCTGGCCCGGCGGCACCATTGGCGCTGGCCGAAATGGAACCGCGGCTGGATCGCGCGGTGGACCCGCTGTGGGTATCACGGCAATCGCTGGAAACCCCGCCGGGACACCTCAAGCCTGGCTGCGGTTGGATGCCCAGCGACTGGCTGTACCACGATGGCCTGCGCCGCGGCCTGCGCCGCATGGCCCGTGCCGACTCCGCGCAGCTGGTGGACTATGCAGGGCCGCTGGGCCTGCCGGCATTGCGGCAGACACTGCAGCGACGCGCGGCCACGCTGGGCATCGACGCGTCGATGGAGCAGTTGCTGCTGGCCGAATCGGGGACGCACGCGGTCGACCTGGTCTGCCGCTTCCTGCTGAAGCCCGGTGACTGCGTGCTGGTCGACGACCCGAGCTATTTCAATTACCACGCGATGTTGAAGGCCCATCAGGTGCAGGCCATCGGCATACCGTACATGCACACCGGGCCGGACCTGCAGGTGTTTGCCAGCGCACTGCAGGAATGCGCGCCACGCCTGTACATCACCAACGCCGGGCTGCACAACCCGACCGGCGCGGTGCTGTCGGCGACCACCGCACACCGCCTGCTGGGCCTGGCCGAACACAGCGAACTGATCATCATCGAAGATGACATCTTCGCCGACTTCGAGCTACGCCCGGCGCCACGGCTGGCGGCGCTGGATGGATTGTCGCGGGTGATCCATGTCGGCAGTTTCTCCAAGACCATTTCCGCAGCATCGCGCTGCGGCTACATCGCCGCGCGCCCGGACTGGATCGAGGCACTGACCGATCTGAAGCTGGCCACCAGCTTCGGCGGTGGGCACCTGGCCGCGCACCTGATTCAGATCGCACTGACCGACAGTGGCTACCGCCGCCACATGCAAGCGGTGCGCACGCGCCTGGCCGATGCGCGCAAGCACACGCTGCGGCAGGTGCAGAAGCTGGGCATCACGCCATGGCTGCAGCCCGATGCGGGGCTGTTCCTGTGGTGCCAGCTGCCCGATGGTCGTGATGCATCTGCAGTGGCCAGGCAGTGCCTGCGCGATGGCGTGGTGGTGGCGCCGGGCAATGCCTTCAGCCAGTCGCAGCGGGCTGCCGACTACGTGCGCTTCAATGTGTCGCAGTGCCAGGATCCGAAGATCTGGCAGGTACTGGGGAAGGCGTTGCAGACGCGTGCACGATGACCGGCGATTGACCGGCCTCTATCACGCGGAAGCCGACGGGACGAAGCCCGCGCTCTGGAAACCCCGGGCTCAATGGGCGAGGTAGGTCTCTGCCGGGATGTCCAGAAGCTCCGGACCCGAAAGCGCGGCGCCCTGCAGATCGGCGCCGGTATTCAAGGCGTTGTCGATCGCATTGAGCGACGAACTGCGCTGGCAGATCGCCCGGAACGCGGCGCGTGGACCTTCGTGGTACATGACCAGGGCGCGCTGGAGACCGGCAGCGAATACGGGCTCACGGTCAAGCGGCAGTTCATGCAGCTCGCCTTGTGCGTCGGAGGCGGTGAAGGTACCGGGCAGCTGCACGCCCAGTTCCATATGACCGATCAGAGCCATGGCGAAGGCTTCAGGCAACCACACCAGCAGGCGGCGCATCTGCCAGTGTTCGCTGCCGAGCGCGAGCAGCGCCCGCTCGGCCTGCTCCTCATCCACGCCCTCCCGTCCCAGCATTGTCAGCGCCAGTTCAAAGGCTTCCGCCGATGGCATCGCGGGGCTGCGAGGGTCCATTCCCGATCTCTTCAATGCATGCAGGCGCAGACCTTAAGCAAAGGCGGGCCACTGTGCAATCCACACTTGCCGAGCACGGTAAAGTGGATGTTCGCCATTGCCGCAGGAATCCTTCCGATGTCCTTCTCCGATCCCCACGCCGTGGCCCGCTACGCGGAGGGCCCGCTGCGGCAGGTACCCGGTTTCCTCGGACTGCAGCAGATGAGCCGCCTGCTGCTGGCCGAACACGTACCCGATGATGGCCAGGTGCTGGTGCTCGGCGCAGGCGGCGGCCTGGAACTCAAGGCCTTCGCGCAAGCGCACCCGCAATGGCGGATGCTCGGCGTCGATCCTGCCGCGCCAATGCTCGCGCTGGCCGAACAGACCCTGGGGCCGTTGATGGCCCAGGTGACGCTGCTGGAAGGCTACATCGACGATGCCCCGCGCACCGTCTTCGACGGCGCCACCTGCCTGCTGACCCTGCACTTCCTCACCGTTGAACAGCGCCTGCACACCCTGCGCGAACTGCGGCAACGGCTGCGCGCAGGTGCGCCGTTGGTGGTGGCGCACCACAGCGTGCCGCAGGACGCGGCCGGCAAGCATCGCTGGCTGCAGCGCTACGCCGCGTTCGCCGAGGCTTCCGGCATTCCACGTGCCGATACACAGCGCGCGGCCGAGGCGATCGCCGGACGCCTGCCGCTGCTCTCACCCGAACAGGAAGTGGCGCTGCTGCAGGAGGCCGGCTTCGAGAACGTGGAACTGTTCTACGCCGGCTTCAGCTTCAAGGGCTGGGTGGCACACGCGCCGGCCACACCGGCATAGCGCCGCGACGCACGCTCATGGCACCACGGTGATGCCGATCCGCTGCATCAGCAGCGCCACCTGCTGCACATCCAGCGTGGCGCCACGCAGGTTGGTGCTGCGCAGGTCCAGGTCGCCCAGTTCGGAGTTGGTCAGGTCGCAATCGGTGAAGTTGGCGGAATTCCAGTCGACGCCATCGAACTGGCCGCCGGACAGGTCCGACCCTGCAAAACTGGCGCCGCTCACGTTGGCACCCTCCCAGCGGTTCTCCCACAGCTCGCACTTCTCCAGCGTCACCCGCGAGAAGTTGGCATAGCGCAGGTTGCTCTTCTTGATGAAGGCACTGCAGAACCAGCTGCGCGTGGTGATCTGGTTCAAGAAACTGGCGTTGCTGAAATCGGCGCCCTGTGCGCGGCATTCGCTGATTTCCAGCCCCAGCGCCTTGATGAAGTTGAAGTTGCACATGCTGATGTCGCACTGGCGGAAGCTGGCTTCCTTCAACGTGGCACCCCTGAAACGGCACCCGGTGCGCGTGTCGGCATCGTAGAAACCGCAGTTCACGAACTCGGTGGCGGTGAGGTCAGCGCCGGAGAAATCGCATTCGAGGAAATGCTGGTCGAACACCTTCTGGCCGGTGAACTGATCGGCGCCGATGCGCAGCTTGTGGTGAACAGTGGGGGACATGCAGGGTTCCGTGCCGGGTGCCTTTCCATGATGCCGCGCTGGAAAGGCGATGGGCAGCACCAACTCGCGCGCGATTCACCAGCGCTGCAGCCGCAGTGTGTACAGGCGTCCCTACGAGCCGTCACCAACGCCAGATACTGCACACTAACGCACAGAAAACCTGGTAGAGCGCATCGGCCGGCAGAGGGCGATCTTGACCGGTGCGCTGCTGGCCTGCGCCGGCGTGCTGGTGCTCACCCTGGTCACGCCATGGCAGGTGTCGTTGGTCGGCTATGTGCTGGCCGGCCTGGGCTGCGCCACCATCGCACCGGCGCTGTTCTCGCTGGCTGGCAGCCAGAACCGGATGCCGCGGGCGATCGCCATCACCGCCGTGTCCACCCTCGGCTTTGCCGGCATTCTTGCCGGCCCGGCGCTGATCGGTTTCGCCGCCAATCACTTCGGCCTCATCGCCGCCTTTGTCGGTTTGGCGATGGCACTGTTGCTGGTGGCGGTGTCGACGCGCTGGCTGCGGGCGTGATGCGCATGGCGGCGCTTGTGCCGGAATGTCATGCGCAGGCGGCGGTAGCCGATGACGGTTGCCGTTGCACATAACGCGGTGCCTGCCAGGCTGAGCAGCAGCAGCACGACCAGCCGCGCACTGTGCTGCCGCAGCATTGCCGGCAAGTCCCAGCTGTGCAGGAAGGAGAATAGCCAGCGACCTGCGCGCTCGCGCTTGCCCAGCGTCAACAGCGGATCGCCGGTGGCCAGGTCGACATAGACGCGGGTTGCCTCAGCGTCATCGAAATCAGCCATCGCCACCGGAAAGCGGCGTACCGCGGCGCCGTTCATCGCCTCTGCAGCGCGTGGGTAGAAGTAGGCATCGGGCGCCTGCAGAATGGTGAATCCGCGCAGCCGCGCGTCGGACATCGCCGCGACCCTGCCCCGCAACCATTCTGCATCGAACGCAGTGGACACCTGCAGTGCGCCGCCCCGCTCTCTGACCACGCGCGAATCGGCATTGCCATCCAGCACCACCGCGAAAAGTTCACCACCGATGCGTCGCCACTGGCTCTCGACCGGCACGAACCGCGGCGTGTGCACTGCAGCCAATAGCGCAGCCGGCTGAGCAATGACACCTGTATCCGCCGGCACCACGCCCTGATAGCGCCCAACGTAAAGCGAGGCGCGAGAGCTGCTGAACACTCCCAGCGGGTTCATCGACATCAATCCACTGAAGATCCAGGTGAACACGAATGCACTCGCCATCAAGCCGATCAGGTGATGCCAGCGCATCCATGGCTCCTGGTACGGCGTCTTCGACCCTGACCGGTACTGTCCGCGAAACCGCCAGCGCCAGATGCCGACCACCACCCCGCTGATCGCGGCCACGGTGCACAGCGCCGACAGCACGATCATCGTCCAGGTCCATACCGGGTCCACCGACTGCACGCGCAGGAAGTACAGCCAGTGCAACCACGCACCCACATAGTTCCAGCGCTGCTGCAGGCGCGGTGCATCCAGCACGACTTCGCCGGTCCGCGAGGACACGTAGACATCACCGGGCTGTGCGCCGCCGACGCCGACGCGATACAGCGGTCGATGCGGGTCCAGCGCGCGCGAATGCGTCCAGCGGTCTTCATCCAGCGGCATGGCGCCAACGAAGGCAGGGCCGCCGGCGAACTGCGCGGCGGAAACCTCGGCCAACTGTGCCGATACCGGCGGCAATGCCTGTCCGGTAAGCGCCGACCACGCGCCCACGTTCGCGCCGGAGCGCACCACGTAGGCGGGGTCGCCACGCAGCGTCGTCAACACGACCCGCTCAGGCGCCTGTCGAACGGCTTCCGGCAACGCGGAAAGTGCCTGCCAACCGCGCGCGTCGGCCAATGCGGGCAGCGTGGCCAACCGCTCCGCTGGCGTCAGCTTCGGGTAGCCGACGAACAGCATCACCATGCCGCTGACGAACCACAGCAACATCAGCAGGCACCCGCCGATGCCCAGCCAGCGATGCGTCAGGTAGGTCCAGCGTTTGGCGGTGGATCGCAACGACATGCCCTGCGTCCTCAGAAGCGATGGTCAAGGCTGAACTCGACGCGCCGGTCTGCGCCCAGCAGCCACTGCGTGCTGGTGTAGTACGCCGTGGCGTAGTACGCCTTGTCGAACACGTTGAACACGCGCGCGGTCAGCCGTGTGCGCGGCGCGGCCTGCCAGGTCAGGGCCAGGTCGGTGGTGGCGTAACCCGGAAGCTGCAGCGTGTTGGCGTTGTCGGCATAGCGCTTGCCCACGTAACGCACGCCACTGGCCACGCTCCAGTCGGGCTGGAACTGCCAGCTCAACCAGACGTTGGCCAGGCGCTCGGCCACGTTCGGCGGCACGTTGCCATCACGCGAGACGATCACCGCCGGCGTGCCGGTGGCTTCCAGGAAATCCTCGAACCCGGCCTTGAGCACGGTCGCGTTGGCATCCAGCGACCACTGTGGAGCGAAGTTCCAGTTCAACGAAGCTTCGATTCCCTTTGAGGTCTGTGCCCCCACCTGCACCCGCCGGTCGGGCTGCAACGGGTCACGGCTGAGCAGGCCGGTCTTGCGGATGCGATAGGCCGCCAGCGTCCACTCGCCTCCGTCGAAGGCCTGCTTCATGCCAACCTCGATCTGCTTGCCCTTGGCCAGATCGAACGCGCCGTTGGCCGGGCTGATCATCAACAGACCACTGACCGGGTCGGCCGCCTGCGAATACTGCGCATAGAGGGTCAATGTTGGTTGCAGCGCGAGGACCGTGCCCGCGCGCCAGCCGGTGCTGTTGTAGGTCCTGGAGAACGCACGCTGGCCGCTGACCAGGTCATTGCGGTCGATCGTGGCGCGATCGTGGCGCAAGCCCGCGAGCACCGACCAGCGCTCGCTCAGTTCCAGCCGGTCTTCCACGAACAACGCGACCTGTTCGGCGCTGTTGCGGTAGCGCGGCAGGTTGGGAGCATCGCTGCTGAACCCACCGGGCGCCGGGTTGAAAGGATCCACCGGCCCCGAGCTGCCCGCATAGGTGTTGTTGGTGTGCTTGAAATGCGCACGGTTGGCATCGAAGCCGACAGCGAAGCTGTTCGGCAGCCCACCTGCATTGCCGAGCAGGCGCAGCGTGGAGGTCAGTCCGGTCTGGTCCTGGTTGTGGGTGATCTGGGTGTTGCCAGAGCGATCGATCAGGCCCGTGCGCCCGTTGTAGACGTAGGCCTCGGCGTTGCGCCAGTCACGCTGGCTGTCGATCTGGTAGACGCGCGTACGCCATTCCACGGTGTCGTTCGGCGTCCAGGCCGCATCGAGCTGGGTCCAGCGGTCGCGGAAACGGATCACGCTGTCGGCCACGTTGTAGTTCTCGTGGCGCAGCGCGCCCAGCTGCCGCCCATCGATCAATGGCGTACCGAAGTAGCGCATCGGCTTCTGGTAGCCCTGCGCATGGGTCAGCGTGAACTGCAGATCCGTTCGTGGCTGCCATAGCAGCGCAGCAGAGAACGTGGCATCGCCGTTCTGGCCGCGATCGACCCACCCGCTGCTGTAGTTGCCGCTGACATCCACGCGGTAGGCCAGCGCCGGCGTGAGCGCACCGCCACTGCCGAAGCCCAGGCGCGCAGTGTCCTCACTGCCCAGGGTTACGCTGACCTCGTTCTCGATGGCGCCGCGCGAAGGCTTCTTCGGCACGATGTTGACCACGCCGCCGATGGCGCCATCGCCGTGGATGACCGAGGCCGGCCCGCGCAGCACCTCGATGCGCTCGATAGACCAGGTATCGAACGGAAAAGTGATGCCCACACCACCGTACTGGCGCAGGCCGTCGTACAGGCGCATCACCGAGGCGCCATCGGTGAAGCCACGGCTGGACAGCGCACTCAGGCCGTTGCCCGGATGGGGCATGGCACTGATCGCGCCAGCGCGGATGATCGCGTCGTTGAGATTGGAATCGCCGCGCTGCTCCAGCTGCTCGCGTGAAATCACCGTCAGGCTGGCCGGCGTCTGCAGCACGCTCAGCCCGAGCGCCGAACCGGCGCTGGCAGAAGTGGACAATTCACCACGGCGCGTGTCGACCACGCGCACGGCATCTAGCGTCGTGGGGTCCGGCACGTCGGCGCGGGCGGGCGCGGCATGCAGGGCGAAGGCGCACAGCGTCGGCAGCGCCGTCCAGCGCAGGGCGGCGACATTCGGGTTCGTTTTCATTTTTTCACGGCATGCAAGGCCGCCCGGTCAGCCGGGCAGCAGGAAGAAAAGCGCACGCAGTAGTGCCAGGCCATGCCTGGCAGCTTCAAACGAAAAGGAATAATGACCGCGTGCGCGGCTCAGACAGCCGCAGCCACCGGCGGTCCCCGCGCACCCAACGTGCCTGCAATCCGCACAGGCAAAACCTGCACCGCACCCATCAACGCCCGGCACACCGGTACCAGCGGCACCAGCAACAGCAGCGCCGCCACCAGCAGGGTGATCAATCGCGCCGCGATCAGGCAGTAATCGCAGTCCACGCCCATCTCGTGGTCGGCATGCGGATCGGCCGGCGGCTTCGGTGTCGCTTCGCCATGCTGCATTGCCATCGCGTGGTGGTCGTGATGCCCTTCCATCGCGTGCTGGGTGTGTGCGGCGTGGTCCATGGCCGCCACCGGTGCGGCAGACGCAACAACGTGCCCATGTACCAGCCAGCGGCTCACCAGAGGCGCGAACAGCACCAACAGCATGGCAAGCCATGCCAGGGTCTGGAACCGGCGGTGGAGAACGGAGCGGCGCACCCAGCCATTCTACGAGCCCGGGGCCAACCTTGGACCACGTTCAGGGTTTGGCCCCTGCGACACGGTGACGCAGGGTTCTGGCACCGACCACATGACGGATCCACAGTACATCCACGCCACGCGTGGATGCTCTTCGCGCATCAACTCACGTACTGCGCTTGGCCATTACCGAACGACCAGTTCTCCCGCTTCACTTCCACCAGGTTGATGAACACGTCCTCGCGGCGGATACCCACCGCCGCGTGCAGGCCATCGGCAATACCGGCATACAACGCCTTCTTCTGCTCCAGCGTGCGCCCTTCGTTCCAGGTGATCTGGATGCAGATGAAATCATCGGTGCGGGCGATGCCCAGATAGCCCGGGTCGTACACCAGCGTGCCGGCGTCGTGCTCCTGGAAGATCTGGAAGCGATCGTTTTCCGGCACACCGACGGCGCGCATGGCCTGGTAGATCGCTTCGCCGACACGCTGGCGATACTCGACGGATTTACCTTTGCGAAGATCGATACGGGCGAGCGGCATGGTGGCACTCCAGGGATGGGAGGGGGCGCGGCAATGGGCCGAGATTACGCCCGCCGAGGGCGGCGGGACAGCACATGGATGGAACCCTCTGCTTCCATCGATGGCATGCGCCGCGCGGAGTGACGTGATCGCCACGTTCGTGCATGCAGGGTGCCCCCAGGCGCAGGGTCAGCGCAGCCGGTGGCTTACGCCATCAGTGATGCGCCGCACGGCGTGCGGGTGCTGTCACGCACAGATCGGGGAACTCGCGGTACGCCCGGGTGCAGTTGCGAAATTTACTTACAGACCAGTGTGATTGTTCGACTCGATGATCGCCGGGCCGAGGCAGGTTGCCTTGGCCGGGATTGGCGTCTCGAAAAAGCAAACCTGACGGATTGGTTGCGCAGCAGTGCGTAGCCGCAAGAATGCACCGACGGCCCTCAATGGCGGGCGGTGCGTGGGGATCACTCGATCCGCCGGGTGATTTCTCACTCCGTTGTGTTTGCCCCGGTACGCCAACCCGCACCGTCCGCCACCTTCTCTTTGGAGGGTGGTCCTACGCCAGTGAGGGTTTCGCCATGACCAACCGCACCGCCATCCATCCCCGCCTGCACGCCCTGATCGGCGACATCGCCAGCAACAACGTTCCCGAAGACCTCGCGCGCGAGATCGAGTGCGCACTGAAGGAGCAGCAGTTCCCTCCCGCGCAGCCGATGTTCTTCACCTTCCTGGATGCGATCCGCAGGGGAGATGGCGAAGACGGCCAGCCGTGCACCACGCAGAGGCTCAACGCACAGACTCTCGCCTCCCTCGGCCGTTCACTGTCCGCACTGACCGCCGTGCTCGATCTTCTGCACGCGGCAGAGCGCGCACGCGTGGACGGAAACACCGACGAGCAGATCGGCGACTTCCATCGAAATGGTCTGCTGCTGGCCGCGCGCCAGATCGCGCATGCCGCGCAGACAGGTCTCGGCGATGCGATCACAGCGGTGGCAAACAAGCCCGGGTAAATCGCAGGCAACAAAAAAGCCCCCATCGCTGGAGGCTTTTTTCGTTCTGCAACATGGTGGGCGGTACAGGGATCGAACCTGTGACCCTTGCCGTGTGAAGGCAATGCTCTACCGCTGAGCTAACCGCCCGGTGTGTTGCTGAGCCGCTCATTATAGGGGCTTTTCAGAGACCGTCAACAGTTTTCACATTCGTGCTCACGCGCGTTTCCAAGGGCCGCCGGGCATGGCCCGGCGCTACCGGAATCACATCGTATGCGTCGGCTTGTCCGAACCGGTCAGGCCGGCCAGGATCGTCTCGATCTTGTGGCGCACCGTCTCGCCTTCCTGGCCATCGGCCAGCTGCACGCCGATGCCGGCGGTGCGGTTGCCCTGCGCACCGGCCGGGGTCACCCAGATCACCTTGCCGGCCACCGGCAGGCGCTCGCTGGAATCGGGCAGGGTCAGCAGCAGGAACACCTCATCGCCCAGGAAATAACGCTTGGGCGTGGGCACGAAGATGCCGCCATTCTTCACGAACGGCATGTACGCGCTGTACAGCGCGGCTTTGTCCTTCACTGCCAGGGACAGGATGCCCTGGCGGGCGTTGCTGGCACTCATCGATTTCCCCTTGCGGCAGGCCGCTCGTTCACCTTGTTCCAGGCCAGCAGCAACTCGACCACCGCAAGGTCTGCGCGCACGGTGGTGCGCAGCAGGTCGCGGGTGCGGTTGGCCGCATCGAACCAGGCTGCAAGCTTGTGCAATCGCTCCGGCGTGGTCAAGGCATCGGTGCTGGCCTGGGCCAGCGCCAGGTCGGCGGCGAAGCGCAGGCGCAGCGCCGCGTTGTCATCGGCGCACCACTTCTGCGCCAGCTCCACCGCGCCGGTCTTGCCGGCGGCCAGCTGTTCCAGCTCACGGCCGACCTCGCGACGCAGGCTCAGGCCATCTTCGCGCAGCCAGTTGTCGGCCTGCCCGGGATGGCCGCGTGCTGCATCCAGTGCCTCGCGCGCGGCCGCTTCGCTGTGGCCCTGCTGCTGCAGCCAGGCCAGCGCTTCCTCGCGCGGCGGCAGCCTGAATTCCAGGCGCTGGCAGCGGCTGCGCACGGTCTGCGGCAGGCGCGCCGGGTCGCTGCTGATCAACCACAGGTAACGCCCGGGCTGCGGTTCTTCCAGGGTCTTCAGCAGCGCATTGGCGGCCGAACGGTTGATGGCATCGGCCGGGTCGACGATCACCACCTGCGCCACGCCGTACTGCGGGGTCAGCGCCAGCTTGTTGCTGATCTCGCGCACCTGCTCGATCACGATCTCGGTGCGCAGCTTGTCGCCGCTCTTGTTGGGAATGAAGCTGATCAGCTGCAGGTCGGGATGCGTGCCGGCGGCAATCAGCTGCCGGGTGCGGGTGGCATGCGTGGCATCCCCGCGTGCCAGCACGTGGTCGGCCAGCGCCAGGGCCACCTCCCGCTTGCCCAGCCCGGCCGGGCCACAGATCAGCAGGCCATGGCCCAGCCGATCTGCATCCAGTGCAGCCACGGTCTGGTCGAACGCGCGCTGCTGCCAGGGCGAGAACGTACTCATGCGCCCTCCCCTTGCTGCAGCCAGCGCTCGACACGCGCAACCACATCGGCGGCCACGCGCTCCTGCACCTGGCCTGCATCAACCAGCGCGAAACGCTGCGGGTCCTGCTGCGCACGGCTGCGGAACACTTCGCGCACGCGCTGGAAGAAATCGTCCTGCTCGCTTTCGATGCGGTCCGGCCACAGGTCGCGGCCATTGGCACGCGCACGGCCGACGGCCACGTCCACATCCAGCAGCAGGGTCAGGCCGGGCAGCAGGCCCACAGCGCGACGCTCCAGGTCGGCGATCCACTGCGGGTCCAGGCCGCGACCGCCGCCCTGGTAGGCATAGCTGGAATCGGTGAAACGATCGCTGAGCACATAGGCGCCGCGCTGCAGCGCCGGCTGGATCACCTGGCGCACATGCTGCGCGCGTGCGGCAAACACCAGCAGCAGCTCAGCCTCGGCACTGAGCGGCTCGGCGGCGATCTCGGCATCGGGCTTCAGCACCAGGCCGCGGATGCGCTCGGCCAGCGGCGTGCCACCGGGCTCGCGGGTCAACACGACCTCATGGCCGTGGCGGCGCACGCACTCGCGGATGGCGTTGATGGCGGTGGTCTTGCCCGCGCCCTCGCCGCCTTCCAGGCTGACGAAACGGGGATGGCGAAGCAGCGCGGAACTCATTGCGCCGGAGTCTCCTGGGTGCGTTGCTGGCGCAGCTGCTGCAGGTAGCGGGCTACGGCGGCGTTGTGTTTGTCCAGGCTGGGCGAGAACACGTGTGCGCCGCTGCCATCGCCTACGGCGACGAAGTACAGCGCATCGCCCGGTGCCGGTTGTGCAGCAGCCATCAGCGCATCGCGGCTGGGCATGGCGATCGGGGTCGGGGTCAGGCCGGCACGGGTATACGTGTTGTAAGGCGTATCGGTAGTCAGGTCGCGACGGCGGATGTTGCCGTCGTATGCCGCACCAAGGCCGTAGATCACGGTCGGGTCGGTCTGCAGGCGCATGCCGATTTTCAGGCGGCGCATGAACACCCCGGCGATCTGCGGTCGCTCGCTGGCCAGCGCGGTTTCCTTTTCGATGATCGAGGCCAGCGTCAGCAGTTCGTAGGGCGTGTTGATCGGCAGGTCCGGGGCGCGGCTTTCCCAGGCTTCGTCCAGCGCCTTCTCCATCGCGCCGTGGGCACGCTTGAGCACGTCCAGGTCGCTGTCGCCGCGCTGGTAGACGTAGGTCTCCGGCAGGAAGCGGCCTTCCGGATGCTGGCCGGCGAAACCGAGGCGATCCATCAGCGCTGCGTCATCGAGGGTGTCGGTGGTGTGCAGCAGCGGATCGGCGCGTTTAAGCGCGGCGCGCAGCTGGCGGATGTTCCAGCCTTCGATGATGGTGACGCGGTGCTGCAGCACCTTGCCCGCGCGCATGCGCAGCAGCAGCTCGCGCGGGGTCAGGTCCTTGCTCAGTGCGTACTCGCCCACCTTCAGCTTGCCGGCAGCGTCCAGCTGGCGCGCCAGCAGCTGCCACTGGGTGTCCTGCCCTTCATCCACGCCGGCCTCGCGCAGCTTGCGCAGCACGCTGTTCATGCCATCGCCGCGGGCGATGACCACGCTGTCCGCACTGGGGGTCAACGGCACGTCGGCAAACTGGCTCTGCTTGTAGAAGAACCACGCGCCCGCGCCGGCCACGATGGCGGCCAGCACCAGCAGCAGCGTTACCACCAACAGACACCCGCGCTTGGCTCCCGCCATGGACTACCTCTGAACTCGATTCCGTCGTGCAGGATACCGTGCCCGGTGGGGCGGGGTCATGACCGGGGCCACGCGTCCGTGCCGACCAACGGTCGGCACCCACCCGCCATCTCCAGTAGATCCACGCCATGCGTGGATGAACGGCCATGGGGGCATCCGTGCCGACCAACGGTCGGCACCCACAAGCCATGCCCGGCGGCGGCAATCGATCAGCCCTGCTGCCCCAGCGCCCGCAGCAGGCCGCGCGCCTTGGCCCGGGTTTCGTCCAGTTCCTTGTCCGGGTCCGAGTCGACCACGATGCCGGCTCCGGTGCGGAAGCAGACCTCGCTGCCGTCCACTTCGGCGGTGCGGATCAGGATGTTCAGGTCCAGGTCGCCATCGCGGTTCAGCCAGCCGAACGCACCGGTGTACGCGCCGCGTGGCACCTGCTCCAGTTCGCTGATGATCTGCATGCAGCGCACCTTCGGGCAGCCGGTGATGGTGCCGCCGGGGAAGGTCGCGGCGATCACCTCGCCCGGGGTGACGTCCGCGCGCAGCTGGCCGCTGACGTTGCTGACGATGTGGTGCACGTGGGCGTAGCTTTCCACGGTCATCAACTCGTCCACCACGACCGTGCCGGGCAGGCAGATGCGGCCCAGATCGTTGCGCTCCAGGTCGATCAGCATCACGTGCTCGGCGCGCTCCTTGGGATGGCCGACCAGTTCCTGGATGCGCGCGGCATCGTCGTCGCCCTCGAAGCGCGGGCGGGTGCCGGCGATCGGGCGGGTCTGCGCGTGGCCGCCATGCACCGACACCAGCCGTTCCGGCGACGAGCTGACCACATGCCGGCCGTGCGCACTGAACAGGCCGGCAAACGGCGCCGGATTGGCCCGCCGCAGCTGCGCGTAAAGCGCCTGCGGGCTGACCGGTGCTGCAAAGTGCGCGCTCCAGCGCCGCGACAGGTTCACCTGGAACACATCGCCAGCGCGCAGGTACTCGATCACCCGGCGCACGCCCTCGGTGAAGCGTTGTGGCTCGTCTTCGCTGACCGACTGCGGCGGCTGCCAGCCCTGCCCGGCCGGCGGCAGTCCGCCCGCGACCAGCCCGACCAGCGAGTCCAGCAGCGCCTGCTCGCCCGCCTCGGCAACGAGGAAGCTGGTGTCGGCCTGGTGGTCATGCAGCACGGCGGCCGGGCAGCGCAGGGCAAGTGCGGTCGGTCGGCCGTCATCGCGCGCGCGCGCCGGCAGCACCGGTTCGACCTGGCTGGCCACTTCGTAATCGAGCATCAGCGCCCAGCCACCGCGGAACGGTAGCGCGTGGCCGCCGTCGTGCGGCAACCGCTGTGCCTGCCACGCGCGGTCCAGCGCCTGCAGGAAGCTGCCGGGCTGCACCGCGCCGTGCTGGTCGCGCACCTGGCCATCGGCGTCCAGCTGCAGGGTGTCGCCCTGCGCGGCCAGCAGCAGGCTCCAGCGGCCCTGCGCAGTGCCCGAGGCGGTGGACTCCATCAGCAGCGGGAAACGCGCCGGGTCACGCTGCTGCAGGGCCAGCAGGTCGATCGGGTGCGGCAGCGGGTGGATCAACGGGGCGTGAGTCATGGCAGCCAGTTCGGGAGACGGATACACGGAAGCCGCCTTGCGGCGGCCTCGTGGTTGGCCGAGCCGAGCATGGCTCGACCCTACCGGTGCGATCAGACGCGCTTGAAGATCAGCGTGCCGTTGGTGCCGCCGAAGCCAAAACCATTCGACATCACCACGTCGACCTTGGCCTGGCGTGCTTCGTTGGGCACGTAGTCCAGGTCGCAGCCTTCGCCCGGCTGCTGCAGGTTGATGGTCGGCGGAATGACGTTGTCGCGCATTGCCAGCACCGAGAAGATCGCTTCCACGCCGCCGGCAGCGCCGAGCAGGTGGCCGGTCATCGACTTGGTGGAGCTGACCATCATCTTGTAGGCGTGGTCGCCGAAGGCGGTCTTCATCGCCATGGTCTCACCGAGGTCGCCCAGCGGGGTCGAGGTGCCATGTGCGTTGAGGTAGCCGACCTGTTCCGGGCTGACACCGGCGTCCTTCATGGCCATGGTCATGCAGCGCGCAGCGCCTTCGCCGTTCTCGCTCGGCGCGGTCATGTGGTACGCATCGGAGCTGGCGCCGAAACCGGCCAGCTCGCAATAGATCTTCGCGCCACGCGCCTTGGCGTGCTCGTACTCTTCCAGGATCAGGATGCCGGCGCCGTCGCCCAGCACGAAGCCGTCACGGTCCTTGTCCCACGGGCGCGAGGCCTGTTCCGGAGCATCGTTGCGGGTGCTCATCGCCTTCATCGCGCAGAAGCCGCCCAGCGCCGTCGGCGAGGAGCCGCGCTCTGCACCACCGGCCACCATCACGTCCGCATCGCCGTACTGGATCATGCGCATGGCGGTGCCGATGGAATGGTTGGAGGTGGCGCACGCCGAGACCGCCGAGAACGACGGGCCCTTCAGGCCGCTGATGATGCTCAGCTGGCCCGGCAGCATGTTGATGATGGTCTTGGGCACGTAGAAGGGAGAGATCTTCTTCCCCTCGTGGAACTCGATGGTCTGCTCTTCGATGCCGAGCAGGCCGCCGATGCCGGCGCCAACGATTGCGCCGATGCGGTCGGCGTTGGCGTCGGTGATCTCCAGGCCCGAATCATGCAGGGCCATGAAGGCGGCACCGAGGCCGTAATGGATGAAGGGGTCCATCTTCTTGGCATCCTTGCCGCTGACCCGGTACTTGCCGAACAGTTCGTTGTCGGCGGTGATGTCAAAGCCTTTGACCTCACCTGCAATCTTGGTGGTGAACCGGTCCAGGTAGGCATCAGAAACGTTGGTCAGCGGACCGATGCCCGAACGACCGTGGGTGATGCCTTCCCAGCTGCTGGCCAGATCATTGCCCAACGGCGAGACCATACCCAGGCCGGTTACGACGACGCGACGCTTCATTGCTGATTCTCCTGACCCGAACGTTCTTTGCGGGTAACGCGGTTTACTTCGGTGTGGTGCGCAAACACACGGGGCCGCAAACAGCGGCCCCATGGGGTGTCGTGCGCGCCGGACGCAACGCCCGCACGCGCACTGACGTCCTGCATCAGGCCTTGACGTGGGCCGTGATGTAGGTGATCGCAGCCTGCACGGTGCTGATCTTCTCGGCTTCTTCGTCCGGGATCTCGCACTCGAATTCTTCTTCCAGCGCCATCACCAGCTCGACGGTGTCCAGCGAGTCAGCGCCCAGGTCATCGACGAACGATGCGCTGTTGGTGACTTCTTCTTCCTTGACGCCAAGCTGTTCGATGACGATTTTCTTGACGCGTTCTTCGATGGTGCTCATGGGATATCGCTCCAGATGGAGTAGTGGTTCAAAAGTGGTCGCCATCAAAGGCGATGGCCGTGGGATAGTGTAGTGGAAACCGGCGTGACCTTGCATTGCAGCAAAAATCCTCGCAGATCAACCACTTGCGGCGCGATCCCTGCGCCCCTTGCTTACGGCATGTACATGCCGCCGTTCACATGGAGAGTTTCGCCGGTGATGTAGCCGGCAGCCGGGCTGGCCAAGAAGGCCACCGCATGGGCGATGTCCTCCGGCGAACCCAGGCGTTCGAGGGCGATGTCGCCGATCAGCGCGGTACGCGCTTCTTCCGGCAGCGCCTTGGTCATGTCGGTGTCGATGAAGCCCGGCGCGACCACGTTGACGGTGACCCCGCGCGAGCCGATTTCCTTGGCCAGCGACTTGGAGAAACCGATGATGCCGGCCTTGGCGGCGGCATAGTTGGCCTGGCCGGCGTTGCCGGTCACCCCCACCACCGAGGCGATGTTGATGATGCGGCCCTTGCGCGCCTTCATCATGCCGCGCATGACGGCCTTGCTGGTGCGGAACACGCTGGTCAGGTTGGTGTCGATGATCGACGCCCAATCATCTTCCTTCATGCGCATCAGCAGGTTGTCGCGGGTGATGCCGGCGTTGTTGACCAGGATCGAGATCGGGCCGAATTCCTTGGCGATACCGTCAAGCACGGCATCGAGCGCAGCGGCGTCGGTGACGTTCAGCGCGCGGCCGTGACCGCCGTGGGCAGCCAGACGCTCGCCGATCGCGGCGGCGCCGGAATCGGTGGTGGCGGTACCGATGACAGTGGCGCCCTGGGCGGCCAGCAGATCGGCGATGGCGGCACCAATGCCACGGCTGGCACCGGTAACCAGTGCGATTTCACCCTGCAGGGGCTTGCTCATGATGTTTTCCTCAGGCTGGGGCGGCCGCCGCACCCGCGCCGCTTGCAGCGGCCACCGGCACGGTCGGCAGGAACAGGGGCAATCAGGCCGACCACGTCTCGCGGGCGGTTTCGAAGTCGCCCGGGGTGGCCAGGGAACGGCCGTCGATGGCCTTGTCGATGCGCTTGACCAGACCGGTCAGCACCTTGCCCGGGCCGCACTCGGCGATCCGGGTGACGCCACGGGCGGCCAGCGCCTGCACGCAGCCGGTCCACTGCACGGGCTGGTACAGCTGCTGCACCAGCGCGGCGCGGATCGCGTCCACGCCGTCGTGCACCTTGGCGTCGACGTTCTGCACCACCGGCAGCTGCGGCAGCTGCCAGGACAGGCCGGCCATCACTTCGGCCAAGCGGTTGGCGGCTTCGCGCATCAGCGGGGTGTGCGAGGGCACGCTGACGGCCAGCTTGACCGCCTTGCGCACGCCCTTCTCGGCCAGCAGCGCCAGCGCGCGGTCGACCGCAGCGGCGTCGCCGCCGATCACGATCTGGCCTGGCGAATTGAAGTTGGCCGGAACGACCACCTGGCTGCCGGCAGCTTCCGCGCAGACGTCCAGCACCAGCTGGTCTTCAGCGCCGAGCACGGCGGCCATGGCGCCCACACCCGCCGGTGCGGCGTCCTGCATCAGCTGGCCGCGCAGGCGCACCAGGTGCGCACCGTCGTGCAGGCTCAGGGCGCCAGCGGCGACCAGGGCGGTGTACTCACCCAGGCTGTGGCCCGCCAGAACCGACGGACGCGGACCGCCCACGGCGTTCCAGGCGCGCCACGCGCCGATGCTGGCGGCCAGCAGGGCCGGCTGGGTGTATTCGGTACGGTTGAGCATTTCCTCCGGGCCGCCCTGGGACAACGCCCACAGGTCGACGCCGGCACCATCGGATGCCTCGGTGAAGGCCTCACGCACCTGCGGGTACAGTTCGGCCAGCTCGGCCAGCATGCCCACAGACTGCGAGCCCTGACCGGGGAAGACAAAAGCGAGGGTGGATACGGTCACGCGGTCATCCGCTTGTTGCAATCGAAGCGGTCCATGATAAGGGGGAACATGCCGTGTCGTCTGTACGTGCGCGTATGCACGGCGTATGGACAGTGCCGCGATCAGCAGAGCAGCTGCAGGATGTCCAGCTCGCCGTCGGCGAACCAGTCCATGCACAGGCCGACCACCATCAGCAGGCCCAGCGTGGTGGCGCCATGGGTGATGAAGATGGAGTGGGCCAGCGCACGCGCCGAGCGCCCCAGCTTCATGCACACCCGCGCCAGGCGCTGCAGGCGGCCGCTGACGGCGTGCACATGCGCGCGCACCGGTGCCTGCACCCCGTTCATCGCCTCGGCCATCATCGCCTGCAGGCTTTCGGGGCGGTCAGCGTAGTACTTGGCCACGCCGTAGCCGAACATCAGCCAGTCACGCGCCTGCGCTTCGGCCAGGTCCATGACTTCCAGCGGATCTTCTTCGAAGTCGATGAAACCGACGTTCTGGCCATCCCAGGTGAGGTTGCGCGGTAACGGCTGGCCGAAATAGGCGCCACGTGCGTGCGCTTCGGCAATGGCCTGCATTGCCGCAGCCACGAGGCGATCGCGGCCGGCATCATCGGCTTCGCGCAGGCAGGTATTGAACGAGCTGCCGTTGTCGCCGATCACCAGCGCGGCATGGCCGCTGCCGATCACCGGGGGCACGTTCACGCCCTGCGCCTGCAGTTCCGCCAGCCGGCGGGCCTCGGTTTCGCGCGCGGCGTCGCCACCGCGGTGCGGCGGCGGGCGCAGGGCATCGAGATGGAACCGGCGGGCAACAAAATTGAGCAGGCCCAGGGCCACTGCTCGGCTTCCTTCGCCGTACTGCTTCAGCCAGGCGCGCTGCCCTTCGATGACGATGGGCTCAACCATGACAGTCTCCTTTAACGCATTACGGCCCCAGAGGGGCCGTAACGACGGTTTCACGTTGTCGTAACTGGCACTATCAATAGCGCAGCAGTGCCGAACCCCACGTGAAGCCACCGCCGAACGCTTCCAGCAGCAACAGCTGGCCGCGCTCGACCCTGCCGGAACGAACGGCAGCATCCAGTGCCAGCGGCACCGAGCCGGACGAGGTATTGCCGTGCTTGTCGACAGTGACCACGACCTGGTCCATCGACATCTCCAGCCGCTTGGCGGTGGCTTCGATGATGCGCAGGTTGGCCTGGTGCGGGATCAGCCAGTCCAGGTCGGACTTGGTCAGGCCGTTGGCATCCAGGGTTTCGTCCACGACCGAGTCCAGCGCCTTGACGGCGTACTTGAACACGTCGTTGCCCTTCATGTTGATGGTGCCGCCCCCGTTGTTGCCTTCACCGAAACCGACCGAAACGCCGACCGGATTCCACAGCAGCTCTTTCTTGCTGCCATCCGAATGCAGGTGGGTGCTGAGGATGCCGGTTTCTTCGTCGGCCTTGAGCACGACGGCGCCCGCACCATCACCGAACAGCACGCAGGTGGTGCGGTCTTCCCAGTCGACGATGCGGGTCAGGGTCTCCGCGCCGATCACCAGCACATGGCGGGCATCACCGGAACGGATGAATTTGTCAGCCACGCTGAGCGCGAACACGAAGCCCGAACAGGCCGCGTTGACGTCGAAAGCGGGACAGCCGCTCACACCGAGCTTGGCCTGGATCAGGCACGCGGTGGAGGGAAAGATCAGATCAGGAGTGGTCGTACCCACCACGATCATGTCGAGCTGCGACGCGTCGATACCAGCGGCTTCGATCGCACGCAGCGCGGCCTGGTAGCCGAGATCGCTGGTGGTTTCGCCTTCGGCAGCGATGTGCCGTTCACGGATACCGGTGCGCGTCTGGATCCACTCGTCCGAGGTCTCGACCATTTTTTCCAGGTCGGCGTTGGTCAGGACTTTTTCCGGCAAATAACTACCGGTGCCCGCGATCCTCGAGTAGATCCGCTTGCTCATCATGTTTCCTGTTGCACGAGCCGCCGTTCACCGGCGTGCCCGGGAAAGAAGGCGAAGGCCGCTGCCCAGCGGGCAGCGACCTTCCGGCACATCAGTCTTCCTGGACAGCCGAAGACTTGGTCTGGATGACCTTCTTGCCGCGGTAGAAACCGTCAGCAGTGATGTGGTGACGCAGATGCACTTCGCCGGTGGTCGGGTCGGTCGACAGCTGCTTGGCGCTCAGGGCGTCATGCGAACGACGCTGGCCACGACGGGACGGGGTAACACGGGATTTCTGGACAGCCATGGGATTGCTCCAAACTCGGTTCGTTTTGCTTCGTCGTTTCGTCGCACAGGACGCCAGCGCCCGGCACACTTTTCGCTTTCGCCGCAGCCGCCGACGACAACCGGCTGCTATTGTTTCTTCAATGCCGCCAACGCCGCGAACGGATTGGCCTTTTCAGTTTCTTCTTCGGTCGGCGCCCAGTCCTTGTCGACTGCCTCGCCGTCCGGCGACAGCGGTACCACAGGCACCGCCAGCACCAGTTCGTCTTCGACCAGGTCCAACGGACGCAGCTGGCCATCTTCCGGCACCAGCAACGCCTCGTATTCCTCCGGCAAGGACGATTCCTCGTCCTCGTCGCGGATCAGGCCAAGCCTCTGGGTCATCTTCACCGGCAACAGGAAACGCTGCATGCTGCGCTGACAGGTCAGCGGCAACGCGGTATCGATGGTCAGTTCCACATAGGATACCCGCAAGATCTCGTCGCGACCGAATTCGAGCGAGTAATTACACTCACCCTCGGTATCGGCGACAAGCCCCTGCAGGCGAGTCAATTCAGCCAGGGCTACCTGACCGTCGAAGCGCCTTCGCGCTACGACCATCCGCCAGGCATCCAGCGTTTCGGGCACGTTCGCGGACATAAGCCGCCGAATATTAAGGATCGGCCGGTCGCGTGTCAAATCACTGCCACGAAAGGCTTGCCGTGGCTGGCGGTAGCGGGCCAGACTGCCGCGCCCCGCCCCCGGAATTCCCGCATGCCTGCCCTGGTCCTGGCTTCCACTTCCCGCTACCGCCGCGATCTGCTGGAACGGCTGGGCCTGCCCTTCGACTGCGCACGCCCGCAGGTGGATGAGACTGCGGAGACCGACGAGGCGCCGTTGGCGCTGGCGGTACGCCTGGCCGGGGCCAAGGCGGCCGACGTGGCCGCGCGCCATCCCGGCTGCTGGGTGATCGGCTCGGACCAGGTAGCCGACCTGAACGGCCAACCGCTGGGCAAACCGGGCACGGTGCAGGCCGCCTGCGCGCAGCTGGCGGCGATGTCCGGGCAGACAGTGCGCTTCCACACGGCCATCAGTCTCATCCGAGACGGAGAATCACTTTCGGCAATGGATACGACCGAGGTGCGCTTCCGCGCGCTGCAGGCGCCGGAGATCGCCCGCTACGTGGCCATCGAACAGCCGCTGGACTGCGCCGGCAGCTTCAAGTGCGAAGGCCTGGGCATCAGCCTGTTCGAGGCCATCGACAACCGTGACCCGACCGCGCTGATCGGGTTGCCGCTGATCGCGCTGTGCGGCTTGCTGCGCCGGGCCGGATTCGCGGTGCCATAACCCCGGCACGAGGCACGCTGCCTCAGCGCTTGCCAACCACGAAGGGCTGCTCCTGCCACAGCTCCACGCTGCCATCGCGACCGTGCAGGCGCAGGCCCAGCCAGTGCTTTCCCGGTGCCAGCGTCGTGGTATCGAGCGTTGCATCGAAGCCGACAGCCGGATGTTGCGGATCGGTGCTGCCCGGCCAGGCGTGGCGGATATCGAACACCCGCCCATAGCTGGCGTCGCCGATCGAACGACCATCCACCAGCACTTCAACCCGCGACAGGCCAACGCCCTCCTTGAACGCCCAGCCCTTGATCGCCAGCGCGCCGCTCACCACATCTCCGTTGGAAGGGGTGTCCAGCCAGGCCAGAGCGGGTGCTACGCATGGCCCCTGCGCGCGCTCCACGGGCAGGCGGAACAGCAGGAAGCGCTGGAATCCGTGATCGCTGCTGACCACACGCGGTGGCGGCAGCGGCCCGACCTGTTCGCAGATGGCGTGATAGCGGGTGAGCAGATCGCGGAAACGCTGATCGCTGGGCGACAGCACCAGCAGCATCGGCACGTCGCGCTCGCCCTCATGTACCAGGTTCCATTGCGCCAACTGCGCGGTACGGCCGTGCTTGTCGTTGAGCGGATGCGGCAGCACGTCGATGTCGCCGCGGCCCAACTGGAAGCCCAGTTCGGCGCCCACCTTGAAGTTGCCGGCCAGCACGCGGCTGCCTTCAGGCATCTGCTGCAGTTCTTCGCGGACCGCAGCCGCCAGCGGCTGCCAGCCGGCGAAGTTGCGCGGGTAGTACTTGTCGCCGGCCAACTGCTCGCGCAGCGATGACGAGGACGCCATCAGGTAATAGCCGAAGGCCAGCACCATGCCCAGCCCGGCCAGCCACCAGCCGGTACGCCGCAACCAGCGCGGCCAGCCGTTGAGGATCACCGGCACCGCCACCAGCAGGGCCAGGTAACCCGGCAGCGGCCAATGGAAGCTGATGCGTTCGACATCGGTGAAGAAGCCCAGGGCGAAGATGCCCAGCGTCGATACGCCACCGACCAGGCCGAAATAGCGCCACTGCGCGCGCGCACCGCCGCCGTTGCGGGTGCCGGCCAGCGCAACTTTCCACATCGCGATGCACAGGACGGGTGTCACCAGCATCGGCTGGATCACCAGGAACCACAGGCCGCGCCACTCGAACGCCCACGGGTGGCGCTCGACCACCTGGAACTTCAGACCGGCATCGTGATTGTCGGCATTCCATGCCAACAGCGGCAGCCATGCCAGTACACCAACGGCCAGGGCCACCCAGACGCGTGGATCGGCCAGCATGCGCCGGCCCTGCGGCAGCGCCAGCAAGGCGATGAAGCCGACCCCGATCACACCGATGAAGCGATAGTGGCTGAGCGCGCCGATCAGCAGGCCCAGCGCCAGCTTCACCGCCGAGGAGGCGTCGACGTTGCGCAGCAGGCGTGCGCCGGCGTCCAGGCACAGCACGGCCGCCAGCGCCATCGGCACATCGGGTACAGCCAGCAGGCCCAGCGTGGCCGACAAGGGCATCAGCAGCGTCAAGCTGCCGGCCTGCCAGCCGGCAACGTTGCCGAACCAGCGCGCCGCAATGCGCGATACCAGCAGCGGCAGCAGTGCGCCGATGGCCAGGAACGGCAGGCGCAGCGCCAGCACATGCTGGCCGCCAAGCTCCACACCCAGCCGGGTCAACCAGGCCGTCAGCCCCGGCAGATCCGAATAGGCAGCAGCCAGATGCTGGCCTTCCTGCCAGTAGAACGCCTCATCGACGAACAACGGCAGGCGTGCGGCCACGACCAGCTTGGCCGCTGTGACGAGCGTCCATAACCAGAGAAAAATCGTACGTGCGCGCTGTTCGCCCTGCATTGATGTATGGATAGAATCGACCGGTTACCGAACTTGAGACGATCATGACAGCTTCGTCCCCCATGCCCAGCATGCTAACCGATCAACTGCGCCAGTCCCTGCGCAATGCGCAGGACCAGGTCAACACGCTGGTGCTGGGCAAGGTGCATGAGGTGCGGCTGGCCTTCGTCGCCCTGCTCTCTGGTGGCCATCTGCTGATCGAGGACCTGCCTGGTCTCGGCAAGACCACATTGGCCCACGCACTGGCCAGCAGCCTGGGGCTGAGCTTCCAGCGCGTGCAGTTCACTTCCGACCTGCTGCCTGCCGACGTGCTCGGCGTATCGGTGTACGACGCCGGCAGCCGCCAGTTCCAGTTCCATCCCGGGCCGGTGTTCACCCACGTGCTGCTGGCCGACGAGATCAACCGGGCGCCGCCGCGCACGCAGAGCGCCCTGCTGGAAGCGATGGCCGAACAGCAGGTCACCCTCGACGGTCAGACACACGCCCTGCCCGATCCGTTCTTCGTGATCGCCACGCAGAATCCGGTGGATCTGTCGGGCACCTTCCCTTTGCCCGACTCGCAACTGGATCGGTTCCTGCTGCGGCTGGCGATGGGCTATCCCAGCGCGCAGGCCGAGCGTGAACTGCTGCGCGGCAGTGACCGTCGCGACCTGATCGCCCGCGCGCTGCCGCAGCTGGACGACAACCAGGTACGCGCCCTGCGCGAAGCGGTCGGCCAGGTGCATGTCAGCGATGCGCTGGTGGACTACGTGCAGGCCCTGCTGACCCGCAGCCGCCAGCATGCCGGCGTACGCGTGGGCTTGTCGCCGCGCGCCGGCCTGGCCCTGCTGCGTGCCGCCAGGGCACATGCGCTGCTGCTCGGCCGTGGCCACGTCGTGCCCGAAGACGTGCAGACCCTGTTCGTAGCGGTGGCGGGCCACCGCCTGGTGGGCGAAGCCGAATCCAGCACGGGGCCGGCGCTGGCACGGGCGATCCTGCAGACCGTCGCGGTCGATTGACGATGGCATCGCATGCCCGGCGACTGCTGCAGCTGGCACGCCCGCGTACGCCGGAGTCGTTGCCGCAGCGGCTGGACCGCCGGCGCATCTATGTGCTGCCCACCCGCTTCGGCCTGTTTGTGGCCTGCCTGCTGGTCGCGATGCTGCTGGGCGCACTGAACTACAACAACAACCCGGCCCTGTTGCTGGCATTGCTGCTGGCTGCAGCCGCGATCGCCAGCACCATCGCCGCACACCTGCAGCTGTCTGGCGTGCAGATCGATGCGATCTCCGCCGAGCCGGTGCCGGCCGGGCAACCGCTGCGCCTGCGCGTGGACCTGTCGCTGCGCGACCCACGGGCGCGCCACGGCCTGCACCTGCAACTGGGGAACAGCGAAGCGTGGCTCGACCTGCCCGCGCACGGCCGCGGTGAAGCCGAGCTGGAAGTGCCCAGCGAACGCCGTGGCTGGCTGGAACTGCCACGAATCCGCCTGTCCAGCACCCAACCGCTTGGCCTGGTCAGGGCGTGGTCATGGGTGTGGCCCGAAGAACCCCTGCTGGTCTACCCGCTGGCCGAAGCGAAGGCGCCGCCGTTGCCGCAGCAGGGCAGCGATCCACTGCACACCCGCGCCCACGCCAACGGCGAGGAACTGCACCAGCTGCGCCCGTATCGCGCCGGAGACCCACCACGCAGCATTGCCTGGAAACATTCGGCACGCCGCGACACGCTGCTGGTACGCGAGTATGAAAAGCCGATAGGCATCGAGGTCGTGCTGGACTGGCGCGCACTGGCCCCCTTGGACCGGGAAGCACGCATTGCGCGACTGGCACGCTGGGTGGACAGCGCCGAGCGCGAAGGCCGACGCTACACGCTGCTGCTGCCAATGCAGCCACCACTCGGCCCCGGCCAGGGCGCCGGCCACCACCATCTGTGCCTGCGCGCGCTGGCATTGCTTCCCCATGACTGAGCCTGCCCTGCTGCTGGACCGCAACACCCGCAAGTGGACGCTGGCCAGCGCCGCACTGGCCTTGTTGCCGCTGCTGCTGCAGCTGCCCACCGCATTGGCCGCGTTGATCGCCGTGGCGGCGCTCGCCACCGCGGCGCTGTCGCAGCGCGGCATGCTGCCGATGCCGGTGCGGGTACTGCTGGTGCTGGGCATGCTTGCTGCCATCGTCTGGCAGATGGGGGCGGTGCGCCCCGGCCGTGATACCGGTTGCGCGCTGCTGGCGGCGATGCTGGCGATCAAGTCCAGCGAGCTGCGTACCCTGCGCGATGCACGCAGCCTGCTCGGCTTTGCCCTGTTTTCACCGTTTGCTGCCTTCCTGCTCGACCAGGGGCCGCTGACCACCGTGCTCGCGGTGCTGGCGGGCGTCAGCGCCCTGATTGCGCTGCAGCGCCTGGCGCAGGGTGAAGGCCGCAGTGCGCCGCCGCTGACCACGCAGCTGCGTGGTGTCGGTCGCCTGCTGCTGATCGGCCTGCCGCTGGCGCTGGCCTGCTTCTGGCTGTTCCCGCGGTTGGCCACGCCGCTGTGGGGCATTCCCGAACGCGCCGTCGGCACACCGGGGCTGTCGGACACGATGGAGCCGGACAAGTGGCTGGACCTGATGGCCGACGACACCCCGGCCCTGCGGGCGCAGTTCTTCGGCGCGGCTCCAGCGCCGGCACAACGCTACTGGCGCGGGCCGGTACTGACCCAGTTCGATGGGCATGTCTGGCGACGCGACCGCCGTACCGAAGGTTTGCCGCCGGCTGTAGTGGAACACGGCACGGAGGGCTGGGACTATCAGATCGATTACGAACCCACCGACCGTCGCCAGCTGGTCGCGCTGGATCTCCCTACTGCCGCACCAGAGGGCAGCCGGCTGGATGCAGCCCTGAGCCTGAGCAGCGACCGCGCATTGTCCGCACTGAGCCGGTGGCGCCTGCACTCGGCTCCGCCGCAGCGCTTCGATGCCACGCTGTCGTCGTACCAGCGTCGCGCCGCGCTGCAGTTGCCGGAAGGCTTCAACCCCCGCACGGCAACCCTCGCCCGACAGTGGCGACAGGACGCCGGAAGCGATGATGCCGCCGTGGTCCGTCGTGCCATGGCATGGATCACCGCGGATTTTTCGTACACGCTGGCAACACCGGCCGCCGGGCGCGATCCGGTCGATGCGTTCCTGTTCGACTACAAGGCCGGCTACTGCCAGCATTTCAGCTCCGCCTTCGTGGTGCTGATGCGCAATGCCGGCATTCCGGCGCGGGTGGTCACCGGTTTCGCCGGCGGCACCCACAACCGGATCGGCGACTACTGGGTACTGCGGCGGATGGACGCCCACGCCTGGGCTGAGGTGTGGCTGCCCCAACGCGGCTGGGTGCGCGTCGACCCGACAGCGGCAGTAGCACCCGAGCGCATCCTGGACACGCTCGACGATCGCCTGCAGGCCGGTGCCGATACCGGACTGCAGCAGCGTTGGCTGCAGCTGGGCCAGGTCGGCGACTGGATGCGCAGGGGCTGGAACGAACTGGTGCTGTCCTTTGACGCGCGCCGCCAGCAGCAGTTGCTGCAACCGTTCGGGCTGGACGACCTCGGCCCCGGACAGCTGCTGGCCGGCTTCGTGATGGCCGCGTTGCTGGCACTGGCGTGGATGGCGTGGCTGCTGGCCCGTGGCGAACGCGAGCGTGACCCGCTGCTGCGCGCCTGGCACCGGCTGGGGCAGCGCTATGTGCGTTTGGGGCTGGGCCGCGAACCGCACGAACCGGCCCTGCACTGGGCCCGCAGGGTCCACGCAGAGCGTCCCGATCCGGCCCTCATCACACTCAGCCAGCGTTTCGCTGATGCACGCTACGCTGGCACTTGTACCGAGCTCGCCCCATTATTGCGGGACCTGCGCAGGCATCGCCCGACTTCCGGAGCCTCCCCATGAATACCAAGTTCCTCCTCACCGCCGTGGCCGCCCTGGCCCTGTCGGCCTGCGCCACGGCCCCCAAGCCGCTGCAGGGACAGTTCAGCCTGGTTTCCCCGCGCGACTCGGTAGCCACCCAGCAGGTCGGCACGCCGGTGCGCTGGGGCGGCCGGATCATCGAAACCAAGCCTGGCCAGGGCGAGACCTGTTTCCAGATCATCTCGCGCCCGCTCAACGGCAGTGGCCGCCCGAACACGACCTCTTCCGATGCCAGCGACGGCCGCTTCATCGCCTGCCGCGCCGGCTTCTACGATCCGGCCGTGTTCGAAGCCGGCCGCGACGTGACCTTCATCGGCAAGATCGATGGCTACGCCAACACCCGTATCGGCGATTACGACTACCGGCTGCCGAAGCTGTCTGCCGACGTGATCTACCTGTGGCCGGAGCAGCGCCAGGTCGATGTGGTGCCCTACCCCTACGGACCGTGGGGCCCGGGCCCGTATGGCCCGTACTGGGGCGGCTACCGCGGCTGGGGCTGGTGGTAGTCCAGGCCCGGTACGCATGATGCAAAAGGCCGCCCATCGGGCGGCCTTTTTTCATCCACGCATGGCGTGGATCGACAGCGCACCAACAACAGTAGATCCACGCCATGCGTGGATGGCCGCCTCAACGCCCTGGCGTACCGAAGTGGCCCAGCGGCGCGCCAGCCAGCAGATGCATGTGGATATGGAACACGGTCTGCCCGGCGTCTTCGCGGCAGTTCATCACGATGCGGTAGCCGTCCTGCGCGAAGCCTTCCCGACGCGCGTACTCGGCGGCGGCCAGGGCCAGCTTGCCGATCAGGTGCGCCTGCGACGGCTGCAGGTCATCCAGGGTCGGAATGATCTCGTTCTTCGGAATGAACAGCACGTGCACCGGCGCCTGCGGTGCGATGTCCTTGAACGCCAGCACGTCGTCGTCTTCATAGACGATGGTGGCCGGGATCTCGCGACGGATGATCTTGCTGAAGAGGGTTTCGCTGCTCATGGTCGGCCTCGGCGGGGTGTCACCGCATTGTAGGCCGGTAACGCCGGGGCATGCCCGGCATCGACTCAATCGCGCACTTCGCTGCGGGTGCCGAACGCGTGCGACAGCGTGCCACGATCGACATACTCCAGCTCACCGCCGAGGGGCAGACCCTGGGCCAGTCGACTCGGCCGCACCTGGCGGGCACGCGCCAGCTGCGCGAGATAGTGCGCGGTGGCTTCGCCTTCGACGGTGGCGCTGGTGGCAATGATCAGCTCCTGCACTTCCGCCTCGGCCAAGCGCTGTTCCAGCTGCTCCAGGCCCAGCTCGCGCGGGCCGATGCCATCCAGCGGCGACAGGCGCCCCTGCAGCACGAAGTAAACGCCGCGATAGCCGGTGGCGTTCTCGATCGCCAGGCGGTCAGCCGGCGATTCCACCACGCACAGCTGGCTGCGCTCGCGGCTGCCATTGGCGCAGGTCGGGCACAGCTCGGTTTCGCTGAAGTCGCGACACTGCGCGCAGTGACCGATGCGTTCAACCGCCTGCGCCAGCGTCTCGGCAAGGCGCTTGCCACCTTCGCGCTCGCGTTCGAGCAGGTGGTAAGCCATGCGCTGCGCCGTCTTCTGGCCTACGCCAGGCAACACCCGCAGTGCATCGATCAGTTGTTCAAGCAGGGGTGCGGACACGGCGGCGTGTTCTGTAGAGCCGAGCGTGCTCGACTGGAAATTGCGGGCAATCGAGCACGCTCGACGCTACACAGTGCATGGCACCCGGCAGTGCAGGTGCCACGCAGGACATCATCAGAACGGCATCTTCATGCCCGGCGGCAGCTGCATGCCGGCGGTGGCCGAACCCATCTTCGACTTCGACTCGGCGTCGATCTTGTTGGACGCGTCGTTGAAGGCGGCGGCGATCAGGTCTTCCAGCATTTCCGGGTCACTGGCCAGCGACGGATCGATGCGTACCTTGCGGCACTCCTTGGCGCCGGTCAGGGTGACGCTGACCATGCCGCCACCGGCGCTGCCGGTCACTTCGATCCTGGCGATTTCTTCCTGGGCCTTCTGCAGGTTTTCCTGCATCTTCTGGGCCTGCTGCATCAGTTGGGCGATATTGCCGCGCATGTCGTCTTACTCGTCAAAAGAACGGATGGAATCGGAAACAACCCGGGCGCCGTGCTGCTGGATCAGCAGCTGGACTTCCGGATCGTCCATGAAAATGGCCTCGGCAGCCTGCTGCCGCTCGCCACGCTGGCGGTCGGCGCGCTGGTGCAGGGTCTCAGCCGGGACCTGCTCGGTTTCCACGGTTTCGACCACGATCTTCAGCGCGTGGCCAAGGGACTTTTCCAGCACCTCGCCCAACGCTGCCAGCGCGCGCTCGGAGCGCAGGTATTCAAATCCGGGCGAAAGGCCCAGTTTCAAGACCCCATGCTGGCAACTGATGAAGGCCGCATTGGCCGCAAGCTGTCGCGACGGACCGCTCAGGCCACTGTTGGCGACCAGATCCAGCCAGTCCTCGGCACAGGCCAGCTCGCTGACGCTGCCTGCCGGCGAGGCCTTTTCCTTTGCCGCAACCGGTGCCGGGGCGATGTCGATACCTTCGGCACGGAACGAACGCTCCGGCGCGGCAACCGCCTCTGCAACCGGCCGCGAAGCCGGCGCCGGCGGCTCGTGCCACGGCGCGACCATGGCCGCGTCGGGCGTTGCCATCTCGGCCGCCAGCGCTTCATCGCGCGCGCCAGCCTCATCGGTCGCCCACGGCGGCAGGTCGTCTGCCTCGGCAGGTACCTTGGACGTGGCCGCCTCGGGAGCCAACTGTGCCTTCATCGGCGGCGGCGAGCCGGGCTCCTCGATCGGAACCGGTTCAGGTTCAGGGGTCGGATCCGGTTCCGGGATCGGCTCGGGCTCCGGCTCGGGTTCGCGCTGTGGCGCCGGGTTCGGCGTCTGCGCGGTTGCCTCCGCCAACACGGGTGCCGCAATTGCCTGGGTGACAGCTGCGGCTTCTGGCGCCGCAGCAGCGGCCGGTGCAGCTCCTTCGTGGCTGCCAGCAAGGCCGCCCCCGGTCTGGCCCGTACCGGCCGGTGCGCTGCCACCGGAGGATTCCGGAGTACGCGGCACCGACGGCACGGCAGCCGCAGGGCGGAACGCCAGCATGCGCAGCACGGCCATTTCAAAGCCGGCGCGCGGGCTGGGCGCCAATGGCAGATCGCGACGACCATTCAGGGCCATCTGATACCAGAGCTGGACCACTTCCGGGCGCAGGCGTTCAGCAAACACGCTGGCATCCAGTCCCTCGGCAGCGGCGGACGCGCCCGGCACCAGTTGCTGCACCTGGATGCGGTGCAGGCCCTCGGCCAGCGCATCGAGCACCCCGCTCCAGTCCGGCGAGAACTCAGCCAGCGCCGCCACCACCTGCAGCAGGCGCGGGCCATCGCCCTCGGCCAGGGCATCGAGCATGGCCGCCACCTGGGTGCGGTCGACCGTGCCCAGCATGGTGCGCACCACATCCTCACGCAGCGCACCGCCGGCATAGGCAATGGCCTGGTCGAGCAGCGACAGGCCGTCACGCAGGCTGCCGTCGGCGGCCTTGGCCAACTGCACGATGGCGGTCGGGTCCGACTCGATCTCCTCGGCGGTGAGGATGCGGGTCATCTGCCCCTGGATCTGATCTTCATCCAGGCGCTTGAGGTTGAACTGCAGGCAGCGGCTGAGCACGGTGACCGGCAGCTTCTGCGGGTCGGTGGTGGCCAGCAGGAACTTCACATGTTCCGGCGGTTCTTCCAGCGTCTTCAGCAGCGCATTGAACGCGGCCTTGGACAGCATGTGCACTTCGTCGATCAGGTACACCTTGTACTTGCCACGCGAGGGCATGTACTGGGCGTTCTCGATCACCTCGCGCACATCGTCCACGCCGGTATTGGACGCAGCATCGATTTCCAGCAGGTCGATGTAGCGACCGGCGTCGATGTCCAGGCAGGCCGCACACTGGCCGCAGGGGTCGGCACTGGTGCCCTGCTCGCAGTTCAGCGACTTGGCGAAGATGCGCGCGATCGTGGTCTTGCCCACGCCGCGGGTACCGGTGAACAGGAACGCATGGTGGACCCGGCCGCTGTCGAGCGCATTGCTGAGCGCACGGACCACGTGTTCCTGGCCCACCAGCTCGGCAAAACGCTTCGGACGCCACTTGCGGGCAAGGACGAGATAGGACATCAGGCCACCGTCTTCCATCGGATGTTCCATTGTGCCACGCCTGTCCAGCCCTCTCGCCCTGCAAACCAGTGCTTGTGTCCTGCCGCTGCGCCCGCTAGAATCTGCGCCCCTGCTGAGGCGTTTGCCGATGGCAGGGATCCGGAGAGGTGTCCGAGTGGTTGAAGGAGCACGCCTGGAAAGTGTGTAAGCGTCTAAACCGCGCTTCGGGGGTTCGAATCCCCCNCTCTCCGCCAGATAAATAAAAAAGGCTGCCCGTTGGGCGGCCTTTTTTATTNATCTGGCTGGGGACCGCGAAGTGCGCTGCGCGCGCTTCGCCCCAAACGTTGCTGCGCAACGTTCGGGCCCCTCCCTTCGCCGGCCTCTCCCCGCCCCTGTCGGGGCAGCCCCTCAACAGAGGGGCTTGTTCCTCCAGATACGGCAGTAGATCCANGNCANGCGTGGATGCCTCGCCCGGTCACATCGACTACCCGCCCGTGGTCGAGCCTGTCGGCGCGCCCCGCCTTGCGCCCTCACCTTTCGCTGAACAGCTGGTTCAAGGCCGCATAGCCCGGTGCGCCCTCGGGCATCGCCATCACACCGCCGAGAAAATCCGTGGTCGCCGCAGCCATCGCTGTCCATGCGTGCATGAACAAGGCCGGGCCAGCGCTGAGCCGCCGCACACCGGCCTGCGACAGCGCAGCAAACGGCGCCATCCCTGGCAGCCACATCAGGTTGAGAGGCAGCGGCACGGCGCCGGCAACCGCAGCAACCTCGTCCAGCGCGCGAAGCCCGGGCACGAAGCCGCCGTCGGCACCGGCACGTGCATAGGCCTGCAGCCGATCGATGCTCATTCCCACCGCCTCATTCCCTTCGGCCAGGCCGCGCAGATACACGTCGGTGCGCGCATTGATGAACAGCGGTCGTCCGCCCAGCGCCGAACGGATGGCGGTGATCTTGTCCACCAGCGCCGCGGGGCTGCCGGCACCGTCTTCGATGTTGATCCCTACTGCACCCGCCTCCACCAGGCGCAGCACCCGCTCAGCGACCGCATCGGGGACATCGCTGTAACCGTCCTCGATATCGACCGTGACCGGCAGCGAGGTCACACCAACCATTTCTGAAACCCGCTGCAGCAGCGCGGTATCCGGCAGCGCACCGCCATCGGCATAGCCGCAGGACCACGCCATGGCAGCACTCGATGTTCCCACCGCGAGAGCCCCCTGCTGCTGGACCAGGCGGGCGCCACCGGCATCCCATACGTTGGGCAGCACATAGAGACCGCCGCGTTGATGGAGTTGAACGAAGTTCTGGTGAACGTTGGACATGGCTCCTCCTGATGACGGGCACCCGCAGTCTGCGCCCGAACCGGTTTCCGGGCTCGCCATATCCGGACATCAATGGTCCGGACCTCGCGCACAATGTGCCCGCCACCACGATGACAGTCATTCATGACACCCCGCCCCTATCGCTGCGCCGACCTCACCGCCTGCATGTCGATCTTCGACAGCAACGTGCCCACCTACTTCGCACCGGCAGAGCGGGGTGACTTCGAGCGCTTCCTGCACGAACATGCCGTGCAGCGCACCTTCCAGGTGATCGAGGTCGAGAGCCAGGTGGCGGCCTGCGGCGGCCTCTGGCACTGCGGCGATGGCAGCGCCAGCTTGTGCTGGGGCATGGTCGAACGAAGTCGCCACAGACAGGGGCTGGGACGCGCGCTGGCAGTGGCCCGGCTTCACTTGGCCGAAGCAGACCCATCGGTCCAGCGCATTACGCTCAGCACCAGCCAGCACACGCAGGGCTTCTATGCCGGCCTCGGCTTCCAGGTGGTACGCGTGGTAGCCGATGGCCACGGCGCCGGGATCGACGCCGTGGAGATGCAGCGGGTGCTGTAACCCGGCTCCCGACGGATCCACGCATGGCGTGGATCCGTCGAAGACACGCGCTGGCTCAGAACCCGACGCGCAGGTTCAACTGGCCACCAATATCGTTGCGACCGTCGCCATGCTGGCCCTGCACGAACAGCGACAGCTGGCTGCTGCGTCCCAGGCCGACGGCCACACCGACCTGGCTGACCAGCGCGTTGCGCGCCATCACTGCACTGTAGGCATCGAACGCCGTGCCACCGACGGCGAAGCTCTGCCGGCTGGCCACGTCGGTGTCACCGGACGCATGCTGCCAGCCCAGGCCGACCGTCAGCTGGGCCGGATAGCGCTCGCCGCTGCCCACATCCCAGCGGCCGCGTACGCCGACGGTGCTGACATTGAGCGTGTCCTTGCCGCCCTCCAGTACCAGCGCCGCGCTGCCGCCCTGCTCCACCGCGCGATCGCTGTCCACCCAGTGTTTGGTGAACTGCACATACGGTTGCAGTTGCGTCCTGCCATGGGTCCAGGTCCAGCTGCCTTCCATCTGGGCGATGGTGACATCCGAATCCTGGCGGCTGTGGAGCGTCTGTGCCAGCAGCGGCACTTCACGCGTGGTGCGCGTGCGATAATCGCCGCGCGACACACTGCCACCGACCGCAAATCCGTTGTTCCACTCGCCCTGCGCATACAGTCCATAGGTGTTGCCACGCAGGCGTGCACGCGACTGGCGATCGTACAGCCGCGTATCCAGCCGCTCGCTGCCCGCCGCGGCACCCAGCACCACATGCTCGCCGAGCTTCCAATCGACGCCGGCCATCAGTGCATTGCGGTTGGCACGGATCTGGTCACCGTTGCCATCGCCGTCCTGCTTGAACACCTTGCCGCTACCGGCCAGCCATGCCGAAGCACGCTCGCCACGCACCGTCGGCAACTCGCTGCCAAGACGCTGGCGGATGCCCTCTTCCAGGTAGTTGTCGTACAGCAGCACTGCACGGCTGGCTGCATGCACTTCACCGGAGAGCTGGTTGAACGCGTTGCGCGCGGTGGCGGTGTCGTAGGCCAGCAGCGTGTTGTACAGGCCCAGCGCCGCGCCGGTCTGCGGCAGGCTGTCCAGCGCCGATGCCACGCCCAGCTGGTTGCGGGTCTGCGCAGCGGTGACGAAGGCCGCTGTCTGCTTCACATCGATCTTCAGCTGCGCGGCATTCGCGGTGTAGACCGGGCTCAGTGAGAGGAACGCCGAAGTGGTGGTGGGCGGTACGAACTGCCCGCTGACGCCGCCGCCTGCGTTGATGATCGTGTACTGCTGGCCCTGCTGGTAGCTGGTGTTCGGGTCGATGGCATTGACCACCACCGATGCTCCGCCGATGTTCGCGCTGCCGCCTACCTGCACCACGTCACTGCCGGTGGCGCCCAGATCGACCGACAGCGTGCTGCCCGGTGCCAGGGTCAGGTTGCCGCCCACGGTGATCGCGCCCGTACCGTTGCCGCCACTGCTGCCATTGCCCGGGCCGTTGCCCGGCGACAGCACACCGCCGCTGCTCACGGTGACGCCGCCAGCGCTGCCGCCGATGGTGCCGGTACCCGACAACGTAGTGCCGCTGCCGATGGTCCATTGGCCACCGACGGTGCCGGTGACATTCAGGCCACCACCGGTGACCTGGCCGGTACCGGTGAAACCGCCACTGTTGCCGCCCAGGTTGAGCAGGCCGGGGCCGGCCTGCACGATGCTGCCCGTGCCACTGATGCTGCCCCCCAGCGTGGTGGTGCCGCCGGTGTTGACCACCAGGCCACCGTTGTTGGTGATGTTGCCGGTGACCGCGCCGCTGGCGCCGCCGTTGCCGATCTGCACGGTAGCGCCGGTGTTGATCGTGGTGCCACCGGTATAGGTGTTGTTGCCGGTCAGAACCAGCGTTCCGCTGCCGGCCTGGGTCAACCCGCCACTGCCACTGACCACGCCGCCAACCGTAGTGTTGCCGCTGACATTGAACACCAGGCTGCCGTTGTTGCTGACGTTGCCGGCGATCGCACCCGTGGCCCCGCCATTGCCCACCTGCAGCGTGCCGCCGGTGTTGATCGTGGTACCGCCGGTATAGGTGTTGTTGCCGGTCAAGGTCAGCGTACCGGCACCGGCCTGGGTCAGACCGCCGCTGCCACTGACCACGCCACCGAGCGCAGTGTTGCCGCCCACGTTGAACACCAGGCTGCCGTTGTTGCCGACGTCGCCGATGATCGACCCCGTTGCACCACCATTCCCCACCTGCAGGGTGCCACCGGTATTGATGGTGGTGCCGCCGGTATAGGTATTGTTGCCGGTCAGCGTCAGCGTGCCGCTGCCTGCCTGGGTCAGGCCACCGCTGCCGCTGACGGTGCCACCGAGTGTCGTGTTGCCCGACAGATTGACCACCAGTGCGCCGTTGTTGGTCACGTCGCCGATGATCGCACCGGTCGCGCCGCCATTGCCGATCTGCAACGTGCTGCCACCGTTGATGGTGGTGCCGCCGGTGTAGGTGTTGTTGCCGGTCAGGGTCAACGTGCCGGTGCCGGTCTGCACCAGGCCACCGCTGCCACCGATGGTGCCACCGAAGGTGGTGCTGGCATTGCTGCCGCCGGTGGTCAGGGTGGAACCGCCGAGCACCACGTTGCCGCTGGCAACACCGGCCAGGCCACCAATGGCCTGATTGCCGGCCGCACTGATGTCCAGCGTTCCGGCGCCGGCCAGGTTCACTGTGCTGGCCGAGGACAGGCTGCCACCGGCGGCGACCGCCAGGGTGCCGCTGTTGATCGTCGTGGTGCCGGCGTAGCTGCTGGCACCGCCCAGGGTCACCGTCGCCGCACCATCCTTGAGCAGGCTGCCACTGCCGGCGATATCGCCGTCCAGCGTCAGCGGCGTGCCCCCCAGCAGGGTCAACGTGCCGCTTGCCAGCTGCACGTTGTTGGCCAGGGTCAGCGGCACACTGCCGTCCAGCGTGGCGTCACCGCCTACGGTCAGCGTGCCGGTGCCCAGGGCACCACTGCTGCCCAGCGACAGACCACCGGCATTGAGGGCCACTCCGCCACCGAAGGTGTTGTTGCCGGTGAGGCCGAGCACGCCGGCACCGTTCTTGACCAGGCCACCGGCGCCACTGATGTCCCCGGCAAAGGTGCTGTTGCCCGCTGCGTTGGTGGTCAGTGTGTTGCCGCCAAGGCTGATCGTGCTGCCGGCAACGCCGGACAAGGTACCGATGGCCTGGTTGCCACCGCTGGAGATGTCAAAACCGGTACCGGCGTTGGCCAGGTTCACTGCACCGGTTGCGGCCAGGCTGCCACCGGCGCCGATCGCCAGCGTGCCGGCGTTGATGGTGGTGCCGCCCGTGAAGGTGTTGGTGCCGGTCAATGTTTCGGTACCGGTGCCCTCCTTGATCAGTCCACCGGTGCCGCCGATCGAACCACTGAACACACCATTGGTGGCATCGCCGATGGTCAACGTGTTCGCGCCGAGGTTGACCGTGCCATTGCCGATCAGCGTGCCGAATACCTGCGTGCCGCTGCCGGCCGAAAGATCGAAGGTGGCGCCCGTGGCCAGATTGACGATGCCGCCTGCGCTGAGGCTGGCACCGGCACCGAGCGCGAGCGTGCCCGCGTTGATGAAGGTGCCGCCGGTATAGGTGTTGGTGCCGTTGAGCGTGAGGATGGCAACGCCGTCCTTGGTCAGGCTGCCGGCGCCCGACAGGTTGCCGTTGAGCGTGAGATCGCTGCTGCCAAGCACGGTCAGGCCGGCGTTGAGCACCATGTCGTTGGCCAAGGTCACCGCACTGCTGGAATCGAGCGTGGAAATGCCCCCCACGGTCAGCGTGCCGGTTCCCAGCGCAGCGTTGTTGCCCACCACCAGGCCGCCGGCATTGAGGGTGACGCCGCCACCAAACGTGCTGGCACCGCTGAGGGTCTGCACGCCGCTGCCATTCTTGACCAGCCCACCGCTGCCGGTCAGGGCACCGTTGAAGGTCGCGTCGGTGGTACCTCCCAGCGTCAGGCTGTTGCCCCCCAACGACACCGTGCTGCCGGCCACGCCCGCCAGCGAACCGATGCTCTGGTTGCCGCCGGCGGAGAGGTCGAAGGTTCCGGTCCCGGCCAGGTTTACCTCGCCGATCGGCGACAGGCTGCCGCCCGCCCCGATCGCCAGCGTGCCGCTGTTGACGACCGTGCCGCCGGTGAAGGTGTTGCTGCCGGTCAGGATGACCGTCGCCGCCCCGTTCTTGATCAGGCCACCATCGCCGGTGACCGCCCCGCCCAGCGTCAATGCATTGCTGCCAAGCAGGTTGAGCGTGGCACCGGCCAGCAGGCCGATGTTGTTGCCGAGGTCCGCAGCGATGCTGCTGTCCAGTGATGCGTTGGCGCCCACGGTCAGCGCGCCGGTACCCAGCGCGGCATTGTTGCCCACCACCAGGCCGCCACCGTTGAGTGCCACCCCGCCACCGAAGACGTTGGCGCCGTCCAACGTCTGGATGCCCGTACCGTTCTTGACCAGCCCGCCGGTCCCACCGATCACGCCATCGAAGGTCCCGTTGCCAACGCCGCCGAAGGTCAGCGTGTTTCCGCCCAGCGCCACGGTGCTGCCGGCGACGCCGTTGAGCGCGCCGATGGTCTGGTTGCCAGCTGCGGAGATGTCGAAGCCGGTGCCCGGCGCGGAAAGCGTGACTGCACCGGTTGCCGCCAGGCTGCCACCGGCACCGATCGCCAGCGTTCCCGCATTGATCAGGGTGCCACCGGTGAAGGTGTTGGTACCGGTCAGCGTTTCAGTGCCGGCCCCCTCCTTGATCAGGCCACCGGTGCCGGCGATCGAGCCGCTGAAGACACCGTTGGTCGGCCCGCCGACAGTGATCGAGTTTGCGCCCAGGTTGACCGTGCCACTGCCGGTCAGGGTGCCGAAGGTCTGGGCACCGCTGCCCGCGGAGAGATCCAGCGTAGCGCCGGTTGCCAGGTTGACGATGCCACTGGCAGCCAGGCTTGCACCTGCTCCCAGGGCCAGCGTGCCGGCGTTGACGTTGGTGCCGCCGGTATAAGTGTTCACGCCGTTCAAGGTCAGCGTGGCAGCACCATTCTTGGTCAGGCTGCCGGTGCCGGAGATCACCCCGTTGAGCGTCAGCGCATTGCTGCCGAGCACGGTCAGGCCGGCGTTGAGGGCGATATTGTTGACCAGTGTTGCCGCCAGGCTGGTGTCGAGGGTCGCCGCGCCACCCACGGTCAGCGCACCACTGCCCAGTGCCCCGTCATTGCCGAGCAGCAGGCCACCGGCATTGAGGCTGACGCCGCCGCCGAAGGTGTTGGCAGCCGACAGCGTCTGCACGCCCGTCCCTACCTTGACCAGGCCGCCGCCTCCGCTGATCACGCCATCGAACACCGCATCGGCTGCCGTACCAAAGGTCAGCGAGTTCCCTCCCAGCGCGACCGTCGAACCGGCCACGCCATTCAGCGCGCCGATGGTCTGGTTGCCGGTTGCCGCCGATATATCGAAGCCCGCGCCGGCGCCGCCGAGGGTGACGTCACCCCCGACAGCGAGGCTGCCGCCTGCGCCAAGCGCCAGGGTTCCGGCGTTGATCGTGGTGCTGCCGGCGTAGGTGTTCGCATTGGCCAGCGTCAGTGTGGCTGCACCGTTCTTGACCAGTGCACCATTGCCGGACACCACACCGCCAAGCGTCAGCGCATTGCTGCCCTGCAGGGCAAGCGTCGTGCCCGAGGCCAGGTTGATCGCGTTGCCCAAGGTGTAGGCGGCGGCAGTATCCAGCGTTGCATTGCCGCCGACGTTGAGCGCACCCGTTCCCAGAGCGCCGACGTTGCCCAACTGCAGGTTGCCGCCGTTCAACGCCAGGCCGCCGCTGAAGCCGTTTGCGTTGCCGAGGGTCAACGTACCGGGGCCGTTCTTGACCAGACTGCCGGTGCCGGAAATCACGCCATCGAGCGTGAGTGCATTGCTGCCCATCAGCGTCAGTGCCGAGCCTGCGCCAAGGTTGACCGCATTGGTCAGGTCTAGCGCAATGCTGTTATCCAGGCTGGCGTTCGCAGCAACGTTCAGCACACCGGTTCCCAGCGCTCCACTGTTGCCCAGCAACAGGCCGCCGCCTGCCAGGTTCAGGCCGCCACCGAAGGTATTGGCACCGTTGAGCGTCAACACCGTGGCGCCGCTCTTCGCCAGGCCACCGTCGCCGGACACCACGCCGCCCAGCGTGATGTTCTGGCTGCCGGGGAGCGTAAGAATCGCACCGGTACCCAAGGCCACGTTGTTGCTCAGGTTCAGCGCAACCGCTGCGTCCAGCGACACGTTGCCGCCGATGTTCAGCGCGCCGGTACCGGCCGCCGCACTGCTGCCCAGCAGCACGCTGCCGGCATTGAGGTTGAGGCCACCGCTGAAGCCATTGGTGCCGTTCAAGGTCAACAGCGAGGCGCCGTTCTTGGTCAGGCTGCCGACGCCGGAGATGTCGCCGGTCAGGGTGATGTTGTTGCTGCCGCCCAGGGTCAGCGCGGCACCGAGGTTGACCGCGTTGCCCAGGGTCAGCGCAGAGCTGCCGTCCAGCGTCGCGGCACCGTTGACGCTGAGCGCGCCGGTGCCCAGTGCACCGCTGTTGCCCAGCAGCAGACCGCCAGCATTGAGCGCGACGCCGCCGGTGAAGGTGTTTGCGCCGGTCAACGTCTGTACACCACTTCCGTTCTTTACCAGGCCTGCGCCGACGCCACTGATCACTCCAGTGAAGGTCTGGTCGGTCGCACTACCAAAGGTGAGCGTATTGCCGCCCAATGCCACGGTGGAGCCTGCCACGCCGGACAGTGCACCGATGGTCTGGTTGCCAGCCAGGGAAAGATCCAGCGCCGCCCCAGCCCCCGACAGGCTGACCGCGCCGGTCGCGGCCAGGCTGCCACCACTGCCCAGCGCCACGGTGCCGGCCGCAATGTTCAGGCCACCAGTGAAGGTATTGGCGCCGTTGAGCGTCAACGTGGACGCACCGCTCTTGAGCAGGCCGCCTCCACCGGAAATCGCCCCGTCGAGAGTCAGCGCGTTGCCACCCAGCACGTTCAACGAACCTGCCGCGCCGATGATCACGTCATTGCCCAGGGTCAGGGCTGCGGAGGTATCCAGCGTCGCGGCGTTGTTGATGTCCAGCAGGCCGGTACCGAGCGCACTGCCGTTGCCCAACAGCAGGCCGCCACCGTTGACGACGAGGCCGCCATTGAACGTGTTGGCGCCGTTCAAGGTGAGCAGCGATGCGCCGTTCTTGCCAATGCTGCCGGCACCGGAGATCACCCCGTTCAACACCACGGGCTGGCCGCCCTGCAGCGCAAGCGAGCCGCCGACGCCGAGCGCGATGTCGTTGGCCAGGGTGAGCGCTGCGGTGGTGCCATCCAGCGTGACCTCGCCGCCCACGCTCAGCACACCCGTTCCCAATGCACTGTTGTTGCCGAGCAGCAGGCCGCCACCATTCAGGGCAAAACCACCGCTCAAGCTGTTGCTGCCGGACAGTGTCTGTACTCCGGTACCGACCTTGACCAGGCCACCGGTAGTGCCGATGAAGTTGCCGGCGAAGGCAGTATTGCCGAGGCCGCCTAGAGTAAGTGTACGAGTGCCCAGGTTGACCGTTCCACCGAGCCCGGCCAGCGAGCCGACGGTCTGGTTGGCTGCGGCAGTGAGGTCCAGCGACGTGCCTGCCGTGAGCGAGATCGCAGCGGACGGTGACAGGCTGCCACCTGCACCGAGCGCCAGCGCGCCGCCTGCGATAGACACATTGCCGGTAAGCGTGTTTGCACCGCCCAAGGTGAGCGTGCTGGCGCCGTTCTTGATCAGGTTGCCTGCACCGGACAGCGAGCCATTGAGGGTGACCGCATTACCGCCGAGCAGATTGAGGTTGCCACCGCCGTTGACGACGATGTTGTTGGCCAGGTTGAAGGCCCCGCTGGTATCCAGTGATGCGTTGCCGCCCACGGTCAGCGCACCGCTGCCCAGCGCACCTGCGTTGCCCAGCAGCAGGCCGCCTGCGTTGAGGTTCACGCCGCCACCGAACAGGTTCGCGCCGCCCAGCGTGACCACACCGGTGTTGTTGACAGTGAGCCCGCCGGCACCGGACAGCACGCCGCTCAAGCCGAAGGCGTTGGTGCCGCCCAGCGTCAGTCTGCCAGTGTTGAGCGCAACGGGATTTGCTAGCGTGAGCCCGCCCACCGATGCCGCGATGGCGCCGCCATTGACGTTGAAGGTACCGGTACCGAATGACGCCGCGTTGTTGAAGGTGACCAAGCCATCGTTGATCGTGGCACCGGTTCCGGTCCAGGCACCTTGCAGGTTCCAGGTACCACTGTTGACGGTCAGGGTCTCGAATCCACTGTAATTGCCCCAAACGAGGTTGGTCACCGTCCCGCCGGTACCCGCGCCGGGGCCCGAAGCGCTGTTCTGCAGCAGCAGGCGATCGCTGGCACCGGTACCGCCATCGACAATACCGGCAGCGGCCAGATCTACGCCTACGGTGCCCAGAACGCCCGCAACGCCCGTTGCCAGCGCGCCGCGGTTGACGCTTGAACCGGACACGGCGGTGAACGTGTTTCCCGTCGTCGTGGAGTTGCCCAGGTGCACGCTGCCGGTGATGCTGCCAGCGTTGATCACATTATTGCCCGCTGTTGATCCGCCCAGACCTATGCGGCCGGTGATGCTGCCGCTGTTGGTGAGGTTGGTCTGCGCACCGCCGTAGCTGACGATGGCAGCGGCGTCGGCAGTGGTGAACAGCCCCGCCCCGAGGATGGACATGTCCACGGTGCCGTCGTTGGTGATGTTGGTGACACCACCGGCAGTGTTCTGCGTGACCAGTGCCTGTCCACCAAACCCAAGAATCGAACCGATGTTGACCAGGCCCTTGATGCTGCCGCCCGCCTGGTTGTTGACGTTGATGGTATTGCCACCGGCGGTGTTGTTGCCCAGCACCATGCCCGCCGCCGCAAGGCTCAAGCCGCCGTTGATGGTGGGATCGATCGTGCCCTGGTTGTTCACCGTGATGCCGTTGCCGGACAGCGTCACCGCAGTGCCCCCCAGCACCGGAGGCACGCTCAGCACCGCGCCGGTGGCGATGTTCAGGGTCACGCCGTTGGCGGTACTGGAAAGATTGTTCTGGTCCGTCGTGCCATCGCAGGTAATCACCGAGCCGACCGTGCTGCAGGCTGCAAACGCCGAACCGCTGGTGAGTGTCACCGCCAGTGCCACGGCCAATCGCTGTAGTTTCATCCCGCGCCGTGTTGCCGTGATACCGCCTCCCGTCGGTTTCCGGGTGATTTCCGAGGCCACCTGCATCACACCCAGGGCACGGTTGAAAACCAGACGGTAAATGCGGTTCATCGGTAAATCTCCATGAAATGACCGGTGGCACAGCAGGCAGGTTTTTTGCAGGTGATGTTTTTTCGGAGGTGATTTCGTCCCGCCCTGCTCCACCCGGGAACAAGACCTGCGGCATCAACCTTGAAAAACAGTCACACTTTCACGTGCAAGCGCTGCAGGAACTGCGCGCCCCTGCATGCTCGTCAGCACGAAAACTCCCCGGTTTCGCTTGACGAATGGGCGCACTGTGCGGCCGTCAACGCCAGCACCACGTGAATCCGGCACGTTATTTTCATGATGGCCGTCAAATAATCACGGCAGTCGTCACGACTTTGCCGAAAATGCATATTCTCTTGTTTCTGCAGAACGGGAATATCCATATTCCCGCCGCATTCGTAACCGGCCTCAGCTGCTGGAGAGTTTCATCAGCACCAGGCCGGCGACGATCAGTACCGCCGCGCCAATCCGCATCGGGCTGACCTGCTCGCCCAGGAACACGATGCCGACCACGAAAGCACCGACCGCGCCGATACCGGTCCAGATCGTATAGGCGGTGCCCAGCGGCAGGCTGCGCATGGCGACGGCCAGCAGCCAGAAGCTGGCGATCATGCCGACGATGGTGATGACGGTGGGGGTGAGTTTGGTGAAGCCTTCAGACTGCTTCATCGACACGGCCCAGACGATTTCCAGCAGGCCGGCAAACATCAGATGGATCCAGGCCATGACAGCCCTCCTTTGGTAGGGCCAGGCCGTCCTGGTCATTGAATCCCGATGTGGGGGAGGTCGTTCCTCCTGGGACCGGATTCTAGCAACGGCGGCAGCCACCGACCGACGCTGGGGGCACAGGGTTACATCGGATTCAGTGCATGAAGCTGGCATCAACGCACCTGCCTGCGCTAGAATGCGCGTCTGCCATCGGTAAGCCGATGTGCAGTCCGGCTGTGGTCTCCGGCGCACAACGCGCTGCTTCCCCTGATCCGTGAATCGGCCGCCTCCGGGGGGCCAACGTCTCTATGGTGGCCCCGTCGGCCCCTCGCGACGCTAGGTCGAAAACTCCGCCAGGGCCGGAAGGCAGCAACGGTATCGATCGACGCGGGCGCCGAGGTCAGCCGGCGGGGCCACCGCCTTTTCGGCGAAGCCCCGCTCCGGTAGATGCCAGCCTTGGTTGGCGCCCTTCGCCGGGCATGCCCCGGCGCTACCGCGCCTCAGGCGTACCTTGGTGGAACACCATCCGCCAGCCCCGTTGAATGCTGACGCCACAGTGAGCTGCGCAACACCCAGCGCTGCGGTTGGTCATCGACGTGATAGCGACTGCGGTAACGCACTTGGGCCAGGCCCTCTGCCAGCATCCCCACGGCGTACTGGTCCGACTCGATCACCACCTGCGCACGCTCCAGCGGGATCTCTTCCAGCGCGGCCTCACGGCCGTAGCACTGGCCGGAGCTGCCGATCTCACTGAAATCTTCATCCAGCAATGCCGCCAGACGCTCATGATCTGCGCGCACCTGCGGGCAATGCAGTGCGCGTTCCAGCCCCTCCAGTTCGGCGGCCAGCGCCGGCGTTGCGGCGTGGCCGGCGCTGCTCACGGCGGATCCTGCGCCAGCACGTGCGGCGCCGTCGGGGTCGCCAGCGCCACGCACTGCCCCGGCTGTGCCACCCGGTGCCCACGCGCGGCCAAGGCCTGGCCATCGGCCACGCTGGCATAGTGGTACAGCATCATCCGTGCCTGCAGCTCGGCGCTGTACTCGCGCTCCAGGTCATCCACCCCGGTATGCGAAGGATTTCCGTGCAACCCGCAGTCGTGGGCGATCAGTTCGTTGTCACTGGCATAGCGCGCCAGCATTTCCGGAATTGGCCGGGTGTCGCCGCTCCAGGTCAGCGCGCCCTGCAGGCGCAAGCCATAGGCCGTCTCCGGCCAGTGGTGGCGCACGGGGAACACCTCCAGCCGCACACCCTCGTGCCAGAACGCATCGCCCACCACGATCAGCTGGAAGGCATCCCAGAAGTTGGCGCCGCCCTCGGCCAGCACGTTCGGGTAATCGCCGATGCGCTTGTGCAGCAGCGGCACCACCGTGGCCGGCACGTACAGGCGCACCTTGCCGCGCCGCTGCGCGCTGAAGAAGGTATCCACGAACAGCCGTTCGAAACCGGCCACATGGTCCAGGTGCACATGGGTAACAAACAGCGCCTGCGGCATGTGCCCGTAATGGGCCTTGAAGGCAGTCAGGCCTTCGCCGCCGCAGTCGATGGTCAGCCACGGCCGGCCATCGCGCTCGATCACCGACATCGGCGAACCCAGCTCGACCGCCGACGCATTGCCGACGCCGAGGAAACGCAACGACCAGTCCATCAGGTGCCCCGGTTCCAGGCCATGTCATAGGCGCGGCGCAGGCGCGCGTAGTCTTTTTCCACGTCTTCCACGCTGCGCTCACCGCGCAGCTTGATCAGCGAGCGCAGCAGGCGCTTGAGATTGCGCTCGCGCCAGGCGGTGGCCGGGATGCGGATCACCCCGCGATCGAAGTCGATCAGCCAGCCATGGCCGTTGCCATCGAACAGGATGTTGTGCGCATTGAGATCGGCATGGTCCAGCCCGGCACGGTGGAAGCGCGCGATCATCCGCCCGGTTTCCTCCCACGGCGCCCCGCGCCCGGCCACCAGTGCGCGGTCGGCCAGCGAGCGCACCCCTTCGATCCGCTCCATCAGGATCGCGGCGCGGTAGCGCAGGCCTTCACGCATATAGAAGGCGGCAATCGGCCGGGGCACCGGCAGCTTCTTCTCGCGCAGCGCGCGCATCAGCCGGAATTCGGCAAAGCTGCGGGTCCGGTCCGCCCCCCGCCAGATGTACTGGTCGTGGCTGATCCGGGCCGCCAGCCCCCCGCGCAGGTAGTGCCGCAGCACGCTGGCGCCGAACGGCGCATCGACGAACCAGGCGCTGCCACGGCCGCCCTCACCCACCGGCCGGGCCTTGCCGGCCCAGTGCTGTGGCGAGAACAGACCGATGTCGGCTTGCCGCAGCCGCTCGCGGTCGAACAGAATGGCCCCGATGCCGCGACCCTCGCGGCATGGCGTCAGCGCTTCATTGGCGTCGAATGCGACCATTCCTTTGAGTCTAACAACACATGGCATCAGCGTCCTCCTCCTTGTGTCTTCTGCGCCTGTCCGCTCTTGGCGATGTGACCCACGTAGTGCCGCTGGTGCGCACCCTGCAGGCCGCGCGCCCGGACACGCCGATCCACTGGATCATCGACAAGGTCGGACAGAAGCTGCTCGATGGCCTGCCGGGCGTCACCTTCCACGCCTACGACAAGAAGACCGGCATGGCCGGAGTGAAGGAGCTGCGCAAGCAGTTGCCGCCCGGGCGTTTCGAGGCCCTGCTGCAGATGCAGGTGGCCTTCCGCGCCAACGTGCTGTCGGCCTTCATTCCTGCCGAGCGCCGCATCGGGTACGACCGCAGCCGCTCCAAGGACCTGCACGGCCTCTTCATCAACGAACGCATCCCTGATCGCCCGGGCATCCATGTGCTCGATGCCATCGGCAGCTTCTGCGAGCCGCTGGGCCTGCGCCAGACCGACGTCAGCTGGGACCTGGCCGTGCCGCAGGCAGCCTATGACTGGGCCGCTGCGCAATGGCAGGACGATGGCCGGCCGGTGCTGATGATCTCGCCCTGCTCCAGCCACGTGCGCCGCAACTGGTACGCCGACCGCTATGCCGAGGTCGCCAACCATGCCGTTTCGCGCGGATGGCGGGTCGTGCTGTGCGGCGGCCGCAGCGAACTGGAGCGCAGCATGGCCGACGCCATCCAGGCCCAGCTGGATGTTCCGGCGCTGGACCTGGTCGGCAAGGACACACTCAAGCAGTTGCCGGCCCTGCTGGCCCGCGCCAACCTGGTGATGACCCCGGACTCTGGCCCGATGCACATCGCCAACGCAATGGGTACCAAGGTGCTGGGCCTGCATGCGGCCAGCAACCCGAACCGCAGCGGCCCGTATTCGGACCGCCGCTACTGCGCCGACCGCTACGACGACGCGGCGCGCAAGTATCTGGGCAAGCAGGCAGCCGACCTCAAGTGGGGCACCAAGATCGAATTCGACGACGTGATGGAACTGATCACCGTCGAGGACGTGATTGCCGCGTTCGAGCGTTACGTCGCCGACCATCTGGGGTGAGTGGCACGCCGGGCAGCTGGGCGCTGTCTACTGGGTGCGGACCCTGGTCCGCACCGTCCCGCAACCCGGGAGATCCATCCACGCATGGCGTGAGTCTCCTGCGTCGGGCCGCCTGGGATTACGCGCGCTGCGTGTAGTCCTGGTAGGACTTCTCTTCCACGTACGCCGAACCCAGCGCCAGGTTGATCGCCTTCTTGATCCGTGCGCGTTCGTCGTTGCGCAGGTACACGCTGCGCGCCAGGTCGATGAACCCCTGATCGAAGGCCTGCGCCTTGTCCTTCAGGCGGATGTCGTCCTCGATCTCCCACAGCTGCTCGTTGACCGTCTTCAGCTCGGCGCGCAGCTTGGCGATGTCCTTCACTGCCGCCGGGTGCGCCATCCACGTGGTTTCCAGCGCGGACAGCTCCTTGCGTACGTTGGCCAGCTTGCCTTCGTCACTGATGCGCTCGGACTTGATCTGCAGGATCGAGATCTTGTCCAGCAGCTCGCCGAATGAAACGGGGACGAGGATTTCAGCAGTCATCGTGGGAGCTCCAGCAGGTGATGGCATACATGGTAACCCGCCGCACGCGAACAGCATCCACGCATGGCGTGGATCTACTCAAGCATCCGGGGGAAGGTCGGCAAAGGGAGGGGCCCGAACGTTGCATCGCAACGTTTGGGGCGACGCGCGAAGCGTCGTCGCATCCCCGCGCCNGATTAAAAAAGCAGGTACATTCAACCGCTCTGCCACCTCTCCAGATGTTCCCCGGCGAACCGGGGACGCGCATCATACGAGGAAGCGCGGCTGACGACAAGTCATTGCGCCCAATGAAGTGAAATTTTCCTGACTGCATGGCTTGCCGGATGTCCGCTTGGCCGTGATGATGCCGTTCTCCCCGGCATTACCCCGTCCCCAGCAGCCACCATGATCGAATTCGGACACCTCACCCACCCCGGCCTGCGCCGCGAGCTCAACGAGGACACCTATTATGGTGACGGCGAGCTGGCCCTGTGGCTGGTAGCCGACGGCATGGGCGGGCACGCCTGCGGCGAGGTGGCCAGCGCACTGGCGCGCGAGACCATCGTCCGTGAGATCCGCCGTGGCGCGCCGTTGGCGCAGGCGATCCGTACCGCCGACGAAGAGATCATCCGCGCCTCGCGCCGGCGCAACGACAGCCTGCCGATGGGCACCACCGTGGTCGCTGCACGAGTGCAGGGCAACCGTTACGAAGTGGCCTGGGTCGGCGACAGCCGCGCCTATCTGTGGCGCGATGGCCAGCTCGCCCAGCTCAGCCAGGACCACAGCGTGGTGCAGGAACTGGTCGCGCAGGGCAACCTGACCGCCGAGCAGGCGCGCGCCCATCCCCACCGCAACGTGGTCACCCAGGCACTGGGCGTCACCGACCCGGCACACCTGAACGTGGCGACCACCAGCGGCGAGCTGCGCCCGGGCATGCAGTTGCTGCTGTGCAGTGATGGACTGACCGAGGAAGTGGATGACCGCGGCATCGCCCGCACCCTCGCCTTCGACGATGCCAGCGCACAGGAATGCGTAGACAGCCTGGTCGCCTCCGCCCTCGACGGCGGCGGCTCGGACAACATCACCGTGATCCTGGTGCGCTGCCACTGAAGCCGGCTGGAGGCAAGCCCCCTGAGTCAGGGGGCGGCCGCGAAGCGGTGGGGGTATGGATGCTGGTGAGACGGGGCCCACGATTTGCAAGGCAAATTGTGGGGCGCCAGCGCGATTGCGCTGGCGCGTCATCGGACAACATCACCGTGATCCTGGTGCGCTGCCACTGATCCACGCCATCCACGCATTGCGTGGATCTACAGTAGAGCCACGCCATGCGTGGCTGCATTTCACGCGCATCACCACCCCGTGCGTGGCTGCATTTCGCACGTCACCGCTGCGCCTACGCGCTCGCGGCCTCTTCCACCTTCGGGCCGTCCCACAAAGCGTGGCCAGCCTTCTTGCGCAGCCGTTCCAGACGCGCCGCATGCGCTTCCTGCTCTGACGGTGTGGCCACCACGCGCGGCCGCGGCAGCAGCTTGGACACATCGAACGCCTGCAACGCCGCAGCGCCACCGGCATCGTCATCGCCCAGCCCGAAGCCGATCTCCTCCTGGCCCGAGGTCAGCGCGATGTACACATCACCCAGGATCTGCGCATCCAGCAGACCGCCATGCAGGGCGCGGTGCGAGTTGTCCACGCCCAGCCGCTTGCACAGGGCATCGAGGGAATTGCGCTGGCCCGGGAAGCGCTCGCGCGCCAGCGCCAGGGTATCGATCACCGTGCAGCGGTCGGTGATCTTCCCGTACTGCTCTCCCAACAGGGAAAGCTCATTGTCGAGGAAACCCAGGTCGAACGCGGCGTTGTGGATGATCAGCTCGGCGCCATCGATGAAGGCCAGGAACTCCTCCACGACCTGCGCGAACTCCGGCTTGTCGGCCAGAAATTCCAGGGTCAGGCCGGTTACTTCCTGCGCACCCTGTTCGAATTCGCAGTCCGGCTTCAGGTACTGGTGATAGGTATTGCCGGTCGGGCGGCGCTTGAACAACTCGACGCAGCCGATTTCGACGACGCGGTTGCCCTTCTTCCACTCCAGGCCGGTGGTTTCGGTATCAAGGATGATCTGACGCATGGGCTCAGTTTACCGGGCTGCCGTCGCGGATCTGGATCGCCGCGTTGCGGGCCAGGGTATCCACGCGTTCATTGTCCGGGTCGCCGGAATGGCCTTTCACCCAGCGCCAGTCGATCTGGTGCCGCAGCGTGGCAGCCTGCAGGCGCTCCCACAGTTCACGGTTCTTCACCGGGTCACCGCCGGCGGTCTTCCAGTTCTTGCGGATCCAGCCCGGCAGCCACTGGGTCAGGCCCTGCCGTACGTACTGCGAATCGGTATAGAGGACGATCTGGCAGGGCTCGGTCAGCGACTCCAGGCCGGAAATGGCCGCCATCAGCTCCATCCGATTGTTGGTGGTATGCGCCTCTCCACCGCTCAGTTCGCGCTCGTGCCCCTTGTAGCGCAGCAGCGCCGCCCAGCCACCGGGGCCGGGATTGCCGAGGCAGGAACCGTCGGTGTGGATTTCGATGGTTTTCAATACAACTCCAGATCAGGTAGCAACGGTGCCGTGCCAGCGCACGGGCAACGGGGTCGGCCCGGGCAGGGCCAGCGTGCGTTTTTCGGCGTGGAACAGGCAGGCCGCGCGCAAGGGGGCCCAGCCGCCGCGACGGCGGCTGCCGGCACCCTGCCACATCGGCCCCAGGTAACGCATGTCCTCGCATTCCAGGCCATGGCGCTCAAGCAGTTGGCGGATCCGCTGCGGCGTGCGCACCACCAGCCCGTGCTGGCGCCAGCGCGTGCGGAACGGGCTGAACGGGTTGAGGCTGGTCAGCCACAGATGGCCGCCAGGCATCAGCACGCGCTCGCATTCGTCCAGCAGATGGTCAGCATCACCGACGGTCACATGCTGCAGCACGATGGCGTTGACGCTCTCGTTGGGCAGCGGCAAGGGCAGTGCGCAGCGCGCATCACCGGCGTAACCACTGCCCTGGCGATGCAGGCGCAGGCCACGCCCGCCCAGTCGCGCATCCGCCAGCCAGGCGGCGCTGGGGGCGATCCATAGCCAGGGTTGGATCGGCAGCAGCGCCAGCTGCGGCAGCAGCAGCTGCCGTTCGAGCACGCGCAGAGCCTCCGCCGGTTCGCTGTCGAACCACGGAGCCTGGCTCGCTTGACGGGTGCTCTGCAGCGCGGGCATGGTCCAATTCTATGCGACTGACTGCCCTGCCCGCATTTGCGGACAATTACATCTGGATGCTGATCGCCGACGATGGTGCTGCCGTGGTCGTCGATCCCGGCGACGCTGCGCCGGTACTGGCGCTGGCCGCCCAAGGCGTGCGCGTGGACACCATCCTGCTCACCCACCACCACGACGATCACATCGGCGGGGTACCGGCGCTGCAGGCGCGTTTTCCCGGCGTGCGCGTGGTCGCACCGGTCGAAGAGCGCATCCCGATGGCCACCGAGCGGGTCGGTGAAGGTGAACGTGTTCAGGCACTGGGCCGGATGTTCCACGTACTATCCGTCCCCGGGCACACCCGCAGCCACATCGCGTTTCACACCGCTGAACAGCTTTTCAGCGGAGATTCGTTGTTCAGCCTGGGCTGTGGACGCCTGTTCGAAGGTACGCCGTCCCAGCTGCTGGCATCGATGCGCAAGCTGGGTGCCCTGCCCGCGCAACTGCTGCTGTGTTGCGCTCACGAGTACACCGTGTCAAATGCCGTCTTCGCGCGGCATGTCGACCCCGCCAACGCTGCCTTGTTGCAGCGCCAAGAGGAGGCTTTGGCCATGCGCCGCGATGACCGTTCCACCCTGCCAGTATCCCTGGCCGATGAAATTGCCTGCAATCCGTTCCTGCGTACCCACACTGCGCCCATCCGCGCGGCCGTGTCGGCACACCTGGGGCGCGAAGTCGTGGACGACGTCGACGTCATGGCCGGTCTCCGGCACTGGAAAGACGGCTTCCGCGCATGAGTCGCCGAAGTCTGCCGCTGGCCCTGGGTCTCGTCCTGGGGTTGGCCGGAACTGCCGGCGCACAATCGCTGGGCGCCGGCATCAGCCAGAACCTGACCGCCGCCTCGGCCCTGCCGCTGGATCCGTCAACGCTGCCGGCCGCATCGGTACGTAACGGCCAGGAGATTTTCTCCAGCTTCCGCGACGGCCTTGCAGAACCTACCTGTGACGCCGAAGCCACCAGCCCGCGCTGGCAGAAGCAGTTCGCCCACGCGCCTTCGCGGTTGGCCAACCAGGATGACGACGCGCTGGTGCTGTTCGGCTATGTGGTCGAAGAGCTGCGCAAAGCCAACCTGCCCACCGAATTCGCCCTGATTCCTTTCGTCGAAAGTGGCTACCGGCCCAATGCCCGCAACGGCAGCGGCCCGACCGGCCTGTGGCAGTTCATCGCCACCACGGCACGCAACCATCGCGTACCGATGAGCAACAACTACGACGGCCGACTGTCGGCAGTGGAGTCCACCCAGGCCGCCGTGCGCTATCTGAAGACCCTGCATGGCATGTTCGGCGGTGACTGGCGCCTGGCCACCATGGCCTACAACGCCGGCGAGTACCGCGTGCTGCAGTCCATGCGCAAGGCGGGCATGAATGCGCAGAACGCCAAGCCGGCGGGCCTGCCCGGGCTGTCGCCGGTCACCCATGCCTACGTCGAGAAGCTGCATGCCCTGGCTTGCGTGCTGGAAGACGTGGAAGACCAGCCGGGCGTGATGGCCTCGCTGGACCGCACCGTACCGGTGCTGAAGGACCACACCCTGCCGGCGGGCACCAGCGTCCAGCAATGGGCCGCCCAGCGCGCGCTGGACCCGGCGAAGATCGCCCGCTTGAATCCGGCACTGGCCGCCGGCAACCGCCCGTCGGGCACGGCCCGCGTACTGGCCCCGGTTTCGGCGTCCAACGCGAACGTTGCCGACAGCGCCAGCACAGCCGTTGCCACTGCACTTGCCAGCACCGCCAGCGCCGCGCCGAGCCCGCAGGTGGCCAAGGTGGTCGCGTCAGCTGCCGATCGCCCGCGCAACCGTCGCCACACCGTGCGCAACGGCGAATCGGCATGGACCATCGCCCGCCGCTACGGCATGCCGGTGAAGGCGCTGTTGTCGCTGAACGGCTTGAGCGGCAGCAGCGTGCTGAAGCCAGGCGCGGTACTGCGCGTCGAGGACTGAGGTTGGCGCGGCGCTGCCGCGCGGTTTCCGGCCAACGGCGGAGCCCTTCGCGGGTGGCCCTGATCGCTCGTGTGCGGCCGGGCAGATGGGCTGCGCAGGGGCCGCTGCAAGTCCCCCCCCTCCGGGGACCGGCCCAGCCGCTGGCGGCTGTGCGTTCGGGCGCTTGCGAAGCAGTGCTTCGCAAGCAAAGCGTCCTCACCCCTGTAAGCCCGGTCGCCGCCTGCTCGCGTGCGCTGTCCTGCGCACACGGCAAGACCGGGGTTGGGCGTCCTGCCCAACCCGCCCGAGGCATGCCTCGGGCCCATGCGGCTCACGCCCCTGCACAGCCCACCTGCCCGGCCGCGGACAGATTCCGGTGGCACCCACGGACCAGAAGATGAAGTGCAGGAGCAGGTCGCTCCGCGCCTGCTAGCGGCCGACCTTGGTCGTCACTCATCGCGCAGGTCACCGATCGATCAGGGTTGCGACAACAAAAAAGGCCCGGCAATGCCGGGCCTTTTCATTCCTGCTCGCCAGAGGGCTTACAGGTTCGCTTCGGTGGTCTGGATCAAGAACTTCTTGCGCATCGCCTCGATGTAAGCCTTGGCAGCAGCCATGCCGTCGATCTGGCTCAGCTGGTCCTTCAGCTGCTTCTGCTGTTCGGCGGTCACTTCCTTGATGTCGCCCGGGTTGACCTTGTTCACCGCGAAGACCAGCGCATGGCCGTTGACATCGACCTTGCCGTAGCTCGGCTTGCCCTCGGCAGGCAGCGGCGCACTGAAGATCGCGCGGTTGATTTCCGGGGTCGGCACCGGCTGGCTGCGCGGCAGGCCCGGCATCGGGCTCAGCTGCAGCTTCTCGCTGGCAGCCAGCGACTGCAGGGTCGCGCCGGCCTTCAGCTTGGCCAGCAGGGCATCGGCGGCCTTGTCACCAGCCTGGCGCTGACGGTCGGCACGGATCGCGGCGATCACCTGCTCACGCGCCTTGTCCAGCGGCAGCGCCTGCTCCGGGGTATGCGCGGCAACGCGGATCACCACGCTGTGGTTGCTGCTGCCGCCCAGGGCGATCGGATCGCTGGCGGTACCGTCCTGCACCAGGACGTCGGAGAAGGCGGCACGCAGCACGGCCGGATCAGCAGCAATACCGGTGGCGGTCGTGCGCGTGATCGGGCCCAGCGTCTGCATCGACAGGCCGACCGCCTTGGCGGCCGCGGCCAGGTCGCTCGGGCTCTTGTTGATGGCATCGACCAAGCGGCCCGCCAGATCGTTGAAGCCGCGCTCGCCGTCGGCCTTCAACTGCTCGGCAGCCAAGGTGTCGCGTACTTCTTCGAAGGACTTGCCCTGGCCGCCACGAACCGCTGCGACCTTGATGATGTGGTAACCGAAGTCGGTCTTGACCGGGCCGATCACCTCACCCGCCTTGGCAGCAAACAGTGCGTCTTCGAACGGCTTGACCATCGCGCCCCGCTCCACCCAGCCCAGGTCACCGCCCTGCGCCTTGGAGCCGGGATCTTCCGAGTTCGCCTTGGCCAGCGCGGCAAAGTCGGCACCTGCCGCCTTTGCTTCGACAGCCAGCTTGGCGGCCTTGGCTTCAGCACCGTCGCCGGTGATCAGGATGTGCGCCGCCTGGCGCTGTTCCGGCGTGGTGAACTTGGCTTTCTCGTCTTCATAGCGCTTGCGCAGGGTCGCTTCGTCGGCCGCAGTCGGCGCCGGCAGGTTGGCACCATTGAGCTCGACATATTCCAGCGACACCGATTCGGCCTGGCGGAAATCCTTGCCATGGCTGTCGTACCACTGCTTGATCTGCGCGTCGGTGACCGGCGCGGTATCCACCGGAACTTCCGGCAGCGCGGCCAGTTCCACATCGCGGGTCTCGCCCAGCAGCTTCAACAGACGCTCGGTCTCGGCCTGGGTGACAAAACCGGAATTCTGCAGGCCCGATGGGATCACCGACTGCTGCAGGCTTTCACGCACCAGTTCCTGGAACTGGGTCGGCGTGCGCGGCGGATTGCCACCGGCCAGGGCAAGACGGTAATTGCTTTCGCTGAACTTGCCATCGGCGCCCAGGAAGCCCGGAATGGTGGCGATGTATTCGCGCACAGCGCCGTCGCCAATCACGACACCGGCCTGCTCACCGACCAGGCGCACGACCTGCTCGTCGATCAACTGGTCGAGCACGGCCAGCTTGTTCTCGGTGCTTTCGAACGCGCGCGGATCGAAGTTCTCTCCCTGCTGCTGGCGTTCGCGCATGCGTTCCTGCTCGAAACGGGTGCGGAAGTCCTGTGCACTGATCTCATGGTGCTGCCACATCATGCGCACCGGCCACCAGGACGGCGCCGAGCGCCACCAGGTCGGCGGTGCCGAAACCTTGGCGACGTTCTGCGCGCCGACGCCACCGAGGTAGCTGTTGTCGATCACGAACAGGAACGGAATCATCAGCAGCCCCAGGATCACGGTAACGATCCAGCCTGAGGTCTTGTCGCGGAGTTTCTGCAGCATGGTGAGAAATCACAAGGCTTGATTGGCGAGCCGGGCAGTGTAACCCGCTTCGCGGCGTGGACCAAAAGCAGTGGCAGCAGGGCCTGGCGCCATCCTGCCCAGGCGATCTGCACGTTCGCGCGCATCGAATGATGGAAATGGCGCAAAGAAAAAGCCCCCGACTTGCGTCGAGGGCTCTTAGAGTTGGCGGAGCGGACGGGACTCGAACCCGCGACCTCCGGCGTGACAGGCCAGCATTCTAACCAGCTGAACTACCGCTCCACATTTCAAACTTACCGCGGTGCTGTGGTGGGTGCTGAGGGTTTCGAACCCCCGACCCTCTCCGTGTAAAGGAGACGCTCTACCGCTGAGCTAAGCACCCCAGCGAGCCGCTTAGTTTACAGCATCCTTCAGGGCCTTACCAGCCTTGAACGACGGATTCTTCGAAGCAGCGATCTTGATGGTGTCGCCGGTCTTCGGGTTGCGGCCGGTGCGGGCAGCACGGTCGCGGACCTGGAAGGTACCGAAGCCAACCAGGGTGACCGCATCGCCGTCCTTCAGCGCCTTGGTGACGGCAGCAACGACGGCATCGACAGCGCGGCTGGACTCGGCCTTGGTCAGGTCGGCAGCTTCAGCAACGGCATCGATCAATTCGGTCTTGTTCATTCTGTACAACTCCTTTGGCGGTGGGTTCCGCGTATTCGACAGGGAAGCAACCGCACGACGTCTGCATGCGGTTGCCATGTGGAAACGGTTCGCCGAATTCAGTGAGCGCTGACTGCGATCACTCATTCGCGAGTGCTGCTTTTATACCAGCGGCCCTACCCCCACGCAAGCTGGAAAGCCAGCAACGACGCGGGTTTCAAGCATTTCGACAGGACGCATCAATGCTTGACGCGCGCGTTTCCACTTGGTTTGGCCTTGCTGCGCACCGTGACGCGCTGCGCACTCTTGCGCGTCTTCTTCGGTGCCAGCGGACGTTCCAGGGCCAGATCGAGCACTTCCTCGATGTACTTCACCGGCACGATCTCCAGGTCGCGGGTGACGTTGGCCGGAATGTCGGCAAGATCCTTGCGGTTCTCATCGGGGATGATCACCGTGCGGATTCCGCCGCGCAGAGCCGCCAGCAGCTTCTCCTTGAGGCCGCCGATCGCGGTGACGCGACCACGCAGGGTGATTTCGCCGGTCATCGCCACATCGGCGCGCACGGCGACCTTGGTCAGCATCGACACCAGCGAGGTCACCATTGCCGCACCGGCACTGGGGCCATCCTTCGGCGTCGCACCATCGGGTACATGCAGATGCACGTCGTGCTTCTGCAGGAAGTCCGCATCGATGCCGAAGCGCTCGGCGCGTGAACGCACCACCGACAACGCCGCCGACGCCGATTCCTTCATCACGTTGCCGAGCTGGCCGGTCAGGATCAGCTGTCCCTTGCCCGGTACCAGCGTCGATTCGATCTGCAGCAGGTCGCCACCGACTTCGGTCCAGGCCAGGCCCGTGACCAGGCCGATCTCGTTCTCTTCTTCGGCACGGCCGAAGTCGAAGCGACGCACGCCCAGGTACTTGTCCAGGTTCTTGCTCGACACGCTCACCAGCGCCTTGGACCTGCGCGCGCCCTTCTTCGCCTTCGCCACCGGCTGCGGCCCACCCAGCGCGATTTCCTTCACCACCTTGCGGCAGATCTTGGCGATCTCGCGTTCCAGGTTGCGCACGCCCGATTCGCGCGTGTAGTAGCGCACGATGTCCTGGATCGCATCACTGCCGATCTCCAGCTCTTCCGGCTTCAGGCCGTTGGCCTTGATCTGCTTGGGCGACAGGTAACGGGTGGCGATGTTGAGCTTCTCATCCTCGGTGTAACCGGGGATGCGGATCACTTCCATGCGGTCCAGCAGCGGGCCCGGAATGTTGAGTGAGTTCGAGGTCGCCACGAACATCACTTCGGACAGGTCCAGGTCCACTTCCAGGTAGTGGTCGTTGAACGCGTTGTTCTGCTCGGGGTCGAGCACTTCCAGCAGCGCCGAAGACGGATCGCCGCGGAAGTCCATCGACATCTTGTCGATCTCGTCCAGCACGAACAGCGGGTTCTTGCTGCCCACCTTGTTGAGGTTCTGCACGATGCGGCCCGGCATCGAACCGACATAGGTACGACGGTGACCACGGATCTCGGCTTCATCGCGCACGCCGCCGAGCGACATGCGCACGAACTTGCGGTTGGTGGCCTTGGCGATGGACTGGCCCAGCGAGGTCTTGCCCACGCCCGGCGGCCCGACCAGGCACAGGATCGGGCCCTTCATCTGCTTCACCCGTGACTGCACCGCCAGGTATTCAAGGATGCGTTCCTTGACCTTCTCCAGGCCGTAGTGATCGGCATCGAGGGTGTCCTGCGCGGCCTTCAGGTCCTTGCGAACCTTGCTGCGCTTCTTCCACGGCACGCCCAGCAGCCACTCCAGGTAGTTGCGCACGACCGCTGCTTCGGCAGACATCGGCGACATCTGCTTGAGCTTGTTGAGCTCGTTGCGCGCCTTGGCTTCCACCGGCTTGGGCATGCCCGCTTCGGCGATCTTGCGCGCCAGCTCTTCCAGTTCGCCCGGCGCATCGTCCAGGTCACCCAGCTCCTTCTGGATGGCCTTCATCTGTTCGTTGAGGTAGTACTCGCGCTGGCTCTTTTCCATCTGCGACTTCACGCGGCCGCGGATGCGCTTTTCCATCTGCTGCACGTCGATCTCGCCGTCGACCAGGCCGACCAGCATCTCCAGGCGTTCGCCCACCGCCAGCGTTTCCAGCAGGCGCTGCTTGTCCGACAACCGCACGCTGATATGGGCGGCGATGGTGTCGGCCAGGCGTGTCGGCTCATCGATGCCGGCCAGGGTCTGCAGCAGTTCCGGCGGCAGCTTGCGGTTGGTCTTGACGTACTGCTCGAACAGCGACATCAGCGAGCGGGCGATGGCCTCGATCTCGCGCGGCTCGCGCGCATCGGCGGCCTCGATTTCCACGGCCTGGCCGTGCAGTGATCCATCGCGTTCGCTGACGCTGGTCACCTGCACGCGCGACAGGCCTTCGACCAGCACCTTGATGGTGCCGTCGGGCAGCTTCAGCAGCTGCAGCACCTGCGCCAGCGTGCCGACCTGGTAGAGGTCGGCGGCCTGCGGATCATCTGTCTCGGCCGACTTCTGCGCCAGCAGCAGGATGCGCTTGTCTGCTTCCATCGCCTGTTCCAGCGCGTGCATGGACTTGTCGCGGCCGACGAACAGCGGGATGACCATGTGCGGGAATACCACTACGTCGCGCAGCGGCAGGACCGGCAGGTCGAGGGTCTCACTTGGGGAACGGGCCATGGGGGCTCCAGGGAAGGGGAAAACCGTCTCCGGGAGGGCATCTTCCGGAGACAAAAAAAGCCGATGGCCCCGTTATGGGGC
>NZ_QQXJ01000001.1:3282353-3299390 GCF_004348785.1 Stenotrophomonas sp. TEPEL
GCCCCGTTATGGGGCCATCGGCTTTCAGATGCAAGACGTTCCGAGAAAATTCTTTCTATTCAACAGGTTGAAAGAATCATTCGGCGCCAGCGGCCTTCTGTTCAGGGACCGGCGGGGTCTGGTAGATCAGGTACGGCTCGGACTTGTGCTCGATCACCGATTCATCCACGACAACCTTGCTGACGTTTTCCTGCGACGGCAGGTCGTACATGGTGTCCAGCAGGACCGATTCGACGATGGTGCGCAGGCCGCGGGCGCCGGTCTTGCGCTTGAGCGCCTTCTTGGCGATGGCCGACAAGGCGTCCGGACGGAACTCCAGCTCGACGTTCTCCATCTCGAACAGCTTCTTGAACTGCTTGGTGATGGCGTTCTTCGGCTCGGTCAGGATGCGGATCAGGGCCGGCTCGTCCAGCTCCTCCAGGGTCGCGACCACCGGCAGGCGGCCCACGAACTCGGGAATCAGGCCGAACTTGATCAGGTCTTCCGGCTCGACTTCGGCCAGCACCTTGCCCACTTCCTGCTTGCGCTCGCTGCTCTTCACCTTGGCGCCGAAACCAATGCCGCCGGCGTCGTTGGAGCGCTGCTGGATCACCTTGTCCAGGCCGGCAAACGCACCGCCGCAGATGAACAGGATGTTCTTGGTGTCCACCTGCAGGAATTCCTGCTGCGGATGCTTGCGCCCACCCTGCGGCGGAACGCTGGCCACGGTGCCTTCGATCAGCTTCAACAGGGCCTGCTGCACGCCTTCGCCGGACACATCGCGGGTGATCGACGGGTTCTCGCTCTTGCGCGAGATCTTGTCGATTTCATCGATGTAGACGATGCCCTGCTGTGCCTTCTCGACGTCGTAGTCGCACTTCTGCAGCAGCTTCTGGATGATGTTCTCCACATCCTCGCCCACGTAACCGGCTTCGGTCAGCGTGGTGGCGTCGGCCATGGTGAACGGCACGTTGAGCAGGCGGGCCAGGGTCTCGGCCAGCAGGGTCTTGCCCGAACCGGTCGGACCGACCAGCAGGATGTTCGACTTCGCCAGCTCGACTTCGTCGTTCTTCTGGCGGCTCTCGATGCGCTTGTAGTGGTTGTACACGGCCACGGCCAGGGTCCGCTTGGCGCGGTTCTGTCCGATCACGTACTGGTCGAGCACCTCGAGGATCTCGCGCGGCTTGGGCAGCGAACTGCGCGCCGACTGCGCCTTTTCCTCAAGCTCCTCTCGGATGATGTCGTTGCACAGCTCCACGCACTCATCGCAGATGAACACGCTCGGACCGGCAATCAGCTTGCGCACTTCATGCTGGCTCTTGCCGCAGAAAGAGCAGTAGAGGATCTTGCCGGTGTCCGTGGAACGACCTTGGCGGTCTTCGCTCATGCTTCGCTTACCCAGTTACCCCACCCGCTGAACGGGGGTTCGATTCGAGAATAACACAGGGCCGGAGGGACATCAGTCCACCCGACCCTGCAGGAACGGGGCCTGCCATGGCCCCGTGAGTGCCGGTCAGCCGGCCTGGATCGACTCTTCCGGACGACGCTCCAGGACCTGGTCGACCAGGCCGTAGGCGACCGCATCGACCGCGCTCTTGAAGTTGTCGCGCTCGGTATCGCGCGCGATGGTCTCCAGCGACTGGCCGGTGTGCTTGGCCAGCACTTCGTTCAGGCGCGCACGCAGGGTCAGGATCTCGCGCGCGTGGATGTCGATGTCGGTGGCCTGGCCCTGGAAGCCACCCAGCGGCTGGTGGATCATCACCCGCGAGTTCGGCAGCGCATAGCGCTTGCCCGCCGCACCGGACGCCAGCAGCAGCGCGCCCATCGAGGCGGCCTGACCAACGCAGATGGTGCTCACGTCCGGCTTGATGTACTGCATGGTGTCGTAGATCGCCATGCCGGCGGTGACCACGCCACCCGGCGAGTTGATGTAGATGCTGATGTCCTTTTCCGGGTTTTCCGCTTCCAGGAACAGCAGCTGCGCCACCACCACGTTGGCCATGTGATCGTCGATCGGGCCCACCAGGAAGATCAGGCGCTCCTTCAACAGGCGCGAATAGATGTCGTAGGCACGCTCGCCGCGGCTGGTCTGCTCGACCACCATGGGAACCATGTTCAGGGCTTTGGTTCGGTTGTCCATTTCGTGAGGTACCTATCTTGGGGGGAAACACCCCCGCGCCAGGGCTGGCGCGGGGAATCCGGGGATCCGCCCGAAATTACTGGCGGATCGCGTCCTGGAACGACAGCTTTTCTTCAGTGTGCTGGGCGCGCTCGGCGATCCAGTCGATCACCTGCTCTTCCATCACGCGGTTCTGCAGGCCAGACATCAGCTGGGGGTCGTTGCGGTACATCTCAATGACCTGTTCCGGCTCTTCGTAGGTCGAGGCGATCAGACGCATCGTTTCATTCAGGCGCTTCGGGTCCAGGCGCAGGTCGTTGCTGCGGGCCACTTCGCCGACCACCAGCCCGACCAGCACGCGCTTGGCAGCAGCGTCCTTGAAGCCTTCGTGGGCGTCGGCCGGGATCTCGCCCGGGTTGCGGCCACTGCGGCGGATCTGCTCGACCTGCTGGGCCAGCATGGCGCGGGCTTCGTTCTCGACCAGGCGCGGCGGCATTTCCACCGACGAATAGGCCGCGATCAGCTGCTCGCCGACTTCACGACGCAGGCGGTTCATCAGCGCGCCCTTCAGCTCACGCTCGAGGTTGGCGCGGATGTCGCTGCGGAACTGCTCGACGTCGCCACCCTTCACGCCGAAGCTCTTGATGAAGGCTTCATCGACGGCCGGCACGACCGGCTCGGACACGTCGCTGACCTTCACGGTGACCTGCACGGTCTTGCCCGCCAGCGCCGGCACGCGCCAGTCAGCCGGGAACGCGACGTCCAGGGTCTTCTCTTCGTCCTTGGCCATGCCGACCAGGCCCTGCTCGATGGTCTCGAACATCATGCCCTGGCCGAGCACGATGCTGCCCTTCTCGGTGCCTTCGGCCGGCAGGCGCTCGTCACCGGCCTGCGACCAGGTTTCCAGTGCGACCAGGTCGCCGTCCTGCGCGGCACGGGTGACCGGCGACCAGCTGCGACGCTGCGTCTGCAGGTTCTCGATCATCTGGTCGATGTCGGCATCGGTGATTTCGGCGGTGTGGCGCACCACGGTCAGCTTGCTGACGTCGATGTCACCGAAGTCCGGCACCACTTCAACGGTGGCCACGAAGGAGAACTCACCCTCGTCACCCTTGTCGATGCGCGGGCTGCCGACGATGCGCAGGTCGTGCTCACGCACGGCGGCATCGAAGGTTTCGCGCAGCAGGCCGTCCAGCGCCTCGCCACGGACCTGCGCGCCGAAGCGCTGCTCGATCACCCTGGCCGGCACTTTGCCCGGACGGAAACCCTTGATGCGGGTGGTGCGGGCGATTTCGCCCAGGCGGCCGTTGATGTGGCTCTGCAGACGGTCTTCCGGCAGCGAGAAGCTCAGGCGGCGTTCCAGGTTGCCGATGGTTTCGATCGAAGCTTGCATGTTGACTCCTGCCACCGGTGGCGCCCTGGCCCCCGGCTCGATGATGGATGAAACGGTTGTAAGGACACGACGTCGATGACGCGCCTGCTTGCCGCAGCCCTTTAGTTTCGCCCAATTCGGGCGGCGCCGCCAGCACGGCCGGGCGCAGGGGTTGACGCGGAATGCCCGACTGGGCGGGGGACGGGCCGGCCTGGTGCGAAAGGGGGGACTCGAACCCCCACGCCTTGCGGCACTGGAACCTAAATCCAGGGCGTCTACCAATTCCGCCACTTTCGCGTGGCCGGCTCAGGTGTTCATTGTTGCAGGCGGGGGCGGAAAGCGGAAGGCTTCCACAAAACTGAACAGGAAAATTACCCTTTGGAGTCGGCCCGGGCGCATCCCGCCCCAGGCCGATCCGGGTCAGCGGACGACCGGCGCGGGCTTCGGTGCTTTGCCTGCAGTGCCGCCAGCCGCATCGTCGCTGGGCGTTTCCAAGGTGGCGCCATCGGCGGACTGCGTCATTTCAACCGCGCCGACAGGCAGCGCCTCCCCTGTCGCCCCGGTCGACTGCGTGGCGTCGCGACCCTCCACCGGCTGTGCCGCGATGTGGTCGACATCCGCAGGTCGCTCGACCGTGCGCGCGTAGTCCGGTGCAGCGGCGGTGGCCGCCTCGTCCGCCCTGCAGCCTGACAGCGCGATCACCACCAGGCCGGACAGCATCACGCCCGTGCTCTTGTTGAACGTCATCGAAGCACTCCTCATGCATGCGCCTTCGGCGCGGAACACCTATTGGGAGCGATGCCGGCAGCAACCGGTGAGAAGCAGCTCACAGCATTGAACATGCTGATGACGCATGTGACGCTGATTTCAGCCACGCTTCAGTAGATCCACGCCATGCGTGGATTGGGCATTCCGCAGCGCCTTCATCCACGCATGGCGTGGATCTACCGACGCTGCCGCAGGCAAGAAAAAGGCCACTTGGCGGACCAAGTGGCTTTCGTCTGGTGGGCTGTCAAGGATTCGAACCTTGGGGACGCGGCTGCGCATTCGCGCTGCCGCCCCACGCGCTGCTGCGCACCGCGCGGGCCCCTCTCACCAACACCCACATCCCCCCGGCTTCGCCGCGCCCCCTTGACTCAAGCGGGCTGTCCTCCAGCCGGCTCCACGCCAGCGGAGACATAAAGAAAAAAGCCACTTGGCGGACCAAGTGGCTTTCGTCTGGTGGGCTGTCAAGGATTCGAACCTTGGACCTATTGATTAAGAGTCAACTGCTCTACCAACTGAGCTAACAGCCCGAAATCGGGGGGCGAATTATGACCCGATCCGCGAGGGCGTTGCAAGCACTTTCTTCAACGTCGTTGAAACAAGCACTGCAACCGGCGATCCATCGCGAAGGGTTACATCTTGAAGAAAAAAGCCACCGGGCGGACCCGATGGCTTTTGTCTTGGTGGGCTGTCAAGGATTCGAACCTTGGACCTATTGATTAAGAGTCAACTGCTCTACCAACTGAGCTAACAGCCCTTGAAACTCAGGCGCACATTATAGCCGGCGACCTGTCTATTGCAATACCGTTTCGGCGATGCCGATGCGGTTGAATCAGTGGGGTGGCTGAGGGGATTCGAACCCCCGACCACCGGAATCACAATCCGGTACTCTAACCAACTGAGCTACAGCCACCACTGAAACTTTCGCTTCACCGCCGATGCTGCCGACGCTGAAGCTTGATACGTTGCCCGAGGACTGTCACCGAAGTTCAGGTCCGCCGAAGCGAGTCCGACATTCTGGTGGAGTCTGCATGCTTTTGCAAGCACTTCTTCACATCCGCCAGCTACGTTCCGGTGTCGCACCAACCAATGGCGCGCCCGGCAGGAATCGAACCTGTAACCGTCGACTTGGAAGTCTGCCTGACTCTGGATGCGAATCAAAGACTTGCTTTGCCTTCATTTCTGGAGCAGGCACTTGCACAGCAAGGGCTCGGTGGCGAGGTTGCTGGAGGCTCTGCGCCTGCGACGGCGACCATCGGGCCCCTACCCATCCAACCGAACGGCGGCGGCTGCATGCTTGCCTTGGCCAGCCTATTGGCGCGCCGCCTTCTCTTGCATCCACTCGGTAAGCAGTTCTGCGATGTCCCTCATTACCGATTCACCTTCGAGCTCGCGCAGCTTCGCGCGCAGGTTCTCCTGGTGCATCGACTTGCCGCAGCGGTCGGCCCGGGCGGCGCAGGATTGGCGCCATGGAAATCAGCAACTCAGGGAAGACGGCCAGGGATGGCCTTGCAGGCGCTGTCGACCGAGGCGATGCGGTTCGCGTCAGGGTCATGGATCACGGGCGCAAGGACGGCGGCGGCTCTTCGATGCCGAGCAAGCGAAGCACCTGCGGAATGCTGGGCACCTGATCCTCTTCCGCCCACGCCTCGACCAGCTCTACCCGCAGTTGCAGCATCGTGGCCAACTGCGTGTCGTTGTTCAGGCCCAACTTGGCGCGCAACTCGCGCTTGCTCAGGCGCTTGTCCGAAAAAGTTCGAACTACAGCAGCGGCCGTTGCGCCAAAGGCTTCCGGCTTGAGCAGCTCGAGAAATTGCCTACGGGCCGGAGGGATTCCCTTGGAGCGCCACTCGCTCACGGAAGGCGACTTGATTTGGCAAATGCGGGCCACCTCGGCGGTACCACCCAAGCGATCGATGATCTCGGAAGCAGTAAGGTTGTTCATGCGGAAAGATTAGGACTAGCTAATTATTCAGTCAACAGCCAGTCCTAACCCAACTGCAATTAGCCTTTCCTAATGACTACTCTCGCCGAACGACTCACTCTCGCCGTCAAGCACGCCAAGATCACCAAAGCGGAGCTTGCGCGCCGGGTCGGAATATCTGCCCCCAGTGTCAACGGTTGGTTCAGCGGCAAGGCCAAGTTCCTACGAGGGGAGAACCTGTTGGCAGCGGCCAAAGGTTTGGGCGTAAGCGAGACCTGGTTAGCCACAGGCAAAGGACAGATGCTGTCGGGCACAGACCCTGCGGAAGGGATCTCGCCAGTCCGAGAGTTTGAGACGCCACCCGGCTATGCTCGCTTCGACTTGTTTGAAGGGGGTGCGGGGATGGGAGCAGGGATGGTCAACCAGGACTACCCGGAGGTAGTGAAGACCATCGAGGTCGCCGAATGGGAGGTGCGCAGGAAGCTCGGCTACCTGCCCCAGCCTGGCCGCATCCAGCTCATCACTGGCCGGGGGCCCTCCATGCGCCCCAAGCTGGAGGACGGCGACATTGTGTGGATCGACACAAGCTGTGACTGCTTCGACGGCGACGACTACTACCTCATCAACATAGGGGGCCAGACGCAGATCAAGATGCTGCAGAAGCGCGGCGACGGGCTGTACGTGGTCAGCGTCAACACTGACTTCCCAGCCTATCGACCTGATCCCGGCGAAGTAAGCATCCTAGGCAAGGCGCTGATCCACGCAGGCCTTCGGAAGTTCTAGGCTGCGCCTGAAGCAGCGCAACAAAAAAGCCCTGCTCTAGCCGAGCTTTTTTTGTACCTTCTTTTAAGACTTGGTGTCCCGAGCAGCATCGCTGTCTTTTTTGGGCGCCTTCTTCCGGCTTGGCGCCTTCGACATCGAAGTAGGCAGTGAGTCCTCATCCCTAACGTCGAGCTTCACATCCTCAGCATTGCATTGATCGCCAACGACGCATACATCTGGCGAACTCGATCCGCGAGAAGCTCTCCTTGAACATCCGAAGTTTCCGAACCGAATGCGCGACTTCCTTGAAGGAGCGCTGTTGTTCGCCGGCCCGATGGCCGCGCCTGTGGAGTTCATCGCCGTCGAGAACTCGAAGCCACATGGCTTTGCAATGAGCGCGCTGGGCCGGCCGACGCAGACCGTGCAGCCTAAGACTCCGGCAGTCCCTTCGCCAAGGGTGCAACGCTCTGGCTGAAGAACCTGCCGGCGCTGGTGGCCAGCCACACGAAAGCGCAGTTGATCGAGCCGCACGGAAAGACTGACCCGGCAGGCGGCCCCGTCGCCGCCGAGCAAGTGCGCGCCTGGGCGGACATCCTGATGGTCGAGCTTTACTCAGCTCACGGGGCCGCTGGGAGTACCGCCACGCGGACGACTTCGCGCCGGGCTGCTGGGCCGAAGCGAACGCCGAACAGGTCTACTACGGCCCGCAGCGTGGCCTGATCATTCGCGCTCTGTTCGAAAAGCCGCGCGCGCCGCAGCCGGAGAAGGAGCACGTGTTCCAGAACCGCACCTGCACCGTGTGTGGCGACCCCGAAGACTGGGCCGGCCCTGACGCAGCCGGCTTCCGTTCGACCCGCGCTGGATGCTGCAGCCGCTGCAGTGGCTGCGTGATGCACCGCCACACCTCAACCACTACGACAGGCGTCACAGGTCCAGACAGGCCGCTTTCCTGCTGGAAAAGCTGGAAGCCCACATTACGGAGTGCGAAAAGCCATGACTCAGAAGCAGATCAGCCATCCCGAAGGCTTGCCCAACTGCGCTGCCGGCCACCGCGCGCGCCACATCCACGACGAGCGGCGGGCGAGCGCCGGCGGTGGTCACCTTGTCGAATGCTGCTGCAGGTCCACCCGTAAGCACCCGGATGCCGACGCGGCCTTGCGCGACTGGCGCCGACTGAACCAGCCCGTGCGCAGCGCGCGCACCGCGCCGGCACCAACGGCATCCGACAACGTCCTGCAGTTCAACCTCGGCCTGGCTGAGCCGGCAGGGAGACGCACCCGCGCACGCGCCAACGTGCAAGGAGGTTGCCCGTGATCGGTGAAGTTCTACAGTTCCGCGATCTGCAGGAGCTGTGTCGGCCGGGTAAGCGGCCGCGCTTGGCCACCGTCGAGCGCTGGGCGAGGCTGCGGAACATCCGAGTGCAGTACGACGGTCAGGGCGGCATCTGGACCACCACTGCCGCCCTCAACGAGGCACTTGGCCTCACCACCTCGGCTTTCGAGAACGAGAGCTACCCCGCTTCGCTGATCTGAAAGGACGCACAGCAGCATCATGGCTAGACCGCGCAAGGCCGCACCCAACCTGCCGCCGCACATCGACCACACCTTGCTGCCGGTCGGGATCTACTGGGATCCCACCGGCCGCGGCAGGTGGTACGTACGCCCCCCCCACGAGGAAGGCTACGGCTATCGAAAGAAGACCGTTGCCGGCCCCACCGCGCGCATGTCCGACCTGCACGCGATCATGGAAGCGCGCCAAGGCGAAGCGCAGCGAGGTACGGTCGCGGTCGTGATCGACCGGCACGCGGAGAGCCTGGCGTTTGCGCAACTGAAGCCCTCAACACAGGCGGGCTACAAGGACTATGCCGGGGCGATCAAGGCCTACCCGCTCAAGAACGGCACCACCCTGGGCGAGGCCACCGTGGACAGGCTGACGCCGGGGTTCATACGGCGCTTGATCGACGTGATCGCCCAAGGTCGACCTGGGCAGAAGCCCGGCGATCCCGCCATCCCCGGCTATCCGACGAAGGCAAACCACTGGCTGCGCTACCTGCGGCGGGTGTTCGGCTGGGCTCGCGAACACGATCATGTCACCACGAACCCAGCAACCGGCATCAAGCAGGTGAAGGAAAAGGGCGATCACCGGATGCCGGACGTGGATGTGTTCCGCCGGGTTCAGGCCTACGCCAAGGAATGCAGCGCGCGCGGGCCTCGAGCGAAGGGCGCGGTGCCGGCGTACCTGTGGGCGGCGATGGAACTGGCCTACCAAGCGCGTCTGCGTGGCATCGAAGTGCTCACGTTGACCGACGCTCACGTGGACGGCGAGATGCTGCGTACGAACCGGCGCAAGGGCAGTCGTGACAACCTGGTGCGCAAGGGTGCCCAAACCGAGGAAGCCATAGCAATGCTACGGGCGCGGCGGGCGGCGATATGGGAGAAGAACGGGGGGGGTGATTCCGATCCGGGCCGAGGACCGCTATCTCTTCGTCAGCCAGGACGGGGAGCGGTTGACCGAGGACGGTTGGCAGACTGCCTGGGGGCGCATGATGCGCAATGCGGTGAAGGACGGCGTTCTGAGCCAGGACGAGCGGTTCGAGCTGCACAGCCTGAAACACCGAGGTGTGACGGATACCAAGGGCGACAAGAAAGCGGCCAGTGGGCACAAGACGGACGCGATGATGCACGTCTATGACCACTCACTGCCGCTTGTGCCTGAGTCGGGTTGCTAAGGTCTATCCTGCAAAAAGCCCCGCCGAGGCGGGGCCAGTGCACATCTCTTACTCTGGATCGTCTTGCTTCTTCTTAGCCAAGCCATAGCCGCCTGCAGCACCAGCCGAGATCAGGATGACGGCTTTCACAAGTTCGATCGCTACATCCTTATGCCCCATTGCCAATGCAGCACCGATGAGGCCCGCGAGGATGAGTGCCATAATTGCGATCAGCCAATACCTATCCCGGCGTTCGCCGCGCTTGCATTCACGCTCGTGCTTCCGATCACGCTCTTGTGCAGAGAGGGCTTCTCGGCTGAATTGGAAGGCGTTCGCGTCCTTCTGCTTCTCGATCTCAAGTTCGCGTGACTTGATCTCAAATTCCCGGACCTGGTTCTCCAAGATCTGCTCAAGCAGCTGCATTTCTTGGCTGGGCTTCCCTTGATGCCCTTCAGGCTCCGGCTTCCCTGCAGGAATTGGATGGTTCATTCAGTCACTCATCCCACTTTGTAGATTGGGGTCTTGTAGTGGACGATGATCCGACCAAAGTCATTACGGCCGAGCTTTGGCGGCGCGATTTCAGTGGATCGAATGGAGGACTTCTCAGCCTCGCTAAGCTTCAGGTAGCGCGAGACAGAGATGACCTCACTACTGACCGGATAAGCGGTCATCGGCTCATTGGGGCGCTTCATCTCTATATCTCCAAGATTCAACAGATCAATTCGTCTGGTGAAGGTGTCGGCCGATTCAAACGGGGCTCGACGGGCGAATCCTAACACCTAGGTCGGCAAAAAAGTGGCACCAAAGTTCACTTACAACAACTTTGAATCACTGGAATTCATCGTTCTTCACTTGCACACGTATCATCAAATGTGAGACGACAACATGTGGAACACTCCGTGGAACAATGGCGCACTTATGTCCGTCATATGAGTATTAGACGGTCACGCGCGCTAAAAGTTCATTGCAAACGGGGTGCCATTGGCAGCAACCTTACGAAGGTCGGCCACGCGCATTTCCGGAGCAAATTCCGGAGAATGCTGTTTCCAAGACGATGATTCAACTTAAGCCATTGATTTAAATGGCGCGCCCGACAGGAATCGAACCTGTAACCGCCGGCTTAGAAGGCCGGTGCTCTATCCAGTTGAGCTACGGGCGCCCGAACCGGAACGGCGTCCAATCCGACGTGACGTGGGATTGGTCGGGGTAGAGGGATTCGAACCCCCGACATCCTGCTCCCAAAGCAGGCGCGCTACCAGACTGCGCTATACCCCGGTGTTGCAATCCCCTCGGGCATGGACCCGGGGAGCTGGCCATTGTGGCCAAGCGCCGTGCGAACTGTCAACGCGCAATGCCTGCCCTGCCCCGCCATGACCACGGCTTACGCAGTCATCGGCTATGCTCGCAGCCAGCGGCCGGATGGCCCAATCGCCCCCTTTTCGCACGGAGACCTCGCATGCGCAGCGGCAACCCGGCTCTTTCCGAGTCGACCTTCCTCGATCTGGCCAGTGGCTCGGTGGTGACCAGCCCCGACCAGGCCATGACCCTCAATGGCACCGTCAACAAGACCGGCTTCCTGCTGCTGCTGACCGTGCTGACCGCGGCCTTCGCCTGGAACCAGACCGTGGACGACTACGGCCAGGTGATGGCCGGCGCCAAGCTGTACGCCATGGGCGGGGCGATCGGTGGCCTGGTGCTGGCCCTGATCACCGTGTTCAAGAAGGAGTGGTCGCCGGTCACCGCACCGCTCTATGCGCTGGTGGAAGGCCTGTTCCTGGGTGCCATCTCGGCCGTGTTCAACATGAAGTTCCCGGGCATCGTGTTCCAGGCCGTGCTGCTGACCTTCGGCACCCTGTTCGCACTGCTGTTCGCCTACCGCAGCGGCCTGATCAAGGCCACCGAGAACTTCAAGCTCGGCGTGGTCGCCGCCACCGGCGGCATCGCCCTGCTGTACCTGGCCTCGTTCGTGCTGGGCTTCTTCAACATCAATGTGCCGGTGATCCATGACGCCAGCTGGCTGGGCATCGCCTTCAGCCTGTTCGTGGTGGTCGTGGCCGCGCTGAACCTGGTGCTGGATTTCGACTTCATCGAAACCGGCGTGGCCCAGCGCGCGCCGAAGTACATGGAATGGTATGGCGCATTCGGCCTGATGGTGACCCTGGTCTGGCTGTATGTGGAGTTCCTGCGCCTGCTGTCGAAGATCCAGCAGCGCTGATCCAGTCCATGCCGTAAACGACAAGGCCGCGGTCCGTCGGGATCGCGGCCTTTTTTGTAGCGTCGAGCACGCTCGACTCCCGCGGAAACACGCCCATGGCAGACCCCATCCCTCCCCGCTTCCACAGCTATCGCCCGGCCGATGGCCATCGCCTGCCACACGATCCGTTCAACGCCATCATCGGCCCGCGCCCCATCGGCTGGATCTCCAGTCGTGATGCCGAAAGCAATGTGAACCTGGCGCCCTACAGCTTCTTCAACGCCTTCAACTACACGCCGCCGATCATTGGTTTCAGCAGCCAGGGGTGCAAGGACTCGCTGCGCAACATCGAAGCGACCGGCGAGTTCGTCTGGAACCTCGCCACGTTCGATCTGGCCCAGGCAATGAACGAGAGCTGCCGTGCGGTCGCGCCGGAAGTGGACGAGTTCGTCCTGGCCGGGCTGACACCACTGGCCTCGGAGCAGATTGCACCGCCGCGCGTGGCCCAGAGCCCGGTGAGCATGGAGTGCCGCTGCACGCAGATCGTGCGTCTGCGCGACGCGGCCGGTAACGACACCAATGGCTGGCTGGTACTAGGCGAAGTGGTCGCCGTGCATATCGATACGCGGCTGCTCGTCGACGGCATCTACGACACCGCAGCGAGCGACACCATCCTGCGCGGCGGCGGACCGGCCGACTACTTCCGCATCACCGCCGACCAACGCTTCCGCATGCTGCGGCCCGCCTGACCCCTCATCCCGCCATCCCACGGGACAGCAGCAACGGCAGCGACGAGGCCAGCATGGCCACGCCGGAAGCGGTCAGCAGGCCGAGGACGATCTGCCGGAAACGCGCCTCACTGATACCGATATACAGCTTCGCCCCCAGCAGCGTGGGTACCAGCATCGCCGGCGCGACAATGGCGAAGTACGGCAGCATCTGCCGGGTGACCATGCCGGTACCGACATAGGTGGCCATGGTCACTGCCAGCATCGCCAGATTGAAGTTCTGGATGACCGCGCGCTGCTCGTCCTTGCCGAAGCCCCGCAACGTGCTCCACAGGGTCGGCACCGGCCCGGCGAAGCCACCGATGCCACTGAGCACACCACCGGCCATGCCGGCCAGCGCGTCGCCGAACCGGCCGCCAACGGTGACCGGTGGCAACGAACGCGCCATCAGCATCACCGGGCACCACAGCGCCAGGAAACCTCCCAGCAGCGCCTTGAACCAGGCCATGTCCAGCTGCGGCAGCACCAGCACGCCAAGCGGAATGCCCGCCAGCCCACCGAGCACGAACGGCAGCAGCAGGCGCAGGTTGAAGCCACGGCGCACGGTGAACAACGCCAGCAACTGGCCAACCAGCGCGCCGAACACCGACAGCGTCGCCGCAAGCCGGGGATCCAGCCCCCACGCCCAGAACGACATCGCGACCATGCCGAACGCGAATCCCGACAGGCCCTGCACGAACCCCGCGACGATCGCGCCCAGCGCGACCAGCAGATACACCGGCTCCATCCCCACTCCTCACCACTGCCGTGCGACTTACCCTGCCGCAGCCGACGCTGCAGCGTAATGCGTGGCGAGATGATCGACCAGCGCGCGCACCTTCGGCGCCAGCGCACGCGCATGGGGATACAGCGCGAAATAGCAGCGAGTACCACCGTGCCAGCTGGGCAGCACGCGGATCAAGCGGCCGGCGCGAAGATCTTCCTGCACCGTAAGCGCGGTGAACAGACTGATGCCCATGCCGGCCAGCACGGCCGCATACAGCGCCGGCGTGGCGTCCACGCGCAGTCGTTGGCCCGCTTCCACGCTGACGATGACACCGCGCGGTCCGTGCAGCTGCCACGGCGTCATCGCCGCAACAGGGTTGAACCCCAACAAGGTGTGGTTCTGCAGGTCGGCCACCTGTCGAGGCAGTCCCTGCCGGGCGAGGTACGCCGGTGCTGCAACCAGGATGCGCGGACATCGCGCCAGTTCACGGGCGACCAGTTGACTGTCAGGCAGGGACGGCGCGATGCGCAGGGCGAGGTCGAAGCCACCGCCGACCACATCGACCAGCTGATCGTCGGCCGACAGTTCCAGCGCCACCTGGCGATAGCGCGCCAGGAAGCCAGGCAGCCAATGCGGCAGCTCCTGGCTGGCGACCACCTGCGGCACGCTGACCCGCACGCGCCCGCTGGGCTGGGCCTGGCCGGCCCGCGCACGGTCATCGGCGGCCTCCAGCCGGTCAAGCAGCGCCACCGCCTCGCGGTAGTAGTCGCGCCCGGCCTCGGTCAGCGACAGCCGTCGGCTGTTGCGATCCAGCAGCCGCACCTGCAGGTGCTCTTCAAGTTGACGCAACTGCCGCGACATCGCCGAATGGGTGGTACCCAGCCGCTCGGCGGCGGCAGTGAAACTGCCGGCGTCGACGATCGCGCGCAGGGCTCGCAGGGCAGCAAAATGGTCCATCGGCAGCGCGCTCCAGTCGGCGGGGCCCGCAGGCTGCGGACCCCGCCAGCTTATCAAGTGCCGCTACCTGCCTTGCGCACCGGCAGGGCCAGAATCGCCGAGGTGGTCATGACCTCGCCAAAGGCATCCTCGATCTGCGCCAGCGACGCCTCATGCAATGCGCGATGGCCGATGGTCCCGCCATTGGCCAGATCCAGATCACGGCTGGCAGAGGCATCGGAAGCCACGATCACCCGGTAGCCGCGCGGCGCCGCAGCAGCATCGCGTGCAGCACCGGCAACGCAGGCATGGGTCTGCAGCCCGGTGACGATGAGGGTGTCGATACCGGCATCCTTCAGCACCTTGTCCAGTGCCGCTGCCGAGGCACCGGCGAACACGCTGACGTTGTCCTTCTGTACCACGGTCTCGCCCTTGCGCGGTTGCATGTCACGGTGGAATGCCGCGTTGACGCTGCCCTCTGCAAACAGCGGCGCGCCTGCCGGCAGTACGTGCTGCACATGGATCACGCGGATGCCGTTGGCATCAGCGAAATCGACCACGCGACGCGTCTGCCGCAGGGCCGCCACGCCATCGGGAATGACCATGCGACCACCGGCGAAACCGGGCGCGGCGCTGGCGTCGAAGTACTCGTTCTGGAAGTCGATCACCAGCACGGCCGTCTTCGCTGCGTCGAGCGAGGTGACGGCCGCGGCGCCGGCCATATGCCGGATGGTGGGGTGGACAGGCTCGGCGGCAACAACCGGGGCGGTGGCAGCCATGCCGATCAGGCCGGCCAGGCCGAAAGCAGTGAGGTTCATGGTCAAGCTCCTGTGCGGTGGAAAGTGGGCACAGGATGAGGAGCGGAAGGCGCACGAACCAGCCACCGGCTGGCACACGATCTGTGCACGATTTGCACAGATCACTTTCATGGCGTTGAGCTTGCGCGATGCTACGAGGTCAGCTTTTCCCCGTTGAGCCGTACGATCATCGCGTACTCGCGCCCGAGCACGACTTCGGCGGTATTGCTACCGGCGCGCACGGCATGCTGCAGGCCGGCCGGATACTTCACCGGCACGCCAGCCAAGGTGTGGACATGACGGGGAGGCGCATTGGCGCTCCTGATGACGAATTCCGCGCAGGCCCCTTCCAGCAGGAGAACCGGCGCCCCTGCCGGAAACTCGATCAACTGCAGGATGCGCTCCTCGGACCGCCGCATGCTGCGGACGGGTGCCCCCTCCCTGCGCAGGCGGCGCAGCGCGCGCTGCGAACGGGACCATGGCCAGTAGAAGACGAAGTAGATGGCTACACCCAGAACGTAAACAGCAGCAGCCACCAGGATCCACACAGCCGTCTCAGGCATCCATAAAACCCTGTCGGTGAAAAACGCGCAGCTCAAAAACGCAGACGGGCCGTACTAGGACGGCCCGTCTGCCACTACCCGAAGCCCTGCGGGAATCTGCCTGCAACGATCCCCAGCAGGACAGCCGCCGCTTACAGGCGGCTGGCGATCGCCCTGGCGAAGCCCATCGTGTTGCCGGTGCCGCCGAGGTCGCCGGTCAGCGAATCCTTGGCTTCCATCGTGGCGACGATGGCCTTGCGCAGGCGCTCGGCGTTCTCCGGCTGGCCGACGTGATCGAGCATCTGTGCCGCCGCCAGCAGCAGGGCGCACGGATTGGCCTTGCCCTGGCCGGCGATGTCCGGCGCGGTGCCGTGCACGGCTTCGAAGATCGCCGCGTCCTTGCCGATGTTGGCACCCGGGGCCAGGCCCAGGCCACCGACCAGACCGGCGCACAGGTCGGAAATGATGTCACCGAACAGGTTGGTGGTGACGATCACATCGAACTGTTCCGGACGCATCACCAGCTGCATGCAGCAGTTGTCGACGATCATTTCCTGGAACTCGATGTCCGGGTACTGCGCGGCGACTTCGCGCGCCACGGCCAGGAACAGGCCCGAGGTCGACTTGATGATGTTGGCCTTGTGCACGGCGGTGACCTTCTTGCGGCCGGTGCTCTTGGCCAGCTCGAAAGCGTAGCGCACGATGCGCTCGGAGCCCTTGCGGGTGATGCGGGTGCCGGAGAAAGCGGTCTCGCCGTCGGCCGACACTTCCTGGCCTTCGGCCAGGTACGCACCTTCGGTGTTCTCACGAACGGTGATCAGGTCGACGTTCTCGAAGCGCGACTTGGTGTTCGGGAAGGTGTGGGCCGGACGCACGTTGGCGTACAGGTCGAAGTGACGGCGCAGGCTGACATTGATCGAGGTGAAGCCGCCACCAACCGGGGTGGTCAGCGGGCTCTTCAGCGCGACCTTGTTGCGCGCGATCGATTCCAGGGTCACCGCCGGCATCAGGTCGCCGTGCTTCTCCAGGGCCACCAGGCCGGCGTCGGCGTCTTCGTACTCCAGGCCAGTGTTGAGCTGGTCGAGCACGAACAGGGTGGCGTCCATGATTTCCGGGCCAATGCCGTCGCCGCGGATGACCGTAATTTTCTGCGTCATTGATCGATGTTCCGAACAGGGGGAAAAACGCCGTCCGGACGTGCCCGGAAACGCCGGCGCAAAGGAAGTTTCACCCGCAATTATGCCTTACCCGGCTCGGAGACCCCAAATAGGCAATTAGTCCGAGCCGGGTAAGGCAGAATTGCCCGCGCATTCCTCCTCTACCCCCGCCTGTCGGCGCGCCCCTTCAACAAGAAGGGGCTCCTGGGCTGGGAGATCGCGGGAGAGGCCCCCGCGCAGACATTGACGAGATAGTGCCGGCCGCTGGCCGGCAACCTCTGCCGATTTG
>NZ_QQXJ01000001.1:3299490-3353055 GCF_004348785.1 Stenotrophomonas sp. TEPEL
CCGCTGGCCGGCAACCTCTGCCGATTTGGGTCCACCGGATGCCGGCCAGCGGCCGGCACTACCAGAGAGCCCGCCGGGCATGGCCCGGCGCTACCTCAATGCTCGTGCGCTGCCGGGGCGGCGGCGCCACCTTCCAACTGGTCGAGGAAGTCCACCGCGCGGCGCAGGTGCGGGATCACGATCGAGCCGCCGACCACCAGGCCCACCGAGAAGGTCTCGAAGAACTCTTCACGGGTGACGCCGGCGTCCTTGCACTGGGCCACGTGGTAGCTGATGCAGTCGTCGCAGCGCAGCACCATCGAGGCCACCAGGCCCAGCAGCTCCTTGGTCTTCACGTCCAGCGCGCCGGCCTGGTAGGTCTGCGTATCCAGCGCGAAGAAGCGGCGCACCACCTGGTTCGGCTCGCCCAGGATGCGCTCGTTCATGCGCTTGCGGAAGTCGGTGAACTCGGCGATCCGGTCCTTGCTGCCGTCGTCGGCCGCGCTCATGCCTGGCCCTGCCCGGCCAGCAGCGGCTCGAGCTTGCCTTCACGATGCAGGGTCATCATGTCGTCGTAGCCGCCCACATGGACGTCGCCCACGAAGATCTGCGGAACGCTGGTACGGCGGGTCCTGGCCATCATCTTCTCGCGCTCGACCGGGTCCAGGTCGATGCGGACCTCGGTCCATTGCTGGCCCTTGCTCTTGAGGAAGTTCTTGGCGGCCACGCAGTAGGGGCAGACGGCGGTGGAATAGATGGTGATGGCGGGGGTAGCGCCGGCGGACTGGGCTGTCACGGGAAACTCCACGATGGATCGACGGTCCATATATGGTACCGGTGCGCTGGAATTTCCACGCCACGCCCGCAACACTGTGGATTGATTAACGAATGGTTGCCCCCTGCCCTGCCACGCTGGGCCGACCCTGCCCGAGGACCGACCGCTTGCGACCCCTGCTGCTCACCGCTGCCCTGACCCTGGCCCTGGCCGCCCCGCTGGCGCAGGCCCAGGAGAAGCTGCCGGACATCGGCTCCTCGGCGGGCGAACTGCTGACCCCGGCCCGGCAGGCCGAGTACGGCGCGATGATGCTGCGCGAGCTGCGCAACTACGGCTACCTGCTGGACGATCCCCTGGTCAACGACTGGCTGCAGACCATGGGCACGCGCCTGGGCTCCAACAGCGACCAGCCACGCCAGTCCTACACGTTCTTCGTGATGAAGGATCGCCAGATCAATGCCTTCGCCACCCTCGGCGGCTACATCGGCGTCAATGCCGGCCTGGTATTGACGGCCGAGCGCGAGGACGAGGTGGCGGCGGTGCTGTCCCACGAAATCGCCCACGTCACCCAGCAGCACGTGCTGCGCGGGGTCGAGCGCGCCCAGCGCGACCAGATCCCGATCCTGCTGGGCATGCTGGCGGCGGTGGTTGCCGCCCAGGCCAGCAACAGTTCGTCCTCGGGCAACGCGACCATGGCCGCGATCAGCTCGGGCATGGGCCTGATGCAGCAACGGCAGATCGACTACACCCGCTCCAACGAATCGGAGGCCGACCGGCTGGGCATCCGCACGCTGTCGCGCAGCGGCTACGACGTGGATGCGATGGCCGGCTTCTTCGAGCGCATGTCCTCGGCGATGCGCGGCAACGATGGCGGCTACAGCGTTCCCGACTTCCTGCGCACCCACCCGGTCAACACCACCCGCATCAGCGAGGCCAAGGCCCGCGCCGAACAGATGAAGAAGGACACGGTGCTGCTGACCACGCGCACGCCCAGCGGCGAGCGCAAGGAACGGGTGGATCCGGCCGACCCGACCCTGGGCGATCCGCTGCTGCGCGGCATCAACCCGCTGCTGCCCGGCAGCGTGCTGCGGGTTCCGATCGGCCAGCTCAGCCGCGGCGCCAGTGGCGATTTCAACTGGGCCCGTGAGCGCCTGCGCGTGCTCAGCGCCGACAGTCCGGCCGACCTGCAACGCGAGTACACCGATCTTGCGCGCAGGCAGAAGGACGGCCTGGATGATGCCCAGCGCTATGGCCAGGCGCTGGCCACGATGCGCGGTGGCCGCAGCGGCGCCAGCCAGGCCCGGCAGACCCTCACCGACCTGCTGAAGACCCACCCGGACAGCCTGTGGGTCGCCCTGGCCCTGGCCGAAGCGGAATCGCGCACCGGCCAATCCGCCCAGGCCAATGCGCGCTTCGAGCAGCTGCTGCACGAACACCCCAACAGCCGGCCGGTGGCCCTGACCTACGCCGAGATCCTGAACGAGCAGGGAGGCCAGGCCGCGGGCCAGCGCGCGCAGGCGATGCTGCGTCCGCTGCTGTCGCAAAGCGGTAACGATCCGGTCTTCCAGCAGCGCTACGCCCGCGCCAGTGAACTGGCCGGCGACAGCGTCCGCGCCAGCGAGGCCTATGCCGAGGCGGCGTTCCTGGGCGGACGCCCGGAACAGGCCCTGATGCAGCTGCAGGCACTCAAGCGCAACCCTGCCTTGGACTACGTCGGCCGGGCCCGGGTGGATGCGAGGATCGAGTCGATCACGCCCACCGTGCTCGAGCTGCGCCGGCAGGGCGTGCAGGACCCGGATCTGGACCGCCGCTGAGTGCGGCATGACCGGCAGATGGCAGCAATGCCAGATGCCGGCCAGGCAGTCACAAACATGTCATCAAACCGTAGTCTACTGGCACCACTCCAGTAACTGAGCCCTACGGTGCCCTCGTGCAGAAACGCATCCTGATCGTCGATGACGAGCCCGCGATCCGCGAAATGGTCGCCTTCGCCCTTCGCAAGGGCGATTACGAACCTGTCCACGCCGGTGACGCCCGCGAGGCCCAGACCGCCATCGCCGACCGCGTCCCCGACCTGATCCTGCTCGACTGGATGCTGCCCGGCACCAGCGGCCTGGACCTGGCCCGGCGCTGGCGCAAGGAAACCCTCACCCGCGAAGTGCCGATCATCATGCTGACCGCGCGCGGCGAAGAGAACGACCGCGTCGGCGGCCTCGAAGCCGGTGTCGACGACTACGTGGTCAAGCCGTTCTCGGCGCGCGAACTGTTGGCGCGTATCCGCGCGGTCATGCGCCGCGCCCGCGACGATGACGAGGACGGCAGCGTGGCGGTGGGTGCGATCCGCATCGACGGTGCCGCCCATCGCGTGTTCGCCAACGACCAGCCGGTGCCGATCGGCCCGACCGAGTACCGCCTGCTGCACTTCTTCATGACCCACCCAGAGCGCGTGTATACCCGCGCGCAGCTGCTGGACCACGTGTGGGGCGGCAGCGTGTATGTGGAAGAACGCACCATCGACGTGCATATCCGCCGCCTGCGCAAGACGCTGGAACCGTTCAACGCCGAGAACATGGTGCAGACCGTGCGCGGCGCCGGTTACCGCTTCTCCACCGCAACCTGAGACTCGTCTTGCCGGCACCGTGCACCCCGCGGTGCCGGCGCCGGCAACTCTGCTATAACTTCCGGTTCACCTGCGTGAACCGCCGCAACCCACGACGAGACCGCAATGCCCCGCCACATCCGCTCTGCCTGGTTGAAGACACTGGCCACCGTGGCCACCGTGTTGCTGTCGGCCGGTCTGGTCGGTTGGTTCACTGGCCACCTGTGGCTGTGCATCGCGCTGGCGGCACTGGCGACGCTGGTCTGGCACTACTGGCGGCTGCGCCGCGTGCTGCGCCGGCTGACCGCGCGCCAGCGCTGGGACACCGCCGCCGAAGGCACCGGCGTCTGGAACGAGCTGGACCGCCTGCTGTACCGCAACCAGGTTGAAATGCGCGTGCGCAAGCGGCGCCTGCTGGACATGCTGCGCAGCTATCGCGCCGCCGCCGCCGCGCTGCCCGATGCAGTGGTGGTGCTGGACCGCAACAGCCAGCGCGTGCAGTGGTTCAACGAAGCGGCCACGGCGCTGCTAGGCCTGCACCATCCGGGCGATCTGGGTGAGGCCCTGGTCGAACGCCTGCAGCCGATGCCGCTGGCGCACTGGCTGGCCGGTGGCCGCAACGCCGAACCGATCCTGGACGTGCCCTCGCCGGTCGATCCTGCGATCCGCCTGAACCTCCGCCTGATTCCCTATTCGTCCGACTACTGGCTGTTGATCGCCCGTGACGTCAGCAAGCTGCTGCGCCTGGAACAGGTACGCCGCGACTTCGTGGCCAACGTTTCACATGAGCTGCGCACACCGCTCACCGTGGTCCACGGCTACCTGGACATGATGGACCCGGAGGATTTCCCGGGGACCGGACCGATGCTGGAAGAAATGCGCAAGCAGAGCCAGCGCATGGCCCAGCTGGTGGAGGACCTGCTGACCCTGTCGCGGCTGGAATCGCAGGAGCACAGCGAGGCCGAGACGGTGGCCATGCAGCCCATGCTGGCCACCCTGCGCCGCGAAGCCGAAGCGCACAGTCAGGGCCGCCACCAGATCAGCGTCGACGACCTGGCCGGCGTGGACCTGCAGGGCTCGACCAAGGAACTGCACAGCGCGTTCTCCAACCTGGTCACCAACGCGGTGCGCTATACCCCGGCCGGTGGCCGCATCGCGGTGGAGTTCCGCCGCGAGGGCGACGGCGTGGTGCTGGCGGTACGCGACACCGGCTACGGCATTCCGGCCACCCACCTGCCGCGCCTGACCGAACGCTTCTACCGTGTCTCCAGCAGCCGCTCGCGCGAAAGCGGCGGCACCGGCCTGGGCCTGTCGATCGTCAAGCACATCCTCGGTCTGCACCATGCACGCCTGGAAATCGACAGCGAGGTCGGCAAGGGCTCGGTGTTCGCCTGCCATTTCGATGCCGACCACGTGCGACCGCGTGAGTCCGCCCCCCTGACCTCCTTCGAAGAATGACGCCATGAGCAGCCTCGGATCCCTCCCCCTCCCCGTGAGCACGGACAGCGATCCGTTGCGCGACCCGGCGCTGTACATCAACCGCGAACTGTCGCAGCTGGATTTCAACTTCCGCGTGCTGGCGCAGGCGATGGATCCGCAGGTGCCGCTGCTGGAGCGCCTGCGCTTCATGTGCATCTCCTGCACCAACCTGGATGAATTCTTCGAGATCCGCGCCGCCGCGGTCCGCCATGCACAGGAGTTCGGCCTGCCGCCGGCGCCGGACGGCATGAGTCCGCAGGCCATTCTCAATGCCATCCACGAACGCGCCGCCGAGCTGGTGGACCAGCAGTACCGTTGCTGGAACCAGACGCTGCGCCCGGCGCTGATGGAGGCCGGCATCGGCGTGCTGGGCCGCAACTCCTGGACCCACCGCCAGAAGCGCTGGCTGCGTGCCTACTTCCGCAACGAGATCATGCCGGTGCTGTCGCCGCTGGGCCTGGATCCGGTGCATCCGTTCCCGAAGATCCTCAACAAGTCGCTGAACATCGTGGTGGTGCTGAAGGGCACCGATGCGTTCGGCCGCAGCGGCCACCTGGCCATCGTGCGCGCACCGCGTTCGCTGCCGCGGATCATCCAGCTGCCGGAAAAACTCGGCGGTCCGCAGAATTTCGTGTTCCTGTCCTCGGTGCTGTCCACCTTCGTGGACGAGCTGTTCCCGGGGCTGGAAGTGCTGGGCGCCTATCAGTTCCGTGTCACCCGCAACTCCGAGCTGGTGGTGGATGAAGAGGAAGTGGAAAACCTGGCGCTGGCCCTGCGCGATGAGCTGGTGGACCGCGGCTACCGGCCTGCCGTGCGGCTGGAGATCGCCCACGACATGCCGCGCGACATCGTACGCACCCTGCTGCAGAACTTCGGCCTGACCGAGAACGCGGTGTACCGCATCGACGGACCGGTCAACCTCAACCGCATCATCCAGCTGTACGACCTGATCGCGCAGCCGGACCTGAAATATCCGCCGATGACCCCGCGCACCCTGCGCGACAGCGACGGCATCTTCGAGACCGTGGCCCGCCAGGACCTGCTGCTGCACCACCCCTTCGACGCGTTCGCGGCGGTGCTGGACCTGATCCGCCAAGCCGCGCTTGATCCGAACGTGCTGGCGATCAAGCAGACCCTGTATCGCACCGGCAAGGATTCATTGATCGTCGATGCACTGATCCAGGCGGCGCGCGCCGGCAAGGACGTGACCGTGGTGGTCGAGCTGCGCGCGCGCTTTGATGAAGAAGCCAACCTGGGCCTGGCCGATCGGCTGCAGGAAGCCGGCGTGCAGGTGGTGTACGGCGTGGTCGGCTACAAGACCCACGCCAAGATGCTGCTGATCGTGCGCCGCGAAGGCCGCAAGCTGCGCCGCTACGTGCACCTGGGCACCGGCAACTACCACAGCGGTACCGCGCGCGCGTACACCGACCTGAGCCTGATCACCGCCGATGCGGACATCGGCAACGACGTGCACCTGCTGTTCCAGCAGCTGTCCGGGCTGGCGTCGAAGATGAAGCTCAAGCGCCTGCTGCAGTCGCCCTTCACCCTGCACACCGGGATCCTGGCGAAGATCGAGCGCGAGACGCGCATCGCCGCGGCCGGGCGACCGGCGCGGATCATCGCCAAGATGAACGCCCTCAACGAAGCGCAGGTGATCCGCGCGCTGTACGCCGCCTCGCAGGCGGGTGTGCAGATCGACCTGATCATCCGTGGCGCCTGCACCCTGCGCCCGGGCGTACCGGGCGTGTCGGACAACATCCGCGTGCGCTCGATCGTCGGCCGTTTCCTGGAACACAGCCGGGTCTACTGGTTCGGCAACGACGGCGCACCGGAGCTGTACTGCGCCAGCGCCGACTGGCTGGAACGCAACCTGCTGCGCCGGGTGGAAACCTGCTTCCCCATCCTCGACCCGGCGCTGGCCAAGCGGGTGTACCGCGAAGTGCTGCAGAACTACCTGGACGACAACCTCAACGCCTGGGAGCTGGATGCCGAAGGCATCTACCACAAGCGCGCACCGGCCCATGACGAAGCCCCCCATTCGGCGCAGATGGCGTTGATGCAGGGCCTCTGACCCGGTAGGTGGCCAGGTAGGTGCCAACCTTGGTTGGCACGTTTGGATCCATCCACGCCTGGCGTGGGTCCACCGTGTCGACCAAGGTCGACACCTACCAACAGCAGGCAAGGTCGACACCCACCAGAAGCAGGCCATGCCATTCCGACAGATCGCGNAAANCTGTCGAAGGCGGGGTGGGTCCGGTTGCGGGGGTGTCCGCGGCATGGATGCCGCGGCCAAGCCTACAGGGACGTATTCACGGCGTCCCCCGCAACCGGACCCACCCCGCCTTCGACAGATTTTCGCGATCTGTCGGAATGGCATGGCCTGCTTCTGGTGGGTGTCGACCTTGCCTGCTGTTGGTAGGTGTCGACCTCGCGGCATGGATGCCGCGGCCAAGCCTACAGGGACGTATTCACGGCGTCCCCCGCAACCGGACCCACCCCGCCATCCCACAGGAAGTCAGCTGTTGCTGTTGCTGTTGCTGTTGCTGTTGCCGTTGAGGTTGCCGGCCAGCGGCCGGCACTACCGCTTCAGCGGGTGCAGGGCGCAGCCCTGCCGCACTCCCCCACAAAATGTGAAGGCCACGCGGTGACGAGCACACCGCCCCTTCGGCTAACATTCGCCCATGCCGCATACCACCACGACTCCGCCCGCATTGCAGGATGGCGACCTGCTGGCCGCCATCGACCTTGGCTCCAATAGTTTCCACATGGTCATCGCGCGTTACACGCTTGGCCAGCTGCGGGTGATCGACCGCCTGCGCGAAACCGTGCGCATGGCCGACGGCCTGGACGGCAAGGGCGGACTCTCCGCCGCAGCGCGACAGCGCGCGCTGGAGTGCCTGGCCCGGTTCGGCCAGCGCATCCGCAACGTCCCGCCGCATCGCGTGCGTGCACTGGCCACCAACACCGTGCGCCAGCTGCGTTCGCCGCAGGCGTTCCTGATGCCGGCCGAAACCGCGCTCGGGCACGCCATCGAAGTGGTCAGTGGCCGCGAGGAAGCGCGCCTGATCTACTTGGGCGTGGCCCATGCGCAACCGCCCAAGCCCGACCAGCATCGCCTGGTGATCGACATCGGCGGCGGCTCTACCGAGTTCATCATCGGCAAGGGCATGCAGACCCTGGAGCGCGAAAGCCTGCAGGCCGGTTGCATCGCCAGCACCAGGCGCTTTTTCCCGGGCGGCAAACTCAGCAAGAAGCGCTGGAAGGACGCACTAGCCGAGATTGGCCGGGAGTTCCAGCCCTTCGCCAGCAAGTACCGCGCGCTCGGCTGGCAGGAGGCACTGGGGTCGTCGGGTACCCACAAGGCCATCAGCGAGATCTGCGCGACGATGAAGCTGAGCAAGGGTGCGATCACCGCCGAGGCGTTGCCGCAGCTGCGCGATGAGCTGCTGAAGGCCAAGAAGATCGACGACATCGTGCTGCCTGGCCTGTCCAGCGATCGCCGGCCGATCATCGCCGGCGGCATCCTGGTGCTGGAAGCCGCCTTCCAGGCGCTGGGCCTGCAGAAGCTGCTGGTCAGCAAGGCCGCGATGCGAGAGGGCATCCTCTATGACATCCTCGGCCGTGCCGGCGACAACGACCCGCGCGATGAATCGGTGGCCGCCCTCACCCATCGCTATGGCATCGACACGGTGCAGGCCGGCCGCGTGCAGGACACCGCACTGTCCTTGCTGGAGCAGGTGCAGGAGCGCTGGAAGCTGGATGCCGATGACGCACGCATGCTTGGCTGGGCCGCACGCCTGCATGAGCTGGGGCTGATGATCGCCCACAGCGGTTACCACGTGCATGGCAGCTACGTGCTGGAAAACTCGGATATCGCCGGCTTCTCGCGGCAGGAACAGCAGATGCTGGCGACGCTGGTGCGCAATCACCGCCGCGGCATCAGCAAGACCGCCTTCGATGCCATTCCCGAACGCCTGCTGCTGACCGCACGGCGCCTGGCTGCCCTGCTGCGCCTGGCGGTCCTGCTCAACCGCGCGCATGAGGATGCACCGCTGCCGGTGCTGGAACTGACTGCCGACGACAGCCGCCTGTCACTGATCGTGCCGCAGGACTTCATCGATGCGCGCCCGCTGCTGCGCGCCGACCTGATCGGCGAGACCGAGGGCATCGCCGGACTGGGCATCCAGTTCCGCCCGTTCGTGGTCTGAGCAGGGCGCCGGGACGCCGTCTGATCGCCAGCCGGCGCCCGATTACATTTCGTTACAGTTCGCGCAATCGACCGCCAATTCCTGCTGCAACGCAGCAGCTGGCGGTGGCCGTGCCTGCGGCGCCTTCACGTAAATGCCTGCTTTTGTTCATATTTTGTGAACTACGTAACGTGGTAGCGACACAAACCGACATACGTTCTTTACACAGCATTAACCAACGAGACTACTATCGGGTCATCGGCTCGGTCCTGGACCTGTCGATTCCTTCGACGCCCACTTTGGCGTCCTTTGCACGACCCGAGAGAGAGAGCTCGTCATGACTTCACGCACCACCGCACTGGGGCAGGCCATCCGCTACGCCCTGGCAACCACTGCCACCCTGGCCGCCCTGCCGGCTTTCGCACAGAGCGGCAGCACTGCCTCGCCGACCAACCTGGACCGCATCGAGATCACCGGTTCGCGTATCCGCCAGGTGGACGTCGAAACCGCCCAGCCGGTGCTGGCGCTGAGCCGGATGGACATCGAGCGCCAGGGCTTCAGCTCGGTCTCGGACATCCTGCAGAACGTCACCGCGATGGGCACCCCGACCATCAGCCGCGCCAACGTGCTGACCGCCGGCGAAAATGCCGGTGGCACCTATGTGGACATGCGCGGCCTGGGCACCCAGCGCACGCTGGTACTGATCAACGGCAAGCGCCTGGGCATCAGCACCTCCGGCTACCAGGACCTGTCGGTCCTGCCGGTGTCGGCGATCGAGCGCGTGGAGATCCTGAAGGACGGCGCCTCGGCCATCTATGGTTCCGACGCCATGGCCGGCGTGGTCAACATCATCACCCGCAGCAATGTCAGCGGCGTGACCGCCAATGTCTACCACGGCCAGTTCAGCGAGGGTGACGGCGCCCGCGACCGCGTCGACGTGGTTGCCGGCTGGTCCAATGACCGCTTCTCGGCCACCCTGGCATTGGAGCACTCCGAGGAAAAGGCCGTCTGGGCACGTGACCGCGGCTTCAGCCGTTACAGCAACACCGACCGTCATCCGACCGAAGGTTGGACCACGACCAGCCAGTGGGGCCAGTTCACCGGCCTGCGTGGTCCCGGCTGTACGGCCGCGGCCGGTTGCGGCTACTCGCTCAACCGTGGCGCCGACCCGACCAAGCCGGGCAACTACCACCTGACCGATCCGGCCGCGTTCACCGGCGACACCAGCAACACCAACGAGCAGATGCACCTGAGCTATCCGATCAAGCGCGACTCGGTGTTCTTCTCCGGCGAGGCCAACATCACCGACAACGTCCGCTTCAAGACCGAACTCGGCTACAACAAGCGCTCCTCGACCCGCGTCACCGCTGGCTACCCGCTGGCGTCCAACACGCTGGGCGCGACGGGTGCCGCAGGCAACATGTCCATCGACAGCTACTTCAACCCGTTCGGCAACAAGAACGGCTATGCGACGCCGACGTCGGTGGCCTGGAACCGCCGTACCTGGGAGCTGCCGCGCGAGAGCACCAGCGAGCTGAAGACCTACCGCGCCGTCGCCGCCTTCGAGGGCACCTTCGACCTGGGCGAGCGCTACTTCGACTGGGAAGTGGGCTACCAGTACAGCAAGAACGAGCTTACCCAGCACACGACCGGCAACCTGCACAAGCAGCGCGTCATCGATGCAGTGGGCCCGTCGTACTTCAACAACGCCACCGGCAAGGTCGAGTGCGGCAGCGCTGCTGCACCCAAGGCCAACTGCATGGTGTGGAACCCGCTGGTTCCCTACGGCGTGCAGAGCCCGTACGGCCTGGACGGCAACCAGGCGCTGCAGGACTGGCTGTTCCCCGCCGAGAACGCGACGGGTGAAACCACGACCAAGAACTGGTTCGCCAACCTGAGTGGCAGCCTGCTCACCCTGCCGGCAGGCGACCTGGGCTTCGCATTCGGCCTGGAAAACCGCGAAGAGAACGGCAAGTTCATCCCCGATGCACTGGCCCAGACCGGCGCGACCACCAACCTGGCCGCTGGCCCGACCGGCGGCTCGTACAAGGTGAAGGAAGCCTACCTGGAGTTGAACGTGCCGGTGCTGGCCGACCTGCCGGGCGCACGTGAGCTGAGCTTCAACGCAGCTACCCGCTACTCCGACTACAACACCTTCGGCGATACCCTCAACAGCAAGTTCGGCTTCAAGTGGAAGCCGATCGACCAGCTGCTGGTACGTGGCACCTGGGCCGAGGGCTTCCGCTCGCCGACCATCAACGATCTGTACGGCGGCGGCTCGCAGACCTTCCCGACCTTCAGCGATCCCTGCGACAGCGTGTACGGTTCGGCCCGATCCAACAGCGCCGTGCGTGCACGCTGCGCCCAGGACATCGCCAACATCGATACGTACCGCCAGCTGGACAGCACCAACAGGCCGACCAGCGGTTCGAGCGCGGCCAGCCCGGTGGCGTTCACCTCCGGCTCCAACCCGGACCTGCTGCCGGAAACCTCGACCAGCCGCACGCTGGGCGTGGTGTGGAGCCCCACCTTCATCAGCAACTTCAACGTGTCGCTGGACTGGTGGAAGATCCGCATCGACAACACCATCGTGTCCGACAGCTCGAACCAGATCCTGATCGACTGCTACGAGCAGAACATCGAGTCGCGTTGCGCGCGCTTCTCGCGTGATCCGGTCACCGGCATCGTCACCGGCCTGAAGTTCGGCAACCGCAATGCGGGCTTCGCCGAGACCGAAGGCTACGACATGGACGTCAGCTACCGTCTGGATACCGACTACGGCAAGCTGAGCACCTCGTGGTCGACCACCTACGTCAGCTCGAACATCTACCGTTCGTCCAATGACGTTGCCACCGTGCCGACCACCACCAACGGCATCGCGGTCAATACCGGCATCGGCTTCCGCGTCCGTTCCAACGCCACCATCGGTTGGGACTTCGAGAACTTCGGTGTGAGCTGGACCGCCCGCTACTACTCCGGTGTCAAGGAGCAGTGCCTGAGCCTGCCGAACCATCCGGACGAGTGCTCCGATCCGGGCGTGTACGCGCCTTGGTACAAGGGCGCCCGCAACTACAACGAACGTGGTTCGGTGACCTTCAACGACGTGCAGGTGCGCTACAAGCTGCCGTGGAACGCCACCGTCTCGGTGGGTGCCAACAACGTGTTCAACCGTCTCGGCCCGGTGATGTACACCAAGCCGAACTCGGTGTACTCCTACTCGGGCAGCTTCGACATCGGCCGCTTCGTGTACATGCAGTACAAGCAGAGCTTCTGATCCACGCGCTGTCGCACCACCACCACGGCCCTTCGGGGCCGTGGTTTTTTTGTGCCGCTGAACTGCGCAGGCACCGCCTTGCCCGGTCGTCATCGCGTTGTCGCAAAGCGGTCATGTCGGCTACATCGCCAGGCCCGAGCATGCGTAAAACCGGAGGCCCGCCATGCGCTATGCCATCGTCACCGAAACCTACCCGCCGGAGATCAACGGCGTCGCACTGACCGTGCAGGGCCTGGAGCAGGGATTGCGCGCCGCCGGCCACGAGGTCGACCTGATCCGTCCGCGACAGGTCAGCGAAGCACCGGATGCGGCGCCGGGCACCCTGCTGGTACCGGGCGCGGCCTTGCCGCGCTACCCCGGCCTGCGCTTCGGCCTGCCGGCACCAATCCGGCTGGGCCGACACTGGCGACAGCAGCGCCCAGATGCGGCCTACGTGGCGACCGAAGGTCCGCTGGGCTGGTCGGCACTGCGCACCGCGCGCCGCCTCGGCATTCCGGTCGCCACCGGATTCCACACCCGCTTCGACGAGTACCTGCCCGACTATGGCGTGGCGTGGCTGCAGTCGGCGGCAATGCGCTGGATGCGCCGTTTCCACAACCAGGCCGACGCGACCCTGGTGCCCACCCGCGAACTGCAGGAATTCCTGAGCGACCAGGGCTTCGAGCGCGTGCGCCTGCTCGCCCGTGCGGTCGACAGCCAGCAGTTCGACCCGGCGCGCCGCGACCCGGCACTGCGCGAGGAATGGGGTATCGACGGCACGGGCCTGGCGGCGATCTACGTTGGCCGCATCGCCGCAGAAAAGAACCTCGGCCTGGCGGTGAAGGCCTTCCGCAAGCTGCAGCAGGTGCGCCCGAAAGCGCGTTTCGTCTGGGTCGGCGATGGCCCGGCGCGCGAGAGACTGGCGCATGAGAATCCCGATTTCATCTTCTGCGGCATCCAGCGCGGCGATGACCTGGCCCGACACTTCGCCAGTGGCGATCTGTTCCTGTTCCCCAGCCGTAGCGAGACCTTCGGCAACGTGACCCTGGAAAGCATGGCGAGCGGCCTGGCCACGGTTGCTTTCGACTACGGCGCGGCCCGCGAGTACCTGCGCAACGGCGAGAACGGTGCCGCAGTGGAGGACGACGAGCAGTTCGTGCAGGCAGCGGTGCAACTGGCTGCCGATGATGCCCAGCGCCGCGCGTTGGGTGGCAATGCGGCACGGGCGATGAAGCGGCTGCACCCACAGCAGGTGGTGGCGGAGTTCGAAAGCCTGCTGGCGGAACTGGCCAGCGCGCGGAGGAGCGGGCATGCGCACCACGCCGCTTGAGCTGCTGGCCGGTCGCGAAGCCCGGTTGTGCCGCCGCGCCAACCACTACTGCCGACGTCGCCGCGTGCGGCGCGTCTTTTCGATCATCAGCCGGCTCGGCGATGGCGTGTTCTGGTACGTGCTGATGGGCGCGCTGGTGCTCATCGATGGCTTCGACGGCCTGCGCGCGTCAGTGCACATGGCCGCCACCGGCTTGGCCGCGCTGCTGCTGTACAAGGGCCTGAAACGCTGGACCCGGCGGCCACGGCCGTACGCGGCCGACCTGCGTATCCGTGCCTGGGTGGCGCCGCTGGATGAGTTCAGTTTCCCGTCCGGCCATACCCTGCACGCAGTGTCGTTCACCATCGTCGCACTGGCCTACTACCCTTGGCTGGCGCCGCTGCTGGTGCCCTTCACCTTCGGCGTGGGCCTGTCGCGCGTGGTGCTGGGCCTGCACTACCCAAGCGACGTTCTGGCTGCCACCGGCATCGCTGCACTGCTGGCCTCGGCCAGCCTGGCCTGGCTGCCGTTGCCGGTGTGATGCCCTAGAATGTCCGCATGACCACGCTGTTCATCTCCGATCTGCATCTGGACCCCAGCCGTCCGGCCATCACCGACCTGTTCCTGCGCTTCCTGCGCGAGGAAGCGCCTGGCGCCGATGCGCTGTACATCCTCGGCGATCTGTTCGAAGCCTGGATCGGCGATGACACCCCCTCGGCCGCAGCCGACGCGGTGGCCGATGCGCTGAAGGTACTGTCCGACAGCGGCGTGCCGGTCTTCTTCATCCGTGGCAACCGTGATTTCCTGCTGGGCGAAGACTATGCCCGCCGCGCCGGCCTGCGCATCCTGCCGGACCCGTGCATGATCGATCTGTACGGCCGCCCGGTGCTGCTGCAGCACGGTGACCTGCTGTGCACCGATGACATCCCCTACCAGCAGTTCCGTGCCCAGACCCGCGACCCGGTCTTCCAGGCGCAGTTCCTGTCGCAGCCGCTGGAAGCGCGTATCGCCTTCGCGCAGAAGGCGCGTGATGCCAGCCAGGCGCGCCAGTCGGAAATGAAGCAGGGCGACCGTGCGCAGTTCGAAACGGTCACCGACGTAGCCCCGGCCGAAGTGGAAGCCACTTACGTGCGCCACGGCGTGGACACGATGATCCATGGCCACACCCATCGCCCGGCGATCCACACCCTGCAGGCCGGTGGACGCAGCTGCACCCGCATCGTGCTGGGCGACTGGTACGAACAGGGTTCGGTGCTGCGCGTGGATGCCAACGGCTGGAGCCTGGATACGCTCAGCCGCGCATGATGGATCGCAGGATGCCAACCAAGGTTGGCATCTAGCAGAGCAGGTGCACGTGCCCCGGTAGACGCCGACCCTGGTCGGCACTTGGACTCAGCGGAAGGCCGCGATGGTGGCCTTGGTATTGACCAGCACGCGCTGGTTGTCGGCACTGCTGGCGATGCCCATCGGCACGCCGTTGTAGCTGATGTTCGGATTGGACCAGTAGTTCAGCCGCGGGCAGCCGGCCGAGCAGTCATAGGCCATGATCGTGCGCCAGCGCGATCCGCTGGCCGGCTCATAACGATAGCCATGGCCATAGGCATACGGCGACGTGCTCGGATCACTGGCGATGTCGTGCCGTGCGCTCTGCAGGTGGCCGATTTCATGGGCGAACGAGTAGTAGCCGGTGGCGCAATCCCAGTACACCGCGGCAAACGCGGTCGATGCGGTGGAACCGATACCCGAGGCCAGCCCGCAATAGCTGGTGTTGTTGATCAGCAGTACGCCGACGTCGGCGGCGGTGGTGTTGCGGCTGGTGTGGATGCTGTCCATGTAGCCGTCGCTGGTGCCACGGAAGCGCGACAGGTCGGTGGTGAAATTCCCGGACTCGGTGTAGTTGGTGGTTTCATAACCGGCCAGCTGCAGGGTGAGGCCTACGTTGCTGTTGGTGTAACCCTGGTTGGATTCGGCAACCGCCAACTGCACCAGCGACTGCATGTTGCCACCGTAGGCGGTCACTGCAGCATTGGTTGCCACCACCAGCACGCGGATGGTCGCCGGGCTGCCTGAGGAGGCCTGCGCAGTGCCGAGGCGATCATTGGCAGGCATGGCGATCTTCGGCAACTGGTTGTAGTCGGCCGGATGATCGGCCGGCATCCGCGATTCATCCACCTCGACCAGCACGTGGCGATTGCCCAGCGGACGCAGACGATAGAGTTTGCCGTCCTTGCGGATCGAGCCGGTGAGGGTATTGCCCGAGCGCACCAGGATCAGCGAATTGCCCGGATCGTCCTGGCCATTGGACGTGGCCGCCTGCAGGCGATCGGACGGCGCGCGCAACTGGCCGTACCAGATGCTGCCACCATCGGGCAGCGCCTCGACCTTGCTGCGAACGGCCTGCACCTTCTGCCCGAGCAGCTCGAATTCCAGCTGCGGCTGCGCGGTGGCGGCAGCATCGACACGCACTTCCTGTACGGCGGCGGTGGACGGGGTGGCCAGCAACCGCCCCAGTGCCGGCTCGCTGGTGGCCGATGCACGGCTGAGCACGGTGACCGGCTCGAACAGCGGCGCCGCATGGGCGGCCGCCGCTACCGACAATCCCAACAACAGACCACCTGTCGCTTTACCTATCGATCTGGACATCATCTTGTCGCTCCTTGAGGTGAAGTGGACAGCGTTGATGCAGCACGACCCGGGTACCGGGTCCGGCCATCAGGCCTGCGCAGGGCGTGTGAATTCAATAGACGAGAGGAATGGAAATCGCGATCTGTGATCGACCGCATCTGCGTTCAGTCAGGTCAAAAGCGTCAGTACACTTCGCCAACACACGGCTTTCGCGCTACCGTGACGTGGCCACGACAGGGGATGCACATGGCGCCAGCGCAGCACAGCGGTGACACGACGGCTGATCCGGGCCTGCTGCGGATCGGCCTGTTCTTCGATGGCACCCGCAACAACGCCCACAACCTGGCGCAGGGCCACCGGCAGGCGCCGCGAGCGCGCCCCGCCCTGCTCCGCGCCGATGATGATTCGACTTACCAGAGCCGGTTGACCAGCAGCTACGACAACGGCGCCACCAACATCGCGCGCCTGCATCAGTTGTATCCGGACAGCCGGCGCACGCCCGGCAGTACACCTTCGCTGGCGATCTATGTGGAAGGCGTCGGCACCCGCGATGATGCCGAAGACGACCTGATCGGCCTGGCCTTCGGTATCGGCGCCAGTGGCGTGCAGGCGAAGGTGCAGCGTGCGTTGCAGGTGCTGCTGCCGGCGGCACTGTCGGCGCTTGCGACGCAGTGGCGCGCATCCCTACACAGCGTGCAGCTGGATCTGTTCGGCTACTCGCGCGGCGCGGCGTCCGCGCGCGATGTAGCCAACCATCTGCGCGGATGGGACAGCGCGCGCTGGCGGCAGCTGCTGCAGCAGGCGGGCCTTTCATGCAGCGCCGATTTCACCCTGCCGCGGCCGGTACTGCGCTTCATCGGCCTGTTCGACACGGTAGTTGCCGTCAACGGCGGCCGCGCCGATGAACACCCCCGCATCGCCCTGCCCGCAGGCATCGCCGAGGCCGTGCTGCAGCTCAGTGCGCGCGACGAGCATCGCCAGCACTATGCGCTGACCACGGTGGCACCCACCCATCGCGAAATCGCACTGCCCGGCGTGCACGCCAACATCGGTGGTGGCTACGACCAGGTGGAAGAAGGGCCCAAGCTGCTCAGCCGGCCGCGGCGGCAGCAACTGCGCCGGCCTGGCGTGGAGGACTACCAGACACCGCCCCTGGCACTGCTGCAGGCGACCACCGCGTACGCTGAAGCACAGGCCGACGCCGAACGCTGGCGGCAGCAGCTGGGGTTGAACCCGAAGGAAGTTTGGGTCGATGTCTGGCACCAGTGGCAGCAGCAGCGACGCGCGGGCAGCCGCAGCGTGCTGATGTCGCCGGTGCTGTACGTCACCGCTGCGGTGGTGCTGCACCGGCGCATCGATTGGCGCTACCAGCTGGTTGCGCTGCAGGTGATGCAGCAGCACGCCATCGCTGCCGGCGTGACCTGGACTACCGACGCGGCCAAGGTGGCGGGTTGGGAACTGCCCAGCGCGCTGCAGCCGATCGCGCGCCGCCTGATTGCCGGCCAGCCGTTGACCCCGACGCAGGAAGCGTTGCTGCGCCGCCGCTACCTGATGCAGTCCGCACACTGGAATTTCGATGCGCTGGGCGACACTGCCCTGACCTACACCGCCGACGCCGGTGTCAGCGAGCTGCCGTATCGCCCTGGGCCGGGGCTGTTCTACATCAACCGGCCCACGGTGGATGGCAGACGCGTGGTGTTGCCGAACGGGTGAACGGCATCCACGCATGGCGTGGATCTACTGTAAAGCCGGTGCTCCGGTGGATGGCCTCCACCCGCCAGCCCAGTAGATCCACGCCATGCGTGGATGAGGATCAACCGACGCCGGTCAACCCGCCTGTTCGACCAGGTTGGCGAGCTCATCCGCATCGAACCCGGCCAGCAGGCGTGCCTCGATGTTGAACGGCCCGTGCAGGTAGCCACCGGCATACTCGACCAGCAGTTCCTTGAAACGCGCTCGTGGCTCGACGCCGGCGCGCTCGCAGTACCAGCGGAACCAGCGCGATCCGGCGGCAACGTGTGCAACCTCCTCGCGCAGGATCACCTCCAGCACGTCGGCGGTTTCGCCATCGCCGACGTTGCGCAGCTTGTCGATCATGCCCGGGGTCACGTCCAGCCCGCGCGCTTCCAGCACGCGCGGCACCAGCGCCATCCGCGCCAGGCCGTCGTGCGCGGTCTTCTCGCACATTTCCCACAGGCCGTTGTGCGCAGGGAAATCGGCGTACTCATGGCCATGTGCCAGCAGGCGCTCGCGCAGCAGCATGAAGTGGCGCGATTCGTCGTCGGCGCAGCTCACCCAGTCGGCATGGAACGCAGCTGGCAGACCGCGGAAGCGGTACACCGCATCCCAGGCCAGGTCGATCGCATTGAGCTCGATATGGGCGATGGCATGGATGAACGCCGCACGCCCTTCCACCCCGCCCAGGCCGCGCCGGGGCACTTCACGCGGATGCACCATCAGCAACTGCGGCGGCCGGCCCGGCATGCGGATCGGATCGGCCGGCGGTGCATCGGCCGCTACGTTCAAGCGGCCGGCGCGGAACGCGGCAGCGTAGGCCTGGGTCAGCGCGACCTTGCGCAGCGGATCGGCTTCGGCCAGGCACTGTTGCGCAGCGCGCAGCAGATTGCCGCCGACGTCAGGCACGTCGATCACCGCCTGGACCTCAGGCGCGGCGCTTGTGCTTGGCGTCGTCCGAACGCAGCTGCTGGATGCGTTCGAAGTAGCCCGGCTCGATGCCCGTCGGGTAATGGCCGTTGAAGCACGAGGAATCGAAGTTGCGCAGCGCCGGATTGCCTTCGCTCACCGCCGCTTCCATGTCTTCGATGTCCTGGTAGATCAGCCAGTCGCAGCCCAGGTGCGCTTCGATTTCCTCGATGCTGCGGTTGTGCGCGACCAGCTCTTCAGCGGCCGGCATGTCGATGCCGTAGATGTTCGGGTAACGCACCGGCGGCGCGGCGCTGGCCAGGTAGACCTTGCGTGCGCCGGCGTCGCGCGCCATCTGCACGATCTGCTGGCTGGTGGTGCCGCGCACGATCGAGTCGTCCACCAGCAGCACCACGCGGTTGCGGAATTCCAGGTGGATCGGGTTGAGCTTGCGGCGCACCGACTTCACGCGTTCGCCCTGGCCCGGCATGATGAACGTGCGGCCGATGTAACGGTTCTTGATGAAGCCTTCGCGGTACTTCACCCCGAGCACGTTGGAGATCTCCAGCGCGGCATCGCGCGAGGTGTCCGGGATCGGGATGATGGTGTCGATGTCGTGGTCCGGGCGCAGGCGCAGGATCTTCTCGCCCAGCTTGATGCCCATGCGCATGCGCGCCTTGTGCACCGACACGTTGTCGATCATCGAATCGGGGCGTGCGAAATACACGTACTCGAAGATGCACGGGGTGTGTTCGGCCGGCTCGGCGCAGATTTCCGAGAACAGCTCGCCGCGCGCGGTGATCACCAGCGCTTCGCCCGGCTGCACGTCACGCACGCGCTGGAAGCCCAGCACGTCCAGCGCGNCCGACTCCGAGGCAACAATGTATTCGTCACCCTCGGCATGGCTGCGCTTGCCCAGCACCAGCGGGCGGATGCCATGCGGATCGCGGAACGCGACCAGGCCCAGGCCCAGCACCACGCTGACCACCGCATAGCCGCCCTTGCAGCGGCGGTGCACGCCGGCAACCGCGCGGATGGCGGCTTCCGGGCTGAGCTGGCGCTGCTGTTCCAGTTCGTAGGCAAACACGTTCAACAGCACTTCGCTGTCCGAATCGGTATTGACGTTGCGGCGGTCCTGCTCGAACACCTGCTGGCGCAGGTCCTCGGTGTTGATCAGGTTGCCGTTGTGGGCCAGCGCGATGCCGTACGGCGAATTGACGTAGAACGGCTGTGCCTCGTCCATGCCTTCCGAACCGGCGGTCGGATAGCGCACATGGGCGATGCCGACGCTGCCTTCCAGCGTGGACATGGTGCGTGCATCGAACACATCGCGGACCAGGCCGGTGGCCTTCTGCACCCGCAGGCGGCTGCCGTTGACGGTGGCGATGCCCGCCGCGTCCTGGCCGCGATGCTGGAGGACGGTCAAGCCGTCATACAACTGCCCGGCGACGTTCTGGTTGCCGACGATTCCGACGATGCCACACATGATGCGAGGTCTCCGCTGGGCTGTGCCCAGTTACAAGGAAGGTGGCCGTGCCTGGCCAGAGTTGTCGCCGCGTCTGCGGTCGACATTGGCCGGGTCGTCCGGCTCGATGCTGCCCGGTAGTGTTGGGGCGTCCGGGCGCACTTCGGCCGGATCGTATGCCTCGCCCTGTTCCGCCTTCGCAGGCCGCAGCCATCCGCTGCCCGCCACAATCTGACCGAGTACGCCATTATCGCCTGTCGCCCCTGGCTTGCCCACTCCGGCGCCGGCGCTCTTGCCCAGCTCCATCAACGCAGATGGGGACAGCGCGTCCATCGGCAAGGCCTTGGGCAGCAGGTCGGTGCCCGGCACCTGCCACTGCGGCAGCTTGCTGTTCATCCAGGCCACGGCCGGGTTCAGCACCGGGCGCAGCGCCGAGCCGCGCCAGGAGGGTTCGGCGGTAAGCGGGGTGAAGCCGGCCAGCAACAGCAGCACGGCCGCGATCAGCCCGCCACGCACGGCACCGAGGACCCCGCCCAGCAGGCGGTCCAGGCTGCCCAGCATGTTGCGGTGGACGATGGCCTTGATGACCATGCCGATCACGGCGACCACGACCATCACGCCGATGCCGACGCTGAGGTAGCCGCCGATGAAATGCTCGCCGCCGGGCGCAGCCGGTGCGGCCCACCAGCGTGCGGCGTCATTGCCGAAGGCGAAGGCCGCCCAGGCGGCCACCAGCCACGATACGGTGCCGATGACGATGCCCACGAAGCCGCGCAGCAACCCAAGCAGGGTGGAGGCGGCGATCACGATCAGCAGCACCACGTCGATCATGGCGCCCCGCTCCTTCGGCGGCGCTGGCAACGGGGCTGCGTACAGGTCATGGGTGCGGTCGTACCATGCCGGCCACGCCGACCTTGGCGGCGACCTGCGCCTTCAACTGTTCAGCATCGGCGCGGTTGGCGACCGGCCCGACACGGACGCGGTGCAGGCTGCCCTTTTCGGTACGCACCTGCTCGACGAAGGCGCTGAAGCCTGCCGCGCGCACCTTGTCGCGCAGGGCGTTGGCATCGTTGGCCTGGCCGAAGGCGCCGAGCTGTACGGCAAAACCCACTCCGCTGGCGGCCGGTGCGGCCGGCGTGCTCGGCGGCGTGGCCGGTTTGCTGGCGGTCGCTTCGGGCTTGGGCTCGGGCTTCGGTTCCGGCTTGGCCACAGGCTTGACCGGCTCCGGCTTGGCAGCCGGCGGCGCTGCTGCGGTCGGCGTACTCGGCGGCAAGCTTTCACTGCGCACCGGGTTGCCGGTCGCCGACGGCGTGGCCGCCGCGACGGGAGTACTGGCGCTCGGCGCGGGCATCGGCGTGCTTGCCACCGGTGCGCTGGTCGAGGGTTTCGCATCGAGCGTGATGACTTCTGCCTTCACGTCGGCACGCACCTTCACCGCCTGCAGCCGGGCCGCTTCGGCCTGGGCACGGTCGGCATACGGCCCAACGCGAACGCGCCAGGCCGGGCGACCGTTGATCGATGCGGTCTCGATGAAGCCCGGAAGCTGCGAACGCTTGAGGTAGGCGATCACCGCATCGGCGTCGGCCTGGCTGCCGTAGGCGCCGAAGGTCACCGCGTAGTTGCCGGCGGCGACGGCTGGCGAAGTGTCCACGGTCGGCGGTGTCGCCGGGGCGGCGGCCTCCTCGACGGGACGGGCCTGGCCACTCTGCAACCCGGTAGCGCCACCGGCCGGTGCGACCAGCGGCAGTTCACGGGTTTCAAACTGGCCATCGGCCGGCGCATCGGGCGCGGCGATCGGCACAGAAGCGACACCGCTGTCCGGGGCCGGGCCCTTGACGAGCATCGGCAGGAAAATGACGGCCAAGGCCACCAGGACGATGGCACCAATCAGACGCTGTTTCAGGGGCGTATCCACGTAGGGCAGGCGGCAGGCTGGACGTTGCGGTCGATTATACGGGTGCGCGACCGCACGGCGTCGGTAATGGCTGAACGGCGGTCAGGCGTGGGCCTGCAGCCATTGCAGCGCAGCGGCGGCGGTATGGAAGGAACCAAATACCAGCACCCGGTCGCCGCGCTCGGCGCGGGCCAGCACCTGCGCCAGCGCCTGTTCGACCGTGTCGGCCAGCGCCGCAGTGGCTGCCTCGGTATCTGCCAGCCGTGCCTGCAGTTCCGCCGCACTCTGCCCACGCGCGCCATCCAGCCCGGCCAAGGTCCAGTCGCCCACTACCTCCTGCAGCGCCTGCACCACGCCCACGGCGTCCTTGTCCTGCAGCGCGGCGTACACCGCCAGGGTGCGCCCGGGGGATGCCTCGGCCTTCAGCGCGCGCGCCAGCTGGCCGGCTGCCTGCGGGTTGTGGCCGACATCGACGCGAACCTGCACGCCATCGCGCTCGAACGCCTGCAGGCGCCCGGCGATGCGCGCCGCTGCCACGCCTGCGGCCCATGCCGCGCGCGGCACCGGCCGGTCCAGCGCGCGCAGCGCCGCGATCGCCGCACCGGCGTTGGCCAGCTGGATCGGCCCGGCCAGCGTCGGCGTCGGCAGTTCCAGGCGGGTGCCGACATCGCGCCAGCGCCAACGCTGCGCGTCGATCGGTTCGTAGAAATAGTCGCTGCCGCCGCGAATCGCATTGGCACCCACCAGGTAGGCGCGCGCCAGCACGCTCGACGGCGGATCGGTCTCGCCCAGGATCACCGGCTTCCAGCCGCGGATGATGCCGGCCTTCTCGGCACCGATGGCCTCGCGGTCCTCGCCCAGCCATTCGGCGTGATCGATGTCCACGGTGGTGATCACCGCCACGTCGGCGTCGACGATGTTGACCGCATCCAGGCGGCCGCCGAGGCCCACTTCCAGCACGGCCAGATCAAGATCGGCATCGGCGAACAGCTGCAGCGCGGCCAGCGTTCCGTACTCGAAATAGGTCAGCGTCACATCACCGCGCGCTGCCTCGACCGTGTTGAACGCGGCCACCAGTGCGGCGTCATCGACATCCTGGCCAGCGATGCGCACGCGCTCGTTGTAGCGCAGCAGGTGCGGCGAGGTGTACGCGCCGACCTTCCAGCCCGCAGCACGCGCGATGGCCTCGATGAAGGCGACGGTGGAACCCTTGCCGTTGGTACCACCGACCACGATGGTGTGCCTTGCCGGCGTGCCCAGGCCCATCGCGGTGGCCACGGTGCGCACCCGCTCCAGTCCCATGTCGATGCTGGCCGGATGCTGGCGTTCAATGTAGTCCAGCCATTCGGCCAGAGTGGTCGGGGTGTTCTTCACGGCAAGGCTTCCAACAGGTGCAGGTGGTTCAGGGCAGAAGATTCAGAGTGCGCGGTGCTTGGCTTCACCGAAGAACGGCGTGTGGTGGGCGCAGTCGTTCAGGCGCACCACTTCCAGGCCGTCCAGGTCGGCGCCTTCAAGCAGGTTGAGCGTGGTCGGTGCCTGGCGGAAGGTCCACAGCCGCGACAACGGCAGGCCCAGCACCTTGCACAGGATCACCCGGTTGACTGCATCGTGGGCGACCACCAGCAGGGTGTCGTGTTCGCCAAGGCCTTCGGCGGCACGGGCCAGGCCGCGCCAGCTGCGCTCCAGCACCAGGCGCAGCGATTCGCCACCCGGCATCAGCACGGTGTCCGGTTCATTGCGCCACGCCTGCAGGCGCGACGGGTCTTTTTCGTTGATTTCGCTGGCCAGCAGGCCTTCCCACTCACCGTGGGCGATTTCCTGCAGCTCCGGCTCGGTCAGCAGCATGTCGGCGCGTGCAGCACCCAGGGCCAGTTGCGCGGTGCGCTGGGCACGTGACAGCGGCGAGGCCACCGCGCGGGTGATGTCCACCGAAGCCAGGCGGGCGCCCAGCGCTTGGGCCTGGGCCTCACCGATGGGCGAAAGCGGGATGTCGATCTGGCCCTGGTAGCGGCCTTCGGCGTTCCACGGCGTTTCGCCGTGACGGGCAAGCAGGATGCGCATGCGAACAAGGGGTCCTTGGGGGGAGGAGTTCCGGCGTATTGTTCACATCCTGTGAAGTACGCGGAACAGGGATGATACCTGTTCGGCGGACCCGGCCGGACGGGGCATGAAAAAACCCCGCGACAGACGTCGCGGGGTTTCAGGAACTCCGGCTATCTGGTCGAGGTTGCCGGCCAGCGGCCGGCACTACCGCAACCGGTTTATTTCGCCAGGTTCAGTTCCTTCAGCAGCTGCGGCGCCGGCGCCACTTCCTGCATGATCCACTGCATGTAGCGGCTGTCGACGGCGATCATGCGGGTCATCACCGGGTCGAACACCCAGTTGGAACTGACCGATTCCCAGTTGCCGTCGAAGGCCAGGCCGACCAGCTTGCCGTTGGCATCGAGCACCGGCGAACCGGAGTTGCCGCCGGTGATGTCCAGGTTGGACAGGAAGTTCACCGGTACCGAACCGATCCGCTTGTCTTCCAGACCGCCGTAACGCTTGGCCTTGACCGCATCGAGCAGTGCCTTCGGCGAATCGAACGGATCCTCGCCGGTTTCCTTCGCCGCCACACCTTCCAGGGTGGTGAACGGGGTGTACTTCACGCCGTCCTTGCCATAGCCCATCACGTTGCCGAAGGTGATGCGCAGCGACAGGTTGGCATCGGGATAGACGAACTCGCCCTGGCTCTTCTTGTAGTCGGCCACGGCCTGCAGGTAGAGCGGACGAGCGGTCAGCGATTCGCCCTCGCGGATCTTCTTCTGCTCTTCCTGCTTCAGCAGTGCCGGCATGACAGCAACGGCGTACTGGATGGCTGGATCACTGCTGGCTTCAAACGCGGCACGGTCGGCCTTGAACCACTTCAGGCGGGTGTCCAGGCTGCCCAGCTCGGTGCCGCCCAGCTTGGCCACCAGCGACCTCACCGCAGCGGCATCGCTGCCAGCCAACCATGTGTTCAGCACTTCGTTGTCGCGCTGCGCGGCCGGCAGGGCCACGTACTGCTCCAGCCAGTAGGCCTGCAGCTGCTGGTCCATCTTCGCCACGTAGCGGCGATCCATCTGCTTCAGGCTGCCCTCGATGGTGGTCAGGTCGCGGTCCTGGTAACCCGCTTCGCGCTCGGCGTCGGGCTTGCTGCGCTCGATCGACAGGCGGTACAGGGTGATGGCCGCGCCCACCGCGGAGGTGTTGTTGAACTGGCCGACGAACAGGTCGCGCTCGCGCGTCGACTTGCTGGTATCCAGGTGCTGCAGCAGCTGCGCGTGTGCAGCCAGTGCCGGCTTGCCGGCAGCGCCCTGCTTCTTCAGCCAGGCCAGCACCGCCGCTTCTTCGGCCTGCTTCTGGCCGGCGGCATCGATGCGCTTGAAGCCTTCCAGCTGGCCCAGGTAGTTCTTGGCCACGTTGTTCATGCTGGCCGCGGTGGCGGCGTACTTCACCTTGACGTCGGCGTCGGCCTTGCCGGCGTCGGCGATCATCTTCAGCACCGCGTTGTAGTGGCGGGCGATGGTCGGGTAGGTGAAGCTGGCGGTCTCGTTGAACTCGCCGGCCAGCGCGTAGCGGTTGGTGCGGCCCGGGTAGCCGGCCACCATCACGAAGTCGTCGGCGCCCAGCGGCGTATCGGCGAACTTCAGGAAGTGCTTGGGCTGGTACGGCACATTGTCGGCCGAGAACGCGGCCGGCTTGCCATCCTTGCCGACGTAGGCACGGTAGAACGAGAAATCACCGGTGTGGCGCGGCCACATCCAGTTGTCGACGTCACCGCCGAACTTGCCGACGCTGCCCGGAGGCGCATAGACCAGGCGCACGTCCTTGATTTCCAGGTTGCGGAACAGGCGGTAGGTGTTGCCGCCGGAGAACGAGTACAGGCGGCAGCGGAAGCCGGCATCGGCTTCACACGCGGCGACCTGGGCCTTGTCGAAAGCGTCCAGCGCACGGCTGCGGGCCAGCGGGTCCTTGCCGGCGCCGGCGATGGCCGCCTTGGCCTGGGCAGTGACGTCGGTGATCTGGTCGAGCACGAACACGCGGGCATTCGGGCCAGCACTCAGTTCATCGCTGAGCTTGGGCGCGTTGAAGCCGTCCTTGATCAGGTTCTTCTGTGCGGTCGAGTTCAGCTGGATCGCACCATAGGCACAGTGGTGGTTGGTGACCACCAGGCCCTGCGGGGAGACAAAGCTGGCGGTGCAGCCGCCCAGCGCGACCACCGCCCCCATCGGGTCACCGGTCAGGTTGGCCAGCTGTTCCGGGGACAGCTTGAGGCCGGCCTTCTGCAGCGGGCCGGCGATTTCCGGCAGCTGCTGCGGCACCCACATGCCTTCAGCGGCATGGGCGACCTGGACCAGCCCAAGGCTGGCGACGACGGAGAATGCAAGCAGGTTCGAGCGCATGGAGCAGCCCTTGGTAGTGGAACCCTCGATTGTAGCCCGCCGCCCTGCCCCGGCCCGAACCCCGGAAGTAATGCAATCAGGTGCTTCCACCGTTCAGCGTCTCCATTGCGATCGGACCGAGGCGGGAGGCCAGGCCTCCCGCCTCCCCTCCCTCTCCAGGCCTCGGAAGGTAGCGCCGGGCCATGCCCGGCGAGCATAGCGCCCACGTTCGAAACGCCCGCCTGCGCACAGCTTTCGTTCCCCCACTGCACCCGCAGCGCAACATGGGAAATCCGCGTGGCGCCCTATAATCCGCGCTTTCCCCCTGATGAGTTCCACCCCGATGGCGCAGCAAACGATGAAGGCCCTGGTCAAGCGCGAAGCGGCCAAGGGCATCTGGATGGAAGAGGTTCCGGTGCCGACCCCGGGCCCCAACCAGGTCCTGATCAAGCTGGAAAAGACCGCGATCTGCGGCACCGACCTGCACATCTACCTGTGGGACGAGTGGAGCCAGCGTACGATCAAGCCGGGCCTGACCATCGGCCATGAATTCGTCGGCCGCATCGCGCAGATCGGCCCGGGCGTGACCGGCTACGAGATCGGCCAGCGCGTGTCGGCCGAAGGCCACATCGTCTGCGGCCACTGCCGCAACTGCCGCGGCGGTCGTCCGCACCTGTGCCCGAACACCGTCGGCATCGGCGTCAACGTCAACGGTGCGTTCGCCGAATACATGGTGATGCCGGCCAGCAACCTGTGGCCGATTCCCGACCAGATCCCGTCCGAGCTGGCCGCCTTCTTCGACCCGTACGGCAATGCCGCGCATTGCGCGCTGGAATTCAACGTCATCGGCGAAGACGTGCTGATCACCGGCGCCGGCCCGATCGGCATCATCGCGGCGGGCATCTGCAAGCACATCGGTGCACGCAACGTGGTGGTGACCGACGTCAACGACTTCCGCCTGAAGCTGGCCGCCGACATGGGCGCCACCCGCGTGGTCAACGTCGCCAACACCTCGCTGAAGGACGTGATGAAGGAACTGCACATGGAGGGCTTCGACGTGGGCCTGGAAATGAGCGGCAACCCGCGCGCGTTCAACGACATGCTCGACTGCATGTACCACGGCGGCAAGATCGCCATGCTCGGCATCATGCCCAAGGGCGCCGGCTGCGACTGGGACAAGATCATCTTCAAGGGCCTGACCGTGCAGGGCATCTACGGCCGCAAGATGTACGAGACCTGGTACAAGATGACCCAGCTGGTGCTGTCCGGCTTCCCGCTCGGCAAGGTGATGACCCACCAGCTGCCGATCGACGACTTCCAGAAGGGCTTCGACCTGATGGAAGAAGGCAAGGCCGGCAAGGTGGTTCTCAGCTGGAATTGATTCATCGTGGCTTCGCCACGTTGAATCCGCGCAGGTTTCCTTATCCCCGCGCCTTCGGCGCGCCCCCTTGAACAACAAGGGGGCTCTTCCCCAGATGGGGTCAAGAACACCGAGGAACGGAAAAAGGCGCCCGATGGGCGCCTTTTTCGTAAAGCGTGCCAGGCAAGCCTGGCACCTACCGTAACGCCTGCGGCGTTACTTGCCTACGGCGACGCTCAGCATCACCCGGCTGTGGGCCAGCTTGCCGGAGTTGTCGCGGCCGTTGCCATCGGTGCCGTAGTAGCCCAGGCCGACATTGAACAGGCCGAACTGGCGGGCGACGCCGACGTTCCAGTCGGTGTAGTCCTTGGCGATACCGTCCTCGAAGGTGCTGCGGCCGACGTTGGCATTGAGCGTGAAGTCCTTCGGCAGGCCCCAGCTGCCACCCAGGCCGAAGTACCAGCCGTCGGTGCTGCTGTTCCACACATCGTTGCTGTAGGCCACCGTCAGCTTGTAGGTGTCGTCCAGCGTGGTGGTGGTGATCAGCTCGTTGTAGTTCTGGTGGCTGGCCTTGAGGTAGGTGTAACGGTTCAACAGCACGTCGAAGTTGACGCGCTCGGTCACGTCCACGCCGTAGCCGATCAGGTAGTCGACCTCGGTCTTCGGATCGCCCGGACCGAAGTCCACGCCCGAGCCCCAGACGCCGGCATACAGGCCCACCGGGCTGGTGTAGGTGAAGCCGGCCTGCAGGGTCGGATCCTCATCGGTCTGCGACACACCACGGAACAGGTAGTCCGAGACGGCGGTGACGTTCCAGCTGTACGGAGATTCGTTGTCCTGGGCGCTGGCGGCGAATGGCGCGAGAGTCAGGGCGGCGGCAATGGCGAGGCAGGCACGGGCGTGCTTCATGAGCGTCTCCGGTGGGGGGCGGTGGCGTGGAAGGCGGGATCTGCAGCGGGCGCAGCGACCGGAGCAGACAGCCCCGGTTCACGAATTTTTAACCCGTTTGCTATTGCGATGCAACATGTGCCGGCCATGGCGGCGCCCGGTCCGGCCCGGTTCGCAGCCTCCGATGCCCGGTAGAATCAGCGGTTTCCCGTGCTGAGCCGTGCCCACGCCATGACCGACTCCTCCGCCCTGACCCGCCACTATGCTGAGGAACTGGACGCCATCCGCGCCCAGGGCCTGTTCAAGTCCGAGCGGATCATCACCAGCCCGCAGTCCGCCGAGATCACCCTGGAAGACGGCCGCAAGGTGCTGAACTTCTGCGCCAACAACTACCTCGGCCTGGCCGACCATCCGGATCTGATCCAGGCCGCGAAGGACGCGCTGGACAGCCATGGTTTCGGCATGGCCTCGGTACGCTTCATCTGCGGCACCCAGGACCTGCACAAGCAGCTGGAGAAGCAGATCGCCGACTTCTTCGGCAAGCAGGACACCATCCTGTACGCGGCCTGCTTCGACGCCAACGGCGGCCTGTTCGAACCGCTGCTGGGCGAGAACGACGCGATCATTTCCGACGCACTGAACCATGCCTCGATCATCGACGGCGTGCGCCTGTGCAAGGCCAAGCGCTTCCGCTACGCCAACTGCGACATGGCCGACCTGGAAGCGCAGCTGCAGGCGGCCGATGCGGCCGGCTGCAAGACCAAGCTGATCACCACCGACGGCGTGTTCTCGATGGACGGCTTCATCGCGCCGCTGGACGAGATCACCGCGCTGGCGAAGAAGTACAACGCGCTGGTGCACATCGACGAATGCCATGCCACCGGCTTCCTCGGCGCGACGGGCCGCGGCTCGGCCGAGGTCAAGGGCGTGCTGGAGAAGATCGACATCATCACCGGCACCTTGGGCAAGGCCATGGGCGGCGCACTGGGTGGCTTCACCTGCGCCAGCGCCGAAGTGATCGAGCTGCTGCGCCAGCGCTCGCGCCCGTACCTGTTCTCCAATTCGCTGCCGCCGCACGTGGTCGCCGCCGGCATCAAGGCGTTCGAGATGCTGGCCGCGGCCGATGACCTGCGCAGCACCCTGGCTGCCAACACCAGCTACTTCCGCGAGAAGATGACCGCTGCCGGCTTTGACGTGAAGCCCGGCGTGCATCCGATCAGCCCGGTGATGCTGTACGACGCACCGCTGGCGCAGAAATTCGCCGAGCGGCTGCTGGAAGAAGGAATCTATGCGATCGGTTTCTTCTTCCCGGTGGTGCCCAAGGGCCAGGCCCGCATCCGCACCCAGATCAGCGCCGCGCACAGCCGCGAGCACTTGGACCGCGCGATTGATGCATTCACCCGCATCGGTGTCGAGCTGGGCGTGATCAAGGGCTGAGCGCAGCCGGGGTCCGATCCCTGCAGGGTAGCGCCGGGCCATGCCCGGCGGTTTCCCGATCTACGCGCTCGCCGGGCATGGCCCGGCGCTACCGAAATGACGCGCTCTGCGCGTCATTTCTTTTTCTTTTTGTCCTTGGGCTCGTCCTTGCTGGCGACCACCACCGGCTTGGCGGCAGCATCCTGCCCATTGCCCTTGGCCACGCGGATGCCATTGGCCTTCATCCAGGCATCGAACTGATCGGCGGTCATCTTCTGGTCGCCGTTGCTCATCATGAAGCGATAGCTGCCGCGGCCATCCAGCTCCGGGGTCTTCACTTCAACCACCGGGGTTTCGGCCGGGCGATCGGCCTTGGCCGTCTTCTTGTGGCCGCCGCAGGCCGTCAACAGCACGATCGGCAACAACAGGCTGGCGCAGCGCAGGGTTTGCTTGAGGGTCGGGTGATACATGGCAGGCTCCGTTCTGGACGTTCGACACCCAGGCGCCCCCTACGCCTGGAACGGTGGCCGGCAAGCGCCGGCCGTGGGCATCACTCAGCCCGGTGCAGCGGCCCCCAGCCGCTGCTGGTCGCTGACCTCCAGCGCCCGCCACTGGCCCTTGCCGAGATCGCCGAGCGTGAGCTCGCCGATCGCAACGCGGACCAGGCGCAGCACCTGCAGGTCGAAGGCCGCCAGCAGGCGACGGATATGGCGGTTGCGGCCCTCGTCAAGGACCACCTCCAGCCAGGCGGTCTTGTCGCCGCTGCGCAGCACGCGCACGGCCAGGGCAAGCAGGAACTCGCCCTCGTCTTCGACACCGGCGCGCAGCGCGGCCAGAGTGTCCTCGTCGGGCAGGCGATCGACCTGCACGTGGTAGGTCTTGTGCGGACCGGTCTGCGGATCAGTCAGGCGTGCAGCCCACTGCGGATCATTGCTGAACAGCAACAGGCCTTCACTGGCCTTGTCCAGGCGACCGACCGGCGCGATCCACGGCAGGCCGGCGCCATCGAAGCAGCGGTATACGGTGTCGCGGCCACGCTCGTCCTGCACGGTGGTGACCACCCCGCGCGGCTTGTTGAGCATCAGGTACAGACGTTGCGGCGCGCCCATCGGCTGGCCGTCGACCTCGATCGGCGGCGCCGGGCTGGCAATCGGGAACTCCGGATCACGGACGATGCGCCCGGCGACACGAACGCGGCCATCGGCGATCCAGCGCGCGGCCTCGCTGCGCGAACACACGCCGGCCTTGGACAGCACGCGCGCCAGGCCATGGCGCACGCCAGCGGAAACCGCAGGGGGATTCGCACGCCCACGCGCAGCGTGGGAGCGGGCAGCGGGGGCAGCAGGTGGGCGGCGCGTACGCAAGCCTCTGCTCCCCGCCGCGCTTACTTCTTGTCGACCGGCTTGGTCTCAGCCGGCACTTCGGCTGCGGCCGGGGTGGCTGCCGGAACCGGACGTGCCTTGACCACGCGTACGCCGCGCGCCTTCATCCAGGCGTCGAACTCTTCGGCGGTCATGCGCTTGCCGTTCTGGCTCATGTCGAAGCGCCACGGCGTGTTGTCGAACTCGGTCTGCGGCTTGTACGCGGCCGGATCATTGGGCTTCACCGCCGGCGCGCTCGGAATCGCCTTGGCGATGTTCTGGCAGCCGTCGATGCGCAAACGCTGCAGCACCTGGTCCAGCGACTGCGACGGATCGTAGCTGCTGCCCAGCACGCCGCTGGCCATGCCCAGCTGGCTGCTGCGGATGTACAGCTCGTCGGCCACCGGGGCGACGGCCGTGGCCGGCAACGGCAGCGGTGAGGCGCTGGTGGTGACCGAGCAATCAACCGCAGCGTGAGCAGCAGGAACCAGGGCCAGCGCCAGAACGGCAGCCGATGCAGAGCGCAGCATGAGGGCATCCACGAAAGGAAGTGACGCGGCGAGTTTAGCAATGCCGTGCCATCTTTCAAGCGCCACTTTCAATGAATACGCCAACTCATTGGTTTAATAAGCAAATTGCCGACGAACGGTCACCAGTCCAGCGCTGATTCGTCATTGCCGAACGCACAAACAACAAGACCCGGCCGAAGCCGGGTCCTGCTGTGTCTTACTGGCAGAGCGTCAGAACTTAGTTCTGGACGTTCAGCTCGGTACGACGGTTCTTGGCGCGACCTTCCGGATTGTCCGAACCATCCGGGTTGGTGTTCGGCGCAATCGGACGGCTCTCGCCGTAGCCGATCGGGCCGGCCAGACGGCCAGCGTCGACGCCGTTCTTGGTCAGGTAGTTGTACACCGCGGTAGCACGGCGCTCCGACAGCTTCTGGTTGTAAGCGTCGGTACCCTTCGAGTCGGTGTGACCGGCAACTTCAACGCGCAGATCCGGGTAACGCTTCAGGATCTCGGTGGCTTCGCTCAGGATGGCCACAGCGTCCGGACGCAGGTTCGACTTGTCGAAGTCGAAGTTCACGCCCTTCAGGTCGATCGAGACCGGCACCGGGCAACCGTCCGGACCGATGGTCTGACCCGGCTGCGAGTTCGGGCACTTGTCGTCGCAGTTGTTGACGCCGTCACCGTCGTCATCCAGGTCGGCGCAGCTCGGGGCAACCGGAGCCGGAGCCGGAGCAGCAGCCACCGGGGCCGGGCCCAGCGGGATCACGACGCCGACCGAAGCCAGCACGTCGCCGAACCAGCTTTCGTCGCGCGCGGCGATGCTCTGGTCGTCAAAGTCAGCGCGGTAGGCCACTTCGGCGCGGACAGCAACGCGCTTGTCGAAGGTGGTCTGCAGGCCGACGCCGAGCTTGGCAGCCAGGTTGCCGTCCTTGCGCTCACGCGGACCGTTGGTGTCCAGAGCCGGGTACTCTTCTTCCGACTTCTGGTAGCCCAGGCCGCCCACGATGTAGGGGTTCCAGCCGCGGCCTTCCTTGATGAAGTGGCGACGCAGATCGAACGACACGCCGTACTGCGACCAGTTCTGATCCTGGTTGGCGTCGAAGTTCGGGTTCTGGTAGTTCAGCTCACCATCCAGCGACCAGTTCGGGCTGATGAACTTGCCCAGACCCAGGGTCACGAACGGAGCGTCGTTGGTCAGGCGGTCGTTGTCCTGGAAGTTGAAGCCGGCCGAACCGGTCAGGTACCAGCGGTCATCGAACTCCTGCGCCGACGCAGCCTGGGCGAAAGCCAGACCGCCCAGCAGCGCGGCAGTAAGGATCTTCTTGTTCATTGAGTACAGCTCCTATTTCGGGGGTATGAAACCGGTAGAGGCATGGGCCAGCACTACTGCGTCGATGTTCAGACAGCCGATTCAGCACGCCACCGCCGCGAACATTATGCTCAGGCGGGTGAAGGTCATGTTAACAGTCCCGTAACATGTGAAGCGCCGCGCACGACCGGCCACCGGTCCGACGTTGAAACCCTATACAGGATGATGAAAATCCGCAAGACCCGCGCACCACAAGGGTTTGGAAGGGTTTAACGGCCAGATGCGTCAGAGTTGGGGCGGGTTATCCCAAAGCGGTTCAGCGCGCGCCCATCGAGGTGAGGAACCTTATGATGCAGACAGGAACCGAGCTGGAGCTGCAATGAAAGCCGTCGCCCTGTGCCGTGACTCCGCCCCTGCCCTGCGCGATCTGGTGTTGCCACCGCCGCAGCCGCCGCGTGGTCGTGACCTGCTGATCCGTGTCGAAGCGCTTTCCGTCAATCCCGTCGACGGCAAGCTGCGTGCAGCCACGTCGGCCGCGTCGCTGGATACCCCGCGCATTCTCGGCTGGGACGCGGCAGGGGTGATCGAAGCGATGGGCGAGGAGGCCAGCCTGTTCGCCTCCGGTGACGAGGTCTACTACGCAGGAGATGTCACCCGCCCTGGCTGCAATGCGCAGTATCAGCTGGTGGATGAGCGGCTGGTGGCACGCAAACCGACCACCCTCGATTTCGCCGAAGCAGCCGCGCTGCCGCTGACCACCCTTACTGCCTGGGAACTGCTGTTCCAGCGCATGCCCCTGCAGCTGGATGATCGCCGCCACGCCGGCCAGCGCCTGCTGGTGATCGGTGGTGCCGGCGGCGTCGGCTCGATGGCGATCCAGCTGGCCCACCATGCGGGGTTTGAGGTCATTGCCACCGCCTCGCGTGAAACCTCGATCGACTGGTGCCGGCGGATGGGCGCCCAGCATGTCATCGACCATCGCCAGCCCCTGTTGCCGCAGCTGCAGGCGCTTGGCGTCGACGAAGTGCAGGTGGCACTCAACCTGGCCGACACCGATCACTACTGGGACGAACTGGGCCAGCTGCTGGCGCCACAGGGACATGTAGGCCTGATCGTGGAACCCCGCGGCCCGCTGCGCATCGGCGATCCCTACAAGGCCAAGTGCATCGGCATCCATTGGGAATTCATGTTCGCCCGCGCGCGCTTTGCCACCGCCGACCGCATTGAGCAGCACCGCATCCTCAACCGCGCCGCCAGCATGATCGACGCGGGCCAGTTGCGCGGCACGCTGAGCGAAGTGCTGGGCCCGATCAATGCGGCCAACCTGGATGCCGCGCATCAGCGTCTGGCCGGCGGCCGCACGATCGGCAAGCTGGCGCTGGCCGGCTGGGACGACTGATTCACCACCCACAGCCTGTCGCAGTGGATTGGCCGACATCTGTATCTATTGAACGGCCTGTTTCGGGGATAGGGTGGGAACAGATCCTCCTCCCTCCGAGCCTGTCATGCCCACCGCCCTGCCCCTGCGCCTGCTGCAACTGATCGTCGGCCTGTTCCTTTACGGCTTCGGCGCCTCACTGATGATCCGCGCGGCCATCGGTGTCGCGCCGTGGGACGTGCTGTCGCAGGGCATCGCCGCGCAGACGCCGTTGTCGTTCGGCCTGGCCACCAACGTGATCGGCGCGCTGGTACTGCTGCTGTGGTGGCCGCTGCGGCAGAAGCCCGGCGTCGGCACTGTGCTCAATGTGATGCTGATCGGCCCCTCGGCCCAGTTCGGGTTGTGGCTGCTGCCGCCGGCGGTCGGCCTCGGCTGGCAGGTGGCGATGTTCTGCGCCGGCATGCTGCTGGTGGCGCTGGCCACCGGTCTGTACATCGGCGCCAAGCTCGGCCCTGGCCCGCGCGATGGCCTGATGACCGGACTGCACGCGCGCACCGGCTGGCCGATCTGGAAGGTGCGCAGCCTGATTGAAGGCAGCGTGCTGCTGCTGGGTTGGTGGCTGGGCGGCAATGTCGGCGTCGGCACGCTCGCCTTCGCGTTGCTGATCGGACCGTTGTGCGGGGTCACGCTTGGCTGGTTCGGGATCGGCCGCGCACCGGTAGTGCCGGCCGCTGGCCGGCAACCGCAATCGCCCTGAGCTGACCGGTAGGCCGGGCATGGCACGGCGCTACCGAGCGAGGCAGCCCTTGCCCCGGGCGCCGTTTCGCGGCACCCTTCGCGCTTCCGTACGCAAGCGTATCGACATGTCGCCAGCCAACGAAAGCGCCTATCCCCACCTGTTCGCCCCGCTGGACCTGGGCTTCACCCAGCTGCGCAACCGCGTGCTGATGGGCTCGATGCACACCGGCCTGGAGGACCGCGCACGCGACTTCCCGCGCCTGGCCGCCTACTTCGCAGAGCGCGCTGAAGGCGGCGTTGGCCTGATCGTCACCGGCGGCTTCGCGCCCAACGTGGTCGGCTGGCTCAAGCCGTTCGGCGGCAAACTGTCCTGGCCTTGGGAAGTGCGCCCGCATCGGCAGTTGACCGCCGCCGCGCACCAGCACGGCGCGAAGATCTGCCTGCAGCTGCTGCATGCCGGGCGCTACGCCTATCACCCGCTGTCGGTAGCGCCGTCGAAGCTGAAGGCGCCGATCAATCCGTTCACCCCGCGCGCCTTGTCGGCCAGCGGCGTCGAGCGGCACATCGCCGACTATGCACGCAGCGCGAAGCTGGCCCGCGACGCCGGCTACGACGGCGTGGAAGTGATGGGCTCGGAGGGTTACCTCATCAACGAGTTCATCGCCCCGCGCACCAACAAGCGCGATGACCGCTGGGGCGGTGATGCCGCACAGCGCATGCGCTTCGCGGTGGAGATCGTGCGCCGCATCCGCGAAGCCTGCGGCCCGGATTTCATCATCATCTACCGCCTGTCGCTGGTCGACCTGGTCGAAGACGGCAGCAACTGGGAAGAGATCGTGCAGCAGGCCCAAGCCATCGAGGCCGCCGGTGCGACGATCCTCAATTCCGGTATCGGCTGGCACGAAGCGCGCATTCCGACCATTGCCACGTCGGTACCGCGTGGCGCATTCGCCGCGGTCACCGCCAAGCTCAAGCCGCACGTGTCGTTGCCGCTGGTGGCGACCAACCGCATCAACATGCCCGAGGTCGCCGAACGCATCCTCGCCGATGGCGGGGCCGACATGGTGTCGCTGGCACGCCCGCTGCTGGCCGACCCGCAGTGGCCGAACAAGGCCCGCGCCGGCCGCGCCGAAGCCATCAACACCTGCATCGCCTGCAACCAGGCCTGCCTGGACCACGTGTTCGAGAACAAGCTGGCCAGTTGCCTGGTCAACCCGCGTGCCGCCCACGAGACCGAGCTGGTCTACACCCCGACCTCCGCACCGAAGCGGGTGGCCGTGGTCGGCGCCGGCCCGGCCGGACTGGCCTGCGCCACGGTTGCTGCCGAACGCGGCCACCAGGTCACCCTGTTCGAGGCCAGCGAAGAGATCGGCGGCCAGTTCAACGTGGCCAAGCGTATTCCCGGCAAGGAAGAGTTCCACGAGACCCTGCGCTACTTCCGCCACAAGCTGGGCGAGACCGGCGTGCAGCTGCGCCTTGGCACCCGTGCCGACGCGGCCAGCCTGGCCGGCTTCGACGAGGTCGTACTGGCCACCGGCATCGTGCCGCGCAAGGTCGACTTCCCCGGTGCCGACCACGCCAAGGTGGTCAACTACCTGGACGTGCTGCTGGGCCGGGTCGAGGTCGGTGGCAGCGCCGCCATCATCGGCGCCGGTGGCATCGGCTTCGATGTCGGCGAGTTCCTTGCCCATGACGGCCCCTCGCCATCGCTGGACCCGCAACGCTGGATGGCCGAATGGGGCGTGGATGCCACCTTCGAGGCCCGCGGTGCACTGGCCCGCCCGGCCGTGGAGGCGTCGCCGCGCAGGTTGTGGCTGCTGCAGCGCAGTGCCGGCAAGCCCGGGGCACGCCTGGGCAAGACCACCGGCTGGATCCACCGCGCCACGCTGAAGGCCAAGGGCGTGCGCATGCTCGGCGGTGTCGAGTACCTGGGCGTGGACGACGCAGGCCTGCGCATCCGCGTGGACGGCAGCGAACAGCTGCTGCCGGTCGACCACGTGGTGATCTGTGCCGGCCAGGAACCGCAGCGCGCGCTGCAGGCCGAACTGCAGGCTGCGGGCATCGCCGCACACTTGATCGGTGGTGCAGATGTGGCCGCCGAACTCGATGCAAAACGTGCGATCGATCAGGGCAGCCGGCTCGCCGCCGCGCTCTGATGAACACCTGAATGGGGGCCGGAATGTGATTTCCGTCACCGGCCCCCAAGCTGAATGTCAAGCCGGACGATTCAGGATGCGTTCGGCAATCCCCCCCTACCTTGCGCCGACTTTCTGCTCACCAGCCAGTTTCCGGTGAGCCGGTGCGGACCCCGCCGATCGATCCACGATCGTGTTCTTGGGGCCGCCCACGGGGCAGCCCCGATGGCCGCCTCCCCATGACGCCAAGTCGTACCCCGCCTCCAGCAGCCTGCGCTGCCGGAACCGCCAGGTGCGTCCCACACGGAGCAAGGAGTTATATGAAACTGGCCTGGATTCTCTGGCTGTCGCAGTTGCTGCCGCAGCCGGCCGCTGATTCATTGTGTTTGAGCACCACCGTTTACCTGGAAGCCCGCGACCAGACCCTGCGTGGCCAGCAGGCCGTGGCCGAGGTCGCCCTGCGTCGCCTCGACAGTGGCCTGTGGGGCGACTCGATGTGCCAGGTGGTGACCGCGCGCAAGCAGTTCGCCCCCACCATCGTCTCCCCCGGCACCCAGCTGGGCAACGATGCGGCGTGGAGTGAGGCGATGGACGTGGCCTTCGACGCCGAGCGCAACTGGGCACTGCCGGCCGGCGAGCGCCGCGAGATCGTGCCTGGCGCCAGCCACTTCGCTGCGCTGGCCATTGCCAGCCCGAACTGGCGCAACGCCTACCAGGTGGCCACCATCGGCGATCACACCTTCTACAAAGTGCAGAACCTCAAGCCCCGGCAGTCGTAACGATCCGTTGCCGGTGGCAGCGTTGCCGCGTGCCGCTGGGCTCTGGGATAGTGGTGGTTTCCCGCCACACCCCGCCTGGAGTTCCCATGAAGCTGTACAGCAAGCCCGGTGCCTGTTCCACCGCCGACCACATCGCCCTGCAGTGGACCGGCCAGCCGTTCGAGGTCGAACTGCTGAACAAGGACACCCTGAAGAGTCCGGAATTCCTCAAGATCAATCCGGCCGGTGCGGTACCGGCGATCGTCGATGGCGACTTCGTGCTGGTGCAGAACGCGGCGATCATGGGCTACATCGCCGACAGCTACCCGCAGGCCGGTCTCGGCGGCGATGGCAGCCCGCGCCAGCGCGCTGAAGCCACCCGCTGGCTGGCCTTCGTCAACTCCGACGTGCACCCGGCGTTCTCGCCGCTGTTCGCGCCGGGCAAGTTCATCGCCGATGAAGGCCAGTACGACGCGATCCGCGCCGCTGCGCACAAGCGCCTGCGCGCTCTGTTCGAGACCGCCGACAGGCAGCTGGCCGACAAGCCGTGGCTGGCCGGCTTCCGCAGCTTCGCCGATCCCTACTTCTACATCACCCTGCGCTGGGCGGCCGGCACCAAGGTCGACCTGTCGGGCCTGGACAACCTGGCCGCCTACAAGGCGCGCATGGACGCCGATCCGGGCGTGCAGGCGGTGCTGAAGGCCGAAGGCCTGGCCTGATGGAACCGGGGTCGGATCCGTCTGCGCAGCAGGCGGCTCCGACCCCATTGGTGCCATCGGCGTGGTCAGCCGATTTCGCGGATCACTTCGCCCTTCGCATCGCGCAGGAACGTCGGCAGCACTTCAACCTGCAACGTACTCGACACCGGGTAGGTCCCGCGTTGCGGCCGCACGTCATGCCAGGCCTGCAACGCCGCCTCATCCAGTATCCAGCGCACATTGTCGTCCTCGACCGCGGCCGTGCCATCAGTGGTCGGCATGAACTCCCATTGCCGTTCGCGGCTGACCAGCGTCAGTGCCTTGCCGTAGCGCAGGCGCAGTAGCAGCAGCTCACCCACACTGCCGACCTGCCCGGCCCCCAGCACCAGCGTGGTGATGCCCGCCGTCTGCCGCCAGTCCAGCGTCTCGATGAACAACATGCCGGTACTGGATCCCTCACGCTCGCTACCGGCCTGTACCCGCGCGGCCAGCGCCGGATCGTCCAGCAGATTGCCGCGATGCAGATCGGTGATCCACAGCGGCATCGCTTCCTCAAGCACCTGCAGGACACCGCGCGTGGACCAGCGCTTGATCGCGTCCATTTCCTCGTCGGTCAGCCCCACCACCTGCAGGAACTGCAAATGTCCATTGGCGGTGTCGCGCGGTGGCAACTGCGGATCGGCAACGAATGCCAGATGGCAGAGACGGGTGTCGGTCTCCAATGCGATCGGGCCATTGGCGTTGAGGTGGTGGCCATCCTCGAACACATTGCCGCTGCTGAACACATAGCGCGCCAGATTCTGCAGCAGGTTCATCGGCCACGCAGGCGGCGTGCTGCCTGCATCCTCACCCTTGTCCGCAGCCAGGCGGAACGTCAGCTCGAAACCATAGCCACTGGTGGCCGCATCACTGCTCTCTTTTGCATACAGTTCTGACAGGCCGTAGGTGACGTAGTGCCAATGCGGAACCGGTGATTCGGCCCAGTACACGCTGATGCCGTCGAGCGGATCCTGGCCACCCAGCGTGTACGGCAGCGCGGTACCGAAGTGACGCGGTTCCTGGCCGGCGTACAGCGGTGCCAGCGCGGCATTGATCGCATCCCAACCGGGGGTATCGGTGTCGTCCTGCATGCGGGGCTCCTGGGCGGAAAAAGAGCGGACCACTTTACCCCGCGCGTCAGCCGGGCACGACCTCGGCAGTGACCGGTGCCAGCGAGATCTGGATCTCCTGCCACCAGCGCTGGGCCAGCGCCGGGCTGCGTGCCTTGCCGATCGCGGCGATCATTTCCGGGCACAGTTTTTCCAGGGCGACCGCGTCGGTACAGCGCTCGATCTTCAACTGCATGAAGTAGCCTTTCAGGCCCAGATGGCGGCGCACGGCATCGCTCATCGCGTCGTACAACTGCTGGTACAGCGCCGGATCCTGCTCACGGCCGCTGCACAGCCCGCGCTGCGGTACAGGTTCGGCCCTGCCGCCGACCACTTCGATCAGGCCCAGTGCGGCCAGCTGCTGCAGCGCATCCGGCGGCGCGCGCAGTCCTTCGAACAAGCCGCGCAGTTCGCTTTCATCGCGCTGGCCGTCAACCATCAACAGGATCGAACGCAGCGCCGCCGGCAGGCGCCGGGCACGATCTTCGATTTCCTGGCGGCCAGCGGCCGTCTTGGCATGCAGCAGTGCCATAGCTCCCCCTTCCCACGATGCGATACGCATGCGCGCCCTTGCGGGCACGCCCCCCTGTTCGCCATCCCCGGGTGGCACGCGCGTTCCCCGGCGCGTGCCGCGTGTTGCAGGTCGATGACAGGCGGAGCTTAGCGCATGTCCCGGCAGGCTTGGGTAGCGCCGGGCCATGCCTGGCGGCTTTTCGGCGCGTTGCGCTCGCCGGGCATGGCCCGGCGCTACCACCCCGATCAGCGTCCCAGCGCGCGGCGGATCTCTTCCAGCGCGCCCGGGTCGTCCAGCGTCGACAGGTCGCCGGGGTCGCGCTGCTCAGCCAATGCCTGCAGCGAGCGACGCAGCAGCTTGCCCGAACGGGTCTTGGGCAGCGCGTTGACCACATGGATGTGCGCCGGTCGCGCCACCGCACCCAGCGAGGCGGTCACCGTGGCCATCATCCCGGCCACCACTGCCGCCGGATCTTCGCCATCGAGCCCCTGCTTGAGGGTGACGAACACCAGCGGCACCTGCCCCTTCAATTCGTCCTTCACCCCGATCACCGCGGCCTCGGCCACGCGCGGGTGACTGGAGATGGCCTCTTCGATCTCACGCGTGCCCAAGCGGTGGCCAGCCACGTTGATCACATCGTCGGTGCGGCCGAGGATGAAGGTATAGCCATCGTCATCGCGGATGGCCCAGTCCAGCGAGCTGTACAGCAGTTCCTTGAAGTGGCTGAAGTAGCTCTGCAGGAAGCGGCTGTCGTCATTCCAGACCGTGCTCATGCAGCCCGGCGGCAACGGCGGCGTCATCACCAGCACGCCCTTCTGCCCGGCAGCAACCTCTTCACCGGTGTTCTCGTCGATCACCTTCATCCGGTAGCCGAGATTGGGGAACCCAGGCGAGCCGAACCGCACCGGCTTCATGTCCAGCCCAGGCAGCAGGGTCAATGCCGGCCAACCGGTTTCGGTCTGCCAGTAGTTGTCGATGATCGGCTTGCCCAGCGCGTCGCTGATCCAGTGCGCGGTCGGCTCGTCCAGCGGCTCGCCGGCCAGGAACAGATACTTCAGCGCATCCAGGTCGTGGCGGTGGATGAAATCGGCATCGTGCTTCTTCAGCACGCGGATCGCCGTCGGCGAAGAGAACATCGTGCGCACGTTGTACTGCTCGCACAGCGCCCACCAGATGCCCGGATCGGGGTTGGTCGGCAGCCCTTCGTACAGCAGCGAGGTGCAGCCGCCGATCAACGGGCCATACACGTTGTAGGAATGGCCCACGGCCCAGCCGACATCGGAGGTGGAGAACATCACCTGTCCCGGCTTGCAGTCGAACACGGTCTGCATCGACTGCGCCATCGCCACCGCATAGCCACCGACATCGCGCTGCACGCCCTTCGGCTTGCCGGTGGTGCCGGAGGTGTACAGCAGGTAGCTGGGCTCGCTCGATTCCAGCCATTGCACCGGCACATCGGTCTGCCCGATCTGCGCACGCAGAGTGGCGTACTCGACGTCGCGCCCTTCGATGCGTGGCTCGGCCGGGTCCAGCCCGCGCGAAACGATCAGCACGTGCGGCGGCGGACTGCTGGCTTCGGCGCAGGCGGCATCGACCATCGCCTTGTACGGAATGAGCTTGCCGCCACGCATGCCGGCATCGGCAGCGATCAGCAGCTTCGGCTTGGCATCGTCGATGCGCAGCGCGAGGTTGTGTGCGGCGAAGCCACCGAACACCACCGAGTGCACCGCACCGATACGTGCACAGGCAAGCATGGCGAACACGGCCTCGGCCATGTTCGGCATGTAGATCACCACGCGGTCGCCGTGGCCGACGCCAAGGTGCTTCAGCACGGCGGCGAAGTCGTTCACTTCGCGATACAGCTGGCGATAGGTGATTTCGCGGGTGCTGTTGGTTTCGGTGGAGATGGCGACCAGTGCGAGCTGGTCCGCGCGGTCGGCCAGATGCCGGTCGACGGCGTTGTAGCAGAGGTTGGTTTCACCACCCACGAACCAGCGCCGGAACGGCGGGTTGCTGTAGTCGAGCACCTGCTGTGGTGGCGTGTGCCAATGGATGCGCTTGGCTTCCTCGCCCCAGAATGCCTCCGGCTCGTCGATCGAGCGGCGGTAGGTTTCCTCGTAGTTCATGACGCAGCCCTCCCAGACAAAGTCATGGCTTCGAGCATAGTCCGGCGCTGGCGCGTGGGCCGCCCTACCTTGGTAGGGGGTGTGTTGCCGGCAGGGCTGCGCCCTGCACCCGCCGAAGCAACGGCAACGGCAATGGCAACTGCAACAGCCGAAGCAACAGCAAGAGCGTGCATTCCTTGGGATGGCGGGGTGGGTCCGGTTGCGGGGGACGCCGTGAATACGTCCATGTAGGCTCGGTCGCGCCTTGCTCGTGTGCGCTGTCCTGCGCACACGGCAAGACCAGGGTTGGGCGTCCTGCCCAACCCGCCCGAGGCATGCCTCGGGCCCATGGCGCTCACGCCCCCGCNACCGGACCCACCCCGCCTCCGACAGTTGGCCGGGGGCCAGTAGATCCACGCCATGCGTGGATCAAGCTCGGGATGACAACGAAAATGAAATTCCGTTCATCTTTCCTACTTTGCCGATTCCGGTTGTTGGCCCGGATTTGGCATGATGGAGCATTGCTCCGACTTGAAGGCATGAGGCCATGAAACGTTCCCGCACCACCGCGCTGCTGCTGATGAGCGCTGCGCCGCTGCTGTTCACTGCCTGCCAGAAGGAAGAGCAGGTGCAGGTGCAGGAAGGCCTGTATACCTCGGTGGAGGCCTGCACCACGGCTACCGCTGATCCTTCGGCGTGCCGCAATGCGTTTGCCGAGGCGCAGAAGAAGTCTGCCGACGCAGCGCCGAAGTACGCGACCAAGGAAGCCTGCGAACAGGATTACAAGCCTGAGCAGTGCGTGCAGCAGCACACCTCGGCCGGCACCTCGTTCATCGGTCCGATGATGATGGGCTTCTTCATGTCGCAGATGCTGAGCAACCGCGGTGGCCTGGCCCCGCAGGCGCCGGCTTCGGCGCCGGCCTACCAGGACAAGAGCGCCGGTTGGGCGCGTCCTGCGCCGGGCGGCAGCGGCGGCCTGAACACCGCCAGCGGCATCGGCGCAGGCAAGGCCGGGCTGGCCCCGGTCAGCAGCGAACCGAACCGTGCGGTGACCGCCAGCCGCAGCGGTTTTGGCAGCACCAGTGCGCGCCGCAGCGGCAGCAGCGTCGGCGGCTGATCGACCCATGCAACGTATCCGTATTGCCGAGCGCGCCCAGTGGCGGGCGCGCGCGGAAGAGGCCGGTTTCCGCTTCCACACCATCGACGGCCAGCCGTACTGGGATGAAAGCGCGTATTACGCCTTCACCCTGCGCCAGATCGAGCAGGACATCGAAGACCCCAGCGCCGAACTGCACCAGATGGCGATGGACCTGGTCGGCGATGTCATCGCCAGCGAGCGCCTGATGGACCAGCTGGCGATCCCCGCGCAGTACCGCGACTGGATCGCCGACAGCTGGCGCCAGCGCCAGCCGCACCTGTACGGGCGCCTGGACCTGGCCTACGACGGCACCGGCCCGGCCAAGCTGTACGAACTGAACTACGACACGCCGACCTCGCTGTTCGAAGCCAGCTTCTTCCAGTGGCAGTGGCTGGAGGACCAGCGCAACGCCGGCCGCCTGCCGCAGCATGCCGACCAGTTCAACGCGATCCATGAAGCCCTGGTCGAACGCTTCGGCGAACTGGCCACGCAGCTGCCGCCGCCGCTGTATTTCAGTGCGGTGGGCAGCTCGGACGAAGACCGCGGTACGGTCGATTATCTGCGCGACTGCGCGTCGCAGACGGGCCTGCACGGGCAGGCGATCGCCATCGAGGACATCGGCCTGTCCGAGGACGGGCGCTTCACCGCGCTGGACGATACGGTCATCGGCACGCTGTTCAAGCTGTACCCGCTGGAAGACCTGATGGCCGAGGAATTCGGTCGCGCGCTGCCGGGCTCGGGCTTGCAGCTGCTGGAGCCGGCGTGGAAGGCGGTGCTGAGCAACAAGGGCATCCTGCCGCTGCTGTGGCAGCGCAACGTCGGCCATCCGAACCTGCTGGAAGCACACTTCGATGACGGCAGCGCGCTGGCCCCGGGCTGGGTGCGCAAGCCGCTGTTCTCGCGCGAAGGTGCCAACATCGAGATGCACCTGGCCGACGGCAGCACGCAGCGCAGCGACGGTCCGTACGACGGTCCGGCGATCCTCCAGCGTGCGCATCCGCTCACCCGCTTCGAAGGCGGTTATCCGCTGATCGGCAGCTGGGTGATCGGCGACCACGCCTGCGGCATCGGCATCCGCGAGGACGACAGCGCGATCACCCGCGACAGTGCGCGCTTCGTGCCGCACGCGATCATCGACGAAGCGCCGACGCGGATCTACGTCTGATGGCGGTGCGGCGCAACCGCGATCTGCGACCTGCGCCGCTGCCTGGGCGTCACTTGGATGACGGCCATGGCCTGTGGCGCTATGCCGACCGTATCGCGGTGCGCTGCCACCGCTGTGACACCCCGGGTTGGGTGGTTGGCACATCGCAATCGCGACGCTTCCGCTGCCTGGGCTGCAGCGAAGCCTTGGACGGCGGGTGCGGCTGCAGTTGTTGTGGTGCGGGAGACTGGGTGGGGCCGGTGCGCTACAGCGGCTACCGCCCCTGCGGCTACTGCGGGCATAAATGGGTCAGTGCCGAGGTGCGCCAAGCGCGCGCTGCGTCTGCAGTGCGGACGCTGGTCGCGGACTGCAGCCAGTGTGGGCGCAGCAGCGAGGTGGATGTCACCTTGTCGCGGCTGCGAAACAATGAGCCGATCGACCCGCACTTCGGCCTGCCGTTGCGCCTGGTTGAGAAGACCGCCGCCGGACTGCTCTGGGCCTATAACGAAGACCACCTGCAGGCCTTGCACGATTACGCGGTCGCGCCGCTGCGTGAACGTGCCGGAGTGACCAATGCGTCGATGTTCTCGCGCCTGCCGCAGTGGATGAAGCTGGCGCGCAACCGGAAGCTGCTGCAGCGTTCGGTGGAGCGGTTGCAGCGCCGGTTGTTGCAGGGGTAGTGCCGGCCGCTGGCCGGCAATCGCTGTTGGCAGAGGCCAACCTTGGTCGGCGCCGTTGATGGTGTGCCAACCAAGGTTGGCACCTACCAAGGCGATGTGTCGGTAGCGCCGGGCCATGCCCGGCGAGCGCAGCGGTCCGACAGGTCAGAGCAGCCCTTCGCGCTTCACCGCCAGATAGCGCTCCACCAGCGCGGCGGGCAGGGCATCGGCCGTGACGTCCAGCACCATCACCCGTTCGGCACGCAGCGCGTCATGCGCCTGCGCGCGCTGTTGCAGGTACAGCGCGGCGGCACCGGCCTGCGCGGCATCTTCCACCGTGTGCACCTCACCTTCCAGCGCAGCATCCAGCTCGCGCTCGCGCAGGCTGGCTACGCACACCAGATGACGGCGCTGCAGCAGGCGCACCGCCGCAAGCAGGTCTTCGATGTCCTCGTCGCGCACGTTGCTGACCAGCATCACCAGCGCGCGCCGGGGCTGGCGCAGTGAGACTTCGGTGGCGGCAGCCAGGTAATCGGTGGCCACGGCCTGCGGCTGCAGGTCGTAGCTGGCGCGCAACAGATGCTGCACCGTGTCCATGCCGCGCTGCGGCGCCACCCAGCGACGCTCGCCGCCTACCGCGAACAGGCCGGCAGCATCGCCCTGGCGCAATGCCAGGTAGGCCACCACCAGCGAGGCGTTCAAGGCATGGTCGAAATGCGAGAGCCCACCTTCGCTGGCCAGCATGCGCCGGCCGCTGTCGAGCATCAGCAGCAGCTGCTGGTTCTTCTCGTCCTGGTACTCGCGCGAGATCAGCTTGCGCGCGCGGGCCGTGGCCTTCCAGTCGAGCTGGCGCAGGCTGTCGCCGATGCGGTACTCGCGCATCTGGTGGAAGTCGGTGCCTTCGCCACGGCGGCGCTTCACATGTGCACCGACCAGTCGCGAGGCCTGGTCGGCACTGAACAGCGCAAATCGGGTGAGTGGCACGAAGTTGGGATAGACCCGCACCTCCAGCGCCGGTGGCAGCGTGCGTTGCTGCCACCACAACCGCCATGGCGAGCGGATGCGCAGCTGCACGCCTTCGAAGGCAAAGCGACCGCGCTGCTGCGGCTGCACGTGGTAATGCAGCGAACTGGCATGGCCCACCCGCAACTGCACGCGTTGCGGCAGTGATTCCAGTGGCCAACCGCCTGGCACCAGATCGAATACCTGTACCTGCATGGCCTGCCCGGACTGCAGGCGCAGGCCGATCTCGCGGCGCACGCCCAGTGCCAGGGCTTCGGGCACGTCGCGCTCGACGCTGGGCGATGGTCGTCGCCGCTGCCGCCACAGATCAACCAGTGCCAGCACCGCAACCAGTGCGCCGGCCAGCGCCCAGCTCCAGCGTGGCAGCAGCCCGGCCAGCACCACGCCGCCCAGCGCAGCCCAGGCCAACAGCAACGCCAGCAGCAGCGGCGCAGGCCTCATCGGCGCGGCGCTTCCACCTTGGCCAGCAGCGCACCCAGCACGTCGTCGGCACCCTGGCCTTCGATCTGCAGCTCCGGTGCCAATGCGATGCGGTGGCGCAGGGCAGGGCGGGCGATGTCGCGCACATCATCGGGGGTGACGAAGTCACGACCGGCCAGCACCGCCTGCGCGCGCGAGGCACGCACCAGGGCAATGCTGCCGCGCGGGCCGGCACCGACGGCGATGCCTGGCCACTGCCGGGTGGCGGCCACGATGCGCACCGCGTAGTCGATCACTTCGTCATCCACGGTGATTGCCGCGGTGGCCTGCTGCAACGCCAGCAGTTCGCCGCCACCGAGCACGCGCGGCACCTGGCTCAGGTCGAAATCGCTGGCGGCACGGCCGCTGGTGATCGCCGCGACCATGCGCTTCTCGTCCTCCAGCTGCGGATAGTCGATCAGCACCTTCAGCAGGAAACGGTCCAGCTGCGCTTCCGGCAGCGGATAGGTGCCTTCCTGTTCCAGCGGGTTCTGCGTGGCCAGCGCCATGAACGGCGGTGCCAGGGTGAAGGCCTTGCCTTCGATGGTGACCTGGCCTTCCTGCATCACTTCCAGCAGCGCGGACTGGGTCTTGGCCGGGGCCCGGTTGATCTCGTCGGCCAGCAGCAGGTTGGTGAACACCGGGCCGCGACGGATCTTGAAGCTCTCGCTCTTCGGGTCGTACACCGCATGGCCGCTGACGTCGCTGGGCATCAGGTCGGGGGTGAACTGCACGCGGCCATAGTCCAGTTCCAGTGCCTGCGCCAGCGCGCGCACCAGCAGGGTCTTGCCGAGGCCGGGCACGCCTTCGATCAGCACGTGGCCACCGGCCAGCAGCGCGACCAGGATCTGGTCGAGCACATCGGCCTGGCCGATGAAGGCGTGGCCGACGGCCTGGCGGATGGCGTCGACGCGTTCGATCAGGCGGGCGGTGGCGGCCGCCGGAAGTTCAGGGGCATCGGTCATAGCAGGGATCTCATCTGGAGCAGCAAGCGGATGCGCTCGCGCAGGGCGGAGGAATCATGCGGCGAAGGCGGAGTGAGGGCACTGGCGACTCGACTGACGGGCCATTGCAACACTGCGGCGATGGCCTGGTCGCGCGCAGCACCGTCGAGTGCCGCAGCGACGGGCGCGCGCAGGCGCAGGCGGTGCAGGAACAGCGCCTGCACGGCCAGGTACAGGCGCGTGCCATGGCCGAAGCGCAGCAGCAGTTCGCCACTGGCGCGGACGTGTTCCAGCAACGAACGGCGTTCGACCACGGGCGCGGGCAGGGCACTGCCGAAGCGTTGCGCGCGTGACCACAGCCAGCCGAGGATCGCCAGCAGCAGCGGCACCCACAGCGGCCAGCCCTGGTAGAAGATGCGCGCGCCCAGCGAGGGCGGGCGGCTGCCGTACACCAGCCACATCGTGCCGCGCCCATAGTTGGGATCGAGCAGGTAGCGTGTCAGGTCGCGGTGGGAGAGGTCATGCAGGCCATCGCGGGCAACGGCATCGGCGTCGACCGTGCGGCGGCGTGTGGATGCGGACGGGCCTTCACCGCGCATGACGTCCATGTCCGCCAGCACGTCGATGCGGCCCTTGCCATGCGGCAGGCGCGCGAACACCAGTCCTTCCTGGCCACCCCAGCGGCGCTCGGCCGTGGCGTTGGCCTGGAAGCCCAGGCTGAAGCGCCGGCCGCCGCAGAACTCGACGTGGCTGGGATCATCCACCACGTGGAAGGGTTGGCAGTCACTGCCATGGAACAGGCTGTCCACGCCGATCCTGTCCAGCAGGGGGCCCTGCGTGCTGCTGGCATCGTCCTCGGCCGGTGGCTGCGTGCGCAGCAGCAGATGGCCACCCGTACCGACCCAGTCCAGCAGCGCCTGCGCCGTGCGCGGCGGCATGTTGGCGGTATCCTGCAGCAGCACCACCGTATCGGTGGCGGCCAGTGGCATCTGTGCCAGGTCCAGCCGCTGCCGGGACTGCACCTCGATGCCGTCGGCGCGCAGCGCCTGGCCCAGCACATACAGCGGGTTGTAGCTGGCTTCGCCCTGCGGCGGCAGCGCGACGGTCTCGGTCACCTTCTCGTGCGTGCGCAGGAACAGGATGGTCAGCGGCACCCCGAACAGGACCAGCGCGCCGAGCAGCAACGACCAGAACAGGCGCGGGCTCATGCCTGCCACCCGTACTGCTGGCGCAGCATGCTGGCCAACGCATCGAAATCGCTGCGGGTGGGCAGGCGTCCACCGTAGGCGGCGTACTGCCACATGCGCACGATGCGTGCGAACAGTTCACGGTCGGTGCTGTCGGACATGCGCCGCGAGGCACGCAGGCACTGTGCTTCGGTGGCACCGGGCGGCAACGCGATGCCAGTGCGCTCCACCAGCGTGCGCACGCTGGCGCGATACAGCAGCGCCAGTGCCTGCCGCGGCCGTCCCTGGTCCCACAGCAACCCGGCCTGGGTCGCCACATCCGGTGGCAGCACCACCGGCATTTCCACCTGCTCTTCGGTGATCTGCGGTGCCTGCTTTTCCTTGCGGCGGCCAGAACCGCGCAACCACGGCAGCCACAGCCGCGCGGTCAACAGCAGCACCAGCAGCAGGACCCCCAACAGCCCCCACAGGCCCCATTCGGCGAGCCGGGCCAGCCACAACTGGCCGCTCCTGCGCGACGTGCGGTCCGCGTTGCTGCCGGTGTCCTTCAGCAGCTCTTTCTTGTCTTTCTGCTTCTCGGCGGCGTCTTCGATCGGCTTCCATCGGCTGACCTGCCGCGTCGGCCGCTGCAACGGATCTTCGTAGGCGCGGTTCACGGCCTGGCGGAAGCCAGCGGTATCCACCGGCGTGTCGCCGAAGATCACTGCCGGTGTATTGGCCGGATCGTTTTCCGCAGTGGCCGCTTCTTCGGCTTCTTCAGCGTCTTCCGTTTCTGCGTCTTCATCGGCGTTGGCCGTGGTGGTCTGCGCGGCGTCCGGCGTGTCGGCGTCCTGTGCGTGCACGGGCGCCAACGGCAGCGCCAGGCACAACAGCAGCAGCAACGAAGAGGCGACCGGCAGCAGGCGTTCGCGCATGCGGCGCAGGGCGATTTCCACGTCCCAGGCTTCCATCTGCGTGCGACGGTTCAAGTACAGGCCGAAGCCGGCGCCCACGTAGAACGGCCCGATCAGCGCCGCCGCCAGCCAGCACAACAGGTTGAGGCCAAGCTTGGCCCACGCAGGCGCCTCCACGCTGACCATCGCCCACGCTGCGCGCCAGGATTCGGGCAGCAGTTCCAGCGGGATGAAGATGAAGATAGTGGCGATCGCGCCCACCACCAGCACCAGCTCGAATGCCAGGCAGATCGCCGTCAGGACCAGCGCCGGGCCCGCGGCGCCGGCAGCGACTGCACGCCGGCGTGGGCCACGCTGGGCGGGCGCATTGCCCTCCAGCAGATTGACCGGCAGGCACAGGCTGCGCAGGCCGCTGAAACGGCGCCAGCCCAGATAGCCCCAGAAGCCGCTGCCGCCCCACTGCCGCTGCGCGCCCAGCGCAGCGCGCGGGCCGACCCGTTCGCCGAAGATGCCGCGCGAGAGCACGTACAGCGGTGCGCGTTCGAACAACGGTTTGCACCACCACATCGCCAGCCACGCCCAGCCGAAGGCATCCAGCCACCAGGCCAGTGCATTGAACAGCACGAACAACGGCGCACTGGCCAGCAGCCAGCTGCCCCACACACCGCGTGCGTGGCGGCGGGCCAGCGCGCTGCCAAGCTCCATCGCTTCCCAGCTGCTGCGCGCGCGCAGCACCACGTCCAGATGGTCAATCCGCATGGCCACCTCCGCGTCCACCGCGCCACAGCCACAGCAGCACGCCGGCCCACAGCACCCCGGCCACGCTGAACTTCACTGCGGCCGGAATATCGGCGATGGAGGACCAGAACGCTTCCACGAACGCGGCCAGCAGCAGCATGAAGGCTACGCCCAGGCACAGCCGCGCGCCGATGCGCCCGCCTTCGACCAGCGCATCCACTCGGCGCCGCCGCCCGGGAGCCAGCAGTTTCATGCCCAGCTGCAGGCCGGCGCCGCCGGCAATCACGATCGCGGTCAGCTCGAACGCACCGTGGCCGGCCACAAAGCGCCAGAACGGGCCGCCATGGCCGATGTGCTGCAGGTGGCCGGCGACCGCGCCGATGGTGATGCCATTGAACAGCAGCACCAGCAGCGTGCCCAACCCCGCCAGCAGGCCGCTGGCGAAGGTGCGCAGGGCGATGCTGATGTTGTTCATGATGTAGTAGCCGAACATCATCCAGTCGGTGCCGCTGTCGCGGCCCAGGCGCTCGGCGGAGGGATCGTACATGCGCTCCATCTCGGCGATCTGGCCGTTGTCCATCAGCAGGTGGATGCTGTCCGGGTACACCTGCACCAGCACGAAGCAGGCCAGCGCCGGCACTGCGAACATCGCCAGCGCTGCCCACATGCTGCGCGCCTGGCTGCGCACCAGCAGCGGGAAATCAGCAACCAGGAATTCCAGCGCGCGCCGCCAGCGGGTCGGCGGCGTGCGGTACAGCACGCCATGGCCGTGCTGCATCAACTGCTGCAGGCGTTGCACCAGCTGCGGGCTGTAGCCGCGTTCACGGGCCAGCGCCAGCTGCTGGCACAGCCGTCGGTAACGCTGCGGGAAGCTGACATCGCCGGCTTCTTCCGCACCCGGCCTGCGCCGACGCCGACGCGAGGCACCGGCGCGATGCTGCAGCCACTGCTCCAGGTCATGCCATTCCTGATGATGGCGGGCGACGAACTGCTCCTGCTTCATCGTCGTCCCAGCAACCAGTTGGCCATTGCATACAGGCGCAGCACGCCGACCTGGCCGGACGCGCTGGTCAACGGCTCGGCGATGCCGGCCAGTTCCTGCTGGCGTGCGGGTGACAGGCGTGGCGCGCGCTCGGCGAAGGCCATCACCGCCGCCTGTTCCTCCGGCCGCAGCGGTTGCGGCGGCGCCAGCGCGCTGTCGATGGTAGCCGGCGGCGGCAGGTAATACAGCGGTGCATGCACCACCATCGTGCCGGCAACCAGATCGCCCAGGCGGCGGCCGTGCGGATCGAACAGGCTGCTGATCAGGCCCAGTGCGTAGCCGAAAGGCAGCATGTCCACGGTGCGCAGCAGGTTGCGGGTGATCGAGGCCATCCAGCCCACCGGCGCGCCATCCTGGGCGAGCACCCGCAGGCCCAGCACGCGCTTGCCGAGGGTACGGCCCCACAGCGCTTCGCAGACGATGGGGTAGGCCCACATCAGCAGGAACATCAGCGCCATGTACAGGCCGCGGCCGAACTCATCGAGCAGGGCCAGCGGAATGGACAGCGCGGTGAGCGCGCCGAAGCGGACGGCCAGGTCGATCAGCCAGGCCAGCGCACGCGGCATCGGGCCGGCCGCAGGCAACTGCAGCGGCACGCCTTCCGGCGTTACCACCTCGCGGTAGGTATCGAGCATCGGCGCGGCCATCAGCGCGATGGCCGCCGAAGTGGGCGCTGGAGTCCTCTCCGGCGTGCAGCCACGGGCATGGGGGTCTCGACGGTTCCTGGTCGGGCCCAGACTTTAGCAGAGCCCGGCCATCGGCGAGGCAGCCTCAGCCCAGGTATTCGTCCTTCAGCCGCACGTAGTGGTCGGCCGAATAGTGCAGCGACTCGATCTCCTTGTCGCTGAGCGTGCGCGCCGGACGGGCAGGGTTGCCCACCCACAGCTCGCCTTCGCCCACCACCTTGCCGGGGCCGACCACTGCACCGGCACCGACGAAGCCATGGCGCTCGACCCGGGCGCCGTCGAGGATGCACGCGCCCATGCCGATCAGGGTGTAATCGCCGATGCTGCAGGCGTGGATGATGCAGCCATGGCCGACGGTGACGCCTTCGCCGATCAGGGTCGGGTAGCCGGCCTTGTTGTACGGGCTGTGGTGGCTGACGTGGATGATCGTGCCGTCCTGCACGTTGGTACGTGCACCGATGCGCACGAAATTGACGTCGCCACGGATGACCGTGCCCGGCCAGATCGATACGTCATCGGCCAGTTCGACATCACCGATGATCGTGCAGGCCGGATCGACATACACGCGCTGGCCGAGCACCGGCATCTTGTCGCGGAAGGGGCGCAGCGGGGTCATCGGCATCTCCGGAAGAGCAGGGCAATCGCGATGATGATACCGCGTGCAGCACGCAGCCCTGCCGGTAGTGCCGGCCGCTGACCGGCACCCGCAGAGGTGCTGCCGAGT
>NZ_QQXJ01000001.1:3353155-3381100 GCF_004348785.1 Stenotrophomonas sp. TEPEL
GCTGTTGGTAGCTGTCGACCTTGGTCGAAACGTAGATCCACGCCATGCGTGGATGCTTTTCGTTCACTTGTCGAAATATTCGATTCCGATGGATTTGATCCACGCAAAGCGCGCACAGACCTCCGTCACCGGAGATCTGTCGAAGGCGGGGCGGTGTGGGTTGGCAGGACCGTTGGCGCCATGGATGGCGCCATCGAGCCCCCATGGATGGGTTTACGGCGTGTCCTGCCAACCCACACCGCCCCGCCCAACACGCAGAAAACCAGATCTGCCTTGGCTTTAGACGTTGCTTCGGTTCGTAGCAGGTGCAGGGCGCAGCCCTGCCGAACACCCTACCCTTCTAGAACGGAGTCGCAGACTCGAACGCGAGCGCCTCGCCCGTCACCGGATGGGTGAACTGCAGCTTCCGCGCATGCAGGCACACGCGCGGCGCGACCTCTGCGCCATACAGCACGTCGCCGACGATCGGATGACCCAGGCTGGCCATGTGCAGGCGCAGCTGATGGCTGCGGCCGGTGACCGGTTCCAGTTCAACGCGCGAGCGTTGCGCCTCGGTGTCACGCGACAGTACCCGCCATCGGGTCAGTGCCGGCTTGCCGCGTTCGTGGTCGACCATCTGCCGGGGCCGGTTCGGCCAGTCGACGATCAGCGGCAGGTCCACTTCACCGGCATCATCTTCCAGCAGCCCCTGCACGATGGCTTCATAACGCTTGCCCACCTGGCGCTTCTCGAACTGCATCGACAGCGCTACCTGCATGTCCTTGCCGCGTGCGTGCAACAGCAGGCCAGAGGTGACCTGGTCCAGGCGATGCACGGTCAACGCATCGGCATACACCGCCTGCAGCCGTGCGACCACGCAGTCCTGGTTCTCCGCCGAGCGGCCGGGCACGGACAGCAGGCCGGCCGGCTTCTCGGCCACCAGCAGCGCGTCGTCGATGTAATGCAGAAGGATCATGTCGTTGCCAGGTACTCCATACGAAAACGGGGAAGCCGAAGCCTCCCCGTTTCCTGCGTACCGGCCAACAGCCGGTACCTGCCCTGATGGAAAGGTGCCGGCAGGGTGCCGGCACCGACCGCATCAACCCAGCAGGTGGGCGACGCCGGCGCGCTCTTCTTCCAGCTCGGCCAGGGTCTTGTCGATGTACTTCTGGCTGAAGTCGTCGACCGGCAGATCCTTGACCAGGGTGTACTCGCCGTTCTCGGTGGTGACCGCGAAGCCGAAGATCACGCCTTCCGGAATGCCGTAGGAACCGTCGGACGGCACGCCCATGGTGACCCACTTGCCGTTGCTGCCCAGCACCCAGTCACGCACGTGGTCGATCGCTGCGTTGGCCGCCGAAGCTGCCGAGGACGAGCCGCGGGCTTCGATGATCGCCGCGCCGCGCTTGCCGACGGTCGGGATGAAGGTGTTCGCATTCCACTCCTGGTCGTTGATCGCATCGGCGATCGATGCACCATCGGCGGTGGCGAAACGGTAGTCCGGGTACATGGTCGGGCTGTGGTTGCCCCACACCACCAGCTTCTCCATGCCGGCGACCGGCTTGCCGAGCTTGGTCGACAGCTGGCTCAGCGCACGGTTGTGGTCCAGGCGCAGCATGGCGGTGAAGTTGCGCGGGTTCAGGTCCGGCGCCGACTTCATGGCGATGTAGGCGTTGGTATTGGCCGGGTTGCCGACCACCAGCACCTTCACGTCACGCTTGGCGACCTTGTTCAGTGCGGCGCCCTGGGCGGTGAAGATCTTCGCGTTTTCCAGCAGCAGATCCTTGCGCTCCATGCCCGGGCCGCGCGGACGTGCGCCGACCAGCAGGGCGATGTCGGCGTCCTTGAAGGCGACTTCAGCGTCGTCGGTACCGACCATGCCGGCCAGCAGCGGGAACGCGCAGTCTTCCAGTTCCATCATCACGCCCTTCAGGGCGGCCTGGGCCTTGTCGACCGGCAGCTCCAGCAGCTGCAGGATGACCGGCTGGTCCTTGCCCAGCATTTCACCGGAGGCGATACGGAACAGCAGGGCGTAGCCGATCTGGCCGGCGGCGCCGGTCACGGCAACACGAACAGGTGCTTTCATGGGGATTTCCTCTGCTAAGAAGCTAAGTAGCGTTGTGGGAGATGGCCGCGCGGGCGGGGACAGGCCTGGCGGGGCGGCCGCAACATGGAAACGGCCCCCTCTGCAGGGGGCCGTCCGGGTATTGGATCAGGCGGCGAGGATCTTGTTCCACTCACCCACGCGCTCTGCCTGGGCGGCGAGCACGGCGTCGGTGTCGCCTTCCAGGGTGATCGAATGGATCACGTCGCCCTGCTTGACCGAATCAACGATCGCCTGGCCTTCCAGGACCTGGCCGAACACGGTGTGCTTTCCGTCCAGCCAATCGGTCTTGATGTGGGTGATGAAGAACTGGCTGCCGTTGGTGTTCGGGCCGGCGTTGGCCATCGACAGCGAGCCGACCTGGTGCTTCACACCGTTCTTCTCGTCTTCGAACTTGTAGCCCGGGCCGCCGGTGCCACGACCCTGCGGGCAGCCGCCCTGGATCATGAAATCGGGGATCACGCGGTGGAAGATCAGGCCGTCATAGAAGCCGCGCTTGACCAGGTTCACGAAGTTGGCGACCGTCAGCGGCGCCTTGTCGGCGAACAGCTCGACCTTGATCGGGCCCTGGGTGGTGTCGAAAGTGGCGATGAGGGACATGCAGATCCTTGGGATGCGGGGTGTGTAATCAGCCCCATAAGGATACACCTCCCCCGTGGCATGGGCGGCTTCGACCATGCGCGCAGGCAGGGTCTTCAGCCTGTGGACGGGCAGCGCCGGGGGGCAGGCTGAATGGGGGCCTCAGCAGTCCTGAAATCCAGGTTTTCGCCAATCGTCAAGTTAGACGTATAATGTTGGACTTCTTTTTCCAAATCCGGCGCCGACTGGCCCCCTTTCGCATGTCCATCGAAAATCTTCGCAACATCGCCATCGTCGCCCACGTCGACCATGGCAAGACCACCCTGGTCGACCAGCTGCTGAAGCAGTCCGGCACCCTGTCCGAGCGTACCGTCCTCGCCGAGCGCGTGATGGACAGCAACGACCAGGAAAAGGAACGCGGCATCACCATCCTGGCCAAGAACACCGCCATCACCTGGGAAGACAAGAAGACCGGTATCAAGAACCGGATCAACATCGTCGACACCCCCGGACACGCCGACTTCGGCGGCGAGGTCGAGCGCGTGCTGTCGATGGTCGACACCGTGCTGATCCTGGTCGACGCGATGGACGGCCCGATGCCGCAGACCCGCTTCGTCACCCAGAAGGCCTTCGCGATGGGCTTCAAGCCGATCGTCGTGGTCAACAAGGTCGACCGTCCGGGCTCGCGTCCGGAGTGGGTGATCGACCAGGTCTTCGACCTGTTCGACAAGCTCGGCGCCACCAATGAGCAGCTGGACTTCCCGATCGTCTACGCCTCGGCCCTGAACGGCTACGCCGGCCTGGAAGACACCGTGCGCGACGGCGACATGACCCCGTTGTACGAAGCGATCATGCAGCACGCGCCGAAGCCGGAAGTGGACCCGGAAGGTCCGTTCCAGATGCGCATCAGCCAGCTGGACTACAACAACTTCGTGGGCGTGATCGGCATCGGCCGCATCCAGCGCGGCACCCTGAAGAAGAACATGCAGGTCGCGGTGATCGACCGTGAAGGCAAGAAGCGCAACGGCAAGGTCGCCCAGGTGCTGGGCTTCCTGGGCCTGGAGCGCATCGAGCAGGACAGCGCCGAAGCCGGTGACATCGTCGCCATCTCCGGTATCCCGGAACTGACCATCTCCGACACCCTGTGCCACCCGGACACCCCGGAAGCCCTGCCGGCACTGACGGTCGACGAGCCGACCATCTCGATGACCTTCCAGGTCAACAACTCGCCGTTCGCCGGCAACAAGGACCTGTCCGGTGGCAAGTTCCTGACCAGCCGCCAGATCAAGGACCGCCTGGACCGCGAGCAGGTCCACAACGTGGCCCTGAAGGTCGAACAGCTGGAAGACGCCGACAAGTTCCTGGTCTCCGGCCGTGGCGAACTGCACCTGTCGGTGCTGATCGAGAACATGCGTCGTGAAGGCTACGAGCTGGCCGTGTCGCGCCCGGAAGTGATCATCAAGCAGATCGACGGCCAGGCCATGGAGCCGATCGAGCAGCTGGTGGTGGACATCGAAGAAGTCCACCAGGGCGGCGTGATGGAAAAGCTGGGCACCCGCAAGGGCCAGCTGAAGAACATGGAATCGGACGGCAAGGGCCGTGTGCGCCTGGAGTACCAGATCCCGGCCCGTGGCCTGATCGGCTTCCAGAACGAGTTCAAGACCCTCACCCAGGGTTCGGGCCTGCTGTTCCACGTGTTCGACCATTACGGCCCGAAGGAACAGGGCGCCATCGCCAAGCGCATCAACGGTGTGATGATCGCCAATGCGCCGGGCACCACCCCCGCGTACTCGCTGGGCCCGCTGCAGGAACGCGGCAAGCTGTTCGCTGCTGAAGGCGACAACGTGTATGAAGGTCAGCTGGTCGGCATCCACTCCAAGGACAACGACCTGACCGTCAACGCGATCAAGACCAAGCCGCTGACCAACATGCGCGCTTCGGGCAAGGACGATGCGATCCAGCTGACCCCGGCGATCAAGTACTCGCTGGAACAGGCCCTGGACTTCATCGAAGACGACGAGCTGGTCGAGATCACCCCCAAGGAGATCCGTCTGCGCAAGAAGTTCCTGACCGAAAGCGACCGCAAGAAGAACTCGCGCGGCGGCTGATCCAGCGCACCGTGAGCCAGAACGGCTACAACCCGGATCCACACCGGCATCCGGGCCTCCATGTCATCGCCTTGCTCGAAGCGAGCAAGGCGATGCTGGCGTTGTTGGCGGCCACCGGGCTGGAAATTCTCGGCCCGCAGCCGCTTCGCGACGGCGTCAATGCCCTGATCCGGCGTTTCAGCCTGGACCCGGATCACGGCACCCTGCCCTCGCTGTTGAACATGATCAGCCCCGACGCGGTGCACCTGGCCGCGGCGGCGATGATCGGCTACGGCCTGCTGCACCTGGTCGAAGCCTGGGGGTTGTGGAAAGCCAGGGCATGGGCCTCCTGGCTGGGCTGCCTGACCGCCTCCATCTACCTGCCCTTCGATATCTACGCGATCGTCCGCCATCCCGGCTGGGCCTCGTGGACGGTGCTGGCGATCAACCTGGTCGTCGTCTACGTGCTGGCGCGCGACCTGCGCAAGCGCCGCCGCTGAGCAGCCGCTACACTGGGGATCGGAGCCGTCGAAGCTGCCCCATGCGCCTGTCCTTGCCGCCCCTCCTGTCCTTCCTCATCGCCGCGTTGCCTGCGGGGCTGGCTGCTGGCTGCAGCCCGGCCGCGTCCACCGCGCATGCTGGTGAACCCGGCAACAGCTCTATGCCTTTCCCCTACGCCGAGACCGAAGTCTCCGACCTGCAGGCGCGGATGGTCGCCGGTGAGCTCGACAGCGTCACCCTGACCGGCGCCTACCTCAAGCGCATCGCCGCCCTGGACCGCACCGGGCCACGCCTGCGTGCAGTGATCGAACTCAACCCCGATGCCCTGAAGGAAGCCGCACAGCGCGACCAGGAGCGCCGTGCCGGCCGCCTGCGCGGACCACTGCATGGCATCCCGATCCTGCTGAAGGACAACATCAACGCCGCACCGATGGCCACCAGTGCCGGCTCGCTGGCCCTGCAGGGCTTCCGCCCCGGCGATGCCTACCTGGTCCGCCGCCTGCGCGAGGCAGGCGCAGTGGTACTGGGCAAGACCAACCTCAGCGAGTGGGCCAACTTCCGCGGCAACGACTCGATCTCCGGTTGGAGTGCGCGTGGCGGCCAGACCCGCAATCCCTACCGCCTCAGTCATTCCCCCTGTGGCTCCAGCAGCGGCAGCGCGGTGGCCGTGGCCGCCAACCTGGCCAGCGTGGCGATCGGCACTGAAACCGACGGCAGCATCGTCTGCCCCGCCGCGATCAACGGCGTGGTTGGCCTGAAGCCGACCGTCGGCCTGGTCAGCCGCGAAGGCATCATCCCGATCTCCTTCAGCCAGGACACTGCGGGCCCGATGACGCGCAGCGTCGCCGACGCCGCCGCCGTGCTGACCGCCATCGCCGGCCGCGACGACGCCGATCCCGCCACCGCGACCATGCCCGGCCGGGCAGTCTACGACTACACCGCACGCCTGGATCCACAGGGCCTGCGCGGCAAGCGCATCGGCCTGCTGCAGACCCCGCTGCTGAAGTACCGCGGGATGCCGCCACTGGTTGAGCAGGCGGTCGCTGAGCTGCGCCGCGCCGGCGCCGTGGTGGTGCCGGTGGAACTGCCCCACCCGGATGCCTGGGCCGATGCCGAGCGCATCGTCCTGCTGTACGAATTCAAGGCGGGGCTGGAGCGCTACCTCAACACGTACCAGGCTCCACTGCGCAGCCTGGCCGGGCTGATCGCCTTCAACGAGGCACACAAGGGCCAGGAACTGGGCCTGTTCGGCCAGGAGCTGCTGCAGGAAGCCCAGGCGACTCCAGGCCTGGGCGATCCCGTCTACATCCGCGCGCGCAGCGATGCGCGGCGGCTGGCGGGCCCGGAAGGCATCGATGCAGTGCTGGCATCGCAGAAGCTGGATGCGCTGGTCGCACCGACAACCGGTGTGGCCTGGCCCCTGCGCAGCACCGGCGATGACTTCCCCGGTGAGAGTTACAGTGTCGCCGCCGTCGCCGGCTACCCCAGCCTGAGCGTGCCGATGGGCCAGATCGATGGCCTGCCGGCGGGGCTGCTGTTCATGGGCACGGCCTGGAGCGAACCGAAGCTGATCGAGATGGCCTACGCGTATGAGCAGCGCACCCGTGCCAGGCGTCCGCCGCGCTTCGATACCGACGCATTGATCGAATCCGGCGATCCCTGATCCAATGGATGGCAGCGCCGGGCCATGCCCGGCGAGCGCAGCGGCACTCTGCAATCCGCCGGGCATGGCCCGGCGCTACCATTCCGGGCGCGGCTCCGCCGGCGCGATGGCCGCCTCACCATCCTCCGCACCGGGTGAACGCACATCGGCGCTGCCTGCACGCCGCATCCGCGGCATATCCAGCTCATCGTCCCGCTGCAGGCGCGCGCGCACCTGCGGCAACGATTGCGGATGTTCGCGTGCGAGGAAATCCAGCATGCGTTCGCGCACCAGGCAGCGCAGGTCGAACGCATCACCGGAACTGCGCGCACTGACCAGCAACCGCACCTGGATCGCGCGCTCGCTGGTCTCGGTCACCTGGGTCACGCACACCCGCCCATCCCACAGCGGCTGGCCCTGGCAGATGCGTTCCAGCTCGGCACGTATCGCCGCGATCGGCGCACGGTAGTCCAGCCATAGAAAAGCCGTACCCAGCAGGTCGGCACTGCGTCGTGTCCAGTTCTGGAACGGGTGCTCGATGAACCAGGTCAGCGGTACCACCATCCGCCGCTCATCCCAGATGCGCACCACCACGTAGCTGCTGCCGATCTCTTCGATGCGCCCCCATTCGCCCTCGACGATCACCACATCATCGAGCCGGATCGGCTGGGTCACCGCAATCTGCAGACCCGCGATCAGATTGCCGAACACCGGTTTGGCGGCGATACCCGCCACCAGGCCGATCAGGCCCGCCGACGCCAACAGTGCGGTGCCGATCTTCTGCACCATCGGGAAGGTCAGCAGTACCAGCGAAGCACCGAGCACGATGATGCCGCCCATCAGCACGCGGCTGAGCACTCGCGTCTGGGTCTGGATGCGGCGCGCTTCAAGGTTGTCCGACACATCGATCGGGTGGCTGCGCAGGATCGCCCGCTCACCCGCCGCAACGCCGCGCACCAGCAACCAGATGAAGCAGGCGGTCAGGGCGATGTGCAGCACGCGCAGCAGTTGATCGAGCGTGTGTTCCGGCAATGGCGTGGTCTGCAGCGCCGGAACCAGCAACAGCACGGGCAGTGCAAGAGCCAGCGGCGGTCCGATCACCCGGCCAATGCGCGCACGGCGCCGGTCACGCCCGCGCAGGCGGCGGTACAGGGCCAGTACGGCCCAAGCCCCCAGGCCGCCAACCACCAGGGCGCTGCCGATCGGCCACAGGTACTGCTGCAGCTGTTGCCAGACCACCATGCATCCTCGCTGTAAGCACCGAACTACAGCGTGGCCCATGCACCATGAGCACAATGTCAGTCGTTCGTAAGCAGAATGTAGGCGGGGGTGTTCGGCAGGGCTGCGCCCTGCACCCGCGGTAGTGCCGGCCGCTGGCCGGCAACCTCAACAGAAACAGCAACAGCAAAAGCCTGCATTCCTCGGGATGGCGGGGAGGGGACAGATGGCGGGGGACGCTGCAAGTACGTCCATGTAAGCTCGGTCGCGCCTTGCTCGTGTGCGCTGTCCTGCGCACACGGCAAGACCAGGGTTGGGCGTGTCGGAGTGCGGGTGTCGGAGTGCGGGGTGTCAGCCGCATGGATGCGGCTGCCAAGCCTACAGGGACGTACTTGCGGCGCCCCCGCACTCCGACACCGCCCCGCCAACCACGGAATGCCGCTCTTGCTGTTGCTCTGGCAGTGGCCTCTGCAGGTGCAGGGCGCAGCCCTGCAGAAGCCAACCCCTACCGCACCTGCTCCTGCTTGCGCACGATCGCCATCGCGATCTCCAGCGACTGCTCGTAGTTCAGACGCGGGTCGACGGTCGAACGATAGGCGCGCTCGAGGTCACGCTCGGTCAGTTCGCGCGCACCGCCGGTGCATTCGGTCACATCCTCACCGGTCAGCTCCAGATGCACGCCGCCCAGACGGGTGCCTGCGGCCGCGTGCAGGTCGAAGGACATCTCGACCTCGCCGCGCACGTTGTCGAAGCGCCGCGTCTTGAAGCCATTGGCGGTGCTTTCGGTATTGCCGTGCATCGCATCGCATACCCACAGCACGCGGCGACCATCGCGCTTGACCGCATCCAGCAGCGGCGGCAGCTTCTGCGCAATCTGCGCCGCGCCCATGCGGTGGATGAAGCTCAGGCGGCCCGGCTCGTCATCCGGGTTGAGCACATCGATCAGGCGCAGCAACTGGTCCGGCGTCACCGACGGGCCCACCTTGATCGCGATCGGATTGCGCACGCCGCGCAGGTACTCCACGTGCGCGCCATCCAGCGCGGCGGTACGCATGCCGATCCACGGGTAGTGCGTGCTCAGGTTCAACCAGCCCTGCTGGCGCGGCACCTGCCGGGTCAACGCCTGCTCGTAGGGCAGCAGCAGCGCTTCATGCGAGGTGTAGAAATCAATGCGGTTGAGGTTGTGCACGCGGGCCCCGGCCAGGGTCTCCATGAAGTGCACGGCATCACCGATCGAGGCCACCATCTTCTGGTACTCGGCAGCCAACGGCGAATGGCTTACCCATTCCAGGTTCCAGTATTCGGGATGGTGCAGGTCGGCGAAGCCGCCATCGATCAGCGCCCGCACGAAGTTCATCGTCATCGCCGAATGCGCGTGGGCCTGCAGCATCCGCTTCGGGTCGGGCAGGCGCGCTGCCTCGGTGAAAGCCGGCGCATTGATCACATCGCCGCGGTAGCTGGGCAGGGTCACGCCGTCGCGGGTCTCGGTATCGGCCGAGCGCGGCTTGGCGTACTGCCCGGCGAAACGGCCGACGCGGATCACCGGCTGGCGCAGGCCGTGCACCAGCACCAGGCTCATCTGCAACAGCACCTTCAACCGGTTGGAGATCGTGCCCGATTCGCAGTCGCTGAAATTCTCCGCGCAGTCGCCGCCCTGCAACAGGAAACGCTTGCCTTCCTGAGCGTCGGCCAGCTGCTGCTTCAGCGCCAGGATCTCCCACGAGGTCACCAGCGGCGGCAGCCGCTTCAGCTCGTGCAGCGCGGCATCCAGTGCCACCGGATCGGGATAGGTCGGCATCTGCAGCGCGGTCTTGCCCCGCCAGCTCTCCGGTGACCAGGCGGCGCCAGCAGCGATGGCGGCAGGATCGGGGGCGGGCGGAACGGCGGACAGGCTCATCACGGACATCCGGGGTGGGGGGCGGTCATGGTCGCAGAGCCAGCCGCTGGCGCAAAGGGCCGGGCCCGCTCATGACTGCCTGAACGGTGTGGAAAGGGACCGTGTGATCGGCCAGAAACGGCATGGTCGCCATCGCCGGACAGGCGCATGATCGGCACGCAGTTGTTACGGAGTAACACTCCCTCATGGACCGGCCCCTCCTCCTCCTCCCCTGCCCATTTCCCATGAAGCCCTCCCTGCTCACCACCGCCATCACCTTCGCCCTGATCCTCACCAGCCAATCCGTGCTTGCCGCCGACACTGATGCCAGCGCGGCTGCGGTCAAGGACCTCGACGTAGTCACCGTCAGTGCTCAGCTCGACCAGGCCCGCAACGCCCTGTCACCGGACATCGGCAGCAGCCAGTACCAGATCACCGCCGAGGACATCCAGAAGCAGCCGCTGGGCGCCTCCGCCCCGCTCAGCCAGGTGCTGCTGCAGGCCCCGGGCGTGGTCCAGGACTCCTACGGCGGCGTGCACGTGCGCGGCGACCACGCCAACCTGCAGTACCGCATCAACGGCGTACTGCTGCCCGAATCGATCTCCGGCTTCGGCCAGACCCTGGATGCCCGCACCATCAAGAGCATCCGCCTGATGGACGGCGCCCTGCCGGCGCAGTTCGGTGAACGCACTGCCGCGGTGGTCGATATCACCACCCGCAGCGGCGCCGAGCTGGGCAACGGCGGCAGCGCTGGCATCACCGCCGGTTCGTTCGGCAAGGTCAACCCGAACGCCTCCTGGTGGGGCAACCAGGGGCGCTGGAGCTGGTTCCTGACCGGCAACTACGACCAGAACGAGGTCGGGCTGGAGAACCCCACCAGCGCACGCAGGCCGCTGCATGACGACGCCCACCAAGGGAAGGCCTTTGCCGACCTGACCTATCTGGTCAACGACAGCACCCGCCTGAGCGTGTTCGCCGGCGTTGCCAACAACCGCTTCCAGATCCCGGTCAACCCGGGGCAGACCCCGCAGTTCGACTACCTGTACACCACCTCCTTCGATTCCAGCCAGCTGGACGAAACCCAGCGCGAGACCACCCGCTTCGGCATGCTGGTGCTGCAGGGCACGCTCGGCCAGACCGCGTACCAGCTCTCGGCCGGCCAGCGCTACAGCGATGTGGCCTTCAACCCGGACGTCGTGGGCGACCTGGTGTTCAGCGGCGTCGCCTCGCAGGTCCGGCGCAGCAACCGCGCCAACACCTTGCAGGCCGATTTCTCCACACCGCTGGGCGACAACCACACCCTGCGTTATGGCCTGTATGGCAACTACGAACACGCCGCCGCCAACAACAGCAGCTGGATCTTCCCGGTCGACGCCGATGGGCGGCAGACGAGTACCACGCCGCAGATGATCCCGGACCGCAATGCCTTCCACGCCAGCACCGCAGCCTTGTACGTGCAGGACGAGTGGCGGATCGGCGATGACTGGACCGTCAATTACGGCCTGCGCGGCGACCGCTTCAAGGCCTTCGATCACACCGAGGGCCAGCTCAGCCCACGCCTGGGCGTGGTCTGGAACGCCAGCGACAGCACCACCGTGCACGCCGGCTATTCGCGCTACTTCACCCCGCCCGCCAGCGAACTGGTTGCCGGCAGCGATCTTGCCCTGTTCGATGGCACCAGCAACCAGCAACCCGCCGATGGCAGCAACACGCCGTTGTCCGAGCGCAGTGACTACTACGATATCGGCGTGTCACAGCAGGTCGGCGACCACCTCACCCTCGGCCTGGATGCCTACGACCGACGCGTGCACCGCCTGCAGGACGAAGGCCAGTTCGGCGCCGCCTACATCTATTCCACCTTCAACTATCGCCGCGGCCACATTCACGGCCTGGAGTTCAGCGCCGACTACAGCAACGGGCCGATCAGCGCGTACTTCAATGCCGCTTACAACAAGGCCATGGGCACCCAGGTCATCACCAGCCAGTACAACCTCGATCCGGATGCACTGGCCTACGTGCAACAGAACTGGATCCACCTGGACCACGACCAGAAGCTGACGTCTTCCGGTGGCGTCAGCTATGCGTTCGCTGGCCACAATCGGGTCGGTGCGAACTACGTGTACGGCAGCGGCCTGCGCTCGGACATCGAGGGCGTGCCCAATGGCGGCGAGCTGCCGTCGTACCTGCAGGTCAATCTCAGCGCCGCGCATGACTTCAACGCCGACAGGGGCCATCCGCTGCACGTGCAGCTGGCGGTGATCAACGCGCTGGATCGCAGCTACCAGCTGCGCGATGGCGGCGGCATCGGCGTGTTCGCACCGCAGTGGGGACCACGTCGCGGCGCCTATCTGAGCCTGCAGCAGGATTTCTGAGGTAGCGCCGGCCGCTGGCCGGCACACGCACGGGACTGCACTGCCCCTGCGGTTGCCGGCCAGCGGCCGGCACTACCGGAGCACAGTAGAGCCACGCCATGCGTGGCTGCAGGCGGGGGCAGATCCCTTTGGGATGCAAAGGAATCTGATCCCGTTTTGCTTTCAGTGCTTGACCTTGCGCAGCGACACCACCAGCGCCCACAGCGCCAGCAGCACGAACCACACGCCCGACCACATCGGCATGGTCAGGCCAAGGAACGTCCAGTCGATGTTGCCGCAGTTGCCGGTGCCGGTCAGGACGGTGCGGAACACTTCCAGCGGCCCCATGGTCTCGCGCAGGAAGGCCAGCGGCGGGCCACAGGTCGCCCCCATTTCCGGCGGGAGCATCTGCACGTAGACATGGCGTGCGGCGATGCCCACGCCCACGGCGGCAGCGATGAACGCGAGGATGCCGTAGGTTGCCCGCCCCGGACGGTTGGACGGCCCATGCAGGGCGCCGATCAGGAACAGCAGGCCCAGGGCCGCGAACGCCAGGCGCTGGAAGATGCACAGCGGACACGGCTCCAGCCCCATCTTCAGCTGCAGGAAGATGGCGTAGCCCAGCAGGCCCGCGCAGATCAGGAAGCCCAGCAGGAACTGGGCGCGGAAAGGCCAGCGCAGAGGATTCATCGGCAACGCTCGTGTAGTACGGACCGCAAGCGTAACCGAGAGTGCACGCCGTTCGAACCGCCACAACGTCGCGCCCGTCGGAACACGCCGGTGCGCTTGCCACAGCGGAGCGCAGCATCCACCCACGGCGTGGGTCCATCATCGCAGCCCGAAAACGGAAAAACCCGACACAAGGCCGGGTTCTTCACCGAACGACGGGTGTCGCGCGTCGATTACTCTTCGACGGCTTCAGCCACGACCGGACGGTCAACCAGCTCGACGTAGGCCATCGGCGCGTTGTCGCCGGCGCGGAAGCCGCACTTCAGCAGGCGCAGGTAACCGCCCGGACGGTTCGCGTAGCGCGGGCCCAGGATGGTGAACAGGTTGCCGACGGCTTCGTTGTCACGCAGGCGGGCGAAGGCCAGACGACGGTTGGCGACGGAGTCGACCTTGGCCAGGGTGATCAGCGGCTCGGCAACGCGGCGCAGTTCCTTGGCCTTCGGCAGGGTGGTCTTGATCAGCTCGTGCTTGAACAGCGAGGCAGCCATGTTCTTGAACATCGCTTCGCGGTGGGCGCTGGTACGGCTGAACTTACGGCCGGATTTCTGGTGACGCATGGTGATATTCCTTGGTTAATGATGTGGCTTTGCGGATCGTTGTCGCCTTCCTGGCGCTGCTGCTCGGACTGCGGTTGGTCCTGGCCATCCGTCCTGGACGACCTGCCCGCGAACCTTCGTTCGTCGTGGCGGTGTTGCCTTGGTGCAATGGCCCCGTCGTTGCCGACGGGGCCATGCGGTCTTGCAGAAAGGCGTTATCAGCCCAGCATGCCGTGGCTGGCGACGCCGGCCGGCGGCCAGTTCTCCAGCTTCATGCCGAGCGACAGGCCACGCTGGGCCAGCACTTCCTTGATCTCGGTGAGCGACTTCTTACCCAGGTTCGGGGTCTTCAGCAGCTCCACTTCGGTCTTCTGGATCAGATCGCCGATGTAGTAGATGCTCTCGGCCTTCAGGCAGTTGGCCGAACGCACGGTCAGCTCCAGATCGTCGATCGGGCGCAGCAGCACCGGATCCACGCCGTTGTTGGCCGGCTTCGCCGCACCGCGGTCGCGGTGGGTGAAGTCACCGAACACCGACAGCTGATCGCTGAGGATGTCGGCAGCGGTACGCACTGCTTCTTCGGCGTCGATGGTGCCGTTGGTCTCGATATCGATGACCAGCTTGTCCAGGTCGGTGCGCTGTTCGACACGAGCCGCTTCCACGGCATAGGCGACACGGCGGACCGGCGAGAACGAGGCATCCAGGACCAGGCGGCCGATGGCACGGGTTTCTTCGTCCGGACGACGACGCGCAGCTGCCGGCTGATAGCCGAAACCACGCTCGATCTTCAGACGCATGTTCACTGCCGTGTCCTTGGTCAGGTGGCAGATCACGTGGTCGCCGTTCAGGATCTCCACATTGTGGTCGACCTTGATGTCGGCAGCGGTGACAACGCCCGGACCCTGCTTGGACAGGGACAGCGTCGCGTTGTCGCCGGAGTGCATACGGATGGCCACGTCCTTCAGGTTCAGCAGGACTTCGAGCACGTCCTCCTGCAGACCTTCGACCGTGGTGTACTCATGCAACACGCCGTCGATTTCGACTTCCGTGATGGCGAAGCCCGGGATGGACGACAGCAGCACGCGACGCAGGGCATTACCCAGCGTATGCCCGTAACCCCGCTCCAAAGGTTCGATAACGACCTTTGCACGGGTGTCGGTAAGGCGTTCGATCTGCGGACCGCGAGGACGCAGAACCTGGTTGGCGGTAACCGTCATGTTGCGGGTTCTCCTAGTGAACCCCCGGCCGTCGCCGGGGGCTCTCCAATGTGAATTACTTCGAATACAGCTCGACGATCAGCGCTTCGTTGATGTCCGCAGGCAGATCCGAACGATCCGGAACAGCCTTGAAGATGCCGGAGAACTTGCCGGAATCCACTTCAACCCACGACGGGCTCAGGTCATGCTGGGCGGCGACGGTCAGGGCTTCCTGGACGCGCAGCTGCTTGGCAGCCTTTTCAGACAGGGCGATGGCGTCGCCAGCCTTGACCTGGTACGAGGCCAGGTTGACCGACTTGCCATTCACGGTGACGCCGCGGTGCGACACCAGCTGACGGGCAGCCGGACGGGTCACGGCGAAGCCCATGCGGTAGACAACGTTGTCCAGGCGGGTTTCCAGCAGCTGCAGGAGGTTCTCGCCGGTGTTGCCCTTCTTGGTCGAGGCCTTCTTGTAGTAGTTGCGGAACTGACGCTCCAGCAGACCGTAGATACGCTTGACCTTCTGCTTTTCACGCAGCTGGGTAGCGTAGTCGGACAGCTTGCCCTTGCGGGCAGTGGCGCCATGCTGGCCGGGCTTCTGCTCCAACTTGCACTTGGAGTCCAGCGCACGCGCCGGGCTCTTCAGGGACAGGTCGGCGCCTTCGCGACGGGCGAGCTTACAGGTAGGACCGATATAACGAGCCATTTCTTATCGCTCCCTTTAGACGCGACGCTTCTTCGGCGGACGGCACCCGTTGTGCGGGATAGGCGTCACGTCGATGATGTTGGTGATCTTGTAGCCGACGTTGTTCAACGAACGCACGGCCGACTCACGGCCCGGACCCGGACCCTTGATGCGGACTTCCAGCGACTTCACGCCGTAGTCCAGCGCAGCACGACCGGCCTTTTCGGCGGCCACCTGGGCTGCGAACGGGGTCGACTTGCGCGAACCGCGGAAGCCAGCGCCACCGGAGGTCGCCCACGACAGAGCGTTGCCCTGACGGTCGGTGATGGTCACGATGGTGTTGTTGAACGAAGCGTGGACGTGGGCAACGCCGTCGGTGACGACGCGCTTGATCTTCTTCTTGGTCTTAGCAGCAGGCTTAGCCATTTATATGTCCCTTACTTCCTGATCGCCTTGCGCGGGCCCTTGCGGGTGCGGGCGTTGGTACGGGTGCGCTGGCCACGCAGCGGCAGACCGCGACGGTGACGCAGGCCGCGGTAGCAGCCCAGGTCCATCAGGCGCTTGATCGCGATACCGATTTCACGGCGCAGATCGCCTTCCACGATGTACTTGCCGACTTCGGCGCGCAGGCGCTCGATTTCCGGCTCCGACAGATCGCGGATCTTGGTGGTCGAAGTGACACCTGCGACTTCGCAGACCTTCTTCGAACGGGTACGGCCGATGCCGTAAATGCTTTGCAACCCGACCCAGACATGCTTCTGGGCTGGCAGGTTGACGCCTGCAATACGCGCCATGACGCGGTTCTCCAGCTGAGTGATGGCCGACAGCGCGCTCGAAGCACGCCGATCCGGCAGGATGGATCAAAAAAGTGAACCAGTGATACTAACAAGGTTCCGGTTTACTTGGAAGTCCGTGAAACCAGAGGTTTCATGAACCCGGCCCGGGGAGTGTGCCCAGGCTCCGGCGCCGGATGGGGTTGGTCCTGGAGTTTCCTCCCGGGCCGCCCGCGCTACTCCAGCGCGGGACCACCTCATCACACCCCCACCCGGAACCGCTGCGGGGGCCGCCCTTCGTTTGTGTGGCCGGAGTCCGCGAAGCGGAGGACCATCACGTCAGGAAGACGAAAGTATAACAGGCTAATCAGCCGCGAGCAAAACCACCGCGGTTGCCGCCCTTCAGGTTGGCCTTCTTCAGCAGGCTCTCGTACTGGTGGGACATCAGGTGCGCCTGCACCTGGGCGATGAAGTCCATCACCACCACCACCACGATCAGCAGCGAAGTACCGCCGAAATAGAACGAGGCGTTCAGCTGCGTGCGCATCAGTTCCGGCAGCAGGCAGACGATCACCAGGTAAGCCGAACCGGCAGCAGTCAGTCGGGTCAACACGCCGTCGATGTAGTCGGCGGTGGCCTTGCCCGGACGGATGCCCGGAATCAGCGCGCCCGACTTCTTCAGGTTGTCGGCGGTTTCCTGCGAGTTGAACACCAGCGCGGTATAGAAGAACGCGAAACCGGTGATCAGCGCAGCGAACACGATCATGTGCAGCGGCTCGCCCGGACCCAGGGCATTGGCGACCTTCTGCAGGGTCTGGCCAAAGGTGCTCTGGTTGGCAGCCTGGCCGGACCACATGGCCAGGGTGGCCGGGAAGGCCAGCAGGCTCGAGGCGAAGATCGCCGGAATGACGCCGGCCATGTTCAGCTTCAGCGGCAGGAACGAGGTCTGGTTCATGTACGCGTTGCGACCGCCCTGGCGGCGCGCGTAGTTCACCGTGATCCGGCGCTGGCCGCGTTCGACGAACACCACGAAGAAGGTGAAGGCGAGCACGACGATGGCGATCAGCAGCAGCTGGATGAACTGGATGTTGCCGTCGCGGTAGGCGTCGAAGGTGTGGATGACCGCACCCGGCAGGCCCGCCACGATACCGGCGAAGATGATCAGCGACACGCCGTTGCCGATGCCACGCTCGGTGACCTGCTCACCGACCCACATCAGGAACATGGTGCCGGCGGTCAGTGCGACCACGGCAGTGAGCACGAAGCCCATGCCCGGCATGTACACGACCGGTGCGCCGGTCGGCGACACCTGGCCCTGCAGCGCCAGCGCGATCGAGCCGCCCTGCACCACTGCGAGCAGCACAGCGCCGATGCGCGAATACTGGGTGATCTTGCGGCGCCCGGACTCACCTTCCTTCTGCATCGCCTTCAGGGCGGGGAAGATGTGCACGGCCAGCTGCATCACGATCGATGCCGAGATGTACGGCATCACGTTCAGCGCGAAGATGCTGAAACGGTGCAGGGCGCCGCCCGAGAACATGTTGAACATGTCCACGATGCCGCCGCCCTGCTGTTGCATCATGGCAAGCATGGCATCGGGATTGACGCCCGGCACCGGCACGTAGCAGCCGATGCGATAGACGATCAAAGCCCCGACGACGAACAGCAAACGTTGGCGAAGTTCAGTGAACTTGCCCATTCCGCCCGCGAGGTTACCGATGCCAGCTTGCGCCATGATTCTCTTACTCCGTTACGCTGCCGCCGGCAGCTTCGATCGCAGCCTTGGCACCGGCCGTGGCAGCAACACCCTTCAGGGTGAACGCCTTGGTCACTTCGCCCTTGACGACGACCTTGGCCTTCTTGGCAGTGCTCGGGACCAGCTTGGCCGCACGCAGGGCAGCGAAGTCGATCTCGCCGGCCGGCAGCTTGTCCAGCTGGTACAGCAGCACTTCAGCGGTGTCCTTGGCGATCGGCGAACGGAAGCCGATCTTCGGCAGACGACGCTGCATGGGGGTCTGGCCGCCTTCGAAGCCAGCCTTGATCTTGCCGCCACCCTTACGGGCGAACGAACCCTTGTGGCCGCGGCCACAGGTCTTGCCCAGGCCGGAGCCGATACCGCGACCGACGCGGGTACGTTCCTGACGGGCGCCCGGTGCCGGGCTCAGTTCATTGAGACGCAGAGTCATGATCGATTACTCCTCAACCTTGACGAGGTAGTGAACGGTGTTGATCAGACCGCGAACCTGCGGGCTGTCCTTCAGTTCACGGACATCGTTGAGCTTGTTCAGGCCCAGGGCACGCACCGACAGGCGGTGACGCGACTGAGCACCACGCAGGCCACGCACCAGGCGCACCTTCACAGTCTTGTTGGACTCATTAGCCATGGTTGAGTTCCTCCACCTTCTTGCCGCGCTTGGCCGCGATACGAGCCGGCGACTGCGCTGCAGTCAGGCCCTTCACGGTGGCACGCACCAGGTTGATCGGGTTGCGCGAACCGGTGGCCTTGGCCAGCACGTTCTTCACGCCAACCGCTTCCAGGACGGCGCGCATGGCACCACCGGCGATGACGCCGGTACCTTCGGAAGCCGGCTGCATGAACACGCGCGCTGCGCCGTGACCATCCTTGATGGTGTGCCACAGGGTGCCGTTGTTCAGGTCAACGGTGACCAGGTTCTTGCGAGCCTGCTCCATCGACTTCTGGATGGCGACCGGCACTTCGCGGGCCTTGCCATAACCGAAACCGACCTTGCCTTCGCCGTCGCCGACGACAGTCAGGGCGGTGAAGGTGAACTGACGGCCACCCTTGACGGTCTTGCTGACGCGGTTGACCGCGACCAGCTTTTCGATCATGCCGTCGTCGACTTTCTCTTCGCGGTTACGGTCGCGATCGCGACCCCGCTGCTGACGCTCTTCTGCCATGTTTATTCCTTGGTTGTTGGGTTATGTACGGCTCGAGGCCGCTTATGGTTGTGGAGTGGTGCGTTGTTGCGGAGGGCCGCTGCAGAAGAGCGGCGCCGCCCAGCCTCACTCAGGCTGGCGAGCAGGCGGACAGGGGGCATCAAGCCCCCTGCCCTTATCCCTTAGAACTGCAGGCCGGCTTCGCGGGCGGCGTCAGCCAGGGCCTTGATGCGGCCGTGGTAACGGTAACCCGAACGATCGAAGGCAACCTTCTCGACGCCGGCGGCCTTGGCGCGCTCAGCGACGATGCGGCCAACCTTGGCAGCGGCATCAGCGTTCTTGCCGTTCTTCAGGCCGTCCTTGACGTCGGCCTGGGTGGTGTTGGCGGCAGCCAGCACCTTCGAGCCGTCAGCGGTGAAGACCTGCGCGTACAGGTGCTGGCCGGTGCGCAGCACCGACAGGCGTGCAACGCCGAGCTCACGGATGTGGGCACGGGTCGACTTGGCGCGACGCAGGCGGGCGATGTTCTTGTTCATGATCTTTTTCCCTGGAAAGCGGAAGGTCCTAATTAGGCCTTCTTGGCTTCCTTGCGAATGATGACTTCGTCGGAGTACTTCACGCCCTTGCCCTTGTACGGTTCCGGCTTGCGGAACGCACGGATCTTGGCAGCGGCTTCACCGACGGCCTGCTTGTCAGCGCCCTGCACCAGGATTTCGGTCTGGGTCGGGGTGGTGATGGTGATGCCTTCCGGCGCCACGAACACAACCGGGTGCGAGAAGCCCAGCGACAGGCTGAGGTCCTTGCCCTGCATGGCGGCACGGTAACCCACGCCGACCAGCTCCAGCTTGCGCTCGAAGCCTTCGGAAACACCCTTGACCATGTTGGACAGGATGGCGCGGACGGTACCGGTCAGCGGGATCAGATCCACGTTGTCGGTGCTCAGGGTGGCAACGCCGTTCTCGACATTGATGTTGATACCAGCCGGCTTGGCCAGCGACAGGGTGCCCTTCGGGCCCTTGGCGGTGACGTTGTCGTTCTGGACGTTCAGTTCAACCTTACCCAGGTCGATCGGCTTCTTGGCTACGCGGGACATGGTCTACTCCTTTCGCCTTAGGCCACGAAGCACAGGACTTCGCCGCCGACGCCCAGCTGGCGCGCCTGCGCATCAGTCATGATGCCCTTGGAGGTGGAAATGATGGAAATACCCAGGCCGTTCATGACCTTCGGCAGTTCGCTCTTGCCGCGGTACTGGCGCAGGCCCGAACGCGAGAAGCGCTTCAGGGTCGCGATGACCGGCTTGCCTTCGAAATACTTCAGCACGATTTCCAGCTCGGACTTGTTGTTCTCGAGCGCGGTCACGCGCAGGTCGGCGATGTAACCCTCGTCCTTCAGGACCTGGGCGATCGCTACCTTGATTTTGGACGACGGGGCTTTCACCGTCTGCTTGCCCACCGCTGCCGCATTCTTGATGCGGACCAGCAGGTCGGCGATGGGATCAGTCATGCTCATATGAGTACCTTTGAGTGCACCGATATCCGCTTTCGCGAAAATCTGTTGTCTCCTGGAAACGGGCCAGGCCCCCTCCCCTTACGTCTTTGCGCAGGGCAAGACGCGGGAGTATACGCCAAAAGAGCCCGACTTGCGTCGGGCTCTTCGGGTTTTTTGCAGAGGGAAAGCTGAACGCCCCCCTCCCCGGCTGCGAAGGCCCCCGGGGGAGCCCTCGCCGGCAGGGCCGACTGGGATTACCAGCTGGCCTTGCGCAGGCCCGGAACGTCACCACGCATGGTGGCTTCACGCAGCTTGTTGCGGCCCAGGCCGAACTTGCTGTAGACGCCACGCGGACGGCCCGACAGTTCGCAACGGTTGCGCTGGCGGCTCGGCGACGAATCGCGCGGCAGCTTGGCCAGCTTGGTTGCGGCGTCGATCTTCTCTTCGTAGCTCGCGTCCACCGAGGACACGATCTTCTTCAGAGCCGCACGCTTGTCAGCGTACTTCTTGGCCAGCTTTTCCCGCTTGATGTCGCGGTTGACCATGGAGGTCTTTGCCATTTCGGTTTCCTCGACGAATCAGTTACGGAACGGGAACTTGAACGCTGCCAGCAGCGCCTTCGCTTCCGCGTCGGTCTTCGCAGTGGTGGTGATGGCGATATCCATGCCGCGGATCGCGTCGACAGCGTCGAAGTCGATTTCCGGGAAGATGATCTGTTCCTTCACACCCATGTTGAAGTTGCCGCGACCGTCGAAGGAACGACCGGAAACACCACGGAAGTCGCGCACGCGCGGCAGCGAGATGTTGATCAGGCGGTCCAGGAACTCGTACATCTTGTGGCGACGCAGCGTGGTCTTGCAACCAATCGGCCAACCATCACGGATCTTGAACGACGCAACCGAGATACGCGACTTGGTGACAACCGGCTTCTGGCCGGAAATCTTGGTCATGTCGCCGACGGCGTTTTCCAGGATCTTCTTGTTGGTGGCCGCTTCGCCGACACCCATGTTCAGGGTGACCTTGACGAGCTTCGGCACTTCCATCGAATTGGTGTAGCCGAACTGCTTCATCAGCGCCGGCACCACTTCTTCCTTGTAAAACTTTTCGAGACGGGAAGTCATCTTCTCATTCCTCAGGCGTCAAGCGCCTCACCGCTGGAGCGGAACACACGCAGTTTGCGTCCATCCTCCAGCACCTTGAAGCCAACGCGTTCGCCCTTGCCCGAAGCCGGGTTCAGCACATTCACGTTGGAGATATGGATCGACGCTTCACGCTCGACCACGCCGCCGGCAACACCTGCCTGCGGGTTCGGCTTGGTGTGGCGCTTGACGATGTTCACGTTGGCGACGACCACACGGTCGCCGTCGACGCGGACGATTTCGCCCTGCTTACCCTTGTCCTTGCCGGCGTTGACGACAACCTGGTCGCCCTTCTTGATACGGTTAGCCATGATTATCTCCTGTCGCTCACAGCACTTCGGGAGCGAGCGAGACGATCTTCATGAACTTCTCCGAACGAAGTTCACGAGTCACCGGCCCGAAGATACGGGTGCCGATCGGCTCCTGCTTGTTGTTAAGCAGAACGGCAGCGTTGCCGTCGAAGCGGATCAGCGAGCCGTCGGCACGACGCACACCCTTGCGGGTACGCACCACGACGGCGTCATACACTTCGCCCTTCTTGACCTTGCCGCGCGGGATCGCATCCTTCACGGTGACCTTGATGATGTCGCCGATGCCGGCGTAACGGCGCTTGGAACCACCCAGCACCTTGAAGCACATCACCTGCTTGGCACCAGAGTTGTCCGCGACGTCAAGGTAGCTCTGCATCTGGATCATGATTCAGACTCCTTATTCAGCCGCACGCGTGATGACTTCCACCACGCGCCAGTTCTTGGTCTTGGACATCGGAGCAATCTCGGTCACGCGGACGACATCGCCTTCCTTGCAGGCGTTGTCGGCGTCGTGGGCGTGCAGCTTCGTCGAACGCTTGATGTACTTGCCGTACAGCGCGTGCTTGACCTGACGCTCAACCAGGACGGTAACCGTCTTGTCCATCTTGTTGCTGACGACACGGCCTTCGACCGTGCGCAGCGCCTTGTTTTCAGTATTGTCGCTCATAGCGGCCATCCTTACTTCGTGCTGCCGAGCAGAGTCTTGACGCGAGCAATCTCGCGACGGACCCGGCGGATGTCGTGTGTCTTCGGCAGCTGGCCGGTGACCTGCTGCATACGGACAGAGAACTGTTCCTTACGCAGGTCGATCAGGTGGGCCTTGAGGTCGTCAGCCGACTTTTCACGGAGAGTTTTGATATCCATCAGCGCACCGTCCGGGTCACGAAAGTGGTGGTGACCGAGAGCTTGGCCGCGGCCAGGCGGAACGCCTCGCGTGCCACTTCCTCGGTAACACCCTCGATTTCATAGATCATGCGGCCGGGCTGGATCTGGGCCACCCAGTATTCCACGTTGCCCTTACCCGAACCCATTCGAACTTCGATGGGCTTCTTGGTGATGGGCTTGTCGGGGAACACTCGGATCCACATCTTGCCGCCGCGCTTGACGTAGCGGCTGATCGAGCGGCGAGCCGCTTCGATCTGACGCGCGGTCAGCTGACCGTGGGCGGTTGCCTTCAGGCCGTACTCGCCAAAGCTGACAGCGTTTGCGCTCCAGCTGAGGCCTTCGTTACGGCCCTTGTGCACCTTGCGGTACTTGGTTCGCTTGGGTTGCAACATTGTCGTTACCTCGCTTCACGAGCCGGGCGCTGACGGTCACCGCGGTCGCCGCGATCATGACGATCGTTGCGCGACGGGGTGTCGTCCTGCTTTTCCTGGCCAACCTGGGAGAAATCGAAGACCTCGCCCTTGTAGATCCAGACCTTGATGCCGATGATGCCGTAGGTCGTCTTGGCTTCAGCGAAGCCATAGTCGATGTCGGCACGCAGGGTGTGCAGCGGCACGCGGCCTTCGCGGTACCACTCCGAACGGGCGATTTCTGCACCGTTGAGGCGGCCACCGACGTTGACCTTGATGCCCAGGGCACCCAGGCGCATCGCATTGCCGACCGAGCGCTTCATTGCACGGCGGAACATGATGCGACGCTCCAGCTGCTGGGCGATCGACTCGGCAACGAGCTGCGCGTCCAGTTCCGGCTTGCGCACTTCGGTGACGTTGATGTGCGCCGGGACGCCCATCATCTCGCTCACTTCCTTGCGCAGCTTCTCGATGTCCTCACCGCGCTTGCCGATCACCACGCCCGGACGGGCGGTGTGTATCGTCACGCGAGCGGTCTTGGCCGGACGCTCGATCAGGATCTTGCTGATGCCGGCCTGTGCCAGCTTCTTGCGCAGCATTTCGCGCACTTTCAGGTCGGCTGCCAGGTAACCAGCGAACTCGGCCTTGTTGGCGTACCACTTGGAGTTCCAGTCCTTGGAAATGCCGAGGCGGATACCAATCGGATGAACTTTATGACCCATGGTCTTTTCCTTATCCGCTTACTTGGCGGCGCCCACAACCACAGTGATGTGGCTGGTGCGCTTGAGGATGCGGGTACCGCGGCCTTTCGCCCGCGCCATGAAACGCTTCAGGGTCGGACCTTCATCTACCATGATGGTCTGAACCTTCAGCTCGTCGACGTCGGCGCCCTGGTTGTTCTCGGCATTTGCAATAGCCGACTCCACCACCTTCTTGATCAGGTGGGCAGCCTTCTTGTCCGAGAACTTCAGCAGGTTGACGGCACGCTCGGCCGGCAGACCGCGCACCTGGTCAGCGACCAGGCGTGCCTTCTGCGGGGAGATGCGCGCGGTGCGCAGGATGGCTTTCGCTTCCATTGTCATCTCTCCTTACTTGCCCGACTTCTTGTCACCACCGTGACCCTTGAAGGTCCGGGTGATGGCAAATTCGCCGAGCTTGTGGCCGACCATGTTCTCGTTGACGAGAACCGGGATGTGGTTCTTGCCGTTATGCACGGCAATGGTGACGCCTACCATGTCAGGCAGGATCATCGAACGACGCGACCAGGTCTTGATCGGACGCTTGCTACCCGCAGCGGCAGCCACCTTAGCAACCAGGTGGTGATCGACAAACGGGCCCTTCTTGAGTGAACGTGCCATGGTCGATTAGCCCCTACGATCGCGGACGATGAACTGCTGAGTGCGCTTGTTATGGCGCGTCTTGTAACCCTTGGTCGGAACACCCCACGGGGTGACCGGATGCGGATTACCCTGGCCGGCCTTCGCCTCACCACCACCGTGCGGGTGGTCAACCGGGTTCATGGCAGCACCACGAACGGTCGGGCGGACACCGCGCCAGCGCTTGGCACCGGCCTTGCCCAGCTTTTCAAGGCTGTGCTCGTCGTTGCCGACTTCGCCGATGGTCGCGCAGCACTCGACCGGAACCTTGCGCATTTCACCCGAGCGCAGGCGCAGGGTGGCGTAGATGCCTTCACGAGCAACCAGCTGCACGGCAGCACCTGCAGCGCGGGCGATCTGAGCGCCCTTGCCCGGCTTCAGTTCGATGCAGTGGATGGTGGTACCGACCGGGATGTTGCGCAGCGGCAGGGTGTTGCCCGCCTTGATCGGGGCGTCCGAACCAGCGATCACCTGATCACCAGCCTTCAGACCCTTCGGGGCGATGATGTAGCGACGCTCGCCGTCGACATAGCACAGCAGGGCGATGTGGGCGGTGCGGTTCGGATCGTATTCGATGCGTTCCACGCGCGCCGGGATGCCCAGCTTGTTGCGCTTGAAGTCAATCAGGCGGTAGTGCTGCTTGGCGCCACCACCGACGTGACGCACGGTGATGCGGCCATGGTGGTTACGACCACCCGAGCGGCTCTGCGACTCGACCAGCGCGGCGTGCGGAGCACCCTTGTGCAGGTCGGGAGTGACCACGCGCACGGCCGAACGGCGGCCGGGGGAGGTGGGCTTGAATTTCATCAATGGCATGGGATGTACCTCAGGCCTTGGCCGTTACATCGATCGACTGGCCGTCGGCCAGGCGAACGTACGCCTTGCGCCAATCGCCGCGGCGGCCAGCACGGTTACGGAAGGACTTGTTCTTGCCCTTGACGTTGACCACGTTGACAGCTTCGACCTTGACGTCGAACAGCTGCTCAACCGCGGCCTTTACATCGGCTTTGGTGGCTTCGTTCGAAATTTCGAAGACGTACTGGTTGGAGAGTTCCTGCAGGCGCGCGGTCTTTTCGGAGACACGCGGGGCACGCAGCACGCTGAAGATTTTTTCGTTGCTGTTCATGCCAGCCACTCCTCGACCTTCTTGACCGCGTCAGCGGTGATGACGACCGTGTCGGCACCGACCAGCGACACCGGGTCCAGACCCTGCACGTCACGCACCTGCACATACGGCAGATTGCGGGCGGACAGGTACAGGTGCTCGGAGGCTTCCTCAGTGACGATCAGCGGGCGCTTGCCCACTTCCAGGCCGGCCAGCTTGGCGATCAGACCCTTCGTGTTGGTCGCTTCGACATCGAAGGACTCCACGATGGTCAGACGGCCCTGACGGTTCAGCTCGGACAGGATCGCGCACATGGCGGCACGGTACTGCTTACGATTGACCTTCTGCTCGAAGCTGCGCGGCTTTGCCGCGAAGGTGACACCGCCGCCGACGAAGATCGGAGCCGTCAGTGCGCCATGACGCGCGCCGCCGCCCTTCTGCTTCTTCGACTTCTTGGTGGTACCTGCCACTTCGGAGCGAGTCTTCTGCGCCTTGGTGCCGGCGCGACCGGCGTTGCGGTAAGCAACGACGACCTGGTGGACCAGATCTTCGCTGAAATCGCGACCGAACACGGCGTCGGAGACCGAGACCTTGTTGTTGCTACCCGTGATAACGAGTTCCATCGTCATCTCTCCTTATGCCTTGCTCGCCGGACGGACGATCACGTCGCCACCCGCCGCGCCCGGAACGGCGCCGCGAACCGCGATCAGACCGCGTTCGACGTCGACCTTGACAACTTCCAGGTTCTGGGTGCTCTGCTGCACCGAGCCCATGTGACCGGACATCTTCTTGCCCGGGAACACGCGACCGGGCGTCTGGCGCTGACCCAGCGAACCCGGCGCGCGATGCGACAGCGAGTTGCCGTGGGTAGCGTCACCCATACGGAAGTTGTAGCGCTTGATGGTGCCCTGGAAGCCCTTGCCCTTGGTGACACCCTGGACGTCGACGATCTGGCCGACTTCAAAGATGTCCGCCTTGACTTCGCCACCGACGGCGAAATCGCCGAGCTGGGCGTCTTCAACGCGGAATTCCCACAGGCCACGACCCGCTTCCACCTTCGCCTTGGCGAAGTGGCCGGCTTCCGGCTTGTTGACCAGGGCAGCGCGACGCGCACCGACGGTCACCTGCACGGCGCTGTAGCCGTCAGCTTCGACGGTCTTGATCTGCGCGATGCGGTTCGGGGTTGCTTCGATCAGGGTCACCGGGATGGAACGGCCATCTTCGGTGAACACGCGGCTCATGCCAGCCTTGCGGCCCACGAAGCCCAACGAATACTTCTTCGTCATGGTCGTAGTCCTCAGGTCAGCTTGATCTGAACGTCGACGCCGGCAGCCAGTTCGAGCTTCATCAGCGCGTCCACGGTCTTGTCATTCGGGTCAACGATATCGAGCACGCGCTTGTGCGTGCGGGTCTCGTACTGGTCACGCGCGTCCTTGTCGACGTGCGGGGAGACGAGGATGGTGTAACGCTCGATCTTGGTCGGCAGCGGGATCGGGCCACGCACTTGCGCGCCGGTCCGCTTGGCCGTCTCAACGATCTCGCTGGCCGAACGGTCGATCAGACGATGATCGAACGCTTTCAGCCGGATCCGGATCTTTTGGTCCGCCATGGCGGTAGGTTCCTTCGTTAAAAGAGCGACAGACAAAGCCTCTGGGTTGCTTTGCCCCATGAAATCCCTGAATACAGACGGCCCGCATTCCCGCAGGCCGACAAGGTCAATCCGTAGACCCCAAAAACGTAGGCAGACCCGTTACCCGGTCTGCCCAGACGGAGAAGCATAATGGCACGCAAGGCAGCTGTCAACAGTCTCCTGTTGACGCCGCCTGAATGGCATTGACCCTTCCTGGTCCGGGGAACACAAGGCACATCCTGTGCCTACTTTCCCGTTTTGATACGCCCCGATGCCCTACCCAGGCAACATCGGGGCGCAGAGTCTAGCAGATTACTCGAGGATGGTGGCAACCACGCCAGCACCGACGGTACGGCCACCTTCGCGGATGGCGAAGCGCAGGCCGGCGTCCATGGCGACCGGGTTGATCAGGGTGACAACCATCTTCACGTTGTCGCCCGGCATCAC
>NZ_QQXJ01000001.1:3381200-3397818 GCF_004348785.1 Stenotrophomonas sp. TEPEL
TGCGCGGTCGAGATCGTGATGCCACGTGCCTTTTCTTCCGGCGCGGCGTCGATCGCGGAGTAATCCTTGAACTCGCCACCGAAGCGCTCTGCACCGATCTTGGTCAGTGCGGCGGTCAGCGTGGTCTTGCCGTGATCGACGTGACCGATGGTGCCGACGTTGACGTGCGGCTTGGTGCGCTCGAACTTACCCTTTGCCATTGTTCTATACCTTGATTATGTAAGTGGTTTTCAGGAGAGGCTGAGCGAGGCTCAGCCCTTCTTCATGACGGCTTCGGCGATGTTGTTCGGCGCCGGCTCGTAATGGTCGAATTCCATGGTGAAGGTGGCGCGGCCCTGGGTCTGCGAACGCAGCGCAGTGGCGTAGCCGAACATTTCACCCAGCGGGATCATCGCGTTGATGATGCTGGCCGAACCATCACCGGTGGTGTCGGAACCCTGCAGCACGCCGCGACGACGGCTGACGTCGCCCATCACGTCACCCTGGTAATCCTCCGGGGTCACGATCTCGACCTTCATGATCGGCTCCAGCAGCACCGGCTTGGCCTTGGCGAAGCCCTGCTTGAAGGCCATCGACGAAGCCAGCTTGAACGCCATTTCCGAGGAGTCGACGTCGTGGTACGAACCGAACACCAGCTTGACCTTGACGTCCACGACCGGGAAGCCAGCCAGCGGACCGCTGGTGATGGTTTCGCGCAGGCCCTTTTCGATCGAAGGAATGAATTCCTTCGGGATCACGCCGCCGGTGATGTCATTGACGAACAGGAAGTCGTCCTTGATAGCCGGGGCCAGCTTGGGATCGGCACGGTCGGCAGCGGTCAGCGGCGACAGCTCGATCACGACGTGACCGTACTGACCCTTACCACCGGACTGCTTGGCGTGCTTGTAGTCCGACTTGACGTCGGCCAGGGTGATGGTTTCGCGGTAGGCCACCTGCGGCGCGCCGACGTTGGCTTCAACGTTGAACTCGCGCTTCAGGCGGTCGACGATGATGTCCAGGTGCAGCTCGCCCATGCCCGAGATGATGGTCTGGCCGGATTCCTCGTCGGTCTTGACGCGGAACGACGGATCTTCCTGGGCCAGGCGACCCAGGGCCAGACCCATCTTTTCCTGGTCCGACTTGGTCTTCGGCTCGACGGCCATCGAGATCACCGGCTCCGGGAACGTCATGCGCTCCAGGATGATCGGCTGGTCGATGGAGCACAGGGTGTCACCGGTGGTGGTGTCCTTCAGGCCCACGGCAGCAGCGATGTCACCGGCCAGAACTTCCTTGATTTCCTCGCGGTTGTTCGAGTGCATCTGCAGGATGCGGCCGATGCGCTCCTTCTTGCCCTTGACCGAGTTCAGCACGGTGTCGCCACCGTTCAGGGTGCCCGAGTACACGCGGAAGAAGGTCAGCGCGCCGACGAACGGGTCGGTGATGATCTTGAAGGCCAGCGACGAGAACGGAGCCTTGTCGTCGGACTTGCGGCTCATTTCCTTGGTTTCGTCGTCAACGTCGGTACCGGTCACGTCCGGCACGTCGACCGGCGACGGCAGCAGCTGCACCACGCCGTCGAGCATGGCCTGCACGCCCTTGTTCTTGAACGCCGAGCCGCAGAACATCGGCACGATCTCGGTGGCCAGCGTACGGATACGCAGCGCGTTGATGATTTCAGCCTCGGCCAGCTCTTCGCCGCCCAGGTACTTTTCCATCAGCTCTTCGTTGGCTTCGGCCGCAGCTTCGATCATGAAGGTACGGGCTTCTTCAGCCTTTTCCTGCAGGTCGGCCGGGATTTCGCCGTACTCGAACTTCATGCCCTGGGAAGCTTCGTCCCAATGGATGGCCTTCATCTTCAGCAGGTCGACAACGCCCTTGAAGCCTTCTTCAGCGCCGATCGGCAGCTGCATCGGCACGGCGACAGCGCCGAGCTTGGCCTTCAGCTGGTCGCGGACCTTGTAGAAGTTGGCACCGGTGCGGTCCATCTTGTTGACGAACGCGATGCGCGGCACCTTGTAGCGGTTGGCCTGGCGCCACACGGTTTCCGACTGCGGCTGCACGCCACCGACGGCGCACAGCACGAACACCGCACCGTCGAGCACGCGCAGCGAGCGCTCCACTTCGATGGTGAAGTCGACGTGCCCGGGGGTGTCGATGATGTTGAAGCGGTGCTCCGGCAGGGACTTGTCCATGCCCTTCCAGAACGCGGTGGTGGCAGCGGACTGGATCGTGATGCCACGCTCCTGCTCCTGCTCCATCCAGTCCATGGTGGCGGCGCCGTCATGCACTTCACCGATCTTGTGGCTCTTGCCGGTGTAGAACAGGATGCGCTCGGACGTGGTGGTCTTGCCGGCATCGATGTGAGCCATGATGCCGAAGTTGCGGTAACGCTCGATGGGAGTGGAACGGGCCACGGGAGCCTCTCAATTTCTTGGAATTCGGATGGCCGAACGCCGCCTTTCGGCGGCCTTCGGATTGGCGCAGCCCTTCTGGGCCGCGAGGCAGCACCGAGATGGTGCTGCCCTGCCTGTTTTACAAGGCCGTCAAACTCACCAGCGGTAGTGGGCGAATGCCTTGTTGGCTTCGGCCATGCGGTGGGTTTCTTCGCGCTTCTTGATGGCGCCGCCGCGGTTTTCCGAGGCATCGATCAGTTCAGCGGCCAGCTTCTTCGGCATGGTGTTCTCACCACGCTTGCGCGCGGAGTCGATCAGCCAACGCATGGCCAGCGCCATCTTGCGCGAGGCGCGCACTTCGACCGGCACCTGGTAGGTGGCACCACCGACACGACGCGACTTGACTTCGACCGACGGAGCCACGTTTTCCAGAGCCTTCTGAACCAGCTCGACGGAATTCGGGTTCTTCTCACCGATCACGTCCATGGCGCCATAGACGATCTTCTCAGCGACCGACTTCTTGCCGCTCAGCATCACCATGTTGATGAAACGGGCGATGGTTTCGCTTCCGTGCTTCGGATCCGGCAGGACTGCGCGCTGCGGCGTATTACCTTTACGAGACATGTGTGCTTTCCCTTAGCTCTTCGGACGCTTGGCGCCGTACTTGGAACGGCCCTGGCGACGCTTGGCAACGCCGGAGGCGTCCAGCGAACCACGAACGGTGTGGTAACGCACACCCGGCAGATCCTTGACGCGACCGCCACGGATCAGGACCACGGAGTGCTCCTGCAGGTTGTGGCCTTCACCGCCGATGTAGGAAATCACTTCTTCCTGGTTGGTCAGGCGAACCTTGGCAACCTTGCGAAGGGCCGAGTTCGGCTTCTTCGGAGTAGTGGTGTAAACGCGCGTGCAGACGCCACGGCGCTGGGGGCACTTTTCGAGAGCCGGCGAGGCGCTCTTATAAGTGGTTGCCTGCCGCGGCTTGCGGACAAGCTGATTGATCGTCGCCATCAGTATGTTCTTCTGAGAGAGGCCGAAAAAAACCGGCCATGAATGCGGATATGTGCGAGCAGGCGAAAAACCGGCCTGCTGAGACAGACGATTGTAGCAACTTGACGAAAACGCGGTCAAATGCGCACGCGCCAAGCCAGCCCTGATCCAGGGCCGTTACAGGGGAGCCTTCTCCATGCCCCCCGTTCAGGTTGTCGCCCGACCCATCGCTGGGCCGGGGCGGCATCCTACCTCATCGACGGCGAACAGACCAGCGGCCTGCGCCCTCGAGTGCAGATCCCGCCGAAGCGGGTCCTGCGTGATACGTGCCCGGCACGGAGCCGGGATACCCAGCAGGGTCCGGCCGATGGCCGGGCCCTGCCCGATCGCGGTCCGGCCGAAGCCGGACCCAACGATCAATCCTCGGCCTGCTCGGCGTCGGTCGACTCCACCACCACTTCCGGTGCTGCCACGGCCACGGCGGCTGCAGCTGCCGGGGTGCCGGCCAGGGTCTGCATTTCCGAGTCCGTCAGCCCGCTCGCATTGCGGCGGCGGTTGGCGTGGTAGGTCAGGCCGGTACCGGCCGGGATCAGACGGCCGACGATCACGTTCTCCTTCAGGCCGCGCAGGTTGTCCTTGGTGCCGCGGACGGCAGCCTCGGTCAGCACGCGGGTGGTTTCCTGGAAGGAAGCGGCCGAGATGAACGACTCGGTTGCCAGCGAGGCCTTGGTGATGCCCAGCAGCACCGGGTCGAAACGGGCGATCAGCTCGTTGCGGGCGGTGAGGCGAGCATTTTCCTCGATGACACGCTGGCGTTCGACCTGTTCGCCGTTCAGGAACTTGCTGCTGCCCTGATCGGTGATCTCGACCTTGCGCAGCATCTGGCGGGTGATCACCTCGATGTGCTTGTCGTTGATCTTCACACCCTGCAGGCGGTACACGTCCTGGATTTCCTTCACCAGGTAGGCGGCCAGCGGCTCGACGCCCAGCAGGCGCAGGATGTCCTGCGGGCTCGGCTCGCCGTCGACGATGGTTTCGCCCTTGGTCACGTGCTCACCTTCGAACACGATGACCTGACGGTACTTCGGAATCAGCTCTTCGTGCTCCGAACCATCGGTGTCCTTGATGATCAGGCGCTGCTTGCCCTTGGTGTCCTTGCCGAAGCTGATGATGCCCGAACGCTCGGCCAGCACGGCCGGGTCCTTCGGCTTGCGCGCTTCGAACAGATCGGCCACGCGCGGCAGACCACCGGTGATGTCGCGGGTCTTGGACGCTTCCTGCGGGATCTTGGCAACCACGTCGCCCACGCCGACGGCAGCGCCGTCCTGCAGGTTGACGATCGAGCGCGGCGGCAGCAGGTACTGCGCCGGCAGGTCGGTGCCCGGAATCGACAGGTCGTTGCCCTTGCCATCGACGATGCGGACGATCGGGCGCAGATCCTTGGCCTGGGCGCCGCGGCGCTTCGGGTCGGTGATCTCGCGCGAGGCCAGGCCGGTCAGCTCATCGGTCTTCTCGATGACGGTGATGCCGTCGACGAAGTCGATGAAGCGGATGAAGCCGGCCACTTCCGAAACGATCGGGTGGTTATGCGGATCCCAGTTGGCCACGGTCTGGCCAGCCTTGATCGAATCACCATCCTTGGAAGTGATGGTCGCACCGTACGGCAGCTTGTAACGCTCACGCTCACGACCGTGGGCATCGAGCACCGAGATTTCGCCCGAGCGCGACACTGCCACCAGCGAGCCATTGGCGTGCTCGACCGACTTGAGGTTGCTGAACTTGACCGAGCCGGTGGTCTTGACGGTGATGTTGTCGACCGCAGCAGCTCGCGACGCCGCACCACCGATGTGGAACGTACGCATGGTCAGCTGGGTACCCGGCTCACCGATGGACTGGGCGGCGATGACGCCGACCGCTTCACCGATGTTGACCAGGTGGCCACGGGCCAGATCGCGGCCGTAGCAGCGACCGCAGACACCGAAGGCCGATTCGCACGAGATCGTCGAACGCACCTTGATGCTCTGCACGCCGGCGTCTTCCAGCTTGGCGACCCAGGCTTCGTCGAGCAGGGTGTTGCGGGTGACGATCGGATCTTCGTCGTTGCCCGGCAGGAACACGTCCTCGGCAACCACGCGACCCAGCACGCGGTCCTTCAGCGGCTCGACCACGTCGCCGCCTTCCACGATCGGGGTCATGATCAGGCCTTCGGTGGTACCGCAATCCACCTCGGTGATCACCACGTCCTGCGCCACGTCGACCAGACGACGGGTCAGGTAACCCGAGTTCGCGGTCTTCAGCGCGGTATCGGCCAGTCCCTTACGGGCACCGTGGGTGGAGTTGAAGTACTCCTGCACGTTCAGGCCTTCGCGGAAGTTCGCCTTGATGGGCGTCTCGATGATCGAGCCATCGGGACGGGCCATCAGGCCACGCATGCCGGCCAGCTGGCGGATCTGCGCCTGGCTGCCTCGTGCACCGGAGTCGGCCATGATGTACAGGGAGTTCATCGACTTCTGGTCGATGGTCTCGCCCTTGGCATTGATGACCTTCTCGGTACCGATGGTGTCCATCATCGCCTTGGCGATGCGCTCATTGGTGCGCGACCAGATGTCGACCACCTTGTTGTAGCGCTCGCCGGCGGTGACCAGACCCGACTGGTACTGCTCCTGGATTTCCAGCACTTCGGCTTCGGCCTCGGTGAGGATGCCCTTCTTCTCGTCCGGGATCAGCATGTCGTCGATGCCGATCGAGACGCCGGCGCGGGTCGCGTAGGCGAAGCCGGTGTACATCAGCTTGTCGGCGAACACGACCGTGTCCTTCAGACCCAGCTGGCGGTAGCTGGAGTTGATCAGGCGGCTGATGTTCTTCTTGGTCAGCTCGGTGTTGGCCAGCGCGAACGGCAGGCCTTCCGGCAGGATTTCAGCCAGCAGGGCGCGACCGATCGTGGTGTCCACGATCGAGGTCTTGTTCTGCTTGTTGCCTTCTTCGTCGGTCACCACCTCGGTGATGCGGACCTTGACGCGTGCGTGCAGTTCCACCACGCGGTTGTCGTAGGCGCGCTTGACTTCGGCGATGTTGGCGAAGGCCATGCCCTCGCCCTTCTTGTTTTCCAGCGAGCGGGTCATGTAGTACAGACCCAGCACGACGTCCTGCGACGGCACGATGATCGGCTCGCCGTTGGCCGGCGACAGGATGTTGTTGGTCGACATCATCAGCGCACGCGCTTCCAGCTGGGCTTCCAGCGAGAGCGGCACGTGGACGGCCATCTGGTCACCGTCGAAGTCGGCGTTGAACGCGGTGCAGACCAGCGGGTGCAGCTGGATGGCCTTGCCTTCGATCAGGACCGGCTCGAAGGCCTGGATGCCCAGACGGTGCAGGGTCGGCGCACGGTTCAGCATCACCGGATGCTCGCGGATGACCTCTTCCAGGATGTCCCAGACTTCGGCTTCTTCGCGCTCGACCAGCTTCTTGGCGGCCTTGATGGTGGTGGCCAGGCCCCGACGCTGCAGCTTGGCGAACACGAACGGCTTGAACAGTTCGAGCGCCATCTTCTTCGGCAGGCCGCACTGGTGCAGGCGCAGGTACGGACCGACCACGATGACCGAACGGCCCGAGTAGTCGACGCGCTTGCCGAGCAGGTTCTGGCGGAAGCGACCCTGCTTGCCCTTGATCATGTCGGCCAGCGACTTCAGCGGGCGCTTGTTGGTGCCGGTGATGGCACGGCCACGACGGCCGTTGTCCAGCAGCGCATCGACCGATTCCTGCAGCATGCGCTTTTCATTACGCACGATGATGTCCGGCGCGCTCAGTTCGAGCAGGCGGCGCAGGCGGTTGTTGCGGTTGATGACGCGGCGGTACAGGTCGTTCAGATCGGAGGTCGCGAAGCGGCCACCATCCAGCGGAACCAGCGGACGCAGGTCCGGCGGCAGCACCGGCAGGACGGTCATGACCATCCACTCCGGACGGTTGCCCGATTCCAGGAAGGCTTCGATCAGCTTGATGCGCTTGGTCAGTCGCTTCAGCTTGGTTTCCGAGCCAGTGCTGGCGATCTCTTCGCGCAGGCGGGTCATTTCCGACTGCAGGTCGATGGTGCGCAGCAGTTCGTACACGGCCTCGGCGCCCATGGCGGCGTCGAAATCGTCGCCGTGCTCCTGGCGGGCCTGCAGGTACTGTTCTTCGGTCAGCAGCTGGCGGCGCTCCAGGGCGGTCAGGCCCGGCTCGGTCACCACGTATGCTTCGAAGTACAGCACGCGCTCGATATCGCGCAGGGTCATGTCCAGCATCAGGCCGATGCGCGACGGCAGCGACTTCAGGAACCAGATGTGCGCGACCGGGGAAGCCAGGTCGATGTGGCCCATGCGCTCACGACGCACCTTGGCCAGAGTCACTTCGGTGCCGCACTTCTCGCAGACCACGCCGCGGTGCTTCATGCGCTTGTACTTGCCGCACAGGCACTCGTAGTCCTTGACCGGTCCGAAGATGGCGGCGCAGAACAGGCCGTCACGTTCCGGCTTGAAGGTACGGTAGTTGATGGTTTCCGGCTTCTTCACTTCGCCGAAGGACCACGAACGGATCAGGTCCGGCGAAGCCAGCGCGATCTTGATCGCGTCGAAGTCCAGCGTCTGGCGCTGCTGGTTGAAGAGGTTGAGCAGGTCTTTCATGGTGTTCTCCAGAAGGAGGAATGCTGTGTCGATGGGCTTTCAGTTCACTGCCAGCCGCCGCGCCGGCATGGATCAGTTGTCTTCCAGTTCCATGTTGATGGCCAGCGAGCGGATTTCCTTCACCAGGACGTTGAAGGATTCCGGCATGCCCGCGACCATCTCGTGCTCACCGTCGACGATGTTCTTGTACATCTGGTTGCGGCCCTGCACGTCATCGGACTTCACCGTCAGCATTTCCTGCAGGGTGTAGGCCGCGCCGTAGGCTTCCAGCGCCCAGACTTCCATTTCACCGAAGCGCTGGCCGCCGAACTGCGCCTTGCCGCCCAGCGGCTGCTGGGTGACAAGCGAGTACGGACCGGTCGAACGGGCGTGCATCTTGTCGTCGACCAGGTGGTTCAGCTTCAGGTAGTGCATGTAGCCAACGGTGGTGTGGCGATCGAAGGCTTCACCGGTGCGGCCGTCATACAGCTGGGTCTGGCCACTGCTCGGCAGGTCGGCCAGTTCCAGCATGCGCTTGATTTCCGCTTCGGTGGCACCGTCGAACACCGGCGTTGCCATCGGCACGCCGTCGGTCAGGTTGCGGGCCAGGCGCAGCAGTTCCTCGTCGCTGAACTGCGACAGGTCGACACGGTTGGCCACGTTGGTGTCATCGTGGTTGTAGATGTCGTCCAGGAACTTGCGCAGGTCGGCGACCGCGGCCTGGGCTTCCAGCATTGCCTGGATCTTGCGACCCAGACCCTTGGCGGCCCAGCCCAGGTGCACTTCCAGGATCTGCCCGATGTTCATGCGCGACGGCACGCCCAGCGGGTTCAGCACGATGTCCACGGTTTCGCCCGAGGCCATGTACGGCATGTCCTCGACCGGCACCACGTTGGACACCACACCCTTGTTGCCGTGGCGACCTGCCATCTTGTCGCCCGGCTGGATGCGGCGCTTCACTGCCAGGAACACCTTGACCATCTTCAGCACGCCCGGGGCGAGGTCGTCGCCAGCGGTGATCTTGCCGCGCTTGTCGGCGAAGCGACGCTCGAATTCCTTCTCGTGCGCCTGGATCTGCTTCTGTGCGCGTTCGATGGCTTCGGCGGCGTCCTCGTCCTTCATGCGCAGCACGAACCAGTCGGCCTTCTTCAGGCCATCCAGGTAGGCGTCGGAGATGACGTCGCCCTTCTTCAGGCCGGCGCCACCGTTGACCACCTTGCCGACGATCTGCGAACGCAGACGGGCATAGATGGCTGCTTCCAGGATGCGGAACTGGTCGTCGAAGTCCTTCTTGACGCGCTTGATTTCAGACTCTTCGATCTGACGGGCGCGCTTGTCCTTCTCGATGCCGTCGCGGGTGAAGACCTGCACGTCGATGACGGTGCCGTCCATGCCCGGCGGCACGCGCAGCGAGCTGTCCTTCACGTCCGAAGCCTTCTCGCCGAAGATCGCGCGCAGCAGCTTCTCTTCCGGGGTCAGCTGGCTTTCGCCCTTCGGGGTGACCTTGCCGACCATGATGTCGCCGGCGCGGACTTCGGCACCGATGTACACCACGCCGCTTTCGTCCAGGCGGTTCAGCGCCTGCTCGGAAACGTTCGGGATGTCGGCCGAGATTTCCTCCGGCCCCAGCTTGGTGTCACGCGCAACGCAGGTCAGCTCTTCGATGTGGATCGTGGTGTAGCGATCCTCTTCCACCACGCGCTCGGAGAGCAGGATGGAGTCTTCGAAGTTGTAGCCGTTCCACGGCATGAAGGCGATCAGCATGTTCTGGCCCAGGGCCAGTTCACCGATGTCGGTGGACGGACCATCGGCCAGCACGTCGCCACGCGCCACCACGTTGCCCACTTCCACCAGCGGTCGCTGGTTGATGCAGGTGTTCTGGTTGGAGCGGGTGTACTTGATCAGGTTGTAGATGTCCACGCCGGCGTCGGACGCGTCGGTGATCTCGGCTTCATTGACCTTGACCACGATGCGGGCGGCGTCGATCTGCACGATCTCACCACCACGACGGGCGTTCACGGTCACGCCCGAGTCACGCGCCACGGCGCGCTCGATGCCGGTACCGACCAGCGGCTTCTGCGCACGCAGGGTCGGCACGGCCTGACGCTGCATGTTGGCGCCCATCAGTGCGCGGTTGGCGTCATCGTGCTCCAGGAACGGAACCAGCGCGGCCGCGATCGACACGGTCTGCATCGGCGAGACGTCCATGAAGTGGACTTCCGCCGGCGGCTTCAGCAGCGATTCGCCCTGGTAACGGCAGGGGACGAACTGCTCGGTCAGCACGCTGTTGGCATCGGTCAGGGCGTTGGCCTGGGCGATGACGTACTCGTTTTCCTCGATGGCCGACAGGAACTCGACTTCGTCGAATACCTTGCCGTCCACGACCTTGCGGTACGGGGTCTCGAGGAAACCGTACTGGTTGGTGCGGGCGTACACGGCCAGCGAGTTGATCAGGCCGATGTTCGGGCCTTCCGGCGTTTCGATGGTGCAGACGCGGCCGTAATGGGTCGGGTGCACGTCGCGCACTTCGAAGCCGGCGCGCTCACGGGTCAGGCCGCCCGGGCCCAGGGCCGAGACGCGACGCTTGTGCGTGACTTCCGACAGCGGGTTGTTCTGATCCATGAACTGCGACAGCTGCGAGGAGCCGAAGAATTCCTTGATCGCCGCAGCCACCGGCTTGGCGTTGATCAGCTCCTGCGGGGTCAGGCCTTCCGACTCGGCCATCGACAGGCGTTCCTTGACCGCGCGCTCGACGCGGACCAGACCCACGCGGAACACGTTCTCGGCCATTTCACCGACCGAACGCACGCGACGGTTGCCCAGGTGATCGATGTCATCGACCACGCCGCGACCGTTGCGGATCTCGGTCAGAACCTTGATCACGTCCAGGATGTCCGAGCTGTCGCCGTGGGCGGCAACGAGGCGCTTGGACTCTTCGTCGTTGCGCTCACCGTAGTACTTGCGGTCGTACAGCACGGCTTCGCCGGTGGTTTCCTTGCGGCCCACGCGACGGTTGAACTTCATGCGGCCGACGGCGGACAGGTCGTAGCGCTCGAAGGTGAAGAACAGGTTGTGGAACAGGTTCTGCGCGGCATCCTTGGTCGGCGGCTCGCCCGGACGCATCATGCGGTAGATCTCGACCAGGGCTTCCAGCTGGGTCTTGGTCGGATCGATGCGCAGGGTGTTGGACAGGTACGGGCCACGATCCAGGTCGTTCACCCACAGGGTGCCCACGGCATCGACGCCGGCCTTGCGGAAGGCCTGCAGCTGTTCGTCGGTGATTTCGTCGTTGGCCTGCGCCAGCAGTTCGCCGGTGGAGGCATCGACCACGTCGTGCGACAGGATGCGGCCGACGATGTAGTCGTCCGGCACGGCCAGGGCGGCGATGCCCGAGGCTTCCAGCTGCTTGATGTGGCGCGCGGTGATGCGCTTGCCGGCTTCCACGATGACCTTGTCGCCGTCGGCGAGGTCGAAGCCCAGGGTTTCGCCGCGCAGGCGCTCGGGCACCAGCTCCAGCTGGACGCCTTCATCCGGGTTGATGTGGAAGGTGTTGATCTCGAAGAACTCGGCCAGCATCTCTTCGTTGCTGTAGCCAAGCGCACGCAGCAGGATCGACACCGGCAGCTTGCGGCGACGATCGATACGGGTGAACAGCGCGTCCTTCGGGTCGAACTCGAAGTCCAGCCAGGAGCCGCGGTAAGGAATGATGCGGGCGCTGTACAGCAGCTTGCCCGAGCTGTGGGTCTTGCCACGATCGTGGTCGAAGAACACGCCCGGCGAGCGGTGCAGCTGCGAGACGATGACGCGCTCGGTGCCGTTGACGATGAAGGTGCCGTTGTCGGTCATCAGCGGGATTTCGCCGAGGTAGACCTCCTGCTCCTTCACGTACTTGATGGCCTTGGTCGACGACTCGCGGTCGTAGATCACCAGGCGCACGGTCACGCGCAGCGGCGCACCGTAGCTCATGCCACGCTGACGGCACTCACGCTCGTCGAAGACCGGATCACCCAGCTTGTAGCCGACATATTCCAGGGCAGCATTGCCGCTGTAGCTGGCGATCGGGAAGACCGACTTCAGTGCAGCGTGCAGGCCGTGGTCCGTGCGCTTGGCCGGATCGACGTTTTCCTGCAGGAATTCACGGTAGGAATCCACCTGGATGGCGAGCAGGAACGGCACTTCGAGAATCGAACGCTGCTTGCCGAAATCCTTGCGGATACGCTTTTTTTCGGTGAACGAATAGGACGTCATGAGGTCTTCCACCTTGTTGTGCGGGTCGTGCGCCCACGACCCGAAGGGAACTTGAAATTGTCAGTTGGAAGTCGCTGGTATTGCCGGCACCAGCACGCCTTCTCCCGCTACTTCCAACTGCCAACTCGTCTGCATCCACTCCCCCGCCGCCGCGCGTTGCGCTGGCCGGCCAGGGTTTGACCGCAGCCCGTGTTGGGCTTTTTTGCCGTTTTTCACATCCACGCATGGCGTGGATCTACAGCACCGCAACAACGACCAAAGGCCGGGGGCTTACGCCCCCAGCCTTGGCTGCATCGCCGGATTTCGATGGCGACGCAAAGGAAGTGCTTACTTGACTTCGACAGTCGCGCCAGCAGCTTCCAGGTCCTTCTTCATCTTCTCGGCTTCGTCCTTCGAAGCGTTGTCCTTCAGGACGCCGCCGGCTTCGGCCAGGTCCTTTGCTTCCTTCAGGCCCAGGCCGGTGATGGCGCGGACGGCCTTGATGACTTCAACCTTCTTTTCGCCAGCGCTCTTCAGGGTGACGACGAATTCGGTCTGCTCTTCGACCGGAGCGGCCGGGCCGGCCGGGCCAGCAACGGCAACCGGAGCAGCGGCGGAGACGCCGAACTTCTCTTCGATGGCCTTGACCAGCTCCATCACTTCCATCAGGGACTTCTCGGCGATGGCGTCGACGATCTGTTCGTTGGTAAGGGACATGATAATTACCTTTGGATGTTTTTCTGGATTGAGGTTCCGTCAGGAACCACGATTGGTCGAAACTCAGGCGGTCTCGGCGGCCGGTTCAGCAGCGTCGGCGGCGACGTCGCCACCATTCTGCTTGTCGCCGATTGCCTTGATGGCGCGGGCGAACATCGTGACCGGCTCGGTCAGGACACGTGCCAGCATTGCCAGGGCCTGGTCGCGGGTCGGCAGCGATGCCAGAACCTCGACGTGGCTCGCCGGGAACACTTCACCACCGATTGCGACGACCTTGGCCTTCAGCTTGTCGTTGCCCTTGGCGGCATCCTTGATCAGGCGACCGGCTGCACCGGGCTCCTCGAGCGAGAACGCGTACAGCAGCGGACCAACCATCTGGTCCTGTGCGACTGCGAACTCGGTGCCTTCGACGGCACGCGAAGCCAGGGTGTTCTTGACAACTTTCAAGAAAACGCCGGTTTCACGAGCCTGCTTGCGCATCGCGGTCATCTGGGCGACCGTGGTGCCAGCGTATTCGGCTGCGATCAAGGAGTGGGCCTTGGCGGCGATGTCTGCCAGCTCCGCGACTACTTCTTGCTTCTGGGACAGATTGAGAGCCATTGCACTCCTCCGATTGAACTCCGCTTACGGCTCCTGCCGTGTGCGGTCCTGTGCGGCATCCGTCCTGGACGCCGGGAACATCGGAATGATGTTCCGGGGGGTGGGCCGTTCTAGACCTGGAGTGGGCCAACCTGGGTAACCCCAGACGTGCGTGAACCAGAAAAACTCCAGAAGGGCACCATCTACGCAGGGTGATTCCGGGGAATCGATTAAGCGTTCGTGACTGCTCCGGCGGCGACTCCCTGCCAAATCGAGCTTCCGTGCCCGTCGCCGGCATGCCACGACCGCACCTGCGGTCTTTGACGGCTACCACCGGCGATGGGTTGCCGGCGATGCCTTCAAATGTCACGGTCGCGGGACCCGAGGGACCCGCGACCGCTTGAAACGATTACTTCAGGCTCAGCGACGACTGGTCGACGGTGACGCCCGGGCCCATCGTCGAGCTGACCGAAACCTTCTGCAGGTAGGTGCCCTTCGAGGTAGCCGGCTTGGCCTTGATCAGGTCCAGCAGCAGCGCGGTCAGGTTCGACTTCAGCGCGTCTTCGGCGAAGTCGGCCTTGCCGATGGTGCAGTGGATGATGCCGGCCTTGTCGGTGCGGTAACGCACCTGACCCGACTTGGCATTCTTCACGGCCTCACCCGGGTTCGGGGAGACGGTGCCGACCTTCGGGTTCGGCATCAGGCCGCGCGGGCCCAGCACGGTACCCAGCTTGCCGACGACGCGCATTGCGTCCGGGGTCGCGATCACGACGTCGTAGTTCAGATCGCCGGCCTGCATCTTCTCGGCCAGGTCGTCCATGCCGACGGCTTCGGCGCCAGCGGCCAGGGCTTCGTCAGCCTTGGCACCGGCCGGAGCGAAGACAGCGACGCGGACCGACTTGCCGGTACCTGCCGGCAGCACGGTGGAGCCACGAACCTGCTGGTCGGACTTCTTCGCGTCGACGCCCAGGCGCACGGCAACGTCGATCGACTCGACGAACTTGGCCTTGGTGGCGGTCTTCAGGATGTTGATCGCGTCCTCGAAGGCGTATGCCTTGCCCGGAACGATAGCGGCCTTGATGGCCTTCTCACGCTTGGTCTGTGCCATCTTCTTAACCCTCCACCACGAGGCCCATGGAACGGGCAGAGCCAGCGATGGTACGCACGGCGGCGTCCAGATCGGCGGCAGTCAGATCCGGTTCCTTCGCCTTGGCGATCTCTTCCAGCTGCTTACGGGTGACCTTGCCGACCTTCTCGGTGTTCGGGCGCTTGGAGCCCGACGAGATGCCAGCGGCCTTCTTCAGCAGGGTGGTGGCCGGAGTGCTCTTCGTGATGAAGGTGAACGTACGGTCCGAATAGGCCGTGATGATCACCGGAACCGGCAGACCCGGCTCGAGCTTCTGCGTGGCGGCATTGAAGGCCTTGCAGAATTCCATGATGTTCAGGCCGCGCTGACCCAGCGCAGGACCGACCGGCGGCGAGGGGTTGGCCTGACCGGCCTTCACCTGCAGCTTGATATAACCGACAACTTTCTTTGCCATGTGAGTACTCTCCGGGTGCTAGCGCCTTGCGACAACAGGCTCCCCATCGGACCGGGAATCACGCGTCCCGGCATCGCGTTTTGAAATCATGCCGAAGGCCACCTTTCGGTGGCCTCGTCCCGCCAGCTTCCCAACGGGAGCCGCGCAGCATATCAGGTTTTTTCTTCACATGCCTGAAGCGGCACGTGAATTCTGCTCAGACGGCCTTTTCGACCTGACCGAACTCGAGTTCGACCGGGGTGGCGCGACCAAAGATCAGCACCGAGACGCGCAGACGGCTCTTCTCGTAATTGACTTCTTCGACCACACCGTTGAAGTCGTTGAACGGACCGTCGGTGACGCGGACCATCTGCCCCGGCTCGAACAGCACCTTCGGACGCGGCTTCTCGACACCTTCCTGGACACGGTTCAGGATCGACTCGGCCTCGGAATCGGCGATCGGCAGCGGACGATCGGCGGTTCCGCCGATGAAGCCCATGACGCGCGGGGTTTCCTTGACCAGGTGCCAGCTTTCGTTGTCGATGCGCGGAATGCCCGCTTCTTCGTGGGTCTCGATCTGGACCAGCACGTAACCCGGGAAGAACTTGCGCTCGGAACGGCGCTTCTGGCCGGCGCGCATTTCGATCACTTCCTCGGTCGGAACCAGGACGTCGCCGAAGCGCTCTTCCATGCCGTCACGGACGATGCGATCGCGCAGAGCCTGCGCCACCGACTTCTCGAAGCCCGAATAGGCGTGAACGACGTACCAACGCTTCATGCATTTCTCCTTAGCGGCCCAGGAACCACTGAGTCAGTTTCTGGATGAGGAAGTCGAACCCACCCAGCAGCAGGCTGAGGATCAGGACGACGACAATCACCACCCAGGTCATGCGAATGGCTTCCTGACGGGTCGGCCAAACCACTTTACGCAGCTCGAAACGCGACTCGGAGAGGAATTCGCGGGTGTCGCGCCCCTTGCCGGTCAGCATGAACACGCCGATACCGCCAACCAGGCCGACCACGACCGCCAACGCACGCAGCTGACCCGCCCACGCGCCCAGCTGGGCAGCGCGACCGGAGTCGGCGGAGAACCAGAACCAGACGAACAGACCTGCCAGCACCAGCAGCGATGCGAGGACGTACTTGACGATATCCCCGCCTTGCGCGGAGGTGTCCTTGGAATGTTCGATCTTGCTATTCATCAGGCTGTGTCTGCTTTAGCGGCAGGGCCGCTCGGTAAGGTGGGCAGATGGCACGCCAGGAGGGACTCGAACCCCCAACCTGCGGTTTTGGAGACCGCTGCTCTGCCAATTGAGCTACTGGCGTACGTTGAAAACTTGCCTTCCCTTAGACGGCGAAGGCGGACCGAGGTTCCCGGCCCGCCACTCGCCAGACCGGCAGCGCTATGCGACCGCCGGCATGCAGGCTTACTCGAGGATGGTGGCAACCACGCCAGCACCGACGGTACGGCCACCTTCGCGGATGGCGAAGCGCAGGCCGGCGTCCATGGCGACCGGGTTGATCAGGGTGACAACCATCTTCACGTTGTCGCCCGGCATCACCATCTCGACGCCTT
>NZ_QQXJ01000001.1:3397918-3429629 GCF_004348785.1 Stenotrophomonas sp. TEPEL
TTACTCGAGGATGGTGGCAACCACGCCAGCACCGACGGTACGGCCACCTTCGCGGATGGCGAAGCGCAGGCCGGCGTCCATGGCGACCGGGTTGATCAGGGTGACAACCATCTTCACGTTGTCGCCCGGCATCACCATCTCGACGCCTTCCGGCAGCTCGACCGCACCGGTGATGTCGGTGGTACGGAAGTAGAACTGCGGACGGTAGCCCTTGAAGAACGGGGTGTGACGGCCGCCTTCGTCCTTCGACAGCACGTACACTTCGGCGTCGAACTTGGTGTGCGGCTTGATCGAACCCGGCTTGGCCAGAACCTGGCCACGCTCGACGTCGTCACGCTTGGTGCCGCGCAGCAGCAGACCGGCGTTGTCGCCTGCCTGGCCCTGGTCCAGCAGCTTGCGGAACATTTCCACNCCGGTCACGGTGGTCTTCTGCACCGGACGGATGCCGACGATTTCGATTTCTTCGCCGACCTTGATCACGCCGCGCTCGATACGACCGGTCACCACGGTGCCGCGGCCCGAGATCGAGAACACGTCTTCGACCGGCATCAGGAATGCCTTGTCGACGTCACGCTCCGGGGTCGGGATCCAGGTGTCCAGCGCCTCGACCAGCTTGATGACGGCCGGCACGCCGATGTCGCTCTGGTCGCCTTCCAGNGCCAGGCGGGCCGAACCCGAGATGATCGGGGTGTCGTCGCCCGGGAAGTCGTACTTGCTCAGCAGCTCGCGGACTTCCATTTCGACCAGTTCCAGCAGCTCGGCATCGTCAACCATGTCGGCCTTGTTCAGGAACACGACGATGTACGGCACGCCGACCTGACGCGACAGCAGGATGTGCTCGCGGGTCTGCGGCATCGGGCCGTCAGCGGCCGAGCACACCAGGATCGCGCCGTCCATCTGGGCAGCACCGGTGATCATGTTCTTGACGTAGTCAGCATGGCCCGGGCANTCGACGTGGGCGTAGTGACGGGTGGTGGATTCGTATTCGACGTGCGCGGTCGAGATCGTGATGCCACGTGCCTTTTCTTCCGGCGCGGCGTCGATCGCGGAGTAATCCTTGAACTCGCCACCGAAGCGCTCTGCACCGATCTTGGTCAGTGCGGCGGTCAGCGTGGTCTTGCCGTGGTCGACGTGACCGATGGTGCCGACGTTGACGTGCGGCTTGGTGCGCTCGAACTTACCCTTGGCCATGGCTGCTTATCTCGAATTCGTCTGGTGTGGTGCTGAAGATGGTGCTCACAAAAGGAATCGAACCTTCGACCTCTTCCTTACCAAGGAAGTGCTCTACCGACTGAGCTATGTGAGCGAGTTTTGCATTATGGCATGAACTCGATAATATTCAAAGTTCATTCAATGGAGCGGGAGACGGGAATCGAACCCGCACCATCAGCTTGGAAGGCTGAGGTTCTACCATTGAACTACTCCCGCACCGGGAATGTGCCACAACATGAAGCTGGTGGAGGGAGGTGGATTCGAACCACCGAAGGCGTAAGCCAGCAGATTTACAGTCTGCCCCCGTTGGCCGCTTGGGTATCCCTCCTTACCACCCCATTCCGTGCCGCCGAAGCGTTGCGGTGTGTGGTGGTGAGCCCGCAATTCTGGAGATGAAGCGGGGGTCTGTCAACGCTTTTTTTCACTTTTTTTCACGCGCGTCGCAAACCCCTTGATACGCAAGGGTCTGCTCAAGGCAGCGCGATTGTCTCGTCGGCAAAGATGGCCACATGGGCAACGCCATCGGCCCCGATCCAGCCCCGATACATGCCCTGGGTGTTGAACGGCGCTGCCGCTTTTCCATCTGCTGAGAGAACGATCGCCCCGCCGTCGCCGCCCATCTGCGGAATCGCGTCGTTGATCACGCCCTTGCCCGCCTGTTCCGGCGACTGACCGAGGTAGCGCATGCGCGCGCAGATCTCATGGGCCGCTGCGGTACGGATGTAGTACTCGCCCCAACCGGTACCCGACACCGCACAACGCGCATCGGCCCAGGTGCCGGCCCCGATGATCGGCGAATCGCCGACACGTCCATAGCGCTTGTTGGTCATGCCGCCAGTGGAGGTGCCTGCAGCAAGATGCCCCTGTGCATCCAGGGCGACCGCACCGACCGTGCCGAAGTGCTTTGCGGTTTCCAGGTCGGCATGCGCCTGCCCGCTCGCTTCTTCCTTCAATGCACGCTGCAGCTGCTGCCAGCGCTTGTCGGTGCGGAAGTAGGAGGGGTCGACCAGGGTCACGCCCTGTTCGGTGGCGAAGGCTTCGGCGCCCTGCCCCACCATCATCACATGCCTGGACTTCTGCATCACCGCCTGCGCGAGGAGGATCGGATTGCGCACGCGCTGCACGCCGGCCACTGCTCCGGCCGCCTGGGTGGCACCGTCCATCACCGCCGCGTCCAGTTCATTGCGGCCTTCGTGGGTGAACACCGCGCCCTTGCCCGCGTTGAAGATCGGATCATCCTCGAGCACGGTGATGGCCGCGGTGACCGCCGCCAGTGCCGGACGCCCGGCTGCAAGTTCGGCATGGCCCTTCAGCAATGCCGCCTTCAGCGCAGCGCGTGCGGCCTGTTCTTCTGCCGCAGAGAGATCCTTGCGCTCCACTCCGGCACCGCCGTGGATGACCAGCAGCGGTGATGCAGCGGGTGCGGCCTGGGCCAGCAGTGGCAGGGACAGCAGCGCGGACAGCGCCAGGCGCAGTTTCATGGAAGCAGATCTCCGGCAGGACAAGGATTGGATTGCACGGTAGCGCCGGGCCATGCCCGGTGGAAGGCACAGCGCGGCGGCATCCGCCGGCATGGCCCGGCGCTACCGGAATCATTGGCGGACGACTTCAATCTCGCCATCGCTGATTTCAGCCAAAGCCTGGTAGGCCGCCTCGGCCTGCAGGTCGTCCAAGCGCATGCGACCGCCGCTGGCAACCACGGTGACCGGCACCGCATGGAATCGCAGCGGTTCGCCTTCCACCAGCCGGTCGGCATCGCGTCCGGGGCTGACCACCCAGACCTTGCCTTCGCCGTCGGCGCTGTAGACCTGGGCCTGGCCGTCAGGCTCCACGCACAGGGCCGTGTCTTCGTCGACGCCGATGCCGACCATGTCCGGGTCACCACTGTCATGCGCGGCGCGGGCCACGAACACGATCAGGCGACCGAGACGGTCGCGCTTGTCGAAGTGGGTGTCGGTGACCACCCGCTGCAGGTAGGGCAACTGCAGGAAGCCGCGGTCCAGGGTCACCGCCTCGCCCATCGGGTCGGCCATGGCGCTGGCCGAATCGATGCTGCCGCCGTCCAGCGCGCCATAGGCGTAGCCGCCGAGGATGGCCAGCCCGGCGCTGGTGCCGGCAATCGGCTTGCCGGCGCGCACGTGGGCATTCAGCGCGCGATTGAGCGCGGTGCCTTTCCAGAAGCGGATGTAGCGGGACTGATCGCCGCCGGCGATGAAGATCGCATCGGCTGCGGCCACGACCCGCAGCACGGCCGGGTCATCGGCGCCGCGGCGGTTGTCGAACACCAGGGTCTGCACGGCGGTGGTGCCGCCAATCTCCCGGTACAGACGGTCCTGCAGCTCATCGGTGCCGGAGGCGCGCAGGATCAGCACACGGCCATTGCCGGCCTGGCGCAGCCACCACTGGAAGGCTTCAGGTACCCATTCGCCGCCGCCCATCAGCATCATTGCGGGTGCCCGCGGCTCGGGCCGCGGTGCATCCAGATCGCCCACTTCGTAGTAGGCGAAGCCCGGGTCCATCAGTTCCTGTGCCGCCGCTGGTGATGACCAGAAGAGCGCCGACAGCAGCAAGGCGATGAGCGGGCCACGCAGCCCGTAGCGAAGGCGTCGCATTTTGATCTCCCTGAACAAAAACGACCTGCAACCGTTTTCACTCTTTGCCAGACCTATCCGCAGTAGTCAAGGACATGAAAAAGGCGTTAAATGCGCGCGCCCATTGCTGAAATGTGAATGGGGGAAAGGCCCCTCCTCTGTGGGCCGGCATTACTTCCGGGAATTTCTCATGCGTAGACAGGCGATGGCGTGGTCGATCCAGCTGGCGTTGATGGGCGTTGCTGCTTCGGCGGCGGCACAGACTCCCGCTTCCTCTTCGGTACAACAGCTGGATGCGGTGCAGGTGACCGGCTCACGCATCCCGCGCGCCCAGGTGGAAGGACCGGCGCCGATCACCGTCATCAACGCAGAGCAGATCCGCTCCAGCGGCTTCACCACCGTGCCGGACGTGCTGCGCGCGATGACCCAGAACGGCGGTGAGACGCAGAGCCAGCAGTCCTCCGGAGGGGCCGATTTCTCGCCGGGTGCGCAGCAGGTCGACCTGCGCGGGTTGGGGCCGAACCACACCCTGGTGCTGGTCAACGGCCGTCGCATCGCCGACTTCCCGATGCCGTTCAAGGGCCGCAGCAACTTCACCGATGTGTCCAACATTCCGCTGGGCATGATCGACCGCATTGAAGTGCTGACCGGCAGCGCGTCGGCGATCTACGGCTCGGATGCAATCGCCGGCGTGGTCAATTTCATCCTGAAGAAAAAGGCCGATGGCACCACCATCGACATGCGCATGGGCACCACCACCGAAGGCGGTGGTGAGTCGTTCGACATGAGCCTGGCCAGCGGCTTCAGCAGCGGCAACTTCAACGCGGTGTACAGCGTCGAACTGCAGTCGCAGACACCGCTGTGGGCCTACGACCGCGACATCCAGGACTCGACGCAGGACGGCCCGACCGAAGGCGCGCGCATCGCCCGTCGTTCCTACCTGCGCACCGATTACAACGATGACTACCTGGACCCGGGCGCGGCGACCTGCGAGGCGTTGGCCGGGCAGAACCAGGGCAGCACCTACCGCGCGTTCCGTCCGCGCTACGGCTACTACTGCGGCAGCGACAGTGCGATCGGCTACGGCACGATCCTCAGCAAGCGCCGCGGCGCCAACGGCTATGCCTCGCTCAGCTACGACTTCGACAACGGCCAGCAGTGGTTCGCCGACGTGCAGCTGGGCTACCACACGATGTCGCTGATGCGCGATGTCACCAAGTGGGGTCGCATGGCCGCCGACGGCGATGAGGCGGGTTACTTCAACAATGAAGCCACCGGCGAGATCGAGTTCTGGCAGCGCCAGTTCTCGCCCGAGGAAATGGGCGGGCTGGACAATGCGATGGTGCGCAGCACGCAGAAGACCTTCAGCGTGACCACCGGCTTCAAGGGCAACCTGACCGGCAACTGGGACTACGAAGCAGCACTGAGCCATTCGCAGTACCAGTCGCGGATCAGCTGGGCGCAGATCATCGCGTCCAAGGCCAACGACCTGTTCCTGGGCCCGCAGCTGGGCGAGGACGAGGACGGCTTCCCGATCTACAACGCCGATCCGTCGCGCCTGTACCGGCCGCTGACCCGTGCCGAGTACGATTCGATCGCCGCACGCACCACCTATACGCCGAAGTCGCGCACCGAGACGGCGGCGTTGACCCTGACCAATGGCTCGCTGTTCACCCTGCCCGGTGGCGATGCCGGCTTTGCCGCGACGGTGGAAGTGGGCCAGCAGGCCTATGCGCTCAACCCGGACCCGCTGGCGACCGGCTATTACTACTACAGCTGGAAGGATTCGGACGGCAAAGGCTCGCGCAACCGCTGGGCGACTGCCGCCGAGCTGCGCATGCCGCTGCATGAAACGGTCAACCTGAGCGTGGCCGGCCGTTACGACCAGTACCGCTATTCGGGCCACACCATCGGCAAGGCGACCTGGAGCGGCGGCCTGGAATGGCGCCCGATCGACACGCTGCTGGTGCGCGGCTCGTACGGCACCGCGTTCCGTGCGCCGGACCTGCACTATGTATTCGCCGGCCCGGGCAACGACGAGACCAGCGCGGAAGATCTGTACAACTGCCGCGCCGATGCCGCCGATGATTGCGCCGACTACGAGCGCAACGTGATCCGCAGCCGCAGTGGCAACCGCGAGCTTGAACCGGAAACCAGCACCTCCTGGAGCGCGGGCTTCGTGTGGTCGCCAGCGGCCGACCTGGACCTGTCGGCTGACTGGTTCAACATCGACATGCGAGACCAGGTGCAGGACATGGACGTGCGTACGATCCTGGCCAGCGAAGCGAACTGCCGCCTGGGCAGCGCCGACATCGGCTCGCCGACCTGCGTGGACGCCCTGGCCCGCGTCACCCGCACCGCCGACGGCCGTCTATACGGTGTGCACGTCAATCCGATCAACGTGGCGCGCGAGTCCACCTCCGGCATCGACGTCGGCCTGCGCTACCGCCTGCAGACCGGCATCGGCGACTTCATCTTCAATGGCACCCACACCTGGGTGAAGAAGCATGACTTCCAGCGCTATGCCGGCGATGTGACCGAAGACCAGTTCGCAATCAACAGCGGCTTCGATATTCCCCGCACCAAGACCAGCGTCAGCGTGACCTGGGAAAAGGACGCCTGGTCGGCCACCGTGTACGGCTCGCGCCTGGGCAGGCTGCCGACCTCGGACAGCTACGACCAGGTGTTCGACGAGGAAAGTGGCGACAGCCCGTGGATCAAGGCGACCTACCGCTACAACGCTTCGCTGCAGTACCGCTTCGACGATCACTCGCGGTTGTCGCTGTCGGTGGTCAATGTGTTCAACAAGATGCCGCCGAAGGACAAGACCTACACGGCGTACCCGTACTACGACGTGTCCTGGTTCGACAGCGTCGGCCGCACCATCAACCTGCAGTACACCCACAAGTTCGGTGGCAGCGCGCTGTAAGGACGGCCTGCTGGTGGCCCGCCATAGACCCCCGCTTCGGCGGGGGTCTTTTTTTGACCGCCAGCCGCTGCCCCAGCCTGAACGGTTCCCCGCCGCCGGCCTTCTCCACGGCGGGCACGCCGCTTTTTAGGACATGGCTGATTCCGGGCGGGTGACCGTCCTCCCTAGGATCGGTGCATGTTCCGATTCCCTCGCCCTTGCCTGCCCTTGGTCGCACCGCCGACCACCGCTTCGGTGCTGCTGCGCTGGCTGACAGTGTGCGTGTTCCTGTGCCTGGCCGCAGCCACCGGCTTCTACCTGCTGACCGCGTTGACCGAAGATATCTCCAGCCACCGCCGCGACATGAATGCCGCCGCGTACAGGGCGCAGATCTACTTCGACCAGCGTGAGGCCCTGCTGCGCTATCTGGGCGATTCGGTGGTGGTGGGTGATCCGTTGGCGCCGTCCAGCGAGGTCGTACGCCAGCTGCCGTTGGACGGGCCGGGTGGAATGCCGGGCCAGCGCCTGCTGCTCTCGCCGCGCGCAGAACACACGCTGCAGACCCTGCAGACCCATCTGCTGCTGGTCGACGCGCAGGGAACGCATTGGCTGGCCGGCGGCCAGGCCGACGTGGACATCGCCGGCTTGCCCACGCTGCACGTACTGCGGCAGCGCAGCGGCACGCTTGCCGGTCCCGATCCGGTGTACTGGCTGCGCGCCGGCGACGCCGGGGTCGCCCTGGCACAACCGGTACAGTCCGGACCGCAACCGGGCCAGTGGTTGATGCTGCTGCTGGACAGTGCGGCCGCCTCGGACATGATCGATGGCCAGGGCATCGGCGGCTACGCCCTGCTGGACCGCGACGGGCAGCCCGTCCTGTCGAGCCTGGCTCCGCGCCTGGACAGCGCAGGCTGGAAAGCACTGCAGCAGCGCCAGGACGACAGTTTCGGCGTGCTCTGGAGCACAGGCCTGCCCCGCGGCGTGGCCTTGGTGAAGGGCGTAGGCAATGACGGCTGGCGGCTGGTCTATCACCTGCCTCCCCGCCTGCTGCTCGGCGACATGGCGACCTCGCTGCTGATCAGCAGTGCGTTGCTGCTGCTGGCGGGCATCGCGCTGCGCCTGCTGCGGCGTCGTGTCGACCGCCAGTTGATCCAGCCGGCCCTGCTGCAGCACCGGCGCCTGCTGGAAAGCCTGGATTTCAGTTCCACGGTGATCGACCTGGCGCCGGTCGGCATCTGTGTCCTGCGCCGCAGCGACCGCCAGCTGCTGCTGTCCAACCAGCTGCTGCGCGACTGGCTGGGCGAGGAAGGCACGGACAGCGATTGGCAGGCACCGTGGCGCGGGCATGCCGGCGAACGAGGTCGCGGGCTGGAGTTCACCGCACGCGACGGCCGCCAGCTGCAGGTACTGCATGCGGCCTGCCGTTACCAGGATGACGACGTGCTGCTGTGCGTGTTCCATGACATCTCACGCCATCGCCAGGCGCAGGCGGCGCTGTCCTCGGCGCGGCAGGCGGCCGACGCCGCCAACCAGGCCAAGAGCGCGTTCCTGGCGACCATGAGCCATGAAATCCGCACGCCGTTGTACGGGGTGCTTGGCACGCTGGAGCTGCTCGGCCGCACGCCCCTGGATGCGCGCCAGTCGCAGTACCTGCGCACCATCGAGAGTTCCTCGTCGGTGCTGCTGCAGCTGATCAGCGACGTGCTGGATGTGTCCAAGATCGAGTCGGGCCAGCTGAGCCTGGAGCCGGCATCGTTCTCGCCGCGCGAGCTGACCGAGAGCGTGCTGCGCAGCTTCGCCGCTGCGGCGACGCGCAAGGGCCTGCAGGTCCTGGTGTGCACCGATCCCCGGTTGCCGACACGGGTGCTCGGTGATGCCGACCGGATCCGCCAGGTGCTCGGCAACCTGCTCAGCAATGCCATCAAGTTCACCGAGCATGGGCGGGTGGTACTGCGCGTACGACTGGTGCAGCGCGAAGGCGAGTCGAGCGTGCTGGCCTGGCAGGTCACCGATACCGGCGTGGGCATCGCCACCGAGGAACAGGCACGCCTGTTCGAGCCCTTCCGTCAGGTACGTGGCGCTGCCAGTGCGCAGGGCACCGGGCTGGGCCTGTCGATCAGCGACCGCCTGGTGCGCTTGATGAGTGGCGAACTGCGCGTGGTCAGCGAACCGGGACTGGGCAGCAGTTTCACCGTGCGCCTGCCCTTGCCGGTGCTGGCGGCGACCGAGGATGGCCCCGCGTTGCTGGCTGAACCGCCGGTCTACGTGCGCGGCCGCGATCGCGAGCTGGTCGACAGTGCGTGTGGCTGGCTGCGTCGCTGGGGTGCCAATGCGCAGCCGCTGCAGGGCGATCCTGCCCTGCTCGACCACGCCGGCGCGATCCTGATGGATGGCGAGGCGGAACAGCCGTTGGCCTGGCAGGGACCGCGGGTGCTGGCCTCGATCGATGGTGGCGACCAACCCGCCCCCACCGCCGATGGCGCGCTGCTGGTGACCCTGCATGGCATGTCCTCGATCGCCCTGGCGGTCGCGCGCCAGCAGCGCCAATGCGCAACGCTGCCGACCGCAGCGCGCGATGTGCAGCCAGGCCCGCTGGGACTGCGGGTGCTGGCCGTGGAAGACAATCCCATCAACCGGGTGATCCTGGCCGAACAGCTGCAGGCCTTGGGCTGCGAGGTGGAGCTTGCGCAGGATGGGGTCGAGGCGTTGCAGCTGTGCCAGGCCCATGACTTCGACCTGGTGGTCACCGACATCAACATGCCGCGCATGGACGGCCACGCCCTGGCGCGCCAGCTGCGGGCAGAGGGCTCCCTGCTGCCGGTGATCGGCGCCACCGCCAATGCTACCGCCGAGGAGCGCGAGCGCTGCCTGGCCAGCGGCATGCAGGGCTACCTGAGCAAACCCATCGATATCGCACGCCTGCGTCAGGCGCTTTCCGCCGTTCGCCAAGGAGATCCCGCATGACCCGCCGTGTCCTGATCCTGGAAGACCAGCCGTTCCAACGCGGCTATCTCGTCAATCTGTTCAGCGCCCGCGCCGGCGTGCAGGTCGACGCCTGCGAAGACGTGGACGCGGCTATCGCCCTGTGTGCCTGCCAGGCCTATGACCTGGTGGTGAGCGATCTGTTGATGCCCGGCCAGGATGGCATCCAGTTCATCCAGGCACTGGCCGCGCAGCCGCGCCCGCCGCGGCTTGCCGTGGTCAGCGCAGCTTCACGGCGGATGATGAGTTCGGCGCGGTTGATGGCCGAATCCCTGGGCCTGGACGTGGTCGGGCTGCTGGCCAAGCCGGTCGCCGCCAGCGATGTCGATGCGCTGCTCGATGCACTGGCGCAGGCCCGGCCAGCCGTGCGCACCAGCCCGGCTGCACTGGCTCCGGAACCGGACGCGGTGCAGCTGCGGCAGGCGCTGGCCGACGGCAGCCTGACCGCCTGGTTCCAGCCGAAGAAATCGTTGCAGTCCGGGCGCGTGGTTGCCGCCGAGGCACTGGTGCGCTGGCGCCACCCGCAGCTCGGAACGCTGGCGCCTGGAAGCTTCCTGCCGGCACTGTGCCGCCATGGCCTGGAGGGCGAACTGCTTCGCGCGATGCTCACCGCCAGCATCAAGGCGCAGGCGCGCTGGCGCTCCCAGGGATTCCGCGTACCGGTATCGATCAACCTGCCGCCGCATCTGCTGGAGCAGTCCGACCTTCCCGATGAGCTGCTGGCATTGACCTTGGCCGCGGGCGGCAATCCGGCTGATCTGTGCTTCGAACTGATGGAAAACAGCACCACCCGCCACGTCAGCGACTTCTATGCAGGCGCGTGCCGGTTGCGGATGAAGGGGTTCGGCCTGGCCCAGGACGACTTCGGCCAAGGCCTGAGCTCGGTGCACAACCTGGTCAACACTCCCTTCACCGAGGTCAAGATCGATCGTGCGCTGGTCAGCGGCTGCGCGCGCGATCCCGCCCTGCACCTGACCTTGACCACCGTGATCGCGCTGGCCAACCAGCTTGGCCTGACCATCGTTGCCGAAGGCGTGGAGAGCGATGCCGATCTGGCCGCGCTGCGCCAGCTTGGCTGCAACCAGGTGCAGGGCTTCCTGATTTCGCAGGCGCTGCCCTCCGACGACTTCACCCGTCTGCTGGACGAAGATGCTCCGGATGAGGGCGCGCGCGGCAGCCGTGCAGCATCGCGCTGACAGTCGAGGCTGAAAGGCTTCACAATCCCATCAAGAGTCATTGACGATCCTCTCTGCGCGGCGGTACCGGCCGTGCCCCGGGCCCTTCGGGCCGCCATCGACCGCCTACTGCTCCGAGACCTGCCCATGCCGGCCGAGGCCGCTCCCGTACGCCGACTCGCCCGCCGCTCCCTGCGCGTACATGCCCTGCTGATTGGCGTGGTGGTGCTGGCAACCCTGCAGGCCGGCCTGCTGCTGTCCACCGGCAGCCAGCTGTTCAACGAAGAACAGAGCAAGATCCGCTATCACTTCCGTCGCCTGGACGGCACGCTGCAGGAACAGGACCGCTTCCTGCGGCAATGGCGCCTGCATGACATGGGCAGTCGCGGCCAGCCAGTGGACGAATCTGCCTCGCGTGCGCCGCCCAGCCCCTTGTTCGCCAGTTTCGCCCGGATCGGTGCCGACAGCGGCGCTTCGGCACAGGCAGCGGACGAACTGGGCGACCGCTTCCTGCGCTTCTACGGCGCCTTCTGGGCGGCCTCCCGGTTTCCGCCTCCGCAATGCCTGCTGGTCGATGGCCAGGGCCGCCGTGGCCTGCTTGCGCCGATCCAGACAACGCGTGGTGATCCGGGCCAGAGCAGCCCGCATCACCTGCAGCCGGCACTGGCCGCCATCCACCAGGTGCTGCGCGAACGTCCAGCGCTGCGCCGCGGCAGCGTGGTCTGGACAGCGGTGGCCTGGCGCGAAGGCCAGACCCGGCTGCTTGCCATCGCGCACGCGCCGCAGGATGCCCGCCTGTGGGGCGAGAACGAGGACGAGTCACTGGCCGCCGTGGCCTGCCTGCTGGATCCCGGCCGCGTCGATGACTACCGCCAGGTGATGGGTACGCCGGTGTTCGAACGGATGTCACTGTTCGATGGCAACGGCCGCCTGCTGCTCGGTGATGCCAGCGATGCCAGCCGCGCCGCTACGTCGTGGCGCGCGGGACTGGACGGCCTGCTGTTCCGCATGCGCAGCGAACACGGCTGGCTGGCGGTGTATCACGTGGGCTGGCAACAGGTATTCCAGCACCCGCGCGGGCCGCTGCTGGGCAGCATGGTGGTGGCACTGCTGCTGGCCACCGGTGGCGTGCTGATCCTGCGTGCCTACCGGCGCTCGGTGATCGAGCCATTGCGCCGCAACCATGCGCGGTTGCTGGAAAGCGAAGCCTTCAGCCGTACCATCCTCGACAACGCACCGATCGGATTGTGCCTGCTGCGCCGTACCGATGGCCGCGTGCTGCTGGACAACGCGCTGGCGCGTCAGTGGCTGGGGGAAGACCACGACGAGGGTGGCTGGCACGGGCCATGGCGACGCAGTGTGGTCGCCGCCGGCGGCACCGCCACGGGCGACGGCCTGGCCTACACCACGCCGGACAACCGCCACCTGCTGATCACCGCCACGCCCGCGCGCTATCGCGGCGAACCCGCTGTGCTGTGCCTGTTCATCGATCTCAGCAGCCAGCACGAGGCCGAGCAGGTGCTGCAGCAGGCACGGCGTGCGGCCGACCAGGCCAACCGGGCCAAAAGCCAGTTCCTGGCCACCATGAGCCATGAGATACGCACCCCGCTGTACGGCGTGCTCGGCACGCTGGAGCTGCTTGGCCTGACCCCGCTCGATGCGCGCCAGCAGGACTATCTGGACACGATCCAGCGCTCGTCATCGACCTTGATGCAGCTGATCAGCGACATCCTGGATGTCAGCAAGGCCGAGGCCGACCAGCTGAGCCTGGAACCCGGCGCGTTCGATCCGGTGCGGTTGACCGAGGACGCACTGGACTCCTACGCCGCAGCTGCCGCACACAAGGGCCTGCAGTTCTACGCCTGCATCGACCCGGATGTGCCGGCTGCGGTCAACGGTGATGCCGCGCGCATCCGCCAGATCCTCAACAACCTGATCAGCAATGCGCTGAAGTTCACCGACAGCGGTCGGGTCGTGGTGCGCCTGGGTGCGCAGCACGTCGATGATCGCTGCTGGCTGCGCTGGCAGGTGGCCGATACCGGCATCGGCATCGCAAGCGAGCACCAGGCACATCTGTTCGAACCCTTCTTCCAGGCCAACCCGGGCACCGATGCCATGCGTGGCACCGGACTGGGCCTTGCGATCTGCGCACACCTGACCGCGATGATGGACGGCCACCTGCGGGTGGTCAGCGAAAGCGGCCTGGGCAGCAGTTTCTCGGTCGAACTGCCGCTGCCTGAGGCAACGCCCGACCCACTGCAGGCGGCTTCACCGCAGTTGCCGGCAGGGCTGCCGGTGCAGGTTCGCGGCAGCGTTCGCGAGTTTGCACAATCGATATGCGATCGGCTGCAGCAGCGTGGCGCACAGGCCATCATGCATCGCGACGATGCGCCGCTGCTTGTCGACCCTGGCATGGTGATGCTCGACCTTGTGCTGGACGAGGGCGCGCCTGCATGGAATGGCCCGCAGGTAGTGGCCTGCCGCGAAGGCGGAATGCAGCCGCAACAGGTGCAGGGACATTGGCAGGTCGGCGTGCATCGCCTGGATGCGATCGTGATGGCGGTAGCGGCTGCGGCCGGGCGAGCGCTGCCCGCCGAGGTCAACGGCCGTCTGCCCGCGACACGCAGGTTCGGCGGGCTGCAGGTACTGGTCGCCGAAGACAACCCGATCAACCAAGCGATCCTGCGTGACCAGCTGGAGCAGCTCGGCTGCCACGCCGTGGTCGCCAGCGACGGCACTGAGGCCCTGCGCTACTGGTCGCAGCGCCCCTTCGCCCTGGTGTTGACCGACCTCAACATGCCGGGACTGGACGGTTACGGTCTGGCCCGTGCATTGCGCGCGCGTGGGGTTGGCGTACCGATCCATGGCGCAACCGCCAACGCCGACCCGGCCGAACGGCTACGCTGCCACGAGGCAGGGATGCAGGGGGTGCTGGTCAAGCCGATCACCCTGGCAGCACTGCAGCGCCTGCTGACCCAGGTCACGGCCGGGCAGCACAGCGAACCCAGCGACGACCAGGCCGATGCTCCCCTGCAGGTTCCGGAAAAGATGCAGGCGTTGTTCGTGCAGACCATGCAGGCCGATCTGGACAGCCTGCAGCGGGCGATCGGCGATGCCTCGCCCGAACGCGTGGCACAGGTGCTGCACCGCATCCGCGGCGCACTGGTGATCGTCGGCGCACCGGCACTGGTGGCACACGGCCAGCAGATCGAACAGCAAATCGGTGACGGCGACGCGCTGCCTGCCCTTGCCGGGGCGCTCGATCATTTCCAACGGCGCCTGCAGCGGCTGCTGGAACCATTGACGCACGTCGCCGCCCCCTCACCTTCCCGCAACCCGACACTGCCATGACCACCCGCATCCTCATCGCTGACGACCACCCGATCGTGCTTGCTGGCATCCGCGATGTCCTGGCCGGCGAACTGGACCTGGACGTGATCGGCGAGGCCGCCGATCCGACGACCCTGATCGAGCTGATGACGAGCACCCGGCCCCATGCGGTGATCACCGATTACAGCATGCCCGGTGGTGACAGCTTCGGCGATGGCATCAAGCTGATCTCGTTCCTGCGCCGCAGCTTCCCGGACACGCATGTACTGGTGTTGACGATGGTCTCCAACCCTTCGCTGGTGGCAGCCATGTATGCCGCTGGCGCGGGCGGCGTGGTGCTCAAGAGCCACGGCCTGGGCAGCCTGGTGCAGGCGCTGCGCACGGTACTGGCCGACCGAATCTATCGCCCGCCCGGACTGATGCCGGTTGCCGCGGCGGAACCGGCCGATGCCGCCGTGGTGCTGGCACGCCTTTCTCCACGGGAACTGGAAGTGATCCGCCTGTTCACCGGCGGCATGAGCGTGGGCGACATCGCCCGTCAACTGCAGCGCAGCGCGAAGACGGTCAGCACCCAGAAGATCAGCGCGATGCGCAAACTGGGCGTGGACAGCGACCAGGCGCTGATCGAGTACTGCCTGCAGGCCTCGTTGTTCGCCTGAGGCGTCCACAACGCTGAACCGTGCCCGGGCCCATGCACTGGGCATGACGTGCTTTAGGAAACGCCTGATTCCATAGGACAGGGCTGATTTCTAGTCTGGATGCATCCCGCCATGGTGACGACGTCCCATCGTCATCGCGTTACCGGCGGGAGGGAAACCGGATGGCGCCTGCAGCGGCCATCGCACGCGGTTTCCACAGCGACGCGGCCCTGCCGCGCCAGATCGCGCAGCCGCGCTGCGCCCTGCCACAGGAATCCAACAGCATGAACGCCTCTCCCCCACGGCGCCGCCGTGCGCCCGCCTGCGCGCGCGTGGCACGCCTTCCCCTGATTCCCAGCCTGCTGGCCAGCGCCCTGTGGGCCGCCCTGCCCGTACATGCAGCCGAACTGCAAGGCCCGTTGAAGGTTACCGATGGCGGCAGCCTGCAACTGGGCGCCGACGACACCCTGCAGCACAGTGCAAGCGGCTACGCACTGGAGGCCAGTGGTGTCGGCAGCAGCGCTACGATCGATGGCAGCCGCATCTCGATCACCGGCGGAGGCAGTGGCATCCTTGCCAGCGCCGGGGGCAGCGTCCTGCTTGAAGGCAGCCTGCTGCAGCTCGGCAACGGCAGCGCCAGCGTGGGCTATGCGCTGAACGCCAGCGGTGCGGGCAGCGTGATCCGCGCCAACAATCTCATCATCGATGCCTTCCGCAACGGCTCCGGGTACGGCACGGTCAACGCCACCGGCGGCGGCAAGGTGTGGTTGAACGGTGGCCGTGTCAGCAGCGGGGGGCACGCGCTGTATTCCACTGGGCGCGGCAGCGAGCTGCACGTGGCCGGTACGGAGATCTACGACGGTGCCAACAGCGCAGTGTACGCCGAGCGTGGCGCGCTGCTGTCGCTGGAATCGCTGAAAATGACCTTTGCCGAAGCCAGCAGCGGCTACAGCGGCCGTTTGTCCTCCGACGGCAGCGGCAGCGTGCTGTCGCTGCGCGACGTGGACGTGGTCAACGGCTACTTCGACATCGACGACGGTGGCATGCTGAAGATCGTGGGCGGCAGTGCCAGCAGCAGCGGCAGCAGCATCCGCCTGCTCGGCAACAGTGGTAACCGCGTGTACTCCACCGCCGATATCACCGGCGGCCGTTTCGAGACCGTTGGCGGCTACGGGGTCAACGTCAACAGTTGGGCCAAGCTGACCACCAACGGTGCCCACTTCACCGTGCGCGACGGCTATTCCGGCATCTGGCTGTCCGGCGCGGACTCGCTGGCCGACCTCACCGATACCAGGCTCAGCACCTATGGCGACAACGGCTACGGCCATGGCCTGGACGTCTGGGGTGGTACCGCCACGATCACCGGCGGCAGCATCGATACTCACGGCGAGGGTGTCTACGGCCTGCGTGCCTCGGGCAGCAACCCGCCGACGCCCTACTCGCGCATCCGCGCCAAGAACCTGGACATCACCACTTACGGCACCGGCGGCGGCGGCGTCTTCCTTGGCGGCAGCACGGCCGATGCGCAGCTGGACGGAGGCTCGATCACCACCCTGGGTGCATCCTCGTTCGGCATCGTGCAGATGAACACGGCCAAGCTCACCGCCGACAACCTGGGCATCCATGCGCAGGGCACGAATTCGGGTGCCTATCGCTCCTACATCACCGTGTTCGGGCCGTACTGGGACCGCCTGGTGTTCAACAACAGCTCCCTGCAGACCCAGGACGGCTCCGCGTTGTGGCTGCAGGGCAGCAACCACGAGCTGACGCTCAACAACACCGATGTCATCGCGCGCCAGCAGGGCAACCTCGACGGTGGCCGCCTGCTGCGGGTGAGCGACACGGTGTTCACCGACGGAAGCTCGGTCGCCACCGCAGACATTCTGTTCACTGCCGACAACAGTCGCCTGACCGGCGATGTCGTGGTCGACAGCGCCACCGCCAACGTGCAGATGACGCTGCGCAACGGCACCGTGTTCAACGGCGCGCTGCGCAGCGACTCGGGCTACCAGGTCGCGCAGCTGGCGATGGATGGCAACAGCCAATGGAACGTGCGTTCCAGTTCCAGCGTCGGCTCGCTGGACCATGCCGGCACCATCGCCTTCGTCGCCCCCACCACCAACGACTTCAAGACCCTGACCGTCACCGGCGACTATGTCGGCAACGATGGCCACTGGCTGTTCAACCGCGCGCTGGGCGACGATGCCTCGCTGGGTGACCAGCTGGTGATCCAGGGCAACAGCAGTGGCACCGCCTCCGTCAGCGTGCGCAACGCCGGGGGCGCCGGTGCCCTGACCAGCGAAGGCATCCGCCTGATCAGCGTGGGCGGCCAGTCCGATGCGCAGTTCTCGCTGCAGGGACGCGCGGTGGCCGGCGCTTACGACTACTTCCTGTACAAGGGCGGCGTCTCCACGCCGGATGACGGCAACTGGTACCTGCGCTCGGAATACGTTCCGCCGGTCGACCCGCCAGAACCGCCCGATCCGCCGATTGACCCGCCGACTCCGCCGATCGATCCGCCTGCTCCGCCAATCGATCCGCCAATCGATCCGCCGGTAGTTCCGCCCGTCGATCCGCCGCTGCCGCCAGCACCGCCGCGCGTGGAGCGTCCGGAGCCGGCGGTGTACATGGCCAACCAGAGCAGTGCGCTGGGCATGTTCCGGCACAGCCTGTACGACCGCAGCGGCGATCCTGCCGAGGCGACCGATGGTGGCAGTGACGCCATTGCATGGGCACAGGTGCGCAGCAGCGCGCCCGGCAGCCGCGGCTACCAGGTGGACGTGGACAGCGAGCTCAACAGCGTGCTGCTGGGCGTCGGTCGTCGCTTCGAAGCCAATGCCGGCGGCCAGCTGCAGGCAGGTGTGATGGCCGGCCATGGCCGGGCACGCAATGACAGTCGCTCGCAGGTGACCGGTTATACCGCGCACGGTGTGGTCAACGGCACCAGCCTGGGCCTGTATGCGACCTGGTTGCAGGACGCGCGGATGGAGCACGGTGCGTATGTGGACGGCTGGCTGCAGTACGGGCGTTTCCGCAACAGCGTGCAGGGCGAAGGGCTGCAGAAGGAGCACTATCGTTCGCACAGCTGGACCGGTTCGGCCGAGGCAGGCTATGTGCTGCCCGTGCAGCGCACGGCCCAGCGCGGGCTCTACCTGGAGCCACAGCTGCAGGTGATCCACAGCCGCTACGACGCCGACCGCGTGGTCGAGGCCAACGGCACGGTGGTTGAAGGGCGCGACAAGGACAGCACCACCACGCGTGTGGGACTGCGCCTGTACACGCGTTCGCTGACGCAGCGCCAGGGTCAGGTACAGCCCTTCGTCGCGGTGAACTGGTGGTCCGGTGGCAATGACGCGGCCATCGCCGTGGACGGAGAACGCCTGCGCCGTCAGTTGCCGCGTGACATCTACGAAGCCAAGGCCGGCGTGCAGGTAAATCTGTCGGGCGGCTGGCGCGGCTGGGGTGAGATCAGCCACCAGACCGGCGGCATGGGCTTCCGCGATACCAGCGGCCAGCTGGGCGTCTCTTACCGCTGGTAAGCGCTGCCACGGGTGAACCCAACGAGGGGTCCGGCGATGTGTCGTCGGACCCCTTGTTGTTTTCCACACCACGCGTGGAAATCGATGGGGGTTGGATGTGGACAAGTGGCCATGAGCCACGCACGACAAGCGTTTTCAGCGCTGGTCATTTTTTATCCAATCAATCCACCGCGCCCGCAGGTGCATGTTTTCCACACAGCAGGTGGAAAGCGCTGCGGACTTGATGTGGACAACCCGGCTTGAACGTTATGCCGCAAGCGTTTCAGGGCCCGGCCATTTTTTGTCCAGGCGCTTCGATGGTTTTCCACACATCGCGTGGAAAGCCGTGGGGGTTTGGTGTGGACAAGTAGCTGCGAGCCCTGCACGGCAAGCGTTTCAAGGCGTGGTGAATTTCTGTCCACGGCCACCGGCAGCACTGCGCTGGCGCTTCCGCAGCAGAAGCACGCAGCGGCACTGCTCGTGCACCCCTTCTGACAGGCGCCCGATACAACAAGACCCCGCATTGCGGGGTCCCGTGGACAATCACTGCGCTGCGCCGTCGATCAGACGTTGAAGCGGAAATGCAGGATGTCACCTTCCTGCACGCGGTATTCCTTGCCTTCCAGGCGCAGGCGACCGGCTTCCTTGGCGCCGGCTTCGCCCTTGTACTTGATGAAGTCGTCATACGCGATGGTTTCGGCGCGGATGAAGCCCTTCTCGAAGTCGGTGTGGATGACCGCGGCAGCCTGCGGCGCGGTGGCGCCCTTGCGCACGGTCCACGCGCGGACTTCCTTTACACCGGCAGTGAAGTAGGTCTGCAGGCCGAGCAGGCTGTAGGCCGCGTTGATCACGCGGTTCAGGCCCGGCTCGGTCAGGCCGAGGTCGGCCAGGAAGGTATCGCGGTCTTCGTCATCCAGCTGCGACAGTTCTTCTTCGATCGCCGCCGACACCGGCACCACCTGCGCGCCTTCCTCGGCGGCACGGGCGCGCACGGCGTCCAGGTGCGGGTTGTTCTCGAAACCGTCTTCCAGCACGTTGGCGATGTACATCACCGGCTTCAGGGTCAGCAGGAACAGATCGCGCACCAGCGCCTTCTCTTCCTCGTCCAGGCCCGCCGAACGGCCGGCCTTGCCATCGGCCAGCGCGGCCTGCAGCTTGGCCAGCACCGGCTTGCGTGCCGCGGCGTCCTTGTCACCGCCCTTGGCCGCACGCTCGGCGCGGTTCAGTGCCTTCTCCACGCTGTCCAGGTCGGCCAGGGCCAGTTCGGTATCGATGGTGTCGATGTCCGAGATCGGGTCGACCTTGTTGTTGACGTGGATGACGTCAGCGTTCTCGAAGCAGCGCACCACGTGGGTGATCGCATCCACTTCGCGGATGTGGGCCAGGAACTTGTTGCCCAGGCCTTCGCCGCTGGCCGCACCGGCCACCAGGCCGGCGATGTCGACGAACTCGACCGCGGTCGGGATGACCTTCTGCGGGTTGATGATCGCCGCCAGCTCGTTCAGGCGCGGATCCGGCACCGGCACGATGCCGACGTTGGGCTCGATGGTGCAGAACGGGAAGTTCGCCGCGGCGATGCCCGCCTTGGTCAGCGCGTTGAACAGGGTCGACTTGCCGACGTTGGGCAGGCCGACGATGCCGCATTTGATACCCATGGGTGACAGCTCTCTGGGGTGAAAGTGATTGGTGAAACAGCGCGCGCGCCGCTTGGCCAATCCATCTCGGTGTCGTCGATCAACATCTGTGCCAACCAAGGTTGGCACCTACCGGAGCCGGTTGGCACCTACCGGGGCCGGTTGGCGCCCGTTGCCGGCCAGCGGCCGGCACTACCGGTTACTTCGGGGTGTGCAGCCGCTTCATCGCTTCGCTGAAATCGCCCTGCACCGCCAATGGCAGCACGTCGATCGCATCGTCGATGGCGCGCGAGATCAGTACCTCGTCTTCCTTGGAGGGGCGTCCCAGCACCCAGCCCACCACGCGGTCCTTGTGGCCGGGATGGCCGATGCCCACCCGCAGGCGATGGAACCTGCCGTGGCCGAGCAACTGGATGGTGTCACGCAGGCCGTTCTGGCCACCGTGTCCACCATCGAACTTCAGCCGCGCCACGCCGGGCGCCAGGTCCAGTTCGTCGTGGGCCAGCAGGGTTTCCTCCGGCTCGATCTTCCAGAACCGCTGCGCGGCGGTGACCGACTTGCCGCTGAGGTTCATGAAGGTGGCCGGCTTGAGCAGCCACACCGTCTGTCCAGCGATGTCGACCTTGGCGGTCTCGCCAAACAACTTGCTGTCGACGTTCCATCGCGCACCGGCCTTTTCAGCCAGGGCCTCAACGAAATGAAACCCGGCATTGTGCCGGGTCCGGGCGTGCTCCGATCCGGGGTTGCCCAGACCGACGATCAGTCGCAATCCTGCCATCGTTCCATCCAGATACGGCGCCTGCCCCGAAGGACAGGCGCCGCGGGGTATTACTCGGCCGCTGCTTCTTCAGCGTCGGCAGCGTCCTGCTTGCCGTGCTTGGCAGTGACGATGGCGTCGTCGTGGTCCTTGCCCAGCGCCAGCGCCGGAATTTCCACGCCCTTCGGCAGCTTGATGTCCGACAGGTACACCACGTCGCCAGCCTTCAGCTCGCCCAGGTTGACTTCGATCGACTCCGGCAGGTCCTTCGGCAGGCAGCTGATGGCCACTTCCTTCAGTTCGTGGGTGACCACGACGTCGGCAGCCTTGCCGGCCGGCGAGGCGTCTTCGTTGATGAAGTGCAGCGGAACCGAAGCGGTCAGCTTCTCGTTCTCGTTCACGCGCAGGAAGTCCAGGTGCATGATCAGCTGCTTGTACGGATGGCGCTGCATGTCACGCAGCAGCACCTTCTGCACCTGGCCGTCCAGGTTCAGGTCCAGGATCGAGGCATAGAACCACTCGTTCTGCTGGGCCAGCCAGATTTCGTTGTGGTCCAGGCTGATGGCGACCGGCTCGGCGTTGCCGCCGTACACGATCGCCGGGATCACACCAGCGTGACGCAGGCGGCGGCTCGCACCCTTACGCTGCAGTTCACGCTTGGTGACCTTGATTTCATGGGTCTTCGACATTTTCGACTACTCGGTTGTTGCCTTGCCTTGCGGCTTGGCGGTTGAAGGCACTTCCGCGACCAGAAGCGCCCGGTGTGTCCCTGCCGTTGCCGGCGGGGACGAAAAAATCAATCCACGTACAGCGAGCTGACCGACTCGCCGAAGGCGATGCGGCGCATCGTTTCGGCCAGCATTTCCGCCACGCTCAGCTGACGGATCTTGCTGCATACCCGCGCGGCGTCCTTCAGCGGGATGGTGTCGGTCACCACCAGCTCATCGAGCTGGGAGTTGGTGATGTTGTCCACCGCCGGGCCCGACAGCACCGCGTGGGTGCAGTAGGCGGCCACCTTGAGCGCACCGCGCGCCTTCAGGGCAGCGGCAGCGGCGCACAGGGTGCCGGCGGTGTCGACGATGTCATCGACCATGACGCAGGTCTTGCCTTCGACGTCACCGATGATGTTCATCACGGTGGAGACGTTGGCGCGCGGACGGCGCTTGTCGATGATCGCCAGGTCGGCGTCATCCAGGCGCTTGGCCACTGCACGGGCGCGGACCACGCCGCCTACGTCCGGCGACACCACGATCAGGTTCTCGGTGCCGTAGGCGCGCCAGATGTCGGCCAGCAGCAGCGGAGAGGCATACACGTTGTCGACCGGAATATCGAAGAAACCCTGGATCTGGTCGGCGTGCAGGTCGACGGTCAGCACGCGATCAGCGCCGGCGGTGCTGAACATCTTCGCCGCCAGCTTGGCGGTGATCGGCACGCGCGAGGAACGCATGCGGCGATCCTGGCGCGAGTAGCCGAAGTACGGCACCACGGCGGTCACGCTGGCCACCGATGCGCGCTTGAGCGCGTCGATCAGCACCAGCAGTTCCATCAGGTTTTCCGCGCTCGGCGCCGAGGTCGGCTGGATCACGAACACGTCCTGCTTGCGGACGTTCTCTTCGATCTCCACCTGCACTTCACCATCGGAGAAGTGCGAGACCAGCGCCTTGCCCGGGCGCACTCCCAGTTCCTTGCAGATGTTCTGCGCCAGACGTTTGTTGGCGTTGCCGGAAAAGACCAGCAGGTTCGGGGACTCTTGCATCATGATTGTCTCGGGCGGGGACGAGTGGCGGGGATCCGGTAACGGCAAGGACCACCTCGGCCCCTGCTGCTGACAACACCGCGGCTGTTCCCACGTCCCGCGCAGGTGATGCGCTGGAAGGCGCGGACGCAGCCGCATTGGCAGGGGCGGGAGGATTCGAACCTCCGAATGCCAGGATCAAAACCTGGTGCCTTGGGCCTCTTGGCGACGCCCCTGCATTGATGAATCAGTGTTGCTCGAGTGCATCCAGCAGTGGCGAACGTGCAACGCCCGCAGCCACCCTTGCCCGCAACTCCTTCGACAACTTCGCTCGTCCCTGCTCGGCGGCAGCCTGCGAATCGAACTCGACGAAACAACCACTTCCCGAACCGGTCAGTCGTGCCGTGCCAATGTCGCTCAACGCAGCAAGCACCGCCTCGACGGCAGGCTCACGGCGGCGCAGCACCGGTTCGAACACGTTCCCGACCAGCGAGCCGGAAGCGAAGTCCTCTATTTTCGCCTGTGGACTGTCGCGCGTCAAATCCGGATCAGCGAACAGGAGGGGGGTCGGCACATGAACGCCCGGATCGACCACCACATACCAGGCCTGCGGCAGGGCGATCGGTTGCAGCTGCTCGCCCACACCCTCGGCCCAGGCGTTGTGGCCACGCACGAACACCGGCACATCGGCGCCGAGGCGCAAGCCCAGCGCCGCCAGCGTATTTTCGTCCAGCCCTGTGCCCCAGAGCCGGTTCAGCGCCACCAGCACGGTGGCCGCATCGGACGACCCACCGCCGAAACCACCACCTGCGGGAACATGCTTTTCGACGATGATGTCGGCACCTTGCTCGATATTCGCCACCTCTTTGAGCAACCGCGCTGCGCGAACCGCCAGGTCATCCGCCTCCGCGACACCGGCCAGGCCATCGCCTTGCCGCCGCACTTGGCCGTCTTCACGCAGGCGCAGGCCGATCCGGTCACCCCAGTCGAGCAGGCGGAACACGGTCTGCAGCTCGTGGTAACCGTCGGCACGACGGCCGGTGATATGCAGGAACAGGTTCAGCTTGGCCGGGGCCGGCCACCAGGACCAGCCCGCGCCATCCACCGACGCGTTCATGGCGCGCTCTGCCCCCACTGGTCGACCAGCAGGCGCACCTTGGCGTCACCATTGACCGCCTCGACCCTGCGCGGCAGTGCCGGACGCCCGGCTTCGGCCGGGTACCAGTCCAGATACTGGATCACCCACCCCATCTGCTGCATGCGCCGCGGACGGCCATCGGCATCACGATCGATCTTTCCCGGCCCAGCGCTGTCGCCGGCGACCAGACCGCGTACCCAGTCGGGCAACTGGTTGACCGGGATATCCCAGCCGGTGGCCTCCAGCAGCAGGGCCTGCGCGTCTTCACCCTCGCGCGGACCACCGGCCAGCCCTTCCAGGCGTCCGGCTTCATGATGGCTATCACCGCTCAGTTTCCAGCTCTGGCGGGTGACCGGCGCGCTCAGTTCAACCACATACCGTTGGCCTTCCTGTTTCCAGTCGATGCGGCCGCTGCCACCATCCTTGCCCTTGCTGACCGCCACCCGGCCCTGGAAATTCCACTCCGACGCCGATCGCAGCGCGTCCACGCGCGCGGCCNCGGCGGCGGCCGCTTCGGCCGAAACGGTGGTGACAACGGCCGGCGCCGGCGTTTTCTGCCGGCCAACGGTGGTACAGGCATTCAGGGCCAGGGTCACGGCCACCAGCAGCAACGGCCGGATCGTGGAAAGACTCATGGATTGAATTTCTCGCGGGCGCGCAGCAGCGCGCGGTTTTCAGGGTCGAGCCTGGCCGCTTCCTCGAAGAAGTGACGGGCTTCATCGTGCTTGCCCAGCACCCACAGCACCTCGCCTACGTGGGCGGCGATTTCCGGGTCCTTGGCCAGCGTCCAGGCGCGGCGCAGCTGTACCAGCGCGTCGGCGTTGCGCCCCAGGCGATACAGCACCCAGCCATAACTGTCGACGATGGCGGCGTTGTCCGGTTCGGCCACGCGTGCGCGGTCGATCAGCTCGAGCGCTTCCTGGTAACGGCCGGTACGGTCGGCCAGGGTGTAGCCCAGTGCGTTCAGTGCCGGCACGTTCTCCGGCTCGGTCACCAGGATCTTGCGCAGGTCGGCCTCGGCGCGGGCGATGTCGTCGCGGCGCTCCCAGGCCAGCGCACGGGCGTACAACAGGCCGTTTTCGTCCGGATACGCAGCCAGGCCACGGGCCAGTGCATCGATCTCGCCGGGAAGGTCGTCGGCGCGCTGGCGCAGCTCGGCTTCCAGCAGATACGCATCTCGCCGCACATCGTCATCCACGCTGGCATCGGACTGGATGGCATGCACTTCATCCAGCGCCAGCGACTGCCGGCCCGCCAGCCCCTGCGCATTGGCCGCGCGCAGGCGCGCTTCATTCAGCTCATCGCCGCCAGGAACGCTGTGATACCAGTTGACCGCCTCCGGGTAGCGCTTGAGGTACTCGGCGATCTTGCCCAGCAACAGGCGCTGCGCCGGGTCCGGCTTGGCCGCCTGCCGCGACAGTTCGTTGTACAGATTGGACAGCGCGGCCTTGTCGCCCTGCTTGGCCAGCAGCGACGCGCGCATGCCCCACGTCTGCACATCCTGCGGACCGACCGCAAGCACGCGCTCGGCCGCTGCCGGCTGGCCGAGGCTGTCATAGGCGATGGCCACCGCGTTGCGCAGCTCCGGGTCCTGACGGGTCTTCGGCTCCACCCCATGCAGCAGCGACAGCGCCTGGTCGGTCTGGCCGGCCTGCTGCAGCTGGCTGGCGCGCAGCAACGCCACGCGCGGCTCCTCGGGGAAGCGCTTGACCACCTCATCGATCATGCGCCGCGCCAGCTCGGGCTTCTCCATGCGCAGCGCCAGGCGTCCAAACTCCTGCCAGGCCTCGATCTTCTGGGGAATGGCGTTGGCATCGACCAGCTCGCCCAGCACCTGGGCCGGCACGGCCGGATCGCGGCCGCCGCCGATCAAGGCGCCCAGGGCGAACTTCCAGCCCTCATCCCCCGGGTCCTGCAACAAGGCCTGAAGCTCGCTGCGCGCAGCCTTCACATCGCCCTGGCGCATCGCCAGCGCACCGGCGGCGCTGCGCATCGCCAATGAGCGCGGCGCACGCTGCTGCCATAGGGCCAGGCCCTTGGCCGCAGCATCATCCTCGTTGGCCAGCATGGCGATGCGGGTCGCCCGCTCGGCCAGGCCGGCGTCGCCGTCGGTCTGCTGGGCCGCCTGCAGGTACCAGCGCGCGGCCTCGGCCAGCTTGCCGGCCTGCAGGGCGAACTCGCCGGCCAGCACCGGCTCCAGCGCCAGCTCCCCAGTCACCGCAGGCCGTGCAGGGGCCTTGGCGGGCACCGCCGCCAGGGCCTGCGCACAGGCCAGGGACAGCAGCAGAACACTGGGGATGCGAATCAATGCGGGCATCGTCGGCATCGGGGCCTTAAAATGTCGTCCAATGGCCAGCAGCTTATCGCAAGCAACTGAACAATGACCCTGTGGGTGCTCGGACTGAATCACCAGACCGCACCGGTGGAACTGCGCGAACGCGCAGCCTTCGCCGGTGACGCGTTGCCGCGCGCGCTCGGTTCGCTGCGCGATACGCCGCAGATCGCCGAGGCGGTGCTGCTGTCCACCTGCAACCGCACCGAGCTGTATGCCGTGGCCGAGTCCGCGCAGGCGCTGGACCAGTGGCTGCAGAGCCAGGCCGGCGACCTGCAGGGCTACCTGTACCAGCACGCCGATGCCGATGCCGTTCGCCACCTGTTCCGGGTGGCGACGGGGCTGGATTCAATGGTGCTGGGTGAGCCGCAGATCCTGGGCCAGGTGAAGGACGCCTGGTCGACCGCGCGCGACCACGGCCTGCTCGGCCAGCGCCTGGACCGGCTGTTCCAGCAGACGTTCTCGGTGGCCAAGCGCGCGCGGACCGACACCCAGGTCGGGGCCAACCCGGTCTCGGTGGCCTCGGCAGCGGTGCGCCTGGCGCAGAACGCTTTTGCCCGCCTGGACGATTCCACCGTGCTGCTGGTCGGCGCCGGCGAGACCATCGAACTGGCCGCGCGCCACCTCAGCGAAGGCAAGGTGCGGCGGCTGCTGATCGCCAACCGCACCCTCGCCCATGCGCAGGAACTGGCCAGCCGCCATGGCGGTGTGGCGCTGCCGCTGACCGAACTGGAGCGTCACCTGGCCGAGGCCGATGTGGTGTTCTCGGCCACCGCCGCGCGCGAACCGGTGATCCACCGTGCTGCAGTGGCCAACGCCCTGCGCGCACGCCGGCACAAGCCGATGCTGCTGTTCGACCTGGCCGTGCCGCGCGACATCGAAGCCGACGTTGCCAGTCTCGACGATGCGTTCCTGTACACCGTGGACGACCTCGAGCGCGCGGTGGAAGACAACCGCCGCAGCCGCCGCGAGGCGGCCGCCGAAGCGGAGACGATCATCGACCTGCAGGTCTCGCGCTTCGTCGAAACCCTGCAGGCCAGTGCCCACCAGGCACCGCTGCGGCAACTGCGCGCTTTCGGCGAGGCCACCCGTGCCGAACTGCTGGAGCGCGCGCGCCAGCAGCTGGCCAACGGCAAGCCGGCCGACGAAGTGCTGGAACTGCTTGCCCACGGATTGACCAACCGCCTGCTGCACCCGCCGACCGCCGCCCTGCGCGCGGCCGCGCTCAGCGGCGACGCCGACCTGACCCGCGCTGCCGAGCGCCTGTTCCCGGCTGCGCCGGGTTACCACCACCCACCTGTGAGAACCGATGACGCCGACCCTGCGCCGTAAGCTGGAAGCGCTGGCCGAGCGCCGCGAAGAACTGGAACGTCTGCTCGCCGAACCGGAGGTGGTCGCCAACAACGCGCGCTTCCGCGATCTTTCGCGTGAGTTTTCCCAGCTCGAACCGATCGCCACCGCGCTGGCCGATGAAGCACGTGCCAAGGCCGACCTCGCCGCGGCCGAAAGCATGCGCGCCGATCCGGACCTGCGCGAGCTGGCCGACGAGGAGATCGCCGCCGCCCAGGCCCGCCTGCAGGACCTGGAGCAGGAGCTGGCACTACTGCTGGTGCCCCGCGACCCGCGCGATGAAGGCAACCTGTTCCTGGAAGTGCGCGCCGGCACCGGCGGCGACGAGGCGGCGATCTTCGCTGGCGACCTGTTCCGCATGTATGCCCGCTACGCCGAGCGACAGGGCTGGAAGGTCGAGATCGAATCGGACAACCCCGGCGAACATGGCGGCTACAAGGAAGTAGTGGCGCGCGTGGTCGGCCGTGGCGCGTTCTCGCGCCTGAAATTCGAATCGGGCACCCACCGCGTGCAGCGCGTGCCGGCCACCGAATCGCAGGGCCGCATCCACACCTCGGCGGCCACCGTGGCGATCATCCCGGAAGCCGACGAAGTCGATGAGATCGTCATCAACCCCGCTGACCTGAGGATTGATACCTACCGCTCCTCCGGCGCCGGCGGCCAGCACGTCAACAAGACCGAATCGGCGATCCGCATCACCCACGTGCCCAGCGGCGTGGTGGTGGAATGCCAGACCGAACGCAGCCAGCACGCCAACCGGGACAAGGCGATGAAACGCCTGAAGGCGCAGCTGCTCGATGCCGAGCGCCAGCGCCACGACGCGGCGCAGGCAGAATCACGGCGCCTGCAGGTTGGCAGCGGCGACCGCAGCCAGCGCATCCGCACCTACAACTTCCCGCAGGGCCGGATCACCGACCACCGCGTGGAAGGGCTGACCCTGTACGACCTGCCCAACGTACTGGCCGGCGATCTCGATCCGCTGCTGCAGCGATTGAGCCACGAGCACCAGGTCGACGCCCTGGCCCAGCTTTCGGCGGGCTGACCAGCATGTCGGCCTGGCAGCAGCGGCAGCAACTGCAGCAGGCGATCACGCGCCAGCCCGGCGACTTCGTCGCCTGGGTGATGCTGGCCGACCTGGAACTGGAAGCCGGCGACATCGCGGCCGGTGAGCAGGCCGCGCGGCGCGCGCTGCAGCTGCGGCCCAATCATCCTGAAGCACTCGCCCGTCTCGGCAGGGTGGCATGGATGGCAGGAGCCCATGCCGATGCCGCCACGCTGCTGGGCCAGGCCTCGGCGCTGGCGCCGGAGCACCCGGGCATTGCGTTGTGGCTGGGGCACGCGCTGGAAGATGCCAACGATGCCGAAGGTGCATCAGCAGCCTATCGCCGCGCACATGCACTGATGCCCGATGAGCCGTATATCGCCGCACAGCGCCTCGCCTGGCAGCGTCGCCTGTGCGATTGGCAGGACGTGGATGCGCTGGCCGATCAGGTGCGCGGTGCACTGGTGTCCGGCCAGGGCGTGGTCGAACCCTTCGCGTTTCTCAGCGAAGACGCCAGCGCGGCCGAACAGCTGGCCTGTGCGCGTACGCGCGCCGCCGCGGTGGCAGCATCAGTGCGGCCACTGCCACCGGCGAAGCTGAGCGAACGAGGCCCACTTCGCGTGGGCTTCCTGTCCAACGGCTTCGGCGCCCATCCCACCGGATTGCTGACGGTGGCGCTGCTGGAGCAGATGAGCCACGACCCGGCCCTGCAACTGCACCTGTTCGCGCTCAACGCGGACGATGGCAGCCGCATCCGCCAACGCCTGCAGGCCGCTACCCGTCTGCATGACGTGGTGGGGTTGCGCCATGCCGATACGGCCGCGCGCATCCGAGCGCAGGGCATCGACCTGCTGCTGGACCTGCGCGGCTGGGGCGGTGGCGGCACGCCGGAAGTACTGGCGATGCGCCCTGCCCCGCTGCAGTTGAACTGGCTGGCCTACCCCGGCACCTCCGGTGCATCGTGGCTGGATGCAGTGATCGCTGACGACTTCGCGCTGCCGTCCTCGCTGGAACCGCACTACAGCGAACGCGTGCTGCGCCTGCCGCGCGCGTTCCAGCCCTCCGACAACACCCGCGTACTGGAACCGGCGCCGGACCGCGCGGCGTGTGGGCTGCCCGCGCAGGGCACGGTGTTCTGCTGCTTCAACAACAGTTACAAACTCAACCCGCGCAGCATGGGCCGCGCGTTCGCGGTGCTGCAGGCAGTACCTGGCAGCGTGCTGTGGCTGCTGTCCGGCCCCGGCCAGGCCGATGCGCGGCTGCGTTCCGCCGCCAAGGCTGCAGGACTCGATCCAGCGCGCCTGGTGTTCATGGCCAAGCTGCCGCATCCGCAGTATCTGGCCCGCTATCAGCTGGCCGACCTGTTCCTGGATACGAACCCGTACAACGCGCACACCACCGCATCGGATGCACTTTGGGCCGGCTGCCCGGTGCTGACCTGCCCCGGCGTTACCTTCGCCGCGCGCGTGGCCGGCAGCCTCAACCATCACCTGGGGCTGGAGCGCATGAACGTCGCCGACGACGCGGCCTTCGTCGCCACCGCCAGTGCACTCGGCAACGACCCGGCCGCGCTGGCTGCCCTGCGTGCCGAACTGGCGCAGGCTCGCGAGCGAAGCGGCCTGTTCGACATGGCGGCCTTCGCGCGCGATCTGTCCGCACTGCTTCAGCAGCTGGCCCGCGAACAGGGCTGGCAGGGCCTCGACACGCCCTGACATCGCCCTGCGCTACGCTCGAGCTCTCCTACCGCGTGGTATGACGATGGCCAAGCTCAAGCGCAAGGAATACGACGAACTGCTGCAGCCGCTGCAGCTGGAACTGACGGCGATGGCCCGCTGGGTGCAGCACAGCGGGCAACGCCTGCTGGTGCTGTTCGAAGGACGCGATACCGCCGGCAAGGGCGGCGCGATCCAAGCCATCAGCGAGCACCTCAACCCACGCCAATGCAGGGTGGTGGCGTTGCCCAAGCCCACCGACCGCGAAGCCACGCAATGGTATTTCCAGCGCTACGCCACGCATCTGCCGGCCGCCGGCGAGATCGTGCTGATGGACCGCAGCTGGTACAACCGCGCGGGCGTGGAACGGGTGATGGGCTACTGCGGCGAGACCGAGTACCAGCAGTTCCTGCATCAGGCACCGGTGTTCGAACAGCTGCTGGTGGATGACGGCATCCTGCTGTTCAAGTACTGGCTGTGCGTGGACCAGGAGCAGCAGGAGAAGCGTTTCGCCGAACGCCATCTTGATCCGCTGAAGGGGTGGAAGCTGTCGCCGGTGGATCTGAAGTCGCGCAGCAAGTACAGCGCGTACACCGAGGCGCGCGAGGCGATGCTGCGCGCGACCCATCGCGACGGAGCGCCGTGGACGCTGGTGGATTTCAACGACCAGCGGCTGGGTCGCCTGACCCTGGTCCGCAATCTGCTGGACCGGCTGCCGGACACACGGGTGGATGCGCCCTTGCCGGAGCTGCCGAAACTGAAGGGCAAGCTGCATCGCGAGCACTACGACGTGCTGAAGCCGATCGAGAGTTTCCCGGTCGAAGAGTAGGGTGGGTCGGCAGGGCTGCGCCCTGCACCTGCAGAGGCTTCAAGCAACGGCCGAAGCAACAGCAAAAGCCGCATTGCTTGGGATGGCGGGGCGGTGTCGGAGTGCGGGGACGCCGCAAGTACGTCCCTGTAGGCTNGGNNGCCGCATCCATGCGGCGCACGCCCCCGCAACCGGACCCACCCCGCCTTCGACAATTCTCCGCAAGCTGCGGGAATGACATGGCCTGCTCTTGGTGGGTGTCGAACTTGGTCGACACGTAGATCCACGCCATGCGTGGATGTTTTTCGTTCACTTGTCGAGATATTCGATTTCGATGGACATACATCCACGCATGGCGTGAATCCATCAGATCGCAGAAATCTGTCAGAGGTGGGGCGGTGTCGGAGTGCGGGGTGTCAGCCGCATGGATGCGGCTGCCAAGCCTACAGGGACGTACTTGCGGCGTCCCCGCACTCCGACGGTATGGGGCTGCAGGACACGCCGTAAACCCATCCATGGGGGCTCGATGGCGCCATCCATGGCGCCAACGGCCCTGCAGCCCCATACCGCCCCGCCCTCGACAGTTTCCCGGTGACGGTGGTAGATCCACGCCATGCGTGGATGAATCTCCAACGAAATCGAATATTTCGACAATTGAACGAAGAGCATCCACGCATGGCGTGGCTCTATCGTGTCGACCAAGGTCGACACCCACCAACAGCAAGTCATGCCATCCCGACAGATTGCGGAGATCTGTCGAAGGCGGGGTGGGTCCGGTTGCGGGGGCGTGAGCGCCATGGATGGCGCGACCGAGCTTACAGGGACGTACTTGCAGCGTCCCCCGCAACC
>NZ_QQXJ01000001.1:3429729-3441411 GCF_004348785.1 Stenotrophomonas sp. TEPEL
GCCTACAGGGACGTATTTACGGCGTCCCCCGCAACCGGACCCACCCCGCCTACCCTCAGAAAACCCGCTTTGGCTTTCGCTTTGGCTGTTGCTGTTGCTGTCGAGGTTGCCGGCCAGCGGCCGGCACTACCGCTTCGGTGGGTGCAGGGCGCAGCCCTGCCCCTCCCCTTACTTGGCAGCAGCAATCTGCTTTTCGATGTCCGCCGCGGTGACCGGGCCCAGGAAGCTGTGGGCCAGCTTGCCCTGTGGATCGATCAGGTGGGTCAGCGGCAGGCCACGTGGGGTGGCGAAGTCGGCCGGCGGGTCGAACGGATCGACGACCACGATCGGATAGGTCACCGGATGCTTGGTCAGGAACGCCTGCATCTCCGGAACCTCGATGTCCTCGTAAGCCAGTCCCACCACTTCGATGTTGCTGCGCATGGCATGCAACGCCGACAGCTCGGGCATTTCCTTGCGGCAGGGCGCGCACCAGGTCGCCCAGAAATTCACCACCACCCACTTGCCACGATGCGCGGCCAGATCGTAATCGCTGCCATCTACCGCCTTCATCTTCAGCGTCGGGAACTCGGCAGTAACGCGCTCGGCGGGCGTATCCTCCACCGGCGCCGGCGCGGCCGGGGTCGGTGCCTGTGCCGGCGGCTGGCTGCTGGCCGGGGTCGGCTCCTGCGCGGGTTTGCAGGCGGCCAGGGCCAGCAGCGCAGCCAGCAGCAATGGGGTCTTGCAGGTCATGGGGCGTCTCCAGAATCAGGGTAGATGTCGCTGACGCGACGCTTGAGGCGTTCGCGCAGCGGCAGGCGCAGTTCATCCAGTGCGGCCAAGGCGGCGCGGCCGAGGCTGTCATCGCGGTAAGGCAGGTGTTGTTCGGCCACCGGAATGCGCAGCTGCGTGCATTCGTACAGATCGCCCAGGCTGACCTGGTCCAGGTCGCGGGCCAGCAGCCACTCGCCGCGCTCATCGCGGCGCAGCAGGCCGATGCCCTCCAGGTGGCAGGCCAGGTCCTGCAGCAGCGAGTCGGTCAGCATCGGTTCCAGCCGCAGGATCTCGTCGTCGGCCAGGCCCCTGCCCTTGGCGCGTGCATGCTGGAAGCGGCCGAGCAGGCGCAGCAGGCCATAGAACTCGTAGCCCTGCGGCAGGCGCAGTTCCACCGGTTGGTAGCGGAAGGCCGCCATCGACGACGCCAGCGACGCACCCAGCAGCACGGCCACCCAGCACAGGTAGATCCACAGCAGCAGGATCGGTACGAAGGCCACCGTGCCATACAGCTTCTGGTAGGACTGGAAGCTGCCCAGGTAGGCGCCGATGCCCCACTTCACCAGCTCCAGGATCACCGCAGCGAGAATCGCGCCCGGAACCGCATGGCGCCACTTCACGGAGTGGTGTGGCACCACCCGGAACATCAGGGTGATGCAGACGAATTCGATCAGGATCGGCGCCAGCCGCAGGGCGAGATCGGCCAGCCAGCGCCCTTCCTGCGTGCCGAACAACGGCATCGCGAACACCCGCGCCGACACCGCCAGCGACGCAGCGGCGAGCATCGCGCCCAGGGTCAGCACCGTCCAGTAGACCAGGAAGCGGGTCAACCGCGGCCGACTGCTGCCGACGCGCCAGATCTGGTTGAAGGTCTCTTCAACACTGTTGAGGGTGATCAGCAGCGAGATGACCAGGGCGATGAAACCGGCGGCAGTGAGCTGGCCGGCGCTGGCCGAGAACTGGCGCAGGTAGCCTTCGGCAGCGCGCGCGGCATTGGGCACGAAGTTGGAGAAGACGTAGTCGCTGAGCTGGTCGCTCCAGCGATCGAACACCGGGAAGGCCGAGAGCACGCCAAACACCACGATCGCCAACGGCACCAGCGCGAACACCGTGGTGTAGGCCAGCGCGGCGGCGGCCTGGAACAGGCGGTCGTCGAGGAAGCGGCGCCACAGGAAGCGGCCGAAGCTGGCGGCGCGTGCGCGATCCCGCGCGCGCTCCATCCACAAATTGAGCGTATCCAAAGGTTCCATCGGCGCAAGGGTACCCGATGCGGAATCGGTGCAGGATAGCCATACTGGCGTCCACACGATGAGGAGAGCTGGGCGCGATGGGCGAAATCCTGGTGCTGTACTACAGCCGCGGCGGTTCGGTGGCACGGCTGGCGCGCCAGATCGCGCGGGGCATCGGCGAGGTTCCGGGCATGGCGGCGCGGCTGCGCACGGTGCCACCGGTGGCCGCCGTCACCCAGACCGCGCAGCCGCCGGTACCCGACGATGGCGCGCCCTATGTGAGCGTGCAGGACCTGGCGGAGTGCCAGGGACTGCTGCTGGGCAGCCCTACCCGTTTCGGCAACATGGCCGCGCCGGTCAAGCATTTCCTTGATGGCCTCGGCGCCGAATGGGTGAACGGCACGCTGGCCGGCAAGCCGGCCGGGGTGTTCACGTCCACTGCGTCGATGCACGGCGGCCAGGAGTCGACCCTGCTGTCGATGCAGGTACCGCTGCTGCACCACGGCTGCCTGATCGTCGGCATTCCGTTCACCGAGCCGGCACTGAGCCACACCACCAGTGGCGGCACGCCGTATGGCGCCAGCCACGTGGCCGGCGCCGCCGACGACCCGCAACCCACCGACGATGAGGCGGTACTGGCGCGGGCGCTGGGCCGGCGCGTGGCCGACATCGCGCAGCGGCTGGCGCGATGAGCACCGCGCCGCGCACCGTGCTGCTGCTGGCCCTGATGGGGCTGGCGGCGCTGTTTGCCGGCTGGTTCATCAACGACAGGCACTGGCTGGCCACCCAGCTGGTGTTCACTGCGCCGCCGCTGGCGCTGGCCATCGCCCTGCGGCTGGGCTGGCGCAAGGCCGGGTTCTGGGCGGCGGTGCTGGCCCTGGGCTGGTTCAGCCACGGCGTGATGAGCGCCTGGAGCCATCCCGAGACCCGCTGGCTGGCACTGATCGAAATCGTGCTGGCGCTGCTGGTGATCTTTTCGGCCAGCCTGCCCGGCCTGCGCGCCCGTTTCGGGCGGCGGCGCTGACGCTGCGCCCGGTGCGCCGTATCATCTGCGTTCCCGGCCCCGCGCCGCTGTACCTGCCTTGGTTTCGCGCATGCACATGATGGAAGAGCTCCTGGTCGTCACCACCGGTGGCACGATCGACAAGATCTATTTCGACGACAAGTCGGACTACCAGATCGGCGACCCGCAGATCGGCATGATCCTGCGCGAACTGGGGGTCACGTTCCGTTTCAACGTAATTCCGATCCTGCGCAAGGATTCGCTGCACATCAACGACGACGATCGTGAGCTGATCCGCGCAACGATCGCCGCCCAGCCCACCCGCCACGTGCTGGTGACCCACGGCACCGATTCGATGGTGCAGACCGGCAAGGTGCTGGCGACGATCCCGGACAAGACCATTGTGATGACCGGTGCGCTGAGCCCGGCGCGTTTCCGTGGTTCGGATGCGGAGTTCAACATCGGCTGTGCGATCGGTGCGGTGCAGTCGCTGCCGGCGGGGGTGTTCATCGCGATGAACGGCCGGATCTTCGACCCGCAGCATGTGCGCAAGAACGTGGCGGCGAACCGGTTCGAGTCGGTTTGAGGGATTGAAGGCGCGCCGTCGCGCGTCGGCGTTTCGGTTGCTAAGGTCAAGGGCAGAGCAAGAGCAAGGGCAAGGGCAAGGGCAAGGGCAAATGCACTGCTGCACTGCTTTCTCCGCTTCGCCGTCCCCCAAAAAAAACACCCCGGCCGAGGCCGGGGCGTGCCCATGGAGAGGGGCTTGGGCTCAGTACTGGGCGTTGACGGTCACGCCCGAGAAGGTGCTGTAGGCCTTCACCCGCACGTACCAGGTACCGGCGGTGGGGCTGTTGACGGTGCAGGTCTCGTTGTTGCCGCTCAGGTACGGGCGGCAGGTGTAGACGGTGTCGGTCGGGGCACTGCCTTGGCGCAGGTACAGGTCGGCATCACCACTGCCGCCGCTGATCGCCACGCGCAGCTGCGTGCTGCCAGCCGGGACGTTGACGGTATAGCTGAGCGATGCGCCGCTGGCCGCACCGAGGCCGGTAACCGGCACGTTGTTCTGCAGCACGGTGCCACCCGGGTTGGGCGTGGTGCCGTTGATCGCGGCAGTCACCGCGGCATCGGCGTCGATGATGCCGGCGCCGCAACCACCCGAGCACGCACCCGGCAGCGGACGCGCGGTGCTCTTGATGATGCTTTCCACCTGCGCCGGGCTGAGCGGGCTCGGTGCCACCGACTGCATCAGTGCAACCACGCCCGCCACGTGCGGTGCCGCCATTGAGGTGCCGTTGTAGGACGCATAGCTGGCGCTGCCCGGGGTGGTGGTGCCGCTGTTGAGGGTGGACAGGATGCTCTGGCCCGGTGCGGAGATGTCGATGCCGGTGCCGTAGTTGGAGAAGCTGGCACGCGCACCCGCCGAGGTGGTGGCCGCCACCGCGATCACGTTCGGGCAGTTGGCCGGTACCGCGCTGGAGACGTTGGTGTTGCTGTTGCCGGCAGCGACCACCACGGTGGTGCCGCGGCCGACCGCGCCGTTGATCGCGTTCTGGTAAGTGGTCGAGCAGCTGCCGCCGCCGCCCAGCGACATGTTGATGACCTCGGCCGGGTTGGCGTTGGCCGGCACACCGCTGACCGTGCCACCGGAGGCCCAGACGATCGCGTCGGCGATGTCGGAGGTGTAGCCGCCGCACTTGCCGAGCACGCGCACCGGCACGACCTTGGCGTTGAACGCGGTACCGGCCACGCCGGTGCTGTTGTTGGTCACCGCAGCGACCGTGCCGGCCACGTGGGTGCCATGCCAGCTGGAGTTCGAGCCCGGATAACCGGCCTGGCACTCGTTGTCGCCGTACCAGTCACCCTCATCGTTGGGATTGCTGTCACGGCCACCACCATCGCGCGCCATCGCCGCGTCGCTGATGAAGTCATAGCCGGGCAGGATGTTGGCGTTGAGATCGGCATGGTTGGTGATGCCGGTATCGATCACCGCCACGACCACACCGGTGCCGGTGGCCTTGTCCCAGGCCGGGCGCACGTTGATCGAGGCGTTGGACGTACCGAAGCCCCATTGCTCGCTGAAACGGGTGTCGTTGGGGGTCAGCGTCGCGCGCATGATCTGGTCGACTTCGACGTATTCCACGTTCGGGTCGGCGGCGAGCTTGCGCATCAGCAGCTCGGATTCGGCCTGGTCCAGCGCACGGTCGGTCCTGACCACGGTGGAGCCGACCGCAAGCCTGCGGACCTGCTGCAGGCCCAGCGCGCGGCCCTGGCTGCTGGCGATGCCGGCAGCGGCCGTCTTCAGCGAAGAAGCCAGCGCGGTGGTGTTGGCCACCGGCGCACTGCCGTCGCGGTACTTCACGATGAAGCGCTGGTGGGTCGGCGCGGACTGCAGGCCGCTGAGCTGGACATCACCGGCCAGCGCAGGCGTGGCCAGCAGCAGCGATGACAGGACGGACGCACCAAGGACCACCCACACACGACGCACACGCGGTTGCGTTACCTGGGACATCGGATTTCCCTTCTAATGGTAGGAATGCCGGAATCGGCAGAAGCACCGGCCTGAACCGTGGGCTGGCTTGCGATGGCGAGGTTCGGGTCCGGCGAGCCAGCGGATTCCCCTGACCATCCGCTGTGTTGATGACGCTAGTGGCTCAAACCGGACACCACAAGATTTTCAGCGTCTTTTCAGCAAGATGAAATGTTGGATCTGAGACTTTCCGGGTCGAGGGTTTGTGAAGGTGAAGGAACTTTCGCGTCAGCTGCACGTACCTGACTGCGGAATGTCCTGTCCCGCCATGTCTTTGCCGACATCGGCGAACAGCCGCCGGGCATGGCCCGGCGCTACCGTGGTACGCGTGCATTCGCCGGGCATCGCCACGCGCTGGCGGGAGCCGTTGATCCTGGTAGCGCCGGGCCATGCCCGGCGGACGTACGCCTGAAACGCAGAAAGCCCGTCGCAGGGACGGGCTTTCCGAAAAGTCACCGGGCATGGCCCGGCGCTACGCGTTCGCGCAGGCGATCAGCCCAGCTTGACCAGCCAGCCGTGGCGGTCCGGCAGGCGACCGTACTGGATGTCGGTCAGTTCCTTGCGCAGCGACATGGTCACTTCGCCGGCCGGCGCATTGATGTCGCCCACCGAGAAGCCTTCGCCCTTGAGCTGGCCGATGGGGGTGACCACCGCAGCGGTACCGCAGGCGAACACTTCGGTGATCTCGCCGGAGGTCACGCCCTGCTTCCACTCATCGATGGTGACCTTGCGCTCTTCGACCTTCATGCCGCGGTCGCGGGCCAGCTGCAGGATGCTCTCGCGGGTGATGCCCTCGAGGATGCTGCCGGACAGTTCCGGCGTGACCAGCGTGCCGTCCTTGTAGACCAGGAACACGTTCATGCCGCCCAGTTCTTCCAGGTACTTGCCTTCGACCGGGTCCAGGAACAGCACCTGCGAGCAGCCCTGCGCCTGCGCCTTCTGCTGCGGCAACAGCGACGCGGCGTAGTTGCCACCGCACTTGGCCGCACCGGTGCCGCCCTTGGCTGCACGCGCGTACTCGGTGGACAGCCAGATCGACACCGGGGCGACGCCCTTGGCGAAGTACGGGCCAGCCGGGCTGGCGATGACGTAGTAACCGGCCTTGTGCGCGCCGCGCACGCCAAGGAACGCTTCATCGCCGATCATGAACGGACGGAAATACAGGCTCGACTCATCGGCCGACGGCACCCAGGCGCTGTCGACGGCGATCAGCTGCTTCAGCGATTCGACGAAGATCTCCACCGGCAGTTCCGGCAGCGCCAGGCGCTGCGCCGAACGCTGCAGGCGACGGCCGTTGGCATCGGGGCGGAAGGTCCAGATCGAACCATCGGCATGGCGGTAGGCCTTGATGCCTTCGAAGATCTCCTGGCCGTAGTGCAGCACGGCCGCGGCCGGGTCCAGCTGCAGCGGACCGTAGGCGCGCACGTTGGCGTTGTGCCAGCCGGCATCCTTGTCCCAGCGCACTTCCACCATGTGGTCGGTGAAGTGCAGGCCGAAGCCCGGCTTCTCCAGGATCTGGGCGCGCTCTTCAGCGCTGCGCGGGTGGTCCGAACGGGTGACGGCGAAGCTGGGAATGGACTGGGACACCGGAGATTTCCTGTTCTGGTTGCGGGTAATGCCGGGCCCGCGTCACTGCGGGCCGTGGGTCAAAGCATGCCGGTTTCGAGCCGTGCGGCCTCGGACATCATGTGCTGGTTCCACGGCGGGTCGAAGACCAGCTCGACGTCGGCCTCGGCCACCGTCGGGATCATTTCAAGCTTGCTGCGCACGTCGTCGACCAGGATGTCACCCATGCCGCAGGCGGGTGCGGTCAGGGTCATCTTCACGTCGATCTCGCGCTGCCCTTGCTCCAGGTGCTTGATCTCCACCTCGTAGACCAGTCCCAGTTCGACGATGTTGACCGGAATTTCCGGGTCGAAACAGGTGCGCAGCTGCTGCCAGACCAGTTGTTCGACCTGCTCGTCGCTGGCATCGTCGGGCAGCTCCAGCGGTGCCGGCGCCTCCTTGCCGATGGCATCGCCATCCTTGCCGGCGATACGGAACAGATTGCCCTCGACGAACACCGAGTAGCTGCCGCCCAGCGCCTGGGTGATGTACCCATAGCTGCCGGCGGGCAGGGTCACGGTGTCGCCCTGCGGGACCATGACGGCCTCGCAATCGCGTTCGAAGTGGACAGGTTCGCTGCTACGGGAATACATGAGGACCGATATGGGGCTGCGGCGTAAGCCACGCAAGCGGCCATTCTAGCGTAGGCGCCCCGCCCTCGCCGGTGCACTGCGGCAAACCACAGTATCCTGTGGGCGACCTTCAGGAGCTTCGATGTCCTCCAATGCCGCACGTGCCAGGACCGTTACCTGGCTCTGGCCCTTCATGTTGTTGCTGGCGCTGGCCACCGCCCCCCTTGCCTGGATGCTGATCGCCCTGTTCACCGGCCGTCCGGTCGGCTGGATGGCGGTACTGACCGCCTTGGAACTGGTGTTCATGCTGCGTCTAGGCACGCTCGGTCCCGGCAAGCTGCGCATCGCCCTGGTCGTGCTGGGCACGCTGCTGGTAGCCGCGATCTCGAACTGGGCGATCGCCAGTGCCTGGATGGGCGGCTCGATGGGCCTGAACCCCTGGGACGCCTCACTGCGGATGGGCCCGCACCTGGCCTGGACGCTGATCACCCTGGCCAATGGCGTGGTCGAATGGCTGTGGCTGGCGGTGGGTGTCGCCGTAGGCGCCTGGCTGGCGCGCTGAGCGCGCCGGTGATGCCCTGGTAGATCCACGCCATGCGTGGATGGGGTGGTTGGATCCGGGGTCAGAGCCCTTTCCTGCGGAAAGGGATCCGACCCCAACCCTCAATGCCCGCCGTCGAGCGCCTTCAGCTCGCTGACCAGCGACGCCGCTGCCTCGGCACCATCGCCGTACAGCATGCGGGTGTTGTCGGCATAGAACAGCGCATTTTCGATACCGGCAAAGCCGGTGCCCTTGCCGCGCTTGATCACCACCACGTTGCGCGCATTCACCACGTCCAGTACCGGCATGCCGTAGATCGGACTGGCCGGATCGGTGCGCGCCACCGGGTTGACCACATCGTTGGCGCCGATCACCAGCACCACGTCGGTGGTGGCGAACTCGGGATTGATATCGTCCATGTCCGCGATCAGGTCGTACGGCACCCCCGCTTCGGCCAGCAGCACGTTCATGTGCCCGGGCATGCGCCCGGCCACCGGGTGGATGGCGAACTTGACCTTCACCCCGCGCGTGATCAGCCGCTGCGCCAGCTCCCAGATCTTGTGCTGTGCCTGGGCCACGGCCATGCCATAGCCGGGCACGATCACCACACGTTCGGCAAAGCCCATCATCGCCGCCACATCGGCGGCTTCAATGGGCTTCTGCGAACCGGAGATCGCCTGCGCCTCGCCGCTTGCGCCGCCACCGAAGTTGGAGAACAGCACGTTGCGGATCGGCCGGTTCATCGCCTTGGCCATCAACCGGGTCAGCAGGATGCCCGCTGCGCCGACCATCATGCCGGCGATGATCAGCGCCTCGTTGCCCAGCACGTAGCCTTCGAACGACACCGCCAGGCCGGTGAACGCGTTGTACAGCGAGATCACCACCGGCATGTCGGCGCCACCGATCGGCAACGTCATCAACACGCCCAGCGCCAGTGCCAGCACGAAGAAGGCGACGATGGCCCAGGTGCTGAGCGTGCTGGCGGCGATGATGCCCAGCACCACCACGGCCAGCGCCACCAGCAGGTTCATCACCTGCTGGCCCGGCCAGGTCACGCGCTTGTCGAGGCGGCCATCAAGTTTGGCCCAGGCGATCACCGAGCCGGACAGCGACACCGCACCGATCGCCGCGCCCACCACCGCCAGCACCAGCACCGTGCCGGACGGCTGCCGCGCGGCCAGATCGGCCAGCGCCTGCGCACTCCAGTGGGTGGTATCGCGGTTGGCCAGGAACGCATAGCGCAGCAGTTCCACCGCACCGATGGCCGCCGCTGAACCACCGCCCATGCCGTTGTACAGCGCGACCATCTGCGGCATGTCGGTGACGGCGACCTTGCCCGCCGACCACCAGGCCAGGCCGGCCCCCAGCAGCAGTGCCACCAGGATCAGCGGCACGTTGTGCAGTTCGGGCAGGAAGAAGGTCGCCACCGTGGCCAGCAGCATGCCCAGACCCGCCCAGCGGATACCGCTGCTTGCGGTCATCGGCGAGGCCATGCGCTGCAGGCCGAGCAGGAACAGGGTGGCGGCGACCAGATAGCTGGCCTTGACCAGCCAATCAAGCAGTTCGACGGTGCTGATGTTCAAGCCTGCGGCTCCTTCGGTTCATCGTTGCCGGCCTTGCGCACGCTCGGCTTGAACATTTCCAGCATGCGCGCGGTGACCACATAGCCACCGGCTGCGTTGCCGGCGCCGAGCACCACGGCAAGGAACCCGAGGACCTTCTCCAACGGCGTCTGTGCGTGCCCCAGCACCACCATCGCGCCGATCAGCACGATGCCATGGATGAAGTTGGAGCCCGACATCAACGGGGTATGCAGGATCACCGGGACCCGGGAAATGATCACGTGGCCGGCAATGGCGGCCAGCATGAAGATGTACAGCGCCACGAACCCGTCACTCACCGGCAACGCTCCTGCTCTGTCTTCGTCGCCCCATCATAACCATGGGCTGAACCCTGCGCGCGTCCCGGTCAACCACGGCCGCGCTCACGCGTTGTCGATGGTGACCCCTGCCGAGGAACCGTACCCTGTGCTGGTGAGCAGCCCTGTCCCCTCAACCACCGATGCCGACGCCGTTCCGGCCTCGCTGGAAGCGTTCCTGGCCAGCGTCGGGCCGCGCGCCTTCCGCTTCGCCGAGGCCGGCCTGCGCCAGCGTGATGACGCGCTGGATGCGGTACAGGACGCGCTGCTGCGCATGCTGGACTACGCCGACAAGCCGGCCGCCGAGTGGGCGCCGTTGTTCTGGAGCATCCTGCGCCGGCGGGTGATCGACCTGCAGCGCCGCCGCCGCTTCCGCCTGCCGTTCTGGCGCGACAACCAGGATGCCGATGGCGGCCAGATCGACTGGGCCGACCCCGCACCGGACCCTTCGCAGGCGCACGAGCAGCGCCAGCAGTACCAGCAGCTGGTGCAGGCACTGCGCGACCTGCCCGCCCGCCAGCGCGAGGCATTCACCCTGCGCGTGCTGCAGGACCTGGACGGGGCCACCACCGCCCGCGCCATGGGCTGCAGCGAAGGCGCGGTAAAGACCCATCTGGCGCGCGCCCGACAGGCGCTGCAGAATCAACTGGAGATGCACCCGTGAACCGCCCCCTGCCTTCCGATGACGCCCTGCGCAGCCTGCACGCGCAGTCGCTGCAGGCGCTGTCGCCGGCCACCCTGGCACGCCTGCGCAGTGCCCGTCACAACGCCGGTGCGGCGCACGCCGGTCGCTGGCGCTGGTGGCTGGCCAGCGCCTGTTCGCTGGTGATCGCGCTGGGCATCGGCGTCCAGTTCGTCGGTCCGGGCGATCATCGGGGCCCGATCAGCACGCCGATCGTCGCTGCGGAAGAAGACAATGGCGTGCTGTACGACGAGAATCCCGATCTGTACCTGTGGCTGGGCGACAACGACCTGGCGATGGAGTGAACCATGCTGCGATACCCCTCCCTGCCCCTGCTGATCGCCCTGACCCTGCTGCCCGCTGCATCGGCACTGGCGCAGGCCACCGCGCCAGCGCCTGCCGCGCGGCCGGCACCTGCTGCCGCGTCGCTGCCGAACTGGGAACAGCTGAGCCCGGCCCAGCGCGAAGCGTTGTTGGCCCCGCTGCGTGACCGCTGGAACGGCGCCGATCCCGCGCAGCGCCAGCGCATGCTGTCGCACGGCCAGCGCTGGCAGTCGATGAGCCCGGAAGAACGCGGCAAGGCCCGCCGCGGCCTGCGCCGCTTCGAACACATGAGCCCGGAGCAGCGCGAGCAGGCCCGGGCGTTGTTCGGCCAGATGCGTGACCTCAGCCCGGCCCAGCGCGATGCCATGCGCGAGCGCTGGTCGCAGATGACCGCAGACGAACGCCGGGAATGGGTGCGGGACAACCCGCCGCCGGCGAAGCCGCGGTAACCCCTATCGAAGGGGTAGCGCCGGGCCACGCCCGGCGGATTCACCGGATGCCGCTGCGCTCGCCGGGCATGGCCCGGCG
>NZ_QQXJ01000001.1:3441511-3483327 GCF_004348785.1 Stenotrophomonas sp. TEPEL
TTCACCGGATGCCGCTGCGCTCGCCGGGCATGGCCCGGCGCTACCGACTCAGGCCTGCCAGCGCGTTTTCGCCAGCAACTCATCTTCCCAGTCGAAGCCCAGCTCGCCATCGCGCACGAACAGGGCGACGAAGTTCATCAGGTTGCGCGCATACATCTCGCTGGCCTGGGTGGCACCCCGGCTGGCCAGGCCCAGCGGGCCATCGATGGTCACGCCCTGGTGCTCGATGCAGTGGCCGGGCTCGGTCAACGCGCAGTTGCCACCGCTCTCGGCGGCCAGATCAACGATCACGCTGCCGGCGGCCATGCCTTCGACCATCGCGGCGGTGACGATCGTCGGCGCCTGACGTCCCGGCACCGCGGCAGTGCAGATCACCACGTCCACGCTGCGCAGGTGGTCGCCAAGACGGCGCTGCTGTTCACCACGCTCTTCATCGGTCAGCGCTCGCGCATAACCGCCCTCGCCGACCGCGCTCACCCCCAGGTCGAGGAAGCGCGCACCGAGCGACTGGATCTGTTCGCGGGTTTCCGGGCGCACGTCGAAGCCCTCCACCTGCGCACCCAGGCGGCGTGAGGTGGCAATGGCCTGCAGGCCGGCGACACCGGCGCCGATCACCAGCACCTTGGCTGGACGCACCGTACCGGCCGCCGTGGTCAGCATCGGGAAGAAGCGCGGCGCGCGTTCGGCAGCAATCAATGCCGCCTTGTAGCCGGCCATGCCGGCCTGCGAACTGAGTACGTCCATCGCCTGCGCGCGCGTGGTGCGCGGCAACTGCTGCAGTGGGAACAGGTACAGGCGGTCATCGGAGGCCAATGCGGCCAACGCAGGGTCAGCCGCCGGGGTCAGCAGGCCGACCACACTGGCGCCCGGCTTGAGCCGGGCCAGCACCTCGGCCGGTGGCGCCTGCACGCACAGCAGGATGTCGATCTCGGCCCAACGGGCCGCGTCGAAGGCGCGGGCACCTGCGTCGTCGTAGGCGGCATCGGTAAAACCGGCGGCCTGGCCCGCACCGGGCTGGTACCACACGGTGATGCCCAGCGCACCGAGCTTGCGCGCCGTCTCCGGCGTGAGCGCAACGCGTCGTTCGCCCGGCGCGGTCTCCTTGATCCCCAGCAACGCCACGGCCATGCAGATTCCCGCTGATCGGTGAGTGGGTCCGATCCTAGCAGGCGTACGTGGCTCAGTGCAGCGTCGCACCACCCGGATCGAGGCGGTCGAGCACGCCCTGCATGGCGCTGTCGAAGGCGCCATCGTCGATGTGGGGACGCAGCCGCCCCAGCCGCACCATCACCGCCAGTTCTTCAGGCGAGGCCACACAGAAGCGCACGCCGCGACGGTTGACGAACAGCAGGCGCGAGGAAATCGGGCTGATCCAGGACAGTTTGCCCGCCTGCACCTTGCCGTCCTTGTCGACGAAGTCCAGCCAGTTGCCGATCTCCATCCGGCGGAAGCGGTCGGCATCGGCATTGTCGAAATCGTCGGTATTGAACGTACCGCCCAGATCCACCGCCGGCGTTTCCGGGGCCGGGGGCGCGGGCAGCACCACCTGCGGCAGCTCCGGCAGCGCGCGCTCGAGCTCCGGCCGCGATTCGGCGATGCCCTGCAGGGTGTCATGCAACGCGTCGATGGCTGCGCTGGCGGCGTCGCCATGCACGCCGACGCTGGCAAACACCTTGGCCAGCATCGGCTGCCAGGCCTGCAGCCACGGCTTGCCGACGATCTGCCGACGGGCCTCGGCCACTTCCTCAAGCAGGCCATCAGCCAGGGTCAGCGCCTCGGCCACCGATGCCCCCTCCTCGCCCTCGCGCAGCAGCGCCAGGGTCAGGTGGTGCTGCCAGGGCTGGCGAAGGAACTCGGCGATGGCCGGCGGCAGGGTGGCATCGCCGATGCGGCGATCCAGTTCGGCGCCGGCACGGGTGCGGGCCATTTCCAGTTTTTCCTGGCCACGCTGGGTCTCGGCGGCCCGCCGCTCGGCGATTTCCACGCGACGCCGGTGCTGTACCAGGAAATCGCGGAATTCTTCTTCCAGGGTCAGGAAGATCGCCAGGTTCTCGTTGAACTCGGCGACCAGCCGCTCGATGATCTCCTCCACCTTGGCCATCAGCATGCGCTCGGCCTGGCTTTCGCCGGTGTTGCCCTCGCAGGCTTCGGCCAGCGAGTTGAGCAGCTTGCGCGCCGGATGGGTCTTCTGCACGAACATGCGGCGGTCCAGCATCGCCACCTTCACGAACGGAACCACCAGGCGACCGATCAGCTCGCGCGAGCGGCCTTCCAGTTCGCGCTCATCGAGCATCACGTCGAACAGCATGCCAACCAGGTCGATCGCGTCCTCGTCCTGCGCGTCCAGCCGGGTCTGGCCCGGGTCGACGCCCAGCCGGGTCGCGCTGGACAGCACTTCGCTCTTCAGCCGCTGCGCCAATGACTCGCCATCCTCGCCGATCGCCGCACGCAGGGTCGCGCTGGGCGTGGCCTGCAGCAGCGACAGCACCGACATCATCTCGCGCTGGCTCAACGGGCGATGCTGGCCGACCGCCACCTGCGCCGCAGAGGTTGCGTCCTCGCGTACATGGCGGGTCTGCTGCAGCAGCTCGTGCAGCGCTTCCAGCAGCATGCCCTGCTGGCCGGAATAGGCTTCGCCGGACGGGCTCTCTTCGCCACCGGCATGCTGCTGCATGTGGCCACGACGCTCGGACCAGCGCGCGGCAAACCGCTGTGCCCAGGCCGGCGCGGCCTGTTCGTCGTCATTGAATTCGTTGTCGAAGCCCGATGCCGTGCGCTGCTCGACCAGATCATCCAAGCCATGCGGAACGTGCTGCGCCGGGGCCGGCGCCAGTGGCCGGCGCGGCGCCCCCATCTGCGACATCACCCCGGCCGCGGCCAGGTGCTCGTCCAGTTTTTCGTAGATGCGGCCCACCGGCGCGCGCAGGTCGCGCTCGCACAGCTTGATCAGCACCAGGTGGACTTCCGGGGCCAGCTCGCAGCCGGCAAAGGCTTCGTGGATGGCCACGCCCAGGTGTTCGGGGCTGATCGGGTTGCGGTCGGCATCGAGTTCGATACCGCCGCCCAGCCAGCCCAGGCGGCGGTCGAGCCGTGCCAGTACCGGCTTGAAGTCGCGCAGCAGCACGGTGGCGAAGTTGCGCACCGCCAGCCGTGATTCCAGTACATGTTCCGGCACCAGGCTCAGGCCATCCTGGGCCTGCCCGGCCAGGGTCAGCTCGGCAGAGACGGGCTCGCCCGCCGCCAGACCGGCCCAGGCATGGCCGAGATGGGCGGCAAAAGCACCGGCGATCTCTTCACGGCGGCGACGCAGCTCGCGCATCGCGTCCAGGAACAGCAACTGCGACGAGCCGGCATTGCCGGCACGGTCGAACAGGGCATCGTCGAAGCGGGCCAGTGCCGCGCCAAAGGCCTGGCACAACGCCGGCAGGACGATGTCCCGGGCAAGCTGGAGCTGGGCCGGGTCACGACCCGGCGATCCCATCGGAGTGGGCGCGCTCATCATTCGGGAAGGCTCCCCACCTTCTCTGGTGCGACAGACATCATGGACATCGCGACGGCCGGTACACCCCATGTACCGGTCCCTCGATGGTAGGCCGCCCAGCCCATCGCGGACAGTGAAACAGTCCTCACTTCAAACCTCATGAACGGCGGCCCGGCAATATTACGTATCGTAAGCCGTGCAGGGCCTGCGAGGCGAGGGGAAGCGGTGCTCCGTGATCCGCCAGTGGCATGATGTTCATCACAGTTTGCTATTCAGGGGTCTGACGCGACACAAACGGCGTCATCTACCTCCCCGACTATAATCAGCGACCCGTGATGACCGGTTCAGACTCCATGCCCGACCCTGCCGCCCTGCTTGCTCTGGATGCCCGTCGCTCGGTGCCCTCGCGGCAACTGGGCGAGCCCGGACCGGACCCGGCCACCCTGCAGCGGATGCTGACCTCGGCGGTCCGCGTGCCCGACCACGGCAAGCGCGTACCGTTCCGCTTCCTGAAGATCGCCGGCGATGCGCGTCACACTCTGGGCGACTTCCTGGCCGCGCGCAGCCGTGAGCGCGACCCGCATGCCGGCGACGCCGTGTTCGAGAAGGACCGCCAGCGCTTCAGCCATGCACCGCTGGTGATCGTGGTGGTGGCCAGCCCCCGTCCGGACCCGAAGGTACCGGCACAGGAACAACTGATGACCGCCGGCTGCGTGTGCTTTGCCCTGTTGCAGGCGGCACAGGCGCTGGGCTTCGGCGCGCAGTGGCTGACCGCATGGATGGCCTTCGATCCCGCCGTGCACGCCCACCTGGGGCTGGCCGAGGGCGAAGGCATTGCCGGCTTCATCCACATCGGCACGCCCAAGGCCGAAGTGCCTGAACGCGAGCGCCCCGACGCAGCTGCCCTGCTGCAGGACTGGACCGGCCAGTGAGCGCGGTGACTCCCGTGGCGATACCACCGCCGCTGTACCTGGTCGACGCCAGCATCTACGTGTTCCGCGCCTGGCATTCGCTGCCGGACGAATTCCAGGATAGCCAGGGCTGGCCGACCAACGCCGTGCATGGATTCGCCCGTTTCCTGCTGGACCTGCTGGAGCGCGAACGCCCCCGGCACATCGCCATCGCCTTCGACGAAGCACTGGACAGCGGCTTCCGTCACCGCCTGTACCCGGCCTACAAGGCCAATCGGGACCCGGCGCCGGAAGCGCTCAAGCGCCAGTTCGTGCACTGCAAGGCGTTGTGCGCAGCGCTCGGCCTGGCGGTACTTGCCCACCATGATTACGAAGCCGACGACCTGATCGGCAGCGCCCTGCATGGCCACCGCAGCAGCCATCGCGGCGTGATCATTTCCGCCGACAAGGACCTGTCGCAGCTGCTGCTCGACCATGACGAGCAATGGGATTACGCACGCAACCAGCGCTGGGACGTGGCCGGAGTCAAGGCCCGGCACGGCGTGCACGCGCACCAGATTGCCGATTACCTGGCGCTGTGCGGCGATGCGGTCGACAACATTCCGGGCATCAGTGGTGTCGGCGCCAAGTCGGCGGCCGTGCTGCTGGCCCATTTCGGCAGCATGGACGTGCTGTACGAATGCCTGGACGAAGTGCCGTTCCTGCGCCTGCGCGGCGCGGCGCAGATGGCGGTGCGCCTGCGCGAGCAGCGCGAGCACGCCCAGCTCTGGCGCCAGCTGACCACCATCTCCCTGGACGCCCCCTTGGAAGGCTGCCAGCCCGGCATGCCGCGCCAGGCGGCCGATCCAGAGCTGCTCGGTGGCCTGTGCCAGACCCTGCGCTTCGGCCCCATGACCCGCCGCCGGCTGTTCAGTGCCGCCGGCATTTCCGACCCCGCCCCTACTTCCAGCGAGCCCGCATGAGCCAGCGCAATACCGAAGCACCGCGTGTCGTCTACGAAGGCAAGTACCAGCGCATGGTCGTGCGCGGCAGCTGGGAATACAGCGAACGCACCCACGCCGGCGGCCTGGCCGCGATCATCATTGCCGTCACCCCCGAGGACAAGGTGCTGTTCGTCGAGCAGTTCCGCGTGCCGCTGCAGGCGTCGACCATCGAGATGCCGGCCGGGCTGGTCGGCGACATCGATGCGGGCGAGTCCATCGAAGTTTCCGCTGTACGCGAGCTGGAAGAGGAGACCGGCTGGACCGCCGAGCACGCCGAAGTGCTGATGATCGGCCCCACCTCCTCTGGTGCCAGCAGCGAGAAGATCGCCTTCGTGCGTGCCACCGGCCTGCGTCGCATCGGCGAAGGCGGCGGCGACGAGAGCGAGGACATCACCGTGCATGAAGTGCCGCGCGCGCAGGCGGCCGCCTGGCTGGTGCAGAAAATGGCCGAAGGCTATGAAGCCGATGCCAAGCTGTGGGCCGGCCTGTGGATGATCGAGCACCATCTGGACGGCCGGCCCCGTGGCTGACGCCGGCCTGCACGCGCTGCCGGCACTGCTGGGCGCCGACGATCCGGCGATCTTCAGCGTGCACCGTGCGCAGGGCGCCTCGCCGTTCCTGCTGCTGGCCGACCATGCCGGCCAACAGGTGCCGCGTGCACTGGCCGACCTTGGATTGCCGCAGGCCGAACTGGACCGGCATATCGGCTGGGACATCGGCATCGGCGGCACCACCCGTGCATTGGCCGAGCGGCTGGATGCGTGGGCGATCGAGCAGACCTATTCGCGGCTGCTGATCGACTGCAACCGGCCGTTGGTTTCGCCGACGCTGATCCCCGAGGTCAGCGACCATACCGTGGTGCCGGGCAATGCCGGGCTGTCGCCCGCGCAGCGGCAGCAGCGCATCGATGCGATCCACGCCCCCTACCATGCACGCATTGATGCCGAACTGGATGCGCGCCGCGATGCGGGACGGCCGACGCTGCTGGTGATGATGCACAGCTTCACCCCGGTGATGAACGGCATGCAGCGCCCCTGGCACGCCGGCGTGCTGTACCACCAGGACACGCGTTTTGCCCACGCCCTGCTGCAGGCACTGCGCGATGAAGGCGACCTGGTGGTGGGCGACAACGAACCGTATTCGGTCAACAGCAGCAGCGACTACGCTGTGCCCGTGCATGGCGAAGGTCGCGGCCTGGTGCATGTGGAACTGGAAATCCGCCAGGACCTGATCGCCGATGCCGCCGGGCAGCAGGCGTGGGCGGAGCGGCTGGCACGTATTTTCAGCGCGTTGCAGCCGCAGTTGTTGGCGTTCGGATGACCCCCATCCACGCATGGCGTGGATCTACTGCAGCGCTGACGGACATCCGCATTCGGCGAAAAGAAAGAACGAGGCCGGTTCCCAGTAGATCCACGCCATGCGTGGATGATTTTCGTCAACGCAGCACGGGAACATCCATCCACGGGAACGGTTTGAATCCGCGCACCTGCACGCGGACGCCGATCGCTTCAAAATCGTCCTTGATCGCCTGGGCGCGACGCCGATCCAGCGCTTCCCCCAGCAACACCGGCAGCGCGCGACAGCGTGCCAGCGCTTCGCCCACCGGAATGTCGAGCAGCTGCGCGACGCGCTGTGCCGCTCCCTTGATCTGTTCGCCCGCACACGCCGCCAGCGTCAACTCGAACGCGGCGAAGATGCCCGGCCCGACACCGGCTGCGCGCGCAGCGTCCTGCTCGGCGGCACCAGCCTCGCCCAGCGCTTCATCGACACTGTCCACCTGCAGGAAGGCGTCGTACTCGGCGTAGTACGCCAGCGCTTCGGCGTAATCCTGCAGGGATGAGAGCGGACGCTGGCGCTTCTGCACATCCAGTACGTCAGCGAACGTGGCCGGTTCCAGGCAGGCCGACAGGCCCAGCGCCTGCACGGCCTCGGGCACCTCACCGTCGTCATCGAACGCGGCGTCTTCATCTGCCGGCAACCAGAAACGCGCTGCCAGCAGATCGCCCTCGCTGGCATGCACCCAGCCGAACGACGCCCATACGTCGTGGTCGTCATTGCAGGCGGCAAACGCGTCCAGCGTCTGGCGAAGATCAAGCCGTGCAATCATGCGTCGTTGGGCAGCGCGTCGGGAGAGCTGCAGTCTACCGGTGCCGGACGCAGGCCCAGCGCGATGACCACGCCGAGCGCGGCGAACAGCGCGGCACCGTACTGTGCATTGACCATGCCCTGCAGGGCATCGGGACTGGTTGCCGCCTGCGTGCCGCGTGCGGCGTTGGCCACCATCACCAGTACTGCCAGTCCCAACGCGCCGCCGATCTGCTGTGCGGTAGCGGCCATGCCGGACGCCACACCCTGCTGCGGCCCCGGAACGCCCTGCCCGGCCACGATCCACATCGCCGTCCAACTCATGCCCTGGCCCACGCTGAGCACCACGATGCCCGGCAGCAGCGGCCAGTAGCTGGCGCCGTGCGGCATCGCCAGCGCCACCGCGGTGATGCCGATGGCACCGGCGGCGAAGCCCCAGGCCAGCACCTGCCGCGGCGAACGGCGCTGCAGCATGCGCTCGGCAATGCGGATGCCGAAGGTGCACACCAGCGTCGGCAGCAGGAAGGCCATGCCGGCCTGCAGCGGGCTCCAGCCATAGCCATCCTGGAAGTACAGCGCCAGGAAGTAGTACTGCACGCCATAGCTGCTCATGAACGCGAAGGTCAGGCCGAGTGCTGCACGCAGGCCGGGCAGGCGCAGCAGCGCGAACTGCATCAGCGGGTCGCGGCTGCGCTTTTCGATCTGTACGAACACCGTCAGCAGCACGGCTGACAGCAACAGGCAGATGAGCGTGGCCGGCGCGGTCCAGCCCCATTCCGGCCCCTGCACCAGGGTGGTGACCAGCAGGCTGCCGCCGGCGGTGACGGTGAGGCAACCGGCCAGATCGAAGGAACGGCCGCGCACGCGCGGGCCATCGGCCGGCAGCCACGCGCCCGCGGCGACCGCACAGGCCGTGGCCAACGGCACGATCACCGCCAGCACCGCCGGCCAGCCGAACGCCTGGGTCAGCACGCCGCCCAGCAGCGTCCCCAATGCGAGGCCCGCCGCACTGGCCATGCTCCAGATTGCCAGCGCGCGGTTGCGCACCGGGCCCTCTGCATACAGCGTATTGATCAGGGCCAGGGTGGCCGGAAACAGCAGCGCCGCACCGATGCCCTGCGCCGCACGCGCCACGATCAGCAGTGTGGCATTGGGCGCCAGCGCACCCAGCAGCGAGGCCAGCGCGAACAGCAGCATGCCCAGCCGGTAGAAGCGGCGGCGGCCCAGCAGATCGGCCGCACGCCCGCCCAGCAGCAAGCTGCCGCCAAAGGCCACCGTATAGGCGCTGACCACCCACTGCAGCTGCTGCGCATTGATCTGCAGCGCGCGGCCCATGTCGTGCAGGGCGACGAAGATGATGGTGGCGTCCAGAGCGATGATCAGCTGCGCGGTGGCCAGCAGGGTCAGCGCCCAGCGCGGGTATTTCAGGGGAGGCATGCGGCGCCCGGTTCGGAGGGGGGACGGCAGTCTCATTGATGCAGCTGAATCAATAAACCCCCTCAGCGCGATTTCTGTCATGATTTTCTGCATGAATGGATCCTCGATGGACCTCAATGCGGTGCGCATGCTGGTGCAGGTGGCCGAGGCGCGCAGCTTCACCGTCGCCGCCGGCCAGCTCGGCTTGAGCCAGTCCGGGCTGTCACGCGCGATCGGCCGGCTGGAAGCCTCGCTGGGGGTGAAGCTGCTGCAGCGGAATACGCGCAATGTCGCGCTGACCCCGGATGGCCAGCAGTTCGTCGAGCAGGTGGGACCGTTGCTGTGCGGGATGGAAGACGCCGAGCGGCTGCTGGCCGACCGCCCCTGCACGCCATCGGGCACGTTGAAGATCAGCGCTCCGTCGATGTTCGGGCGCAAGGTGCTGGTGCCGTTGCTGGGACCGTTGCTGCAGCAGCATCCGCAGCTGCAGGTGGAAGCGGTGCTCAGCGACCGCCTGGTGGATCTGGTGGAGGAAGGCTTCGACGCCGCCCTGCGCACCGGCACCATCGCCGACCAGCGCATGGTGGCGCGTCCGTTGAAGCCACTGCGCTGGGTGACCGTGGCCAGCCCGGCCTACCTGGCCGCGCAGGGTGAGCCTGCCAATGTGGCGGCATTGCAGAACCATGTCTGCCTGGCGGTGCGCAACCTGCGCAGTGGCCGGCTGGTGGACTGGCAATTCCTGCAGGACGGGCAGCTGCGCGAAGTCACGCCGCCGACGCGGGTGGTGTTCGACTGCGGCGACCCGTTGGTGGAGGCAGCGATTGCGGGCATCGGCATCGTGCAGGTGATGGATTTCGCGGTGGCCGACGCGTTGGCCGATGGCCGCCTGCAGCGCGTGCTGCAGCCGTTCGAAGGCCGCAGCCGCGCGCTGTCGTTGATCTACCCGCCCTCGCGCCAGCACTCACCGAAACTGCAGGTGCTGGCCGAAGCGTTGTTGGCCGGGGATTGGTAGATCCACGCCATGCGTGGATGAGCGTTTCAATGCAAAAGCAGCCAGGCATGGCCTGGCTCTACTGGGCCGTGGTAGATCCACGCCGTGCGTGGATGAGCGTTTCAATGCAAAAGCAGCCAGGCATGGCCTGGCCCTACTGGGCAGTAGTAGATCCACGCCATGCGTGGATGAGCGTCTCAATGCAAAAGCAGCCAGGCATGGCCTGGCCCTACTGGGCAGTAGTAGATCCACGGCATGCGTGGATAAGCGTTTCAATGCAAAAGCAGCCAGGCATGGCCTGGCTCTACTGGGCCGTGGTAGATCCACGCCATGCGTGGATGAGCGTTTCAACGCAAACGCAGCCAGGCATGGCCTGGCTCTACTGGGCCGTGGTAGATCCACGCCATGCGTGGATGAGCGTTTCAACGCAAAAGCCGCCGGGCATGGCCCGGCGCTACCGGTAAGGCGTTGCCGGCCAGCGGCCGGCACTACCACCACCCGATCAGGCGAAGCTATCGGTGGCACGCACCAGCGCGTCGACGTTCTCTGCTTCGAACGCCGAATGCCCCGAGGCCGGGGTGATCTCCAGCTTCGCCTTCGGCCACACCTTGGTCAGGTCCCAGGCGTTGGCCAGCGGGCAGACCACGTCGTAACGGCCGTGCACGATCACGCCCGGGATGTCGGCGATGCGGTGCGCGTCGCGCAGCAGCTGGTCTTCCACTTCGAAGAAACCGCCGTTGACGAAGTAGTGGTTTTCGATGCGGGCAAACGCCAGCGCGAAGTGCGGGTCTTCATGGCTGTTGATGAAGTCGTCGTCCACGTGCAGGAAGCTGGTCGCGCCCTCCCACACTGCCCAGGCCTTGGCTGCGTCCAGGCGCGTTGCTTCGTCTTCGCTGGTCAGGCGGCGATGGAAAGCGGAGATCAGATCATGGCGTTCCACCGCCGGAATCGGCTTGAGGTAGTGCTCCCACGCATCCGGGAACAGGCGGTTGGCGCCTTCCTGGTAGAACCATTCCAGCTCCCAGCGGCGCAGCATGAAGATGCCGCGCAGCACCAGTTCGGTCACGCGCTGCGGATGGGTCTGCGCATAGGCCAACGCCAGGGTCGAGCCCCAGCTGCCACCGAACACCTGCCAGCGATCGACCTTGAGGTGCTCGCGCAGCTTCTCGATGTCGGCCACCAGGTCCCAGGTGGTGTTGTCCACCAGATCGGCGTGCGGGGTGGAACGACCGGCACCGCGCTGGTCGAAGAGGATGATGCGGTACCTGGCCGGGTCGTGGAACTGGCGCATCTTGTCGCTGCAGCCGCCGCCGGGCCCACCATGCAGCATCACCACCGGCTTGCCGTCCGGGTTGCCGCACTGTTCGAAGTACAGCGTGTGGCGGTCGTCGACCTTCAGGGTGCCGACGTCGTAAGGGGTGATGGCGGGGTACAGCGTACGCATGCTTGCAGCTCCGTGGTGGTGCCCTGCCCTTGGCAGGAGAACCCCCATTCTAGGCCGGTCGCCGGCCCAGGGTGACCCGGTCGCGCTGCTCCAGGTCCTGCACGGTCTGCACGTCGATGTAGCCGGCCTGCGCGAACAGCGCGCCGATGGCATCGCCCTGGTCCCAGCCGTGTTCGATCAGCAGCCAGCCGCCGGGCTGCAGGTAGTCGCCGCCGCCGGCGACGATGCGACGGATGTCATCCAGCCCATCAACGCCCGAGGCCAGCGCCGTGGCCGGCTCGAAGCGCAGGTCGCCCTGTTGCAGGTGCGGGTCGTCGCTGGCGATATAGGGGGGATTGCTGGCGATCAGGTCGAAGCGTTCACCGTGCAGCGGCGCGTACCAGTCGTGCCCCCCTTCGGCAAAACGCACGTTGCCCAGCTCGTGGCGCGCGGCGTTGCGGGCCGCCACCGCCAGCGCAGCGGAACTGGCGTCGGTGGCCAGCACCTGCGCCTGAGGTCGTTCGCTGGCCAAGGCCAATGCAATCGCGCCGCTGCCGGTGCCAAGATCGGCCAACCGCAGTGCACGGTCCGGCGGCAGGCGATCCAGCGCCAGTTCCACCAGCAGTTCGGTTTCCGGGCGCGGAATCAGGGTGGCGGGGTCGACTTCCAGATCGAGGGTCCAGAAACCACGGCGGCCGGTCAGGTAGGCCACCGGTTCGCCAGCCAGGCGCCGGTCCAGCAAGGCCTCGAACGCGGCCTGCTCGGCGGCGGGCAGTGGATCGGTAGCGTGCGCGAACAACCAGCTGCGCGGTCGCTGCAGCACATGCAGCAGCAGCAGCTCCGCTTCATGACGGGCCTCGGCGCCCCCCAGGCGGCCGCTGGCGTCGGCCACGACCTGGCGCAGGGACGGTTCGGAATCGGCGGGCATGGCAGGCACTGGCGCGGGCGGTGGGCCCGCAATTGTAGAGTCTGGAAACCGTTCAGGTTCGCTGGGGCGGGATTCGCTGCGGTGGGATATGAGAGACCTATCGACCGGTTTCCGCAGCCGCTGATGATTTCCCTTGTCATACAGCGGGTTGCAGGATGCAGGTGGCCTGATTCATTGCCGGCTCAGCGCACATCAATAGACTGCATCTATCAAATGGATGTAATCAATGCATTGTCCTTATCGAAATGGAACCAGTAACCTAGGTCCTGTCGATTCACCCACTCCCCTTCACCCAGAGGAAAAACGATGTCCCTGATCAACACCCAGATCCAGCCGTTCGAAGCCAACGCTTACCTGAATGGCGAGTTCATCAAGGTCTCCGACAGCACCCTGAAGGGCCAGTGGTCGGTCCTGATCTTCATGCCGGCAGCCTTCACCTTCAACTGCCCGACCGAGATCGAAGACGCCGCTGACCATTACGCCGAGTTCAAGAAGGCTGGCGCCGAGGTCTACATCGTCACCACCGACACCCACTTCTCGCACAAGGTCTGGCACGAAACCTCGCCGGCCGTGGGCAAGGCCCAGTTCCCGCTGGTCGGCGACCCGACCCACCAGCTGACCCGCGCCTTCGGCGTGCACATCGAGGAAGAAGGCCTGGCCCTGCGCGGCACCTTCATCATCAACCCGGAAGGCGTGATCAAGACCCTGGAGATCCACTCCAACGAGATCGCCCGTGACGTCTCCGAGACCCTGCGCAAGCTGAAGGCTGCCCAGTTCACCGCCGCCAACCCGAACCAGGTCTGCCCGGCCAAGTGGAAGGAAGGCGAGAAGACCCTGACCCCGTCGCTGGACCTGGTCGGCAAGATCTGAAGCAGTACCGGTCTGCCGCAGCCCCACGCTGCGGCGCGCCCATCCCCGTGCCGGCCACATCGCCGGCGTGGGGGTGAACCCAAGACAGCCGAGCCCGCAAGCCACCGCTCGCCAGCCCCTTCCACAGCTGTCTCTGCTGCCTTGGGTTCACCCCTACCCCCTGCTGGTCCGCTACCTTCTACAGCGGTGCCACGCCCCCGTTTTGCCTGAAGCCAGGAGAAGACCATGTTGGACGCCAACCTGCAGTCGCAGCTGAAGACCTATCTGGAGCGCGTGACCCGCCCGATCCAGATCACCGCGCATGCCGACGATGGTGCCAAGTCGCAGGAGATGCTGGACCTGCTGCAGACCCTGGAAAGCCTGTCGGACAAGATCTCGCTGCAGGTGCTGCGCGACGGCCAGGGTCGCGTGCCGTCCTTCGACCTGGGCACGCCGGGCCAGGACATCCACCTGACCTTCGCCGGCCTGCCGATGGGCCACGAATTCACCTCGCTGGTGCTGGCCCTGCTGCAGGTCGGCGGGCATCCGTCCAAGGCCACTGCCGAGCTGATCGAGCAGGTGCAGAACCTGGAAGGCGACTACCGGTTTGAAACCTATTTCTCGCTGTCCTGCCAGAACTGCCCGGACGTGGTGCAGGCACTGAACCTGGCTGCGGTGCTCAACCCGCGCATCCAGCACGTGGCCATCGACGGCGCGCTGTTCCAGGAGGAAGTCGAGCAGCGCGAGATCATGTCGGTGCCGACCGTCTACCTCAACGGCGCGGTGTTCGACCAGGGCCGCATGACCCTCGAGCAGATCGTGGCCAAGCTGGACACCAACGCCAGCAAGCGCGATGCCGAGAAGATCGCCGCCAAGGATGCCTTTGACGTGCTGGTGGTCGGTGGTGGCCCGGCCGGCGCCGCTGCGGCGATCTATGCCGCGCGCAAGGGCATCCGTACCGGCATCGCCGCCGAGCGTTTCGGTGGCCAGGTGCTGGACACCATGGCGATCGAGAACTTCATTTCGGTGAAGGAGACCGAGGGCCCGAAGCTGGCCACGGCGCTGGAACAGCATGTGCGCGAGTACGAAGTCGACATCATGGACCTGCAGCGCGCCAGTGCGCTGGTGCCCGCCGGCGAAGACGGCCTGGTGCAGGTGCAGCTGGAAAACGGCGCGGTGTTGAAGTCGCGCTCGGTGATCCTGTCCACCGGCGCGCGCTGGCGGCAGATGAACGTGCCCGGCGAAGACCAGTACCGCAACAAGGGCGTGGCGTACTGCCCGCACTGCGACGGCCCGCTGTTCAAGGGCAAGCGCGTGGCGGTGATCGGCGGCGGCAATTCCGGCGTTGAAGCGGCCATCGATCTGGCCGGCATCGTGTCGCATGTGACCCTGCTGGAGTTCGATTCGAGCCTGCGTGCCGACGAAGTGCTGCAGAAGAAGCTGCGCAGCCTGGCCAATGTCACCGTGCTGACCAGCGCGCAGACCACCGAAGTGCTGGGCGACGGCAGCCGCGTCACCGGCCTGGTCTACAAGGACCGTGTCGGCGGCGACTCCCATCGCGTCGAACTGGAAGGCATCTTCGTGCAGATCGGCCTGCTGCCGAACACCGAATGGCTGAAGGACACCGTGGCCCTTTCGCCGCGTGGCGAGATCGTCATCGATGACCGCGGGCAGACCAATCTGCCGGGCGTGTTCGCCGCGGGCGATTGCACGACGGTACCCTACAAGCAGATCATCATCGCGATGGGCGCCGGTTCGACCGCCGCACTGAGCGCTTTCGATCACCTGATCCGCTCCCCGGTTGCCAAGAGCAGCGGTGCGGTGGCCGAAGCAGCCTGATCCAATGTTCCCAGACCATCGGGAGCACCATCAACCGGCTGGGCACACCCTGCCGGTGCAGTACCCCGAGAGGTCTGAGGATGAACCTGCGTGACCTGAAATACCTGGTGGCCCTGGCCGATCACAAGCACTTCGGCCGGGCCGCCGCGTCCTGCTTCGTCAGCCAGCCCACGCTGTCGACCCAGATCCGCAAGCTGGAAGAGGAACTGGGCCTGCCGCTGGTGGAACGCGCACCGCGCAAGGTGATGTTGACCCCCGCCGGCCACGAAGCGGCCGCGCGGGCACGGGTGATCGTGGCCGAAGTGGAACAGCTGAAGGAAGCGGCGCGACGCAGCCGCGATCCCGAAGCGGGCACGGTGCGCCTGGGGATCTTCCCCACCCTGGGCCCCTACCTGTTGCCGCACGTGATTCCGCGCATCCGCACGCGCTTCCCCGAGCTGGAACTGCTGCTGGTGGAGGAAAAGAGCGATGTGCTGCTGGAGCGCCTGCGCGAAGGCAGGCTCGACGCTGCACTGTTGGCACTGCCGGTGATCGACGACCAGCTGCACGCCGAATTCCTGTTCGAGGAACCGTTCCTGCTGGCCGTTTCCGGCCGCCATCCGCTGGCCACGCGCGAGCATCTGGACGTACAGGAACTGGCCACGCAGAAGCTGCTGCTGCTGGAAGATGGCCACTGCCTGCGTGACCAGGCGCTGGAAGTCTGCCGCCTGTTCGGCGCCAACGAAAAGTCCGAATTCCGCGCCACGAGCCTGGAAACGCTGCGACAGATGGTCGCCGCCGACGTGGGCATCACCCTGCTGCCCAGCCTGTCGGTACAGCCGCCGGTGCCGCGTTCGAACAACATCCGCCTGCTCGACTTCGTCGGCGAGGGCCGTCCCAGCCGTCGCATCGCCATGATCTGGCGCCGCAGCTCGGCGATGAACGAGTTCCTGATGGAGCTGGCCGAGCAGTTCAAGCGCCTGCCCGATGCGCTGTTCACGCTGGAGGCGCTGGCCCCGCCAAGCGGCGATGCCGCCGCCCTGCCCGCCCCGGTGCTGAACGGCTGAGGCACCGCGGCCGGGTGTCGAAACCGGCGGGAGTCGATTCCGGTCGCATTTGTCCCCACAATACAGTCAGGCGGCGCCAGCAGGCGCCGCCTTTTGCATGGTTTTCAACCAAGGAGCGTCACCATGAACACCGCCAGCGGCCTGCCGCCGTCGATCACTGTTTCCACCCTCGACATGGACCGCCTGGACGCCATGCTCGAATCCCCGGCACACAGCCAGACGCCGGCCGCGCGCGCGCTTGCCGACGAGCTCAACCGCGCAACCGTGTTGCCGCCAGACCAGATTCCCGAAGGCATCGTCATGATGCATTCGCGCGTGGAGTGCGAAGATGAAGTGTCGGGCGAGAAGCATGTCCTGACCCTGGTCTTCCCCCGCGAAGCCAATGTCGATGAAGGCAAGGTGTCCGTGCTGGCGCCCGTCGGCAGTGCCCTGCTTGGCCTGGCCGTGGGCCAGAGCATCGACTGGACCGCCCCGGGCGGCCGCAAGCTGCGGCTGCGCGTGAGCGCGGTCCACAACGACCGCCCCTGACCTGCGCTGCGAACCGCGCGCGATCAGTTTCCCTGCAATCCCCGCACCAGGAGCCGTAATGAGTACCCCGTCCAAACTGTCCCAGCTGCGCGAACTGTCCGTGGTTGTTGCCGATACCGGTGACTACGAGGCGATCAAGCGCCTGCAGCCGGTGGACTGCACCACCAATCCGACCCTGGTGAAGAAGGCGCTGGACCTGCCGGTCTATGCGGAGCTGATCGAACGCGAACTGGCCTGGGGCCGCCAGCAGGGCGGCGACCGCGAGGCCGTGGTGCACGCCGTGGCCGACCGCCTGACCATCGGCGTCGGTGCGCTGCTGAGCACGCTGGTACCGGGCCGCGTCTCCACCGAAGTGGATGCCGACCTGGCCCACGACACCGCCGCGACCGTGGCCAAGGCCCGTCAGTTCATCCAGATGTACGCCGATGCCGGCGTGCCGCGCGAGAAGATCCTGATCAAGATCGCTGCGACCTGGGAAGGCGTGGAAGCCGCGCGCGTGCTGCAGGCCGAAGGCATCGACTGCAACCTGACCCTGATCTTCAACCCCACCCAGGCGCTGGCCTGCAGCGAAGCCGGTGCGTTCCTGATCTCGCCGTTCGTCGGCCGCATCCTCGACTGGTACGTGGCCAACGGCCAGACCCCGGCGAACATCGACGAGGACCCGGGCGTGGTGTTCGTGCGTGGGGTGTATGCCGAATTCAAGCGCCGCGGTTCGCCGACCGTGGTGATGGGCGCCTCGTTCCGTTCGACCGCGCAGATCGAAGCGCTGGCCGGCTGCGACCGCCTGACCATTTCGCCGGACCTGCTGGAGAAGCTCGACGCCGACCACGGCGCGCTGCCGCGCAAGCTGGTGGCCGGTGCCGCTGAAGCGGTGCAGGTGACGCCGATCGACGCGGCGAAGTTCGCAGCCGACCTGGCCGCCGATCCGATGGCGACCGAGAAGCTGGCGACCGGTATAGATGCGTTTGCCAAGGATCTGGAAGCACTGCGTCAGCGGATCCGCGAGGCGCTGTGACGATTCCGGCCAACGGCTGAGCCCCTCGTGGCGGGGGGCTTGGTCGCGAAGAGCGGGTCATGTGGTTGGCAGGGTGGGTAGGCCGTGCAGGGGACGCTGCAAGTACGTCCCTGTAAGCTCGGTCGCCGCATCCATGCGGCTCACGCCCCTGCACGGCCTACCCACCCTGCCTTCGACAGTTTCCTGCGGCCGCCCGCCACGGAAGAAAGAAAGAAGAGCAACAGCGGGTCGCGCGCTTCGCTTGCTCGGAGCCGAGCATGGCTCGCTCTACAAGGGCAATGCAGAACCAAACAAAAAGGACGCGGCGAACGCCGCGTCCTTTTTGTTTTCCATCAGTTCGTCAGTAACCCAATGCTCTTTCCCACCGTCACCGGGAAACTGTCGGGGGTAGGGCGGTGTGGGTTGGCAGGACCGTTGGCGCCATGGATGGCGCCATCGAGCCCCCAAGGACGGGTTCACGGCGTGTCCTGCCAACCCACACCGCCCCACCCAACAAGCAGCAACCCAGAGCCGCTTTGGCTTTGGCTTTCAGCCGTTGACGTTGCCCGCCGCAGGCGGACCACCGCGCGTCAGCGCGGCGCCTCCACATCCAACCCGATCGGGCAGCTCACGCCGGTACCGCCAATGCCGCAGTAACCGTTCGGGTTCTTGGCCAGGTACTGCTGGTGGTAGTCCTCGGCGTAGTAGTACGTCGGTGCCGGATACACGATCTCGGTAGTGATCGGGCCATAACCCGCTGCAGCCAGCTGCGCCTGGTAAGCCTCGCCACTGGCCAGCGCCGCGGCGTACTGGGCCTCGTCGGTGGCGTGGATCGCCGAACGGTACTGGGTGCCGGTGTCGTTGCCCTGGCGCATGCCCTGGGTCGGGTCGTGGCTTTCCCAGAACAGCTGCAGCAGGCGCTCCAAGCTGACAACGGCCGGGTCGAACACCACCTGCACCACCTCGGTGTGGCCGGTCAGGCCCGAGCAGACCTCTTCATAGGTGGGGTTCGGGGTGATTCCACCGGCATAGCCCACCGAGGTGCTGTACACGCCCGGCTCGTTCCAGAATTTGCGCTCGGCGCCCCAGAAGCAGCCCAGCGCGAAGCGGATCTGCTGCAGGCCGGCGAAACGGTCCTTCAGCGGATGGCTGTTCACGAAGTGCTGGTTGCTGTGCAGCGGCAGTGGCTGGTCGCGGCCCGGCAACGCCTCTTCCGGGCGCGGCAGGCGCTGCTTGAAGGCCCCGATACCGAGGATGCCCTGTCCGATTCCCAACATGATGCGCTCCTACGCCGGAAGCCCGGCAATGTCGTCGGCATCTGAAATGGGGGCGTCTGCGGCATGGCCCAAGTCCAGTGCCGCCACGATCTCTTCGGCCTGTGCCCGCGCGGCGTCGGGGATACCGACCCGCAGCACGCCGAACAGCGGCAGCTCGCCCATGCCGCCCAGCAGCGACTCGCCGAACACGAATGCCGGGATGCCGGCGTCTTCCAGCGCGTGCTTGACCAGGTGGGCGTCGAACAGATTGTCGGCCTTGTACACGATGTGCATGCGGCAGCTCCGTGGGACAGGATTCCAGCATACGCCCGCGGGCTGAATGGTGCCGCTGCGCTCGCCGGGCAGCCCTTCCCGGTAAGCGGTAGACTGGCAATCTTTCTGCCTTTCTTTCGCCGACTCATGTCAGAGCACAGCCCCGCCAGCCCCGAGACCCCCGCCGACAGCCACGAGAAGCGCGATTTCATCCGCCAGATCGTGCGCGAGGACCTGGCCAGCGGTAAGCACCAGGCGATCAAGACCCGCTTCCCGCCCGAGCCGAACGGCTACCTGCACATCGGCCATGCCAAGTCGATCTGCCTGAACTTCGGCGTCGCCGGCGAGTTCGGCGGCGTCTGCAACCTGCGTTTCGACGACACCAACCCGGCCAAGGAAGACCCGGAGTACGTGGCCGCGATCCAGGACGACGTGCGCTGGCTGGGCTTTGAGTGGAACGAGCTGCGTCATGCGTCGGATTACTTCGACGCCTACTACCTGGCCGCCGAGAAGCTGATCGCCGAGGGCAAGGCCTACGTCTGCGACCTGTCGGCCGAGGAAGTGCGCGCTTACCGCGGCACCCTGACCGAACCGGGCCGGCCCTCGCCGTGGCGCGACCGCAGCGTCGAGGAAAACCTGGACCTGTTCCGCCGCATGCGTGCCGGTGAATTCCCCGATGGCGCGCGCACCGTGCGCGCCAAGATCGACATGGCCAGCGGCAACATCAACCTGCGCGACCCCGCCCTCTACCGCATCAAGCACGTCGAGCACCAGAACACCGGCAACGCCTGGCCGATCTACCCGATGTACGACTTCGCCCATGCACTGGGCGATTCGATCGAAGGCATCACCCACTCGCTGTGCACGCTGGAATTCGAAGACCACCGCCCGCTGTACGACTGGTGCGTGGACAACGTCGACTTCGCCCACGATGACGCGCTGACCCAGCCGCTGGTCGACGCCGGCCTGCCGCGCGAAGCGGCCAAGCCGCGCCAGATCGAGTTCTCGCGCTTGAACATCAACTACACGGTGATGAGCAAGCGCAAGCTGATGGCGCTGGTCACCGAACAGCTGGTGGACGGCTGGGAAGACCCGCGCATGCCGACCCTGCAGGGCCTGCGTCGCCGTGGCTACACGCCGGCGGCGATGCGCCTGTTCGCAGAGCGCGTGGGCATCAGCAAGCAGAATTCGCTGATCGATTTCAGCGTGCTGGAAGGCGCGTTGCGCGAAGACCTGGACAGCGCCGCGCCGCGCCGCATGGCCGTGGTCGACCCGGTCAAGCTGGTGCTGACCAACCTGGCCGACGGCCACGAAGAGCGGCTGACCTTCAGCAACCACCCGAAGGACGAGAGCTTCGGTACCCGCGAAGTGCCGTTCGCACGTGAAGTGTGGATCGACCGCGAGGACTTTGCCGAAGTGCCGCCGAAGGGCTGGAAGCGCCTGGTTCCCGGTGGCGAAGTGCGCCTGCGCGGCGCCGGCATCATCCGCTGCGATGAAGTGATCAAGGATGCCGACGGCACCATCACCGAACTGCGCGGCTGGCTGGATCCGGAGTCGCGTCCGGGCATGGAAGGCGCCAACCGCAAGGTCAAGGGCACCATCCACTGGGTCAGCGCGGTGCACGGCGTGCCGGCCGAGATCCGCCTGTATGACCGCCTGTTCTCGGTGCCGAACCCGGACGATGAATCGGAAGGCAAGACCTACCGCGATTACCTCAATCCGGAATCGCGTCGCACCGTCATCGGCTATGTCGAGCCGGCAGCTGCCACCGCGGCGCCGGAACAGTCGTTCCAGTTCGAGCGCACCGGCTACTTCGTTGCCGACCGCCGCGACCACACCGCAGCCAAGCCGGTGTTCAACCGCAGCGTGACCCTGCGCGACACCTGGTCGGCCTGAGCACCTGCGCGGGCGCCAGGACGGCGCCCGCACGACCGCGACCATGATCACCGCCCTGTCCGCCCTGCTCTGGTTCATCTCGCAGCATCCGCTGCTGACGTTCTTTGCAGCGATGGTGCTGGCCGGGCTGGTCTCGTGGTGGCGGCGCTTTCCGGGCTACGCCATCGTGGTGTTCCCGCTGGCGATGCTCAACATCTTCCTCGGCAGCTTCCTCAACGCCACCTTCCTCAATGCGGTGGGCGAGCGTGGTGAAGCGGTGATCGTCAAGGCCGAGGAAACCAATTCCACGCTCAACGAACAGTACATCTGGCGCTACGAAGCGGTGCTGCGTACCGCCGAGGGCCGCGATGTGGAAGTGGTGTTCCATACCAACACCGCCTCGCTGTGGCCGCTGCAGAACGCGATCCGGATTCCGGCACGGGACCAGCCGTTCGTGGTGAAGTACACGCCGGGCTTCCCCCGCAACTTCGTCATCCTCACCAACGAATCCCCGCATGGCATCGCCCAGGCCCGTGCCAGCGCGCGCGAGCGCGTGGAGGTGGCCGCACGCAAGCTGCATTTCAGCCCGGGCAATGCCGATTTCCGCGCGGACTATCGCCGCGAGCTGGAAAGCTGGCTGCGCGACCATAGCAACGATCCGCAGCAGCAGCGCGACGCACAGCGATACCGCGCCGAACTCGATGCACTGTAGCGCCAGCCCTGCTGACGGGTGTGTTCCTCCCCTGCAAACCAAGTGCCTCCGATGACCAAGACCGCGTCTACCCTTCTGCCGTTGCTGCAACAGGTCCTGCTGGGCCGTGACATCGCCTGCACCGTCGAGGGCGACGGACTGGTGCTCGACAGTGGCCTGCACCTGACACCGCACGGTGTCGCCAGCAACGAACGCGACAACGGCGGCTGGCAGACCTCCACCGTCATCGAGACCCGTCACGCGGGCTTGTTTGCCGATGGCCTGTTCGAATACCAGCACGCCAATGGCGCAACCGAACAGGAATCCCTGCTGTCCGGCTTCGAGACCTGGGTGCGGGTGGACCTGGCGACCCTGCAGGCCGCCATCGGCGCCGACGACGCACTGGATCTGCCGATGATGGGACTGACCTACCCGACCAACGAAGACGGCCGGGAACACGAGCGCACCGTGGTGCTGGGACCGCTGGCCCATTACCGCGCCCGCGAACTGGACGACGCTGCTGCATGCAGCGAAGACGACCACGGCTCCTGCCCCTGCTGCCTGTTCACCAGAAGCATCGACGCCTTCGACGACCTGCTGAAGGCCAATCACTTCCTGGCCATCCGCCTGTTCGCGTCGCGCGACGAGCAGGGCCAGTGCGAAGCCGACTGCCGGGTCAACGGCCATGACTTCGCCCCTGCCCTGCCGCTGCTGCGCGCCTATGCTGCGCGCTGGCCGCAGGCGGGGCTGGAGTTCCGCAAGCAGTACGTGGTGATCCGCACCGGCTCACCCTCAGCGGCCTGAATCCAGCGCGCACGCCCGGTACAGGCCACTGCCGCTACACTGCGCGCCGACATCTGCTGCACCTGTTCCTTTCACTCCCAACGAGGCACCCCCGCGATGCTGTATGCGCAAGTCCACCTGACCCTTCCCGCCTGGATCCACGACCAGATCGACCTGGATCGTCGATATCCGGGCGACGAGGCCAAGGTCGCGCTGGCGATCGAGCTGTCGCGGCTGAACGTCGACCACGCCAGTGGCGGCCCGTTCGGCGCCGTGGTGTTCGGGCCGGATGACAAGGTGATCGCCGCCGGCGTGAACCGGGTGATGCCGCATTCGACCTCGCTGGCGCACGCCGAGAACATGGCCTACATGCTGGCCCAGCAGCGCCTGCAGACCCCGCGCCTGAACGCGGTGCTGTCGCCGGTCACCCTGGCCACAAGTTCGCAGCCGTGCTGCCAGTGCTATGGCGCCACCGTGTGGGCCGGCATCGACCGCCTGCTGATCGGCGCCAGTTCGGCCGACGTGGAAGCACTGACCCCGTTCGATGAAGGCCCGCTGCCGGCCGACTGGGTGGGCGAGCTCAACAAGCGCGGCATCGATGTGGTGCAGGGCCTGAACCGCGATGCGGCGCGCAGCGTGCTGCGTGCCTATGGGGAAAGCGATGGCGCCCGTTACTGAGGCCGGCATCGGCCTGCTGTGCCTGTGCCGGCAGGGCTTCGAGCCTGAGCTGGCCGGCGAACTGCAGTTCCGCGCAGGCGCCGCCGGTTTTGCCGGCTACGCCCGTACCCAGCGCAACGACGGCTACGTGCTGTTCATGTGCGATGAAGCCGCAGCGCTTGCACCGAGACTGCCGTGGCGCGAGCTGATCTTCGCCCGCCAGAAGCTGGTGGTGCTGGCCGAGCTGCCACAGCTGGACCCGGCCGACCGCATCACGCCGATGCTGGAGGTGCTGGCCGATGCGCCGCGCTTCGGTGATCTGTGGGTGGAACATCCCGATTCGGATGCCGGCAAACCCTTGTCCGGGCTCGCGCGTGCGTTTGGCAACGCCCTGCGCCCGGCGCTGCGCAAGGCCGGCAAACTCAGTGACAAACCCAATGCACGTCTGCCACGCCTGCACGTGGTGTTCGTCGATGGCACCCACGCCTTTGTCTGCGTGGCCAACCCGGATGACAGTGCCCCCTGGGCCCTGGGCATTCCGCGTCTGAAGTTGTTGCCCGAGGCGCCTTCGCGCTCGGCATTGAAGCTGGATGAGGCGCTGCTGACCCTGCTCGCCCCGGAAGAACGCGAAGCGCTGGTGCGTCCGGGCATGCGTGCGGCCGATCTGGGCGCGGCGCCCGGCGGCTGGACCTGGGTGCTGACCCGCCAGCACGTGCATGTGCTGAGCATCGACAACGGTCCGCTGCGCCAGCACGTGCTGGACACCGGCCTGGTCGAACACCTGCGCGCCGATGGCTTCCATTGGCATCCGGAGCAGCCGCTGGACTGGATGGTCTGCGATATGGTCGAGCAGCCGCGTCGCGTCGCCGAACGCATGGCCACCTGGTTCCGCGAGGGCTGGTGCAGGCACGCGATCTTCAACCTGAAGCTGCCGATGAAGAAGCGCTGGGATGAAACCCGCCTGTGCCTGGAACTGTTCCAGAACCAGGCCGGCAAGCCGCTGGTGGTACGTGCCAAGCAGCTGTACCACGACCGTGAGGAAATCACGGTGCTGGCGTCGCCGCTGCGCTGATGGACATCACGCGCATTTCCCTGCTGCTGTGTACTGCGGTGCTGGCATTGCCGGCACTGGCACAACCGGCGCGCCCGCAGCCGGCACAGAGCGTCCCGCTGCGCGATGACAGTGGCGTGGTCCGCCAGCAGTCACTGTCGGCCGGCCGCGTGACCGGCAGCGTCGACATCGTGGTGCCGCTGGGCGAAACCCCGGTAACGGTGCGCTCGCTGGCGCCGGCCAGCGTGGTCGGCCAGTACCGGATCCATTTCGCCGAGCTGGACGTGAACGCTGATGGTTTCATCAGCCGTGACGAAGCACTGGCCAATCCGGCGCTTTCCGATGAGTTCAACGCATTGGACAGCAAGCGTCGCGGAAAGCTGGACCGCACTGACCTTGCCGGTTGGCTGATCGATTGACCCGATTCCGGTAGCGCCGGGCCATCCCCGGCGGGATCGGTGAACCGCGCTGCGCGCTCGCCGGGCATGGCCCGGCGCTACCGGTGGATGATCCGGGGCTCGCGCGCCAACCAAGGTTGGCATGTACCAGAGCCTCGCCGTCACACCCCTGCGGCGCGCTTCCAGAAGGCCTGCACCAGCGGCGGCCACTTGCCCACGCAGCCCAGCGCGCGGCCACGCGCCAGGGTCAGGTGCATCTCGTCGTTGGAGAACAGACGGTTGATCGCGTCGAAGCTGTAGGCGGCGATCTGGTTGTCGCTGCGACGCTCACGCGCCCAGCGCTGCACGCGCTGCGGCGACAACCGGGGTTGTCCGCGCCGTTCGGCCGATGGCGCCAGCCAGTGCTGCAGGGCGGCGACATCGCGCAGGCCGAGGTTGACGCCCTGCCCGGCCAGCGGATGCACCACGTGGGCGGCATCGCCCAACGCCAGCACGCGACCGGCCACGTAGTGGCGGGCCAGCTGCCGGCGCAGCGGGAAGGCCGCGCGCGGCGAGGCCAACCGCAGTTCACCCAGGCGCGCGGCGAAAGCGCGGGTCAGTTCCCGATTGAATGCGTCTTCGTCCAGGGCCAATACGCGTGCCGCCTCTTCGTCGGGCAACGTCCACACGATGGAGCTGCGGCGCTCACCCACCGGCAGCAGCGCCAGCGGACCGGTCGGCAGGAAGCGCTGCCAGGCCGTGGCCTGGTTGGGCAGCTCGCTGTCCACATAGGCGACCACACCGCGCTGCTGGTAGTCGTGGCGTTCGACGTCGATCCCGGCCAGTCCGCGCAGCGTCGATTCAGCACCGTCGGCAGCCACCGCCAGCGCGGCTTCGATGCGACGACCATCATCCAGGCGCAGGCGCACAGCGTGCTCGTCCTGCTCAAGCGCTTCCACGCGCGCCGGGCAATGCAGCTCCACGCCCGCTGCCGGCAGTGCCGCCCACAGGCGGTCCTGCAGCAGGCCGTTCTCGACGATGAAACCCAGCTCGCGACGGCCGAAGCGATCGGCGTCGAACAGCAGGTCGTCGCCACCGGCCGCGTCCCACACCTGCATGCGCCGGTACGGCCAGGCGCGCGCCTGCGCGATCGTCGGCCATACACCGAGACGCTCAAGCAGCTGCACGTTGTCGGCGGCGATGGCGAACACCCGCAGATCCGGCTGTGCGGCCTGCCATGGTGCCGGTTCACGCCCTTCCACCAGCGTTACGGCAAGGCCGGCATCGGCCAGCGCCAGCGCACAGGCGGCGCCGACCACACCGCCGCCAACGACGGCCACGTCCAGGCGTGCGCGCCGGTTCATGCGGCTTCTCCACGGCACAGGCGCGGCACATCGCCACGGAAGCCCATCGCACCACCGACCAGCATCGACTGCACCGAGGCGCGCTGTGCGGCCACCAGGCCCAGGCTGCGCAGCGGGCGCAGCAGCGGCGCCGGATTGCTGGTCAGCCGGGCAAGGCCGCCGGAGAACGCCACCGTCTGTCGTCGATCTTCTTCGCGGCGCGCCGCGTAGGACCGCAGCAGTGCGTCGCTGCCGGCATCGCCCTCCACTTCCAGCAGCTCGGCCAACGTCAATGCGTCGCGCAGGCCGAGGTTGAAACCCTGCGCACCCAGCGGGTGGATGGTCTGCGCGGCATTGCCCAGCAGCACCGTGCGCTCCCCCACCAGAGCGCGCGCCAGTACCTGGATCAGCGGATAGGCACTGCGCGGGCCAGAGTCGAGCAGGCGGCCGGCACGCCAGCCGATGGCCTGCTGCAGGCGCTGCAGCCAGGCGGTGTCGTCCAGCGCCATCACCGCCTCGGCCTGGTCACGGGCAACGCCGTGCACGGTGCCGAAATGACGGTCGCCACGCGGCAGCAACGCCGTCGGGCCGGTATCGGTGAAACGCTCCCAGGCGGTGCCGTCGGGCGCGCGCTGGCTGCGCACTCGGGCCACGAACAGCGTCTGCTGGAAGTCGTGGCGATCAACGTCGATGCCCAGCGCATCGCGTACGCCGCTGCTGGTGCCGTCGGCACCGACCACCAGCCGCGCCAGCAGCACCTGCTCGCCACTGTCATCGGCCACCCGTACCTGGCGGTAGCCGTCAATCACCTCGCCCAGGCCAAGGAAACGCATCGGCCGGTAGCGGCGCAGTCGTGGCAGCTCCTGCAGCCGGCTTTCCAGCGCCTGGCCGAAATCACGGGCCACCACCACCTGGCCGAACCACGGCCGATCGTACTGTGCGGCATCGAGCTGCACACGGCCGAAATCGCCGGCACGGCTGACATGGATGCGGCGGATCGGGCCAGGGGCCATCGTCAGCTTCTGCATGACCCCCAGCGCGGTCAGCGCGTTGATGGTGGCGGCGGCAAAACTGAGGTTGCGCTGGTCGAACACCGCCGGCAGTTCCCCGGCCGGGCTGGCTTCGAGCAGGCCCACGTCGCGGCCCAGGCGGTCCAGGGCGATGGCCAGGCTGGCACCCACCAGACCGCCACCGACGATCAGCACGTCATGTCGTTCACTCATGGGCGCATGATACGCGCTCGCCGTGCTGGCATGCCCCACGCCGCCCCGCCTGCGCCAAGCGCCGTGCCGGGCTAGAATGAAACCTGAATCCGCCCCGGCCCGCCGCCATGTCCGACTCCGCCCCCCGCGCCTTCGTCCTGTCAGTGCTCGTGCTGTTGCTGGCAGCGACCCGCGTCAATCACTTCGCGGCGATCCCGGACGCCTCCTGGGCCGTGTTCTTCATCGGCGGCTTCTACCTCGCGCGCTGGACCCGCTGGGCGTTCCCGCTGCTGATGGTCTTCGCGGTGCTGGTCGACTGGATCGTGATCCGCAGCAGCGGCCTCGACTTCTGGCAGCACTACTGCGTATCGCCGGGCTACTGGCTGCTGTTGCCGGCCTACTTCGCGATGTGGGCCGGCGGCATGCTGCTGGGCCGCAACTACCGCAGCGCGCAGTGGTCGGTGCTGGGCAAGGGTGCCTTGCTGCTGGTGGCGTCGGTGGCGCTGTGCCATCTGCTGGCGCAGGGAGGTTTCTACTGGACCAGCCAGAACGTGGCCGAGCCGACCGTGGCCGGATGGGCACAGAACTACGCCCAGTGGTTCGGCCCCTACCTGCGCACCACCGCGATCTACGTGACCCTGGCCGCCGCACTGCAGCTGGCCGTGGAGCAGGTGCTCAAGCTCCTGCAGGCCCGCCGCGACATCCACCACTGAGCCACGCCATGGGTCATCGCCTCTCGCGCATCTACACCCGCACCGGCGACGACGGCAGCACCGGCCTGGGTGACGGCAGCCGGGTCGGCAAGGATGATCTGCGTGTTGCGTCCTACGGCACCGTCGATGAAGCCAACGCCACGCTCGGCCTGCTGCTGGCCGTGCCGCTGCCCGAGGATGTCCGCGCACTGGTGGTGCACCTGCAGCACCAGCTGTTCGATCTGGGCGCCGAACTGTGCATTCCCGGCCATGCCGCCATCCACGCCGCTGATGTGTCGGCGCTGGAACAGCAGTTGGACCACTACAACGCCGACCTGCCGATGCTGAAGGAGTTCATCCTGCCGGCCGGTGGCGAGGCCGCCGCGCGCTGCCACCTGGCCCGCACCGTGGTCCGCCGCGCCGAGCGCGACACGGTTGCCCTGGCCCGCGTGGAACCGGTTCGCAGCGAGGCGCTGCAGTACCTCAACCGGCTGTCAGACCTGCTGTTCGTGCTGGCCCGGGTGCTGGCACGGGCCGATGGCCACGGCGAAGCGCTGTGGCAGCCACAGCATCGCCAGCGCTGAGCGCCATGCTGGTCTTCACCCATCCCGCCTGCCTGCAGCACGACCCGGGCCCCGGCCATCCTGAATGCCCGCAACGCCTGCAGGTGGTGCTCGACGCGCTGCACCAGGCGTTCCCCGGCCAGCTGGACTGGCGCGAGGCACCGCCGGCCAAGTTCGGTGAGCTGACCCGGGTCCACGACAGCGCGCTGCTCGACCTGGTGCTGCAACCGCAGACCGCACCGCTGCGCCAGCTGGACATGGACACCTGGACCTCGCCGGGCTCGGCCAGTGCCGCGGTGCATGCCGCCGGCGCAGGCGTGGCGGCCGTCGATGCGGTGATGCTGGGTGAGGATCCGCTGGCTTTCTGCGCGGTGCGCCCGCCGGGCCACCATGCCACCAGCAGCACCGCGATGGGCTTCTGCCTGCTCAACAACATCGCCATCGCCGCCGCCTACGCCCGCGACCGCCACGGCCTGGAACGGATCGCGGTGGTCGACTTCGACGTCCACCACGGCAACGGCACCCAGGACATCTTCCAGCACGACGCACGGGTGTCCTACTACAGCACCCACCAGGCCGGGCTGTTCCCCGAGTCCGGCCTGCGCCGTGACCGCGGCGCCGGCAACCTGATGAACATCCTGCTGCCGCCCGGCAGTGGCGGCTTCCGCTTCCGCAACGTCTGGGCCGACGAGATGCTGCCGGCGATCGACGACTTCCGCCCCCAGCTGCTGCTGATCTCGGCAGGCTTCGACGCGCACCTGCGCGACCCGCAGGCCGACCTGATGCTGGAGACCGACGATTTCGCCTGGATCACCCGCGAACTGCACGCGCTGGCACGCCGCCATGGCGCCGGCCGGGTGGTGTCGATGCTGGAGGGAGGATACGACCTGCAGGCCCTGGCCGAGTGCAGCGTGGCCCACCTGCAGGCGCTGATGGCGGCACCCTCCGGCAGCGGGCCTGGATGAACCCGAACCGGCAGTCCGGGGAGGCCTTCATTGCCCCTATGCAAGGGATGGGGCAAGCTACCGTCCGTTTTCGCCCGAATCCGAACCGCGTGCGCCGAGCCCTCCGCCTGCTTCCCCTGCCCCTGAGCATCGCCGTCTGCCTTCCGGCATGGGCTGATGACAAGCCGCTCAACTGGGGCCTTTGCCCGGCCACCGACGTGATCCCTGCGTTCACCGACGCGCCGACGCCCGTGCCCGGCCAGGACAAGGCGGCCGCCAGCGCTGCGCGCGAACAGCAGCCCACCGACATCGAGGGCGACCAGCTGCTGGGCACCACCACCGTGCCGCAGTACCAGGGCAACGTGGCGCTGCGCCGGGGCGACCAGTTCGTGGGCACCGACAAGCTCAGCTTCGATACCGAAAGCGGCAACTACGTCGCCGACGGCAACGTCCGTTACCAGGATGCCTCGATCCGGATGGTCGCCAAGCGCGCCGAGGGCAACCAGGAAAGCGACACCCACAAGATCACCGACATCCAGTACCAGCTGGTGTCCCGCCGCGGCAACGGTGAAGCCGAATCGGTCGACCTGCAGGGCGCGGTCGGGCAGATGCACCGCTCCACCTACACCACCTGCGACCCGTCGCAGCCGGTGTGGAAGCTGACCGCCCCGGAAATCGAAGTCGACAACGACGAAGGCTTCGGCACCGCCCGCAACGCGGTGCTGCGGATCGGCAAAGTGCCGGTGCTGTGGGCGCCCTACTTCAAGTTCCCGATCGATGACCGGCGCAAGACCGGCCTGCTGTTCCCGCAGCTGGGCATGTCCGGCCGCAACGGTTTCGATTACGCACAGCCGATCTACTTCAACCTGGCGCCGAACTACGACGACACGTTGACCCCGCGTTACATGAGCCAACGCGGCCTGATGCTCGACAACGAGTTCCGCTACCTCTACAACGGCGGCCGTGGCGAACTGCTGACCGCGTACATGCCCAACGACAAGCTGCGCGACCGCGACCGCGGCCGGGTGATGTTCGGCGGCTACCACAACCTCGACGATCACTGGCAGGCCCGCGCCAACCTGGCCTGGGTCAGCGACGAGCGCTACGTGGAAGACTTCGCCAACCGCCTGGTGGGAGTCACCGCGTCGAACCTGCAGAGCACCATCGGTCTGTACGGCACCGGCGAGAACTGGACGGCCGGCATCATGGCCGACCGCTGGCAGCTGACCGACTACACCCTCAACGAGAGTGCGCTGGCCTACAACCGCCAGCCGCGCCTGTACTTCAACTGGGACAAGCCGCTGCTGCCGTGGCTGGAGACCGGCGTCTACGCCGAGGCTGTGCGCTTCACCCACGACGACATCAACTTCAAGTACGGCGCCGAGGCGGGACCGGACCTGCAGTACACCCGCAACGGCAGCCGGCAGACCGACGGCATCGGTGTCAGCGGCGGCTCGCGACTGGACCTGAAACCGTACGTATCGTTCCCGATCAGCGGCGCGGCCTGGTATGTCACGCCCACGCTGGCCTACCGCTATACCGGTTACCAGCTGGACCGCGGCCTGGTTGATGGCGTGAACGGCATCCGCGGCCAGATCCTGCGCTCGCAGGGCATCGACCCGAACACCGCTACCCCCGAACAGCTGCGCGGCAACACCTCACCCAGCCGCAGCCTGCCGATCGCCAGCCTGGACGCCGGCCTGTTCTTCGATCGTGAGACGAAGATCGGTGGCAAGTCGTTCCTGCAGACCCTGGAGCCGCGCCTGTTCTACCTGCGCACGCCGTACCGCGACCAGGACGAGCTGCCGATCTTCGATACCCGCGACTTCACCTTCAGCTGGGGCCAGCTGTTCCGCGATTCGCGCTATACCGGCGCCGATCGCCAGAACGACGCCAACCAGCTGACCGTGGCCCTGAGCACCCGCTTCATCGACCAGACCACCGGCAAGGAACGCTTCTCGGCCTCCATCGGCCAGATCCAGTACTTCGACGAGTCGCGGGTGAGCGTGGTCCCCGGTGGTGCGCCGGTGGAGAAGGGCAAGTCGGCCTGGATCGCCGACGGCAACTACATGATCAACGACCGCTGGACCCTGGGCGCCACCTACCAGTGGGACCCCAAGTACAAGCGCGAGGATCTGGCCAGCGTGCGTGCCCGCTACCTGATGTCCAACGACGGCGTGGTCAACCTGACCTACCGCTACCGCATCAATTCCGGCGCCCCGGCCACGGCCAACAAGCATGACCGCACCCTGCTGGAACAGGCCGACCTGTCGTTCCTGTACCCGCTGAACGAGCGCTGGAGCCTGGTCGGTCGCTATTACTACTCGCTGCAGGACAAGGAACCGCTGGAGATCATCGGTGGCGTACAGTGGGACAGCTGCTGCCTGGCCGTGCGCGCCGTGGCCCGCCGCTACGTACGCAACCGCGAAGGCGAAATGAACAACTCCATCCAGCTCGAGTTCGTGCTCAAGGGCTTGAGCTCCCTCGGCCAGGACACGGACCGCACTTTGCGCCGTGCTATCCTCGGCTACAACCGCGACGACCTCTATCTCGTGCCGCCCAGCAACACCGGAGCGACCCGCGATGACTACGATCCGAATCAGATCCCATGACCAAGAGCTTCCCCGTTCTCCTCGCATCGCTTCTGGCGGTGTCCAGCGTGTCCGCCCCCCTGCAGGTTCTTGCGCAGGAGGCCCAGCCGTTGGATCGCATCGCTGCTGTCGTCGATGAGGACGTGATCCTGCAGAGCGAGCTCCAGCGTGCGATCGCCAACATCAAGGCGCAGTACGCCGGCCGCGAAGCCCAGCTGCCGCCCGATGACGTGCTCAGCCGCCAGGTGCTCGAGCGCCTGGTGCTGGTCAAGCTGCAGGTTGCCCGTGCCCAGGGCAGCGGCATCCGTGTCAGCGACCAGGAACTGACCCAGGCGATGAATGCCATCGCCCAGCAGAACGGCTCGACCCTGGATGCCCTGCGCCAGCGCCTGGCCAGTGACGGTATCGATTTCAACGATTTCCGCGCCTCGGTGCGTGACGAGATCACCGTGCAGCGCCTGCGCCAGAGCTTCGCGCAGAGCCGCATCAGCGTCAGCGAAGGCGAGGTCGATGCTGCCCTGAAGCAGCAGGCCGATGCCGGCAACCAGTTCCACCTCGCGCACATCCTGGTCGCCCTGCCCGACGGTGCCAGCGCCGAGCAGATCGCCACCGGCCAGAAGAAGGCTGATGGCGTGAAAGCCCTGCTGGACAAGGGCGAACTGGACTTCAATGCGGCGGCCGTGCGCTATTCCGACAGCCCCAATGCGCTGGAAGGCGGCGACCTCGGCTGGCGCACTCTGGATGAAATCCCGGCCGCGTTCGCACAGACGATGCAGCAGATGAAGCCCGGCGAAGTGGTCGGCCCGATCCGTGGCCCCAGCGGCTTCCAGCTGCTGAAGCTGGTGGAAGTACGTGACGCCAGCGCGGCGGCAGGCACCCACACGGTCACCGAATATCACGGCCGCCATATCCTGGTGCGCGTGGACGATGCCCAGTCCGATGCGGCCGCCAAGGCCAAGATCGACACCCTGCGTGCGCGTATTGCCGGCGGTGCCGACTTCCAGCAGGTGGCCAAGGAATCATCCGAGGACAACAACAGCAAGGGCCAGGGCGGCGATCTGGGCTGGTTCCCGGCCGACGCGTTCGGCCCGGCCTTCGGCCAGCAGGTGGCAGGCATCCAGGACGGCGGCGTGAGCCAGCCGTTCCGCACCGATGCGGGCTGGCACATCGTGCAGCGCGTGGGCACCCGCCAGACCGACGTCGGCAGTGACAACCAGCGCGCCCAGGTCCGCGAGACCATCGGTCGCCGCAAGCTGGAAGACGAGTACAACCGCTTCCTGCAGGAGCTGCGTGGCGAAGCCTACGTCAGCTTCCGCAGCGGTGACCGGGCGGAAAATACCGCCACGCCTCCGCAGTCCTGAGCCATGCTCCCCGAGCTCGCTCTGGTACCGGGCGAGCCCGCCGGGATCGGCCCGGAACTGTGTGTCCGACTGGTCCAGCAGCCGCGCGATGATTGCCGGTTGCTGGCATTCGCCGATCCGGACACCCTGCGCGCGGCCGCCGCCGCGCTGGATCTGCCCCTGCAACTGCTGCCCGAGGACGCACACGCACGCGTCCCCGGCGATCTGCGCCTGCGCGCCGTCGCCAACCGCGCCCCCAGCCGTTTCGGCCATACCGACCCTGCCAACGCAGGTGCGGTGATCGGCGCCCTGCTCGGTGCGGGCCAGGCCTGCCTGTCCGGTCAACTGCACGGCGTGGTGACCGGCCCGGTGCACAAGGCGGTGATCAACCAGGGCGGCATCGCCTACAGCGGCACCACCGAACTGCTGGCCGACCAGGCCGGGGTGAAGGTGGTGATGATGCTGGCCAACGACATCGTCCGCGTTGCCCTGGCCACCACCCACCTGCCGCTGCGCGAGGTCGCCGATGCGATCACCGCGCCCGGCCTGGAACACACCCTGCGCACCGTGCATGCCGCGCTGCGCCGCGAGTTCGGCCTGGCCGCACCGCGCATCGCCGTGCTTGGCCTGAATCCGCATGCCGGCGAAGACGGTCATCTCGGTCGCGAGGAACTGGACCTGGTCATCCCGCTGCTGCAGCGCCTGCGCAGCGAGGGCATGGACCTGATCGGTCCGCTGCCGGCCGATACCGCCTTCCTGCCGGCCAAGCTGGCCGGCTTCGATACCGTGCTGGCCATGTACCACGACCAGGGCCTGCCGGTGCTGAAGTACTCCGGCTTCGAGCAGGCGGTGAACCTGACCCTCGGCCTGCCCTATCCGCGCGTAGCGGTGGACCACGGCACCGCGCTGGATCTTGCCGGCCGCGGCATTGCCGATCCTTCCAGCCTGCAGGCCGCCACAACGCTGTGTGCGCGGCTGGCGCGGCAACGTACACTGAGCACATGACTTCCCCGCATTCCCCCTCCGGCCCGGTGTTTTCCGCCCCGGCCAAGAAGCAGCTCGGCCAGCACTTCCTTGCCGACCGCTACTACATCGACAAGATCGTGATGGCGGTCAATCCCAAGGACGGCGACCGCCTGGTCGAGATCGGCCCGGGCCAGGGTGCGATCACCCTGCCGCTGCTGCGCGTGCACCCGAAGATGACGGTGATCGAGTTCGACCGCGACCTGATCGCGCCGTTGACCGCCGCCGCCGAGCCCCTGGGCGAACTGACCATCGTCAACCGCGACGTGCTGCGGGTCGATTTCACCGAGCTGGCCGACGGACAGCCGATCCGCCTGGTCGGCAACCTGCCCTACAACATCTCCTCGCCCATCCTGTTCCATGCACTGGAACATGCTGCGGTGGTCTCGGACATGCACTTCATGCTGCAGAAGGAAGTGGTCGACCGCATGGCTGCCGGTCCCGGCAGCAAGGTGTTCGGCCGCCTCAGCGTGATGCTGCAGGCCTACTGCGAGGTGACCTCGCTGTTCGTGGTGCCGCCGGGTGCGTTCAGGCCGCCGCCAAAGGTCGATTCGGCCGTGGTGCGTCTGGTACCGCGCGACCCGGCCAGCATCGACATCAAGGACCACAAGCGCTTCGCCGAGGTGGTCAAGGCCGCCTTCGGCCAGCGCCGCAAGACCCTGCGCAATGCCCTGAACAACGTGGTCAGCGCCGAGCAGTTCGTGGCCGCCGGCGTGCGCCCCGATGCCCGCGCCGAGCAGCTGGACGTGGCTGAATTCATCGCTTTGGCCAATGCCACCTGATTACACTGCCGGTATGGAAGACGCTGACGTTTATGCCATCTCCGTCGAAGTCGCCCCGCGCTTCCTCGACGACCAATCCGCGCCGGAAGACGGTCGTTATGCGTTCGCCTATACGATCCGCATCCACAACCAGGGCCGGGTTGCCGCGCGCCTGGTCGCACGCCACTGGCGCATCACCGATGCCAATGGCCGCGTCGAGCATGTCGATGGCGATGGCGTGATCGGCGAACAGCCGCGACTGCGTCCGGGTGAAGACTTCCATTACACCTCAGGTGTCATGCTCGGCACCGAGCACGGCACGATGCAGGGCCATTACGACATGGTGGCCGACGACGGCACCGAATTCGCCGCGCCGGTCGCACCCTTCGTGCTGGCCATCCCGCGCACCCTGCACTGACACGGAGGCCGAACGATGAGTGTATGGGCGATCGGCGACCTGCAAGGCTGCTATGACGTAACCCAGCGCCTGCTGGAGAAGATCCGGTTCGATCCGGCGCAGGACACCCTGTGGTTCTGCGGCGACCTGGTCAACCGCGGTGGACAGTCACTGGAAACGCTGCGGCTGGTGCATTCGCTGCGCGACCACAGCGTGGTGGTGCTCGGCAACCACGACCTTTCCCTGCTGGCCGTCGGTGCGCGCACCGAGGAAGAGCAACGCAAGGTCAACCCGGACCTGCTGCGCATCGTCCAGGCCGAAGACCGCGATGTGCTGCTGGACTGGCTGCGCCTGCAGAAGCTGGTGCACGTGGACCGCGAGCTTGGCTGGATGATGGTGCATGCCGGCCTTGCGCCGAAGTGGACCACGCAGATGGCCGAGAAGCATGCGGCCGAAGTGGAAGTGCAGCTGCACGGCGCCGGCTACCGCAAGCTGTTCCGCAACATGTACGGCGACAAGCCCAGCTGGGCGCCGAACCTGACCGGCTACGAGCGCTCGCGGGCGATCATCAACGTGCTCACGCGCATGCGCTACTGCACCTCGCGCGGCCGCATCGGCATCGAGGACAAGGGCACGCCGGGCACCCAGGAACAGGGGCTGTATCCCTGGTTCGAAGTGCCGGGCCGGGTCGAACGCGACCTTAAGGTGGTCTGCGGCCACTGGTCCGCGCTCGGCCTGACCATCACCCAGGGCATCCACGCGATCGACACCGGTGCCGTGTGGGGCGGCAAGCTCACCGCGATCCAGCTCGACACCGATGAGCTGCGCGTGGTGCAGGTACCGGGACGCGACGTGCCGGCACCAGTCGCCAACGCGCGGCCGCCCGCGCGACCGGCACACGAGCGCACGCCAGGCAAGGACAACAGCCAGGGCAACGGCAACGCTGCAACGGCTGGCGCCCCGGGCAACCGTGGTCCGCGCCGGCGCCGCCGCCGTGGTGGTGGTGGTGGTGGTGGCAACAACAACGGCACGCCTCCTTCGGCATGACGCCCGGCAACCGCGCACCATGGACGGTGCTGCTGCTGACGCTGGCCCTGGCCAGCGGCTGCCAGCCCTCATCGTCGCCAGCGACTGCCGGCGCCGACGCTACCGCCGCCCCTGCATCAGAACCTGCACCGTCGCCGCCGCTGGTCGCTGCCGCACGCGCACAGATCGGCGTCACCACCCGCTACGACCCTGCCTATCAGGTACTGGCCTACCCCGGTGGCGACGTGCCCGCTGATCGCGGCGTATGCACCGACGTGGTGGTCCGCGCGCTGCGTACGCAGGGGCTGGACCTGCAGGTCCGCGTGAACGAAGACATGCGCGCTGATTTCAGCGCCTATCCGGCCCTCTGGGGCCTGTCCCGACCAGATCGGAACATCGACCATCGGCGCGTGCCCAACCTGATGCGCTGGTTTGAGCGCCACGGTTGGCAGCAGCCGATCAGTGCCCTTGCCAGCGACTTCGCTGCCGGCGACATCGTGGCCTGGAAGCTCAACGGCAACGGCCTGCTGCACGTGGGCATCGTTTCCGACCGGCGCCTGGCCGACGGTACGCCGCTGGTACTGCACAACATCGCGCGCGGTACGCGGGAAGAGAATCTGCTGTTCCAGCACACCATCATCGGCCACTACCGGATGCCGTAAAACGATCCTGTAGAGCCGAGCACGGCCGGGCTCTACAGGACGCCGCGCTCAGCGGCGGACGTAATGCACGAAGCGGAACGCGTAGGCGTGACGCTCATCGGCCGGGTGCGGCTCACTGGCCACCTCCTGCCAGAGGCGCTCATCCACCTCCGGGAAATGGGTATCGGCCGGTACTTCGGCATCCACCCAGGTCAGGTACAGATCACTGGCCTGGTCCAGCAGCTGGCTGAAGATCTCGCCGCCACCAATGATGCACAGCTCGCTGGCGCCCTCGCCCTCTGCAATCGCTTTGGCCTCGTCCAGCGAGGCCACCGCGCGCATGCCCTCGAACGGCACCTGGCCGCTGCGGGTCAGCACCAGGTTCGTTCGGCCGGGCAGCACGCGGCCAATCGATTCGGCGGTCCTGCGCCCCATCAGGATCGGCTTGCCCAGCGTCAGCGCCTTGAAGTGCCTGAAGTCATCCGGCAGGTGCCAGGGCATGGCATTGCCTTGGCCGATGCCACGGTTGCGGTCCAGCGCCACGATCATCGAAAGTTTCATTTTTCCGGATACAACTCGTTGAAGATCTTCATTGCCGCGCTACGTCCACCAAGGACTGTTGCAACCGCCGAACAATAGAGCAGGAACAGAATTCCCGCAGTACTGGGCTTAAGGCCAGTAATCATTACCCAAAGGTCGACATCCTTTCCCGCAACCGCCGCATTGGCGACTGCAAGGAGAGGAGTAATCAACACGCCGACCGTCAATGCAACGGCCAAGGAGCCGGACATCGACATCAACCCCTCCGCCAGCTTTTCCCTTGCTTTCCGTGAATGTTTACTCATCGTTCTTCCGCTTCCTGAACCCGAGAAACAATCTGCACCACTCAAGTCTCACCTGCTGATACGCATCCTGCCAACGCCAGCAGGGCCGCAACGCGTGGGCGCGCCCTCATACCGCCACCGGCGCCTTGATCGCCGGATGCGGATCGTAGCCATCAATGCGGATGTCATCGAACTGGAAGCCGAACAGATCGGTCACCTCCGGGTTCAACCACAGCGTCGGCAGCGCGCGCGGTTCACGCGACAGCTGCTCGCGGGCCTGTTCGAAGTGGTTCGAATACAGGTGCGCGTCGCCGAGCGTGTGCACGAAATCGCCGACGCCCAGGCCCGTGGCCTGCGCCACCATGTGGGTCAGCAGTGCGTAGCTGGCGATGTTGAACGGTACGCCGAGGAAGATGTCGCCACTGCGCTGGTACAGCTGGCAGCTGAGCTTGCCGTCGACCACGTAGAACTGGAACAGGTTGTGGCACGGCATCAACGCCATCTGCGAAAGCTCGCCCACGTTCCAGGCACTGACCACCAGCCGCCGCGAATCCGGATTGCGCTTGATCTCCTCCACCAGCCACTGCATCTGGTCGATCTCGCCGCCGTCGGCCGTGGCCCAGCTGCGCCATTGCTTGCCGTACACCGGGCCGAGGTTGCCGTTCTCGTCGGCCCACTCGTCCCAGATGCGCACCTGGTTGTCCTTGAGGTAACCGATGTTGGTGTCGCCCTTCAGGAACCACAGCAGCTCGTGGATGATCGAGCGCAGATGCAGCTTCTTGGTGGTGACCAGCGGGAAGCCGTCGTTGAGGTTGAAGCGCATCTGCCAGCCGAACACGCTGCGGGTGCCGGTACCGGTGCGGTCGCTCTTCTCCGCGCCGTGTTCGAGCACGTGCGAGAGCAGGTCCAGGTAGGCCTTCATGCCCTGCCCTCCGCCGTCACCAGCGGCTGCGGCTGCAGCACCGGGGCGCGGCGCGACATCACCAGCAGCACCAGGCCGAAGGCGATCAGCGGCACGCACAGGATCTGGCCCTTGGTCAGCCAGCCGAAGGCCACGTAGACGCCGTTGTCGGGCATGCGCACGAACTCGACGGCGAAGCGGAAGATGCCATACAGCAGCGCGAACAGGCCGCCGATGAGATAGCGATGGCGCGGCTTGGCCGACACCGTCCACAACACCGCGAACATCACCAGCCCTTCCAGCAGCGCTTCATACAGCTGCGACGGATGGCGCGCGAACTGGTTGAGCGCACCGCTGGCGAACTGCGACTGCAGGGCGGCGTGGTCGAGCTGGTTCAACGGTGCCGGCAGGCCGGACGGGAACACCACGCCCCAGCTGCCGTCGGTGTACTTGCCCCACAGCTCGGCGCCGATGAAGTTGCCGATGCGGCCAAAGCCCAGGCCCAGCGGCACCAGCGGCGCCATGAAATCCATGGTGTCGAAGAAGTGCAGCGCATGCTTGCGCGACCACCACCAGCAGGCCGCGATCACGCCCAGCAGGCCGCCGTGGAAGCTCATGCCGCCATCCCACACCTTGAACAGCAGCAGCGGGTTGTGCAGGAAATCGCCCAGCGCGTAGAACAGCATGTAGCCGATGCGCCCGCCCAGCACTACGCCGAGCATGGCGTAGAACAGCAGGTCGGAGAAGCCGTTGGCGTCGACGCCCGGCAGGCGCCCGTCGGCGATCCGCTTGCGCCCCAGCAGCCAGGCGGCGGTGAAGCCGAGCAGGTACATGATGCCGTACCAGTGCACCTTGATCGGTCCCAACGAGAGGGCGATGGGGTCGATATCGTGGAAATAGATCATGAAGGGCGCCTTGCAGGGATGCCGATATTCTAGCGCCGCCCGGGAGCGGCCTCGTGGTGGCCGCCGTCGCCCGATTGCCGGGCTTCAGCCCAGGATCTGCGGCGTGTCCGGCAGGCCGTCCTGATCGGACCGCGCCGAGGCCGGAAAGTGCCCTTCCACCAAGGAGGAAACCTCGTCGATGGCATCGCGCAGCGCCGCCACCGGCTGCGCGCCGCGCAGGCCTTCGCGCAGATGCGTGCAGACCCGCTGCCACTGCTCGGGCGCGACCCGCCCCTGCAGGCCACGGTCAGCCACGATCTCGATGGCATGGTCGGCCAGCAGCAGGTAGATCAGCACGCCGTTGTTGTGCGCGGTATCCCAGGTGCGCAGGCGCGCGAAGGCATGCTCGGCCGCCTGCCGCGGGCTGACCTTGTGCCACAGCGCAGACAGTGGCAGGTCGGCCTCCACGGCAAACATCACCTGGCCGCCATGGCGCTGCTCGCCCGCGGCGATCGCTTCGGTGATCGCCTGCAGCGTGGCCGGCGGGAACGCCCGCCGTACCGACGGCGAAAACAGATGCCTGCACAGACGTTGGATCATCACCAGCCTCCCGACGCGCCGCCGCCGCCGGAACGGCCACCACCGCCGCCCGCCCCAGCTGCCTCCGCCCCAACCGCCACCGCCGGCGAAACGCCCCGGATGGCCGGACAGCATCGCCACCACCAGGCCCACCACGCCGGCCAGGCCACTGGCCAGCACGGTGGAAGTGAACAGGAAGGCGGCTACCGCCGCTCCAGCGCCACCCAGCAGGCCGCGCAGCGGACGCGGTACCCGCGAGAACACGCCGCGCAGAATGCTGCCGGCGAACACGCCGATGAACAACGCCAGGAACCAGGTATCGCCACCGCCGTCGGGGGCGCGTCCCTGCTGGCTGCTGACCGGCGCCGGCAGGGCTTCGCCGTCGATGATCCTCACCAGCACCGCCGTGGCCTCGGTGATGCCGCCGGCATAGTCATTGGCGCGGAAGCGTGGCACCAGGTATTCCTGGATCACCCGGTTGGCGATCGCGTCGGGAATCGCGCCTTCCAGGCCATAGCCCGGTTCGATGCGCACGCGCCGATCGTCCTTGGCCACCACCAGCAGCACGCCGTCATCCACGCCCTTGCGACCGATCTGCCACTGGTCGAACACCCGCGTGGTGTACTGGGCGATGTCTTCCGGCTGCGTGGTCGGCACCACCAGCACCTGCATCTGGCTGCCCTTGCGCTGCTGCAGGTCCAGCGCCTGCTGCACCAGCGCCTGCTTCTGCGCGGCATCCAGGGTGCCGGTGGTGTCGACCACCGGCGAATCCAGCGCCGGAATCGGCGCCAGCGTCTGCGCCTGCACGGTCAACGGCAGCCACAGCAGCAGGGCCAGCAGTGTGGCGGCCAGGCGCATCGGTCAGTGGCCCGGAGCCGGGGCCGGCTGCTGCTGCGGCGCGTTGCCGAAATCAACCGCCGGCGCGTTGGAGATCTGCGCCTCGTTTTCCACGGTGAAGTTCGGCTTGGGCTGGTAGCCGAAGATCCTGGCGGTGATCAGCTGCGGGAACGAGCGGATGTAGGTGTTGTAGTCCTGCACCTGCTGGATGTAGCGGCCACGGGCAACGGTGATGCGGTTCTCGGTGCCTTCCAGCTGCGCCTGCAGGTCGCGGAAGTTCTGGTCGGACTTCAGCACCGGGTAGTTCTCGGTAACCACCAGCAGGCGCGACAGCGCACTGCCCAGTTCGCCCTGGGCCTGCTGGAACTGCTTGAGCGAGGCTTCATCGTCGGCGTTGACGTTGATCTGGCCAACGCGCGAACGGGCGTTGGTGACTTCGGTCAGCACGCGTTCTTCCTGGCTGGCGAAACCTTTCACGGTCTGCACCAGGTTGGGCACCAGGTCGGCGCGGCGCTTGTACTGGTTGAGCACTTCGGACCAGCTGGCCTTGACCGCTTCGTCCTTCTGCTGGATGGCGTTGTAGCCGCAGCCGGACAGCAGGGAGGCCAGCAGCAGCAATGGGATGAGGCGGGTCAACAGGCGCATGGCCAAGGCTCCGGGTGGACTGAGCGCCGAGCATGCCATGGTCGGTGTTAACGGACGTGTGGAGAGTGCCGGCCATCGGGCGCCGCCCCCTCCGCGGTGGTGGTGATCGCCCTCGGTGGCAACGATGCGCTGCGCGGGCTGACCCCGGCGCAGGTGCAGGGCAACCTGGAAAAGATGGTGCAGGCC
>NZ_QQXJ01000001.1:3483427-3631172 GCF_004348785.1 Stenotrophomonas sp. TEPEL
CGTCCCCCTCAACCGGACCCACCCCGCCAACCCACGGAATGCCCGCCGTTGCTGTTGAGGTTGCCGGCCAGCGGCCGGCACTACCGCCTCTCTGGGTGCAGGGCGCAGCCCTGCCGGAACACATCCCTCAGCAAGCCTCAGCCACCGGCGCGCGTGCCCGCCCCAGCCACGCCAGCAGCAGCGCCGACGCTGCCAGCAGGCCACCGGCCACCGGAATCGCCGCGTACCCCAGCCCCAGGCTGATCACCGCACCACCCAGCGCCGCGCCCAGTGCATTGCCGAGGTTGAATGCACCGACGTTGATCGACGACGCCAGGCCCGGCGCCTCGCTGGCCGCCTGCATCACCCGGATCTGCAACGGCGGCACGATGGCGAAGGTCGCCGCACCGAACAGCAGTACACCCAGCGCCGCAGTCGCGTGGCTCATGAAGGCCAGCGGCAGCACGAACATCAGCACCGCAAGTACCGCCAGCAGGATCCGGGTGGCGCCGTCCAGCGACCAGTCGGCCAGGCGCCCGCCAATACCGTTGCCGAAGGTAAAGCCGATGCCGATCAATGCCAGCGACAGCGCGATGAAAGCATTCGACGCACCGGTCAGTTCAGTCAGCACCGGCGCCACGTAGGTGTAGAGGGTGAACATCGCACCTGCACCCAGCACCGTAGTGGCCATCGCCAGCAGCACCTGCGGCTGCATGATCGATTTCAGTTCACGCCGCACATCCGGACGCGCGCCCGCGGCCGACGGCGGCAGTGCCATGGCCAACGCGGTGATCGCAACCACACCGAGTGCGGCGGTACCGGCAAAGGCCAGGCGCCACCCCAGCTGCTGGCCGACCCAGGTCGCCAGTGGCACGCCACCGATGTTGGCGATGGTCAAGCCCATGAACATCGTCGCCACCGCCGCGGCCTGCTTTTCCTTCGGCACCAGGCTGGCGGCGACCACCGCGCCGATGCCGAAGAACGCACCGTGATTGAGGCTGGTCACCAGCCGTGACAGCAGCAGCAGGCCGTAGTTCGGGGCCAGCGCCGACAGCAGGTTGCCGATGACGAAGATCGACATCAGCAGCATGAGTGCGGTGCGCTTGCCGAAGCGTCCCATCAGCAGGGTCATCACCGGTGCGCCCAGCATCACGCCCGCCGCATAGGCGGTGATCAGCATGCCGGCGGTGGGGATGCTGACGCCCACTCCGTTGGCGATGACCGGCAGCAGGCCCATCGGCGTGAACTCGGTGGTGCCAATGGCGAAGGCGCCGACGGCGAGGGCCAGCAATGCGGCTCTGGAATTCATGGGGGTTGCCTGCGTGGGGCAGGCCCTGTGGAAAATGAGCGCGTAGCCTGCGCGCTTTGCCGGCCGGGAGTAAGCCACTACGCGGGAAAACAGTGTTGATCCCGATTCACAAGTGGCGGGCAGTTGGGCCATCCGGGTAGCGCCGGGCCATGCCCGGCGAGCGCAGCGGCGCCTGGAACGCAGAACCCCCGGCCGGGCCGGGGGTTCTATCTCGCTTGCTTACCAGTCGCCGGCGCCCGGCACGTGGTGTTCGCGTGCGCGGCGGCGCATCAGCAGGTTCAGCCACTCCACCAGCACCGAGAAGCCCATCGCGGCGTAGATGTAGGGCTTGGGCACGTGCACGTCCAGGCCGTCCAGGATCAGCACCGCGCCGATCAGCAGGATGAAGGCCAGGGCCAGCATCTTCACGGTCGGGTTGGCATCGATGAAGCGGCCCAGCGGATTGGCCGCCAGCAGCATCACCGCCACCGACAACAGGATCGCAGCCACCATCACCGGCACGTGGTCGGCGATGCCGACGGCGGTGATCACCGAGTCCAGCGAGAACACGATGTCGATGACCGCGATCTGCGCGATCACGTAGCCGAACACGGCCGAGGTCTTGGTGGTGGTCGGGTCCTCGTCCTCGCCACCGGTGATCATCTCCTTGATCTCCATCCAGCCCTTGATGATCAGGAACAGGCCACCGACGATCAGCACCAGGTCGCGGATGGAGATGCCCATGCCGGCCACGGTGAACAGGTTTGCCTGCATGTGCGCCAGGTACGCCAGCGACACCAGCAGACCGATACGGGTGATGCAGGCCACGGCGATGCCGAGGCGGCGCGCGAACGGGCGGCGGTTTTCCGGCAGCTTGCTGACGGCGATGGAGATGAACACCAGGTTGTCGATGCCGAGCACGATTTCCAGCGCGCTGAGGGTGAACAGGGTCAACCAGACGTTCGGATCGGCGAGAAACTCAAGGGACATGGGAAGTCTTCAACAAGGGGGGGAAGAAGGATCAGCCGACGCTGACCGGGAACAACCGCGGCACCAGCACCAGGGCCCAGCACAGCAGCACGTTCATCATCAGCACGAACACCGCTGCCGAGCCCATGTCTTTGGCGCGGCCGGCCAGTTCGTGGATTTCCGCGCCATAGCGCTCGATCACCGCCTCGATGGCCGAATTGGCCAGCTCCATCGCCAGCACCAGCAGCATCGAGCCGATCATCAGCGCGCGCTCCACCGGGGTCTGGCCCAGCCAGATCGCCAGCGGGGTCAGCAGCACCAGCAGGTAGACCTCCAGCCGGAACGAGGACTCGTGCAGCCAGGCAGCACGCAGCCCCTGCCACGACCAGCGGGCGGCCTGGAAGATGCGGCGCGGCCCGCGCGGCATGTGGCCGAACTGATCAGCCACGGGTGAAGCATCCAGCAACAGGGGCGCGGCGCAGCGACCGCTCAGACGCACGGCAGGACATCATGGGTGCACAGGGATAGGCAGACAGCCCCCATTTTGCCACAAGGGCGGCAACGGCACCCCGCACGCCCCGCCGCGTGGCCGCGCGAACGGCCCAGCACAGCCAAGCGCGGGTCCAGCCCAGCTTCTATGATGGATATCCCCCTGCCCTGCCGGAGAGCCTGATGACCCGTCCCCGCACCTGCCTGATCCTGCTCGGCCTGCTGGCCGCGCCGCTGGCCCAGGCCCTGAGCCCGCCGGCACCGCCGCAGATCCCTGCGCAGGTCTCCAACGTAGCCTGGGAGGCCGACATGGCCGCCTTCGCCGCCGCCGACCGGACCAATCCGCCGCCGCGTGGTGGCATCGAGTTCATCGGCAGTTCGTCCTTCCGCATGTGGGACAGCCTGGCCCGGGATTTCCCGGGACAACCGGTGTTCAACCGCGGCTTCGGAGGGTCGGAAGTCCGCGACAGCACCTGGTATGCCGGCCAGGCCATCGTGCCGTACGCGCCGTGCAAGGTGTTCTTCTACGCAGGCGACAACGACCTCAACAGCGGCCGCAGCGCGACCCAGGTACGCGACGACGTGGTGGCCTTCGTGCAGCGCGTGCATCGCGACCTGCCGCAGACGAAGGTGGAATACGTATCCATCAAGCCCAGCCCATCGCGGGCGCACCTGCTGCCGGCGATCAACGACGCCAACGCCAAGATCAAGGCTGCGTTGGCGAAGCTGCCCAACACCGGCTACACCGACATCTACACACCGATGCTCGGGGCCGACGGCCAACCCGATGCGTCGTTGTTCCGCGAGGACATGCTGCACATGACCCCTGCCGGCTATGCGATCTGGACCAAGGCGCTGGCGCCAAAGGTCAACTGCAACTGACTGATGCTGTGGTTGCCGGCCAGCGGCCGGCACCACCGCGACAACGCGCGTGCTCCGGTAGTTGCCAACCTTGGTTGGCATGAATGCGTCCACCTGCATCCCAGTGAAAGCGCCGACCAAGGTCGGCAACTACCGAGGTGGCAAGCGGCCCTCAGCGGAAAATCACCGTCGCCTCGGTGCCCTTGCCCAGCTCGCTGGCCAGGCTGACCTTCCAGCCGAAGCGGTCACACAGGCGGCGCACGATCGACAACCCCAGGCCAGTGCCCTGCGGTCGGCTGGGATCGGCACGATAGAACGGCTCGAACGCACGCGACAGCGCGTCAGCGGACATGCCGATGCCGGTATCGCTCACCACCACCCGGTCGTTGTGCACGTGCACGTCGATGCGGCCTTCATCGGTATAGCTGCAGGCGTTGCGCACCAGGTTGCTGACCACCACCTGCAGCACCCGCGGCGGTGCGTGCAGCTGCACGGCCGCGTCGCTGTGCAGGTGCACCGCCAGCGGCCGGCCCACCAGCAGCTCGTTGGCGTTGTCCACTTCGTAACGGACGATGTCGTTGACGTCGAACAGCTCCACCTGCGGCTCGACGTCGGCCTCACGGGCCAGGATCAGGAAGGCATCGATCACCGCTTCCATGTCCCGCCCGGCACGCTGGATGCGCTGCAGGCTGCGGCGCAGGCGCGGCTCCAGGCTTTCATCGCCCAGCGCCATGTCGCTGGCCACGCGGATGACGGTCAGCGGCGTGCGCAGTTCATGGCTGGCATCACGGGTGAAGTTGCGCTCGCGCGCCACGTGCGCGGTGACCCGGTTGGCCAGAGAATGCAGCGCTGCCGCCAGCTGCCGGGTCTCGCCCTGCATGTCCGCCGGCAGCTTGTCCGGCTCCAGGTCGGCCGCTTCCGGATGGCCCGGATCCCAGCGCGAGACACGACGCGCCAGCCAGTTCACCGGCGATACCAGGCGTTTGGAGGCACGGTAGGTGATCCAGGAGGCGCCATATACCGCCAGCAGGGTCAGCAGCACCGGCACGATGCCGAACCAGAACGCCAGCATTTCCGCGCGCGAGCGCAGGAACACCAGGTACAGGCGCCCCTCTTCGCGGGCGTCGACCAGCACCAGCTGATCGTCGTCGGGCAGTTCGTGGAAACCCGGTTCCAGCGTGCGCAGGTTGGCCGGCAGTGACAGGCTGGACTGCCCGCGTTCCAGCAGGTAGCCACGGATGTTCTGGGTATTGGGCGGCGGCTGCACGGGCGAGGCCTGGTGCAGTGTCCAGTAGTACGCCGCTTCTTCGCGCAGGGCAGCGCCCACCAGGCTGTGCTTGATCACCAGCGAAACCAGCCAGGCACCCAGCAGGATACCCAGGCTGGCCAGCACGGCTTGCAGGATGAAGGCGATACGGATCTTGCGCGGCAGGCCGTGCGGCATTGCGGTGTCCCGGTCAGAGCGCTGCGATTATAGGCAGCGCGCTGTGCCGTGATCGTGCATGGACGATGACGACCCGGTATCCGGAACGTGCACCCCTTCCCTGCCGACCACGGCCGTGCCGGTTCTGCTGCAACACCGGCACGACGTCGATCAGGCCATCGGCTGGGCGATATCGGCGATGCGATAGCCCGCGCTCTGCACGGTGTGCAGCAGCGGCCGATCAAACGGCTTGTCGATGATCTTGCGCAGGTTGTACAGATGGCTGCGCAACGTGTCCGAATCAGGCAGGCCGTTGCCCCAGATCTCGCGCTCGATTTCCTGGCGGGTGACCACACGCGGCGATTCACGCATCAGGATGGTCAGCAGGCGCAGGCCGATCGGCGACAGCTGCAGTTCGGTGCCGGCACGGGTGGCACGCATGCTGACCGGATCGAGCACCAGGTCGGCGACCTTGAGCACTTCCGAACCCACCTGGCGACGTTCGCGGCGGATCAGCGCGCGCAGGCGGGCTTCCAGTTCCTGGATCGCGAACGGCTTGGTCAGGTAATCGTCGGCACCAAAGCCAAGGCCGGTGAGCTTGTCATCCAGCGTGTCGCGCGCGGTCAGCATCAGCACCGGGGTCGACTTGCGCGCGTCGTTGCGCAGCCGGCGGCACACTTCGATGCCATCCAGCCGCGGCAGCATGAGGTCCAGCACGACGACGTCGTAGCTGTTCTCGGCAGCCAGACGGTAGCCGTCCAGGCCATCCTGCGCATAGTCGACCTCGAAGCCACGGCCTTCCAGGTATTCACCGATCATCTCGGAGATATTGCGGTTGTCTTCGACCACCAGCACCAAGCCGGAAGTCTCCTTCGTCTGACGCATGAGAATCCCTCTTTCTTCAGCTTTGTGAAACATGCCCGATCGACGGTGCACGCGATGTGAAGTTGCGTCAATGAAAAGAAGATGGCGTGCTCACAGCAGCGGTTTCAGCAGCGGCCAGACATTGTCCAGCACCTTCGGCTGCGCCTGGGCGGTGGGATGCAGGCCGTCGGCCTGCATCAAGCCGGGCTGCAGGGCCACGCCTTCCAGCAGGAACGGCAGCAACGGCACCTTGTACTGCGTGGCCAGTGCCCGGTACGCCGCAGCCAGGCGCTGGCGGTAGCCCGGCCCATAATTGGGCGGCACGTCGATGCCCAGCAGCAGCACCTTGGCACCGGCCTTCTGGCTGGCCTGCACCATCTTTTCCAGGTTGCCCTGCACCTGCGCCGGGGTCAGCCCGCGCAGCGCATCGTTGCCACCGAGGGCGATCACCACCACCGTGGGCTTCTCCCGGCCAAGCAGGCCCGGCAGGCGGGTCAGCGCGCCAGCGGTGGTTTCCCCGCTCATGCTGGCGTTGACGATGCGCGGCGGGGTTTTCGACTGCTGCCTGACCCGCTGCTGCAGCAGGCTGACCCAGCCGGCATCGGCCGGGATATTGTGGGCGGCACTGAGGCTGTCACCGAGCACCAGCACGGTACCGCCGCCCGGACCTTTGGCACACGCCAGTGCCGGCAACAGCAGCAACCCTAGCAGCAGCATCATCATTGCGCCGGCTTGCCGGCTCCATTCCGTCTTGTGCATTGGAGTCTCCTCATCGACAGCCTGTCCCCCCGCAGCGCGCCCGTCGCCATCGCCGTCGACCAGGTCGGCAAATCCGTGCATGGCCCGGAGGGTGAAGTCCACATACTGGACAACATCACCCTGACCGTCCATGAAGGCACCAGCGTGGCCATCGTCGGCGCCTCTGGTTCCGGCAAGACCACCCTGCTCGGCCTGCTGGCCGGGCTGGACCTGCCCAGCCGTGGCCGCATCGCGCTGGCGGGCCAGGAGCTGACGGCACTGGACGAAGAAGCGCGGGCACAGCTGCGCGCGCGCGAGGTCGGCTTCGTCTTCCAGAGCTTCCATCTGCTGCCGGCGCTGACGGCGGCCGAGAACATCGCGCTGCCGCTGGAACTGGCCGGGCGCGAGGACCGCACGCGGGTGGACGAGGTGCTGGCGGCGGTCGGGCTCTCGCACCGCGCCCGCCACTACCCGCGGCAGTTGTCCGGCGGCGAGCAGCAGCGTGTCGCCCTTGCCCGCGCATTCGTCAGCCGCCCGCGCATCCTGTTCGCCGACGAACCCACCGGTTCACTGGACCAGGCCACCGGCCAGCACATCAGCAATCTGCTGTTCGAACTCAATGCCGGCAGCGGTACCACGCTGGTGCTGGTCACCCACGACCTGCGCCTGGCGCAGCGCTGCCAGTACATCCATCGCATCGACAACGGCCGCCTGCAGCCGGTGGAACATGGAGTGGACGCATGAACCTGCTGCGGCATGCGTGGCGCGCGCTGCGCCGCGAGGCCCTGGCAGGTGACCTGTTGACCGTGTTCGCCGCCCTGGTACTGGGCGTGGCGGTGATGACGGCGGTGGGCACGCTGGTGAACCGGGTCAACCTGGCATTGACCGGCAGCGCGGCGGAAATGCTCGGCGGCGACCTCGGTGTTGCCGGCCGCGATGACCCGCCCGCCGCGTTCGCTGAGGAGGCGCAGCGACGCGGCCTGGCGCATACGCGGCTGGCCAGCTTCGGCAGCGTGCTGTTCCAGGGCGATGCCAGCCAGATGGCCAGCATCAAGGCCGTGGAAGCGGGCTACCCCCTGCGCGGCGCGCTGCGCGTGCGCGCCACGCCCGGCGGTGCGCTGATCGCTGATGCCGGCATGCCGGCCAAGGGCCAGGCCTATGCCGACCCACGCCTGCTGCAGGCACTGGGCCTGAAGGCTGGCGACGATCTGGAATTCGGTGCGGGCACGCTGCGCATCGCCGGCATCATCGAATCGGAACCGGATGCCGGTGGCGACCTGCTGACGCTGTCGCCGACCCTGCTGGTCAACCGCGCCGATGTGGAAGGTACCGGCCTGCTCGGCCCCGGCAGCCGCATCAATTACCGGGTGATGTTCGCCGGCCCTGCCGCCGACATCGCGTCATTCCGGCAATGGCTGCTGCCGCAGGTAAAAGGCATGCGCCTGCTCGGCGTGAACGATACCCAGCGCGGTGTTCGCCAGGCCTTCGACCTGGCCGGTCGTTTCCTGGGCCTGAGCGCGCTGCTGGCGGTGCTGCTGGCCGGCGTTGCCACCGCACTGGCGGCCAATCGGTTCGCGCTGCGTCGCATCGACCAGGTGGCGATCCTGCGCTGCCTGGGTGCACGCCAGCGCGACATCCTGGCCGGCCTGGCCCTGCAGCTGCTGATGCTGGCGGTGCCGGCGTGTGCGATCGGCATCGGCCTGGGCATGGCGGCACAGGAAGGCCTGGTACAGGTACTGGGCAGCCTGGTGCCACAGCGCCTGCCGCTGCCCGAAGCCATGCCTGCGCTGACCGGCGCGGGAATCGGCCTGTTGCTGCTGTTCGGCTTCGGACTGCCACCACTTCTGCGCCTGCGTGGCGTGCCGCCGATGCGCGTGCTCAACCGTTCGTTCGCTGCCTTGCCGCCGGCCTCGCTGCTGGCCTATGTGGCTGCGCTGGCGGCCAGCCTGGTACTGGCGGTGCAGGTCACCGGCGATCTGAAACTGGCGCTGTGGGTGCTGGGTGGCCTGGCCGGGCTGGCGGTGGCCGCGGGCGTGGTCGGGTTCCTGCTGCTGCAGCTGCTGCGCGGCCTGCAGCACCGACTGCACGGCAACTGGCGGTTGGGCCTGGCGGCGCTGACGCGGCGGCGGATGCTGGCGGTGATGCAGCTGGTGGGGCTGTCACTGTCGCTGTGCGCCCTGCTGTTGCTGGCGGTGATCGGCCCCGGCCTGCTGCAGCAGTGGCGCGAGCGCCTGCCTGCGGACACGCCCAATTATTTCCTGATCAACATCCAGCCGGAGCAGCGCGACAGCGTGCTTGCCACCCTGCAGGGCCTGGGTGCGCACGATGCCAGCATCGAACCGATGGCCACCGGCCGCCTGATCGCGATCAACGGCAAGCCGCCGCTGCGGGTGGATCGCACGCCGGCCGACGACAATCAGCCGCAGGGCGAAGGCCAGCGCGACGACGATGACGAGAACCGGCCGCTGAACTTCAGTTGGCGCAGCACGTTCCCGCCGGCAAATACGCTGGTCAACGGCACCTTCTGGAAACCGGACAGCACCGCCGCCGAGGCCTCGGTGGAGATCGGCTGGGCCAAGCGCTACGGCGTGTACCCCGGTGACCGCATCACCATTGCGGTGGGCGAGCAGGAGCGCGAGTTCAGCGTCACCAGCGTGCGCAAGGCGGACTGGAACACCTTCCGGCCGAACTTCTTCGTGTTGTTGAACCCGAACGCGGTGGGCGATACACCGCACAACCTGCTGTCGGCGTTCCACCTGCCGGCGGGACAGGCAGCGGGTCTCGGGGCCCTGGTGCGCGCGCAGCCGAACCTGTCGCTGCTGGACGTGGATGCAGTGATCTCGCAGGTGCGCGATGTGATGGAACGGGTGGCGCAGGCGGTGCAGCTGGTGATGGTGTTCAGCCTGCTAGCCGGCGTGCTGGTGCTGCTGGCGGCGCTGCAGGCAACAGCGGGCGAGCGTCGCTATGACAGCGCGGTGCTGCGCACGCTGGGTGCGACGCGGCGCCAGCTGCGTGGCGCGGTGCTGGTGGAGTTCGGTGCCCTGGGCGCGCTGGCGGCGCTGCTGGCGGTGGGCGCGGCAGCGGTGATCGGCGTTGCGGTGTCGCAGAAGGTGTTCGAACTGCCACTGCTGCCGCCGTGGCCGGGCCTGCTGCTGGGTGGCCTGCTCGGCATCGCGCTGAGCCTGCTGGCCGGCTGGCTGGGGACCCGTCGGATCCTGCACACGCCACCGGCATTGGCGCTGCGCGAGGCCTGACGCTGTTCTGTGGCAAAGGCATCCACGCATGGCGTGGATCTACCAGCGAGCCCAGTAGATCCACGCCACGCAAGCAGGTGGATCCACGCCATGCGTGGATGCAGTGCCGATGATCCCGGTAGATCCACGCCGCGCACGCAAGTAGATCCACCCCATGCGTGGATGCCGGGTGCAATCACCGCCGGAGAGCGTGCCGAGCAAGCTCGGCACCCACCAGAGCAGCGCGCGTCCGGTAGATCCACGCCATGCGTGGATACGGTGCCGGCCGGCACCGCACCGCGCCGATCAACCTTCCTTCGGCGCCTTTTCCACGTACTTGGCGAAGACTTCGTCGATCTGCGCGTCCTTCACCTTCTTGCCGGCCTGCACGTCCTCGGCCTGGGTGAACAACGGGATGATCATCGCCATGCCGTCGAGCCTGGTCTTCAGGTGCACGCCCGGGGCCTGGGTCAGGAAACCGTCCCAGCGCTGGCGCACCTTGCTCCAGTAACCGGCGGTGGCCTTCCAGTAATCGCGCGCCGGGGTGAAGTCGACCTCGGTGGTCCTGATGTAGTCGTTGAAGCCGAATTCGCGGGCGATTTCCACCTGGCTGCCATCCGCGTTGCGCTGCACCTTGGTGTTGAACTGCTCGTGGGTCCAGCCGTTCGGGGTCAGGGTGTGGCGGTTGACCACCGCCAGCGCGTTGTAATCGCTGCGCTTGGTGTACTCGCGGCGTGGCAGCGGCCGCCAGCTGATGTCGCTGGTCCAGGTCGGCACATTGTTGGCGTAGGTCCACGTGCCGGTGCCGCAGTAGCGCGGTGCATCGCTGACTTCGTACACGCACTGGGTCCAGGCGCCCTGGTTGGTCGCAGCTGCGATCGTGCGCACCTGCCAGGTCTGGTCGGCGCTGAACTCGAAGCGGTTCGGCGCTTCGTACACCCAGTCCTGCCGCCAGTGCTTGGTCACGTGGCCGCTCTTCTCGTCCAGCAGCAGGTGCTGCAGCACGATGCGCTTCGGCGTGTCCTCGACCACGATCACCACTTCGTTGCCACCGCTGCGCATGGCCGGCGCGCGCTCGTAGCCCGGCTTCAGCAGCACGGTCTCATCGAAAGCGAAATCCACCGTGTACTCACCCTGCATGGCAAGGATGCTGTCATGGTCGCGGGCGATGTCGGAGGGCTGCGCGCTGGCGGCGCCACTGGCGGCGAGCAGCACCATCACGCTGGCTGTCTGGAACTTCATCGGGTCTTCCTTCGGGGTTGCAGGTTTCGTGGAAAGGCCATCCTGGCCGGCAGGCAATCCATCGCAATCAGGTCACAGGCGGACCAGCGGCAGGTCGCCGGGAGCGCGCGCGGCAGGGCGGCGTGCGGCGTCGGCGCAACAGCAGTCGTCGATCGCCAGTTCGCCTTCGGCGCCTTCCATGCGTGCGATGCGGCGCGCGGTGGCGGCACCGAGCGAAGACAGCGTGGACAGGCTGGCGGCCAGGGTCCGGCCCTCGTCGGCGGCGTGCAGGCGCAGCGTGCACAGACGCCAGCGTTGTCCGCCCAGGTGCCCGGCCAGGCGCCGCCACAGGCGCTCACCGACGCTGCCATCGCTATCGTGCGAAGGACCCGGCGGCAGCGTCGCCACCAGCCGGTCCCAGGCCAGGAAATCGCTGTCCGGCAACAGGTACAGGCGCCACACGCAACGGCCACGTGCATCGAGGAAGCACAGGCTTTCGCGCAGGCCCTCGCTGTCCACGCCCTGGCAGGCATGCACCGATACCGCCTGGCGCCAACCGCCCAGCTCGTTGCCATCAGCGTGATACAGGCACAACACGGTGCCGAGCGCTGCCAGCTGTGCCGGCGCAGGCCAGGCCCGCAGCGACGAACGCGACAGGGAGGACGGCAGGCGACGCGCGGACAGGGCTCGGCTCATGGGATCACCAGGACACGGCAAGGCTGGCCGACAGAGTGCGGCCGGGGCTGGTATAGCGGTCCAGAACGGTACTGGTGGCCGACAGGGTCGAGCCGACGTTGGACCAGTCGATGTAACGCTTGTCACCCAGGTTGAAGACACCGACGTTGAAGGTGGCGCCCGGGGCGAAGTTCCAATGCGCCATCAGGTCGGCCACGCCATAACCGGCCGGGCGATAGGCGGTGGTGCTGGCCAGCCGGTCCTTGCGCTTGACGAAGGTGCCTGCCAGTTCAACACCCCAGGTATCGGTGTCGTACATCAGGCCGACGGTGCCGCGGAGCGGATCGACCGAATCCAGCGGCGTGTCTTCGGTCTTGTTGTCGCCGCGCGACCACGCCACCGCACTGCGCAGTGCCCAGCCCTGCAGTGCCGGACGGATCTGGCCGAAGTCGACGCCGGCCTTCAGTTCGGCGCCGTAGATGCGTGCGTCGGCGATGTTGCGCGACTGGAACACCATCAGGCCCTGCGGGTTGGTACCCACCAGCGTCTGCGACTCGATGAAGTCCTTGTAGTCGTTGTAGTAGCCGCTCACGCTCACGTACGCCGCCGGCGACAGGAAGCGCAGGCCCAGCTCAACGCCGTCGCTGGTTTCCGGCTTCAGGTCAGGATTGGGAATGGCGGTGTAGCCGAAAGCGAAATTGGTGAAGCCGAGGTTGACGTCGTTGTACGGCGGCGAGCGGAAACCACGCGAGTAACCGGCAAACAGCGACCACTCGTCGGTGAAGCGATAGACCAGGCCGAACTTCGGCGACACGCTGGTCTTCTTCAGCTCCGACACGGCCACGCCGGGGTTGTCCTCGGCGAAGATGCTGTCCACGTCCGGCTTCAGTTCGTAGCGGTCCACGCGCACGCCCGGCACCAGCGACAGCCTGCCATCGGCCAGGCGCATTTCATCCTGCGCGTACAGGCCCAGCTCGGTCGTCTTGCTGATGGGGAAATCGCGCACGGGGAACGCGTCGGGCAGGATCGTCGTGCTGACCACGCCACGATTGCTGACCTGGTAGCCATCGCGCTTCTGGCGGATCTCGGTGCGGGCGCCATCGAAGCCATAGGTCAGCGCGTGTTCGACGCTGCCGGTGCTGAAGGCCTTGTTGAACACCGCCTGCAGGCCATACACGCGCTGGTCGAAACTGAACTCGCGATGGCGGCGGCTGCCATTGGCGCGCGCCTCATCGGTGCGCTGCGTGGTTTCGCTGTCCTGCGTGTAGACCTGCCAGTGCAGGCTGTCGGCGAAGCCCTTGTCCAGCGCATCCATCTCGTGGGCGAAGGACACGCGGGCGCGGTTCTGCTTGTCGCGCGCCTTCATGCCGGTGGTGGTGGTGCGGTCGATGGAGGACAGCACGTCGGTATCGGTGTTGTCTTCGTTGCCTTCCACGGTCAGACGGAAACGCTGGTCTTCGCTGGGCGCATAGACCAGCTTGGCCAGGCCGCTGCGACCATCGCGGTCCTGCGGGTTGGCCGCGGTGCGCGTGTTGTCGTTGCTGCGCACATCGCCCTTGTTGTCGGTTTCCTGGCCCTGGCGGTGGTTGATGTTGACCATGCCGCTCCAGTGTTCGCCACCGAAGGCGCTGGTGACGCCGCCGAGCAGGCCCTTCCACTCGCCGTCGTAGCCGAATTTCAGGGCGACGTAGCTGTCCTTGCCCTCCTTGAGGTAATCAGCCGGATCCTTGGTGACAAAGGCCACCACGCCGCCAAGTGCGTCCGAGCCGTACAGCGAACTGGCCGGGCCGCGCACGATCTCCACGCGCTTGAGCGTGTCCAGGTCGGTGAAGTTGCGGTTGGCGTTGGAGAACGAACCGATGTTGAAGCTGGTCGGCATGGCGATGCCATCGGTCTGGATGCGCACGCGGTTGCCATCCAGGCCACGGATGCGGATGCTGCCGAGGCCGAAACGGGTGGCACTGCGGCTGACCGACAGGCCCGGCTCGTAGCGGACCAGATCCTTGATGTCCTGCACCAGCTGCCGGTCCATCTGCTCGCGGTCGATCACATCGACGGTGGCGGCGACATCGCTGACCGCACGTTCGGTACGGGTGGCGGTGACCTGCACGCGATCGAACTCGCGCGCGTCGGGCGCGGCATCGGCAGCAGCGTGGGCGGACAGCGGCAGAGCCATCCACAGGGCAATGGAAAGGGCAGTCGGGCGGGTCATCGGCATCGTTCGGTCAGGCAGGGGGACCCCCGGCCACCGCCACGCCAGACAGGCATGAACGGTAGACCGAGGGGGAGAGAGCAGGCGCGGACGGGTCGCCCACCCTGCCGGCGCTGCCGACAGGAGGGAGGGAGGCGGGCGACCAGACCGCGTTACTTGGTCAGGATCAGCTTGTCGTTGCTGGTATGACGCAGACGGTAGAAGCGGTCACCGTGCTGGATCAGGATTTCACGACGGCCCTTGAGCAGGGCTTCGCTGTCGATGACCTCTTCCGGCGGCACGACACGCACCGGGCGGTCGCGGAGGGTCAGCGTTTCGGGGCGCAGCAGTACAGGTTGAGCATTCATGAGCATCTGGACTCGTGCGAGGGACGAGTTAAATGATAATGATTCTCAGTTGACAATCAACAACCATTCTCAACTTCATTGATGGAATTAATGATCGAAATTTAAAATTCGATAGTTACCATCTATTGAAAATGGGCCCGGCTGGGCGCGGGAGGGCCGACCAAGCGTGGGTCCGGCCCTGCCACCTGTCCCCGTTCCTCAGGCGAATACGGCTTCTACCTGCGCCCAGCCGGCGTCGTCCACCTGCGCCAGCACGTCCAGCGCCTGCAGGTTCTGCAGCAGCTGGCTGACCCGGCTGGCGCCGAGGATCACGCTGGAGACGTTGGGATTGCGCAGGCACCAAGCGATGGCCACGCTGGCCGGGGCGTGACCCAGCTCGCGGGCCACCGCACTGAAGCGGCGCACCCGGGCCAAACGCTCATCGGCGTTGTCGCCCAGCACCAGGTCCTGCAGCCAGCCCATGCCTTCGCGGCCCAGGCGCGCATCGGCCGGCACGCCGTCGTCGTACTTGCCACTCAGCAGGCCCGAGGCCAGCGGCGAGAAGATCGTGGTGCCCAGTCCGGCGGTGGCATACAGCGGCGCGTACTCCACTTCCACGCGCTGACGGTGCAGCAGGTTGTACTGCGGCTGCTCCATCGACGGCGCCTGCAGGTTGTGGCGCGCGGCGATGTCCACCGCCTCCTGGATCTGGTTGGCCGACCATTCCGACGTGCCCCAGTACAGCACCTTGCCCTGCCGGACCAGGGTGTCCATGGCATGCACCGTCTCAGCGATCGGCGCGTCCGGATCCGGGCGATGACAGTAATAAAGGTCCAGGTAGTCCACCCGCAGGCGCTTGAGCGCAGCATGGCAGGCGTCGGTCACATGCTTTCGCGACAGGCCGCGCTGGGTGGGCCGGGGGTCCTTGGCACTGCCGAAGAACACCTTGCTGGACACGCAGAAGCCATCGCGCGGCAGGCGCAGGTCGGCCATCACATCGCCCATCACCTGCTCGGCGCGGCCGTTGGCATAGCCCTCGGCGTTGTCGAAGAAGTTGATGCCATGGTCCCAAGCCGCCGCCACAAGATTGCGCGCCTCGTCGCGCGGCACCTGGTCGCCGAAGGTCACCCAAGCGCCGAAGGACAGGGCGGACATCGGCAGGCCGGTGGAGCCGAGGCGACGGTAGAGCATGCGATTCTCCTGCTGCGGGCCCGCATACGGGCCGGATCAAGCAACCATTCTACCTGTCCCGGCAGGCGCAACCCCTTGCTGTTGCTGGCCTGATCGGAGCCGATGGCCGCGCGCAGACGGCTTTTCCTTGCTCCGGCCCCTGCCCTGCACTAGGCTTCCCGTTTTTCGCGACGCCCCAGGGGAGTCACTCAGATGGTCGAAGGTTTGGGCAGGATCGGCTTCGGCCTGTTCGGTTTGGCGGTGCTGATCGGCATCACCTGGCTGTTTTCCAACAACAAGCGCGCGGTGGACTGGAAGCTGGTCGCCACCGGCATCACCCTGCAGATCGCCTTTGCGGCCCTGGTGATCCTGGTACCGGGCGGGCGCGACGTGTTCGATGCGCTGGGCCAGGGCTTCGTGAAGGTGCTGAGCTTCGTCAACGAAGGTTCGAAGTTCATCTTCGGCTCGTTGATGGACGTCAAGAACTACGGTTTCATCTTCGCCTTCCAGGTGCTGCCGACGATCATCTTCTTCTCGGCGCTGATGGGGGTCATGTACCACCTCAATGTCATGCAGGCGATCGTGCGGGTGATGGCCTGGTCGATCACCAAGGTGATGCGCGTGTCCGGTGCGGAAACCACCAGCGTCTGCGCCAGCGTGTTCATCGGCCAGACCGAGGCACCGCTGACGGTGCGTCCGTACATCGCCAGGATGACCCAGTCCGAGCTGCTGACGATGATGATCGGCGGCATGGCCCACATCGCCGGCGGCGTGCTTGCCGCGTACGTGGGCATGCTGGGCGGTGGCGATCCGGTGCAGCAGGCGTTCTACGCCAAGCACCTGCTGGCGGCCAGCATCATGGCGGCCCCGGCCACCCTGGTCGTGGCCAAGCTGCTGATTCCGGAAACCGGCACCCCGCTGACCCGCGGCACGGTCAAGATGGAAGTGGAGAAGACCTCCAGCAACATCATCGACGCGGCCGCCGCCGGCGCCGGTGACGGCCTGAAGCTGGCCCTGAACATCGGTGCGATGCTGCTGGCCTTCATCGCCCTGATCGCCCTGCTCAATGCGCCGCTGACCTGGATCGGTGAAGTGACCGGCCTGGCGGCTGCGATCGGCAAGCCGACCGACCTGTCGACCATCTTCGGTTACGTGCTGGCCCCGATCGCCTGGGTGATCGGCACCCCGTGGGCCGACGCCACCACCGTCGGTTCGCTGATCGGCCAGAAGGTCGTGATCAACGAGTTCGTCGCCTACACCGAACTGTCGAAGATCGTGAATGGCCAGGTGCCGGGCATGAGCCTGTCCGACGAAGGTCGCCTGATCGCCACCTACGCCCTGTGCGGTTTCGCCAATTTCAGTTCGATCGCGATCCAGATCGGCGGCATCGGCGGGTTGGCACCGGAACGTCGCCACGACCTGGCCAAGTTCGGCCTGCGCGCGGTGCTGGGCGGTACCATCGCCACCTTCATGACGGCTACCATCGCCGGCGTGCTGACGCATTTCAGCTGAACCCCAGTTTCGAGAACAGATTCCCTATGAGCAGCAGTGTCGTTGTCGTCGGTTCCTTCAATGTCGATCACGTGTGGCGGTGCGAGTCGCTGCCGGCACCGGGTGCGACCATTGCCGGCCGCTACAGCACCGGTCCCGGTGGCAAGGGCTTCAACCAGGCCGTTGCCGCCTGCCGTGCCGGCGCTGACACCAGCTTCCTGTGTGCGCTGGGCGACGACGCCGGTGGTGCCACCGCCCGTGACCTGGCCGCGCAGGATGGATTCGCGCTGATCGCCGAAGCCAGCAGCGAGCCGACCGGCACCGCGGGCATCTACGTCGATGCCCGTGGCCGCAACACCATCGTCATCGGCCCGGGTGCCAACGCGGCGTTGAGCACCGATTTCGTACAGCAACAGCAGGCCCTGCTGACCGGCGCCAAAGTGGTGCTGGTGCAGCTGGAATCGCCGGTGCAGACCATCGAAGCGGCCCTCGCCGTGGCGCGCGAGGCCGGTGTCACCACCGTTCTCAACGCCGCCCCGGCCGACGCCCCGTCTAGCATCGGCCTGCTGAAGCTGGCCGATGTGATCACCCCGAACGAGACCGAGTTCGCCGCCCTGCTCGGCCGTCATGTCGGCGAGCGCGTGGATGCCAATGACGTCGCCGCGCTGGACGGTGCCAGCCTGCACGCGCTGTGCCGCAAGCTGGTCGGCAACGGCACGGTGGTGGTGACCCTGGGTTCGGTGGGCGTGTTCGTGTCGCATGCCGACGAGCACCTGCGTGGCGACACCCAGCCGTACTACCGCGTGGGTGCCGAACAGGTGCAGGCCATCGACACCACCGGTGCCGGCGATGCCTTCAACGGTGCGCTGGTGGCCTCGATCGCACAGGTGCCGGACGCTCCGTTCGCCCGCCACGTGCGCTTCGCCAACCAGTTCGCCGGTCGCTCGACCGAGAAGGAAGGCGCAGCGGCGGCGATGCCGCGCTTCACCCCGGCCGATGCCGAAGTGAAGTAGATCCACGACATGCGTGGATGAGAGGCCCGGGTGTGCAGACACCCGGGCTTTTTTTCGCGCAGGCCTGCACACGCGATGTGCGACGCTCTGACGCATTGCCCCGGGACGCGACCGCTTCCACCATCGGCACATGAACGGATTCCCCTGGCTGCTGGTCGCGGCCGCCGGCAGTGCCATTGCGGCCCTGTTGCACATCGGCTGCATCGCCTTCGGTGCCTCCTGGTATGAACGCTTCGGTGCCGGTCGGCGGGTGGTCCGGCTGGCCGAGGCCGGGCATTGGTGGCCGCCGCTGATGACAGCCGGCATCACCGCCGTGCTGCTGCTCTGGGCCCTGTATGCGCTGGCCGCAGCACGGCATGCGCCTTTGCCCGGTAGTGACTGGGTGCTGCCCGGCATCGCCACGCTGTTGCTGCTGCGCGCCGCCATGGGGTTCGCGCTGGGCGTGCTCCGCCCGGGTTACAACGGGCGCCGGTTCTGGCTTCTCAGTTCACTGGCCTGTCTGGCCCTGGGCCTGGCGTTCGCCTTGGGCGCGGCCCGCTGAATCCAGCCGCAGGGGTCTGCGCGCAGTGCAGCCTCAACCCACCATCCTTCCCTGCCCTTTGGGGCGGCGGAAGCAACCGTCAAGCATCTGCTGATGCCGGTACGGCATGAGCTCGGTGCTGATCGGCCTGAACCCGGCCGTACCGGACACGATCGCGTGGGCGCCCGCGCCCTACAATGGGCACATGCAGATCGGCCCGTACTCCATTGCCCCCAACGTCGTGCTGGCGCCCATGGCCGGCGTTACCGACAAACCCTTCCGCCTGCTGTGCAAACGGCTGGGCGCGGGCCTGGCCGCCTCGGAAATGACCATCAGCGACCCGCGCTTCTGGAACACGCGCAAGTCCATCCACCGCATGGACCATGCGGGTGAACCGGCGCCGATCAGCGTGCAGATCGCCGGCACCGAGCCGCAGCAGCTGGCCGAGGCCGCGCGTTACAACGTCGACCATGGCGCGCAGATCATCGACATCAACATGGGCTGCCCGGCCAAGAAGGTGTGCAACGCCTGGGCGGGGTCAGCGCTGATGCGCGACGAGCAGCTGGTCGCGCGCATCCTCGAAGCCGTGGTGAACGCGGTGGACGTGCCGGTGACGCTGAAGATCCGCACCGGCTGGGACTGCGACCATCGCAACGGCCCGCTCATCGCGCGCATCGCCGAAGACAGTGGCATCGCTGCGCTGGCGGTGCACGGCCGTACCCGCGACCAGCATTACACCGGCCAGGCCGAGTACGCCACGATCGGCGAGATCAAGGCGGCGCTGCGCATCCCGGTGATCGCCAACGGCGATATCGATTCGCCACGGAAGGCCGCCTTCGTCCTGCAGCAGACCGGCGTGGACGCGGTGATGATCGGCCGCTCCGCACAGGGCCGGCCGTGGATCTTCCGCGAAGTGGCGCACTACCTGGCCACCGGCGAGGAACTGCCGCCGCCGTCTCTGGCCGAAGTGCGCGACATCCTGCTGGGCCATCTGCACGCGCTGCACGATTTCTATGGCGAACCGCAGGGTGTGCGCATCGCGCGCAAGCACCTGGGCTGGTACGCCAAGGACCGGCCGGAGAATGCCGCGTTCCGCGCGGTGGTCAACCGCGCCGAAGATCCGGCCAGCCAGATCGCGCTGACCACCGACTATTTCGATCGCCTGATCGCCGGGGAACCGGCGCTGTCTTCTGCTGCCTGAGCCCGCCCCCATGACCCCGCCTATTTCTTCCCCGACCTACCTGCACGGGTTCTCCGGCACCGAGCAGCAGCGCCTGATGACCCAGGCGCGCCTGCTGGAATCGAGCATCTTCGGCCAGATCGATTACAGCGGCGCAAAGCGCCTGCTGGAAGTCGGCAGTGGCGTGGGCGCGCAGACCGAGATCCTGCTGCGCCGCTTCCCCGAGCTGCACGTGACCGGCGTGGACCTGAGCGAGGCCCAGCTGCAAACCGCGCGGGAAAACCTGGCGCGCACGCCGTGGTGCAACGACCGTTACACCCTGCAGCAGGCCGATGCCGGCGAACTGCCTTTCGAGGCGCGCAGCTTCGATGCAGCCTTCCTGTGCTGGGTGCTGGAACACGTGCCGTCGCCGGCGCGCGTGCTGAGTGAAGTGCGCCGCGTGTTGGCCCCGGGTTCGCCGGTGTACATCACCGAAGTGATGAATGCCTCGTTCCTGCTTGATCCGTATTCGCCGCACATCTGGCGCTACTGGATGGCCTTCAACGATTTCCAGTACGACCACGGCGGTGATCCGTTCGTCGGCGCCAAGCTGGGTAACCTGCTGCTGGCCGGTGGCTTCCGCGATGTGCACACCGAGATCAAGACCATCCACCTGGACAACCGCGAACCGGCACGTCGCAAGACGATGATCGCGTTCTGGGAACAGCTGCTGCTGTCGGCGGCCGACCAGCTGCTGCAGGCCGGCACGGTGGACGAAGAGACGGTGGAGGGCATGCGCCGCGAGTTCCGGCTGGTGCAGAACGATCCGAACGCGGTGTTCTTCTATTCGTTCGTGCAGGGCCGCGCAACGGTGTATTGAGCGGCCGCGGTATACGCCATCCACGCATGGCGTGGATCTACTGGTGCCGACGCATTGCGCTATCCACGCGTGGCGTGGATCTACTGTGCTGATGGGCTGTGGCGTGGATCTACGGGTGCGCGGCGGCGCCGTCCGCCGCCGCCGGTTCGTGCCAGATGCGCTGCCACATCGCCGACAACCGGCGGCCGGCATCGGCACGCGCGGCCGGGCTGCTGTAGTCCACCCGCAACTGCTCGGGCACGATCGCGCGCCACTGACCATCAACCTGCTCGGCCACCGCGAAATTGAAGGTGTAGTCCGGCTCCAGCCCCATGCGCAGGTCGCTCAGCACCAGCCTGCCGTGCACCACCTGTGCGCGCATGAAGCCACGGTTGAACCACTGCAGGCGCCGTACTGCCGGAATCCCCGCCGCTTCGCGCAAGGCCTGCACGTTGGAGGGGTGCCCCTCGAAACGCATCGGCCCGTGGTCAGCCACCAGCGAACGGTCACCGACCACGTAGCCATTCGGGGTCATCGCCACGACCCGCCACAACAGGGTGTTGAACGGCATCGGCACCGAGAACCGCGGCGCATCGCCCAGGCCCATCGCGGCCAGGCTCTGCTGCGCGGCGCGGTCGACCCGTGCCTTGGCGATCAGCCCCCAGCCCAGGTACGCACTGCTGAGCAGCAACGAAACGCAGAGCACCTTGCCCACCCACGCGTGCGCGCGGCCGAACCACGCCAGCACGCAGCCCAGCAGCAGCCACACCGTGTAGCCGGGATCGATGATGAAGACACTCGAGCCCATCGCGGGATGGGGCTGCAACGGCCACCACAGCTGCGTGCCGTAGACCGTGAACGCATCCAGCACCGGATGGGTGACCAGCGCCAGCTGGATCGCCCAGAACCAGCGCAGCGGTGATTGCGCCACCCGGCCATTGCCGAAGTGCTTGAACAGCCACCAGATCAGCGCGGCCACCCACGGCAGCACCAGCAGCGAATGGCTGAAGCTGCGATGGTCGGTCATGTTCGCCACCGGGTCGGCGGCGGCAAAGCCCAGCCAGAGGGCATCCAGGTCCGGCAGGGTACCGAGCGCGGCGCCGGCCAGCAGGGCGGCACGGCGGTGTCCAGGCGGGGCGATGGCGGCCGCGACGGCGCCGCCGAGAACGATCTGGGTCAATGAGTCCATCGGCCGATGCTAGCGGCTTGGCGCCCTCCGTGCAGGGGCGGTTTCCTGCCCGGCGGCGCGTCGGTCAGCTGCCAGTGCCGCTGCGGCCGCGCGTGGGCCTGTGCCTGCAGCTGTGCATCACGCCGCCTGCGACAACCGTGCTCCCGGCAGCTCCACCAACGTCCGCCCGTTGTGGTCCAGCAGGCGCAAGGCGCCGTCGTGGTCCTCGGCCAGTGCCGTCAGGCTCTCCACCCAGTCGCCGTCATTGGCGTAGACCAGACCATCGCGTTCGATCAGTGCGGCGCGGTGGATGTGCCCACAGATGATGCCGTCGAGGCCTCGCCGGCGCACATCGTCCAGGCCGGCCTGCACGAAGCGCTCAATGTAACGTTCAGCGGCACCACTCTGCCGTTTCAGGAGTTCGGACAGTGACCAGTAGCGCATCCCGAGTCGGCGCCGCACCGCATTCAACAGATGGTTGCCGGTGAGGATGCGATAGTACAGCCAGTCACCAAACCGCTCCTGCAGGCCGCCGAAATGGGTGACACCGTCATAGTCGTCGCCATGCGCCACCAGCAGCCGGCGGCCATCGGCGGTGGTGTGGATCGCGCGGCGGCGCACCTGCATCGCCGGCAGCATCAGGCCGCACACCTGGCGCAGCGAGGCGTCATGGTTGCCGGGGATGTAGATGATCTCGGTACCGGCGCGTCGCAGCGCGTGCAGGGCCAGGATGACCTCGCTGTGCGACTGCCGCCAGTTGGCGCGCCGGTGTGCCATCCACCACAGGTCGATGATGTCGCCGACCAGATACAGGCGTTCGCAGCGCAGAGTGCCGAGGAAACGCGCCAACTCGGTGGCGTGGCAATGTCGCGACCCGAGATGAACATCGGAGACGAACACGGCGCGACGATGCGGTGCCAGGTTCGCCAGCGTGCTCATGCCGGCATCCCCGCATCGCGCAGATAGCGTTTGCGCTTGTGTGGCCGGATCGCGTGCAGGTCGACTTCGATCAGGCCGTCGATCGAGTCGCTGAAATCAGGATCGACGCCAAACGCCAGGAACCGTGCACCGCCGGGTTCGCACAGGTCTGTGTACTGCCGGTACAAGGTGGGCACACCGGTACCGAGCGCGGCGAGATTGGCTTTGAGCACGTCGAAGGCGGCCGCCGCATCCATCTCACCAAAGCACGGTGGCGCGGCGAAGTACTGGAACGGCCGGTTCGACTGCACCCGGCCATCGGCTGCGCCGTAGTAACGCTGGTAATAGGCCACCAGCTGTTCGCGCGCATCGCGTGGCAAGGCGGCGCTGATCGACACCGCACCGAACAGGTAGCGGATGCCGGGCTGGCATTGCAGGTAGGCGCCGATGCCCTGCCACAGGTAATCCAGGCTGCGGCTGCCCCAGTAATCGGGCACCACGAAGCTGCGGCCCAGTTCCAGGCCTTCGGCAATGCGGGGAATGGCGTCGTCGGAATAGCGGAACAGCGAAGCGCTGTAGAGCCCGGCCAGGCCCCGGCGCGCCAGCGCCTGCGCGCCCCGCATGATCCGGTAGGCACCGGCGATGCGCTGCGCGGCGCTGTCCCAGATCACGATGTGCTGGTAGTGCAGGTCGAAGTCATCCAGGTCGCGACTGCGCCCAGTGCCCTCGCCCACCTGGCGGAAAGTCAGTTCGCGCAGGCGCCCCAGCTCGTGCAGCAGCGGCGAATCGGCCGTGCAGCGGGCCAGCAGGATCTGTTTGCCATCGGCGGTCTGCCCCAGCACGGTGGCGGCTGCAATCGCAGCAGCGACCTGTGCAGGCGGCACCGGCGCGGCCATCGGCTCGGGCCCTGCCGGGCAGCCTTCGGCAATCGCTGTGCCTCGCCCCAGCGCATATACCGCGCGGCGCACCGCCAGCAGCTGCGCGCCGGGATCACCCTGCCCCAGCTGCATCGGTTGCCCGATGCGCAGCCGCAGCGGCCGGCCGCGGCGGGCGAACATCTCCCGTGCCAGCAGTGCCGTACCGGCCGGCTTGAACAGGGTGGATGCGCCGTAGAACAGCGCCGAATTGCGCGCTTCCACCCGCACCGGCAGTACCGGTGCGGCGGCGCCACGGGCAAAGCGGACAACCCCCCGCTGCCAGCGGCCATCGCGGATGCCAAGCAGCGACAGCCGCGAGACCTCGCCGGCCGGGAACACGATCACGCACTGCTCGGCCGCCAGCGCCTGCTCCACCGCCTGCAGGCTGCTGCGCTGGACCTTGCCGCCGAGGATGCGTACCGGCAGCAGCAGGTCCTGCAGCGGCCCGATCGCGCCCAGCAGATCATTGGCCACGATGCGCACGTCGCGGCGGATGCGGCCGACCGCATCCAGCAGCGCCAAGGCATCCAGCGCGCCGGAAGGGTGGTTGGCCACGATCAGCAGGCGGCCGGTGGCCGGGATCCGCGCCAGCGCGGCGGGGTCCACATGGTAGCGGCCCTCGATGAACTCCAGCCCGGCGGCGACGAAGTCGAAGCCGCGCACGTTGGCGTTGCGGCGCAGGAACGACTCGATCCGGTCCAGCCGCGACCAGCGCCCGACGCTGCGCAGCAGGGGCCGGGCCAGTTGGCCGCGACGGCCACGGAACCAGTCGGGATAGCGTTGCTGCAGACGCTGTTCGAGTTCCTGCATGGCGTGTCCACTCCTGCCCGGCGGCCGGGTTGGCCGAGAGCCTGCGCCCGGCAGGCGGCAGCCAGATGGCGGTTTGGCGGCAGAATGATGACGGCGCAGGTGCTGGCACATCCGGTCCCGGCGGGGGGCGGCAATGGTCACGCCAGTGGAACACTGCCTGTGCACGATGTCGCCGCAATGCCCGCCAGGCCTTGCCCTGCCGGGCACAACACCTTAACCACCGGCAACCCATACGGGTTCACAATGCACAGGCGGCGCGCCCCGTGTATCATTCGCGCCCATCTTTCCATCCGAATCAAAGGATATTAAGCCTGATGTCCAGCTACCTCTTCACCTCCGAGTCGGTCTCTGAAGGCCATCCGGACAAGGTTGCCGACCAGATCTCCGATGCGGTGCTGGACGCGATCCTGACCCAGGACCAGCGCGCCCGCGTGGCCTGCGAGACCATGGTCAAGACCGGCGTTGCCATCGTTGCCGGCGAAATCACCACCAGCGCCTGGATCGACCTGGAAGCGCTGACCCGCAAGGTCATCGTGGACATCGGCTATGACAGCTCCGACGTCGGCTTCGACGGCGCCACCTGTGGCGTGCTGAACCTGATCGGCAAGCAGTCCCCGCACATCGCCCAGGGCGTTGACCGCAAGAAGCCGGAAGAAATGGGCGCTGGCGACCAAGGCCTGATGTTCGGCTATGCCACCAACGAAACCGACAGCTACATGCCGGCGGCGATCCACCTGTCGCACCGCCTGGTCGAGCAGCAGGCCAAGATCCGCAAGAAGCGCAACTCGGCGCTGTCCTGGCTGCGTCCGGACGCCAAGAGCCAGGTCACCCTGCGCTATGAAAACGGCGTGGTCTCGGCCATCGACGCGGTGGTGCTGTCGACCCAGCACGCCCCGGGCATCAAGCAGAAGGACCTCATCGAGGCCGTCCGCGAAGAGATCATCAAGCCGGTGCTGCCGGCCAAGTGGCTGCACAAGGGCACCAAGTTCCACATCAACCCGACCGGCAAGTTCGAGATCGGCGGCCCGGTGGGCGACTGCGGCCTGACCGGCCGCAAGATCATCGTCGACACCTACGGCGGCTGGGCCCGTCATGGTGGTGGCGCGTTCTCCGGCAAGGACCCGTCCAAGGTCGATCGTTCGGCTGCCTACGCTGCCCGCTACGTTGCCAAGAACGTGGTGGCCGCCGGCCTGGCCGACCGTTGCGAAGTGCAGGTCTCCTACGCCATCGGCGTGGCTGAGCCGACCTCGATCTCGGTCACCACCTTCGGCACCGGCAAGATCAGCGACGACAAGATCGAGAAGCTGATCCGCAAGCACTTCGACCTGCGCCCGTACGGCATCATCAAGATGCTGGACCTGGTGCACCCGATGTACCAGCAGACCGCGGCCTATGGCCACTTCGGCCGCAAGCCGAAGGAGTTCAGCTACATCAACGGCGAAGGCGAAACCGTCAACGCCACGGCCTTCTCCTGGGAGAAGACCGATCGCGCCGCCGCCCTGCGCGCCGATGCGAAGCTGAAATAAGAAACACGAAGGGCCGCTGTAGAGCCGACTGTCAGTCGGCTGACCTTCAAGAAGGGCCGCGCAAGCGGCCCTTCTGCTTTCGGTAGTGCTGGCCGCTGGCCGGCAACCCTGCATCGGTTTGCGCACATCATGAGGGTCCCGGCCGCTGGCCGGCAGATGGTAGTGCCGGTGGTTGCCGATACAATCGCCCCATGTCGACCGAACTCAAATCCCACCAGCTGTCCATGACCGTGCTGATGTCGCCGGAGATGGCCAATTTCTCCGGCAAGGTCCACGGTGGCGCGATCCTGCGCCTGCTCGACCAGGTCGCCTATGCCTGCGCCAGCCGCTATGCCGGCCGCTACGTGGTCACCCTGTCGGTGGACCAGGTGGTGTTCCGGCAGCCGATCGCGGTCGGCGAACTGGTCACTTTCCTGGCCTCGGTGAACTACACAGGCACCTCGTCGATGGAAATCGGCGTCAAGGTGGTGGCCGAGGACATCCTCAAGCGCAGCGTGCGCCACGCCAACAGCTGCTTCTTCACCATGGTGGCGGTGGACGAGGACGGCCGGCCGACGCCGGTTCCATCGCTGCAGCCGGCCAGCTCGGACGAAAAGCGCCGGCAGGCCGCAGCCTTGATCCGCCGCCAGCTGCGGCAGGAAATGGAGCAGCGGCATCTGGAACTGTTGGCGTCCAATCCGCCTTCGCCGGAAGAGTGAGGGCGTGCGGGGCAAGCCCCGCACCCACCGAGGCAGGTAGCGCCGGGCCATGCCCGGCGGATGCGCATCACCCGGTGTTCTGCACGCCCTGCGAGACACCATTCACGCAGGCCACCAGCGCGCGCAGCAGGTCGTCGTCCTCGCGCCCGCTTTCGCGCCAGCGCTGCAGCAGGTCCACCTGCAGCACGCTGATCGGGTCCACATAAGGATTGCGCAGGCGGATCGACAGCGCCAGCCGCGCGTCGTGGTCCAGCAGGGTCTGCTGCTCCATCAACGCCAGCAGCCAGTGCCGGGTCAGTTCAAGTTCGCGTTCGACCTGCGGGAAGAACGCGTCGTGCAGTTCGCCCGACAAACGCGAGAACTGTTCGGCAATGGTGATGTCCCCCTTGGACAGCACCATCGCGATGTCGTCCAGGAAGGTGCGGAAGAACGGCCAGTCCCGCGCCATTTCACGCAGCGTGGCTTCATGGCCGGCGTCGGCGGCCGCCTGCAGGCCGCTGCCGACCCCATACCAGCCCGGAATCACCGCGCGCGCCTGGCTCCAGGCGAACACCCACGGAATCGCGCGCAGGTTGGTCAAGGCCGCATCCTGGCCGAGCCGGCGCGACGGCCGCGACCCCAGCGTCATCCGTTCGATCACATCGATCGGCGTGGCAGTACGGAAATAGTCCATGAAGCGTGGCTGGCCGACGAACGCCCGATAGACCTCGCTGCTGGAACCGGCGACCACGTCCATCACCGGGCGCCAATCATCCTCGCGCGGTTCGGCGGCACGCGGGCGCAGGCTGGCGCGCAGCACCGCACCGGTGGCCTGCTCCAGCGAACGCAGTGCCAGCGCGCGGATGCCGTACTTGCGGTGGATCACCTCGCCCTGCTCGGTCACCCGCAGGCGGCCATCGATGCTGCCGCGTGGCGAGGCATCGACCGCGTGCGTGGTTTTGCCACCACCGCGGCTGATCGAGCCACCGCGGCCATGGAAGAAGGTCAGGCGCAGGCCCGCTTCGGCGGCCACCTCCAGCAGTTCCACCTGTGCGCGCTGCAGGCCCCAGCGTGATGCGGCAATGCCACCATCCTTGCTGCTGTCCGAATAGCCGAGCATCACCATCTGCACGTCCTCGCGTGCCCGCAGATGCGCGCGGTACACCGGATCGGCCAGCAGATCGCGCAGCGTCGCGGTGCCGCGCTTGAGGTCGTCCACGGTTTCGAACAGCGGCGCGATATCCAGCGGCACGTGGCCGGCGTCATCGACCAGGCCGCCACGACGCGCCAGCGCCAGCACCGCCAGCACATCGCCACGGTCGTGCGCCATCGAGATGATGTAGCTGCCCAGCGCGTCGCCACCATGCCGCGCACGTGCATCGGCCAATGCAACGAACACCGCATCCAAGCGCTGGTTGCCTTCATCATTGCCAACGGGCAAGGGTGTTTCGCCACTGGCATGCGGTGCCAGCAGGCGTGCGCGACCCGCTGCATCCAATGCGTCCCATGCCGCATCGCCACCCAGCGCTGCCGCCAGCGCGCGCGCATGCACGCTCGATTCCTGGCGCACATCCAGCCGCGCCAGATGGAAACCGAAGGTCTTCACCCGCCACAACAGGCGCTGCACCGCGAAGCCACCGGCATGTTCGCCCCGGTTCGCGCGCAGGCTGTCGAGGATCAGCTGCAGGTCATCGATCAGCTCGTCCGGGCCGGCATAGGCGCCGTCGGCATCATCCAGCGTGGCCTGCAGGCGTGCGCGCATGCGGTCGTTGAGCAACCGATACGGCATGTCGGCATGGCGGGGGCGCGACTGCACCTGCGGCAGCAACTGCTGGTAATGCGCTACACGCGCCTGCAGTGCATCGCTCACCCCTACCCGTTCGGTGGATTGGCTGAGCAGGCTGGCCAGCTGCAGCAGCTCCTTCTGATAGCGGCCCAGCACGGCAACGCGCTGTGCATCCAGCGTGTTGCGGATGGTGTGCGCATCCACATTGGGATTGCCGTCCATGTCGCCGCCCACCCACGTGCCGAAACGCAGCAGGCGCGGCAGCGGCAGTTCCGCACCATAGGTATCGCGCAGTGCCTGCTGCAGCGATTCGTACAGCACCGGGATCACCCGGTACAGCACCTGCACCAGATAGAAGCCGACGTGCTCGCGTTCGTCATCCACGGTAGGGCGCACCGGTGAGGAATCGGTGGTCTGCCACGAGGCGGTCAATGCCATGCGGAAGCGTGCAGCGTCTGCGGCCGCTTCACCCGGCGTGCGCTGGCCGTCGAGGTTGTCGACCAGGCTGGCCACCATCAGCTGCTCTTTCTCCAGCAGCGCGCGGCGCACCGCTTCGGTCGGGTGCGCGGTGAACACCGGCTCGATATCGATGCGTGGCAGCCACTGCGCCAGTTCGTCCAGGCCAACGCCCTGCGCCTTCAGGTGCTGCAGGGCATCCTGCAGGCCATCGGGTTGCGGCGCGGCGGCGACGGCGCGCTGGTAGTCGCGGCGGCGGCGGATGCGATGCACGCGCTCGGCGATGTTGACCACCTGGAAGTAGGTGCTGAACGCACGCACCATGGTCTCGGCCTGCTGCGGCGCACGCCCGGCCAGCCCATCGGCCAGCTCCGACAGCGGCGCCTGGTTCTCGCGGCGGGCAATGGCACGCGTACGCACGTCCTCGACGTCATCGAGAAAGGCGGCCGACACCTGCTCGACCAGCAGGTCACCGACCAGTGCACCCAGACGGCGCACGTCGTCACGCAGGGGAAGATCGGGGGAAGCGAATTCGATACTGCTGCGGTACTCGTTCATCGGCGACGCACAGGCCTCGGTCAACGGATCCAGACCCCCAAGCCTAAACCAGAACGCGTGCCGTGCTGCGATGCAAAAATGGTTTCATCTGCACGTATCCGCCGGGCATGGCCCGGCGCTATCGTGGGAAGCGGCCCCGTTGCGGGGGCCGCCATCGTGCGCGGATCAGCGCTGCTTCTTCGCCTTGCCCTGCTGCACCGGGCCCAGGTTCTGCTCCAGCCAGCGCTCGCTTTCGGCCAGCATCGTCATGATCGATTCGCGTGCGCGGTAGGCATGCGATTCGTTCGGCAGCATCACCAGGCGGGCGGTGCCGCCCAAGCCCTTCACTGCGGCGAACATGCGTTCGCTCTGCATCGGGAACGTGCCCGAGTTGTTGTCGTCCACGCCGTGGATGAAGAGGATCGGATCCTTGATCCTGTCGGCGTAATTGAACGGCGCCATCTTCTGGTACACGTCCTGCGCCTGCCAGTAGTTGCGCTCTTCGGCCTGGAAACCGAACGGGGTGAGCGTGCGGTTGTAGGCGCCGCTGCGCGCGATGCCGGCCTTGAACAGGCGGGTGTGCGCGAGCAGGTTGGCGGTCATGAACGCACCGTAGGAGTGGCCACCGATGGCGATGTGCTCGCGGTCGGTCACGCCACGCCGCACCACCTCGTCCACCGCGGCCTGCGCATTGGCCACCAGCTGTTCGATGTAGGTGTCGTTGGGTTCCTTGTCGCCTTCGCCGATGATCGGCATCGACGGACTGGCCAGCACCACATAGCCCTTGGCCAGGAACGCCTGCGGGCCCCAGTAGCTGATGGCGTTGAAGCGGTACGGCGAATCGGTCACCTGGCTGGCGGCCGCCGCGCTCTTGAACTCACCCGGGTAGGCCCACATCAGCAGCGGCCGCGGACCATCGCGCTTGGGGTCGTAGCCCGGCGGCAGCAGCAGGGTCGCGGTCAGGTCCACGCCGTCCTTGCGCTTGTAGCGGATCTGCTCCTTCTGCACGCCCTTCAGCTGCGGCAGCGGATGGGCGAAATGGGTCAGCGCACGCGGTGCGGCGTTGGTGTCGGCCAGCGACTGCACGTAGAAGTTGGTCGGCTCGTCCGGGCTCTCGCGGCTGATCAGCAGCGAGCTGGCCTGCGCATCCAGCAGCGTTACCGGCGCGGCGTAGGTCGGTGCCTGCGAATGGAACAGGCGGGTCGCCTTGCCGCTGGCCACGTCGAAGCGATCCACGAACGGACGGTCGCCTTCCGGCGATGCACCGGCACCGGCCAGGTACAGGCTGCCGCCATCGGCGGTGGTCTGCAGCAGCGAGCGGCCGCGGTCATCACTGGCCATCAGAGGGCGGCCCGGATCGGCGTAGCGGTCCTGCGCGTCGCGATCCCACAGCAGCCTGGCATCGGCGCTGGCGTTGTCCGGTGCGATCAGCCAGGTCTTGCTGCGGCGGGTCTTCCACCATGATTCGTTGAGCAGTGCGAGGTCGCCGCGGCCCCAGCTGATGCCGGCATAGCGGCTGCCGAGCTGGGCCAGGGTCACCGGCGGGGTGTCGAACGGTGCGGCCTGCATGAACACCGCATCGCGCACCTTGGCTTCCCGGTTCGGGTCGCCACCATCCTGCGCTTCGGCCCAGACCAGGGTGGCATCGGCATCGCCGCGCCAGCTGATGTCACGCACGCCGGTCACTTCGGCATCGTTGCCGGTCGGCAGGCCTTCCACCAGCGGCCGTACGGCCACGGTATGCACCAGCTTGCCGGTGCTGCGGTCGAGCACTTCGATACGGCGCGGGAAGCTGCTCAGCGGCACCACGTAGGAGTACGGACGCTGCACCGGCTGGCTGAGCACGAAGCGGCCGTCGGGCGACACCGCAAAACCCATGAAGATGCCGGCCGCACCGATGGCACGGCTCTGCCCGTCCAGCCCCACTTCCATCGGTTGGGTAGTGGCGTAGTAATCGAACTGGCGCGCGTCGGCCTCGTTCTTCAGCAGGTCCTGGTAGGTGCGGATGGACACCACGCCACCGCCCTGGCTGGTCTGCTGCACGGCCGGGCCGGTCGGGATGCCATCAGCAGCCGGGGCGGCGCCAAGGTTGGCCGGGCGGGTGAACACCACCAGGCCACGGCTGTCCGGCAACCACTGGTAGCCACTGCCCAGAACGGTATTCAGGCCGGCGACCAGGCGACGGGCGCTGCCGCCAGCCACGTCCACCAGCCACAGCTCATTGGCACCGGTAGCGGCATCGACCTGGTTGAAGGCCAGCCACTTCTGGTCCGGCGACCACATCAGGCTGGCGATCGACAACGAGGCCGGCAACCCGCTGATCTGCCGCTCCTTGCCGTCGGCCACGTTCATCAGCCACAGCTTCTGGCCGAAGCTGAAACGGCTGTCGGAGAAGGTTCTCGGATTGATGCGCAGGCCCGCCAGCTTCAGCTCCGGCTGTGCCACCACCTGGATCGACGGCAGCGACGGCATCTGCATCAGCGCGGCGACATCGCGGCGCGGCGACAGGAACAGCGACGGCGCCCGCGGCGCGTCGACCACCGCCTGCAGTGCGGCCGAGGGCAGCTCGTAACCGGCCACGCCTTGCGCCTGCGCCGCGGCCGCCTGCGGTGCCGCAGCCCAGGCCTGCGGGACCACCGCCAGCAGGGCCATCGACAGGACCAGGCCAGTCAAGCGCCGGTTGCGGCGTGCGTGCGTGCTCATCATTGTTCCACCTGTTCGCTGCATGAAGCCCTCGACCTTAACAGGCCATGCACCTCCGCCCATCTGCCGATGGTTGGGTCATCGCCGTGTCACAGCGGAGGCGCGATATAATGGGCATCCTCCCCTGCCGAGGGGCGCTGCGACCGGATCCCCTGAGACCGGCCAGGCTCGGCCAGGTGGCTTTGCAACAACGGCGCCCGGCCAGATGCGAGCATCCGCTCGCCCACAACCGGAGCTACTGCATGAATGCTGTTGCCAAGACCTTCTCCACCGAAGGCGACTACAAGATCCGCGACATCACCCTGGCCGACTGGGGCCGCAAGGAACTGGACATCGCCGAGCACGAAATGCCGGGCCTGATGTCGATCCGCCGCAAGTACCAGGCCGAGCTGCCGCTGAAGGGCGTGCGCGTGACCGGCTCGCTGCACATGACCATCCAGACCGCGGTGCTGATCGAGACCCTGAAGGACATCGGCGCCGACGTGCGCTGGGCCTCGTGCAACATCTTCTCGACCCAGGACCACGCCGCTGCGGCGATCGCCGCCACCGGCACCCCCGTGTTCGCGTGGAAGGGCGAGTCGCTGGAAGAGTACTGGGACTGCACTCTGGACGCGCTGACCTTCACCCTGCCCGACGGCACCCTGACCGGCCCGGAGCTGGTGGTCGACGACGGCGGTGACGTGACCCTGCTGATCCACAAGGGCTACGAGCTGGAAAACGGCAGCACCTGGGTCGACGAAAAGGCCGCTTCGCACGAAGAGCAGGTCATCAAGAACCTGCTCAAGCGCGTGGCCAAGGAGCGCCCGGGTTACTGGGGCCGCGTGGTCAAGGACTGGAAGGGCGTTTCGGAAGAAACCACCACCGGCGTGCACCGCCTGTACCAGCTGGCCCAGGCCGGCACCCTGCTGATCCCGGCAATCAACGTCAACGACTCGGTCACCAAGAGCAAGTTCGACAACCTGTACGGCTGCCGCGAGTCGCTGGCCGATGGCCTCAAGCGCGCGATGGACGTGATGCTGGCCGGCAAGGTCGCCGTGGTCTGCGGCTACGGTGACGTCGGCAAGGGCTGCGCCGCGTCGCTGCGTGCCTACGGCGCGCGCGTGGTGGTCACCGAGATCGATCCGATCTGCGCGCTGCAGGCGGCGATGGAAGGCTTCGAGGTCAACACCATCGAATCCACCCTGGGCCGTGCCGACCTGTACGTCACCACCACCGGCAACAAGGACATCATCCGCATCGAGCACCTGAGCGCGATGAAGGACCAGGCCATCGTCTGCAACATCGGCCACTTCGACAACGAGATCCAGGTCGATGCGCTGGTCGCCTTCCCGGGCGTGAAGCACGTCAACATCAAGCCGCAGGTGGACAAGTACATCTTCCCCAACGGCAACGCGATCTTCCTGCTGGCCGAAGGCCGCCTGGTCAACCTGGGCTGCGCCACCGGCCACCCGAGCTTCGTGATGTCCAACTCGTTTGCCAACCAGACCCTGGCGCAGATCGACCTGTGGGCCAACAAGGACAGCTACGAGAAGAAGGTGTACCTGCTGCCGAAGAAGCTGGACGAAGAAGTGGCCCGCCTGCACCTGGAGAAGATCGGCGTGAAGCTGACCACCCTGAGCCAGGAACAGGCCGACTACATCGGCGTGCCGGTGGAAGGTCCGTTCAAGCCGGATCATTACCGCTACTGATGCCGTGCGCGGGGTCGGATCCCTTTCCGCGGGAAAGGGCTCTGACTCCAGCAACGGATGCACACGGACGGGCGCCTTCGGGCGCCCGTTCTGGTTTGCGTGCGGTCGTGCACCACGCATCCACGCATGGCGTGGATCTACTGATCCTCCGTTCCGCCAGATCCACGCCATGCGTGGATGCCGTCCATCCGTCCCGAGGTAGATCCACGCCACGCGTGGATGCCGTCCGTCCCGAAGTAGATCCACGCCATGCGTGGATGCCGTCCATCCGTCCCGAAGTAGATCCACGCCATGCGTGGATGCCGTCCATCCGTCCCGAGGTAGATCCACGCCACGCGTGGATGCTGTTCATTGGCCAAACGCAATAGTCTCAGTCAAGGCAACACCCGCGCGCGGCGCTACGATATGCCCATGACCCCGGCCATCAACCTGCTCAGGCGCGAGAAGATCGCCCATAGCGTGCACAGCTACGTGCACGATGCCCATGGCGAATCCTACGGTGGCGAGGCCGTCGAAAAGCTGGGCCTGGACCCGGCACAGGTATTCAAGACCCTGCTGGCCAGCACCGAAACGCACGAGCTGCTCGTTGCCATCGTGCCGGTGGCCGGCCAGCTTGATCTGAAAGCACTGGCCGAGGCGGCCGGCTGCAAGAAGTGCGAGATGGCCGCCGTCGATGCCGCGCAGCGCGCAACCGGCTATCTGGTCGGTGGCATCAGCCCGCTTGGACAGAAGAAGCGCCTGCGCAGCTTCCTCGACGCCAGCGCGCAGGCGCTGCCCACCCTGCACGTCAGCGCGGGACGGCGTGGCCTGGAGGTGGAACTGGCACCGGCCGACCTGCTGCGCCTGACCGGCGGCCACTACGCCGCAATCGGCAGACCCCGTTGATGCGCTGGCCCTGGTCCACATCGCCGCCACCGCGGCTGGACGACCCGCAGGCCGACGTACTGCTGCAGGACCTGCTGTCGCGCGATGCCAGTCGTATCCATGCCGCCAGCAGCCGCCTGGCGCGGTTGTTCAGCGCCACGACGCTGGACGCGCTGGCGCCGCATGCCGAGCGGATCGAGCAGGCCTGCGAGGGCGTGCAGCTCGGCGGTGCGCTGGTCAGCAACGGTGTGCACCTGCAGGCCGCGCTGCGCCGCCTGCGTTATTGGCGTGAGCGCAAAGGCTGCCTGTGCGCGCTGTATCCGGATTACCTGTTCTTCGACCCACGCCGGCTCATCGAACAGGGGCATGTGCGGCTGCTGGAACAGGGCGTGGCCGAGGATGGCTGGGGCGACCGCCACCGGGTGGCCTGCACCTGCTGCGACCAGCACTGGGATGCCACCGACCGCGAGTACCACTACCCGTGGTGGGAGTGGACATCGCTGGCCGGGGCTTCGAGCCGTTAGTCGCCCGCAAACGTTGTCGTCGCGGGCACCATGCTCATGCGTGTGGCGCTGAATGCCCACCACTCCCGCTTCCATTGCCATCCCAGCGCTGCCTTGACCGCCGCTTCATCCAGCAACGGGTGTCCACTGGATTCAGCCACGATGGCAGCCTTGACGCGGCCCTCGTCGTCCAACAGCAGGCGCATGCTCACTTTGCCCTGCAGATTCTCGCCGCGCGCCACGGCCGGGTAGCTTGGCATCGATGGGCGTTCGAGACGCCAGCGTGGGTCGTCGCGGACAAACAGCGACGTGCGTGCTGACAGCGGGCAGCGTGATGGCATCTGCAGTTCGAAGCCCTGCGCCCCCTGTATCGGCTGGATCTGCGCGGGTTGGCCACAGGCGATTACGGAGATTGCATCCAGCATGTGCTGCTGGCGTTGCAACGCTGCCGGGTCACGCCCTGTCATACGGAAGGCGCAGCGTCCCCCGTCATGGGAGGCATGCAACTGGTCGATACTGGCGTCGCGTACCGGCGCCAGGTCCGACAGACTCCCACACGCGGCGGCGGCATCGTATTTCGTCGAGCAACCGCTGGCGGCAAGCAGGGCCACCAACAGTGCGCCCCATGAAAATACGCTTCCCATCATCATCCTGCGCTCCCAGCACCGATCTGCTGCCATGGTAGCGTCTTGCGCAGCAGACCTTTTCTACAGCGTCCCGATCACGGCCGCCAGTTGGCGTTGTTCTCCCAGAACGCCACCGCGCGCTGATAGGCTTGGCGGTCCAGCGGCACGCCCGAACCACCTTCGTCCACGCCCAGCGCATTGCGCATCATGGTGATCGGCGCCATTGGCACTTCTTCCGGCTCGGCGGTATAGATGCAGCCGACGATGCCCCAGTCGGCATCGATGGGTGAACCTTCCTTGGCCAGCTGCTCGGCGCTGTACAGGATCACCACCAGGTAATTGGCCCGTGGCGATTCCACGCCCTCGAACCAGCGCACCAGCACCGGCAGTTCCTCACGGTTGCGCGCCTCGTAGCCGCTGCGCAGCAGGTGCCGGTTGGCATCGGTGACCGGCACGGTCAGGCAACGCGTGCTGGTCCAGTTCTCATAGACGAACAGCTTGCAGAACTGTGCATAGCCATCGAGCACCTTCAGCGGCGGGTGCGCGTTGAGATGTGCCTGGAACTGCTCGGCACTGCAGTCCTGGATGGTGTTGGCGCGTGGTACGCGCGGGAACAGGCGGGGGCGGGCGAAATCGGTGAGGACGATGGACATGGCGCGGTGTGATCGAAGAATCCGCTGCACAGGGTAACCGCCACCGGCGGCGCAAGGGGAGCAGGCCGAGAGTCACTGGCATCCACAACGGACTTGCCCCACCCTGCCTTCGACCTACCGTAGGGATTGCAGGCTCATGGATGCAGCACGCGCGTTGTCCCCTTTCCCTCGATCACACCAACGGCCTCTGCTGAAGGCAGTGGCGGCTGTGCTTCTGGCTCCGCCCCTGCTGTTCGCTGCCGCCCTGATCTGGCCGTTGCCAGCGCCGCCGCCACCCGATGTCGGCAACAGCCGGGTGATCATCAATGCGCGGGTGGTGGACGTGCAGAACGGCGTCGCCAGCGCGCCCACCACTGTGACGGTGCGCAACGGCACCATCATCGCCATCGGCAATGGCCCCCACGACGCCACCTTGCACGTATTCGACGCCGGTGGCCGCTGGCTGCTGCCTGGCTTCTGGGACATGCATACCCACGCACTGCAGCTGTCTCCGCAACTGCAGTTCCCGTTGATGCTGGCCAACGGCATCACCGGCACCCGCGACATGATGGACTGCCCGCAGCCGACCGATCCGCTGATCGCCTGCGTCGCTGACAAGCGTCGCTGGAGCGCACAGGCCATCGCTGGCACGTTGACCGCGCCGCGATTCGTGCAGGTGGCAAGCTTCTACTTCGAAGACCCTGCGCTGGCACCAGAGGACGCCGTGCGTCGCGCGCGTGAGTACGCCGAGCGCGGCGTGGATGCACTGGAGGTCTACAACCGGCTGCGCCCGGATACCTACCAACGGCTGGCTGCCGAGGCTCGGCAACTGCATCGTCCGCTGGTGGGCCACCTGCCCAGGGCGGTGGCGCTGGAAGAGGCACTGCAGGCCGGACAGCACAGCTTTGAACACGCGCATCTGTTCGTTCGCCACTGCTCCGGCTCCGCAGCTGCATGGCGCAGCGGGACGCTGGACGGTGAAGACCCGACAGCCTTGGCCGAGCACATGGTGGACAGCTATGCGCCTGCAAGGTGCAAGGCCGCCTTCGCGCTGATGCAGGCCAGCGGCAGCGCCTTCGTGCCCACTCATGTCACCCGCGAGGAGGATGCCCGCGCGCGCGATCCGGGCTTCATCGATGATCCGCGACTGGCGTACCTCGATCCGCTTTCGCGCTGGGCCTGGCGCGACGACCTGCAGGCCACGGTCACCCGCCATCCAGGCCAACGTGGCGAGCGCGCGCTGCACGCCTATTTCAATCATGGCCTGGCACTGACCGGCGCTGCGCACCGCGCCGGTGTTCCGGTGCTGGTGGGCACCGACACCGGGCTTGGCGGCTTCCGCTATCACGATGAACTGCAACTGCTGCACCAGGCCGGGCTCAGCCAGGCGGACGTGCTGCGCGCAGCCACGTTGCACGCCGCACAGCACCTTCGCCTGCAGGCCCGGCATGGCAGTGTCGAGATCGGCAAAGCGGCCGACCTGGTGCTGCTGGACGGCAATCCTCTGCTGGACATCGGCAACAGCCGACGCGTGCACGCGGTGCTGCTGGCCGGCCACCTCTACGACCGTCCAAGGCTGGATGCACTGCTGGCCTACTCCCGCGCGCAGGCACGCTCACCTGCGGTGATGGCGCGGCTGCTGTGGGGATTCGTGACCAGCCCGGTCAGCGCGGAACTGTAGCGGCCGTCTTGTTTTTACATCCATCTCGATTGAGAGATATACTGCTTCACACCCGATGCCGCCGCCCGTGCCATGACCGCCATCAGCTTCGAGTTCTATCCGCCCAAGACCGACGAACAGCGCACCCAGCTGGACCGTGCCGCGGCCAGGCTGAAGACGTATGCTCCCAAGTACGTGTCCTGTACCTTCGGCGCCGGTGGCTCGACCCTCAGCTACACCTCCGAGACCGTGCGTCATCTCAACCAGCACCATGGCTTCGAGGCCGCGCCGCACCTGTCCTGCGTCGGCGGCACCCGCCAGGAAATCCGTGAACTGCTCAAGCTGTACCGCGCCATCGGCTGCCGGCGCCTGGTCGCACTGCGCGGCGACCTGCCCTCGGGCATGGGCTTCCCGGGCGACATGCGCTATGCCTCCGAACTGATCGCCTTCATCCGTGCCGAACACGGTGATGCCTTCCGCATTGAAGTGGGCGCGTATCCGGAAACGCATCCGCAAGCGCAGGACGCCCTGCTCGACCTGAAGCACTTCAAGGCCAAGATCGACGCCGGTGCGGATGCGGCCATCACCCAGTACTTCTTCAACCCGGATGCCTACTTCCACTTCGTCGACGAAGTGCAGCGGCTCGGCGTGCAGGTGCCGATCACCCCGGGCATCATGCCGATCTCCAATTTCAGCCAGCTGCGCCGCTTCTCCGAACAGTGCGGTGCGGAAATCCCCCGCTGGATCAGCCGCAAGATGCAGGCCTACGGTGACGACGTCGAATCGGTGCGCGCCTTCGGCGCCGAAGTGGTGGCCAAGCTGTGCCAGCGCCTGGTCGAAGGCGGCGCACCGGGCCTGCACTTCTACACCTTGAACCTGGCCAAGCCGACGGTCTCGGTACTGAAGCTGCTGCAAGGCTGAAAAGTACGCTGCGTTATCGCAATCGGCGCTACGCTGCGTCGATGAAGCTCGTCCTGTCCCTGTTGCTGGTCCTGCTGCTGCCCGGTGTCTGCGCCGATGTGCAGGCGCAGTCCACGCGCTTGAACCGCTGCACCGATCCGCAGGGGCAAAGTGTCTATACCGACCGCCCCTGTGACAGCCTGGGTGCGCAATCCCGGCGCCCGCCGCCGGCGCCTTCCGGCAATACCCTGCAACGCGACAGCCTCGGCAGCAGCTGCCCACGCCGGCTGAGCGAACTGGTGCAGGCTTTGCACACGGCGGTCAGCATCGGTGATGTGAACCGGCTTTCTTCGCTGTACATGTGGGGCGCGGTGTCCGATGCCGGCGCACAGCGGATTCTTGGCCAGCTGGAATCGGTGGTGCGGCGGCCGCTGGTGGACGTGGTGCCGGTGTATCCGCGCCAGGATCTGGATGAGGGCCAGGGCATCGCCTCGCAGGATTCGGAGACGGTGCCGATGCCGGCTGCACGGCGCCATCCGATCGGGTTGCGGTTGGAGCAGACCCTGCCGGGCAGCGCCACGCGTGCGGCGACCGTGCTTGGGCTGCGGCGGCAGTATGGGTGTTTCTGGATTACGTTGTGAGCGGGTGCTGCTGAACCGCCATCCACGCATGGCGTGGATCTACTGCTTGCGGTGAGGGGTCGGATCCCTTTCCAGCGGAAAGGGCTCCGACCCCGGATTCGAGCGAGGAGGTCAGAACCCCGCTTCGCGAGGATCCGACCCCGTGTATGGCGCTACACCGGCCACAGTCCGCGGATGGCGGCGATACCCTGCCCGCCATGCCGGCGTGCCTCGGCCACATGCTGCGGTGTCATGCCGCCGAGCGCATAGATCGGCAGCGAGACCTGCGCGCGCAGCGCGGCGAAGGCCTCCCACCCCAACGGCATTGCATCGGGATGGCTCGCGGTGGCCTGCACCGGCCCCAGCACGGCAAAGTCGCAGCCGAGCCGCTGTGCAGACAACAGCTGTTCAAGGTCATGGCAGGAGGCCGCCACCAGCTGCCCGGCCGGCAGCGGGCGCTCCTGCAGCGACTGCAGCTGCTCGCTGCCCAGGTGCACGCCAACGCCGAGGGTGCGCGCCAGTTCGATATCGCGGTTCAGCAGCCACTGGACGCCGCGCTGGTGCGCGCGCACGGCCTGCTCGATCACGCCCTGACGTTGCGGATGCTCGGCGGGCAGGCGCAGCTGGATGCGTTGCTGCCCCGAAGCCACGGCCTGCTGCAGCTGGCCGTGCCAACGCTGCAGGCCGACCTCATCGATGTCCGGCGCAGGGGTGATCAGGTAACAGTCCGGCTGGCGCAGTGCGGCCACCACTGGCAGGTCGGCCGGCGGCATTGAATAACGGGCCAGCTTGTCCGGCGTCACCCAGGTGATGGCCTGGCCCTCGCGTCCGCGCGGGGCACCCTTCCAGCTGCGCACGTGGCGCACTTCCAGGGTCAGGTCCTTGTCCGGGTAGCGCTGCGGCACGTCCATGATCCACTCGCCCACCTCGGCCTCGATGCCCAGCTCCTCGTGCAGCTCGCGCACCAGCGCCTGTTCGGAGGTCTCACCGGGCTCGCGCTTGCCGCCCGGGAATTCCCAGAGGCCGGCCATGTCGCGGCTTTCGGTACGACGGTTGAGCAGGATGCGGCCGCGGGCGTCAGTGATGACCGCGGCTACGACGTGGATCGATCGTTTCGGGGAAGGCATGGGGGGAGCATGCCGAAAACAACCAGATCCGCGCAACGGTGCGCTCGTAGAACTGGAGATCGCATTTACGGGCGCGGGAAAGAGTGAGGCAAGAAAACGACCCTGAGCACCAAAGGAGGCTGCAAGGCCATCAGAACAGCTCCCAGCTCCCGAGGCGGGTGCATGTAGCTGAAGACCGCACGCCCCTCAGCTAGAACAAAGGGCCACTCGGAGAGGATGGAGCCTCCAGCACTTCGCGGCGTACATATGAACTACTGTCGCGCAATACCAAATCGACGTATCTCGTATCCAGATCCACCAGCGCTTTCAGCGCTGCGGCCCTTGCGTACTCTGAGGGTGCAAATCTCGCAACCTCCTCAACATAGTTCACCGCCTCACCACCCACTGCACAAGCCGCCCTGACAAACAGAGGAATAGGATTAACATTCAAGACTCTCTTAATTTCCGAAAATCCATCGTTAAACTCATATTGGCGTCGCTTTATGCCGAAAGCCGAGATGTCCTGAATTACGTTAAAGCTTATTGATAGCGCCTCAGGAGGATGTTGATTATGTATATCCCTACCGCCCTCATATAGAACCACCCTCCGTTCTTTAAGCGTAAAACACTCCCCCTGCAGTGGAGAGACATTTTCACCCACAAGCCCAACTACTGAGCCTTGATCATACGAACGCACTTCAGTTTCATAACCAGGACCAAAGTACCCCAAGGTAAAGAATGAAAAATCATGGTCATGCGGCATCTCGTAGAGGAACATCTCTTCACCCGCAACTCCGCGCGGCGGCTCCCATAGCACAGCTCGGAGAGTGAAGAATTTTGACTTCTTTAGAACAAACACTTGCGATGAATACTCGTTACCCACATCCAGTTCACTTCGCAACTGAGCCGCCAAATAGTTGACCAAGAACGTTCGATCTTCGTAGAGTCCACGAAGAACCAATGCAGTCTCGTCCAGATCCTCTGAAAATAGCCGCTGCCCCATGTCATCAAGATAATTCACCGCATCACTGAATGCGACCCCACTCCCATCCAAANCCCATTTTTTCACAGCTCCCCCTCCTGTAGGGCATAAATATTCTTCTCACACGCAGCCCTTACATGCGGATGAGGATCAAACAGTGCTCGTTCCCGCAGCAGGCGCAACAAGTCTGGATACCCAAGAATAAATAGAGACCGCAATGCCTCCATCCGGACGAAGTGAAATCCATGATCTCGCGCAACTTCGCAGATCAATGAGTAGGACTCGGCATGACCCATCTCCGCCAGCGCGCGACATACAAGCTGGTCTCTACTAGCCGCAATAGAAGCAGACGAAGCGAACTTCGCCCTTCCGCTCGCCCTATCAAAAGTCCACACGAGGCGATCCGAACTTCTATTTGACACCTGTAGAACAAACACCCCGCCGCGGTTTGCTTCAAGGCGTAAGCAATGCGACCCTCGAAATATTTCCAGAATATCGCCAATCCCACATATTCCTTCCTCACTGGGAACGAGAGCAGCATCCCTGGTGAAAGTGTCTCTGTCAAAATCGCCATCAACAGTCCATCTGCTAAAATCGAGCGACCCTCCAGCAACCGGCAGAATGAGAGACGATACTGGGGATGTTGAAACTGTACCATTCAGTGATTTTTTTCGAATCGAGTTGGCCAGATATCTAAGATGGACGACAACAAAATCGTCCTCAAACACCGTGGCGGTGTTCTCATCTCCAGCGCCACCCCTTACCGGCAACCCGTCGCCACGAACGAAATGTCGAACCCACAGAGCGATACACTCTCGATACGCGCCAGATTTATAAAAGCTCGTCATCCACTGGCGATAGCTTTCAATTTCGCCGCTCTTGATGCACTCAATGCCTTTCATTGACACCCTCCCAGCAAGAGGGAGGGGCAAGCGCCCCTCCCCTATCCTCATGCATCAGGAATGAGCGTAAACCCACACCGCCGCAATAAGCACGACTGCAGGCAACCCCGCCTCCATGTCGATACTTTGCGTGTAGCCGACCTCTTCTTCCAAACCGACAAATTTATTCGTTGAACGCATTTCGCCTTCTCCAAATTGGCCACGAAGTCATGGCAATTCGAAATTCTCCCACCTCCAAAAACCTGTCAACCGCCATTCACTTATTCGTGACGCGGTTCAAATGAAAGATGAGGAGTGGAACAAATATCAGCAAGAATTCGACCCACTTTGAAGAGCAGCACTGAAAAAAAAAGGTCGTTCACGACTTAGGAGCACTGCATATGCTCCGCTAGGCACCGTCAGATGGATCGCGCACTGACCGCGATTGGACAATCACAATTGTCTATTGAAGACCGCGCCCATCAAGGACATCCAGGCAGGCGCCTCGTGCCTGCGAGATTTGTGCTTTTAAGGTAATAACAAGCACAATCTGTGCCTCGCCTTAGGCGTAGGCGACCCACGTAGCAAACAAGTCGCGCCTATTCGCACCCTCCCGCTACCGGACCATTGGGAGAGTTCCCCTGTGCGGTTTCGTGCCAGAGTGGCAAAGTTGGCCTAGGCCAGACCCTCTGTGGTGCGATTGATCGCCGCGCGGATGCTTGGGCGAAATTCGTTCTTTAGATTGCTTGATATGCCGACGCGACGAACCCCGCATAAAGCGGGGTTCGTCATGCGGCCGAGCGCGTGGACCAAACTGGACCTGCTCCATACTGCGCCTGCCACCGGACGAGTTTGGAGACTAGCGCAGATGGTTTCGCATACCCGTTGTGCAGCGCGTGCACAGATCTGCGAGAGGGCGCCCACCGGGGCGAGGGCCTCTTCTTGTCAAGTCAACTGCCCATGGCAATGTTTGTACTTCTTACCACTGCCACACGGGCACGGTTCGTTACGACCCACCTTGGGCTCGTCCAGGCGAACCCGGCCATTCTGAGCCGCCTGCACCTGCGCGGCCTCTTCGTCGGCACTGTAGCCGCCTGCGTCCTGGTGCTGGAACTGCGACTGCTTCAGGCGGGCCTCCACCTGCTGGCGCTCGGCCGCTTCCAGTGCCTGCACTTCCTCGTCGCTGCGGATACGCACGCGGGCCAGCAGGGTCACCACTTCGCGCTTGACGTTTTCCAGCATGTCCGAGAACAGCTCGAAGGCTTCCTTCTTGTATTCCTGCTTCGGCTGCTTCTGCGCATAACCGCGCAGGTAGATGCCCTGGCGCAGGTAATCCATGCGCGCCAGGTGCTCCTTCCAGCTCTGGTCGAGCACGGTCAGCATCACGTGCTTCTCCAGCGCGCGCATGGTCTCTTCGCCGACACCCGCTTCCTTCTCGGCGAAGTGCTGGTTGATGCGCTCCTGCACCTTGGCGGTGATGCCTTCGGCGTCCAGCTCCTCGTGCGACTTCACCAGATCGGTCAGCGACATGTCCACGCCGAAGTCCGACTGCAGGGTGGCTTCCAGGCCACGCAGGTCCCACTGCTCGTCCACCGAGTTCGGCGGCACGAAGCGGGCGACCACGTCGAAGATCACGTCGTCACGGATGCCGTCGACGTTGTCCTTCACCGACTCGGCGTCAAGCAGTTCGTCGCGCTGGGCGTAGATCACCTTGCGCTGGTCGTTGTTGACGTCGTCGAAATCCAGCAGGTTCTTGCGGATGTCGAAGTTGTGGGCTTCCACCTTTCGCTGAGATTTCTCGATCATTCGAGTGACCAAGCGGTCCTCGATGACATCTTCTTCCTTCATGCCCATCATGCGCATCATCTTCTGCACTCGCTCCCCCCCAAACACCCGGAGAAGGTTGTCTTCCAAGGCCAGGTAGAAACGGGACGAGCCCGGGTCACCCTGGCGGCCCGAACGGCCACGCAGCTGGTTGTCGATACGACGCGATTCGTGGCGCTCGGTGCCGACGATGTGCAGGCCGCCGGCCGCCTTGACCGCGTCATGGCGCTTCTGCCACTCGGCCTTGACCGCTGCCTTCTGTTCGTCGGTCGCGCCTTCGCCCAGCTCGTGGATTTCCGCTTCCAGCGAACCACCCAGCACGATGTCGGTACCACGACCGGCCATGTTGGTGGCGATGGTCACGGCGGCCGGACGACCGGCGTTGGCAACGATGGTCGCTTCGCGGTCGTGCTGCTTGGCGTTGAGCACTTCGTGCTTCACACCCGCCTTGCGCAGGTGCTCGGACAGCATTTCCGAGGTTTCGATCGAGGTGGTACCCACCAGCACCGGCTGGCCGCGCTTGGCGCACTCTTCGATGTCGGCCAGCACCGCATTGAACTTGCCCTTGCGGTTGAGGAACACCTGGTCCGGGCTGTCCTTGCGGATGGTCGGGCGGTTGGTCGGGATCACCACCACTTCCAGCCCATAGATGCTCTGGAATTCGAACGCTTCGGTATCGGCCGTACCGGTCATGCCGGACAGCTTCTTGTACATGCGGAACAGGTTCTGGAAGGTGATGCTGGCCAGCGTCTGGTTCTCGCGCTGGACCGGCACGCCTTCCTTCGCTTCCACCGCCTGGTGCAGGCCATCGGACCAGCGGCGGCCGGCCAGGGTACGGCCGGTGAATTCGTCGACGATGACCACTTCGCCATCGCGCACGATGTAGTCCACGTCACGCTGGTAGATGGCGTGCGCGCGCAGGGCGGCGTTGAGGTGGTGGACCACGGTCAGGTTCTGCGCCGCGTACAGGCCTTCGGTCTCGGCATCGAGGATGCCCGCTTCCACCAGCAGCTGTTCGGCGTGCTCCATGCCCGCTTCGGACAGGTGCACCTGCTTGCCCTTCTCATCGACCCAGAAATCGCCTTCGCCGTCTTCCGCTTCCTGCTTGACCAGGTTCGGCACGATGCGGTTGACGCGGATGTACAGCTCCGGGGAATCATCGGCCGGGCCGGAGATGATCAGCGGGGTACGCGCTTCGTCGATCAGGATGGAGTCGACTTCGTCGACGATGGCGTAGTGCAGGCCGCGCTGGTAGCGGTCAGCCTTGGACAGCGCCATGTTGTCGCGCAGGTAGTCGAAACCGAATTCGTTGTTGGTGCCGTAGGTGATGTCCGAACCATAGGCTTCGCGCTTGTCGCTGTGCGGCATGCCCGGGTAGACCACGCCCACGCTCAGGCCCAGCCAGTTGTACAGCTTGCCCATCTGCGCGGCATCGCGGCGGGCCAGGTAGTCGTTCACGGTGACCACGTGCACGCCCTTGCCTTCCAGCGCGTTGAGGTACACCGGCAGGGTCGCCACCAGGGTCTTGCCTTCACCGGTGCGCATTTCTGCGATCTTGCCCAGGTGAAGCACCATGCCGCCGATCAGCTGCACGTCGTAGTGGCGCATGCCCAGCACGCGGCGACCGGCCTCGCGGCAGACCGCGAACGCTTCCGGCAACACCTTGTCCAAGGCTTCACCAGCGGCGATGCGCTGCTTGAATTCCGGCGTCTTGGCCTGCAGCTGCTCGTCGGAAAGCTTCTCGATCTCCGGCTCCAGCGCATTGATCTTGGCGACGATGCGGTTGAGCTGGCGCAGCTGTCGTTCATTACGACTGCCAAATACGCGGGTAAGCAGGCTGTTGATCATTGAGGGAACCGGGTTGGATGGAAATGCCGCACGGCTCCGGGAAGGATCCGTCCGCCGCAAACGAATCAGGGCGCCTGGCGCCCTGTCGATGGCAACACCCATTGTAGCTTGGGATGGGCCGCTGGGGTTTCAACCCTGTGCGGTCGTATTGGCGGGCGGGACAGGGGTCGCGGTGGCCGCGCTTCGCGCTCGCGGGGCCTGGCCCCGCGCTACCGCCGGGATCCGACGGCGTTCCGGTACCGCCGGGATCCGACGGCATCCCGGTAGCGCCGGGCCATGCCCGGCGTTGCGATCAACCGCGGGTGATACGCCCGACCGGGGTATTGCCGCCATCGCCGAGGAACTTGCGCGGGTTGACCACGTTGCCGTTCTCCCACACTTCAAAGTGCACGTGGGCACCGGTCGAACGACCGGTGGAACCGGCCTTGGCCACTTCCTGGCCCGCACGGACAAGGTCGCCGACCTTCACCACCAGGCGCGAATTGTGCGCGTAGCGGGTGACGTAGCCATTGCCGTGGTCCACATCGACCACGTTGCCGTAGCCACCCTTGACGCCGGAGAAGCTGACCACGCCGTCGGCCACGGCCATCACCGGGTCACCGACGCGGGCGTGGAAGTCCATGCCTTTATGGGTGGCGGCACCGCGACCGAACGGGTCGGCACGGGTACCGAAGCCAGAGGTGACGTAGCTGTTGCGGATCGGCATGCGCGAGGGCACGGCGTTCTGCTGCAGCTGGTGGTCGAACATCAGCGATTCCATCACCGACAACTGGCGGCCTGAAGCAGCAAAGCGCTGCTCCAGCACCTGTAAGTCGGCGTTGACGTCCTTCACAGGAATGTCGGCGGTCGGGCCACCGGCATCGCCGTCACCGAGGCCGGGGGTCTCGTTGAAGTCGAATTCGCCGTCTTCCAGCTTGCCCATCTGGGTAAGCCGCTCGCCCAGCGCGTTGAGGCGGGTGGCCTGCGCCTGCAGCTCGCCGAGGCGGGCCGCCAGCGCGTTGACCTGGGTCTGCGCATCGCGCTGGACCTTGGCCAGTTCGGCCTCCTGGCGGTCGACCTTGGCCTGCAGGCGCGCGTCATTGAGCGCGCTGACGCCGATTCCACCGGCAAGGCCGATAATGCAACCTGCGCCGAGCACGCTGCCCAGCAGGGCTCGGGGGCGGTCCTCGAAGTAGAACCGCAAACGCGTGAGCGCCGATTTGGCCTGTCCTTCACGCGTTTTGATTACGATCTTTTTGAATGCCATCAGTGAGTTTTCATGTCTGAGCCGAAATCCAGCGTTCGTCCCGCATCCCGACCGAAACCGGCCCTGGATGCAGTGATGGCGGACAAAAGCGGGAACCCGCTGCGGCGTGCCTTATGGCTCGACGCGCTGGACCGTCAGTTGCGCCCCCAGTTGCCGCCACCTCTGCGCAGCCGTTCCCGGCTGGCCAATGTGGACGGGGAACACCTCGTTTTTCTCGTCGAGTCCCCGGTCTGGCATGCCAAGTTGCGGCTTGCCGAAGCCCAGTTGCTCGACGCGGCCCGGTCCATCGGGCTGAAGGCCACCAAGGTGACCGTCAAGACTGCGTCTCCCACTCCCACGCGCTCCCCAGCGCTCGACAACCGGAATGGACCCCACGCAGTTTCAGCCGCCACGCACAAAGGGCTACGCGACGCCTTGGCAGCTCTGCAGGACCTTCCTTCGAAACCGAAGCGGGAAACCTGAAAGCAGCGGAGCGTCCTGCTCCACTCCCCGTCGCGCGTGTCACCGCAGCGTGAAACATTTCGGGGGCCGGGTCGCATCCTAGCGGTCCCCGGTGGAGCAGTCGTTAGATTGTTGTTAAAACAACGTTAAATTCAGGCTTCCGATCCAACAGGTTCACAAAACCGTGACCTCGGCCCTACCGTCGCGTCACTGGTTGCGCCAGTGCGGCAAGCAACGCCGGAAACGCAGACGCCGCCCTGGAAGGCGGCGCTTTTTCGTTAAAATTCAATAACTTGATAAATCAGGCATAGGCCGGCGTGGCGTACACCACCGGGTCCGGCACGGCCGGCGAGTCGTAAGTGACCCATTCCCAGGCGGTGGCGTCGGCCATAAGCGCCCGCACCAGCTTGTTGTTGAGCGCGTGGCCGGACTTGAAGCCTTCGTAGGCACCCAGCACCTGGCCGCCGGCCAGATAGAGGTCGCCGATCGCGTCAAGAATCTTGTGGCGCACGAACTCGTCGGCGTAGCGCAGGCCGTCTTCGTTGAGCACGCGGAACTCGTCGAGCACGATGGCGTTGTCCATCGAACCGCCCAGGCCGAGATTGCGCTCGCGCATGTATTCCAGATCGCGCATGAAGCCGAACGTGCGCGCGCGGGAGATTTCCTTGGTGTAGGCCATCGTCGAGAACTCGATTTCCTGGCGCGACTGCTTGGCCGGGATCATCGGGTGGTCGAACTGGATGGTGAAGCCCAGCTTGTACCCCTCATACGGGGTAAAGCGGGCCATCTTGTCGCCCTCGGTCACTTCCACGGTCTTCAGCACGCGGATGAAGCGCTTGGGCGCATCCTGTTCGACGATGCCTGCCGACTGCAGCAGGAACACGAACGGGCCGGACGAACCGTCCATGATCGGCAGCTCGGCCGAGGACAGTTCGACGATGATGTTGTCCACACCCAGGCCGGCCAGGGCCGACATCAGGTGCTCGACGGTCTGGATCTTGGCCTCGTTGCAGGTCAGGCCGGTGCACAGGGTCACTTCGGTGACCAGTTCGGCCTTCGCAGGCACTTCCACGACCGGGTCCAGGTCCACGCGCCGGAACACGATGCCATGGTTGACCGGCGCCGGGCGCAGGGTCATGTAGACCTTGTCGCCGCTGTGCAGGCCTACACCGGTGGCGCGGATCGTGTTCTTGAGGGTGCGTTGCTGGATCATGGGGGACGACCGGAAGTGACACAGTAGATTAACACGCAGGGTCCCCTACCCCGGCTGAAACGCCGGCAGGACGCGCGTGAAGCGGGGCGGCCGGGCCCATCCTGGCCCGGCGCCCGCGTTTTCAGGACATGGTGGCGCAACCCGGGGGGGACAAGCCCCGGGCAGCGTCGATCAGTCCGCTTGGCGGCGCAGGAACGCCGGGATGTCCAGGTAATCGTTCGGCAGTTCCGCCGCGGCCGGAGCCGAGGAGGCCGGAGCCGACGGGGTGGATGCCGCCACGCTGTCGCTGCTGGCCCGACGCAGGCCCAGGCCCATGCCGCCGACGGCCTTGGACACCGCATCGCCGCCGTTGTCGAACTCGCCGAACTCCGGCTGGCCGGTGGTGGCGTTGCGGACCAGCTTGATCGGTGCACGCTCGCCCGGACGCTGGGTCTTGCTGGCCGAGACGCGGTTCAGGCCCGTGGCGACCACGGTCACGCGCACTTCGTCCTGCATGTCCGGATCGAGCACGGTGCCCACCACCACGGTCGCGTCTTCCGAAGCGAAGCCGTCGATGGTGCGGCCGATCTCGTCGAACTCGGCCATGGTGAAGTCGGCACCGGCGGTGATGTTGACCAGGATGCCGTTGGCGCCGGCCAGGTTCACATCGTCCAGCAGCGGGTTCTGGATGGCCGACTCGGCCGCGGCCTGCGCGCGGTCATCGCCGCGGGCGGTACCGGTACCCATCATCGCCAGGCCCATTTCGGACATGACGGTGCGCACGTCGGCGAAGTCGACGTTGATCAGGCCCGGACGCACGATCAGGTCGGCGATGCCCTGCACGGCGCCCTGCAGCACGTCGTTGGCGGCACGGAAGGCCTGGATCATGGTCGCGTTGCGACCCAGCACGGTGATCAGCTTCTCGTTGGGGATGGTGATCAGCGAGTCGCAGTGCTGGCTCAGTTCTTCGATGCCCTTCAGCGCGACCTGCATGCGGCGGCGGCCTTCGAACGGGAACGGCTTGGTGACCACGGCCACGGTCAGGATGCCCATTTCCTTGGCCAGCTGTGCCACCACCGGCGCAGCGCCGGTACCGGTGCCACCGCCCATGCCAGCGGTGATGAACACCATGTCCGCACCCTGCAGCGCGTCCATGATGCGCTCACGGTCTTCCAGCGCAGCCTGGCGGCCGACTTCCGGGTTCGCGCCTGCGCCCAGGCCCTTGGTGACATTGGTACCCAGCTGCAGCTGCAGCTTGGCACCACAATTCTTGATGGCCTGCGAGTCGGTGTTGGCGGTGATGAATTCCACGCCATCCACTGCCGAGTTGACCATGTGCGCCACGGCATTGCCGCCGCCGCCGCCCACGCCAACCACCTTGATCACCGCATTGGGTGCCATCTTTTCGATCAGTTCAAAATGCGCCATGTCCGTGTCCTCGTTGTATCCGCTTGTCGGTGGCATGGACGGTCGGGCCTCCTGCCTTCGCGTGTCATGTTGCCGTTGCGGCTGTGTGGGTTGTGTATTGCGTTGTTGCGTCGTGATGCGGGTACTGCGGGTGTTGCAACCGGGCAGCGCCCGGGGGGTACAGGTGCCGCGTCAGAATTCGCCGCGGAACCAGGTCTTGAGTTTCTTGAACATGCTTCCGGCGCGGCCGGTCGGCAGCGACGGCCGCCGCGGATGCTCGATCTGGCTGCCCATCAGCAGCAGGCCCACGCCGGTGGCATGCACCGGGTTGCCCACCACTTCGCCCAGCCCGGTAACGTGCTGCGGGATGCCCACGCGTACCGGCATCTGCAGCATTTCCTCGGCCAGTTCGACCACGCCTTCCATCTTCGAGGCACCACCGGTCAGCACCATGCCGGCGCGCACCAGTTCCTCGAAGCCGGAGCGGCGCAGTTCGGCCTGCACCATTTCGAAGATCTCTTCGTAGCGGCCCTGCACGGCCTGCGCCAGCGCGTGGCGCGGCATGCGGCGCGGCGGACGATCACCGACCGACGGCACCTGGATGCTTTCCTCGGCGGTGGCCAGCTGGGCCAGGGCGCATGCATAGCGCACCTTGATCTGCTCGGCTTCCGGGGTCGGCGTGCGCAGCATGTGCGCGATGTCGTTGGTCACGTGGTCGCCGGCGATCGGCAGCGAGGCGGTGTGGCAGATCGCGCCCTGCACGAACACTGCGATGTCGGTGGTGCCGGCGCCCATGTCGACCAGCACCACGCCCAGCTCGCGCTCGTCGGCGGTCAGCACCGCCACGCTGGACGCCAGCGAGGACAGCACCAGGTCGTCCACCTGCAGGCCGCAGCGCTGCACGCACTTGCTGATGTTGGCTGCGGCCGACTGCGCGCACACCACCAGGTGCGCATGCACCTCCAGGCGCACGCCGGTCATGCCGACGGGGTTGCGGATGCCTTCCTGCGAATCATCCAGCACGTACTCGCGCGGGATCGCATGCAGGATCTTCTGGTCGGCCGGAATCGCCACTGCCTTGGCCGCATCGAGCACGCGATCCAGGTCGCCCCAGGTCACTTCGCCGTCGCGGATCGGCACGATGCCGGGCGAGTTCTTGCACTGCACGTGGTTGCCGGAAATGGAGGCATACACCGAGCGGATCTCGCAGCCAGCCATCAGCTCGGCTTCTTCGACCGCACGCTGGATCGACTGCACGGTCGATTCGATGTCCACCACCACGCCGCGCTTGAGGCCGCGCGACTCATGGGAGCCGATGCCGATCACTTCGATCGGGTTGCCCGGCGAATACTCGCCCACCAGCGCCACCACCTTGGAGGTGCCGATATCCAGGCCGACGATCAGCGATTTGTCACCCTTGCGATTCATGTTCTTTCCTGCGTCCTTCTTGCCGGGGTGCCCGGTGCATTGGCGGGGGCGGCCGGAGTGCCCCAGCTCAGCGTGAAACCATTGGTATATCGGAGGTCGGCGCGCTCGATCGGCGCGGCCTGGTTGGCCAGCTGCGGCAGCACGCGCACGAAGCGCTGCAGGCGCGAGCGGGCATCGTCGCGGCCGACCACCACTTCAGTGCCGTTGCTCAGCAGCAGCGACCAGCTGCCGCGCGCGTCCATCGTCAGCCGGCGCACGTCGACGCCTGCCGGCGCGAACAGCGCGCGCGAATCGTTGTACAGCTTGACCACTTCCTCGGTCTGGCTGTCCGGGCCATCCAGCTCGGGCAGCTGCAGGTCGGCCAGCTTCTTCGGCGTGGGGAACAGCTTGCCCTGCTCGGACAGCAGGCGATCTTCGCCCCAGCGCGCGAACGGCTTGTGCTCGACCAGCGTCACTTCCAGCACGTCCGGCCACTGCTTGCGCACCTGCGCGCTTTCCACCCACGGCAGTTTTTCCAGTGCGTCCTGCGCGTCCTGCAGCTTGACCGCGAAGAAGCCGGCATGCGCATACGGCAGCAGCACCTGCTGCAGCTGTTCCGGCGGCACCCGCTTGAACTCACCGTGCACGCGCAGCTTCGCCAGCGGCCAGCGCTCGGCGCCGACCCAGCCATTGACCACGGCCACCACCGGCAGTGCAACCACCGACAGTGCCAACAGCCAGACGAAGATGCGCAGCACCGCGTTCATGCGTGCGATGCCTCCAGGGTCTGTTCCAGCACGCGCCACACCAGCTCCTCGAAGCTGATGCCGGCCTGCCCGGCCGCCTTGGGCACCAGCGAGTGGCTGGTCATGCCCGGCGCGGTGTTCACTTCCAGCAGGAAGAAGCGGCCGCTGGCGCGGTCACGCATCACATCCACGCGACCCCAGCCCCGGCAACCTGCGGCGCGGAAAGCCGCCAGCGCGATGCGGCGGATCTCGTCTTCGTCCTCACCGTCCAGGCCCGGGCACAGGTACTGGGTGTCTTCGGCGATGTACTTGGCGTTGTAGTCGTACCACTGGCCCTTGGGCACGATGCGGATCGACGGCAGCGCGACATCGCCGAGGATGGCCACGGTCAGTTCGTCGCCCACCACCATCTGTTCCATCAGCAGCTGGCCGTCATAGCGCGCGGCCAGGGCGACGGCTTCGTCCAGGCCGGCGTCGTCGGTGACCCGGCTGATGCCCACGCTGGAGCCTTCGTTGGCTGGCTTGACCACCACCGGCAGGCCGAGCTCGGCCGCCAGCGCGTGGACGTTCTTTTCGGCCGCTCCCGGCATCCTGCCTGCCGCGGCACTCGTACCTCCGTGTACTTCGCGGTACTGCGGGGTCGGCAGGCCCAGCGACAGCCACACCTGCTTGGTGCGGATCTTGTCCATGCTCAACGCCGAGCCCAGCACGTTGGAGCCGGTGTACGGCACGCCGAAGGCCTCCATCAGGCCCTGCACGATGCCGTCCTCACCGCCACCGTTGTGGCCGTGCAGGATGTTGAACACGCGATCGATGCCGCCGGCCGCCAGTGCCTTGGCCAGCGCCGGAATGCCGTCGATGGCGACGGCGTCGACGCCGCGCGACTGCAGGGCTTCGAGCACGTTGCGGCCCGAATCCAGCGACACTTCGCGTTCGCTGGAGCTGCCGCCGAGCAGCACGGCGACGCGCCCGAACACGGCCGGGTCGGTGCTGCGCAGCGGCGGGAAGGTCAGCGTGCTCACGCCTCGCCCTCCGCCTTGAAGCCTTCCACGGCAATGTGGCTGGCGACGGCGCCGATGTCGCCGGCACCCATCATCAGCAGCAGATCGCCGTCCTGCAGCACGTCCGGCAGCACGGTGGCCAGCTCGGATGCCTTGCCAACCACCACCGGCTCGCTGCGGCCGCGCGCACGGATGGCGCGGGCCAGCGCATGCGAATCGGCGCCGGCGATCGGCTCTTCACCGGCCGGGTAGACCTCGCTCAGCACCAGTGCATCGACGCTGGAAAGCACGGCGGCGAACTTGTCGAACTGATCGCGGGTACGGCTGTAGCGGTGCGGCTGGAAGGCCACCACCAGGCGCTTGTCGGCCCAGCCACCACGCGCGGCGGCGAACACCGCTTCCAGCTCGCTCGGATGGTGGCCGTAGTCGTCGATGATGCGGACCTTGGCACCGCTGGCGATGGTCACTTCGCCCAGGTCGTTGAAGCGGCGACCGACACCGGCGAAGCTGGCCAGCGCACGCGCGATCGCGTCCGGGGCCACGCCCAGCTGCCAGCCCACCGCCGCAGCGGCCAGTGCATTGAGTACGTTGTGCTTGCCCGGCAGCGCCAGCACCACTTCCTGGCTGGTGCCCTGCGGCAGGCGCAGGGTGAAGCGCATGCGCGAACCTTCCTGCACCACGTTCTCGGCGCGTACGTCGGCCTGCGGGCTCATGCCGTAGCTCATCACGTGGCGCGGGGTCCTGGCGGCCAGTGCGGCCACTTCCGGGTCGTCGATGCACAGCACTGCCAGGCCGTAGAACGGCAGGCGCTGCAGGAACTCGGCGAACGCCGCCTGCACGCGGGCGAAATCGTTGCCGTAGTTCTCCAGATGATCGGCATCGATGTTGGTGATGATCGACATCAACGGGTTCAGGCGCAGGAAGCTGCCGTCGCTCTCGTCGGCCTCGGCCACCAGCCACTGGCCACCACCGAGCTTGGCGTTGGCGCCGGCCGCCAACAGCTGGCCACCGATCACGAAGGTCGGGTCCAGCCCACCCTCGCTCAGCACCGCAGCGGTCAGGCTGGTGGTGGTGGTCTTGCCGTGGGTACCGGCCACAGCGATGCCGCGGCGGAAGCGCATCAGCTCGGCCAGCATCGCTGCGCGCGGCATGATCGGAATGCGCTGGCTGCGCGCTTCCATCAGCTCCGGGTTGTCCTCGCGGATCGCGCTGGAGACCACCACGCAGTCGGTGCCCAGCACGTTGGCGGCCGAGTGGCCGCGCATGATGCGCGCGCCCAGGCCGGCCAGGCGGCGGGTCGCCGCATTGTCGGCATTGTCCGAACCGGAGACTTCATAGCCCAGCGTCAGCATCACTTCGGCGATGCCGCTCATGCCGGTGCCGCCGATGCCGACGAAATGCACGCGCGGGAAAGCGCGCACCAGATCGTTGGTGTCATGCAGGCGGCGGATCATGCGCGGCCTCGCGCAGGGCAGGCGCTGGAGCGTGCCTTCTTCATACAGCTTCCTCGAGAATGATATCGGCGATGCGCTCGGCGGCATCGACCTTGGCCAGGGCACGCGCGGCTTGCGCCATCTGCATGCGGCGGGCGGGATTTTCGGACAGATCACGCAGCAGCGCGGCAATGCCGCCTGCCAGCGTTTCGTCCTGCTTCAGCAATACGGCTGCATCGCGCTCGACCAGGTACTGCGCATTGCGGGTCTGGTGATCGTCGACAGCAGCGGGGAATGGCACCAGCACGCTGCCGATGCCGACCGCGCAGAGCTCGGCGAGCGTGGACGCGCCGGAACGGCACACCACCAGGTCGGCCCAGGCGAAGGCTTCGGCCATGTCGGCGATGAACGGTGTGACCTCGCCCTGCACCCCGGCCTTGGCATAGGCCTCGACCGCTTCGGCATGCAGCTTCTCGCCGCTCTGGTGTCGCACCACCACCGGCACCTGCGCACCCAGGCTGGCCAGTGCCTGCGGCACGCCACTGTTGAGCGCGCGTGCGCCCTGGCTGCCGCCCAGCACCAGCAGGCGCAGCGGACCGCTGCGATCGGCCAGCCGCTGCTGCGGCGGCGCGACGGCGGCGATTTCCGCGCGCACCGGATTGCCCACGAACTCTTCGCGTGCAGCGAAGGTGCCCGGGAAACCGGTCAGCAGGCGGCGCGCATAGCGCGACAGGATGCGGTTGGTCAGGCCCGGCGCGCGATTCTGTTCGTGCACGATCAGCGGCAGGCCGTGCAGGCGCGCGGCCATGCCACCGGGGCCGGAAGCGAAGCCACCGAAGGCGACCACCGCACGCGGCTGGCGATCACGGATGATCAGGCCGGCCGCACGCAGCGCGCGCATCAGGCGCCACGGCGCGGCCAGCAGGGCCAGCTTGCCCTTGCCACGCAGGCCGGTGATGGCCAGCGTATCGATGGCGATGTCGTGCTGCGGCACCAAGCGGGTTTCCATGGCGCCATCGGCACCCATCCAGGTGACCGGCACGCCACGCGCGCGCAGCACGCGGGCCACGGCCAGACCCGGGAAGATGTGCCCGCCGGTACCACCGGCCAGGATCATCACCGGCCGGCTGTTGTTCTGGGTCGCGCTCATCCGAGCCTCCCGAAGGTGGGTTCGACGCGCGACTGCAGGCGGCTGGTGCCGCGCACGGCGGCCGGCTCGGCCGCAGCCGGCTCGGCGCCCTTCGACACATTCTTCGCCACCGGTGCAGCAGAAGACACGGCGGCGGCAGGGCCGGCAACATCGTCGGCGGCCCCCATGCGCACAGCCTGGCGTCGCTCGGCACGCTTCAGTTCGTAGGACACGCGCAGCAGCAGGCCCATGGCCACGCAGGTCATCAGCACCGACGAACCACCCGAGGAGATCAGCGGCAGGGTCAGGCCCTTGGTCGGCAGGATGCCCAGGTTCACGCCGATCGAAACGAAGGTCTGCATGCTGATCCACAGGCCGATGCCGAAGGCGATGTAGCCGGAGAAGTGGCGCTTCATTTCCACGCAGCGCATGCCCAGCCAGAAGGTGCGACCGACCAGCAGTGCGTACAGCGCCACGATCACGCAGGTGCCCAGGAAACCGAATTCCTCGGCGGTGACCGAGAAGATGAAGTCGGTGTGCGCCTCGGGCAGGTAGTACAGCTTCTGCACCGAATTGCCCAGGCCAACGCCGGTCCACTCGCCGCGGCCCACCGCCATCAGCGCGTTGGACAGCTGGTAGCCGTCGCCCTGCTGGTCGGCCCACGGGTCGAGGAAGGAGGTGATGCGGCGCATGCGGTACGGCTCGATGATCGCCAGCGCGCTCATGCCGACCAGGCCGATCACCACCGGCATCGACATGCGCGGCATGTTCACCCCGCCCAGCACCAGCATGCCGGCGGTGATCGCCAGCAGCAGGGTGGACGAGCCGAAGTCGGGCTGCAGCAGCAGCAGCACCACCAGCGCACCGGCCACGCCCAGCGGTTTGAGCATCGCCGGCCAGGTCGCGTTGACCTCGTCGCGGAAGCGCACCAGGTAGCTGGACAGCCAGACGATGTAGAGCACCTTCACCGCTTCGACCGTCTGGAACTTGGAGATGCCCAGGTTGATCCAGCGGCGGGCACCGTTAACGCTGCTGCCCAGGCCGGGCACGAACACCACCACCAGCAGCGCGAAGCAGCCCAGCAGCAGCATCTGGTTGTACTGCTCGATGGTCTTCAGTTCGGTACGCGCGGCGAAGATGGCCAGCACGATGCCGACCGCCAGGAAGATCAGGTGGCGGTTGAGGTAGTAGAACGGGCTGCTCATCAACGCGATCGAGCTGGACGCCACCATCACCACGCCCAGCCCGGTGAGCGCGATCATCGCGCCGAGCAGCCACTTGTCGTAGCTGCCACCGATGGCCTCAAGGCGTGTTGCCTGGTGCGACAGGTCATTCATCAGCGTACCTTCAACGTGGCCAGGCCGATCAGCACCAGCACGACGGAGATGATCCAGAAGCGCACGATCACGCGCGGCTCCGGCCAGCCCTTCAGTTCGAAGTGGTGATGGATCGGCGCCATGCGGAACACGCGCTTGCCGGTCAGCTTGAACGAGGCGACCTGGATCATCACCGACAGCGTTTCGATGACGAACACGCCGCCCATGATCACCAGCACCAGTTCCTGGCGGGTGATCACCGCGATGGTGCCCAGCACCGCGCCCAGCGACAGCGCGCCGATATCGCCCATGAAGACCATGGCCGGATAGGTGTTGAACCACAGGAAGCCCAGCCCCGCGCCGGCGATCGCCGCACAGATGATGACCAGCTCACCGGCGCCTGGAATCTGCGGGATCTGCAGGTAGTTGGCGAACACCGCGTTGCCCGAGGCGTAGGCGAACACGCCCAGCGCGCAGGCCACCAGCACCGTCGGCATGATCGCCAGCCCGTCCAGGCCGTCGGTCAGGTTGACCGCGTTGGAGAAGCCGACGATCCAGAAATAGGCGATGGCCACGAAGCCGATCCCGGCCAGCGGCAGCGCCACCGACTTGAACATCGGGATGTAGAAGGTCAGCGCCGCCGGTACGTCGGCGGTCTGGAACAGGAAGATGCCCGCAGCCAAGCCAAAGATCGACTGCAGCAGGTACTTCCATCGCGACTTCAGGCCGTTCGGGTCGCGACGGACGATCTTGATCCAGTCGTCGTACCAGCCGATGGCGCCGAAGCACAGCATCACCGCCAGCACCAGCCACACGTAGCGGTTGCGCAGGTCGGCCCACATCAGCACCGACAGGGTGACGGTGAGCAGGATCAGCGAACCGCCCATGGTCGGCGTGCCGGCCTTGGAGAAATGGGTCTGCGGACCATCGGTCCGGATCGGCTGCCCCCCCTTGAACTGGGCAAGCTTGCGGATCATCGCCGGGCCGAGCCACAGCGACAGGAACAGCGCCGTCAACGCGGCAAGGATGGCGCGGAACGTCTGGTAGTTGAACAGCCCGAACAGGCTCTCCAACTGCTGCAACCATCGAGCCAGTTCATACAACATGCGGGGATTCCTCTCCTTGCGCCAGCAGCGCTTTGACAATCGTGTCCATGGCGCTGCCACGGGAACCCTTGACCAGGCAGCGCACGCCGGCGTGCAGCGCTTCCTGCAACGCCTGCGACAGCGCGTCATGGGTGGTGAAATGATGTCCGCCCTCGCCAAACGCAGCGGCGGCAGCGGCGCTGAGCGGGCCCAGCGCATACAGGCGCTTGAGGCCGGCTGCACGCGCGCGGATACCGGCCTGTGCATGCAGCGCCTCGGCGTCGGCGCCCAGCTCGCGCATGTCACCCAGCACCAGCCAGCCCTCTTCCGGGGCGGCGGCCAGTGCATCGATGGCCGCAGCCAGCGAACCGGGGTTGGCGTTGTAGCTGTCGTCCACCAGCACTGCGCCATTGCGCAGCTGATGGGCGATCTGGCGGCCCGGCACCGGCTGCGCTTTGGCCAGGCCGGTAGCTACCAGTGACAGCTCGATGCCGGCGGCCAGCGCCAGGCTGGCGGCGGCCAGCGCATTGCTGATGTTGTGGCGGCCCGGCAGGCCCAGCACCACGCCCGCCTCGCCCATCGGCGTGACCAGGGTGAAGCGGCTGCCCTGCGCGCCGGCGCGGATGTCGCGCGCGGTGACGTCGGCGGTGTGTTCCAGGCCATAGCGAAGCACCCGGCAACGTGCCGGGGTACCGATGAAATGCTGTTCAAACCAGCGCCCGTAGGCATCGTCGGCGTTGATCACGGCCACCCCATCGGCCGGCAGCGCGGCGTAGATCGCGCCCTTGGTCACCGCCACGCCGAGCAGGCTGCCCATCCGCTCCAGGTGGGCCGGGGCGATGTTGTTGACCAGGGCATAGCGCGGGCGCGCGATGTCGGTCAGGTAGGCGATGTCGCCCGGCTTGCCGGCGCCCATCTCGTAGACGGCGTAGTCGGCATCTTCCGGTGCGTCGATCACCGCCAGCGGCAGGCCGATCTCGTTGTTGCGGTTGCCCGGGTTGGCGTAGACCACCTTGTGCGCGTGCTGGGCCACCTGCTGCAGGATCGCCAGCAGCAGGCTCTTGACGCTGGTCTTGCCGTTGCTGCCGGTGATGGCGAACAGTTCGGTCGCGCGGTCGCGCTGCATGCCGGCGGCGATCTTCGCCAGCGCGCGCTCGCTGTCGGCCACCAGCACCTGCGGCAGCTCCAGCGGCAGCAGGCGCTCGACCAGCAGCGCGCTGGCGCCACGTGCCTGTGCGTCGGCAGCAAAATCGTGGCCGTCGAAGCGTTCGCCACGCAGCGCCACGTACAGGCTGCCCGGGCCAAGGCTGCGGGTATCGTTGCTGACCGCGTCGATGGCCACGTCGTCGCCATGGATCTCGCCGCCAGCCCAGTGTGCGATCAGCGAAAGCAGGGTGCGCTTCATGCGTCGCCCTCCCCGGTCTGGGCTGCTAGAACGCCGGCCTTCGCAGCCAGCGCGGCGGCCGATACTTCGGTGTCGTCGAAGTCATGCCGCACGCCGTTCACTTCCTGGTAGGGCTCGTGGCCCTTGCCGGCGATCAGGATGATGTCGCCGGCACCAGCGCGCTTCACCGCCAGGCCGATCGCACGCGCGCGGTTGCGCTGCACGGTCACGGCCGAGGCATCGGTGAAACCGGCCAGGATGTCGGCCACGATCACGTCGCCGTCTTCGCCACGCGGGTTGTCGTCGGTGACGATGACCTGGTTGGCCAGGCGCTCGGCAATGGCGGCCATCTGCGGGCGCTTGCCGGTATCGCGCTCGCCACCGCAGCCGAACACGCAGAACAGCGTGCCCTGCAGGTGGCCGTGCAGGCTGTCCAGCGCCTGTTCGAGTGCGTCGGGGGTGTGTGCGTAATCGACCACCACGGTCGGCAGGCCGTCTTCACCGCCCAGGCGTTTCATGCGGCCACGGATCGGCTGCAGTGCCGACAGCACCTCGGCGATGCGCGGCAGCGGATGCCCTAGCGCATGCAGGCTGCCAGCCACGGCCAACAGGTTGTCCACGTTGAAGCGGCCCAGCAGCGGCGACTGCACTGCAGCGCGCTGGCCGTCGACGACCAGTTCGAAACCGATGCCGCGGCCATCCAGCTGCAGCGCTTCGGCGCGCACGCTGGCACCGTCGGCACCACGCGAGCTCAGGCCGATGGCCTGCACGCCCGCCGACAGGCCGGCGAACAGCTGGCGACCGAACGCATCGTCAAGATTGATGACCGCCGCCTTCAGGCCCGGGCGATGGAACAGCCGCGCCTTGGCCGCGCCGTAGCTGGCCATGTCACCGTGGTAGTCAAGGTGATCGCGGGTGAGATTGGTGAACACCGCCACGTCGTAGTGCACCGCATCCACGCGGCCCTGGTCCAGCGCATGCGAGCTGACTTCCATCGCCACCGCGCGCGCGCCGTCGTCGCGCAGCTGCGCCAGCAGCGCATGCATCTGCAGCACCAGCGGGGTGGTGAAACCGGTTGGCTCGACCGCACCATAAAGTCCGGCGCCCAACGTGCCGATACTGCCACTGGGCGTACCGAGCAGATGCCAGGCCTGGGCCAGCAGCTGCACGGTGGAGGTCTTGCCGTTGGTGCCGGTCACGCCAACCATGGTCATCGCCCGCGAAGGCGCGCCATGGAACTGGTCGGCCATTGCCCCCAGACGCGCGCGCAGGTCCGGCACGGCGATGGCATCGGCCGGTGCAGGCAGCTCGGCAGGCGCCGGCGCCTCGAACAGGATCGCACCGGCACCGGCAGCACGCGCCTGCTCGACAAAACCCAGGCCATGCGCGCCGAAACCGGCGATGGCAACGAAGGCATTGCCGGGGCGCACGGCACGGCTGTCCAGCACCAGGCCGGTCAGAACGGGATCATGGCCCGCCAGGGCCACGTCCGGAAGCAACTGCGAAAGCAACATCGAAGGGCTCATTGCGTGCCTCCCGTGGCGGGCGGCACATGGGGGTGCGCGCTGGGCAGCGCGGCATCGAATTCAGCGGCGGCATCCACCGGCAGTGCGGCTTCGGCCGGCGGCACCGGCAGCACCGAGGCCGAATGCCCGATCTTTCCGGACTGCTGGGCAGCCAGCCACGACTGCAGGTCATCCAGTGGCACGTCCATCAGGCGCAGGGTGCCTTCCATCACGTTGTGATAGACCGGCGCCGACACCAGGCCGCCGTAGAACTTGCCGCCCTGCGGATCGTTGATGACGATGACGGTGGCAAAACGCGGATTGGTGGCCGGCACCACGCCGGCGAACAGCGCGTTGTAGTGGCCGCGCTCGTAGCCACCGGGGCCGGTCTTGCGCGCGGTACCGGTCTTGCCGGCCACGCGGTAGCCCAGCACCGCCGCCTGCTTGGCGCCGCCCTGGGTGACCACCGTTTCCATCATCGCCACCACCTGCTTGGCGACGTTCTCGTCGATGATCTGCTGGCCTTCGTTGCGCTGGCCCTTGACGAAGGTCGGCGCGATCAGCTTGCCGCCGTTGGCCAGCGCCGAGTACGCGGTGGCGATCTGCAGCGGCGTGACATTCAGGCCATAGCCGTAGGACATGGTGGTCTTGGTGGTGCCCGACCAGCGCGCCGGACGCAGCACCACGCCACCGGACTCACCCGGGAAACCACTGTGCGGGACCGAGCCGTAGCCGAAACGGCGCACACCGTCGTAGAACACCTGGTCGGGCATCTTCGCGGCGACCTTGGCCGCCCCCACGTTCGAGCTGCGGGTGATCACGCCGGTGACGTTCAGCACGCCGTTGTTGCGCGGCACATCGCGGATGGTGAAGCGCCCCAGGGTCATGTAACCCGGGTTGGTGTCGATGACGGTGTCCTTGGTCACCGCACCGGCCTGCAGCGCGGTGGCGATGGTCAGCGGCTTCATCGTCGAACCCGGCTCGACCAGATCGGTCACCGCGCGGTTGCGGCGCGTGTCCGGCTGCGCGCTGGTCAGCGAATTGGGGTTGTAGGTCGGCAGGTTGACCATGGCCAGGATCTCGCCGGTGGTCACGTCCATGATCACCATCGAGCCGCCGGCCGCCTTGTTGGCCACCAGCGCGTTGCGCAGTTCCTTGAAGGCCAGGTACTGGATGCGGCGGTCGATGCTGAGGGTCAGGTCCTTGCCCGGCTCGGCCGCACGCAGCAGATCGCTTTCGACCGTCTCGCCCTTGCGGTTGCGGATCACCCGCTTGCCGCCGGGCTTGCCACGCAGCCATTCGTCGAAGGCCAGCTCCAGGCCTTCCTGGCCGCGGTCGTCGATGTTGGTGAAGCCCAGCACGTGCGCCATCGCTTCGCCCTGCGGGTAGAAGCGGCGGAACTCGCGCTGTGCGGCCACGCCCGGAATCTTCAGCGCGACCACGCGCTCTGCCTCGTCCGGATTGATCCGGCGACGCAGGTACATGAATTCCTTGTCCGACTTCTGCGACAGGCGGCTGCTCAGCTCGTCCACCGACATGCCCACCGCCTGTGCCAGCTCGGGGATGCGCTCGGGAGAACGCAGCAGGTCCTGCGGGTTCACCCAGATCGAGGCGACCGGCGTGGACACCGCCAACGGCTCGCCGTTGCGGTCGGTGATCATGCCGCGCGAAGTCTTGATCGGCAGTTCGCGCAGGTAACGCGCTTCGCCCTGGCGCTGGTAGAAGTCGCTGTTGATGATCTGCACGTATGCGGCACGACCGACCAGCGATACCGAGCACAGGCCGAGCGCCAGAGCCACCCAGCGCAGGCGCTGGCGCAGGTTGAAGGCATTGCGTGGACGGTTGCGGCCGGTCTTGCTCATGGGCGCACCACCACCACGTCGGCGGCTTCGGGGAACTTCATGCCGAGCTTTTCGCGGGCGATGCTGTCCACGCGGTTGGCTTCGGCCAGGGTCGCCTGCTCCAGCTGCAGGCGGCCGAATTCGATGTTCAGGTCATCGCGTGCACGCTCGGCGCGCGACAGCTCGATGAACGTCTGCCGGTGACGGTGACGCACGAACACGACGCCGATCGCCGAGGCCACGGTGCAGGCCAACAGGATGATCAGCAGCAGCCGGCTCATGCATCGGCCTCCCGCTTCTGGGCCACACGCAGCACGGCGCTGCGGGCGCGCGGGTTCATCGCCAGCTCTTCGTCGGTGGCCTTGATGGCGCCGCCGATCAGGTCCAGGGTCGGCACGAAGGCCTGCGCCTCGGGCAGCCGGCGGTTGGCCGGCGGTGCCTTGGCCAGGCGGTTCATGTACTGCTTGACGATGCGGTCTTCCAGCGAGTGGAAGCTGATCACCGCCAGCCGGCCACCGGGCTTCAGGCGCTCCACCGCCGCGTCCAGGCCGGCTTCGAGGTCGGCCAGTTCGCGGTTGATGTGGATGCGGATGGCCTGGAAGCTGCGCGTGGCCGGATGGATCTTGTCCTTGCCACGCGGCATCACCGAGGCGATCAGCTCGGCCAGTTCTGCGGTACGGGTGAACGGCTGCTTTTCGCGGCGGGCCACGATGGCGCGGGCGATGCGCCGGCTCTGCCGCTCTTCGCCGTAGGTCCACAGCACGTCGGCGATCTCGCGATCCTCCACGCGGTTGATCCACTGCGCAGCGCTTTCGCCACTGTCCGGGTCCATGCGCATGTCCAGCGGGCCGTCCTTGCCGAAGCTGAAACCACGCTCGGCCACATCCAGCTGCGGCGAGGACACGCCAAGGTCGAACAGCACGCCATCCAGGCCTTCGGCGGTCTCGTTCCACTGCAGCAGCTGGGCGAAGCTGCCACGGAAGATCGACACGCGCGGGTCCGGCGCGAAATCGCGCTCGGCAACGGCAATGGCTTCCGGATCCTTGTCCATGACCAGCAGGCGTCCCTCGGGACCGAGCTGGGTGAGCACGCCACGTGCATGACCGCCACGACCGAACGTGCCATCCAGATAACGTCCGTTTTCGATCACCCTCAGGCCTTCCAGGACCTGGGTGTACAGGACCGGCAGATGCACCGCCGGCGACTGCGACACCGGAAGGTGACCGGTCTGCGCTTCTGGGCGCATCCGGGCACCCCGGCTCACAACTTCAGGTCGAGCAACCCATCACCCAGATCCTCATCAGACAACGTCTGCTGGATCAGGGCCCGATGCGCCTGCTCGCTCCACAATTCGAATTTGTCGCCCATACCGAGCAATACCGCCTTCTTCTCAATACCCACCGCACCGCGGTGGCTGGCGGGAATGCTGATGCGACCGTTGCCGTCCAGCTCCAGGTGGGCGGCTGAACCGACCAGCTTCTGCTGCAGCAGACGGACGACGCGCTGTGTGTTGGGTTTGGACATGACGTCGTCGCGTACCCGCTCCCATTCCGACTCGGCATACAGCCACAGGCAGCCGGATTCGAAGGGGTTGTAGGTCAGCACGAGACGGTTGTTGCTGACGCGCGCAACCAGGTCGCGGTGAGCGGTGGGAACCGCCATGCGTCCTTTGTCGTCAACTGTGATGGCCGTCTCGCCCTGGAACACGACGCCTGCACCTTATCCTTCGCCCGGTGAAACATTGAACCACGAAAATCCACAAAACACCCGGATTTCCCTCTGATGCCCACCTTAGCAGCGGGCCAAGGGTTGTCAACAACTTTTCAGCAGGGAAATCGCCAGCCGCATCAATGGTTTGCGCCGATCTTTAGAGAGTTGTTCAAGGTTTATCCACAAGTTGCTGATCCGTCTCAATTTTTGAGATTGAACGGAAGTTCAGGGGTGTGGAGGGCGCGTGAAACATGGCCTGCGCATTCATCCAGAACGGCCTGGAAGCGACGTCCCACTGCGCAAACCGGGCACAATGGCGCCATGTGCCTGCTTGCTATTGGCTGGTTGCACCACCCGCGGTGGCGGCTGGTGATGGCCGGCAACCGTGATGAGTTCCATGTCCGACCGACCGCGGCCCTGGCCCCTTGGCAGGACGGGACGTCGGTCATCGGCGGACGCGACCTGCGCTCTGGCGGTGGCTGGGCCGGGGTCGGCGCCTCGGGCCGGATGGCGGTGGTGACCAACGTCCGTGACCCGCTGGCCGCCCAGACCGGTCCGTCGCGCGGGGCACTGGTGGCCGACTTCCTGCGCGGCCGCGACCCGGCCGCCGTGCATATCGAACGACTGGCAACGGTGGCTGGCGCCTACGCGCCATTCAACTTGTTGCTGGCCGACGGCCACAGCCTGGAGTTCCTGGGCAACCACCCCGCCGAGCGGCGGACGCTTGGCCCGGGTGTGCATGGCATGTCCAACGGCGCGCTTGATGCGCCTTGGCCGAAGACCCGGCGGCTGATGGATGCGCTGTCGGCGTGGCTGGAACAAGACGGGGTCAGATCCCTTTCCCAACGGCAAAGGGATCTGACCCCGGACCTGACCCCACTGTGGGATGCGCTGGCCGACGAACATCGCCCGGTCGACAGCGACCTGCCCGATACCGGTATCGGCCTGGAACGCGAACGCTGGCTCAGCCCCGCTTTCATCCGTGGTGACGATTACGGCACCCGCGCCAGCACCGTGCTGCTGATTGACGGCAACGGCCACGGCGAAATCCATGAGCGCCGCTTTGGTCCGCAGGGCATACCCAGCGGACAGGGTCACGTCATTTTCTGACGGGAACGGTAGTGCCGGCCGCTGGCCGGCAACTTCTGGATCTTCGGATGCACCTTGCGACTGCCGGCCAGCGGCCGGCACTACCGGGCATCGCGTTGTCGCGATCCACGCGACGGCAGTTGTCATCGCAACGGGCGAGAAACGTCATTCAGCTTCCAACCGCGACCGCGATCCACCCACGCCACAGGGGCTCCGTCGTCGCAGCCCGCGCACTGTGTCCTTTTCGTATCCGGCTCTGTGTCTATAAATGTCGGCCCTGACCTCCCAGGGTGGTCACGCCCGGCACTGAGCCGTGCGATCGACCACACCCACAAGGAGGCCCCATGCGCCGCATCCTCATCCTGCTCGTCACCCACCTGCTTGCCCTCGGCCTTGGCTTCGGCCTGGGCGTGTACTTGCTGCCCATCCTGATCGCTCCCGATGACCCGCCGGTCGCGCAGGTGCAGGCGGTAATGGCCGACGCCACTTACCACACCACCTTCCGTCGCAACCTCAAGGGCAGTGACGCGGTGCATTGGGCCGAAGGCAAGGTCAGCGTCAGTCCGCGCCAGGTCGCTTTCGACGGCAAGATGGGCCCCGGCCCGGACTACAAGGTCTACCTGGTGCGCGACTTCGTCGACAACAAGGCCGACTTTCTGAAGATCAAGGACAAGGCCCAGCGCGTCGGTGAGGTCAAGACCTTCAACCGCTTCCTGGTGGACGTGCCGGCCAATGTGGACGTGGACCAGTTCACCACCGTGGTGGTGTGGTGCGAGCGCTTCTCGCAGTTCATTTCCGCCGGGCACTACCAGGTCCACACGCCCTGCGTGGAGGGCGATAGGTAGATCCACGCCATGCGTGGATGGGGTAGATCCACACCCTGCGTGCATGGAGGTTGGTAGATCCACGCCATGCGTGGATGGATGTGGATGGAATGAAGGGGCGGAGCCGGCCGATAAGCCGGGTTCTGTCGTGGACAGTCATTCCTCTAGGCGCTGCGTCGCCGCAACGCTCAAGCAACCTACCCGGATCCAACGCGGGCCGCGCCAATGGATCCCTATTTGGTCTTGCTCCAGGTGGGGTTTGCCGTACCGGTCTGTTGCCAGACTCGCGGTGCGCTCTTACCGCACCATTTCACCCTTACCGGCCTTCCGAAGAAGACGTAGGCGGTATCTTTCTGTTGCACTTTCCGTCGGCTTGCGCCGCCCAGGCGTTACCTGGCACCTTGCCCTATGGAGCCCGGACTTTCCTCGGCACCCCCGAAGGGATGACGCGACTGTCTGGCCGACTCCGCCGCGCGCATTCTAGCGTACATGGGAGGTTCCTGCCCGCCGCGCTCCGGTAGCGCCGGGCCATGCCCGGCAGCTGTTCGATACCGCTACGCGCTCGCCGGGCATGGCCCGGCGCTACCGGCCGTACAACGCCTTGCGCGGTGCGCCCGTCAGCTCGGCCGCCAGCTTGGCCGCGGTCGACGGTGGCAGGTGCTCGCTCAGCTTGGCGTAGACGTGCCGGCCATGTGCCAGCTGCGCCTCGGCATCGTCGCCAGCGCCCTGCACCATCACCACGAACTCGCCTTTGCGCTGGTTGTCGTCGGCTTCCACCTGCGCCAGCAGCCCGGCCAGGTCGCCATCGAGTACGGTCTCGAACAGCTTGGTCAGTTCGCGCGCCAGCACGGCCGGGCGCTCGCCACCAAAGATGGCCGCCATGTCGGCCAGCGACTCGGTGATGCGGTGCGAGGATTCGTAGAACACCATCGTGCGTGCTTCGCCGGCCAGCCCCTGCAGGCGGTCGCGGCGGCCGCTGGCCTTGGCCGGCAGGAAACCTTCGAAGCTGAAGCGGTCGCTGGGCAGGCCGGCCACGCTCAGCGCAGCGATGGCCGCGCAGGCACCGGGAACCGGGCTGACCTTGATGCCGGCAGCACGTGCCGCACGCACCAGCCGGAAACCCGGATCGCTGACCAGCGGGGTGCCGGCGTCGCTGACCAGCGCCAGCGACTCGCCGGCCTGCAGCCGCGCCACCAGGCGCTGGGCCAGCGCCTCTTCGTTGTGTTCGTGCAGGGCCACCAGCGGCTGCTGGATGCCGAAATGCGACAGCAGCTGGCCACTGCGGCGGGTGTCCTCGGCGCAGATGGCCGCCACCGAACGCAATACGTCCTGCGCGCGCGGGCTCAGATCGGCCAGGTTGCCGATCGGCGTGGCGACGACATACAGGGTTGGGACACTCATTTCAGCGGTACTCACGGGGCAAGGGTAGAATCCTAGCGTGTACCTGGCCAAGGCCGCTGCCCTCATCGCATGGACCCGATCATGAACAAGCCCGCCGCACGCATCTCTGCCCTGTCGCTGTCGTTGATGCTGCTGGCCGGTTGTGCCACCACCAGCCTCGTCAGCACGCCCGAATCGCCGGCCCAGAGCCAGGCGCTGGCGCTGATTGAACAAGGCAAGCCGCGCGACGCCGCCCTGCAACTGGAAGCGCTGGCCGCGACCCTGCGCGGCGGTGCCCGCAGCAACGCACTGGCCGATGCGGCCTGGGCCTGGCACCTGGCCGGCGACAGCGCGCGCGCGCGCGGCCTGCTGGGGCAGGTGAACGCCCGCCAGCTGACCGGCGCCAGCCTGCAGCGTTACCAGCTGGCCAGCGCCGAACTGGCGCTGGCCGACAAGCAGCCGGCGCAGGCACTGGCCCAGCTGAAGGATCATGGCGACAACGTGCACCCGAGCCTGCGCACGCGCTGGTACCTGGCCCGTGCCAACGCGCTGCAGGCCACCGGTGACGCCTTCGGCGCCGCCACCGAACGCGCCCGTGCGCATGCCGGCCTGGCCGGCACCGCGCGCAGCGAGAACCAGGCCGCCATCTCCGGTCTGCTCGGCACCCTCGACGATGCCACCCTGCGCAGCCGCGCCGCCGCCTTGCCGGCCAATGATCCGCTGTACAACTTTGCAGGCCGTGCACTGATCGCCCGTGGCCTGCCGCTGCCGCGCCCGTTCGATCGCGATGGCGCCGCCCAGTTCGACACCAGCAAGCGCCCGCCGGCGATGAGCGATGGCTACCGCCCGCCGGCCAAGCTGGCCGTGCTGCTGCCGCTCAGCGGCCGCCTGGCCACCGCCGCACAGCCGGTGCGCGATGGCCTGCTCAGCGCCTACTACGGTGAAACCCGCCGTCGTCCGGAGGTCAACTTCTTCGACACCGCCGGTACCCCGGCCGGTGCGCTGGCCGCGTATGACAAGGCCGTCGCTTCCGGCGCCGACTTCGTGGTCGGCCCGCTCGGCCGCGACGAGGTGGATGCGGTATACGGCCGCCAGCAGCTGCCGGTGCCGGTGCTCGGCCTGAACCGCGGCAAGGATGCACCGCCCGCCGGCAGCGCCGGTTTCTCGCTGGCACCGGAGGACGACGGCATCGTCGCCGCCGAATACATGCGTGGCCGCGAGCGCAGCAAGGCGCTGGTGATCAACAGCAGCGACGACACCGGCCGCCGCGCCGCAGCCGCCTTCGCCCAGCGCTTCGCCCAGCGCGGCGGCAGCGTCGCCGCCACCATCGCCGTCAGCGAAACGGTGGGGGATGTCAGCGCGCAGGTGCGCAACGCCGGCGCGGTCGATGCCGTGTTCCTGGCCGTACGTGCACCGCAGGCCCGCCTGCTGGCCCCGCAGCTGGCGCTGGCCGGTGCCGGTGGTGCCACCCGCGTGGGTACCTCGCAGCTGACCACCGGCAGTGGCAAGGTCGAAGAGGACGTGGCGCTGGACGGCATCATCTACCCGAACGAAGCCTGGAACGTGCGCAGCGTGTCCGGCGTGCCGTCCGCTGCCCAGGTCACGCAGACCCTGCCCAGCGCGCGCGGCGCCGCCAGCCGCCTGTTCGCCTTCGGCGCCGATGCGTGGAAGATCAGCGCCTACCTGGACAAGCTGGCCACCGAAGGCGGCCTGGACGGCGCCACCGGCACGCTGTACCTGGACAGCAACGGCAACATCCTGCGCCAGCCGGCATGGTCGACCTTCAGCGGTGGCCGGCCGATGCCGATCGCCGGTGGTCGCTGAGCACCTGCAACGTGGCTCGGCGGTGGAAGCCGCCGCCGAGCAGCACCTGCAGCAGGCCGGGTTGCGGCCGCGTGCACGCAACGTGCGCTATCGCGGCGGTGAACTGGACCTGGTGATGGATGACGCCGGCACCGTGGTATTCGTGGAAGTGCGCTACCGCGCGCGGCAGGACTTCGGTGGCGGCGCGGCCTCGGTCGATCCGCGCAAATGCCGGCGCCTGATCCACGCGGCACAGCTGTACCTGCAGGACCACCCGGCACTGGCCAATGCGCCGTGCCGCTTCGATGTGGTTGACGCCACGGGCGAGCCGCCGCAGCTGCGGTGGCTTCGTGATGCGTTCCGATTGGATGATTGCTGATGGCTACCGTTTGCTCTGGTAGAGGCCGACCTTGGTCGGCGCTTCTGTGCCAACCAAGGTTGGCACCTACCAGAGCGCAGCTTGCCGGCACTACCACGGTGCGTGACTGATGCCTTCGATCATCACCCACGCGGCGGTGCCACTGGCGTTGTGGTGCGCTGCTGATCGCGGCCGCATTCCGCCGCGCCTGCTGGGCGCCGGCGTAATCGCGGCGATGCTGCCCGACGCCGATGTACTCGCGTTTGCCCTGCATATTCCCTACGCCGATGCGTTCGGCCATCGCGGCGCCAGCCATTCGTTGTTGTTTGCCCTGGTGCTGGCCGTGTTGGCGGCAGTGTTGGCGTTCTTTGCTAGCCGCCGACCGTGGTCGGCGCCTCTCGGCTCCTGTAGTCGCCAACCTTGGTTGGCGGTGCTGTGCCAACCAAGGTTGGCACCTGCCACGGCAAAGCCAACCTTGGCATCGACCGCACAAGCGGCGGTGTTCGTGTTCGTCTGCGCGGCCAGCCATCCGCTGCTGGATGCGTTGACCTCCGGCGGCCTTGGCGTCGCGCTGGCCTGGCCCTGGAGCGAACACCGCTTCTTCGCACCGTGGCGGCCAATCCGCGTTTCACCGTTTGCCCCGCAGTTCTTCAGCGCGCGCGGCCTGGCCACCCTGCTGTCGGAACTGCGCTGGGTGTGGCTGCCGCTGGCCGGCGCTGTCATCGCTTGGAAACTGATTCAGCCCGCCCCTGCTGCCCCACGAGATCCGTCATGAGTACCGCACTACCCGCTGCACTGGTTGCCGAACTGTCCGCCCTGCTGGGCAGCGACGGCTGGCGCATGGATGACGGCGCACTGGAGGCGAACGCGCAGGACAACTCGTGGCGCCACCAGCGCCCGGCTGCGGTGGCACTGCCGGCCGACATCGAACAGGTGCAGGCGCTGGTGCGTGCCTGCCGCGCGCATGGCGTGGCCCTGGTCGCGCGCGGTGCGGGCACCGGCACCACCGGCGCCGCCGTGCCGATGCCCGGCAGCATCGTGCTGTCGTTCACCCGCATGGATCGCATCCTCGAGATCCGCGCCGGTGACCGCTGTGCGGTGGTACAGCCGGGCGTACTCAACGGGACGCTGCAGCAGGCGCTGGCACCGCACGGCCTGTTCTGGGCACCGGACCCGTCCAGCGCGGAGATCTGCAGCATCGGCGGCAACCTGGCCTGCAATGCCGGCGGTCCGCGCGCGGTGAAGTACGGCACCAGCCGCGACAACGTACTGGGCCTGGTGGCGGTGACCGGTGCCGGTGAAGTGATCCGCTGTGGCGGCGCCTACACCAAGGACGCCACCGGCTACGACCTGACTCATCTTCTGGTGGGCAGCGAAGGCACGCTGGCGCTGATCGTCGAGGCAACGCTGAAGCTGACCCCGCTGCCGGTCAGCCAGGCCGGGCTGCGTGTGCTGTACCGCGATGCCGACGCGGCCGCCGCTGCCGTGTCGCGGCTGATGTCGCAGCCGGTCGTTCCCACGCGCTTGGAATTCATGGACGCACGCAGCCTGGAGCTGCTGCGCCTCAACGGTGCCGATGTACCCGACGCTGGCGCGATGCTGCTGGTGGAGGCCGATGGCGACCATGACACCCTGCCCTACCTGCTGCAGGCATTGGCGACCGCCGCCGAAGGTGACGGCATGATCGCACTGGACGTGGCAATGGAAGGCCGCGCGCGCGACCAGCTGTGGGCCGCACGCAAGGCCTTATCACCCGCGCTGCGCAGCGTTGCCCCGGGCAAGATCAACGAAGACGTGGTGGTACCGGTGTCGCGCATCCCCGATCTGGTGGCCGGCGTGCAGGTACTGGCCCGCGACTACTCGCTGACCATCGTCACCTTCGGCCATGCCGGCAACGGCAACCTGCACGTCAACATCCTGTACCACCCGGACGATGCCGACGAGAACGCACGCGCGCATGCCGCGCTGCCGAAGATCTTCGAACTGACGCTGGCGCTGGGGGGCACGCTGTCGGGAGAGCACGGCATCGGCCTGGCCAAGCGTGATTTCATGGCGAAGGCGTTCACCGCGGAAACGCTGGCGGCGATGCGCGCGATCAAGGCCGCGCTGGACCCGGATGGCATCCTCAACCCGGGCAAGGTGCTGCCGCCGGCATAGACCGCGGATCTACCTGTAGAGCCGAGCCATGCTCGGCTGTTCTTCGACCAGATCGCGATGAAGGCCGCGCTGCGCGCGGCAAGCCGAGCGTGGGCTCGGCTCTACGGCCTGTCGCCCGCAACATCGATCAGCGTCTGCCGGAAGCTGGGCAACAGCACGCGATTGCCATGGCCGCTCAGGTGATCGTTATCGAAGAACAGCGGTTCACCGTCCTGCACGGCCGAGCAGGTATCCGGCCCGCACAGCAGCGGCAGCGGATCCCACACGGTCAGTGACGGGTAGCGCGCGGCCAGTTCGGCCAGTAGTGCCATCTGCGGCGCACGCAGCCGCTGCAGATCCGCGCGCGACATGCTCAGGCCACCGGCGCACGCCGGATTGCCACGGTTGAACCAGTCCGAGCAGCGGTAGGCCCCTGCCTTGAACAGCGGCAGCGGCCCATCGATGACCACGTGCACGCCCAACCGCTGCAGGCGGCCCAGCACACGCTCGGCTTCATCATGCGCCGCCTGCGCATGCGCGGGCGTGCGTTCGGCCAGCAACTGCCGATAGATCTGCTGTGCGTCCTGTTGCTGCCAATCGAACCCTCGCAGCTCCGGCATGCGCAGTGCCGCCAGCAACACGATGTCACCCGGGCGCGCGTCGCGTTCGATGGCCGACAGGCTGTCCTCGATGAAGTCCTGGCAGTCGGCCGGGCTGGCCCGCAGCAGATTGACGAAGCTGCAGCCGCCGCGATCCTCTTGGCGGATCTCCATCCCGGTCTGCCGCGCGACCATGCTGGTCATCGTGCGGTAGGCCGCCGCATGCGAGTCGCCCACAACAAACAGGCGTCGCCCTTCAAGCGCGGGTGCGCTCACCGGTTCCAGCGGTCGCCACGCCGGGTAGCGACGCGCCTGCCATGCGTAGCCATCACGGGTAACGCTGAGCGAGATCTGCTCGTGGTACTCCACCGTCGCCCAGGCGCCGGCGCCGCACAGCGCCACCACCGGCAGCGCCATCGCCAGCACCTTCGCCGGCGCCAGCCGCAACAGCGGCAGCGCGCTGCGCAGCGGACGTTCAACGCAATGGTAGGACGCGGCCGACACAGCCAGCAGCAGGACCGGATACAGCCACAGCGCAGCGCCCTGCAGCCCGTAGGTCCAGCGCAGCAGCACCAGCAGTGGCCAATGCCACAGGTACAGCGAATACGACAGGCGCCCCAGGTACGACAGCGGTGCCCAGCCCAAGGCGCGGCCGACCCGCGATTGGCCATGCCCCGCTACCGCCGCCAGCAGCAGCAGGGTACCGACCACCGTGGCCAGCACACCCGGCACCGGCATCGCCAGTTGCGGCGCGACAAGTACGCCCGCCAGCAGCATCGCCAGGCCGGGCAATGCGAGCGCGTCCCCGCGCTTGCCGGGACCGCGCGTGCTCATCCACTGGTACAACAGTGCACCGGCCGCCAGTTCCCAGAACCGCGACGGCAGCAGATAGAACGCCGCCGCCGGTGCCGCCTGCGCCTGCCAGCCCGCCCATGCCAGCGACAGCAAGGCGGCCCCCGGCAACAGCACACGCGACCACGGCCAGCGGTCGCGGCCGCGCAACCAGACGAAGAACAGCAGCGGGAACACCAGGTAGAACTGCTCTTCCACGCCCAGTGTCCAGGTGTGCAGGAACGGATTGAGTTCCGCGCCGGGCGAGAAGTAGTCATCCTGCTGGCCGGCCAGTACCACGTTGCTGAAACCTACCAGCGCCGCCCAGCCGGTCTGGTCGAACTGCTCGTTGCGCCAGGCGCGGGGGATGAACAGCGCTGACAGCACGAAGGTGGCCATCAGCATCACCAGCAGCGCCGGCAAGAGGCGCAGCACGCGGCGCCGGTAGAAATCGAGCAGCAGCGCGCCCAGCGGCATGCCTGCACGCACAGCCAGCGATTGGCTGATCACGAAGCCGGAGACCACGAAGAACAGGTCCACGCCGGTGAAACCACCGGGCAGCCATGCCGCGTTCGCATGGAAGACGATGACGGCCAGCACGGCCAGGGCACGCAGGCCATCGATGGCAGCGTTGTGGGAGCGTTCGGGGTGAAGCATGCGGGCGACCGTCAGCGAGCGATCGGGCAGCATGGCCAGCGCTGGCGCAGTCATTCAATGGACAATCGCGACAGACGTGGACATCGTTCATGTCCGATCCCAACTCAGCACGATGATAGAGCCGAGCCATGCTCGGCGGTTCTGCAGCAAGGTCGCCTGGGGTCAGAGCCCATTGCCATGCAATGGGATCCGACCCCGGTGTCGCTGTTTACCAGGCCATGCGCAGGCCCACCTGGCCGCCCACGTTGCGGTAGCCGTAATCACCGCGCTGCACGCTCACGCCGCCCCATGCGTTCCAGCGCTGGCCCAGCTTCAGCTCGGCACCGGCCTGCACTTCGTAGCGGTTGCGCGGAACATCCGCGCCCAGCGTGTCACCGTTGAACTGCAACGTGCTGGTACCGCTGCCGCGCAGCCAGTTGACGCCCAGGTACGGCTGCACGATGTTGCCGGCTGCGGTGCCATGGCCGAACACGCGCGCGCCCAAACGCCCGCTCAGACCACCGGCCTCGGCATGGTCGATAACCGTACCATTGGTCTCCACGTGACGAGCCGCGCGGTAGTCTGCATACATCAGCTGCAACTGCGGCTGCACATACAGCGCACTGGCGGCGCCCTGCCACACATTGAAGGTGTAGCCGGTCTCCAGCGAGGCACTGGCCATCCGCGAATCGTAGTGCTCCGGCTCGAGGCCGATGCCCTGCACGCGGTTGTCGAAACGGCCGTACTGCAGGGTTGTATCAATGTAAGCACCCTGCGTGCCGTCAGCCTCCTGTACCCAGGTGCCGTACAGACCTATCGCGTTACCGCGCACGCGACCCTTGGCGCTGTAACCGGTCAGCCCGGACACCACACTGCTGTCGGCACGACCGCTGCCCAGCATCACGCCAAAGGCCGCGTTACCCCGGCGCAGCAGGTCGCTGCCAATCTGCAGTACCGACGTACTGCCATCCACCGACAGCTGACCGCCGACCGCGCTGAAATCCGCCTGTTGGCGGTCCACGCGCGCCCATGCAGCGTACCCGTCCTCCAGCGACACCGCACCGATACGATCATTCAGACGGTGGGCAAACATGTTGATGGCGGCCGACTGATTGGCAAGGTAGGCACCTGCCTCCGGACGCAGCACCGGCGGCGGAATCACCGGGGTGTCGCCACCTTCGCCTTCTTCGCCGCCTTCACCCGGGTCAGGGCCCGGCCCCGGGCCAGGATCGACCGCGCAGCCCGGCGCAGCCGGATCGTCCTCGCACACATCGAACCACTGCGAACGCAGGTACCAGTTGCCATCCGATGGATCGGCCAGGCCGCCCTGGAACAGGAAGTACTCGTACGAACCGCCCACCGCACGGCCGGCCAGCGCGTAGCGCGCCAGCGATGCACCGTCCACTTCGATCAGCTGGATGCCGTCGGTCGTCTGAGCGCCGACACCCCCCATGTTCTTCACCGCGATCCTCGCATCTCCCGAGGTATCGCCACGAACATGCAGGCGATCAAAGGCGCTGTCGTCACCGCCCAACGCCCCCTGGAACAGGAACGTGGCGTCCTCGCTGTGCAGATCGCCGTCCACGGTGAGCGTGTTGAATCGACCACTGCCATCGGATAACGCCACGCCACTGTTGAGCACCTGCAGTTCACCTACCGTGGCGTCGCTGGTCAGCGCCCACTGGCTGCCGCTTTCGATCGCCATCGTCTGCACCAGATCCGACGAACCCTGCCACAGCGACCCGTCCGTCAGGCGCACATGTACGTCGGACTGTGGCACCAGGCCGGCGTCCTCGTCCTCGGGCGTGATGACGATGTCGCCGACCATCTGCGAGCCTCCCTCGAGCACCACGTCGAAGCGCCCTGCTACCGCCGCGTCCAGTGCAAGGCCGATGCCGTTGCCGCCCGATACCAGCGCGCCGTTGGACAGGGTCAGACCCGCATCACGGCTGCTGCGCACCCACACGCCGCCATGCTGCGCGCTTGCCAGCGAACCACCGTCGATGCCCAGGCTGCCGCTGTCGTTGATCACCGCGGCCCATGCGCCCTCGCCTTCAGTGCGAACATGCGTGTTGGCCAAGGTCATGCCACCGCCGCCACCGGTCAGTACGCCGTGCGCCTGCCGTCCCTCCGTGAGGATGACACTATCCTGCAGGTGGAGGCTGCCGCCCTGGCGCGCCACCGCGCCAATCGCACCGGTACCAGAGGTGTGGACCTGGGCAGCGCGTGCGTTGATGGTCGCCCTCGCGCCGAAGGCGGTGAAGTCGGCATACAGCCCATGACTGCTCTCGCCGGACGTGGTCACATCCACGCGTTCCAGGTCCGCGGTGCCGGCTCGCACATCGATGCCGACCGCACGATCTCCCTCGCTGATGATCGCACTGCCTGACATCGCCAGTGTCGAATCGGCAAACATGACCACGGTTCCAACCCCGTTACCGGTGCTGTGCAGTGTGGAGTCGGCCACGGTGACCGTGTTGCCGCGACCATTGATGTCCAGCGCGATGCCGCTGGCACTCACCGTGCTTCCTGCAAGCTCAAGCTGGTTGTTGTCCTGCAGCCAGATACCCGATTCACCTTCGATCGCCACATCGGACAACACCATGTTCGCCCCGGTGGCCGACACCGCGCGGCTGCCCAGCCCCATGGCCGAGATCGAGCCACCGGTCATCGTGATGTCGCCGCCACCGGCAAGGCCGACCGACGACACACCTTCCATGCGGATGTTCACATCCTGCAGCGTGGCCTGGCTGCCGGTATGTGCCACAACGCCCATGCCAGTGCCCTTGTTGATGACGTCGGTCGCCGTCAGATGCAGTTCAGCGCCGGTCGTCGCCAGCGCCGTGGTGGCACCAAAGCCGGTGGTGACCAGGGTCGAGCCGTTCAGTTCGATACGGCTGCCGGCACCTTCGGCACGGGCGGCGGATGCGCCATCGCCGCTGGCACTCACGTTGACCGCACCCAGCGGCACGATGCTGCCGCCGTTGAGCGCATGGAAGGCATGATTGCCCACGCCGGTGACGCTGTAGTCGCCAGCGGCCGGGGTCTGCTCATCACCGTCGGCGATGATCTGTTGTGCGTGCGCGTGGACGGGAATACCTGCCGCGAGTCCGGTGGCGAACGCCAAGGCCAGCGACGAGTAGCGGGTATGATGGGGGCGCATGGTGGATGTCTCCGTTTGTCGAGACCGGCATGGTGGGCGCCGCGCCACCGACCCACCATCCAAAACGTTGCAATGTCGGCTGTGACATCACCACGCCCATGTGACCCAGCGGGACATGGTCCCGCGGTACGCCCCCGGCGCAGCCCACTACCAGGCCATGCGCACGCCCAGTTGGCCACCCACGTTGCGATAGTCCTGCTCACCCCGCTGCACGGTCACCCCCGCCCACGCGCCCCAGCGGATGCCCAGCTTCAACTCGGCACCTGCCTGCACTTCATAGCGGTTGCGCGGCACTTCGGCAGCCAGGGTATCGCCGTCGAAATCCAGGCTGCTGGTGCGGCTGCCCCGCAACCAATTCACGCCCAGGAACGGCTGCACCACGTTGCCCTCCCCGGTGCCACGGCCGAACACACGCAGGCCCACACGCCCACTCAGGCCGCCGGCATCATCGTTGTCCACTACGGTACCGTTGCTCTCCACATGCCGATTGGCACGGTAATCCACGTAGGACAGCTGCAACTGCGGCTGCAGGTACAGATTCGCGGACACGCCCTGCCACACGTTGATCGTGTAGCCGCCCTCCAGCGAACCGATGCCCGCACGCGAATCATAGGACTCACGGGCCAGACCATCGCCCTGCACACGGTTGTCGAAGCGTGCGTACTGCACACTGGCATCCACATACAGCCCAAGGCCCTGCGATGGGTCCTGCAACCAGGTTCCGTATACACCTGCCGCCGCGCCACGCACACGCCCGCGGGCGCTGTACGCGGTCAGGTCCGATGTCACCGCGCTGCTGCTGCGGCCGCTCCCCAGCATTACGCCCAGCGCCAATCCTTCCCGCTGGAACAGGTCGCTGCCGATCTGCACCACCGCACTGCTGCCACGCACCGACAACTGCTGGCCCAGCGTAGTGAACTGCGGCTGCTGCTGACTGACGCGCGCCCATGCACCGCGCCCTTTTGCAAACGACGGCTCGCCCACGCGGTCGTGCAGGCGGTGCTGGAACATGTTTACCGCCGCAACCTGGTTTGCCAGGTACGCGCCAGGTTCCGGGCGCAGTATCGGTTCGGGGATGACCGGGGTGCATCCGGCGGCTTCGGGATCGACGTCGCACGGATCGGGAATCACCGGCGTGCAGCCCGGCCCCGTCGGGTCCACCTCACACGGGTCCGGAATCACGGGTGTACATCCCGGGCCATCGGGATCTGCTTCACACGGATCGTACGCTGCCGAGCGCAGGTACCAATTGCCCTCACCTCCGGCAACACCGCCCTTGTGCAGCAGATACTCATACAGCCCGGCCACCGCGCGGCCGGACAGTGTATAGGCGCCCAGCGACGCACCATCCACCTGGATCAGTTCGATACCATCGACCGTCTGCGCGCCGCGGCCACCCAGGTTTTCCACGCTGATGCTGGCATCGCCGCCGGTATCGCCCAGCACATGCAGGTGGCCCAGCTCAGAGGCATCGTCGGCCAGAGCGCCGCGGAACATCAGGCGCGCACCGGTGGTGGTCAGATCGCCCGTGACCGTGAGCGTGCCCACGCCACCACGGGCATCGCTGCCCAATACCAGCGTACTGTCGTCCAGCGTCAGCGCGCCGACCTCCGATGTACCCTGCAGCGTCCATTGGCTGCCGCCTGCGAGGCTGACGTTCTGCGCCAGCACGGTACCGCCGCTCCACAGCGAGGCGGCATCCAGGGCAACATGCACCTCCGACTGCGGCACCAAGCCGGCGGCGACGTCGTCGGGGTGGATCACCACATCGCCGTTCATCTGCGCACCGTCTTCCAGCCGTACATCGAAGCGGCCGGCGACTGCGGCATCCAGTGCCAACGCGGTTCCGTTGCCACCGGTCAGTTGTGCGCCATTGGCCAGCACCAGCTCACTGTCGCGACTGCTGCGCAACCACAGGCCACCGCCCTGCGCACTGACCAGTGAGCCGCCATTGATGGTCAACCGGCCGTTGTCTTCGATCAATGCCGCCCAGGCATCGGCGCCTTCGGTACGCACATCGGTATCGGCCAGCGTCAGCCGGCCCGAACCACGCGACACCACACCGGTTGCCTGCGCGCCGCGGGTGAGTACCTGGCTGCCGGCGATGTCCACCCCGGCGCCGCCGCGCACCATCACACCCGCAGCACCGTCGCCGTCGGTGGTGATGGACATTGCACTGGCGGTGACGCTGGGCCTGAAGCCGCTGATGCGCACATCGGCGTACAGACCGTGGCTACTGGCGCCCTGCGTGTCGATCTGTACGTTGTCCAGGGTCGTGGTGCCCGCGCGCAGGTCCATGCCCACCGCGCTGTCAGCCTCGGTGCTCACCGTACTGTCCTGCATCGACAACGTGGATTCGTGGTAAACGCGTACCGCTGCCTGCTGATGGCTGAGGAAGCGGGTTCCCTCGACCGTTGCCGTATTGCTCATGCCATTCACATCCAGCGCAACCTGCTCGGAAGTGACGCTGCCACCGGTAAGGGTCAGCCGCGCGTTCTCGCGCAGGATGATGCCGCTGTCGGCCTCCATCCGCACGTCGGTCAGCGTGGTCTGGCCAGCAGTCAGGTCGGCCGCGCGGCTGCCGGCCCCCAATGCCGTGATGCTGCCGCCGCGCATGCGCAACAACCCGCCACCACTAAGACCCATCGCGTTGTCGTTCTGCATCTCGATATCGACATTGACCATGGCCACCTGCGAGCCCACCTGTGCCACCACGCCCAGGCCCACGCCGAGTCCTGGCGTTTCATGGACCACCCGGGTGTCGCTCAGGTTCACTATGCCGCCTTGGTCGGCCAGCACCACCGTGGTACCCGCAGCGCGACTGATCAAGGTGGCGCGCTCCACATAGACCAGCGATGCAAAGCCACCCGAGCCGGTGGACCGTATCGCGTTGGCGTTGGCCCCTTCCACCGCCACCTGCCCATCCGAGAAGTAGATCTCGCTGACGCCGACGGCGAACAGGCCATGCGCACCGTTGCCACGGGCGAGGATATCGCTGCTGGCCAGGGTCATCAGGCCGTTCTCTACCTGCGCGCCATGGCTTCCCGTTCCCGTGGTTTCCACGCGGGCATTGTTGGCCACCATCTGGTAACCATCCACCGACAGCCCCGCCGCGTTCGCCCCTGCTGTCGTGATGTCCGCGCCATCGAGTGTGATCTGGCTACCCGGACCTTCCGCTCTGGCACCGGCATCGCCGTCGCCTGTGGTCGCCAGGGTTACCGGGCCCAGTGGCGTGATGCTGCCGCCGTTGAGCGCATGGAAGGCATGTCCTGCGGTGGTCTGGTAGGTCCCCGCAGGAGGGGTCTCCTGCGTGCCATTGGCCACGACCTGCTGGGCCAGGGCGATGGGGGCGGCTGCTACGCTGGCCACTGCCAGAGCAAGCAGATGGGGGCGGAGTCGAAGCGTCTGCATGGCGGTCTCCACGAAGGAAGCTCGGAATGTCAGGGGTTGCCACTGCACTGCTACGTGATCCCGCGCCTTTGCCAGACGGGGCTGCGCGACCTTCGTTCGTCCTGCGTGATATGAACGTGAAGGTCGCGAAAAGGCGGCGCCGTGTGCATTGTGCACCTTCATCAGGGCCCTACCAGTAATCAACGTTCAGCACGGCCTCGCCCTTGATGGTGCCGGGTACCAGCGCATCGTTGGTGCGGATGTAGCGCGCGGTGAACTGGTGATCGTGCACGCCGCCCGCGCCCGGGTCGAAGTCCCAGGTCTGGCCGAACTGCACTTCGGCACCACCGCGCAGCAACTGCACGCGCACGCCCTCGGCATCGGAGTCGGCGGTGGGGGTCAGCTGGCTGCCGGTGTTGCTGGCATCGCCGGCGTCACTCAGTGTCATCCGCGCACGCGGCGCCTCGGCACCGCAGTCCATGCGGATTGCGACCAGCTTTTCCTTGGCAGTGGAACCGGGCACGGACAGCTCTGCCGTCTGCACGTCCTGCAGGGTTTCGGCCTTGTCCTGCAGTGGGCAGGTCGCGGCGGGGAACTTCAGATCCAACTGCACGACCGTCTGGGTATCAATCGAGGGTAGCGACGGCGCCCGCATGGTGATCGTGCCTACCATGGGCGGGGGCGTTCTCATTCGGCCCCCACGGGAAAAGACTACTGCCCAGTACTGGATCGCCGCTTCAGTCGCCCCCCCGCCCATCTCGAATAGTCCGGGCACCTCCTGGCCGTTACGTAGCGGACCGTCTTCAGAATGGGCGACGTGATGGTAGAACATCACCAGTGGGGCGTCGGGTGCCGCCGCATATGCAGGATAGGTCTGCCCCTTGTAAGTGACCTCGCCTTCATAGGTGAGGCCCGGCATGTCCAGCGTCATGAAGACCGGCACATCCCGTTTTTCCGGACAGCCCATGAAGGAACGCGAGGCCATCTTTTTGTCAAACTGCGCCCTATCCGTTTCCGGATAGGTGTCATACATCTTGTCCAGTACCAGGTCGCGGTTGATGCCGTACTCGACACAGGCAGCTGCACTGCCTGCGCAGAACAGCAACCCCAGCAGCGAAGTCGCCAGCAGCCTGCGGACGGGGTCGTGGATGGCAGGCGTTGCAAGGGAGGTGTTGGCGTTCATATCTGTCTCCGGGGGTCACGTTCGAGCCTGAAACGGCTCACTCGTAGTCAGCGGTAACCACGATCTCGGTGGACACGTCACCGGCGCTCAGCGCCGCACCGGTGGGCACGTAGTACGCCGCGCGCAGGTCATAACGCGCGGTGGCGCCGGTCACCGGCACATCGATGCCGGTGTCGCCATCCTTCAGGTAGGTGGTGCCGGTGGTACCGGCCAGCAGCGAGATCGACACACCGCTGGCCGGGTTGGTGGTGGCGGTGTTCTTCCAGCGCTCGGCATCGCCATCGGCGGCCGTGCCGGCGAAGGACAGCACGGCCTTGCTCACGCCCACGCAGCCGTTGAACTCCAGCGCACCGGCCTTGATCTGGCTGTCCGCGCCGGGGGTGAGGTCACTGGCCTTCACCGGGTCCAGGTCGATCGGCGCGGCGGTGAGCGTGCAGGTGCCGGGCAGCACCCGGCCGGTGATGGTGAGGGTGGCGCTGTCGGCCAAGGCTACCGGCGCGGCGGCCAGCAGAGCGGTGGAAAGGGCAATGCGGTTGAACAGCTTCATGGAAAACTCCTGCGAGTGACGTTAGGGAAAGAATTCAGAGCGAGGTGGCATCGACCGCAGTCAAGGCGGCCTGCAAGCCGGGGCTGGGCGGCGGCAAGGGCGTGCACACCGCTTGGCTCCAGGACAGCCCGTAGGCATCCGGTGCAGCGGGCGTGGTGTACTCCAGGCGGCAGCGCTGCGGGCCATCGGGGTCGACGATCAACTGCCCCTGTTCGGGCGCGCCGCGCAGCTGGATCACACCGCCCTGGCCCACCGCGCCGTAGCTGCGGCCCGTCTCATCTTCGATGCGCGCGGCAAACGGCAACGGTTGGCCCAGCGCATCGGTGGCATCGATGAACAACGTGCGCTCGCGCGTGGCGTTGAAGGCCACGCGCACGATGCTGCCTGCGGTCGGTGCCACCCGCTGCGAGGTCTGCAGCAGCTCCACGTCCATCGACAGGCCGGACGGATCCAGCTCGATCTGGTTCCAGCGGTAGGGGCTGACATGCGGCAGCAGCGCGTAGCCGTTGCGGCCGATGCGCACCTCGTTGCCATAGCCGATGCGCGCACCCTGCGCACCGTCGGCCTGGACCAGGGCGAAGCCATCGCCCACCGGCGCACCGAAGTTGATGCCATCGCGATGCAGCACCACGCTGCCAGCCGCACTGGCATTGAAGGCGTTGTAGTCACCCGAGCGGCTGTAGCCGGCGGTGACCGTGCCATGCCCGCCGCGGTAGGACGCGTAGGCGCTGGCGCTGCTCGCCCCATCACTGGCGTCACTGGCAGCCAGGCTGTAGCTCAGCTGCTGGTCCTTGCCCAGCGTGCCGTTCAGGCCAAGCTGGCCTTGTTCGCCGCGTGCCGACTGCGCCAGCTGCGCGCTCAGGCGCGGCGCACTGGGCGCCTTGCCCAGCGGAATGCTGAGGGTGGCCGAGTAGCGGGTGTCCTGGCGGCCATCGCCCTGCCGGTAGCGCACCGCCGACAGGCTGTAGTTGGCACGGCCGATGCTGCTCTGGAAGCGCAGCTGCAGGTCGTTCTGCGGCGCAGCGCCATCCCAGTAGCGGACGTGGCCGCCACTCAGCGACAGCGTGCTGCGCTCACCGATGCGCTGGGAGAAATTCACCTGGAAGCGCTGGCGGGCGCGGCTGCTGTAGCCCCAATCATCCGCGCGCGCCTGCGCGAAGTCATTGAGCGAAAGATAGCCGCGGGTGCTGTAGCGGAGCGCGGCCAGGCCGAAGTTGGTGCCGGTGCTGGCAACGTAGCGCTGGTAGTTCAGCCGGAAGCTGTTGCCGGTGATCTGCTCGCCATTGGCCAGGCGCGCGCGCGAGTGGGTGACGTCGGCACCGAACGCGCCCAGCGGCGTGTTGATGGCCCCGCCGAACAGTGCGGACTGGAAATCCTCTGCCACCTGCATGCCGCCCAGGGCGGTGAAGTGGTTGCTGATGCCACGCGCATACGTGCCCTCGGCAAAGCGCAGCGATTCGCGCACGCCACGGGCATCGCGCAGCTCGCCAGCGGTGGCACTGAAGCGGCTGGCACCGGGTCGCAAGGCCTGCGGCACGGCGGAGAAGTTGACCTTGAAATTCTGCTGGCGGCCGTCAGCTTCGGTGACGGTGACATCGAGGTCGCCGCCGAAGTTGGTGGGATACAGGTCTTCGATGGAGAACGGACCGGGCGCCACACTGACTTCATGGATGACGTTGCCGTTCTGGCGGATGGTCACCACCGCATTGCCTTCGGCGATGCCCTGCACCACCGGCGCGAAGCCGCGCAGCGAGTCCGGCAGCATGCGTTCGTCACTGGCCACGCGCACGCCGGTGAACGACAGCGACTCGAACAGTTCGCCACCGGTATTGCCCTGCCCCAGCAGCAGCTGGGCGTTCCATGCCGGAAGATCGCGCTGCAGCGTGCTGCTGATGACGTCGTGGCGCGAGCCGTAGCTGGTCTGGCTGAAGGACGAACGATGGCGCAGACGCCAGGCGCCCAGGTTGAGACCGGTGTTGAGACCCAGATAGGTGCTGTTGTGCCCCTGCGAACGGTTGTGGTTGACGTTGTAGTCGAAGAAGGCGGCCGTGATGCCGTGGTCACGCTGGTCCGGCGCCACATAGCCACGCGCATTGCGTGCTTGTGCGGCCTGCGGGATGTTGACCAGCAGTTGCAGGCTGCCACTGTCGAACTCCACGGTCGCGCCTTCCACCAGGGTGGGCAGCGCCACGCAGCTGGCATCGTCCCCATCCAGCGCTTCCATGTAGGCATCTTTCAGGGCCAGCTGGCGTACCAGGCCGGCAGGCAGGCACGCAGTGGCCCCGTGCGCTGAGGGAGCTGCCACGAAGGTGATGTCGCGCTTGTCGAGGAACTGGCCGTTGACCACCACGTCCAGCGGGTACACGCCCGGCTCCATCGGGTTGCCCTGCACATAGCGCTGCAGGTCGATCGACTTGCCGCCAATCAGGAAGCCCGCGCTGAACTCCAGATGTTCGGTGTCGCTGGCGTGCACAGGATTGAGCATGGCCAACGACAGCGCCGCAGCAATGGCCAGCCCCAACGGACGGCTTACCGGCGTGGCGGGCATACGGGAAGGAACGGCGTGCTTGTTCATGGCGGACGTCATTCGATGAGGCCGAAGCCGACATCGCTCGTAGTCAATGTGGGGCGCATCGTAGACAGCGCCCTCTCGCCTTCCCATGCAATTTGTTGCAAAGCGACATGACCGAACGAAAGGACGCGGGATGCGCTGAGGCACCTGTTTCGAGTCGGTTCAGGCCTTTTTTGTCGTATCAAGCCTGTCAATGGAATGCGTTGCATTACAGCCCTGCGGGAGTGCAACGGCGTGTGGCAGTACACGATGTCGCTCCATGACTGTGCGCTTTACCGCAAGCATGAAACAACCTTCCATGCAAGCAACTTGCAACTAATTGCATGTTCACACCGTGCCTGGCTGGGAACACTGTGCGCCTCTGCTGGCTCGCCCCATGCGGATCCACTGTTTCCCCAACCAAGGACATTGCAATGTCGAACCGATTCAACCTGATCGCTGCCGGCGCGCTCGCGCTGGCCCTGTCTCCCGCCGCGTCTGCCGAAAGGCTGGAGATCACCGGAGAGCTGGTGACAAGCACCTGCTCGGTCGATGCCACCGGCGGCACCGTCACCGTGCCGATGGGCAAGGTGGATGTGGCGTCGGTCAATGCCACCGACCGCGCCGGCATGAAGAACTTCAGCATCCTTCTGGACTGCACCGGTTCCGGTGCAGCCCAGAAGGTGGGCGTGCGCTTCGGCGGCACCCCCGATGGCAGCACCGGCAACCTGGCACTGGATGCGGCGTCTACTGCAACCAATGTGGGCGTTGCGCTGTATGACGCCGGTGGCAACCAGCAGAAGCTGGGCGAAGACCCGCTGCAGTGGGTCGACATTCCGGCCGCCGGTTCGGGCCAGCTGGACTACAGCGCCTGGTATTCGTCGCCGGGCCGCAACGCCACTGCCGGTTCCGCCAACGCCTCTGGCGATTTCGTCGTGCTGTACGACTGAGCACTGCTGTGCCGGTCCGTCAGCGGGCCGGCACTTCCCACCCGATGAGGAATGACGATGAAGATTCGTGCAATGACGTGGATGACCGCGCTGCTGGCTGGCGCATTGGCGCTGCCTGCATCGGCAGCGGTGACGCTGCAGGGCACGCGCATCGTGCATGACGCCGCGCAGGGCCGCGACGTCACCGTGCGCGCCACCAACGGTGGCGATCAGGCGGCCATGGTGCAGGTCTGGATTGACGACGGCGACAGCCATGCGCGGCCAGAGAACGTGCGCACCCCGTTCCGCTTGACGCCGGCCGACCCGCGCCTGCTGCAGGCGCACCAGGGCCAAGCGTACCGCGTGACCTACGCACCGCGACCGTCGGAAGCGCCGCTGCCCACCGACCGCGAATCGGTGTTCTATTTCAACCTGCTGGACATTCCCCCCAAGCCCGCCGATGCCGCCGGCAAGAACCTGCTGCAGTTCGCGGTGCGTACGCGGGTGAAGCTGTTCCATCGCCCTGCCGGACTGCCCGGCAACGCGCGTGATGCCGCAGGCCAGTTGCAGTGGCGTGCACAGGGCGGTGCTCTGCAGGTGAGCAACCCCAGCGCCTACCACGTGACCATAAGTACGTTGACGCTGCCCGACGGCCGCAAGGTAGAGGCGGACATGATCGCGCCCGGGGCCGAGGTGCGGCTGCCGCTGCCGAGCGGTGCGGCGATGCCGTCGTCGGTGACGTTCCAGTGGCTGGACGATTACGGCACGCCGCGTGATGCCGAGGCCGCCGTCGCGCGTTGAATGCAGCCGGGCAAGCGTTCGGTTCGACATCTGCCATGCAGGAAATGTCGCAACTGGCGCGCGCATGTGCGCCTGGCTCAGCACAGCGCATGCGACACGCATCTGCAACGTTTTCGAAATTGAAACTTTTCTGATTGGTATAGCAGCACCTGCGTGCACATCATGGCGCGCCACCGACAACGGGTGGCACGGGCTTGCAATCCCGTTTGGCAACTTTGTTGTTTACGCTTGCCTGTCGGCGTCGCTCTTTCCTTGTTGGGCGGCGTCGGCAGGCAATCCGTCCGTGCCCTATGGCGGGCGGTGCGTGGGGGCCTCGTGCCCGCCGGCGTTTCGCAGAGTTGCCACCGGTATTGCAACCACGCACTGTCCGCCGCCCTCGTCCAGTGCGAGGGCGGCCCCTTGCTTCGCACTCAAGGACGCCGCCATGACTTCTTCGCTCTATCCCTATCTGTTCGCCACATTGGGCGACGCCGTCGAACGCCTGCCAGACGATCTGGCCAAAGCACTGGAAACCACGTTGGGCAGCACGATGCGCGCCCACGCCGATGAAGGCATCACCCTGCTCGGCTGCCTGCAGCGCATCCGCCACGTGGACGCTGCTGACGGCCAGCCGTGGCCGGACAAAGGACGCAAGCAGTGCTTTGGCTTCGCGATGGCACGCATCGACCGCGCCAATGCCGGGCTCACCTTGCTGCTGGAACTGCTGCACGCCATCGAACGCGTGCGCGTGGACGGCGATGCGGACCAGCAGGTGGGCGATGATGTGCGCGAAGGCTTGCTGCTGGCCTGCCGTGGGCTGGCCGAGTATGTGGATGTGCAGTTGCGGGTGGCGTAAGCAGGGCTGCTGCGCGCGCCGGCCCTGCCCTTGGTTGGCACCTACCAGAGCAACGCGGTAGCGCCGGGCCATGCCCGGCGTTCTGGTAGGTGTCGACCTCGGTCGACACAGCGTCGGCGCGAAGGCCTGACACATCCGTGCCAACCAAGGTTGGCACCCACCAGGACAACACGGTAGCGCCGGGCCATGCCCGGCGTTCTGGTAGGCGTCGACCTTGGTCGACGCAGCGTCGGCACGAAGGCCTGACACATCCGTGCCAACCAAGGTTGGCACCTACCAGAGCAACACGGTAGCGTCGGGCCATGCCCGGCGTCCTGGTAGGTGTCGACCTTGGTCGNCACAGCGTCGGCGCGAAGGCCTGACACATCCGTGCCAACCAAGGTTGGCACCTACCAGAGCAACACGGTAGCGCCGGGCCATGCCCGGCGTTCTCCTGTGTCAGGCGAAATGCTCGTATCCGCTCGGGCCGTCGTGGCCTTCGGTGTGCACGCCCTGCCCTTCCATGATGCGGCCGATGCGGGTGATCGGCACGTCCAGCGATTCGGCGACGTAGTGCAGCGCATCGCGCTGGTCGGCGGCGGCGGTGAAGCACAGTTCGTAATCGTCGCCGCCGTGCAGCGCGCAATCACGGGCGCCATCGCGGCCGAGCAGTTCGCGCAGTGCCGACGACATCGGCAATGCATCGGCGTCGACTTCAGCGCGCACACCACTGCGTGCAGCGATGTGGCCCAGGTCGGCCAGCAGGCCATCGGAGATGTCCACGGCGGCATGCGCGAAGGCACGCAGGCGCAGGCCCAGGGTGACGCGCGGGGTAGGACGCAACAGACGCAGGCGCAGGGTTTCGTAGTCGGCCAGCAGGGTGGCGGCGGTGACGTTCAATGCGCCCTGCTGCCACAGCCGCAGCGCACCGGCGGCATCGCCCAGCGTGCCGCTGACCCAGATGTCATCGCCAATCTGTGCGCGATCACGACGCAGCGCCTGGCCGCGGGATACCTGGCCCATCGCGGTAACCGACAGCGACAGCGGGCCACGCGTGGTGTCACCGCCGATCAGGGCGATGTCGTGCTGGTCGGCCAGGGCGAAAAAGCCATCGGCGAAGGCATCGATCCAGTCTTCGCTGGCCTCGGGCAGCGACAGCGCCAGCGTGCACCAGGCCGGACGCGCGCCCATCGCCGCTAGGTCGGACAGGTTGACGGCCAGCGTCTTCCAGCCGATGTCGAACGCCGGGGTCTCGGCCGGGAAATGCACGCCGCTGTTGAGCGTGTCGGCGGTGACCACCAGCTGCTCGTTCGGGCGCGGCTGCAGCAGCGCGGCGTCATCGCCGATGCCGAGCACGATGTCGTCGCGCTCGACGGTGCGGGCGCGGATGCGGTCGATGAGGGCGAATTCGGCCAGGGACATGGGGCGCTCCCGCGTTTGTACGTGCCGCGCAGTGCGCGGTGGGCGGTAGTGCCGGCCGCAGGCCGGCAACCTCAGAATCCCCGCAGTTGCCGGCCAGCGGCCGGCATTACCACAGGTGGGTCAGTGACCCGATTCGACCTTGCGCCATTCCACGGCGGCACGATCCAGCACGCCGTTGACGTAGGTGTGGCCATGTTCGGAACCGAAACGCTTGGCCGATTCGATGGCTTCGTTGATGACCACGCGGTACGGCACGTCCAGGCGGTAACGCAGTTCGTAACCGGCCAGGCGCAGCACGGCGCGTTCAATCGCGTCCACTTCGTCGATGCTGCGGTCAAGGTACGGGCCGAAGGCTTCGTCGATGTCGCGACGGTTGTCGAGCACGCCATGCACCAGCGCTTCGAAGTAGGCCAGGTCGGCGATTTCGCGGGCCTGTTCGTGGGCGAACTGGGCGATCAGCGACTGGCCGTTGCCGCCGGAGATCTGCCAGGCATAGATGGCCTGCACGGCACGACGGCGCGCGCGCGAGCGCAGCACCGGATCGATGCCATCGCGGCGGACGGGTTTACCGGAGGGCTTGCCCTGGGTGTTCTTGTTCATGGCAGCTGCTCCAGAAGGTTGACCATTTCCAATGCGGCGAGTGCGACTTCCTCGCCCTTGTTGCCGTGGCTGCCGCCTGCGCGGGCCTCGGCATCTTCCACGCGTTCCACGGCCAGCACGCCGTTCAGCACCGGCACGCCGAAGTCCAGCTGCACGCGCATCAGGCCTTCGGCACAGCGGTCGGCCACGTGTTCGTAGTGGCGGGTGTCGCCTCGGATCACGCAGCCCAGGGTGAGGATGGCGGCGTGTTCATGGGCGGCGGCCAGGCGCGCGGCAACCAGCGGCAGCTCCCAGGCACCCGGCACACGGATCACGTCGATGTTGGCTTCGGCAATGCCGTTGCCGGCCAGGCTCTGGCGGGCGCCAGCAACCAGCACATCGGTGATGCGGGCGTTCCAGCGGCTGGCCAGGATGGCGAAGCGCGCCGATTCGGGAGTGCGAAGATCGCCTTCGTAGTGGCTCATATGCGGCTTGGGATTCGATTAAGGGGTAATTCTACCGTGGATGGGCCCCGGCCGTGGCTGGCGGGGGCCTGCAGGGTGTACCGACCAACGGTCGGCACCCACCAGAGGAAGGGCATGGTCGGCACCTATGGTGGGTGCCGACCGTTGGTCGGNACACCGAGCGGGTTACGGGGTGACCGTCTCCACCACTTCCAGGCCATAGCCGGCCAGGCCGACCTGGCGGCGGGGCGTGCCCAGCACGCGCAGCTTGCCCAGGCCCAGGTCGGACAGGATCTGCGCACCGGCACCATTGCGTCGCCACTGGCCCACGTCCTTGTCCTTGCCCGGCACCACCGGCGCCGGCTGCTGGCGCAGGCGGGCCAACAGCGCTTCGCCGTCGCGCGGGGCCGACAGCACCACCATCACGCCACTGCCTTCGGCGGCGATCGCGCGCAGGGCATCGGTGGCCGCCACGCCGAAGTCATCGCGGCGCCAGTGCAGCAGGTCGGCCAGCGGGTTTTCCACCTGCACGCGCACCAGGGTGGGCGTGTCGGCATCCGGGGTGCCGCGGACCAGGGCGAAATGCAGGTCGTGGGCGATGCGGTCGCGGTAGGTGACCAGCTTGAATGGGCCGAACTCGGTGTCGATATCACGCTCGTCCACGCGCTCGACGGTCTTTTCGGTGGCCAGGCGATAGGCGATCAGGTCGGCGATGGAGCCCATCTTCAGGCCGTGCTCGCGGGCGAACACTTCCAGCTCCGGGCGGCGCGCCATGCTGCCGTCCGGGTTGAGGATCTCCACCAGCACGCCGGCCGGTTCCAGCCCGGCCAGCATGGCCAGATCGACGCCGGCTTCGGTGTGGCCGGCGCGGGTCAGCACGCCACCGGGCTGGGCGATCAGCGGGAAGATGTGGCCCGGCTGGTGCAGGTCCGACGGCTTGGCATTGGGCTTCACCGCGGTGCGGATGGTGTGCGCGCGGTCATGCGCCGAGATGCCGGTGGTAACGCCCTCGGCAGCCTCGATGCTGACCGTGAAGTTGGTCTGGAACTGGGCGGTATTGGCCTGCACCATCGGCGCCAGGCCGAGATCGGCGGCTCGGGTGCGGGTCAGCGGCAGGCACACCAGGCCACGGCCGTGGGTGACCATGAAGTTGATGTCCGACGGTTTGACCAGCTCGGCGGCCATGATCAGGTCGCCTTCGTTCTCGCGGTCTTCGTCATCGACGATGACCACCATGCGGCCCAGGCGGATGTCTTCCAGGATGTCCGGAATCGGGGCGAAATTCATGCGACATCTCCCTGTGGGTGCCGACCGTTGGCCGGCACACTGATCAGCCGCTCCACGTAACGAGCGACCAGATCGATTTCCAGGTTGACCGCGCTGCCTACGCCGGTGGCGGAGAACGCGGTATTGGCCACGGTGTGCGGGATCAGCGCCACTTCAAAGCCTTCGTCATCCACTTCGTTGACGGTGAGGCTGACGCCGTCCACGCAGATCGAGCCCTTCTTGGCGATGTAGCGGCGCAGGGAGGCCGGCGCGGCGAAACGCCAGCGCTGGGCACGCGCATCTTCATGGATGGACAGGACCTGGCCGAGGCCGTCGACGTGGCCGCTGACCAGATGGCCGCCAAGGCGGTCGGTCGGGCGCATGGCACGTTCGAGGTTGATGACCGCACCTTCGACCAGTTGGCCGAGCGTGGTCAGGCCCAGGGTCTCGGTGGACGCATCGGCCTGGAAGCTGCCGGCGTCGAACGCGATGACGGTGAGGCAGACGCCGTTGATGGCGATGCTCTCGCCCATCTGCACGTGGTCGAACGGCAGGTTGCCGACATTGAAGGTGAAGCGGACATCGCCGCCGATGGATTCGCGTGCGGCCAGACGGCCGACGCCTTCGATGATTCCAGTAAACAAGTAACGTTCTCCGCGAAAAGTGAGCGAAAAACGCCGCAAGGCAAACAGGCGGGCGCAGGGCCGCAAAGGCCCTGTGGCACCGTCTTCTTTCATCCGGACTATGACCGTCGGCTCCGGCATTGGACCGGATCTGCTGACCCCCGACGGTAAGGCCGGGGCGCTCGCGGGCTCGTGCTTGCGCACCTACCGCCGGTGGGGAATTGCACCCCGCCCTGAAGACGTTTGTGTACCGGCGAACCGGCCCGCCAAGTGTAACAGCCCGGGCTGAACGGGGCCGGATGCCCGGGGTCGGATCCCTTTCCGCAGGAAAGGGCTCTGACCCCGGTTCGTTACAGGGGCCATGGGGTCAGAGCCGTTTCCCGAGGGGAAACGGATCCGACCCCACCCAGGTGCGCCCAGGCCTGTGACGGCCGTCGCTAGCCTTTCGTAAAACTTTCATTAAAATCGGCGGTCGGACGACATGAGGTCGCCACGGACTGCCGCACAGGTGGGCCGCCAATGGACTGAAATTCACAGGAATTCCCATGCGCAAGATCCTGATCGTGGCCGCCCTGCTGGCCGCTGCCCCGTTCTCGGCCTCCGCCGACGCCCTGAGCTACACCTACGTCGAAGGCGGCTGGACCCAGGTCAAGACCGACGACGACGTGTTCAACGACCCGAAGGTGGATGGTGGCTACGTGCGCGGTTCGATCGCGCTGGCCGAGCAGGTGCACGTGTTCGGCGGCTGGAACTACGGCAGCAAGTCGTACGACTACGACTACGGCTCGATGAAGCTGAAGCTGAACCAGCCGGAGCTGGGCATCGGTTACCACATGCCCTTCAGCGACCGCGTCGACTACACCGCCGACATCGCCTGGGTCCGCCAGCAGGCCGAAATCACCGTCAAGGACGTGGACTACGGCCGCTTCAGCGTTAAGGACCACACCAACCTGGTGCGCGCCACCATGGGCCTGCGTGGCAAGCCTTCGCGCATGACCGAAGCCTGGATCAAGGCCGGTTACATGGACGGTGGCAACGAGTTCAAGGGCACCTGGGTCGGCACCCTCGGTGGTCAGATCAACTTCACCCGTACCTGGGGTCTGGTGGGCGAGATCTCCGGCTACCGCGACGTCACCCAGTACTCGGCCGGCGTGCGCGCCAGCTTCTGATTGCCCGATCCTCGTCGTGCGATCGAACGGGTCCCGCAAGGGGCCCGTTTTTTGTTGGCCATCGCGCGCAATACGCTTGGCTGCGGCGCGCCATCGAATGCAATGACAATTGCGCTAGGCTTGCCGCCCTCTGGAACAGGAACACCGTCATGAAGACCCCGATCCGCGGCCTGCTGGCCACCGCACTGCTGTGCGCCCCCTTGTTCGCCGCGGCCGCCCCGGCGCAGCTGACGCCCGAACAGACCTTCGATCTTTACGCACGCGCATTGCTGGAAGACGATGCCGCCGCCACGCGCACACTCAACGATGCATTGAAGCCGGCCTTCGACGGCCAGGATTCGGTCACGCCGGTGCCGGGCATGATGGCCCAGGCGCTGGCCGAGCCGTGGCAGACGGTGCTGGCCGTGGCTGGAGTGAAGGGTGATCCCGCAGCGGCGGAAGCGATGTACACCAAGGCGCTGAAGGCCTCGCAGTGCCGTGCCACGCGCAGCAAGGTGGAAGACAACGAATTCGTGGACGACCAGAAGATCGCCAAGGTCGATTTCAGCTGCCAGCTGGCCGACCTGGGCAGCGTGCAGCCGTTGTTCCTGGCCAGCCTGACGGGTGAGGACAAGGCTCCGCGCGCGCGCTTCACCGAGGCCTACACCCAGGCCCTGCAGAGTGGCCCGCGCAAGGCCGTGACCGGCACCCTCACCTTGTACACCGCCAAGGACAAGGGCTACTGGTACAGCAGCAACTTCGACGATCTGGTGGGCCCGGTGCTGGATGCGCTGGCGCCGTTCGATGGCTGGATGCAGGACGCTGAAGCGGCCAAGGCACCGAAGGTGACCGGCGTGCCGGCCTGCGATCTGCTGCTGCAGCAGCACCGCAGCTGCGTGGCGAAGATCGCACCGGACCAGATCAGCGGTGTGGATGCGATGACCGAAGAGTTGAAAGCCAAGACGCAGGTGATGTCGACCGAGGAAATGACGCAGGAGTGCAAGGCACTGCGTCCGATGGCCGAGATGATGTGGACCGATGCGTGCGCGTGAGTTCACTGCGCTGAAGCGACTGGGGCTGGCTGCATTGCTGGCCCCGGTTGCGGTACTGGCGGCGCCGCCTGTGCCGACGCCCGGACACGTGTTCGAGCTGTACGCACAGGTGATCGTGCACGGCGATACCGCCGCCCAGGCCGAGCTGGGCCGCTATCTGGGCACAGGCAATGGCCCGGCGATCGCGGCGGCGCTGGCGAGCGCAAGCCACCTGGAGCAGGCGCCTGAAATGGCCGATTGGCCGCAGGCCGCCGCGGCCCTGCGCAGGCGCCAGACATCGGTGCGTTGCAGTGTCGGCAGCGTGCATCATCCGCAGGTAGACATCGCCGATGTTGACTACCGTTGCCACCTGCCGGACCTGACGGCCCTGCTGCCCCTCTATCGGCAGCACCCGGTGCCATTCAACGGACCACATCCGCCGCAGATGGCGAGCGAACTGGCTACGGCGTATACGCAGATGATCGCGACGGCACCGGACCGGGAGAGGATCATCACCGTGTCCTTCGAGCGCGATCATGACGGTGGCGCTTGGCGCGTACAGAACCCCGCCCCGCTGATGGGCGAACTGGCCGATGCGTTCCTGCCGTTCTTCGAGTGGAACGAGCACCCGCCTGGCGAGGATCGTTGAACTTGGAAAGGGGACGGAAGAGATCAAGTCGTTCTTGCCACAAACGACTTGACCCCCTCCGTCTCTTTTTTCATGGCCGCAGCAGCAGGCGCAGGTCTTCGCCCACTTGGCGCTGGTCGATCACGCGCAGACGGCGCTGCTGATCCATCACGTCGATGCCGAGGTCGGCCAGCAACGGGCGACCGCTGTCGCCCAGCAGTGTTGGCGCCTGGTACATCAGCAGTTCGTCCGCCCAGCCACCACGCACCAGAGCGCCAGCCAGGGTTGCACCGGCTTCGGTGTGCACTTCGTTGATGCCGCGCTCGGCGAGGAGTGCCAACACCGCGCCCAGATCAAGGCGACCGTGGCGGACGGCGACGCTGGCAAAGGCCGCGTCGGCGGCGTCGGGCGGGCTGATCATTGCATCGTGCAGGTACAGCGTGGGCGCCCCACCCACGCGCACGCGACTGCATTCCAGCGACCGCAGGCGTGAATCGAGGACGACGCGCAGTGGCGGCATCACTTCAGTGTCAGCCAGGCGCACGGTCAGCATCGGGTCGTCGGCGATCACGGTGTCGGCGCCGGTGAGGATCGCGCCAGCGCGCGCGCGCCAGTGCTGCACATCCTCGCGAGCGGCGGGGCCGGTGATCCACTTCGAGCTGCCGTCGGCCATTGCGGTGCGGCCATCGAGGCTGGCGGCCAGTTTCACCCGCAGCCACGGACGACCACGCTCCACGCGCGACAGGAAGCCCTTGTTGAGTTCGCGCGCCTGCGCCGCCATCAAGCCCTCGGCGACCTCGATGCCGGCATCGCGCAGCAGGTTGAAGCCACCGCCATCGACCTTCGGGAAGGGGTCGCGCATTGCCGCGACCACGCGCGACACGCCGGCTTCAATCAGCGCCAGTGCGCACGGCGGCGTACGGCCGTAATGCGCGCAGGGTTCCAGGGTGACGTAGGCGGTGGCACCACGCGCGTCGCTGCCGGCTTCGCGCAGGGCGAACACTTCGGCATGCGGGCCGCCAGCGCGCTGGTGCCAACCCTGCCCGACCACGCGCTCGCCATGGGCGATCACACAGCCGACCATCGGATTGGGACGGGTGGTATAGGCACCGCGCTCGGCAAGCCGCAATGCGGCAGCCATGTGCAGGTGGTCAAGGACGGTGAACGATGTGCTCATGCCGCCATGGTAACGCCGTAGGTGGAGATCCATGCCATCGTGCCAACCAACGGTTGGCACCCACCAATGGATGGGGACATGCGTGCCAACCAAGGTTGGCAGCTACCGAAGCAGAGGCCGTCAGCCCTTCTTTTTCTTGGTGAGGGCAATCACATCGCCCAGCAGCTGCAGTTGCTCGGTGCTGGAAGGCAGGTCGCGTTCGAGCTTCTCGATTTCCTCGCGGAAATCGGCCACGTCCTCAAAGCTGCGATAGACCGAAGCGAAACGCACATAACCGACATGGTCAAGCTTGCGCAGTTCGTTCATCACGAACTCGCCGACTTTGATCGACGGCACTTCGCGTTCGCCGCTGATGCGCAGCTGATGCACCACTGCGCGCACCGCCGCTTCAATCTTCTCTTCCGGCACCGCACGCTTCTGCAGCGCGCGGTCAAAGCCGGCGCGGACCTTGCGGGCATCGAAGGCTTCACGGGTGCCATCGCTCTTGACGATGGCCGGCAGCTTCAGTTCAACGGTTTCCAGCGTACTGAAGCGTTCGTTGCACGCCTCGCACTCACGCCGACGGCGAATCGTCGCGCCGTCTTCGGAGACGCGCGAGTCGATGACCCGTGTATCGGCATGCTGGCAGAAGGGGCAATGCATTGAACGCCTGGCTCAGGGAAATACCTGCTGCCACGGTCGTGGTAGCGTCGCAACGGTACCTGAGAAGGGGTTTTGCAGCAAATGCAGGCGGCAATCAGCCTTGTCCAGCAAGGCCCGGAGCGCGACGCAACCACACCAGATGCGCAGCCGGCACCAGCAGCGGCACGCCCAGCACCAGATAGCCCAGTACCTGCCAGGGGCTGCCGGCAAACAAGCTGAAAAGCACCACGCCGATCACCGCCAGCGCCGCCATGGCGCCCAGCGCCAAGCCGATCCAGGGAATACGGGCGGTGCGCCGCAGGCCATCGCGCCCTAGCCGCAGGTAGCGGATGCTGAGCCACAACCAGGCCAGCAAGCCGATCACACCCGCCAGCGCCCACAGCAACAGCACCGCACCTTCGTCGCCGCGCATCAGGCCGTGGCGGGTCAGGAAGGTGTAGATGCCGAAGCCGGCGACGCCGCCACCGGCCACCAGTGCAGGCAACCCCAGCAGCAGGCATTGGGCGATATACAGGCGTTTGTGCAGGCGCTCATCCATGCGTTCGAATCTCTTTGCAGGTCGCTCGCTTCACGCGCGCGCTCGCAGCCACAACAGCATGCCGGCAGGGACCAGCATCGACGGCCCCAGCAGCAGCAGACCGAAGCCTTCGGCGTGGACCGTGACGCTCCACCACGCCGCCAGCCCCAGCGGCGGCAAGGCGGCCAGACCTCCGGCCAGCAACATCCACCACCAGACCGGCCGCACCCGCAGACCGGCACGTCCGTGCATCAGGTAACCCGCACTGAGCCACAGCCAAGCCAGGCAGCCGGCAATGCCGGCCAGGCCCCACAGCGGCATCAGCGTCACCGATGCCAGGGTGCCGTGACCAAACTGGCCCAGGCCCATCAACAGCAGCAGCATCGCTGCGGCCCCACCGCCTACCAGGCTGGGCAGGCCGAAGAGCACAGCCAACGCTGCATAAAGATACTTGGGGCGGCGCTCATCCATGCGCGGGTACTCCGGTGCCGGGGTCAGAACCCTTCCCGCAGGGAAGGGCTCCGACCCCAGTGCCCGATCAACCGTAGACCGGGTACTTGCGGCACTGCGCGCTGACCGCATCACGCACGCGGGCGATCACGGCCTCATCGGCCGGGGCGTCGAGCACGTCGGCGATCCAGTTGGCCAGGTCCACGCAGTCCTGTTCCAGGTAACCGCGGGTGGTCACCGCCGGGGTGCCCAGGCGCAGGCCCGAGGTCACGAACGGCGAACGCGGGTCGTTCGGCACCGAGTTCTTGTTGACGGTGATATGGGCCTTGCCCAGCGCAGCTTCCGCGTCCTTGCCGGACACGTCCTTGCCGATCATGTCGACCAGCATCAGGTGGTTCTGGGTGCCGCCGGAGACGATCTTGTAGCCGCGTGCGATGAGCGTGCTGGCCATCGCCTGCGCGTTCTTCACCACCTGCTGCTGGTAGGTCTTGAAGCCCGGTTCCAGCGCTTCCTTGAAGGCCACGGCCTTGCCGGCAATGACGTGCATCAGCGGGCCACCCTGGATGCCCGGGAACACGATCGACTGCAGCTTCTTGACCAGGTCTTCGTCGGCGCCCTTGGCGACGATGATGCCGCCGCGCGGGCCGCGCAGGGTCTTGTGGGTGGTCGAGGTCACCACGTGCGCATGTTCCAGCGGGCTCGGGTAGACGCCAGCAGCAACCAGGCCGGCGACGTGCGCCATGTCGACGAACAGGTAGGCGCCGACCTTGTCGGCGATGGCGCGGAAGCGCGCCCAGTCGATCACCTGCGAGTAGGCCGAGAAGCCGGCCACGACCATCTTCGGCTTGTGCTCCAGGGCCAGGCGCTCGACTTCGTCGTAGTCGATCAGTCCCTGGTCGTTGACGCCGTACTGCACGGCGTTGAACAGCTTGCCCGAGGCGTTGACCTTGGCACCGTGGGTGAGGTGGCCGCCGTGGGCCAGGCTCATGCCGAGGATGGTGTCGCCCGGCTGCAGCAGCGCGAAGTACACGGCCTGGTTGGCCTGCGAGCCGCTGTGCGGCTGCACGTTGGCGTAGTCCGCATCGAACAGCTGCTTGAGGCGGTCGATCGCCAGCTGTTCGGCGATGTCCACGTATTCGCAGCCGCCGTAGTAGCGCTTGCCCGGGTAGCCTTCGGCGTACTTGTTGGTCAGCTGGCTGCCCTGGGCTTCCATCACCGCCGGGCTGGTGTAGTTCTCGCTGGCGATCAGCTCGACGTGGTCTTCCTGGCGCTGGGTTTCGGCGGCGATGGCCTTGGCCAGTTCGGGATCGTAGGTTTCGATGCGGACGTCACGCGGGAACATCGGTTACTCCAGCAGGCGGGGAAAGGGGTGCGGCTCAGCCCTTGATTGTAGCCCCGCCCCGGCCTGCTGGGGCCGAAACGACCGGGGCCGGATTCGACGAACGAATCCGGCCCCGTATGGTTTCGAATGGCGTTGCGGGGGTCAGAGCCCTTTCCGTTGGAAAGGGATCCGACCCCGGCGCTGCATCAACGGTTGTTGATGATGTAGTCGGCGATGATGCCGGTTGCCACGGCCACCAGCAGCATGTTGCCGCGGTCATCGCGGATCCAGTGGTGGCCGTACGGCGGGCGGCGCAGGTGGTAGCGCGGGTAGTCGTTGACCACGTAGATCGGGCCGCGGTAGTAATCGCGATAGCGGTGGCCGCGCTGCCAGCCATAGCCATAGCCGGGCCGGTAGCCCGGGCTGTAGACCACGCGCGGCGGCGGCGGTGCCGGGCGGTAGTAGCCATGGGCGTAGCGGCGGTCGTGGCGGTCGTCACGGCGCGCTTCGCGGCGGTCGCGTTCCCAGTCGCGACGGTCGTGGCGCCACTCGCGGCGGTCTTCGCGCCATTCACGGCGGTCGTGGTCGCGACCACGGTGGTCGTTGTCGGCGAAGGCCGGGGCGATGGCGCCCAGCGCCAGTACAGAGGCCACGGCGCCGGCCATGAGTCGATGGATGTGCATGGGAGACCTCTGCTGGGTGGGTGGTGAGCCCATATTGCGCATTCGATCTGAACGGTTTCCGGCTGGAAACGCTTCCCGCTGCGGGACTGTGACGGCCCATTCAGTCCTCGGCCAGCCCCGGGCACCGCCGACGGCGCGGGGCGTAAGCGGTTCCGGCTATAATTGGGGGTATTCCATTCAGTCTGTGCCCGCTGCCGCAACGGGAAGTTCCCCGTGACGGACCGGGCGCAGGGTCGCGCCTACGGAGACCTCATGTCCTCGCAATACATCTACACCATGAACCGCGTGTCCAAGGTGGTCCCGCCCAAGCGGCAGATCATCAAGGACATCTCGCTGTCCTTCTTCCCGGGCGCGAAGATCGGCCTGCTGGGCCTGAACGGCGCCGGCAAGTCCACCGTGCTGAAGATCATGGCCGGCGTGGACACCGATTTCGAGGGCGAAGCCCGCCCGCAGCCGGGCATCAAGGTCGGCTACCTGGCACAGGAACCGGAACTGGACCCGACCAAGACCGTGCGTGAAGCGGTGGAGGAAGGCGTGGGCGAGGTGCTGCAGGCACAGGCTGCGCTGGACGCGGTCTACGCCGCCTATGCCGAAGAAGGCGCCGATTTCGACGCGCTGGCCAAGGAACAGGAGCGCCTGGAGGCGATCCTCGCCGCCGGTGATGCGCACACGCTGGAAAACCAGCTGGACGTGGCCGCCGATGCGCTGCGCCTGCCGCCGTGGGATGCCATCGTCGGCAAGCTGTCCGGTGGTGAAAAGCGCCGCGTGGCGCTGTGCCGCCTGCTGCTGCAGAAGCCGGACATGCTGCTGCTCGACGAACCGACCAACCACCTCGACGCCGAGTCGGTGGAATGGCTGGAACAGTTCCTGGCGCGCTACACCGGCACCGTCGTGGCGGTCACCCATGATCGCTACTTCCTGGACAACGCCGCCGAGTGGATCCTGGAACTGGACCGTGGCCGCGGCATTCCGTGGAAGGGCAACTACACCGACTGGCTGACCCAGAAGGATGAGCGCCTGAAGCAGGAAGACAACCAGGAAAAGGCCCGCCAGAAGGCGATCCAGAAGGAACTGGAGTGGTCGCGCCAGAACGCCAAGGGCGGCCGCACCAAGGGCAAGGCCCGTCTGGCCCGCCTGGAAGAGCTGCAGTCGGTCGATTACCAGAAGCGCAACGAGACCAATGAAATCTTCATCCCGCCGGGCGAGCGCCTGGGCCAGGCGGTGATGGAATTCAAGAACGTCTCCAAGAAGTTCGGCGACCGCCTGCTGTTCGACAACCTGAACTTCCTGGTGCCCTCGGGCGCCATCGTCGGCATCATCGGCCCGAACGGCGCCGGTAAGTCGACCCTGTTCAAGATGATCACCGGCCAGGAAAAGCCGGACACCGGCGAGATCGTGGTCGGCCCGACCGTGCAGCTGTCCTATGTGGACCAGAGCCGCGACGCGCTGGAAGGCAACCACAGCGTGTTCCAGGAAATCGCGGGCGGCCTGGACATCCTCAACATCAACGGCATCGAGATCCAGTCGCGCGCCTACATCGGCCGCTTCAACTTCAAGGGCCAGGACCAGCAGAAGATGGTCGGTTCGCTGTCCGGTGGTGAGCGTGGCCGCCTGCACATGGCCAAGACCCTGCTGCAGGGTGGCAACGTGCTGCTGCTCGACGAACCGTCCAACGACCTGGACATCGAAACCCTGCGTGCGCTGGAAGATGCGCTGCTGGAGTTCCCGGGCAACACCTTCGTCATTTCGCATGACCGCTGGTTCCTGGATCGCATCGCGACCCATATCCTGGCGTTCGAAGGCGATTCGCACGTGGAGTTCTTCCAGGGCAACTACCGCGAGTACGAGGAAGACAAGCGCCGCCGCATGGGCGACGACGCTGCGCCGAAGCGCCTGCGCTTCAAGGCGCTGAAGTAAGCAAGAACGAAAGGCCGCGCTCGCGCGGCCTTTCGCCTTTCATGGGCCGCAATCGATTTTTGTTGACGCTTTTGGCCTCTTCGCGACGCGCTTCAACGCCACCCGGCTGAAGGTTGCCCGTGTAAAGCAGTGTTGATTCCTTGTCGCACACGGCATCCTCCGTACTTTGCAACTCGTTGTATGTTCCCGGCCCAACGCTTCGGTTTTCCTACGCACCCGATTCATCCCCCTCGTAGGAAAACACCATGAAAGCACTGATCTCCACCACGGCAGCGCTGCTGCTGTCGGGCACTGCCGCGGCCGCGCCGGCGAACTGGGAAGGCATCTACCTGGGTGCCCATGCCAGCCATGGCGAAGGCCACAGCCAGGACCGCAGCAACGCCAATGCCTCTGAAAAAAGCATCCGTGGCTTCGCTGGCGGGCTGCAGGCCGGCCGCAACTGGCAGTTCGACAACAATGTGGTTGCCGGGATCGAAGGCACCCTTTCCTTCGGCAACATCACCCAGCAGTGGAAGGACCGCGACAACCACCAGTACAGCCCTTACTACGGCAAGGATGCGGTGACCCGTTCGGGCGCAGTCAACCTGACGCTGGGCTATGCGGCGGGCCAGTGGCTGCCGTACGTCAGCGCGGGTGTGAGCGTGGCCCGCCAGGAGTTTTCGCTGGGCTGCGACAAGTCGCTGGTGGAGGCCACCAACGGCTGCCGCGTGGCCGAATTCGAAACCCGCGCATCCCATGTATCCACCGGCGCGAACGTCGGCGCGGGCGTGCTGTACCGCTTCAGCGACCAGCTTTCGGCGGGTGCGGAGTACCGTTACACCCATCTGGGCTCCAGCCCGGTTTACCTGGAAGATCCCAACTACCCGGCTGCGGCGCGACGCAGCTTCCATACCAACTACAGCAGCGTTACGCTGAAGTTGAACTACCACTTCTAACCGCCTGGCGACGCACCCGCCGGTCCTTCGGGCGGCAGGGCGCGCAGGTACGAGAGATCTGCGATGTCCCTGTTCGAACGCCTGTTCCAGCTGCAGCAGCACGGCACCACCGTGCGCTCCGAACTGCTGGCCGGTGTCACCACCTTCCTGACGATGTCCTACATCGTCTTCGTCAATCCCGAGATCCTGGGCACCACCGGCATGGACGCCGGTGCGGTGTTCGTGGCCACCTGCCTGGCCGCGGCGCTGGGCTCGGTGGTGATGGCGCTGGCGGCCAACTTCCCGGTGGGCATGGCCCCGGGCATGGGCTTGAATGCGTTCTTCGCCTTCACCGTGGTTGGCGCTGCCGGCCTGCCCTGGCAGCAGGCGCTGGCAGCGGTGTTCATTTCCGGCCTGGTGTTCCTGGTGCTGTCGCTGACCGGCGTGCGCGCGTGGCTGGTGTCGGGCATTCCGGCGTCGTTGCGGTCGGCGATCGTGGCCGGCATCGGCCTGTTCCTGGCCATCATCGCGCTGCAGAAATCCGGCGTGATCATCGGCAACGAGGACACGCTGGTCGCGCTGGGCCCGCTCAATACCGCGCCGCCGCTGCTGGCACTGGGCGGCTTCCTGCTGATCGCGATCCTGGAGGCGCGGCGTGTGCGCGGTGCGATCCTGATCGGCATCCTGGCAGTGACCGCGGCCGGCTGGGCATTGGGCGATCTGCAGTACCACGGGCTGGTGTCGTTGCCGCCGAGCCTGGCGCCGACCTTCCTGCAGCTGGACCTGCCCGGCCTGCTGCACCACAACGGCGGCGCGCCGATCGCCGTGCTGCTGCAGGTGGTGCTGGTGTTCGTGCTGGTGGAAGTGTTCGATGCCACCGGCACGCTGTATGGCGTGGTCGGCCGTGCCGGCCTGCTGAAACTGCCGGGCGCGCAGAAGCGGTTCGGGCGCGCGCTGCTGGCCGACAGCACGGCGATTGTGGCCGGCTCGCTGCTGGGCACCAGCAGCACCACCGCCTTCGCCGAAAGCGCCTCGGGTGTGCAGGTGGGTGGCCGTACCGGTTTGACCGCACTGGTGGTGGCTGCGTTGTTCCTGGCCGCGCTGTTGTTCTCGCCGCTGGCGGCGATGGTGCCCGGCTATGCCACTGCGCCGGCGCTGCTGTTCGTGGCCGGACTGATGCTGCGCGAACTGGTGGAAGTGGACTGGAGTGACCTGACCGAATCCGTACCCGCCGCGCTGTGTGCGCTGGCGATGCCGTTCACCTATTCCATCGCCAACGGCCTGGCGTTCGGGTTCATTGCCTATGCCGCGCTGAAGGCCGGCACCGGCCGCTGGCGCGAGGTGCACCCGGCGGTGTGGCTGGTGGCGGTGCTGTTCGTGCTGCGTTACGCGCTGGAGTGATCACCTGTTGAAGGGTATCGCCGGGCCGTTGCATCACCAGCGCGGCTGCAGGCGTCCGTCGGCAGCGAAACGCCAGCGGCCTTCGGCCCAGCCGCGACCAAACAGGGTGAGCATCTGCGAGTAGTACGCGGGCTCCTCGGCGCGCTGCTGCTCGGCGCTGGGCAGGCTTTCCAGCAACGCCGCAGCACGGGATTTTTCCCCCTGCGCCAGCAGGTAGGGCAGCAGTGCGGCACGGAACCCATAATTGCCCTCGCCCTGCCCTTTGCCGGTGCGCGTGTCGATCTTCTCCCACATCGGCGCACCGCTGCGCAGGCGCTGCAACGGGCCGGACAGCGCGCTGAGCTGGCGACGGAACAAGGGATCGCGCGGCGCGGTCATGCCGGCCCAGGTGTAGCAGCGGATGGCGTCGTACCCCCCCACGGCCCCCTTCACCGGATCGACGATGAAGCTGCCATCCTTCCACGCGGCCCAGTCCGGCGCGAACCCATGCGGGCTGGTCTGCTGCAGCAGGGCCACGGTGTTGTCGGCCAGCGCCTGCCAGGGACCGCTGCGATCAACCGCTGCAAATCGGCGCAGCAACGGCAACGGCAGGTAGCTTGGATTGACCCGGGTGGCGCCGTCTTCGATGAATCCCTGTGGCCCCGGCAGCAGCATCGGCCCCAGCGTAGGTATCTGCACGATCTCACGTGTGCGCACCTGTGCCAGCATGCCGTCGGCGATGGCCTGCAGCGCGGGGCGGCGCCACAGGCGCGCAGCTTCCAGCAGTGCGTAGGCGAGCCACAGGTCCGAATCGGATGCAGGATTGTCGTCCAGCAGGCGCCAGCCTTCCTTGCCCTGCCCCCACAACCAGCCTGGCAGGCGCGCGGCCATGTCACCGCCTGCGAGGTTGTCCTGCGTCCAGGCCAGGATGCGGTCGAACAGTGCAGGATCGTTGTCGACCAGCGCGAAGAACAGTGCATAGGACTGGCCCTCCGATGTGCTGCGCTGATCGTCCTGGCTGCGGTCGATCATGCGCCCATCGCGGCTCAGGCTGCTGTCCTGCAGCACCTGCCAGGCCGGCCAGCGCGATGCTGTGGTGACCGCGCCAACACCGGCGCTGCCCAGCAGCGGCAGCAGGACTGTCGCCTGCAGCAGACGGCGGCGTTGCAGGTCAGCGGAATTCGCCATACGGCACCAGCGGAGAGACGGGCAAGGGCAGGTTTCCCTGCCACGGTCTGAAGGAATAGCGCAGGTACAGCTGGAAGGTGTTCGGCGAAAAATCGCGGCTGCGCTGCAGGGTACCGGCCGCCCCCAGCACGACGTGATCACCCAGGCGCCGCTCTACCGCCGCATACAGGCGATAGCCCGTACCGGTACTGCTGCCATCGGTGGTGTACAGGCCATCCGGGTCCAGTTGCAGCGGACCGTACTGCGGTTCCAGCTGTGCGATGACGCGCTGGATGAGGGCCTCATCGGGGAAGCGGCTGATCGAGCGGGTGCGTGCATTGGAGACACTGACCGAACCATCAACGCGCACCGACCAGTCGTCGTTGCGCCAGGCGAAGCCCACCGGCAGGCTCAATGACGCGTAGCGCTGCGGGCTGTAGTAGCCGCCCTGCCCCAGCGAATAGCCGCCCAGGTCCTTCTGGTAACGCCAGTACATCGCGGTGGTTCCCACATCCAGGCGCATGTCCGGGCGTTGGATCAGCTTGTGGTACCAGCCAACCATCGCCCGCGCGCGGGTGTTGTCCACCACGTTGTGGCCGGTCAGCTGGTGCCAGCTCCAGTTCGACCACACGCCGTTGCGTCCACCTTCGTCATAGCCGAGGCTGACGGTCACGCCATTGGCGGTGACACCGCCCCAGGCAATGCCGCTGCGTGGATCGATCGCGCCAGCCTGCGACAGCAGCGAATTGGTCATCGGCCGCCGCGATACGGTCGCTCCCCAGCCCAGCCGGCCGAGGTCACCATTGAGAGTGACGCCGCCCAGCCAGTTGCCCACCACGTAGTTGGACGGCGAATGGCCGATATCAAAATTCCAGCGATCATCCAGGGTTCGCCAGCCGACGGCAAAGCCGGCACCCGAACTGCGCCGCTGGTGTACGTAGCGGGTGCAGCCCGGCGCCTGCATCCGCGTGCCGTCGGCCTGCAGCAGGCCCAGGTCGCAGCTGCCGAAATCGTCGCTGTAGGCGCCGTCGGCGTCGGTCTGGAAACGGCCTGCATCGAAATGCACCTGTTCAATGCGCGCCCAGCCCAGGCCACCGGCGAACGGTGCATCAAGATGGGCGATGCGGGTATCGCGTGCAAGTTTCGAGATGCCAGGCGTGCCGTCGCTGCGACGGCCGGAATCCTGCATCACGGTCAGCGTCGGATTTTCCTGCTGGTACAGGGTTTCCACGTCGCTGCGCAGGCTGCGCCGCAACCAGTCGTCGCCGGCGGTTTCGCGGCTGGCCAGGGTCAACGCGCGGTTGTCACGTGGCTGCGCCTGCGACGGTGCGATCAGGCCATTGTCGGCCATCGCCTGTGCGTACATGTCCAGCGCCTGCTGCGGATCTTCGCGCCGTACAAGACGCGCCGCATCGCGCCAGGACTGGGCGTCCGGTGCGCTCTTGCGGGCAAGCAGCGCGCGCAGGATCTGCAGCGCCTTGGCGTCTTCATGCAGGTCGGTCCAGATGGTCGCCAACTGGCGTTGCTGGCCGATCGCATCATCGGCCACCACGGGGGGCGCGTCGTGCATCTGCCGACGGGCACTGACCAGGTCGCCGGTGCCGATCCAGGCCTGCAGCCGCCCCAGCTGCGCATCGAGATTGTCCGGCTGCACTGCCAGCACCTGCTGGTAGTAGTGCAGCGCCTGTGCATGATCATCGCGCAGGCGTGCCCACTCGGCCAGGATCAGCTGGTTGTCCGCGCTGGGCGGCTGTTGCTGCAGCAGGGCAATGGCTTCTGCTTCCCGGCCTTGCGCGCGCAGTTCCCACAGATGATCGATCAGCTGCTGGCGCTGCAGGCGTTCTGACAAGGCGCGCATGTCATCGTCCCACTGCGCACGCGGCACGCCTTCCAGCACGGCCAGCGCCTGTGGCAGGCGATCGGAGCCGGACAGGTACAGCGCCTGCGCGTAACGCGCTTCGATGCCGGCATTGCGCGCGGCCATATCGGCAACCACCGCATCTGCTTCGTCCAGCTTGCCGGCCGCCCGCAGTTCATTGCCCAGCGCATACGCCAGCCAGGCATCGCCGGGCAGTTCGCGGCGCAGCTCACGCCCCAACGTGATGGCCGCATCGGCATCACCAGCGGCCAACGCCTGCTCGCGACGCTCACGCAGCCGGCTGATCCGCAGCTGGCGCAGGTCTTCGGCGTACAGGGTGCGCTGCGCTGCAGGCAAGGCGTTGATGAAGGATTCCAGACGCTGCGGGTCGGTACGGCCATACAGCTGCACCAGCTTGCGGATCACATTGGCATCGCGCGGGGCGATCCGCCGCGCGGCCTGCAGCTGCCGCTCGGCGGCTTCATCGTCGCCACGCGCCACCGCGACATCGACCAGGCCGAGGATGGCGTTTATCTCGCGCGGCTGCTGCCGGCGCGCCTGCGAATACAGTGCCTGAGCATCATCGAGCCTGGCAGCGGCCAGCGCGGTGTCGGCCTGGTCCAGCAGCAGCCAATAGCGGGTGCTGGTGATCAGGTCGCGCCATCTGTCGCTGGTATCACCCGCGGGTGTGGCCTGCACGGCACGCTGGAAATAGGCGATGGCCTGCTCGCGGCGCCCCTGCCGCATCAGGGCCATGCCCAGCCCACCGAGGAACTCCGCTTCGCGCGGATAGCCGCGCAGCGATTGCAGGAATGCGCGCTCGGCCTCTGCATTGCGACCGGCGTCGAGCAGCTGCTGGCCACGCAGGCCAGCGCGCCAGGAGGGATCGCTTACCCGCTTGTGCTGTTCGGCATAGCGTTCGCGCACCAGCGCAATGTCGCTGAAGGTGGGGTTGCGGGTGATGAATTCCTGCAGGCGGCGCACGTTGCGCTCGTCGGCAGGCTGGTCCTGCAGGTAGCCCCATTCGGCATCGGCCGCCAGCGCGCGCGCTTCCGGATTGCGCCCCATGCGCTGCAGCGCGGCCAGGGCATCGGCATCACGCCCGGCTGCGAACAACAGCTGCGACAGTGTCTGCAACAGGGTGGTGTTGCCGGGGTAACTGCGGTCCAGCGCGGTCAGTTCGCGGATTGCGGCGTCGCGCCCGCTGGCCTGCGTGCCGCGCAGGCGCCAGTACTCCAGGCCCAGCTGCAGCCCCGGTGGATCGTCGTTGAACAGACGGCGGTAGATCGCCAACGCTTCGTCGCTGCGACCACCGGCGGCGAACAGCCGTGCCTGCTGCAGTTCCTGCTGCAGGTCGCCGCGATAGGCGCGCCACAGGCGCTCACCGGCGGCCAGTTCGCGGCTGCCGGCGCCGAGCTGGCGCAACCGTTGCAGGGTCGCATCGGCATCTTCCATCTTCTGCTGCGACAGCTGCACCTCCAGGATCGCCACCAGGGTGCTGCGGTCGTCCGGTGCGAGCATGCGCAGCCGGGCCAGGGCATCTTCGATCAGCCCCTGACGGCCGCTGGCCTCGCCGATGCGCACCTGCTGCAGCAGCCATTGCCGCTGCTCGGCGACAGTGCCGCCGGGCGTGGCTGGCAGCGCCTGCGCCGCGCACGGGCCCGCCAGCCCGATCAGGACCAGGCCGGAGGCGGCGACCAGCGACGGCGGCGTACGCACCATCAATCAGTGCCCCGGATCCAGCCGCTTGGCTGCCACCCAGCGCAGCACACGCCAGAACAGGAATGCCACCATCAGCACCACCACCGTGGCCAGCACCGCCAGCAGTGCCGGATGGTCGGCCAGGTGGTACCAGAGCAGCAGCCACCACGGCAGCGCGCCAACGTAGTAATGGTCGCCGACGAACTGGCTGTGGATGCCCGAACTGCGCAGGATCGCCACCGAACCGGCGATCGCCTGGCGCTTGCCGGTATCGCTGAGGGCGTCGTCGAGCAGGCCGTAGTCGGCGGCATTGCTGGCCGCCAGCGAGACGATGCTGCGCTGCGCGTGATGCGGCGACTGCAGGCCGATGATCGCCGCGAAGGGCGCTTCGGCGGTGACCGCCACCTGGGTAACTGCCGGATCACCGGCACGGCTGCCGCGACGGGCCTGCTCCATCGCCAGCTGCGGCGACGGTGACTGGCCATTGAGCAGGCGCGTGCGCTGGTCATCGATCAGCAGCGACAACTGATCGCTGCCGCGCAGCTCTGCCGGCATTGCACCCAGCATCAGCAGGTCGGCATCCAGTGCGCTGGCCTGCTTCCAGTCGTCGGACAGGCGCAGGCCATAGGCCGGGTACCCCGTCTGTACGCCCAGGCCGCCCACCAGGTTCAACAGCAGGCTGACCTGCGACTCGCTCGCCGTTGCCGGTACCAGCACCACCGTCTCGGACAGATCGGCCATGCGGCTGAAGGGGAAACCGCTGAGCGCGAATGCAGACAGGTCCGGCAGGCCCATGTAGTGGTGGAAACCGGAGAAGTCGATGGTCGAATCTTCTTCGATCGCCGCCTGCAGGTTCGGCGGCAGCACGGTCTGGCAGTGGTCGCGCTGGGCACTGCCCATCACGCTGGCAAAGTTGAAATCAAAGCGCAGCTGGTTGCGGTCGCCCAGCTTGAGCGAGGGAATCAGCAGGCGACCGTCGTCGGCACCGGCGTCGCCGGCCAGCACCGGCAGGCGGATTTCCTCCAGGCCCTGCTTGCCGTTGCGGCGCACCAGCGGGAAGCTGGAAATGAACTGGTCGTTGATTGCTACGCCCAATCGCGATTCATCGCTGCCGAACGGTGGCGTGTAGCGGTAACGCAGGTTCAGCGGAATGCCCTGGTTGCGCCAGATGAAAAGATCCGGCGGCAGGTTGAGGTTGACCGTGATCGGCTGCGGCGACACGCCGTTGGCGTGCAGCTGCTGCGGGTAGTCGAGCAGTTCGGCCAAGCGCACGGCCCGGTCGGTGCGCACCCAGTTCGGTGCATCGTACGGCTTGCGCGGGGCCAACGGCTTGACCTCGTCGATGCTGACCTGGCGGCCACGGAACAACGCGTTGCCCGCCGCCATCGCCGCCACCGCCTTCTGCAGATCGTCATCGTTGCGGCCCAGCACCAGCAGCAGCTTGCGCTGCGGATCCTCCGGCAGCGCCATCAGTTCCACCACTGGGCCCTTCACCGGTGCATGGTTGGCGATCACCGGCGGGAACTTGCCATTGACTGCCAGCACCACGGCATGGCCCTGCGCCGGCAGTTGGCCGAAGCTGACCGGGAAGCGCGCCTGCCGCCACCAGCCGGCCAGGCTGCCGAAGTAAGAGGCCATCACCGCACCGGCGCGTTGCTGGGCCAGCGTCGGTGCGGCACCGAACACCACCGGCAGCTCCAGGCGCGCGGTGTCGCGTGGATCGAAGAACGGCAGCGGGAAGTTGGCCAGGTCATCCTGCATCGCCAGCAGCTGTCCGCCCAGGCGCAGCGTGCTGTTGCTGGACAGGTTCACCCACAGCGAACTGTGGGTGGGTTCTTCGCAGATGTCGGTGTAATGGCCGACAAATTCCAGCCGCACCTGGTTGAAGTCTGCGATCAGGCGCGCATCCAGCGGCAGCTTGGCCTGCACCGGGCGGCCAAGCTGGTCGTTGCTGATCGGCACCACTCCCATCAACGCATCGTTGAGATAGACCCGCAGGTGCGACAGGGTCGGCAGCAGCGACGGCGACGGTGTGAAGCTCAGGTCCAGTTCGGCCTCGCGCGCGAGCCGGTCGCGGCGCACCTGGAATTCGAAGGTGGTCGCGTTGCGCACGCCCGACAACAGCGTGTCCTGGCGACGACCCAACTGGGCGAAGGTACTTTCGCGTTGCCAAGGCCAGGCACTGCCTGCCCAGGTCTGCGGCAGTGCAGCTTCACTGCGCTGCGCAGGAACCGCTGCAGCCGCCACCGGGGTCGGTACGGCGACCTGGGCAGCCGGTGCGTCCGGGGTGGAACCGGTGGTCGGCGTGCGTGCCGGCGCCGGCGCACTGTTGCCCGAGGCCACAGGCAAGGCCAGCAGAGGCAGCAGCAGCCAGCGCAGAGAGGACGGAATGCTCATGGACGAAGCCCTGGATCAGCGGCTGGGTCAGCCGGGTGGGATGGAAGCGGACGTTGCGGGGCGAAACTGGCCAGCCAGCGCAGCAGGCGACGGTTCCAGTGCGCGGGACGGTCAAGGTCGAACGGAGTGAAGTCGCCCATCCGCCGGTAACCGCGCCAACCAAGCACCAGCACGCTCCACAGACTGCGTGGCAAGCTCTTGGGCTGGTAGCCGGCGTGCCAGTCGAGCCACGCATCGGCGCGGGCGAAGGTGCACTGGGCAAATTCCACGCGCTGGCGTTCATTCTCGAACGTCAACAGCAGGCCGAGGCGATGGCCGACGCTGCGCTGCACCCGTGCGGGGAACGCAAACTCGCGGCGGCCCCGGCCCAGCAGCACCTGCACCGGTTGCCCCTCAAGCAGCTGCGGGTCGTCGCCCAGCTCGATGCCGACACCGTCGTTGGAGTAATCCTGCATGACGCCACGCAGGCGGCGACCATCGGGAACCTGCAAGGCCATCGGCAAGCGTGTCGTCACGCGATGGGTGCGGCGCACCTGCTGCACCTCGGCGGCCACGGCCAGCGCGCCACCGATGATCAGCAGGTTGTACAGCACCCACAGCGAGCTGACGACCACGGTGCCGCGTTCATCAGCCGGGCCGTGCATGAAGCGCCAGACCGCAAAGCACAGGCCCAGCACGTTCAACAGTGCCAGCACCAGGTATGGCCGTGCCACACGCCAGTCGAAACGGTCACCGGCCTGGGTGCCGCCCTTGTCGGTGACGTTGAACTTGCCACGCCCCGGGCTGAACAACGCAATGGTGGTCGGCCGTGCGATGTACCAGGCCAGCACGGTCTCGTAGACCTCGCCCCAGAAGGGCCGCCGATACTTGCCCTGGATGCGTGCGTTGGTAAGGCTGGCGTGGGCCATGTGCGGCACCACGAACAACAGGATGGCCAGCGCTGGCGCATAGATGATGTAGACGTGCAGCAGCAGGAACGCCAGCGGCGCGGTGAGGAACACCAGACGTGGAATGCCGGCGAGGAAATGCAGCATCGCGTTGGCGTAGCAGAAGCGCTGGAACAGGCTCAGGCCCTTGCCGATCAGCGGATTGTCGATGCGGAAGATCTGCACCATGCCGCGCGCCCAGCGGATGCGCTGGTTGACATGCGCTCCCAGGCTGTCGGTGGCCAGGCCAGCCGCCTGCGGGATACGCAGGTACGCCGAGTTCCAACCGTTGCGGTGCAGGCGCAGTGCAGTATGCGCATCCTCGGTGACGGTCTCGGTGGCAAAGCCGCCAATGGCATCGATCGCCTCGCGGCGCAGCACCGCGCAGGAGCCACAGAAGAAGGCCGCGTTCCACAGGTCGTTGCCATCCTGCACAAGACCGTAGAACAACTCGCCCTCGTTGGGGTCGCTGCGGAATACCTGCAGGTTGCGCTCGAACGGATCGGCCGAGAAGAAGTGGTGCGGCGTCTGTACCAGCGCCAGCTTCGGGTCGCGCAGGAACCAGCCACAGGAGACCTGCAGGAACGACCGCACCGGCAGATGATCGCTGTCGAAGATGGCCACCAGTTCGCCATCGATCAGGGTCAGGGCGTGGTTGAGGTTGCCCGCCTTGGCGTGTCGGTTGTCGGTGCGGGTGATGTAGTTCACTCCGGTACGTTCGGCGAAAGCGCGGAACTCTTCGCGCCTGCCGTCGTCGAGAATGTGGATGCGCAGCTTGTCGGCCGGCCAGTCCAGGCCCATTGCCGCGTACACGGTGTGCCGCACCAGGGCCAGGTCTTCGTTGTAGGTGGGAATGAGCACATCCACCGTCGGCCACTGCTGGACATCGGCGGGCAGCGGCGCCGGGCGACGGCGCAGCGGCCAGGCCACCTGCACATACCCCAGCATCAGCACCAGCCACGAGTAGGTTTCCGCAGCCAGCAGCACCAGCCCGCAGACCAGGTCGAAGGTGCTGTTCCAGTTCAACGTGGCCGTATAGCGCCACCACAGGTAGCGGCAGGACACGGTGATCGACAGCACCACCAGCACCAGGGTGGCGTAGCGCCCCTGCATGCGCCGCACCAGCAGGGCGATGACCCACAGCAGCAGCACGAACACGAACTGCGCGAAGTAGGTGAACGGCTGGGTGATGCACAGCACGGCCAGGCCCAGCGTGACCAGGCCGACCAGGAAGGTCAGCAGATTGCGCGTACGCGGCGACAGCCCCTGCAGGCGCTGGCTGATCCAGGCCATGAAGCGGCTGTTCCAGACCTCGTTGGGTGCATCGCGCATTGCGCGCACGTAGCGCAGGTGGCCACGCCCGGCGGCGCCGCGCAGCTCGGCGATGCGTTGCCGGCGCGCGCGCGCCAAGCGTTGCCGGCGCTGCGAAGGGCGCGGCACCAGGCGCACGATCGACAACCAGAGCGCCTGGATCAGCAAGCGGATCGGGTCGCCGGGGCGCCAGCGACGGTCACCCTGCAACTGCGGGAAGGCGCTGCGCAGGCGCGGTGCCAATGCCTGCCAGGACGGGGCTTCCAGGCGCAGGAACGCCCAGCCGATGGCCTGCAGCAGCCATAGCACCAGGCAGGTCGCCCACGGCGCATGGACCCGATCACGCAGGCGGCTCCAATGCAGGTAGTAGACCCGCGCGCTCATCGGTGCGCGCCCTCCGCCTGCCGCCGGGCCGACTCGGCCAGGCACCACAGCGCCAGACCATCGATATCAGCGGCGGCCAGCGAATCGGCCGCATAGCGGCCCAGCGGCTGCTTGCTGGCCAACGCCGCCGGTACCCGCGCATCCTCATGCAACGGTTGCGGCAACAGGAGCGCAGCATGCGAGTGCAACCACAACTGCATCAGGTCGCGCTGTACCGGCACGGCAGGATCGTAGCGGTTGGCCAGCACACGGCGTACGTCGTCACTGTGCCGTTGCAGCACCACATGGTTGGCCGGATCGACACAGGCCAGGCGAAGCGGCAAGGTGCAAGCAGCATGCTGGTTGATCGCGGCCACGTGGGCTGGCAGCCGCTGTGGCAGGTCGAACATCACCCAGTCGAACTGCGCTGCCAACAGCGGCATGCGTTCGGCCCAGGTTGCCGGCGCAGCCTGCAGCTGCTGCTCAATGTGCAGTGCCTCGGCGTCATCGACGCGGCCATAAGGAAGCACGGCCAGGCCCGGCGCACAGGCAAAGGCCGCCGCGCGCCAGTCGCCTCCGTCAAGCTGGGCGCGCGCCCAACCGCCCGCTTCCTTCGCGGGCAGGCCCAGGTGCAGGCCCAGCATCTGGTCCGGGCTGCATTCGACCAGCAGCACGCGCTGGCCCTGCGCGTGCAGGGCCTGGCCCAGCGCCGCCAGCACGGTGGTTACCCCGGTGCCGCCATGCACGCCCTGCAGAGACAACAGGGTGCTCATGGCTGCTGCTCCAGTTCCGCCAGCAGCGGCCAGCGTGCCAACGCGTGCGCGCGCTCGCGCTGCGCCGAAAAGTCCACGTAGGGCATCTCCGGCATGTTCAGGCTGCGCCGCAGCAGGTCGATGTCGTCTTCCTCGACCGACAGCGTAGTGGGCACCGCGAGGATGTCGGCAGCCATCAGCGTTTGTCCTCGGGGTAAGGGCTCCAGGCCTGGCTGCCCTGCAACTGCAGCCACGGCTTGCCGTCGTAGTCGATGACCTTGGCACCTTCGTTCTCGGAAACCGATGGCGTCCGTGGCAGCCCCTTCAGCAGGCTGTCCCAGTCACGGTCGGCAGGCGGGGACTGCGCGTTGAGCGCGTAGACCCGTGCCACCAGTTCGGAGATGGCCAGGTAGCTGCTCGGTTCGGGAATGTGGCGCGGGCCACCGGCAGCAGGTGCCCCCATGCCGACCAGCTTCACGCCTACCGGCACGTGGGTGATCGACGGGCTGGGGATTTCACGCATGCCCGGGATCTGCATGCGATCGCCGTGCAGTGCGGCACCGTGTTCGGGTACCACCACGATCATGGCGCGGCGCCCACTCTTCTCCACCGCGTCGACGAAGCCGGCCATGTCACCGAGCACCATCTGCGCACGCGCCTTGTAGTCGGCAGCGTTGGCACGACCATCGGCGCCGACGATGCGGTTGCCGTCGTGCAGCGAGATCGTGTTGTAGAACAGCGCGACCTGCTGGGTTGACTCGGCCTGGCGTTGCTTGAACCAGCTGTTCAGCACGTCGCCATCGCGACGCAACGGTGACTTGTCGAACGCCACCAGCGCGCGCGGCAGTGGATTGATGTCCATCGGCTTGGCCTGCAGGCCACCGTACTTGGACAGCTCGCCGATGAAATCGTCGAAGTGGCCGTCGTGATTCATGGCCAGCTCGCTCTGGAAGCCGAGGCGCTGCAGGTTGGAGAACAGCTGGCACTCGGCCGGTACCGGATCGAACAGCGCCGTGTGCGAAGTCTGCCCGCAGCTGGCGCGCAGCAGGCGGATGGCCGCCGGCCCGCTGTAGGCGGTTGCCGAATTGAAATCGTCGAAGACCACGTCCATGCGGTCGAGCAGATTGTTCTGGCGCAGTCCTACTTCGTCCAGGTCGCTCCAGGCCAGCGAACAGATGTTGAGGATGATGACGTCGAACGGCGCGCCGCTGGCCGGCGCCGGGAAGGCCGTCTTCAAACTCGACTGCTGCTGGTAGAAGCTTGCCAGCCAGGCGTTGAGATTGTCGTTGCTGGCCGGTGCCAGCGGCGCGCGGCCGCCGCCCGTATTGCCCGTGGCAGCCACGGCCTGGCCCTGTCGCGCGACCAGGTCTGCCGGCAGCGGCAGCGCGACCACCGCCATGCCGAGCATGCCCAGCACGCTTAGGGTGGTGATGCGCAGCCACGGTTTCAGCAGGTAATAGCCCACCAGCAGCAGGGCCAGCACCGCCACCATCTGCCAGTTGATGAAGCGCTGGGCCAGCTCCAGCCAGTAGTCGGCAGAGAAATCGAGCACGCCCGGCTGCGCCAGCAATCGCTGGAAGGGCGGCCACCAGGTGTCGTGGTAGTACAGCGCCACGCCCACGGGAACAGCCACCACCGTGCGCGCGATGCGCGCCCAGCGCCAGCGCAGCGGCACCAGCAGCGCGCCCAGGAACAGCAGATTGGGCAGGATCTTCAGGTCCAGCGCGCCCATCCAGGCCAGCACCACCTTGGACAGGAAATACAGGTTCCAGCCGCGCAGGTCGGCCCAGGCGAACGGCGATGCGGGCAGCGCCTGCGGACTCATGCCGGCCTCCGCGGTGCACGCTGGCGCACACCCGCCCGGCGCAGGTGGCGCGGCGGCAACCACCCGCCGACGCGGCGGCGCAGGCCGCGCCACAGCACGCCCAGCATCGCGCCGAACGGAATCATCAATACCGCGCAGGCGACGATCAACGTCCACAGCTGCTGGTCGGTGGTCATGCGTCGTCTCCGAGCCGCAACGGTGTGGGTGTGGCGAAGGGCGTTGCGACGATCGTGGCAGCCGCAGCTGCCGCCGGTTCCACAGGCGGCGGCAGCAGCTCGGTGTCCGGATCGCTGCCGCTGGCATTCATCGCCGCGATATCGTATTCGGCCAACCGCTGGTAACCATCGAACAGCTCGCGCCAGGGCAGGCGGAACAGATTGCCCAGCGCCTGTTCGATGGCATCGCGGCGACAACCGAACAGGAACAGCCGAACTTGCCCGCGGTACACGCAGGCGAGGTCGCCCTGGCGGCGGATGCGCAGCTGCTGCAGCGTCTGCTCGGCGCGCAGCCCCGCCACCGGCTGGAGTGCCAGTACCGCACTTTCCACGGCGCTGCCGTCCTGGTCGATGCGTTCACTGGCGATCTGGCGGAACCGCGACGCGCTGACCTGGCCACTGATCGACGGCGGCCGGTGCGCACGGATCAACGGTTCCGGATCGTCAGCCAACTGTCCCTGCCAACGCTGCCGCTGCACGGTGTCCAGCAAGGTCAGCAGGCGAGGCAACGGAGTATGGGCAGGCACCACCAGACTGCCACCGCACTGCAGCAGCAGCCGCTCGTCGGCGTAGCGCAGGCAGGGCTGCAGTTCGCGCACCACCAGCTTCACAGCATCGCCGCGCTCACGCCGCAGGCGATGCAGCAATCGCGCCAGGGCATCGACCTGCGCGTTTTCGCTGATGGCCACCACCACCGTGGCCTCGCGTGCCTGCAGCGCGGCTGGCATCAGCCCAGCCCAGCCCTCATACAGGCGCCAGGCCGACGACAACGGCGGGGCACCTTCCAGCACATCGGTCTGGGCCAGGAACAGGTCGCGGTCGCTGCCGCCCTCCCCGGCCACCGACTGTACTTCGACCTCGGGGTCGACCACGCGCTGCAAACGCTGACCGACCTGCTCCACGGTGAAGGCACGTTGTGCGACGACCCCATGGCTGTTGGTCCAGTAATGCAGCAGCAGCTGCAATGCACCGCGGTGCGGATGCAACTGGGCCACGCCGGCACAGCTCCGGTTCAAGGGCAGCAGACGTGGCGCGACCGTGGCCACCTCTCCGTGGCACAGCAGCAACAGAACCTGCGCAGCCTGCTGCGCCCATTGCTGCAGGTGCTGGCACCAGCGCGACAAGCGCGCATCGTCCCAGCCGTCCAGCGCGGCCACCGGGAACTGCACAACGGCCATGCGTGTTGTCGCGCCCGATGCCCGGGGCAGGTCCCCGGCAAGGCCGCGCAGGGTCTGCTGCATGCCCTGGTGCGAACACTGGAACATGCGCACCCGTGCAGGGCCCTGTTCGGGGGTCAGCAGAGACAACATCGGCTCGACGCCGCGCCCCAGCGTCGCCAGCACTACGTCATCCAGATCGCCCGCACCGATCAATGCGCTGGCGCCGAGCAGATCGGCCGGTGCGCTGCCGGCGGCAACCACCCAGTACACGCTGCCACCGCGCATTTCGACGAATTCGGCCGGCATGCCGGCAATGGCAAGTTGGGGCGCCGTCACGCGCAGCTCTCTTCAGCGGCCATGGGCACGCTCACCGGCAGACATGCAGGGGAACGCAGCAGCGAAGGACGTTCGTCCGATCACACGCGCCACACTCATCAGTGCGGTGGTCCGGCGCCTCACCCAGCGCCTTGACCAACGGTCCCATCGTGATTGCTTCAGGACCGGAAACGGAAAGAACCTTCACCGCAGAACTCCCTCAAGGCCTGCTAAACATCCTGTCGCCAGATCGTAAGCGATTCTGTGAATTTCAGCCACACAAATGTGATACGCATCACAAACCACGCCACGGGCGTCGATCGCAGCCGATGAGGTAGCGCGTCACTTTGTGACGGCAGGTCTCTCTTCCGCTGGCAATTCGAACACCTGACGCAGGTAGGACAGGTAGCCGGGGTCGTCGCACATGCTCTTGCCCGGCGAGTCACTGAGCTTGGCCACTGGCTGGCCGTTGCAGCGGACCATCTTGATGACGATGTTGAGCGGGGTCGGCCCCAGATCGTTGGTCAGGTGGGTGCCCACGCCGAACGCCACCTGGCAGCGGCCACGGAAGTAGTCGTACAGGCGCATCACCTTGGTGATGTCGAGCCCATCGCTGAACACCAGTACTTTGCTGCGCGGGTCGACGCGGCGCAGCTGGAAGTGGGCCAGCATGCGGTCGCCCCAGTCGAACGGGTCGCCCGAATCATGGCGCACGCCGTCGAACAGCTTGCAGAAATACATGTCGAAGTCGCGCAGGAACGCGTCCAGCCCGACCACGTCGGACAGGGCGATACCAAGGTCACCGCGGTACTCGCGCGCCCATGATTCCAGCGCCGCCACCTGCGAATCGCGCAGGCGTGGGCCCAGTGCCTGGAACGCCTGCAGGTACTCGTGGGCCATGGTGCCGTGCGGCGTCATGCCATACAGGCGCGCGAAGTGCACGTTGCTGGTGCCGACCAGCTGCGGGCCCAGCGCATCGCGCAGCAGCGGCAGCAGGCGTGCATGCCAGTCGCGCGAGTAGCGGCGGCGGCTGCCATAGTCGGCGATGCGGCACTGTTCGAAGCCGGGGGTATCGCGCAGCAGCGCGGCCTTGGCCTGCAGGCGGCGCTCGCCTTCGGCGAAATCGGCCGTGGTGGTGTTGCGGAACCACACTTCGTTGATGATCGCCAGCAGCGGCACTTCGAACAGGATCGTGTGCAGCCACGGACCGGTGATGTCCAGTTCGATCTCGCCGGGCACCGTCTTCGACGCGCGCAGCTGGATGTACTTGCGGTCCAGGTGGAACAGGCCGAGGAAGTCGGCGAAATCGGGTTTCACGAAGCGCAGGCCACGCATGTAATCCAGCTCTTCATTGCTGAAGCGCAGGCTGCACAGGTGGTCGATCTCCTCATCAATCTGGTCGATGTAGCGGGCCAGCTCGATACCGGGGGTGCGGCATTTGAAACGGTATTGAACCTGCGCGCCGGGGTGCTGGTGCAGCACCGCCTGCATCATGGTGAACTTGTACAGGTCGGTGTCGAGCAGGGACTGGATGATAGGCATGGGGGAATTATGCGCCCGTTCGGGTGAACCGGGGTCCGCAGTGGAGGCGGCCCCCTCACGCGCTCTGCAGTAGATCCACGCCATGCGTGGAGGATCCTGTGGCAGCGCGTTACAGCGACCTGCGCAGCAACCTCGGCACCTGCACCAGTGCATGGGCCCAGATCGCCCCCCACACCGCCACCCGCACCGGCAACGACCGCTGCGGCGCTTCGAACTTGCTGAAATAGCGCCACAGCCCGCGATGCTTGTGCCATTCGACGAAGAACGGGCGCGAACGGCTGGACACCCCGCGCACGTGGGTCACCTTCAGGTCGTTGGCGATGGCGACCACGCCACCGGCCTCACGCACGCGGCGGCACAGGTCCAAGTCTTCGGCGTGCAGCCGATAGCCGGCATCCCAGCCGCCGATGCGATCAAACAGAGCGCGCGGCATCAGCAGCAGCGCACCGGACAATGCCGGCACCTGCTGCAACGGCTGCGCCGGATCGCGGGCAATGGCCAATCGCGCGCCGCGACCGGGCGAGCGCAACATGGCAAGGAAGTCCGGATCACGGCGCCGTACCGCATCATCGGCCTGGCCCTGTTCGTCCACCTGCTCCACCCCCAGCAGACTGTCGCCCACCGCATTGGCGCGGTCACGCAGTGCTGCCAGCGTATCGACTTCGACCATCAGGTCGGGGTTGATGAAGGCCAGCCACGGGCTCCGTGAATCGGCAACGCCCTGGTTGTTGGCTGCGGCAAAACCGGGGTTGTCCGGGTTGGCGATGAAACGTACACGCGGATCGTGGCTGGCGTGGCGCTGCACGACTTCCAGGGTGTCATCCAGCGAACCATTGTCGACCACCCGGATCTCGGCCACGTCCTGCGCCTGGCGCAGCCGCGACAGGCACGCATCGATGGTACTGCCGCTCTGGTAGGTGACGACGATGGCGGCAATGGCGGAATTCAAACAGGCGGCTCCAACGGTGATGGCGGGACGAACAGGTCGCCCTGCCCGCGCGGCATTATCGCCTGCTGCAGGCCGTGCTGCAGGTCCTGGCGCAGCGTGTGCAGCGGGTCGTGCATCAGGAAGTCAGCCAGCCGCGGTACCCAGCCCGGCCAGCGCGCGGCCAGTGCTTCCAGATCGCCGTCGCGGCTGGGTGCTTCACTGGCACGGCTGACGAAGGCGTTTTCGCACAACACGTTGCGCCAGCCGAGACCGGCCATGCGCAGGCTCAGGTCGACCAGCGCCGCGTTCCAGCCCAGGTAGCTTTCTGCATCCAGGCCACCAGCGCGCCGCCGTGCATTGGCGCGCACCAGCACGGCGTGGGTGACCGCCGAAGGGAGTTCAGAATGCAGGCTCGGCAGGGCGGCGCAGACATGGGCCAACAGCGCCGGGTCGTCCGGTTCGGGGTTGAGCTCACCCAAGCGCGGCCACGCTGCGGTTTCGCCCACGTTGCACCACGGCGTGGCCGTGGCAATGGCCGCGTCGCGTGCAAACGTGGCCTGCAGCTGCTGCAGCCATCCCGGCGCAGGTACGCTGTCCGGGGCCAGCACCGCCACGTCCAGGCCATCGCAGGCACGCAGCATTTCGTCCAGGTGGGCCACCTCGCCGAGTGGCCTGGCGCGGCGGGTGTATTCGGCCTGCAACGGCGTATGTGCCAGCCAGTGTTCGACCACCGCCTGTGCACGTGGCCCGGCCTGTGCGTCATCGGCCAGCCAGATCGATGTTCCCGCTGCGGTACCGGCATCAAGCGCGGCCAGGCAGCGGTCAAGTACCGCGTCGTCCACGCCCAGCGGCAACAACACGATCGCCCCCATCCCGCCTCCGTGGTTGTCGGTGGCCACAGCGTAGCATCGGGTGGGTGTGGGCCGGGTTGCACCCGGCACCCGCAGAGGCTTCAAGCCAGGGCCGAAGCAACAGCAACAGCTGGGGTCCTGGGGGATGGCGGGGCGGTATCGGATTGCGGGGACGCCGCAAGTACGTCCTTGTAGGCTTGGCAGCCGCATCCATGCGGCTGACACCCCGCAATCCGACACCCCCCACCTTCGACAGTTTCGCCATGGATGGCGCCATCGAGCCCCCAGGGACGGGTTTACGGCGTGTCCTGCCAGCCCACACCGCCCCGCCATCCCACGGAATGCCCGCTGTTGCCGTTGCCGTTGCCGTTGCTTCGGCTTCGGCTTCGGAGGGTGCCGGGCGCAGCCCGGCCGGCTTACTTCCTGCGCGGCTGGTTCAGCGGCTCCATCGCGCGGAAGCGCTGGCTGTACTCGTCGGTCAGGGTGCGGGCCTCCTGGCCGTTGCGGACGATGGTCGGGGTCAGCAGCACGATCACTTCCGAACGACGGCTGGTGCGGCTCTTCTGGCCGAACAGCGCGCCCAGTACCGGAATCCGGCTCAGGCCGGGAATGCCGCTGCTGCCATCGGTGGCCGAATCGGTGATCAGGCCGGCCAGCATGATGGTGTCCCCGCTCTGCACCGCCGCCTCGGTGGCCAGCTTCTTGGTGGAGATGCGCGGATTGCAGTTGCGCTCCTGCGGATTGCAGTTCTCCGGCACGTCCGATGCGCTGCTGATCTCCTGCACGATATCCAGGAACACCGTGCCGTCGCGGGTGACGCGCGGGCGCACCTTGAGGATCACGCCGGTGTCGATGTACTGCACCGAGCTGTAGCTGCTGGTGCCGATGCCGGTGTTGACCGTGGTGGTGTTGATCGGCACCTTGTCGCCCACGTTGAGGGTGGCTTCGGCGTTGTTGCGCACGAACACCGACGGCGTCTGCAGCAGGCGCACGTCGGTGACCTTGTCCAGCGCGCTGACCACCGCCGCACCGTTGTGCCCGGTGAACGCCCAGCCGACGCCATCGGTGCCGGTCACCGCACCGGCGAAGGTGTTCCAGGAGCCGCCGGCCGCTGCGGGCAGGGTCAACCCGGACAGCGCGCCGGTCAGCGCACGCCCTGCCACGGCATTGTCGAAGAACCAGTTGACGCCGTACTTCAGGTCGCCGGTCAGCCCGACTTCGGCCACCTGCGCTTCGATGTGCACCTGCAGCGGCATCACGTCCAGCTTTTCAATCACCTCGCGGATCGAGCGCCAGGCCTGCGGCGTCGAACGCACCAGCAGCGTGTTGGTTTCCTCCACCGCCGACACGCCGACACGATCACCCTCCACTTCCAGGCTGATGCTGACGTTGCCCGACTGGCGCTGCGGCAGGTTCAGGCTGCCGGCGCTGCTGCCACTACCGCTGCTGCTGCCGCCACCGACCTGGTTGTTGAAACTGCTGCTGTTGCCCGCGTCCATGCCGCGGTCGCCCTCGCTGCCCAGCTGCGAGGGAATGGCACCCGGCGCCAGCGATGCCGAGCCGGAGCCGCCGCGGTTGCCGCTGCTGGCAAAGGCTTCGCTGAGGCGTTCGGCCAGGTCGCGTGCCTTGATGTATCGCAGTTCATGCGAGAACAGGCGCGCGCTGCCGCCGGCGGTATCGATGCGGTCCAGCCACTGCTGGATCTGGTCCAGGTAGCGCACCTGCGGGGTGATCACCAGCACTGCATTGGCGTTTTCCAGCGGCAGGAAACGGAACATGCCGGCACTGGGCGTCTTGCTCTCTTCGCCGAAGACCTTCTCCAGATCGGCGGCAACCTGCTCGGCCTTGCCGGACTGGATCGGGAATACGCCCACCGACATGCCCGAAAGCCAGTCGACGTCGAAGATCTCGACGGTATGCAGGTAGTTCTCCAGTTCCGCGCGCGTACCGCCGAGGGTGATCACGTTGCGGCCGCTGTCGACGTTGACGATGGCATTGGGCCGCGCGTACGGCTCCAGCACCTTCTTCATCTCGCTTGCAGAGATGAACTGCAGCGGCACCACGCGCACTTCAAAACCGCGTGCGCTGGAGGCCGGCGCGGTGCTCGGCGCCACGGTGCCGGCCAGTGCCTGGTCGGCGGCGACGATGTTGTAGCGGCCACCGCTGTAGACCATGCGGGCGTTGTTCCAGCCCAGCACCATCTCCAGCAGGTTCAGTGCCTGTGCCGGCGATACCGGCTTGGGCGTGGCCAGGGTCACCGTGCCCTGCACGCCCGGGGCGATCACGTAGTTCTGGCCGAGCATGTCCCCGAGGATGGCCTTGACCACCGCATGTACCGATTCGCCTTCGAAGTTGAAGGTCGCCTCACCGGAGCTGGCCGCATGCAGCGCGGGCGATGGCTTGCGCGCGGCCTCGCGGTTGATCATGGTGCCGGTGCCACGGCGGATCACCGCCTGCGGCGCGCCCTGCACCTGATCGGCCACCTCGGTCTGCGCATCGACGGCCGCCTGGCCGGCACTGGCCGAGGGCTGCAGGTTGCCGTTGCGTTGCACATGCGGGGCCGACACGGTGCTGCAGCCGACCAGCAGCGTCAGGGCGAAGGACCAGGGAAGAAAACGCAGATTCATGCATTCACTCTATCGGTTGGTGCCATCGCCCGGGGGCGGCGACGGTTGTTGCTGCTGTTGCTGCAGCTGACGGCGGCGGGCCTGGATGCGTTCGCGGATGGCCTGCATCTGCGCTTCGCTGGGACCGTTGGTATTTGCAGGGGGCGCTGCGGCTGCGGCCGCTGCAGGCGCGACGGGAGCCGCATTGCCATCGGCGGCACGGGGGTTGGGCGACGTCTGGCTGGGCGTTGCCTGCGGTGGCGGCGGCGGAACCACCGCGCCAGGCACAGGCGGTGTGCCAGTGGCTCCGCGCAGCGCGGTCGGCGCTTCACCGCCCTGGCCATTGAACACGGCCAGTTCCAGCACCTGGCTGCCGCTGGAACCGATCACCGTGGCCTGGCGCGGTTCCAACGCCACCAGCTGCCAGCCATCGACTGCATCGCCGTTGAGGCGCAGGCGCAGCGACCGGCCCTGCTCGGTGGTGAAGGTGGCCATGCTGAAGTCGCCGGTCATCAGCACGCCGGTCAGGCGCAGTGCCGGACTGGCGGTGGTCTCACTGCCCCCCAGCAGATACGGACGCGGCTTGCGGTCTTCGGCGAACAGGGGCCGTTCGCTGATCACGCTGTAGCTGTCTGCGCCGGCCATGCGTTCGGGCGCCAGCACGGGCAGCGCCGGCAGCGCGGCCTGCGCCTCGCCCTCCGCACTGACCGTGGGCAGCTGGCTGCCAAGACCGAAGCCGGTGGCGAGCCAGATCGCTGCGGCCCATCCGGCCAGCGCCAGCAACAGCCCGGTGCGCAGGCTGATCTGCTCAAGCCTCATCGGCCACCTCCTGCGCATCGGCAGCAGGCTGCTCCGCCGGTGAAGGTGCAGGTACCGGCGGCGACACCACTGGCGGCGTGGCCGCGGGTGCTGTCGAGGGATCGGCAGCCGCAGCCGGCAGCAGGTAGCCGGCCAGCTCGAAGGACACGTCCAGGCCGAGGCCGGATTCGTTGGGCGATTGCTGGAAGCGCTGTGCAATCAGGTTGAGGTTGTCCACGAACAGACGCGGGCTGCCGGTCTCCAGGCTGTGCAGCACGGTGGCCAGTTCGGCCACGCCACAGCGCAGGCGCACCTGCATGGCCACGCGCACGAACGCAGCATCGCGACGGTTGTCGCTCAACGGCGTGCGGTTGCTGATGGTGCAGCTGCGGTTGCCCGGGCTGGCCATCGCCACCGCATCCTGCAGGCGTGCGCCGAGCGCGGCCGCAGCGGCCTCGGCGGTAGCTTCCTGCAGGAACCCCGGGCGCTGCTGCAGGGCCTCGCGGGTTGCGCGCAGCCGCTGTTCGATCTGCGGCTGCTGCTGCAGCTGCGCCTGCACGCGCTGCTGGCGCTCGCGCAGGGCGGCGGCATCGGCATCGATCGCCAGCAGCGGCTGGGTGAACCACGGGTGCACCAGCAGCAGATAGGCCAGGCCCAGCACTGCCAACAGCAGTGCCAGTGCCAGCCAGCGGTCACGGCGTGCGCTTGGCATCGGCATTGGCCGCCTCCGTGGTTGCAGTCGGGGCGGGTGCCGGCGCCGGTGCCGCCGAAGGCAATGGCTGCAGCTCGGCGGTCAGGGTGAAGCGGTCGCGGCCACTGGCGGCACCGTCAGCCTGCAGCACGCCGGTAAGGTTGACCTTGCGCCACTGCGGCGCGTCCTGCAGCAGCGTGACCAGCTGCGATGCTTCGCTGCTGAGGCCGATCAACTGCAGGCTGTTGTTCTCGATCGCCAGTTTTTCCAGGTAGGTGCCATCGGGCAGGCGTCGGGTCAGCTCGTTCCAGACTTCGACAGTACTGGCGCGCTGGTTGCGCTGCGTTTCCAGGAACGCCGCTCCATCCAGCAGCGCCTGCAGCTGGCTGCGTTCGCTGGCCACACCACGTGCACTGCGGGCGCTGCGCTCGACGTCTGCACGCAGTGCGTCGACAGCGTCACGACGGTTGTCCAGCAGCTGCGTCGCCGCCAGCACCAGCATCACCAGTGCCGCTGCGGCGAGCAGCAGGTTCCAGCGCCGCATCGGGTCCGGTCGCTGCTGACGCTGCGCGGGCGGCAGCAGGTTGACCTGCAACGTGCGGCCCTGGACATCGATCGCATCGACACCGGCCAGCACGTCGGCCCACGCTCCGATCTGCGCGCGCCAGTCATCCAGCTGACGCAGCGGCCAGGCCACCAGCTCCACCTGCAGCAGGCCTTCGCCGGCACTGCCCAGCTCACGGATGTCATAGCTGACCTGGCTGGCTTCGAACGGTGTCTGCCGGTCGATCTCGTAGCCGACCACCGCACGCAGGCGGTCAGCGGCGGCGGCAGGCAGACGCAGGGTGCGCCGCAGAACCTGCCCGGCCGGCAGCAGCCACACCCGTGGCAGGCTGCGCAGGCGCGGCTCCAGCACGCGGTCCAGGTCCGCCGGTTGCAGCGGCCACGGCAGGCGCGCCACGGGCTCGAGACCGTCGCCGGTTTCACGCCAGACCTGTAGTTGCCCGTCCTCGCACTGCAGCAGCAGGCGGGTCTGCGACCAGCCCAGCGCCCATTGCCAGCGCATCGGCACCCAGGCCAGCAACGACTGCCGCCACCAGCGCAGGAAACGGCCGGCACCGGGGCCGATCTGGCCCTGCACCTGCCGCAGGCTGTCCTGCCACGCCGTCATCTTGCTGCCATTCCCTGCTCCCAGCGAAGCACTGTGTAGGTCCGGCCGGGCACCCCGCCCGATCCGTTGCGCACCACCGCCTGCAGCACCGACAGGCGTCCGCTGCCGTCAGTGGCGCGGGACTCGATACTATAGGTGCCACTGCCGCTGGCAAGCGCCGATGCACCCGCAGCGTTATCTCCGTCACGCTCCTGCTGGGCGCGTTGCGCCAGCAGTTGTTCCGCATCCAGGCCCAATGCCGTCAACACCGGTCCACTGGCGAAACGTGGATCCGGGCGCGCCTGCCGGCTGTAGAGCGTCAGGTGCGGCAGCATCGCGGCATACAGCGACCCGCGCATCCCCAGCACCCGCTGCAGTTCGCCCATGGTTTCAAAGCGCCTGTTGCGCGGGCCATAGGGCAGGCCTGCGGCGGCGTACTCCGGCGCCTCGGCACCGCCACCGGGCTGCAGCAGGCTGTCTTCGTCGCGCCAGTCGATGATCGCAGCGGCCACCTGCCTGGCGCTTTCTGCCGGCTCGCCCAGTGCCTGCATGAATGCGGACAGCAGGGCCGCATCGGCCAGGTTGAGGTTGATCTTGCCGTTCTCGTCCAGCACCCGGATCTCGATGCGGGCGTCGTCGAACTGCCAGCGATAGGCGCGGCCATCAGCCTGCCACGGCGGACGCTGCGGGTCCGGCTGCAGCCGCAGCAACGCGTATTCCAGGCCGGCGCGGGCGCGCTCCTGGCCGCGTGCGTCGTCACCGAGCACCCGCTGCTGCAGGTGTTCGACCCGTGCGCTGAGCGCAAAGGCGCCGACCAGCGCGGTCATCAGCGCGATCAACCACAGCACCAGGACCAGCGCGGCACCACGTGGACGCTTCATCGCGCACCTCCGCTGCCACCGGCCCGCAGTGACACCACCAGCGGCGGCCACGGCGTGCCCCTGGCCGGCACGATCTGCACTTCCACCAGCAATGGCAGGCGCCGGGTGTCCTCCCAGCGTGGCAGCCATTCGGTCAGCTGCCCGTTGCTGGCGTCGACACCGCGGTAGCGCAGCCGCACCTCCTTCAATTCCTCCGCCAGCACCTCGGGCGGGCGCGGCGGGTTCTCTTCGATGCGCTCGCCTTCCTGCAGCAGCACCAGCCCCAGCAGCAAGCGGCGGTGGCCGGCTGCGCCATCCACCTGCAGCGCATGCAGGTAAGGGCCGCCACGACCGAGATAGCCCGGCAGGTCGGCAACGAACTGCATGCCCTGATCGTCACCCTGGAAGAACACCGGTTCGCGGGTGGGATCGGGCACTTCCAGCGGGCTGCGCAGGGCACTGGCGAGCTGCCGCCGCAGCAGGGCCTGCACGGCGCGCATGCGTTCGCTCTGCGCGGCAATCTGCTCGCCGCGCTGGCTGATCGCCATCGCCGAGCGCACGCTGGCGAACGCCAGCGCCAGGCCGCCTGCCAGCAGCACCGTAGCCAGCATCACTTCGACCAGGGTGAAGCCGCGCGCGCGGCGCCTCATCGCGCATTCTCCAGTGCCGGTGGCAACAGACGCAGGCTGCGCCAGCGCAACTGCTCGCGCTCGCTGTCGCCCCAGCGCACCTGCAGCTGCAGTTCCGCCAGCCAGGGTGCGCCCGGCGACTGCGCAGCCGGCAGCGCACCACTGCGCGGCTCGGTCCAGGGCTGCACCTGCAGCTGCCAGTGATAACGCCCCTGCTCCCACTCGCCCTGCTGGCTGCCGGCCTGCAGCGGCGCTTCCACGCCGGCAGCGGCCAGCAACGATTGCGCGTGCAGCACCGCGCGCGTGCGCAGCTCGGCGTCGCGCACCTGCCGCGCGCCGCCGGACAGGCTGCCCAGCAACAGCGTCAGCGCCAGCCCGAGCAAGGCGAAGGCAACGATCACTTCCAGCAGGGTAAAACCACGGGTGCGCGACCTCATTGCGCCCGCCACGGTCCGGAACGGACTTCACCGGTCACCCAGCCGACATCAATGCGCCACTCGGCGCTCTCCAGCTGCAGGCGGATGCGGCCGCCACTGGAGCCGCCGTCGGGATGGAATTCGATCACGCCCTGGCCGGGCGCGGTGGCCAACTGCGCGGCACCCTCGAACTGCACCTTCAGCTTGGCCGGCACTTCACCGTGGCGCTGGCTGGCGCCCTGCCAACGATGCTGCGCCGGTTCGATCACGAAGCGCTGCGGTTCGCCGCGGGCAATGGCCTGCGCGCGCACCATGCGCAGCTGGTTGGCGATGTCCTTGCCGGCACTGCGCAGCTGCATGCCGGCAAAGCCGCGCGACATGCCAGCGGCGGTGATCAGGCCGATGGCCGCGATCAACGCGATCACCAGCAGCATTTCCAGCAGCGACAGGCCCGCCGCGCGCCTGCCGTGCAGGCGCGGGCGTGACACCCGGCGCGGCAGGAAAAGCAGCATGCGTGCTTACGGCTGGTAGCGGATGTCAGCGTCGACGCTGCTGCCGCCAGCCTTGCCGTCCTTGCCCAGGCTGATCAGCTCATACGCCTGGCCCTCGCCCGGTGCGCGGTACTCCAGCGCGTGGCCCCACGGATCGTTGAGGTCGGCAGGCTTGGCATACGGCCCCAGCCAGCCGCCGACGCCGGCCGGTGCGGTCACCAGGTCGTTGAGCGAAGCGGGCAGCTTGCCGGTGTCGATCTGGTAGTTGTCGACCTTGGAGGCAACGGTCTGCACCTGCGCCTTGGCGATGTTGGCCTTGCCACGATCGGCGCCGCCGAGCACGCGGCTGGCGACCAGGGTCAGCACCGCGCCGATCAGCACGATGACGATGATGATCTCCAGCAGGCTCATGCCCGACTGGTGGCGTGCGGCGGTGAAGGAAAGGCGGATCGGTCGACGGGAAGCAATCATGGTCGGTCCTTTCAGGTACGGGATGTCGGGGTTGCGAAGGAGGCCATCGTCAGCCGATGGCGTTGGTAAGGTCGTACAAGGGCACCAGCACGGCCACGATCACCGCGCCGACCACCGAGGCCAGCACCAGGGTGATCGCCGGCACCATCGCCGCCAGCAGGCGGTCGATGCGACGGGCGCTGTCCTGTTCGAAAGTATCAGCAGCTTTCAGCAGCATGGTATCGAGCGCGCCGGACTCCTCGCCGACCTGGATCATCTGCAGCGCCAGCCGGGGAAAACGCTTGCCGCGCGACAACGCCAGCGACAGGCCGGTGCCGTTCTTGACCTCGTCGGCGGCGGTCTCCAGGTCTGCGGCCAGCGCGCGGTTGCCGAGCACGTTGCCGGCGATGCCCAGTGCCCCCAGCAGCGGCACGCCGTTGCGCAGCAGCGTTCCCAGGGTACGCGCCAGCCGTGCGGTTTCCAGCTCGCCCAGCAGGCGGCCAATGCCGCGCCGCTGCAGCAGCCAGCCATCCAGCGCCAGACGGAACGCGGGTTGCCGCGACTTGCGTTCGAACAGCAGCAGCAGCACGCCCGGCACCACCAGCAGCAGCACCCACCAGTCGCGCACGAACAGGCCCAGCTGCAGCACCAGGTTGGTGAACCACGGCAGTGCTACGTCCAGGCTTTCGTACATCTGTGCGAACTGCGGCACCACATAGCCCAGCAGGAACAGCAGCGCACCGCCCACCACCACCAGCAGGATCGCCGGATACACCAGCGCGTTGATCACCTTGCCCTGCAGCGCGCGGCTGCGTTCAAGGTAATCGGCAAGCCGCTGCAGGGTCTCGTGCAGGCTGCCACCGGCCTCGCCGGCGCGCACCATGTTCACGTACAGACGCGAGAACAGTCCGTGCTGGCGTTCCAGCGCAGTCGACAGCGGCGCGCCACCACGCACCACGTCGCGGATGTCAGTGATCGCGCGGCGCGAGCGCTCGTCTTCGGGCAGGCTGAGCAGGATCGACAGCGCGCGGTCCAGCGGCTGCCCGGCACCGAGCAGGGTGGCCAACTGCTGGGTGAACTGCAGCAATGCCGCGCCCTGCAGCGGACGCTGGCGGAACAGGCCGCGCAGGCTGCTGCCGCCAACCGCCCCCCCGTCGGCCAGCTGCGTTTCCATCGGCAGATGGCCCTGGTCCTGCAGGCGCGCGACCAGCTCGGCCTCGCTGGCCGCTTCCATCTGTCCGTCGAACACTTCACCGTGTGGGTTCAGTGCCTTGTAACGGTAGTTCGGCATGTCAGCGTCGTCCCTGCACGCGCATCAGCCTTCCTCGGTCACGCGCAGGACTTCCTCGAGGGTCGTCTGCCCGCTCAGGGCCTTGCTCAGGCCGTCCTCGTACATGGTGCGCATGCCGGCTTCGCGGGCGATGCGCTCGATCTCGCCCATGCCATCGCGACGCATCACCGCACGGCGCAGCGCGTCGTTCATCACCAGGAATTCCATGATGGTGGTGCGCCCCAGGTAGCCGGTCGGCGCCAGCGCCGAAGACTTCGGGCGATACAGGTGGATCGTTCCATCCGGTTGCAGGCGGCGCAGGTCGAAGCGTTCGATCTCTTCCGGCGAAGCTTCGTAGCGTTCGGCGTGGGTCGGCTCCAGCCGGCGCACCAGGCGCTGGGCCAGGATGCCGTTGATGGTGGAGGTGAGCAGATAATCTTCCACGCCCATGTCGAGCAGGCGGGTGATGCCGCCTGCGGCGTTGTTGGTGTGCAGGGTGGACAGCACCAGGTGGCCGGTCAACGCTGACTGAATCGCGATGCGCGCGGTTTCCAGATCGCGCATTTCACCGATCATGATGATGTCCGGATCCTGGCGCACGATGCTGCGCAGCGCATTGGCGAAATCCAGCCCGATCTGTGGCTTGGCCTGGATCTGGTTGATGCCTTCGATCTGGTACTCGACCGGATCTTCAACGGTGATGATCTTGACGTCGGCGGTGTTGAGCTGGCTCAGCGCGGTGTACAGCGTGGTGGTCTTGCCCGACCCGGTGGGGCCGGTCACCAGCAGGATGCCGTGCGGCTGTTCAAGCACCTTGCGGAACTGCGGCAGGAAGGCATCGGTGAAGCCCAGCCGATGGAAGTCGAACACCACCGTCTCGCGATCAAGCAGGCGCATCACCACGCTTTCGCCGTGCGCGGTGGGCACCGTGCTGACACGCAGGTCCAGTTCCTTGCCCTGCACGCGCAGCATGATGCGGCCATCCTGCGGCAGGCGGCGCTCGGCGATGTTGAGCCGGGCCATGATCTTGATGCGGCTGATCACCGCGGCGGTCAGGTTGGCCGGCGGACTCTCGCCGTCGACCAGCACGCCATCGACGCGGTAACGCACTTTCAGCCGGTTTTCGAACGGCTCGACATGGATGTCCGATGCGCGCAGTTCGACCGCGCGCTGGATGACCAGGTTGACCAGGCGGATCACCGGCGCTTCGGAAGCAAGATCGCGCAGGTGCTCGATATCGTCCACTGCGCCGCCCTCGCCATCGGCGGTTTCCACGATCGCGCCCATCGCACTGCGGCCCTGGCCGAACCAGCGCTCGACCAGATCATCTATCTCCGCGCGCATGCCCAGCAGCGGCGTGACCGGTACACCCAGTGCCAACTGCACGGCCTGCTGCGGGTAAGGATCGTGGGCGTCGGCCAACCACAGCTGCACGCCGTGTTCATCCAGCGCCAGCGGGCACACGTGGAATTGCTTGAGGAAGCGCAGCGACAGCGGCAGGCCTTCGGCCAGCGCCTGCGGTGGCGATTCAGGCAGCTGCCGTCCTTCCAGCAGTGGCAGGCCCAGCACATCGGCGCTGGCCTGCGCCTGGTCACGTTCGGACACCAGCCCAAGCCGTACCAGCAACCCAAGCAGACTGCCACCGGACTCGGCATGCAGCGGCCGCGCACGTGCCAGATCTCCTTCCTTGAGCCGACCACGTGCCAGCAGCGCATCGAGGATGCGGCTTTCAGTGTCGTCGGTGGCAGTGGCAGCGAGCGCGTTCACATGACTCTCCTGTCGATCGTCCCGACTTTAGCAGTTAAGCCGTGGTTTCCACCCTCTCCGGTTCTCCTTTCGTAAAAAGACGAGGCCCGTCACACAGGTGACGGGCCCCGCTTATTCATTTACGACAGTCGGTGATTACTGAGTCGCCAGGATGCTCACCCCGCTGTAAGCGGCCTCACCCACCACCTTGATGTAGTAGGTACCGGCCACCGGCTTGGCCACGCGCACGGTTTCGGTATTGCCCGGGCGGGTGGACTTGGCATCGTTGTCGGTGGCCGTGGGCACGCGGCCCTGCGCCAGGTATACCGACACGTTGCCGCTGCCGCCGTAGGTCAGCACGCTCAGCGTCTTGCCGGCGGCCGCTTCGAAGGTATAGACGGTTTCGCTGGCGGCCGCACCGGCCAGCCCGCCCACGGTCACCTTGTTGGTCAGCGGAATGCCTTCCGGCTCGCAGTTCTCGGTGCACGGCTCCTTCAGCGCAGCATCCAGTGCGGCCTTGGCATCGAGGATGCCGGTACCGATCGGGGTGGCCGCCGGGATGGTCACCGGGAACTTGCGCGCCGACTGCTTGAGCAGGGTTTCCAGCGCGGCCGGCGCCAGCGGCTCCTTGCCCTTGGCGATCAGCGCGCTCTGCACCATGGCTGCCACCGCGGCAACGTGCGGCGAGGACATCGAGGTACCGCCCTTGCCCATCAGCACCCACTCACCGGCGTCCGGGGTGGTTTCCGAACTGGAACCGACCTGCCAGATGTAGCCGTTCGGGTTGCCGTCGACGCTGCCGCCACCGCCCGGGGCCGACAGGTCGACCGCAGTGCCGTAGTTGGAGTAATAGGTGATGCCACCGGTGACACGGGTCGCACCCACCGCCACCACGTTGTTGCAGCTGGCCGGACGGTACTTGGACGCGTTGTCGGTTTCGTTGCCGGCCGCGACCACCACCAGGGTGCCGCGCGACACTGCGCCGTTGATCGCGTCCTGGTAGGCGGCATCGCAGGCGCCGCCACCGCCCAGGCTCATGTTGATGATTTCCGCCGGATTGGTGTTGGCCGGAATGCCCGGCACGGTGCCGCCCGACGCCCAGGTGATGGCGTCGCTGATGTCGGCCAGGGTGCCGCCGCACTTGCCCAGCACGCGCACCGGCAAGACCTTGGCCTTGTAGGCCAGGCCTGCCAGGGCACTGCCGTTGTTGGTCACCTCGGCAATGGTGCCGGCCACGTGCGTGCCGTGCCAGGAACTGCCTTCCGGTTCGGAACCGGTGTAGCACTCGTTGGCCGTTTCCACCCAGTCGCCGTAGTCGGTGGCACCCGGTGCGCGGCCATCGTTCGGGCGGCGCGAGGATTCCTTGTCACTGATGAAATCGTAGCCTTCCAGCAGGTTGCTGCCGAAATCCGGCACGCCCGGCAGGATGCCGGTATCGAGCACGGCGACCACGATGCCCTCGCCCTGCGAGAGATCCCACGCGGCCGGTGCATTCACACCACCGGTGGCGTTGAAGAAGTTCCACTGGTACTGCGCGTAGTTGGGATCGTTGGGCACCAGTGCCGGCTGCGCATTGGTGGCACGCAGGTCCGAGCGCTGCAGGCGCACGTTGGCCACCGCGTACTGCACCGACGGATCGGCATTCAGTTCAGCCAGTACCTTCTGCATGTCGGCCGAGCCCAGCCGGGACTTCAGGCGGATCAGGTCGCCACCGGTACCGAGCTTGCGCTCCACCAGCGGGGAAAGTGCCGCAGCACGGCTGGTGGTGCCGCTGCTGACGATGGCACGCGACAGTGCCGCCTGCACGACCGAGAGCTTGGTCGAACGATCGCTGGCGGCCGCGGTGCCGTTGCGGTACTTCACGATGATGCCGTCCACGCTCTGCTGGGCAGTGCTGGCCACGCGCGCCGGTTCCTTGGCCACGCCCGGCTTGGCCGCATGCGCCGCACCGACGCCGACAGTCAGCGACAACACGGCGGCAGCCAGCACATTGATGCGAAGGGTCTGCTTCTTGGTCACGTTCGAAATCCTCTTCAAGGTCATGGTTGAGCTTTCCTTCTCCGCCCGTTGCACGGACGGAGCTCACTACGGCCATCACTCCCTGCGACTGCCCTGGCTGGCCCACCAGGGTTGCCATGCCACGCCCCTTTGGCGCTCACTGCTCGACGTGCCGATGGGATTGCCCACCGGCACGTTGTTGCGCACTTACCAGCCGAAGCCGGCACCGACGCCGACCGAGCTGTCATCACTGCTGAAGGCACCACCGACGGTGACCGTGGCGCGATCGCTGATCGCACGCTGGTAGCCCAGCGACATGGCCGACTCGCCGCCCTGGAAACCGATGCCGACGCCGACCCGGTTCTGGGTGCGGATGCCGGCGGCACTGGTGGCCATGTTGAGCATCGCTGCGCTCATCGCGCCCTGGCGGTCGATGCGGCGATCCATGTGGCGCAGGCGTCCATCAACTTCGCCCTTGAACACATCGAAGCTGTCGGTGACTGCCTGCACGCGGCTGTCGGTGTAGCTGTTGGCGGTGGTGATGCCACGATCCAGCTGGCCCTTGTTGACCGCATCGGTTGCGGTGGTACCGGCCGCCACGTTGGTGACCTGGCGTTCGTTGCCCTCGCTGCCGACCGAGACGGTGTTGGCGCGATCGGCAACCGAGCCCTGGCCCAGCGCCACCGCATTGGCCGCCGTTGCACTCGCGCCCTGGCCGACAGCGGTGGACGATGCACCGCTGGCGACAGCGCCATCGCCCATCGCGACGGCGTTGACGCCACCGCCTGCGACCAGTGCCGGCTGAGCACTGCCTGCGCTGGCAGCGGTCGGGGTTCCCTGCACACGGGCCGTTGCCGATCCGCCATCAGCCAGGCTCGCGTCGGTGGCAGCCGATGCCATGGCCACGTTGGACGCGTCTGCGTCCAGCGGAGCGGCCATCGAACGCAGGCTGGCCGCGCCGGAACGCGTGCCGCTGGCGGTGCGACGATCGATCTCGCTGACCTTGCGGTCCAGTGCACCCAGCGCGTCGCCGACGTTGCTGTAGGTGGACCCCTGGATCACATAGTTCGGCGCAACGAACACGCCCTGCATGCCGACGCTGGCACCGCCACCGAGGAAGCTGGCGGCATCGCTGAGCGACTGGAACAGCTGCCCACCGTTGATCGCCTGGCGGCTGCCGGAGGCGATGCTGCCGGCGCCGACGTTGTCGATGGTGGTGCCCTGGATACCAGCCAGGGTCAGGCGGTCACGGCTGGCATCGTCGTAGCCGACCGAGCTGGCCGCGCTGGTTTCAACGGTGGCGATGCGCGAGTCGAAATCACCGACCCGGGTTTCCACCGCACCCACCCGCTGGTTGGTAACGTTGAGCTGTGAACCAGTCACGGCGTCGCTGCTGCCGGCGGCGATGCGGCCATCGGCAACGTTGACGATGCGGCGCGTAGCAGGGCCGGCGGTGCCGTTGCCGCCACCAACCGAGACCACGTTGGCCTCCAGGGCGCGTGCACCGGTGCCGAGGGCGACCGAGTTGGTCCCGGTGACGCCGCTGTTGGCACCCAGCGCAAGCGCGCCGCCACCCATGGCCGAGGCATTGGCACCCAGTGCGTTGCTGCGTGCACCGCCCGCATTGGCAGCCGAGCCGATGGCCACCGCGTCGGTGCCGCTGGCGGTTGCGGTGCCACTGCCGCTGGCGCGGAAGTGGCGGCTGGTGGCATCGGCAGTGGATGCGACCGCATCCAGCTGCGCACGGTTCACCGCATCGGTGGCCTGGGTGCCTGCGGCAACGCGGGTAATCTGCCGCTCTGCGCCTGCGCTGCCCACCGACACGGTGTTCGCCCGATCGGCCACTGCCGACGCACCCAACGCCGTGCTGTTGGCGGCACTTGCCGTGGCACCGAAACCAACCGCGGTCGAACCGGCTGCGGTGGCCTTGGCGCTGTAACCAACAGCGGTACCGAGACGACCACTGGCCTCGGCGTAGCTGCCCAGCGCCGATGCACCGTCGGCCGTTGCCGTGGCACGGAAGCCACTGGCCTGCGACTGTGTGCCGCTGGCGGAGGACTGCGCGCCGCTGGCGGTGCTGTAGGCACCCTTGGCCTGCGCACCGGCGCCGGTGGCACTGGAACCGAGCTCGCTGGCGGCAGCATCACTGCCCAGGGCCACGCTGTCCACGCCGGTGGCCTGCGCCGCATTGCCCAGCGCCGCGCCATTGGCACCACTGGCCAGCGCATTGAAGCCGACGGCGGTGGCGTTGGCCGCGACCGCGGTGGCACCACTGCCGAGCGCACTGGCGCCATTGCCGATCGCATTGGCCGCTTCACCGGCCGCCAGCGCATTGTCACCTTCGACGTAGGCACCGGCGTCGCTGTCGGCACTGCCGCTGGCCTGGAAGTGCTTGCTGGTCTTGTCGGCGACACTGGCCACGGCATCCAGCTGGCCCTTGTTCACTGCATCGGTGGTCTCGGTGCCGGCAGCAACATGGGTGACCTGGCGTTCACCGCCCGCGCTGCCGACGGCCACCGTGTTGTCACGGTCGGCCTTCGAGCCCGCACCAAGGGCGACACTGTTGACACCGTTGGCGGTCGCGCTGGCACCCAGGGCGGTGCTGTCAGCCGCATCGGCCCATGCATTCCAGCCGATCGCGGTGGCGTAGTCATCGGTCGCCCAGGCACCGGCACCGAACGCCGCCGCGCCGGTACCGCTGGCACGCGACGGAATCAGGCCGAAGAAGGTGCTGCCGCCGATGGCGACACTCTCTGCGCCACTGGCTTGGCTGGACTGACCGACGGCGACGGCGCCGCTGCCTGCTGCCGCCGCTCCAAAGCCGACAGCCGTGGTGTTGGCACCGGTCGCTGCCGAGCCGTAGCCCAGCGCGGTGCCGAGGCGGCCGCTGGCTTCGCTGTAACCACCGATGGCGGTGGTGCCATCGGCCGAAGCGGCACTGCGGAAACCACTGGCCAGCGACTGCGCACCGCTGGCGACGGCTTCTGCACCGTTGGCGGTGCTGTAGACGCCACTGGCCTGTGCAGCGGTGCCGGTAGCGGTGGCGCTGATGCCACTGGCTACCGCGCCGTTGCCGAGTGCGGCACTGTCTTCGCCGGTGGCCTGCGCGTTGCTGCCTACCGCAGCCGCATTGCTGCCCGTGGCCAGCGAGTTGATGCCCACGGCGGTCGCGTTGGCGGCCACGGCCGTGGCACCACTGCCGAGCGCGGTGGCGCCATTGCCGATCGCATTGGCCGCTTCACCGGCCGCCAGTGCGTTGTCGCCTTCCACATAGGCACCGGCATCGCTGTCGGCGCTGCCGCTGGCCTGGAAGTACTTGCTGGTCTTGTCCGCCGTAGCGGCGACAGCATCGAGCTGGTTCTTGTTGACCGCATCGGTGCCTTCGGTGCCAGCCGCCACGTGGGTCACCTGGCGTTCGCTGCCGGCACTGCCGACGGCCACCGTGTTGTCACGGTCGGCCTTGGAGCCTGCGCCCAGGGCGACGCTGTTGGCACCGTTGGCGGTAGCGCTGGCGCCCAGCGCCGTCGATTCGGCGCCATCGGCCCACGAATTCCAGCCGATTGCAGTGGCGTAGTCGTCGGTGGCCCAGGCACCGGCACCGAACGCCGCTGCGCCGTAGCCACTGGCTCGTGATGGCACCAGGCCGAAGAAGGTGCTGCCACCAATGGCCACGCTCTCATCGCCGCTGGCTTCGCTGGAATCACCCATCGCCACCGAGCTGGCGCCCGACGCCGCAGCGAACACGCCGGCAGCGGTGCTGTTGGCACCACTGGCCACGGTGCCATAGCCCAGCGCCGAGCCGAGGCGACCGCTGGCCTCGCTGTAGCCGCCGACTGCGGTGGTGCCGTCTGCAGAGGCTGCCGAACGGAAGCCACTGGCCAGCGACTGCGCACCGCTGGCGACCGCCTCGGCACCGTTGGCCGTGCTGTACACCGCCGTCGCCTGCGCGCCTGCACCGGTCGCGGTGGTGCTGGTTTCGCTGGCCACCGCGCCGCTGCCGAGCGCCGCACTGTCTTCGCCCGTCGCCTGCGCGTTGTTGCCCACCGCAGCCGCACTGCCGCCGCTGGCCAGGCTGTTGAAGCCTACCGCCGTAGCGTTTGCCGCTACCGCCGTTGCACCACTGCCGAGTGCGGTGGCGCCGGTGCCGATCGCATTGGCGGCCTCACCGGCGGCCAGCGCGCTGTCACCTTCCACGTAGGCACCGGCGTCGCTGTCGGCGCTGCCGCTGGCCTGGAAGTACTTGCTGGTCTTCGCGCCTTCGGCGGCTACCGCGTCCAGCTGGTCCTTGTTCACCGCATCGGTACCCTGGGTACCGGCGGCCACGTTGGTGATCTGGCGGGTGTTGCCGCCGCCCCCGACCGACACGGTGTTGTCGCGGTCGGCAATCGAATCGGCACCCAGCGCCACGCTGTTGGCACCGCGCGATTCCGCCGCGTTGCCCAGCGCGGTGCTGTTGATGCCCGGCGCATAGGCGCCGCCACCGACCGCGGTGGAATAGTCGCCGGATGCTTCGGTCGCCAGCAGGCCGAACAACGAGCCACCGACGGCCACGGCATTGGTGCCGGTAGCCAGGCTGCCCTGGCCGGTGGCGGTGCTGTAGGCACCGGATGCTTCCGAATCGCCACCAAGCGCGACGCTGTTGGAACCGGAGGCGTTGGCGAAGTTGCCGAAGGCGGTGGCGTTGAATGCCGAGGCGTTGGCGTAACCGCCGATGGCGGTGCTGTAGCCACCGGTCGCTTCGGCACCGATGCCGAATGCTGCCGAAGCGGTGCCACTGGCCACGCTTTCACTGCCGACCGCAGTGGCGGCCTCACCGCTGGCGTTGCTGAAGTAGCCCATCGCCACGGCTTCTTCGCCGCTGGCTTCGGACAGCACTCCGCTGGCGGTGCTGCCGGCGCCGCTGGCCACCGCGGCCGCGCCGAACGCCGCACTCTGTTCGCCGCTGGCTTCGCTCTCGGCACCATGAGCAGTGGCGTACTCGCCGGTCGCCTGTGCGTTGGCACCGATGGCGCTGGCATTGGCCGCGCTGGCCAGGGCATTGAAGCCGATGGCCTGTGCGTTGCCGGCCAGTGCATTGGCGCCACTGCCGAGGGCGGTTGCGCCGTTGCCGATGGCATTGGCCGATTCACCTGCAGCCAGCGCGTTGTCACCTTCCACGTAGGCACCGGCGTCGCTGTCGGCACTGCCGCTGGCCTGGAAGTACTTGCTGGTGGTCGCGGCACTGGCTGCAACCGCGTCGAGCTGCGACTTGTTCACCGCATCGGTGGCCTGGGTACCGGCCGCCACACTGGTGATCTGCCGCTCGTTGCCGGCGCTGCCCACTGACACGCTGCGGTCGCGGCTGGCCACCGAACCAGCACCCAGTGCAACCGCGTTGTTGCCACTGGCCGTGCTGCCCGCGCCCAGGGCGATCGCACTTTCCCCACCGGCCACCGTGTTGGCGCCGATGGCGATGCTGTTGATGCTGTTGCCCAGCGCCTGGAAGCCCAGCGCAACGCTGTTGTCGCCGTAGCTGAAGGCGCCGCGGCCGACGGCGGTGGAACTGGTGCCGTTGGCCCAGCTGTTGTAGCCGATGGAGGTGGCACCGTTGGCGCTGGCCCATGCCGCCGGACCAAACGCCGAGGCATTGCGGCCGGTGGCCCACGCGCCGGCACCGAAGGCGGTGGCGCCTTCCTCGCTGGCAGTGCTGTAGCCACCCACGGCGGTGCTGTCATCGGCCTTGGCGAAGGCGCTGTCGCCGACGGCGACGGCATAGCTGCCGGTAGCGCGCGACTTGCCGCCTGCCGCGAAGCTGTTGTCGCCGGTGGCCTGTGCCGCATTGCCGAAGGCGCTGCTGCTGGCACCGGTCGCCTGCGCGGCATTGCCGACGGCGGTGGAACCGGCCGAAGCGGTGGTGCCGATCTGCACCGGGTTGCCCTGCTCATCCAGCAGCGGCTGGTTGTATTCGTCGTAGGCCTGGCCGAGGCCACCCACGGCTACCGCACCGTCACCGTCGGCGAAGGTATTGCGACCCAATGCCACGCTGTCGGCGCCGATGGCGGCCGCGCCTGCGCCCTGTGCCAGCGCGCCGGCACCGATGGCGTTGCTGGCCGAGCCCGCCGCTACCGCACCCTCTCCCTCTGCATAGGCGCCGGCATCGCTGCCGCTTTCCGGCTGCGCCTGGAAGAAGCGCGCGGTGGTGTCAGCGGTGCTGGCCACGGCGTCCAGCTGGGCCTTGTTCACTGCGTCGGTGGCTTCGCTGCCGGCCGCCACGCTGGTGATCTGCCGCTCGTTGCCCGCACTGCCCACGGCCACGCTGTTGGCGCGCACTGCTTCGGAATTGGCGCCCAGTGCAACGCTGTTGGCACCACGCGCAGTGGCGTAGTAGCCGACGGCGGTGCTCTGCGTGCCACTGGCCCAGGTCTGCGCGCCCAGCGCGCTGGCGTTCTCGCCCGGTGCATAGGCGAAGTAGCCCACCGCGACGGATTCGGCACCGGACGCCTCGGTCAGGCTGCCATTGGCCACGGCCTGGTCGCCGCTGGCGATGGCACCGGCACCGACGGCGGTGGCCGCTTCGCCACTGGCCTGGGTCTGCACGAAGAAGCCCAGGCCCGGGATCAGGTCGGCCGGGCCACCGATGGCCACGCTGCTGGTGCCGGTAGCGTTGCTCTGCGTACCGACGGCGGTGGAGTAGTCGCCGATGGCATTGGAGACAGCGCCGAACGCCGACGACTGTGCGCCTGCCGCGTAGGCTCCCACGCCGTACGCCGACGCTGCGAAACCACCGGCATCGGCGCTGGCGCCGACGGCGGTACCACCGACCCCGGCACTGGTGGCGCCGGTCTCTACCGGCACGCCACCACTGGTGATCAGCGGATTGCCATCGGCATCCACCGCAGCACCGCCGACGGCGACGCTGCCCGGGCCGACTGCCTGCGCGTTGTTGCCGAAGGCCGCGCTGTTCTGGCCAGATGCAAGCGCGTTGTTGCCGACCGCGGTGGCGTTCTGCGCGACGGCGGTCGCACCTGCACCGACGGCGGTCGTACCGTTGCCGATCGCATTGGCGGCTTCGCCAGCGGCGAGCGCGTCATCTCCCTCGGCCAACGCACCGGCATCGCTGTTGCTGCTGCCGGTGGCCTGGAATCGCTTGGCGGTGGTATCGGCTACCGCTGCCACGTCCTTCAACTGAGCGACGTTGACCGCATCGGTATCTTCGGTACCGGCGGCAACGCTGGTGATCTGCCGGGTCAGGCCGTAGTCGACCGCACCCACCGACACGGTATCGACGCGGTCGGCCAGCGAGCCGGCGCCCAGCGCCACGCTACCGGTGGCCACGGCCGCCGCATTGGAACCCAGCGCGGCGCTGTATTCGCCCACCGCCGTGCTGAACGCACCGACGGCAATCGACGCTTCGTTGGCGGCGGTTGCACCACGGCCCAGCGAGGTGCTGCCGGGGCCCATCGCCACGGCACCCGCGCCGACCGCGGTAGCGCCATCGGCGCTGGCCTCGGACAGTGCACCCAACGCGGTGGCTGCACCGTTCTCGCTGGCGGCCACGGCACTTGCGCCCACCGCCGTATCGCCAAGGCCGAAGGCGGCCGCACTCTGCCCGACCACCACGCTGGCATCACCGAAGGCGAGCGCGTTCTGGCCGAAGGCACTGGCACCAAGTCCTGCGGCAATCGCCTGGGTGCCGACCGCGGTGGTGGCGTTGGCCAGCGACTGGCTGCCACTACCGACCGCGATGGCGCCCTGGCCTTCGATCTTTGCCGCGTCGCTGTCATCACCAGCGCCATCGGCCTTGAAATAGCGGCTGCCCTCGGCCGCCGCCTGCGCAAGCGCGGCCTGCGTGGCGCGCGCCTGTGCATCCAGCTGTGCCTTGTTCACCGCATCGGTGGCGGCGGTACCGGCGGCGACATTGGTCACCTGCCGTTCCTTGCCGGCATCACCGACAGAAACGGTGTTGGCGCGCGTTGCCTTGGAACCGGCGCCCAGCGCCACGCTGTTGGCGCCGGTGGCGCTGGTACCCGCGCCAATCGCCACCGCGTTGCTGCCCTTGGCGCTGGCACTGCCATCGACCACGCACTTGTCCAGCACCTTGCTGTTGAGCACCACGCAGTTCGCGCTACCCCCAATCTCAACCGACTGCGCCGCAGCGATGCCGGTCATGCCCAGTCCCATTGCCAAGGCCAGCGCTGCAGCCAGTCGTGCCGGCGCGGCATCGGTCGCACCGCGGCGCTGGTCGACGACCCCGCCTGATGAGCTGGAAGAGGCCAGTTCCGAGGCCACCACCAACTGACCCAATGCTTTGTTCCAGACCTTGCGATAAATCCGATTCATCGGTACGGCTCCTGATTGGACTGGTTTTGGGCAAAGCAACGCCACCGCCGAGCCTTCGTGGCCCAACGTCCCCTGGGGGCGTTTATTCGCGTGATTTACTGCGGGTATTGCCGAACGGCGCGCGGGGACAGAAAACCGAGCGCATGCGCCGTGCGGTTACTGCGGGATGAACAGATTTGAAACGGGGGTCAAGTGTTAACGGCATCTTTGCGGATCGTCAAGAGTTTGACGCAGCAAAACCCATTGCCGTGAAGCAGTTCACTGTTTCACTTGTTTATGCACGCATTTTGTTAGGCGCACGTGAGGAAATCCTCACTTATGAAAACGCATGTAACTGATGGCCAGTTCAGGAGTTTCCGTATGGACAAAGAAAAACCCGCCGGTTTCCCGGCGGGTTCTCCATACGCGATGGCATCGTCAGCTGCGCAATGCGCGTGCGATCAACCGCACCACACCCGTGCGTTGCGGAACATGCGCATCCACGGTGAATCGCCCTGCCACTCGGACGGGGCCCAGCTCAGGTTGAGCGCGCGCGGGGTGCGCTCCGGGTGCGGCATCATGATGGTCACCCGGCCGTCGGTGCTGGTCAGGCCGGTGATGCCGTCGGGCGAGCCGTTCGGGTTCAGCGGGTACTGGCTGGCGACGTTGCCGTTGCCATCGATGTAGCGCAGTGCGACACGGGCCGTGGCCTGGTCGACGGCGTTGTCGAACACCGCCTGGCCTTCGCCATGCGCCACCGCCACCGGCAGGCGCGACCCGGCCATGCCACGCAGCAGGATCGACGGCGACTCCACCACTTCCAGCAGCGCGGTGCGGGCTTCGAACTGCTCGCTGGCGTTGCGGCGGAACTGCGGCCAGTGTTCGGCACCGGGGATGATGTCTCTCAGCTGGCTCATCATCTGGCAGCCGTTGCACACGCCCAGGGCGAAGCTGTCCTCGCGCGCAAAGAACGCGGCGAAGGCATCGCGCAGCGCGCTGCGCTCGAGGATCGAGGTCGCCCAGCCGCGGCCGGCACCGAGCACGTCGCCGTAGCTGAAGCCGCCGCAGGCAACCAGGCCGGTGAAGTCCTGCAGCGCCACGCGGCCTTCGATGAGGTCGCTCATGTGCACGTCGAACGCGCGGAAGCCGGCACGTTCGAAGGCGTTGGCCATTTCGATCTGGCCGTTGACGCCCTGTTCGCGCAGGATCGCAACGCGCGGGCGCGACCCGGTCTGCACGAACGGCGCGGCGACATCCTCGTTGTGGTCGAAGCTCACCTTCGGCTTCAGGCCCGGCGCGCTGAAGGCACGGGCGATCTCGCGCTCGGCATCGGCATTGGCCGGGTTGTCACGGCGCTTCTGCATGGCGTGGGTGACCGACCACCAGGCGTCGAACAGCGCTTCCCAGCGCCATTCGGCCAGCGAGTCACCACCCAGAGACACCCGCACCACCGGTGCAGTGGTGGGCTTGGCGATGCGCTGTGCGCACTCGGTCAGCGCGTGGCGCTCGACCAGGTCGGCGAACGCGGCGCGGTCTTCGCGGGCGATCTGCACAACGGCGCCCAGCTCTTCATTGAACAGGCTGCGGAACGGGTCATCGCCCCAGGCATCGAGGGTGATGTCCAGGCCCAGGCGCGAGGTGAAGGCCATTTCGCACAGCGCGGCGAACGCACCACCGTCGCTGCGGTCGTGGTACGCGCGCAGCAGGCCGGCCTGGCGTGCATCGCGGATCAGCTCGAAGAAGCCACGCAGCCGCTGCGGGTCGTCCAGGTCCGGGGCGGCGCCGGCGAAGGCCGGCAGGTCGCCATGGTCGGCATGCACCTGGGCCAGGATCGAACCGCCCAGGCGCTGCTTGCCGGCCCCGAGGCCGATCAGCCACAGCTCGCTGTCGATGTCGCGGTCCAGCAGCGGGGTCAGCTGCTGGCGCGCATCGGCCACCGGCGCGAACGCGGTGATCACCAGCGACACCGGCGACACGCTCTTGTGCGCCTGCCCCTGGTCGTGCCACTGCGCCTGCATCGACAGCGAGTCCTTGCCGACCGGGATGCTGATGTCCAGCTGCGGGCACAGTTCCATGCCCACCGCCTTCACCGCGTCGTACAGCAGCGCGTCTTCGCCCGGGTGGCCGGCAGCGGCCATCCAGTTCGCCGACAGCTTGATTTCATCCAGCGCGTCGACCGGGGCCGCGCACAGGTTGGTCAGCGCTTCGCCAACGGCCATGCGGGCCGAGGCCGCCGCGTCCAGCAGCGCCAGCGGCGTGCGTTCACCCAGCGCCATCGCCTCGCCGGCCACGCCGTCGAAATCAGCCAGGGTGATCGCCACGTCGGCCACCGGCAGCTGCCACGGGCCGACCATCTGCTCGCGCGCGGTCAGGCCGCCCACGCTGCGATCGCCGATGGTGACCAGGAAGTTCTTGGAGGCCACGGTCGGGTGCGCGAGCACGCGCAGGCCGGCTTCCTGCAGATCCAGGCCAGCGGTCTTCAGGGCCGGCCAGCGCGGTGCCGGCGGATGCGCGGTATCGCGGTGCATCTTCGGCGGCTTGCCGAACAGCACGTCCATCGGCAGGTCGATCGGCGCGTCGGCCGGAATGTTGCCCGGCACGGCGCCATAGGCCACCACCAGGTGTTCCTCGGCAGTAGCCACGCCCACGGCAGCGAACGGGCAGCGTTCGCGTGCGCACAGCGCGGCGAACTCGGCCAGGCGCTCCTGCGCCACGCCGAGCACGTAGCGCTCCTGCGACTCGTTGCACCACAGCTGCATCGGCGACAGCGACGGATCGTCGGTGGGTACCTTGCCCAGGTCGATGATGCCGCCCACGCCGGAATCGTGCAGCAGTTCGGGAATGGCGTTGGACAGGCCACCGGCACCGACGTCATGGAAGAACTTGATCGGATTGTCAGCGCCCATCGCCACGCAGCGGTCGATGACCTCCTGGCAGCGACGCTCCATTTCCGGGTTGTCGCGCTGCACGCTGGCGAAGTCCAGGTCCTCGGCGCTCTCACCGGAGGCGACCGAACTGGCGGCACCGCCACCGAGGCCGATCAGCATCGCCGGGCCGCCGAGCACGATCACGGCATCGCCGTCCTGCAGCAGGATCTTGTCGACCTGCACGCGATCGATGGCGCCCAGGCCACCGGCCAGCATGATCGGCTTGTCGTAGGCGCGCACCAGGTCGGCGCCTTCCGGCAGTTCGAAACTGCGGAAGTAGCCGAGCAGCGCCGGGCGGCCGAATTCGTTGTTGAACGCGGCGCCGCCGAGCGGGCCGTCGGTCATGATCTCCAGCGCCGGGGCCATGCGCGGGTTCAGCGCACGCGGCGCTTCCCACGGCTGCGGCAGCTCGGGAATGCGCAGGTGCGAGACCGAGAATCCGCTCAGGCCGGCCTTCGGCTTGCCACCACGACCAGTCGCGCCTTCGTCGCGGATTTCACCACCAGCGCCGGTCGACGCGCCCGGGAACGGCGCGATCGCGGTCGGGTGATTGTGCGTTTCCACCTTGATCTGGAACGCGCTGGGCACCTGCGGTTCACGGCGGTACTCGCCGCTGGCCGGGTCCGGGCGATAGCGCGAGGCCGGATGGCCTTCGATCACCGCCGCGTTGTCGCTGTACGCGCTGAGCGTGTGCTGCGGGGTCTGCTGGTGGGTGTTCTTGATCATCCGGAACAGCGAGCGGTCCTGCTCCTGGCCGTCGATGGTCCAGCTGGCGTTGAAGATCTTGTGCCGGCAGTGCTCGGAATTGGCCTGCGCGAACATCATCAGTTCCACGTCCGACGGCGAGCGGCCCAGCGCGGTGAAGCGCTCGCGCAGGTAGTCGATCTCGTCCTGCGCCATGGCCAGGCCGAGGCGCTGGTTGGCGGCCTCCAGCTGGTCCACCGGCACGCGCTCCAGTTCGCCACGGGCCGGGGTCGAGAACAGCGACTGGCCCTGCTCGACGGTCTCCAGCACCGACTGCGTCATCGGGTCGTGCAGCACCTTGACCAGTGCCTGCTGGGCGGCAGCGTCTGTCGGCCACCCCTGCACGTCGATGCGCAGGCCACGCTCGACCCGGCTCACCGGCTGGCCGGCACCGCGGACCAGCTCGCTGGCCTTGCTCGACCACGGCGACAGCGTGCCCAGGCGCGGCACCACGATGCGGCTGACCGCACCGTCAGCAACCGCCTCGGACTGCGGGCGGGCTTCCAGGATGCGGCACAGGGTATCGACGTCGGGGGCGGCAGTGCCCTCGGCCTGCACGAAGTAGACGTGCCAGGCACCGCTGATGCGCAGGGAGAGAGCGATGGACTGCAGGCGGGATTCAAGACGTTCGCGGCGGAACGGCGACAGGGCGGGCGCGCCCTCGAGGACCATCATGTCCGGGGAACCGTAGTTGGGAAACGGGCCCGACATTGTACCGGAAGCGGGGATAGGCTTCGGCCGGGCGGCGCCCGGCACCCGCAGAGGCGGTAGCGCCGGCCGCTGGCCGGCAACCTCAACAGCAACAGCAGAAGCTGGCATTCCGTGGGATGGCGGGGTGGGTCCGGTTGCGGGGGACGCCGTGAATCCGTCCCTGGAGGCTCGGTCGCCGCATCCATGCGGCTCACGCCCCGCAACCGGACCCACCCCGCCTTCGACAGTTTCCCGCGATCTGCGGTAGATCCACGCCATGCGTGGATGCTCCTTGGTTACCGGCCGCTGGCCGGCAACCAGGGAAAGGCCTGCAATCAGACGCCTGAGAGCGAAGCGATCGGCGTTTGGTCTTGATTTTCTGTTCTGTCTTTCGTGGCTGGCGCCCGCAGGAAATTGTCCGTGGCCGGGCGGCTGGGTTGCGCAGGGGCGTGAGCCGCATGGATGCGGCGACCGAGCTTACAGGGACGTACTTGCAGCGTCCCCTGCGC
>NZ_QQXJ01000001.1:3631272-3647297 GCF_004348785.1 Stenotrophomonas sp. TEPEL
ACCCAAGAAATCCGCTGTTCGCGGAAAGCGCCAACCATGAGGGGGCTCCGCCGCTGGCCGCCGACCGCGTGCCAGCGCCGCTCTCCGCCAAATCCCCGAACCATGCACTCGCTCACGGATTGACCACGCAATTGATGACAACGTTGTCCCCACCTGGCGCCGGACTCTCTCCCCGGCCCACCAGGTACCTCCGTCCGCCCCTCCGTCGCCTTCCCGGGCGACGTCCGGACCCTGCGTTACGTGCGGCGCCGCCCTGGCCCGCGCGCCAACCATCGATCGGAGACACACCATGTACGACCCGCTTGTGCAGAGTGCCGATGTACGCAGTGCCCACCCTTCCCTTCATCGCTGTCGCCCGCGCCGTCTGGCCTGGCTGCTGGCCCTGGCCGGGGCGGTCGCCCTGCCCGGCCTGGCCCAGGCCGCCAGCTGTGCCGGCGTGGCCGAATGGGACCAGGCCAAGATCTACCGCAGTGGCGACACCCTGCAGAAGGGAGGGGTCCTCTACCGGGCGAACCAGGACATCTGGAATGCGCCGCCGGACCATCCGGCCGGGGCGCCCTACTACACCAACCTCGGCGCCTGCGACGGCGGCGGGACCAACCAGCCGCCTGTGGTCAGCCTGACCTCGCCGGCCAACGGCGCCACCTTCAGCGCCGGCAGCACGGTCAACGTGACCGCCAACGCCAGTGATGCGGACGGCAGCGTCAGCAAGGTCGAGTTCTTCCGCGATGGCAGTTCGCTGGGCATCGACACCAGCGCGCCGTACAGCGCCAGCTGGACCAACGCCAGCGCCGGCAGCCACACCCTGCGCGCGGTCGCCACCGACAACAACAACGCCACCGCCAGCACCGCGACCATCACCATCACCGTCAACGCGGCCAGTGGCGATACCACCGCGCCCAGCGTGCCCGGTGGCCTGGCCGTGGGTACCCGCACCGCCAACAGCATCGCCCTGAGCTGGAGCCCGTCCACCGACAACACCGGCGGCAGCGGCCTGGCTGGCTACGACGTGTACCGCAATGGCAGCCTGGTCGGCTCGCCGTCCAGCGCCAGCTATGTCGATGGCGGCCTGACCGCGTCCACCAGCTACAGCTACCGCGTGCGTGCCCGCGACAACGCCGGCAATGCGTCGGCACAGGGCACGGCAGTGACCGCCAGCACCCTGGCCGGCGACGGTGGCACCACCGGCAAGCGGGTCATCGGTTACTTCACCCAGTGGGGCATCTATGGCCGCAACTACCGGGTCAAGAACATCGACAGCAGCGGTTCGGCCGCGCGCCTGACCCATATCAACTACGCCTTCGGCAACGTGCGCAACAACCGCTGCGAAGTGGGCGTCACCCAGCCGTCGGATCCGAACAGCGGTGCCGGTGGCGATGCCTTCGCCGACTACACCAAGGCCTTCGGTGCCGGCGAAAGCGTGAGCGGCAGCGCCGATACCTGGGACCAGCCGCTGCGCGGCAACTGGAACCAGCTCAAGCAGCTCAAGGCCAAGTACCCGGGCATGAAGGTGCTGATCTCGCTGGGTGGCTGGACCTGGTCGCGCGGCTTCTCCAGCGCGGCGCAGCCGGCCAACCGCCAAGCCTTCGTCGCTTCGTGCATCGACGCCTACATCAAGGGCAACCTGCCGGTGACCGACGGTGCCGGTGGCCCCGGTGCGGCGCTGGGGGTGTTCGACGGCATCGACATCGACTGGGAGTACCCGGTGGCCTGCGGTATCGCCTGCGGCACGCCCGAGGACAACGCCAACTTCACCGCGCTGATGGCCGAATTCCGCCGCCAGCTCGATGCGGTGCGCCCCGGTCTGCTGCTGACGGTGGCAGTCGGCGCCGGCATCGACAAGATCCGCGTCACCGATCCGGCCGCGTACCACCCGTACCTGGACTACATCAACGTGATGACCTACGACTTCCACGGCGCGTGGGATGCGAAGACCAATCACCAGTCGGCGCTGTTCGATTCGCCGAATGATCCGTCCACCGGCGACCAGAAGCTGTACAACAGCAACGACGCCATCGAGGCCTTCATCAGCCGTGGTGTTCCCGCCGCCAAGCTCAACCTGGGCATCGGCTATTACGGGCGCGGCTGGACCGGGGTGAGCAACGCCAACAACGGCCTGTACCAGAGCGCCACCGGTGCGGCACCGGGTACCTACGAGGCCGGCATTGAAGACTGGAAGGTGCTGAAGAACCTGGCGTGGCCGAGCTACACCGACAACACCGCCGGTGCCACCTGGATCTACAACGGCAGCACGTTGTGGAGCTTCGATACCCCGGCCAACATCACCCGCAAGATGGGCTACGTGAAGACCCAGGGACTGGGCGGTGCGTTCGTCTGGGAGTTCAGCGGCGACGATGCGCAGGGCACGCTGACCAAGGCGGTCAGTGATGGGTTGAAGTAAAAAAAATCCAGGGGCGCACTGCGTCCCCGGCTTTCTGTCTGATGCATCCGCCGGGCATGGCCCGGCGCTACCCGCCCATCCGCCGGCGGCAGGTAGCCGCCGAGCTGGGTGCCATCGGGCGCGAAGATCGCCGGTGTTCCATTCACGCCCAACTGCTGGCCCAGGGCGTACTGCATCGCCACCGGGTTGGTGCAGTTCTTCGCTGCCACCGTGCCACCACGCTTGGCATTGGTCAGCGCCTGGCGACGATCAGCCGCGCACCAGACCGAGATCATGTCGGTGTAATCCTTGCTGCCCAGCCCCATGCGCGGGAAGGCCAGGTATTCGACGGTGATGCCGTTGCGGTTGAGCTCGGCGATGTCCTGGTGCAGCTTGCGGCAGTAGCCGCATTCGATGTCGGTGAACACACTGATGGTGTACTTCGCGTTCGGCGCGGCGAACACGATGCGGTCGCCATGGTTGGCCTTGGCCAGCAGGTCGCGACGGTAGCCCAGCAGGCCTTCGCTGTTGGCCGGGCTCTTGGCGCGGGTGTCGTAGGGCTGCGACTGGAACAGGTAGCGGCCGTCGTCGGAGACGTACAGCAGCTGGCCGGAGACCACCACTTCACGGAAGCCCGGGAAGGGCGCGGCACCGATGTAGTCCACCTGGAAGCCGGGGTTGAGCTCGGTCAGCGCCTTGCGCACGGCCTGCTCGGCCGGTGCATTGGCCGTGGCGGCAGGGCCGGCCTTGGCTGCCGCTGCAGCGGGGGCCTTTGCGGCTGGCGGGGCGGGCTGGGCGCAGGCACTCAGGCTGAGCGCGCCGAACACGGCGGCGATGGCGAATCGGAGCATGGAGCAGTCCGCAGCAGAAAGAAGACCCCGGATTCTGACACAGCCATCCTGAGCGGTCCGCGATGCCGCGCACAGGCCCGGCTGGCCCCCGCCATGGGCTCAGCCGCGTGGATGATGGCGGGCGTGCAGTTTCTGCAGGTGTTCGCGTGCGACCAGCGTGTAGATCTGCGTGGTGGACAGCGAGCTGTGGCCCAGCAGCATCTGCAGCGCGCGCAGGTCGGCGCCACGGTTCAGCAGGTGGGTAGCGAAACTGTGCCGCAGGCCATGCGGACTGATCCGCGCCGGGTCGATACCGGCCACCGCCGCGTAGCGCTTGACCAGGTGCCAGAACGCTTGGCGGGTCAAGCCATGCAGCGCCGGTTCGATGAACAGGGGCGCCTGCCCGTCGGCCAGCGCCTGCACCTTGCCCTTGCCCACCAGCTGCGGTCGCGACTGCTGCAGGTAGCGTTCCAGCCAGTACTGCGACTCCTCGCCCAGCGGCACCAGGCGTTCCTTGCTGCCCTTGCCGGTCACCCGCAGCACGCCCTGGCGCAGGTTCACCGCCGTGGCGGGCAACAGCACCAGCTCGCTCACCCGCAGCCCGGCGGCATACATCAGCTCCAGCATGGCGCGGTCGCGCAGGCCGAGCGGACTGTCGATATCCGGTGCCGCCAGCAGCGCGTCGATCTGGCTCTCTGCCAGTGCCTTGGGCAGCAGCCGTGGCAGCTTCGGCGGGTCCAGCAGTGCGCTGGGATCCTCGCTGCGTTCGCCACGCCGCACGGCATCGGCAAAGAACGCGCGCAGCGCCGACAGCAACCGCGCGTTGCTGCGCGGTGACCAGTTGTGGCGGGTGCGCCAGGCCAGGTAATCGAACAGACCGGCACGTTCAATACCGGCCAGGCCACCGTCGCGCCCGTCACACCAGCGCGCCAGGCCTTCAAGGTCGCGGCGATAGCTGTCCAGGGTGGCGCGGGCCAGACCGTGCTCGGCCCAGATCGCATCGAGGAAGCGCTGGATGCGCTGGCTGTCCTCGCCGCGCAGCTCGGGCAGTTGCTGGACCAGCTGACGACGTTCGGCGGGGGTGGAAGTGACGGCCATGCACGCAGGATACGAGGCCAACTGCGGGCACGGCCAGCATTGCGTATGCTCGGCACATGTCGAGCCCCGCCACCGATGCGGCCCACGTCGCCGCTGATACGCCCCGCCCGCGCGCGCTGCTGCTGTGGCGCCTGCTGGCGATGATCTATGACGCGCTGCCGGTGCTGGCCTTGTGGATGCTGGCCGGCGCGGCCTTCACCCTGGCCTATGCGTTCAGCGGCCATGCGCAGCGCGACAACATCGCGCCCTTCAGTGCCTGGCAATGGCTGCTGTGGGCGGTCTGCTGGGCCATGACCGGGTGGTATGCCACCGCCAGCTGGCGACGCGGTGGGCAGACGCTGGGCATGCGCCCGTGGCGGTTGAAGCTGGAATCACGCGATGGCACGCCGTTGCGACGCGGCCAGCTGTGGCTGCGCTTCGCGGTGGCCACGCTGTCGTTGCTGCTGGGCGGATTGGGCTTCTGGTGGGCCTTGGTGGATCGCCAGCGGCTGACCTGGCACGACCGCGCGAGTGCTACGCAGCTGCTGCGGATGCCGAAGCGCTGACCTGTCCTGGCAGCGCCGGGCCATGCCCGGCGGACGCGGGATATCGCGCACCTTCGCCGGGCATGGCCCGGCGCTACCGGAATCAGCCCGATTTGCGCCGGAACAGCAACCCGGACACCGCCAGCATCACGATCGGCGGCAGCGCGTAGGCAATGCGGTAGTCGAACTTCAGCGCGCCGGCCATGCGGCCGAAGAACAGCTGCAGCAGCCAGAACGCCAGCGCGAACAGGATGCCCAGGAACAGACGCTTGCCCATGCCGCCACTGCGCAGCGAACCGAACGCGAACGGCACCGCCGCCAAACACAGCGCCAGCACATTCAACGGGTAGAACCAGCGGCTCCAGTACACATCCTCGTAGTCGCGTGCATCCAGCCCGTTGCGCTCGCGGTAGGCGATGCTGGTGCTCAGCTCGGACACGCTGAGATTGCGCGGCTTGGCGATGCCGGTGGCCAGGGCACCGGCGTCCAGCTTGGAATTCCACGGCTCACGGGCCGCTTCCTGGCGCGTTGCCGAGCGCTCGCCGAAGGTGTCACGGCGCACGCCGGTCAACACCCAGCCATCCTTGTCGTGCTCGGCGGTGGCGGCGTGGGTCAGCGTACCGATCCGACCCTCCTCGTCGATTTTGTACAGGCGCACGTCACGCAGAATCAGCCGGGTGCCCTTGTCGCCGACCAGCTGTTCTTCGCCACTCTGTGCATTGAGGAACGTGTCACCTTCGCGCGCCCACAGGCCGGAGTAACGCGCCACCGCCACGTCGGTGCCCCACTTGGCACTCATCTTCAGCGAATCGGCGCGGTTCTGGCCCCACGGCCCCAGGGTCTCGGCGCTGATCACCATCAACCCGGTCAACAACGACAGGGCGATCGCCACCGACACGCTCAGGCGCTTGCGCGACAGGCCCAGCGCGCGCAGCGCGGTCAGCTCCGAGGTCGCGGCCAGCTGGCCCAGGCCCATCAGCGCGCCGATCACCGCCGCAGTCGGGAACATCGTGTAGGCCCGGCGCGGCACGGTGTACAGCACCCAGGCGGCCGCATGGCCCAGCGAATAGCCGTTCTTGCCGATGTCCTTGAACTCACCGGAGAAGGCCATCAGCACGTCCAGGCCGACCAGCACCGCCCAGGTCAGCAGCACGGTACCCAGCACTGCCCGGCCCAGGTACAGATCGAAACGCATCGGTCGCAGCATCATGCGCGGGCTCCCTTCGGGCGGGCCATGCGGCCGTCACGCACGTACATCCAGATCGCCAGTGCCAGCAGCGGCAGGGTCAGCCACCACAGGCCCAGCGCCGACGGAATCTGGCCGTTGGCAATCCAGCCACTGCCGATGAACATCAGGTTGGTACCGACCATGTAGGCCAGCAGGGCCAGCATCATCCGGCCGTAGCGCTGCTGCCGCGGCGAACTGCGTCCCAGCGGCACGGTCAGCAGGGCAAAGGCCAGTGCGATCAGCGGCGGCGCCAGGCGACGGTGCAGCTGTGCCTGGGCCTCGGGGCGCTTGTCACCGAACAACGCGGTGGTCGGCATCAGTTCGGGGTCGTCACTCTTGCGGGCCTCACTGCCGTCGGGCAGCGCCACGTCGTTGCGGGCGAAGGTCGCCAGGCGGTAGTCCAGTGCGCCGGCCGCCGGCCCTTCCAGCTGGTGGCCATCATCCAGTTCGAGGAAACGCTGGCGGGCGCCTTCGAAGTACATGCGGCCGCTGGCGGCGGACACCACTTCGAGGCGATCCTCCTTCTGCCGCTGCAGGAACACCCGGCCCAGCTGGCTGCCATCGGGCGAGATCGAGGCGACATAGACCACCCCGCCATTGGGCAGCGGGGTGAACCGGCCCGGCTCCAGGCCGGCCATCAGCACGCTGCGGTTGGCGTCCTGGACCATCTGTTCGGCGGTGCGCCCGGCCCAGGGGCCGAGCCACAGCGAACAGGCGCCGACCACCGCGATCACCGGCAGCACCAGCATCAGCAGGGGCTTGAGCAGGCGCCGGGGGCCGACACCGATGGCGGTGATGACCGCCATTTCCGAGTCGCGGTAGAGGCGGGCGATGGCCAGCAGCAGGCCCAGCATCAGTGCCAGCGGCAGGATCAGCGGCATGTAGACGATGAACTGCAGGCCCAGCTGCGAGAACAGCAGCTTGGCCGGCAGCCGCCCGTCGGCGATGTTGCCGAGGATGTCCACCAGCACGCCGCCCACGCTGACCACCAGCAGGACGATCAGGGTAGCCAGGAAACTCTGGACGAAATCGCCCAATAGATAGCGGTCGAGCTTCAACATGGGGCGGTGGTTTAAACTCTCAGGTTCGTTCGCGGTGCCGCCCAGTCTAGCGTCTGGGCGTAAACGGTCCGCGATTGTACGGACTTGCCAATGGAATCTGCTCAATGGCTCTCGAATTCACCCTGAACCACCTCGCTGCGGCTTCGGCCGCCGTTGACTGCATCGTCGTCGGCGCCTATGCCGACCATACCCTGACTGCGTCCGCGCAGGCACTGGATGCTGCAAGCGGTGGCCGCCTGGCCGCCCTGGCCCAGCGCGGCGACCTGTCCGGCAAGACCGGCGCCACCACCCTGCTGCACGACCTGCCGGGCGTGACCGCCCCGCGCGTGCTGGTGGTCGGCCTCGGCGATGCCGCCCGCTTCGGCGTGCCGCAGTACCTGAAGGCGGTCGGCGATGCCGTGCGCGCGCTGAAGGCCGGGGCTGCCCGCAGCGCACTGTTCACCCTGTCCGAAGTGGCAGTGAAGGACCGCGACGCGGCCTGGGCGATCCGCCAGGCGGTGATCGCCGCCGACCACGCGGCCTACCGCTACACCGCCACCCTGGGCAAGAAGAAGGCCGACGATGCCGGCCTGGCCCAGCTGGCCATCGCCGGTGATGACGCGCAGGCCCTGGCCCAGGGCCAGGCCATCGCCGCCGGTGTCGAGTTCGCCCGCGAGCTGGGCAACCTGCCGCCGAACTACTGCACCCCGGCCTATCTGGCTGAAGTGGGCGTGAAATTCGCCGGCGAGCATGACGGTGCCGAAGCGGAGATCCTCGACGAGGCCCAGATGGAAGCGCTGGGCATGGGCTCGCTGCTGGCCGTGGCCCGTGGCTCGGCCAACCGCCCGCGCCTGGTCGTGCTGAAGTGGCGCAATGGCGGCGACGCCAAGCCCTACGTGCTGGTCGGCAAGGGCATCACCTTCGATACCGGTGGCGTCAACCTGAAGACCCAGGGCGGCATCGAAGAGATGAAGTACGACATGTGCGGTGGCGCCAACGTCATCGGCACCTTCGTCGCTGCGGTCAAGGCCAAGCTGCCGTTGAACCTTGTGGTGGTGGTCCCGGCGGTGGAAAACGCCATCGACGGCAATGCCTACCGTCCGTCCGACGTCATCACCTCGATGTCGGGCAAGACCATCGAAGTGGGCAACACCGACGCCGAAGGCCGCCTGATCCTGTGCGACGCACTGACCTACGCGCAGCGCTTCGAGCCGCAGGCGCTGGTCGATGTGGCCACCCTGACCGGTGCCTGCATGGTCGCCCTCGGCCACCAGACCGCAGGCCTGATGAGCAAGCACGACGACCTGGCCAACGAGCTGCTGGCTGCTGGCGAGCAGGTCTTCGACCGCGCGTGGCGCCTGCCGCTGTGGGACGAGTACCAGCCGATGCTGGATTCCAGCTTCGCCGACGTCTACAACATCGGCGGCCGCTGGGCCGGTGCCATCACCGCCGGCTGCTTCCTGTCGCGCTTCGCCGAAGGCCAGCGCTGGGCCCATCTGGACATCGCCGGCGTGGCCAGCGATGAAGGCAAGCGTGGCATGGCCACCGGCCGTCCGGTCGGCCTGCTGAGCCAGTGGTTGCTGGACCAGGTCGCCCGCGCCTGATGCTGTACCTGACCCTGGCCGGCAACCGCCGGCCGGGGCCTCGCCGGTCCAGCCGCCACCCGGCATGGATCGGCACCTGCCTCACCTGGATGCCGCCATGCCCCGCGCCGACTTCTACCTGATCGCCAAGCCCCGTTTCCTGACCGAGCCGTTGCGCCTGGTCTGCGAGCTGGCGCGCAAGGCCAACGACGCCGGGTTGTTCACCCTGGTCCTCGCCCGCGACCAGGCCCAGGCCGAAGAACTTGACGAACTTCTCTGGTCGTTCGACGACGATGCCTACATTCCGCACCAGATCGTAGGTGAGGACGTGGACGAGGAAGAAGCCCTGGTACTGATCGCCCCGCCCGGCGGCGAGGCCCCCGTGCGGCCGCTGGTGATCAACCTGCGCGACGAACCCTGGCTGGGCCAGTGCGAGCGCGTGCTGGAAGTGGTCCCGGCCGATCCGGAAGCGCGCGAACCGCTGCGCGAGCGCTGGCGCCAGTACAAGACCGCCGGTTACGACCTGAACAAGCACGACATGTAAGCCCTGCGAGGACCCCTTGATGCGCCTGCTGATCGCCCTGATTCTTCCCTGGCTGTCCTTTTTCACCATCGGCCGGCCGTTTGCCGGCATCGTCTGCCTGATCCTGCAGATCACCCTGATCGGCTGGCTGCCCGCCGCGATCTGGGCTGCCTATTCGGTCAGCCAGTACCACACCGACCAGAAGATCCGGCGCACCCTCGGGTCGCGCTGATCTCCCTTCCCGCCTTGATGACTGGTTTCCCCGCATGACCCAACTCGCCTCCAGCTACGACCCGAAGTCCTTCGAGACCGACCTCTACGAGGCCTGGGAGAAGGCCGGCCATTTCAAGCCGTCCGGCAAGGGCGAGCCGTACACCATCCTGCTGCCGCCGCCGAACGTGACCGGCACCCTGCATATGGGCCATGCCTTCCAGCAGACCCTGATGGATGCGCTGGTGCGCTACCACCGCATGCGCGGCTACGACACGCTGTGGCAGGTCGGTACCGACCACGCCGGCATCGCCACCGAGATGGTGGTCAGCCGCAACCTAGCGCTGGAAGGCAACGGCGAGACCCGCGATTCGCTGGGCCGTGAGGGCTTCATCGGCAAGGTGTGGGAGTGGAAGCAGCAGTCCGGTGACATCATCGAGCGGCAGATGCGCCGCCTGGGCACGTCGGCCGACTGGTCGCGCAGCACCTTCACCATGGACCCGCAGCCGTCCGAAGCGGTGATCGAAGCCTTCGTGCGCTGGCACGAACAGGGCCTGATCTACCGTGGCCAGCGCCTGGTCAACTGGGATCCGGTGCTGAAGACGGCGATCTCGGACCTGGAAGTGGAGAGCGCCGAGGAAGAGGGCTTCCTGTGGTCGATCGCCTACCAGCTGGATGAAGGCCTGAACTACGAACACATCGAGCGCGATGCCGATGGCGTCGAGACCCTGCGCGAAACCCGCGATTACCTGGTGGTCGCCACCACCCGCCCCGAAACCCTGCTGGGCGACACCGCGGTGATGGTGCATCCGGAAGACGAACGTTACCTGCACCTGATCGGCAAGCGCGTGGTGCTGCCGCTGACCGGCCGCCGCGTGCCGGTGATCGCCGATGACTACGTGGACCGTGCGTTCGGTACCGGCGTGGTCAAGGTCACCCCGGCGCATGACTTCAACGACTACCAGGTGGGCGTGCGCCACAACCTGCCGATGATCAACCTGTTCACGCCGGTGGCCGCGATCAACGACAACGCACCGGAACGTTTCCAGGGGCTGGACCGTTACGACGCGCGCAAGGCCGTGCTGGCTGAACTGGAAGACCTGGGCATCCTGGTCGAGACCAAGGCGCACAAGCTGCAGGTGCCGCGCGGCGACCGCACCGGCCAGGTGATCGAGCCGTACCTGACCGACCAGTGGTTCGTGAAGATGGACGAACTGGCCAAGCGTGGCCTGGAGCTGGTCGAAGGTACCGATGGAAAGCCGGGCAGCATCTCCTTCGTGCCGCCGAACTGGATCAACACCTACCGCCACTGGATGACCAACATCCAGGATTGGTGCATCAGCCGCCAGCTGTGGTGGGGCCACCGCATTCCGGCATGGTTCGATGCGGCCACCGGCAACTGCTACGTCGGCCGCAGCGAAGACGAAGTGCGTGCCAAGAACAATCTCGGCAGCGACGTCGTGCTGAGCCAGGAAAGCGACGTGCTGGAGACCTGGTTCTCCTCGCAGCTGTGGCCGTTCTCCACCCTGGGCTGGCCGAACGAGCAGGCGATGGCCGAGCGCGGTTTCGACCGCTACCTGCCGTCGTCGGTGCTGATCACCGGCTTCGACATCATCTTCTTCTGGGTGGCGCGCATGATCATGGCCACCGACAACCTGACCGGGAAGATCCCGTTCAAGGACGTCTACTTCACCGGCCTGATCCGCGACGGCCAGGGCCAGAAGATGTCCAAGAGCAAGGGCAACGTGCTCGACCCGCTGGACATCATCGACGGCATCAGCATCGATGACCTGGTGGCCAAGCGCACCGGCGGGCTGATGCAGCCGCGCATGGTGGAGAAGATCGAGAAGGCCACGCGCAAGGAATTCCCGGACGGCATCGCCGCCCATGGCGCCGATGCGCTGCGTTTCACCATCGCCGCGCTGGCCACCCATGGCCGCGACATCAAGTTCGACATGAACCGCGCCGAGGGTTACAAGAATTTCTGCAACAAGCTGTGGAACGCCAGCCGCTTTACGCTGATGAACACCGAAGGTGCAGCGTTCACCGGCGTGCCGACGCCGCGGACCGACGCCGAGCGCTGGATCCTCTCGCGCCTGGCCGCCACCACCGCCGAAGCGCAGGGCCATTTCGCCGCCTATCGCTTCGACCTGCTGGCGCAGTGCCTGTACGAATTCGCATGGAACGCGTTCTGCGACTGGTTCCTGGAGCTGAGCAAGCCGGCCTTGAACGGCGCCGATGCCGCCGACGCCGACAGCACCCGCCACACCCTGCTGTACGTGCTGGAAGCGCTGTTGCGCCTGCTGCACCCGCTGACCCCGTTCATCACCGAACAGCTGTGGCAGCAGCTGGCACCGCGCCTGGGCCTGGCCGAAACCACGCTGTCGCTGCGTCCATACCCGACCGCCGCCGAGTTCGAGGGCGATTTCAGCCAGGCCGAGGCCGACGTGGAATGGTTGAAGGCGGTGATCAGTGCGGTGCGCCGCGTGCGCAGCGAGCTGAGCGTCGCCCCGTCCAGGCTGGTGCCGCTGCGCCTGCTGGCCGGCCAGGAACAGGACCGCGTGCGCATCGAGCGCTTCAGTGCCTCGCTGTCGTTCCTGCTGAAGCTGGACAGCATCCAGTGGCTGGCCGACGCACAGAGTGCGCCGCCGGCCGCCGCCGCGATCGTCGGTGAACTGAAGCTGCTGGTGCCGCTGGAAGGCCTGGTTGATCTCGATGCCGAGCGCGCGCGCCTGGACAAGGAGATAAAGCGCGTGGAAGGCGAACAGGAAAAGAGCGAGACCAAGCTGGCCAAGTTCTCCGACAAGGTGCCGCCGGCGGTGATCGAGCAGGAACGCGTGCGCCTGGTCGACTGGAACAACCAGCTGGCCGGCCTGCGCGAACAGCGCGCGAAGCTGTAACAGCTGATCGGGAGGGTGCCGACCAAGGTCGGCACCCACTCCTGTCTTTTGGCATCATCGCCTGATGCCGCTTTCCATCTTCCTGCTGGTCCTCGCTGCCGCCGCACTGCACGCCAGCTGGAACGCGATCGTCAAACGCGGACCGGACAAGTTTCTCGGCACGGTGCTGGTCACCGGCAGCGCTGCACTGCTGTCGGCCATCGCCCTGCCCCTGCTGCCCATGCCCACCGCCGCAAGCTGGCCTTGGCTGGCCGTCTCGGTGCTGCTGCAGGTGACGTACTACGCATTGGTCGCACGCTGCTACCAGCAGGTCGACATGAGCCTGGCGTATCCGATGATGCGCGGTTGCGCGCCCATCCTCGTTGCGCTGGCCGGCGCCGTGCTCGGCGAACGCCTGCCGCCATCGGCCTGGCTCGGCGTCCTCCTGGTGAGTGGCGGCATCCTGTGCATGGCCCGCGGCGCACGTGGCGGCCAGCTGCGCCTGCCGTTGCTGACGGCGGCGATGATCGCCACCTACACCCTGGTCGATGCGCAGGGCGCGCGACTGTCCGGCAATGCGCTGAGCTACACGTTGTGGCTGTTCCTGCTGTCGGGCATTCCGTTGCCGTTGTGGGCGCTGCATCGGCAGCGCGGCAAGCTGCTGGCGTATGCGCGCCAGCACTGGCCGCTGGGCGTGGCCGGCGGCATCGGTACCACCGCCTCGTATGCGATGGCGCTGTGGGCGATGACCCAGGTGCCGGTGGCAATGGTGTCGGCGCTGCGCGAATCGTCGATCCTGTTCGCGCTGCTGATCTCGGTGTTCCTGCTGCGCGAACGGGTACCGCGTGCGCGTTGGGTGGCGGCAGCATTGATCGTGGCTGGTGTGCTGGCGCTGCGCCTGGCGTCAACAACGCATCGGTAGCGCCGGGCCATGCCCGGCGAGCGCAGCGGCCACGCGACGCCGATTACAGCGGCGGCATTGTCTCCAGCTCGCCGTCCACCAGCTCGATCGCCATCACCAGCGCATCTTCGCGCCCCTGCGCAGCAGGGTAGTAGCGGGGGCGCCGGCCGATCTCGTTGAAGCCTTCGCTGTGATACAGCGCCAGCGCCGGGGTATTGGACGGACGCACTTCCAGGAACACCCGCTGGGCGCCTCGATCAGCGGCCAGGCGGACCAGCGCACGCAGCAACCGGCGGCCAAGCCCACGCGACTGCACCAGCGGATCGATGCAGATGTTCAGCACATGGGCTTCATCGGCAGCGAGGCTGAGCACGCCATAGCCGATCAACAGGCCATCGCGCTCCATGGCCAGGCCGGGGTAACCGGCACGCAGGCAATCCAGGAAAATGCCGCGGGTCCAGGGATAGGGGTAGCCACGTACTTCGATGGCCATCACCGCGTTGAGATCGCTCTCGCGCAGCGCACGCATCGCCACCGGCCCGGGCTGGCTGACCGCGCTCATGCGCTTCCGCCCTTGCGCAGTGTGCGCAGCTGCGGCCACAACGCGCGCTTGGCTGCGGGGTCGCGACGCAGTTGCTCCAGCGGCCAGCTGTCCATCAGCGCCTGCGTGGCGGGGTCGTTGGGATTGCAGCCCGAGGCCCGCAACAGCGCGATCTGCAGGCGGTCAGGCAGGCGCACCAGCGGCTGCCGCGCGTTGCCGGTGGGCAGCGGACGGGCCACAGCCGGGACGGTATCCGGCGCCGCTACCGGCACGGCAGTGCGTGGTGGCGCGCGCTCGAGCCGGGGCTCCGGCGCCGCGCCGCGCTGGCTGGCTGCGTGCTGCATCGAAGGTGGAGCCGCGCGCGTCGCCTCGACCGGCACGGGCGCCGACGCCGTGGCTTCGGCCACGCTCAGCTGCAATGCCGCGTCCATTTCGGCGGCCAACTGGCCGTCGTGATAGACGGTGTAACCCATGGCCTGCAGCCAGGCCTGCTGGGCCGGGGACCACAACAGGGGCAGGTCCTGGCTCACGCCGCCTCGGGCTTCTTGCGCAGGCGCTGCACGCCCCACATCACCGGGCCTGACAGGGCGTACAGGATGCCGACGACGAACAGCACGCGGGGCAGGTCGATCACCGCGATGGCGATGGCGATCGGCACCAGTGCCAGCACCAGGAACGGGACACGGTCCGAGCGTGCGCCCTGTTTGGCCGCGCCGCCCTTGAAGCTCCAGAAGCGGATGCGGCTGACCATCAGCAGTGCGGCGACCAGGGTCACCGCCAACGCCACGAAGCGCAGCTCGTTGCCGTTCCAGCCCAGCGTGCCATCGGCGAAGGCCCACACGAAGGACATCATCAGGCCGGCGGCAGCCGGGCTGGCCAGGCCGACGAACCAGCGCTTGTCGACAACGGCCACCTGGGTATTGAAGCGCGCCAAGCGCAGCGCCGCGCAGGCGGCGTACAGGAACGCCACCGCCCAGCCCAAGCGACCGACCAGCTCACCGTCGTACTTCAGTTCCGACAGGGACCAGTGATACATCACCAGGGCCGGCGCCATGCCGAAGCTGACCAGATCGGCCAGCGAGTCGTACTGCACGCCGAACTCGCTGCTGGTACCGGTCAGGCGCGCGACACGGCCATCGAGGCCATCCATCACCGCCGCCACGAACACGGCGATGCTGGCATTGACGAAATCCCCGTTGGCCGCAGCGATGATGGCGTAGAAACCAGAGAACAGCCCAGCCGTGGTGAACAGGTTGGGCAGCAGGTAAATCGTGCGCGAGCGCGGCGGCGGTGTGATCGGGTCCATGGAATCCAGTTTAATCGACTTGCCAGCGGTCGGCGCCAATGCTGCAATCGGCGTTCTACGCCCATTCCGCGGAGTTTGCCATGCGTGCCCTGTCCTGCCTGGGTTGCCTGCTGCTGTTGGCCAGTACCACTGCGCTGGCCGGCCCTGTCTACAAGTGGAAGGATGCCAAGGGCGTGACCCAGTATTCGGAAACGCCGCCGGCCGGGGCAAAGTATGAGACGCGTGCCCAGGCCAGGACAGTGGCGACGGACGCGGCCCCGGAGCCTGCCGCCGCGCCGGTGCCGGAACAATGCAGCACCGCCCGCGCCAACGTGACGCTGCTGGAAGGCAGCGGCCCGGTGATGCAGGACACCGATGGCGATGGCAAGGCTGATACCGCGCTTACCCCGGAACAGCGCAGCGCGCAGAAGGGCCTGGCCGAGGCAGCGATCAAGGCGTACTGCCCCCCGGCGGGTTAAGGGGGTANCGGCCGGGCGGCGCCCGGCACCCGCCGAATCAACGTCAACGTCAAAAGCGGGCATTCCGTGGGATGNNGGGGCGGTGTCGGANTGCGGGGACGCCGTAAACCCATCCGTGGGGGCTTGGCAGCCGCATCCATGCGGCTGACACCCCGCANTCCGACACCGCCCCNNCTTCGACAGTTTCCCGGTGGCCAGTAGATCCACGCCATGCGTGGATGTTCTACGTTCAATTGTCGAAATATTCGATTTCGACGGAGATTCATCCACGCATGGCGTGGATCTACGTGTCGACCAAGGTCGACACCCACCACCACCAACAGCCGCGGNAANCTGTCGAAGGCGGGGTGGGTCCGGTTGCGGGGGACGCCGTNAACCCNTCCNTGGGGGCTTGGCCGCGGCATCCTTGCCGCGGACACCCCCGCAACCGGACCCACCCCGCCTTCGACAGATTTCCGCGGCTGTTGGTGGTGGTGGGTGTCGACCTTGGTCGACACGTAGATCCACGCCATGCGTGGATGAAT
>NZ_QQXJ01000001.1:3647397-3694071 GCF_004348785.1 Stenotrophomonas sp. TEPEL
CCGCGGACACCCCCGCAACCGGACCCACCCCGCCATCCCACAGCAACCCCGCTGTTTCTGTTGCTGTTGCTGTTGCCGTAGCTCCAGCCGTTGCCTCTGCGGGTGCCGGGCGCCGCCCGGCCGATACCCCTCCCCCGGCCGGGCTGGCAGAATAGGTATCTCTGCCGTAATCCGAATCCGACGATGCGCCTCTCCCAGTTCCACCTGCACACCACCAAGGAAACCCCCAGCGACGCCGAGCTGACCAGCCACCGGCTGATGCTGCGCGCGGGCATGATCCGCAAGCTCGCATCCGGCCTGTACACCTGGTCGCCGCTGGGCCTGCGCGTGCTGCGCAAGGTCGAACGCATCGTCCGCGAGGAAATGGACCGCGCCGGTGCCGTGGAATTCCAGATCCCGACCATCCAGCCGAAGGAACTGTGGGAGCAGACCGGCCGCTGGCAGAAGTTCGGTCCGCAGCTGCTGAAGATCAAGGACCGCAAGGAACAGACCTTCTGCTACAGCCCCACCGCCGAGGAAGCGGCCTGCGATTTCGCACGTAGCGAACTGTCCAGCTACAAGCAGCTGCCGGTGAACTTCTACCAGATCCAGACCAAGTTCCGCGACGAGATCCGCCCGCGCTTCGGCGTGATGCGTGCGCGCGAGTTCCTGATGAAGGATGCCTATTCGTTCCACCTGCACGACGAAGACCTCGTGCGCGAGTACGAAAACATGAAGGTGGCCTACAGCCGCATCTTCACCCGCCTGGGCCTGGACTTCCGCATGGTGCAGGCCGATTCCGGCGCGATCGGCGGTGACGCCTCGCAGGAATTCCACGTGATCGCCGACTCCGGGGAAGACGCGCTGGTGTTCTCCACCGGTTCGGACTACGCCGCCAACATGGAAGCGGCCATTGCCGCCGATCCGGCCCCGCGTGCTGCGGCCAGCGAGGCGCTGCGCAAGGTCGAGACCCCGACCCAGAAGACCTGCGAAGACGTCGCCGCGCTGCTGGGCATCGATCTGCAGCGTACGGTGAAGTCGGTGGCGCTGATCGCCGGCGAAGGCGAGGCACAGCAGTTCGTGCTGGCGCTGGTACGTGGCGACCACGAGGTCAACGAAATCAAGCTGGGCAAGGTTGCAGGCCTGGACGAGCAGCGTTTTGCCAGCGAAGCAGAGATTGCCGAATACCTCGGCAGCGTGCCGGGCTTCCTCGGTCCGGTTGCACCGGCCAAGCCGATCCGCGTGGTCGCCGATCGCGAAGTGGCGGCGATGTCCGACTTCGTCGTCGGTGCCAATGAGGCCGGTTTCCACCTGGCCGGCGTCAACTGGGGCCGCGACCTGGCCGAACCGGAAGTGGCCGATATCCGCAACGTGCGCGCCGGTGATCGTGCGCTGGACGGCGGCGAACTGAAAATCGCCCGCGGCATCGAAGTCGGCCACGTGTTCCAGCTCGGCCGCACCTATGCGAAGGCGCTCGATGCCACCGTGCTGGACGAGAATGGCAAGGCCGCGGTAATGACGATGGGCTGCTACGGCATCGGTATTTCGCGCGTGGTCGCTGCGGCCATCGAGCAGAACCACGATGACGCCGGCATCATCTGGCCCGACGCGATGGCGCCGTGGCAGGTGGTGGTCTGCGTGATCAACCCGAAGGGCGACGCAGGCGTGGCCGATGCTGCGGCAGGCCTGCTGCAGGAGCTGCGCGATGCCGGCCTGGATGCCGCTCTGGACGACCGCGGCCTGCGCCCGGGCGCGATGTTCGCCGACATGGAACTGATCGGTATTCCGCACCGCGTGGTGGTCAGCGAGCGCGGCCTGGCCGCAGGCACCTTCGAATACCGCTCGCGTCGGGCGGCCGAAGCGGAGAGCCTGGACAAGGCCACCCTGCTGCAGCGCCTGCAGGGCTGATCGGAAAAGACCGGGGTATACCCCGGTCTTTTCTTTGCCGGCTGGCCGCCCCGGGAAAACCGCAACGGACATAATCCGGTCAAAATGGTCGCAACCGGGCCAGCCAGCCGACAGACGGTGACTGCAACTGTTTGTGCTGGGATTAATTCATCATTACTCTGTCCTGCGACGCCACGGACCGGCTCGTCCCTGTCCCTAAATTAGTTTCTGGAGTAATCGTTGATGAGTATCGACCTGACCGGCCTGTCTGCACGTGAGCTGGGCGCATTGATCCGCACAGCCAAGAAGCAGCAGACCATCGTCGCCAAGCGTCGCCCGATCACCAAGGTACGTGCCCAGCTGAGCAAGCTGGCCAAGACCGAGGGTTACACCATCGAGGAACTGTTCGGTGGTGAGCCCGCACCGCGCGCGCGCAAGGTCGCCAAGGCCGCCAAGGCCCCGTCCAAGACCGCTGGCCGCAAGCTGGGCAAGGTTGCGCCGAAGTACCGCAACCCGGCCAACCCGAAGGAAACCTGGACCGGTCGTGGCAAGCAGCCGCGCTGGATGGCCGAGCTGACCGCCAAGGGCAGCAAGAAGCCGGAAGATTTCCTGATCAAGAAGGCCTGAGGCCGGCTGCATCGGGAATGAAAAACGCCGGCGAAAGCCGGCGTTTTTTTCGGGTAGCGCCGGCATCAGCAGGTTGCCGAACAGCAGGCCGGCGACCAGCGCCATCACCACGTTCAACACGGTCAGGAACACGCTCTGCCCGGCGCCCACGTCCTGTTGCTGGACCAGCGTCAGTACGCCGCGCAGGCTGGTGCTGCCGGGCACCATCATGATGATGCCCGGCAGGCGGATGATCGCACCGGGGCGGCCGACCACGCGGCCGAACAGGTTGCCGCCGGCGGTCAGCAGCATCGCCGACAGGAAGATGCCGGCCGGCGTCCCCCAGGCATGACCACCAAATTTGGAGATCGCGTAGCCGGCCACCGAGGCGGCGATCACCCACGGATAATCGCGGCGGTTGGCCTTGAACAACATCGCGAAGGCGAACGCCGCCGTCAGCAGCGAGCCCCACTCCACCCATGGCCCCTGGGGCCGCGAGGCACGGATCATCGGGTCCAGCCCCAGCACATCGGCCAGGGTCACCGCGATCATCGCGCCGACACTGAGCTTCATGATGGTGGTCAGCGCGCCGGCAAAGCGCGCGGTGCCGGACACCCAGTGCTGGCTGGCCAGTTCATTGACCGCATTGGTCAGTGACATGCCCGGCAGCAGCACCACCAGCGAGGCGATGATCACCGTGTTGAGATTCAGGGCACCCACGAACGTGGCAACCACGGTGGCGACCAGGCCGGCCAGCAGCGCCGCCAGCGCTTCGGCCGCTTCACGGCTGGCCGGGCGCTTGTCGGTAACCATGCCGAGCAGGCCGATCAACAGGCCGATGACGCCGGCGGTGGCGATGTCCAGCCACGGCAGCTTCCACATGCCCGCCACGCCGGCCGCGCCGAGGGTGAAGGACAGGATGGTGCGCAGCTTGCCGCGCCGGCCCGGATCCTTGTCCAGCTGACGCAGCGCGGTGTGGCCCTGGGCAATGCTCATGCGGCCGTTGGCCACTTCTTCGGCGATCCCGTCAGCCACGCTGAGCTTGTGCAGGTCGTTCTCGCCGGGCGCCAAGCGGATCACCCGGGTGATGTCACTGGAGCCGATGGCCTGTGCCGGATCGCTGAAACTGAGGATGATGCCGGTGGGGTTCGACCACGGTTCACAATCCAGATCGAGCTGCCGGGCCAATGCAACCACCGCCGCTTCCAGGCGTTGGGCCGTGGTGCCATAGCTGTGCAGGCGGCCGGCGATCTCGGAAACGAAGGCCACGCGCTGCGCGTAGGTGGCCTGGGGCGTGGGGATCGTGTGAGCGTCTGCGGACATGCGCCGTAGTATTACCTACGTCAGGCTCTGCTGGAGAAATTCATCCTGGTTCGACGCGACGTGCAATTCAGAACGGTTATGCTGCGACCCGAATGGCCCCCATGACCCCGACCCACGCCCCCCAGCTCGAACAGGACGCTCAGGATCCGGGACTGATCCGGCTGTCCGGCCACTGGACCCTGAAGACCGCGCTGGCCGCGGCCGAAGTGCTGCGTGGCGTTCCGGACACGCTGACCGGCATCGACGCTACCGGCATCGAGCTGCTCGACTCGGCCGGCGTGCTGCAGGTGCTGCGCGTCGCCCATCGCGCTGACCTCAGCGAAGACGCATTGCAGTTCCGCCCGGATCATCAGGCGCTGGTGTGCACCATTGAAGAAGTCGCCGATGACCGCCCCAAGCCAAAGCGCGATTTCGGCGTGCTGGCCGCACTGGAGCGGCTGGGTGTCAGCGTCCATGCCACCGGCCACAACATCAAGGCACTGTGCAGCTTCCTCGGCGAGAACCTGGTCAAGGGTGCGCGCCTGGTCAAGGAACCTCGACGTTTCCGCCTGACCGCGACCGTGCACCAGATGGAACAGGTCGGGTTGGATGCGGTGCCGCTGGTGGCGCTGCTGTCCTATCTGGTCGGCGCGGTGATCGCCTTCCTCGGCTCGACCATCCTGCGCGACTTCGGCGCCGAGATCTATGTGGTCGAACTGGTGAACATCGCCTTCCTGCGCGAATTCGCCGTGCTGCTGACCGCGATCGTGCTGGCCGGCCGCACCGCCAGTGCCTTCACCGCGCAGATCGGTGCGATGAAGGCACGCGAGGAAATCGATGCGATGCGCACCCTGGGGCTCGACCCCATCGACCTGCTGGTACTGCCACGCCTGGTCGCGCTGCTGGTAACCCTGCCGCTGCTGACCTTCATCGCGATGGTCGCTGGCCTGGCCGGCGGCATCACCGTCGGCGCGTTCGACCTGGACATCCCGCCGCAGATGTACATCGCGCGCATGCACGAAACGATGGAAGTGCGGCACATGCTGGTGGGCCTGTCCAAGGCGCCGGTGTTCGCGCTGGTGATCGGCCTGATCGGCTGCCTGGAAGGCCTGAAGGTGGAAGGCACCGCGCAGTCGGTCGGCGAACGCACCACCTCCAGCGTGGTGCAGACGATCTCGCTGGTGATCATCATCGACGCTTTCGCGGCGTTGTGGTTCATGCACATGGACTGGTGACATGACTACCCATCCGACCCCCGAAGACGTGCCCATGCAGGACGACGATGGCCACGACCTGGCCATCCGCGTGCGCGGGCTGGTCAACCGCTTTGGCAGCCAGACCGTGCATGAAGGGCTGGACCTGGACGTGCGCCGTGGCGAAATCCTTGGCGTGGTGGGCGGCTCGGGTACCGGCAAATCGGTGCTGATGCGCTCGATCCTCGGGCTGCGCGTGCCGGATGAAGGGCAGATCGAGGTGCTTGGCCGCGATGCGCGCGCCGACGATGCCGAGAGCCGCCTGCATATCGAGCGCAACACCGGCGTGCTGTTCCAGGACGGCGCCCTGTTCTCGTCGCTGACCGTCGGCGAAAACGTCCAGGTGCCACTGAAGGAACACCACCGCGAACTGCCCGAACGCTGGCATTACGAGCTGGCCCTGCTGAAGGTGAAACTGGCCGGCCTGCCCGCCGATGCCATCAACAAGCTGCCCTCGCAGCTGTCCGGCGGCATGCGCAAGCGTGCCGGGCTGGCCCGTGCGCTGGCATTGGATCCGCCGCTGCTGTTCCTGGATGAACCCACCGCCGGCCTGGACCCGATCGGCGCGGCGGCGTTCGACCGCTTGATCAAGACCCTGCAGGAAGCACTGGGGCTGACCGTGTTCCTGATCACCCACGACCTGGACACGCTGTATGCCATCTGCGACCGGGTGGCGGTCATCGCCGACCGCAAGGTGGTGGCCAATGCGCCGCTGCCGGACATCGAGAAACTGGATCATCCGTGGATCCAGGAATACTTCCACGGACCCCGCGCGCGCGCTGCGCGTGGCGAACAGATCGAGAGTGCCTGAGCCATGGAAACAAAAGCCAACTACGTGCTGATCGGCGCGTTCACCCTGATCACTGGCCTGGCCCTGCTGGCCTTCGGCCTGTGGGCCGCCAAGTACTCCTCCGACCGCACCTGGCAGGAATACCGCGTGGTGTTCCGCGAGGCGGTCACCGGCCTGTCGGTGGGCAGCCCGGTGCAGTACAACGGCATCGCGGTGGGCTCGATCACCGAACTGAACCTGGTACCGGATGACCCGCGCCAGGTGGTCGCGCGCATCCGCCTGAACTCGACCACGCCGGTCAAGACCGATACCCGCGCCAAGCTGGCGATCACCAGCCTGACCGGCCCGTCGATCATCCAGCTCAGCGGCGGCACGCCGCAGTCGCCGGCGCTGACCACGGTCAACAAGGACCCGGCACCGATCATCCCGACCACGCCGTCGGCGCTGCAGAACATCACCGACGTGGCCAACCGCATCGTCGAGCGCATGGACCAGATCCTCAGCGACCGCAACGTCGCCTCGATCAACGCCACCCTGGCCAACCTGGAGACCATCAGTGGCGGCCTGGCCGACCGTGACCAGGGCACGCAGGCGCTGCTGCTCAGCGCGCGCGATGCCGCCCGCAGCCTGGACACCACCCTGAAGACCACCAACGGCACCATCGAACGCCTGGACAAGAACCTGGTGCAGCAGCTGCCGGGCATCATCGACAAGCTCGACGCCACCCTGGCCAAGCTTGATTCGGCCGCCGGCAATGCCGATTCGATCCTTGGCGAAAACCGCGCCGCCATCAACAGCTTCGCCAATGACGGCCTGGGCCAGCTCGGCCCGACCCTGGGTGAACTGCGTGGTCTGATCCGCGACCTGCGCCGGGTCAGCGACCGCCTCGAGAACAATCCCGCACGCTACCTGCTCGGCCGCGACGCCCCGAAGGAGTTCGAACCCAAATGAGCCCGATCACCCTTCCGCGCCTGTTGCTGGCAGCGTCGCTGGCCACCCTGCTGGGTGGCTGCTCGATCCTCGGCAGCGGCGACAAGAACCCCGTCACCCTCTATTCGCCGGCCGTGCAGGTCAAGGTCGACCCCAGCTGGCCGCAGGCCGACTGGCAGCTGGTGCTGGCCAAGCCCAGCGCCGCGCGCATGGTCGACAGCCCGCGCATCAACGTGCGGCCGACGCCGTCGGAGCTGGAGATCTACAAGGGCGCCAGCTGGGCGCAGCCGGCCACCGACATGATCGAGGACACCCTGCTGCGCGGCTTCGAGGATTCCGGCCGCATCCACGGCGTGGCCCGCGTTGCCGCCGGCATCCGCGCCGACTACAAACTGTCCACCGACGTCCGTCGCTTCGAATCGGATTACAAGGGCCAGCCCACGCCGACGGTCGTCATCGAGATCAACGCCAAGCTGATCGACGTCACCAACCAGCGCGTGGTCGCCGACCGCACCTTCCGCCAGCTGCAGCCGGTGGGCAGCACCGATGTGTCGGCAGTGGCAGCGGCGTTCGAGCGTGGCCTGCAGCAGGTGGCGCAGGACGTGGTGGGCTGGACGCTGACCAGCGGGCAGAATGACAAGCAGGCGCTGAAGCGCTGAGTTTGCCCGGCGAACCCCGGTCAACGCGGATGGATCCAGCGGAACGTCAGGTTGATGCGTTCGCCCTGCACCCGCGCCATCTTCGGCAGCGCGTGCTGGTAGTAGCGCTGGGTAGCGCCGCCCATCAGCAGCAGGTCGCCATGACCGAGCAGGAATTCCGCCTTGCGCGTGGTGTCATCGCGGCGGCGCAGCAGGAACCGCCGCGCTGCGCCGAGGCTCAACGAAGCGATCAGCGGCGCCGGCCCCAGCTCGGGCTCGTCATCGCTGTGCCAGCCCATGTAGTCGGTGCCGCCGCGATAGCGGTTGAGCAGTACGCTGTTGAATCGACCGACGCTCTGTTCTTGCAGACGGATGCGCAGTTCCTGCAGCAACGGTGGCCACGGATGCGGGATGAACTCGGCGCCTGAATAGCGGTAACGCGCCTGCGGATCACCGATCCAGCAGCTCAACCGCGGTGAATCCACCCAGTTGCCGAACATGCGGATGCGGTGGGTTTCCCACGGGATTTCCTGTGCCAATGTCTGAAGCAGAGCATCAGCTTCAGCTGCGGGCAACCAGCCCGGCAGATGTCGGACGTCAGCATCGGGCAGATCGTGGGGAAATAGCATGGGAGATTCAGGAGATGGGGCAGCGACACGCCGCCCCGTGGATGCTCAGCGGCGCTTGAACGCAACGCCGGTCTTTTCCTTCAACTCATCCTCACTCACGCCCGCGGCGGTCTCCACCAGCACCAGACCGTCATCGGTTACATCGAACACCGCCAGGTCGGTGATGATGCGGTCGACCACGCCCACGCCGGTCAGCGGCAGCGTGCATTCGGCCAGGATCTTGTGCTCGCCGTTCCTGGCAGTGTGCTCCATCAGCACCACCACGCGCTGCACGCCGGCCACCAGGTCCATCGCACCGCCCATGCCCTTGACCATCTTGCCGGGCACCATCCAGTTGGCCAGGTCGCCCTTGTCGGTCACCTGCATCGCACCAAGGATGGCCAGGTTGACGTGGCCACCGCGGATCATCGCAAAGCTGTCATGGCTGCCGAAGTAGCTGGCACCCGCACGTGCGGTGACGGTCTGCTTGCCGGCATTGATCAGGTCGGCGTCCACCTCGGCCTCGGTCGGGAACGGGCCGATGCCCAGCAGGCCGTTTTCCGACTGCAGCCATACGTCCACGCCCTCGGGGATGTGGTTGGCCACCAGCGTCGGCAGGCCGATGCCCAGGTTCACGTAGGCGCCATCAGTCAGTTCACGCGCAGCGCGCGCCGCCATCTCATCGCGGGTCCATGCCATGTCAGTTGCCCTCCGCACGGATGGTGCGCTGTTCGATACGTTTTTCAGGGGTGGGGTTGTGCACGATGCGGTGCACGTAGATGCCTGGCAGGTGCACCTGGTCCGGATCGATGCTGCCAACCGCCACCACCTCCTCCACTTCCACGATGCAGACCTTGCCGGCCATCGCACAGGCCGGGTTGAAGTTGCGCGCGGTCTTGCGGAACACCAGGTTGCCGGCCTCGTCGGCCTTCCAGGCCTTGACCAGGGCAACGTCGGCGCGCAGCGCGGTTTCCATCACATAGTGCTTGCCATCGAACTCGCGGGTTTCCTTGCCCTCGGCGACCACGGTGCCGTAACCGGTGGCGGTGAAGAACGCCGGGATACCCGCACCGCCTGCACGCAGGCGCTCGGCCAGGGTGCCCTGCGGATTGAATTCCAGCTCCAGCTCGCCGGCCAGGTACTGCCGTTCGAATTCCTTGTTCTCGCCCACGTACGACGAAATCATCTTCTTGATCTGCCGGGTTTCCAGCAGCTGGCCCAGGCCGAAGCCATCGACGCCGGCATTGTTGGAGATCACGGTCAGGCCCTTGGCGCCACTGTCGCGCAACGCGGCGATCAGTGCCTCGGGGATGCCGCACAGGCCGAAGCCCCCCACGGCCAGGGTCTGGCCATCGGCGACCACGCCCTGCAGGGCCTGCGCCGCAGAGGCGAAACGCTTGCTGCGCGTGCCGCTGGAAGTTGATTGCTGCATCTCTACTGCCCTACCCGGTGAGAATGCCGCCATTCTAGCGGCACACCCGACGCCGGCTGGGATGCGCCGCAGCATGAACCGGCATGCCGGGCTGCCAATCCGTAGAATGTCCGTTTCCCCGCTTGCGGTGCCCTTGGCAACGCGTGCTGTAGATGGAGAGGACAGGACGACGCATGGCCGAAGTATTCACCGGAGGGGAACTGTCCCGCTGGCTGGATGCCGGGACGCTGGAAACGGGCAACCACCACGTGCCGGCAGTGCGCGAACTGCGCTACCGGTCACCGCTGCTGACCGCCCAGGTCGAGGGCTGGCAGGTGGTGATCGACCTGGATGCCAGCGCCCGCACCCCGCACAGCCCCCTGCAGAGTCGCTGCACCTGTCCGGCTGGCACGCACTGCGAGCATGTCGCTGCGGTGTTGCTGGCCGCACTGCAGAACTCACTGGAGGGTGAACCGGGTTCGCTGCGTGCGGCCGCCAATCCGATACTGCCTACCCTGCAGATCCAGGCGATGACGCCGATCCTGCATCTGCACAGCATGGAATACCGGCCTGCCTGGCTCACCGAACGTGACCCCTCGCAGTGGCTCGACGTCGCCACCGTCGCGTTCGAGTACGACGAACACGTGCGATTTCTCGACGACCCCTCGCTGTTCGTGCACGACGCCGAGGGCCAGCTCTACCTGCTGCCGCGTGACCTGGCCGGGGAGGCACGGCGCGAGGCTGAACTGCACAGCGTCCACCTGCACCGCGAGCGGCAACCGCGCATCGTGCTGGACGGCGGCGGCCCGTTGTTCGAGCTGCGCAGTTTCGACTGGACCCGTTTCCTGCTGGAGGACGTGCTGCGGCTGGAAGCACTGGGCTGGAAGATCGAGACTGACGACGCCTTCCGCCATCGCATCACCCGGGTGGAGGACATCGACCTGGATGTCCGGTCGGTGTCCGCCGACAGCAACGAGCTCGACCTGGCCCTGACCATCGACGCCGATGGCCGCAGCATTGCGCTGGTTCCGCTGTTGCAGGGTGTACTGCAGTCCGATCCGCGCTGGCTGCGCGGCCAGCTGGATGCCATTGGCGATGACGAGAACGTATTGCTGACGACGGCAGACAATGAACGTCTCGCCCTGCGGGCAGCGCGGCTGAAGCCGGTGATCGCGCTGCTTGCGGATCTGTTCGGCGACCGTGGGCAACCGCTGCGCCTGCAGGCGCATGATCGCGGCCGCCTGCAGGCCCTGCAGGACGCTGCGCAGTTACGGCTGCACAGCAGCAACGATACCCGTGCACGCGTGCAGCGCCTGCTGGACGCCCCGGCGATGAGCGCTGTGCCAGCGCCCCAGGGTTTGCGCGCGACGCTGCGCAGCTACCAGCTCGAGGGCCTGTCCTGGCTGCAGTACCTGCGCCAGCAGGGCCTGGGCGGCGTGCTGGCCGATGACATGGGCCTGGGCAAGACACTGCAGACCCTGGCCCATCTGCTGCTTGAAAAGCAGAGTGGCCGCCTGAACAAGCCGGCGCTCGTGGTCGTGCCAACCTCGTTGCTGCACAACTGGCAGAGCGAAGCGGCGCGCTTCGCCCCGGATCTGCGTGTACTGACCCTGCACGGCCCCGCACGTGACACGCGGTTCGACGCCATTGCCGCCCATGATCTGATACTGACCACCTATCCCCTGTTGTGGCGCGACGAACCGGCGCTGCAGGCGCATTCCTACCATCTGCTGATCCTCGACGAGGCGCAGCAGGTGAAGAATCCCAGATCGCGCGCGGCGGCCACGCTGCGCACGCTGCAGGCGCGGCATCGGCTGTGCCTGACCGGTACCCCGCTGGAGAACCATCTGGGCGAGCTGTGGACGCAGTTTGACTTCCTGCTGCCCGGCCTGCTCGGCAGCGAAAAGCAGTTCAACCAGCACTGGCGCCATCCCATCGAGCGCGGCAGCGACCAGCGCCGTGCACAGCTGCTGGCCCAGCGGCTGCGACCTTTCATCCTGCGCCGGCGCAAGGACCAGGTCGCTTCCGAGCTTCCACCGAAGACGGTCATCACCCGCACCGTGGCAATGGAAGGCGCCCAGCGCGACCTATACGAAACCGTGCGTGCGGCGATGGAAAAGCAGGTCCGCGATGCGATCAACGGCAGCGGGCTGGCGCGCAATCACATCGTGGTACTGGACGCGTTGCTGAAGCTGCGCCAGGTCTGCTGCGATCCGCGCCTGCTGCCAGGCGGGACACCCGCGCGCGCTGCCGGTTCGGCCAAGCTGGACCTGCTGCGCGAGATGTTGCCTGCCATGGTCGAGGAAGGGCGGCGCATCCTGCTGTTCTCGCAGTTCACCGGCATGCTGGCGTTGATTGCGCAGGCATTGGATGCACTGGGCGTGGCCTACGTGACCCTGACCGGCGATACCCAGGACCGGGTCACGCCCGTGCAGCGCTTCATGCAGGGCGAGGTTCCGGTGTTCCTGATCAGCCTGAAGGCGGGTGGCGTGGGCCTGAACCTGACCGCTGCCGACACCGTCATCCATTTCGATCCCTGGTGGAATCCGGCCGCCGAGAACCAGGCCACCGACCGTGCCCATCGCATCGGCCAGGACCAGCCGGTGTTCGTCTACAAGCTGATCACCGCTGGCAGCGTCGAGGAACGGATCGCCGAGCTGCAACAGCGCAAGGCCGACCTGGCCGACGCGATCCTGGAGGGTGGTGGCGGAACCGGCCCACGATTCGATGCAGCCGATCTGGAGGCGTTGCTGTCTCCGCTGCCCGGCGCGCCAGGTAAACGCACCGCTGGCAGGCGCAGGGCCAGCCGGACCTGACACCGGCGGTCAGCCGCCGTTGGGCCTATGGAAACGATTCCCACACGGCGCTGGGATTACACTAGCCAGCTGATCTGACAAAGGATTCCACCATGCCCCTGCCCGCCTTCAAGGCCTATGACATCCGCGGCCGCGTGCCGGAAGAACTGAACGAAGACCTTGCCCGCCGGATCGGCGTGGCCTTGGCCGATCAGTTGTCACCCGGGCCAGTAGTGGTAGGGCACGACGTCCGCCTGACCAGTCCCGCGCTGCAGGATGCCTTGGCAGCCGGCCTGCGCGGCGCGGGCCGGGAAGTGATCGACATCGGCCTGTGCGGCACCGAGGAAGTCTATTTCCATACCGACCATCGCGGTGCAGCGGGCGGTGTGATGGTTACCGCCAGCCACAACCCGATGGACTACAACGGCATGAAGCTGGTCAAGGAGAACGCCCGGCCGATCAGTTCCGATACCGGCCTGTTCGCGATCTCCGATGCCGTGGCGGCCGACAGCGCAACACCGCAGCCGCCGACCGCAGGCCAACGCAGCGAGCACGACAAGAGCGCCTACATCCAGCATCTGCTGTCCTATGTGGACAGTACCAAGCTCAAGCCCCTCAAGCTGGTGGTCAACGCCGGCAACGGCGGCGCCGGCGCCATCGTCGACCTGCTGGCACCGCACCTGCCGTTCGAGTTCATCCGCATCTGCCACGAACCCGACGGCAGCTTCCCAAACGGTATTCCTAACCCGCTGCTGCCGGAAAACCGTGCCGCTACCGCCGAGGCGGTGCGCCAGCACGGCGCCGACTTCGGCATTGCCTGGGATGGCGATTTCGACCGCTGCTTCTTCTTCGACCACAGCGGGCGCTTCATCGAGGGCTATTACCTCGTCGGCCTGCTGGCCAAGGCGGCGCTGGACCGTAACCCGGGTGGCAAGATCGTGCATGACCCACGCCTGGTCTGGAACACCGTGGAGATGGTCGAACAGGCGGGTGGTGTGCCGGTGCTGTGCAAGAGCGGCCATGCCTTCATCAAGGAGAAGATGCGCGCAGAGGACGCGGTGTATGGCGGCGAAATGAGTGCCCATCACTACTTCCGCGAATTCGCCTACGCCGACTCGGGCATGATCCCCTGGCTGCTGATCGCCCAGCTCATTTCCGAAAGCGGCCGTTCGCTGGCCGACTGGGTTGAGGACCGCATGGCCGCCTATCCGTGCAGTGGCGAGATCAACTTCAAGGTCAGCGATGCGAAGGCGTCCGTGGCCCGCGTGATGGAACACTTCGCCGCACAGTCTCCGGTGCTGGACCATACCGATGGCATCAGTGCCGACTTCGGCGACTGGCGCTTCAACCTGCGCAGTTCCAACACCGAGCCGCTGCTGCGCTTGAATGTGGAGTCGCGTGGGGATGCGGCGCTGATGCAGGCACGCACCGACGAAATCTCTGCCCTCCTCCAGTCGTAAGCAAGGAAGATCATGAGTACCATCCAGCCCGTCATTCTCTCCGGCGGCTCCGGCACCCGCCTGTGGCCACTTTCGCGCGAGGCCTATCCCAAGCAGTTCCTGCCGTTGGCCGGTGAGCTGACGATGTTGCAGGCAACCTGGCAGCGCGTGGCGCCGATCGCCAGCCGAGGCCCGCTGGTCATCGCCAATGAGGAACACCGCTTCGTTGCCGCCGAACAGCTCCAGCAGGTCGGCGCCGAGCCTGCGGCGATCATCCTCGAGCCGGTCGGCCGCAACACCGCCCCGGCCATTGCCGTGGCCGCGCTGGAGGCCACCCGCGACGGCGCCGATGCGCTGTTGCTGGTACTGCCTTCCGACCACGTGATCACCGACGAAGCCGCGTTTCGCGCTGCGGTGCAGGCGGCTGCCGGCGCCGCTGAAGCCGGCAAGCTGGTCACCTTCGGTATCGTCCCCACAGGCCCGGAAACCGGCTACGGCTACATCAAGGCGGCCGATGGCCAGGGCGTGCGCGCGGTCGAGCGATTCGTGGAAAAGCCTGATCTGGACACCGCAACCGCTTACGTTGGCAGTGGGCAGTACTACTGGAACAGCGGCATGTTCCTGTTCAAGGCCTCGCGTTACTTGCACGAGCTGGAACGCCTGCAGCCGGCCATGTTGTCGGCCTGCCGCGACGCATGGCAGAGCGCACGCCGCGATGCCGATTTCACCCGGTTGGACAAGGACGCGTTCATTGCCGTACCGTCCGATTCGATCGATTACGCCGTGATGGAAAAGACCGCCGATGCGGTGGTGGTTCCGCTGGATGCGGGCTGGAATGACGTTGGTTCGTGGACGGCACTGCGCGATGTGTCACAGCAGGATGGCGATGGCAATGCGCACCAGGGTGATGTGATCGCCATCGACTGCCGCAACACCTATGCCTACGGCCAACGCCTGGTGGCGATGGTCGGGCTGGATGATGTGATCGTGGTCGAGACCGACGACGCGGTGCTGGTCGGCAAGGCCGACCGCATGCAGGAGGTCAAGACCGTGGTGGCGAAGCTGAAGGCTGACGGCCGCAGCGAAGCGACCTGGCACCGCAAGGTCTACCGCCCGTGGGGCGCCTACGATTCAATCGACAACGGCGAGCGTTTCCAGGTCAAGCGGATCACGGTCAAGCCCGGCGGTACGCTGAGCCTGCAGATGCACCACCACCGTGCTGAGCACTGGATCGTGGTCAGCGGCACCGCCGAAGTCACCCGTGGCGACGAGGTGATCCTGCTGAGCGAAAACCAGAGCACCTACATCCCGCTGGGCGTGACCCATCGCCTGCGCAACCCCGGCAAGCTGCCGCTGGAACTGATCGAGGTGCAGTCCGGCAGCTACCTCGGCGAGGATGACATCGTGCGGTTCGAGGATACCTACGGGCGGAGTTGACCCGGAACCCGCTGCATTCTGGGTAGCGCCGGTCCATGGCCGGCGAGCGCAGCGGTAATTTGCATCCGCCGGGCATGGCCCGGCGCTACCTTCAGCTGGCCAGTTCGGCCATGACCCGCTTCAGGCCGTCCTGCCACGTTGGCAGCGCGATGCCAAAGTCCTGCTGCAGCTTGCGGTTGTCCAGCACCGACCACGCCGGACGCTTGGCCGGGGTCGGGTATTCGGAACTGGGGATGGCCTCAACCGACGGCACCTTGGCCAGCACGCCCGTCGCCAGTGCTTCAGCGAAAATCGCCTCGGCAAAACCATGCCAGCTGGTCTGGCCCGACGCCGTCAGATGCCACGTTCCCGACAGCGCGCCCGGATGCTGCAGCGCCTGCACGGTGACATCCGCGATCAATGCCGCCGGCGTCGGCGTGCCGATCTGGTCGGCCACCACACGCAGCTGATCGCGCTCAGCGCCCACCCGCAGCATCGTGCGCAGGAAATTGGCACCGTGCGAGGCATACACCCACGCCGTGCGGAAGAGCAGATGACGGCCGCCGGCAGCGCGCACGGCGTCTTCGCCATCACGCTTGCTGGTGCCATAGCCCCCCAGCGGCGCGGTCGGTTCATCCTCACGGTACGGGGCCGTGCCCTGGCCATCGAACACGTAGTCGGTGGAGTAATGCACGAACGGCACACCATGCGCCGCGCACCAACGCGCGATGACGCCTGGCGCCTGCGCGTTGGCCGCAAAGGCGGCGTCCACCTCCTGTTCGGCACGGTCGACGGCGGTGTAGGCGGCCGCATTGACCACGATCGACGGTTGCAGCCGGTCAAGCAGGGCCGGCAGGCTGTCAGGCTGGCCGAAATCGGCGGTTTCGCAGGCGCTGCCATCGGGCAGGACGCCGCTACGGGTGGTCGCAACCACCTTGCCCAGCGGTGCCAGCGCGCGCAGCAGCTCCTGGCCGACCTGGCCGTTGCCGCCGAACACCAGCACCGTCATGGCTGGTACACCGGCAAGCGATCTTCGGCGATGTCTTTCAGGAACGGGGCATTCTCGTCCTTGGCCGAAAGGGTCGGGGTGCTGATCGGCCAGTCCACGGCGATATCGGCATCGTTCCAGCGGATGCCGGCATCCACCTCCTTGACGTAGACATCCGTGCACAGGTAGCTGAACAGTGCGCGCTCGGACAGCACGGCAAATCCGTGGGCGAAGCCTTCGGGAATCCAGAACTGCTTCCTGTTCTCAGCGCTCAACACGACCGCTTCCCAGCGGCCGAACGTCGGCGAGCCGCGGCGGATGTCGACGGCGACGTCGTACACCTCGCCTTCCAGCACCGATACCAGTTTTCCCTGGGGCCGCGGCCACTGGTAATGCAGCCCGCGCAGTACACCCCGGCTGGAGGTGGACACATTGCTCTGCACGAAGCGATCCGGCAGGCCCAATGCAGCGAAGCGCTCAGCGTTCCAGGTTTCGTAGAAGAAACCACGCTCATCACCGAAAACCGCCGGTTCGATCACCCGGCAACCCGGCAGTGAAGTTTCGATCACTTTCACGGAACGACCCCGCGCTGGGCGAGCGTATGCAGGTACTGGCCGTAGCCATTCTTGATCAGCGGCGCAGCCAGGGCTTCCAGCTGCTCGGCGCTGATCCAGCCCTGACCGAAGGCGATTTCTTCCGGACAGCAGACCTGCAGGCCTTGGCGGGTCTGGATCGTCTCGATGAAGTTGGACGCTTCCAGCAGCGACTGGTGGGTACCGGTATCCAGCCACGCGTAACCACGCCCCAGCGCTTCCAGGTGCAGATTGCCCTCCTGCAGGTAGCGCTTGTTGAGATCGGTGATCTCCAGTTCGCCACGCGGCGAGGGCTTGAGCTCGGCAGCGTAATCGCTGGCCTTGCCGTCGTAGAAATACAGCCCGGTGACCGCATAGTTCGAGCGCGGATTCTCCGGCTTCTCGACCAGGTCGATCACCTTGCCGCTCTTGTCGAACTCGGCAACACCGTAGCGCTCCGGGTCATTGACCCAGTAGCCGAACACGGTCGAACCGTCCACGCGTTCGTCGGCGCGCCTGAGCACGTCGCGCAGACCGTGGCCATGGAAGATGTTGTCACCCAGCACGAGGCAGCTCGGCTTGCCAGCCACGAAATCACGGCCGATCAGATACGCCTGGGCCAGGCCATCAGGGCTCGGCTGCACGGCGTACTGGATGTCCATGCCCCACTGCGAACCGTCGCCCAGCAACTGCTGGAACAGCGCCTGCTCGTGCGGGGTGTTGATGATCAGCACTTCACGGATGCCCGCCAGCATCAGCACGCTGAGCGGGTAATAGATCATCGGCTTGTCATACACCGGCAGCAACTGCTTGCTCACGCCCTTGGTGATCGGATACAGCCGGGTGCCGGAGCCGCCGGCGAGAATGATGCCCTTGCGTTGGGTCATGTCGTGTCCTTGTTCAGGCCGCAGTGCCGATGCGCTGCAGGCGGTAGCTGCCGTCGAGCACGCCGTTCACCCATTCCTGGTTGTCCAGGTACCAGTCGACGGTGAAGCCGATGCCCTGTTCAAACGTGTAGGCCGGCTCCCAGCCCAGGTCGTTCTTCAGCTTGGAGGCATCGATCGCATAACGGCGGTCATGGCCCGGGCGGTCGGCAACGTAGGTGATCTGGCTGCTGCGCGGCCGGCCGTCCGCACGCGGGCGCCGCTGGTCCAGCAGCGCGCAGATCGCCTGCACCACTTCGATGTTCTGCTTTTCGGAGTTGCCGCCGACGTTGTAGGTCTCGCCCACCTGGCCCTTGGCGAGCACGGTGCGGATCGCTTCGCAGTGGTCGGACACGAACAGCCAGTCGCGCACCTGCTTGCCATCGCCGTACACCGGCAGCGGTTCGCCAGCCAGCGCCTTGGCGATCACCAGCGGGATCAGCTTCTCCGGGAAGTGGTACGGACCGTAGTTGTTGGAGCAGTTGGTGGTCAGCACCGGCAGCCCGTAGGTATGGTGGAAGGCGCGGACCAAGTGGTCCGAAGCCGCCTTCGACGCCGAGTACGGCGAATTGGGGGCATACGGCGTGGTTTCGCTGAACTTGCCGGTCTCGCCCAAGGTGCCGTAGACCTCGTCGGTGGAGACATGCAGGAAGCGGAAGGCCGCGCCCTGCTCGGCCGGCAACGCCTTCCAGTAGTCACGCACCGCTTCAAGCAGGCCAAGCGTGCCCACGACATTGGTCTGGATGAACGCGCCCGGGCCGTCGATGGAACGGTCCACATGGCTTTCGGCGGCGAAGTTCAGCACCGCATTGGGCTGGTGCTCGGCCAGCAGGCGGGCAACCAGCGCGCTGTCACCGATGTCGCCCTGCACGAACACGTGATTCGGGTTGCCCTCCAGGCTGGACAGGGTCTTCAGGTTGCCGGCGTAGGTCAGCGCATCGAGATTGACCACCTTGACCCCACGGGCGACCGCTTCAAGAACAAAGTTACCGCCAATGAATCCGGCACCGCCGGTGACAAGCCATGTGGACACTACCTGTTCTCCTAATTTTATTGGTTCTTCCTGGGAGCGCCTTGGGCGCTCCCGACACAGCGACACAGCATACAGGGCAGTGGCGTTCACGACTGCCTGCGAGGCGTGAACAACGCGGCGTCCCGGCCGCATTTGCGGCAGCGCAGCACGACTATACGCGTTCGCATGGTCGCCTTGAGCCAGTTAGAATCAGGATCCCACCCCCGAACCGGTTGCTGTGCCAGGACCGGACGTTTCCCGTTACTGTGAGCCGGCCAGCGGCCGGCACTACAAGGATCGAGTACCAGATGAAAATCCTCGTCGCGTACAAGCGCGTGGTGGACTACAACGTCCGCATTCAGGTCAAGCCGGACGGTTCCGGCGTGGTCACTGACGGCGTCAAGCTGTCGCCCAACCCGTTCGATGAAATCGCGCTGGAAGAAGCCCTGCGCCTGCGCGACAAGGGCATCGCCACCGAAGTAGTGGTTGCCACGATCGCCCCGGCCGACGCCCAGGCACACCTGCGCAACGGCCTGGCCATGGGTGCGAACCGCGCCATCCATGTGGTCACCGACCAGGCCATCCAGCCGCTGACCGCCGCTCGCACCCTGCTCAAGCTGGTCGAGAAGGAACAACCGGACCTGGTCATCCTCGGCAAGCAGGCCATCGACGACGACGCCAACCAGACCGGCCAGATGCTGGCCACGCTGTGGGGTCGTCCGCAGGCCACCTTCGCCAGCAAGCTCGACATTGCCGACGGCAAGGCCACGGTGACCCGTGAAGTCGACGCCGGCCTGGAAACGCTTGAAGTCGACCTGCCGGCCGTGGTCACCACCGACCTGCGCCTGAACGAGCCGCGCTTCATCAAGCTGCCGGACATCATGAAGGCCAAGGCCAAGCCGCTGGAGACTCTGCAGCTGGCCGACCTCGGTGTTGAAGCCGCCGATACGTTCAAGACTACCCAGTACGCCGCGCCGTCCAAGCGCAGCAAGGGTGTGATGGTCAAGGACGCGGCCGAACTGGTTGCCGCACTCAAGCAGAAGGGGTTGCTGTAATGAGCAAGATTCTCGTCATCGCCGAGCACCACGACGGCAAGCTCAACGCCGCTACCGCCAAGACCGTCAGCGCGGCCGCCGCCATTTCCGGCGCCAGCATCGACGTGCTGGTGCTGGCCGCCGACCCGGCCGCCGTTGCCGCTGAAGCGGCAAAGATCACCGGCGTCGCCAAGGTCCTGACCGTGGCCAATGCCGCCAACGCGCAGGCGCTGGCCCAGGTACTGGCCCCGCAGATCGCGCAGCTGGCCAAGGGTTACACCCACGTGTTCGGCCCGTCGACCACCTTCGGCAAGGACCTGATGCCGTGCGTGGCCGCCCTGCTCGGCGTCAACCAGGTCTCCGACCTGATGGCCGTCGAAGGCAGCCACACCTTCAAGCGCCCGATCTACGCCGGCAACGCGATCATCACCGTGGAAGTGCCGGCCGACCAGATCGTGGTCGCCACGGTGCGCGCCGCCTCCTGGCCGGAAGCCGCCCAAGGCGGCAGTGCCGCCGTTGAAGCGGCCAGCGTCGATGCAGCGCTGCCGTCCCACACCCGCTTCGTCGGCCTGGCCGCTGGCGCCAGCGACCGGCCTGACCTGCAGAGCGCCAAGCGCGTGGTCTCCGGTGGCCGTGGTGTTGGTTCGGAAGAGAATTTCAAGGTGATCTTCCAGCTGGCCGACAAGCTCGGCGCCGCCGTGGGTGCCTCGCGCGCTGCGGTGGATGCCGGCTATGTGCCGAGCGACCTGCAGGTCGGCCAGACCGGCAAGATCATCGCGCCGGAGCTGTATGTGGCCGTCGGCATCAGCGGCGCGATCCAGCATCTGACCGGCATCAAGGACGCCGGCACGATCGTGGCGATCAACAAGGACGCCGATTCGCCGATCTTCGAGATCGCCGACATCGGCCTGGTGGGGGATCTGTTTGCGATCCTGCCGGAACTGGAAGCGGCGCTGGGCTGATCCCCGCGGGGCCGGCCCGGATTCTGCTCGGGCCGCCCCCCCCCATTTTGATGGAAGGCGGTTAACATCTCGCCTTGATACGAGCGAAATATCTTCATGAGCGACAGTCTTCCATCTTCTGCGGCGCCCACCGTCTCGGTCGTTGTCCCGGTTTACCGGGGTGCCGATTCCATTGCCGAGCTCTACCGTCGCCTGCATGTTGCGTTGGACGGGTCCGGTGAGCGGATCGAGGTGCTGTTTGTCGACGACCGAGGAAGTCCCGAGAACTGGCCCGCGATCGTTGCACTCAGCCAGGCGCATCCGGGAGTGATGGGTGTCCGCCTGAGCCGTAACTTCGGCCAGCACGCCGCCACGCTTTGCGGCATAGCTCGTGCCCGAGGCGAATGGATTGTCACCATCGACGAAGACCTGGAGCAGCCACCGGAGTCCATCCCTGAAATGCTTGCAAAGGCACGGGAAGGGCACCTCGTAGTGTATGGGGTAAACGAGCGGCGCTCGCATGCGCGCTGGCGCAACATCACTTCCGAATTGGGGCGCAGCGCCTTCAAGTTCGCCATTCCTTCGTTGAACCGCGAATACACCTCGTTCCGCGTTATCCACCACACCGTCGCCAAGGGCTTGGAGCGCTTCCAGTCCCCGTTCACCTTCATCGACGGTTATATCTCGTGGATAACCAACACCTACGCCACGGTTATCGTGCCGCATGACCTCGGTCGGCATCCCAGCAGCTACAACCTGCGGAAGCTTCTGGCGCACATGCTGAATATCTTTGTGACGTTCTCCGACCTGCCACTGCGGATCGCAACCTGGTTGGGCATCGGCGCATCGGTAGGTGGCGCGCTGTGGGGCATGACGATCCTGGTTGCAAAGCTTCTTGGCGCGGTGAACGTAAGCGGCTACGCCTCGATCATGGCCGGAATGACATTCCTGGGCGGACTGCAACTTCTCATCCTCGGCATTTTCGGCGAGTATATCGCGCGCATAAACTTCAAGACCGCGTCCATGCCGCTTTTCCTCATTGAGCAGGAGTGCAGCACTTGAAGCCGCTGCTCATCATCGGCGCCTCATCATTCGGCCGTTTGATGATGGTCCTCGCGGAAGAATGCGGCCATACCGTGACTGGCTTCATTGACGACTGGAACAGCGGGCCCGAAATTCTGGGGAGTACACAAACGCTGGGGACAGTCCTGAAACCGTCCGACCATGACCTCGTGTTGGCGATCGGCTACAAGCACCAGCAGGCGCGCTTGGATCTGTTCAGCCGGCTGTGCGCTGACGGATTTCACTTCCCCGCGTTGATCCATCCCACTGCGCGGATCAGCCATCACTCGAAGGTTGGTGATGCCAGTCTCATCATGGGCGGTGTAGATGTGGATGCCTTCAGCGAAATCGGCACAGCATGTGTGCTGTGGCCCCGCGCGGTGGTCAGCCACGACAGCGTCATCGGCCAGAATACCTTCATCAGCCCTGCCGCGACCCTGTGCGGGTTTGTGACCGTGGGGCCTGGCTCCTTCATCGGGGCCAACAGCACTCTCGTTGACGGATCCACGCTGGCACCTTCTAGTTTCGTGAAGGCAGCCACTCGATATCATTGCAAGAAGCAAAGAACATGAACCCCCAAAACCGCGTCGCCATCCTTCAGTCCAGCTATATTCCGTGGAAAGGCTTCTTCGACATCATCCATGATGTCGACACGTTTGTATTCTTCGACGATGTCCAATACACCACTCGCGACTGGCGCTCGCGCAATCGTGTCATTTCCAATGGCAGCCCGATCTGGCTGAGCATTCCAGCGGGCAGCGACACCAAGCGACTGATCAACGAGGTGCAGCTGGCCGACCATAGTTGGCAGGACAAGCACTGGACCACCATCCGCCACGCCTACGGCAAAAGCCCTTATTTCAAAACGTACGCGGATGCGCTTGAATCGGTTTACATGGCTCGAAAATGGGATTCGCTGTCGGAATTCAACCAGCATATGACTCGTACCCTGTGCGATCTGCTGGGCATCAACGTGCGATTCGTCGATTCAGCCTCACTCGACGCACAAGGCAGCAAGACCGAGCGTTTGGTAGATGTCTGCCGCAAGCTGGATGCGACGTACTATCTTTCCGGTCCGGCAGCACGAGCCTATATCGAACCCGAACAGTTCGAGCAGGCCGGCATAGAATTGGCCTATAAGGACTACAGCGGCTATCCCAAGTATCCCCAGTCCAGCAGTGAGTTTGAACACGCGGTCAGCGTACTTGACCTGCTTTTCAACACTGGCCCTTCCGCTCCCGATTTCATCTGGGGCTGGCGCAACAACCGCTGATCCTCTTCGCTCTGGGGTACTTGGTATATGGCATACATCTTCATCGCCCTGACGATTCTGCTGACCGTCTATGGCCAGCTCGTGCTTAAGTGGCAGGTCGGCCAGCATCCCCACCTGATCTCTGCGCCGTTTTCGCTACTGAATATCGTCACCTTGCTACTCAAACCGTGGGTCATTTCTGGTTTTGCAGCCGCATTTGCCGCGTCGCTCTGTTGGATGGCCGCGATCAGCCGACTGCCACTCAGCAAAGCCTACCCATTCATGTCCTGCAACTTCGTCCTTGTCGCGTTGATGGCCGCGTGGCTGTTCCGCGAACAGCTGGATGGCTTCAAGATCGCGGGGACGCTGATCATCATTTTTGGCGTCATCGTCGTTTCGCGCTCGGCGTGAGTGACCATGACAATCCTTTCAGGAGCGTAGATTCGTGATTCCCTTCAACAAGCCGTTCATGACGGGCCGAGAGCTCTCGTACATAGCCCAGGCACATGCGAACGGCCATCTTTCCGGCGACGGACAGTTCACCAAGCGCGCAAACAAGTGGCTGGAAAAGAGACTGGATGTCTCACACGCGCTATTGACCCTCAGCTGCACCGCCGCGCTAGAAATGGCCGGTCTGCTTCTTGACCTGGCGCCGGGCGACGAAGTGATCCTGCCTTCCTACACCTTCGTGTCTACCGCCAGCGCATTCGCGCTCCGCGGAGCGGTGCCGGTGTTCGTGGATGTGCGCGAGGATACGCTGAACATCGATGAACGGCTGATCGAGGGTGCCATCACCCCACGCACCAAGGCGATATGCGTAGTGCACTATGCCGGTGTCGCTTGCGAGATGGACACCATCATGGAAATCGCCAGACGACATGGCCTGACTGTGATTGAAGACGCGGCCCAGGCCATCATGTCCACCTACAAGGGACGACAACTGGGGAACATTGGCGACTTGGGCGCACTGAGTTTCCACGAAACCAAGAACATCATCTCTGGCGAGGGCGGCGCGTTGCTGTGCCGGGATGATCGATTCGGTGAGCGCGCTGAGATATTGCGCGAGAAGGGAACCAACCGGAGCCGCTTCTTCCGGGGACAGGTCGACAAGTACACCTGGGTAGACGTCGGCTCCTCTTTCCTCCCTGGCGAGATCACCGCTGCGTTTCTCTGCGCCCAGCTGGAAGAGGCCGATGCGATCAACCAGCGCCGACTGGCGATCTGGGACCGCTATAACCAATGGGCCGATGCGCATGAGAAGGCGGGCCGCCTGATCCGGCCAACAGTCCCGGATCACTGCCAGCACAATGCGCATATGTACTACATGCTGCTGCCCGACCTCGAACAGCGGACACGCTTTATCGCATCACTACGCGAACAGGGTGTGCAGGCGGTATTCCACTACATTCCCTTGCACTCATCCCCTGCGGGACAGCGTTATGGCCGCGCGCACGGAGACATGTCGGTAACCATCGACCTTTCTGATCGACTGGTCCGGATGCCACTCTGGCTGGGCGTGGAAGAACATCTGCCCGCCATCTTCGATGCTGCTGATCGCGCATTGGCTGGCTCGCGGTGAACGCAGCCACTCCAGCCAGTGTTCCAGACTTGCAGTCTGCAGGAATAGTTAATTCGGGAATGGGACGTGGGGAGTGGGTCTATCGCGCATTCCTGCTGCTGACAGCCTTCTACATGGGCAATGCGGTTCTGTACAGCTTGGCTGCAGCGACGCCGTTGATCCAGGCAGACGGCTGGTACTTCCTGGAATCATTTTTGCCGAAGTATTTTGACGGAACCTTATCCTTCGCCGACCTTTTCATGAAGCGAGGGGCAACTGATCATTCGCAACCACTGCAGAAGCTGGTGCTTTTGTTCCACACCCATTTCTTCAACATGGACTTCCGTGTGGAAGGACTGATCGGCGCTTTGTTCGGAGTCGCCTGGTGTTACGTTGTATCCAGTGAGATTTCAATTTTCAAGAGTGCTTCTGTTGGCAATCAGGCACTTCGCGGGCTGGCGATCGTTCTTGTATTCGCGATCGGCCTGTCGCTCAACAGCACCAACGTATTCACCTGGCCGCTGGTCACGCTGGGTTATATGACCCTGTTCATCAGCACGCTTTATTTCAAGCTGCTGATGCGCGCCTGGAACAAGCCATGCGCGCTGATGGTATTTCTCGCAAGTCTTTTTCTGGGACTTGCTATAGACACACAGGCCATAGTGGTACTTATCGCCATGGCGCTGGCCCTGCTGCCAATGTCACCCATCAACTGGCGCTCCGCAGGCCGGCAGGTCACAGCAGCCATTGCAGCGCTGCTATTGGCGAGATTGGTGCTGTGGGCGCTGACCAGTGCGAACAGTATTGCCAACACAGAAGAGGCGAGCCGCTCGATTTTCAGCCTCCTGACTGAACCTGGCACGCTCAAGGGTTTGTTGATTCCGTTTTCTGACAGCCTCGTGCACATCGAGCATCTTGCCCGAAGGTTCCCTGAATCGTACGTACAGCTGAGCATGTTCACGGGCTTGGCGGCAATCACCCTGCATGTCTGGTTCTGGGTCCGTGCCTTCTTGGCATGGCGTAATTTCCACTATTACAGGACTACTGCCATGGCGGTATTCCTGATGCTGATGGCATACGGCCTGACTGCAGCAATCGTTATCGGCAGGGTGCCCCTATTTGACTGGAACTATCTCCATCAGCCGCGCTATGTGCTTACTTATCAAATCTCGCTGGTTGCAATCGCTACAATGATTGCTGAAACGCTGCTGAGAAGCAGCTTTCGGCCGCTGGCGCGCATTGCTGAGCCCGCTCTCCTGTTGGTACTTGTCCTCACATTGCTCATCGTGCAGATGGCCGTCTCGAGAGAAGCATGGAAGGTTCCATACTATCTGACGGGGTATTGGCAGAATACAGCCCTGGATATGCAGCGCGTTGCGAACGCACCTCTTGCGGATCCAGGGAAGTGCCCCGACATCATGTCCGTCTGTGAGTATTCGCCTGAAAGGCGGGAGCGCCTCATGGGCATGCTGTCCGAGCGACAGCTGAACGTGTTTTCGCCAGCATTCCAGATGCGCAACCGCATCTACCCGAATATGGATTCGATCCCGGGCTTTGCTGTCGATAACGCGACACAGATTCAACTGGAGGCTGCACTGCGGGCGGCGCCGCTCCCTGTGCTTTTATCAATTGATCATCAAATTGGTTGCGCAAACGACGACTCGTTAGTTGAAACCGTCATTGATATCCGGCTGCAGGGATTGGCCGCACAGGGGGCACAGCTATGGCTGGAAGCGGTGGGTGCCCAGCGTCAACTACTGCAGACAGTTGACCCTAAGCAGAGCCAGATGACGATCAGTCGAAGCCTGCCTAACAATAGCCATCTCACACTTGTAGCGAATGGCACGCACACAGTGCTCGACCAGGCCGAACTGGCATTAGGTGCGTGTCCGGCGCGATAGCAACACACTGCTGTGTGTCCACCAACCGACAGCGCAATCCATTCGTCATCCGCTTATGTTCATGCAAGCCGGCTGGCGCCACATCGGAAGTTGTCAACTGCAGCGCCTGCCGAGGCGCTGCAGACTATTGAAACCAAGAAACTGCTAATCACCAAGGAAAGCAGTTTGCTCTCGGAGCGGCGCTGGTCTCGTCCGTGCTTTTTTAGAGTTTGGAGCGGCCATGCCGCATCGCGTGATCATCAAGACACGACATACCGACTAACCAGGCGAACCCTTGCGGCGGGCAAGGATGGCCGAGCAGCCATATGCTGTTTGTCTCAAGATAGAACGAAAAAGGGAGGCCTATTGGCCCCCCTCCGTTCTGGAATTTCTTGCACACACCGCTACCGGCATTGTGCTTACTCGACCGCAATCGATACCGGTTCGCTCGACAACAGCTCCCCATTCTGGCCAATACGAATTTCCAGCTTCACTGCGCCCGCTCGCAACGTCTCGCCTGCGGGCAGCGTGCCAGTAACTGTCTCAGTGGAGATACCCGCATTGCCCAGTCGCACTCCATCAAGCCAGATCGCAGCATCGTAGCCCTCCAGATTCCTATCTGACTTGGCCCAGACCGCCGAGGCCCCATCAGGCTGCGTGTTGAAAGCCTCACCCGCCTTGGTGGCACTGGGGCCATACGCCACAATCTTCAGCCCCTTCAGCGCCTCGATCGGTTTAGCAGCAGGCGCGACCGAGGGGGAAGCGGCCTGGGTCGGCGACTGGGAGGCCGAATCAGGCTGCTTGTCGGCTGAGCAGCTGGCCATTACAACAGCCGCACTCAGAACGGCAACGAACTTCAAAGGATTGTTACGAACGATGCTCATGGTGGTCTAGTTCAAGGGTGAGTTAGGCATGGAGGCCCGGTAGGGCACGAAATTTCGCTCTGCCGGTCTTATCCTGGCAAAGTATCGCTAGCTTATATGATTTTTTGCTTGGCTATCATCATGCCAGCTTCGCCCCGGCTCTGACCTCCATCGCCCGACCAGAGAACGTGGCAGAGGTATCCTCAGGAGGTGAGCATCCGCGGGGTGACTGCGTCTGACAGCACTCTCCAAAGGGCTTCGCGAGAATAATGTCGATCAATGAAAGCCCGCTCGGCTGATGAAACCTCCAGCCATCGCGAATCATCGCGCAGCAGTTCCACGATGTGCTCGGCCATTCCGGCAGCATCATCGGCTACCGGCATGAACTCGGCAGCATCCCCCAATCCCTGCATGCCGACAGATGTTGTTACGCAAGGGGTGCCGCAACGCAGACTCTCCAAAACCTTCCCCTTGACACCACCACCAAAGCGAAGCGGCGCAATGGATACTCGGGCAAGCCGATAGTACTCGGACAGAGCAGCATCAGTAACATAACCAGTAACCTGAACTCCATCGCCAGCAAGGGCCAGTACTTCAGGGTGCGGGTTGGAACCAACCAGCAGCACTTCCACATGCCCCGCCTTCGCTTTAATAATCGGCAGAACCTCGCTGATGAACCATGTCGCGGCATCCACATTGGGCGCGTGCGCGAATCCAGCTACAAACAGTATTCCGCGGCGCAGATCTGGCCCTGGGACCTGGCTGTCATCGACTGAATCATAGGCGTAGAGAGGAATGGTAACGGCACGTGCTTTGACGTCCGGAGCGTTATCATCCAGCCAACGTGTCACGTGGGCTGTTTCGTCGGCGGAGGGGTAGAGGATAACATCGGCCTGTTGCCACAACGCATGCTCAAAAGCGCGGAAACGCCGGGTTTCCACCTCCAACTGTCGATCCGGCTGGAGTGCAAGCTGCTGCTGCATCCTCAAATGATGAATGTCATGCCCGTAGTAAATCAGCGTTGCCTTTGAGTGGTTTCGTACACTGGAGACGAGATCTATGGAGATGTGCGGGCGATTGAGAACTACGGCCTCAAGGTAGCTTCCATTCTCGGACATCCATTCATCAAACCGCCCAACATATTCCGAGCCATAAAGGACCTCCACCCCCAACTGCTGCAGCGGGGGCGTATAGGCAAGGTCATGGTAGGAGTTTGCCGGCCAGAACGTGACATGGAACCCATGATCCACGAGCATTTCAACCACCTGCCAAGTGGCACGCGAACCAGCGTCGCGGTCCGGCTGTGGAACGTAGTGGTCGACCACCAGGACGCGCCGACTGTGTCGCGAACGGTCACGCGCGAGCAGCACATGCTGCCCGTTGTCAAATTGCGTAGCGCGCAATGTGTCGCCCCAACGCTCAAGAAATTTGACACGGTTAACCGCCTGCCAAGCCTTTACCCCCGATGATTCATCCGTCCCGCTGGATACGCCCTCATAGTGAACCACCACCGATGCCGGCTGCATGTAGACCTTCATCCCACGCTCGCGGACGCGGAATGCGATGTCAGTATCTTCGTAATAGGCTGGCGCATAGTGATCGTCAAACCCACCCATACTCCGGAACACATCTGCGCGCATCATGATGGAAGCGCCAGACACGTAGTCGACTTCCTTGAGATAGTTGTACTGAGGCTTGGAAGGATCATCCAGCCGTCCAAAATTCCACGCACTGCCATCAGCCCACACGATACCGCCGGCCTCCTGCAGCCGTCCGTCCGGGTAGATCAATTTTGAGCCGACAAGACCAGCATCTGGACGCTGCTTGAAGACCCTAACCAATGCATCGAGCCAGCCAGCGGTGACTTCGGTGTCATTGTTCAGGAGGCAAACGAACTCCCCCTTTGCCAACGTGAGCGCCTGATTGCACGAACGCAGGAACCCGAGGTTGGTCGGGTTCAGGTGATAACGAAGTCCACGGATCGACTGAAGCTTGCCAATATCGGCGTCGCCAGACGCATCCTCCAACACCAGAACCTCATACGTTACATCCGCGCCGACGCGGGCAATAGATGCCAAGCACGCCAGGCTCTGCTCGTAGTTTCCGTATGTAGGAATGACGATCGTCACCGTTGGTGCATCCACAACGGGGAAACACACTTGGCGCAGAGTCTCGTCAGGATTGTCTTGAATCACCTGCAATGCCAACCCTTCTATGGGCTCGATCTTTGCCTCCTGGTGACGCAACAACGCGCGCTTGACCATCGGCACGAACGGCTTCGCCAACGGATGTCGTGCCAAGCCAGACGCGCGCACAGAATGAAGTACGCTGGCCCACTCACCGCGCATGATCCTTCCCAACAAACGGAGCGGCCGCGTAATCTGCCAGGAGCGCGACTGCAACAAACGGCTAGTGAGCTCCTGCAGTGCGTCCAGCTCTGCCCTGTAATGGTGCAACAGACGCGCTACATCATGGCGCCCTGCATTACCGTCTTCCGTAGTCACACTGGGAGCCTGAGTACCTACCCTACCCCTCAGCTGTTCTATCTCTTTTCGATGATGCATCAGCTCGGCATGCCCGGCGTCCGTCAGATCGGCCACAAGCGCACGCTCCTCTTGCATCTTCCTACGCACTTCCCACAGCTCAGTCATCGCCGTAGCGAGCACGCGCCCGCTATCACGCTCACGGGTCAATTCGGCATTCAGCGAATCAATGGCCTCCTTCAGCCCCCGCTCCTGCTCCTGCGCGACCCGCGCGCGCGCCTCGAACAAATCGGCGCGCTCTTTGGCATCGCTTGCCTCCGTCAGCAAGGTCTGCAGGCGGTCGCCCAACGACTGGACCTCCAGCCGGTGACGGTCGCCAGCTTCCTGAAAATCCTGAGAGCGTTTCGCCTCTGCAGCACGGGCACTGTCCCGCAGCGATGTCTCCACCTTGGCCAATTCGGCAACCCGGCGTTGTTCAAGCGAATCCAACAAGGCTTCAAGCGACGCCAGTTCCGAGCGCTTTTGGTCTAGCTCAAGCTTAAGCAAGCCCTCCCGTACCTCTGCGGCTTCAAGGTTTTCTTCAATACCTGATAGACGCTCAGCACAGGACTGCTTCTCAGCCAACATCGAATCCAGCTGATCCTGCAGGGAAACGAGCTGACTGGAATTCAACTTTTCGGAGGCCGCAGCTTCAGCCTCCTGCTTCAGCATTTCTATTTGGTTATTAAGCACATTGATTCTCTCATCCTTGAGCGCACCCGCACTGAACAGCACGGCGTAATCATTCCTGACTTGCGTGAGGGCATTTTGCAGCGCGGCTACACCGCCGCGCTCACCACTGATTTCCCCATGCAGACGCGCGACCTCGGCCTGCTCACGGCGCACGTGTTCGCGCAGGGATCCGATCTCCGCATCCTGCGCCTGTGCCCATCTCGCGACCTCTCGATGGTGAGCGAAAAGGTCTTCGGACTCCGCGTAGAGAATCGATGCCGGCATGGCCGGCAGCAGCGCGTCATTGGCCGCTGCCACGACTACGAAATAGACCGCATCCGGAATATCAGCCACGCGCTCTTCCACTTCGCGGCCCGTATCGGTCAGCGCCTGGTAAGAGATCTGCGACGACTCCTTGCCTGACGGGGTAATGGTCGAGCAGACCGCCATGCGATGGCTGCTCATCCGCCAAGCGGGAAAGTGGCGCGCTACCAGGGTGGTGAACTCGCTGAGATAAAGTTCCTTGACGTGGAAGTCGTTGTGATAACCCGCCTGATCGGAGTACACCTCCTTGTTCGGCGAGGACATCACCATGATGCCGTCCGGGCGCAGAACGCGCCGGATCTCCGCCATCATTTCTTCCTGCTCATTCAGATGTTCGATGGTCTCGAAGGAGACCACCATGTCCACGCTGTCATCAGCGAGGGGAATTGCCGCAGCAGACCCTTGGATGTACTGCAGGTTGCCAATGCTCCGATACTGAGACGAGGCGTGCGCGACCGCCTCATGCGAAATATCAACTCCGACTACCGAACGGGCTCGCCCGGCCAGCATGGCACTTCCATAGCCCTCACCGCTGGCAACATCCAGTACGTCCTTTCCCTCCGCCAGGGGCAGGCACCATGCATAACGATGCAGGTGCTCCTGCCTGATCACGCCCTGCTCGGTGGGAACGAATCGTTCGCCAGTGAACTCGATCATCACTATTCCTTTGAAATTTCAATGGCCAGCATTGGCAGGCCGATCAGGCCGAAGCGCATGGTCTCATCCAGCGCGCGGAACTCGAGCGCGTCATGAATCCAATGCTGCTGCGTATGGTCGTGCTGGTCACCGGAGGCCACAGCAGCATCGATCATGTAGGAACCAGACGGCATGATCGGCATCCGGAATACGAACGCCCCTACCACCGTCTCATCTGCGGCGGCTGAGACAGGCGCGTCCTTGTAGGCGAAGTAGCTGTTGTCACCGAACAGGCGCTGGCCCAGGCGGTCCTTCACGTAGAAACCAACAATCAGATTGTCCAAGGCTACGGCCATGGCGACACGAACTTCCAGACGCACCAGTTCGCCCCCCTCCAGAATCGACAGCGGCGTACCTTCAGCATCGGTCATGCGGACATCGACGATGCGCGCGCCGTCTGCACCGAACTCCTGTCCGACATTGTCCGGATCGAATTCGAACAGGGCCATCCGATTCTGTACGCCAGCCTCTTTGAAGGCGTCCTGGCGGAAGTCGGCATGGTCGCTGGATAGTCTACGCGGCTTCTTCTTGGTGGCCACAACGATGTCTTCAGAAGCGGCCTCGCGACGCCCCACGACATGTTGTTCCGTCATATACGCCTCGACCACCTCCTGCGAGGTACCGGCCAGGCGCATCTTGCCGTTCTCCAGCCACACGGCGTTCTCACAGAGATTGGTAACGGCGGCGGCGTCATGGCTGACGAACAGGAGAGTGCCGTGCTTCTGGAATTCACGCAGGAAGCGCATGCACTTCTGCGAGAAGAACGCATCACCTACCGCCAGTGCCTCATCGATGATCAGAATGTCTGCATCGACGTGGGCGATGACCGCGAACGCCAGGCGCACCGACATGCCACTGGAATAGCTGCGTACAGGCTGATCAATGAACTCGCCGATGTCGGCGAAGGCGAGGATGCTCTCCATCCGCTGCTCGATCTGATCGCGCCTGAGACCGAGGATGGTCGCATTTAGCAGCACGTTCTCGCGGCCAGTGAACTCGGGATTGAAACCGCTGCCCAGCTCCAGCAGCGCGGCAACCCGGCCCTTCACCGAAATATGACCCTCGGTGGGATTCAAGGTACCGGCGATCATCTGCAGCAGGGTCGACTTGCCCGACCCGTTGCGACCGACAATTCCCACCGTCTGGCCGCGACGAATCGAGAAGCTGACGCCACGCAACGCCCAGAAATCCTTATAGAAAGATCTGCGTTTGCCGGCCAGCGCCTGCCATAGGCGATGCGAAGGTCGCTCGTACATGTGGTACGACTTGCCGACCCCCTGAACATCGATGACAGTTTCGGCCGGTGTGATCTCAAAGGACATCGGCAAACCCCACACGCAGCTTGTTGAAAATGCGATGACCGATGAGTGCCACAGCGCAGGCGATCACCGTGTAGATGGCCAACCCCCACCAGTCGGGCAGACGGCCCCATATCACCACTTCACGCACTTGATTGATGATGAAGGTCAGTGGATTGAGCTCGAATACGATCCGGTAGCTTTCCGGCACCGATTCGACCGGAATGATGGCCGATGACAGGAACAGCATCGCCGTTGCAACCACACCGGCTATCTGGCCGATATCACGCAGGTAGACACCCAGCGCAGACACAGCCCAACCCACACCCACGGTCAGAATCACCAGCGGCGCCAGTACAAGAGGCAGCAACAATGCGGTAGCGTGGATGTTGCCCTTCACGCAGAGATACAAAACAAGCAATACCACCAAGTTCATGGCGAGGTGGAACAGCGCCGAGAACGTCATGCTCCACACCAGGATATCCAGCGGGAATACCACCCGTTTCACGTAGCCGGTATTGCCGACGATCAACTGAGGCGCGCGGATGAAACACTCGGCAAAAAAGCCATGCACCGTCAGGCCAGCAAACAGGATCAGGGCGAAATCGGTGGTCGAGCCGCTCGAGCCTGGCCACCGCCCCTTCATCACGAAGCCAAACGCCAAGGTATATACCAGGAGCATAAGAAACGGGCTGATCAGAGACCACAGCAGACCAAAACTGGCGCCGCGGTATCTCCCCAGTACTTCACGCTGGGTCAGTTCAAACGCAAGCGAGCGGTTCTTCCCGAAGACCGACAGAATTCCCATCTCAAGCGGCCTCAGCACTCAGCGCCCTCTCCAGATCCACCTGCAGATCCCCCAACTCCTCGACACCCACGCTCAGCCTTACCAGCGCATCGCTGATCCCCAGCTGCTCGCGGCGCGCCACCGGGATCGAGGCATGGGTCATCACCGCCGGATGGTTCACCAGGCTTTCCACCCCGCCCAGCGACTCGGCCAGGGTGAACAGTTCGGTCTTCTCGCAGAAGCGCTTGGCCGCGTCGAAACCGCCCTTCAGCACGATCGAGACGATGCCGCCGTAGCCGGCCATCTGCTTGCCCGCCAGCTCATGCTGCGGGTGCGAGGCCAGGCCCGGGTAGATCACCTTCTCCACCGCCGGGTGCTTTTCCAGCCACTGTGCCAGCGCCATCGCGTTGGCGCAGTGCGCCTTCATGCGCAGCGGCAGGGTCTTCAGGCCACGCAGCGCCAGGAAGCTGTCGAACGGGCCCTGCACGCCACCCACCGAGTTCTGCAGGAACGCCATCTGCTCGGCCAGTTCGGCGTTGTCACCGACCACGACCATGCCGCCTACCATGTCCGAGTGGCCATTGAGGTACTTGGTGGCCGAGTGCAGCACCAGGTCCGCGCCCAGCTCCAGCGGACGCTGCAGCATCGGCGAGGCGAAGGTGTTGTCGACCACTACGATCAGGCCATGGCGCTTGGCGATGGCGGCGACCGCGGCGATGTCCACGATCTTCAGCATCGGATTGGTCGGGGTCTCGATCCAGACCATCCTGGTCTTCGGGGTGATCGCCGCTTCGAAGGCCGCCAGATCAGTCAGGTCGACGAAGCTGAAGTCCAGCGCAGCGGTGCGGCGGCGCACGCGCTCGAACAGGCGGAAGCTGCCGCCATAGATGTCGTCCATCGCCACCACGTGGCTGCCGGCATCCAGCAATTCGATCACCGTCGAACTGGCGGCCATGCCCGAGGCGAAGGCGAAGCCGCGGGTGCCGCCTTCCAGCGAGGCCACGCAACGCTCGTAGGCGAAGCGGGTCGGGTTGTGCGTACGCGAATACTCGAAGCCCTGGTGCTCGCCCGGGCTGGACTGCGCGTAGGTCGAGGTGGCGTAGATCGGCGGCATCACCGCGCCGGTGCTCGGGTCGGGCGACTGGCCGCCATGGATGGCCAGGGTGGCCAGCGCCAGCGTGCGGTCCGGGGAAGAAGCGTTGGACATGTCGTTTCCTGAATGGCGCCGATGACCGGCGCCGTCGAAGGAGCGGGAGTCTATCAGCGCGGCCTTAACGAGCTTTGACGCGGATAAACCGGGATTCAGCGGTGATCTGCAGTGATCGGCCGGTTACTGCACGCGGCGGCGCAGGTAATTCAGCAGGTCGATCCGGGTGATCAGGCCCAGGAAGGCATTGCCATCCATCACGATCGCCACCTGGCCGCGGTCGAACACCGGCAGCAGCGCCTCGATCGGCGACTTCACGTCCAGCCGGTCCAGCTTGCTGACCATGGCGGTGGCCACCGGGTCGCGGAAGCGTGCTTCGTCGCCGTAGACGTGCAGCAGCACGTCGCTTTCATCGACGATGCCGACCAGCTGCTCGCCGTCCATCACCGGCAGCTGCGACACGTCATACAGCTTCATGCGCTGGTAGGCGGTGGTCAGCAGGTCGTTCGGACCGATCACCACCGTGTCGCGCTGGCCGTACGGGCGCAGGATCAGGTCGCGCAGGTCACCGTGCTGCGGGCGTTCCAGGAAGCCGTTGTCCAGCATCCAGTAGTCGTTGTACATCTTGGACAGGTACTTGTTGCCGGTGTCGCAGACCAGCACCAGCACCTTCTTCGGCGTGGTCTGCTCCTTGCAGTACTTCAGCGCCGCCGCCAGCAGGGTGCCGGTCGAGGAGCCGCCGAGGATGCCTTCCTTGCCCAGCAGCTCACGCGCGGTATGGAAGCTCTCCGCGTCGGTGATGGCGTAGGCCTTCTTCACACGGCTGAAATCGGAGATCGAGGGCAGGAAGTCCTCGCCGATGCCTTCCACCAGCCAGCTGCCCGACTTGTCGTTGAGCACGCCGTCGTTGATGTACTCGGCCAGGATGGAGCCGACCGGGTCGGCGAGCACCAGCTCGGTCTTCGGCGACAGCGTGGCGAAGGCGCGCGACAGGCCGGTCATGGTGCCGGAGCTGCCGCAGCCGAACACGATGGCATCCAGATCGCCATCCATCTGCTCGAGGATCTCCGGGCCGGTGCCGAATTCATGCGCGGCCGGGTTGTCCGGGTTGCCGAACTGGTTGACGAAGTAGGCGCCCGGGGTCTGCTCGGCGATCGTCTTGGCCAGGTCCTGGTAGTACTCGGGGTGGCCCTTGGCCACGTCCGAGCGGGTCAGGCGCACTTCGGCACCCATCGCCTTCAGGTTGAAGATCTTTTCCCGGCTCATCTTGTCCGGGACCACCAGGATCAGCTTGTAGCCCTTCTGCTGTGCCACCAGTGCCAGGCCCAGGCCGGTATTGCCGGCGGTGCCTTCCACCAGGGTGGCGCCGGGCTTCAGGTCGCCGCGCTTCTCTGCCGCTTCGATCATCGACAGGCCGATGCGATCCTTGATCGATCCGCCCGGGTTGGCGCTTTCGAGCTTCAGGTAGAGCTCGCAGACGCCAGCATCCAAGCGCTGGGCCTTGACGATCGGGGTCTGGCCGATGAGTTCGAGGACGGAAGAATGGATGGGCATTCGGGGGACTTCGGTTCGCGCCACACAGGGCCGGACCGGTGATTATCCGACGGATGGCGACGAAAGTCAGGCGTAGGGCGTGCCGACCAACGGTCGGCACCCACAGCAACTCACAGGCCCCTCCGGCACCCACCAGCTCGGCTGGCGGCCCAAAGGGATGCGGACGGCCCCGGATCGACGAGGAGACCGGTACCGCCCGCATCGGGGGACGTGCCTGCAGGGCCTAGGCACCACCGCGTGTGGTGCCTAGGCGCGACGCCTGCGTTCAGCGACGTCGCGTTGCCAGGTCAGGAGAGCCTGGCAGGGCCATCGATGGCCGGGTCATGCCATTCCGGGCACGACGGAGTGCGTCAATGCGTGGGGGACGAGGTTGCGAGCGGTGTTTCGTACATTCGCAGAAGGCGTTGCTTGGCCAGCAGCTTCTCGCGCTTCATTCGACCCAGGGTGACATCATCGATCGGGAGTACACCCAACTCCGCGTCCATGCACTTCTTGTTCAACTTGCGGTGCTGGTCATGGAGTGCCCGGAACTCCGGATCGCGCGCGCGACGGGCGTCGATCTCGCTCTGGGGCTGATCTTCAAACATGATGGACCTCCTTCGACAGATACACGAACGCCCCGGCCGCAAGGCACGGGGCGTTGTTCATGGAGGAGTGCCGGTAGATGCCCACATGGGTGCCCACAACGACGTGCGGCACTGGCCTGCGCACTTCGATCTGCTGCGGTTCGCGCCCTGCTTGCATCGGCCCGGCCCTCCCATCGTCCGGTCCGCGTTATTGCGTCCCGGACAATTGACCCTACGCTTGCTCTGGACGGGGTTCAAGCCCCTGCGGCAAAAAGACCGAACCCCGCCGAGGCGGGGTTCAGGCTGAATACTCAACACAACGAAAAACAAACAATATCAATCAATTACGGCGCGATGACGACCTCGGCCGAGCGGGCCCGGGTGGAGGCGGCCTTCTTCCCAGCCACCTGGATCCGGCTGCTGGCGACACCGGCCGACACCAGCGCGTCGCGCAGTGCCTCGGCGCGCTTCTGACCGACGCCATTGGCACTGTCATAGGCTTCGATGCGGATCCTGCCCTTCTTGCCGATGTTCACGTACTCGGCCAGGGCCTTGGCCTGGTTGCGCGCGCCAGCGGACAGGCTCGAGGCCCCGGCGGCGAACGCGTCACCGGCAAAGGTGAAGACCTCACCGCGACCATCGAACTTCGAGCCCGGCAGCTTCTGCCCCGACACCAGCTCGGCTTCCTCACGGGCCAGCTTGGCCGCGTTCTGCTGGGCCGAACTGAGACGCTGCTGCTGCTTGCCGGCCACGCTGGTCAGGGCGTTCTCGGCATCCTGGCGGGCCAGGGTCTCGGCCTCGGCCGCCTGGCGCAGGCGTTCGGCCTCTTCTGCCTGCATCTGCGCCTGCATGCGCAGCTGTTCGGCTTCCTGGCGGGCACGGGCGGCATCGCGGCGGCTGGCCTCGATCAGCAGGTCGCCGCGGGTGCGTTCCAGCCGGTCGACCTCGCGCGCGGCCAGCGCAGCCCGCACGGCGGTCTCGGCGATCTCGACCCGGCGCTCGGCCAGGTAGGTGGCCAGCTCCTGGTCACGGCGCTTGGCCTTCTCCAGGGTGGCGATGGCCTGCTGCGCCTGCATGCGCTCGAAGGCGCCCAGTTCGGCGGTGTCCGGATTGGCCTGGATCGCCATCAGGCGCTGGCTCAGCTGGCCCACCATCGGGTTGTCAGCGGCCAGTGCCAGCGACGGCAGGGCCAGCAGCGTGGCCAGGGTCAGGGCGGAGATGGTCTTCATCGGCGGTCCTCCCCGGTCGACAACTGGCGCTGCAGCTGGTTGACCTCGTTGCGGCGCAGCTGCAGCTGCGCGGTCGCCGTGGCTTCCTCGCTGCGGGCACGGGCCAGATCGGCGTCAACGGTGGCACGCAGGGCCAGGGCCGGTGCGTTCTTGCGCTCGCGGCGGTCGCCAGCGGCACGCTGGGCCTGCTCCAGCCCTTGGCGGGCCAACCCGATCAGGTCCGGGGCGTACTGGTCGGCGTCGGCCTGGGTGGCCTTGTCCACCGCCTGCCGGGCCTGGGCCAGTTCCAACGCGCCATCCTGCGCCCAGGCGGGGGCAGAGAGTGCGAATGCAAACGCCATCACATACAGGCTGTGGCGCATTCGTGCGAAGCTAAGTCGTTTCATTGGGGAGGCCGTACCGGTTGTCGGTTCGCGGCCATTGTCGTCAAGCCGGTACCGTGCTTGCAACGGGCACCGGCAGTTTCGTTGGGGAAAATTCGCAATGGATATCGGCTACTTCCTGAAGCTGATGACCGAAAAGAACGCTTCGGACATGTTCTTGACCACCGGCGCGCCGGTGTACATCAAGATCGAGGGCAAGCTGTATCCGCTCGGCAATACCGGCCTGCCGCCGGGAATGGTGAAGAAGATCGCCTACTCGCTGATGGACGAGGGCCAGGTGCCGCAGTTCGAGCGCGAGCTGGAACTCAACATGGCCATCGCCCTGGCCGATGCCGGGCGTTTCCGCGTCAACGTGTTCAAGCAGCGCGGTGAAGTGGGCATGGTCATCCGCGCCATCCGCAGCCGGATTCCGAGCATCGAAGAGCTCAACCTGCCGCAGGTGCTGAAAGACGTCATCATGACCCCGCGTGGGCTGGTGCTGGTGGTGGGGTCCACCGGCTCGGGCAAGTCCACCTCGCTGGCGTCGATGATCGACCACCGCAACAGCACCACCACCGGTCACATCCTCACCATCGAGGACCCGATCGAGTACCTGCACAAGCACAAGATGTCCATCGTCAACCAGCGCGAGGTCGGGCTCGATACCCATGCCTTCCACAATGCGCTGAAGAACGCGATGCGTGAAGCGCCGGACGTGATCCTGATCGGCGAGATCCTGGATGCAGAAACGATGGAGGCGGCGATCGCCTTCGCCGAAACCGGGCACCTGTGCCTGGCCACCCTGCACTCCAACAACGCCGACCAGACCATCGAGCGCATCCTCAACTTCTTCCCGGAAAGCGCGCACAAGAACGTGCTGATGAACCTGGCGCTGAACCTGCGTGCGGTGATCAGCCAGCGCCTGGTGAAGAACAAGGAGGGGCGCCGCCTGCCGGCCACCGAAGTACTGATCAACACGCCGATGATCCGCGACCTGCTGCGTCGTGGCCAGGTACACGAGATCAAGGCGGCGATGGAGGCTTCGCTGGAAGAAGGCATGGAGAGCTTCGACCAGTGCCTGTTCCGGTTGGCCAAGAACGGCACCATCGATCAGGAAGAAGCCCTGCGCGCGGCCGACTCGCGCGATGGCCTGGCGCTGAAGTTCCGACTGTCAGAAGGCGGCAGCGGCGAGCATGATCCGTATGCGGACTTCTCGGCCGGCGCGCCGAGCATTACCCACGGGTTCTGACGGCGCGCCCGCCGGGCATGGCCCGGCGCTACCGCACGCGTGGTGGCAGCGCCGGGCCATGCCCGGTGGAATCCTGAAGGGTTAAGGGGCGGTCTCATCCAATGAGACCCCTCGTGCGTAGGTTTCTTCAATGGAAACCATACGCAAGCTGGCCATCCTTGCAGATGCCGCCAAGTACGATGCCTCCTGCGCCTCCAGTGGTGCGGGCAAGCGCGATTCGCGCGCCTCCGGCGGCATCGGCAGTACCGAGGGCATGGGCATCTGCCACAGCTACACGCCCGATGGCCGCTGCGTGTCGCTGCTGAAGATCCTGCTGACCAACTTCTGCGTGTACGACTGCGCCTATTGTGTGAACCGGGTGTCCAGCAACGTGCCGCGCGCGCGTTTCAGCGTGGAGGAGGTGGTCACGCTCACCCTGGACTTCTACAAGCGCAATTACATCGAAGGGCTGTTTCTTTCCAGCGGCATCATCCGCAACGCGGACTACACGATGGAGCGCATGGTGGAGGTGGCACGTCGGCTGCGCGAGGAGCACCGATACGCCGGCTACATCCACCTGAAGACGATCCCCGAGGCATCGCCAGAACTTCTGGCCGCTGCGGGCCGTTACGCCGATCGCCTGTCGATCAATGTCGAACTGCCCACCGAGGCAGGCCTGGCCACCCTCGCACCGGAAAAGACCAGCACATCGATCCGTGGCGCGATGGGTGAACTGCGCTGGCGCATCGAAGAAGCCAAGGAGGCCCGCAAGGCGCCGGCAGTGATCGCACCGGTTTCCAGCCGCAGCGCGCGTCCTTGCCCTCCCCGCTTCGCACCCGCCGGGCAGAGCACGCAGATGATCGTCGGCGCCGACGGTGCCAGCGACCAGCAGATCCTGACCAGTGCCGACAGCCTCTACGGCAACTACCGCATGCGCCGGGTGTACTACTCCGCCTTCAGCCCGATTCCCGATGCGAGCCGCCAGCTGCCGCTGCAACCACCTCCGCTGCAGCGCGAGCACCGGCTGTACCAGGCCGACTGGCTGCTGCGCTTCTACGGCTATGGCGTGGAGGAGATCACCGACACCACCCAGGGTGGCATGCTGGATCTGGACATCGATCCGAAGATGGCCTGGGCGATACGACATCCGGAGCGCTTCCCGGTGGACCTGAACCTTGCGCCGAAGGAGCTGCTGCTGCGGGTGCCGGGCCTGGGAGTGCGCAACGTCAAGCGCGTGCTGATGGCACGCCGCCACGGTCGCCTGCGGGTGGCCGACGTCGCCCGGCTGAAGGCGCCGATGAGCAAACTGCTGCCGTTCGTGCAGCTGGCCGACCACCATCCGCGCAGTGCGCTGGATGATCCGGCGGCGCTGCGCGCGAAGCTGGCGCCGCCCCCCCGCCAGGGCTCGCTGTTCGATGCCGCGCCCGCTGCCTGAGCTGCAGCGCTGGTCGCTGCGGGTAGACCCGCCGTGGTCGCTGGATGCCTGGCGCGCTGCGGCGCGTGAGGCCTTGCTGCGCCGCGTGCTGCCGGAACAGCTGGACTGGATCACGGGCAGCGAAGCGTCGCTGCTGGACGCGCCGGCGGTGCAGCAGGCGCCATTGCCCGCCGGCGCCACCGTCCCGAACGTACCGCGCGACTTCGTCGAACTGGCCGCTACCTGCCTGTGCCATCGCGATCCGCAGCGCCTGCCGCTGCTGTACCGCCTGCTGTGGCGCATCGCGCATGGCGAACGCACGGTGCTGTCCAATCCGGCCGACGCCGATGTGCTGCGGTTGATGGCGCTGGCGCAGGCGGTGCGCCGCGACACGCACAAGATGAAGGCCTTCGTGCGCTTCCGGGAGGTGCCTGGCGAGACCGACGCGTTCATCGCCTGGTTCGAGCCCGACCACAACATCGTCGACCGGGTCGCGCCGTTTTTCGCCCGCCGTTTTGCCGGCATGCGCTGGGCGATCCTGACACCCGCGCGCAGTGTCCGCTGGGACGGCAGCGCGCTCTCGTTCGGTGATGGCGGCAGCCGTCGCGATGCACCCGCCGTAGACGCCCGTGAGACGCTGTGGCAGACCTATTACGCCAGCATCTTCAATCCGGCCCGGCTCAACACGCGGATGATGCAGCAGGAAATGCCCGCCCGTTACTGGAAGCATCTTCCCGAAGCGCACCTGTTGCCGGGCCTTGTGCGCGACGCAGCCGGCCGCGTGCAGGAGATGCATGATCGACCGGCACAGGCACCGCAGCGACGTATTCCCGCACGGCCGAATGATGCAACCGATGCCGCTGCGGACAATGGCAGCCTGCAGGCGCTGCGCCAGCAGGCCGCCGTCTGCCGGCAGTGCCCGCTGTGGGAAGCGTCGACCCAGGCCGTGTTCGGCGAAGGTCGTGCCGATGCACGCATCATGCTGGTGGGCGAACAGCCCGGTGATGTCGAGGACCTGAGTGGTCGCCCCTTCGCCGGGCCGGCGGGCAAGCTGCTGGACCGTGCGCTGCAGGATCTGGGCATCGAACGCAGCGCCCTGTACCTGACCAACGCGGTGAAGCACTTCCATCACGAGCGGCGAGGCAAGGTGCGCCTGCATAGGCGCCCTGAGAGCCGCCATGTGCACGCCTGCCGGCCGTGGCTGCAGGGCGAGATCGCACGGGTGAAGCCACAGGTGATCGTCTGCCTGGGTGCCACGGCAGCCTCGTCCGTATTCGGTCGCGATTTCAACCTGACGCGCGACCGTGGCCGCTGGCTCACACTCGAGGATGGCACCCGGGGGTACGCCACCGTGCATCCGGCCTGGGTGCTGCGGCAAAAGGATGAGACGCGGCGCGAGGACGCCTACCGGCTGTTCCGCGATGACCTGCGACAACTGCTGGCGGCCGATTCCGCGCCCATCGGGCATGGCCCGACGCTACCGCGCGCCGGAGACCGGTAGCGCCGGGCCATGCCCGGCGAGCACGTCAGGCGGCGTCGATCTGGTTTTCAGGGCGTGCAGCGATGAAGGCATCCAGCTGCTGACAAGCCGCTTCAATGCGGCGCAGTGTGGGGTATGCAGCCAGGTCCAGGCCGAAGCGATGGGCGTTGTACAGCTGCGGCAACAGGCAGATGTCGGCCAGACCCGGACGGTCACCGTGGCAGAACGTGCCGGTGTCAGCACTGTCGGCCAGCATCGTTTCCATCGCCGCGAAGCCCTCGGCCATCCAGTGCAGGGTCCACTGCGTGCGTGCATCGGCGGGCAGCTGCAGATCGCGCTCGAGGTACTGCATCACCCTCAGGTTGTTGATCGGGTGGATGTCGCAGGCCACCAGCTGCGCCAGTGCCCGCACCCGTGCGCGGCCAGCGGCATCGGCCGGCAGCAGCGGCACCTGCGGGAAGCACTCTTCCAGATACTCCAGGATCGCCAGCGACTGGGTCAGCACGTTGCCGTCATGCAGCAGCGTGGGCACCAGCTGCTGCGGGTTGAGCCCGCGATAGGCGTCATGGTGCTGCTCGCCGCCCTCGCGCACCAGATGCACCGGGCGTGCTTCGAAGGCCAGGCCTTTCAGGGCCAGGCCGATGCGCACGCGGTAGGCGGCGCTGGATCGCCAGTAGGTGTACAGCACGATGCCGTCGTCGACCGGAATCTCCATCGCCGCCTCCATGCTCAGGGCTTGGCCGCCTGTTCGATGCGCTGCTCGATCGCACCGAAGATGCTGTTGCCGGCGGTATCGAGCATCTCGATGCGCACCACGTCGCCGAAGGACATGAACGGCGTGCTCGGCTTGCCGTCGCGCAGGGTTTCCACCACGCGCTGTTCGGCGAAGCACGAAGCCCCCTTGCTGGTGTCTTCGTTGGCGATGGTGCCCGAGCCGACAATGGTGCCGGCACTGAGCGGCCGCGTCTTCGCCGCGTGCGCGACCAGCTGGGCGAAGTTGAACTGCATGTCGACACCCGCTTCCGGCGCACCGAACCACGTCCCGTTGATGTGGGTCAGCAGCGGCAGGTGCACCTTGCTGTCCTGCCAGGCAGCGCCCAGCTCGTCGGGCGTGACGAACACCGGCGACAACGCCGAGCGCGGCTTGGACTGCAGGAAGCCGAAGCCCTTGGCCAGTTCGCCCGGGATCAGGTTGCGCAGCGAGACGTCGTTGACCAGCCCGATCAGCTGGATGTGGCCGGCGGCCTGCTCCGGGGTGGCGGCCATCGGCACGTCGTCGGTGATCACCACGATCTCCGCTTCCAGATCGATACCGTAGTCTTCGCTGACCACCTTGACCGCATCGCGCGGGCCATAAAAACCGGCGCTGGTGGCCTGGTACATCAGCGGATCACTGTAGAAGCTCTCCGGCACCTCAGCGCCGCGAGCGCGACGTACGCGCTCGACGTGCGGCAGGTAGGCGCTGCCATCAACGAATTCATAGGCGCGCGGCATCGGCGCGGCCAGGGCCTGCGGGTCCAGGTCGAACACGCCATCGGCGTCACCGGCATTGAGCGACTCATACAGCGCATTCAGACGCGGGGCCAGATGGCTCCAGTCCTCCAGAGCCAACTGCAGGGTGGCGGCGATGCCGGTGGCGCGCACGCCGTGGCGCAGGTCACGCGAGACGACGATCAGGGTGCCGTCGCGGCCGCCTTCCTTCAAGGAACCAAGCTTCATGGTGGGTGTCCGGAGTCGTGGGCAAACAAGTTTCAAGTGTAATCAAATAAGCAGCGTAGCCAAGCTGCAGCGCGGCATCGCCTCACCCTACCGCAGGAGGGGGCGGCAGGGTTGCACCCTGCACCGGCAGAGGCAACGGCCAAGGCCAAGGCCAAGGCAACCGCGAAAGCAACTGCAACAGCCGGCTCTGGGTTTTCTGTGGGTTGGGCGGGGCGGTATGGGGCTGCAGGACACGCCGTAAACCCATCCATGAAGTGACCCCTTAAAGTTGGACAGTTGGGGGGTCAGGCAGCCAGCGCGACCTGTTCCCGGTACTTTACCGGGCTCAGGCCCTTTAGGCCATGGATGGCGCGACCGAGCCTACAGGGACGTATTTACGGCGTCCCCCGCAACCGGACCCAGCCCGCCATCCCACGGATAGCCCGCTTCTGCTGTTGCTGTTGCTGTTGCTGTTGCTGTTGCTGTTGCCATTGCCGTCGATTCGGCGGGTGCAGGGCGCAGCCCTGCCGAACCCCCAACCTGAACAGCCTGTTTTGCGTCAGGTCTCATCCTTCCGCTAGACTATGCGGGTCTGCAGCGGCCGTCCGTTTCCCTCCGGGATCGCCGGCGACCGGGGTTCGCCCCATCGCCCGCCCCCACTCCGACGCCGTTCGTCACGCATTCCAGCCTGCGCTTCGCGTTGGCTGCACCCAATTCTCGCAGCGCGGTTCACGGGAACGCTCCGAGTCAGCCGATCAGTTTGATCTGCCCCCGTCTGTCCGTTCGGACAGGCGTTAACTGTACTTGGAGCAATCTCGATGTCTTTTGAATCCCTGGGCCTTGCGCCCTTCCTGCTGCGTGCGCTCGCCGAGCAGGGCTACGAAACCCCGACCCCGATCCAGCAGCAGGCGATCCCGCTGGTGCTGGCCGGTCGCGACCTGCTGGCCGGCGCACAGACCGGTACCGGCAAGACCGCCGCGTTCGGCCTGCCGCTGCTGCAGCACCTGGGCACAGCTTCGCAGGAAGTGCGCACCGGCCCGCGCAAGCCGCGCGCGCTGATCCTGGCACCGACCCGCGAACTGGCCACCCAGGTGCATGACAGCCTGCGCGGTTACAGCAAGTACCTGCGCATCCCCAGCGCCTGCATCTACGGCGGTGTCGGCATGGGCAACCAGCTGGACATCCTGCGTCGCGGCGTGGATCTGCTGGTGGCGTGCCCGGGCCGCCTGATCGACCACCTGGAGCGTCGCAGCATCGACCTGTCCGGCATTGAACTGCTGGTGCTGGACGAAGCCGACCGCATGCTGGACATGGGCTTCCTGCCCTCGATCAAGCGCATCCTGGCCAAGCTGCCCAAGCAGAACCGCCAGACCCTGCTGTTCTCGGCCACCTTCGAGGACAACATCCGCCAGTTGGCGCTGGAGTTCATGCGCAACCCGGAGCAGATCCAGGTCACGCCGAAGAACACCGTCGCCGAGACCATCACCCACAAGGTGCATCCGGTCGATGGCAGCCGCAAGCGCGACCTGCTGCTGCACCTGCTGGCCCAGGACAGCCGCGAGCAGACCCTGGTCTTTGCCCGCACCAAGCACGGCAGCGACAAGCTGGCCGCGTTCCTGGAAAAGTCCGGCATCAAGACCGCGGCGATCCACGGCAACAAGAGCCAGGGCCAGCGCCTGCGTGCGCTCGGCGACTTCAAGGCCGGCCGTGTCACCGTGCTGGTGGCCACCGACATCGCCGCGCGCGGCATCGACATCAACGAGCTGCCGAAGGTGATCAACTTCGATCTGCCGATGGTGGCCGAAGACTACGTGCACCGCATTGGCCGTACCGGCCGCAACGGTGCGACCGGTGAAGCGATTTCGCTGGTGGCGCAGGATGAAGTGAAGCTGCTGCGCGCGATCGTGCGCCTGCTCGGCCGTGACATGGACATCCGAGATGTGCCGGGCTTCGAGCTGCAGACGCCGATCCGCTGGGGCAACAGTGCTCCGGGCAAGGCCGAGGCCGATACCGGCGAGCGCGTGCCGCGCAAGACCCACGCGCGCCGTCCGCACGGCGATGCGCCGCGTCATGCCCATGCAGGCCCGAAGAAGGCCGGCGGTGGCCGCCGCGAGGGCGGTGGCAACGGCCAGCAGCGCGCGGGCGCAGGTGCCGGTCAGGGCCAGCGTCGCGGTGGCGGTGCCAATACGGGTGGCGGTCGTGGCCGCGGCCAGGGTAGCGGCGGCGGTCGCGCCAGCTGATCCCAGCTGACAGGGATGGCGTCTCCCGCTGCGCGGGGGCTGCTTATCGGGGGACGACGCTTACGCGTCGTCCCTTTTTTGTTGCTGGCTGCCGGATGGTTTGAAAGCGGGCGGTGGGTTGCGTCGAGGGCGGATGGGCGTAGGGGCAGCGCAAAACACGCCGTAAACCTGAGGTGGTCTAATCCAGCTGGACACTCGATAGGATCAATCCAAGCATCGAGGTGACCCGTGGCAAAACAGATAACCCAAGGCATGAGAGACGAGGCTGTTCGCCTTGTCGTGGTGGAAGGGCAGACGGTGAGGGAGGTCTGCCAGTTG
>NZ_QQXJ01000001.1:3694171-3721152 GCF_004348785.1 Stenotrophomonas sp. TEPEL
CCAGAGCATGAGCCGGAAGGGCAATTGCTGGGACAACGCCGTAGTGGAGCGGGTGTTTGCCACCCTCAAGGGAGAATGGCTGTACGCCAAGTACCCGACCCGGCACGAGGCAGCCGTGGATATCGAAAAGTTTGTGGACTGGTACAACCGTCGGCTGCACACCGCCAACGGGCTGGTCCCACCTGCGCTTCACGAAGCGCAGGTGGCCTGAACGCCCCTTGAGAGTGTCCAGAAATACTTGACCACCTCAACCCATCCATGGGGGCTCGTAGGCGCCTTGCTCGTGTGCGCTGTCCTGCGCACACGGCAAGACCGGGGTTGGGCGTCCTGCCCAACCCGCCCGGGGCATGCCTCGGGCCCATGGCGCCTGCGGTTTTGCACTGCCCCCGCTCCCCAACGCTTCAGACATTTCCAGCGCCTACTTGTCCCGCCGGGTAGCCGAGAGAAGAAGGATCAAATTCAAATTCAAAGACAAAAGCAAAAGCCGGAATTCCAACTTTTGCTTTTGCCCTTGCTCCCGCCTTGGGTTTGATGCATCCGCGCCCGCAGGAAACTGTCTGGGGAGGACGGATGGGCCGCGCAGGACCGCAGGCGCCATGGATGGCGCCTACGAGCCTACACGGACGTACTTGCGGCGTGTCCTGCGCGGCCCATCCGTCCTCCCAATCCCAGCATCAGTTCGGCGCGTAATGCCTCAACCCCGCGCTTTCGCCGGATTCACCAGATTCCCGAAGAAGATCGCGTTGATCAGCATCCGATCAGTGCCATGCCAGTACTTGCGATGCGCCGGATCATCAGCAAACAGGATCACGTTGCCCTGCCCCTGCGCTGACACCAGCAGCCACGCACTGCCGGCCACGCGACTGCGGTTGCGCTCGGACAGATACCCGTTCACCCGAGGTGTGTCGTCGATCCGCACCACCGTGGAAAACCCGTTCGTGCTCGGCTGCAGGATGACCGTGTTCTCCTTGTTGATCGCCAGTTGCCGGCGCGGCACGCCGAACGCCAAAGGATGACTGGGGTCGACGTCGGCGCTGAGGATGTTGCCGCTGACACGCTCGATCGCGGCGATATCGCGCTGGTCACCGAAGGCGCGGCGCGTGGTGTCTGCTGCTTCCTCGTCCTTGCCCAGCTTCTCGCCGTCGGCAAGTTTCTGTTCGATCGCCCACTTCGACGCGCTGCCATAGGTGACCAGTGACCCGCCGGCCTGGATCCAGCGCTTCAATGCCGCTACCGCGGTCGCGTCGATGCCGGCATAGGTGCCGCCGGACAGCACGATCGTGGTGTAGCGCTCCAGCGATACCTTGCCCAGCTGCTGCGGGTCCAGCTTGCTGGCCGGCAGGCGCAGCTGCTGGTCGAGCAGGAACCACGCCGAACCGATTTCGGTGGCTGCCACGCCCTCGCCCATCACCAGCGCGACGGCGGGCTTGCGCAGTGCCTTGACGCCATCACTGCCAAGGTCGATGCCGTCGCGGCTGCGACCGCTGGCCAGCGCATGCACCTGCACATCGGCGGCCCGCGCGGCGGCGGCGACCGCCTCCTGCAACGCCGCACCCTGCAGCGGCTGCCCGGCCACCGGTACCACGATGCTGCCCCCGGCAAAGGCCACCTCACCTTGTGCGGTGGCCGCGGTGAACGGCTGGAAGGTGGCACGCGTGGACAAGCCCTTGGCCTGCAGGGCGGCCAGTGCGCGGCCCGCGTTGTAGTCGCGCCAGTCGATCACGTAGGCGAAGCCCGCTTCACCGCCGGTCAGCCCTCCCTGCACTGCGGGAACCTCGACCACGCGAGCGCCGCCATCGATGCGGCTGCGGCTGCCGGCAAAGGCCACGCCGTAGGCCGGGGCGATCGCGTAGCTGGTGCTGCCGTAGAACACGTCGCCCTTGATCGGCGGGGTCTCGGCGAAGATCGAATGGACCAGGCGGAACTGCGCCTGCTGCACCGGCACCACGTAGGCGCTGCCCGCTTCGAAACGCTGGCCATCTACACTGACAGCGCGGTCCAGTGCATGCACTTCAATCCTGTGCAGCAACAGCAGTTCCAGCAGGCGCCGGGTCAATGCCGGATCATGCGCGTCGCCGAACACGAAGCTCTTCACCGGCTGTTGTGCGGCCTGCTTCAGCGCGCTCTGGAAGAAACGCTTCTGCAGATCGAACAGCGCGCTGCGCTCGGTCACCGCACCGCGCACCGTGCTCAACCCGGTGGCAACCTGGTTGCGGATGGTGAACGGGAACGTCAGCAGGCCATTCACCGATTCCTGCACGCGGCCGCGCGAGCTGGCCTGCTCCACGGTGACGCCGACCGCGCCGTGGAAATCCGGATAGGTCGAGCCGTATACGGGCGAGAAATTGTCGAAGTTCTCACCGGTGTAGTACAGCGAACCCAGCGCATCGAGCGCCTGGGCGTGGTACTTGGCCAGGGTCTTGTTGAACTCGTACGACGCTGCCGGGATCAACGGACTATGCATGCTCTTCGGCGATGGCTCGAAGTAGTACGTGCTGTCCTTGCCCATTTCGTGGAAGTCGATCTGCACGTTCGGGTACCACTGGTGGAACTGCGCCACCTTTGGCCGCGAATCCTGCTGCGTCAGTGCCAGCCAATCGCGGTTGAGATCGGTGAAGTAGTGGTTGGTACGCCCCTGCGGGAACGGTTCAACGTGTTCCTTGTCGGCCGGATCGGCCGAGGCCGGATCGGACGCCCAGGCGTTGTGCCAGTTGGCGGCGCGATCGCGGCCGTCGGGATTCTGCGCAGGGTCGAACAGCACAACCGCCTGCTGCAGCCACTGCTGCGTTTCCGCGCTGCGGTTGGCCACCAGGTAGTAGGCGGTCAGCATCGCCGCTTCGCCGCTGGAAGTCTCGTTGCCGTGCACGCTGTAGCCCAGCCACACCACCACCGGGCTGTCACCGGCAGCGCTGCGCGGCTGCGCCGGATCGGCCAGGGTCGCGTGCTGCTGGCGGATCTGTTCCAGCCGCGCGTGGTTGCCTGCAGCAGTGACCGTGGCGATCAGCAGCGGTCGGCCCTCATAGCTGCGGCCGATCTCGCGCACGCTGATCCTGTCCGAGTGCTTGGCCAGCTCCTGGAAGTAAGCCACCAGCTGGTCATGGCGGGTGTAGCGGCTGCCGATCGGATAGCCGAGGAACTGCTCCGGCGTGGGAATGGCGGTATCGAATGCCGCGGCATCGGTGGTCTGCGGGAAGAAATAGGCGCTCTGCGCATGTACCGCAGGCGGCAACGATACGGCGGTGGCGACGGCGAGCAACAACGGGAAAACGGCACGGCGGTGGAAGGACACGGTGACTCCCCTGGAACATGGCAACACGGCCGGCCACACAGGGTGGCCGGCCGCGGCGGGTGGATCAGAAGCGGTAGTCGAAGCCCAGCGTGAAGTAGCGGCCACGCAGGTCGTACTGGCTGAAATCGTACGGCGCGCGGATGCCCGGGAACGAGGCGTCGTACGGCGGCGTCTTGTCACCCAGGTTCTGCACCTTGGCGTACACGGTCAGGTTCTCGATGCCGGTGTAGCCAAGGTAGAGATCGAACTGGTTGTAGGCGTCGACGCGGCTCTGCACCGCAGCGGCAGCGGTGCTGGCCTTCTGGTCGTAGCCACTGGTGTAGTACCAGGTCACCGCGGCGGTGTAGTCGCTGTACTTCCAGTCCAGGGTGGTGGTGGCCTTGTTCTTCGGCAGGGTAGCGCCGAGGTTGCTGCCGGCATAGTCCACCAGCGGGCCACCGACCACGGTCGGGCGCCGGTAGTCGCGTACGTGGGTGTAGGCCGAGGTCACGGTGAAGTCACCGAACGCGGTGGTCGGGATGCGCTGCCTCAGCTCGACGTCGATGCCCGAAGTCTTCAGTTCGCTCAGGTTCTGGTAGCGGTTGTACACCGCCTGCAGCTTGCCACGCTCATCGCGCTGCACGGCACCAGCGACGTTGTCGTTGACCAGGGTCTGGGTGTTGTTGGTACCGACCAGGTTGTCCAGCTGGATACGGTAATAGTCGATGCTCAGGTTGGTGTTCGCCCACGGCGACAGCACCACGCCGAAGTTCACGCTCTTGGTGCGCTCCGGCTTCAGGTCGCTGTTGCCGACGGTGAAGAAGGTCGGGTTCTGCCGCGAGCCCGGCACGTCCGGATCACGCGGGTCGACCACGCTGCCGTAGGCGATGCTGGTGCTGTTGGAGTTCTCCGACAGCGACGGTGCGCGGAAGCCCTTCGACGCCGAGGCACGCACCAGCAGGAAATCCAGCGGCTGCCAGCGCAGGCCGAGCTTGGGCGAGAACGCGTCGCCGAAATCATCGTAATGATCGGCGCGGGCGGCAGCGGACAGTTCCAGGGTCGAGGCCAGCGGCACGTTGACCTCGGCGTAAGCGGCGCTGACCTTGCGCTCGCCATGCACTTCGGCGATTGCCGGGCGCACCTGCAGGCCGGCATCGATCTGCCACGGGTTGTTCGAATCAAGCTTCTCGCGGCGCCATTCGGCACCGGCGGCGAAACCGATGTCGCCGGCCCAGGTGTGGCCGAGACTGCCGGAGATCTTCGCATCAATGCCCTGCAGCACCGACTCGGCCGGACGCAGGGTGGCGATGTTGATCGAATCGCGTACCGACTGCGGCGTCGCGGCCGGGTTCAGCAGGTTGTAGCTGCCGGTGGCCAGTGCATTGGCCAGTGCCCAGCGGTTTGCAAAGCCGCCGGAGACGGTTTCGCGCTCGCTGCTGCGCGCACCGAACGCGGCCACTTCCCAGTCCCACTTCTCGGTGTTGCCACGCAGCCCGAACACACCGCGATAGGCGGTGGACCGGTTGGTCTTGATGGTGCCGCCGAGGTCGAAGAAAGTGTATTCGATCGGGATCGCGCGGCCGTACGGGTTGTACGGGTTGCTGGCCGGCAGGTTGGACGACACCGGCTCGGCCAGGCCGGTCTGCGCGTTCAGTGCGAAGCGACCGCTTTCCAGGGTGAAGAACGGGCTGCTGCCGAACCACGCAGCGCTCTTGATCTGGCTGTACAGCACTTCACCGAACGCTTCGACGTTGTCGCCGAGGCGGAACGTGCCGTTGGCGTAGGCCTGGTAACGCTTGGTCGAGGGAATCAGGGTGGTGTACGGGGCCTGGTTGAAGCCGCAGGTATCACCGGCCATACCGTCGATCGGCGCACTGGCCACGCGGGTGGTGCCGGTGGGGCAGTTGCCGTTGGCATCGAGCATCGGCACGGAGGTGCCATTGACCAGATAGCGTGCGCCCTTGGCCGACCAGCCGTTCCAGCGGCCGCCGGGCTGGTCGCTGTAGATGCCACTCTTGGTCAGGTTGCGCTCGTCCTGGTCCAGTCGCTCGCGGTTGTAGCCCTGCAGGCTGAAGAGGATGTTGTAGCCATCCTTGTCGATGTCGCCCAGGCCACCAACGAACTTCAGGTTCTGCTCGTGCAGGCCGCCCTGGTCGGCGCCGCCGAAGCTGCCGCCGATCTCGGCGCCTTCGAAGTTCTGCCGGGTGATGATGTTGACCACGCCGGCCACCGCATCGCTGCCGTACACCGCCGACGCACCGTCCTTGAGCACTTCGATGCGTTCGACGGCCACCAGCGGCAGCGCGTTGAGATCGACGAAGGTGTCCGACAGGCCGCCGGCCGGGAAGCCGTAGTTGGCCAGGCGGCGGCCGTTGAGCAGCACCAGCGTGTTCTTCTGCGAAAGACCGCGCAGGCCGATGCCGGCCGAGCCCGACGCCCAACCGTTGTTGGTGGTCTCGTTGCTGGCATTGCCGGTGTTGGCCGAGATCGAGCGCAGCACATCGGCCACGGTGGCCTTGCCGGTCTGTTCCAGCTGCTGGCGGCCGATCACCTGCACCGGGTTGGAGGCTTCGGTATCGGCGCGTTTGATGTTGGAACCGGTGACGCGCACGGCAGCCAGGGTGCTGGCTTCGGCGCTGGCGTCGGCGGGGGTTTCGGCGGCGACAGACAAAGGCGCGGCCAGAGCGACGGCCAGGGCCGCCACGAGCAGGGTGTGCTGGGGCATGACGATGTGGGGGAGGTAGTGGAAGGACGAGGTAAGTTCCGCAGTAATCCATGCCTGGCCGGGGTGCGGCCAATAACATCTCTTCATACGGATATAAGAGAAACTATCATCTCTTCATCCGGATGGAAAGAATTTCTTCACGGGAAGGCAACGCAAAGCCGGGCTGATCGGCCGCCCGCGGCGTACAATCGCGCCATGGAAATCTTCAAAGTCTTCATGCTCGAGGCGGCGCACCGCCTCCCCAACGTGCCGCCCGGGCACAAGTGCGCGCGCCTGCACGGCCACTCCTTCCGGGTGGAACTGAAGGTCGAGGGCGAGCCGGGCGCGCAGACCGGCTGGATCATGGATTTCGGTGACGTGAAGGCGGCTTTCCAGCCGATCTACGAGCGCCTGGACCACCATTACCTCAATGACATCCCCGGCCTGGAGAACCCGACCAGCGAAAACCTGGCCGTGTGGATCTGGAACGAGCTCAAGTCCACCTTGCCGGCATTGAGCGAGATCACCGTGCACGAAACCTGCACCTCGGGCTGCCGTTACCGCGGCCCTGCCGCCTGATCAACCCATTGATCTGAAAGGCCTCAAGGCGCCGGAGACGGCGCCTTCGTGATTTTTGTTGCATTGCCGCATGATCGGCGTATGCTGCATTGCATCAATACAAATGCACGGCGGATGCGACTGGCAGCAACAGCCACTGGCGCGACGCCCACGCTCATTGCATGGGTCCCTCCCCCCATGCAATCCGGACCCGGCAGATCCCTCCCTCTGCCGGGTCTTTTTTTGCCCGGCGTCTGGATTCTGGAGCGCGTCTTCGTCCGGGTCTCTGCGAGCTGGAGGGCCCCGCCGGGGCACGTAGGGGTTTGGGCAAATGTCCCCCGGCACCGGCCGTTGGCCGTCACCTCCTCTTTTACTTTGCCCAAACCCCTACCCCCCCTACCCGCCCCGACGAGGCTCGGCTTACGGCACCAGATGCGCAGATCGCTGCTTTGCTGGGGCCACCGAAGATCTCCCCACGCAGGGCGGAGGCCCTTGCGTGCGAAGTAAAGGGGGAGGTGACGGCCAAGGGCCGGCGCCGGAGGACATTCGCACGCAAGGGCCTCCGCCCTGCGCCGCGCAGATGTGCCGCGCAGAATGCATCCGCCACATGCCATGCAGAAACGCTCAGCGCCCGCGATTGCCGTGCCAGTGCTGGTACCACGCCTGGAACATCAACACGTTCCACAGGTGCGTATGCCATTTGCGCTCGCCGCGCAGGAACGCCTCCCAGATCGCGCGCACGCGTACTGCATCGAAGCACCCCTGGTTGCGCAGCAGCTGCGGCTCGAGCAACGCTTCCGCCCAGTCGCGCAGCGGGCCGGCCAGCCAGCGTGCCATCGGTGGGCCGAAACCGCGCTTGGGGCGATAGACCAGCGGCGCGGGCAGATAGCGCGCCAGCAGATGCTTGAGGATGCGCTTGTGCTCGCCGTCGTGGTACTTCAAGTGCTGCGGCAGGCGCCAGGCCAGGCGTATGACCTCCATGTCCAGCAACGGCGAGCGCGTCTCCACGCCGGCCGCCATGCCGGCACGGTCGACCTTGGCAAGGATCCCCTCGGCCAGGTCCATGCGGAAATCCAGCAGCTGGATGCGCGCTTCCGCCGGCAGTGCGGTGTCCTGCTGGTGGAAGATCGTCGCCGGCTCGCGCGCCCCCAGTACCACCTGGGTCGGCTGCCGCCAGCGGGTGACGCGCTGCAGGTAATGCCCCTCCACGTCGTTGGCGGCCACCTCGGCCACCAGTGCGCGCCAACCGCCAAGCCGACCACGCTCGACGTTCAAGCGGCTGCTGCCACGCCGCGCCAGATCGCGTACCCAGCCCGGCAGGCCACCGCACAGCCGCGCATTGCGCAGCGCGCGGCCATAGCTGGGGTGGCCGAAGAACAGCTCGTCGCCGCCGTCGCCGGTCAGCGCCACCGGCTTGCGCGCGCCGAGCAGCTCGCTGGCCAGCAGGGTGGGCAGCTGCGAGGCATCGGCGAACGGTTCGCACCAGACCTGCGGCAAGCGTTGCAGCAGTTCCAGGCCCTGCCGGCTGTCCATCCTGTGCAGGTGGTGATGCACGCCCAGGTGCCGGGCCACCTGCGAGGCCCAGTCGCTCTCGTCGTGACCGGGGTCGTCGAAACCCACCGTCCATGCTTCCACCGGCAACGCCGACTGCGCCTGCATCATCGCCACCACCAGCGACGAATCGGTGCCACCGGACAGGAATGCACCGCAGGCCACGGGTGAATGCATGCGCGTGGCGATCGCCTGCTGCAGCACCACCTCCACCTGGTCGGTGGCCTGCTCCAGGCTGGGCGCCGGCTGCAACGGCTGCTGCAGCGCGGATTGCATCGCATCGCGCGCGCACCAGTAGCGCAGGCCGCCCTGCGTGGCCTGCGTTGATCCGCCGGCGGCATGATCGTTGAGGTCCACGCGCAGCATCGCCCCGGCCACCAGCTTGTGGATGCCGCGATAGATGGTGTGCGGCGCCGGCACATAGTCATGGCGCAGCAGCAGGCTCAATGCATCCTGGTCGATGCTGGGAGCGAATCCGGCAAAGGCCTGCAGCGCCTTCAACTCCGAGGCAAACAGGAACTGGCCCTGGTACCAGCCGTAATACAGCGGCCGTTCGCCGACCGGGTCGCGCGCCAGCCAGAGCTCGTGCGCGTGGCGGTCCCATACGCTGAACGCAAATGCCCCTTCGATGCGCGACAGCGCACGCTGCACGCCCCACTCGACGATGGCCTGCAGCAACAGGCGTGCATCGGTGCAGCTGCGTGGCAGGTCGCGCAGCTGCGACTGCAGGGCCGCGCGGTTGTAGATGCGGCCATCCAGGCACAGCACGTAGCGCCCGCAGCTGGAGCTGAGCGGCTGCAACGGCATGTCGGTCGGCGCACGGCAATGACCGAGGGCCAGCCCTGCATCGGCATCGGTCCAGTACCCGATGCGACCGCGGCCACGCTGCTGTAGCGCCCGCAGCATCGGCGCCAGCTGTTGCAGCAGCTGCTCGTCGTCGGCAGGCGGCAGCCAGGCCCCGACCACGCCGCTCATCGCTGGCCTCCGTGGCAAGGGCATTCAAGGAAAAGCGCGGGATGGGAGGCGGACGGCATGAGGGCGGCACGCGGATGGGGAGAGCTGCCATGCTCGGCCCCGCCGAGCGCCACGTCAGTCGTAGCGCTGTCAGCGACCGTCACCGCAGGCGCGGCTTACGTAACGTTTTGTAACAAGACGATGGCTACCGTGCGGCCAAGTCGTTGCCCGGCCTGAGGCCCGGCCCGCGCGCCAGCAACCCCGGCTGAATGGCGCCCGCTCCCTGGACCCGAGCGGCCCGGCAGCTGGGATAGCATCGCCGCGCTCGTGCCACGGCGGTACGGAAGCACCCCGGAGGCCTTGTAGATGCTGGATATCGTACTGGTTGAAGACGACGCTCGGCTGGGCACGATGGTCAGCGACTACCTGAAGCGCCACGGTTACCAGGTCGCCCACGAACGCTGCGGCCAGCGCGCGATCGCCCGGATCCTCAGCGAGAAGCCGGCGCTGGTCCTGCTCGACATCGGTCTGCCGGGCCAGGATGGTTTCGAAGTGTGTCGGCAGATCCGGCCCCACTATGACGGGATCATCTGCGTGCTGAGTGCCCGCACCGACAACATCGACCAGGTGCTGGGGCTGGAGCTGGGCGCCGACGACTACATCGGCAAGCCGATCGAACCGCGGGTGCTGCTGGCCCGGCTGCGCGCCCACCTGCGCCGCCACCGCCGGGTCGAGCCACGTGATGGCGCCCTGCGTTTCGGTGAACTGAGCATCGACCCGTCCACCCGCAACGTGCACCTGCAGGGGCGCCTGCTGGAGCTGACCACTGCCGAGTTCGACCTGCTGTTCCTGCTGGCGGGCAACGCGGGCCAGATCCTCGACCGCGATGCGCTGCTGCGTGGCCTGCGCGGCATCGCCTTCGATGGCCTGGACCGCTCGATCGACGCACGCATCTCGCGCCTGCGGCGCAAGCTCGGCGACAATCCGGAACAGCCCGAGCGGATCAAGACCGTGCGCGGCCGTGGTTACCTGTTCAGCCGATCGGCATGGGGATGAAGCATCCGTCGTCGGCCATGCGTGGCCATGCCTTCCACTTCCTGCGCTACGGCATCGGTTTCCTCACCGCCCATCTGCTGCTGATCGTGCTCGGGCTGTGGGCCTGGGATGCGCTGCTGGAAGACCGCACCGAGGCCAGCCTGCAGGCGGAAATGCGCGGCCCGCACGCGATGCTGCAACATCGCTTCGCCGAAACGCCACCGGCGCAGTGGCCAGCCCTGGCGCAACAGTTGGACAGCGATTTCGCCTATCCGCTGCAGCTGGTGCCGCTGACCGAGGCTGCCGCGATACTGCCGGCGAAACAGCGCAAGGGCTTGCTCGACGGACACGTGCAGATCGAGCTGGACAGCATGCGCAGCCTGCAGCGCGTCGGCAACAGCAGCAGTGCGCTGATCCTGGGGCCGCTGGACCAGGCCCTGCCCGAAGAAGGCTGGCAGGACAGCGAAGCCTCCGGCGTGGCCATCATCCTGCTGATCCTGATGGTGGCGGTGGCATTGCCGATGTACGTGATGGTCTACCGGTTGTGGCGCGATGTCTCGCAGCTGGCGCAGACCGCACGACGGATGCGCGATGGCCAGCTCGACAGCCGGGCGCCACGCGCCGGTACCGCGCTGGTGCGGCCATTGGCCAAGGCGTTCAACCACATGGCCGAACAGCTGCAGCTGCTGCTGGACAGCCAGCGCGTGCTGGCCCAGGCGGTGGCGCACGAAGTACGCACACCGCTGGCACGCATGCGCTTCGGCCTGGCCGACCTGGAAGACACCGGACTGGACGACGCCCAGCGCGATGCGCTGTCCGGCCTGCGCATCGACATCGACCGGTTGCAGCACCTGACCGATGCGGGTGTCGAGTACGCCGCGCTCGGCCGCTGCCATCAGGTCACCCGCCAGCGCCTGCAACTGGCCGCGCTGGTACGCGGCGTGGTCGAGCAGTTCGCACCACTGACGATACCGGTGCAGCAGGACCTGTCACCGGCAGGCCTGGTCAACGTCAACCGGCACATGCTGGAACTGGCGCTGCGCAACCTGCTGGGCAACGCGCTGCGCTATGCGCGCCGGCAGATCCGCATCGTCAGCACGCTCAACGAGGGATGGCTGTGCCTGCAGGTGGAGGACGACGGCCCCGGTATCGCCGTCGAACTGCGCAGCCAGGTACTGCAGCCCTACGTGCGGCTGGACCTGGCCAGCCCGGGCTTCGGGCTGGGCCTGGCGCTGGTGCAGGTGGTGGCCGACAAGCATCGCGGCCACGTGGAAGTGGCCGATTCGGTGCTCGGCGGTGCCTGCATCCGGCTGCTGCTGCCGATGGAAAGCGGTGCTCCGCCCCCGGCAGACAACGCCTAGTTCGCCTCGGCATCGGCACGCGGCAAGGCGAACACGAACAGCGCGCCCTGTTCGCTGTCGCGCAGTTCGATACGGCGGCCATGCAACTGCACGATGCGCTGCACGATCAGCAGGCCGAGCCCGCCGTTTTCGCCACGCCGCGCGCCCAGTGCCGCCGGCGCCTGGAACAGTTGCCCACGCAGTGCTGGCGCCACCCCGGGGCCATCGTCCTGTACCGCCACCTGCACACTGTCGGGCAGCGCCGACAGCTGCACCTGCACGCGGCCCCCGTCCGGCGCATGCCGCAGCGCGTTGTCGAGCAGATTGGTCAGCACGCGCTCCACAAGACCCAGGTCGGCGCGCACCAGCGGCAGGCCCGGCGGGAAGTCAGCGTGCAGGCGCTGCCCACGTGCCTGCGCGGCCAGCTCGAACTTCTGCAGTACGTCCTGCAGCAGTTCCGGCAGCGCGAACACTTCCCACTCCAGCCGCACTTCACCGTGCTCCAGCCGCGCCAGTTCAAACAACGCCCGGGCCAGACGGCCGACCTTGGCGCTCTGCGCCAGCGCGATACCGAGATAGCGACGACGCTCCTGCGGCGACAGCGTGGCTTCTTTCAGCGCCAGCGTTTCCAGGTAACCGTGCAGCGAGGACAGCGGCGTGCGCAGGTCGTGCGAGATGTTGGCCACCAGTTCGCGGCGCTGCAGATCCTGCTGGCGCAACTGCTGCCACTGCTCGCCCAGCCGCTGTGCCATCTGCACATGGGCATGTTCGAGGATCTTCAGTTCATCGCGCTCGCCCGCGCGCAGCGGTACCGGCGCTGGCAGGGGCGTCGGTGCGTCGATGTCGAAGGCCTGGATGCGCCGGGTGACCTGGCGCAGGGGCCGGGTCACCCAGTAGAAGGCCACCAGGCCGGCAAGCAGGCCCAGCCCGCCGATCAGCAGCACCGACCACAGCGTGGTGTGCCATTGGCTGCTGGCGGCAAGATCGTCGGCCAGCATCTGCCGGTGTTCGCCCACCAGCACCACGTACACGTAACCCGCCTGCCGCCCCTGCACCACCAGCGGCGCGACACTGAACACCTTGCGGCCATCGGCACTGCGGGGATCGTCACCGAGGATCGGCAGCGGCGCACCGGACAGCAGGCGCCGCAGCGGTGCCACGTCCACCCGGCTGCGCACCAGGTGGCCGCTGGGCGCATCGTGGCCGAGGATGCGACCCTGCTCATCCAGCAGGTACACCTCGACACTGGGGTTGACCGCCATCAGCTGGCCGAACAAGGCGCGCACCGCTGCATCGCGCATGCCGCTGGTGTCCATCAGCTCGCTGCGCTGGGCGATGTGCTCGGCCAACCCAAGCGACAGGCGCTGCACCACTTCCTGCTCATGCCGGATATTGGTGCGCATCTGCCAGGCCAGCAGCGCCATGCAGCACGTCAGCATCAGCGCCGACATCACCAGCGCCAGTTTCTGCCACAGGTTCGGCTTGATCATGTGGCCGCCCCGGCCGGGTCGACCAGTTTGTAACCGCGCCCCCACACCGTCAGCAGGCGCCGCGGGTTGCCCGGGTCGGTCTCGATCTTGCTGCGCAGGCGGTTGATGTGGGTGTTGACCGTGTGCTCGTAACCGTCGTGCTGGTAGCCCCAGACCTGGTTGAGCAGTTCCATCCGCGCAAACACCTGGTCCGGGTGGCGGGCGAAGAACAGCAGCAGTTCGAACTCACGCGGCGTCAGTTCCAGTGCATTGCCATCGACGGCGGCAGTACGCGCAACCGGGTCCAGCCGCAGCCCTCCGAGTTCGATCGCCCCGGCATCGATGCGCGCGTTCTGTGCCATGGCTTCGGCGCGGCGCAGCAGCGCACGCACACGCGCCACCAGTTCCGGCATCGAGAACGGCTTGGCCAGGTAGTCGTCCGCGCCCAGTTCCAGGCCGACGATGCGCTGGGTTTCGCTGCCACGTGCGCTGATGATGATGATCGGCACGTAGCGCGCCATCGCCCGTGCACGCTGGCAGACCTGCAGGCCGTCCACGCCCGGCAGCATCACGTCCAGTACCAGAGCATCCCACGGACCTTCCTGTTCGATCAGGCGCAGGCCGGCATCGCCGCTGGCGGCGTGTGCGACTTCATAGCCCTCATCACCCAGGTGCATGCGCAGCAGGTCGGCGATGTGGGCATCGTCTTCAACGATCAGGACACGTTTGGCGGACATCGGCAGCTTCGGGCCAGTGGGGAGGCTGCCCGCATTGTGGCGCGGGAGCGACGTGGATACCTCACGAAAAATTGAATCCTGCGTGAGGATTCGTTGACCGGAGGGGGCGCAGCATGGCCCCGTCGCCCCTTCCCGGAGTCCACCATGTCCCTCACCCGCCGCCATCTGCTGGGCCTGGGAGGTGCTGTCACCGCCGCCGGCCTGCTGGGCCTGGGCGCGTGCAGCCGCGCGGCCCCGGCCGCTGCCGAGGCACGGCCTGCGCGACAGTTCGAGGTGGTCCGCAGCGACGCCGAGTGGCGCCGGCTGCTGAGCCCGGCGCAGTACGCCGTGCTGCGCCGGCAGGCCACCGAGCGGCCCTGGAGCAGCCCGCTGAACAAGGAACATCGGCAGGGCACGTTCGCCTGTGCCGGCTGTGGGTTGCCGCTGTTCTCTTCGTCCACCAAGTTCGAAAGCCACACCGGCTGGCCCAGCTTCTGGGCGCCGCTGCACAATGCCATCGGCGAGGACCGTGACACCACCTTCGGCATGGTGCGGGTGGAAGCACATTGCCGCCGCTGTGGCGGCCACCTCGGCCATGTGTTCAACGACGGGCCTCGGCCGACCGGACTGCGCTACTGCATGAACGGCGCCGCGATGGCGTTCATGCCCGGGACTGAGCAACAGGACGCCGCTGGCGGCTGGCGCGTGCCGGTCGGTTCTTCCCCTGCTTCTGGAGCCTGATGATGCTGCTGTTGCTGCTTGCCTATCTCGGCGGCGTGCTAACCCTGCTCAGCCCGTGCATCCTGCCGGTGCTGCCGTTCGTGTTCGCACGCGCTGATCGTCCTTTCCTGCGCAGCACCCTGCCGCTGCTGCTGGGCATGGCACTGACCTTCACCGTGGTCGCCAGCCTTGCCGCGGTCGGCAGCCAGTGGGTGGCGCAGGCCAACCAGGTCGGCCGCTGGGTGGCATTGGTACTGATGGCGGTGTTCGCCATCGCGTTGCTGTGGCCGACCCTGGCCGACCACCTGCTGGCGCCGTTCCAGCGCATCGGCGCGCGCCTGAGCGCACGTGCCGACGCCGCGGATGCGGCCGGCCGTGGCGGCGCCTGGACCTCGCTGCTGATCGGCATCGCCACTGGCCTGCTGTGGGCCCCCTGCGCCGGTCCGATTCTCGGCCTGGTGCTGACCGGTGCCGCCCTGAACGGCGCCAGTGCCGGCACCAGTTCGCTGTTGCTGGCCTACGCGCTGGGCGCCGTCACCGCACTGGCGCTGGCGGTGTGGGTGGGCGGCCGTGTGTTCCGCGCACTGCAGGCCCGGCTCGGCCTGGGTAATGTGGTGCGCCGGGTGCTGGGCGTGGCCGCGTTGCTGGCGGTGGTGGCGATCGGCCTGGGCTGGGACACCGGCCTGCTGACCCGCCTGTCCGCGGTCAGTACCGCACGCATCGAACAGGGCCTGCTGGATGCCGTGCCCGGCACGCAGCCGGCAGCACCACCGATGATGATGATGGCAGGCGGCCAGGCAGGCGCGCCGCTGCCGGTGGAAGGAACGCTGCCCACGCTGGACGGCGCCACCGGGTGGCTCAACAGCCCGCCGCTGAGCCGCGAGCAGCTGCATGGCAAGGTCGTGCTGATCGACTTCTGGACCTATTCCTGCATCAACTGCCTGCGTGCGATGCCGTTCGTGCACGAATGGGCGCAGCGCTACCGCGACCATGGCCTGGTGGTGATCGGCGTGCACACCCCGGAATTCGCGTTCGAGCGCGACCCGCGCAACGTGATGAAGGCCGTGCAGCAGCTGAAGGTCGAGTACCCGGTCGCACTCGACAACCAGTATGCGATCTGGCGCGCGTTCAACAACCGCTACTGGCCGGCGCACTACTTCGTCGATGCACAGGGCAACATCCGCGGTCATCAGTTCGGCGAGGGCAACTACGCGCACTCCGAACAGGTGATCCGCCGCCTGCTGGTGGAAGCCGGGCAGACCGAGCTGCCGCCGCCTGCTGATCCAGCCGCGGCTGACCTGCAGGGCGTGGCCACGCAGGCCGACATGGGCAACCTGCGCTCGCCGGAAACCTACCTGGGCCACGCACGTGCCGAGCAGTTCGCCTCGCCGGGCGGGCAACGCGCCGACGCAGCATTCGGCTACACGCTGCCGTCCGCTCTGGCGCTGAACCAATGGGGCCTGTCCGGACAGTGGCGGGTCAACGATGAGGCTGCACAACTGCAGCAGGCCGGCGGCCGCATCGCGTTCCAGTTCCACGCCCGCGACCTGCATCTGGTGCTGGCACCGGGCGACGACGGCAAGCCGGTGCGCTTCCGCGTGCTGCTCGATGGCAAGCCACTGCCTGCGGCCGATGCCGGCGCCGACGTGGCCGCCGATGGCACCGGCACCGTCAACGAGCACCGCCTGTACCAGCTGATCCGCCAGCGCGGCATGATCGGTCCGCATCGTTTCGAGATCGAATTCCTCGACGCAGGCGTGCAGGCCTACGCCTTCACCTTCGGTTGAACCGGGAGCACACGATGAAACTCTCCTTCGAACAGGGCATTGCCGCCGGCGTCGCCGGCCTGGTCGCCACCGCGCTGGTCGCGGGTGTGCTGCTGGTGGACCACAGCGCGATCGCCGCCCCGGCCGAGCCCACCGCGCAGCGGCAGCCACTGCCTGCGCCCACCGGCGATGCGGCGTTCCGCGATGACGCCAGCCACGCCAGCGTGGTCTTCGCCGGCGGTTGTTTCTGGGGCGTGCAGGGCGTGTTCCAGCACGTCAAAGGGGTGAGCAACGCGGTGTCCGGTTACATCGGAGGCAGTGCCGCCGACGCCCGCTATGAACGCGTCAGCGGTGGCCGCACCGGCCACGCCGAAGCGGTGAAGGTGGACTACGACCCGCGCCAGGTCAGCTATGGACAGTTGATGCAGGTGTTCTTCTCGGTGGCGCACGACCCGACCCAGCTCAACCGCCAGGGGCCCGATCATGGCAGCCAGTACCGCTCGGCGATCTTCGTCGAAGACGCGCGCCAGCAGGCAGCAAGCCGTGCGTACATCGGTCAGCTCGGTCAGGCGGGGAGCTACCGCGCGCCGATCGTGACCCAGGTGAGCAGCGGCCAGCGCTTCTACCCGGCTGAGAGTTACCACCAGAACTACATGAGCAACTACCCGCAGGCCGCGTACATCCGCTACTACGACGCACCCAAGCTGACCGCGCTGGGCAAGCAGTTCCCGGCGTTGTACCGCCGCGATCCCGCGTTGGTGCCGATGCGGTGACACCCCGGGTAGTGCCGGCCGCTGGCCGGCAACCGCCCCCGTCCTCAGCCAGGGATTTCCGGCCAGCGGCCGGCACCACCAAGGCATGAAAAAAGACGCACGGCCACAGGGCCGTGCGCTTGGGAAGTATCGACCCGGCCCCGATCAGGCCCCGCCGACAACGACATGCTAGGCTCCTCAGCATCATGGGTACAGAACCAGATGCGGGCCAGGTCGATGGATACAGAAGACGCCACCACGATGATTCCTCCCCGCTACCAGCGGCTGTCGGACGAGCTGGCTGAAGCCATCCACGGCGGGCGCCTGCCGGTCGGCAGCCGGCTGCCCTCGCTGCGGCAGATGGCATCACAGCGCCAGCTCAGCCTGAACACGGTGATCGCGGCCTACCGTCAGCTGGAAGACGCCGGTCTGGTCATTCCGCGGCCCAAGGCCGGTTTCGAAGTCGCGCCGCGACTGTCGGTTCCGCAGCGCTCGCTGCGCGATGCGCCGTCCGCACCCACCGCCCCGCTGCAGCAGGTGCTGATGGCGCGGGTGCTGGAAGCGCAGCGGCGCCCCGGCGTGATCGACCTCGCCTTTGCCGGCCCGCGTGGGCGCCAGTTCTACCCGGGTGCGCAGCTGGCCCGGCACACCGCGCAGGTGCTGCGCCATGGCCAGCAGACCGTGGAAACCTACGCCCGTCCCAATGGTTCGCCACGCCTGCTGGCGCAGATCGTGCGGCGTGGGCCGCGGATGGGCCTGCATACCCACCCCGAACGCCTGCTGCTGACCCATGGTGCGATGGAAGCACTGCAACTGGCACTGCGCGCGGTCACCCAACCCGGCGATGCGGTCGGCATCGAAGCGCCCTCGTACTTCAACCTGTATCCCCTGCTGACCACGCTGGGCCTGCAGCCGATCGAACTGCCCACCCATCCGCAGCGCGGCCTGGACGTGGATGCGCTGGAAGCACTGCTGCAGCACACCCCTCTTGCGGCGCTGGTGGTGATGCCGACCGTGCACAACCCGCTGGGCTGCACGATGCCGATCGCCGACAAGCAGCGCCTGGCCGAACTGGTCAATGCACGCGAGTTGCCGCTGATCGAAGACGCGGTGTATGCCGAACTGCAGTTCAGCGAGCCGCCAGCGCCGTTGCTGAAGGCGTTCGACCGCGACGGTTGGGTGATGGCGGTCGGTGGATTCTCGAAGACGCTGGCACCGGACTACCGCATCGGCTGGCTCGATGGCGGCCGCTTCGCCGAACGCATCGCGCTGCTCAAATTCCAGTCCACCGGCGGCGAACCGCAGCTGCTCGGTGATGCGGTGGCGGCCTATCTGGAAGCAGGCAGCTACGAGCACCACCTGCATCGCATGCGCCGGTTGTACCGCGAACAGGTCGGTCGCCTGCGGCAGCTGGTGGCCGAACATTTCCCGGCCGGCACCTGCGCCACCGAGCCGCAGGGAGGGTTCCTGCTGTGGCTGGAGCTGCCTGGCGTAGACACCCGGGAGCTGTTCGAGCGCGCATTGGCAGAGGACATCGTGTTCATGCCGGGCCAGGTGTATTCGCGTGGCGCGCGCTACCGGCATTGCCTGCGGTTGTCGTGCTGCCAGACCCTGGACGCGCGCAGTGCCAGTTGCAGTGCTTCCATCGCACCATGGGGGTGGGGCTTAATCGGTAGCGCCGGGCCATGCCCGGCGAGCGCGCCAGAAAATCCGCCGGGCATGGCCCGGCGCTACCATCACGCGCTGTGCAGATACGCGCTCAATGCTTCACCATCGGCGCCCGGCAGATGCGGCAGCCGGCCCCAGCAGGGCATCGGCAGGCGCTGCTGCAAGGTCGCGAAATTCTCATCCTGGCGCTGCATCGACGGATCGATGTGGTTGCCGATCCAGCCCAGGCACTCCACGCCACTGGCCTGCAGCGCGTGTGCGGTCAACCGCGCATGGTTGACGCAGCCCAGGCGCATGCCGACCACCAACACCACCGGCAGCCGCAGCGCACGTACCAGGTCAAGCTGGTCCAGCTGCGCCGACAACGGCGCCAGCCAGCCGCCCACGCCTTCGACCACCACCACGTCGGCCTGTGCGCGCAGGCGTTCGAACGCCGCCACGATCGGGGCCAGTTCGATGCGCACGCCATCTTCTGCGGCCGCCAGCTCGGGCGCCAACGGCTGGCGCAATGCGTAGGGGTTCAGATCGGCGTAGTCAGGCACCGGCAGGCTGGCGGCCTGCAATGCAAGCGCGTCGTCGTTGCGCAGCCCCTGCCCCGCGTCGTGGCTGCCGCTGGCCACCGGCTTCATGCCCACCGCGCGCAGGCCGCGCCGGCGCAGCGCGTGCAGCAGCGCGGTACTGGCGGCGGTCTTGCCGATCTCGGTATCGGTGCCGGTGACGAACAGGGCCTTCGGCAACGTGGCAGGCGGGGACATCACAGGCTCCAGCAGGGCAGCAGAGCCCCCATTATCGCTGGCCCGGCACGCTTGCTAGACTGCGGCCATGTTCGCCAACGCCTCGCTCACCGGCAGCAAGCCGGAACAATACGCCCAGCTGCTGGAACAGGCCCGTGGCCTGGTCTACGGCGAGTCCGACCGCATCGCCAATGCGGCCAACCTCGCTGCACTGGTCTACCACGCCCTGCCCGACCTGAACTGGGTAGGCTTCTACCTGTATGACGGCAAGGAACTGGTGGTCGGTCCGTTCCAGGGCCTGCCGGCCTGCGTACGCATTCCGCTGGACAAGGGCGTGTGCGGTGCGGCCGCCAGCCAGCGCGTTACCCAGCGGATCGAAGATGTGGACGCCTTCCCCGGCCATATCGCCTGCGATGCCGCATCGCGCTCGGAACTGGTGGTGCCGTTGCTCCGCGGTGGGGAGCTGATCGGCGTGTTCGATATCGACAGCCCGGTCGTCGGCCGCTTCGATGCCGAGGACCAGGCCGGCCTGGAAGCCATCGCCGAGGTGTTCGTCGGGGCGTTGGCGTGAGCGCGGTCAAGCTGCGCAACATCGGCCCGAAGAGTGCGGCATGGCTGCGCCAGGTCGGCCTGCGCAGCCGTGAGGACCTGGTTGCGATCGGTGCCGTCGGTGCCTTCGTCAAGGTCAAGCGTGCCGGCTTCAAGCCCAGCCTCAACCTGCTGTATTCGCTGGAAGGTGCGCTGCTGGACTGCCACTGGCAGGAACTGAGCGAACCGCAGCGCACAGCGCTGGTGCAGGACTACGAAGCACGGATTGCCGTGCATCCGCTGAAGGCGGCAGGTCCGGCATCGGGCCCGGTGCATGAGCAGCGCTTCGACGCCGAGGACGACGGCGAAGAAGGCACGGCCGAAAGCGCCGACGAGGATTGACTGTTTGGTAGTGCCGGCCGCTGGCCGGCAAGCTCAGGAACGTTGCGAAGATCGTGCAGTTGCCGGCCAGCGGCCGGCACTACCGTCCGATCAGGGTTGCTGCAGCTCCAGCAGCTCGCCCACCAGCCCCGCTTCACCGCGCTCGACCCACACGCGCAGGCGCGTGCCGTGGTCGATGCGCAGCGCCCAGCACAGCGACATCGGCAGGCCGCACACCAGCGACAGCACCATGCGCAGCGGGCCGCCGTGGCTGACCACGACCGTCGGCGGCGGGTCGTCGTCATCCAGCAGGCGATCCAGCGCGCGTGCGATGCGCCGTTCGAAGTGGCCCCAGCTTTCGCCATGCGGCGGCGGAAACGCGTGCGGATCGGCGTGGAACGCGGCCAACGCCTCTTCCGGCAGATCGAACAATGACTGGCCATCCCAGTCGCCGAAATCCAGCTCTTCCCACTCCTCGTCGGCCTCAACATCCAGCGCGCGCGGTGTGGCCAGTGCCATCGCCGTATGCAGCGAGCGCAGGCGCGGCGAACTGATCACCCGTTCCCACGACTGCCCGGCATAGGCATCGACCAGCTCCTGCGGCAGGCGGGCCAGCTGCGGCGGATCGCTGCGGCCATCGAGGAACTCATCGCGACCGTTGCCGGCATGGCGGACCAGGTCGAGGATCATGCGCGTGCCCAGTCAGGGCGGCGCGGGAACAGCGGAAAACAGACGGACATCGGCAACGGCACCACGATAATTCGAGCTGCATTCTAGGCGCTGGCGCAGGTCTGCTGCACCGTGCAGGTGCATCCGCGCCTGCTCAGTCGTGCGGGTTCGACGCTACGGGCCGGCCGCGATGCCGTAGACTGCGCGCACTTCCAGGTGACCTGCGGCCCTGCCGGCAGGTTGAAACGGGAAGCCGGTGACGCGTGACAACACGCCATGCCGGCGCTGCCCCCGCAACGGTAAGCACGTCAGTTCCAGGCAACCCGCCACTGTGCCGCAGGCATGGGAAGGCGCCTGGACGGTGGCCTCGGGCCACCCGGCGGCGAGCCCGGAGACCGGCCCGGAAGCCTCAGGTCGCGATGCGGTGGGCATGGCGCTGGATGTCTGTGGCGATGGCCGCGGCATCGGCGCGTGCCTGCCTGTTGTGACTCCTCCCCTTCGCTGCGCGGGCGTGCGCGGCACCTGGAGTCCCCCGATGAAACTGCAGTCCCGAATGCTGTCCCTGGCCGTGCTGGCCGCACTTCCTGCATTGGCCCTGGCCGATGATGGCGCCGCCGACCTCGACCAGGTGCTGGTCACCGCTACCCGTACTCCGATCGCCCTGCAGGACAGCATTGCGCCTGCGCAGGTGATCGACCGCGCGCAGATCGAATCCAGCCAGGCCACCTCCCTGCAGGAACTGCTGCAGGGCCGCGCCGGCATCAACCTGACCAATGCCGGTGGCCTGGGCAAGCAGAGCTCGCTGTTCCTGCGTGGCACCAATTCCTCGCATACCGTGGTGCTGGTCGATGGCGTGCGCATCAACAGCGCCGACCTCGGCCTGGCGATGTACCAGGATCTGCCGCTGGCACAGATCGAGCGCGTGGAAATCGTGCGCGGCCCGCAGTCCAGCCTGTACGGTGCCGACGCCATCGGCGGCGTGATCCAGATCTTCACCCGCCGCAACCAGGGTGATTTCGCTCCGCACTTCCAGCTGGGCGGCGGCAGCAATGGCCTGCGTGAAGCCAGCGGCGGCATCGGTGGCGGCACCGAACGCGGCTGGTTCGGCGCCGACATCGCCTACCAGCATTCGGATGGCATCGATGCCTGCCGCGGTTCGGCCACGCTGTTCACCGGCTGCTTTGCCGATGAACCCGACCGCGATGGCTACCGCAACCTGTCCAAGAGCCTGCGCGGTGGTTACACCCTGAGCGACCAGTGGACCGTGGAAGGCAGCGCCCTGCGTGCCGACGGCAAGAACCACTACGACGGCTACTACAACTACTCCGAGACCCGCCAGCAGGTGCTGGCCGGCAAGGTGCGCTACACCCCGTCCGAGCAGTTGACGCTGACCGCCAACGTCGGCCGCAGCGACAACGAGTCCGACAACTTCGGTGATTTCGGTGCACGCGGCAGCGCACAGACGCACCGCGACAGCGCTTCGCTGCAGGCCGACATCGGTATTGCCGAAGGCCAGCTGCTCAGCGCCGGCGTGGACTGGAGCGAGGACAACCTGGATGGCAGCAGCGCCGGTTACCTGGTCGACAGCCGTCGCAACACCGGCGTGTTCCTGCAGTACCAGGCGCGCTTCGGCCGTCACCAGCTGCAGGCCAGCGCACGCAATGATGACAACCAGCAGTTCGGCAACCATGCCACCGGCAGCCTCGGCTGGGCGATGGAGCTGGGCCACGGCCTGCGCGTCAACGCCAGCTACGGCACCGCGTTCAAGGCACCGACCTTCAGCGACCTGTACGACCCGTGGAGCGGCGTGCCGACGCTGGACCCGGAAAAGTCCAAGAGTGCCAATCTCGGCATCTCGCAGCAGGGCCAGGGCTGGCGCTGGGGCCTGGACGTGTACGAAACCCGCATCGATGACCTGATCACCTACGACGCGGCCACCTTCCGCATGCAGCAGGTCGAAAAGGCACGCATTCGCGGTGCCGAACTGACCGGCGGCGCCACCGTGGCCGGCTTCGACATCAACGCGCAGCTGAGCTTCACCGACCCGCGCAACCGCACCAACGGCAGCGCGCAGTTCGACAACTGGCTGGCCCGCCGTGCGCAGCAGACCGCGCGCCTGGACATCGACCGCCGTTTCGGTGATTTCCGCACCGGCCTGACCGTGCAGGGCGCGGGCAAGCGCTATGACGATGCCGCCAACGCGGTGAAGGTCGGCGGCTACGGCACGCTGGATCTGCGCGCCGAATACGCACTGACCCCGGCATGGTCGGTGCTGGCGCGGGTGGCCAATGTATTCGACCGCGAGTACGAAACCGTGGCGTGGTTCAACCAGCCAGGCCGCGAGTATCAGCTGAGCGTGCGTTACCAGCCCAGGTAAGTGGTAGCGCCGGGCCATGCCCGGCGTCGGGGCGCCAGATCGAAGGGCCGCCGGGCATGGCCCGGCGCTACCGGCGGGTCAGATCGCCGATACCGCAGCCAATCCCGGCAGTTCACGCAGGTCGTCGATTACCGCGACGGCCTGCGCGTTTTCCAGGTCCAGTCCTCGCGGATAGCCGTAGCGCACCAGCGCGATCGGCATGCCGGCGTCCTCGGCAGCACGATAGTCGGTGAGCGAATCGCCAACCATCAGGCACGCATCGACGGGCAGTTCGAAGTGCGCGGCGATATGCCGCAACGGCTCACCACTGGGCTTGCGCTGCGGCAGCGAATCACCACCCAGCACCAGCGCAAAGGCGTCGGCGATACCCAGGTGCTGCAGCAACGGCGGCACCAGCGCGGCCGGCTTGTTGGTGCAGATGGCCAGCGGCACGTTCAACGCGCGCAACTGCGCCAGCGCGTCCACTACGCCAGCGAACAGCTGCGGGCTGCGCAGCAGGCATTCGCGGTAATGGACCATGAAGGTCGGCATCACCGCTGCCAGATCGATCTGACGCCCGGCGGCCTGCACGGCCTGTTCGACCAGCCGGCGCACGCCGTCGCCGATCCAACCCAGCACGGTGGCTTCGGGTACGCGCGCCAGGCCGATGTCTTCCAGCGTGCGGTTGAGTGCTTCGGCGATATCGGCGGCGCTGTCGACCAGCGTGCCATCGAGGTCGAACACGACCAGCGGATAGGGATACGACAAGGGGCGGCTCACTCGTGCAACGTGGGGCCGTCCATTGTACGCCCGCGTCTTCAGCCGATCCGGCGTGCGCGGGTGGCCAGTCGGTCCCAGGCAGCACGGTTGTGGTCGATCAACGCCTGTCCATGGTTCATGTGTTCTCCCTGCGCGAAGGGCGCCAGTCCAGATCCTGGAAGGCCGGGCTGGCGAAGCACTCGGCGAGGAAATCCAGGAATCTCCGCATGATAACGGGCTGTTGCCGGCGCGAGGCGTACACGGCATGAATGCCCAGCTCGTCCAGGCTGTATTCGGGCAGCAGTTCGATCAGTTCGCCACTGCGCAGCAACGGTGCGACCTGGTAGGTCGGCAACATGGCGATGCCGGCATTGGCGCGCACCGCCTCCAGCAACAGCGATGCTTCATTGGCGCTGATGTTGCCGCCCACCGCCACCGACAACGAGCGCCCTTCGCGATGCAGCTGCCACAGGCTTTTGCCGACGTAGTGATGGGTCAGGCAGTTGTGCACGGCGAGGTGTTCGGGCGCGGTCGGCGTGCCACGCGCCTGCAGGTAGGCCGGCGTCGCGCACAGCACCGAACGGCAGATCGCCAAGCGACGTGCGATCAGGCTGGGGTCGATCTGCCGCGCGATGCGCACGGCCAGGTCGACGCGCTCCTCCACCAGGTTGACCATGCGGTCGACCAGCAGCAGTTCGATGCGTGCGGCCGGATGGCGCTGCACGAAGGCGGCCACCGCACGCGCCAGATGGCTCTGCCCGAATGACACGCTGGCGGTGATGCGCAGCGTGCCGTGTGGCTCGGGATCGTCGCTGGCCAGCTCACCCTGCAGTTCCTCGCCGATCGCCAGCATCTGCCGGAAACGCGCCAGCGCGGCTTCACCGGCCCCGGTCAGGCTGACCCGACGCGTGGTCCGGTGCAGCAGCCGCGCGCCCAGCCAGCCCTCCACCTCGGCCAGGTAGCGGCTGACCATCGCCCGCGACATGTCCAGCACCTCGGCGGCGGCGGTCAGGCTGCCGCGCTCGGCCACTTCGACGAATACGGTCATGGCGGTCAATCGGTCCATCTGCTCGATCCATGCAACAAACAAGCGCGTTATACGCTGTTTTTCGAGCGACTGCAGCGGCCTACAGTGGCCCCATTCCCAGCCACCACCCCCACGGAGTCCTGCCATGAAGATCGCCCTCGTCGGTGCCACCGGCAACATCGGCCGCCAGATCGCCCGCCACGCGCTGGCCAACGGCCATCAACTGACCGTCATCGTGCGCAGCGCGCAGGACCTGCCGGCCGAGCTGGCCGGCGCCCATCCGGTCATCGCCTCGCTGGATGACCAGGACGCCCTGGTCGCCGCCATCACCGGCCACGATGTGCTGGCCAGCGCCTACGGCCCGCGCCCGGGCGACGACATCGGTCGCGTCGGCGAGGTTGCCGCACAACTGGCCAACGCCGCCCGCAAGGCCCACGTGCCGCGCCTGGTCGTGGTCGGCGGCGCCGGCAGCCTGGAAGTCGCCCCCGGCGTGCAGCTGGTCGACACCCCCACCTTCCCGGAGGCCTACAAGCCCTACGCGCTTGCCCACCGTGAAGCGTTCAACCGCCTGCAGGCGGTGGATGACCTGGACTGGACCTTCTTCTCGCCGGCGGCCGAAATCGGCCCGGGTGAAGAGCGTGGGCAGTACCGCGTGCAGCCCAAGGCGTTCCTCGCCGATGCCAACGGCCACAGCCGCATCAGCTACGCCGACTACGGCGCCGCGTTCGTCGCCGAGCTGGAAGCGCACCAGTACCCGAAGCAGATCATCACCGCGGCGTATTGATGTCAGGCCGCCGGGCATGGCCCGGCGCTACCCACCTGTAAAGCCGAAGGCAACGGCAGGAGCCGTTGCCAACGTCGCTTGCGACGGCCCGCAGGGGGCCGGGCAAGGACGCCCGGCATGGCCAACGCTCGGCTCGACACTCCAAGGACACCTCCCATGCGTACTGCTGCCCTGCTGCTTCCTCTCGCGCTGGCTGCCAGCTTCACCAGCGCCCCGCTGCTGGCCGCACCGGCCGCACCGGCCGCGCCTGCACCCGCCAGCGCCGCCACATCCCAGCTGCGCCTGCAGACCTTCCATCCCGGCCCGCAGGCAATGTTCTCGGTGTCCTCGGTGCTGATCGAAGGGCGCACCGACGCGATCCTGGTCAACGCGCAGTTTGCTGCCGGCGATGCACGCCGGCTGGTCGAGCAGATCCGCGCCAGCGGCAAGCGGCTGACCACCATCTACATCAGCCATGGCGATCCGGACTATTACTTCGGCCTGGCCACCGTGCAGGATGCGTTCCCGCAGGCGCGCATCGTCGCCACCGCGCAGACCGTGGCGCACATCCGTGAAACCCAGGCCGGCAAGCTGGCGTACTGGGGGCCGAAGATGGGCGCCGACGCTCCCGCACGCATCGTGGTGCCCGCAGTACTGGAAGGCGATGCACTGCAGCTGGAAGGCCTGCGCCTGCCGTTGATCGGCCTGGATGGCCCGACGCCGGACCGCAGCGTGCTGTGGGTGCCGTCGCTGCGTGCGATCGTCGGTGGCATTCCGGTGGTGGCCGGCGAGCATGTGTGGATGGCCGATACGCAGACGCCGCAGTCGCATGCCGATTGGCTGCGCACGCTGCAGCAGCTGCAGGCGCTGAAGCCGAAGGTGGTGGTGCCCGGCCATTACGCGGAGGGTGCGGCACTGGATGCCAGTGCGTTGCGCTTCACCGCGGATTACATCCGTGCCTTCGATGTTGAAACCGCCAAGGCCAGGGACAGCGCTGCGTTGGTGAAGGCGATGCAGGCGCGCTATCCGCAGCTGGCGGGCGTGGCGTCGCTGGAGTTGAGTGCGAAGGTGGCCAAGGGCGAGATGCAGTGGCCGTAAGGTAGGGGTTTTCTTTTGCAGGGCTGCGCCCTGCACCCGCCGAATCGACGGCAACGGCAACGGCAAAAGCGGGCATTCCGTGGGCAGGCGGGGTGGGTCCGGTTGCGGGGGTGTCCGCGGCATGGATGCCGCGGCCAAGCCCCCATGGACGGGTTTACGGCGTCC
>NZ_QQXJ01000001.1:3721252-3734666 GCF_004348785.1 Stenotrophomonas sp. TEPEL
GGTCCGGTTGCGGGGGACGCCGTAAACCCGTCCATGGGGGCTTGGCCGCGGCATCCATGCCGCGGACACCCCCGCAACCGGACCCACCCCGCCTTCGACAGNTTCCCGCNGCTGTTGGTGGGTGCTGACCGTTGGTCTGCACGCGGCTGTTGGTAGGTGTCGACCTTGGTCGACACAGGTATCAGGTCCGTGGGGAATCGTTCGTTGCGTGCTCGAACAGTTCGCCCTGCACCACCGGTTCCTTTTCGCGGAAACCGCCGAGGCCGACGCCGACCAGCCGATAGCGGGTGTCGGCGGGTAGATCGACGCGGGCGCGCAATGAAAGTGCGATGTCGCGTAGTTCTTCCATCGACTCGGGCGGGCGTTCGGGGGTGAAGCTGCGGGTGAGGATGCGGAACTGCGCGGTCTTCAGTTTCAGCACCACGGTGTGGCCGATGCGTTCGGTCTTGCGCGTGGCCTGCCAGGTCTTCCCGGCCAGCTGCACGATCGCCTCGCCCAGGTCTTCCAGCAGCAGGTCTTCGGCGAAGGTGTCCTCCGAAGAGATCGACTGCACCTGCTGGTCCGGTTCCACCGGCCGCTCGTCGACACCACGTGCGCGGTTGTACAGGCTGCGGCCGAAGCTGCCGAAGGCATCTTCCAGGTCCGGCAACGTCCATTGCCGCAGGTCGCCGCAGGTGACGATGCCGCGCGCCGCCAGCTTGCCTTCCATCACCTTGCCCACGCCGGGCACACGGTTCACCGGCAGCGGCAGCAGGAATGCGTCCACCCGCTGCGGCGGAATCGCGAACTGGCCGTCGGGCTTGCGCCAGTCCGAGGCGATCTTGGCCAGGAACTTGTTCGGCGCGATCCCGGCCGAAGCGGTCAGGTTGGTTTCCTCGCGGATCTGCGCGCGGATGGTGCGAGCAATGTCGGTGGCCAGTTCGATGCCACTCTTCGGCTCGGTCACGTCCAGGTAGGCCTCGTCCAGGGACAACGGCTCGACCAGGTCGGTATGGCGCAGGAAGATCTCGCGCACGTGGCGCGACACCGCCTTGTAACGCGCGAAGTCCGGCGGCACGAAGACCGCGTCCGGGCACAGGCGCTCGGCACGCAGTGCCGGCATCGCCGAACGCACGCCGAACACGCGCGCCTCGTACGAAGCGGCACACACCACTGAACGCGCACCGCGCCACGCCACCACCACCGGCTTGCCGCGCAGTGACGGATCGTCGCGCTGCTCCACCGACGCGTAGAAGGCGTCCATGTCGACGTGGATGATCTTGCGCAGTGCGTTCATGGTTGGCCCACATGATACCCGCACCGTACCCGTCCAGACGCCGAAGTATGGTCGTTGTGCATCAACGGGATGCGTGGTTTCAGCTGAAAACACTACGCACGCGTACGGAGAGGCGGTTTGATATCCGCCTGATCCGTCGTGCATCCTCGGGAGCTCGTTGCCTTGTTTTCGCTTCCAGGATTGCGCTTTCCATGACTCGTCTCCACGCGTTCAACCGCGACCAGCTGCTGGCCAGCGCACGCGGTGAACTGTTCGGCGCTGCCGCCGGCCGGTTGCCCAACGACCCGATGCTGATGTTCGACCGCATCACCGAAATCCGCGAGGACGGCGGACCGCATGGCAAGGGCATGGTACGCGCCGAACTGGATATCCGCCCGGACCTGTGGTTCTTCGGCTGCCACTTCATCGGCGACCCGGTGATGCCCGGCTGCCTGGGCCTGGATGCCATGTGGCAGCTGACCGGCTTCTTCCTGACCTGGCTGGGTGCCCCCGGCAAGGGCCGCGCCCTGGGCTGCGGCGAAGTGAAGTTCACCGGCCAGGTGCTGCCCGACGCCAAACTGGTGCGCTACGAGATCGACATCAGCCGCGTCATCAACCGCAAGCTGGTGATGGCCCAGTCCGACGCGCGCATGTACGTGGACGACCGCGAGATCTACAACGCCCGCGACCTGCGCGTGGGCCTGTTCACCGAAACCGGGAGCTTCTGATGCGTCGCGTCGTCATCACCGGCATGGGCATCACGTCCTGCCTCGGCAATGATCTGGATACTGTTTCGGCTGCCCTGCGTGAAAGCCGCGCCGGCATCACCGCGCTGGCCGACCACGCCGAAGCCGGCCTGCGCAGCCAGGTGGGTGGTCGCGTCGACCTCGATCTGGATGCGCTGATCGACCGCAAGCAGAAGCGCTTCATGAGCGATGCCGCTGCCTTCGCCTACCTGGCGATGGCCGATGCCATCACCGATGCGGGGCTGACCCCGGAGCAGGTCAGTGGCCTGCGCACCGGCCTGATCGCCGGTTCTGGCGGTGGCTCCAGCGAATGGCAGGTCGGTGCGGTGGATCTGCTGCGCAGCCGTGGCGTGCGCAAGGTGGGCCCGTACATGGTGCCGCGCACGATGTGCTCGACCGTGTCGGCCTGCCTGGCTACCGCATTCCAGATCAAGGGTGTCAGCTACTCGCTGTCGGCCGCCTGCGCGACCTCGGCGCACTGCATCGGTGCGGCTGCCGACCTCATCCGCCACGGCGCGCAGGACATCATGTTCGCCGGCGGCGGTGAAGACCTGCACTGGTCGATGAGCGTGATGTTCGATGCGATGGGCGCACTGTCCACCAGCTTCAACGACACCCCCGCCAGCGCCTCGCGCCCGTATGACAAAGACCGCGATGGCTTCGTCATCGCCGGCGGTGGCGGCATGCTGGTGCTGGAGGACTACGACCACGCGGTGGCACGTGGCGCGCACATCCATGCCGAGCTGATCGGCTATGGCGTGACCTCCGATGGCGCCGACATGGTCGCGCCGTCCGGCGAAGGCGCCGTGCGCTGCATGAAGATGGCGCTGCAGAACGTCGACCGTCCGCTGGATTACCTCAACACCCACGGCACCTCGACCCCGCTGGGCGATGTGACCGAGCTGGGTGCGATCCGCGAGGTGTTCGGCGATGCGATTCCGCCGCTGTCCTCGACCAAGGCGCTGTCGGGCCATTCGCTGGGCGCTGCCAGCGTGCATGAAGCGATCTACTGCCTGCTGATGATGCGCGATGGCTTCGTGGCCGGCTCGGCCAACATCGGCGAGCTGGACCCGAGGGTGGAAGGCTTCCCGATCCTGCGCGAAAGCCGCGAGCAGAAACTGGACACGGTGATGTCCAACAGCTTCGGCTTCGGTGGCACCAACGCGGCGCTGGTGTTCGGCAGGGTGTGATCTGAAAGCGTGCCAACCAGGGTTGGCACCTACCAGGGCGGTAGCGCCGGACCATGCCCGGCGAGAGCGGTGAAGCGTGCCGGCCAACGGTCGGCACCCACCAGGTTCAAGGTGGCACCCACCGGGTTCTAGGTTGGCACCCACCANAGCGGTAGCGCCGGGCCATGCCCGGCGAGAGCGGTGAAGCGTGCCGACCAACGGTCGGCACCCACCAGGTTCAAGGTGGCACCCACCAGGTTCAAGGTTGGGCACCACCGGGTTCAAGGTCGGCACCCACCAGCACCCACCATCCCCCACCGTCACCTCGGCAGCAGCGGCAGCAGCAAGGCGTGCGCGTCCACCAGCGAGCCGACGATGCGGTGGCCGAGCGCGCGCAGTTCTTCATCGGGATGCACCAGGTCCGGTACTTGGATCACGGTCATGCCGGCCGCCAGCGCGGCTCGTGTACCGGCCGGAGAATCCTCCAGCGCCAGGCAACGTTCCGGCGCCTGTCCCAGCCGCTGCGCGGCCAGCAGGTAGATGTCCGGCGCCGGCTTCGGCCGCGCCACATCGCCACTGGTGATCACCGCATCGAAGTACGGCAGCAGCCCAGCCGCGGCCAGCTTGCGGTTGGCCCGCGGCTGCCGCGTGGTGGTCGCCACCGCGCGCGGCACCGCGTGCGACTTCAACAACTCCAGCAGTTCCAGGATGCCCGGCCGCAGCGGCAACCCGGTCTGCGTGCGCTCCTCGTATAGATCATGGCAACGCGCGGCCATGGCCTCGATCATGCTGTCTTCGATGCCCTGCTGGCGCAACAGCGCCTGGCTGTCGCGGTCGCCAAGGCCGACCATGCGCACGAAGAAGCTGGCATCCAGGGGCAGGCCGAATTCTTCCGCCGCCTCGCTCCAGCATGCAAGCGACACACGCTCGCTGTCGATCATCAGGCCGTCCATGTCGAAGATGACGGCGTCGGGCAGGAACGGCAGCGCAGCGATGGAAGTCATGGAGCGAACAACGTATCCAGATCGGTGGAGGTCAGCAGCCGCCATTGCCCTTCGGCCAGTCCCTGCAGGTCCAGGCCACCAACACGGCTGCGGTGCAGTGCCTGCACGTGGTTGCCTGTGGCAGCGAACATGCGGCGTACCTGATGGTAGCGGCCTTCGTGCAGCACCAGGCGCGCCCTGCGCGGCCCGAGCACCTGCAGTTCAGCCGGCAGCAGGGGCGTCTTCTCCGACTCCAGCATCAACGTGCCGCTGGCGAACAGCGCACCCTCATCGCCGCGCAGGTCTTCGGCCAGCTCCACTTCGTAGACCTTGGGCAGCTTCGACTTCGGCGAAATGATCCGGTGCAGCAGGTTGCCGTCGTCGGTCAGCAGCAACAGGCCGCTGGTCTCGCGGTCGAGGCGGCCGACGGTGGACAGCACCGGGTCGCGGTCGCGGAAGCGGGGCGGCAGCAGGTCGTAGATCAGGCGGCCCTTGTCCTTGGTCGAACAGGTGTAGCCGGCCGGCTTGTACATCGCCAGCGACAGGCCCACCGGCGGGTCCAGTGGTTCGCCGTCGACCCGCACCGCTTCATGCGGCACCTGGTCGTCGGCATACAGCACCTCGCCGTCGGCGTCGGTAACGCGGCCTTCGCGGAACATCCACTGCACCTGCTTGCGGCTGCCGTAGCCGAGGTTGGCGATGTGCTTGACCAGTTTCACCGGGCCTTCCCCTTGCCCTTCACCGCTTCGACCAGCTTGAAGCCATCGCGCTCGGCGACCACGCGCACCGCGCCGAAGCTCTCGTTGAGCGTGTACTCGTAGGGCAGGTGGCGGTTGGCCACCACGTACAGGCGCCCACCCGGGCGCAGCGCCTGCGCGGCCACTGCGATGAAGCGCTGGCCGATGTCCGGGCGATCCGCACGCGAGGGCGTGTGGAACGGCGGGTTGCTGATGATGACGTCGTAGTCCGGCTCGATACCGGCGGTGACGTCGCGCCACAGGAAGCGCAGCGGAACGGCGCGCGGTGGCGGCGCCAGATTGAGCTCGGCCAGGTCCAGCGCGCGCTTCTCGGCCTCGTACAGGTCCAGCGCGGTGATCTTCGGGCAGCGCTCCAGCAGTTCACGCGACAGGTAGCCGTAACCGGCACCGAGGTCAGCTGCACGCCCGGCCAGGTCGGCCGGCAGGTGTTCGGCCAGCAGCGCCGATGCCGGGTCGATGCGGTCCCAGGCGAACACGCCTGGACGGCTGAGGAAGCGGCCGCCGACGATCGGCCGCACCGCGTCCAATGTGGCCCAGCGCTTGGCCAGGTCCGCATCGTGCTGGCCCTGCAGCGGCGCGGTCCAGAACACGCGGCAGTGGTTCTTGGCCAGGCTGCCGCCGAGTCCGGTCAACTGCTTCAGATCGCCTTCGCCGGAACGTGCGCCTTCGTTGTTGTGCTGGCAGGCCACGATGCGGCCACCCTCGGCAACCAGCGCCAGGGCACGGGCGAACAGCGCGCGGGCTTCCTCGCGCTGGCGCGGCGGCAGCACCAGCACCAGCGGGTAACGGCCGCGGCCAGCAACATCATCCAGCTGCCCGCTGACGGTCCAGCCAGCGGCCTGCTGCAGCGGCTGCGCGAACGGGGCGAAGCTCTGCTCGCAATCCACCTGGCGGCCGCCGGCCTGCTCGCGCAGGGGCCAGCCATCACGGGCGCGCAGGAAGGCCACCGGACCCTCCGGCCAGCGCAGGGCACCGCTGGAGAACGGCAGGAACAGGGTCTGCAGGGGGGCGTCGTCGCTGGATGCCATCGGCGCGGGTACTGGAAGCGTGAGGGCCGTCCATTGTACCGGCTTGTCCGGCCCGGCCCCGAACGCCGCTTTGCGAAACTTCAACGTTGCCTTGATGCCGCAGCAACATGCCAGCGCTCAGGGTAGAAGCTCCCCCGCAACCCATGGAGACCCTGCATGCGAGCCTTGTTCGTCGGAGGTGTCGTCGACAACAGTGAAATGGACCTGGAAGGCAGCCATCCCCCCGTGCATTACCCGGAGGACACCGGCGGCGGCCATTCCCGCTACCGCCTGCACCAGGTCGGCCACGGCGCCGATGGCAGCGTGGCCTACGCGGTCTACGGCGCGCCGGATCTGGCAGACGATGAAGTGGCGCGGGTGGCCGAGGAGCGCGCCTATGAGCGCAGGTTCGAAGCGACGGCAACCCTGTTCGAGCATTGACCACCACAGCCACGCATGGCGTGGCGCTACTGATGGAATGACCGCAGCCTCGCGCGGCGCGGCGCTACAGTAGATCCACGCCATGCGTGGATGCAGCCAACGGCAGAGGCCGTCAGCACCTCGGCGGCAGCTCGCGGATGCTGGCGATTTCATCCAGCCAGACGTGATGCTGCTGCACCGGTGCATCAAGATCGTCCAGCCGCAGCTGGCCATTGCTGCCTTCGTCGCCGGCGTCGTTGCGGTACTGCTGCAACGTCGGCTGCACTGCAACCGTGCCCAGCAGGCGGCGGCCATCGTGCAGGGTCAGCTGCACCGGGGTCTCCCCCCGCAGTTGCGGCAACAGGGCTTCCAGGCGCGCGATCTGCGCGGGATCGGTATGGATTCGTGGAGCAATACGGGACATCGGCGACCTCCTGAACTGCAGGGTCGCCGATCGGCCGTGAATGCTCAGTGCAGCAGGCTGTCGCCGCGCGTGGCCTGCACGCGCCGCACTACGCCCACCAGCTGGGCCACCGAGTACGGCTTGGCCACATGCTCCTGGAAGCCCGAGGCCAGCGCGCGGCGGCGGTCGTCGGCACGCGCCAGCGCCGTCACCGCTACCGCCGGCAGCGCTGCCGCGTCCACGCCCAGGTCCTGCCGCAGCGTGCTTACCAGGCCATAGCCATCCATGCCCGGCATGCCGATGTCGGTCAGCAGCACCTGATACTGCAGGTGGCCATTGTCGGCCAGCAGCGCCAGCGCCTCGCCCGCCGAACTGGCGGCGGACACGCTGGCGCCCTGCTCTTCCAGCATGCGCCGCAGGTACTCCAGCACTTCTGGCTGGTCTTCCACCGCCAGCACATGCAGGCCACGCAGCGGGTACGGTTCGACCACCATCGGTTCCAGGATCGGACCGCTGACGACCTCGCGCAGCGGACGCCGTTCGGCATCGGGCAGATGCTGCGGCAGGCGCACGGTGAAGGTGGAGCCGTGACCATGGCCATCGCTGGCCGCGCTGACCGAACCGCCGTGCAGTTCGACCAGCTGTTGCACGATGGCCAAGCCCAGGCCCAGACCGCCATGACGGCGGGTGGTGGTGCCGTCGGCTTGGCGGAAGCGGCTGAACAGATGATTCAGGAATTCCGGCGCGATGCCGTCGCCGGTATCGCGCACGGTGATCGTCCAATAGTTGCCATCGGCCTGCAGCTGCACGTCGATGCGGCCTTCGGCCGGGGTGAACTTGATCGCGTTGGACAACAGGTTCCAGAACACCTGCTGCAGCCGGGTGGCATCACCCAGCACCTGGCAGGGCTGTGCCGGCAGCTGCAGGGTGACGTCCAGCGCCTTGCCTTCGGCAACCAGCTCCTGTGCGCCCATCGCTTCGTTCAACTGGTCGCGCAGGTCCAGCACTTCCACTTCCAGCTGCACCTTGCCCAGCAGCATGCTGCTGAGGTCGAGCATGTCCGAGATCAACCGCTTCTGCGCGGTCGCGCTGTTGGCGATCACGCCCAGGCCCTTGTACAGCGGGCTGGTGGAATCCACGCGCTGCAGCAGCAGTTCGCTCCAGCCCAGGATCGTGGTCAGCGGCGTGCGCAGCTCGTGCGACAGTGTGGCCAGGAACTCATCCTTCAGCCGCGCCATGTTTTCGGCCGCGCTGCGCGCGGCACGCTCGGACTGCAACAGTTCCTCGCGCGCCAGTTCGATCTCGCGGCGCTCGGTGACATCCGGGCTGCTGCCGGCCAGGCCGATGAAACGGCCCATCCGCGAAAAGCGCGGACGTGCGTTCATTTCCAGCCAGCGCCACTGCCCGTCGGCACGACGGGCACGCACCAGCGCGTGCATCGAACGCTGTGCCTTCAGTGCTTCCTGCAGTTCGTATTCAAATACCGACGCATCGTCGGGATGCACCAGGCCGCGCCAGACATCTTCGGGCACCCGGTTCTCGTCGCCGCCGAAGAACTCGCTGAAGGCACTGTTGACGAAGCGGGCGTGGCCGCGCTCGTCCAGTACCCACACCGGCATCGGCAGGCCATCGGCCAACGCACTGAAACGGGCCTCGCTCTCGCCCAGTTCCACTTCCATCTGCTTGCGCGCGGTCACGTCGAAGAACAGGATGCCGACCTTGTCTTCGCCCGGCTGACCAACCCGCACGGCATCCACCGCGAACGTGCGCCCGAGGGCACGGGCATCCATCTCGAACTGCGCTGGCCGCCCGGTCCGGGCGACTTCGCCATAGATCCGGAACCAGTCACGTTCGTGGTGTGGCTCCAGCGCGCTCATGCGCTTGCCGCAGGCATCCTTCAGCCCGGTATGGCGCTCGAAAGCGTCGTTGACCTCAAGAAAGCGGTAATCGATCGCCTGGTCACCGTCGAACAGCACCTGGATCACACAGAAACCTGCGTGGATGCGCTCAAGCACGCTATGGTGCAGGTCGGTTTCGGGCGTCGGCACCATCAAGGGTGAGCGCTCCGCGAGGGGCGGCAGTGTAGACAAGGGCGTGGGCAGGAAAAGACCGGATGGAGGTACAGCATCTTCCAGAGTGCGTATTCACAGCGTCAAGCGCCGTCAGTCACGGTTGACGACCATGAATTGGCGGCAACTGTTGACGCATTTGACGCTACTGACCATTGCTGCGGCCCTCCAGCGGGATCACACTCGATCCGAGATCATCATCCTCCCCGCTTCGGGGACGCAGGAGACTGCCATGAAAGGTTCGCTCTCAACCGCCCTGCTGCTGGCCGGCATGCTTGCCGTGGGCAGCGCGGCCGCCGCGCCGCGGACGGTAACCGCGCCCGATGCGCCGCGCGCACTGCAGGCCGATGGCCCGGTCAGCGTGCAATGGAATGATCCGGCCAAGTTCACCGAGATCCGTCAGAGCACCAACCGCTTCGAGGCCGAACGCGGGGACTGGGTGCAGCAGCTGGCACGCTACGTACAGACCAGCGCCGCCAAGCCGCTGCAGGCCGGGCAGACGCTGGAGGTAACCCTGGTGGACGTCAAGCGCGCCGGCGACTACGAGCCCTGGCACGGCCCGCGTGGCCGCGACATACGGATCATGCGCGACATCTACCCGCCGCGGATCACCCTGCAGTACACGCTGAAGGACGCCAGCGGGCGCATCATCGATGAAGGCGACGCCCGCCTGAGCGACAGCGGTTACCTGCACAACATCGGCCTGAAGAGCGATACTGATCCGCTGCGCTATGAGAAGCGCCTGATCGATGATTGGGTGAAGCGCCAGCTGACCTCGCGCGTTACCGCTGCCCGGTAGCTGCCGACCTTGGTCGACACGCATTCACGGCGCCGACCAGGGCTTGATCCGATCCGGTAGGTGTCGACCTTGGTCGACACACATTCATAGCGCCGACCAAGGTCGGCAGCTACCAGAGCCGTGCGCAGCGCTGATCCGATCCGGTAGGTGTCGACCTTGGTCGACACGCATTCACAGCGCCGACCAGGGTCGGCAGCTACCAGAGCCGTGCGCAGCGCTGATCCGATCCGGTAGGTGTCGACCTTGGTCGACACGCATTCACAGCGCCGACCAGGGTCGGCAGCTACCAGAACCGTGCGCAGCGCTGATCCGATCCGGTAGGTGTCGACCTTGGTCGACACGCATTCGCAGCGCCGACCAAGGTCGGCAGCTACCAGAGCCGGTCAGTCCTGGTAGACGCGTGCCACGCGCTTGACGCCGCACGGCAGCTGGTAGGCACTGACACCGCAGCGCGGCGCCAGCTCGGACAGGGTCGGCACCGTACCCCACAGTTCCACCACGCTGCCGACACCGGCCTGCGCATGCGCGGTCAGGTCCACGGTCAGCATGTCCATCGACACGCGGCCGATCAGCCCACCGGGTTGGCCATCGATCAGCACCGGCGTGCCATTGGGGGCGAACTGCGGATAACCATCGGCATAGCCCAGTGCGACCACGCCCACGCGTGTGCGCGCCTTGGCCACGAAGCGCGCACCGTAGCCGACCGGCTCGCCGGCTTCGATCCAGCGCTCGGCGAACACCTTGGACTGCATCGTCATCACCGGGCGCAGGCGCGCGGTGAGTTCACTGTTGTCCGGCAGCGGATTGGCGCCGTACAGCATCAGGCCCGGGCGCACCCAGTCGCTGCGCACGTCCGGCCAGCCCAGCAGCGCCGGCGAATTGCAGATGCTGGTCTCGCCTTCAAGACCATCGATGGCCTCGACGAAGGTCGCGGCCTGCTCATGGGTACGCTCGCTGTCCAGTTCATCGGCGCGCGCCAGGTGCGTCATCATCACGATGCGCGCCACCTGCGGCAGTGCAGACAGGCGTGCGTGCGCAGCGCGGAAACCGGGAACGTCCAGGCCCAGCCGGTGCATGCCGCTGTCCAGCTTCAGCCACACCGTCAGCGGACGCGGGCTGTCGAACGCGACCAGCGCTTCCAGCTGCCACGGCGAACCGACCGAGAACCACAGGTCATGCTCGGCCACCAGCGCCATTTCGCTGGGCTCGAAGATGCCTTCCAGCAGCAGGATCGGCGCACGGATGCCGGCCTGGCGCAGTTCCAGCGCTTCTTCGATGGTGGCCACGCCAAAGCCGTCGGCCTCGCCTTCCAGTGCCTGCGCACAGCGCACCGCACCGTGGCCATAGGCATCGGCCTTGACGATCGCCAGCGACTTGCCACCGCCCAGTTCACGGGCCAGGCGATAGTTGCTGCGCAGTGCGCCCAGGTCGATCAGCGCGCGGGCAGGACGCATGTGCGGTTCTCATGTTGCGGGGCGTGGCGGTACTGGCCGTAGCGGAAGATATCCAGGCCTTCGGTGCTGATCTGCGGCTGGCGCGCGCTCATCAGGTCGGCCAGGTAGCGGCCCGAGCCGCAGGCCATGGTCCAGCCCAGCGTGCCGTGGCCGGTGTTGAGGAACAGGTTGCGGAACGGCGTGGCGCCGATCACCGGCGTGCCGTCCGGCGTGGCCGGGCGCAGGCCGGTCCAGAACTCGGCCTTGGCCAGGTCACCGCCCTTCGGGTACAGGTCGCGTACCACCAGCTCCAGCGTCTCGCGGCGGCGCGGCGACAGCGACAGGTCGAAACCGGCCACCTCGGCCATGCCGCCGACGCGGATGCGGTTGTCGAAGCGGGTCACCGCCACCTTGTAGCTCTCATCGAGGATGGTCGAAGTGGGTGCCATCGCCGGGTCGGTGATCGGCAGGGTCAGCGAGTAGCCCTTCAGCGGATACACCGGCAGGCGCATGCCCAGCGGCGCGACCAGTCCCGGCGAATAGCTGCCCAATGCGACCACGAAGCGGTCCGCGGTTTCCAGCGTGCCACCGATGCGCACGCCGGTGATGCGGTCGCCGTCGAATTCCACGCCGGTGATGTCCTGGTCGTAACGGAACTCCACCCCCGCTTCGGCCGCCATCTGCGCCAAGCGGCGGGTGAACAGCTGGCAATCGCCGGTCTGGTCGCGCGGCAGGCGCAGCGCACCCACCAGGCCATCGACGTGGGCCAGCGCAGGCTCGGCCTTGATGATGCCGGCGCGATCCAGCACTTCGTACGGCACCCCGTACTGGGCCAGGATCTCGATGTCCTGCGCCGATGCATCCAGCTGCTGCTGGGTGCGGAACAGCTGGGTGGTGCCCAGGTCGCGCCCTTCGAAATTGATGCCGATCTGCGCACGCAGTTCGTTCAGGCAGTCGCGGCTGTACTCGGACATGCGCACCATGCGCGCCTTGTTGATCGCGTAGCGCTCGTGGGTGCAGTTGCGCAGCATCTGCCACAGCCAGCGGTACTGGGCCAGGTCCATGCCCGGCTTGATGGCCAGCGGTGCGTGCTTTTCGAACAGCCAGCCGATGGCCTTCTTCGGCACGCCCGGGGCAGCCCACGGCGAGGTGTAGCCGAAGGACAGCTGGCCGGCATTGGCGAAGCTGGTTTCCAGCGCGGGACCGGGCTGGCGGTCGACGACGGTGACTTCAAACCCGGCCTGTCGCAGGTACCAGGCACTGGTGGTGCCGATCACGCCGCTGCCGAGGACTAGGACTCGCATGGGAATTCTCCAACCCGATCATTCCCTGCATTTGCGTGCGCAGGGGCCATAATCGGGGAAGTATATTCTTCCGTATCCAGATGATTTGCCTGATTTCAGCAATGCAGTCAGGATATTTCCCTGTGATTCATTCCCCGAGCTTGACGCCCATGGCCACCCGTCCCCGCGAGCTGGACAAGATCGACCGCAAGATCCTGCGCATCCTGCAGGCCGAAGGCCGCATTTCCTTCACCGAGCTGGGAGAACGGGTCGGCCTGTCGACCACCCCGTGCACCGAGCGTGTGCGCCGGCTGGAGCGCGAAGCGGTGATCACCGGCTACCACGCGCACCTGGACCCCAGCGCGTTGAAAGCGAGCCTGCTGGTGTTCGTGGAGATCAGCCTGGCCTACAAGTCCGGCGACATCTTCGAGGAGTTCCGGCGTTCGGCGCTGAAGCTGCCCAACGTGCTGGAATGCCATCTGGTGTCGGGCGATTTCGATTACCTGCTGAAGGCACGGATCAGCGAGATGGCGTCCTATCGCAAGCTGCTCGGCAGCACCCTGCTGACCCTGCCGCATGTGCGTGAGTCGAAGAGCTACATCGTGATGGAAGAGGTCAAGGAGACCTGGGCGCTGCCGATTCCGGATTGAACCGACCGGCGGCAGCGGGACCAGACCCCGCAACGCGGGCTCTGGCCCCTGGGTGCATCAGCGCTGCTGCGGGTTCTTCATGGAACCCTGTTGCGGATGCTTCTTCTGCTGCTCGTTCGGCTGCTGTTGCTGTTGCTGCTGGCGCTGCGGCTCCTGCGGTGTTTTGCCCTGCTGTTCCTTGCCGGGATGACGGTTCTGCTGGTTGGCCATGATCGTATTCCAAGGGGACGAGGGAAGCGCTACGACAGGGATGCCGGCGCAGGTCCACCGTGGTCCTGGCACGGTTAATCGCAGGCGAAAAACGGGTGATGTGGGGTGTGCAGGGCGGGGGCTGTTTTCCGGCGTTCATGTGGGTGGCGGGTTTCCTGCCAACGGCTGAGCCTCTCGTGGCTGGGCAGACTTCCAGCATTGCGGGTGAGGCCGGGCGGGTGGGCTGTGC
>NZ_QQXJ01000001.1:3734766-3767390 GCF_004348785.1 Stenotrophomonas sp. TEPEL
AAGTACGTCCCTGTAAGCTCGGTCGCCGCATCCATGCGGCTCACGCCCCTGCACAGCCCACCCGCCCGGCCTCTGACAGGTTCATGCGGGCGCCAGCCACGGAAAAAGAAAAAAAAAAAAGAGCAACAGCGGGTCGCTGCGCTCTCTTTGGGTTAGGCGATCGGTTGCGGGCGCTGGGGTCAGCGCTTGATCTGCTGGCCGTCGCCGGTCGGTACGCTGTCGTAGTAGCGGCCGGTGCGCGAATCGAACACGCGGTTGGGGCCGACCGGTTTGACGCCGGGAACGATGCGGCCGTTGCGGTCGTAGACCTTGTCCGGCAGCGCCGGTGCGGGCGTGGGGGTCACCTGGGCCGGGCCGGTCGATCGGATCGGCTGTGCCGGCTGCGGCGAGGGCAGCACCTGCGGCTGCGGGCGCGACGCCTGCGGTGGCGGGGCGACAGGCGGCGGTGCCACCGTCGCGCTGCTGCGGGTGGCGGTCGGATTGCCGGTGGGAACCTGCGCCTGCGCAAGCAGAGGCAACAGGGCCGACAGCAACAGGACTAGGCGGGGTTTCATCGCGCGCTCCAGGGTGGGCCACCCCTACCCTGCGCCTGCCCCTGTGTGCCGGCCATGAACGGCCATCACACTTGCAAGCGTGTGCCGACACCCCCACCTCTGCTGGCATCCCAGGCCACAACCCCACGGAGAGCCGGCATGAGCGCTTTCGATCTGACGCCCCCCACCGCCACGCAGACCGACGCCCTGGTCGCCGGGCTCAGTGCCGAGGAGCGCCGCGTGCTGCTGCAGCACGGCACCGAGGCGCCGTTCTGCGGGGTATTCCTCGACAACAAGCGCGAGGGCGTCTACTGCTGCCGGCTGTGCGCCCTGCCCTTGTTCCGCTCCAGCACCAAGTTCGATTCGGGCACCGGCTGGCCCAGTTTCTTCGCCCCGTTCGACCCGTCGCACGTGCGCGAGATCCGCGACACCAGCCATGGCATGGTCCGCACCGAGATCACCTGCGCCCGCTGTGGCAGCCATCTGGGCCACGTGTTCCCGGACGGCCCGCCGCCCACCTACGAACGCCACTGCCTGAACTCGGTCTCACTTTCGTTCACCGGCAACGGCGAGCCGTGGCCCGATCCGCTGCAGCGCGGCGGCGCGGAGGCCGGCGTGGCGGGCTGACACGCGCCGCAAGGCCCCGCTGACCGACTTCACAGAATTCGCTCTTCAGAAACACCGATGCCAGGCCGACAAGGAGATATCCCCTCTCCTTGCGTCGCGCCATGCTCATCATCGTTGGATTCCTGGTCGTCATCATCAGCGTGCTGGGCGGCTACCTCGGCGCACACGGTCGCCTTGGGGCGCTGTGGCAGCCCTACGAACTGGTCATCATCGGCGGTGCCGCGGTGGGTGCTTTCCTGGTCGGCACCCCGGCCAAGACGGTCAAGCAGACGCTGCAGGCCATGGTCGGCGTGTTCAAGGGCCCGCGCTACAAGCAGCAGGACTACATCGATGTCCTCAGCCTGGTCTACGAACTGCTCAACAAGGCCCGCCGTGAAGGCTTCATGGCGCTGGAAGACCACGTCGAGCGCCCGGCCGAAAGCGCGCTGTTCGGCAACTACCCGAAGGTGCAGGCCGACCACCACCTGATCGACTTCATCACCGACTGCCTGCGCCTGATGATCGGCAGCAACATCGAGCCGCATGAGCTGGAGCCACTGCTGGAGCTGGAGCTGGAAAAGCACCACGCCGAAGCGATGGCGCCGTCGCAGGTGCTGACCAAGGTCGCCGACGGCCTGCCCGGTTTCGGCATCGTGGCGGCAGTGCTGGGCATCGTCATCACCATGGGCTCGATCGGCGGCGACATCGTCGAAGTGGGTGGCCACGTGGCCGGCGCGCTGGTCGGCACCTTCCTCGGCATCCTGCTGGGCTATGGCTTCGTCGGCCCGATGGCCTCGGCGATGGAAGCCCGTGCCGAGCAGGACAGCCGCATCTACGAGTCGGTGAAGACCGCCCTGCTGGCCTGCCTGCGCGGCTACAACCCGAAGATCGCGCTGGAGTTCGCCCGCAAGACGCTGCCGTCGAACGTGCGCCCGGCGTTCTCCGACTTCGAGCAGCACCTGAAGACGGTCAAGTAAGCCATGGCCGAGACCAAGCCCACCGTCATCGTCCGCCGGGTCAAGAAGGCCGGCCACGCCGCCCACCATGGCGGTTCGTGGAAGGTCGCCTATGCCGACTTCGTGACGGCGATGATGGCCTTCTTCCTGGTGCTGTGGCTGATGGCCAGCACCAGCAAGCCCGAGCGCGCAGCCATTTCCGAGTACTTCCGCAACCCCAGCCCGCTGGTCGGCTCCAGCGCGACGCCGGCGCCGGGCATGGCCGGGCCGGGCGGCGCCAGCACCTCGATGATCAAGCTCGGCGGCGCCACCGATGTTTCGCGTGGCAACAGCAACGATCCCTTCCAGAACCAGCAGAAGTCGATACCGCAGCCGGTGGACGAGCAGCAGCGCGACAAGCAGCAGCTGGAAGCGCTGATGAAGGAACTCCAGGAAGCGATCAGCCGCAGCCAGGCGCTGGAACCGTTCAAGGACCAGCTGCTGCTGGACCTGACCCCGGAAGGCCTGCGCATCCAGATCGTGGACAAGCAGAACCGGCCGATGTTCGACCTCGGCAGCGCCACCCTGAAGCCGTACACCCAGCAGATCCTGCACGAACTGGCCGAGTACCTGAACCACGTGCCGAACCGGATCAGCCTGACCGGCCACACCGACATCACCGCCTATTCGGCCGCACGCGGTTACGGCAACTGGGAACTGAGCGCCGACCGCGCCAATGCCGCGCGCCGCGCGCTGATCGATGGCGGCCTGGAGGACAGCAAGATCACCCGCGTGGTCGGCCTGTCTTCGTCGGTGCTGTTTGACAAGGCCGATCCGCAGAACCCGATCAACCGCCGCATCAGCATCGTGGTGATGACCAAGGCCGCCGAGGAAGCTGCGCTGGCCGGCGCCGGGCCGCAGGTAGGCCTGTCGGCAACCACCGTGGACCCGGACGTGCAGGCCGCGCAGGGTGAGGCCGGGGTCGGATCCCCTTCCGCAGGAAAGGGCGCTGCCCCCTGACCCGTCTTCGCCGGGCATGGCCGGGCGCTACCGCATCCGGACACACCGAGGTNGTGCCGGGCNNNGCCCGGCGAGCGCCCATCCGGACACACCGAGGCAGCGCCGGGCCATGCCCGGCGAGCGCGCATCCGGACACACCAAGGTAGCGCCGGGCCATGCCCGGCGAGCATGCATCCGGACGCACCGAGGTAGCGCCGGGCCATGCCCGGCGAGCGCGCCGCGCGGCACCCAGTACAATGGCGGTCTTTCCGACTCCAGGTGATCACACCCCCATGTCCAAGTTGTCCAAGGCCAAGCGCGACAAGCGCAAGAAGCAGCAGACCAAGCGTCCGTTCCTCCGTCTGAACGCCCAGCAGCAGGTGCAGAACCATGCCGTGCTGGTCAACGAGGACGGCCAGGCCGTGGCCGCCATCGGCCTGCAGGGCCGCGAGTGGCTGCTGGCCATCGGCGGCCAGACCATGGGCAACGCCGACAACCCGGTGCCGATGCTGGCCATGCTCAAGCACCTGTCCAACGTGCAGGAAGCCGAAGGCCGCAAGGTCACCCTGGAATATTCCGAGCTGATGCAGAAGCTGCTCGACACCCTGGCCGAAGAAGCGGGCCAGACCGCCGAGGAATACCTGGACAAGCTGGTGGCCGAGTTCGCCAGCGAGCAGGCTGAAGACGCAGCCGCTGAAGGCGACGCGTCCGATGAAGCGGCTGCAGACACTGCCGGCGCCGAAGGCGCTGCCGACGCCGAGGCCACTCCGGCCGCCGACGCCGACGGCAAGCCGCAGGCCTGATCCGGCCGCGGCGGTGTCGGTCTACGTCGATGACGCGGTGCATCCCTGGCGCGGTCAGCGCTGGGCGCACCTGATGGCCGATACCCTGGCCGAGCTGCACGCGATGGCGGCGCAGCTCGGCATTCCTCCACGGGCCTTCCAGAACAAGGCCAGCGGGGCGCATTACGATGTCACCGCCGAGCTGCGTGCGCAGGCACTCGCGCTGGGGGCGGTCGCCATTTCCCGGCACGTGGATCGCGCGCAGGTGAAGGCGGTGATCGCCAACGCCAGGGCGCAGTACCGGCCCTAGGCGGGTACAGGCAGCGCCGGGCCGGGCCGCGCCCGGCGAGCGCGCAGCGCGGCGGGAAGCCGCCGGGCATGGCCTGGCGCTACCGGTGAATCTCAGAACGGGTCGCTGCCCAGGCGCACTTCCACGTTCAGCAGCGAGCACAGCGCCAGCAGGGCGTCGTCATCGCGGGTCAGCGCCATCCAGCCACTGAAGCCGTCGTTGCCAGCATCCACGCTCCACAGCGTGTAGTTGTGCTCGCGCAGGCGGTCGAAGGCGGTGCTCATCAGCTGCACGCCATCCAGGTCCGCGGCGAAATCCTCGTCGTCCAGGTCGCCACCCCAGTCCAGCTGCAGGTTGAAGCGCGCCGCCAGCTCGTTCACCGCCGACTGCAGCGAATCGAAGTCGTCTCGCTCGACCTCGAAGCCCGACTGCCAGGCAATGGCCGTGAACAGCGCCGGCAGCCAGTCGCTGTCGGCTTCCAGCGGCTGGCCGTCCTCGGCCAGATGCTCGCGCCAGCGGTTGAACTGCTGCAGGGCCAGCTCTTCGTCGCCGGGGTTGATCAGCACGAGCAGGTTCCAGACCCGCGCCTCGAAGTCGTCCTCGTCGAAATCGTGGGCGTCTTCCTCGAAGTCGAAATAGTCGCTGTTGTCAGGCATGGCGGAACGTCCTCGGGAGCAGGGGGGCATTCTACGGTTTATCCTGTACCGCTGAAGCCGGCCGTGGTGGCCGTCACTGTGAATGAAGCGATGAGCGATACCCCTCCCGACCACCTGGCGATCAACCCGGCCAGCCCCTTCCACGATGCGCAGGCCCTGGAGCGCGGCGTCGGCGTGCGCTTCAACGATGTCGAGCGCGACAACGTCGAGGAATACTCGGTCAGCGAAGGCTGGATCCGCGTGCAGGCCGGCAAGGCCCGTGACCGTCGCGGCAACCCGATGACCATCAAGGTCAAGGGCAAGGTCGAGGCGTATTTCCTGGAACAGAAGCCGGAAGCCTGAGCACCTTCTACTTCATGCCTGACCTGCGGAAAATCGGAGGGGCCGATCGAATGACCGGCCCCTTTGCGTGTCTGCAACCAGATTCGATCTAGCTAGCGTCGCGAAAACAACGCCCCCCTGAATCCGCGCCAAGCCAGACCTCCCCAACGCCAGTCCAAAACGCCACTGCTCTTTTGGGCGCTGATAACCCAAACCCCATGGGGGAATGCTTTCGGACCGACTTCAACGTGGCCGAGGATCGGGCACCTGATCTTCGGCAAAACCACGATAAAGCTGGAGAGCTCTCGTATCCGCAGCAGCTATTTCCGCAGAACTCAGTCTCATCTTCGCTATCTCATCAGCTGCTTTGCGGTCTCCAAGGATGTAAGCGAGACGTAGATAAGCGGCGCCTTCAACCAGATTTCGCTGCTGCCCTTCTCGAAACGTCTCAGAGATTGCATAGAAGGCAAACATGTTTCCACTGAGCGTCTGCTCCCGCAGAATCACTTGTCCATCCATGAAATTCCTCTCCAGAGCAATTCTCTTACCAAGCACCACAGCAGCTGCTGAGTTCCCAGCAACGGCCTGCTGCTGCAGTTGAGTGATGCTCATGGCAGCCAAACGCTGAAGTTCCTGCTGACTGGGGTAGCGATGCTTGACCATCCAAAGTGCTTCGGCCTCAGAGGACGCCTCCAAAGGCCCGAGATCAGCGCATTCTCCGGAACACACGAGATCGGACAGATCCGTAGCGGGACGCGAGTGAACACTGCTAGAAGACCGCCTGGAATCAGAGCCTTCAACGTTGCTCGCCTCAGACGCTGAACTCTGGCCCTCACGTACTGTACTGCTCGCTTGTTCGGTACCAGAGCATCCAGCAAGTACCAAGGATAGCGTCAGAAGAACCATCACTGCGTTGCATGTATTCATGGGATACCACACATGTTCTCATTTGCCTGAATCCACCATCGGGCGCAACTGGCGTCTTCAGTAACCGCACGCCATTTTTCTCCGATGGAATTTTTTGAATCGACCAGCTCGATTATCCCATATGGCACATATGACTCTAATGGAATTCCGGTGCCTTTGACGTAATCTATGAACCACTGTGCAAAATTTTTATGATCATTCGCTTCGGCATCGAAAGCTTTGAGCATTTCAAAGCAATACTGCTCTGGCTTTGTGGGAATTATACCCACCCTATATACACTGGATTCGCCGACCTGGTGCTCACAGGCGATTCCAAGATGCCACCTGAATCTCGTGTTCGCCTCAACCAAACTCATTCCATTGGCAAAATTCTGGGTCTGTTCATTCAGAGCAGCCTGAAGAAACATCTTCGCACTCTGCCCGCCTTCAACGGTTACTCCCTGCCAAGAGCCAACCCCTTTCACGAAGGAATAAGCCATGCGCATGGAAGAGCGCGAGATTGCTCCCGCCCCTGGAATTCTATCATCGGCATACAGCCCGCCAGATGGGATAGGGATTGGATTCGGGCATGCAGCCGGGCGAGTGGCAATAAGTAGCGCGCAATTTTTCTCCTGCCCCCCCGAACCACCACCAGCGTCTCCGCCGTCGTCGTCAGGATTGCTTGGTGGCGGGATCAGTCCTGGCGGAGGATAGTAAATCGGCGGAGGCTCAAGGGGAGGCACTTGAATTGGCGGCGGCACGTGAACCGGCGGCAAGTCACTGGTGCCAGTGGTATCGAAAGGAGATGCTCCTCCGGCCGGTCCAAACACGGGATAGGAAAACCTGTCCAGCACCTGAGCGCCCCCAGATAACAGGGACATTATAGTCAATGACTTTACAATACTTGCGGATATAAATTCCATTTCAGAACCCCATCTATTTAACAGCATCCATCATTGAAGAAATATCTTTCTCTATTTCGCTAATCCAACGACTCCCACCCATGGACATGCACGCCTCCCAGCGTCGACTCAGCTTTTCAGCCAAACCATTCCCGATGGATCCATCCACTCTGCGCAGTGCCTCGACCGAATGACTCCCATACAGGCAAACTGCTTTAATAATTCGGTCGCACACACCGAAAGACCTGATCCGTCCGAACAGGCCTTCTACTCGCACCGCCAGGCTTAGCCACTCCGTGAATTCACGCTCACATACCTGCATGGCGCCGCATTCTTTTGCATGTCGCCACTGTTCAAAAATTCGACTCTTGCCAAATCTAAGGCGCCAGAATAAGTAGAGTGGAAAGCCATCCCTCCCCACGGACTGCAAACCAATCAGCATCGACCGGATCACCCGCCCATTCCCGTCCTGCAGTGGGTGAATCATGAACAACTGATATGCAATCGCTTCAAACAACTCACGGCAACCAGCGTTTTGTTCAATGAACGCCTGCAGGTCCGCGAGCTGGTCCGGAATCAGCGATGATTCAGCAAAAACTACCGGTGAATGCAATGGCCCATTTCTGCCCAACCACGTATGGCTCGATCTGGCCTTAGGCAAAATCCCAACAGCCTCGGCCACCTCGTAAACGCTCCTGGCAATGTCGCTGCAACCGCGAGAAGACCAAGGCAAAATATCTCTGACCCAGTACTTAGGAGCCGATTTCGATTCAAGTTTGAATTCTCCCGCGGTAACGTTGATTCGAACCGCCACCAACTGAAGCGTTGATAGACAAACTGGCCCATGCCCTGCACATGTTGAGCTTGACTTACTCAGCTCATACCCACGTAGAGGACCAGGGATTTTCAACACGAATATTGTGAGCCCCCCACACATCGTCGCTTGAGCATTCCAGCCGCGATGGCGGAGGACAGAAGTACAGAGTCCCCCTATTAGCGCTCGAACCCATATCTCCTCATCCAGTGTTTTCGTTGAGAAGAACGCTATCACCGGCAATATTCGAGGAGACTCATCTCTTCGTTATTTGAAACAAACCTCATTCGGCAACAAACTTTTCCGTTCATTTAGAGTTACAGACCGGATAGCGGCCTAGATACAAACCTGCTCCTGTAGCGCAACTCGCTGACGCGACCGGTCTGAACTTCACGGAAATTGTTTCGCACCCTTTTACATCTGCGACCGCTCGGCTTGCCCAGACCACTGAATGCCAGACGCAGTATGTCGCCGGCATTTCACGACGCCACTTGTCCAACTGCGCCACAAACCGAAGGCGCGGCGAAACACGCATCACGCCACAGATGATGGATATTGGGCTCTCGAGCCGCCAATGCTGAACAAAATTGGGGCACAGAACTCCATCTTTGCGCCTGAAGGGCGTAACCGGCAAAGGCCGCGGCTGCTACGCAGCCCTTGAGTGCCCGGAACGACTGCCTACAGGCCCAGGGCGAGTCGATGAGAGGGGCAGAGGGTAAAAGTGCAGACCTGCCTTGGCGCTAGAGAGAGAGCCTATGTCGAATCCATGCCCCCGAGGAACAGCGTCCGAGCCTGGGCTCGGCTCTACACAACAGACCGGTCACTCGCGCTTGCGCGATTCCAGCAGGTCGAGGTTGCGGATCAGCCGACGTGCGATCTCGTCCGACACCACGCCGCGGCGGGTCAGCCGGAACAGTTCCTCGCGTTCGGCATTGAGGCCGGCGCTGCGCAGCTGGCGGTAGCCCATCTCCATCCGGTTCACCTTCTCCGGGTCCACGTCCGGGTTGTCGCGGTCCAGATGCCGCTGATACAGCAGGCTCACCCGCGATGCGGCGTCGTTGTACAGCTGCACGTTCTCGGTGTTCTGGTTCAGCACCAGCTGCTGGCGCATGCGCTCCACGCCCGCCAACGCGGCCTTCGAGGACAGCTTGCGGGCGAGATCCTCTTCCTTGCGCTCACCCGAATCGGCCGGCAGCTGCAGGCCCTTCAACAGCTGCGGCAGCGCCACGCTGGCGCCGACCAGCGAGCACAGGATCACCGCAGCAGCCAGGAAGATCACCAGGTCGCGTGCCGGGAACGGGCTGCCATCGGGCAGGAACAAGGGCAGCGTCAACACGCCGGCCAAGGTGATCGCACCACGCACACCCGCCACCGAGGTGGCCACCACGATGCGCCAGTTCGGTGCCTCGCCACGCTCCAGGCCGCGGCGACGCGCACGCAGCAGGTTCCAGCGCAGCGACAGCCATACCCACAGCAGGCGCAGCGCGATCAACGTCGCGTTGATCACCAGCACGTACACCAGCAGCCACCACGCGCTCTGGTGGCCGCTCTCGTTCATGGTGGTGGTGGCGCGTTCGACGATGCCCGGCAGCTGCTCGCCCAGCAGCACGAACATGATGCCGTTGAAGCTGAACTGCAGCATGTTCCAGACGCCGGCACGCTGCACGCGCATGCTGCCGGAGACACGGCCGGTCATTTCCACGTAGCTCATCGAAATACCCGCTGCGACCGCAGCGAGGATGCCCGAAGCATTGATCTCTTCGGCCAGCAGGTACGCCGCGAACGGGATCAGCAGGTTGACCAGCATCGCCGCGCCCGGCTCTTCGCCGAAACGGCGCCACAGCCAGCGCTGGAACGTGGACACGCCCAGGGTGACCGCCACGCCGACGGCCAGGCCGGCCACCGCCACCCACACGAAGGTCAGCGAGGCGGTCGCCAACGAGAAGGTACCGGTCATCACCGCCGCCACCGCGAAGCGGAAGCAGACCAGGCCGGAGGCATCGTTGAGCAATGACTCACCTTCCAGGATGTGCATCAGGCGCTTGGGAATCGGTGCCTTGGCGGCGATCGCACCGACCGCCACCGGGTCGGTCGGCGACACGATCGCGGCCAGTGCGAAACACACCGCCAGTGGCATCACCGGAATCATCCAGTGGATCAGCAGGCCCGCGCCGATCACGGTGAACACCACCAGCCCGAACGCCAGTTCGAGGATCGCGCCCTTGTCGCGGAACAGGCCCTGCTTGGGAATGCGCCAGCCATCGAGGAACAGCAGTGGCGGCAGGAACAGCAGGAAGAACACTTCCGGTTCCAGTGCATGGCCGCGGTTGAATACCCCGGCGATCACCGCGCCGAGGCCGATCTGCACCAGCGGCAGCGGCAACGAGAATGGCAGGACGCGAACCAGGTAACCGCTGGCGACAACGGCCACCAGCATCGCCAGGACGACTTCGATGGTGTGCATGCTTCTTCCACAGGAGCGGCGCGTGGGGCCGGAAAAAACCGGAGTGCGCCGGGGGACGGAAAAAACTTAACACAGCAGGCCGCCACTGCGGCCAGCGATCTGAATACGCGTCAGGACCGCGACAGCAAGCGCCGCCCGGTCCAGGCCGGCGTGCTGGTCACGTCGTCATGCAGCACTGCCAACCGGCCCCGCACGGGTCCTTGTGCAGGGCGTTCCAGCCCTGGCAGCAGCGATGGCGTCATGCCGCGTCCTGAGCGCGGTCGTCACCATCGAAGCGGTAGAGGTCCATCGCCAGGAAGCCGGCATCAACACCCGCATCGATGCGCTTGGCACCGAAGCCACCCTCCCCCGCCGCACCCATCGCAAAGTACAGCGGCAGCAGATGCTCATCGGTGGGATGCGCACGCTCGGCGAACGGTGCCTGTCGGCGGTAGTCGAACAGGGCATCGCGGTCATTGGCGGCCAGCCGCTGCTCCACCCAGTCGATGAAGGGGCGCACGTAGGGCGCTTGCTTGCCGTCCTGGTAATGGCCCCAGTCGTGCAGGTTGTGGGTGATGCTGCCCGAACCGATCAGCAGCACGCCCTGTTCGCGCAGCGGCGCCAGCGCACGGCCCAGCGCGAACTGATGCTGCGGGCCCAGCATCGGCTGGATCGACACCGGCACCACCGGGATGTCGGCCTGCGGGTGCAGCAGGCGCAGCGGCACCCACGCGCCGTGGTCGAGGCCACGTTGCGGATCGAGTGCCACCGGCAGGCCGGCGGCGGCGATGCGGCCCGCCACCTCTTCAGCCAACGCCGGATCACCGGGCGCCGGGTACTGCAGCGCGAACAGTTCGCGCGGGAAACCGCCGAAATCATGGATCGTCGGCGGCTGCGGATGCGCACCGACCAGCGGCTGCCGGGCCAGCCAATGCGCCGAGGCGATGACGATCGCACGCGGGGTAGGCAGGTCGCGGGCCAGCTCGGCCAACCGCACGCCGACCTGGCCCGGATGCAGGGCGGTCATCGGCGAGCCGTGGGAGATGTACAGCGAAGGCAGGCGGGACATGATCTTCTCCAAAGACAGGAATCCACAGTGAGTCAGCGCAGCGGGGCCGGCGCAGCTCGCAGGGGACAGGCCACAGCTTATTGCGCCCTCCATCGCCGATAAATACGATGAATCGACCGTATTTATTTCAGAAGGCGCAACAATGGACACCCTGGATGCCATGCGTGTGTTCGTCGCGGTGGTCGAGCGCAACGGCTTCAGCGCCGCCGCACAGGCGCTGGACATGTCCACGGCCGGTGTCACCCGCCAGGTCGCCGCACTGGAAAAGCGCCTGTCCACCCGCCTGCTCCACCGCACCACCCGCCGGGTCAGCCCGACCAGCGCCGGTGCCGCCTACTACGCGCAGTGCGTGCGCCTGCTGGCCGAGTTCGATGCACTTGAGGCCAGCATTGGCGCACAGGCGCTGGAGCCGTCCGGCACGCTGCGCATCAACGCACCGGTCAGCTGGGGCATCGCCCGCCTCGGCCCGTTGCTGGCCGGCTACCGCGAGCGCTTCCCACAGGTCGAACTGGACCTGGCGCTGTCCGACCGCCTGGTGGACATGGTCGAAGAAGGCTACGACGTGGCCATCCGCATCACCCGCGAACCGGGCCCGAGCCTGATCGCGCGGCGCCTGGGCCAATCGCGGATCAGCCTGTGTGCCGCACCGGCCTACCTGGCCGCACGCGGAACACCGCAGGCCCCCGAGGATCTGCAGACCCACGCCTGCCTCGGCTACAGCTACTGGGCCGCCGGCGACCACTGGCCCCTGCAGGGACCGGGTGGCGAAGTGAAGGTTGCAGTGACCACCCTGCTGCGCGCCAACAATGGCGACGTTCTGCGCGAAGCGGCGATTGCCGGCATGGGCGTGATCCTGCAGCCGGACTTCCTGCTGCACGAGGCGCTGGCCGATGGCCGCCTGGTGCGCATCCTGCCCGGATGGGAAGCCGAGCCGATCGGCATCTTCGCCGTCTACACCAGCCGCAGCCATCTCGCCCCCAAGGTGCGCAGCTTCATCGACTACCTGGTGGAAACCGGGGTGTAAGGGCGCGTCCGCCGGGCATGGCCCGGCGCTACCAGAGGCGCGCCCATGACACGGTAACGCCGGCCATGCCCGGCGAGCGCGAAGCGCGCCCATGACACGGTAGCGCAGGGCCATGCCCGGCGAGCGCGAAGCGCGCCCATGACACGGTAGCGCAGGGCCATGCCCGGCGAGCGCGAAGCGCGCCCATGACACGGTATCGCCGGGCCATGCCCGGCGAGCGCGAAGCGCGCCCATGACACGGTATCGCCGGGCCATGCCCGGCGAGCACGAAGCGCGGCCTAGGCCACAACCTCATCCAGCTGCGCGATGATCTTTTCCAGCGGTGCCGGCCGCCCCAGCAGGTAGCCCTGCACCTGGTCGCAGCCATGCGCGGCCAGCCAGTCCAGCTGCCCCGGCGTTTCCACGCCCTCGGCGATGATCGTCAGCCCCATGCTGTGGCCCAGCGACAGCAGTGCCCGGCAGATCGACGCGTTGCGCGGATTGGTCTCCACGTCGGCGACGAAACTGCGATCGATCTTCAGGACGTCCAGCGGCAGGTGCTGCAGATAGGACATGCTCGAGTAGCCGGTACCGAAATCGTCCAGCGACACGCGGATGCCCTGCTCGTGCAGGCGCTGCATGGTCTGCATCGCCTGTGCCGGCTTGCGCATCAGGCTGCTCTCGGTCAGTTCCACGTGCAGAGCACCACGGGCCAGGCCGAAGTCCTGCTGCGCGCGGGCGAACTCGGCCACCAGATCGCTGTTGAAGAACTGCACCGCCGACACGTTGACTGCGATCGACAGTTCGCCCCAGCCGGCTTCGACCAGCCGCCGCTGCGCCTGTGCCGCTGCGCGGATCACCCAGCGTCCCAACGCCAGGATCAGGCCGGTGTCCTCGCACAACTGGATGAACTCGCTGGGCGGGATGAAGCTGCCATCGGCCTGCGGCCAGCGCAGCAGCGCCTCCAGCGACGCCGGGCTGCCATCGCTGGCGTGCCGGATCGGCTGGAAGTACAGCTGGAATTCGTTGTCGATGGCCGCGTGGATGCGCCCGGCCAGGCGCAGGCGGTCGGCCAGGCGGATGGTCACCGCCGCGTCGAACCAGGCCACCACGTTGCCTTCGGCGCGGGCCGCGTGCGCCGCCTGCGCGGCCATGCCGATCGCCTGTTCGGCACTGTGGCCTGCATCGGCGTCATGTACGGCCACACCAATGCGGGGTTCGAACTGGTGCAGCGAATCCTGGCCGCGCATCGGTGCCGAGACGATCTGCAGCAGATCGTCCAGCACGCGCTGGGTGTTGTGTTCCGGCGCGATCGCCAGCACGAAGTCCTCCGCCGGCTGGAACGCCAGCAGGCCGAAGCGCGCGCCCAGCCCGCCCAAGCGCGAGGCCATCGACTGCAGGACCGCATCACCGATCTCGCGGCCCAGCGTATCGGCCACCAGCTGCAGCCCGCGCAGCTGCACATAGGCGATGGTGTAGGCGCCGGCCTGCTCGTCCAGCTGTTCGCTCAGTGCGCGCACGTTGAGCAGGCCGGTGGCCGGGTTGTGGCGTGCGTGATAGGCCAGGTCGCGTTCGTAGGCCAGCCGCTCGCTGACATCCTCGGCCAGCACCAGGCACGCGGGCCGGCCATCGAAATCCAGCTGCGACAGGTGCACGCGCACTTCGAACACCGTGCCATCCTTGCGCTGGTGCAGCCGCACCGCAGCGTCCTGCAGTTCACCACTGCGCACCTGCGCGATCGCGCCCTTGACCTCGTCCCAGCCCTCGCGCGGACGGATGTCGAGGATGCTCATCGCCAGGAATTCCTCGCGGCTGTAGCCGTATTGCTGCACCGCCGCCTCGTTGACCTCGATGAAGCGCAAGGTGTCCGGATCGAACACCCAGAACGGCGCGGGGTTGCGATCGAACAACAGGCGGAAGCGGCGTTCCACCTGGCGCATCTGCTCGCGTGCCTGGTAGCGCTCGCTGAGGTCGGTCAGTGCGCCGATCATGCGCCGCTGCCGGTCGGCCACCGCCACCCGCTGCCCGCGCGCGGCAACCCAGCGCACGGCACCACCGGGCAGCACCAGGCGGAATTCTTCGTCGAGTACTGCGCTGCCGGCGAAGGCCTGGTCGAAGGCCCGCTGCATGCGTGCGCTGTCATCGTGGTGGACGCGGGCGAAGAATTCGGCCACCGGCAGCGCGTCGGTCTGCACGCCGAAGATCTCGCGCGCCAACGGCGACCAGCGCAGCAGCGCGGCGTCTTCGTCGACGTACCAGGTGCATACGCGGCCCACCTGATGGGCCAGGCGCAGCTCGGCATGGCCGGTGCGCAGTTCTTCGGCCATCGACTGCTGCCGGTGGGTGCTGCGGCGCACGGCATACAGCAGCACCAGCAGCAGCGCCACGTAGGCCAGCATGATGGCGATCGCCGCCTGCAGATACGGCCACCACGGCGCCAGCACGTCTTCGTCGGCCAGGCCGACCTGCACCGCCAACGGGCTGTGCTCGAGGGTGCTGATGGTGGAGATGCGCGGTATCTGGTCGACCGCGCCGGGAATGCTGCCCAGCTCGACCACTGCCTGCCGGCCCAGCAGCGTGCGTGCCGGCAGCAGGTAGCGACGCCCGACGGTGCCATGCGGGTCGGGCACACGGGCCAGCATGTAGCCGTCGGCGTCGCTGATCGAGGCCAGGCCACTCGGTCCCACATCCAGGCCACCCACGATCCGCTGCAGTTCGCCGCAGCGCAGCCGCGCCAGCAGCCAGCGATCACCGGCCATGGGCAGCGCCAGCGGCACCACCCAGCCACCGTCGCTGGCACGCTGCGGCGGCCCGATGTACAGCGTACTACCCTGCCCGCGCCGTTGCGGATCGGTCCACAGCGGCAATTGCAGGTCGCCCTTGCCAGCGGTCAGGGCGCGGCCGTAGGTATCCAGCACGACGATGCTGTGCAGCTCGGCATGTCGGCGCAGCACGCCGTCAATGGCGGCGTTCAACAGCGCGGGCGCCTGCGCAGGTACGGTGCGGAACAGTTCAGCCGCATCAGCGGCGATGCCGCCCATCGCCCGTTCCAGGTTGCGCAGCTCCAGTGCCAGCAGGCGCTCGCTGCCTATCGCCAGCGCCCGGCTCTGCCGCTGCGCGGCTTCCAGCCGGCGCTGGTAATCGTTGGCCAGCATCGCGGCCAGGCCCGCCGCCAGCAACACGCCCAGCACCACGCCGCCCCAGGTAATGGCACGCAACGGCCGGGCCAGCGCGTGTCTCAGCGCCGGCATCGGTCGGTCTTCCCTGTGCAGTCGGCTGGCTTCATGCGCGAACGATTCCTCCACATCCCCGACCTCAACGGCCGGCGGACGCCATTCTTGACGCCTCGACCCGTCCTGCATGCGCCCTCCCCCAGGTGCTGCAGACATCCAGCCCGCAGCATGCACCACGCCGGTGACCGCGTGAAGATCGTTGCTGCGTGTTCAGCCAGATCACGCACAGTGCTGGCCTTGCCAAGCACGTCCAGCCGGCCCGCAGCGGATTAGACTTGGAGTTTTCCGCCGCAAGAGAAGTCCATGTCCAAGCTGCGCCGCCCCACCCTGGCACTGGCCATCGTTGCCAGCCTGTCCCTGGCCGCCTGCGACCGCCCGGCCAACCCGGCCACCGGCACCGCCGCACCGGCCGAGGCGACACCCGCTGCCGCCAAGCCGATGCTGGGCAGCTTTGGTTTCGATGCCAGTGGCATGGACCGCAGCATCGCCGCCGGTGACGACTTCTTCGGTTTCGCCAACGGCAGCTGGGTGAAGAACACCGAGATTCCGGCCGACCGCTCGCGCTTCGGCAGCTTCAACGTGATTGCCGAGAAGACCCAGGCCGACACCCGCGCGATCCTGGAAGGCGCTGCCGGCAACGCCCAGGCCAGCGGCGAAGACAAGCTGATCGGCGACTACTACGCCGCCTACATGGACGAGGCCGGCATCGAGCAGCGCGGCCTGGCACCGGTGCAGCCGCAGTTGAAGAACATCGATGCGATCACCGACAAGGCCGGCCTGGCCCGCGCCCTCGGCGGCGACGTGCGCGCCGACGTCGACCTGCTCAATGCCACCAACTTCTACACCGACCGCCTGTTCGGCCTGTGGGTGTCGGTGGACCTGCTGCAGCCGGACCGTACCGCGCCGTACCTGGTGCAGGGCGGCCTGGGCATGCCGGACCGCGATTTCTACCTGGGCGGTGGCCGCATGGCCGAGCTGCGCAAGCAGTACCAGGCCTACATCGCGCAGGTGCTGCAGCTGGCCGGCGTGGCCGACCCGGCCGGCAAGGCGCAGCGCATCCTCGCCTTGGAAACGAAGATCGCCCAGGCGCATGCCACGCAGGAAGAAACCAATGACGTGACCAAGGGCGCCAACCCCTGGACCCAGGCCGACTTCAACGCCAAGGCCCCGGGCATGGACTGGGCCGCGTTCCTGGACGCTGCCAAGCTTGGCCAGCAGCAGGACTTCATCGTGTGGCAGCCCAAGGCCGTGGCCGGCCTGTCCAAGCTGGTGGCCACCGAGCCGCTGGATGCCTGGAAGGACTACATGACCTTCCACGCGCTGGACCGCGCCGCTGCCTACCTGCCGAAGAAGTTCGCCGATGCGCGTTTCGCCTTCCACGGCACCGCGCTGAGCGGTACGCCGCAGCAGAGCGACCGCTGGAAGCGTGCCGTGGATGACGCCAACCATGCCGTCGGCGAGGCCATCGGCAAGCGCTACGTCGAAAAGCACTTCGATGCGAAGACCAAGGAACGTGCCGACGAGATGGCCAAGAACATCATCGCCGCCTTCGCCAAGCGCATCGATGCACTGGCCTGGATGTCACCGCAGACCAAGGCCAGCGCCAAGGCCAAGGTGGCCGGCCTGACCGTGGGCATGGGCTATCCGGACAAGTGGCGCGACTACACCGGCCTGGATATCCGTCGTGATGATCCGCTGGGCAATGCGCAGCGCGCCGAGGTGTTCGAGTACCAGCGCAACATCGCCAAGCTGGGCAAGCCGGTCGACCACAGCGAGTGGGCGATGCTGCCGCAGACCATCAACGCGATGAACGTGCCGCTGGAGAACCGCCTGGTGTTCCCGGCGGCGATCCTGCAGCCGCCGTTCTTCGACGGTGCCGCCGACGACGCAGTGAATTACGGTGCGATCGGCGCGGTGATCGGCCACGAAATCAGCCATGGCTTCGACAACGCCGGTGCGTTGTTCGACGACACCGGCAAGCTGCACAACTGGTGGACGGCCGAAGACCTCAAGCAGTTCAACGCAGCCGGCGATGCACTGGCCGCGCAGTTCAGCAGCTACGAGCCGTTCCCGGGTGTACATGTGAACGGCAAGCTGACGCTGGGCGAGAACATCGCCGATGTCGCCGGCCTGGGTACCGCCTACGACGCCTACCAGCTGTCGCTGCAGGGCAAGCCGGGCCAGACCCTGGAAGGTTTCACCCCGGACCAGCGCTTCTTCCTCGGCTTCGCCCAGGCCTGGCGCAGCAAGAGCCGCGAGCAGGCGCTGCGCAATTCGCTGTTGACCGACGTGCATGCACCGGGCCAGTTCCGCGCGTTGACGGTGCGCAACATCGACGCCTGGTACCCGGCGTTTGAAGTGAAGGAAGGCCAGAAGCTGTACCTGGCCCCGGACAAGCGGGTCAAGGTGTGGTGATGTAACGCAGACGGGCGCCGAAAGGCGCCCGTTTTATTTCCATGGGTAGACGCCAACCTTGGTTGGCGTTCTTCCGCCATCCACGCACCGCATGGATGGGAACCGCGGCAAAGCGCACCGACCAAGGTCGGCGTTTACCGGGGCAATGCCGGCCACTCGCGCAACGATTCCACCGGCACACCCACGCGGGCGCAGGCGCGGCTCGCCAGGCCGTCGGGCAGCGCGCGGCGGAACAGCGGCGCCATGCCCTGCATCAGCTTCGCCGAAGCTGCGGCCTGCGCACGCTGGCGCGTGCTGCGCTCGAGCATGCCCTCGGCCCAGTCCGGCAGCAGCGCGGCACCGGCACCGAGGAAGATCTCGCGCGACAGGCCGGGCACCGGCACCGGCAGGCGCACGGCGGACAGCACCTGCAACACTTCGCGTGAGCGTTCGTCCACCACCAGCTCCGGCTGCCGTGCACAGAAATACGCATCCACTTCCGCTGCACTGCGTGGTACGTCCACCGCGCCCAGCGCTTCGGCCACGCAGCGGTACTCGTCGTAATAGCGGTCGGCGATCGCGGCAGGCACCTCGCGCCCGTAGCGGCGATAGCCCTGCAGGAAGCCGTAGGCCTCGGTCACGTGCACCCACGTCAGCAGGTGCGGATCATCGGCGGCATACGGCTCACCCTGCGCGGTATGGCCGCGGACCTGCGCGTGAATGCGCCGCACCTTGGCCACCAGCACTTCCACCTCGCGCGCCGGCGCGTAGCTGGTGCCGGCCACGAAGGCAGTGGTACGGCGCAGGCGACCGACCAGGTCCTGGCGGAAATTGGAATGATCGTAGACACCGGCCAGCGCGCGCGGATGCAGCGTCTGCAGCATCAGCGCACACAGACCGCCGGCCAGCATCGAGGGCAGCTCTGCGTGCATCCGCCAGGTCACGCTGCCCGGCCCGAACCAGCCGGGATCGCCCGGTGGATGGTCGTAGTCGATGCCGCTCTGGCCGCGCGGAAACGCATCCAGAACCCAGCGCCGGATCGGCGCGGTGACGGGGCGGGAAAGACGGTGCAGCAACGGCGGCATCACAGGTCCAGATCAGCGGGGGGAGGGGCCACGTCCTGCGCGGTTCCCCCCGATTCTGGTCGATCACGACCGGCACAGCGAGCCCCACTGCTCAGCGATGGTTTCATGTGCGCGCGCAGCACATTTCACCCTGCGACATCTTGTCGCAGGCCGCGCGGGCAATGTTGCATCGCACCAATATTCACCTGTTCAGGCAGAACCCTTGTGCCGCGTGGCCTTGAGGCCATTGCACCGCTCGCTGGAAGTGCTAGAACTGAACCCGCCACACCGTCCACTGCAGATCGCCGCACGTTCCACAAGGAGCCAGCCATGATTGCTTTGTTCAAGGGTTTGGGATTACTGCTTCGCGACAACGAGCTCTACAGCAGCCCGTTTGAAAAACAGGTCGCGCACTGGCGCAACCTCAGCGAACAGCAGATCCGCGATGAAGTGGCGGTGCTGGCCCAGGCCAAGTGCCAGTGGCTGATTGCTTCGATCGTCGGATGGCAGGCAGCTTCACTGCTGATCCTCGGCCTGATCACCAATTACCTGTGGCGCGACGATTACCACATCACCTTCACCCGCGTGGTCGTGGTGTTCGGCTCGTGGATCTCGATCCTGTTCGTGATCTGGTTCATGGCCAACATGTTCGACCGCACAGCGGGCTTCGAACGCTGGATGAAGGCCTTCAACAGCCGCGCGCGCATCACCTCCAAGGCCGACAGCGTCGAGCACGTGGCCGAAGCGCTGGACCTGGCTGAACACTATCCGGAAGTGCTGGACTACAAGCAGGCGGTCACCGCCAAGCGCGAGCTGCGCCATGAGGACATCCGCATCATGACCGAGATCGGGCGCATGAAGCAGCACTCCGAACTGGTGGGTCGCCTGAATCATGTCGGTGAAACCGAACACCATCACGACATGACGCTGCAGCCGGCTTACTGAGCCGAACGCAATCCGGGGGGAGCCACAATGCCACCGTGCTCAGTCACGGTGGCATTGTTCTTTCTGCACGTCGCTGACGCACTGGCGGAAGTCCTTCGGCAGGCCGCTGACCTGCTCGGTCTTGCCTGCGGCCACCGCGAACCGGCGCAGCGGCGGCGTCGCGCAGGCGGTGTCGGTGCTGCAGCCCGGTGCCAGCACCAGGTAATGGCATTGGCCACTGCTGCTGGCGATGCATTCGAAACGCGCCACGCCATCGACCACCGTACTCTTGCTGTACAGCGTGTCCACGCCATTGGCATTGGTGCGGGTGATCGACGTGTTGCTGGACTTTTCGCAGCCGGCGATGGCCAGCATGGCGATACCTACAAGCAGGATACGGCGCATGTTCGTTCCTCGGTGGATGGCAGTGGCTGCGGCTACATGCCGCGGAACAGGCTCATGAACGGCTGGCTGACCACCAGGGTTTCGGCACGCTGGCGCAGGCGCAGCACGCCACGGCCGGTATCGTCGCGGCTGACCGCTGCCACCGCCTTCATGTTGACGATGGTGGAGCGATGGACCTGGCGGAAGTGCAGCGGATCGAGCACTTCCAGCAGTTCGCGCAGCGGTGTGCGCAGCAGGCTTTCGCCGGCGGCGGTGACCACCGTGGTGTACTTGTTGTCAGCACGGAAATAGATCACATCGTCGAGCATGATCAGCTGCGTATCGCGGCCGTTGCTGGCGGTGATCCAGGCCAGGGGCGGCCGGTCGTTGGCGACCGGGCCTGCACCCAGGCGCTGCAGCAGGCGCTCCAGCACCGCATCGTCCTGGCGCGCGGATGGCAGCCGCGAAAGTATGCGATCACGCGTGGCCAGCAGCCGTTCGTCACTGACCGGCTTGAGCAGGTAATCCATTGCGCCCTGCTCGAAAGCATCGATGGCGTACTGGTCGTAGGCGGTGACGAACACCACCTGCGTGCGCGGGCTCAGTTCGGCCAATGACCGTGCCACTTCGATGCCGCTGATGCCGGGCATGCGGATGTCGAGGAAGGCGATGTCCGGCTGCTTCTCGGCCAGCTGTTCCAGCGCACTGGCACCGTCCTCGCATTCGGCCACCAGCTTCAGCTCCGGCCACAGCCGCCCGAGCTGCTCGACCAGCGAGTGCCGCAGCAGCTCCTCGTCTTCGGCAATCAGCGCTTCAAGCGGCATGGCTGGGCTCCTTCGCCGACTGCGGCAGGGTCATGGTAGCGGCTACACCACTGGGGAAATTGGCTACGATCGCCACTCCGGCCTGCTCGCCGCAGGTCAGCCGCAGGCGCTCGCGCAGGTTCTTCAGGCCGATGCCGGTGCCGCTGGTGCCCTGTCCGAAACCGAGCCCATCGTCGGCGACCGTCACGGTGACATGGTCATCGAACCCCCGCGCGAGGATCCAGATCGTGCCGCCGCCGGGCTTGGGCTCCAGGCCGTGCTTGATCGCATTCTCGACCAGGGTCTGCAGCGCCATCGCCGGCAGCTTCACTTCGTGCAGCTCGGTGGGCACCTGCACTTCCACCGCCAGCCGTGCGCCCATGCGGATGCGCAAGATTTCCAGATAGGCGCGGGTACGTTCCAGCTCCACGCCCAGCGTGGAAACCGATTCATCCACCTGCGGCAGCGAACTGCGCAGGTACTGGATCAGGTGGCCGAGCATCTGCTCGGCGCGCGCCGGGTCGGTGCGGGTCAGCACCTGTGCATTGGCCAGCGAGTTGTACAGGAAGTGCGGCTCGACCTGCGCGTGCAGCAGGTTCAAGCGCGCGACCGACAGTTCCTTTTCCACCTGGGTCTGTTCGGCAGCGGCCTGCTCGTCGCGGCGCTGGTCGGCCACGCGGCGGCTGATCGCACGGGTCACCGCTTCGGCGTTTTCATAGTTGCTGCCTTCATCCAGTGCCAGCAGATCGGCCCACCAGCCGGCGTCCGGTTCGAACAGCAGGGTGACGGTGCTGGTGCCCTGCCCCGGCGTGACCGTGGCCAGCACGCTGTTGCGTTTGATCGCCAGCCGCGCCGGCAGGTTCCAGCGCGACGGTTGCCGGCCGTTCCACAGGTCGACGCGGCGCACATAGGCACGCACCTGCAGACTGCCGGCGGAACTCTCCACCTCTTCCACCCGCGGCAGTTCGCCTACGGCGGCCTCGACCACGGCGAAGGCCTGGCCGGCATCCATCGGCAGTTCGATCTGCCGGCGCTGGCGGCCGGACAAGGTGGCGCCATCGAGGCGACCGGCCACCAGCCAGACCCGGCGCACGTGGGTGATCGCGCTGCCCAGCGCGGAAATCATCAGGAACATCACCAGCAGCCCGAACACCCAGCCCGGGCCGTCGTTCATGCCGCTGAAGATGCCACTCCAGACCATGCCGGCAACGAACAGCGCCGCAGCCCAGGCCAGCAGATGGCGGATGATGAGGGAGAAGCTGGCGATCACGGCGGCGCCTTGATGGAAGGGGTGAGCCGAGCATAGAGCGGCCCTTCGGGCAAACAAGCGATGTGCGACGAAGGGCCGGAAAGCGGCGATGGAAGCCCTTACGGAAACGCCGGGCATGGCCCGGCGCTACCAGGTGTGGCGGGGCGGCGCCCCGCCTTCCCTTACTTGCGCTGGTCGGCGCTGGCGTCACGCACGGCGCGGAACGCCTCGTCCTTGCTCCAGTTCGGCCAGGCACGCGAATTGGCCAGCTGGTTGCCCAGGGTGTACAGCACTTCCAGGTCGCGCGCAGCGCCTGCAAACACCCAGTCCGGCTGCCACTCGTCGCCCTGCTGGTGGTAACGCTTGGCGGTGTAGTCCTCGGACGCTTTCTTGCCCGCCGCGATGCCACCGTCCACCCAGTCCTGCCCTGCCGACCAGGACAGCGCGGGCACGCCACGCTTGGCGAACGGGAAGTGGTCGGAGCGGAAGAACAGGCCGGCTTCCGGCTTCGGGTCCGGCGTGTAGCGGATGTCCCAGCCCTTGGCCACGTCCTTCAGCTGGTCCAGCAGCTCGAAGCGCGCCGCGCCGTAGATGCCGAAATCGCGCGACGGGCCGAACGGCGCCATGCCGTCCATGTTGATCATCGCCACGGTCTTTTCCAGCGGGTACAGCGGGTGCGTTGCGTAGTACTCCGAACCCAGCAGGCCCTTCTCCTCGGCGGTTACCGCCAGGAACACGACCGAACGCTGCGGACGCGGTGCCTTGGCGAAGCCACGTGCCAGTTCGATCAACGAGGCGGTGCCGCTGGCGTTGTCCAGTGCGCCGTTGAAGATGCGGTCGCCGCGTGCGTCAGGCTCGCCCACGCCGATGTGGTCCCAATGGGCGCTGTAGATGACGGTCTCGTCCGGATGCGTGCTGCCTTCCAGGCGCGCGGCCACGTTGTGCGAGGTGATCACTTCGGTCTTCACCGCGTACTTCGCATCCAGGCTGGCGCCGGTCAGCGGCACCGGGGTGAAGTCGCGCTGCTGCGCCTTCTTCTTCAGCGCCTCGAAATCCTGCCCGGCCGAGCGGAACAGTTCCACCGCCAGATCGCGCTGGATCCAGCCTTCCAGCAGCGGATGGCTGTCAGCCGGATTGTCGCGCACCACGTCGAACATGGTGTTGGTGTTGGAGCCGGCCACCGTGGCCCAGCCATACGACGCCGGGGCGGTCTCATGCACGATCAGCACGCCGAGTGCGCCCTGGCGTGCGCCTTCTTCGTACTTGTACGGCCAACGGCCATACCAGGTCATGCCCTTGCCATCGAAGTCGCCCTTGCCGGTCTCGAAGTCCGGGTCGTTGATCAGCACGACGGCGATCTTGCCCTTCAGGTCCACGCCCTTGAAGTCATCCCAGTTGCGCTCCGGCGCCTTTACGCCATAGCCGAGGAACACCAGCGGTGCCTTGCTGATATCCACGTTGGTGGCGCCGTTCATGGCTGCACGCACGGCGATCTGCTTGCCCTGCTCCAGCGCGATGGTCTTGCCGCCCTGCTGCAGCGACAGCTGCGGGGTGCCGACGATGTCGCCCTTGCGCAGCGGCACGGCCTGGGTCCACAGGCGCTTGCCGTCCTTCAGGTCGCCGCCGGGCTGCAGGCCGGCGTCGGCGAACTGCTTGCTGAGGAAGGCGATGGTCTTCTGTTCGCCGGCGGTGGCCGGGGAGCGGCCTTCGTAGGCGTCGGAGGCCAGTTCCTTGACGTCGGCGGAGATCCGCGCGCCATCGAATTTCGGGGTGGCCGCCATCAGTGCGCTCGACACCGACAGGGCCAGCATGCCCAGTACTGCTCGTTTCATTGCTCTCTCCAGCAGGGAAATCGTTCTGGAGTGTAATGGGATTCGGCAGGGCTGCGCCCTGCACCCGGCAGCCGCGGTAGTGCCGGCCGCTGGCCGGCAACCTCAACAGCAACAGCCCAAGCAACAGCAGAAGCAGAAGCAGAAGCAGGTTTCCTGAGGGTAGGCGGGGCACGTCAGCGTGCGGGGGGCGCTGCAAGTACGTCCATGTAAGCTCGGTCGCCGCATCCATGCGGCTCACGCCCCCGCACGCTGCCCCACCCCGCCTTCGACAGTTTCCCGTGGCTGTTGGTAACGCTGCTGGTGGTATCGCTGCGGTGGTATCGCTGCTGTTGGTAGATGTCGACCTTGGTCGACACAGTAGATCCACGCCATGCGTGGATGAGCAGAAACACGAAGGGGTCAGATCCCTTTCCCAGCGGGAAAGGGCTCTGACCCCATCGGTGTGTTGCCTGAGCCTGTTACCAGTTCGGGTCTTCGGCCGGGGCGGCGGCGGGCTTGGGCTTGCTGGCCGGGCGCGCTGCGGCGGCCGGGGCGGCCGATGCGGTTGCGCCGGCGGCGGCCTTGGGCTTGCTGCCGAGCTTCTGGCGCAGTTCGATCTGGCCGGGGCGGAAACCACCGCGCATCGCGTCGACGCCCTCTTCCAGGGTGCCGTAGGAGGTCTGCGCGGCAACGCGGTCGATGCGGATGGTGCAGCACGGATGCTCGCTGCGGCCGAGCGAACGGCCGGTCTGCGGGTCCTTCAGCTCCTCGCCCAGGCGCACGGCCTGCCAGCGCTGGCCGACCTGCACGGTGTCACCGCCCTGGCTCAGCACCACCTGGTCGCCATCGACAGACACCACCGACACCGGGAACAGGGTGGTGACGATGGTGGTACCGATCTGGCCGGACAGCGATTCCATCATCGCCGCGGCCATGCTGCGGCCATTGACCACGCGCGGCAGCGTGCTCGGGCCGGTTGAGGCCAACTGATGGTCGAAACTGTCGGACATCACCACCTGGCCGGTGGTGGCATTGACCAGGCGCAGGGTGATGCGGCCGCCACCGGAATACGAGGTCACCTGGCGATCGGACATGCGCAGGTTGCGCACGCTGCGCGGGTACTCGAACCGTTCGATGGTCGGAATCAGGATCAGGTCGGTCGCCAGCTGCTGGCCAACGCGCGCGGTGTCCTGCAGGCGCACGTTGCCACTGTTGATGTGGTCGATCTCGGCCTGCAGTTCGTCGCCGAACTCGCGGTCCAGCACGATGAAGCGCTGGGTCTGGGTAAGCGTGTCGGACAGCCGCGCGCGGATCGCCTGGGCGACCTCGTCGGCGTTCACCCGGCCATCGCCAACGGCATAGCTGCCCGACTTGGTGCGCGGCAGGGCCACCACGATCTTCGGCTTGCCTTCTTCATCGGGTGCCCGGTACTGGGCAATCTGCGCGCGTACACGCACCTTCCAGTAGCTGCGCATGCTGCGCCGGGTGACATCCGAATCGAAGGAGCTGGCACCGCGCTTGGCGTCTACCTTGACCTGCTCTTCGTAGTTCTCCTTGACGCTGGCCGACGCCGAGCCGCCCTTGGCGGAGGCTTCGCCGGAAGCGCTGGCCGAGGCCGAACCCTTGAAGCTCCAGCCTTCGTCGCTGGCGCGCACGCGGGCGATGGTTTCTTCGTCGAGCTGGCTCACTTCATCCTGCGAGAGGATTTCATAGCCCAGCACCGCGCCCTGCGAGCCGGCAATCATCTGCTGGGAGAACGCGTCGGCGCGGATATCGCCGACGTGTTCACCGTCCACGTCCACATGCAGGCCTGCGCGCAGGCTCTGCATCTGGCTGGCCACGCGTACGCCGTTGACCTGGGCCACGGCCGACTGCAATGCCGCCAGCACCGCCAGTTCCGGGGTGCTGCCGATACCGTCGGCCTCACGCGCGACCTGGGTGGTGCCGCCGAAATCCGGCGTGCCACGCAGGGGCGCTTCCTGCACCGGCGCATTGCTGGCCAGTGCACTGGCAGCCTTGTCCTTGGCCGGAGCGGTTTCTGCCGGTGCATCCTGCTTGCCGCAGGCTGCCAGGAGGGCCGCTGCCAGGCCCAGGCCGATCAATCGAGTCGTCGTACGCATGCGGAGCTGCCTCGTATCAGAGCGAATCCAGCATCGAATCGGCGTTGGACGGCACCTTCACCTTGCTCTTCTTGGCGAAGGTCACAGCCGACTTGGTCGAGCCGTACAGGCCCTTGATGAAGCCCGGCGATTCCTTGGCAACCCAGGCACCGGCGGCCAGCTTGCGGCCAACGGTGGCCATCTGGGTGGCGCCCAGGTTCTTCATGCCGGCCGCAAAGCCGCTGGCTTCGCCGCTCAGCTTCTGTGCTTCGGCAGCAGAGGCCAGCAGCGAGACCAGGCCTTCGGCGTAGTGCTGCTTGGATTCAGCATTCAGTTCCGGCTGTGCGGCCTGGCGCTCGTCGATGGCGGCCTGGGCGGCTTCGCTGACCGAGACCGACTTCTTCATCGCATCGACGTTCACCGAACCGGACGACAGCGCCTGGCGCTCGGCTTCCAGCAGCTGCACCTGCTCGGCCAGGCCGAAGGCACGGGCGAAGGAGGTCTGTGCCTGCAGCGAGTGCGACTGCGAGCTGACGAAACGACGGACCAGCGCTTCCTGCGCGGCTTCGTCCGGAGCGGCAGCGCTGGCGCTGCTGCTGGAGGTACCGGTGGCGCCGCCGGCCAGGTCCTTCAGCTTGCCGAACTGGGCGTGGGCCGGCATCGACAGGGTGGCGGCCGCGATGGCAACGACGAGAGCGGTATTACGGATCATGGAAGAGTCCTTTGGGAGAGACGGCCGCAATGCGGCGCGCGGGATCGGGGATAGCAGCGGGTGGGTGCCGAGCACGCTCGGCACCCACCAGAGCCGGTAGCACCGGGCCATGCCCGGCGAACGCAGCGGCAACGTCAGCGGACCGCCTTGACGTTCAGTTCGTTGATCATCTGCTGGGCGGCCTTTTCGGCAGCCAGCTGCAGTGCATTGGTACGGGCGACGGTTTCGTTCGGGCCGGTACCGGAGAACTGCACCGGGCCCACCGACGACACGGTGCGCGGGAAGCGACCGGTCACGTCCAGCACCTTGCCGGTTACAGTGACGAACACGCGGGTGTTGCCGCTGGCCGGATCACGGTCGCGCATGCCAACGTCGAGGGTACCGACGGCGATGTACGGGATGTTCGCCGCGCGGATGCCGTTGGCGGTATCGCGCAGGGTGGCCGCGGAGAGATCGTTGCCGGTGCTGAAGTCCTTGCGGATGCGCTCGATGCTGAGCAGGCCGCGCGACTCGCCTTCCACGTATTCGGCTTCAACCACTTCGTAGCCGGCGGCGCTGAAGGCACCGGTCATGGCCGTGTTGACTTCGGCGGCATTGGCCACCTTCCAGCTGATGTTGTCGCTGCGGGCGGTGGTGCTGCCGCCGCTGGTGACCGACACCGAGCCGTTCTGGTTGATGCTGCCGTTGGTGCTGACCGAGTTGCCGCGGAAGCTGTCGCCCTCACGGGTGTTCTCGCTGTAGCTGCTGCTGGCGTCGACGCGGCGGTATTCCTTGTCCTGGAACGACTGCACGGTGTCCTGCGAGCGCGCCATGAACAGGAAGGTCAGCAGCGAGCGCTGTGCGGCGGTGGCACCGGCCACGGCCGAACCGGCGTCCAGCTTGGTCTGCAGCAGGGTGGTGTTGATTTCGGCGCGGACGGTGACGCTGTAGGTCTTGGCCTTCTTGTCTTCGTTGTCCGACAGCTGCACCGCGCTGAGCACGTAGCGGTCGATTTCACCGAGGAACTCGGCGCGACGCGATTCGAACAGGCGCAGCTTGGCCGCACCGGATTCGGCGATGTACGCCTCCAGTGCATTGGCCTTGGCCTTGTTCAGGGCCTGCGCACGGGTATCGGCACTCAGGCGCAGGCTGTAGCTGGCCGAACCGGTACCGCGCGAGCTGGCGGTCTGCGCGGCGACCGGCGAGGCCACCGCCAGGGCGATGAGGATGAGCAGGATGGTACGCATCAACGACATGATTTGATCAACTCCTGGAGGGCTTGGGTCTGTTGCTGCAGCGGGCGTCCGCCGGGCTTCTGCTCGTCCAGCCAGGCGCGCGAGTCGGCGCGCTTGGCGGCGGCGCCGGCGAAGGCATCGAAGCCGGCCAGCAGGGTTTCGTAGCTGGCCGACCACTGGTCGACCTGCCACTGCGTGACCGGCACCACCTTGGTGGCGCCCTTGCGCAGCGGCTGTTCGAAGTACACCTTGCCGGAGAACGGCTCGGTGACCTTGGCGGTGAAGAACGCGCCGAACAGCATCGTCTTCATCGCCGGCGTTTCACTGATGACGCCGTTCTTCAGCGCATCCACCTGCAGGCTGATGACGTAGTCGGCCTCGGGGATCTTCAGCTGGTAGACCTTGCCGTCGGCAAAGCGCGCGGCCATGGCACCGCCGATCGCCTGGCCCGAGGCCGGCGGCAGCAGGCCGACACCGGTATTGGACGACAGCGTCTTGGACAGCTCATGGGCCAGCGTGGCGCGCAGCGGACCGGCCCACTTCGGGTCGGGCAGCTTGGCCAGCGTGGCGTCGGACAAGGTCACCGCACCCACCTGCAGGCGACGCGTGGCCGCTTCCGGCAGCTTGGCCTGGGCCAGGGTGGTGGCCAGCACCTGCGACAGGCTGGTATCGGCACCGCCGTACAGCAGATCGGCGACGATCGCATCGATATCGTCGCTGTCCGGGCGGTACTCCTGCACGTCGATGCGCTGCAGGGTAAGCGGATAGGAGGCGATCACCTGGCGCTCGCGGAAATCGAAGAACAGCGCCTGCAGTGCCACTTCCACCAGCACCTTGTACTGGTCACCGATCGGTTCGACCGACACCAGCTCGCGGTCCAGCGCAGCGGCCAGCACCACGGCGCTGGTGGTGCCGTCGAGCATCGCCACCGGCTGGTCGATCAGTTCCAGGTTGGCCGGCGCGCGGCGCTTGAGCGCCTGTGCCAGGGTCTGGTTGAGCGGAATCAGGCCACGCTTTTCCAGCACGGCATGCGCATGCGGGGTGGTCGCCTGTACGGCGGCGGCGTCAGCGGTGTAGGCAAAGCCGGCCCAGTAGGCCTGCTGCGATTTGTCTGCGGCCTGGCTGGCCAACGGCCATACGGCCAGGCACAGGGCATAGGCAAGCAGGCGCGCAAAAGCGCGCGGTGCGCTCTTCGTCCTTGAAAACATCCAACCGCTCCTCGGTCACGACACACGAATGTCAGGCGCGAACACGCCCGCTGGGCGCGAAACATAGCCGCTCCGGGGCAAACCGACAAGTGCTGACCTTGCCGGCTTCAATTTTCCTGCGGCAGGCCGGCCCGTTGCCGCAGAAGGGTCCGCTCTGCCTGGTTCTGGCTCAACGCCGCTGCCGAGGCGAATGCGTCACGTGCGTCCTGCTCCCGCCCCAGTTGCTGCAGCAGTTCTCCGCGCACCACCATCAGCGGTGCGTAGCCCTGCAGGCGTGGCTCGTCCAGCAGCGGCTGCAACAGCGCCCATGCCGCGAACGCGCCTTCGCTGCGCGACACCGCCACCACCCGGTTCAATGCCACCACCGGCGATGGCATGACCTGCAGCAGTTGCGCATACAGTGCAGCGATGCGCGCCCAGTCGGTGTCTTCGGCACGCCGCGCACTGGCATGGCAGAAGGCGATCCGCGCCTGCAGCACATAGGGGTCGTCGCCGCCGCCCGCCGACACCGCACGCGCCAGTGCCTGCTGGCCGCGTTCGATCTGCAGCCAATCCCAGCGCGCCCGGTTCTGCTGGTCCAGCAGGATCGGCGCGCCCTGCGCATCCACCCGTGCCGCCGCGCGCGAGGCCTGCAGTTCCATCAGCGCCAACAGCCCCAGCACCGGCGGTACCGGCATGCGATGGGCGAGGATGCGCGCCAGCCGCAGCGCCTCGGCGCACAGCGCCGGTCGCATCCAGTCGTCGCCTGCGCTGGCCGCATAGCCTTCGTTGAACACCAGGTAGATCGCCTCCAGCACCGAGGCCAGTCGTGCCGGCAATGCATCGGCACGCGGCACTTCGTAGGGGATCTGCTTCTGCGCCAACGTGCGCTTGGCACGCACGATGCGCTGGGCAATGGTCGGCTCCGGCTGCAGGAACGCGCGGGCGATCTCGGTCGTGGTCAGCCCGCCCAGCAGGCGCAGGCTCAGCGCTACCCGCGCGTCGGCAGGCAGGACTGGATGGCAGGCCACGAACATCAGCCGCAGCAGGTCATCGCCGATATCGTCTTCCAGCGCCTGGCTGTCGTCCGGCGCGGGCAATGCGGCCGGATGCAGTTCCTCTCCCCATTGCGCATGCTGCTGCGCCACCCGACGGTGCTGGCGCAGCACATCGATGGCACGGTTGCGCGCGGTGGTCATCAGCCAGGCTCCAGGATTGTCCGGGATGCCCTGCACCGGCCAACGCTCCAGCGCGGCCAGCCAGGTGTCCTGGGCCAGCTCTTCGGCACGACCGACATCGCCGCCGAGCAGGCGCGCCAGGCGCGCGATCAACACTGGCGATTCCATCCGCCAGAGGGTGTCCAGGCGCTGGCTCAGGGCGGGCTCGTGCATGCGCCGATCACAGCATGCGGGCCCGGCCCGCACAAGCGCCGGCGTTCACGCTTCCACGATCGGCTTGAATCCGCCCCAGAACATGCGCTTGGTATCAAACGGCATATCCTTCGGGCCGATATGCGCCAGCCGCGGGTCGGCCATCACCTTCTTGTTGGTGCGGTCGCGCGCGGCACGCGTGCGGAACACCACGAAGGCCACGATCACCGTTTCGCCCGGCTTGAGCTTCACCGCCTGCGGGAACGAGGTCGATTTCCCGGGTTGCACATCATCGGCCACGCATTCCATGTACCGCAGCGCGCCATGGTCCTTCCACACCGCGCCAGCCTGGCGGGCAAGGCGGCGATAGGCCGCCACCTTGTCCTGCGGGCACGGCAATACGTAAGCATCCACGTAAGCCATGGGGATTCTCCCGGTGGCGGCCGCTCAGCCCGGCTCGCCATCCATGTGTGCGATTTCCCAGAGATGCCCATCCAGGTCCTGGAAGCCGCGCTGGTACATGAAGCCGTAGTCGCGCGCCGGCTGCGGTTCGCTGGCACCGGCGGCCAGCGCCTTGTCCACCATGGCGTCCACCGCCTTGCGGCTGTCGGCCGACAGGCAGGTGATCACCTCGGTGTGGCTGTGCGCATCGGCAATCGACTTGTTGGTGAACTGCTTGAAGAACGGCTGGGTCAGCAGCATCACGAAGATGCTGTCGCTGATGACCATGCAGGCCGCATCGTCATTGGTGAAGGTCGGGTTGAAGCTGTAGCCCAACGCGGCGAAGAAGGCCTTGGATGCGTTCAGATCCTGCACGGGCAGGTTGACGAAGATCATCTGCGGTTGCGGTGCACTCATCGGTAAAGCTCCTTGTGGATGAAAGAAAGAGGACTCAGGGCTGCTTCATGCAGTTGACCATCCACGGCTTGCCGTAGCGGTCGGTCAACATGCCCCAGCGGTGGGCCCAGAAGGTTTCGGCGATCGGCATCTGCACCTGGCCACCCTCGGCCAGCGCCGCGAAAACGCGTTCGGCTTCTTCGATGCTGTCCACGTCGACGTTGATGGTGGTCGAACCACCCTCGCCGCCGCCAGGACCATCGGCTGCCATCAGTATCGCTGCGCCGATCTCCAGCTGGCTGTGGGCCACATGGTCGAGGGTGTCGGCCGGCATTTCATTGCAGCCCGGCGAGCCGTCGGACGGCGGCATGTCGCGGTACTTCATCTCCGACGTGACCTGGCCGCCGAGTGCCTTGGCGTAGAACGCCATTGCGTCGTGGGCCTGGCCGCTGAAGCCGAGGAAGGGAATCAGTTTCATGGGAATGCTCCGTAGGATGGGATGAATGCGCGGCCGTGCTCAGGCACGGTCGAGCTGCTCACGCAGACGCTGTTCCTGCTGCTGTAATTCAGGGGTGAAGGCTTCGCCGAAGTCTTCGGCCGAGATCAGCGGGCGCAGTTCGAGGGCACCGCCGGCGCCGAAGGGCGCACGGCTGGCCCATTCGGTGGCCTCGTCCAGCGAGCGCACCTCCCACAGCCAGAACCCGGCGATCTGCTCGCCGGCCGGGCCGAACGGGCCGCTCTCGACCCGGGGCGTACCACCGCCGAAATGGACGCGCCGGCCGCGCTGGGTGGCATGCAGGCCTTCCCCGGCGAGCATGATGCCGGCGGCCACCAGTTGTTCGTTGTAGGCGCCCATGGTGGCCAGTTCCTGTTCGGTGGGCATGCGCCCGGCTTCGGAATCGGCGTTGGCTTTGACGATCACCATCACTTTCATTGCGGTCTCCGCTGGGCTGCGGGTGCGTGCCCTTCCCTCTTACAACGAACCAGGGGCGCGGGAATCGACACCGTCGTGCGAATTATTTTTCCTGCGGAGAGCGCGCCTTCGGCGGGGATCGGCGAACGGCGGGGCCCCTCCGTGGTGGGGT
>NZ_QQXJ01000001.1:3767490-3795943 GCF_004348785.1 Stenotrophomonas sp. TEPEL
CGGGTGGGTTGCGCAGGGGCGTAAGCGCCATGGATGGCGCGCCCGAGCCTNCAAGGACGTATTCACGGCGTCCCCTGCTCAGCCCACCCGCCCGGCCAACCCGCAGAGATGCAGCTCTTCACGACCAACCCCACCACGGAGGGGCCCCGCCGTTCGCCGATCCCCGCCGAAGGCGCGCTTCCCGCTCTGCCTTTCGCAGTGCAGCATGCCCCCGCGCAAACCTGCGCGATCATGGTCCCCCGCCCCCGCCAGGACTCCGCCATGCAGCAGTACCTGCTTCTGATCTACATCGACCCGTCACTGCTGCGCACACTGCCCATCGACGACTTCAATACGTTGATGCGCGACTGTCTCGCCCATGCCGACAAACTGCAGGCCGAGGGCACGTTGCTGGCGGCGCAGAAACTGCAGCCGATCGAATCGGCGCAGACCCTGCGCGTGCGCGATGGCCACAGCCGGGTACTCGATGGTCCCTTCGCCGAAACCCGCGAACTGCTGGCCGGCTTCAACCTGATCGTCGCCCGTGACCGCGATGAGGCCATGCGCATCGCCCAGGGCTTCCCGTGGGCCCGCTTCGGCAGCATCGAGGTGCGGCCGCTGGAAGACATGGACGCCGAGCGCGAACGCTGCGGCGCCCCGGCCGCGGCTATGGCAGCAGCCGTACCCTGATATCGCGCAGGCCCACGCCTTCGTTGCCGCTGTAGTCGCGCGCACTGGCACGCACGATGTACTCGCCCGGCGGCAACGCCGCCGGCTGCCAGCGCCCGGTTTCCATCAGTCCATCGCGCACGGTGTTGGTCACCAGATAACGGAAGCGGGTGACCGCGCTGCCATGCACGGTGATGCCGCTGTCGGGTGCGTAAGCCACTTTCACCGCCTGCTTCTGCGGTGGCATGCGGTTGAAGACGATGTTCCAGCGCGGCTGCTCGTAGCCCTGCAGTGGCTGCCCGGCGGCATCGAGGATCTGGTAACCCACCTGGTACGGCCCCAGGCGGCGACGCGGCAGGTTGTTGTCCACCTGGTCCCAGGCCTCCACCACGATCTGCACGCCGCGTCCCTGCCGGGCCAGCATCACCACGCCATCGCTGCCGGCGGCCAGTGGCTGGTCGTTATCGTCCAGCAGCGCCACATCGGTGATGCGCGGCGCGAAGTGGTCAGCATAGTTCTTGAACCCCAGCGCCACCGCATTGGTCTCGAAACCGCCATTGCCCACGGCCAGGTGCACGTGCGCCTGGTTGTTGATGCTGCCCAGGCGGTCGCCGACGTGGATGCGTGTACCACGGCGCACGCGGATGCGCTCCAGCGTGCCGTCTTCGGCGTACAGCGGCTGCCAGCGCGCGTCGAACGGTTCGCCGCGTGGCGTGCGACCGACGCGCATGTGGATGTATTTCAACCGGTCCACGGCCAGGCCCTCAGCCTGCCCACCGAGGCTCCAGGCGGCGATAGGGCTGCTGATCTTGCCGTCGGCGATCGCCAGCACGGTCTGGCCGACATCGCCGCGCACATCGAAGCCGCCGTGCAGGTGGTGGCGGCTCTCACCCTGGAAGGTGCCGCGCACCTCGCCGAGCGTGCCGACCACTTCGTGCCAGCCATCCTGCGGTGCGAGTGGCCAGCGTCCGCCACTGTCCGGCAGCGCCGCATCCGAGGCCGGGCCCACCAGCGCCGGTGCGGGCAGTTCACCCACCGGCAACGGACGCAGGCGATGCAGGCGATACGCCGCGGAATCGGCCACCAGCAGGGTACCGTCGGCCTCTACCGCCAGACCGCTGGGGCGCGCCAGGCGTGGCAGGCGGTCATTGCCCAGCAGTGCCAGCTGATGCCCCTGCGGGGTCACCTGCACGATGCGTCCATCCAGGTCACCCACGTACAGCACGCCGTCATGCGTGGTGGCCAGTGACAGCGGGCCATTGATGACCTCCCCGCGGCCAACGACGGTGCTGACCATGCCATCGGCGCCGACGCGACGCACTGCGTTGTTGAACAGATCGGCCACCAGCAGTGCGCCGTGCGCATCGAAGGCCAGCGCCACCGGTGTATCGAAACGAGCGTCAGCGCCAAGCGCATCGGCGAAGCCCGGGCGATCGCCGCCGGCCAGCGTACGCACGTTGCCATCGGTACCGATCACCCGGATGCGGTCATTCCAGGTATCAGCCACATAGACCTGTCCCTGCGCATCCACGGCGATGCCCATCGGCCCATCGAAGCGCGCCTGCGCGGCGGGACCATCGGCGAAGCCTTGCTGGCCACCGGCCAGCGTCGTCACCTGTCCATCAGTACTGACGCGCCGGATCGCATGATTGCCGGTGTCGGCCACATACAGGTTGCCCTGTGCATCGGCGGCAATGCCCGAAGGGGTGTTGAAACTGGCCTGCAGGGCTGGCCCATCGACACGACCCTCGCCCTGCCCCGCTACCGTTTCGATACGGCCATCGGGCAGGCGGCGGCGGATGCGGTTGTTGTCACCGGCATCGGTGAAGTAGACGCTGCCATCGGCACTGGCCAGCAGCGCGTAGGGGTCGGCGAAGCGTGCCTGCGCCGAGGCGCCATCGCGATCACCCGGATGACCGTCGCCGGCCAGCAGTTCGATCTGTGCGGTCCACGCCAGCGGGGTCGGCGCAGGGCCAGCCGGCACCTGCGGGCCCGATGCCGGGAACTCCCACCAGGTTGCCGCCAGCGCCACCGCTGTTGCCACCACCACCGCACCCACCGCCATCCCTTGCCACCGCGCCATCGTTCCGTTTGCCTGTGCCTGCATGGAGAGCCACGCACGATAATGGCTGCGTCCGCGCAGCGCCATGGCCGATGGTCAGGGCGATGGCCAGGGCCCTTTCACAGCGCTTGTCCTGCGCAGCCACAGCAGGTTCAATGTCCGCTCCATGGACGGAGGCCCACCATGCCCCGCTGTACCCCACTCTTCGCGCTGCTGTTTGCCGCGCTGACCAGCACGACCGCGTCGGCAAACGTGCCGCGGACGCCCACGTCTCCTTCGCAACCTCCGTCCGATGCAGCGCTGGATGCCTCGCATGCTGCGTACGCGCAGCAGTGGGATACCGCCATCGAGCAGTCCCGCAGCGGCAATACGCTGGCCGCGCTGATCGCCATGGAACGGCTGATGGACAGCCCGCTGCTGGCCGACTTCGATGCCGAGCGGCGCGGCCGCGCCGCGCAGATTGCCGGCTGGACGGCGGCCATGCAGAAGCAACCCGCGCTGGCACGTCGCTACCTGCAGCAGGCGCTGCTGGCGTTGCCGGGTGATGCAAGCATCCTGACTACGCTGGTCTCGCTGGACCTCAACGATGACCAACCCGCAGCGGCAGTCGAGCATCTGACACAGGCGCTGGCGCATGCCGACAGCCCGCTGGCGATCGACCACCATACCGTCAGCTACCTTCAGTACCACCTGCGCGAGCAGCCTGCGCAACGCATGGCGCTGCTGCAGGCGTTGTTCGACAACGGCTGGAAGAGCGCCGGCACCGAACCCACCGGGCTGTGGCTGGAATTGGCCACGCTGCAGGCCGACAACGGTCGCGGCGATGCCATCCCGACCACGCTGGCACGCATCGACACCCCGGCCGAACTGATCCGCTTGCGCAGCGACAAGCGCTTCGACCGCTACGTGGATCGCCACGATGCACGCTTCGATCCGGTCAAGGCCGCACAGGCCCATCTGGATACCCTGCGTGTATCGGGTCTGCTCGATGGTGACCTCGATGCACGCCTGGTGGATTTCAGCAGCACGCTGCTGATGCTCGACCGCAACGAGGAAGTCCTGGCACTGACCGATGATCTGGCCGAGGCCGTTGCGCAAGGACAGGCACTGTCCGCCGTCAAAGCGGAGTGGTTGGCGTGGCTGCTCAACAGCCGCGTCGCGGCGCTGCGCCGCCTGGGGCGCACCGATGAAGTGCTGGAGACGGCCAAGCTCGCCGCGCGCATCGGCGCGCTTGGGCCGGATGGTCTGGAGCACCAGATGAACGTGGCCTTCGTGCTCAGCTCACTGGGCCAGGCGCAGGAAGCAGACGCCGCGATCGCCACGTTGACCGATCTGAGCGGCTATGGCCAGGCCGCACAGGCAGTGATCCAATTCGCCGCTGCCCGCCAGCGCGGTGATGCCGCCGCTGCCGCCGCAGCACGTGCGGTCATCGTCGCCCAGCGCAAGGACGCGCGCCTGTTCCATCGCGAGATGCTGCTGGAAGAAGGTGATCTGGATGGGGCCGCAGCCGTGCTGATCGAGCAGTTGCGCTCGCCGCTGGAGCGCAGCGATGCGCTGGCCAGCCTGCAGGACATGCGCGTGTATCCCTCGTTGCCGGGCGATGTACGCATCGATGCCGCGTGGCGCGAGCTCAAGCAGCGTGCCGACGTGCAGGCCGAAGTCTCGCGCGTCGGTCGCATCGAGCGCTACGAGCTGGTGGGCAGCGCCACATCGCGCTGAGCACCGGCTACTTCGCCGGCACTTCGGTACGGATGCCCATCGCTTCGCGGTAACGCGTATACAGGGCCATCACCTTGTCCACGTAGGCCAGGGTTTCGGCATACGGTGGCACGCCCTTGTAGCGCGCCACCGCACCGATGCCAGCGTTGTAGGCCGCCGCTGCCAGCGGGCGGTCGCCGTTGTAGCGACGCAGCAGCGCGCGCATATAGCGGGCGCCGCCGTCGATGGACTGCTGCGGCGAGAACGGGTCGCGCACGCCGTATTCCAGCGCGGTGTCCGGCATCAGCTGCATCACGCCCTGCGCGCCCTTGCTGGACACCGCCAGCGCGTCGAAGTTGCTTTCGGCATGGGCGATCGCCCGCAACCAGGCATCGTCCACGCCGGTGGCCTTGGCCGCCGCCTTGAACTGTTTTGCGTGCTGGGCCAGTTGCGGCTTGCCGACCTTGCCCAGGCCTTCGTGCGCCGGTTCGCCCGGCGGTGTGGCCACGGTGAACTTCAGGAACACCCGCGAGCCGGGCAGGTTGCGGGTGGAATAGACAAGCTTGCCGTCCTGCTCGCGCTCGTACAGCACGCCACTGAACACGCCCATGTTGCCCCACAGGTTGGGGGTCTGCACGGCGCTGTCCTCGATCTCCTTCGGCGTGCAGCGCGAGCCGGGCTCCGGTGCGGTGGCCAGGCTGACCGTGTTGCCCTGCACGCAGCGGTAGACCGTGCGCGCAGCGGCCAGCCCTGGCCACAGGCCAGACAGCAGCAACAGCGCGACGAGGGCGGGACGGAGGGGCATGGCGGCGGGATGATCCGGCTGCGGCCGCTAACACTGAGTGAATGGGGGTTCGGCCGGGCGGCGCCCGGCACCCGCAGAAGCAACGGCCGCAGCAACGGCAACAGCAACAGCAGGCTATCCGTGGGATGGCGGGGTGGGTCCGGTTGCGGGGGACGCCGTGAATACGTCCATGTAGGCTCGGTCCATGTAGGCTCGGTCGCCGCATCCATGCGGCTCACGCCCCCGCAACCGGACCCACCCCGCCTTCGACAATTCCCCCGCGACCCGGGAACGGAGTTCTGTGCTGCCGTTGGTGGGTGTCGACCACGCGGCTGTTGGTGGGTGTCGACCTTGGTCGACACGTGTAGGTCCACGCCATGCGTGGATGGGGCTCACCGGGGCCGTAAGATCTGTGCGCAAGGGTCTTGCTGACTACCGCGCCATCTCCCGCAGCTGCTGAAGGATGTCGACCACGCAGCTGTTGGTGGGTGTCGACCTTGGTCGACACGTAGATCCACGCCATGCGTGGATGGGGCTCACCGGGGCCGTGAGATCTGTGCGCAAGGGTCTTGCTGACTACTCGCCATCTCCCGCGGCTGCTGGAGGGGTGACGACCACACGGCTGTTGGTGGGTGTCGACCTTGGTCGACACGTGTAGATCCACGCCATGCGTGGATGCGACTCACCGAGGCCGCGAGATCTGTGGGCGAGGGTCTTGCCGACTACCGCGCCATCTCCCGCAGCTGCTGAAGGATGTCGACCACGCGGCTGTTGGTAGGTGTCGACCTTGGTCGACACGTGTAGATCCGCGTCATGCGTGGATGGGACTCACCGGGGCCGTTGGATCTGTTGGCGAGGGTCTTGCCGACTACCGCGCCATCTCCCGCAGCTGCTGAAGGATGTCGACCACGCGGCTGTTGGTGGGTGTCGACCTTGGTCGACACGTGTAGATCCACGCCATGCGTGGATAGGACTCACCGGGGCCGTTGGATCTGTCGGCGAGGGTCCTCCTGACTACCTCGCCATCTTCCGCCGCAGCCAATAACCGGCGCCCAGCAGCACGAACCACGCTGGGCTGGCCATCAGGGCCTGGCGGGTGTCGGCCTGCAGGCTCAGCAGTACCAGCACGGCGGCGAAGAACAGCAGGCAGGCCCAGCACATCGCCACGCCACCGGGCATCTTGAAGATCGAGGCCGCGTGGCGCTCGGGGTAGCGGCGGCGGTAGACCATGTAGGCCACCAGGATCAGCGACCAGACGAAGATGAACAACACCGTCGCCAGGGTCGTGACCAGGGTGAAGGCGGTCACCAGGTTGGGGATCAGGTAGATCAGCAGGGTGCCGCCCAGCAGGCACAGGCAGGAAAACAGCAGGCCCCGTGCCGGCACTGCAGCGCGCGAGAGCTTGGACAGGCCACGTGGCGCGTGGCCTTCCTCAGCCAGGCCATACAGCATGCGGCTGGTGGAGAAGATCCCGCTGTTGGCCGAGGACGTGGCCGAGGTCAGCACCACGAAGTTGATCAGGCTGGCGGCGGCGGGAATGCCGGCCAGCACGAACAGCTGCACGAACGGGCTCTTGTCCGGCACCACCTGGCGCCACGGGGTCACCGCCATGATCGCGATCAGCGCCAGCACGTAGAAAATGATGATGCGCACGGGGATCGAGTTGATCGCCTTGGGCAGGTTGCGCTCGGGATCAGCCGTTTCCGCAGCGGTGGTGCCCACCAGCTCGATGCCGACGAAGGCGAACACCGCGATCTGGAAACCGGCGAAGAAACCCACCAGGCCCATCGGGAACATGCCGCCGTCATTCCACAGGTTCGACAGCGATGCGGTGTGGCCGCTGGGCGAAGTGAAGCCCCAGGCCACCAGTCCAGCACCGGTGATGATCAGCGCGCAGATCGCCACGATCTTGATCAGCGCGAACCAGAACTCCATTTCGCCGAACAGCTTCACCGTCACCAGGTTCAACGACAACAGCAGCATCACGCAGGCCAGCGCCGGCTTCCACGCTTCCAGTCCCGGGAACCAGAACTGCGCATAGGCGGCGATGGCGATCACGTCGGCGATGGCGGTGACAATCCAGCAGAACCAGTACGTCCACCCGCAGAAGAACCCGGCCCATGGCCCGAGCAGATCGGTGGAGAAATCGATGAAGGATTTGTACTGCAGGTTGGATAGCAGCAGCTCGCCCATCGCCCGCATCACGAAGAACAGCATCGCGCCGATGATCAGGTAGACGAACACGATGGACGGGCCGGCCAGGCTGATGGTCTTGCCCGAGCCCATGAACAGGCCGGTACCGATGGCACCGCCGATGGCGATCAGTTGCAGGTGGCGGTTGGACAGGCTGCGGCGCAGGTGCTCGGGGGGCGTGGCGGGCTCGGTCATGGGCGCGGGAAGGGGCGGGTGAAGCATTCGACGTTAGTCCTCCCGCTGCCACAACGCCAGCGCCGGACGGCCCAGGGCCGTCAGCAAGTGTCACTTTCACCACAATGTGACCCGTTACCGCCTTTGTCCCATTCCGCCCAGCCCGGCGCCGTGTTCATATACCGCCATCGCCCAAGGACCGGCCCCGCCCATGTGCCCAACCCTGCACACCTCTCTGGAGTCCCGGTCATGAGCCGACTGCGGGTCATCATCGGCGGCACCGTCCTGGCCGTGCTGGCCGCTGCAGTGCCGATCGCGGTCATGGTCTATGCCACCTGGGACCGTGCCGTAAGTGTCGAACAGCAGCGGCTGCATGCCATCGCCGAGCGCAGCCTGCGCCGTACCGAAGTGTCCTACCAGGAAGCGCTGGCGGCATTGAAGTCGGCCGAGGCCACCGTGCTGCCGCCCTGCGGGGCCGAACACATCCAGCGCATGCAGACCCTGGTGATGACCACGCCGTCGTCGGACCAGATGGGCTACTTCGAGGGCGGCAAGCTGCGCTGCACGTCGTGGGGGCCGTTCCAGCAGGATGTGGACCAGCCCACGCCGGACCACGTCACCAGCGATGGTGCCGGCATCACCGTCAACGTGCGCCCCGAGGCGGCTGGCCGGCGGCCGATGCTGTCCATGATGTACGGGTCCTACGACGTGCTGGTCGACCCTCGGCGCTTCGTCGACGTCATCGTCGATCCGGACGTGCGGCTGGCCCTGGCAAGTCCGGATGGACGGCTGCTGACCCAGCAGGATGGCATGGACCCCGCCCTGCTGCAGCGCCTGCTGCGTGAGCCCGGCGAGGGCCTGGACCGCGACACCCTGTATGCCAGCGCGCGCAGCGGTGAATGGCTGGCAATCGCCACGGCGCCGCGCACCGCGCTGGCGGCCACGTTCCGGCAGCAGGCGTGGCTGTTTGTGCCCTTGGGCCTGCTGATGGCCGCCGCCGGTGCCGGGCTGGTGATCTGGCTGTCGCGACGACGGCTGTCGATGCGCGGCGAACTGGGCATCGCCATCCGCCGCCGCGAACTCTACCTGCACTACCAGCCCATCATCGAACTGGACACCGGCATCTGCGTCGGCGCCGAGGCGCTGGTGCGCTGGCAGCGCCCCGACGGCACGCAGGTGCGTCCGGACCTGTTCATTCCCTTGGCCGAAGAAGCCGGGATGATCGCCGCCATCACCGATCTGGTGATCGAGAACGTGGTTGCCGACATGCGTGAGCTGCTGGCCGAGGATCGCAGTGCACACATCGCGATCAACCTGGCGGCCGAGGACATCAGCAGCGGACGTGCGCTGAAGGTGATTTCGCAGCGCATGGCCGGCAGCGGCATCCTGCCGCAGCAGATCTGGTTGGAGGCCACCGAACATGGCTTCCTCGACATCGACCGTGCCCGCACCATGCTGGCCGCGGCGCGGCGCGCGGGCCACAGCGTGGCCATCGATGACTTCGGCGTCGGCTATTCCAGCCTGCAGTACCTGCAGCAGCTGCCGCTGGATGCACTGAAGATCGACAAGTCCTTCGTCGATGCGATCGGCACCGAAAGCGCGACCAGCCCGGTCACGCCGCACATCATCGGCATGGCCCGCGAGCTGGGCCTGTGGGTGGTGGCCGAAGGCGTGGAAACCGAAGCGCAGCTGGCCTACCTGCACAGCCAGCACGTGCAGTTCGGCCAGGGCTGGCTGTTCTCGCGGCCGTTGCCGCGCGATGAGTTCATCGCCTTCCACCGCAAGCGCCAGCAGCAGTACGGCGCGGCGCGGGAGCACATGCAGAATCCGCGCAGCGTGCCGTTCGAGCGCGAGCAGGCGGGGGAGTCGTAGTCGGCGAACGGCGCAGCCCCTCGTGGTGGGTCGCTAAGAGCGGTTCGTGGGTTGGCCGGGCGGGGTGGATACGCGGGGGACGCCGTGAATCCGTCCGTGGAGGCTTGGCCGCCGCATCCATGCGGCGGACACCCCCGCGTATCCACCCCGCCCGACCCGGGACAGATCTCTGCGGCGTTCCACCACGTAGAAGAGAAGAGAAAAGCAACAGCGGGTCGCTGCGCTCGCGCGCGCTGTTGAGCTTCGGCCGGGGTAGTGCCGGCCGCTGGCCGGCAACCCCGTCACCCTCGATCGACCCCTACGTCCAGGCCTTCGGCCGCGCCCAGACCCACAGGGCGCACACCACCAGCAGCAGCAACGGCAGCCAGGCCAGGTGCTGGGCGCCGCAGGCCTGCAGCATCAGGCCGCCGCCGACGCCGCCGGCGGCGATGGCCAGGTTCCAGCCGGTCACCAGCATCGACTGCGCCAGGTCGGCGGCGGCACCGGCGCGGCGCGCCAGGGCGGTCTGGAACAGGGTGGGTACCGCACCGAACGCGACGCCCCACAGGATCGTCACCAGCAGCAGCACGCCCGGCACGCCAGGCCACAGCAGCAGCGAAACCACCGCCATCACGAAGCCGATCACGCTGGCCCACACCAGCGCGCGCAGGTGGCGGTCCACGCCCCAGCCGGCGATGGCGATGCCCACGATCGCGGCGATGCCGAATGCCAGCAGCAGCCGGTCCAGCCACGCCCCGGCGCCGGCCTGCACTGCCAACGGCTCGATGTAGGTGTACAGCACGTTGTGCGCCAGCACGTACAGCACCATCACCAGCAGCGTGCTGCGGATGCCGGGCATGCGCCAGACCGAACCCAGCGACAGGCGCCGGCCTGCACCGGCCGCCGGCAACGCGGGCAGTGCCCATCGTGCGTAGCCGAGCAGCAGCACCGCCAGCACGCTCATCAACGCGAACGCCCAGCGCCACCCGATCTGCTGGCCCAGCAAGGTGCCGGCCGGCACCCCCAGCGACAGCGCCAGCGGCGAGCCGATCATCGCTACCGCGATCGCCCTTCCCTGCAGTTCCGGCACCACCATGCGCGCGGCATAGCCGGCCACCAGTGACCACAGCAGGCCTGCGCCCACACCCGCCAGGAAGCGCGCCACCAGGGTCAGCACGTAGTCGTGGCTCAGCGCGGTCACCGTGTTGACCACCATGAAGCCGGCAATCGCCGCCAGCAGCAGCGGACGGCGCGGCAGGCGCTGGGTCAGCGCGGTCATCGGCAATGCAGCCAGCAGCGAGCCCAGTGCATACACGCTCACCAGCTGACCTGCGGCCGCATCGCTGACGCCGAGGCTCTCGCCCATCGGCCGCAGCACGCCCGCTGGCAGCGTTTCGGTCAGCAGGGTAATGAAGCCGCCACCGGCCAGTGCCAGCAGCCCGCGCCACGGCAGGCGCGTTGCTTCACCCGCCGGAGCCCCTGCATCAATTGCGTGGCCGCTCATCGCACGGTCTCCAGATCGGCGTACACCGCATCGCGCAGTTCATCCACGAACGCGCCATGCATGCCTTCATACAGCGTGTTGGTCAGTGCGACCACGCTCAGGCCACGCGCCGGGTCCACGAACCAGCTGTGGCCGTAAGCACCGCCCCAACGCCATGTCCCTGCGGTCTGCGGTGTGCCGCTGGCCGCTGCATCACCCAGCACCGCAAAGCCGAGGCCGAAGCCCCAACCCGGCGGATCGACCGGTCCCAGCTCGCCGACCTGCGGGGTTCCCATCTGTGCAACCAAGCTGTCCGGCAGCAACTGCGAGGCGCGCACATCGCGCAACGCTTCCAGCACGGCCATCACCTCGTCGGCACTGCCCACCAGCCCCGCGCCTGCCGACGGATAGCGGTGTGAGTCGGTCGCCCGCGCCACGCTGTACTCGATGCCCACCGCGCCCTCGAACGCAGGCACCACCTCGCCCTCCCGCAACCGATGCGGCTGCGGCGTGTCACTGACATACGGCGTGGCCAGACGAGCGCCCTCGTCGGTGGCGAACGCGGTGTCGCGCAGGCCCAGCGGCTGCGCCAGCAGCCGGTCGAACAACACCTGCAACCTTTCGCCGGTGGCCGCTTCAGCCACGGCGCCCGCCACATCCACGCCCAGCGAGTACAGCCACTGGCTGCCCGGCGCGAACAGCAGCGGCGCCTGCGCGATACGCTGCACGTTCTGCTGCAGCGTCACCGGGTTCGCGTCCATGCCATCGCTCACGCCTGCCTGCGCGTAAGGGCCCTCGGCATCGGCTTCCAGAAAGCGGTAGCCCAGCCCGCTGCTGTGACTGAGCAACTGGCGCAGGCTGATCGATGGCTGGCTGCCATCGGCCAGCGCCGGGCGGAACGCCGGCAACCAGCGCTGCACCGGCGCGTCCAGGTCCAGCACCCCCTCGGCTACCAGGCGCAGGATCACCGTGGTCAGCAGCGGCTTGCTCACCGAGGCCAGCCGGAACAGGTGGTCGCGGCGCATCGGCGTGTTCGATTCACGGTCGGCCAGGCCACTGGCGCTGGCGTGCCGCAGGACGCCGTGCTCGCGCACCAGTACCACCGCACCGACCAGGCGCTGCGGATGCACGGCCTGCAGCAGCGCGTTCACCGCAGGCAGTGCCGGTGCGGTATCAACAGGGAGGGCGAGTGTCATCGGGGTGATCCGTGGGGAGAGGCCCGCCACGGTAGGCAGCTCCGGCGCCGGCAAAAAGCGGGGCGGGGCTCCGTGCATCATGGACCGCAAGGTCCGCAATCGGCATGATGCCCGGAACCGCTGGGCCGTACCGCCCCGCCAAGCCCGCGCACCGCAGTGTTGCGCGGGCTACGTCAGCGGGCCGGACTGCCGCGCCCTACCCTGCCCACTTTCGCAGCGACCTACCCCATGTCCGTCCTCGACAACCTGGCCAACCTGCAGACCTTCGTCCACGCCGCGGACACCCGCAGCTTCGTCGACACCGGCCGCGTGCAGGGCATCTCCGCCTCGGCCGCCGGCAAGTGCGTGGCCCGGCTTGAACACGCACTCGGCGTGCGCCTGTTCCACCGCAGCACGCGCAGCATCACCCTCACGGCCGAGGGCCAGCTGTTCCTGGCACGCTGCCGCCGCATCCTCGACGAACGCGATGCCGCACGCACCGAACTGGCGCAGCAACATGCAACCCCCAGCGGCACCCTGCGCATCAGCCTGCCGCTGGTGGGCGACCTGACCCTGCCGCTGATGGCCGAGTTCATGGCGGCCTATCCGGACATCCGGCTGGAGCTGGATTTCTGCGATCGCCTGGTCGATGTCATCGAGGAAGGCTTCGACGCCGTGCTGCGCGTTGGCGAGCCCAGCGATTCACGCCTCACCGCACGCCGCCTCGGTGTGTTCCCACGCCGCGTGGTTGCATCGCCGGCGTACCTGCAACGGCATGGCGTTCCACGCACGCCGGCCGACCTGCTGCAGCACCGCCTGCTGCACTACCGCTTCCCCAGCACCGGCAAGCTCGAGCCATGGCCGATCCTCTGGCCCGAAGGCGAAACGGCACAGGATCTGCCGGTGCACCTGGTCGCCAACACCATCGAAGCGCGGGTGGCACTGGCGCTGCGCGACGGGGGCCTGGCGTTCGTGCCGGTGCATTCGGTGCGCGATGCACTGGCCGATGGCCGGCTGGTCACCGTGCTTGAAGAGCATGTGCATTCCTGCGGCACCTTCCACCTGCTGTGGCCCTCCGGCCGCCACGTGCTGCCGAAGCTGCGGGTATTCATCGAATTTGTCGGCGCGCGGCTGGATACGGTGCCCTGACCCCGCGCCACGGCCGCGACCATTCAGCTCGCGGCGCTATACTGCCCGCTCATTCCCCACCGAGGCTCGCGACCAATGCGCCAGTGATGCCGCCGTCTTCGCACTAGACGGCCCGACTCTTCCCGCCCCTGCGCGCAGGGGAGAACCAGGCATCCATGGAGGTCGCATGACTTCGCATTCCCTCACGCTCGATCGCGTGTCGTATCGGTTGGCCGATGGCCGACCGTTGTTTTCCGATCTGTCCTTTTCCTTCGAACCGGTGGCAACCGGGCTGGTCGGCGCCAATGGCGCCGGCAAGAGCGTGCTCGCGCGCCTGCTCGCCGGCCAGCTGTCGCCCGACGATGGCCGCGTGCACCGCAGTGGCCAGGTGTTCCTGTTGCCTACGCCGGGCTATCCGCCACGTGGCACGGTGGGTGAACTGGCCGGCGTCGGCGCCGAACTGGCGGCACTGGCGCGCATCGAAGCAGGCAGCATCGAGGAAGCCGATTTCGCCTGCGTGGGCGACCACTGGGACCTGCGCGAACGCCTGCAGCAGCAGTGGCAGGCGATGCAGCTGCCGGCCGACCTTGATCCGGCGCAGCCCGCCTCCCGGCTCAGTGGCGGCCAGGCGATGCAGGTGGCGCTGTCCGGTGCGTGGGCCAGCGGCGCGGACTGGCTGATCCTCGACGAGCCAAGCAATCATCTCGACGCCCGGCATCGCCACCAGCTGTACGCACAGCTGCAGCAGTGGCAGGGCGGCCTGCTGGCCATCAGCCACGACCGTGGCCTGCTCGCGCAGATGGCGCAGATCGTCGAACTGGACGCGCACGGCCTGCATCGTTACGGCGGACCGTGGCAACACTATGCCGACACACGCGCCGCCGAACGCGAGGCCGCCGCCGCGCAGCTGGAGCATGCCCGTGCCCAGCACCGGCAGCAGCAACGCAGCGCGCGCGAACAGAACGAGCGCCAGCAGCAGCGGCAGGCACGTGGCAACCGCGAAGCGCGCGAGGCCAACCAGGCACCGATCCTGCTCGGTCGGCAGAAGCAGCGCGCCGAAGCCAGCCACGGCCGTGCGCAGCAGATCCAGAGCGACCGCCTGCAGGCCAGCGCGGCGCAGGTGCGCGCCGCCGCTGCGGCAGTACACGTGACGCCAGAACTGGCGTTGTTCAGTGGCGAAGGCGAGCGTGGCCAGGCCCGCCTGCTGCAGGCGCACGATCTGGTGCTGCCGCATGGCTGCAACGCGGCGCTGCAGCTGGAGATCCGGCGCGGCCAGCGCATCGCCGTCGTGGGCGACAACGGCAGCGGCAAGTCGACGCTGCTGCGCGTGCTGGCCGGGCAGCTGGCGGCACGCAGCGGTCAGGTGCAGCGGCATGCGCCGCTGGCCCTGCTCGACCAGCAACTGCTGGGGCTTGCAGGTGAGCAGAGCATTCTCGATGCCGTGCGCGCTGCGAATCCCGCGGCCGATGCGGGTGAACTGCGTACGCGTCTTGCCCTGCTGGGCCTGGATGCGCAGCGCGTCCAGCGCCCGGCCAGCAGCCTCAGCGATGGCGAGCGGGTGAAAGGGGCACTGGCCAGCGTGCTGTACGCCGATCCTGCCCCGCAGCTGCTGTTGCTGGACGAGCCGGGCAACGCGCTGGACCTTGCTGCGCTGCAGGCGCTGGAAGAGCTGCTGGCGGCGTGGCCGGGGGCGTTGCTGATGGTCAGCCATGACACCCACCTGCTGCAGGCCCTGCGGCCAACGCAGGTGCTGCAGGTCGGTGATGCAGGTTGGCGGTGGCGCGATGCGTTGTAGGGCCGAGCAGGTGCTCGGCTCCTGCAGGCATTCATCCACGCATGGCGTGGATCTACTACCAGCCTTTCATCCACGCGTAGCGTGGATCTACTGCCAGCCTCTCATCCACGCGTGGCGCAGACGCATCAACGCTTCCACACCGGGAACGCCTGCGGCATCTGCTGCCACAGCAAGGGCCCGGCCTGCAGCTCGGTGTCGTTGAGCAGGCACGCATCCAGGGCCGACCGCACCACACGCTCGTCCATGTGCACGCCGATCACCACCAGTTCCTGCCGGCGGTCACCCCACAGCGGATGCCACAGGCGTGCCATTGCCGAGTGCGCGGCCGCGTCCGGGAATTCCCGCACGTCCGGCAGCGGCGCGCTCCAGCAATCGGCCTGCTGCCGGGCCCAGCCCAGATCGCTGTAAGGCAGCGGCGTTGGCGGCAGCAGCGGCGTGGTGTCCTCCTGGCCGGCGCGCACCCGCTCGCGCGCCGCATACCAGAAGCCCGCCGCCTGGGTGCGTGTGGCCGCGCCCACACTGTTCAACTCACCCACCCAGTCCATGCGGTTGGCCAGCCAGAACCAGCCCTTGCTGCGGATCACCCCGGGCATACCGCGCTGCAATGTGCGCGCGAAACGGGCGGGATGGAATGGCCGCCGTGAGCGATAGACGAAGCTGCCGATGCCGTACTCCTCGGTTTCCGGCGTGTGCTCGCCACGCAGTTCCTTCACCCAACCGGGGGCCTGCTGCGCGCGCTCGAAATCGAAGCGACCGGTATCCAGCAGCTCGGCAAGCGGCACGTCGCCGAAACTGGACAGCAGCAGCTTCGCGTCGCGATTCAAGCCGCGCAGCACGGCCAGCGTGTCCTGCAGCACTTCGTCGTCCACCTGGTCCACCTTGCTGACCACGATCACATCGGCGAACTCCACCTGCTCGCACAGCAGGTCGACCACGCCACGGTCATCGTCCGGCCCCGCCTGCTGACCACGTTCGGCCAAGCGCAGCGTCGAACCGAAATCGGCCAGGAAGGCGCTGCCATCCACCACCGTCACCATCGTGTCCAGCCGTGCGATATCGCTCAGGCTGAAGCCGTGCTCATCGCGCACCGCGAAGGTGGCCGCCACCGGCATCGGCTCGCCGATCCCGGTCGATTCGATCAGCAGGTAGTCGTAGCGGCCGCTGTCGGCCAAGCGCCTGACCTCCTGCAGCAGATCGTCGCGCAGCGTGCAGCAGATGCAGCCGTTGCTGAACTCCACCAGCGTCTCTTCGGTGCGACGCAGTTCGGCGCCGCCATCGCGCACCAGCTGCGCATCGATGTTGACCTCGCTCATGTCGTTGACGATCACCGCCACCCGCAGGCCATCGCGGTTGCGCAGGATCTGGTTGAGCAGGGTGGTCTTGCCGGCACCGAGGAAGCCGGAAAGCACGGTGACCGGAAGGCGGCGGTCGGCGCGGGAAACAGTGTTCATGTCGGAGCGGGCTGGCTGCGGAATGGAAATGTTACTGTATAACAATTGTCGCGCAAGGAATCCCCCCGCATGAAGTCGCCCTCCGCCGCCCTGCTTGATGCCGGTGCCGTAGCCCTGTCCAGCCTGTGCCTGCTGCATTGCCTGGCCCTGCCCCTGCTGGCGGCCGCGCTGCCGCTGTTCGGCGTCTGGGCCGAAGCGGAGTGGGTGCATCTGGTCTTCGTCGCCATCGCGCTGCCGATGACCGGCTTTGCCCTGTGGCGCGCCGAACGCCGCCAGCCGCTGCCTGCGCTGGCATGGCTGAGCGCGGGCATGGGCCTGGCACTGTTGATGGCCGGGGCGCTGGCACTGCCCTCGCACGCCTGGGAGACCCCGCTGACGGTCACCGGCAGCCTGCTGCTGGCCGCCACGCACCTGTGGAACGCGCAGCACCGGCACCGCAGAAGCTAGTGCCGGTCGCTGGCCGACAACTGCAGGCATCGTCCGCAGGTCATGAGGTTGCCGGCCAGCGGCCGGCACTACCCAGCTATTTGCCGTAGCGCCGCAGCAGTTCCACCAGTACCTCGGCTTCGGCCGCCCGTTGCGCCGGGTCGTCCGCGCCCACCACGTGTTCCTGCAGATGCTCGTGCAGCAGTTCCATCAGCAGGCTGTGGGCAGCGCCACGCACGGCCGCCACCTGCACCAGCACATCGGCGCAGTCGCCTGCCTCGCCCTCGGGCGTGTTCAATGCCTGTTCCAGCGCCGCCACCTGCCCGCCGATGCGGCGCACCCGGGTCAGCAGCTGCTTTCGATTTCTGTGTACATGGGCCATGGCAGGATCATATACCCTATGGGGGTATCCACCCAGGCCTGACCGCCGCCATGCACCTGGACGCCCTCGCCGCCGCCCGTCGCCACGAGCACCGCTTCGACGACGGCAATCCGCTGGCCGAACGCAACACCCGCCGCGCGATGTGGCTCACCGTCAGCATGATGCTGGTGGAGATCGTCGGTGGCTGGTGGTTCAATTCCATGGCCGTGCTGGCCGACGGCTGGCACATGAGCTCGCACGCGCTGGCACTGGGCCTGTCGGTGTTCGCCTACCGCTGCGCACGGCGCTACGCGCACGATCCGCGCTTCGCCTTCGGCACCTGGAAGATCGAGATCCTGGCCGGCTATACCAGCGCCATCGCCCTGCTCGGCGTCGCCGCGCTGATGGCCGTGCAATCGCTGGAACGCCTGTGGGTGCCCGCGCCCATCCACTACAACGAAGCCATCGCCATTGCCGCGGTCGGCCTGGGTGTGAACCTGCTGTGCGCGTGGTGGCTGCACGACAGTCCGGGCCACGCCCATCACCACCATGGACACGGGCACGAACATGGCGATCATCATGGTCATCACCACGATCACGACCACGACCATTCCCACGGCCACGACCTCAACCTGCGTTCGGCCTACGTGCACGTGCTGGCCGACGCCGCCACCTCGGTGCTGGCCATCGTCGCCCTGCTGGGCGGCAAGCTGCTCGGCCTGACCTGGCTGGATCCAGTGATGGGCCTGGTCGGCGCGGTACTGGTCACCGTGTGGGCAATCGGCCTGCTGCGCGACAGCGGCCGCATCCTGCTCGACGCGCAGATGGACGCACCGGTAGTGACTGAAGTCCGCGAGGTGATCGAGCAGGGTCCATGGCCGGCACGCCTGGCCGACCTGCACGTGTGGCAGGTGGGGCGCGGCAAGTACGCCGTCGCCGCCAGCGTGGTCACCAGTGATGCCACGCTGGATCCGGACACCGTGCGCCAGGCGCTGGCGATCCACGAGGAACTGGTGCACATCACCGTGGAGATCCACCGCAGCGCGTGACGCCGGCAGGGCGGCGGTTCTTGCCGAAAATCTGTACGGGCCAGCGCCGCGTGCTGCCTACACTGGCCGCACCTGCCCCGTCGGGACATCCCATGCGCACGCTCCGCCTGCTGCTGCCCGGTGCCCTCCTGCTGCTGGTGGCCTGTTCCGGCGACACCCAGCTGCCGTTCTCCTCCGACCCGATGCTCGGCTGCTTCGCCACCAGCCCGCGCAAGTCCGCCGAGTTCCGCATCGAAAAGGAAGCAAGCCAGTACTTCGTGTCCTTCGAACGCGATGGCCAATGGCAGCGCGAACCCAATGCGCTGTACAAGGCCAGCCGCAGCGACATCCAGCAGTACTTCCGCGACGACGCCGACCAGATCGACAGCGCACTGATCCGGATGGCCGGCGGCTTCGGCATCTTCCGCGTCAAGGACGGCGCCACGCTGAAGGCCCGGGCACGCGACAGCGACTACATGGCGCTGCTGCTGATCGGCGCCGGACCGGTGTATGCGGTGAAGTGCCCGTAGCGGCCACATTGCAATTCTTCCCATGGCCTCAGCGATGCCGCTGGCGCACGCTGCCGGTTTCGAGGAGGAATTCCGATGACCGTTCTTCTCCTGCTGGCCGCAATCGTTGCAAAGACCCAGGGTGCTTACGACGAGGTGCGTGAGACCGCTGATGGCGAGATCCTGGTGATGCGTACCTTCGACTGGGAAATCGAGGGGCAACGCGCCGAACGCGTAACCGTACACTGGCTGCTGCAGGAAGACGGCAGCATGCGCTACGACTTCGACCGGCAGCCAGCCGCCACCCAGGATGTCCATCGCCGTTCGTGCGCGTTGCGGGGAATGCAGCCCTCGCGAGGCGTCGGCATGATCTCAGGAGAGGGAACCATCCACGGATTCAGCTGCACCGACCTGCGGTAGCGCCGCGCCCCTGCCCGGCTCGGCTGCACAGCGCCTGCGGTACCATGCCCTCCCCCGAGCCACCTACCCTACCCGCCGTGCCCCACTACTCCGGCCCCCTGCTGACCCGCGACAGCGCTGACACCCTGCGCCGTGCCCACGACAAGGGCGCCTCCGAATGGCAGGGCTCGCTCGATCTGGGCCGCAGCGAAGAGGCAGTACAGCTGGATGCCGAGGGTTTCACCTTCCGCGGCCAGCACTATCCGTGGCCGGGCAAGCTGAAGGACCGCACGTTGTACTACTGGGATGGCGAGGAGTTCTGCTCCATCTCCCGCTTCAGCGGCTCGCTGATCAAGCTGGTGCCGACCGAGTGGGGCGCACCGACCTTCGAGATCGATGGCATCAAGATGCTGCCGACCTCCAAGCTGTCGCCGTTCGAGGACGCGCGCCGCAAGGTCGAGCTGGTCGCCCCGGCAGGCAAGAGCCTTCTCGATACCTGCGGTGGGCTTGGCTACTTCGCCGCCTGCGCACTGGAGGCCGGCGTCGGCCAGATCCGCTCGTTCGAAAAGAACGCCGACGTGATGTGGCTGCGCACGCTCAATCCGTGGTCGCCCGATCCTGACTCAGCCGCCGCCGGCGGCCGCCTGCACTTCAGCCACGGCGATGTCTCGCAGCAGATCGAACAGGTCGCCAGCAACAGCGTCGATGCGATCCTGCACGACCCGCCGCGCTTCGGCATTGCCGGCGAACTGTACTCGCAGGTGTTCTACGACCATCTCGCCCGCGTCATCCGCAAGGGCGGTCGCCTGTTCCACTACACCGGTGCGCCGAACAAGCTGACCAGCGGCCGCGACGTGCCACGCGAAGTGGCCAAGCGCCTGGAAAAGGCCGGCTTCAAGGCCGAGCTGGCGCTCGATGGCGTGCTGGCCGTCAAGCGCTGAGGCTCACTCGCCTTCCACCTTGGCCAGCTTCATCACCCACTTCGGTACTTCCGGCTCGCCGGCGTAGAACGCCCTGGGCTTGTTTTCGGCCATCGCCCAGCGATGCAGCCAGCTCGGTCCATAGCGACCGCTGTAGCCCTCGGCGCCGCGCGCATAGGCTGGGTCGCGCACGGCTTCTTGCAGCGACACGAAGCGATAGCCACGGCGCTTGGTGGCCGCCACCAGCTCGGCGATCGTCGCCGCGTTGAGCTCGTTGGCATGCATCAGCCACACCTGCGGCACCGCATACCCCAGCAGCGCCTGTGACTGCTGCTCGTAGTAATCCACCTTGTTCAGCATGTACGGCACATAGCCCTTGCGCAGGCTCGCCAGCGTCGCCTCGCGCTGCAGTGAATCGGGCTGCTCGTTCATCACGTTGGCATAGGCGAAGGCCCACACCCACTCACCGTTGTCGACCGTCACCGGCGCAACGCGGTAGCCGTGCTGCTTGAAGAACACGTCCATCGCCACGCGGTCTTCCTGCGTACGGCCCGCCCGCAAATAAGGGTGGCGCATCCATTGCGGCGTCTGCCCACGCTCGGCCAGCAGCGGCCGCAGCACCTGCTCGCCGCGCAGGAAGTCCTGCTGGAATGCCGCCACGCCTTTGTCGTTGAGATCCATGTGCGACCAGGTGTGGTTGCCGAGTTCGTAGCCGGTATCCAGCCAGTCGCGCAGCATCTGCACGCGCGCCGGCTGCACCTGACCATCCACTTCCAGCTTGTTCTCGTTGACGAAGCCCACCACCGGCACATCGGCCTGGCGCAGCTGCGCCATCAGTGCGGCATGACGTGACTGCAGATCGGCCGGCACGATCTCATCCAGGCGTGCCCACGGCAGATCGTCAATGGTCACCGCGATGCGCCGATCGACTTCGGCAGCGTGGACGGTCAATGACAACAACAGCAACGGCAACGCACGCAGGAACAGACGCATCGGTACATCCATGGGACCAGGATGCAGCGACTGTAACGCGATTGGACCTTGCCGCCGAGGGTGGACACGGCGACAGTGCCAGGTCGAGCCAGTCAGCGATGTCCACACCGGGCCTCAGGGCTGGGTCGATCGCGAAGTAACGCGCCATAGCCACAGACCAACCACCATCGCTGCCATCAGCAGTCCGCACAGGATGATGGCCAGCGCATCAGGTGCGTGCGGCGGCATCAGATCGGCCCTGGCGAAGATCTGCAACAGCCAGTGCCGCATCGAGGACGGTCGCTCTTGTCCGTCCGATGCCATATCTGTCATGCATGCAGCAGGCAGTGCATGGGTGATGCCCGCCCAGACATGCTCATACAGTCGAAGCATCACGCTCGCCAGCAGCAGCGCCGCCGCATGCAGGGCAAGCAGGCCCCACGCGCTGCGGCGCAGCGGTGCATCCACATGGCGCAGCCAGTGCACGCAGACCAGCAGCGTACCCAACAGGGCCAGCACCAGCGTTGCCAGCGGCAGCCAGCACAGCGGCTGCCAGTCGTCCAGCGCGCCGGCACGCGCCAGCAGATGCTCGGCCACGTGCAGGCGCGCGGCCGGATCGGCGCCGCCGCAGGCCAAAGATAGTGGCTCCAGCAGCAGGTCCACGCGGTGGTGAAAGTAGCCTGCGGCCAAGCCAACCGACAGCAGCGCCAGCACCTGCAGCAGCAACAACATCAGGCCAGCGCCAAAGAAGCGGCCGAGGTGGGCAATGAAGGCGGTCATCGGTGTTTCCCCAGCGAGTGACGCGCATGCTAGCCAAGCCAATCGATGCTGTCGGCTGGCAGATGCGACACCATCGCCGATGATGCGCGATCATGTGCGTTCAATGCAGGAGTGTTGGCGATGCTGGGGTTGTATCTTTTCGTCCGTACCGTGCTGCCGGCACTTCTGGGTGGGGCAGTTGCGATGCTCGGCGCACGGGTGATCAATCGACGGCTGGCCGATCTACCGCCACGGGTGATTGCGCTGCCTGATGAGAGCCTGCTGCCCAGCCCCGCAGCACAGCGACGTTATCGCCGCATGCGTCGGCGCAGACCCGGCCTGAACAGCATCACCCTGCCGCCCAAGGTGCCGCGGAGCTGGATCTGGCTGGCTGCAACAGCTTTCATCGGCACGATAAGCCTGGCCGTCTACCTGACGCCCGACGGCCCGCGCTTTCAAGTGATGGTGGAGAGCTTCGTGGGCTATCCCTCCACCGTCATCGAAGTCCGGGCGCCGGCAGAACAGCAGCTGCGCCTGCTGGATACCTGCAGACCGGTACTGCTGCAGACTGTCCGCCCCATCACCATGCGCTACCGCAGAACCCGCACCGGCAATCCGGTCGAGGTGCACGGCGTACTGCCGGTGCAGGTGCGCCGCCAGGGCACGCTGCTGCAGGTGGCCACGGCGCAACCGGTGGATGCGGCCGTGCTGGGCGATGCCCTGCGCACGTGCAGCGCATTGCCCAACGTCGCGCTGACGCTACAGCCGCGCACCGTCGCGCCATGGCGGGAATGGGGTTGGCAGCCGTGGGCAGGGCGTAGCAGCCAGTAAGGCTTCAACCGCGTGGCAGTTTCGCCGCCCACATGTTGTCCACCAGGTTCGGGTAACGGCGCCCGTTCTCCTCTGCCCGCTGCCGCGCCGCCGCCTTCTGCGCCTCCGTCAGCGGCTGCGTCTTCTGGCCCTTCGGGTTGGGCTTCTTCCAGGGCGGCGTGCGGGCAGTTGGCATGTGCGGATGATGCCGTAGTGGGTGTTACTTCTTCAGGAATTCCAGCAACGCCAGATTGAAGTCATCGGCGTGGCTGGTATTGCAGCCATGCGGTGCATTCTTCAGCACCACCACCTCACTGCCGGCGATGGCCGCGTGCGTGCGCTTGCCTGAGCCTTCGAACGGCACCGTCGCGTCGCTGTCACCGTGCAGCACCAGCGTCGGTACGGTCACTTTCTTCAGGTCCGCGCGGAAATCGGTAGTGGCGAAGGCCTGCATGCACCCCAGCGCGGCCGTCTGGTCGGACTGGTGGGCGAGCGCGATAGCGGCCTGGCGCTCGTCCTCGGTAACCATCCGTTTGCCATCGGCACTGAAGAAATCGCGGGTAAAGCCATCGAAGAACGCCTCCCGGTCCTTCTCCAGCCCCTGGCGCATCTCATCCGCCTTTTCCTGGGTCAGCGGCCCTTCGGAATTGTCCGCACCCTTCAACAGGTACGGCGGTACGGCCGCAGCGAACACCACGCTGTGCAGGCGGTCTTCACCATGGTTGGCGATGTAGCGCGCCACTTCGCCACCGCCCATCGAAAAGCCGACCAGGGTGACATCGCGCAGGTCGCGTTCGTCGATCAGGCCGGCCAGGTCAGCGGCCAATGTGTCGTACTCGTAGCCATCGGCGGGCTTGTCCGAGCGGCCGAAGCCGCGACGGTCGTAACTGATCACGCGATAACCGGCATCACGCAGCAGCGGCACCTGCGCCTTCCAGGATTCGGCAGACAGCGGCCAGCCATGGATCAGGACGACCGGGCGCCCCTTGCCGCCAGTGTCTTCAATGTGCAGTCGGACGGAGGAGGTAGCCATGGGAACTCCCGGGGGAAAGAGGAACCCAGCCTAGGTAATCGCACCGGAGCCGCCCGTGATGGATCCGGCTCAGGCCATGACATCGCGTACACGGACACCGGTCAGCCGACACATCGGTTCGCACCCGCATGGACGGCATTGGTCGGGTCCTGCGCCGGTTTCGTCATGCCCCGGTTACCGTGCGCCATGGCCCATGTCAGTCTGCGCCGGTCCTCAATGGAGCCACGCCATGCTGCTCGCCCTGCCCCTGCTCGCCGCCGCCGTCGCCGGCGCCTCCCCCGCCAGCGACACCCTGCGTGAGCAGATCCGCGCGGCCGACACGCGACTGTTTGCCGCGGCGTTCGACACCTGCGATGCCGACAGGGCCGCAGCGATGACCACCGAAGACATGGAGTTCTTCCATGACAAGGATGGCAAGTCCGCCAACAGCCGCGAGGACTTCCGCCGCAGCGTGGCCACGCTGTGTGACAACGCGCGCAAGGGAGGCTGGCACCTGCGGCGTGAACTGGTGGAGAGCTCGCTGCAGGTCTTTCCGCTTCAGGATGATCGCGCACTGGAAATGGGCGATCACCGCTTCCATGAGCGCGGCGCCGATGGCGTTGAACGCTGGACCGGCCAGGCCCGTTTCATCCAGGTCTGGCGCCGCGTGAACGGTCAATGGCAAGCCGAGCGGGTGATCAGTTACGACCACCACCCGGCAGACAAATAAACATCACCGCCGCAGCGCCCGCTCAATCACGCAGGTTGCTGGCGCGCGTCAGCATCCAGCAGCCGTAGCGGCGCGCGAAGGTGTAGGTATCGCGCTCGGCGTCACTGCCAAAGGTCACGCGTTGCCCGTTGCCATCGATCGCTTCGATGCGTGTGGGCGCGCTGTAGGTGCCGGCGCGCATGCGTTCCAGCGCCGCCGGATCGCGGCTGATCGGCGAGGGCACGAACACGTCGAACGCGGCCAGGTAGCGGTAGCTGAAACGTTTCAATCGCGCGGCACCCTGCTCCAGCACGACGTGCGTGGGCGCCAGCCCCTCGTGGTCATCGCGCACGGTGTGCATCGGCACCTCGTACGCCAGCGGGTCGGAGGTGTAACGCAGGCGCACCCGGTCATCGGCCGGGTCGGCGAAGCGTTGCAGGAAACGGGTGAAGTCCTGCGAAGGGCAAGCGGGATCGTCCGCCGCCACGGGCGTATCAGCCACTGCAATACCTGCGCAGGCCCACAGCCCCATGCCCAGCAGCAACCGCACAGCCGCCCGCCCCCGTATCCGGTTTGTCTCCCCGTGCACCACCTTCTCCCTCCATCCCATTGCAGCCGGGCGCCATCCCCTGCGCCCCGGGCCACAGGCTAGCAACAAAGGGGTTACCGGCGCAGCCCGCGACCGTTTTACACTGGCCACATCCGGCCACACGGTAGCGGCCACATGGAGCCCCCAATGACCCCTGATGATTCCCTGCACCAGCAGATCCGCCAGAACGTAGCCGCACTGGACGAGAAGCACGGCCGTGCGTTCGACGCCACCAGCGAGAACGTGGCCGCCAGCCTGGCCGTCAAAGCCCGCGAACAGGGTCTGGAACGCGCCGACCACGTGGTGGTGAGCAACGCCACGGCCAACCTCCCGGCCGGGCACAACATCTTCGTGGTACAGGGCGACCCGGCCAACCCGGCGCACCTGCGGGCGATGCTGCCGACCGCCGTGGCCGCGCAGACGCCGGCCGAGCAGTCACTGCAGAAGCTGGGGCTGGGCGGACAGCAGCCAGTGCAGGCCGAGCAGCAGACCCTGGATGCACAGGCGCAGGATCAGCAGCAGAACCCTGCGCATCGCATGGGGTGAATGCCGTCAGGCGTCGATGCCATCGACGCCTTTCGCATGGGCCGGTATCAGCCCATTCGCGGCTGAGCGTGCTGCGTCTGCTGCTGCAGCTGATCTTCCTGCGCGACGCGGCTGGCCTCGCGTCCCTGATGCTGCACGCTGGCTTGCTGGTACACCTCTTCAACGGTGCCCTGCTGGGCATCGGCCAGCGAGAGACGCTGGCGGTTCGCTGCAGGGTCCGGTGAGGCGGTGTCGCCCGTGCGCTGCAGGAAGACATAGCCTGGCGAATCCGCCGCACCGCCACTGCTGAAGGCCACCTGCAGGGTATCGCGTTCGGTGTAGCCACCCTGCACCGCCAATCGCGTCAGGTGGCCCGCCAACAGCTCGGGCTGCTGTCCCGGCGGCAACCCTTGGCGCTCGGCCGCTTCCCCCAGCGCCGCACGCACCCGCTGGTCCAGCGGATGCAAGGTGTCACCCGGCACACGTGCGTCGTTGGCCAACCGCTCACCGCTACGTTCACCGATGTCGTCGTTCTCGCTCAGCAAGCGATGCTTCCACGTGCGCTCGGGCATCGGATTGGTCTTCGTTCGATTGAGATCGCTGTTCGGGAACGGCGGCTCGATGCTGTCCACGCCGTGGATGTTGCGCAGCGGGCGAAAACCGTCCTTGCCTCCACCCTTCATGTCCAGAGGAATGCGGACGTCCGGGAAAAGCTGCCCTGCGGGGCCTCCCAGCGCATTCACGTCGATGCTTCTTTTTCGCTCGATGCCCGCGTGGTTCAGCGCTTCCCAGGTGAAGTCGACGCAGTTGTGGCGCACGTCCTCGTAGTGCTTGCTGAAGCCGAACTTCTCCGGGTCCGAACCGAAGGCGTCGAGCTTCTTGTATTGCTCTTCGCTTATCTCGAGGGTGCGGGTGTAGCGTGGATCCTTGTATACATCGACGTCGTCTTCCATGATCGCGCCTGCGCCGTTCATGCTGCCATGTACCTTGGGCGCAAATCCGTAGCTCTTCGGGGGCTGATCCGGGGCATGCAGGACGTAGAACATGTGGCCTGGTGTTGAGGTCTGGGGAACACCATCCAAGACCTGCTGCTTGCCGGTCTCCACATCAATCAATGGCGTTCCGGGCGCGGCAATGACAATGTCCAGGGTGTAACGCGGCTTGTCCATAAGATGAGTCTCCGTTCCTTCCAAGGGATGAGTATTGGTTACTTGCCAGGCAGACGAGCAACATGCACGCGCAAACGCGATGTGTACTGCTGCAACTCCGGCCTTGCCTGCACGGTACGAACCTGTAGGCGGTAGCGCGCATCGATCTCCACAGGCAGCGCAACGATGCTCAAATGGTACTCGCCGTCACTGCCCGAACGCAGACGGGCGTACCTCCACGTGTTAGATGCGTGCCACGCGGGTAGTGGCTTACCGGCGTTGAGAGCCATGGCCTGGAAGCTGTCATGGGTGGGAACATCCACCCAGTCGCCATCCATCCAGCGCTGAAGTGAAACGTCGAAGGGAATATTCAAACCATGCATGTCGGGCGAATTCCCGGCATGGGGGTCTTGGCGCTGCAGCTCCAGCCCCAATGAATAGGTGCGGTCCGGAATGAAATTTCGCTCGTTTATTTCGAACTCGAACCACACTTCCTGGCCAGCCTGATCCACCGCAATTGGCTTGGTCAGATCCAGCGGCTCGGTGGCGACAGGATCACGGCTGGAACAGGCACCCAGCACGGTGCTCAAGATGATCAACAGGCCGACGTGCAGCCAGCGGCGGATACCCAGCATGTTCAGATCCTTTGGCTCCCTGCCATGGGTTCCAACCCTAGCGGGTTGGCGGTGGGGGCCGCAACCGGGCAAAGGAAAAGGCAGGGCAAGAAGCCCTGCCCTTTTCCAGCAGCCAGCTGCCGGGCATCGCCCGGCGCGCCCCCTTACAGCTGAATCCGCGCCACGCTCTCTTCCGAGCCCTTGGCATCCTTCTCGCCGTTCTTGATGCTCACGTACAGCACGTTGTTCTTGGCATCCAGCGCCAGGCTGTTCGGGTGCGTCGGCACGGCGTAGGTGGCCACCTCCTGGTAGCTGTCGCTGTTGTACGCGGTCACCGTCCCGGCTTCGCGGTTGGTCACGTACAGGCGCTTGCGCGGTGCATCCAGCAGGATGCCCAGCGGGCCGGCGTCGGTCGGGATGCTGGCCAGTTCCTTGCCATTGCTGCGGTCGAGCACCAGCACGCGCTGGCCCGGGTGCTTGCTGACCAGCCCGCTGCTCTTGGCCTGGTAACCCCGCAGCATTTCCGAGCCCTGGTCGGTCACGAACAGGCGCTTGCCGGCCGGGTCCAGCGCGATGTTCATCGGCTGCTCGGCGGCGATCTTGTGCTGGGCTTCCACCTTGTTGGAGTCGGTGCCGACCACCACCAGATCGGCCAGCAGATTGCTGGTGTACACGCGCTTGTTGGCGGCATCCAGCGCCAGGCCCGGCGCCTTGGCGTTGCCCAGGCCCGCAATGGTGTTGATCACCTTCAGGGTGTTGGTATCGATTACGAACAGCACGCTGCTCACATCCGGCTGGCTGCTGTGGCCGGTCACGTACAGGCGGTTGGCGGCGCTGTCGACCACCAGCTCGCGCAGGTCATGGGTGTAGGCGGCCTTGCCGTCCTTGCCGGTCTTCTTCTCCATCAGCTGCACGGTGCCGATGGCCTTGTTCTGTGCGGTGTCGACCACGGTTACCGACAGGTCCACGGTGTTGCCCACGTACAGGCGGTCGTGGGCGTCATCCAGCACCACGCCGAACGCCTTGCGCTCCAGCGGGATGCGGGTTTCCACGGCCAACGTGGTCGGGTTCAGGCGCAGCACCTGGGCCGGGCCGGCGTCATCGCCGAAACCGCCGGAGGAGGCCACGAACACGGCGTTCTGCTTCGGGCTGTAGGCCAGCTCATACAGGCCCTGGGCGATGGCCTGGCGCTGGATGCCGCCAACAAGCGCGTGTACACCAGCAATCTGC
>NZ_QQXJ01000001.1:3796043-3836451 GCF_004348785.1 Stenotrophomonas sp. TEPEL
GCCTCCTCCGGCGGCTTCAGCGGCGAAGGCGGTCGGAGCACCGAGGCTCAGCGACACGGCGACGGCCAGCGCGGCCGAACGGAAGAGGGAATTGCGAATCATGCGAGCGTCCTTGAATGGGCACGGAGGGTGTCCTGGCTCGCGGGGCCGTTCTTCGACGGCCCGGCCCTGCATCTGTCTGCGCGGGGTAGGCTGGCTGGGTAGCGCGGGAATGGTAGCAGGTAGGGGCCGTGGCGTCCGCCTGCGGATGCAGGGCGGACGCGCTGTTCGGCGCTGGACGCCTAGACCATGCGCGGGGCGTGCACCTGGGCCAGCTGCTGCTCTTCCTGTTGACGCTGGGCATCACGCTGCGGCTGTGCCTGCGCCAGTTGCTCGATGCGCTCGAACGAGGCTGCCACCGGCGTCTGCGCTGCGACATCTGCCGGCAGACTGGCGCGCTGATGCGCCGGGTCGCTGCGGTCGCCCTGCACGATGAAGAGGTTCGGGGCGGCATCGCCACGGCGCTCGCCGAGCAGCACATCGTCTACGCGCGTGAACTGCTGCTCTTTGGAGAGCACCAGGAGGCTGGCGCTGACGTTGCCGTTCTGGGCGCCGAAGTCTCCGAGGTCGGCCACCTGCTGGTGAAGCTGATTGAGGCGAGTGTGATCGGCGTGGGATGGATCGGCGGGGGTTCCGGCCGCGGCGATGGAGCTATTGCGAAGATGCTCGCCATTCTCAGTGAACATCCACTCCCGGAACGTCTGTTTCGGCATCGGGTTCCACTGCACCTTGTCCAGCTCGCTGCCCTTTACCTGCTGAGGAATGGCGTTGACGGCGCGGATGTTGTCCAGAACCTTGGTGGCACCCTCGTAGTTGTTGATCTCCCCCGCAAGCCCCACTGGCCGCAAGCCTGCGTGGTTCAGCGCACCCCACGCGAAATCGGTACAGGCGTTGGAGAAGAAGTCGTAGTTCATATCGAAGCCGTGCTTCTTCGGATCAGCCGAGAACTCGAGGATGCGGTCGTACTGCTCCTTGCTGATCTCGATCGTTCGCTCAAAGCGAGAGTTGTCGTAGACCCATACATCCATGTCATCGACCTTGCCCCTGTTCGGGTTCTCCTTCGTCCCCGCCGAGGTGAAACCAACGCTCTCCGGCAAAGGCTCGCCCGAGCGACGCAGCGACAAGAACATGTGCCCCGCGAACGATGGCTCCAGCAGCAACCTGTTCCCTTCAGCGTCACGTCCGTAACGGGGTGTACCGGGAGCCGCCAGATGGATGGTCACGCTGTAGCGCTCGGCGCCGTCCTTGTGCATATCTACTTTACTAGTGATTGGTAGCCAACGATCAATTCTGCTTTCAAGCCTTCCAGCTCGGGTCGATCCTCAACAAGATCTACCACCAGAACGTAGCGCCCCGGTGCAATTCCCCCGACCTGCGCCAACTGCAGCGTGCGATAGAGCACCTCTTCAGAGTACAACCCCGCCTCGGCAAGACTGTTGATATCAACGCTCCCGGTCGTCAAGTCCGTCACCACGCCATCATCGGGGATCTTCTGCGAGTCATGCCCATCGCGGGTGCGCTGCCAGAGCTGTACAGGGCCAGGCGTGCTGGCATCGATCCGTTCCAAGCGCAGCCGCGTTGGCAGCCTTCCCAGCGTGATCTTCTCCGACGCATCCAGCAGGCGGCGCGCGTCGGTTTCCTGCAGCCGCAGCCCGACGTTCAGGATCGGAATGGCCGGCTTTTGAGGCGCGGGCAGGTCGAAAGTAACCTCAGCAATTCGCCCGGCCTTCTGCAACTGCACTGCGCGCGTGAACGGGACCACGGTCCGGGCCGCAGCCTGCGCTGGTGTCAGAAGCGTGGGCGCTACCTCAGGTGCTGATGATGCACGGCACGCCACCAGCACGCCCAGCACAACCAAGGTCACCAGCACCCGCTGCAGTTGCACGATCACTGCTCCTTCAACCGCAGCGAATCCGCCACATCCGTCTGTGCCGCTACTTCAGTAGCGATGCTCGCGCGGCGATGCCCGGGGTCATCGCGGTCGCCCTGCACGATGAAGATGCTCTCGGCCTCGTGGCTGCGCTTGGTAGGCCGGCTGAGCAGCACGTGGTCCACGCGCGACAGGTTGTTCTGCTTGGCCAGCACCAGCAGGCTGGCGCTGATGCGCTGGCTGGTGTCGTCGAAGGTGCGCCCGTGTGCGGCGTCCAGCTCGGCCACCTTCTGGATCAGCTGCGCGAACAGCCGGTGATCCGGGTGCGAGGGGTCCAGCAGCGTGCCGGCCACTTCCATCGGGCTGGGCGGCGGCTCGTCGCTCGGGCGACCGCCTTCGCGGTGCAGCTCGGCCTCGCGTTCGGGCATCGGGTGGTGCTGTTCGCGATTCAGCTCACTGGCCGGGAATGGCGCCGCAATACACTGGATTTCCGGCAGGTTGAACAGCACCGCAAACTCGCCCAGGTTGCTACCGCCGTCCAGCGGTGCCGGCTGCGAATGCAGGCCAGCATAGTGCAGCGCGGCCCAGACGAAATCGCTGCAGCGGTTGATGGTGGCCGGGCGATCGACATCGAAGCCGAACTCGGCCGGCTCCTCGGCGAAATCGCGCAGGCAGCCGTAGTGCTCCTCGCTGATTTCCAGGGTGCGGCTGTAATACGGGTCGCGGTGCTCGTCGGCGTCGTCGTGTACGACCTCGGCGTACTGCACACCGGCAGCGGCCTCATCGGGTGGCAGGCGCGGCGGTGCGAAGCCGTAGCTCTGTGCTTCTTCGCCTGTCGCGGTCTGGAAATACATGTGCCCGCGCGGTGAGCTGCCGCCGCTGTTCAGCGGGGTGCCGGGCGCGGCCAGAAAGAGGGTTACCGTGTAGCGTGTTGCTTGCTCCATGCCTGCTCAGCCTTGTTGGGTACTGCGGTCCTGGCCGGATGATCGCATAGGTGGGTTCACGGGCAGGTGGACAGCCCGGGCCGGGGTGGCGGTGGCTTGCTGAATGTGTGAACCAGGGACCAGTACTTGGCTTTTAGGACACATGTAGGACACATGCGTCTGGAGAGGCGAAGGACGAAACCGTATAGTCGAAGCCCAATGAGCAATGGAATTGCCGATGAATACCAAGCTGGCTTGGATCCTCCGCGCTCACTTTGCGGTCCCATCCGCTTTGAGCCGCCACATGGCCCACGCTTACTGGCGCGTTCTGCTCACGCCTTGCCAAGCGGTGAAGCAGGGTGACTCCCATGTCGTATTGCGCTCCCCCTGTCCGCCCGCCGTGCGGCAATTCGACGTAACGGGCGAATGGCCATGCAGTTGGAGATGCTTGCTCCATACTCCTGACGCTCCTCCATGCAATGCCGCCGGCTGATCTGCCGTCAAAGAGCTCACCGAATGTCCTAGGATCAACCATGCGTCTCTGCTTCGAACCCAGGCCGTACTCCTCCTTTGATCCCGTCAGCGGAATCACGATTCCCAGACCACGTGTTCTCCCGGGCGAATTGGCGGATGGAACAGTCGTAACGGAGTACCAGTACGCGTTCTATCATTGTGACAAGCGAGTTGGCGGCCTGGGTTTCCACGGAACGGACCAGCTCGCAGAGGTCAACGGCCATACAGAGCGAGTCTTCACCTTTGACCTCGGCCACGATTGGTTGATCACCTACATGCTCGAATTCAAGACGATGGTTGGCAACGCCGACAATGACTTCTCGTTCTTGCGAGACCTTGCTCAAGGGCTGGCAATGGCATATGCCGGCCAGACCGACAACGTCGAGAACCTCCGATACGTCGTGATCACCACCGTAAGTGCACTGGCGATTGCCGGCGTGCTGACCCCGGACCGGGGTCTAGTCGCTTCCGATGGCCATGTTGTGCTTGCCGAAGCCTATGTACCCGTCAATGCTCACTGAGGGGTGACATCCTGAGGGATGGCGGGTTGGTCGAGCACCGCCAGGCCAGACGAATGGCGGGCAATACAAGGCTCACTCCCTCATACAGAAGATGCTACGCCATCATTCACTGACAGGCCCCAACGACTTCATCATCGGAAAGCAGGACAAGATCGTGCCCATTGAGTTCAATCCCCAAGCAAGAACCGCTATCGACGCGTTCAGCGGACTAGTCATCTCGTTCCCAAGAATCGTCGCCTCAGACATGCCAGATGGAGACGAAGTCACGGAATATCAGTACACCTTCCGACGAGGGGGGCGGATCCTTGCAGCCATGTCTGTACTTGGAACCGAGGAACGAACTGAGAAGGGTGATCACTGGGGTTGGAAGTACACCCTGGACCTGAGCTCCACCCACGCCTTGGAGCTGATAGCGAGGCTCAAAGCCGACCTCGGCAATACCGATGACCCAATGGATTTTCTACGGGCTGTTGCGAAGGGTCTGCTGGCTGTTTTCGCCAATCAGACCGACAACTCGCGGGATGTCCGTTACTTCGTTCTCACGCGAGCAGGCGCACTGAGACAAGTTGGTATCGAAGTCCCTGAAGGTATTCCGTTGGCAGCTGATGGCCGAATCATCCTGGCCGAGCTCTCTGTCCCCGCTCACGTGTTCTGAGGTCAGATGACATGGGGCAGTTCGCATTCAAAGAATTTGCACTAGCCACATTGAAACCAGCAACCAACGTGGCTGATGGTAGTCGGCTTTCCGACCAGCAGAAGGCTCTCGTTGTTGAGTATCTGACTTCTCCCGGCTCGGGCCCAGATGGATCAACGAGCTACGAGGACTTCGTCAGGGAAAAGATGCGCGTCCATCCGCCTCTCCTTCCGAAAGACGTCGAGTACATTGCGTTCTCGGGGATCGACGGAGGAAAGATCCCAAATTTCGATAACGCAACCGAGTATCAAAGGAACCTTGAGGGTAGAGCGGCGATCATCGGTGATACGCCTTGGGGACATTACATTGATTCGCTGAATGAATATCCTGAAATTCATCAGGACTTCCATGCCGTCAAGGACAAGTTCCGAGACTTCATGAGTGCTCGTGGATTCGTTCCCAAAGGGGAGCCCATCAGCGCGCTCCAAGACATGATGTGGAACGCAGGCAGTCCCAAGTTCTTCGAGAACGCCATCGCCACAGGCAAGCCCTTGCTGGCATTTGTCGAGAATGCCCAGCCCGGACGTGGCTTCGACAAATTTGAACTAGCCACCGCCCTCGATCACCCCACTGTCCGTATCAACGGCTACCCGATAAGCGCATTCGGCCCCGAGCCACTGGCCTTCGCAAGCCAGTCTGCCGCCGAGTACCAGGCACTTGAGCGCAATCTCGCGCAGCATGCCACCACCAACAGCACACAACCCGTCGACGTCGCACAGGTGCGCCTGCATCTCAAACCCATCGAGGGCTATGACGCTGTCGGCAAGACGCTCTTCGAACGACCGCTGCACGATTACAGCGCGTTGAACCTGAGCGAGATGTCGACCACGCGCGCGAACTGGGTCGCCGCGCATGCCAATCTGGGCACAGGACCGCACCTGTTCGCAGACCTGCCCGAACCACCATCGCACGCACCCTTCCAGCCAGGTGCACCGCGCGGCCCTCCCCATGCGGCAGCCGCTGCCGAAGCAGTCGCCGACGTTGCACCGCATGGCGTACATGCCGGAATGAACCCCGCCATCAAGGTTGCCGGCGTTGCGGGTGTCGCCCTGCTTGCGCACGACTTCGCCACCTCCGGGCACAAGTGGATTGAGCTGAACTCGCAGGGTAATGCAGCAGGTGCAGATTCCACCGCTGCGCATTTCGTGGGCCGCAATGTCGGTGGTGCAATAGGCGGCTTTCTCGGCGGCGCCGGTGTCGGCCTTGCGTCGGGCTCGTGGACAGGCCCTGGCGCCATTGCAACCGGCATCGGCGGCGGCGTCCTGGGGGCGTACCTCGGCGAACGCTGGGCCGAGCAGAAAGACATCGAACGCGTCTACTCCCAGATTGACCCGATGGGGCGCACCTGGACACGCAATCCGGCCGACCCCAATGCGCGATGGCTGCGAGCCGGCGAACAACAGCAGGTTCAGAGCAGCGACCTCGGTACCGGCGTGGAAGTCCGCCCGCTGCAGACGGCACAGGGTGACGACGTCACCTTCCGCACCAGCTACGTAGCCACCGGCACATTGGAGCGCCAGTTGAACTGGCAGGCGGCTCGAGCCTCCTATGAGCTGGGCCTGTCGAACCCGCCACCACCACAGAATCCCTACCGGCTGAACGCCAATGGCTTGGCCGAGCCCGCGCGAGGTGCCTTCGAAACCGATCGCGCCTTTGTACGCGACACCGGCTCGGGACAATGGGAGCTGGAGATCAAGGAAATGGTGGATGGGCGAGTGCCCAGCAGCCGCCATCTGCCAGTCTCGGCGGAGCAGGCACAGGCGCTGGATGAACAATCACGCACGGTCATCGCCCAGAACGCGTCAAACACCAAAGCCGCGATGGCTGCGCGCTATATGGTTGCTCACGAGCAAGGGCGTTGGAACGACTTCGGCGACGCGAACAATCCATCCATTCCCCGTGCCGTTCAAGACGCGCAAGCCAGCGCCGACACGTTGAAGGCAAGTGATGGCAATGCCTACACACGGCAAGCGGACGGCCAATGGGTCAGCAAGGGCGTGATCTTCGACAGCACCGCCAACCGAAACCTAAGCGACGAGCTGGAGATCACCTGGAAAAGCCTGAATGACGGCATCGCCGGGCTGCACGACATCGCCCGGCATCTCAAAGACAGCGCCCAGGTTGCACCCGAGGGTATTCGCGGCCAGGTGGATGCGCTGTACGCGCGCCATGGAATCGAGCGCACCGAGCAGCAGCTTGCGGCTACAGCCGTCGCTGTGGAGCAGACGCTGGATCTGCAGGGCAGGACGGGCGATGTGGTTCTGGAACTGATGCCAGACCCACGCACCCACGCGCCCAGCGCAAATAGTGCCATCGCCACGTTTGGTGACGCGGGCGGCAACCGGATGGTGCTCACCGGCACTACCACTATTGAGGACATTGCGCGGGCTAAATTGCAGCTTCGGCCTGAAGCTTCGCTGGCTGCCCAAGGCGCTGCGTCTGCAGATCAGGCGACGACGCCCGACGTGCCCGAGCTACGCATTGCTGCGTTGACTGCAAAGGAGCAGGACGCACACCGGCAAGCCCTGCAGGAGGCCAATCGCCTAGGCAGCGCGGTGGTGGATGCGCAGCAGGCAGCGTCTGCGGCAGTGCTGGAGGCGCGAGGGGTGCAGGTTGACCTGGTTGAGGTACTGAGGGTCGACAGTGACCTCCAACGAGGTGCGGCACCCAGCGCTGCCATTGAACCCTCTCGCAAGCCAGCTCCGGCGCCTGCTCCTGTCATCGCGGTGCTCTCGACGGCGGTTGTTGAGCCAGAGCACACACCTCCGTCGCGTGAGAGTGAGCAGAGAGTAGATAGTCGCTCTGAACGGCAAGCCGACTCGGCGCAGCGTGCAGAGGATGCCGCCCGGCAGAGCGCTCGGAAGGAGGAACCGGTACCCGCTGCACTAGTAGTGGGCGCTCAAAGTGCCTCGCAGCATGAACCGAATGTAGAGCAGGCGCGACAGACTCAGAGTACCCAGGGGGTAATTGCTGCGGCCATTGCAGGATCAACCCAGCCAGTTCAGATGCAAGAGCCCAAGGCTGAGCCTCCTGCGCATCAGGCCGGTGTTGAGCCGCAGATGCTTACGGACGCACTGCCGGTACAGGGTGCCGCCGCTGCAGCTCAAGACGAAGCAGAGAAGCCACTGCCGCGACCTTTTGAGAACGAGCAGGCGCCAAGGACCGCGCAGGACGTCCCGCTGGAACACCCAGTCTCGCCGCCACCGGCCCGGGACAATCCGGAGCTGGAGGCTGCAGGACCCAGAACCGCTGAGGTTGGCGGAGACGCTACCCATCAGGCGGCGCTCCCCTCCTCGCCCTCAGGTGAGAAACGCAACCTCGCAGAACATGCACACCCGCAGCCCACCGCTCTGGCGGAGAGCAACCCAATGCAGCCCGGCCATCCCGATCACGCGCTCTATCTGCAGATCCGCGAGGGCGTGGAGGAGCTGGACGCCAAACATGGCCGAAGCTTCGATGCGACGAGCGAGAGAATGACCGCCAGCCTGCTGGTTCTGGCCAAGGACAATGATCTGTCCCACGTCGATCATGTGCTCGTAAGCAACGCCACGGCAGCGCATCCCGCCGGCCATACCCTCTTCGTGGTGCAGGGCGAGGCGGACGATCCCGCCCATTTGCGGGCATCTATGCCCACCGCAGAGGCCGCGCAGACACCTGTGGAGCAATCACTGCTGCAGTTCGATTCGGTCAGCAGGGAGGCGCAGCAGCGCGAACTGGCCAATCAGCAGGAGCAGCAACTGCAGGACGAGCGAGCACAGCAGGACATCCAGGTGCGCGCGGCCAGCATGGGCTGAGCGCCGGGTTCAGATGGAGGTCACGATCAGCTGGCGCTGAGAACCTCAGCAGCGGTTCTTCATTCCAATCCATCACTCAGGTGCCAATCCGCCACCGGGTCGGCCAGCGGGTTGCCGGTATAGATGCTCTTGTTGGCCGCATCCAGCACCACGTTGAACACCTTGCGCTCCAATGAGATGCAGATTTCCGATGCTGGCAGAATGGAGAGGAGGGACGCGCCGCCAGCGCGCGCCCCTCCACAAGCTACCTCCGTGACTGTGCTGGTGAGAAGCATGGCGCGGCCTCGGCAACGCGATTGCGCAGCTGCGCGCCGATCACATCCGCGGCATCGCACTCCGGCAGAATCTCGCCATGCAACTGCGATCGCAGTGTCTGCCAGCGATACTGGAGCACTCGCCACTGCCGCTCGTCATAGGTGCCTTCAAATACCACCGGACGCACTTGGATGCGCGGCATCGGCACGGTATCGTCGGGACATTCAATCGCTCTCTCCAGCAACTGCTGCCACAGGCTGCCCATCCGGTCCACCCGTCCAATCTGCTGCTCCACTACGGCCGGGTTCCATTCCAGGTGCAGCAACACCACGGTACGGCACGCCAGATGCAGGTTAAGCCCCTCACGTCCCACCTGCGACTGGGCGATCAGAACCCTGGGATTCGCATTGGCCCGGTTGAATGCCAGCTGCAGCAAGCGGCGGGTGCCCGGCGCAGTGTCGCCATTCAGTTGGCGCGCGAACCCGCCTTGCTGATGCGAGTAGTCCTGCCTAAGCCGCTCAAGTGTTGCAGTCCACGTATTCTCGCCGCAGGACCCATCGTCAACCTCCCCGCCAGCATCATCGGTCAACGGATCCAGGTTGGCAGCCGCCTGCATAAGCTCAACGAATGCAGTGGCCAACTGCACTGGCGTCGGGTCTTCGGCTTCACCCTCCAGATGATCGGCCAAAGCACGCGCCACCACTGCCAGTGCGCCGACTACGGATGAGGCACCACTGCGGGGTTGGCGCTCATCCTCGAGCATCTGCAACGGCACGGCAAAACGCGCCCCAAGCAGCGGATCCAAGGAGGTGAAGCCGACCTTCAATTTGCGCAGCAAGCCGGTACGGAAACGTTGCCGACTGTTCTCGAGTTCACGGTAGCCGGACTGCAGCTTCTGTTCGATCGCCTCCAGGTCGACTTCGCGGTGGAAAAGCTGCCGATGCGCCACCTGCAGTGCCACACGGTCATCATCACTATGGAGGCCACTCTGCGGCCACACCTTTCCTTCGTCCAGAGCGCGGAGCATCGCCCGTGCGTTGAGAAGGTGTTGAAGAGCGTTCATCGGCGCACGGTAGTGGCCGAACACAAGCACCTTTTCATTCGCGGCAACGCTCTCGATGGCGTCCACCGCTGCCAGCAACGCGGGGTGGGTGTAGGCCGCTCCATTTCCCGGCGCGGCTTCGCGCACGGCACGTTGCATTGCCCTGTGCCACCACTCGGCACGTGCCTTGCGCTTGCTGAAGGCCGCCGCATCATCCAGCACCGAGGAGCTGAGCTCCGGCTGCAACGAGGTTTCCTCCGTTACCGCGTCGATCAACCCACTGATGCCGTGGCCGTTGCCTACAGTCAGCCGGTGCCGCTTGGCGCGATTGTCCAGCACGCGCGTTGAGGTGAACGACAGCGCCTCAGCCGCACACACCGCACGCATCCAGGGCTCGGACATCGTGGACGGATCCATCCTCACCTTGATTGGACGGACTTCACGATAATCCTGCCCAGCTGGCGTTGCATGCCTTGAGAACTGCTGCACCGTAGGATCCTCACGCTTGTCCCGACGCAGCAGATAGGGATCCAGCGCATTGCGGTAAGCCGCCGCTGCTGCCAGGTAGGCCTGCTCGTGCCCCTCATTCATGGGCGCACGGCGCAAGTCATCCACACTGGCAACATACTTTTTGATTACATCCACCGGCGGCTTGGCGACACCTATACGCCGCAGGCTCTGCTCCCACTGCGATGCGTCCAGCTCAACCGGCGTTGCACTCATTGCAAGGCAGCGTGCAGAACTGCTGCGCAGTAGAACATCATCCAGCAGAGTGGAAAGCAGGCTCTCCTCGTTCCGGCTCTTGTGCGCCTCATCGATGATCACAAGATCGAAGGCTCCAAGCCCCAACCCCGTCACCTGATCCACGGCACGACGCAGCGCGCTTCGAGCGGCATGGTTTTCGCCGTTCGCAGTTTCGCTCCATGCTGGAAGCTCTTCATGGATGTCCTGCAACAGCAACCCCGAAGGCGAGGCAGAGCCGACTATCGACAGATTTTCGATGAGCGCCCCTGCGGCGCGCGACACGCAACCCATCAGACCCTGCTCGAATTCCCCGTAGCCGTTCGGCCACCGCTTGCCAAGTATTTCCTTGCGGTAGCGTGCGAGCGTGGCCGGCAGCAGACTCCAGCGATAGTCAGCCAGCTTCCCCGGTGCCCATCGATTGAAACTGTGCGATACCAGTACCAGCTTCTCCTGCAGCCAGGGCCGCTCGGTGCCAGCCCCGTCCCAGGCCTGCAGGAACTGCCGGTAGCTGCGCAGCAGGGCCGGAGGTTGCTGGCCCACCAGCGCGAACTCGCGCCGCCATTGCTCGTCCAGGCCAGGCGGAGCAACGACGACCACCCGTCCGCCCGCAGCAATCACGCACTGCGCCAGTGCCACTGCGATACGTGTCTTGCCCATACCGACCTCGTCGGCAAGGATCACGCCATTACGCCGAAGGCGCGTGCATAGGGCGCGCAGGGATTCCCGCTGACCTTCGATCAGCGCCAACCGCCTTTCCACGTCCGACCCGCCATCGCCGAGCAGCACTTCGGCCTGCATCGCGACGTCATCCCAGCTGACCATCATCTGCTTCATTCCAAGCCCTCCAGCGATGCCAACCCCGTTGTTCCCCATGTGTCCGAGATCACCTGCAGGGCAGCCTCGTAGCGTTGGCCGTGCTCGCTGTGCATGTCTTCAGCAAAGGCAGGGCGGAAAGGTTTTGCGTGCAGTGGCGAGAGGGGATCCAGCCCCAAGGTGACGAACTGCCCAACTGCGGCGCTATGACGTGTCTGGCACAGGGTCTGCTGCAGCCGCTGGCACCAACGCGGCCAGTCAGTCACTGGTACCCGTACCTGGCGGTCGGCAATGCGCTCCAGCAACCCCATCATCTGGCGGATGGCGGTGTCGTCGCCCGCCGCACCATCGGACACCGGACGGGGGGGGCTGCTCTTCGTCGCCGGATCACGCGGAAGTGGATCTCCCAATCCCTCCTCTTCTTCGTCTCCTTCAGGATCAGGCATGCCCGGGAAGGCCAGCAGCTGGCTTTCTGCATGATCCAGGTCCAGTGCGCCCAAGGGGGTTGCGGCGACACGCCCATCGGCATCCACTACGGGAATCACCGCCTCACAGAAGACACCGCTCCCGGTCCAGCGCACACGCACCATGCGCGGCACCTCACCTGGCCATGCAAAACCTCCATCCACACGCCTGCAGGGAACGCATGCGTCGTCCAGCACCTCGAACGGCGTAGCCAGATCGTCATCCTGCGGCGGCAGCTGCAGCAGCCCATCTGCCTCCCTCCATTGGAGGAAGGCCACCGGTGCAGCGTAGTACTCGCTCGCTGGTGGCTGCCATGCCTCTCCAGCCGACAGCCCTGGTGCATCTGGCACCAGCAGGTCACCGGCGATGGGCAGCGCATCCTGCAGATCCAGTGCCAGCTTCGCGCGCAACCGTGCACCCCAACTGGCCTTCGTCTCGAACAACAGCATCCCGGCTTCAGCATTGCCGCCCTCCGGCGACATCGGCAGCATCATGCCGGCCGGCGTCAGATTGCCTGAGCCCAGGTACACCCATACATGGGCCCAGTTGGAGCCGTTGCGTTCCGCCCGCGCCGCCACCATGAACTTGGCATGCAGCGCTCGACCGCTGTAGACATCTCCGATGACGTCGGCCACCTTTGCGGCATGCACGTGGATGGGATGCTCGGGATGCTGCGCGAGCTCGGCAATTGAATGCGCGATGGCCTGGCAGGCGGCAGGGTTTACGTGCAGTTCCAGCTCTGCGCGTTTATCCAGCAGCCCTCGTGCCTTGAGCTTCTTTACGATCTGCAGTGGCACGCTGGCACAAGGCAGCGCGCCGCTTTTGTCCGGCAGCCCTGCCGATTCGAAGAATCCCGACCCCATCGCCAGCCGTGTGGCCTTTGGTCTTTCATGCCTCTCAACCGCATTGAGCACACCATCAAACAGGCTGCGCGAGCGGTTATGGACGAAGCGGGGCCTGCGCTCGCGTAGGGCCGGCTGGTACTTGGAGCACACAGCAAGCCAGGCAGCAAGGTTGGCTGCGGCTGCACCAGCACCCATAGGTGCCGGTGCTTCCAGCAGACGGGTATCGTGCAGGTCGATCAGCCATCGCAGCCAATCGCGGGCGGCGATGATGTCCACGCATTCCTGGGACAAGGCATCCCCCAGCGTCGCACTGTCCACCTTGACCTGGCAGGACAGGTCCAGGCTGTCTTCCACGGTCTGGCGCGTCCAGTTGCCTGTGGATACCACCAACCGCACGTACCACCTGTCAGGTTCGCTCTGATGGCGGAATCCCAACAAGGCCACCTTCGCGTGCAGGAGACGGAATGGAAAGGGGTTCCGGCTCTCGTTCCGCAGCGGCAGATGCGCCAACCCGGGTACGGCCGTCGGCAGCAGTGCGGGGTGGCGCGGGTCCAGCATGAGCGCCAGACGCACCTCTCCACCGGCCTCGCGTTGCGACTTGCTCTGGCCTGTGAAGCGATACGCAGCCTCGTTGAGGAAACTGGCGTCGGCAGAGAAACCACAGATCCAGCCGAACTCACCAGTGTGATCGGCAGGGGCCTCGAAATGCTTCAACAAGGAAGGACGGGGCGTAACGTTGCCGCTCATGCCGTCACCTCCGTGGCGGCATTCCGGGTCGTGATCGCCACGTCCAGTTCGCCGGCAAGATCGAGATAAAGCAAGTACATATTCTCCACGCGATAGGAGATGCCAGCCGGAAGCGGTAGGCCATTGCGCCCCGTTTCAGCAACCTCCTCATCGGCTCCTTGCTCGCCTTTTTCCACCGCAGGGGGACGACCGCTATAGGCCGGTCCGGGGCGCGCGCAGTCGTCGACCAGGCACAGCACCTGATCATCACGTCGCAACAACGCGCGCAGCACGTCGGCCTCTGTACCCACGCACCCACTACAGAATCGGTTGGCATCCTCGTCGTAGTGGTTGAGCGCCAGGAAGCTCTGCGCATGCACGGTCAATGCCCGCAATGCCTGATGCACCGGGAGTGGCAGTGTCCCATCCACCTGCAGGGAACGGCGCTGCCGCGTGTCCAGTTCGCCTTCGACACTGTCCAGCACCGCCACTGCGGCGTTGCGGACTTCGATAAGCTTCGTACCCGCACGCAGGTCGTGCCAGTGCGCGGCATCCAGCTGAGTCGGTCCCTGCACGTCATCCAACGACGCGACGCTGCCCGGCTCTGCGTGCAGGCAAGCCATCCAGTCCCATGCTGCTTTCCGCCGCTGGCATTGTTGTTCCGTGAGGGTCGCACCCTTCAGGAGCGCTTGCTGCAGCCAGTGCCGGGCATCCTCATCCAATCCTTCCAAGGGATTCAGCGCTGCAACAACCCCGTGGCTCTTCCAGTTGAGTGGGCTGCCCATGACCCAGTAGCACAGGTGGTCGACCAGGGTGTTTTTGCCCACCAGAAGGTGGCCAATGCTGGAACCAAGGAACACATCCGCCTCTTCGCCGCACTCGAACGCGTTGAACCGAACGCTGGGGGCCAACGCCAGGCCAAGCGACGGCAGTGCCTGCGCGGTGGACATGCGCATCGGCTGCGATACGTAATAGCTGGACCGGCATGCGTGCTTGAACGAGGGAGCCGTCGTATCACGGGAAAGCTTGTTGCGGCCACGCATCCGCCAGTCCGGGCTCCATCCGTTGTGACGGTAACCGATGGTACAGGCCACCGCCTCGATGGCATTGGCGACCTGGATATGCGACTGGCGGATGTTCCACGTCCTGAGCCGCTTGGCCACTGCCATTGCCAAAACGGTGTACAGCGCCTGACGCCCATACCAGAGTCCGCCCAGGCCCGGAACCGCCAGTTCGTTGAAACGGCGTACCGCCCGGCCCAGCCCGAGCGTGCGGGTGCGCCGGTTGCTGGGTACCCGGTCTGGGCCGAGCAACCCCCAATCACTTCCTGCCATCATTCTTCCTTTCATGAACCCAGTGAATTGACCGCATTACGCGACGCTGTTTGACGAACGTGCCGCTGGCAGCGCCGGGTTTGCGTACGTAGCAGCCAGCAACCGCACATCAGCCTGCATCTCCGCCCGCAGCGTCGCAGGCTCCAGCACCTCCACCTGGCTACCAAAACCGCGTAGCCACCAGCGCAGCGGCTGGTCCAGCGATACCGTGGCCACCACGTCCACCTGCGCGCCGTCAGCCAGCTCGTGCAAGGCCTGGTCTGCAGACAATGGGGTTTCGCGCAGGTGCTCTGCGGCGGCGCTGGTAAAACGGGCCATCAGTCGCACTGTGCCCTGGTCTTCGTAGCGCCCCGCTCTATCGGCGTACACGGCGAAGTCGAAATCCTGCGGCACTACGCAGGCAGCAGCCTGCACCTGAGTTTCCGAAAGGCGGTGCAGCGCCAGCTGGCGGATGTCCTGGTAGCCATCGAAGGTGCAGGCCAGGTAGTGCACCTGTCCACGAATGATCAGACCCAGCGGATGGATCAACGCATGGCGCCCCTCGCGCGCCCCCTTGGAGCGGTAGATCGCTGATAGTTGGCGGCGCAGTGCCAATGCCTCATGCACATCATCCAGCACTTCGGCGTCCAGTTCAGGAGCCAGAAGGGTCTTCACCGAGGGCTGCACAGCGGTGCGCTGGTGCCAATCCTTCCAGATACCTGCCGCCAGCTCCCTGCGTGCCATCTGGAACAGAGGCTGCAGTTCACGCTGTGTCGCGGCGGGAAGCAGGGTTTTCAGGTGCTGCTGCGCCAGAAGCAGGGCCATGCCCTGCGGTACGCTCAGGCGCGGCATGAAGTCGAAGTTGGCGTCCTTGTGCCAGCTCCAGAGGAAGGGACGCGCGGTTTCATCCACCTCCAGCGGGAACATCCCCAGCAGATTCTGCAGGTCGCGCTCGATGGTGCGCTTGCCTGCCGTGATACCACGCTGCGCCAGCCCCTCGCACAACTCTCCCGCAGTGATGTGGCGCGGAGCGCGCGGAATCATGCGCAGCATGTGCCATTGCCGCTGCAGGGTATCGGTACTGTTGCGTGACACGCGGTTCTCCTTGTCGATGGCGTACGTCATAGGATCGTTCGTGCTGCGACGCCGGCTGTCGCAGCCCCGCGCAGAATGGAAGACCACGGAACGACAGGGGGGCACGGATGCCCCAAGGCTGCACGCAACTGATCTGGCTCCCTGAAAACGGACGCCATGAAGCCATTTCAGGCGGCAGCCCTGAGCTGCCGGGCGTATGCATTGGGCGATTGATAGCCCAGTGCCGAGTGTAGCCGGGCGGGATTGTAGAAGCCGTGGATGTAGGTGGCGAGGGACTGGCTGGCCTGCTCCCGGCTTGAGTAAGGANCAGCGGCCTCTTCGACCTTGAGCGTGGCAAAAAAGCTCTCGGCTACTGCGTTGTCCCAGCAATTGCCAGGCCGGCTCATGCTTTGGACCACCCCGNGGGATTGCAGGAGCTGGCGAAACTCATTGCCCCAGTATTGCCCGCCTCGATCCGAATGGAAGATCAGGCCAGGCCGTTGCGGATGCAGGGCCCAAGCGTTGGCAAAGGCTTTCACCACCAGGTCCTCGGTCATCCGGTCGGAAGTGCTGTAGCCCAGCACCTGTCGGGTCTGGACGCTGATGACCACCGCCAGATGCAGCCAGCCCTGACGGGTGGCGACATAGGTGATGTCTCCGACCCACGCCGTCGGCCCGGCACCAGGAGCGAATTTTCGATCCAGCAGATTCGGGGCGAGGGTCGAACTTCCGCCGGAAGCGTTGCGCCGCCAGCGCCCCTTGGTCTTACCCTGGATGCGCTCCTCGGCCATCAGCCGCGCCACGCGCTTATGGCCGATGTGATGATTCCGGTCGCGCAGGGCCCTGACCAGCCGATGTCGTCCATAGCTGCGCTTGCTAGCCGCATGGATAGCCCGAAGCTCGGCACGGAGTGCTGCATCGGGGTCGGCGGCTGCGCCGGACTGTCGGCGCAGATAGTCATGGAATCCAGAGACGGATACTCCGAGAACACGGCACAGCACCCGAGTCGGGTAGCGAGTCCTATGACTGGCGANGAAGGCGTACCTCACTTGGACTCTTTGGCAAAGAACGCCGCCGCTTTTTTTAGGATTTCCCGCTCCATCCTCAGGTTGGCGTTCTCGGCCCGCAGGCGGCTGATCTCGCTTTCCAGGTCGGTGGCCGGTCTACGGGCCTCCGAGGTCAGCGACCGGCCGGCCCGAACAGCGTCGACCCAATTGGCCAGCGTTTTGACCGACATCTCCAGTTGTCGGGCCGCTGCGGCTGGGCCGAGTGACTCGGCCAGCGCCACAGCCTGGTGCTTGAACTCATCGGTGTAGCTACGGCGGGTGATACGGGACATAAAAGAACCTCCAAGTGCGATCAAAGTATCGCTTCTTGGCGTCCGCTCACGGGGAGCCAGATCACTGCGGCTGGGCCGAGTGACTCGGCCAGCGCCACAGCCTGGTGCTTGAACTCATCGGTGTAGCTACGGCGGGTGATACGGGACATAAAAGAACCTCCAAGTGCGATCAAAGTATCGCTTCTTGGCGTCCGCTCACGGGGAGCCAGATCAAACGACCCCACGAGGAAGATCATGTTCAGGATCATCGGAGCAACTGTTGTATACGGATGGGCGCTGTACGGACTGGGTCGCTGGCTGAGCGAGCAGTACAACAACGCTGAAGAAGAGTGAGTGCGGCTGCCATGTGGGGCCGCACGCAGCACTGGACCTACAGCTGCAGCCATTGCAGCTGGAAACGCACGACCCCACCTTGCGGAGACGTGCGCATCAAGGGCTTCACCCATTTCACCCACTGCCCCCACTGTCAGTCGGCACCGGTGGCGTGCCGCCCGGCCTCCACGCTGGACAGCCTGTTTGAAGGCTTGCCCGAAGCCTGGCTGCGGGCAGGCAAGCGCTGAGAGTTGCGACATGGCTCAGCTGCGGCTGCCGTCCAGGGTGAAGAACACTTCCACCCGGCGATTGCGCGGATCAGATGGTGGCACCTCGGCCAACGGTCGCGAGTCGCCATAACCGGCCACCACGATCCGCCGGGCAGAAGTGGCGTCCAGTGTCCCCAGCAGGGTCTTGCGCGCCTCGCGGGCGCGCGCGGCCGACAGCGTGAAGTTGTCGTCGTAGACGGTGCAGAAACGCGCGAAGTCGGTGACAGGACGCTTTACCGGTGCGTCGTCGGTATAGCCTTCCACGAAGATCCGCCCCGCAGGGTGGTCGCGCAGGAAGGTTCCCACCTGTGCTTCCACCGCCTGCATGGCTGCACCGGCGGCAGGTGTTACACAGGCACTTCCCTGCGCGAATACACCGTCACGCAGAGTGATGCGTCGACTGGCAACGTCAACACTGATCAAATGCCCTGCCACCTGTGTACCCAAGGTTCCCTGCACCTGCTGCAGCAGCTCGGCCACCGGGTTGCCAGTGGTCGCATCCAACGCGGCCAGGTCCCGCTGGTGCTGGGCCTCGGCGAACTGCCGCTGCAGGACGACCACGGCCAGCATCAGCATCACCACCGCCAGCACGCCGGCCATCAGGTCGGAGATGGCCACCCATTCGTTGGGCTTATCCTTCATCCGCCCAGCACCGCCTCATCCTCCACCCTGGGTGGGACCAGACGACGGAGTTCCGCATGGAACGCTTCCAGATTGTCGGCCTGGCGCCTCAGCAGGTCATAGGTACTTTGGTGCGCATCTACCAGGCGCTTGGTGCCTTGGGACACCACCTCGCGCAGCTGTTGGCCTTCATTGCCATCGCGCTGCATCGCGGCCTGAACCTTGTGCAGAGTCACTCCGACCAGTTCCAGACTGGCATGCGCAACTTTCAACTGGCCACCCACCTCAGCCGCGCTTCGGGCAGCAGTTGAAACCGCCTTGAGCCCGGTCTTGATCTTGATGCTGTTGGCCTTGATGTAGTTCGTCGACTTCACGATGCTCTCCTGGGCCGCATCAGTCACGAGCTTGAGCGATTCGAGACCCTCCTGCTGCCTGTGCGAAGACGTTTCGATGCTCCTCGAAACCTGGCCCAAGGTCTGCTTTGACTCCGTCGTGAACATCTCGATTGAGCTGCTCAAGCCACTCGCGATCGTCCCCAGATTGCTGGCCATTGCGCTGACGCTGTCCCGCAGCGAGGTATCCATGCGTTCGATGGTGCCTCCCAATTCCTCCTTGATTGTTCCCAGCGTGTTGCGTACACCGACGTCGAATGCAGCGATGACACCAGACACGTGCTCGGCAGCACCGTTCATGTTCGAAGCCGCGGCCGACATGGTGTCGGCGCTGCGCTGGATGGAGCCGCTGAAGGCCTCCTGCGAGGCGGTGAACGCCACCAGCACCTGCTGGGTATCCAGTGCAATCTCGTTGCCCTGCTCCTGCATGGCGAGCAGCGCCTCCAGTGCCTGTGCAGCCTGCTCGGCGACACCGCGTTGCGCGGCTTGATCGGCCTGCATGCGTTGCTGCAGCTGCGCGAACGCATCGCCAAGCAGCACCCGCAGCTGCTCGGCGGCAGCACGGTCAGCCTGCAGCCGCAGGCTGCGATCCTGCTCCAGTGCAGCCATGAACTGCTGGCCCAGGGCCAGCACGGCCTGCTGCATCATTTCGGCCGTGCCGTCATGATGTGCCAGGCGCAGGCCACGGTCCTGCTGCAGCCTCTGGTCCAGAGAGCCATCCATGTTCACGGCCACTTCTGCCAACGCATTCTGCATGCGCTGGCTGCGCTGCTCTTCCAGGTGCTCGCCCGCCTGCCTGGCCTTGTCCATCTCCAGCGTCATGCGGGCGATCACCCACTGCTGGCGCTGGGTCTCCCGCCCCATGCCCGCCAGTACCAGCTTCACCAGCAGGAAACCGAGGATGCCCCAGGTGGAGGTCCTGAACTTGGTGCCCAAGCCCCCCATCATTTCCAGCAGGTCGTTCATCCCGCCATCAAGCGCGTTCTGGGCGTTGGCATTGCTCAGGATGGAAGAGGCACTGTCCAAGGCAATGCCCAGGCCCACAAAGGTACCCAGCAGGCCGAAGATCAGGAGCAGGCCCGGCACGATCTCCGCATACTTCTCCGGCTTGGTGGCAACGGCGTCGCACACATCGTTGAACGAGCCGTGGTCCACATCCAGCCCGGTATTGCCGCGCTCCTTGCCTTCCCAGTTGGCCTTCCAGTTGTCAGGCCGCGCAGTGCGCCACACCCCCACAACGGTCGCCACTGCGGCGCCGAGGATGATCGCGAAGAAGGCCAGCTGGAACGGCTCACTGAAATCCGGCCAGATGAAGTCAGCGACGTGTACAAGCATCAGGCCGCAACCTCAACCAGGCGCTGCACGCGCTCCAGGCACTCATCCTCGAAGATGTTGGCGAAATCGATGATCAGTTCCTGCTGCCTGGGCGTGAACTCGTTCCACTGCTTGCCCTGCTCGGCACCCTGGATGATGAGCTCGCCAACCTGCTGCCCGGCATCGATCAGGTAGCCCATTCCAGCAGCCTCAAGCTCCTCGGCGGGGCGCTCAAGGACCTGCAGGAAGCCTTCAGCCGCATGCAGGTACTGGGAGAGCGCCAGCTTTTCGTCCGCCAGGTCGTCGAATGCTTTCTGCTCAAGCGGTACGGAGAGACGAAGAACATCCAGTTCAGCCTGGTCGGCTTCGTCAAGGCGCCCATCTGCCGAGATGGAGAGCTCCGCCTCCAACCGGCGCAGCTTCACCTGCCTGGCGGGCAGCGTATCGTTCATTGCCTCCCACTGCGCTTCCAGTGCCTGGTTGCGCATGTGCCATGCCGGCAGCATTTCCTCGAAGGCGAACGGCAGCAGGCCACGACCATGTCGACGCTGCAGCAGGTCGTCCAACGCCTGCGCATCCTCGCTCGACAGAGAGGGATCCGCATTGAGCAGATCGGACGCCACGCGCACCAGGAAGATGTCGTCCGTATCAATGCGGCTCTCCGTCGCCGCCGCAAGCCGTGCATTCGCTTCCTTCAACAGCTTCTGCGTGGCGCGCAGGCGAAGGAAGTGGTCGACGTCGGCCACTTCGCCGGTCTCCACCAGTGCATTGATCCTGTCCTGTGCAAGCACCAGATCATTGACCATCGCCACCACCGATACCGCATGGGCCTGCTCGCCGCTGAAGCTGCCGGCAGCATCGCGGAACTTCTGCTGATACTGCTCGGCCTGTGCGCGCTCCGCGGCATCCAGCTCCACCTGCACGCCCTGCTCCATCGCCGCGTTCAGACGCTTGGCGAGCTCGATGGTCCAGCTCACCGCCTTGTCAATCCACTGCAGCACTGGAGAGTTCTCCAGCGCCAACAGCGCATCAATGGCCAGAGCAACGTTCTTGATCAGCGGATGCGGGGCACCCGTGCGCAGCCACGCCGTAGCCTGTTTCACATACGGGCGAGCGGTCTTCCACAGATCCTTTGCCTTGGCGACGGTCTTCTCGCCGTCGGTGGCTACCAGGGTCACGACCTTGACCGCGGTTTTCTTGACTACTTCCCAGGTCTTCTGTGCGGCACTGGCAACCTTCTGTGCCGCCGAGCTGACGAAGCGTGCGGTTGCCGCAACTGCATTGGTGAACCATCCCATGGCTGTGTTCCTTTGGTGGTAGAGGAAGGGCGTGCTTACACGCCAAGAAGATCGCGGGCGGCCTGCGCGCCACTGGGCGAAGACGCAGTTCGCCCGACGTGCTGCTGTGCGCGCTGTATGTCACTGATCGCCTGTTGCAGGTGTGGCCAGCTCAGCTTCGCCAGTGCGGGCTGGCAGTCGGCGTCCAGCAGGGCCTTGGGCAACGCCAGTCGCAGGCAAGTGCGTATGTCCCGCCCCGAGAGACCGCGCGAGGCGTCGACGGCCTGCCCCAGCAGCGCAGCCCGCTCGTCAGCCAGCGGAATGCCGGGCACCAGCATGCGGTCCCAGAGCGCGTGGCGGGCGAGCCTGTCGGGCAGGTCGAAGTGGATGTGATAGCTGATACGGCTGCGGAAGGCTTCGTCGTAGTTGCGCGCGAAGTTGCTGGCGAACACCACGATGCCTTCAAAGCGCTCCAGCTCGATCAGCAGGGTCGAGCGCATCGCGTTGACCTCGTTGTCCACGCCCTGTGTCACATTGGAAAGTCGGGCGCCCAGCAGCGTATCGGCCTCGTCGAAGAACAGCAGCGAGGCACTGTCGTGGGCCATCCTGAAAGCGGCCTGGATGTTGCGTGCGGTTTCGCCCATGTAGCGGCTTTCCAGCTCGGCAATGCCGATGTGGTGGAAGCCCAGCCCCAAGGTTCCGGCCAGCGCCTCGGCGGCCATGGTCTTGCCCGTGCCCGGCGGCCCATGGAAGTTGATGACGCTGCTGCGGCCGAGCGGATCAACCGCCTCGAACCCCCACTCGCGATAGATGGTGCGATGGTGGCGGATGCGCGCCAGGCACTCCTGCAGCTGCACGCGCGTCTGCGCGGCCAGAACCACGTCCTTCTCCAGCGAGAAGCGCGGCTGCCGCGCAGCGGGTAGCGCGTGATCTGCCGGCACAACCGGCGGCGTGCGGTGACCAGCCCGGCTCATACCCGGACCGTCCAGCGGTGACTTCCCGTCATCAACATCTTCCTGTGTCCTGCTGGCCGGCAACAGCGCCGGCCCAGAGCGTGCGACAACCCTGCGACATTGCACGTCGCAGGGCGAACCTGAGGTCGGTATCGGCATCCGCGCGGGGGACTTGAGCCCCATCGGAGCGCTCGCCCTGTATGGGCTACGTGCTACCGCCAGCGGGCTGGCAGCTGCCTGGATCTCGCCACATGTGACACCCATCAATAGAAGAACGACGACACTGTTCTAACGCTGCCTGCGTTGGCGGGCAATCAGACCACTATGAAATGCAGAACCACGACGTGGACACCTCCCATCCTGTGAGACCCACTGCGGTCATCCTCCCCACCTCACCGGAGGATGACCATGACCAGAATCGCCCCCACATGGCTCGAAGCCTTCGACAAAGAGCTCCTCCACCTGTTCGCCATCGACCATAGGGATGCCGGCGTGGATGAGTACCTGCTGGGCTGCTACGCAGACCTTCCACCACGCCAGGCGGCGCTGGCATTCGGCAGCGACTACGACCTGGAGCGCGACGATGCGCTGTGGCCACGGCCGGGCGTGTCTTTGTGATCCGCGTAGCAGTCCGACACGCCGGCATTCAAGGCAAGCGATGCCTGAGGATGGCCGCTATGCTGATGGTGCACCGGAATGGAAACCACGTATGCCTCGTTTGAACACCGCCCTGGCACTGAACCTCGTTCTGATGCTGCTGGGCGCTCCACCTGCCATGGCCATGGCGGCAGACCCGCAGATTTCCACTGAAGTGTTTGTAGAGCGCGGTGACAACCCCACCTTCGAGCTGAAGCAGACGCCTGCCGTTGTCTATTCAACGGCCCCTGCCACGCCGCCCGATGCGGGGCTGCAGGTTCCCATGGAGGTGCTGTTGGTTGCTCAACTGGATGAGCTGGGCCACGTTTCCAACGTGATGGTGGCGCGGTCCAGCGGGCTGCGGGAGATTGATCGTGCGGCCTTTACCGCAGTGGACCGGTGGCGCTTCGAACCGATCGTGGTTGAGGGAGTCGCGCTGCATGCGCGGGTTCGGGTGCGTATGACCTTCGTGCCCACGGCCGAGGCACCGCCCGGCTGAACCGCTGCTCCAATCTGTCGTAATTGGTCCTAAGCCATGGCCCTGGCTGCGGGCATCCCTGTGCTTGGGCCCAATAGCGCCAAGCGCTTCAAGAACGTTGCGGCGCAATCGCTTGCCGGCTTAACACCGTGTGCGACAATGCCGAAAGCGTCAGGACTGGCAATCGTCAGTTCTGCAGTTTCTTGGCATTTGGCAGCTGCGCGGGTATCTCTTGGCGTGCCACCGAAAGAGGGTGGCGCGGGCGTCGAAAACCCGTTTTTCAGAGTCAAGTGTTTACGCTTGTCAGCCGGCGTCACCTCTGCGTGGCGCCGGCTGGCAATCCGTTCGCGTTCCATGGCGGGCGGTGCGTGGGGACCTTCGGGTCCGCCGACTGACTCTGATCGGTTTTCGAGCCACGCATCGTCCGCCGCCTTTATTGGTGGCGCTGCTATCTGTCCTGTACGGAGCATTGCCATGAACACGTCGGACTTCCGTTCCCTGCACGCGCAGTACGATCCGGACAACGCCGAAGCCGAAAGCGAACCGTCCGTCGATCCCAACACCTTCGTCGCCACGCTGCACCGCATCGGCACTGGTGCGGCTGCGGATGGTCAGCCTTGGCCGGAGAGGCATCAACTGCCTGGGCGTTGCCTTCAGCTGGCGGATGCGGATTGCGCGCTGGCCGGGCTGCGCGTGGTGGCGGAGCTGATGTTGGCTGCGGAACGGACCCGGCAGAACGGTGCGCCTGAGGAGTATTTGGGGGACCGGGTGATGGAAGGGTTGAAGATGGCTTGCGTGGCGCTAACGGCGCAGGCCAGTGCGTGCCTGCAGGTGCGCGGGTAGCGCCTACTACGCTGCGGGTCTGGTGCGCTGCGGCGGTGCTGCCGCAGCGCTGCCCATGAGGGTGCCGCCCGTAGTTATCACCACCACGCTCATGTTGATGGGCCTGGTGATCTCCCGGGCCGCCTGAGCGCAGGTGACACCGGGCTGGCTCGCCTGCTCAACCGCACCGCGCTTGAACTCGGCACTGAACTTCCTACGCTTTGACATGAAAACTCCTTATGGCCTAGATCGGCCTTCTTGCAAGTGTCCGTGGAAACGGGGGTGAACCCCTTAGAACGGGCTAAGTGCCGTATGCGACAGCTTCTGGCGCTATCCTGTCGAAAAATGACAGGTACGTCGAAGCATGATGGACGAAACTCCTTGGGGACCCTTCAGTTCACTTGATCGCACTGATCGCGATCTGGCACACGAGATTTTGAAGTGGGACAAGCATCAGGTTCTCGAGGGCATGGTCGTTGAACGCGCCTTCGATCAGATGCTCGAACACGCGGCGAGTGAATCGAATGGTGGTCTGCAGCTTCTGGACCTGGAAACGTTCGTTGTTAATTCCCCCAAGGCCGGATCTCCTCCAGTCGCTTTCGTGTGGCTCCGGGGCACTCAGCCTGGACAACGACGTTACCTTGACGCTCTCGCAAAGGTGTTCACCGTGTATCACCTTGAGCTGATCAATGATGACTTCCATGCCAGTCTATGGGATTCGAAGCACTTGACGCCAAGACGGCCTCTGGCGGATCTGGTTCGGGATATCGGACGAAAGCCGAGGTACCAAGCCATCGCATCAGATGTCAAGAATGAAGTGCGCCAGAACACAGCCATCTGGGGATTCCTTGCCGAGGCGCTCAGCACTGAGCAGATCTGGACGCAGCTGGTGATTCCGCGGCTCCTTGTGAATTTCCTGCTGCAGCCATTCTTCATCGGCACGTGGAACCTGGACAGGATCTGTCTGTTCCGGGAGGAACTCTGGATGCTCGAACTCAAGCATAAGTTCCCTATGGGGTCAGGCGACAACTTCGGGTTGAACGATGGCGAATTACGCATGATGAGGTTCATGGCCGATGCCGGCCTGAGGCCTGCGCACATGATCATTGTCAAACCTGTCCGCGACATCACGGTCAAGCCTATGTATCTCTTCAACAACAGGCAGTTGCGCGAGCGCGCTGCCGTCATTGGGGTTGAGATGACACGTCAGAAGATCGATCTGATCGAGCGGAAGCCACTACGAAAATCCGCCAAACACACGACCATCACTGGGACTGGAACCGTTGGATTCCGGGAGCTGCCGGTATCGATCTTTTCCAGACTTGGCACTTATGGTGAGGAGGGTCAGAAGATCTCACCAGAGATCCTGAAGCTCCTGTCGGGCCAGAAGCTCGAGCAGGCATCGGGCGGGTGGTTGGCAGAGTTGGCCCAAGTAGCGCCGACCGCTCCTCGGAGATGATGGGTCTCAGCTTTTGAGATCGACCCGGGGGAAGATGCCCCCGGCTTCTCTAGCCGACATGCGTTTCGGACTGGACCGACGAGCCCCACCACCCTTCTGTGTAGGCGTTGCCCCGACAACGTGCCGAGGCAAGCCCTGATTGCCCCACTTCACCCACGGGAAGAAATTGGACATACTGTCCCCCGAATTCCCGGAGCACCCATGAACGCGTACGAACTGATCGACCTCTCCCTGCAACGCTTCAGCCCCAAGGAGGTCGCCCAGGCATTGGGAGTTGATCCGAAGACGGTCCGCCGCTGGCAGCTGCGTGAGACCGAACCAAAGCCCTACATCGCCGACGCAATCCGACAGCGCCTGCTTCCCTTTGGCGAGCCGCCGTCTGGCGAGGGCAAGTTCCGCTTCATCGATCTTTTCGCTGGCATCGGCGGAATCCGCACTGCATTTGAGAAGCTTGGCGGCCGTTGCGTATTCACGAGCGAATGGGACCCCTACGCGGTGAAGACCTACAAGGCCAACTTCCATGACGGCCCCGACCACGTTTTCGCTTCGGACATCACCAAGGTCCAGGAGAACGACGTGCCTGACCACGATGTGCTGTTGGCTGGCTTCCCTTGCCAGCCCTTCTCCATTGCCGGTGTGTCCAAGAAGAACTCCCTTGGACGTCCGCACGGCTTCTCCGACAAAACCCAGGGCACGCTGTTCTTCGACGTGGCCCGCATCATCGACGCCAAGCGTCCACGCGCTTTCCTTCTGGAAAACGTGAAGAACCTGATGAGCCACGACAAGGGCCGTACGTTCTCAACAATCATGGACGTGCTGAAGAACGAACTGGGCTATCACGTGCAAGCCAAGGTCATCAACGGCAAGCACTTCGGCCCTCAGCACCGCGAGCGAATCATCATCGTAGGCTTCCGTGAAGAGACCGCGTTCACTTTCGACGACCTCGAGCTGCCTGACTTTGGCATTTCCCCCCGCATGGCCTCCGTGCTACACAAGCAAGACGGTAGCGAAGACGAGGATCAACCCTACATTGCCGGCGCCAAAGGCAAGGTGCTGGACAAGTACACGTTGTCGGACAAGCTGTGGGAGTACTTGCAGAACTATGCCGCCAAGCATCGTGACAAGGGCAACGGTTTCGGTTTCGGCCTGGTAACCCCCGAAAGTACGTGCCGCACACTGTCTGCGCGCTACTACAAGGATGGTTCGGAGATCCTCATCTCCCAAGGCGCGAAGAAGAATCCGCGACGCCTGACACCGCGCGAGTGCGCCCGTCTGATGGGCTTTGATGACAATTTCCGCATACCGGTTTCCGATACCCGTGCCTACAAGCAGTTCGGAAACTCGGTGGTTGTGCCGGTGATCGCTGAAGTCGCCCGCATCATGGTTCCTCACCTGCTCCAGAAGGCTGATTCGGAGCCGGCAAAGCCGGCTAAGAAGAAGGCCAAGGCCTGACCTTGGTCGACAGCCTCACCCCGGAGCAGCGGTCCGCGCAGATGTCGCGGATACGTGGTTCGAATACGAAGCTGGAGGTCCTTGTGCGCAAGGGCCTCCACGCTCGGAGGCTGAGATATCGCTTGGGCGGTGCAAAGCTGCCAGGCAGGCCAGACATCGTGCTGCCGAAGTATCGGACCGTTGTGTTCGTGCACGGGTGCTTCTGGCACGGGCATGATTGCCCACTGTACCGACTGCCGAAGACGCGCCCGGAGTTCTGGGCAGATAAGATTGGCAAAAACAGGGGCCGGGATCTGCGCGTTACCGCCGAGCTTGAAGCCATGGGCTGGCGGGTACTAACCGTATGGGAGTGCTCGTTGCGCGGAAAGAGCGCCATTGAGCAGGCTTCATTTCTGGATCACTTGGCCGAAATCCTACGGCAGGATTCCCACTGAAGGAGAACGGGGATGGAGATGGATTTTCTGGAACGGAACTCAGACCAATGGTCGCTGATAGAGTCATTTGTCAGTCGCAGCGACAAGCTCTTCCTGAAGAAGCTATCGTTCAATGATGCATCGTGGGCAAATGAGGGTGGAGGTCATCAGTCGGGCTTCTACGTACCTCGCGACATACGCGAGTCAGGTTTTTTTCCAGAACTTCGTGCCCGAGAAGACAAGCCTCATATCCTTGAGGCCAACTGCCCCTCCTTCTGGCCCCAAACCGGGGAAGTAAGGACCGATTCCGGGATCAAGTACTTCAGCAACAAGCGGTCAGAATGCCACTTCACGAGGATTCCTGCAGAGCTCTTTGCTGATCTGAATCCCGCATCTTGGCTGTTGGGCGGGTCGCTCTTGCAGACCGAAGGGTGCGCACATCACTGGTTCATGGTGATCGACTCAGCTTCTACGGAAGCGGAATTGCTTGAAAGTCGCTTGGACATCCAATCGAACTTCCACTTCGAGCTCTTCAGTCCATCAAGATTCAAGCGGGCGTCGGCCATCGATTCCGACGAGGCTGCCGAACTGATCGGCGAAATCGATGCCGCGCTTCGTACTGGCTCCATTGAGGCACTTGCTACCAAGTACTCCAGAATGCCGGATCCGGACGTACTGGCTGAAGAGGCGAGAGCAGACTTCCTTGGATCAGTGGGATCACGGACGTTCAATCCATGGGAAATCAAGAAGCCTGGTGACGCTCTTATGCGCGTGAGCAGGGATATCGAGTTTGCAATCTACCGTAAGCATGAGCTTCGCATGAGAGCCGTCGAGGTCTCCAAAGTTCTGGCTGAGCATGATCGAACTGCGACGGCCGCTGTGCGCGGCTTTGCGGCGTTGAACACTCTTTTCTTATCCGCAAGCCAACAGAGAAAGAGCCGCGCCGGCAAGTCGTTTGAGTCGCACCTGGCAGCCATGTTGAAGGCAGGTGGAGTAAGATTCGAGGCGCAGGCAATTCTTGGTCAGCGACGTCCAGACTTCGTCCTACCTGACCAGGCAACGGTAGCCTTGGACACACAACGGCGATATGAAGACGCGGCCATTCTTTCGGCCAAGACGACTCTGCGCGAGCGCTGGAAGCAGATCACCCACGAACGCTTCAACTGTGCAATTTTCCTTGCAACAGTGGATGACCGGGTATCAAAGGAAGCGCTTGCAGATCTGCGGAAGGCAGAGATTACGTTGGTAGTTCCCGAGTCGCTGAAGACAAAGAACAATGAGTCTCTCTACTACAACGACGCAAACGTGATTTCCTTTCGGGAATTCTTCGACGAAGAACTGGAGCGCAAGCGAAAAAAACTAGTTATAAGGTCTTGATCTCTCCAGCAGTGCTCTGCGGGTGCAAGTAAAAGCTCATGACTCCAAATTCGGTACCTTGGCATGCAGTGGCAAGGGTGCATGGGGGCAGCCATTGCTCCCTGATTTAGATCACGGGAGTGGTTGTCATGCACTAGACATGGACATGGACCTGCACCTCACCTAGTCCAAGCGCAAGCACCCTCCAAAGCGCACGGGAAAGCCCTACTAGCGCGCACTGGCTAGCTCGGCGTCCTTGAGGCACTGTCTAATAGAGTCTCGAACAGCATCCTCAGGCAAATCTTCAAGAACAATTCCCCCGAATCGCCTATTCACATGCTTCATGAATGTCGCGATCGCCTTGTCGTTCTCGCTGATCCAAGCGCTCCCTTCAATCTCCCTCAAAAGCGGGCCAATCAGAGCAACTCTAAACGCACTATCGGCCCGATCGATTACTTGCTTTCTGATATTCGCTCTTTTCAGAAGCACAGAGAGGCCACGCCTAAGATCGGAGGGGAAAGCAAGCGAGGCCACGTGACCATTCCACCAAAGTCTGCCAATAGAGTTGTCATCCCGGCTGCCAACAACTCCTGAAGCGAAGAAATGCTTCGAAACCGCCGCCTCGCTAAGACCTGTTGACGTCATCCACCGTTTCTTCGCGTAGTCAAAAAGTTCAACGTGACATAGGCGGACCCAGATCCTCTCATCCCTTGCTATGGCAGGAGTCATTCCACTAAGAGCAGAGTAGACCACGTAGGAGTTTTCAACCTCTGACGTCTCATTATCATCAGGAGAGAGATACATTGGAATGCTGTCATCCCAAGAAACACCAGGAACTTCAATATTCCATCCTGCCGCTGAGCTTTCGTTTGAGAATCCACGCTCCCGGTACAGATCCATACTGGTGGAGACGGCTGAAGCCAAGGATTCAACCACTTCCGCTGAAACCATTGTGATATTCATGAAAGGAACGTCTCCTCGGCACTTTCGCCAGAGCCGATATTAAGCAAAGGCTTGTTTAGAATAAGCTGTGCCAAGGACATTTTGCATCCACCTTCCAATTCACGACCCAACGACTCGACAGTTGCGTAAAGGGCGCCACACCATCTGTATCCGAACAATTCAAGCTTACGAAGATCCGCCTCATGAAGAAGGTGCATAATGATCTGAGAATAGAATAGGTTCTGTACGCTACCAGCACCAGTAATAGCTCCGCTTCGCACAGAATGAATTACGCTGAAAGTCGCCTCAGACACGCCGATAGTCACTTTGTCAGAATTCAGGTCAATATCGAACAGGCCATCCTCTACATGAGATGCAACCCTCAGTTCAAACAGAGACTCGATCGAAGGTAACGGAGGGCGAGAGACATCAACAAGGTACTCCTCTGCGAGCGCCAGAATAGTGCCGGCGCCCAGTGCGTCGACATTATCGAACTCAACTCGCCTGCCCCGGGGCGAATAGTCCAAGAGACTGGAAGCTAACCAGATCATTGGTCTAAACTGAACACGCCCCAGCAAGGCGCCAGGAGCGAACTCATGAAGACCTCGGGGAAATCCCAGTTTGATGACCTTTCGATACCCTGTGTCCGTGCACCGCACGAGAATGCCGAAATTTGCGGCGCCTGAATCAATCAGCGTTCTGATATCCGGCTGGTCCATCACCACCTGACAGTCAATAAAGAGACTGTTGGTAGATTCATCTTCGGCAGTTCTAAGCTCAACATCGAACCTGTATCCGGCTATGTCACGCAGCCAAGGCGCCAACACCGGGTGTTGAAAATTAGTAGATTCTGCAATCTTCATTCCCTTCCCTCCGCGCCAGCTTCAGTGCCACCAGCGGCTGGGTAAGCTTGAACTTCGACACCTCCAAAGTATGGCTCATCGATCTCGACATCTATCGACACACGCTCACCTGCGTTAAGGTTGACGATGATTGCCCCACTCTCGATGACTCCCTGCGAGCTGGATGTCACTTCCAAAGGCTCCAATCCATACAGGCCTGAGACATGAAGCGAGATCTTCGCCGTCCCTGCTGCCAAGCTTGTGAAATGCAATCGCCTTGCGCGGGAACCCCGCTTTGGATCCATCGTAAATATGACATCTTCAAGAGGGACTGCACCGCGGCTACCTAGGCCTGGCCCCTTTCCCTTGTTCGACTGACGTCCGCCCAACTTGGCACGATCCCCGCCGCCTTTTTGAATGGAGTTACCGTTGGCTCCGATCCCTGGCTGCGGCTCTCTACTGATGGACTTCCTGGCCTCGGAATACTTCAGCGTCAGAGGATCAGGCTCATCAGAGGCCTCGACTTTCGAAGACCCTGCCCCACCGTTGCGCGCCAGCACTTCGGAAAGATCGTCAAGCTGTAGCGTCCCACCTTCATCGACCTTGGCAATTTCCTTCAAGAGCCCTCGAATCTTCTCTACCACTCGCTTTATTGCGAGACGGATCTGGTCACGCTTCGTCTCGTCAACTATGCGTTCAGGCTCAAATGCATCGTGCGCTGGATTCTCGAGTGACTTGAGAATTCGGCTCGCGTTCTCACCGCGTTCATCTGGGGAAGGGCAAAGAGTTGCGATAAAATCCGAAGTGCCATTGAAACTAGCCATCGGCTGAGCGAACTTCTTGAAGTTGTTCGCTATATAAATTCCATTTCTTATGATATGTACAGACTTCGGCATACCCTGTCGAGGGAGTACTCGAAGAATGAATGAACCCAAGAAGGCGTCGTCAATGCGTCGCTCTACCGAAGTGTCTGATCGCAAGTTGACGAGCAGATTTCGGGCAACCATGAGCTGAGGCTTCAAGTCGAAGTTGATGGCGGAGGATTCCAGCTCCGGTGAGAAAATGTGCGAATCCAGCGTCGATTTTGTGATCAGAGTGTTGTTTACATTAAACTCAACTGTGCCTGCGTCAATCGCGCTCACAAAGTTGCAAAGAACAGCAAGCTTTACACGATCCTCCCATCCGCTCTCTTGCCTGAAGCCAACTGAGAAGATCGAAGTTCCTACGACGGTCCTCCTCATCCAGCCCGGCACTTCTAGCGGGTCAGATATCGCACTGAAGTCCTTCCCGCCCCAGAAGCCTTCGGCGCCATAAAATTCGCCATTGCGCTGGTGGGAGATAGTGCGCAATCTTCCCTGTACCGCAGAAATCTGGCTTCCGTTGTCATCAAAAGCTGTCGAGTAGATAACGCACTGAAGCGATGAGACCGCAATTGCTGCGTTCTTACCTATCCCATACGATCCGGCGGAAGTAGGATCAAGTTTATTCGTTACCCCATCACCTTTGACAAGCACATTGAATACAGAGTGCATGTCACTAAGAGGACCGGTTAGCCCCGTTGTATTGCTGTCCGAAATCTCTAGAATTTTCCAAATATCTTCGGAAACGATCTTTTTAGCCGATTCAAAATGCTGCTGTGTACGCTCATCTGTATTCTCACGAAGACATGCATCGACCACCTCTGCCAGCTCGTCAGCAAAGGGAACGTCCTGCCGTTTGACGTCATGAAGAAAAATTTCGATCTTGACCGGACCGCCCCCCAGTCGGGCGTCCATGCTGTTCTGCCCAGTCTCGCGAACGCAGCTCGCATATGGGCTTCCCTTGAAGGTCTCCAAGCCAGAGTATCCAAGCCCTTCAACCTTCTTCGCTTGATTTTTCAAAAATTCGATCATATCCGCCTTTGCGACCAGCCCTGGATCAGTAAGAGTTATTCGAAAACCTGCTCATATATACCAATCGACCGCATCGCGAATCACCTGACGAGCACGCCTGACTTCTGGTTTGAAGGTGATCCCAGCCTCATCGATTCGCTTTACCAACAACTTCAGCTCATCCACTATTTCAGGCTGAAATCCATATCGCATCAACAAGATAGAGACATGATCATTTGTTCCGAACCTAAACATATCAATTAACTTGAGAGCACGTCGATCACCTTTCTTTTCATAGAAAATTTCTGCTGCAGCCGAGAATGTGTCTGCCAGACAGAACGACACTACTTTGTCCAAGTAGTCATAGGTATCGAACACAATCGTATCGTAGGGAAGCTTCTCCTTTGACCCTTTAAATACCGGAAAAGGCTTCTCCATCTCCACATTTGGCAAAGTCGCAGCCATCTGCGAGAACTGCGCATCGGTTCGATCAAGTTCATCACGACGACTGATCCTAGAAAATCTTGTGCCGGCAATCTCCTTGAAGGATCGTCCAGCAAATACCTGAGAAAGTATCGATATCGCCTCATGAAATACTGCGGATTCGCCTGCTTTGAGCGGGCGACCTAGATAGATCTCGTAGATGATTCTAAGATCCGTCTTGAGACCCTCGCGCGCTCGCCTTCCGGCGATGCCTCGCAGGTGCTCAAGACCACTGACGCCGCTGGGATAGATGGTATCGAGCACGCTTGCCAGCGCCACTAATGCGCTATCAGATTCCAGCCTGCACTTCCTGCTTTCAGGCATGTGCATCTCATCGTCATATGTTTCGTCCTTAACCGCCTTTACAATTTCCCAATCATCCGCGGATACATCTGCTTCGTCCGCGTCCAGCACCGAGACAGGGGACAGCTCATAAGTGTCCAGCAGTCGTTCGCTTAGCAAGATCGGTCTTTTCGTATAGACGTAGCCATAGTCAAACTTTTTCTCTCGTGTAAGCCTTCCCGCGCGTCCAATAAGATTTTTGAATGACAACGATCTCTTCTCCGAGGTCGCATCAGAGAGTCGCATGGTTTCAAGCCACACGACATCGAAGGGCATATTTATCCCTTGCGCGAGCGTACTCGTGGCAAAGCATATCCTGGCGTACTTCAATCTAATGAATTTCTCTATCAGAAACCTGACTTCCAGGGGAACTGACCCATGGTGGATCACAACACCAATTTTCATCAGCTCTACCATGCTCGACCGTTGACCGCCACCATCAGCGCCAATCAGGCGCCTGACATCTTCGATGATCGCTTTGGCCTTTGGATCAATTAAAGGCGTGAAATTCCTTATCGTGGCACGAAAGCTGTCGAGGAACGTCCCATTATAAATCGAGGCCTTCGAAACATAAGCGAGCAAGGTCCTCTTCGAATCAAGAGCAAACTCTGCGAAGTCACCATTAAACTTCACAGCATTCTTTTGCAGGTAACCCTTTTCCTCAAATGGAGAGAAGTAGTAGTCGCACCCATTATCATGCCGATATACGAACACCTTACCCACAGCCCCCTGACTGTAGGCCCTTGAATATGATGATTCCGTGGAGATTCCATGCTTATCCAACTGCGCAGATGGATTTTCAACAAAGGGATGCGCAAATACCAGTTTTGCAGCTGGAAACTCCCTGACAACCCTTCGGACCAAGATGTCAAAAACCACACCGCGCCCCTCTTCCTCTGAAACATGCGCCTCATCGAAGAAGAACAGATTTACGTCCAAGCTTTTCTTTAGCGAGGCGATCTGTCGTGCCCGCTCAGGAGTGAGTATGAACACCCTTCGTCGGACGCGATCAGTAAAAACTCTGTCTACAAACGGCATGATCATAACGTCTCGCCGATCTGCGAATTGTGACCTTAAAGAGGATACATACTCTGCTATCAGTGCCCTAGAAGGTACAACAATGACCGCATCCCCCTTGGTCTCGATCAAGTAGTCGCGTATTGCATATGACTTGCCCGCACTCGTTGGCGCTGATATTGAGATGTACTGATTGGCGATTATTGCGTTACGGACGCTAGCCTGAACAGGTGTCAGTATGTCCCCTGAGGCTGTCGTGTTTGCCCCGCCAACGGACTTCATAATTAGAGAATAGATGGATTCCGCATCCCCAACCTTGTAGAACAACCCCATTGCGGAAATAAGGTATTCCTCACCCTCCGCAAAGCTGCCGGGGCTGAACTCCTTGTACAGACTAATCTGCTGCAGAAGCTCATTTGAGTCGGGGCCATTTCTGTGAATATAATCAATTATTTCATCCATCTTTACTTTCGGATTATTATCCGCATGGATGGCCCGGAGGCTATTTAGCATCATATGCCACCCCGACAAGAAGCACCTGCTCGACCTTATGGGATATTGCAAGTTTCTTCGCCGCGCTAGCGGCATTGCCAAGGATCATCCCATGGTCGATACCATTTAGAGAGAACGCGGCAACAACTCCATATTCATCCAGGTCAAGCCGACCCATTGACGCTGGCGAACAGAGCGTGCCCAAGTAGTGCACGTCCATCAGGTGTTTCTTGCTTTTCAGAAAGCGGGAAATTTGAGCTATGGCTACTCCATGGGGACTAGAGGATCCGGAGTACTTTGCCTCTCCAAAATTCACAAGCTCCATTGGACAGACCGTATGAAAGTCAAATCCTTCGTTGTTTCTTTTCTTTGGCTTCCACAGCTCGGAAATAGGAAGAGCCACGTGCCCGTAAATGGTTGACAAAGCTCTGGACGAACCCGTCGAAACCATTATTTCGCCAAACTCCTCAGTTAATGATCCCGAGGTCGCTACGCTACTTATCAGAGAAACGAGTAGCGGCGTCGTTAATGAAACAGCCGCTTCGTATCCTTTTCGCGTCAAGCTATCGAGGTCGGCCATCCATGACTTATCAACCACGGTTGAAACGATAGATGTCGCCAAGGCTTCAACGTTTCCGACGCTTACTTGGCAAACTCGGAGGCTACCCTCTCCGAGATTGGAAACCTCCCAATACTCACACCCCCAATCGGGATCTGAGAGTACTTTCCCCGGAGCAGACATCCTAGTCCCCCTTCCCAAACAACGCTGGCTGACGGTTGAAGTTTATACAAGGCGTGACGTCCGTCAACTTCGCAAAAAAAAAGGGCGGCCAATGGCCGCCCTTTTTCGAGTCAATTAATTGACTCGATCAAACCCCAACAGGGTTAGCCTTCTCCGGATCAATCTTGTACTGCTTGATCGCCCGGGCCACATCCTTCGCGGTCATCTTTCCGTCCTTCGCCAGCGCCGCAATCGCGGCATGTGCGATGTAGTACCGGTCCACTTCAAAGAACCGACGCAGGTTCGCACGCGTATCCGAGCGGCCGAAGCCATCGGTACCCAGCACGGTGTACGACATCGGCACGAACGCGCGGATCTGGTCCGCATACGCACGCACGTAGTCGGTGGCGGCAATCGCCGGGCCCTGGCGGCCTTCCAGCAGCTCGGTCACGTAGGCCTTGCGCTGCTCACCTTCCGGATGCAGGCGGTTGGCACGCTCCACGTCGAAACCATCGCGACGCAGTTCGTTGAAGCTCGGGCAGCTCCAGATGTCGGCGGTCACGCCGAAGTCCTTGTCCAGCAGCTCGGCCGCGGCAATGGCTTCGCGCAGGATGGTGCCCGAACCCAGCAGCTGCACGCGCAGCTCGCCCTTCTTCGGCTTGCCAGCATCGGTCAGCAGGTACATGCCCTTGACGATGCCTTCGGCCGCGCCTTCCGGCATTTCCGGGTGGGTGTAGTTCTCGTTCATCAGGGTGACGTAGTAGTACTCGTCAATCTGATCTTCCATCATCGCCTTGGTGCCGTGCTGCAGGATCACCGTCACTTCGAAGCCGAAGGTCGGGTCGTAGCTGCGCACGTTCGGGATGCCACCGGCCACCAGATGGCTGAAGCCATCTTCGTGCTGCAGGCCTTCACCGTTCAGCGTGGTGCGGCCGGCGGTACCACCCAGCAGGAAGCCGCGGGTACGCATGTCTGCTGCCTGCCAGGCGATGTCGCCCACGCGCTGGAAGCCGAACATCGAGTAGTAGATGTAGAACGGCAGCATCGGCACGTTGCTGACCGAGTAGCTGGTACCGGCGGCCATCCACGAGCTGATCGCACCCGGCTCGCTGATGCCCTGCTGCAGCACCTGGCCGCTCTGGTCTTCGCGGTAGAACATCAGCTGGTCGGCGTCGACCGGCTTGTACTTCTGGCCGAACGGCGCGTAGATGCCGATCTGGCGGAACAGGCCTTCCATACCGAAGGTACGGGCTTCGTCGGCCACGATCGGCACGATGTGCGGGCCCAGTTCCTTGTCGCGCAGGGTGATGTTCAGGCTCTGCACGAACGCCATGGTGGTGGAGTAGCTGCGCTCGCCGCTGCTCTTCAGCAGGCGCTCGTAGGCTTCCAGCTTCGGTGCCACGAAGGTCTTGTCGGCCTTGCGGCGGCGCTGCGGCAGGTAGCCACCCAGCGCGGCACGGCGTTCCTGCAGGTACTGCACTTCCGGCGAATCCGGGCCCGGGTGGTAGAACGGCACCTGGCCATCAGCCAGCTGCGCGTCGGTCACTGGAATGTTGAAGCGGTCGCGGAAGTGGCGCACCGCTTCGTCGTCCAGCTTCTTGGTCTGGTGGGTCGGGTTCAGCGCTTCACCGGCGCTGCCCATGCCGTAACCCTTCACGGTCTTGGCCAGGATGACGGTCGGCATGCCCTTGGTGTTCACGGCCTGGTGGTAGGCGGCGTACACCTTGTGCGGGTCGTGGCCGCCACGGTTCAGGCGCCAGATGTCGTCGTCGGAAAGACCGGCCACCATCGCAGCGGTTTCCGGGTACTTGCCGAAGAAATGCTCGCGGGTGTAGGCGCCGCCGAAGGCCTTGCAGTTCTGGTATTCGCCGTCGACGGTTTCCATCATCAGCTTCTTCAGGACGCCATTGGTGTCCTTGGCCAGCAGGGCATCCCAGTAACCGCCCCACAGCAGCTTGATGACATTCCAGCCGCCGCCACGGAACACGCCTTCCAGTTCCTGGATGATCTTGCCGTTGCCGCGCACCGGGCCGTCCAGGCGCTGCAGGTTGCAGTTCACCACGAAGATCAGGTTGTCCAGGCCTTCACGGCCGGCCAGCGCGATGGCACCCAGGGTTTCCGGCTCGTCGCTCTCGCCGTCGCCGATGAAGCACCACACCTTGCGGTCGGACTTCTCGATCAGGCCACGGTTTTCCAGGTAGCGCATGAACTGCGCCTGGTAGATGGCGGCCAGCGGGCCCAGGCCCATCGACACGGTCGGGGTCTGCCAGTACTCGGGCATCAGCCACGGGTGCGGGTACGACGACAGGCCGCCGCCGTCCACTTCCATGCGGAACTTGTCCAGCTGCTCTTCGCTGATGCGGCCTTCCAGGAAGGAACGCGCGTAGATGCCCGGGGCGCTGTGGCCCTGGATGAACAGCAGGTCGCCCGGGTGGTTTTCGCTGGGGGCGCGCCAGAAGTGGTTGAAGCCCACGTCGTACAGCGTTGCGCCGGAGGCGAACGAGGCGATGTGGCCGCCCAGGTCACCCGGCTTGCGGTTGGCGCGCACCACGGTGGCCATCGCGTTCCAGCGGATGATCGAACGGATGCGCCATTCCAGTTCGGCGTTGCCCGGGCTCTTGGCCTCCAGCTGCGGCGCGATGGTGTTGACGTATTCGGTAGTGGGAGAGAACGGCAGATAGGCACCCGAACGACGGGTCAGTTCCACCATGCCTTCCAGCAGCTGATGCGCGCGCTCGGAGCCCTCGACATCAATAACGGCCTTCAACGACTCGATCCACTCCTGGGTTTCCACAGGATTCGGGTCGTTGTTCAGCACCTCGTTCAACCAGTTCATTAGCGCTCCCATTACCGCACGCACGCGCGCGACTGTTGATAGATTTCTAGACCGCAAAGTGTAGCGCACCAAGGGCTTTCGTCACTTGGCTACGCTGGCGTATGGATGCAGGCCACCCATGTCTGCAAGGCCTGTCCCGGGACGTCCACCGGCGGGACAAAGCGCTGACAACGCACTGCGGCAGGCCGCTGTGGCTGCCTGCAAGGGCCGCGCCAGCTGTCGCTATTGGCCCGCTGCGCCCATGCGCAGGACGCAGTGTTACCGCCATGGATGACCGTTGTGGGGCAAGGCCGGCGCCATGTCGGCGTTGTCTGACGGGCTGCCGCTGAACCCGCGACAACGTGTCGCGCGTGCCTCTCGACGCGGACGAGGCAGCTGCGCACGGTTGGCCGCGAGCAGGCCCCTTCCCGCGGTTCGCCGCTCGTCTGCTGCGCCCCTGCCCGGGGCGGAAACCCGCAGTGCCGTTGCGCGGCCCGATACGGATGTCAGGCCGCGCAACGGTGGCTTGCGCAGCGCGCATCCTCCCCCTCCATCCCTTGCGCCACCTGGCTGCGTGGCCCGATCCGGCAAGCGTTGTGGCCGGAATCCTGCTTGCCGGGTCCGGCGTATCGATATATCGTTTTCGGCACACGTTACCGATATATCGAAATGGGCCGATCCGCTTCCCCCAGGAGCCGCACTGACGATGCTGCGGTACCCCGCCGCAACGGCCAGCCGCGCGTGCTCAGCCGTGGCGACCTGCGCCTGTTGGTGCTGGCGCTGATCGGCGAGCAGCCGCGCCACGGCTACGAGTTGATGCAGCACATCAGCACCATGTTCATGCAGGCCTATACCCCCAGCGCCGGCACCATGTACCCGCTGTTGGCCAGCTTCGAGCAGGCCGGCTGGGTGGCGTCGGAAGAGGTGGACGGCCGCCGTGTATTCCGCATCACCACCGCTGGCGAGTTCGAGCTGAAGGTGCAGCGCAGCCAGGTGCGATTGGCACAACGGCGCGCGTTCGACCGCGCCCGCGAGATCACCAAGGCCTCGCTGCCGGCGCCGCTGGCCGCTGCGCTGCGCGAGTTCAAGCGGGCGCTGGTGCACCACCACGGGCGCTGGGCCGACGGCGAAGCCGAGCAGGTGGCGGCCCTGCTGTCGCGTGCCTCGGCGCTGATCAACGGCCAGGGCGACAACGCGCCTGCTCCCTTTTCAACGACCCAGCCAGACTGATTCCAGCCAGGTCTCCCCCATGCCGCGCGCCCCCGCGCGACCTTCCAACAGGTACCCCCATGACCGAACATCACAACTCGCGCCTGCGCCTGGATGTGCGCTTCCGTGAACTGACGGTGCTGCGCACCGAGACTGTCACCCCGCACATGCGTCGCATCGTGCTGGGCGGCGACGACCTGGCCGGCTTCGATTCGCCCGGCGCCGACGACCACATCAAGCTGTTCTTCCCCAACGCCAGCGGCGAGATGGTGCTGCCGGTGCTGACTGCCGAGGGCCGCAGCTACCCCGAAGGCAAGCAGCCTTCGCCGGCACGCGACTACACCCCGCGCTGGTGGGACCACGAAACCGGTGAGCTGGCCATCGACTTCGTGCTGCACGACCAAGGCATTGCCGGGCCGTGGGCCGAGCGCGCACAGGCCGGCGACACGCTGGTGATCGGCGGCCCACGCGGCTCGTTCGTGGTGGCCGACAGCTATGACGCCTACGTGCTGATTGGCGATGAGACCGCGCTGCCGGCCATCGCCCGCTGGCTGGACGTGCTGCCCGAAGGCGCGCAGGTGCAGGCGTACATCGAGGTGGCCGACGAGGACGAGCGCCAGGATCTGCCGCAGTACGAGAACGTGCGCATCCACTGGCTGGAGCGCAACGGCTTCCCGGCCGCCAGCAGCACGCTGCTGGAAGACATGCTGACCGACTTCGAGGTGCCCGAGGGCGATACGTTCTACTGGATCGCCACCGAATCGCGCCGCGCGCGGATGATGCGCAAGTTCATTGAAGGCCATCTGGGCGTGCCGCGCGACTGGATCCGCTCGACCGGTTACTGGAAGGCGCACCCGGACGAACAGGACGGCGATTGATCGCAAAACGGTAGGTGCGGACCGTTGGTCCGCACGCTCTTCTACGGGTAGTGCCGGCCGCTGGCCGGCAAC
>NZ_QQXJ01000001.1:3836551-3907973 GCF_004348785.1 Stenotrophomonas sp. TEPEL
GCACTACCCCACGGGGCGCAGCCCCACGTACCCACCCGAACCGATGCGCGGCCCAGATCTCCAGCGCCAGCAGCAGCGCGATGATCGCCAGCGGCAGCAGCAACCCCAGGTACACGCCCGGCATCATGCCGTTGATCTGCGCCTTCACCAGCCGCAGCACGCCACGCGTATGCAGCAGCTCATCCATGCGCATGGTCAGCGCCTCACGCACCATCTTCGGCTCCAGGCCCACAGTGCCAGCCTTGTCGATCAGCGTGTCTTCCACCATCGCGCGCAGCAACCCGGCGCGCACCTTGCCGATCACCCAGCCCACGCCGCGTGCCATCGGCCCGTTACCCAGACGATCCACGCCGGGCAGCGGATGCTCGCGCAGGTAGATCGCAGCAAGCGAATCGGCAACGTCACCCACGGTGCCCTGGCTCTGCAGCGCGGCACGCATGCGCTCGTCTTCCAGCGAGTCGGTGAAGCCGCTGCTCCACCCTTCCACCATCGTCTGCAGGTGCGGCTGGAAGTGGTCGAGCTGCTTGAACAGCGCGCGGTGTGCGCCGGCGGTGAAACCCAATTGCAGGCCGAAGAACGCGACAAGCAACGGCAGCAGCACCACATACGAGGCCAGCAGCCCGTGGTGCCAACGCCGCTGCCGGCGCAGCCAACCGCGTCGATGCAGCCCGCGCCAGGCGAAGATGCCCAGCACCAGCCCCAACAGCGTGCCCAGCACGCTGCCGCCGATCAGATCGAGCACGCTCAGGCCGGTCCAGAATTCGCCAAGCCAGTACTGCGCTTCCTGCATGGTGTTGCCTTCCATGGTTCAGTGCGGCCGCCATGGTAACCGCGACCCGATGCTCGGCTGCTCTCTGCCGCCGGCGGGTGCGGACCGTCGGCCAGCCGGCAGGTGCAGACCGTTGGACAGCCGATGGGTGCGGCCCCTCGCCCAGCCGGTCGGTGCGGCCCCTCAGCCGGTGGGTGCGGACCGTTGGTCCGCACGCCCCCACGCAGTCGCCCGCCAGCGGCCGGCACGACCCGGCAAGCAATGCGACAATCGCACTCCTTTCCTGCAACAACGAGGCCCACATGGCCAAACTGACCCTGGCCAGCGTGGACACGCTGCGTACCCGCTTCACTGATGATGCCGCCTGCGATGCAGCGCTGTCCGCCTTTGCCGACCCGGCTGCGGCGCGCGTACCGCTGCGTGAGCTGGTCGAGGCACAGCACCGCTACCTGCGGGCCGAACACGAAGTGGCACAGGTGGCCGACATCCTGCGCCGCGACCAGAAGTACGCACCGGTGGGTCGCCCGTCGGTGCATATCGTGCAGCTGCGCAAGCAGCAGGCAACGACCAAGCAGGCCGCGCTGATCGCCCGCCAGGTAGTGGCGCAGGCGGCGCAGACGTTCGTGCGTGCGAGCGGGTTGGTGGTGAAGGCCAAGCAGAGCCCGAGCGAAGCGTCGGCGGCGTGGCTGGGCGCGTTGCGCTAAGCGCGCGTGCCCGGTAGTGGCCAACCTTGGTTGGCCTGCGGAGTGCTCGTGCGCCAACCGAGGTTGGCACCTACCGGGTAGTGCCGGCCGCCGGCCGGCAACCTCGGGGTAGTTGGATGCATGCAGTTGCCGGCCAGCGGCCGGCACTACCAGACGATCGGGCCACCGAGTGATTCGGCAATCGGCCAATCAGGCAATCGAGCGACCCGTCCAGGACGCCGCCAAAAAGAAGGCCCGCATTTCAGCGGGCCTTCTGCCTTCTCACGACGAGTGAGCGGGAGGGATCAAGCCGCCGGCTTCTCGCCGGTGGCTTCGGTGGTGATGCGGATCTTCACTTCATCGCTGACGTTCGGGGCGTAGGCGCCGACGCCGAAATCGCTGCGCTTGATCGTGGTGGTGGCATCGAAGCCGGCGGCCGGAACCTTGGCCATCGGGTGCTCGCCGCCGCCGTTGACGGTGACGTCCAGGGTCACCGGCTTGGTGATGTCCTTGATGGTCAGGTCGCCGGTGACGGTCAGCTTGTTGGTGCCGGCCGCTTCAACCTTGGTGCTCTTGAAGCTGGCAGCCGGGAACTTGGCAGCGTCGAAGAAGTCGGCGCTCTTCAGGTGCTCGTCGAACTTGGCGGTGAAGCTGTTCAGGCCGCTCAGCGGCAGCTTCACTTCCACGGTGGACTTGGTGACGTCGGTGGCGTCGTACACCAGGGTGCCTTCGACGTTGCCGAAGTGCGCGCTCGGGTTGGAGAAGCCGAAGTGGCTCCACTGCGCCAGCACGTCGGTATGGGTCGGGTCGAGCTTGTAGGTGCCCGAGGCGATGGTGATGGCGGCAGCAGCCGGGGCGGCAGCAGCGGCATCGGCGGCCGGGGTGGTGGCAGCCTGTTCGGTGGCGGCCGGGGCAGCAGCATCGGCCGCCGGGGCGGCGGTGTCGGCCGGCTTGGAGCAGGCGGCGATGGCCAGGGTCAGGGCCAGCGGCAGCAGCAGTTTACGGGTGGCGCTCATCTCAGGAACTCTCCGGATCGTAGGGTGGGAACACAGTGCAGCAATGGCCCGCCACGGCGGGCGGGCCCGAAACCGTTACAGCGACTTACGCGATGCGCGCCGCTTCGTCGAAGGACAGGCGCGGCAGACGGGGGAACAGGCCCGAATCGTCACCGTACCCCAGGTTGACCAGGAAATTCGACTTGATGCTGGTGCCGGCGAAGAAGGCTTCATCGACCTTGGCGTTGTCGAAGCCGGACATCGGGCCGGCATCCAGGCCCAGCGCGCGTGCGGCCAGGATCAGGTAGGCACCCTGCAGGCTGCCGTTGCGGAACGCGCCTTCATGGCGGCCTTCGCGCGGGCCGTCGAACCAGGCCTTGGCGTCGGTGTGCGGGAACAGGTACGGCAGCTTCTCGTGGAAGTCCTGGTCGAAGGCGACGATGACGGTGACCGGGGCGGCCAGGGTCTTGTTGTGGTTGCCTTCGGACAGGGCCGGGGCCAGCTTGGCCTTGGCTTCGGTCGACTTCACGAACACGAAGCGCGCCGGGCTGCCGTTGGCGGCGGTCGGGCCCCACTTCAGCAGGTCGTACAGGGCGTGCAGCTGGGCGTCTTCGACCGGCTTGTCGAGGAAGGCGTTCTGGGTACGGGCAGTGCGGAACAACTGGTCCAGTGCAGCAGCGTCGAGCGCGTGGGACATCGGTGGATCTCCAGGGCGGCTAAGGTCTGTGCCCGCGGGCGGCGCGGGGCGAAACGTCGATCCGCAGTGTAGAGTGTCGCGACTGTTGCAACACCCAGCAGGGTTGAAACGAATTAATGCCAATGGTGAAACGATCGAGCGCGCCTTGGACGGTCACCGACGGCCGTGCCGGCAATGTCCGGCAGGCGGTCGCGCTGGCCTCGGCGCTGCGCCAAGGCACCCACCGCCCCCTGATCCTGCAGCCCCGGGCGCCATGGCGCTGGCTGGCACCGCGGCGCTTGCCCGGTGATGTACACGGCTACGGCCAAGCCCTGGCAACCCTCGCCGCCGATGCGCCCGCGCTGGCGATCGGCTGTGGCCGCCAGGCCGCCGGCGCGCTACGCGTACTGCGTGCGCGCGGCAGCCAGGTGGTGCAGATCCTCGACCCGCGCATCGGTTCCCGTCACTGGGATGTGGTGGTGGTGCCCGAACATGACGCGCTGCGCGGCAGCAACGTGTTGACCCTGATCGGCAGCCTGAACCCGGTGGACGATGACTGGCTGGCCTGGGGCCGCGCCGCGTTCGCCAGCTTCAGTACCCTGCCCGGCCCGCGCACCGCGCTGCTGGTGGGCGGCCCGACGCCGCTGGCGCCGTGGGACGAAACCGCGATGGTGCATGTATTCCAGGCGCTGGCCGAGCAGATCCGCAGCGAGGGCGGCAGCCTGCTGGCGACAACGTCGCGACGCACGCCGCCAGCATTGGCCGAGATCCTGCGCGCGAAGTTCGCCGATCTGCCGCATGTGATCTGGGGCGATGGCGGCGATGGCGTGAACCCGTATGCGGGCCTGCTCGGCTGGGCCAACCGCGTGGTGGTGTCGCCCGATTCGGTGAACCTGCTGTCCGAGGCCAGCGCCACCCGCATGCCGGTGATGGTGGCCCTGGCCGATACCGCACAGGGACGGTTGGCACGCTTCCAGCAGCAGCTGCGCGAGCGCGGGCGCCTGCAGCCGCGTTGGCTGGACTGGCAGTACGACCGCATTGAACCGCTGCGCGAAACCACGCGGATTGCCGCGGAGGTCAAAGCACGCCTGGCATCACGGTAGTGCCGGCCGCTGGCCGGCAACTCATGATCTTCGGCGACGTATATGCGGATGCCGGCCAGCGGCCGGCACTACCTCCCCCCCTGTGGAGCCCTGATTCCAGCGATGCGGGTATGATCGGCGCGCGGGCCTGCCCGCGTCTGGAGCGGTATACATGGAACGTCTGCATCGCCTGCGCTGCGCCCTGCTGCTGTCGATGGGCCTGCTGGCCACCGCGCCGGCATGGGCCGACAGCGGCACCTGCCGCGAGCGCTACCCCAGCGTGGCCGCGCAGGCGGCGATGTTCGATGTGGCGTGGACCACGGCCGAGCGCCTGGATGCGCTGCCCGACGTGGACGTGGTGATCGCCGCGCGTGGCGGCCAGGACCTGAGCCGCTACGGCCTGCGCCACAGCCACTTGGCCTTCCTGCTGCGCGAGGACGACGGCCGCTGGCGCGCGATGCACTTGCTCAACCGCTGCAAGACCGACAGCTCGCAGCTGTACCGCGAGGGCCTGGGCAATTTCGTCGGTGAAAGCGGCACCCATACCGATCTGCGCATCGGCGTGCCGCCCCCGGCGTTGCAGGCTGCCCTGAAGCGGATGCTGGCAGCGCCGGCGATCCAGCCCAAGGCGCTGCACGAATCGAACTACAACGTCGTGGCCTATCCGTTCGCGACCGACTTCCAGAATTCCAACCAGTGGATCCTGGAATTGCTGGCCGCAGCGATGGCGCAGGCCGAAGGGGGCCCGGTCATCCTCAAGCGCGAACAGGCACAGCAATGGCTGCGCGCGCAGAAGTACCAGCCCAGCGTGCTGCATATCGGCTTGGGCAAGCGCGTGGGTGCGCGCTTGTTCGTGGCCAACGCCACCACCACCGATCATCCGGCCAGCGAACGCATTTCCGGCAACTACTCGGTGGTGACGGTGGAATCGGTATTCGACTTCCTGCACCAGCGCAGCCAGCTGCAGCAGGAACTGACCATTGCGCATGCGACGGCCGACACTGCCGCAGCTGCGCCCTGACCTGGCAAGGAGAAGATGATGCGCAACCTGCAGTTTTCCGCGTTGGCCGTGCTTCTGTGCGGCAGCCTGTTGTCTGCAGCGCCGGCACATGCCGAGCGCCGCATCGTGATCCTCCAGAACAGCGTGCCCGAGGGGCCGAGCCTGGCCATGTCCGCGCCGATGGTGGAACGGGCGCGCGCAGCCGCGGCTGGGGAAACCGACGATGCGGGCATGCCCCCCGGCCAAGGACCGCGGGTGACGCTGCCGCAGATGCAGGTCAGCGCCATCTCCACCACCGTCGATGGTCGCCGTGAGGTGCTGCTGCAGGACCCCGCCAACCCGCAGAACACCGCGTCCGTGCAGTGGCCCAAGCGCCCCGGTGACCCGGCCGTGCAGTTCACCGTGGGCCAGACCGTGAACTTCGAGCCTGCTGAATCGGGCAACGGCTGGCGGGTGAGCGACAACCAGGGCCGGCCGCTGGAATACCTGCCCGAGGCCACCGGCCCGCGCGACATTTTCGATACGCAGCGCTGAGCCGCTGCCTTCATCCCGACCAGGAGGTCACCATGCTTCGTTCCCTGCGCGCCCCCGCTGCCGCCCTGCTGCTCTCGGCCCTGACCGTGCCGACCGTGCACGCTGGCGCCGCCCCGCACATCAACAGCGGCCAGGCCAGCGTGCTGGTCACGTCGCTGATCGTGGTGTCGGTTCCGCTGGCCACCTCGATGGGCCTGGCCGCGCTGTCCAAGGCGCCGTTCAAGGCCAGCGAGCGCAATGGCCGGGTGGCCGAGCGCACCCCTGCGGTACCGCTGCCGCCGATGGAAGTGAAGCAGGTGGCGACCACCGCCGCTGGCGAGCGCCAGGTGCAGCTGCAGGTGCCGGACAAGGCCGACCAGACCGCCACTCTGCAGTGGCCGGCGATCGAGGGCGAAGACCCGGTGGCCGGTTTCGTGGTGGGCCAGCAGGTGCGCTTCGACCCGACCGATGCCGGTGCCGGCTGGACAGTGAAGAACAGTGACGGCAAGGCCCTGGCCTATGTGCCGACCGCCTATGCCGCCGGCGACGCGCTGAGCGAGCAGCTGTAAAACTGAACGGCCGTTTTTGGCTTTGCGGCGGGCCGGGCGGATAATGGGCGATCCCCTTTGTCCCCTGGCTCGCCATGTCCGTGCGTCCTGCGCCTGTTTTTGCCCCGTTGACCGCCCGCGCCCTGGTGCTGGCGGTGCTGGCCATGGGCGCGGTGGTGCTGCTGTCCAACGTGCTGGTGCAGTACCCCATCAATGACTGGCTGACCTGGGGTGCTTTCAGCTACCCGGTGGCCTTTCTGGTCAGCAACCTGATCAACCGCCGCTTCGGCCCGGGCCCGGCCCGCCGCGTGGCGTGGATCGGGTTTGCGGTGGCGGTGCTGCTGTCGGTGTGGGTGGCGACGCCGCGCATTGCGATCGCCTCGTGCTCGGCCTTCATCGTGGCCCAGTTGCTGGACATCACCGTATTCGATCGCCTGCGTCGCGGCAACTGGTGGCGCGCACCGATGGTGGCCACCACCTGCAGCGCCACGGTGGACACCACGATCTTCTGGTCGATCGCCTTCGCCGGTTCCACCCTGCCGTGGGTGAGCTGGGCGGCGGGCGACCTGGCGGTGAAGCTGGCGATCGGCGTGTGCCTGCTGGCCCCGTTCCGCGCGCTGCTGTGGAAGATGGCGCCGCTGCGTACAGCGGGCTGACCACCATTGATCCGGTAGCTGCCAACCTTGGTTGGCACACCCCATGGAACCCGGTGGGTGCCGACCTTGGTTGGCACACTCCATGGAACCGGTGGGTGCCGACCGTTGGTCGGCACGCTTCTTCAGGGTTCATCGCAGCTGAGGGATTGTGCCTACCAACGGTCGACACCTACCAATGGAAGGCCATCGGCGGGCCATTGACCCGGTAGCTGCCAACCCTGGTCGGCACGCTGGACACCCCCACATCACCTGCGTCACGCTACGTCGATGGAAACGGACGCCACGTACAAGATCGCCGTGGAACGGCAGGTGCGTCAATACCTGACCGCCGCCGCCGCCGCCGCAGGACACGATGGACTGCGCACTCGCGGGCTGGGCTGGGTATTGCGCGAAGGCCGCACGGAAATCGCCAGCCTGTCCCTGTGTCCGCTGCGCAATGCGGGCGGTTGGTCAGCCATGATGGAGGTGGCCTGCCCGCAGGCGCTGGCCTTCTGCCAACAGTGGGCTGATGGCACGCCTTCTGCGCTGTTCAACCCGCAGACGGTGATGGCCACCACCTCATCTGCCGGCGGCCTGCCGGGCTTCGCAGGCCAGAGCGGCGTCATCGTACGCGCCGGCACACACGATGCCGATGCCCTGGCCCAGCACCTGGTCGAGCGACTTTCGGCCAGCGGCCTGGCACACATGCTGGCGTGGCGCAGCGTATCGGCGTCGCTGATCGACGATGTGGTGGCCCGCGCCGAGTTTCATGCATGGCCGCTGCAGACGGTGCTGTATATCGCGCACCACAACGGCATGCGCGCCGATGATCCGCGCCTGCGCGACGCCCTGCAGCGCCGCGCGATCATGCGCCGTGGCCAACGCGACCGCGTGTTGGTGGAACAGGTGCTGGCCTCGGGCTAGCTTGGGCATGGTCGCTGCCAACCTTGGTTGGCACGATCCTCCAGCGTTGATGGCGCCGGCAACAGCGTGCCAACCAAGGTTGGCACCTACCAGGAGCGCATCCCCAGCGAGGCGCATCCCGCCCTCTGCTGGTCAGGCGAACGGCAGCTCCGCGGCGATGCACGCGGCGCGGATCGCCGCACACGCCTCTTCGATGGCCGGCGTCGTCGGCGCCAAGCGCGGTCGGCGATCCAGCGTGCAGGCCAGCCCGACCTCCAGCAGCGTGGCATGCGCGCCATGCAGCGCCTGTGCGGTGGCTTCGGGCAGGAACCCCGCCGCGGCCAGCGCGTCGATCAAGGCAGGCGTGGCACGCGGCTGCAGCAACGCAGGGGTTTGCGCACTGCATGCCAGCACGCCGGTCTGCAGCAGGAACTCCAGGTCGACCACGCCGCCTTCGCCCTGCTTCAGGTCGAGCCGCGCGGCATCGCTGCGGTCCAGTTCGGTGCGCATGCGCCCGCGCATCTTCACCACATCGGCATACAGCGTTGCGCGATCACGTTCGCGGCCCAAGGTCTGTGCACGTACCTGTTCGAAATCCTGCAGCAGGCTGGCATCGCCGGCCACGCCGCGTGCGCGCACCAGCGCCTGGTGCTCCCAGGTCCATGCGCGATCGCGCTGGTACTCGGTGTAGCTGGCCAGCGAAGACACCAGCGAGCCCTTGCCACCATCCGGACGCAGGCGCACGTCGATGTCGTACAGGCGGCCGGCGGCGGTGACCGCAGCCAGCAGCGCCATTACCTTCTGCGCCAGGCGTGCATACCAGCGGCCCGGTTCCAGCGGGCGCGCGCCGTCACTGGCTTCCACGCCCGGCGGGTGATCGTGCAGGAACACCAGGTCCAGATCCGAGCCGAAACCCAGCTCCAGGCCGCCCAGGCTGCCGTACCCGATGATCGCGAAGCGGCCGCCGGCGATAGCGCCGTGCGCGGCGTGCATATCGGCCTCGGCCATCGCCAACACGGTGATGACCACCGCCTGCGCCAGTTCGGCCAGTTGCCGGGTGCTGTCGACCGCGCCCTGGCGGCCATCCAGCGTGGCCATGGCCATGCGGAAGCTCAACGCCAGGCGCGTTTCATTGAGCCAGCGCAGCTGCGATTCGGGATCTTCCACCGGCAGCACCTGCCGGCATTCGGCCAGCATGCCGGCGGCGTCGGGCATCGGCCCGGACACGCGTACGTCCAGCAGTTCGTCCAGCAGCAGCGGATACGCGGCCAGGCGTTCGGCCAGCAGCGCGCTGCGTGCCAGCACGTCGACCAGGCGCGCGAGCGCGCTGGGCTGTTCGTCCAGCAGCGCCAGGTAGCTGGTACGGCGCAGCACTGCCTGCAGCAGGCCGAGCACGCGCTTGAGTGCGGCATCGGGCTGCGGTGAACGGGTGGCGGCGTGCAGCAGTGCCGGCAGTACGCGGTCCAGGCGCGCGCGCGCGGCATCGGACAGCGACTTCACACCCGTGCCGTGAGCGAAATCGCGCAGTGACTGGTCTGCGCCATTGGCATCGAGGAAACCGGCCTCGGCCAGCAGTGGCGCGTTGCTGCCCTCGGGCAGGCTGCGCCAGTAGTTGGCCAGCGCATCGGGTGCTGCCTGGCCCTTGCGTGGTGCCAGCAGCGCACCGAACTCGGTACTGACGCGCTGCTGCTGCACACGCAGCGCGTCGCGCAGCGCATCCCAATCGGCATAGCCGAGGCCGACGGCAATCCGCTGGCGATCCAGCACATCGCTGGGCAGCACATGGGTCTGCGCATCGCGCAGCATCTGCAGGCGGTTTTCCAGCCGGCGCAGGAACAGATAGGCCTCGCGCAGTGCGGCGCCATCATCGCGGGCGATCTGCCCGGCAGCCACCAGGGCATCCAGCGCGACCAGCAACCGCCGCTCACGCAGCACCGGCTCGCGGCCACCGCGAATGAGCTGCAACGCCTGGCACAGGAATTCGATCTCGCGGATACCACCGGCACCGCGCTTGATGTCGTCGTGCATCTCGCGCCGGGCGACTTCCGCGGTGATCGCCGCCTTCATCTCGCGCAGGCCGTCGAGCGCGGTGAAATCGAGGTAGCGGCGGTACACGAACGGACGCAGGGTCTGCAGCCAGGCCTCGCCAGCGGCAATGTCGCCTGCCACCGCGCGCGCCTTCAACCAGGCATAGCGCTCCCAGTCGCGGCCTTCGCGCTGGAAGTACTGATCCATTGCGGCAAAGGACAGCGCGACGCGGCCCGCGCTGCCGAACGGGCGCAGGCGCAGGTCGACGCGATGGCTGAAGCCATCGACGGTGGTTTCATCCAGCAGCTTGGCCAGGCGCTGGCCGAGCCGAGCGAAGTACTCCTCGGCCGCCAGCGCGCGCGGACCGTCGGATTCACCGCCCTGCACGTAGGCGTAGACCAGATCGACATCGGAACTGAAGTTGAGCTCGCCACCGCCCAGCTTGCCCAGCCCGAACACCACCAGTTGCTGCGGTTGGCCGTTGTCATCGGTGATCACCCCGTGGCGCTGGGCGAACTCCTGCTGCAGGGCGTCCAGCGCCAAGCGCAGGCAGTCCTCGGCCAGCGCGGTGGCGCCCGCCAGGGTCTGCGGCACGTCGTCCAGCCCGGCCAGGTCGCGCCAGATCAAGCGGGTGGACATCGCCGTGCGCCAGCGTCGCAGTTGTGCCGGCCAGTCGCTGGGCTGCAGCGGGTCGAGCACCGGCGCCGGCAGCGGCGGGCAGCCCGGCGCGGCCAGCTGCGCCAGCAGGCCGGGCTGGCGCACCAGGGTGTCGATGGCGAAATCGCTGCTGATGGCCAGCTGCACCAGCATCGGCTGCAGTTCGGCCGGGATGGGATCGGGCACTGCCTGGGCCAGGCGCGCCAGCGCGCGGTCGACGAGGGGCTGCAGGGTGGCGGGCAATTCGGCGGGGGCGAGGGTCATGCACTGATTCTCGCGGGGTCGCATCCCTTTGCCAACGGCGAAGGGCTGCGCCCCTTTGCTGCGGCCTGTCGGGTCAGAGCCTTTTGCCGTTGGCAAAAGGATCCGACCCCGGCACCGCGCATTCATCTTGGGCGACAGGCAATAAAAAAGCCCGCTTGCAGCGAACTGCCAGCGGGCTCTGCTCCCTCCCCCACGTCGGGATGCAGGGCCATCGTGCGGTGTACGAAAGTACTTTGCACGCTGCACTGCAAAACAAAACTGACGGGTATGGGAGAGGCCTTGCCGGAAACACCATTCCACGAAGGTAGAACCCCCCGTACAGGAGGGGATGGCCGATAATCGGAATTCCCCCCAGAAATGCTGTCGTCATGACTGTTGATCGCATCGCCAACGCGCGTCTTCGTGACCGCGTGGTCTCCGCCGAGGCCGCAGCCGCGCTGATCCAGCCCGGTGAAACCGTGGCCATGAGCGGCTTTACCGGCTCCGGTTATCCCAAGGCCGTTCCCGTTGAGCTGGCCCGCCGCATCGAATCGGTGCATGCCCAGGGCCTGCCCTTCCAGATCAGCCTGATGACCGGCGCCTCCACCGCGCCGGAACTCGATGGCGCGCTGGCCAAGGCCGATGGCATCGCCATGCGCATGCCGTTCCAGAGCGACCCGGATGCGCGCAACCGCATCAACGAGGGCAAGCTGGATTACATCGACATCCACCTCAGCCACGTCGCCCAGCACGTCTGGTTCGGCTTCTACGGCGAGATCGATACCGCCGTGGTCGAGGTCTCGGCGATCCGCGAGGATGGCTCGCTGGTGCCGTCCACCTCGGTGGGCAACAACAAGACCTGGCTGGACCTGGCCAAGAAAGTGATCGTCGAGGTCAACGAGTGGCAGCCGGCCGGCGTGGACGGCATGCATGACATCTACTACGGCACCGCCCTGCCGCCGCACCGCAAGCCGATTCCGCTGGTGAACGCCAACGACCGCATCGGCGAGACCGCGCTGCGCTGCGACCCGGACAAGATCGTGGCCGTGGTGCGCACCAACGGCCCGGACCGCAACAGCCCGTTCAGCCCGATCGATGCGACCAGCGAGCAGATCGCCGCGCATCTGATCGAGTTCCTGCAGCACGAAGTAAAGCGCGGCCGCCTGCCGGCCAACCTGCTGCCGCTGCAGTCGGGCGTGGGCAACATCCCCAATGCGGTGCTGGCCGGCCTGGCCAAGAGTGGTTTCCGCGACCTGGCCGCGTTCACCGAAGTGATCCAGGACGGCATGCTCGACCTGCTGCGCAACGGCGTGCTGAGCTACGCCTCGTGCACCGGCTTCGCACTGAGCCCGCAGGCCAACGAGACGTTCAAGGAGAACATCGATTTCTACCGCGAGCGCATCATCATGCGCACGCAGGAAATCTCCAACCATCCGGAACTGGTGCGCCGCCTGGGCTGCATCGGCATGAACGGCATGATCGAGGTGGACATCTACGGCAACGTCAATTCGACGCACGTGATGGGTACGCGGATCATGAACGGCATCGGCGGTTCGGGCGACTTCGCGCGCAATGGCTTCCTGTCTGCGTTCCTGAGCCCGTCGACGGCGAAGAACGGCACCATTTCGGCGATCGTGCCGATGGCCAGCCATGTCGACCACACCGAGCACGACGTGTCGGTGATCGTGACCGAACAGGGCCTGGCCGATCTGCGTGGCCTGACCCCGCGCAAGCGCGCGCAGGTGCTGATCGACAACTGCGCGCACCCGGATTTCCGCGCGCAGCTGCAGGACTACTTCGACCGCGCCAGCCGCGAGAGCTACGGCAAGCACACCCCGCACCTGCTGCCGGAGGCGCTGTCGTGGCACCAGCGGTGGCTGGATACGGGCACCATGAAGGGCTGAGTATTGCCGGTTCGCCGGGCATGGCCCGGCGCTACCCCGCATCGCACCTTGGTAGCGCCGGGCCATGCCCGGCGGGTGTGCCGCATCAGCTGCGCAGGCTCGCCAGCGATTCGGCCTGGATGCGCTCGTAGATCTCGAACTCATCGTTCACCGCTGCACCCAGCGCCTGTTCGAAGGCCTCGCGATTGGCATGGGCGGCGTACGCGCGCTGCTCGCCACCGCCCAGGTTCGACTGGAAGATGCCTGCGGCGCTGACCGGCAGGAAGTCCTCGTAGACGATCGGATCGGCCGTGGCCAGGCCCGCGGCAACCAGCACTTCGGCCGGCAGATCGGCCACGCGCTCCGGCGCGGCGCGGCCAGCGTCGGTCAGCTGGTAGCGGTAATACCCCAGGCCTTCCTGGCGCAGGGTGTCGTGGTCATCCGGGAAGCTGGCGAACACCGCCTGCAGGCGCTGCCCATAGTCGCCACCGGTGCTGCCCGCGCCGTCGGCATCGCGCGCCTGCGTCAGCAGCTGGTCGTACAGCGCGCGGCCCTTGGCGGTCAGCGCCAGGCCGCGCTGCTCGATCTCGCCGAAGCGCGCGGTATGGGTACCGGCGTCGCCGCCCTCGTTGCCCGGGAAGTGCACCGCCTCTTCCAGCGCCTTGAAGCTGGTCTGCCGCAGCAGGATCGGGCAGGCACGGCGCGGCGGGCCCTCGATCACCGCCTTGGCGGCCATGCCGTGCTCGATCATCGCCGCCTGCGCAGCGTCGATGTCCAGCGTGCGCGGGGTCAGGTGGTTGATGTGCGGGCCACGGAAGCTGACCACGTCGGCCACCAGCCGGTGTGCCTTGTGCAGGGCATGGTAGGTCGGCAAGTCGACGGTGGCGTCGCCATGCCAGCGGAAGGTTTCCAGCGCCTGTTCGACGAAGCGCTCGGCATCGGCCTGGGTGAGGCCACCGTCACGTTCGGCCTGGTCGATCAGCGCCAGTGCCTCGTCGGTGAAGATGCGGCGACGGGCGAGGATTTCGGCCGACTGCGCACGCAGTGCCTCGTCTTCGATCAGCTCCAGGCGCAGCAGCGAGGTGAACACGCGGAACGGGTTCAGTGCCAGCGCAGCGGCGGTCAGCGGGCGGAAGGCGGTGGAATGCACCGGCACGCCGGCCACCGACAGATCGTAGTAGCCCACCGGGTACATGCCCATCACCGCGAACAGGCGGCGCAGGGTTGCCAGTTCCTGCGGGGTACCGACGCGGATCGCGCCGTGGCGTTCTTCATCCAGGCGGGCACGCTCGTCGTTGCGCAGCAGCTGCGCGGCCAGCGCCGGGTCCTGCGCCAGGACCTGCGTGTTGATCCGCTCCACCAGTTCCACCAGCGTGCCGTACAACGGCACTTCGGTGCGGTACATGCGGGACATGGCCTGGGCGAACAGGCGGCGGATCACATCAGGCGAAACGAAAGAGGCGCTCATCAGTCACTCGATTACGGGAACGGGGAACAGCTCGGACCCGTATTGTCGCCGGAGCGCGCGGCGGCGGCGATACGCAGAGCAACATGAAGAACATCGGTAGCGCCGGGCCATGCCCGGCGAATCCCAGGGCCGCGCTGCGCGCTCGCCGGGCGTGGCCCGGCGCTACGGCTTCAACTGCCGCTTCAGCGTGGCATCGAGGGTGATCGGCCGATCCCAGTGCTCGTAGCTGGCCACGATGGCGTGGCGAACGGCCCGGTAGTGCAGGTTCTGCGGCTTGACCGGCATCCGCTTCACCACCTCGGCCCAGCCGCCCTCGGGGTCCTGGCTGAAGGCACGCACGCTGTCGCGGCAGGTCTGGCCACTGGCCTTGGCCCAGAAACAGGCGAAATAGATGTCGCCGGCCTGCCACCGGTGGGTGGTGGCCAGCGCGGCGATGTAACCGCGCGGTACACCGGCGTAGCGCGATACCTCGTCGAGGAAGGCATCGGGGTAACGCTCGGCGTAGTGGTTGATGTCGGCCAGCTGGGTGTCGACCCAGGCATCGCCGGTATCCACCTCATAGGTCGCCGAACGTTCGGCGGTCTGCTGCGCCAGCACGATGGCCGGCGCCAGCAGCAGGGACAACAGCAGGGCGCGCAGTGGCAGTTTCATCCTTCGATTCTGCCGCAGCCGCCGCGCCGTGTCAGGCTGCGGCAGCGGCCTTGGCCTCGATCGTCGCCAGCGCCGCCGGCCAGTCCCAGGCGGTATCGGCGTTGACCATGCGTGGTTCGTCGTCGGCCACGCCGTGCTGGGTCTCGTGCGCCCAGGTCACCGCGTACGGGGTGTGGATACCCCAGCCGCCAAGGGTGATCACCGGTTCGATGTCCGAGCGCAGCGAATTGCCGACCATCACGAACTGCTGCATCGGCAGGTCGAATTCGGCCAGCACGCGGGCATAGGTTTCCGGGTCCTTCTCGGACACGATCTCGATGCGCGGGAACAGGTCCGCCAGCGCCGCGACCTTGATCTTGGCTTCCTGGTGGAACAGGTCGCCCTTGGTGATCAGCACCACCGGGTACTGCGCGGCGATGGCGGCCACCGACTCGCGTACGCCGTCGATCAGTTCGACCGGGTGGCGCAGGGTGTCATGGCCGATATCGAGGATGCGCTGGATGTCCTTGGCTTCGATCCGCTGCGAGGTGATCTCGATGGCCGCTTCGATCATCGACAGCGTCATGCTTTTCACCCCGTAACCGAACACGCCGAGGTGGCGCTGCTGCACTTCCAGCAGGTGGCGGGCGGTCTGGGTGTCGTGGACGTCGATGTAGCGCGACAGCAGGTCCAGGTAATCCTGCTCGGCCTTGCGGTAGTAGTCCTCGCTCTTCCAGAGCGTGTCGTCACCGTCAAAACCGACCAGGCCGATGGCGCGCGAGGGCGCAGGCGTGGAGGTGTTCATCGCCCTAGGATACAGGCGCGGCGATGACGAAAAAAACCCGGGTGGCCGAAGCCACCCGGGTTGCCCATGCACCGGTTGTCCCGAATTCAACCGTGGATCAGCGACCCTGGCCTGCGGCCGTGCCACCCGCGCCAGCACCCGACTGCTGGGCGGCCACATAGGCCTTGTACTCGTCGGCGCTCAACTGGCCGTCCTTGTTGGCATCAGCCTGGTCGAACACCTGCGCAAGGCCCGCATTCACCTGCGACTCGCTCTTGCTGATGGTGCCGTTGCCATCGGTATCGATGCTGGCCCACGTCTGGCCACCGCCGTTGGCCTGCGCCGAGGCTGCTGCGGCCGCGTCGGTGGCCTGGTCAGCCGCTTGGCCTGCCTGTGCCGCCGCCTGCTGGGCCTGCGCCGCTTCGTTCTGTGCATGCGCGGCCTGCTGCTTGGCCGACTGCGCCATCGCCGGGATGGCCAACACGCTGCCGGCGGCGACGATCAGGGCGATCAGGGGCTTGCGGTTGCGAATAGTCATCTGGGGTGTCTCCTGAAGGGTGGTAGTGCGCGGTCGTTGTCTCCGCACGGCACCTACCCTGCCACCGCGTTTCTGAATCGATTTTGCGCCGCGATTCCCTCGAACACGCATGGTTAACCACCGGCGCAGGCGCATGCGTTAGCGCGGTGGTTAGTGCGAAGTGAGCAGGTAGTAAGACGAGCATTCAGCGCTGCACGATTTAACCGGCAGCGAACGAAAAACCTGCGTCAGTCGACGGTTTTTCCCGATGACCGCGAACTGAACAACACCCAACCCAATGCAACACCGGAGAGCGCACCGGCGATCTCCAGCACCACGCGGCTGCCCAGTTCGTTCGGATCGTGGATGGTGGACAGGAACAGGCGCGCATACAGCGGCGACTCCAGCCGCACGATGCCCATGTAGAACAGCTTCCAGGCGTCGATGCCGGCGGAGATGATCACCGCGATCACGCACGACCAGCCGATGGCATGGCCCACGGTCCAGTGCAGCACCCGGCACAGGTGGTGCCACAGGAAATACACCAGCAGGCCGACCAGCAGGGCGATGAGGCCCGCCTCGAGCGTACCGAGCAGGCCGAAATGCAGGGGAAGGTTCATCAGGCGGGGACGCAGGAGAAGGCGGCCAGTGTAAGGGGTATCGGCAGGGCTGCGCTCTGGTACGCGCCATCGCATACGCGCTGTCGCTCCCACGCTTCGCTGCGCGAACCGCGGGCCCCCCTTACCAGCTTCCATACCCCCGCCGCTTCGCGGCCGCCCCCTGACTCAGGGGGCTCTTCCCCAGACGAGTACCGGCGGCTTCAGTAGATCCACGCCATGCGTGGATGGATTTCCATCGAATCGAATATTTCGACAATTGAACGAAGAACATCCACGCATGGCGTGGACCTACCGTGTCGACCAAGGTCGACACCCACCAGGAGCACGCCAAGCCATTCCGACAGATCGCGGAAATCTGTCGAAGGCGGGGTGGGTCCGGTTGCGGGGGCGTGAGCGCCATGGATGGCGCGACCGAGCTTACAGGGACGTACTTGCAGCGGGCGTGAGCGCCATGGATGGCGCGACCGAGCTTACAGGGACGTACTTGCAGCGGCCCCCGCAACCGGCCCCACCCCGCCATCCCACTGATAGCCCGCTTCTGCTGTTGCTGTTGCCGTTGCCGTCGATTCGGCGGGTGCAGGGCGCGGCCCTGCCGACACCCCCTTACCGCACTGGCACGTCGTAGGCGGTACCGGAGTCCGGCTCGGGCTGCAGCGTGTAGTGCCACCACTCCTGCGCATAGTTGGCGAAACCACGCCGTGCCATCGCCTGTACCAGCTGCTGGCGGTTGGCCTTCTGTGCGTCATTCAGGCCGGGCGTCTGCGTATGCGCGCGCGGGCCGAAGAAATCGAAGTCGGTGCCCATGTCCATCGGCGTACAGCGGCCGCTGCGGCAATCCAGCAGGCCCAGATCCACGGTGGCACCGCGGCTGTGGCCGGAACGCTCGGCGATGTAGCCATCGCTCAGCAGCTGCGGCTTGTCCAGATGGGGATACTGCAGCGCCTTGCGCGACTGTTCCTGCGGATCACGTACCCAGGCCATGAACGCCTGCACCGCGCGCACCGGGCGATAGCAATCGTAGAGACGCAAGCCAAAACCCTGCGCGCGCAGGTCGGCTTCCACAGCGGCCAACGCCTTTGCCACCGGCGCCAGCAGATAACACGCGGGCGCCTCATAGCCGGGCACGGGCGCAGCAGTGAAGTTGTTGGCACCGGCGTAGCGGATGTCCATCTCGATGCGTGGCGACAGCGTGCGGATCTCCACCAGTCCCGCCGCAGTGACGTCGGTGGCGGGCGAGATGCGCGGCGGCTCAGCGGCGTGCGCCGCCGCTGCCAGGGCAATCGCCAGTACGAGTGAAATGCAGGTCCTGGAAGTCATAGCTGAAGTCGATCTCCGGATCGATGGCGCGCAGCTCCAGCGTCGGCGTGCCTGCATCGGGATTCAGCCACGCCTGTGCCGAGGGTTCCAGCGTATCCCACTGCAACAGCCAGCGCCCTTCCAACTGCTTCACTGTTGCCTGCAGCGCGGGCGATTTGTCGACGATGAAGCGCAGGCCATTGCCGGTGGGGCATAGCGAGGCGGGGCCAAGCCAGGGATCGCGGTAACGCCCCTGCCATTGCGCCAGATCGGTGGTTTCAGCCGGTCGGGCCGCCCGGGTAGAGGGCGCACGACTTCCCGTGGCGGCACGCGCGGCCCGATCGGCCTTCAGCTCGGCCAGGTAATACCCCACAGGTTGCGCGTCATCCGGCGCGGTGAACTGTTTCAGCGTCGACTGCATCAACGCGGTGCGGGCTTCTTCGGCCTCGCCGTTGATCAGCATCACCACGCCGACCTTGCGATCCGGCAGCAGCGCCAGCGAGGAATACATGCCCGACAGCGTACCGGTGTGTGCGACCTTCCACTGCCCATCCATGTCCGACACCCGCCAGCCCAGCCCATAGCCATAGAAGTGGGCGTTCTCCCACTGCGTTGGCGTTCGCCCAATGGCATCGGCATGTGCAGCGTCCACAGCATGCGGCGTTGCTCGGCGCCCAACCACGCCGGTGCCAGCGCCGGGTCCAGCAGCACCTGCATCCAGCGCGTCATGTCGCGCAGCGAACAGCGGATGCCACCGGCCGCCATCGACGTCAGATCGGGGCTGAGCGTTCCATCGGCACCGGCCACCACATTGCGGCCATCTCGACGCATATGCGGTTGGGCGACATTGCCGACCTGCTTCACCGACCATGCGCCCACCTGGCAACGGGTCATCCCCAGCGGTTCAAACACCCGCTCGCGCATCAGCTGGTCATAGGGCTTGCCACCGGCGGCCGCAGCCACCTCACCAGCAACGACGTACATCAGGTTGTCGTAGGCGTAGCCGCTGCGGAAACTGGTGACTGGCTTCAGGTGTGCAAGCCCTGCGATGACATCGCTGCGGGTGAAGGCATTGGGCTCAGGCCACAGCATCAGGTCACCGGCCCCCAGGCCGAGGCCACTGTTGTGAATCAGCAGATCGCGCACCTGCAGGTGTTCGCCCACCCACGGGTCATGCATGCGGAACGCCGGCAGATGGCGGCGTACCGGGTCGTCCCAGCGCAGCTTGCCCTGCTCCACCAGCGTGGCCAGCAGCGCGGCGGTCATCGCCTTGCTGTTGGAGGCGATCTTGAACAGCGTGTCTTCGTCGATGCGGCCGCCGTCACCGCGCGCGCCTTCGGCGTGGCGATAGACGACCTGGCCGTCCTCGACCACCGCCATCGCCAGCCCCGGCAGGTGCTCGTGCTGGCCCACGAAGGCGATGTCGGCGTCAAGGCGTGCGGTGTCCACCGCCCCTGCTGGGGCGGTGGCGGCAAGCAACGCGGCCAAGGTCAGCAGGCGATACACGACCGGTCTCCATTGGCAGGGCCGGGCGACGCCCGGCCCTGCGCATCCTCGTCGATCAGAAGTTCCAGGTCACCACCAGCTGGGTGTAGCGCGGCGCCTGCCAGCGGGTACCGGTAGCAAAGGTGTTCTCGCGGTACTGGCCAGGCTGGGCTTCGTAACGCTGGTGCACGTTGATGGTCTTCTGGTTGTTGAAGATGTTGTACACCGACAGCCGGGCACTCAGGTCGATGCCCTCCACCGGCAGCCGCCAGGTCACGTTCGCGCCCATGGTCCAGGTCCACGGCAGGCGACCGAAGGCACCACGCGGGCTGTATTCGAACTGGCGTTTGTCATAGGGGCCGGAGCAATTGGCCACGCACAGCCAGCCGGTGCCACCACCGCTGCCCTCACTGGAGGTGCTGCCACCTGCGATCGAATCGTTCGGCCACATCACGCCATAGGCGGTGATCGGGCCGCCGGACTGCACCTGCAACGTGGTGCCGAACGACCACTGCTTGTTCAGCGCATACGCCGCGCGCAGCTTGAACTGGTGACGGAAATCATTGAACAGCACGCCATAACGTTCATTGGTAGCCGGGTGATCCCAGAACTGGACCATGCCGGTGTCGCCGTAGTTGGTATCGGAGTTCACCGGCCCTTCGAAATTGCCCTCGCTCTTGGACCACAGGTAGGACGCGTTGAGCATCCACTTCTCGTCCCATGCGCGATCGATCTGGAATTCCAGCGCCTTGTAGGTACGCTTCGGCTTGGAATAACCGATCACCTCGCCGCTGCCGCCCTTGCGATAGCCGCTGCTGGCGGTATCGATGGTGATCCAGCCTTCGTTTGCGCAGCCGATGCTCTTGTCGCCCCAGATGGTCAGGCTCTCGCCCGGGTTCGCGATCGGCCACAACGTGCTCGGCGTCGGCCCGCAGGGGGTGTAGTTGATGCGGATGTCATCCAGTGCGCGGGTCATGCGCCGGTAGGTGGCGTTGACGCCCCACGACCAGGCCTGGTTGATCATGTTCTGGAAACCGAGGATGTACTCGTCCTGGTAGACCGCTTTCAGGTCCTTGTCCACGCTCTGCCGCAGGTCGGCACCACCGGTGTTCATGCGGGTGTCGGTCGGCCCGATCTGCTGTCCGATGACCGGCGCCATGTACGCCGAACCGGTAGGCGAGGTCTTCCGTTCCCAGCCCTCAAGCACGTAGTAGCTGTACTCGTCGGTCAGGCCGCCGGCGAAGTTGACGTTGATGTTGTTGGTCACCGGCAGATAGTAACGACCCGCGTTGCCGAACAGCTTGGTGCTGCCATCGCCCTTCATGTCCCACGAGAAGCCGACCCGCGGCGCGATCAGATCGTCCATCTTGATGAACGCCTTGCCGGCGGCGGTGCGGTTTTCGAAGCGGTCCCAACGCACGCCAAGGTTCAGCATCAGGTTCGGGGTGATGTTCCAGATGTCTTCCAGGTAGAAGGCATTGGCTTCGGTCTCGAACTTGCCGCCGGATTGCCGGTTGCGCGCACGCAGCATCTCGGTGACACCGGCCGGCACGTAGGCATTGGCGCCGTCCCACACTTCATCCCCGGGACGCGCCACGTAGGCGGTGTAGCTCAAGGCGTTCGGCCCGGGATAGCGGGTGGTCTGGTCGGTGGTCATCAGCTCGCGGTCAACGCCGAAGCGCAGCAGGTGGTCTCCCAGCTGCCATTCGAAGTCCAGGCGCGCCACGTCGCGTGTGTCATCACGTTCGGCCACGGCGGTCCCGGTCGGATGGCAGCCGGCGCGCAGGCCCTGCAGCTTGGACAGACGGGTGCCATAGGTGCTGTCGGTGAACACCGGGCTGCAGGCCTGGTCCAGCGATGAGTTGGTGAACGCGCGCTGGTTGTTCTGGCCGACCATCGCGCGGGCGGTGAAGTTCTGTCCGAAGTGACCGGTGTAGGTGGCCGACCAGTTCTTGCCGCCAGTCTCGGTGATCGAATCACCGCCCCAGTCGCCGAGGCGGTTGTCATCCCAGTCGTAGGCGTAGGACGCATTGGTGACATCGCCTTCATCGGAGAATGCCAGCAGCGCCAGGCTGTGGTTGTCATTGATGTTCCAGTCCAGCTTGGTGCCCCAGAACCCATTGCCGGACTTGTTCTTGAACCAGGTGCTGCCGTCGGACGAGGTGTTGTGGCCGCGGTCGTTGCGGTCCTCGTACATGGCGAACAGGAACAGCTTGTCCTTGATGATCGGCCCAGAGCCCCAGACGTTGGTCTTCAGGAACGAGTTGTTGTCGCGGCTGCCATAGGAATGCGGCGTACCGTCGCGATGGAAATGGTCACCGCCGCTTGAGCGCCCTGCGCTGGGCTCGGCAGTGACTTCCACGCCGCCCTTGAACTCGTTGCTGCCCGAGCGGGTGACCGCGTTGATCACGCCGCCGGTGGAACGGCCAAACTCGACCGAGTAGCCGCCGGTCTTGACCTGGAATTCATTGAAGAACGCGAACGGGGCCGTGCTGAAGCCGCGACGCGTGTACATGTCGGTAACGTTGAGGCCGTTGATGAAGACTGCGTTCTCGGCCACCGAGGAACCGGCGAAGGACAGGCCGCCGAACGAGGAGTTGCCGCCGACCACGCCCGGTGCCATCAGTGCCACGGCGGACAGATCCTGTGCCACCGGAAGCCGTGAGATTTCCTGCCGGTTGATGTTGAATGAGGTCTCGGTGGAATAGACGTCCACCCGGTTTATCACGCGGGTGCCGACCACCTGCAGTGCATCGAGGTTGGTGACGCCGCCGCCACTGGCCAGGTTGACGGTCGTGGTACCGCCGACAGCGACGCTTACCGCCACCTGTTCGCCCAGGGTCTGGCCATCGCGGCTGAGCTGCAGCCGATAGTCCCCCACCGGCAGCTGGCCGAGGCGGTAGCTGCCATCGGCACCGACGGTGACCGTCCGGGTCAGACCGGTGCCGGCATTGACGACGGTGATCTGGTCGCCCGCGGTGGCGCGGCCGGCAACGGCACCCGACACGTTCTGGGCCATGGCCGTGGTGGGCAGCATGATGCCCAGACACGCGCCGAGGGCGACGCACAAGGCCGCCCGCTTGATGTTGTAAGCCTTCATCCCCTGCTCTCTCCTGCAAGAATTGAATGGTGGTGGGGTGGTGTGTCGCGCTAGCGTTGCCCGGCTGGCAGTACCCGCCACTGGAAGTCGTAGCTCCATTGGTCGAAGTACAGGTTGCCGCCTGACCACTCGGCCTCGCCGCGCTGCGAGTCGACCGTTTCCGAGCGGTAGTGCTGTTTGGCCGGCACGAACGCCTGGCCGAAATCGTCGTTGAAGGCGATGCGGTAGCCATCGAGGCCACCGAGGTAGAAATCACGCAGCGCGGGCGTGTCGCTGGCCAGCGCACCGGTGGTCACATCCATCGGCAGCCAGCCATAGGGCGCCAAGTAGACCTGGCCCCAGTCGTGCAGGTTGTTGTAGCCGCTGCCATCGTCGGAGAACACCATGCCCGACTGCCAGCGCGCGGGAATGCCGTTCATGCGCAGCAGGGCGATCAACAGCAGTGTCTGCTGCCCGCAGTCGGCATGACCGGCGCGCAACGCGTAGTCGCTGATGTTGCTGAGGGTCGAGTACTCGCGTGCACCGGCCCACGGAATGCGGTCGACGGCGGCGAACAGCTTGCGTACCACTTCATACGGGCGTGTCTCGCCCTGCAGCACCTGGTCGGAGAACAGCTTCAGCGCCGGCGTGAAGCGCACGTGCGGCAGCTGCTCGGCCAGATAGGGCTTCAATGCTGGATCATCCGGCGTGGCCTGCACCTTCGTCGCATCGATTGCCGTGTGGCGCGCGAAGATCGTCACCGCATAGCGGATTTCAAAGCGCGTCGGCTGCCCCGCCACCGCCTTGGCCTCCAGGTAGGCGGTGCGCTGCTGGGTGCTGGCCGGGGCGACTCGAGCCTTGCCTGGTGCACTGCCGATCCACTGCACGCGCTCCTGCTGGCCGGGAATCTCGCGCGGGTATGGAATCCAGGCACGTACGGTTTCGCCGGCCGGTACGGCATCCGCCTTCACCGTCAACGATTGGGTGAATTCGATGCGCTGCGGCAGCACCGATGCCATGCCGCTCTGTTCGGCGGCAGCAACCACGCGCGCGTGATGCGCGTTGAGCACCTCGTTGGGGCCCGGCGCCGGCATCGGCGCATCCGCGCGGCGGCGTGCACGCGCTTCATCGCTGAGCAGGAACAGGTTCGATGGTGCGCGCTTGAAGTACCAGCGCGTGCCATCGATGTCGAGATGCTCGATCAGGCCAAGCTGGTCCCAGCGCGCGAATTCCTCGTCGGTCAGGTCGGGAATCCAACGGCGTACCGCTGCTTTGGCAGCGGCGCGGTCAAGGGAGAAATCCAGTTTGATGCGGCGCATGCGCTCGCGCTGGAACGCGCTTTCGGCAGCATCGCCTGCGGTCGCCAGCAACGCATCGGCATCGCTGAAACGACCGCTGTCAACCAGATCGATCAGTTGGGTTTCCCGTTCGCGTTCAGTGGCGCTGCGCGGATCCGCGCCCGCTGCCGCCGACGCCCACAGCAGCAGCGCGGCACACAGGCCGGCAGCGGCAGGCAGAGACGGTTTGCGAACGGCAGGATCCACAGCGACACTTCCCAAGCGCGGGTGGTAACGGCTGTGTAACACGGGCCGGAAGACCGGTCAATAATTTATTCTTGCTTTCGGGGCCGAAAGGAATAAATATTCCAACAGGCATTCGAGGAGGGTGTGCAGCGCATGATCCTGGCTTCCCGCGAACCGCGTCGGCACTGGCCGCACCGGTTGACCTTGGCACTGGCCCTGGGCCTGCTGGGCGCACCCGCATTCACCCAGGCGGCCACGCCTGTACCCGACCCCGGCGCCCCGCTGCCTTACGTGATCGGCCTGCACGAGGCCTACCTCACCGCGGACTACTGGGCGGCACGGCTGGACAATGCCGACGCACCTATCCTGGACCGCGCGCAGATCGAGGCGCAGAACGCACGGATGCGCGCGCAGGGCAAGCACATCCAGGACATCGCCACCCTGCCTGCGCAGCTCAGCGCGGCACAGGTGCGTGACAGCATCGGCGCGCTGTCGAGCTGGCCCACGCGGGCGCTGTATGACGACAAGGGCCGCACCATCGCACCGGACGTGCGTAGTGCGATCGAAGCCAACCTCGGTCTCGACGCAGTTCCGTCGCAGGTGTCGCCGGACTACGCACTGGTGGTGAAGCGCGCCGCGCTGCGCACCTTCCCCACCCGCCAGCGTGTCTTCAGCACCGTCGGCGATACCGACATCGACCGTTTCCAGGAGTCGGCGCTGTTCCCCGGCGACAAGGTTGCCGTCGTCCACCGCAGCACCGACGGCCGCTGGCTGTTCGTGCACAGCGAGCGCTACAGCGCATGGATCGAAGCCGACGCGGTGGCCAGCGGTGACAAGGCCACGGTGCTCGGCTACGGCGCGAAGGGCCCGTACCGCATCGTCACCGCCGCCACAGCGCACACCGCCTACACACCCGAAGAACCGCGTGTCTCGCGCCTGCAGCTGGACATGGGCGTGCGCCTGCCGGTGCTGGCCGACTGGCCCGCCGCTGAGCCAGTGAACGGGCAACAGGCGCACGCCTCGTGGGTGGTGCAGCTGCCAGTGCGCGAGGCCGATGGCCGCCTGAAGCTGGTGCCGGCGCTGCTGCCGCGCTCGCAGGACACCGCCGCCGACTACCTGCCGCTGACGCCGCGCCTGCTGCTGCAGCAAGCGTTCAAGTTCCTCGGCGAGCGCTACGGCTGGGGCCACGACTACGACACCCGCGACTGCAGTGGATTCGTATCGGAGATCTACCGCAGCTTCGGCGTGCTGCTGCCACGCAATACCAGCGCACAGGCGGTCAGTCCCGCGCTGGACCGCTTGCCGTTCACCGCCAAGGACGGCAAGGCCGTGCGCGACCGCGCCGTCACCGATCTGCAGGTGGGTGACCTGGTCTACATCCCGGGCCACGTGATGATGGCCATCGGCCACGTCGATGGCCGCGCCTGGGTGATCCACGATACCGCGGGCGGCAGCTGGTTCGGCGCCGACGGCAAGCGTGTGCAGGCCCACCTCAACGGCGTATCGGTCACCCCGCTGGAGCCGATGATGGCCAGCGACAGCGTCCGCTACATCGATCGCATCACCAACATCCAACGCCTGCGTGCCAAGAACCCCTGAATGAAGATCACCGCCATCGAACTGGGCATGCTGCGCGTGCCGCTGAAGACCCCTTTCAAGACCGCGCTGCGCACGGTGGAAACCGTGGAGGACGTGGTGGTGCTGATCCGCACCGACAGCGGCCACACCGGCTACGGCGAGGCGCCTGCCACCGCGGTGATCACCGGTGACACCCACGGCTCGATCATCGAAGCGATCCGGCACTTCATCGCCCCGCGCCTGATCGGCCAGGAGGTGGTCAACCTCAACCGCCTGTGCACGCTGGTGCAGACCGCGATGGAGCGCAACACCAGCGCCAAGGCGGCGGTGGAGATCGCCCTGTACGACCTGTGGGCGCAGCTGCATGGCGCGCCGCTGTACCAGATGCTCGGTGGTGGCGACCCGGTGATCACCACCGACATCACCATCAGCGTGGACTACATCGACAAGATGGTGGCCGATTCGCTGTCGGCGGTCGAACGCGGCTTCGAGTCGCTGAAGATCAAGGTCGGCAAGGACATCGGCGTGGACATCGAGCGGGTCAAGGCGATCCATGCCGCCGTCGAAGGCCGTGCGCTGCTGCGCCTGGATGCCAACCAGGGCTGGACCGCCAAGCAGGCGGTGCATGCGATGCGCACGCTGGAAGAGGCAGGCGTGGTGCTGGAACTGCTGGAGCAGCCGGTCAAGGCCGCCGACATCAGTGGCCTGAAGTACGTGACCGATCGGGTCAACACCCCGGTGATGGCCGACGAGAGCGTGTTCAGCCCAAGCCAGGTAATGGACCTGATCCAGCAGCGCGCCGCCGACATCATCAACATCAAGCTGATGAAAACCGGTGGCCTGTCCAACGCCATCCGCATTGCCGACATCGCCGGCATCTACGGCGTGCCGTGCATGATCGGCTGCATGATCGAATCCAGCATCAGCGTGGCCGCAGCGGTGCACCTGGCGGTAGCCAAGAGCGATGTGATCACCAAGGTCGACCTGGATGGTCCCTCGCTGGGGCAGTTCGATCCGGTCAGCGGCGGGGTGCGCTTCAACGAGTCGGAGATCAGCATCAGCGATGTGCCGGGGTTGGGCATTACCGAAGTGCGGGGGTTGGAGATGCTGGGTTGATTGGAGCTCCGCTGCCAGCGGTGTCTACGTCTGATGCTTGGTCGGGCGTTACTTTTCTTTTCGCGAAAAGAAAAGTAACCAAAAGAAACGCTCCGCCGGCCGCGAGCCGACGTGCTGCGCACGCCGGTGCCCTGCGCTCCTCGGTCCGCCGAGGGACGGCGCGGAACTCGCTGCGCTCAGACACCCGCGCCTCTGCGCCCTCGCCGGACCTGCGGTGCTCGGCTCGCTTGAAGGCGGACTCAACGGCAGCTCCGGGTAGATCCACGCCATGCGTGGATGCCCTTGCTCCTGCTATTGCCCCACTCCGCACCCCCTTCGCGGCTGGCACGCGCGCGAGCCACCACATACTCTGCTCTACGCCGCCAACCGCAACGCGTTCCTCTATGCTCCAGCGCACGACCATCGGACGCCCCGCATGCCGCCCCTGCTGAAAATCCGCACCGAGCGCGGGCAGATGTCGGCCATCGAACGCCGCATCGCCGACTTCATCCTCGACAACGCGCACCTGCTGCGCGACTACTCCTCGCAGCAGCTGGCCAGCGCGCTGGGCATCAGCCAGTCCAGCGTGGTCAAGTTCAGCCAGAAGCTCGGCTTCAAGGGCTACCCGGACCTGAAATATTCCATCGGCGAGGACGTCGCCCGTGCCGGTGCCGACCCACAGCAGGCGCCCGCCGAACCGGACATCAGCGATGACTACCTGCGCCTGGGCGACGCCCTGCGCCGCAGCAAGGCCCAGGCCGAGGAAGAAACCCGCCAGGCCAACCCACGCGAGGAGATCGAGCGCATCGTGCAGCTGCTCGACGGCGCGCCCAAGCTGTTTGTGCACGGCCTCGGTGACGACGGCCTGTATGCGCGCGAATTCGCCATGCGGCTGTCGCTGCTCGGCCTGCTGGTGGTGCCGCATACCGATCCGATCCTGATGCTGGCCAACCTGTCCGCCGCACGCCCGGGCGATGTGCTGCTGATGTTCTCCGAGTTCGGCAAGTTGCCGCAGCTTTCGCAGCTGTCGCGGCAGTTCCAGGACATGGGCGGCAAGGTGGTGTCGATCACCCGCCACACCGCCAACCCGCTGCGTGCGCATGCCGATGCGGCACTGGTGGTGTGCGCGCACGACCGCGCGCCGCAGGTGGCGCAGCTGCTGTACCGTAGCGCCATGCATGCCCTGCTCGATTTCCTGTTCGTGCTGCTCTGCCACGCCAATCCGGATCGCCAGCAGCAGCTGGCGGTGAACCTGGAACGGATCGACCACCTGCTGGATTCCTGACCGGAGCGCCCGATGAACCTGCTGCTGGCCCGCCTTGCATCTGCCGCGCTGCTGCTCGTTGCCGCAGCTGCTCTCCACGCTGCCCCGCTGGACAGCGCTCGCCAACTGATCGTCGTCACCAGCGAGAACTGGGACAGCACGCAGGGCCAGCTGCAGGCCTTCGTGCGCGACGGCAAGCACTGGCGCAGGCACGGCCAGGCCTTCCCGGTGGCGCTGGGTCGCACCGGCAGTGCCTGGGGCCTGGGCCTGCATCCTGCCCAGACCGACGGTCCGCAGAAACAGGAAGGCGATGGCCGCAGTCCGGCCGGTGTGTTCGCGCTGGGCAGCGCGTTCGGCTATGCCATCACCCGGCCCGGCACGGCGATGACCTATCAGCCGATGCTCGAGAGCAGCTACTGCATGGACGTGCCAGCATCGCCGTTCTACAACCGCATCGTCGATGCGAAGAAGGTGGGCCGCGCCGCCATCGCCGGTTCCACCGAACCGATGCGGCTGGACCTGCACAACCAGGGCGACGTGCGTTACCGGGAAGGCTTCGTGATCGCGCACAACCCGGACAACCAACCCGGCAAGGGCAGCTGCATCTTCGCCCATCTGTGGCGCCAGCCCGGCGAGGCCACCGCTGGCTGCACTGCGATGCCAGAGGTGCGCATGCAGGCGTTGCTGGACTGGCTGCGCCCGCAGGACACGCCACGCTTCGTCCTGCTGCCACGGGCCGAATACCAGCGCCTGCAGGCACAGTGGAAACTGCCCGCGCTTGAAGGAGCCGTACGTTGAGCGCCGCCGACGAACCGCAACTGCAACGCGCGGTCAGCCGCTGGCAGATCGTCGGCCTGTCCATCAACGATGTGGTCGGCAGCGGCATCTACCTGCTGCCGGCCGCCACGGTCGCCCTGCTCGGCCCCTTCAGCCTGTGGGGCGTGGTCGCCGCCGGCATCGTCGTCGCCCTGCTGGTGCTGTGCTACGCGCAGGCGGCCAGCTATTTCGACGAACCCGGTGGCAGCTACCTGTACGCGCGCGAAGCCTTCGGCCGCTTCGCCGGTTTCGAGATCGGCTGGATGATCTGGCTGACCCGCATCAGCTCGGCCGCAGCGCTCAGCAATGCGCTGGCCGACGCCGTGGCGCGGTTCTGGCCGTGGGCAGGCGCAGGCATGGGCCGTATCGCGATCATCGTTGTCTCGCTCGGTTTCCTCACCGGGGTGAACATCATCGGCGTGCGCTCGGCTGCCCGCACCGGCATCGTGCTGGTGATCGGCAAGATGCTGCCACTGCTGTTGTTCGTGGCCATCGGCGCCTTCTACATCGACCCGCAGCTGGCCTTCTCCGGCCAGCGCCCGGACCCGCACGACCTGCAGCGCATGGGCGAGGCAGCGCTGCTGTTGCTGTATGCCTATGCCGGGTTCGAGAACATTCCGGCCGCAGCCGGTGAATACCGCAACCCACGCCGCGACATCCCGTTCGCGCTGATCACCATGATCGTCACCGTCACCGTGATCTACGCGGCGGTGCAGATCGTGGCGCAGGGCACGCTGCCCGGCCTGGCCGACTCGGCCACGCCGCTGGCCGATGCGGCCTCCAGCTTCGGCGGCGAGGCCCTGGCGCTGATCCTCACCGTGGGCGCGACCATCTCCATCCTCGGCACCAACAGCAACACGATGATGATGGGCCCGCGCTTCCTGTTCGCCCTGGCCCGCGATGGCTACGGCCCGAAGGTGCTGGCACAGGTGCACCCGCGCTTCCGTACCCCGGCCGCGGCGATCTTCTGCCAGGGCCTGATCGCCCTCGGCCTGGCGCTGTCCGGGTCGTTCGTGCAGCTGGCACTGCTGTCGATGACCACGCGCCTGTTCGCCTACATCGGCACGGCCGCCGCCGTGCTGGTGCTGGCCAAGCGCTATGCTGACCGTCCCGGCGCGTTGAAGCTGCCCGGCGGCCCATTGATTCCGGTGCTGGCCCTGCTGCTGTGCGTGGCCCTGTTTGCCAGTGCCAGCTGGCAGAACATCGTCGCAGCGCTGGTCGCCTTCGCCGTTGGCGCGGTGATCTACAAGCTGCCGCGCAAGGATGCCGCTGCTGATTGACCTGCCGATCACGCTGCCGGTCCGGCGCGTTAACCGGCCGATGGGCACGATCAGGCTTCGTCCACTACGGAGCCTTCTGTCCATGAGCCCCGATTACCAGATCCCCGGCCGCGTGCCGGAAGACAGCACCCCGCGCGAGGCCATCTCCGACTACTGGCGCGACCGCTACAGCGCCGAACCGTATTACGACGCCAGTCTGCTGTTCGATGACTACGAGCCGGCCTATCAGATCGGCCACGCAGCACGCGTCAACGAAACCCGCGCCGATCAGGTGATCCGCGCCTACGAACAGGTCGAAGCGGAGTTGCAGTCCCGCTGGGCGACCGAGCGCGGCAAGAGCCGCCTGGAATGGGACCAGGCCCGCGCCGCTGTCCGCCGCGGGTGGGATGAAGCCCATGTGGCCGATCCGCGGCTGACGCGCCACGGTTGACCCATCCAGCTGTTCCAGCTGTTGACTGATGCAGCCACAGTGGCGCCGAGCCCATGCCCGGCGCCTTCTGCGTTGCAGGCCTGGGCCGGGCAGGCGCTCGGCGCTACCTCAGCCGGTCACTCCTGTTCCGGGAGCGGCGGAATCGACGAAGCGCGCTTGGGCTCGGCCGCGTTGGCGGCAATCAGGTCGCGGGTGTTCTTCTGCACCGCCACCGCGCCAAACAGCGACAGCGCGAACGCCATGCCGTAGAAGCCCTTTTCGCTCAGCACCAGGGTGGCATTCCACAGGCCGACCAGCAGCAGCAACAGCGCCGACAGCAGTGCGAACCAGCACAGCGCGTAGTACAGGCCGCTCACCGGAATGGCCTCGACGCGGTCGCGCACGCTCTTCTGCAGCGATATCGCCGCAAACAGGCCGAACAGCAGCAGGGTCAGGTAATAGCCCTTCTCGTTCAGCGGCATCTCGGCATTGAACAGGCCGACCAGGTAGGCCACCGCGCCCAGCAGCAGGGCCACCCACGAGGCGGCGATGAAGGCGGGCGAGGGTCGATGGATGAGGGGTGCGTTCATTGCAGGTCCTTGGCAGACAGGCGGGCAATGCTTTGCCCGGGCGACAACACCCTAGACGATCCGCGCCATGCCGCACAGGGGGGAGCAGGACCTTCGGGCCACGACCGTCACCGTCCCGGTGGTATACAAGGGAGAGCCTGGCCATCCGCATCCCCTTCCGCTGGAGATACCCATGACCCGCACGCCCCTGCTGCTCGCCCTCGGCCTGCTGCCGATCCTCGCCACCACCGCCTGCAACGCGGCCGGCCCTGATGCGTCTGGCCAGAAGGCCCCGGCGAGCGCCGCGGCCAGCGCAGACCAACGTCCCTTCACCGCCACCGAGGTCAGCCGGTTCGACCAGCCGTGGGCGATGACCTTCCTGCCCGATGGCAGCCTGCTGGTCACCGAAAAGCGCGGCAAGCTGCAGCATCTGGACCTGGCCAGCGGCCAGAAACATGAAATCACCGGTGTGCCGAAGGTCGCCTACGGCGGCCAGGGTGGATTCGGTGACGTCATCCTGCATCCGGATTTCGCCCGCAACCGCGTGGTGTACGTCAGCTACGCCGAGGAAGGCACGCTGGACACGCGCGGCGCGGCCGTGGCCCGTGCCACCCTCGCCCTCGATGCCAACGGTGGCGGCCAGCTGAAGGACCTGAAGGTGATCTGGCGGCAGACGCCGAAGGTCAGCGGCGAAGGCCACTACGGCCACCGCCTGGCCTTCGGCCCGGACGGCAAGCTGTGGATCAGTTCCAGCGAACGGCAGAAGTTCGATCCTGCGCAGGACATGAGCGGCAACCTGGGCAAGATCATCCGCCTCAACGACGACGGCAGCCTGCCGGCCGACAATCCGTTCGCCTCGCAGGGCGGCGTGGCCGCGCAGGTGTGGTCGCTGGGCCACCGCAACGTGCTGGGCATCGCCTTCGATGCCAACGGCAAGCTGTGGGCGCAGGAGATGGGCCCGGCCGGCGGCGATGAGCTGAACCTGATCGTGCGCGGTGCCAACTACGGCTACCCGATCGTGTCCAACGGCGACCACTACGACGGCCGTCCGATTCCCGACCATGACACCCGCCCGGAGTTCGCCGCACCGAAGGTGACCTGGAACCCGGTGATTTCCCCGGCCGGCCTGATGTTCTACAGCGGCAGCCTGTTCCCGCAGTGGAAGGGCAGCGCCTTCATCGGCGGCCTGTCGTCCACCTCGCTGGTGCGGGTGGCCTTCGACGGCGACAGCGCGCGCGAGGCCGAACGCTTCAACATGGGCGAGCGCATCCGCGAAGTGGAACAGGGCCCGGACGGCGCGCTGTGGCTGCTGGAAGACGGCAGCAAGGCACGGCTGCTGAAGCTCACGCCGAAGGCCTGATGGCCTGATGGCCGGGGTGCCGGCCNGCGGCCGGCACGACCGGTGTGCAACGGCCCCGCATGCGGGGCCGTTTTCGTTACTGGATGGTGCCGACCTTCACCTCGGTGCGCGTGCAGGCCTTGTCCAGGCACTCGCCGGTCAGCCAGACCTGGCCATCGCCGATCATCACGCCCTGCTGGTTGACGAACACCGTGCCGAAGTCCTGCGCGGACACCGCCTTGACCACCGCCGGGGTGATGATCTTTTCGTAGTTGCGCTGGAATTCACCGGGCCCGGTGATCTTCCTGCCACCGCTGATGTTCAGCGGGAAACGCACTTCTTCAACCACCGCCGCGCGATCGCCACCGACCACTGCGGTCTTGAAGGCAGTGAATACTTTTTCATACTGCGCCGCATCGCCGAGCAGCGTCTCGATGCGCGCGCGGGCGTCGTCTGCCGCAGGTGCTGCGGGGTTGGCAGCATCGGCCGGCGTCGCAGCCGCATCCTTGGCGTGCTCCGCCGCAGCCTGTGGCGCGGCGACGGCATCGGGCGTGGTGCTGGCGGCCGCTTCGGCCGGCGTCGCGCCCGTCATCGGCGGAGGCGCATCGGCGGCAGGTTCGGGCGGCGGTGCCGGCTGCGAGCACGCTGCCAGCAACAGGACAGGAACAAGGTAGGCCATCGTGCGCATGCGCGGTCTCCATCGGATCAGGCTCCGATGGTAGCGCCGGGCCGTGCCCGGCGTGTTCGCCATGGGTGAGGACGCCGGGCATGGCCCGGCGCTACTCATTGCCAGTAGATCCACGCCATGCGTGGATGCTCTACCGATCAGGCGTTCAGCAGTTCGAACTGCACCGCGTCACCAGCCATCGACGAGGCGCACACCCACACGTCGAACAGGCCCGGCTCGGCACGCAGCACGCCGTCGCGGCCGGTGAATGCCAGCTGTTCACGGGTCAGGGTGAACACGACCTCGGCCGACTCGCCCGGCTGCAGGGCCACCTTGCGGAAGTCCTTCAGCTCGCGCACCGGCCGCACGCGGCTGGCCACGCGGTCGTGGATGTACAGCTGCACCACTTCCTCGCCGGCCACGCTGCCGGTATTGGTCAGCGTGGTGGTCACGGTCAGGGTGTCGTCCCAGCCGACGCGCGCAGTGCTCAGCTGCGGCACGCCGTAGGCGAAGGTGGTGTAGCCGATGCCATGGCCGAACGGGTACAACGGCTCGTTCGGAATCTCGCGCCAGCGTGCCTTGAATTCCGACATCGTCGGCAGTTCCGGGCGACCGGTGCGCGGGTGGTTGTAGAAGTACGGCTGCTGGCCGGACACCTGCGGGAAGCTGACCGGCAGGCGGCCGGAGGGGCTGTAATCGCCGAACAGCACATCGGCCACGGCATGGCCGGTCTGCGTGCCCAGGTACCAGGTGATCGCAACGGCATGCGCATTGCGCACCGCGCCCTGCAGGGCCAGCGCGCGACCATTGCGCAGCAGCACCACCAGCGGCTTGCCGGTCATCGCCACCGCTTCGGCCAGCGCCTGCTGTGCCGGCGGCAGCGTGATCTCCACGCGCGACTGCGCCTCGCCGCTGTAACGCTGCGGCTCGCCCAGCGCCAGCACCACCACGTCGGCGCGCAGCGCAGCGGCCACGGCCGCCTCGGTGCCACCGGCAATGGCGGCTTCCAGTTCGCAACCCGGCACCACTTCCAGCAGCGCGTCATCGCCGATGGCCGCGCGCACGCCGGTTTCCAGATCCACGTAGCGCTGCTTGTCGCCGAACAGCGTCCAGCAGCCTTCGATGTTGTCGCGGTCCTGCACGAACGGGCCGATCAGCGCGATCTTCTGCCCGTTCTTCTGCAGCGGCAGCACGTTGTCGCGGTTGTTCAGCAGCACGATCGACCGGCGCGCGGCATCGCGCGACAGTTCGTCATGGGCGGCGATATGGGAGGTATCGGCTTCGCGCGCCGGGTCCAGCGAGCGGTACGGGTCGTCGAACAGGCCGATGGCCTCCTTCAGCCACAGGATGCGGCGCACGCCTTCATCCAGCACGCTCATCGGCACCTCGCCGCTCTCCACCAGGCCCGGCAGGTGCTCGGCGTAGAAGCCGCTCTGCATGCTCAGGTCCAGGCCGGCGGTGAACGCCTTGGCGGTGGCATCGCGGTCGTCGGCGGCATAACCGTGCGCGACCAGTTCCATGTCGGCGGTGTAGTCGGAGATCACCACGCCCGGGAACTTCCATTCACCACGCAGGATGTCGGTCAGCAGCTCGGCGTTGGCGCTGGCCGGCACGCCGTTGATGTCGTTGAACGAGGACATCACGGTGATCGCACCGGCGTCGAAGGCCGCCTTGAACGGCGGCAGGTGCACATCGCGCAGGGTCTGCGGCGAAATGTCCACCATGTTGTATTCCATGCCGGCCATCACCGCGCCGTAGGCGGCAAAGTGCTTGGGCGTGGCCAGCAGCGAGTCGGCGGCGCGCAGGTCGCTGCCCTGGAAGCCACGCACGCGGGCAGCGGCGAAGGCACAGCCCAGTACCACGTCCTCACCGGCACCTTCGGCCCCGCGGCCCCAGCGCTGGTCGCGGGCGATGTCCACGGCCGGTGCGTAGGTCCAGTGCAGGCCGGCAGCGGTGGCTTCAACCGCAGTGGCGCGCGCGGTGCGCTCGGCCAGGTCCGGCTCGAAGCTGGCGGCCTCGCCCAGCGGAATCGGGAACACCGTGCGCATGCCGTGGATGACGTCGGCCGCCAGGATCACCGGGATGCCCAGGCGGCTCTCCTCGGTGGCGACCTGCTGGATGCGGCGGCCGAGCTCGGCGCCGACACCGTTGAACAGCGAGCCGACCTTGCCCTCGCGCACCTGCTGCAGCACCTGGTCGGCATTGCGCACGTTGGCTTCCGGGTTCACGTCCGGGGCGAACGGGCGGACCATGTCCGCGAAGACACCCAGCTGGCCGACTTTTTCCTCGACGGTCATCTGGGCAATGAGGGATTCGATGCGATCGGAGGCCACCGGCAGTCCTTGATGAAAACGTTTACAAGCCCGGCATTCTAGCGATCCCGGACGATTTGGCGAGAGGTTTCGTCATTCAGTTTCAGCCACCAGCCGGATCCGTACGGTCTGGCCGGGGGCATCGCAGCTTACTCCGAGCCGGCCAGTTGGCGCTGCCCGGCCATCAACATCGCGTCGCTGGACGCCTGGAACACCCGCAGGCCAAAGGCCGGCAGGATCGCCAGCAGGTGGTCGAAGATGTCCGACTGCACCGCCTCGTATTCGCCCCAGGCGGTGCTGCGGGTGAAGCAGTACAGCTCCAGCGGCAGGCCTTCGGTGGTCGGCTGCAGCTGGCGCACCAGCAGGGTCATATCGGTATGGATGCCCGGGTGGCTGGCCAGATAACGCTCCACGTAGGCGCGGAAGGTGCCCAGGTTGGTCACCCGGCGGCTGTTGACCTCGGCCACGCCCTGCTCGCGCAGACGCCCGTTCCACTGGCCCAGCTCCTGCTGCTTGCCGCGCAGGTAGTCGCCCAGCAGGGCGAACTGGCCGAGGAAGGCCAGGTCGTCCTCCTCCATGAAACGCACACTGTGCTGGTCCAGGAACAGCGCGCGCTTGATCCGGCGGCCACCGGCCTCCTGCATGCCGCGCCAGTTCTTGAACGACTCGGTCACCAGCTTCTTGGTCGGGATGGTAGTGATGGTCTTGTCGAAGTTCTGCACCGTCACCGTATGCAGGGCGATATCGATGACATCGCCGTCGGCATTCTGGCTGGGCATCTCGATCCAGTCGCCGATACGGATACGCCCATCACCACTGATCTGCACGCTGGCCACCAGCGACAGGATGGTGTCCTGGAAGATCAGCATCAGTACTGCGGTGGCCGCGCCCAGGCCGGTGACCAGGTAGCGCAGGTCGACACCGGCGAGGGTGGCAACGATCGACAGCCCGGCGATCACGAAGATGATGATCTTGGCGACCTGCAGGTACCCCTTGATCGGCTTGTTGCGCGCCTCGGGGCGACGTTCGTACAGGTCGTTGGCCGCATCCAGCGCATGCGACAGCGCCAGCACCACGGTCAGGATCGCCCACGCCTGGCAGGCACCGATGATGAAGCCGACCAGGCCCGGCGGCAGGTCCGGCACGATACGGATGCCCGAGGCGATCACCTGGCTGGGCACCACGTTGGACAGCCGCGAAATGACCCGCATCAGATGGCTGCCGCGGCCGGTATCGGCGCCGGGCAGGCGGTTGAGCAGGCGACGCAGGCCGCGCAGCAGGATGCGCTTGGTCACCCAGTTGGCCAGGCCGGCGGCAACCAGCAGCGCCGAGATCATCAACGCCAGGTAGGCGCCAGGATAGGGTTCCAGTGTGTTCTGCAGCTTTTCCAGCCACTGTACCGCCACCACCGCGTCCACCATCAGTTGTCTCCTTCTTCATTGCTGTTGAGGTTGCCGGCCAGCGGCCGGCACTACCGGATCAGTCCCGCGAACGTTCGATGATCACGCCGACCGCACGTGCACCGCGCACCGCCCCGGGCTTGCTCAGCTTCAGGCGCAGCCACTTCACGTCGAATTCGTCCAGCACGATCTGCGCGCAGCGCTCGGCCAGGGTCTCGACCAAGCCGAATTCCGACTCGCGCACGAACTGCTCCAGGCGCTTGCTCACCGCTTTGTAGTTCAGGGTGTGGGCGATGTCATCGGTGGCTGCGGGGCGACGATTGTCGAAGCCCATTTCCAGGTCGAACACCAGGTCCTGGCGGATCCGTCGTTCCCAATCGTAGATGCCGATCAGGGCGTCGATCGTCAGCCCTTCGATGAAAACCTTGTCCATTGCGGTTACCAGCCGGAAAACAGGCGGCCATGGTAACGGGACGGCAGTGAGCCTGCCCGGAACGGAGGCGGGTCGCCGGGCATTCGCAAGGTCTGGAAAAGACAAAGGGCCCTGCTAGCGGGGCCCTTTGGTACTACCGTTTTGTCCCCGGGGGGAGCTTTCTCAAGCCGCGGGTCCCGGTGGCGCAGGCACTGAGGTTAGGCAAGGTCCCAATCGCCGGTCAAGGCCAATTGCGACAAAGCAGCTCACGGAATTCGCCCGAGCCGAAACACAGGAAATCGGTCACGCAGGCAACGGCGTTCCCCGATGGTGATCGCCGCCGTCTCTGGCCAGCATCGACCCTTCCTTCACCACCGCACATCACGATGGCTGCATACGATGCATTGAGGCGCGCTCTGTCAGCGGAGCGCCTGTCGACCTACGAGAGAATTGCATCGGCCTGCAACCCGGGTGTCACCGCCGAATCCCTGTACCTGTGGAACATGCGGATGTGCGGTGCGCTGATGATGCCGGTGCATCTGTGCGAAGTGGTCGTCCGCAACGCAGCCGCATCGGCGCTGGCCCGGCAACATGGGCCTCGATGGCCGTGGAATGATGCCTTCCGACGCAGGTTGCCGGCATCTTCATCCGCTTCGGCGAGAACCGCACTGGAACTGGTCACCGGCCGTACCACCGACACGCCCGAGATCGTCGCCAACCTGCCGATGGTTTTCTGGCAGCAGCTCTTCACCTGCCGCTTCGACGCTTCGCTGTGGATACCAGCGCTCAGCGGCGTTCTACGCCATGCGCCTTCGGCCCATCCCAGTGTCACCAGGAAAGCCATCCACGCAGATATCGGACGCATCCGCCACCTGCGCAACCGCATCGCCCACCACGAACCGATCCTTGAGCGCGACATCGGCGCCGACCTGGCCGCGATCGGCCGGCTGATCCACGCCCGGTGCCCGCACACGCTGGCATGGCTGCAGCGTCATGAACGGGTGACGACGGTATTGGCGGCGTCGCCGTTGGCAGGGCGCCCATGATGCGTCCGCCGGGCGTGGCCCGGCGCTACCGGTTGCGGGGCTCACACCGCCGGCAGCGTCGCCATGTCCCAACGCGGGGTGACGTCCACCTTCGGCGGGCTGTGCTGTCCCGCCAGCAGGCGCAGCGCGCCGGCGAAGGCGATCATCGCGCCGTTGTCGGTGCACAACGCCGGCCGCGGGAAGCAGGCGCGGCCGCCGAGGCGCTCGGCCATCTGCTGCAGGCGGGCGCGCAGGCGCTTGTTCGCACCCACGCCGCCGGCCACCACGATCACATTGGTGCCGGCCGCTTCCAGCGCGCGTTCGCACTTGATGCACAGGGTCTCGACCACGGCGTCTTCAAAGCCACGCGCGATGTCGGCGCGGGTCTGCTCGCTCTGGTCGCTGTCGCGCCAGGCCATCAGGACCTGGGTCTTCAGGCCGGAGAAGCTGAAATCCAGGCCCGGGCGGTCGGTCATCGGCCGCGTGAAGCGGTAGACGCCCGGCGTGCCCTGCTCGGCCAGCGCGGCCAGCTGCGGCCCGCCCGGGTATGGCAGGCCCATCATCTTGGCGGTCTTGTCGAAGGCTTCGCCTGCGGCGTCGTCCAGGGTTTCGCCCAGCAGCCGGTACTGGCCGATGGCATCGACGGCCACCAGCTGGGTATGGCCACCGGACACCAGCAGGGCCACGAACGGGGCCTGCGGCGGATCGTCTTCCATCAGCGGCGCCAACAGATGACCTTCCATGTGGTGCACGCCCACGGCGGGAACCTCCAGCGCCCAGGCCAGCGACCGGGCCACGCCGGCGCCCACCAGCAGCGCCCCGACCAGGCCGGGGCCGGCGGTGTAGGCCACCCCGTCGATGTCGTTCACGCCGAGCCCGGCCTCGGCCAGCGTCTGCCGGATCAACGGCAGCAGCTTGCGCACGTGGTCACGGCTGGCCAGCTCAGGCACCACACCGCCGTACTCGGCGTGCAGGGCGATCTGGCTGTAGACCGCATGGGCGCGCAGGGCAGCGCTGCCGGCCAGGTCGGTGTCATACACCGCCACGCCGGTCTCGTCACAGGAAGATTCAATGCCAAGGACTCGCATGCCTGCTATTATGACGCCCCTGCCAACCCCTCGGGGAACTGACAGGCCTCACTGCAATCCAACAACTTGCCCCTATTCAGGATTTGTGGCTTGCAGTTTGTTTATTCGCCACTATAATGTGCGGCTCGCCGGGCGTGACCCGGTTCTACTGTGTCCCGGAGATTCCATGCCCAGCGTCAAAGTCCGCGAGAACGAACCCTTTGAGTTTGCTCTTCGCCGCTTCAAGCGCACTTGCGAAAAGGCCGGTGTGCTGGCCGAAACCCGCAAGCGCGAGTTCTACGAAAAGCCGACCCAGGAGCGCAAGCGCAAGGCCGCCGCTGCTGTGAAGCGTCAGCTGCGCCGCTCGTCGCGCGACGTCACCAAGCGTCAGCGCCTGTACTGATCGGACGCATCTTCATTGCGGTGGGCATTCCCTGCCGCGATGGAGTCGAAGCCGGCACGCGCGAGCGTCGCCGGCTTTTTGCGTTTCCGGGCCCGGGCCCGGGCATCCGCCCTGCCCCACTACCACCACGAGGTTCGTCATGAGCATGAAGCAGCAGCTCACCGAAGACATGAAGGCCGCCATGAAGGGCGGCGAGAAGCACAAGCTGGGCGTCATCCGCCTGATCAACGCCGCCATCAAGCAGAAGGAAGTCGACGAGCGCATCGAGCTCGACGACACCGCCGTGATCGCCGTGCTCGACAAGATGGTCAAGCAGCGCAAGGACTCGGTCAGCCAGTTTGAAGCGGCCAACCGCGAAGACCTGGCGGCAATCGAGCGCGCCGAAATCGTGGTGATCGAAGCCTACCTGCCGGCCAAGATGGGCGAAGCCGAGATCGTCGCGGCCATCCAGGCGGCCATCGCCGAAACCGGCGCCAGCAGCGCGGCCGACATGGGCAAGCTGATGGGCGCGCTGAAGCCCAAGCTGGCCGGCCAGGCCGACATGGGCCTGGTATCCAAGCTGGTCAAGCAGGCGCTGTCGTAAGCAACGCCAGACCCGGGTCCCTTCCGCACTGCGAAGGGACTGCGGGACGCGCTCCTGCGCACCTGCTTCACCGCGTCTTCGACGTGGTGCTGCTACAACTCCGGCATGGTTGATCCAACGTCCCACGCCCCCGAAGACCGCGCGCCGCACGGCGGCCCCGCGTCCCTGCACAAGTACATCAAGCGCCTGCAGGACAGTTTCCCGATGGCCGTCGTCAAGCGCTTCGTCGAAATCGACGTGCTGACCCAGGCCGCCTCGGTTTCCTTCTATGCCCTGCTGTCGATGGCGCCGCTGCTGGTGCTGCTGCTGTGGCTGACCGCCTCGCTGTATCCGCCGGCACAGCAGGCCCTGGTCGACCAGATCAGCTCGGTGGCCGGCAGCAGTGCCGCGACCGTGGCCGAAACCGTGCTGAAGAATGCCGACAACCAGCCCGACGTCGGATCGCTGGCCGGGCTGTGGAGCACGCTGTTGCTGTTCGTTGGCGCCACTGCGGTGTTTGCCCAGCTGCAGAACGCACTGAACCTGATCTTCCGCACCAGCGGCGAACGCCTGGAGGGCATCAAGGCCTGGCTGCGCAAGCGCGTGTTCTCCTTCGGCGTGGTGCTGGCGCTGGGCTTCCTGCTGATCCTGTCGATGACCGCCACCACCGTGCTGCAGGTGGCCTTTGCGCAGCTGCCCTCGATCCTGCCGGCCATCGGCTACCTGACCAGCCTGCTGCTGTACGCGGTCGGCTTCGCCTTCATGTATCACTACCTGCCGGACCGGCGCGTGGCGTGGCGCCAGGCCTTCATCGGCGGCCTCATCACCTCGGCACTGTTCGCGCTCGGCCGCTATGGCATCGGCGTGTACATCGCCACCGTCGCACCGGGCAGCGCTTACGGCTCGATGGGTGCGCTGGTGATCTCGCTGGTCTGGATCTACTACGCCACCGTGGTCTTCTTCGTCGGCGCGCTGATGACCGCGGTGATCGATGAACGCCTGCGCGCACGCCATCATCTGCTCGCTGCCGGCATCGACCCTGGCACTGCGGCGAACGCGCCCGGGAACGTGGCCGGCAAGGGGTAAACTAGGGGGGACTGACTTCCCCCTTCCGCGTGGCTGCCGCCGCGCCCTGCCTCGTTGCCCATGGCCCGTATCCCCGACGCTTTCATCGACGACCTGCTGGCCCGCTCCGACATCGTCGAGGTGGTGGGCAGCCGCGTGCCGTTGAAGCGCCAGGGCAAGGAGTACGCCGCGCGCTGCCCGTTCCATGACGAACGCTCGGCCTCCTTCACCGTCTCGCCGACCAAGCAGTTCTATCACTGCTTCGGCTGCGGCGCGCACGGCACGGCCATCAGCTTCCTGATGAACTACGACCGCCTCGAATTCCTCGACGCGGTGGATGAACTGGCCAAGCGTGCCGGCATGGAAGTGCCGCGCAGCGAGAACCCGCGCAGCGCCCAACAGCAGGATGACAGCCGCGAGCTGTACTCCGCGCTGGACGCGGCAACCAAGTTCTTCCAGAAGAACCTGGAAGGCAGCGAGAAAGCCCGCAGCTACCTCGATGGCCGCGGCGTGGATGAAGAGAACCGCGCACGCTTCCAGATCGGCTATGCACCTGATGGCTACAGCGGCCTGCGCGACGCACTGGGCAAGGACGAGCGGCGGATGAAGCTGCTCGACCGCGCTGGCCTGTTCTCCAAGAACGACCGCGGCCACGTCTACGACAAGTTCCGCGACCGGGTGATGTTCCCGATCTTCGACCGCCGTGGCCGGGTGATCGCCTTCGGCGGGCGCGTGTTCGAGAAGGACGACGGCCCCAAGTACCTCAACTCGCCCGAGACCGCGCTGTTCCACAAGGGCCGCGAGCTGTACGGCCTGTGGCAGGTGCGCCAGGCCAACCAGAAGATCGAGCGCTTGATCGTGGTCGAGGGCTACATGGACGTGGTCTCGCTGTTCCAGTTCGGCGTCACCCAAGCGGTGGCGACGCTGGGCACGGCAACCACGCCGGACCATGCCGAGCTGCTGTTCCGCAACGCGCCGGACGTGTTCTTCTGCTTCGATGGCGACGCCGCCGGCCGCCGCGCCGGCTGGAAGGCGCTGGAATCGGTGCTGCCACGCATGAAGGACGGCCGCCAGGCCTTCTTCCTGTTCCTGCCCGACGGCGAAGACCCGGACAGCATCGTGCGCAAGGAAGGCGCCGAGGCCTTCGACGAACGCTTGAAGCAGGCCACGCCGCTGTCGCAGTTCTTCTTCGACGAGCTGACCCGCGAGATCAACCTGGGCACGCTGGACGGCAAGGCACGGCTGGCCGAGCGCGCCAAGCCGATGCTGGCGCAGATTCCCGATGGTGCCTTCGGCGACCTGATGAAGCAGCAGTTGGCGCAGCTGACCGGCCTGGGCGGCAACGCGCAGGCGGGCCGGCCGCAGATGCCGCAACGCGCCGCTCCGCGCACGATCCAGCCGGCGGCCAAGCGCAGCCTGGTGCGCGGTGCGATTGCCGTCCTGCTGCAGCAGCCATCGCTGGCCCTGACCCTGGGCGGCAAGCACCACTTCCAGGGCCTGCGCCTGCCCGGCGTGGAGTTGCTGCTGGAACTGCTGGGCTTGGTCGAACAGCGCCCGGACATCAGTACCGGCGCCCTGCTGGAGCATTTCGACGGCCGCGAAGAACAGGCCTCGCTGCACACCTTGGCCGCGCAGACGCTGGCGGGCGATGAAGCGATGTGGACGGTGGAACTGCATGATGCGGTCGGCCAGCTGGAGAAGCAGTTGCTGTTCCAGCGGATCGATGACCTCAACGCCAAGCAGCGACAACAGGGTCTGGACGATACTGACAAGTACGAGATGCGCGAGCTGCTGAAGGCACGCGCCAATCTGCGCCTGTAGCGGCAGAACACATCCCCGGAGAGAGCATGCTGCTGCGCCTGACCTGCCTGCTGTTGTTGTCGCTCTGCCCGATCCTGCCGGCCTGGGCTGCGGACCCCGCCCTTGCTGAAGTCCGGCCCGGCCTCTACGCCGGCGGCCAGCCCACGGCCCCGCAACTGCGCCAACTGGCTGCACAAGGCGTGCGCACGGTGATCGACCTGCGCCAACCCGACGAAGATCGCGGCTTCGATGAAACACGCGAGGCCGAAGCGCTGGGCCTGCGCTATGTACGCATTCCTGTGGCCGGTGCCGAGGGCCTGGATGCCGCCAATGTGCGCGCCGTGCACCAAGCGCTGCAGCAGAGCCACGGGCCGGTGCTGCTGCACTGCGCTTCCGGCAACCGCGCCGGTGCCGTGCTCGGCCTGGTCAACGCACGCTACGAACACGCCAGCCCGGAACAGGCGCTGCAGCTGGGCCAGCGAGCCGGCCTGAAGTCGTTGGAAGCAGCCACCCGCGAGCGTCTGGCGATCCCTTCTCCCACCCCCTGATTCCCGGGGTAATCCCCCCGCACCAAGGAGCCCATCCACCATGACCCGCTGGTGGTCGCGCCTGCGACCGGACAACTTCACCCTCGCCCTGTTATGCACCGTCGGCCTGGCCTCGCTGCTGCCGATGAAAGGCGCCGCCGCCCTGGTGCTCGACGATGTCACCACCGTCGCCATCGCAGCGCTGTTCTTCCTGCACGGCGCGCGCCTGCCGCGCGAATCGATCATCGGCGGCATGCTGCACTGGCGCCTGCACCTGACGATCCTCGCCTGCACCTTCATCCTTTTCCCGCTGCTGGGGCTGTTGTTCAAGCCGTTGTCAGGCTGGCTGCTGACGCCTGAGCTGTACCTGGGCGTGCTGTTCCTGTGCACCCTGCCCTCCACCGTGCAGTCCTCCATCGCGTTCACTTCGATGGCGCGCGGCAACGTGCCGGCGGCCGTGTGCAGTGCTTCGCTGTCGAGCATCCTCGGCGTGTTCCTCACGCCCCTGCTGCTGACCGCGCTGGCCGGTACCTCCGGCGGCGTGCACGACCCGCTGCATGCCATCGGCGGCATCATGCTGCAGCTGCTGGTGCCGTTCGTGGCCGGCCACCTGCTGCGCCCGTGGATCGCCGGCTGGGTGGAGAAGCAGCGCGCGCTGCTGCGCTACACCGACCAGGCCACGATCCTGCTGGTGGTGTACTCGGCATTCGGCGAAGCGGTTACCGAGGGGTTGTGGAGCAAAACGCCGCTGCTGTCGCTGTTCGCGGTGGCGGTGGTGGCGGCGGTGCTGCTGGGCATCGCGATGCCGCTGATCACCTTCATCGCCCGCCGCCTGCGCTTCAACCGCGAAGACGAGATCGCCATCGTGTTCTGCGGCTCGAAGAAGAGCCTGGCCACCGGCGTTCCGATCGCCAAGGTGCTGTTCGCCGGCGGCAGCCTCGGCGCGATCGTGCTGCCGGTGATGATCTACCACCAGATCCAGCTGATCGTCTGCGGCGTGATCGCGCAGAGATACGCGCGGCGCAAGCCCTGACGCTGCGGAGCATCGCCGGGCCATGCCCGGCGGCTCCGCCCGCTACAACCAGGGCAGGATCCAGTGGTCCACCAGCAGGAAGGCGAACAGCGCCATCAGGTAGACGATGGAGTAACTGAACATCTTCATGGAGAACAGCTCGTCCGGCGGGTTGAGCATGCGCCAGGCGTACCAGAGGAACACCGCGTTGAGCACGATCGCCCCGCCCAGGTAGAACGCTCCGCTCATGCCAACCAGGTACGGCAGCAGGCAGACCAGCGCCAGCACCACCGAGTACGCCATGATCTGCTTGCGGGTGTGCACCACGCCATGGGTGACCGGCAGCATCGGGATTTCCGCCTTGGCGTAATCCTCGCGACGGAAGATCGCCAGCGCCCAGAAGTGCGGCGGCGTCCAGATGAAGATGATCAGCACCAGCAGCGACGAGTACGCCCAGTCCGACTGACCCTGCATGCCGGTCACCGCGGCCCACCCCAGCATCGGCGGCATCGCACCGGCCAGACCACCGATGACGATGTTCTGCGAGGTCGCACGTTTCAGGTAGACGGTGTAGATCACCGCATAGCCGATCAGCGACGCGAAGGTCAGCACCGCGGTGATCCAGTTCACCCACAGCACCAGGATCGCCATCGACAGCACGATCAGCACGCCGGCGAACACCAGCACCTGCCACGGCTTGACCTTGCCCACCACCAGCGGACGCCACGAGGTGCGCGCCATCTGCGCGTCGATGTGCGCATCCAGCAGCTGGTTGATGGCTGCAGCGGCGGACGCGGCAAGCCAGATGCCGAGGAAGCCGAGCACGCCGGCACGCACCTGCTCCCAGCTGGGCACGCCGGGAATGGCCAGGACCATGCCGACCAGTGCGGTGAAGACGATGAGGGCGACGACCTTGGGCTTGGTCAGATCCCAGTACTGGCGATAGTTGGAAAACATGGGATCAGTCCGGGGCACGCAGGCGGGCCAGCAGGCTGACCAATACGAACAACAGGGCAACGGCAACGCCGTTGTGCGCCACTGCCACTTCCAGCGGCAGCGCCAGCTTCACGTTGAGGATGCCGAGGGTGACCTGCAGCACCAGCAGCGCGACCAGGGCCGAAGCCCAGCCGCGCATGCTCGGCAGCCGGAACAGGCGCAGGCCCAGCCACAGGAGGTAAACGGCAACGACGATGGCAAACAGGCGGTGGGCCATCTGGATGGCGATGCGCGAGGCACCGTCGAGCACGCCGCCTTCGTAATCCACACCGATACCGCGCCACAGGGTGAAGCCCTCGGCGAAGTTGTGCTGTGGCCACCACTGGTTGGCACAGCGCGGGAAGTTGTCCAGCGAGGCGCTGCCGCCGCCGCAGGCCAGCGCCGCGTAGTTGGCGCTGACCCAGCCACCGAGCGCGATCTGGGTGACCAGCACCGCCACGCCAATGCGCAGCAGCCACTTCAGCTTCGGCGCCTCGGCCAGGGTGATCGGCATGTGCGTGGCACGCCAGGCCATCCACACCAGCAGGCCGAACATCAGCATGCCGCCCAGCAGATGGCCCATCACCACGATCGGCTTGAGCAGCAGGGTCACCGTCCACATGCCCAGCAGGGCCTGGAAGATCACCACCGCCAATGTCAGCAGCGCAGCGCGCGCCAGGTCGATGTTGCTCCAGCGCAGCGCCGCGATCAGCAGGATGGCCTCACCGACCAGCGCCAGCGCGCTGGCGGTTTCATGCCAGCCCATCATGTACAGCGGTATGCCCGCGGCCACCAGCACGCAGGCGGTAACCACCGCCGTGCTTCCGAAACGCCGCTTGCGCGTGGCCAGCAGGGCCAGGGTCAGGATCTCGATGCCGAGCGCGCCGGCCAGGAAGCGGTGCACCTGCTCCCGCCAGGCCTTGTGTGTTTCCAGCGGACGGATCTCCGCTGCCGGGTGGCCGATGGTCTCTTCCACGTGCTGCGGCCAGGTTGCCTGCCCATAGCAGGTCGGCCAGTCCGGGCAGCTCAGGCCGGCATCGGACAGGCGCACGAAGGCACCGAACATGATCGTGCTCGCGGTCATGATCATGGCGAACCACGCCAGGCGGTGGAAATTGCGGTGCAGCGCCGGACGCGCGGAAAGGCTCATCAAACGGGACTCACTTCAGTTTCAGCAACGTGGCCATGTCCTTGCGCAGACCGCCGAGATCGCTCCCGGGGGCATGACGCATGATCACGAAGCCGTTCGGATCGATCACGTAGACCGGCAGACCCGCCGGATCATCGACGCCGGGCAGCGCCGCGCGCAGGGCTGGCGACGGGGCCAGCGGCCGCAGCGCGGGCAGCGAGGCGATCGACGCCGGTGGCGTTCCCAGCCACAGGATCTCGACATTATCGGCGTTATGGCCGAACAGCTGCCACACCTTGCCCAGTCCCTGCGACAAAGTGACGCACTGCGCGTCGCAGGCACCGGCCGGGGCCACCAGCAGGCGCCACGTGCGCGCCTCGGGATTCCAGGGGTAGGCTGCGCCATTGGCCAGCGTTGGCGGTTGCTGGCGCAGATCCACCGGCGGCTTCAGCAATTGCCCGCTGTTGCGGTGCGCGGTCGGCTGCCAACCGGAGAAACGCAGGAGGGCGGCCAGCGCCATCGCCCCGAAGAAAACGGCGAACAGCAGCACCAGGGTCCGGCGGCCGTTGCCGCGCGCCTGCGGGGAGGTAGCAGTGTTCATTCAGGGCATTTTCTCATGGTTGGGAAAGGGATGCCGGCCAGCGGCCGGCACTACCGGGCAACGGGCCGTCTTCTGCGCCATTCCAGTAGCAGCGCCACCACCAGCACGGTCAGCGCCAGCCCGAACCACTGCACGGCGTAACCCAGGTGGCGCTGCGGCGGCAGCGTGTTCGGCAGCAGGTCGAGATCGCGCTCATCGCCGAACGGCAGCGCCGGGTCCAGCCGCAGCACGCGCTCGGGCAACGATGGCAGGCCCAGTGCCGCAGCCAGGCCATCGGCGGGAAGGCGACTGGCCAGCCAGCGCCCTGCAACATCGGTGGTAGTGAACGCCGGCCCCAGCGCCAGCCCGGACGAAGGGGGCGGCGCCAGCAGGCCTCGCACGGCCACCGGTGACGGCGGTGCCGGCACCACCGGCAACCTGCGGTCCGGCGGCAGCGCGCGCCAACCCAGGTCCACCAGCAACACGCTGCCCGCATCGCTGCGGAACGGACGATAGATCTTCACTCCGGCGCGGCCGTGGCGGGTCTGGTTGTCCAGCAGCACCACGCCCGGCAGGAAGCGACCGTGATCGGCCACGCCATGCAGCGCGCCCTGCGCCGCCAGCGCCTGCGCCAACGGCAGCGCCTGCGCCACGGCTGGCCCCTGTGCATCCAGCAACGCCTGCTTGGCCTGCATCCGCTGCAGCTGCCACAGCCCCAGCAGGGTGAATCCGGCCATCGCCAGCAACGCCATCAGCCAGCCGATCAGGCGCGTGTGCTGGCGCATCATGACAAGTCCGCGCAAACGCGGTCAGATAGGCACATCCACCCTGCCCTCGAGCCGCGCATGAGTGATTCGCTGAAGACCCTGCTGGTAATCGCGTTTCTGATCGTCATCGTCTGGAATCTGGGCGCCGGCCTGTATTACCTGCTGGTGGACCGCGGCCAGACCAAGCGCACGGTCAATGCACTGACCCGCCGCATCGGAGTGTCGGTGGCGTTGATCGTACTGGTGATCGTGAGCATCTACATGGGCTGGATCAAACCGCACGGCATCGGCGGCTGACGCTCCATCAGGCCAGGCAGCGCCGGCGGCTGACGCTGCCGACGCCTGCGCGGTCAAAGCACGTAGACGAACAGGAACAGCATCAGCCACACCACGTCGACGAAGTGCCAATACCACGCGGCCGCTTCAAAGCCGAAATGATTGTCGCGGGTGAAGTGTCCCTTCGCCGACCGCAGCCACATCACGATCAGCATGATCGTGCCCAGCAGCACGTGTGCGCCGTGGAAGCCGGTCAGCATGAAGAAGGTCGAACCGTAGATGCCCGAGCCGAGCGTCAGGTTCAGTTCCTTGTAGGCGTGGATGTACTCCTCGGCCTGCAGGGTCAGGAAGCCCAGGCCGAGCAGCACGGTCAGGCCCAGCCAGATCAAGAGCTGGCGGCGGTTGCCCGCCTTCAGCGCATGGTGGGCGATGGTCAGGGTCACGCCCGAGGTCAGCAGGATCAGCGTATTGATCAGCGGCAGGCCCCAGGCGGGGATCGTCTGGAACGCGCCACCGATCGCTGCCGGGCCATTGGTCGGCCAGCCGGCCGAGTAGCCCTGCCATAGCAGCTCGTTGGTCATCACCCCGCGCCCTTCGCCGCTCAACCACGACAGGCCGAGGTGGCGGGTGTAGAACAGGGCACCGAAGAAGGCACCGAAGAACATCACTTCGGAGAAGATGAACCAGACCATTCCCATCCGGAACGAACCATCCACCTGCCGGTTGTAGTTGCCGGCCTGCGACTCGCGCACCACATCGCTGAACCACCAGAACAGGGTCAGCACCAGCATCGCCACGCCGATGTAGAAGGTCCAGCGGCCCCAGCTGGCGTCATTGAGCCAACTGGCCACGCCGACCATGGTCACCATCATCGCGATGGAACCGACGAACGGCCACTTGCTCTGGGCCGGGACGAAGTACACGTTGGCGTCGGTAGGTGTCTGGGCCATGGTCGGTATCCGGGTCAGGGAGCAGCGTGGGCGCCTTCCGACGTGGCGGCGGGCGCCAGCCGATCGGACAACGCATCGTTGCGGTAGAAGGTGTAGGACAAGGTGATCGTGCGGATTTCCGGTGGCAGGTCCGGGTCGACGATGAAGCGCACCGGCATGTCACGCTTCTCGCCGGCCTGCAGGGTCTGCGCAGTGAAGCAGAAGCACTCGGTCTTGCTGAAGAACCCGGAGGCGCGTGCCGGCGCCACCGACGGCACCGCGCTGCCGACCACGGCCTGCTGGCTGTCGTTGCGGGCGAAGTACAGCGCCTCGTTGAGCTCGCCAGGCACCACATCCATGGTCAGCTGCTCGGGATGGAACGACCACGGCAGCCGCGAATTGACGCCACCATCGAATTCCACCCGCACGGTGCGCTTGCCGGTGGCAGCACCGGTACTGGCTTCGTTGCCCGGGCCACGTTCCAGGCGCACGCCGAATACCTTCTCGCAGGCGATGCGATACAGCGGTACCAGCGAGAACGTCAGCAGGAACACCACCACCGCAACGCCGATCAGGCGCGGCAGGCCGGCGCTGCGTGACGGAGCGGTGGCCGGTGTTTCGCTCATCGACCGATCACGCCGCTGAGGATGAAGCCGACGTACACCAGCACGGCGATCGCGCCCACCCACAGCGCGGTGCGCTTGGCGCGCTGGCGCTGCTCCGCATAAAGCGGCGCGGTGCCCGGCCGCTGGCCTGGCGATGCGCTTGCGGCCACGCGTGGCTCGGCTCTGGCCGGGGTGATCGGGCTCTCGTTATGCATCCATCACCTCAATGACCGATATCGTCGTGGGCCAGGTCACCCGGGCGGATGGTCGGCGGCGTGGTGAAGGTGTGCGCCGGTGCCGGCGACGGCAGCGTCCACTCCAGGCCGCGGGCGCCTTCCCAGGAGCGGGCCTCGGCCTTCTCGCCGTTGCGCAGCGAGGACAGCAGGATCGCAGCCATCATGAACGGCGTGGCGAACATGCCGAACGCACCGATCGAGCTGATCAGGTTCCAGTCGGCGAACGCCACCGAGTAATCGGGGATGCGGCGCGGCATGCCGGCCAGGCCCAGGAAATGCTGCGGGAAGAACAGCAGGTTGACGAACACGATCGACCACCAGAAGTGCACCTTGGCCCACTTCTCGCTGTACATGCGCCCGGTCCACTTCGGCCACCAGTAGTACACCGCCGCGATCAGCGCGAACACCGCGCCGGTCACCAGCACGTAGTGGAAGTGGGCGACCACGAAGTAGGTGTCGTGATACTGGAAGTCGGCGGCCACGATCGCCAGCATCAGGCCGGAGAACCCACCGATGGTGAACAGGATGACGAACGCCACCGACCACAGCATGGGGGCTTCGAACGTCAGCGAACCGCGCCACATCGTGCTGACCCAGTTGAACACCTTCACCCCGGTCGGGATCGAGATCAGCATGGTGGCGAACATGAAGTAGATCTCACCGCCCAGCGGCATGCCCACGGTGAACATGTGGTGGGCCCAGACGATGAACGACAGGAACGCGATCGCGGCGGTGGCGTAGACCATCGCCTGGTAGCCGAACAGCGGCTTGCGGCTGAAGGTCGGGATGATCTCGCTGACCACGCCGAAGGCGGGCAGGATCATGATGTAGACCTCGGGATGGCCGAAGAACCAGAAGATGTGCTGGAACATCACCGGGTCGCCACCACCGGCCGCATTGAAGAAGCTGGTGCCGAAGAACTTGTCGGTCAGCAGCATCGTCACCGCACCGGCCAGCACCGGCATCACCGCGATCAGCAGGAACGCGGTGATCAGCCAGGCCCAGCAGAAGATCGGCATCTTCAGCAGGTCGATGCCGGGCGCGCGCATGTTCAGCACCGTGGCGATGATGTTGATCGCGCCCATGATCGAACTGATGCCGGCCACGTGGATGGCGAACACGGTGAACGCCACGTTGTAGCCGCCCTGCAGCGACAGCGGCGGGTACAGCGTCCAGCCACCGGCCGGCGCGCCACCGGGCAGCAGGAAGGTCAGCAACAGCAGGCTGAAGGCCACCGGCAACAGCCAGAACGACCAGTTGTTCATGCGCGGCAGCGCCATGTCCGGCGCGCCGATCTGCAGTGGGATCATCCAGTTGGCCAGGCCGACGAAGGCCGGCATCACCCCGCCGAAGATCATCACCAGCGCGTGTACGGTGGTCAGCTGGTTGAAGATTTCCGGACGGATGTACTGGATGCCGGGCTGGGCCAGTTCCAGGCGGATCAGCACGCTCATGAACGCGCCGATGACGAACATGATGAAGCTGAAACCCAGGTACAGCGTGCCGATGTCCTTGTGGTTGGTCGAGAAGAACCAACGCTCGAAGAAGCTCTGCGGGTGATGGTGATCGTCGTGCCCAACTGCCGAGTGCGCCATTGCAAAACACCTCTCAGGATCGGTTGTCGCCGCAGCCGCGATACGGCCGCGGGCAGTTACATCAGGCTCCGCTGGCCGCCGCCGCAGGCGTGTTGCCGGCCTCGGCGGCTGCCGGTGCCGCCGGCTGTGCCGGCGTTTCACTGGCAGGTGCGGTGGGCGCGGTGGGTTCGGCGGGCGCGGCAGGGGCTGCCGGTGCAGGCGCCGGTTTGCGCTGCGCCAGCCACTGCTTGAATTCTTCCTTGGACACCGCCTCGACCACGATCGGCATGAAGCCATGGTCCTTGCCGCACAGCTCCGCGCACTGGCCGCGGTAGACGCCGGGCTGCTCGATGCTGGTCCAGGCTTCGTTGATGAAGCCGGGAATGGCGTCCTGCTTCCAGCCCAGCGCCGGCACCCACCAGGCGTGGATCACATCGTCGGAGGTGATGACGAAGCGCACCTTGGTGTCCACCGGCAGTACCAGCCGGTTGTCGACATCCAGCAGGTAGTGCGGATGGCTCTCGCGGGTCGGCACCTTGCCACTCTGCCGCATGCGGTCGGACTCGCGGTCCAGGCGGCTGGTGAAGGTCACGTTCTCGCCCAGGTACTCGTACTTCCACATCCACTGGTAGCCGGTGACCTTGACCGTCATCTCGGCATCGCGGGTGTCGTACATCTTGATCAGGTTGGCCGTGGCCGGCCACGCCATCACCACCAGGATGATCACCGGGATCACCGTCCAGATGACTTCGGCCTTGGTGTTGTGGCTGAACGTGGCAGCGACCGCACCCTTGGACTTGCGGAACTTGAACATCGCGTAGGCCATCGCACCGAACACGATTACGCCGATCACCGTACAGACGATCAGCGAAAGGTTGTTCGATTCCCAGGCCAGGCGCGAGGTCTGGGTCACCCCCTTGCCCATGTTCAGCTGCCACGGTTTTGGATCGGCCGCCTGGGCCAGCGCCGTCCCCGGCATCGACAGCAGGGCCCCCATCGCGGCGGCCATTGCAACGCACTTCGTGCCCCACCCTCTGCTTTGCTTCATTGCCTAGACCCTTAGCGTCGTCGGTTGCCGCCATCGCTGGCGGCGAGCAAATCTTCAAGCGTTTCAACAAGCGTTTGACGTTCGGCCGGCGCGAGGAAACTCCCCACCTCCACCTGCCGGCCGCTGGATGCCAACCGGACCCTCGCATCGTCGGTGAGCAGGCGCACCCAATGCGGATGAGCCCGGAACACCGGCGATCCACCGGGCACGGGGATGACCTCCACGCACGCCGGCACTACCCGGATTTCCTCCTGCCGTTCACCACTGCGCCACAACGCGCGCAACGCAGCTGCCAGCAACAGGCTGTACAGCAGCGCGAACAGGGGGGCGAATGCATTGCCGGCCACCCACCCGAAGGCGGACACCAGCCACATCACTCCCGACAACACAGCAAACAACAGGACGAACTGCCGGGCATCGAGCGCCCGTGGGGGACGCAGTCGCAGCTGCGTACCTGACCCATCCGGAGCTGTAAGCACCTCGATCATGTCGCAACCGCGTTCCTGCCGCGGGAAACGTCTCGATGGTAGCCCTGCCCTCTCGCCGGTAGCAAGGGTGCATTCACACTTTTTCCGATGCTGCAATACAGCATGGGCCCAGCGGCATGAATGACGAATTCGGCACAAAAAGGCCCGACTTTGCTGAACACGCTGAATCCACCACCGCTAGTGGCTATCAGCATTCATGAAGGTGGCTGCGCGGGCCTTCCTGAAGTCGAAAAAATGATTAAAATCGCCAAGTTTTCCACTGGCCGGACCGGCATGAACGCACCCTCCTCTCCCCTTGCCGCCAGCGACGCCCCGCGTCCCTCGGCGCTGCTGTCGCCGGAACTGCCGGCGTCCCCCAACCCGTTCCGCCAGGCCATCACCGATGCCTGGCTGAAGGACGAGGCCAGCCATGTGCGCGAACTGCTGGAGCAGGCACGCCTGCCGGCCGACGAGCAGGCCAGGGTGCAGGCGCTGGCCGCCGACCTGGTCGCCCGCGTGCGTGTGCGCGCCAAGGACCAGGGCGCGATCGAAGCCTTCATGCGCCAGTACGACCTGGGCAGCGAGGAAGGCGTGCTGCTGATGTGCGTGGCCGAAGCGCTGCTGCGCATTCCGGACCAGGAGACCGCCGACAAACTGATCCGCGACAAGCTGGCCGATGCCGACTGGGAAAAGCACCTGGGCGGCAGCGACTCGGTGCTGGTAAACGCCTCCACCTGGGGCCTGATGCTGACCGGCAAGCTGGTGCAGATGAACGACGCCACCCGCGCCGATGCGCCCAGCGCGTTCAAGCGCCTGGTCGGCCGCGTCGGTGAGCCGGTGGTACGCCTGGCCGTGCGCCAGGCGATGAAGATCATGGGCCACCAGTTCGTCATGGGCCGCACCATCGGCGAAGCGCTGGCACGCTCGCACAAGGGCGACAGCGCCAGCTACCGCTACTCGTTCGACATGCTCGGCGAAGGCGCGCTGACCATGAAGGACGCCCTGCGTTACCTGGAAGACTACCGTCGTGCGATCCACGCCATCGGCGGTGACCACAAGGCACGCGGTGGCCGTGCCGATGGCGACGTCAACAACGCACCGGGCATCTCGATCAAGCTGTCGGCGCTGTACCCGCGCTACGAGCACGCCAAGCGCGCGCGCGTGCTGAAGGACCTGGTCCCCGGCGTGCTGGAACTGGCGCAGCTGGCCAAGAGCTACGGCATCGGCTGCACCGTCGACGCCGAAGAGTCCGATCGCCTGGAATTGTCGCTGGACATCATCGAGCAGGTGTTCGGCGATGCCTCGCTGGCCGGCTGGGATGGCTTCGGCGTGGTCGTGCAGGCTTACCAGAAGCGTACGCCGTACACGATCGACCACCTGGCCGACATGGCGCGCCGCGCCGGTCGTCGCCTGCAGGTGCGCCTGGTCAAGGGTGCCTACTGGGACGCCGAGATCAAGCGTGCGCAGATCGAAGGCTATGCCGGCTACCCGGTGTTCACCCGCAAGCAGAACACCGACGTGTCCTACCTGGCGTGTGCCAAGCGCCTGTTCACCCATGCCGACGCGATCTACCCGATGTTCGCCACGCACAACGCGCACACCATCGCCGCAGTGCGCAGCATCGCCAACGGCGGCGTCTACGAGCACCAGAAGCTGCACGGCATGGGCGATGACCTGTACGCCGAAGTAGTGCCGGCCGATCGCCTTGGCCTGCCCTGCCGCGTGTACGCGCCGGTCGGCTCGCATGAAGACCTGCTGCCGTACCTGGTGCGTCGCCTGCTGGAAAACGGCGCCAACTCCAGCTTCGTCAACCGCATCACCGACGAGCGCGTGCCGATCGCCGACCTGGTCCGCGATCCGGTCGAGATGGTGTCCTCGTTCGAATCGATTCCGCATCCCAAGATCCCGCTGCCGGTTGACCTGCTGCGCAGCCAGAACCACGACAGGAAGAACTCCATGGGCGCCAACCTCGCCAACGACAACGAACTGCGCGCCCTGGCCGAGCAGCTCAACGCTGCAGTGAACCCCTGGCAGGCCGCACCGCTGGTGCCCGGCGCGAACCCGACCGGTGCCTCGCTGCCGGTGACCAACCCGGCCGACACCCGTGAAGTGGTCGGCCAGTGGCAGGCCGCCGATGCCGCCATCGTGCAGAAGGCGCTGGCCAATGCCGTGGCTGCGCAGCCGGGCTGGAACCGCACCCCAGCCGCCAGCCGCGCCGCCATCCTCGAGCACGCCGCCGACCAGCTGGAAGCGCGCATGCCCGAGTTCATGGCGCTGTGCGTGAAGGAAGCCGGCAAGAGCCTGCCCGACGGCATCGCCGAAGTACGCGAAGCCGTGGATTTCCTGCGCTACTACGCCAAGCAGGCACGCGAGCAGTTCAGCCACGCCGAGAAGCTGCCCAGCCCGACCGGTGAATCCAACGAACTGCAGCTGCATGGCCGCGGCGTGTTCGTCTGCATCAGCCCGTGGAACTTCCCGCTGGCGATCTTCCTGGGCCAGGTGGCTGCCGCACTGGCCGCCGGCAACAGCGTGATCGCCAAGCCGGCCGAGCAGACCAACCTGATCGGCTACTACGCAGTGAAGCTGCTGCACGATGCCGGCGTGCCGGCTGACGTGGTGCAGTACCTGCCGGGCGATGGCGCCACCGTCGGTGCTGCGCTGACCGCCGACCCGCGCGTGGCCGGCGTGGCCTTCACCGGCTCCACCGACACGGCCCGTGCGATCAACCGCGCGATGGCTGCACGTGATGCCGCCATCGGCGTGCTGATCGCCGAAACCGGCGGTCAGAACGCCTTCATCGCCGACTCCTCGGCACTGCCGGAACAGCTGGTCAAGGACGCGATCGGTTCGGCCTTCACCTCGGCCGGCCAGCGCTGCTCGGCCGCGCGTGTGCTGTTCGTGCAGGACGACATCGCCGACAAGGTGATGACCATGCTGGCCGGTGCGATGAAGGAACTGAAGGTCGGCAACCCCGGCCTGCTGTCCACCGACGTCGGCCCGGTGATCGACGCCGATGCACTGAAGACCCTGCAGGACCACGCCGCGCGCATGGACCGCGAAGCGCGCCTGATCGCTGCGGCCGAGCTGTCCGCCGAAGCGGCCAACGGCACCTTCTTCGCACCGCGTGCGTACGAGCTGAAGGACCTGGGCCAGCTGCAGAAGGAAATCTTCGGGCCGGTCCTGCACGTGATCCGCTGGAAGGGCGACCAGCTCGACGCGGTGATCGACCAGATCAACGCCACCGGTTATGGCCTGACCCTGGGTGTGCATTCGCGCATCGACGAAACGGTCGACCGCATCAGCAACGGCGTCCACGTCGGCAACGTCTACGTCAACCGCAACCAGATCGGTGCGGTGGTCGGCGTGCAGCCGTTCGGCGGCCAGGGCCTGTCCGGCACCGGCCCCAAGGCCGGCGGCCCCCACTACCTGCTGCGCTTTGCCACCGAAAAGACGGTGACGGTGAACACCACCGCGGCCGGCGGCAACGCCTCGCTGCTGACCCTGGGCGACTGATCCCAGGCGTCATGCAGTAAACGAAAAACCCCCCGAAAGCGGGGGTTTTTTGTACGGTTGCGGTAGCGCCGGGCCATGCCCGGCGACCATCACGCCACCACACTGAACCGGTTGTCCGCACGCCTCACCAATTCCTCCAGCACCCGCGCGATACGCATCTCCAGGTCGCCTTCCAGCAGCACGTACGCCACTCCTCGCGCCTGCAACTGCTGCAGATACCACGTGTGTTGGCGCATGCGGAATTCCTCGCCCACACGCGTCCCATCCTGCTCGAACGGGATATCCGGGGCGCACAGGAACAGCAGGTCGTACGCACGCGCCGCGGCCCGCTGCAGTGGTTCTGGCGCAGTGCCGAACATCCAGCCGCTGTAGCCCAGCGTCACCAACGGCGTGGTATCGCAGAACACCCAGCGATGCGCATACTGCGCAGCCTGGTCCTCGTGCTGCAGCTGGGTCGCAGCGATGCGCAGCAGATCCTGCGCCTGCAGCTCGCCGCCCTGCTGCTCCCACAACGTACGCCCGAACTCCGGCACCCATGCCGTACCCAGCCGCTCGGCCAGCACCCGCGCCAGCGTGCTCTTGCCCGTGGACTCACCGCCGATGAAGGCCACCCGCTGCACATGGTCGGCATAGACCGACCGGCTCAGGCCCTGTCGATGCGCATGCGGATCGGCGCGCAGTTCGGTACCACTGGCCTGACCGATGTCGGTCGAACGCTCCAGCCGATGGTGCTGCACCGGCGCATTGAAATGCTGCGCCAGGGCTGCAGCGAAACCATCGCCGTAGTCTTCGCCGGTGAAAACAGCCTGCACCGGTCCGCCAAACAACGCCACGCACAGCCATGCGGTGAACGCGCGTTGCACCTGCTCACTGTCCTTGTCCTGCGGCAGCGCACGTACGGGAACACCCTGTTGCCTGCACAACGCCGCCAGCCGCGCATCATCCAGCACCGCCACCGTCGCCTGCGGGAAGCGCGCGCGCAGCCAACGCTCGCGCCGCGCCGCGCTGTAGCCGGCAAAGCCCGGCTGCGACCAGCCGATCACCAGCAGCTGGGTGCAGCGGGCAGAAGCAAATTCGATCAGGCGCTCATGGCCGAGATGCAACGGGCAGAACTTGCCGACCACCAACCCGCGCGGTACCCGCTCAGGCAATGCCATCGCTCGCCCCGCCCGTATCCGCTTCGGCGCGCATCAGGTGCCGCCAGTGACGCAGCGCCACCAGCGCGTTGATCCAGAAACCGACGTACAGGATCGAGGTCAGGTGCAGCCCGCGGCTGTAGTACAGCGGCACCGCGATGGTGTTGACCAGCAGCCACACCCACCACGATTCCAGCTTGCGCCGCATCATCAGGATCTGTGCGATCACGCTCAGCACCAGCACCGCCGAGTCGATGTAGGGCGCATACGCATTGGTCAGCCGGGTCAGCATCCAGCCGTAACCGAAGGTCGCCAGCACCGCCAACGGCAGCAGCCAGCTCCACGCGCGTGCTGGCAAGCGGGTGATGGGCAACGGCGCGCCATGGTCACCACGCAGCCACTGCCACCAACCGAGCACGCTGATGACCACGAAGAAGAACTGCAGGACCATGTCCGCGTACAGGTGCGAGCGCTCGAACACGGCGGCGAACAAGGCGCAGCCGACGATCCCCAGCCACCACGTATGCACGTTGTTGCGGCCGGCCAGCAGGATCGAGCCGGCGACGGCGATATTGGCAGCCAGCTCCAGCTGGAAGTTCGGGTCGGACAGGTTCATCGCGCTATTGTCGCGTAGATCCACGCCCCGCGGGATTGAGCCAGTAGATCCACGCCATGCGTGGATGCGTCCCCGAAAATGGAAAGGCCCCGCTTGCGCGGGGCCCTCCATGTACTGCTTCAGGCAATCGCCGGAATCAGAACTTGTACTGCATCGACGCAGCCAGCACGTCGCCGCTGACCTTGTACTTGCCGGTCACGGTGTTGGCCGTGGCCGAGGTCGAGCTGATATTCGGATCCTTGGTGAACAGGTGGGTGTAGCCCACGCTGTATTCCATCTTGTCCGACGCGGCGTAGGTCATGCCCAGCGACAGCCACTTGCGGGTGGTGTCCGGCACGCGCACGTCGCGGTGGGCGTCGGTGGTCGGGGTCTGGTCATAGGCCAGGCCGCCACGCAGGGTCAGCTTGTCGTTCACGCGATAATCGGTACCGATCGACGCGAAGGTGGTGTCGCGGTAGTGGAACGGCAGCACGCTGTCGGGCTGGTTGGAGTCGTAGTCGACGCGCACTTCATCGAACTTGCTCCAGGCCGTGCGGGTGACTTCGGCCATGATCTGCCACTGGTCGTTCACGCGGTGGGTGAAGCCAACCGTCGCGCTGGCCGGCAGCGTGATGGTCGCCCGGCCATTGCTGTCGACGAAGGTGCCCGGAGCGGCCTGGCGCAGGAACGCCTCCGCAGCCGGCGTCATGGTGAAATCAGCCTTGCCGTCGGTGATCTTGTGCTCGACTTCCGAGCGGTAGCTGAAAGCGATGTTGGTGCCTTCCACCGGGGTGACGGTCATACCCAGGGTGTAGCCGACGGACACCTCGTCACCCTTGATGCGCAGGTAGCCATCAGCGGTGCCGGGCGAGAAGCCGAGCTGGGCGGCCTGACGGGCCGCGGCCTGCGAAGCCGCCGCTGCCTGGGCCTGGGTGCCACCGGCCGCCAGGACGCGCGCGGCAGCGGTGCGCTGGGCGCTGGCGTTGATGGCGGTACCGCCGTCGACGACACTGGTCAGGTCGACATTCAGGCGCTCAGCGAAGACCGACGCACCGAACGACAGGTACGGGTTGACGTCATAGGAGAACGCCGCACCCAGGTCGATGGCCTGCAGCTCGGTCTTGACGCCGTTGTAGCGGCCGACCCAGTCGCGGTCGTATTCGGTCTTGAAGCCGAACGGCACGGTCAGCGACACGCCGAAATGCATGTTGTCGTTTTCGCCGAACGGGACGTGGAAATAGGCCGCCGGAACCGGGGCGATCATGCCGGCGTCGCCGCCGTTGCCGCCGGAAATCGGCGCGCCGTTACTGTAGCGGCCTTCGCCGCGGAACTTGGCGCCGAAGCTGATGGCGCTGACATCGCCCTGCACCACGGTGCCGTCGAGCAGGCGCATGGAGGCCGGGTTGGTGGCGATGACCGAGGCGTCGCCTTCGGTCGAGGTGGAACCAGCGAAGGCGCGGCCCAGGCCCTTGGCGCTGTTTTCCTTCAGCTGGAAGGCGGCGGCATTGGCGTCGGCGGCGGCCAGCGCACCGGCAACGCCGACGGCCAGCAGGGTCAGGCGGGCAATGGTGGAAGCAGTTTGCATCGTAGTTCTCTCTCCGGTAAGCGGTGATGGTGCTCTAAGTGCGCCTGCGCCCGTCAGGCCGGATGGCCTTTCGAAGCGCGCCGGATTCCCCTCCCGACATACGACGCCGTATGCGAGTATTACCCAGAGCCGTTAATGAAACAATAACAGCGCTGGCGCTTTCTTCGTCGCAAAAGCTGAACAGGCTCCCTCCCCGCCAAAGCGCCCGCACGCTAGGCTAGTGCCATGTTTGTCTCCCTCCCCTCGCGCAAGAAGGCGACCCTGCGCTGGGCTACACCCGTGCTGTTTGCGGCACTGTGGCTGGCATTCCTGTGGTCGATCTCGCGCCCGGACGATGCCCGCGGAAGCCTGTGGCTGGACTGGGGCGCCCTGTCCACCGGCCTGACCCACCCGCTGGACTGGTGGGCCACGCTGCAGGACGGCAGCGTGCTGCGCCTGTTCACCGCCCTGTTCCTGCACGCCGACTGGTCGCACCTGCTGGGCAACCTGGTGTTCCTGCTGATCTTCGGCCTGCCCGCCGAGCGGGTGCTGGGCCCGTGGCGGTTGCTGCTGCTGTTCCTGGTGGGCGGGGCGATCTCCAACCTGGTCGCGATCTACACCATGGGCAGCCCGGACCAGATCATCATCGGCGCCAGCGGTGCGGTGTCGGCTTTGATCGGTGCCTATCTGGCGCTGTTCCCCGGCGCGCGACTGGGCGTGGTGATCCCGTTGGGGCTGTTCCTGGAGTTCGTGCGCGCCCCGGCCTACCTGCTGATTGGTGTGTGGGCGGCGCTGCAGGTGGTGTTCGCCTACATCGGCCCGACCTTCGGCATGGTCGCCTGGTGGGCGCACATCGGGGGCTTCGTGTTCGGCGTGGTGTACGGCATGTACGTACGCGCGGCGATCGCGCGGCGTCTGCGCAAGCGGCACGGGTTCTAGCGTCCGCTTGCTGCATTCTGCGAAGCGCCCGAGCCATGGTCGGGCGGTGTCCGCTCATCAGTCGATCATGGCTCGACGCTACGCGATCAAGGCTTGGCCGGGATCTCTGCAGGCTTTGCTTCGGGCTTTGCTTCCGGCTTCGCTTCAGCCTTGGGCTCCGCCTTCGGTGCAGGCTTGGCGGCGGCCTTTGCTGCCCTGTCCGCTTCGGCCTTCGCAGCTTCTGCCTTCAAGCGCGCCGCAACCGAACCCGGGTTCTTCAGTTCGGCCAGTGCATCGTTGATCGGACCATCGCCCGGCAACACGGCGCCTGCGTGGTAGCCCTCGGTACCTTCCTCGTCACCGCGCAGGTGGCCCGGCAGCGTCGCTTCACTGTAGTCACTCAGGCTGGCCGGCAATGCTTCGTCTTCCGGACGCGGTGCTGCCTTCAGTTCCACTTCCGGCACGATACCGGTGGCCTGGATCGATTTACCGCTGGGTGTGTAGTAGCGCGCCGTGGTCAGCTTCACCGAATCGCCGTTGTCCAGCGGCAGCACGGTCTGCACCGAGCCCTTGCCGAAGGTGCGGCTGCCGATCACGCGCGCGCGCTGGTTGTCGCGCAGTGCGCCGGCCAGCACTTCCGATGCACTGGCCGAACCGGCATCGACCAGCACCACCACCGGCGCGCCCTTCAGCAGGTCGCCCGGGGTTGCGTCGAAGCGTGCATCGCTGATGCTGATGCGGCCGCGGGTGCTGACGATGTTGCCCTTGTCGAGCAGATCATCGGCCACCTGCACCGCAGCGGTCAGCAGACCACCCGGATTGCTGCGCAGATCCAGCACCAGCCCCTTGAGGTTGCCGCCGGACTGCTTCTGCAGCTGCTGCAGGTGCTTCTGGAAATCAGAGCCGGTGTCGGCCTGGAACGTGCTCAGGCGGATGTAGCCATAACCCGGTTCCAGCAGGCGGCTGCGCACGCTGGTCACGCGGATCGTCTGCCGGGTCAGGCTGACGTCGAAGGGCTTGGGCCTGCCGTCGCGGACGATGGTCAGCACCACCTTGCTGCCGGCCGGGCCGCGCAGCGGTTCGCTGGCATCGATCGCGCTGATCGGCTTGCCATCGATGGCGATGATCAGGTCGCCGGCGAGGATGCCGGCCTTGGCCGCCGGCGTGTCGTCGATCGGCGAGATCACCTTCATGCTGGCGTTGTCCGGCTGCTGCTGCAGCTCCACGCCGATGCCTTCATAGGCGCCATTGGCCTGTTCGTCGAATGCCTCGGCATCTTCCTTGTTGAAGTAGGTGCTGTGCGGATCGAGGTCGAGCAGCAGGCCGCGCACCGCCGACTGCATCAGCTTGTTGTCATCGACCGGATCGACATAGGCCGCGCGCACCGCGTTGTACACGGCCACGAAGCGCCGGATGTCGTCCAGCGGCACCTTCGAGGTCACCGCCTCCTCGCTGCTTGCCGCCTTCCCGGGAGTTTCCTTCAACGGGACCGGGGCGGTCTGCTGTGCCCAGGACAGGGCCGGCAACAGAGCCAGCAAGAGGGTGGCGGTACGGGCTGCGCGCATGGATCACTCCTGTCGACGATGGCATCGTGCCCAAGGCACATGCACCGATTATGCGCGAAGCGTGGCTAAATTCCCGTTGAATCCGCCCTGCTGCGGCCAGGCGGAATTCAGCGCCGCTGCAGCCAGCTGTCCGGATTGACCGGTTGCCCGCCGCGGCGCAGTTCGAAGTACAGCGCCGTCACGCCCTGGCCACCGGAGTTGCCGACCTTGGCCACCGCATCACCGCGGCTGACCCGCGCACCGGCATCCTTCAGCAGGGTGTCGTTGTGCGCGTACAGGCTCATGTAGCCGTTGCCATGGTCGACGATCAGGATCATGCCGTAGCCGGTCATCCAATCGGAGAACACCACGGTACCGTCGGCCACCGCAGTGACCGTGCTTCCCGCCGGTGCGCCGATCAACACGCCACTGCTGGTACGGCCATCGGGCAGCTTGCCGCCATAACGGGCCAGCAGATTGCCCGACAGCGGCCAACCCAGGCCACCCACCTTGGGCGCGGGTGCCGAGGCCACGGCCGGCGGGACCTTGGTCGCCGGTGCCGGACGGCCTTCGGCTTTGGCCTGGCGTGCGGCCTTTTCGGCAGCGGCCTTCTCCGCAGCGGCCCTGCGGGCGGCGGCACGGCGCTCGGCCTCGGCACGGGCCGCGGCAGCGCGCAGGTTGGCCAGCAGGGTTTCCAGCGCCCTGGCGTCCTGGCCCAGTGCCTGTTCCTTCTCGCGCTTGTCCTTGAAGCGCTCTTCCAGCGAAGCCACGGTCTGCGCACGCGCGCGACGGTCCGATGCGAGCGTGGCGACCTGCTGCTTCTGCTCGCGGTGAGTGCCCTGCAACTGCTGTTGGCGCTGGGCGATCTGCGCCTGCAGCGTCTCCAGTTCCTTGAGGTTGGCCGTCAGCGTGGTGATACGCTGCGCACGCTCGCGCTGCAGGTAGCGGTGATAGGCCAACGCACGGTTGGCATCGGCCACCGTGTCCTGCGAAAGCAGCAGCTTCAACGGCGCGTGGTTGCCAAGCTGGTAGGCCGCGCGCAGCAGTCCGGCCAGTTCGCGATTCTGCTTTTCCAGGTTGGACTGCAGTGCATTGCGCCGCTGTTCGGCCTGGGCCAACGCCTGGGTCTGCTCGCGCAGCGCCGATTCGGTCTGGGCCAGCGCACGACCACTGCGTGCCACCTTTTCATCGGCCTCGCGCAGCTGCTGCGACGCCTGCCCGCGCTGGCCCTCGATCTGACGGCGCTCCTGCGCCACGCCCTTCAGTTCGGTGCGCAGCTTCTGCAGCTTGCGTTCGGCCTCGCGGGCCGACGAGGTCTGCGCCGCACCCGGCAATGGCAGCGCCAGGGCCAGCGCCATTCCCAGCAACAGGCAACGTCCACCGCGCAGGGTGGCGATGTGATGCCGGCGTGAGGGGAAGACGTTGTTGCGCAAGGGCTTTCCAGTGACTTCAGGCAGATGCGGAGACGTGCAGGGAATGGTGACATCTCCGCACGCGGCCTGCCAGCCGCACAACAACGAGGTTCCCATGAAAGCTCTCTCCATTCCGCTGCTGTTGGGCATTGCGCTGGCCAGTGGCCCGGCCTGGGCCCAGGCAGACGTGAGCAAGGTCAACGGCAGCATCAGCGCCGATCCGGGCCAGCGCTACGGCAAGCTGGACACCGTCAATGGTGGCATCCGTGTCGGCGAAGGCGTGGAAACCGGCAGCATCGATACCGTCAACGGCGGCGTCAAGGTCGCCGATCGTGCGCGCACGGGCAGCATCGAGACCGTCAACGGCGGCATCCGCCTGGGGCGCGAAGTGACTGCCCACGGCGATGTCAGCACGGTCAACGGCAGCATCTTCAGCGACCAGGGCAGCCAGATCGAAGGCGGCGTGGAAACCGTCAACGGCGGCATCGGCCTGGTTGGCAGCCGCGTGCGCAAGGATGTGGAGACCGTCAACGGCGACATCACCGTCGGCATCGGCTCACAGGTCGGCGGTGGCCTGCATGTGCGCAAGCCGAACTTCAGTGTCTCGCTGACGGCCAGTCGCAAGCCGCGGGTCATCATCGGGCCGAATGCCGTGGTCAACGGCAGCCTGCTGTTCGAGCGCGAGGTGGTGCTGTACGTCCACCGCAGTGCGCGCATCGGCCCTGTCACCGGCGCCGATCCGATCCCCTTCGATACCGATACCGCCCCGGCCGACTGAGCCTGCGGCTTGGGCGATACTCCCCGCTACCGGTCGCGCGTGCTGCGCGGCCGTCCCTTGTGTTTCCAGGAACCGATGATGCCCCGCAAACTCCTCCTGTGCCTGGCCGCCGCGGCCGCGCTCAGCGCCTGCAAAGGCGAAGACACCCCGGCTCCGGCGCCCAGCGCCGACAGCGCCGCCAAGCCGGCCACGCACACCTTCTCAGCGGCGATCAACGCCGCCGACTTCGCCGAGATGGTGAAGACCCTGGCCTCTGATGAGTTCGAAGGCCGCTCGCCCGGCAGCAAGGGCGAAGAACTGACGGTCAACTACATCCGCGACCAGATGCAGCGCATCGGCCTGCAGCCCGGCAACGGCGACAGCTGGTTCCAGGACGTGCCGATGACCGAGACCACGGCCGATGAATCGACCGTGCTCACCCTCACCCAGGGCGGCAAGACCCGCGAACTGAAATTCGGCACCGACATGGTGGTGGGCACCCGTACCGGCCAGACAGAAGTGAAGGTCGATGCCAGCGACCTCGTATTCGTCGGCTACGGCGTGGATGCACCGGAGCAGAAGTGGAACGATTACGCCGGCCAGGACTGGAAGGGCAAGACGGTGGTCATGTTCGTCAACGACCCGGGCTTCCATGTCGATGATGAAAAGCTGTTCGACGGCAAGCGCATGACCTACTACGGCCGCTGGACCTACAAGTTCGAGGAAGCTGCGCGCAAGGGAGCTGCTGCCGCGCTGATCGTGCATGACACCGCGGGCGCTTCGTACGGTTGGGACGTGGTGAAGAACTCCTGGGCCGGCCCGCAGTACGACCTGCCGGCCAAGGACGATGCGGAGCCGCGCCTGCCGGTACAGGGCTGGTTGAGCGCCGAGGCGGCCAAGGCCCTGTTCGCCGGCGCCGGGCTGGATCTGGACCAGGCCTACAAGGACGCCAGCAAGCCCGGCTTCAAGCCGGTACCGCTGAAAGCAACCGCTTCGGTGGACCTGAAGAGCAAGGTCGCGCAGAAGCAGTCGCGCAACGTAGTGGGCGTGCTGCCGGGCAGCAAGCGCGCCGACGAGGCCGTGCTGTACATGGCGCACTGGGATCACCTCGGCAAGCATGAGGGCGAACACGGCGACAACATCTACAACGGTGCCGTCGACAACGCGACCGGCGTGGCCGGCATTCTCGAGGTGGCCGAAGCGATGGCCCATCAGGAACCGAAGCCGGAACGTTCGGTGGTGTTCCTGGCGGTGACCTTGGAAGAATCCGGCCTGCTGGGTTCGAAGTACTACGTCGCCCACCCGACCTTCCCGCTGGACAAGATCGCCGGTGTCATCAACATCGATGCGATGTCGGTGGCCGGTCGTGCCAAGGACGTGACGGTGACCGGCTTCGGCAGTTCCGAGCTGGAAGACATCCTCAAGCCGCTGGCTGCAGTCCAGGATCGCACCCTGCACGGCGAGACCTCGGTGCAGAGCGGCTTCTACTTCCGTTCGGATCACTTCAACTTCGCCAAGGCGGGCGTGCCGGCGCTGTACGCCGACGGCGGTGAGGACCTGCGCGACGGCGGTGTCGAGGCGGGCCGCAAGGCGGCAGCCGACTACGGTTCCAACCGTTACCACGGCCCGAAGGACGAGTATGACCCGGCCACCTGGAAGCTGGATGGCACGGTCGAGGACCTGCAGCTGATGTATGGCGTCGGCAAGGAACTGGCCGGCGGCGATCGTTGGCCCAACTGGTACGAAGGCAATCCATTCAAGGCTGCACGCGACACGATGATGAAGGCCAAGGCACCAGCCGCTGCGGCGAAGTAAGTCCGCCAGGCGTTGAGTTCCGAAGAAAGCGGCGCCCTTGGGCGCCGCTTTTTTTTGTGCGTGAGTGCTGGGACCCGGTAGTGCCGGCCGCTGGCCGGCAACCTCATGAACATCACGCAGCTGTATGTGCTTGTCTTTGTCCAGGGGGCCGCCTTCGCCACCGGTNTTCCTCCAGATNTCTACGCATTTCACCGCTACACCTGGAATTCTACCCCCCTCTACGAGACTCAAGCTTGCCAGTATCAGATGCAGTTCCCAGGTTNAGCCCGGGGATTTCACANCTGNCTTAANANACCGCCTGCGNNCGCTTTACGCCCAGTAATTCCGATNAACGCTNGCNNCCTNCGTATTACCGCGGCTGCTGGCACGNAGTTAGCCGGTGCTTCTTCTGCGGGTAACGTCAATCGACAAGGTTATTAACCTTANCGCCTTCCTCCNCGCTGAAAGTACTTTACAACCCGAAGGCCTTCTTCATACACGCGGCATGGCTGCATCAGGCTTGCGCCCATTGTGCAATATCAAGATACCTGCGCATACTTTCAAAGATCCGGGGAAGTGGCCTCAGCGCCGTTCCCGTGTGCTGCGAAGTTTCCTTCGTAGCGAGCCGCCTATTATGCCGGACTTTTCGAGTCCGTCAACACCTTTCGTTCGATCATCTCGTTCGTCGGTGGTGGCCTCCCTTGTGTCGCTGAAGCCCCTTGTTGACGACCCCTGCGACGGGGGAGGGAAATTATGTCCCTATCCGCGGCCTTTGTGAAGGGGGTGTGGCAACTTTTTTCATCGGATGTTGCATCCGTTCATGCAAAGGCGCCGCCACAGGCCCCCGCGAACAGCGGCAGAGCGTCAGCGCCGCTCTGCAGGAGCAGAAGCAGGGGCCGGCTGCGCCGGCCCCCGCCTCCGGTCAGGCAGCGACCAGGCGCACGCGGGCGAAGGTGCGCTTGCCGACCTGCAGCAGCCCCTCGAAGCCGGGCTGCAGTACCTGTTGGCCGTCTTCCACCACTTCACCGTCCACCTTCACCGCACGCTCCTTGAGCTTGCGGTTGGCCTCGGAGTTGCTCGGGGTCAGGCCAGCGGCCGTCAGCAGGGCAGCGATGCGCAGGCCCTCTGCCGGAATGGCCACATCCTGCAGCGGCAGCTGGGTGATGTCGCCCTGCCCGGTAACGGCAGCTTCCCAGCCGGCAATCGCCTGCTCGGCCGCTGCGGCATCGTGGAACCGGGTAGCCAGTTCGCGGGCCAGGCGCAGCTTGACCACGCGCGGATTCAGGCCGGCGGCGATCTGCTCGCGCAGGGAGGCCGCTTCGGCCTGGCTGATATCGAAGGACAGCAGCTCGATCCAACGCCACATCAGGGCATCATCGACCTTCATGGTCTTGGTGACGATGTCGATGGCCGGCTCGCTGATGCCGATGTAGTTGCCCAGCGACTTGGACATCTTGTTGACGCCGTCCAGGCCTTCCAGCAGCGGCATGGTCAGCACCACCTGCGGCTTCTGGCCGTGGTGTTCCTGCAGGCCACGGCCCATCAGCAGGTTGAACTTCTGGTCGGTACCGCCCAGCTCGACGTCCGCTTCCAGGGCCACCGAGTCGTAGCCCTGCACCAGCGGGTACAGGAATTCGTGGATGGCGATGGACTGCTGGGCGGCATAGCGCTTGGCGAAGTCGTCGCGCTCGAGCATGCGTGCCACGGTGTGCTGGCCGGCCAGGCGGATCATGTCGGCCGCGCTCATCTTGCCGAACCACTCCGAATTGAAGCGGACCTCGGTGCGGCTGCGGTCCAGCACCTTGAACACCTGTTCCTCGTAGGTACGGGCGTTGGCCAGCACGTCATCGCGGCTGAGCGGCTTGCGGGTCAGGCTCTTGCCGGAGGGGTCGCCGATCATGCCGGTGAAGTCGCCGATCAGGAAAATGACCTGGTGGCCGAGGTCCTGGAACTGACGCATCTTGTTCAGCAGCACCGTGTGGCCCAGATGCAGGTCAGGCGCGGTGGGGTCGAAGCCGGCCTTGATGCGCAGCGGGCGGCCTTCCTGCAGGCGCGCGCGCAGATCCTCGAGCTTGAGGATCTCGTCGGCACCGCGGCCGATCAGGGCAAGGGCTTCTTCAATCGAGGACACGTGACTACTCCCGGCAACGCCGTTTCTTATGTGGGGTGTTAAAGCGAAGTTAACCCGATCGGCTTCACAAAAGCCAATAGGCACAAGGGTTTGACGCGAATTTGTTAGGTGTCTATGTTACCGGCGTTTGGGCCCGCGTTCCCGGGTCAGCCAGAGACCGACATCTGATGCTCAATTCCGATCAAGGCCGCGCACGCAAGCAGCGCTTCCAGGAACGACTCCACGTCCTGCACGACAACGCCCTGCACCGGAAGCTGAGGCAACACCTTCCCGCTGCGTTCAACGAGCGCTGGACGCGGCGTCATTGGATGCACGCCAGCCTGTTTGTGACCATTGGCGCGCTGGTGGCCACGATCGTGCCGGGCTTCTCGCACACCATCGATGCACCCTACGCCGACAGCCACACCAGCCTGGCACTGCCGTTGCCGCCGTTGGCAATGGCCCGCCAGCAGCAGATCCCCGGCGACAGCTGGCAGGTGCTGCGGGTGCAGCGCGGGCAGACCCTGAGCGACCTGTTCGACAAGGCCGGCATCTCCGCCACCACCCTGCACCGGGTGCTGGACCATCCGGGTGCGCGCGAATCGCTGACCAAGCTGCGCCCGGGTGCCGAGATCGCCTTCGACATGCCGCTGTCCGGTGACCTGCGCAGCATCCGCTTCGACCGCGATGCCGACAACCGGGTCGAACTGAGCCTGATCGGTGATGACATCAAGGAGACGGTGACCAAGCGCGAGACATCCACGCGCACGGTGGTCACCAGCGGCGAGATCACCAGTTCGCTGTATGCGGCCGCGCGCCGCGCCGGACTGTCACCGTCGGCGATCGCGACGATGACCGATGACATCTTCAAGTACGACATCGACTTCTCCAAGGACCTGCAGCCGGGCGACCGCTTCAGTGTGGTGATGGATGAGACCTGGCGCGAGGGCGAGAAGGTCGATACCAGCAAGATCCTGGCGGCGACCTTCACCACCGGCGGCAAGACCTATTCCGGCTTCCGCTTCGACCGCAACGGCAAGTCCGAGTACTACGACATCAATGGCCGTTCGCTGAAGAAGAGCTTCATCCGCATGCCGATCCCGTTCGCGCGGCTGAGTTCGACCTTCGGCGCGCGCAAGCACCCGGTGCTGGGCAAGATGCGCATGCACAAGGGCGTGGACTACGCCGCGCGCACCGGTACCCCGATCATGGCCGCCGGCGATGCGCGGGTGCAGTTCGTCGGCGTGCAGCGCGGGTATGGCAACGTGGTGATCCTCGACCACGGCCGTGGCCACACCACCCTGTACGGCCATATGTCGCGCTTTGCCGGGATCAAGAATGGCCAGCGCGTGGCCCAGGGCACGGTGATCGGCTACGTCGGCTCGACGGGCCTGGCGACCGGCCCGCACCTGCACTACGAATTCCGCGTCAACGGCGAGCACCGCAACCCGCTGACGGTGACCATGCCGCCGCCGGAGCCGCTGAAGGGCGCCGAGCTGGTGGCCTTCCGGGCGCAGACCGCGCCGGCGATGGCCCGCATCCAGGGCATGGAGAAGCTGATCTACGCCGACGCCAGCCCCGCACCGACCGCCGAAAGCGCGAGCACCGAGGTGGCCAGCGCCAAGGACAAGGCGCCGGCAGGCCGCAAGCGCGGCTGAGCCCTGCGTTGACGAAGGAGGACACGGCAGCACAAGCTTGCCGTGTCCTTTTTTTATGCCCGCCATGACCACCACTGCCGATCCGTCCCTTCCCCTCTACCTGGGCCTGATGTCGGGCACCAGCGCTGACGGCATCGATGCCGCGCTGGTGCAGTTCCCGGCCGATGGGGGGTGCCGCTTCGTGCACGGGCTGACCGCCCGCTGGGAGCCGGTGCTGCGGGCGCGGCTGGTGGCCCTCGGCGAGGGCGGCCCGCTGCAGTCGCTGGAGGAGCTGGGCGAACTGGACGCGCGGATTGCGATCAACTTCGCCGCCGCCGCCAACCAGCTGCTGGAAGAAGCCGGTGTCGACCATTCGCAGGTACGAGCGATCGGCTCGCACGGGCAGACGGTGCGCCATCGACCGTTGGCCGACCCGGCCTTCACCGTGCAGCTGGGTGACGGCAACCGCATCGCCGAGCTGACCGGGATTACCACCGTATGCGATTTCCGCCGCCGTGACGTTGCCGCCGGCGGCCATGGCGCGCCGCTGATGCCGGCTTTCCACCTGCACATGCTGGGTGCGGCCGATGAGGACCGTGCGGTGTTGAACCTGGGCGGGATCGCCAACCTGACCTTGATCCCGCGCGAAGGCGTCGTGCGTGGCTTCGATACCGGCCCGGCCAACGCGCTGATGGATGCCTGGTGCCAACGCCATACCGGGCGCAGCTTCGATGCTGACGGCGCCTACGCAGCCAGCGGGGCGGTGGATGACAGCCTGCTGGCCGGCTGGCGCGCGGACCCATGGTTCGCGCTGCCGCCGCCCAAGAGCACCGGGCGCGAGCAGTTCCACCTGCCGTGGGCCGAGGCACACATGGAGGAAGGCCAGTTCGCCGCCGCCGATGTACAGGCGACACTGCTGGAGCTGACCGCGGCGACGGTGGTTGATCAGCTGCTGGCCCAGCAGCCGCACACCCGGCGGGTGCTGGTGTGCGGCGGTGGCGTGCGAAATACGCAGTTGATGCGGCGGCTGGCGGCGCGCTTGCCGGGCGTGGTGGTGGAGTCCACGGCGCTGCACGGGCTGGACCCGGAGTATGTGGAGGCGATGGGGTTTGCCTGGCTGGCGCAGCGGACGATGGACGGGCTGCCGGGCAACCTGCCGAGCGTGACCGGGGCGACGGGGCCGCGGATTCTCGGGGCGATCCATCCGGCGTGAGGTGACGCCATCGGCCGGGCATGG
>NZ_QQXJ01000001.1:3908073-3910573 GCF_004348785.1 Stenotrophomonas sp. TEPEL
ATTTAAAGCTGCAGATGAATGATTCTGGCAACGTATCGCTTGCTTTAAAACAATTAATAGTTGCTTGATCAAACGTCTGCAAGATGGACAATCATCCTTCCTGCAGGCGCCTTCACAAGATACCTGCGCATACTTTCAAAGATCCGGGGAAGTGGCCTCAGCGCCATTCCCGTGTGCTGCGAAGTTTCCTTCGTAGCGAGCCGCCCATTATAGCCGACTTTTCCGCTTCGTCAACACCTTTTTCAAGGCCGTCTCACCGAGGTGGACGTTGTTGCCGATGCTGCTTCGTCGTTGGACCCGAAGGCCTTTCGTCGTTGCGAGCCGCCTATTATGGCAGGCTTTTCAGCTTTGTCAACAACTTGTGAGAGGAACTTGAAGCTCTTCGTGAAGTTGTTGCGTTAAGTCCAGGTCGAAACCTGAGGCTTGCAAAAAAAGGAAAACCCCGCTGCNTGAGCAGCGGGGTTTTCGGGGTATAAACCCTGGCGATGACCTACTCTCGCATGGCTTAGGCCACACTACCATCGGCGCAGCTACGTTTCACTTCCGAGTTCGGGATGGGATCGGGTGGTTCCATAGCGCTAATTTCACCAGGGAGGCGNTTGGAGTGTCGCCTGGGCGTCGTGTCNTTGCAGGGNGCGGGCNTGNTGNTGCCNGCGTTGCAAAGAGACGCGCCTGAGCGCCTGCCTCTCGTTTGGTCTTGTGACGTAGCGTGCACTTGGATCTATCGACATGTCATGTCGGCCAAGGCAACTTGAGGTTATATGGTCAAGCCTCTCGGATCATTAGTATCAGTTAGCTCAATACATTGCTGTACTTACACACCTGACCTATCAACCACGTAGTCTACATGGTTCCTTCAGGGGGCTTGTGCCCCGGGAGATCTCATCTTGAGGCGCGCTTCCCGCTTAGATGCTTTCAGCGGTTATCGCTTCCGAACATAGCTACCCGGCAATGCCACTGGCGTGACAACCGGAACACCAGAGGTTCGTCCACTCCGGTCCTCTCGTACTAGGAGCAGCCCCTCTCAAATCTCCAACGCCCATGGCAGATAGGGACCGAACTGTCTCACGACGTTCTGAACCCAGCTCGCGTACCACTTTAAATGGCGAACAGCCATACCCTTGGGACCGACTACAGCCCCAGGATGTGATGAGCCGACATCGAGGTGCCAAACACCGCCGTCGATATGAACTCTTGGGCGGTATCAGCCTGTTATCCCCGGAGTACCTTTTATCCGTTGAGCGATGGCCCTTCCATACAGAACCACCGGATCACTAAGTCCTAGTTTCCTACCTGCTTGATCCGTCGATCTTGCAGTCAAGCACGCTTATGCCTTTGCACACAGTGCGCGATGTCCGACCGCGCTGAGCGTACCTTCGAGCTCCTCCGTTACTCTTTAGGAGGAGACCGCCCCAGTCAAACTACCCACCATACACGGTCCCCGACCCAGATAATGGGCCCAGGTTAGAACGTCAAGCACGACAGGGTGGTATTTCAAGGATGGCTCCGCCACAGCTAGCGCCATGGTTTCATAGCCTCCCACCTATCCTACACAGACGAACTCAACGTTCAGTGTAAAGCTATAGTAAAGGTTCACGGGGTCTTTCCGTCTTGCCACGGGAACGCTGCATCTTCACAGCGATTTCAATTTCACTGAGTCTCGGGTGGAGACAGCGCCGCTGTCGTTACGCCATTCGTGCAGGTCGGAACTTACCCGACAAGGAATTTCGCTACCTTAGGACCGTTATAGTTACGGCCGCCGTTTACTGGGGCTTCGATCAAGAGCTTCGCCTTGCGGCTGACCCCATCAATTAACCTTCCAGCACCGGGCAGGCGTCACACCCTATACGTCCACTTTCGTGTTTGCAGAGTGCTGTGTTTTTGATAAACAGTCGCAGCGGCCTGGTTACTGCGACCCTCTTCAGCTATAGCTCGCACGAGCCACCAAAAAGGGTGCACCTTCTCCCGAAGTTACGGTGCCATGTTGCCTAGTTCCTTCACCCGAGTTCTCTCAAGCGCCTGAGAATTCTCATCCTACCCACCTGTGTCGGTTTACGGTACGGTCTGCGTAAGCTGAAGCTTAGGAGCTTTTCCTGGAAGCGTGGTATCAGCAACTTCGCCATAAAGGCTCGTCTCGGTGCTCGGTCTTGAAGGATCCCGGATTTGCCAAAGATCCAAACCTACCGCCTTTCCCCGGGACAACCAACGCCCGGTATGCCTAACCTTCTCCGTCCCTCCATCGCACTTACGCGAGGTGCAGGAATATTAACCTGCTTCCCATCGACTACGACTTTCGTCCTCGCCTTAGGGGCCGACTCACCCTGCGCCGATTAACGTTGCGCAAGGAAACCTTGGGCTTTCGGCGTGCGGGTTTTTCACCCGCATTATCGTTACTCATGTCAGCATTCGCACTTCCGATACCTCCAGCAGACTTCTCAATCCACCTTCAACGGCTTACGGAACGCTCCTCTACCGCGTACATATAAATATGCACACCCCA
>NZ_QQXJ01000001.1:3915573-3974427 GCF_004348785.1 Stenotrophomonas sp. TEPEL
TGCGCATCCAGAAGCCAAGCGTGTTGCCCACCAGGTAGATCGGGAGCCCCGAACTGAAGCCCAGCAGCAGCATCGCCAGCACCTTGCGCTGGCGCAGGTTGGCCAGCACCTGCCGCCAGGATCGGCGCGGCTTGGCAGCCTCGGTCACAGGTCGTAATCCACGATGAACGGCGCGTGGTCGGAGAAGCGCTGGTCGCGGTAGATCGAGCAGCTGCGCAGGCGGTCACGCAGGCCCGGGGTGATGAACTGGTAGTCGATGCGCCAACCAACGTTGTTGGCGCGGGCGGCGCCTCGGTTGCTCCACCAGGTGTAGTCCTCGCCGGTCGGGTTGAGCAGGCGGTAGGCATCGGCCCAGCCGCGACCTGCGCCCACATCGGTTGCCTGGCCATGGTCGGCACACAGGGCATTGAGCCAATCGCGTTCCTCGGGCAGGCAGCCGGAGTTCTTCTGGTTGGACTTCCAGTTCTTGATGTCCAGCGCAGAGCGGACGATGTTCCAGTCGCCACACAGCACGTAGTCGCGGCCGCTGCGCGCCCATTCCTCGAGGATCGGCCGCAACCACTCCATCACTTCGAACTTGAAGCCCTGGCGCAGGTCGCCCGAACTGCCCGACGGGATATAGAAGGAGACCACGCTGAGGTTGCCGTAGCGCGCCTCGATGTAGCGGCCTTCGTCGTCGAACGGGGCCCAGCCCAGCGAGGTGATGACCTGGTCCGGTTCGCGCTTGCTGTAGATCGCCACGCCGCTGTAGCCCTTCTTGGTGATGGCATCGCGGTAGAAGCAATGGTGGCCGTCCGGGCGGAACATCGGGTCGGTCAGCTGGTCTTCCTGGGCCTTGGTCTCCTGGATGCACAGGACGTCGGCGTCCTGGCCACGGAACCAGTCGAGGAAGCCCTTGGTGGCGGCCGAGCGGATGCCATTGGCGTTGAAGCTGATGATGCGCATGCGGAAGAACCTACGGCGGGAAACCGGGCAAGCATACCGGTTGCCTGCCGGGCTGAGCAGCCCGCGGGGGCAGCTGCCGATACCTGCGTGAAGGGGCCGGACGAGCGCAGAAAGCCCAGCTGGATTAGGATTTGCGCTCCAAATGAAGATGAATCGAGTTTTGATGAGCGACCACCGTCACCGTTTCCTGCAGCTGGCCCTGACCGCCGACGCCCTGCGCTTCGGCCAGTTCACCCTCAAGTCCGGCCGGCTGAGCCCCTATTTCTTCAACGCCGGCCGTTTCGACTCCGGTTCCCTGCTGTCGCAGCTGGGTGCGTGCTATTCCGACGCCATCGACGCCACCGGGATCAAGTACGACGTGGTGTTCGGCCCGGCCTACAAGGGCATTCCGCTGGCCACCGCAATGGCCTGCGAGCTGGCCCAGCGTGGCCGCGACCTGCCGCTGTCGTTCAACCGCAAGGAAGTGAAGGACCATGGTGAAGGCGGCCAGTTGATCGGCGCCGACATGACCGGCAAGCGCGTGCTGATCGTCGACGACGTGATCACCGCCGGCACCGCCATCCGCGAGGCGCTGGCGATCATCCGCGCTGCGGGCGGTATTCCGGCCGGCATCGTGGTGGCCCTGGACCGCCAGGAGATCGCCTCGGACAGCGACCATCGCTCCGCCGCACAGGCCGTGGCCGAAGAAGCCGGCATCCCGGTGATCGCCGTGGCGACGCTGGCCGACCTGCTTGATTTCGCATCCGGAAATCCGGAACTTGTAGGCTACCGGCAGCCGCTGGAGGCCTATCGCGCCCAGTACGGCGTCCGTTCCACGCGCTGACCACCAGGGGAAGGTCGCATGTTCCGAGTTCCTGCCATCGTCGCCGCCAGCCTGCTGCTGGTGATGCCGCAGACGCTGCTGGCACAGTCCAGCGGCAAGGCCGCAGACAAGAAGCTGTACTGCTGGAACGAGGGCAAGGAGCGGATCTGCAGCGATGCGCTGCCGGCCGATGCGGTCAACCACGCCCGTGATGAGTTCAGCGCCAACAGCGGCCTGCGCAACGCGCAGGTGCAGCGCGCGTTGAGCGATGAGGAACGCGCTGCCGCCAGCACGGCGGCAGCGCAGGCCCAGCTGGACCAGATGGCCGAGCAGACCCGGCAGCGTACCGAACAGGCGATGCTGACCACCTACGGTGATGAGAATGCGCTGCGGCGCGTGTTCGCCGAGCGCCAGGAGGTGCTCGACAACAACCTCAAGACCGCCCAGTACAACGTGGCCAGCCTGCGCGAATCGCTGGTGGCCCTGCTCGCTGCCGCCGGCGATCGCGAACTGGCCGGTGCCAAGGTGGCCGACAAGCAGGCCCAGGCGATCGGCCAGCGCCATGCGCAGCTGCAGTCGCAGCAACGGCTGCTGGCCAGTTTCGAACAGCAGCAGCAGGCATTGAAGGTCGAAATCGAAAGCAGCCTGCAGCGCTATCGGCAGCTGAAGGGATTGGCGCCGGTGGACATGCCGGCACAGCCCCCGGCGGGTTGAGCGGCGCGCTGCGCGCCGGGCATGGCCCGGTGCTGCCGCATGCCGGGTTACGGCCTGGCCCCCGAAATTTATGCACTCTTTACGCGTCGGCCCTGTCCGGCGCGTAGTGCGTTTATGGGGGCGGGGACGACGATGGCGGCCTGAGGTGGAGGGGTTCCACCAGGTCTCAATTCCATGTCCCCCTGGCTGTCGTTGCTGTGTGGCGTGCTGGTGCTGGTTGCCGCCGCCTATCTTCTTTATGTCGTGCTGCGGCCCGAGTCGTTCTGAGCGGAGCCTGCCATGACTGAAATTCTTGCCATTCTTGCCGCCAGCCTGCTGCTGGCCTGGCCCCTGGGCCTGTATCTGGCCCGGGTGATGCGCGGCACGCCGATGAAGGTCGACGTGCTGTTCCACTGGATCGAAAAGCCGCTGTACAAGGTGCTCGGCGTTGATCCTTCACGTTCGATGTCCTGGCGCGGCTACGTGCTGGCATTCGTGCTCAGCAACGTGGTGATCGCGGTGCTGACCCAGGCCGTGTTCATGACCCAGGCGTGGTTGCCGTTGAATCCGGACCAGATCCCGAACATGCGCTGGGACACGGCGCTGCACACGATGATCTCGTTCCTGACCAACACCAACCAGCAGCACTATTCCGGCCAGGCCCAGCTGTCCTACTTCTCGCAGATGACCGGTATCACCGGCCTGCAGGTGGTGACGCCGATGATGGGCCTGGCGCTGGCCGTGGCCACGTTGCGTGCATTGTTCTCGCGCGCGCCGAAATCGGTTACCGCGCCCGCCGCGGGCGATGACCGCCAGGTGGCGGTGGGCAATTACTACGCCGACGTCGTGCGCCTGTGCGTGCGCTTCCTGCTGCCGCTGTGCCTGGTATGGACGCTGCTGCTGACCAGCCAGGGCGTGCCCTCCACGATGGCCGGTGGCCCCCAGGCCACGCCGATCGATGCCAGTGCCGGCATGGCGCAGCAGAAGCTGCCGCTGGGCCCGGTTGCGGCAATGGTCGCGGCCAAACAGCTGGGCGCCAACGGCGGCGGCTGGTATGGCCCCAACAGCAGCTTCCCGCTGGAGAACCCGACCCCGGTGTCGAACATGCTGGAGGTGATCGGCATCCTGCTGGTGCCGATGGCGGTGATCTTCATGATCGGCGCGTTCACCGGGCGCCGTCGTTTCGGCGCGCTGGTGTTCAGCTGCATGCTCGGCATGTCGCTGCTGTCCACCGGTGCGATGGTATGGAGCGAGGGCCATAGCGCCAGCGCGACCACGCCGCTGCTGATGGAAGGCAAGGAAGTACGCTTCGGCGCCGATGGCACCGCGCTGTGGGCGGCGGTGACCACCCAGGTCTCCAACGGTTCGGTCAACGGCATGCACGATTCGCTGAGCCCGCTGTCTGGCGGCCTGGCGATGGTCAACATGCTGGTCAGCGCGATCTGGGGCGGCATCGGCTGCGGCCTGCAGCAGTTCATCGTGTACCTGCTGCTGGGTGTGTTCCTGGCCGGGCTGATGACCGGCCGTACACCGGAACTGTTCGGCCGCAAGCTGGAAACGCCGCAGGTGCGCCTGCTGGCACTGCTGGTGCTGCTGCAACCGATCACCCTGCTGCTGTTCACCGCGATCACGCTGGCCGTGCCGGGTCTGGCGGGCACCTCCAATCCCGGCTTCCATGGCATCAGCCAGGTGTTCTACGAGTACGTCTCGGCCTACGCCAACAACGGCTCGGGCTTCGAGGGGCTGGGTGACGCCACGCCCTGGTGGAACCTGAGCTGTTCGCTGGTGCTGCTGCTGGGCCGCTTCCCGCTGCTGATCATCCCGCTGGTGGTGGCCGCGCAGCTGGCCGCCAAGCGGCAGGCCCCTGAATCGGCCGGCAGCCTGCAGATCGAAACCCCGACGTTCGCCCTGACCCTGGTCTCAGTGATCGTCATCCTGACCGTGCTGCAGTTCATGCCGGCGCTGGTACTCGGCCCGATCGCCGACCACCTGAGCCTGGGACTGCACTGAGGACACCCCATGAGTAGTCACGCAACCGCAAACCGTTCCTCTTCCGTGGCTTCCCGCCCGGCCCTGCTCGATGCCGCCGGCCTGCGCCGGGCGCTCATCGAGGCCGTACGCAAGCTGTCGCCGATGCATCTGGTGCGCAGCCCGGTGATGGCGGTGGTGATGGCCGGCACGATCGTCGCCGCGATCATCACCCTGACCGGCAATGCACCACTGGGCTTCGGCCTGGCGGTGACCGCGATCCTGCTGGTCACCGTGCTGTTCGGCAATTTCGCCGAGGCCGTGGCCGAAGCACGTGGCCGTGGCCAGGCCGCCTCGCTGCGCCGCGCCCGCCAGGACCTGGTGGCGCGTCGTCTGGCGTCGGCGCAGGCCGGTGCCAGCGAGACCCAGGTGCCCGCCGCGGAACTGCGCCCCGGTGATCATGTGATCGTCAGTGCCGGCGAGCTGGTGCCGGCCGATGGCGAGATCGTGCAGGGCCTGGCCACCATCAACGAAGCGGCGGTGACCGGCGAGTCGGCACCGGTGCTGCGCGAGGCGGGTACTGATCGCTCCGGCGTGATCGGCGGCACCAAGGTGCTGTCCGATCAGATCGTCGTACGCATCACTGCCGAGCCGGGACACAGCTTTCTGGACCGCATGATCGCGCTGGTGGAAGGCGCCAACCGTCAGAAGACCCCGAATGAAATCGCGCTGACCCTGCTGCTGGCGGCGATGACGCTGACCTTCCTGGTGGTGGTGGCAACGCTGCCGGCGATCGGTGCGTCGGTGGGCGTCAAGGTGGATCCGCTGCTGCTGATCGCACTGCTGGTGTGCTTGATCCCGACCACCATCGGTGGCCTGCTGCCGGCCATCGGCATCGCCGGCATGAACCGTGCGCTGGCGGCCAACGTGCTGGCCAAGTCGGGCAAGGCGGTGGAAGTGGCCGGTGACGTCGACGTGCTGCTGCTCGACAAGACCGGCACCATCACCTACGGCGACCGCCAGGCCAGCCACTTCCACGCACTGGCCGGAATCGACGCCGACCAGCTGCGTGAGGCGGCACTGCTGTCATCGCTGGCCGACCCGACCCCGGAAGGCAAGTCGATCGTGCGCCTGGCCCGCGAACAGGGCTGCACCACCGCCGAGCCGGACCAGGCCGACTACCTGGCCTTCAGTGCGCAGACCCGCATGTCCGGTGTCGACCTGATGCACGGCCGGCAGATCCGCAAGGGCGCTGCCGATGCGATCCGCGCCCATGTGCAGGCGCTCGGCGGCACCGTACCGGCCGAACTGGCCGGGCGCGTGGACCAGGTCGCGCGCAACGGTGCCACGCCGCTGGTAGTGGCCGAGGGCCGCCATGTGCTGGGCGTGATCGAGCTGTCGGACGTGGTCAAGCACGGCATGCGCGAGAAGTTCGCACAGCTGCGGGCGATGGGCATCCGCACGGTGATGATCACCGGTGACAACCCGCTGACGGCTGCTGCGATCGCCGCCGAAGCCGGCGTGGATGACTACATCGCCGAGGCACGGCCCGAGGACAAGCTGGCCCGCATCCGTGCCGAGCAGGCCGGTGGCCGCCTGGTGGCGATGGTCGGCGACGGTACCAACGATGCGCCGGCGCTGGCCCAGGCCGACATCGGCCTGGCGATGAATTCGGGCACGCAGGCGGCCAAGGAAGCCGGCAACATGGTCGATCTGGATTCGGATCCGGCCAAGCTGCTGGCGGTGGTGGAGGTGGGCAAGCAGCAGCTGATCACCCGCGGCGCGCTGACCACGTTCTCGCTGGCCAACGATGTGTCCAAGTACTTCGCGATCCTGCCGGCGTTGTTTGCCGCCACCGTGCCTGCGATGGCCGCGCTGAACGTGATGCAGCTGTCGAGCCCGCGCAACGCGGTGCTGGCGGCGCTGATCTTCAATGCCCTGGTGATTCCCGCCCTGATCCCGCTGGCATTGCGCGGTGTGCGCTTCCGCCCGGCCACCGCAACGGCGCTGCTGCGCCGGAACATGCTGGTGTACGGCCTGGGTGGCGTGCTGCTGCCGTTCGCGGCGATCAAGTTGATCGACCTCCTTCTTGTCCTGGTATTCGGCGCATGAACCGTTCTGACTCCCCTTCCCTTTCCCGCGAGCTGAAGCGCGGGGCGCGCGTGGCCACGCTGCAGGATGGCGCCAGCTGGCGCCCGGCCATCGGCCTGGGCGTGGCCACCCTGCTGCTGGCCGGTGCGGTCTACGCCGGCATCGCCACCGGTTTTGCCGGCCTGTCCTTCCCGGCGCAGGCCGAAGGCAGCCTGCTGCGCGATGGCAGCGGCCAGGTGCGTGCGTCGGCATGGCTGTCGCAGCCGTTCACCGGCGATGGCTACTTCCAGGCGCGACCGTCGGCCGCCAACTACGACCCGATGGCGGCGGCCGGCTCCAACCTGGCCCGCAGCAGCCCGGCGCTGGCCGAGCGTGTGGCGGCGAGCACCGCAGCAGTGGCCGCGCGCGAAGGCGTAACGCCCGCGCAGGTGCCTGCCGATCTGGTCACCCAGTCCGGCGGCGGGCTGGATCCGCAGTTGTCGCCGGCGGCAGCGCAGCTGCAGGTGGCCCGGGTGGCACGTGCACGCGGCCTGCCCGTCGAGCAGGTGCAGGCACTGGTGAAGGCCAACACGCAGGGCCGGCAATGGGGCGTATTCGGCCAGCCACGGGTGAACGTGGTGACGCTGAACTTCGCACTGGACCACACGGCACGCACGCCGTGATGCAGGGCTGCACGCGCTGCGCGCACAATGGCGGCCATGACAGCGGCTCCCATGACTGATCTGCGGACCCGCCAGGCCAACGCCCTGGTGGAAGGACTGCAACGCGAGGCCGGTGGCAAGCTCACCGTGTTCCTGGGCGCTGCGCCCGGCGTCGGCAAGACCTACGCCATGCTGACCCGCGCGCAGGAACAGCTGCGCCGTGGCGTGGACCTGGTGGTCGGGCTGGTGGAGACCCATGGCCGTGCCGACACGCAGGCCCTGCTGGAAGGCCTGCCACGGCTGCCGCTGAAGGACGTGGCCTACCATGGCCACGACCTGCAGGAGATGGACCTGGACGCCGTGCTGGCGAGGAAACCCGCGCTGGTGCTGGTGGACGAGCTGGCCCATCGCAATGCACCGGGCAGCCGCCACGAACGGCGCTGGCAGGACGTGATGGAACTGCTGGACGCCGGCATCGACGTCTGGACGACGGTCAACATCCAGCATCTTGAAAGCCTCAACGATGTGGTGATGCGCATCACCGGCGTGCGTGTCAGCGAGACCGTGCCCGATGGCGTGCTCGACCGCCTGCATGACATCGTGCTGGTCGACCTGCCGCCGCGCGAACTGATCGCGCGCCTGCAGCAGGGCAAGGTGTACGTGCCCGAGCAGGCCGCGCAGGCCCTGCAGGCGTTCTTCTCGCCGGCCAACCTGACGGCATTGCGCGAGCTGGCGATGCAGGAGGCTGCCGACCGTGTCGACAGCAGCCTGCGCGAAGCCCGCGCCGCGCGCGGCGAGAGCAATCTGCCGCTGCGGCGTGGCGTGCTGGTGGCGATCGATGGCGGCGGCCAGAGCGAATACCTGGTGCGGGTGGCACGGCGCATCGCCGAACGCCGCGATGCACCGTGGACGGTGGTGACGGTGCAGGGGCGCCGCCAGGACGAAGCGACCCGGCGCGAGATCGATGCTGCGTTCGCGCTGGCCCGCCGCCTGGGCGGCGAAGCCGAGCTGCTGCATGGTTCAAGCATCGCCGATGCATTGCTCGACCACGCCGCGCACAACGGCGTATCGACGCTGGTGCTGGGGCGTACCCGCGAACGGCCGCTGGCGCGGATGTTCAACCGTACCCTGACCCAGCAGCTGATCCAGCGCGGCGCGCATTACGAGATCACCATCATCAGCACGCCGCAGGCGCGTGCGCGTTCCCGTCGAGAGGGCCTGCTGCCACCGATGCGCGGGGTCAGCCACGAGCCGTTGCAGGCCCTGATCGCCACCGCCCTCGCCTGCGCGGTGGCGTGGCTGGTCGAACGCTGGGTGGGCATGGCCGATCTGTCGATGGTGTTCATCGTGGCGGTGGTGCTGGTGGCCGCACGTACCCGCGCCAGTGTCGCGGTGATGGCGGCGATCCTGTGTTTCCTCGCCTACAACTTCCTGTTCATCGCGCCGCGCTTCACCTTCGCCATCGGCGCGCGGCAGGGCGTGATCACCGTGTTCCTGTTCCTGGCGGCAGCGCTGGTGGCCGGACGCCTGGCGTCGCGCCTGCGCATGCAGGTGATCGCATTGCGCGCGGCCAACCGCCATGCACGCGCACGCCAGCAGCTGGGCCGGCAGCTGGCCAGCGCGGCCGGCAATGGCGAAGTGGCACAGGCCGGCCGGCATGCGCTGGAACAGGCCATGGACGTACCGGCCTGGCTGCGGATCGGCGCCGATACCGCGACCGGTGGCCGCAGCCTGCCCGGTGATACCGATCTGGCGGCGGCCGACTGGGCCCTGCGCCATGGCCAGCCCAGTGGCCGCTTCACCGATACCCTGGCCGGCGCGCAATGGTGGTTCCTGCCGCTGCTGGACGGCGAAGACCGCGCGATCGGCGTCGCTGGCCTGTACCTGCCGGGTGCGCAGGCGCGGCTGCTGCCCGAACAACGCCAGCTGGCCGAAGCGATGGTCGACGACATCGCCCAGGCCGCGCTGCGCACGCGCCTGGTGGCCGAGCTGGAACAGGCGCATGTGAGCAACGAGACCGAGCGGCTGCGCTCTGCCCTGCTTTCCTCGGTGTCGCACGACCTGCGTTCGCCGCTGGCAGCGATGATCGGCTCGGCCGACAGCCTGGCCAGCTACGGCGCGGCGATGGATCTGGCCGACCGCCGCGCGTTGCTGGACACCATCCTGGTCGAAGGCGAGCGCCTGGACCGCTACATCCAGAACCTGCTGGACATGACCCGGCTGGGCCACGAGGGCCTGAAGATCAACCGCGACTGGATAGGCGTGGACGAGCTGATCGGTTCGGCCGCCCGACGCCTGCAGCGCTACCAGCCGAAGGTACGGCTGGAGCTGGACATTCCGGCAACGCTGGCACCGATCTGGGTGCATCCGGCACTGGTGGAACAGGCGGTGTTCAACGTGATGGAGAACGCTGCCAAGTTCTCGCCAGCCGATGCCGCCGTGCAGGTGCTGGCGCGCGAACTGGACGGTCAGCTGCGCATCGACGTGATCGATGCCGGCCCCGGCATTCCCGACGAAGAGCGCGCGCGCATCTTCGACATGTTCTACAGCGTCGAACGCGGCGACCGCGGCCGTCACGGCACCGGCCTGGGCCTGACCATCTGCCAGGGCATGATCGGCGCACACGGCGGCAGCGTGCAGGCGCTGCCCGGGCGCGACGGTCGCGGTACCCTGATCCGCATCACCCTGCCCCTGCTCAAGCCAGCCTCCCACGATGAGTCCGACCCCGACTGATGCCAGCGCGCCGGCCCCGCGCGTGCTGGTGATCGACGATGAAACCCAGATCCGCCGGTTCCTGGACATCAGCCTGCGTGCGCTGGGCTACCAGGTGCGCCAGGCCGGGACCGGCCAGGAAGGCCTGCAGATGGCCGCCAGCGAGGACATGGACCTGGTGATCCTGGACATCGGCCTGCCGGACATGGAAGGCCACGAGGTACTGGAGCAGCTTCGGCAGTGGAGCCAGGTGCCGGTGATCATGCTGACCGTGCGTGCCGGCGAAACCGAGAAAGTGCGTGCACTGGACAACGGCGCCAACGACTATGTGACCAAGCCCTTCGGCACGCAGGAGCTGATGGCACGGGTACGGGCGCTGCTGCGCACGCGCAGCGTGCCCAGTGATGGCACGCCACCGGTGTTCGACGATGGCCACCTGCATGTGGACTTGGTGCGCCGTGAAGTGGCGCTGGACGGCGAGCCGGTAGCGTTGACCCGCAAGGAATACGCGTTGCTGTCGCTGCTGCTGCGCAACGCGGGGCGCGTGGTGACCCAGCCGCAGATCCTGCAGGAAATCTGGGGCCCGACCCACCAGCACGACACCCACTACCTGCGCATCCTGGTCGGCAAGCTGCGGCACAAGCTGGGCGATTCAGCGCTGGATTCGCGCTACCTGTTCACTGAACCGGGTGTGGGATTGCGGTTCAAGGGGTGAAGGTGTGCGGGCCAACGGTCGGCGCCCACCATGCGTGGATGAATATCCATCGAAGAGCATCCACGCATGGCGTGGATCTACCGTGTCGACCAAGGTCGACACCCACCAACAGCACCGGGAAATTGTCAGAGGTGGGGCGGTGTCGGAGTGCGGGGTGTCAGCCGCATGGATGCGGCTGCCAAGCCTACAAGGACGTACTTGCGGCGTCCCCGCACTCCGACACCGCTCCACCAACCCACGGAGTGCCCGCTGTTGCTGTTGAGGTTGCCGGCCAGCGGCCGGCACTACCGCGGGTGCCGGGCGCAGCCCGGCCTCACCTCAGAATCCCAGCGGGGTGTCGCCCAGCACCGGCTGCAGCTGGCTGCGGAACAGCGCCTGGATACGCTCCAGTGCCGCTTCGTCGTTGCCTTCGAAACGCAGCACCAGCACCGGCGTGGTGTTGGAGGCGCGAACCAGGCCCCAGCCGTCGGCGAAGTCCACCCGCAGGCCGTCGATGGTCGACAGGCGCCCGCCGACATAAGGGTTGTCCGGCGACTGCGCAGCGGCCACCAGCATCGCCACCAACGCATGCGGGGTGCCCTCGGCCACCGGCACCTTCAGCTCCGGCGTCGCCACCATTTCCGGCAGTTCGGCCAGCACTTCCTCCGGCGTTTCCTCGCGCTGGGCCAGGATCTCCAGCAGGCGTGCAGCGGCGTACAGGCCATCGTCAAAGCCGAACCAGCGTTCCTTGAAGAAGAAATGACCGCTCATCTCGCCCGCCAGTTCGGCGTCGGTCTCGCGCATCTTCGCCTTCATCAGCGAGTGCCCGGTCTTCCACATCAACGGGCTGCCGCCGTTGCGCAGCACGTGATCGGACAACCTGCCGGTGCACTTCACGTCGTAGATCACCATCGCGCCCGGGTTGCGCATCAGCACGTCGGCGGCGAACAGCATCAGCAGACGGTCGGCGTAGATGATCCTGCCTTCACTGGTGACCACGCCAAGGCGATCGCCATCACCATCGAACGCCACGCCGAGGTCGGCGCCAAAGCGCTTGACCGTCTGCACCAGGTCTTCCAGGTTGGCCGGCTCGCTGGGATCGGGGTGATGGTTGGGGAAGGTGCCGTCGACATCGCAGTACAACGGGATGACTTCCGCGCCGATCGCTTCCAGCAGCTGCGGGGCGAAGGCACCGGCCACGCCGTTGCCCGCGTCGGCCACCACTTTCAGTGGTCGGTCCAGCTGCACGTCATCGGCAATACGCTGGATGTAATCGGCGGCGACCTCGCGCTGCTGGTAATCTCCCGGCTCCGCAGCCTGCACCAGACGGCCTTCGACAATGCGCTGGTAAAGGTCGGTGATCGCATCGCCGGACAGGGTCTCACCACCGATGACGATCTTGAAACCGTTGTAGTCCGGCGGATTGTGGCTGCCGGTGACCGCTACACAGGTACCGGTGCGCAGATGGAAAGCGGCGAAATACACCACCGGGGTCGGCGCCAGGCCGATATCGATGACCGCACAGCCGGCACGCCGCAGGCCTTCGGCAAGACCGGCCGCCAGTTCGGGACCGGACAAGCGCCCATCGCGACCGATCACCACCTCGCGCAGGCCCTGCTCGAGGGCGACGGTGCCGATGGCCTGGCCGATCAGCGCGGCGGTGCGGGCAGTCAGCTCGCTGCCGACGACGCCGCGGATGTCATAGGCGCGGAAGATGCCTGCAGCCAGCTCGTCGGCCGGAACCGGTGGCGGCGGAGGTGGCGCAGCCTCGGTCACGGTCTCGCCGGGCACCGTCGGCGGGACCATCTGCAGGCTTTCGCGCAGGGTCGGGCCGTGATCGGCGTCGGCCACCGCGCTGCGCCGGCTGGGCAGCGGCAGTGATTTCGGCAGCCGGCCACGACCTACCACCAGCAGTACCGCGATGAAGCCCAGCAGCAGGGCGACAATCGCGCTGGCCAGGGCTCCCAGCCCCAGCGGGCCGGGTTCCACATTGGGCACCCCGGCGGCCAGCCGCAACGGCGTTCCCGCCACCGGGCGCGCCATTGCCTCTGCGCTCTCGGACAGGCCGGTATCACCCTGCACCACGATGTTGTGTGTTCCTTGGCGCAGCGCCAGGAAGCCATTGCCGGGGGCATGTACCTGGTCCAGCGGCGCGGTCAACCGCAGCAGCGGCTGGCGGACATAGACCACTGCCGGCCCGACACCGGCCAGCTGCACCGGCGCGGCCAGACCCAGGCGGTTGCCGCCGCCATCGCGGACCACGCGCAGGCTTGCCTTGCCTTCGGCCAGCGCCGATTCCAGCAGGGCCAGGCGTGCGTATCCAAAGGTGGCCGCATCGGCATAGCCTGCGGCCAGGTCAGCGCCCAGCACCTCCACCTGTTCGACGCCGGTCCAGCTTTCCCGCAGCGCCAACGCGGCGCCGGCGGCATCACCGGCCTGCAGCGCCTGCTGCACGCGGTCGCCCTTCAACTGCTGCTGCAGCTGCTGCAACTGGCCGGAGGCAGCCTGCTGCAGCCCTTGCACGGCCTGGTCGCGCGCCTGTTCCAGCGCGTCACCGCTCGCCGCCTGCCGCCACTGCTGCACCGCGCTCCAGCCGAACCAGGCGGCCAGCAGTACCAGCAGCACGCCCAGCAATGGCGCGCTGCGTCCCAACGTCTTGCCCCGCTGTGCTTCCCCGATGCCGCTCATCGATGTCCCCTGTCAACGCACCCCGGTATGGCCGAATCCACCCGTTCCCCGCACGCTGTCGGTGAAAGTATCCACCACCTGCAGGCTGACGCGGGCAATCGGCACGACCACCAGCTGGGCGATGCGATCACCCGGCTCGATGGTGAAGGCCTCGCGGCCACGGTTCCAGACGCTGATCAGCAGCGGCCCCTGGTAATCGGCGTCGATCAGGCCGGTGCCGTTGCCGAGCACGATGCCATGGCGGTGGCCCAGGCCCGAACGCGGCAGGATCACTGCGCACAGATGTGGATCGGCGATATGGATGGCCAGGCCGCTGGGGACCAGTGCGGTATCGCCCGGCTGCAGGGTCAGCGCGGTTTCCAGCGCCGCGCGCAGGTCCATGCCGGCGCTGGCTTCGGTGGCATAGGCCGGCAGCGGCCAGCTGTCGCCGAAGCGCGGGTCGAGCAGCTTGACCTGCAACGGTTGCGGGGTGAATCCGTGGGTGTTGCTTGCCTGGGTCATGCCTGAAGCCTCCGCGCGATCAGCGCCAGCAGTTGTTCGGCCAGCTCACGCTTGGAAGTAGCCGGGAATACCTGCTCGCCATCCTGCCAGAAGGCCGTGGCGGCATTGTTGTCGCTTTCGAAACCACCGCCGCTGATGCCCACCTGGTTGGCAATCACCAGGTCCAGGCGCTTGTCGACCAGCTTGCCGCGCGCATATTTCTCCACGTCGTGGGTCTCGGCGGCAAAGCCGACCACCAGCTTCAACGACTGCGTCTGCGCGGCAACCTCGGCCAGGATGTCCGGGGTTCGCACCAACTCGATCACCAGCGACTGGCTGTCGGCGGTCTTCTTCAGCTTCTGCGCGGCCACCTGCCGCGGGGTGTAGTCGGAAACGGCGGCAGCACCGATGTAGATGTCGGCCGGCAGCGCATCCAGTACCGCCTCGCGCATCTGCGCGGCAGAGCGCACATCGATGCGCTGCACGCCGGGCGGCGTCGGCAGCTGCACCGGGCCGCTGACCAGCACCACCTGGGCACCCAGCCCGGCGGCAGCGGCGGCCAGCGCGTAGCCCATCTTGCCGCTGCTGCGGTTGCCCACGTAACGCACCGGATCGATGTCTTCATAGGTCGGGCCGGCGCTGATCAGCAGGCGCAGGCCCTGCAGGGCGCGCGTTTCCGGCGCCGCGGCAGCGGCAGCGCCGTTGGCGGCCAGGGCGGCGACGATGTCGGCCGGCTCGGCCAGACGACCGGGGCCGGACTCGCCTTCGGCCAGCGGCCCATCGACCGGACCGATCACCTGTGCGCCACGCTGGCGCAGCAGGGCGATATTGGCCTGGGTGGCCGGATGCAGCCACATCCGATGGTTCATTGCCGGGCACACGGTCAGTGGTGCGGTGCTGGCCAGGCACACGGTGCTGACCAGGTCGTCGGCGTGGCCTTGGGCCAGGCGGGCCAGCAGGTCGGCGGTACCCGGCGCGATCACGATGCGATCGGCCCAGCGTGCCAGTTCAATGTGGCCCATGGCCTGTTCGGCGGCGCTGTCCCACAAGGTAGTGCGGGTCGGCTGGCCGGAAAGGGCCTGGAAGCTGAGGGGTGTAACGAACTGCTGGGCGCCGGCCGTCATCGCCACCTGCACCAGCGCACCGGCATCACGCAGGCGTCGAACCAGTTCCAGGGCCTTGTAGGCCGCGATCCCGCCACCGACACACAAGAGCAGTTTCTGGCCTTCCAGCGCGCGGGTCCGCGTCGGGGAAGCGTTGGGAGAATCAGCCACCTGGAATTCCTGTGCAAACGAGGGCGTTAGCTTACCCGAAGGCCAGCAACCTCCCGGTGCACGCGGCACATAGCGGGCGGCTATCAGCACATGGGCGGGGGCCGATGGAGTTTTCCGGGTTTGCTGCGCGCCGATTCGGAACTTTCCTATACCTCTTCGCGTCCCCGCTTTGCAGAATCATTGCTGGCCACCGAGGTGTGCCGTTCGATTTCCCAGGAGTTCCCCGTGCAACCGCGCATCATCATTGCCGACGACCATCCGGTCGTCCTGCACGGCATCCGAATCGTGCTTGAGCGTCACCAGATGGACGTGGCCGGTGCCGCTGCCGACGGTGCCGGACTGCTGCAGCTGCTGGTCCAGCAGCCCTGCCACGCCGTACTCACCGACCTGTCCATGCCCGGCCCCGGCCCGGACGGCCCTGAACTGCTGGCCGAGCTGCGCCAACGCCATCCCGACCTTCCCGTGGTAGTGCTGACCGGGGCCAGGCACCCGGGGTTGCTCGATGGCCTGCTGCGCGATGGCGTACACGGCCTGGTCGACAAGAGCGCCGACTTCGCCGAACTACCGCAGGCCCTGCATGCCGCCATGGCCGGGCAGGTGTTCGTTTCCGACCAGCTGCGGCGCCACCTGCAGGCCCGCGATCTGTTGTTCCCCCACCCACCAGCCGCATTGTCGACACGCGAACTGGAAGTGCTGCAGCTGCTGACCGACGGCCTGAACATCAATGCCATCGCCGACCGCAGCGGGCGCAGCCCGAAGACGATCAGCCGGCAGAAGGCCGAAGCCATGCGCAAGCTGGGCCTGCAGACCAACCAGGAACTCTACGACTACCTGCAGACCCGGCGCGGCTGAGGGCTTGGCCGACCCGCAGGTGCGGCAAGGGCTTATGGGAGCGGTCGGCGATGATCGCCATGATGGGCGCCATGCCCATCCATGAATGGCCCGAAGAAGAGCGTCCCCGCGAGAAGCTGCTGGCCCGCGGTCCCACCTCGCTGTCCGACGCCGAACTGCTGGCCCTGTTCCTGGGTTCCGGCATTGGCGGCCGGGACGCCGTACAGACCGCGCGCGACCTGTTGCTCGCCCACGGCCCGTTGCGGGTGCTGCTGGACCGCTCCGCCCGCGAACTATCGAAACTCCCCGGGTTGGGGCCGGCTCGCAGCTGCACGCTGGCCGCAGGGCTGGAGCTGGCCCACCGCTACCTGGCCGCTGAACTGCAGCAGGGCGAAGCGGTCGGCAACAACCCTGCCGCCGTCGGCCGTTACCTGCAGCACCGTCTGCGTGGGCAGGCAAGGGAACTGTTCGTGGTCCTGTTCCTGGACAACCGCCACCGCCTGATCGCCTGCGAGGAACTGTTCGCCGGTACCATCAACGCGGCCCCGGTCTACCCCCGTGAAGTGGTGCGCAGAGCCCTGCTGCACAACGCCGCCGCGGTCATCCTCAGCCATAACCATCCCTCCGGCGACCCGGAACCCTCGGCCGCCGACGCGCAGATCACCGAGGAACTGCAACGGGCCCTGGCACTGGTCGACATCCGCCTGCTGGACCACTTCGTGGTCGGCGAGGGGCGTCCGGTTTCGTTTGCTGAACGGGGTCTTCTGCCACCGCTGCAGGCCCGCCTGGTCGGATGAGCCCCGCAGCAGCACCCCGCGACGCGTGCCCTGGCAGGCAGGCCCCGGTCAGCGTTGAGGCCGGCATCTGCGCTAAAATGGGCGATTCCGCCGCTCATTCTCTCAGCAGGCCTCGTGAAAAATCTCCTCCGCGCCCTGATCAGCCAAGGCATCGAAGCCTTGCGCGCCAATGGCACCCTGCCCGTCGACTCCCTGCCGCCGGACTTCGTGGTCGAGCGCCCGAAGACCCGCGACCATGGCGACTTCGCCACCAACGCCGCGATGCTGCTGGCCAAGGCCGCGCGCAGCAATCCGCGCGCACTGGCACAGGCGCTGGTCGAGGCACTGCCGCGCAGCGAAGACGTCAGCAAGGTCGAGATCGCCGGCCCCGGCTTCATCAATTTCCACCTGGCGCCGGCCGCGTACCAGCGTGAAGCCGTCACCGTCATCAAGGAAGGCGCCGATTACGGCCGCAACCTGTCCGGCAATGGCCGCACGGTGGGCGTGGAGTATGTGTCGGCCAACCCGACCGGCCCGCTGCATGTCGGCCACGGCCGCGCCGCGGCCATCGGCGACTGCGTGGCACGCGTGCTCGATGCCAACGGCTGGAACGCCAAGCGCGAGTTCTACTACAACGATGCCGGCGTGCAGATCGAGAACCTGGCGCTGTCGACCCAGGCCCGGGTGAAGGGCATTGCCCCGGACCAGGAAGGCTGGCCGGAAGGCGGCTACCGTGGCGAGTACATCGCCGACGTGGCCCGTGCCTACATGTCCGGCGCCAGCGTCGACCTGGAAGGCACCCTGGTGGTCGGCGCCAAGGATCCGGACGACCTGCAGGCGATCCGCCGCTTCGCCGTAGCCTACCTGCGCAACGAGCAGAACCTGGACCTGGCCGCGTTCGGCGTGGATTTCGACATCTACTTCCTGGAAAGTTCGCTGTACGCCGATGGCAAGGTCGCCGAGGCGGTGGCCAAGCTGCAGGCGTCGGGCCACACCTATGAGGAAGGCGGCGCGCTGTGGCTGCGCAGCACCGACTTCGGTGACGACAAGGACCGCGTGATGCGCAAGTCCGACGGCACCTTCACCTACTTCGTGCCGGACGTGGCCTACCACCTGTCGAAGTGGCAGCGCGGCTACGAGCGCGCGATCACCGAACTGGGCGCGGACCACCACGGTTCACTGGCGCGCGTGCGTGCCGGCCTGCAGGCCATGGAAGTGGGCATCCCGCAGGGCTGGCCGGAATACGTGCTGCACCAGATGGTCACCGTCATGCGCGGCGGCGAGGAAGTGAAGCTGTCCAAGCGTGCCGGCAGCTACTTCACCCTGCGCGATCTCATCGAAGAAGCCGGCCGCGACGCCACCCGCTGGTTCCTGATCGCGCGCAAGCCCGATTCGCAGCTGACCTTCGACATCGATCTGGCCCGTCAGCAGAGCAACGACAACCCGGTGTTCTACGTGCAGTACGCGCATGCCCGCGTCTGCAGCCTGCTGCGCCAGGCGCAGGAGAAGGGGCTGGTCTACGAACAGGGCACCGGCCTGTCCAATCTGGGCCGCTTGGCCGATGACGCATCGCTGGCCCTGATGAACGAGATCTCGCGTTATCCGGAAGTGGTGGAAGCGGCCGGCGTGGCGCTGGAACCGCATCTGGTCGCGCAGTACCTGCGCGAATTGGCGCACGCCTTCCACACGTGGTATCACGGGACGCCGGTGCTGGTGGACGACGCGACCGATCGCAATGCCAAGTTGACCCTGGCCTGCGCGGCGCGCCAGGTACTGGCCAACGGCCTCGACCTCCTGGGCGTTTCCGCCCCGGAAAAAATGTAAGCCTCAGGAGACGCAGTAGACATGGCAGCACGACGCGGCAAGACACAGGCTCGGCGCAACAGCAGCCAAGGCACGCCCGGATGGGTGTGGCTGGTTGCCGGCGTGGCGATCGCCGCCGTGGTGTTCCTGGCGGCGCCGAACCTGTTCAAGGGCGAGGGCGATGGCTTCCTGCGCGCCGGTCCGCAGCCGAACCCGAACGCGCAGCCGGCGCCGGTGGCCGATGGCGAAGGCGATGTCGGCACCCAGCCGGCCGCACAGCCGGCCACGCCGAAGCCGGCTGAGCCGGAAAAGCCGGCCGCCACCCAGTACGACTTCTACACCCTGCTGCCTGGCAAGGAAGTGGAGATGTCCGACGCCGAACTGGCCGCCAGCGCGCGCGCCGAGGAACAGCGCCGGAGCAAGGCCGAAGCGCAGCGCGCGCAGGCCGCACTGGAAGGCAAGCCCGTGCCGGCGGCGGTTGCGGCCGCAGCCCCTGCGGCGACGGCGAGCGTTGCCAGCACCGCGCCGGTGACCGCCACCAGCCGTCCGCTGCCGACGCCGGTGAGTGAACGCCCGACGACCGCCACGCCAGCGACCGCCACCACCGCGCCGGCCAGCGCCAGCACCGTTGCCACCGCTCCTGCGGCGCGCAGCGAAACCGCGCCGGCCACCGCCAGCACTGCAGCAGCCCCGGCACCGGCCGACAACGCCCGCTACATCCTGCAGGCCGGTGCGTTCGGCGCGTCCGGCGATGCCGAAGCGACCAAGGCCAAGCTGGCGATGATGGGCCTGGCCGCACGCGTGGAGTCGGCGCAGATCAACGGCAAGACCGTGTACCGCGTACGCATGGGGCCCTATGGCACCGCCGGTGAGCTTTCCGAAGCCAAGCAGAAGCTGGATGGCACCGGCCTGCAGGCAATGGCGATCAAGGCGCAGTAAGCGTGCGGGCATAATGAAAAAAGCCGGGCATTGCCCGGCTTTTTTTTGCCCGTGCAGCGCCGGGCTCGACACTGCAGACAGCGGATCAGCTTTCGCGGGCAACCTGGAAGCCAGCGAACGACTGGCTGACCGGCATCAGTTCCAGGCGATTGATGTTCAGGTGCGGGGGCAGGCTCGCCACCCAGAAGATCTGCTCGGCGATGTCTTCGGCGGTCATCGGGTTGGCGCCGGTGTACAGCTTGTCCGACGCAACCTGGTCGCCATGGGTGCGGACCACGGTGAACTCGGTTTCGGCCATGCCCGGCTCGATGGTGGTCACGCGTACACCGGTACCGTGCAGGTCCGAACGCAGGCCCAGCGAGAACTGGCTGACGAACGCCTTGGTGCCGCCATAGGCGTTGCCGCCCGGATACGGATAGACACCGGCCACCGACGAAATGTTGATGATGGCGCCCTTGCGCTCCACCAGCTGCGGCAACAGGCGATGGGTCAGGGTGACCAGCGCGGTGATGTTGGTGTCGATCATCGTCGTCCAGTCCTTCAGGCTGGCGCTCTGCGCCGGCGCGGTGCCCTGGGCGAGACCGGCATTGTTGACCAGCAGGTCGATGTCACTGAAGGCCGGCGGCAGCGCCAGCAGTGCCGCTTCCATCGCGACCGGATCACGCACGTCGAACACGGCCGCGTGCACCACCTCCTTGCCGTAGCGCTCGACCAGCGGCTGCAGGCGTTCGCTGCGACGGCCGGTGGCGATCACTTTCCAGCCCGCCTGGGCGAAGCGGTGTACGGCAGCGGCGCCGAAGCCGGACGTGGCGCCGGTAATCAGGACGGTTCGGGTCATCAGACAACTCCGTGGGAAACCAGACCGCCATTCTGGCACCGTCGGCCCACGGCTGCGTTGCCTGATCGGCCCGCTGCGGTGCGCGCGGTCAGCGCAGGCGGAACACGCGTGCCTTCGGCAGATCTTCGTCGACCTGCAGGAACCAGCGCCCGGCGATACCCGGAACCACCTCGATCTGCGGTGCCTGCAGGGTCTTGCGCAGCTTCATCTGGCCCTTCATCACCTGCCACTGCTGACCGTTGTCGAGGGTGAACACCGTGCCCGGCTGCCACCCCGCAACGTCGCCGACCACGCGGGCGTTGACCGGCCCCTCCTCCAGGCCCAGGTGCATCGCCGCCGGGGCGGGAACGTTGGCCGGCACCGGCGCGCCGGTGTTGGCCGCAAACGCCGCCCGCGTGGGTACGGGCGTAGATGCCTCGGCCTCGCGCAGCACGCGGTTCAGGGTCTGCAGCTGGGTCGCGTCCAGGCCCACTTCGGCCAGCTGGGCCGCGCTGAGACGCTGCTCCACGGGCACGAAACGGTCCTGGGCGGTGGCGGCGAAGCTGCTGGCGACCAGCAGAACGGAAAGGAGGTACCGGCGCATCGGAGAGGGTCTCTGCAGAACAGCGCTCACGATGCTGCAATCCGGTGACAGTCCGGTTACAGCCGCAGGCCCGGTACAATGGGCCATGATCAATAATGATGTACTGCGCAGCGTGCGCTACTCCCTGGACCTCGGCGACCACCACGTGGTGACCCTGTGCCAGATGGCCGATCCGGCGTTCGAAGTGGATGTCGACCAGGCCAAGGCCTGGCTGCTGCGTGAAGACGAGCCGGGTTTCCAGCCGATGAGCGACAGTGCGCTGGCGCACTTCCTCGATGGCCTGATCCTGCACCTGCGCGGTCACGATGAGGGCCAGGCGCCGCGCGCGGTGGAAACCCGCATCGACAACAACCTGGTGTTGAAGAAGCTGCGCGTGGCTTTCCAGCTGCGCGATGTCGACATGATGGAGATCTTCACCAGCATCGGCTTCAACGTCTCCAAATCCGAACTCGGCGCGTTGTTCCGCCAGCCCGGCCACAAGAACTACCGGCGCTGCCTGGACCAGATGCTGCGCAACTTCCTCAAGGGCCTGAGCCTGCGCCTGCGCAGCTGAGCACGGCGTCGACGAAGGCGCGTGCGGCCGGCGTCGGCAGGCGCTGCCAGACCAGATGCACGCGCCGGGTCGGGGTCGGTTGCAGCGGCACCTGCACCACCCCTTCGAAACCGTCGGCGATCCGCACCGGCACGATGCCCACCGCCAGGCCGTGGCGGACGAAGCGCTCGACCAGTTCCATCAGGTTGACCTCGAAACGCACCTGATGCGGCAGGCCCGCTGCGGCGAACGCATCATCGGTCTGCCGGCGCGCGCCGGTCCCCCGCGGGAAATCGACCAGGGCCTCATCCTGCAGCGCCGCCAACGGCAATCGCTGGCGCGTGGCCAGCCGATGCTGCGGCGCCAGCACGGCCACCAGATCCTCTTCCTGCAGCATCTGGTGGCAGACGCCCTCCAGATGGGCCGACGGCGCCAGCCCCACCAGCGCCACGTCCAGTGCGCGCGACTGCACCTGCTGCAGCAGGGTCTCGCTCTTGTTCACCCGCAACTGGAACTCCACCTGCGGGTGCTGCTGCTGGAAAGCAGCCAGCATGGCCACCACGTCGACGCCGGTCAGCGACGAGATCTGCCCGATCGCCAGCAGCCCGCGCACGTCACCACTGACGGCCGCGACGTCGGCACGCAGGTGGCGCAGGCTGGTCAGCACCTGCCGGGCGTGCACGAGCAACGCCTCTCCCGCCGCGGTGGCGCGCACCTGGCGCGGCAGCCGCTCGAACAACACCGTGCCCAGCTCCTGCTCAGATGGGCAATCTGATGGCTCAGGGCCGACTGCACGACGTGGCAGCGCGCGGCCGCACGGGTGAAGTTGCCCTCTTCGGCCAGGGCCACGGCGAACTCGAGCTGCTTGAGGTTCACACCCGTATCTCAATTCCAGATGACAGCGATGATGATGATTTATTTCCATCATGACAGCAGCAGGCGGACACTGTGCTGCCCTGCTTCACGGAACATCGCGTGTCCCCTTCCCTTCCTCCCCTGCAGCGCTGGCAGATCCTGTTGATGTCGGTCGCCACCGGTGTCGCGGTGGCCAGCAATTACTACGCGCAGCCGTTGCTGCATACCATCGCCGATGCCTTCGGCGTGCCTTTCGGCCAGGTCGGCATGGTGGTGACCGCTGCGCAGTTGAGCTACGCCGTTGGCCTGATCCTGCTGGTGCCGTTGGGTGATCTGTTCGAGCGCCGCCGGCTGATCGTGGTGATGACGTTGTTGTCGGCCAGCGGACTGGTGATCAGCGCATGCGCGCCGTCGTTGCCATGGCTGCTGGCCGGTACCGCGATCACCGGGTTGTTCTCGGTGGTGGCGCAGGTGCTGGTGCCGTTCGCCGCCACCCTGGCCGCACCGGAGCATCGCGGCCGCGTGGTCGGCACGCTGATGAGCGGGCTGCTGCTGGGCATCCTGCTGGCACGCACCGTGGCCGGGCTGCTGTCGAGCCTGGGCGACTGGCGCCTGGTCTATGCGATCGCTGCAGGTACGCTGGTGCTGACCGCGCTGGCCCTGCAGCGCGGCCTGCCGCGTTTCCACCACAGCGCCGGGCTGAGCTACTTCGCGCTGCTGCGCTCGATCGGCACGCTGTTCGTGCAGGAGCCGGTGCTACGCCAGCGCACGCTGCTCGGCGCGTGCAGCTTTGCGATGTTCGCGATCTTCTGGACGCCACTGGCCTTCCTGCTGGCGCAGCCGCCGTATGCCTACAGCGACGCCACCATCGGCCTGTTCGGGCTGGTCGGTGCCGCCGGCACGCTGGCTGCCGGCGTTGCCGGGCGCATGTCCGATCGTGGCCAGGCCGGCCGGGCCACGGCCATTGCGTTGGTGCTGTTGCTGCTGTCCTGGCTGCCTCTGGGGCTGTCGGCGCATTCGCTGCTGGCGCTGCTGGTCGGCGTGGTGGTGCTGGACCTGGCCGCGCAGCTGCTGCATGTCAGCAACCAGAACCTGATCTACGCACTGCAGCCGGAGGCACGCAACCGCCTCAATGCCGGTTACATGACCGGCTATTTCATCGGGGGTTCGCTGGGCTCGCTGCTGTCGGCACAGGTCTACCCGCGTTTCGGCTGGACCGGCGTGTGCGTGGCCGGTACCGCGGTGGCGGTACTGGCCCTGCTGGTGTGGCTGTCCAGTGCCTGGCGCGCACGCCAGGCCGCGTCGGCCGACTAGAAGCTGCCCTGCAGCGCCAGTTCCCAGCGTCCACCGGCATTGCCCGGGAACAGACGCTTGGCGGCGCTGTCGGTGTCATGCACGGTGGCGCGCAGTTCCCAGGCCGGCGTCAACGTGGCAATGGCACTGAGCTGGCCATGCAGGTAGTCCAGCCCCTGCGCGGTGGCCAGCCAGTACTGCCCCACCGCCGCTTCCAACCGCACGCGCTCGTTCAACGGCACCCGCACGCCCAGCTGTGCGTAGGTGCCGCGACGGCCGCCGGCCAGGGCGTCGTTGGAGTGGGCAACCTGCAGCCAGGCGCGTTGCTTCCAGGTGGTGGTGACGTTGAGTTCGGTCCAGTCCAGTGCGCGGCCAGTGCCCGGATAGACATACCGTGTGAGGTTCGCATCCAGGCTCCAGTCCGGCGACAGCGCGCCGGACCAGCCGGCGACGAGATCGAACTCGCTGCGTGCCCCGCTGTCCGGCGTGAACGAGACATTGGAGCCCCATGCGCTGGCATACCAGCCCGAACCCACCGTCACCTTTGCCCCCACCTGCGCGGCCGGATCGCCCTCGCTCTGCGAACTGCCGCGCCAGACATAGTCGCTGGTCAATGCCGCCGTGCCACTCACCTGCACCTGTGCCTGCACGCTGCCGGCGCACAGCAGCCCCGCCAGTGCGGCCGCGCTGGCCACGATCATCCCCTTGCTCTTCACTGCACTCACTTCCTCGTCGGAGGCGGTCTGTCCGCCGGGACGGCAGTGTCGATGGCAGGGCCGTAACGGTTCGATGGCGATGCTGCCGTGCCAGCGCAAATTCAGCGTAAATCCGCGCTGCGGTGGGCGCGGTATCATGCGGGCCTATTTCCAGGAACCAACCACGTGGACGCCATCCTGACCCCGGTATCGATCGGCGAGCTGATCGACAAGATCACCATTCTCGAGATCAAGGTCGAGCGCATCGACGATGCGACCAAGCTGGCCAACGTGCGCACCGAGCTTGACGGCCTGCTGCCGCTGCTGCAGCAGCAGCTTGATGCGCAGCCGGCACTGGCCGCGCTGAAGACGCAGCTGAAGGTTATCAACGAGCGCATGTGGGAGATCCAGGACCAGCTGCGCGACAAGGAAGCGGCGCAGGTATTCGACGAGGCGTTCATCCAGCTGGCGCGCGGCGTGTACGGCACCAACGGCGAACGCGTACAGGTGAAGAACGAGATCAACCGTGTTGCCGGTTCGGCGCTGGTCGAGGAAAAGCAGTACCAAGGCGAGTAAGCGCGCCGGTCAGCCACACTCCAGCAGGTGGCGGATGCGGAACAGTTCGACATCGCTGCGGATGCCGAGCTTCTGGTAGGCCGCTTTCTTCTGCGTGCTGATGGTGCTGGCCGAGCGCTGGAAGCGCCGGGCCACTTCGCCGGTGCTGCACCCCTGCAGCACCAGCCGCAGCACTTCGCGTTCACGCCGGCTCAGTGGCGTCAGGCTGGGCGCCGACATGCGCCGCGCGCGCGATCGATTCAGCTGCGTGCGCAGCTCCGGGGGCACGAACCGCCCGCCGCGGGCCACCACGTCCACCGCCCGCAGCAGCATTTCCGGCGTGGTCGCCTTGGACAGGAAGCCGCGTGCGCCGGCCTGCATCGTCGTGGCCACGGTGCTGGCATTGCAGTGCGCCGACAGCACCAGTATCGGCAGGCTGGGCCAGCGCAGGGACAGTGCGCGCAGCAACTGCAACCCGTCGCCAAGATCCCCCAGCGGCAGCGCATCGATCAACAGCAGGTCAACGCAGCCCGGTTCGCTTTCCAGCAGCGCCACCAGCTCACCTTCGTCGGCGTAGCTGCCGCGCACGTGCACGCCGCTGTGCTGGTGCAGCAGCACTTCCACCCCCAGCCGCAGCACCGGATGCGGATCCAGCAGCGCCAGACGGCGCGGCCGGTCGGGGAGCAGCGGTGGGAGTACGGGCGGCATCGCGGTGTATCCGGCAGCACGGGATATCCACCGTAGGCCGCCACCGGCGGTGGCGGAATCCAATTCATTGCAATGCAACATGACGCCGCGCATCGCAGTCAGACTCTGTTCTGATTCCCCACAACGCAACAGGCCCGGCAATGCCGGGCCTGTTTCAGCACGAACAGCGCGCGGGCGCGCCGTAGATGCAATTACCAGCTGAAGCGCGGGCCGACGGTGTATTCCTTGTCACCGTGGCGGTTCATCTTCAGCTCGCCGTTCAGGCCCCAGTTCTGGTTCAGCTTGACCTGACCACCCAGGCGGCCGTACCACTGGCTGTCGATGTCAACGCCGTGCTTCTTCGAATAGTCCTCGTAACCGACCAGGCCGTAGACCTCAGCGTGGGCACCGAACGCGGTACGGATACCGGCTTCAGCGCTGTAGCCGTTGAAATCCAGGCCGTGCTTCTGGTCGAACTTCTGGTAGGCGACGCGGGCAACGAAGTCGGTCGACGGAGCGATTTCGACGTTGTAGCCGGCACCGACCTTCCACTGGTCAACCTTGATGTTGGTGTGGTCGACTTCCTGACGGCTGTACTCGCCGAAAGCGTGGAAGTTCGGCAGGAAGCCGTAGGAGCCCTTCACGCCCCAGCCATCAGCCTTGATGCCGTCAACGTCGGTCTTGGCGTAGTCAGCCTCGGCGTAGTTGTAGGACAGGTTCTCGGCGGCCGAAGCGGTGAACGGCAGGGCAGCGGCCAGAGCCAGAGCAATCAGCGAATTCTTCATGGGGGTACACCTTTACTTTCTTATGGTGTGCAGCAGCGCCAGGGCGCCATCGCATCGGGAATGTAAATTCTCCGTTATTTGCCACAACGCTCCCTGAAAACAGCAGTCTTCGCATTGCTGAATTTTTTGCATTGATTCAGCAAGGCTCAGGCATACGCGCGCGGTACGCGCACGCGCTCCGATCACAACGAGACGGCGGCCGATGTCGATTTGCCGCACCGTGAAGCGTCGATTCAATGAAGGCCGTGCACCTGGCACGGTCCATTCCGGAGGCAAGCGATGAGCTACATCGATGGTTTCGTCCTGGCGGTGCCGACCGCCAACAAGGAGAAGTTCCTCGCCCACGCGCGCAGCGGCGACGTGGTGTTCCTCGAACACGGCGCGCTGCGCGTGGTCGAGTGCTGGGGCGATGACGTGCCGCACGGCAAGACCACCGACTTCTTCGGCGCGGTGAAAGCCACGACGGAGGAGACCGTGGTGTTTTCCTGGATCGAATGGCCGGACAAGGCCACCCGCGATGCAGGCATGCAGAAAATGATGGAAGACCCGCGGTTGGACCCGTCGAAGAATCCCATGCCGTTCGACGGTGCACGGATGATCTACGGCGGATTCGAGCCGATCTTCGAACTCAAGCGCTGACCCGGGCGGGCGTCCTCAGCGGGCGCCCGCTTCATCCTCACCGGCCGCGTGGCCGGCACCCAGCGCAGCACCGGCACCAACACCCAGCCCGCCCATTCCGGCACCCATGCCGCCGCCACCGCCGCCACCGGTGCGACCGCCCTTGGCTTCGCCCTCGTTGCGGCCCTTGCCACTTCCGCCACCGCTGCCCGCAGGGCGGGTAGGCCCCTGGCGCGGGATCTCCAGGTCGGCCGGTACCGGCGCAAGGTCCAGCGCCTCGCGGACGAAGTCGCGCAGCGAGATCACCAGTTCGTGTGTGTGCACCGCACGCCCCTGTGCCAGTTCACTGGCAGCGCGCGCGGCCAGTCGTACCTGCTCGTCGGTGCCCAGCAGCAGGATGTCCGACAAGGCCGCTTCGACCGCGTCGCGGATGCGCCGGGCCCGATCCGAGCCCGGCTCGGCGATGCCTTCTTCGTGGGCCCGCTGGCGCAGGTCGCGCAGGTGGGTTGGATCGACCCCCAGCTCACCGGTGAAGGAGCCGCCCAGCGTCTTGTAGGCTGCCATCAAGGTACGCAGCCGCTCATTGATCTGGCGGTTTTCGCGTTCGCGACGCTGCTGCAGGGTCTGCATCACCAGCAGGCGGATGCCCACGCCGAGCAGGGTGATCAGGACCAAGCCGGCCAGGGTGGACAGCACGCCCTGCCAGGAACTGAAATCGATACCGCGCATGGTCACAGCTCCTGCGGAAGACCTTCATCTTGCCCCAGGCTGCTGCCGCAGATCCACGCCAGGCAATGATCAGTCCCCCCGAAAACGCAGAAGGCCCTCCCGCCCGATGAGCGGAAGGGCCTTCGAACCACGCGCGATTACTTGCGCTTGGCAGCCTTGCGCACGGCCTTCTTGGCCGGAGCCTTCCTGGCCACGGCCTTCTTCAGCGGTGCAGCCTTCTTGGCGACGGTCTTGCGGGTAGCGGCGGTCTTCTTGCCGACNACCTTCTTGGCAGCNNCGGTCTTCTTGNCNACNNCCTTCTTGGCGGTCGCAACCTTCTTGGTGGCGGCCTTCTTNGCGGTAGCGACCTTCTTGCCGGCAGCCTTGGTGGTCTTCTTGGCAGCAGCAGCCTTCTTGGTCACGGCCTTGCCGGCAGCCGCCTTCTTCTTTGCCACTTCCTTCTTCAGGGCAGCCGCTTCGGCCTTGGCGTTGTTCTTGGCCGCTTCCAGCTTCTTCTTGGCGTTGGCAACGGTCTTGCCGACCGACTTGGCGGCCTTCTCGGCCTTCTTGGCAACGGTCTTCTCGACCTTGGCCACGACCTTCTTGGCCTTGGCGACGCGGGTGGTGGCAGCCTTGCTGGCGCGCTTGACGGTCTTCTTGACCGACTTCACTGCGTCTTCGGCGGCGTGGGCGATGGTCTCGCCGACGTTGGTGGCGGCTTCTTTCACGTTCTCGACGGCGTCGGTCACGACCGACACACCATTACCGTTGCTCATGTTGCCCTCCTGGGGGCCTGGATTGTCAAAACGGGGCGATGCTATACCGACAATGGCTATCGTGGAACGGGCACGCCTGATCAATCGCATCCAGTGCGACGCAACTGATGTAGGCAATGGCGGCAGCTGACGCGCCCCGCAGTCAGGAAACCCCTTTTTTTAAGCAGTGTGCTGCGCAGCCTGCCTGGCGCTGGCATGCCGATGCAGGCACGAGCAGCAGCCACACATCCGCGCAGCACTGGGCGTCATCGCAAGGTCGGGATGCGCGGAACTGCGCAAGTGTCACGGTGTATCAAGGCGCTGCCGGCATGCCTGACGGCGCGCGATCGCGGCTGTCGCGAACAGCGTTGTGGTGCGCGCGTCGGCTTTCCGGCGCCCTCGGCGAGGGTCGGATTTTCATGGGGCATTTATCCAGACCGCGACACACTCATTCAGCTTGTTCTACCGTATGCGTCAACGGCCCCAACCTCAGCCTGCGAACCGACTCCCATGCGACCGCTTCCCACCCTGCTTACGCTCGCAATCGCCGCCGCCTTCGGCGGCTTCGTTGCCACCGGCCTCAATGCGCACCTGGACAACCGTGCCGATGCCGCTCCGCTGCCGGCGGTACTGCCCACCTCCGCAGCGCTGCCGGCCGCGGTTGCCGGGCAGGCGGTGCCTTCGCTTGCACCGATGCTGGAAAAGGCGATGCCGGCGGTGGTCAGCGTCAACACCAAGCAGGTGGTGCGGGTACGCAACCCGTTCTTCAATGACCCGTTCTTCCGCCGCCTGTTCCCGGACATCCCGCAGGAGCGGATCAACGAGTCACTCGGCTCGGGCGTCATCATCGATGCCACCGAAGGCCTGGTGCTGACCAACCACCACGTCATCGACAACGCTGATGACGTGCAGGTGACACTGGCCGATGGGCGCACGGTGAAGGCCGAGTTCCTCGGCTCGGACCGCGACACCGACATCGCGCTGATCCGCATTCCGGCGCAGAACCTGACCGACATCAAGCTGGGCAACAGCGACCAGCTGCGGGTAGGCGACTTCGTGGTCGCGATCGGCAATCCGTTCGGTTTCAGCCAGACGGTCACCTCGGGCATCGTCTCGGCGGTGGGCCGCAGTGGCATCCGCGGGCTGGGCTACCAGAACTTCATCCAGACCGATGCATCGATCAACCCGGGTAATTCCGGAGGCGCGCTGGTCAACCTGCAGGGCCAGCTGGTGGGCATCAACACCGCCAGCTTCAACCCGCAGGGCAGCATGGCCGGCAACATCGGCCTGGGCCTGGCGATTCCGTCGAACCTGGCCCGCAGCGTGGTCGACCAGCTGGTCAAGCATGGCGTGGTGGTGCGCGGCACACTGGGCATCGAAAGCCAGAACCTGAGCGCGCAGATCGCGCAGGGCCTGGGCCTGGGCGAAACCCGTGGCGCCCTGGTGACCCGCGTGCTGGCCGGTTCGGCCGGTGCCGCCGCAGGACTGAAGCCGGGCGACGTGGTGGTATCGGCCAACGGCCAGCGTGTGGACAGTGCCGAAGCCCTGCACAACGTGGAAGGCCTGGCGGCGGTGGGCAGCGTGCTGACCCTGGATGTTCGCCGCGAAGGCAAGCCGCTGCAGATCAAGGCAACGCTGAAGGAACAGGCGCGCGTGGTCAGCGGCGAGAGCCTGGATCCGCGCCTGACCGGTGCCAGCTTCGTCGACCTGCCCGAATCGCTGCGCCAGTCCGGGGTGGGCGGCGTGCTGGTCAGCGAGGTCAAGCGCGGCAGCCGCGCCGCGACCAATGGCCTGCAGCAGGGCGACATCATCACCGACGCCACGGTGGGCGAGTTCGCCGACCTGGCCAGCTGGCGCGCCAATTTCCAGCAGCGCCCGCCCACCCTGGTGCTGCGCGTGCTGCGCAACAATGGGCAGCAGCAGGGCCAGTTGGTGATGCGCTGATCGCTTGGCCGTAACGTCCCCTATACCCGCGTGATGCTATTGCTGTAGACCCAGGTCGGCCGAGCGCCGATCGCCCGTTCCCCCATCGCAACAGGAGTGATTCGATGAGCCCCACCAATACCGAGAACCTGAAGGACCACCTGGGTGAAGCCGGTTCCCACCTGAAGCAGGCCGCCAGCGCTGCCGGCGGTGCGATCAAGGGCGCTACCGGCGCCGCGACCGACGAACTGCGCATCGGCAAGGCCAACGTCAAGGCTGAACTTTCCGACAGCGCGCTGTCGGGCTTGGCGGCTGCCGAGTTCGGTGGTGCCGCCGCCAAGGAACAGGTCGATGCGCTGATGGACAAGGGCAAGGACCTGATCGACAGCGCTGCTGAGCTGATCCGCGAACGTCCGCTGGCTTCGTTCGGCGTGGCCTTCGCTACCGGCTGGATCATCGCCAAGCTGGCCCGCGGCAGCGACAAGTAAGCTGCGGCGTGAGCGAAGACACCACGCAACGTCCCGATCCGGCGGCCACGCCGCCGTTGGACGAAAGCATCCGCCAGGTCGGCGCAGCCGGCCGGGCGACTGCCGATTCGGCCAAGCACTCACTGCGTTCGCTGCGCCGGTTGGCGTCGGCGGACTTCGCGCTGGCGCGCAGCGCGTTCGGCCGCGCATTGGCCTGGGCCGGCGTCGCCATCGTGTTCGGTGCGTCGGCCTGGCTGTTGCTGGCCGCCACCCTCATCGCCCTGCTGCAGAGCTTCGGCCTGAGCTGGCTGCAGGCCCTGCTGATCACCTCGTTGCTGAGCCTGGCCGTCACCGGCTATGCGATCTGGCGCGTTTCCTACTTCTTCCACCACACCGGCATGCACGCCACCCGGCGTCAGTTGTCCCGGTTGGGCCTGTTCGATGAGCCCACCGATGATGATCCCGATGCCGGCGTGCAGATTCCGGAGGGCAAGCCATGAAGTTCGGTGCACTGCAGCGGCGTGTGAATCGTTGCGAACAGGTGATGGCCGTGCGCCTCGGCGAGACCCAGGACCACTGGAACGTGCTCAGCCAGGTCTGGCGACAGGGCTGGTCGCCACTGCGCATCGTGGCGGTGGGTCTGGCCGGTGGGTTCATCGCCGGCAAGCTGGAGGTTCCGGGCAAGGTCAACGGAGCGCGCTGGCTGCAGATGGTCGGTTCGGTGTCCAGCCTGTTCGCCAGCGCCCAGGCCGCGTTTGCTTCGGTGATGGCGGCGCAGGCGGCGGAAACCGCAGACGATGCCGCCGACCAGGTGGATGAAGCGGCCGGGCCGCCACCCGCCGCCGCGGCACGACCGGCAGCGCGCCCGGTGGCCGAGCCCGAGCCGCATGAGCCCCGTCCGGCCGAAGCGGCGACCGAGTTGTCCGAACGTTGACGAACCTTATCCGCCGCGTTGATCGCGGCGGTCCGATAATGGGCATCTCTTTCTGGTCGGTGCGTCGATGAGCGAGTCCCTGTTGTCCCCGTCGTCGCCTGCGCCGGACGAGTCCGCCCCCCTGCCGCCCCCCTCGCGCCCACGTGGCCCGATGTCGCTGGTGATCCTGGCGACCCTGGCCGTGGCGTTCACCCTGTGGGCGGCGCAGGACATCATCCTGCCGGTCCTGCTCGCGATGTTCTTCGCCCTGGTCGGCAACCCCATCCTGCGCCTGCTGCAGAAGCTGTGGATTCCGCGCGCGCTCGGCGCCCTGCTGGTGCTGGGCGCCGGCCTGGGCGTGACCGGTGCGCTGGCGGTGCAGCTGATCGGCCCGGCGATGGACTGGGCACAGGAAGCACCGCAGCAGCTGCGCAAGGTTGCGCGCCAGGTGCAGGACCTGACCAAGCCGGTGCAGCAGGCCAACCAGGCCGCAGAGAATTTCGCGCGCGTGGCCGGCGGCGACGGCAACCGCAAGGTGCAGGTGATCCGCACCCAGCTGGACGACCCCTACCGCATGCTCACCCGTGCGCCGCGGCTGGCCGCCTCGGTGCTGGCCGTCGTGCTGCTGACGCTGTTCTTCATGATCTACGGCCAGAGCCTGCAGCGTGCAGCGATCGCCCTGTTCCCGAACCGGCAGCAGCAGCGTTTCACCAGTGACATCCTGCGCTCGATCGAGCATGAGGTGTCGCGCTACGTATTGACCATCAGCGTGATCAACACGGTGGTCGGCCTGCTGTTGGCCGGGGTGCTGATGCTGCTGGGCATCGGCCTGCAGGAGGCGCTGCTGTGGGGAACCGTGGCGGCGCTGCTGAATTTCGCGCCCTATGTCGGCCCGCTGCTCGGCGTCGCATTGATGCTGCTGATGGGCTTTGTGGAGTTCCGCGACCCGCTGCAGGCACTGCTGCCTGCGGCCGCCTACCTGGCCCTGCATACCCTGGAAGGGCAGCTGGTGACGCCGATCGTGCTTGGCCGGCAGATGAAGCTGTCGCCGCTGGTGCTGATCCTGGCGCTGATGGTGTTCGGCTGGGCCTGGGGCATGATCGGCCTGCTGCTGGCGGTGCCGCTGCTGGTCTGCATCAAGCTGGTGCTGGCACGGCTGGACGGCATGCACGGCTGGGCGCGACTGCTGGAGTGAGCGCGGTCCAGCGACCGGCGTGCTGGGAGAGCAACGGTGGGACGGCCAACGCTGGCAGAATATGCGCCCGCTTTTTCCCAGGATGGAACCCTCCCCATGTTCTCTTTCGCGCGTCGATGCCTCGCCCTGACCTGCCTGGCCGCCCCCGCCTTCGCCGCGGCCCCGCCCAGTGCGGAAGTGGCCCGCACCCAGCTGGTGGAGGCCATCACCTGCCAGCGCCATCTCACACCCGAACAGTTCGATGCCATGGCCAAGGTGCTGATGCCCGCCGGGGCCAAGACCAGGGACGAGTACGACGACGGCTACACACTGGCCTCGCCGCTGATGGTGCTTGGCCTGCCGGTGACCCATGTGACCTCCTACGACGGCTCCAGCGGCGAGGATGGCGTGGACAGTTACACGGCATACTTCGGCAACGCGGAAATCAGCAAGGTCGCCGCCTTGGCGAAGATGCCGCCGCCGGTGGCCGGCGGCTACCGGCGCGAAGTGGGCAGGCATGACCTGAGCGTGGATCGCGTCGATGGCCAGACCGTCCTGTACTGCTCCTACGACCTGCGCAGCCACTGACGGCGGCAGCGCCTGCCCGCCGCGCGCATGAAAGCCCGCGCGGGCAGGCGTAGAATGGCGGGGTGAAATTCCCTGTCCTTGCCATCACCCTCGACCTCGACGATACGCTGTGGCCGTTCGCTCCGATCGGCGCCCGCATCGACCAGGTCCTGTTCGACTGGATGCGCGAACACAGCCCCGCCACCGCCGCGATGTATCCGGTGGCGGCCATGCGCGAACTGCGCGAGCGCTCGTTCCGCGACAACCCCCACCTGCATTTCGACCTGAGCGCGCTGCGCCGGCTGACGATCCAGGAGGCGCTGGAAAACAGTGGCGCCAGCCTGGATCTTCTGGAACCGGCGTATGAAGTGTTCTACGCCGCGCGCAACCAGGTGGAGTGCTACCCCGATGCGCTCGATGCACTGACGCGTATCGCCGCGCGGGTGCCGGTGGCCGCGTTGAGCAACGGCAACGCCGATCTGGAACGGATCGGCCTGGCCCATCACTTCAGCTTCCAGCTGGGCGCGCGCGAGCATGGCGCGGCCAAGCCCGAAGCGAGCATTTTCCACGCTGCCTGCGACCGCCTGGGCGTCGCCCCGGCGCAGGTGCTGCACGTGGGCGACCACGTCGAGATGGACGTGGCCGGCGCGATGGCTGCCGGCCTGCGCGGCTGCTGGATCAACCGCGAAGCGGCCACCTGGAACCATCCGCAGCTGCAGCCTGACCTGCAGTTCGACACCCTCACCGGCCTGGCCGATTGGCTCGATGCCAACCTCGACGCCGCCGACGCTGACGCATCCCGGAGTACCTGACGCATGAGCGAGATCACTGGCTTCACCGCCGACACCACCGCCGCACTGCCGCTGCACGTGCTGGATCGCAGCCAGTTCGAGGCGTGGAAGAACAGCCAATCCGCTGCCATCCAGGCGTGGCTGAAGTCGCAGGGCTTCACTGCGGGCGCGCATTCGGTTGCGCTGCTGCCCGGCGCCGATGGCCTGGCTGGCGCGGTGATCGGCGTCGGCGATCGTGCCGATGCCTACAGCTACGCCCATGCACCACATGCCCTGCCGGAAGGCAGCGTGTGGCAGTTGGCCAGCGACCTGCCGGCCGCCGAGCAGGCGCTGCTGCAGCTGGGCTGGGGCCTGGGCAGCTACCGCTTCGACCGCTACCGCAAGCGCAACCGCGCGCCGGCCCAGTTGGTGGCTGCACCGACCGGCGAAGTGGCCGACCTGATCGCCGCCAGCCTGCGCGTGCGTGACTGGGTCAACACGCCGACCGAAGACATGGGCCCGCAGCAGCTGGAAGACGCCGCGCGTGCCCTGGCTGAAGCGCATGGCGCGCAGGTGGAAGCCATCACCGGCGACGAACTGCTGGCGCAGAACTTCCCGGCCATCCATGCGGTGGGCCGTGCCTCGCACCGTGCGCCGCGGCTGATCGTGCTGCGCTGGGGCAAGGAGACCGACCCGGCGCTGGCACTGGTCGGCAAGGGCGTGTGCTTCGATACCGGCGGCCTGGACATCAAGCCGGCCGATGGCATGCGCAACATGAAGAAGGACATGGGCGGCGCCGCACACGCGCTGGCCCTGGCCGGGCTGGTGATGGCCCAGCAGCTGCCGGTGCGCCTGACCCTGCTGATACCGGCGGTGGAAAATGCGATCGGCCCGGATGCCTTCCGTCCGGGCGAAGTGATCGCCACCCGCAAGGGCCTGAGCGTGGAGATCGACAACACCGATGCCGAAGGCCGGGTGATCCTGTGCGACGCGCTGACCTTCGCCGGTGAGCAGAAGCCGGACCTGGTGCTGGACTTCGCCACGCTGACCGGCGCGGCACGCATCGCGCTGGGCCCGGACCTGCCGGCGCTGTTCAGCAACGATGACACGGTTGCCCAGCAGTGGCTGCAGGCTGGCGACGCCACCCGTGACCCGGTGTGGCGCATGCCGTTGTGGCGCCCGTACCTGCGGTACCTGAGCAGCGGCATCGCCGACCTGGCCAATGCCGGTTCGCGCATGGCCGGCTCGGTCACCGCCGCGCTGTACCTGGAACGCTTCCTGGAAGACGGACAGCGCTGGGCACATCTGGACGTGTATGCCTGGAACGATGGCGAGCGCCCGGGCCGCCCGGCCGGTGGCGAAGCCCTGGCCCTGCGTTCGGCGTGGACGATGCTGAAGGCACGTTACGGCTGATGGAGCCGCCGGGCATGGCCCGGCGCTACCCGTGCCGGTGGGTGCCGACCTTGGTCGGCACTGCATCACCTGCAAATCTGACGAAAAATTGAATTTCGGCTCCGGCCGGGTTCTGCGAGGATGGTGTGGTCGCCCACCCACACATCCGTGAAGGCAGGACTCCGACCATGTCGCTCTTCCGCTATACCCGCGCCGGCCAGGAGCCGGGCGCGTTGCGCCGGCATTCGCCCTTGCCCTGGATCGCCCTGATCGCACTGATCCTGGGCATCGTTGCCCTCGCCTTCGCCTGGCTGGCCGGCTGGATCGGCCGCGACCGGCTGACCGCACAGCGCTTCACCGACACCATTGAGGCAACCGGCCCTGCGCATCCCGGCTTCCGCCGCGCGCACAGCAAGGGCGTGTGCGTGAGCGGCTGGTTCGAACCCAGCGCGCAGGCGCCAACACTGTCCAGTGCGCGGGTGTTCTCGCAGGCGCGCGTACCGGTGCTGGGCCGCCTGTCGATCGGTGGCGGTGACCCCTACGGCGCCGACAACACCGCACGGGTGCGCAGCATCGCGGTGCAGATGGTCAGCGATGACGGGCAGGAATGGCGGATGGCGATGAACAGCTTCCCGTTCTTCGCCGTGCCCACCGCCGAAGCCTTCTACGAGCAGACCCGCGCGCAGATTCCCGACCCGGCCACCGGCAAGCCCGACCCGCAGAAGATGGCCGCCGTGCTGGCGAAATATCCCAGCGCACAGGCCTTCCAGCAGTGGGCCAAGAGCGCACCGTGGACCAGCAGCTGGGCCAACACCACCTTCAACAGCGTCAACAGCTTCTGGTTCACCAACGCGCAGGGGCAGAAGCGCGCGGTGCGCTGGCGCTGGCAGCCGCAGGCACCCGTGGTGGAGATGGATGCGGACGCACGCAAGCAGGCCAACGTCGATTTCCTCAGCCAGGAACTGCAGCAGCGCCTGGCCGCCGGCCCGGTGCGCTGGAACCTGGTGGTCAGCGTGGCCGCGCCGGGCGATGCCATCGATGATCCCTCGGTGCCGTGGCCGGAATCGCGCGAACAGGTGGTGGCCGGCGTGCTCAGCCTCGACCGCATGCAGTCGCAGGAGGAAGGTGCCTGCGGCCAGCTCAACTTCGATCCGCTGATCGTGCCCAGCGGCGTACGCGGCAGTGACGACCCGATCCTGGCGGCGCGCTCGGCGGTGTATTCGCAGTCGTTCAACCGACGCGAACGCGAGCGCGCCAGCGGCAACGTCGAGCAACCGCAGGAGGCTGCGCAATGAACACTGGCAACGGCCACTTCAACCTGCTCGCCCGGGTGCTGCACTGGTCCATGGCGCTGATGATCATCGCCATGCTGTTCATCGGCGTGACCATGGTCGCCTCGCTGCACCTGCGCCCCCTGCTGATCGACCTGCACCGGCCGCTGGGCATCGCCATCCTGCTGCTGGCGGTGCTGCGCCTGTACAACCGCCTGCGCCATCGCCCCCCGCCGCTGCCAGCGGATCTTCCCGCGTGGCAGGTGCTGGCAGCGAAGGCTTCGCACTGGATGCTGTACGCGTTGATGCTGGCGATGCCGCTGATCGGCTGGGCGATGCTGTCGGCCGGCGGCTACCCGATCGTGCTGGGTGGTGGCCTGCACCTGCCGCCGATCGTGCCGCACACCCCGGCGCTGTACGCCGCGCTGCGCAATGCGCACAGCCTGCTGGCCTACGTGTTGTTCGCCACGGTGCTGATGCACGTGGGTGCGGCGCTGTTCCACCTGTGGGTGCGCCGCGATGGCGTGTTCCAGGCGATGGCACGCGGGAAGGATTGAATGGGTTCGCCGGGGGTTCCCGGCTGGTCATTCCCGCGACTGCGGAGGGGTGTCACTTTTCTTTTCGCGCGAAAAGAAAAGTAACCAAAAGAAACGCGCCGCCAGCCGCGAGCCGGTGCTGCGCACCGGTGCCCTGCGCTTCTCGGTGAATCAGGGGACGGCGCCGAACTCGCTGCGCTCAGACATCGGCGGCGCTCAGACACCCGCGCCTCTTCGCCCTCGCCGGACCTGCGGTGCTCGGCTCGCTTGAAGGCGGACCCAACGTCAAAAGCCGCAGCTGCACCCAGTAGATCCACGCCATGCGTGGATGCCTTTGCCGTTGATCTTGACCTTCCATTCCGCCTTCTAGCGAGCCGAGCATCGCAGGGGAATCAGGGGCGAAGAGGCGCCGATGTCTGAGCGCAGCGAGTTCGGCGCCGTCCCCTGATTCACCGAGAAGCGCAGGGCACCGGTGCGCAGCACCGGCTCGCGGCCGGCGGCGTGTTTCTTTGGTTACTTTCTTTGCACGAGCAAAGAAAGTGACACCCCCCCTACAACCACCCCTTCTGCCGCGCCAGCCGGTACGCCTCGATCCGGTTGGCCACGCCCAGCTTGCCGATGCATTCGGACAGGTAATTACGCACCGTGCCGTGCGACAGCCCCAGCTGCTCGGCGATCTCGCTGGCGGTGCGGCCCTCGCCTGCCAGGCGCAGTACGCGGCGCTCACGGTCGGTCAGCGGGTCGGCCTGCGACCACGCGTCCAGCGCCAGCTGCGGATCGATCGCACGGATACCCTGCTTCACCTTGCGCAGCGCTTCGGCCAGGTTCTCGGCCGGTGCATCTTTCAGCAGATAGCCCAGTACGCCCGCTTCCAATGCGCGACGCAGGAAACCGGCACGGGCGAAGGTGGTCACGATCACCACCTTGATCGGCAGTTCATGGCGGGCGATGCGCTGGGCGAGTTCCAGCCCGCTCAGCCCCGGCATCTCGATGTCGGTGACCAGGATGTCCGGCTGCAGCTGCTGCAGCATGCGCCAGGCGGCTTCGCCGTCGGCAGCACTGCCCAGTACCTCGATATCCGGTTCCAGGCCCAGCAACGCCGATAATGCGCCACGCACCATCGCCTGATCCTCGGCCAGCAGTATGCGGATCATGCCGCGCCTCCCTGTGCCAGCGATGCCGGCGACAGCGGCGTAGTCGCGGCCACCAGCGGCACGCGCACGGTCAGCAGCGTGCCTTCCCCGCGCGGCGACTGCAGCGTCAACTGGCCACCCAGCGCCGCTGCCCGCTCACGCATGCCACACAATCCGTTGCCCTCGGCCTGCACGCCACCACGGCCGTCATCGCGTATCTGCATCACCAACTGTCGGTCCTCAAGCATGAAATCCACCTGCACCCGGGTCGCCTGCGCGTGGCGCACGATGTTGGTCGCCGCCTCGCGCAGCACCAGTGCCAGCCCACGCTCCACCTCTACTGGCATCGGAGGCGGCGGCATGTACTGCAGGTGTACCTGTTGGCATTCCAGCAGCAGGCGTGCCGAGGCCAGCTCGCCGGCCAGGTCGCTGGCGCGGATGCCGGTGACGGCACTGCGTACCTGCGCCAGCGCCTCGCGGGCAATGTCCTCGGCCTCGCCGATTTCCTGCCGGGCACGCGCGTCATCGCGGTCGTACAGCTTGCGCGCCAGTTCCAGCTTCAGCGTGATCAATGACAGCGTATGCCCCAGCAGGTCATGCAGATCACGGCCGATGCGCTCGCGCTCGGCGGTGGTCGCCAGGCGCCGCACCTCGTCCTGGGACAGCTGCAGGGCGACGTCGCGCTGATGGCTCAAGGCCTCCACGTTGACCACCAGCCCGACAATGAACGACACCGCCGGCATCCACACCATGGCCTGCCACGGATAACCGAAGTAGAGCGCGGTGCTGCAGAACAGGAGATTCAGCCCGGTGAGCTGCAGCAGGTACACCCACCAGCCCCCTCGGCTGCTCATGCGGATCATCACGCAACCGAACACGAAGTAGCTCAATCCCGACGGGTACCACGGCAGCAGCACCAGGGCCATCGCGATCATGCCCAGCGCGTAGCGCCACGCGTGGTGCCGTGGCGCCAGCATCACCTTCGCATAGAGCAGCAGGAACAACGGATAGCTGATCAGCGTCAGCAGTCCCCAGCGCAACGTGAAGCCGTTGCCGAGCACCGGGGTGAGGAAGATCCATACCGACCACAGCAGGTGGATCGCGCCGCTCCAGGGCGACTTGCCTCGCCGCAGCAGTTCGGCCACCGCCGAATCCGGCGCGGGGCGCAACAGGGACGCAAGCCAGCTCGGTGGCACGGAAGATTCCAGGAGGGGACGATCGCTGCCGATCATGCCAGTTCAGCCGACCCGGCGCAGGCGGCGGCGCGCCTGCGCCACCAGTTCATCCACCTGCAGCATCGGCGGCAGGCTGGTGCTCTGCAGCATCACGCCGAGGCCAAGCCGATGACCGCGCTGCTGCGGATCACCGCCCAGCAGCTCGAGCTGGCCGGCGTCGGCACGGCGCAGGCCCAACAGCACGCTGATCGCGGTACTCTTGCCGGCACCGTTGCGGCCCAGCAGGGCCAGTACCTGGCCAGCGCGCACCTGCAGGTCGATGCCGTGCAGGGCGGTATGGTCGCGGTAACGCACCTGCACCTGCTGCAGGCGGGCCAGCGACGGGGCGATCGTATCCATGGGCGGTACCGGCAGCGGCGACGTTGCCATCCTGTGCCGCCGTGGTCACATTTCGCAGTTGCCGCCGTCAATGACATCGGATGACAGCTGTCACTGCCATCGCCGATGCACCTGCCTTCATGCTGTGCCGCACGCTCCACCGCCGGAACCGCCGCTGCTTGCCCTTCCGGTCACACCCGCCCGAACGCCTGTGATGGAACGAATGAACGCTTCTGCCGAGCTGTTGAAGGAACTCCGTATCGACCGCAAGTCGCCGCCGCCCGCCTCCAGTGGCGGCAGTGGTGGCCGCCGCTGGCTGTGGATCGCCGTGGCCGTGATCATCGTGCTGCTGGCCGGTGGTGCATTCGCACTGTTCGGCCGCGCGCCCACCGTGGAAGTGGACACCGCACCGGCGGTGGCCATCCAGCAGGGCAGCGCCAGCAGTTCGGTGCTCGACGCCAGCGGCTACGTGGTCGCCCGGCGCATGGCCACGGTGTCGGCCAAGATCACCGGCAAGGTGCGCGAGGTCATGATCGAAGAAGGCATGCGGGTGGAACAGGGGCAGATCATGGCCACCCTGGACCCGATCGATGCCGACGCGCAGCGCAACCTGTACGCCTCGCAGCTGCAGGCCGCGCGCAGCCAGGTGGTCGGCCTGGAAGCCCAGCAGAAGCAGGCCGCCGCTGAAGCCAGCCGCCTGCAGGCGCTGGTCGGCCAGCAGCTGGTCTCGCGTTCGCAGTACGACCAGGCCGTGGCCCAGCGTGACAGCCTGCGTGCGCAGCTGGAAACCGCACGACGCAACGTCAAGGTTGCCAACGACCAGCTGTCCATCGCCGACCTTGGCGTGGACAACAACATCGTGCGCGCGCCGTTCTCCGGCGTGGTCACCGCCAAGGCCGCGCAGCCCGGCGAAATCGTCTCGCCGCTGTCGGCCGGTGGTGGCTTCACCCGTACCGGCATCGGCACCATCGTCGACATGGAATCGCTGGAGATCGAAGTCGAGGTCGGCGAAGCCTTCATCGGCCGCGTGCAGCCGAAGATGCCGGTGGAAGCCACGCTCAACGCCTACCCGGACTGGAAGATCCCGGCCGAGGTGATCGCCATCGTTCCCACCGCTGACCGCGGCAAGGCCACGGTGAAGGTACGGGTCGCACTGAAGGTGAAAGACCCACGCATCGTGCCGGAGATGGGCGTGCGGGTCAGCTTCCTGGAACAGGCCAGGCCGCAGAGCGAAGCCAAGCCGCAGGGCGTGCGCGTTCCGGCCACTGCGGTGGTCGAGCGTGAGGGCGCGTCGGTGGCCTTCGCACTGGGCGATGACAACCGTGTGCAGCAGCGCACGGTCGAGGCGGGCCAGGCGATGGGCAAGGACCGCCAGATCCTCAAGGGCGTGAGCGCGGGGGAGTCGGTGGTGGTCAACCCGCCGGACACCCTGCGCGACGGCACCAGGGTCAAGCAGAAGCAAGCGCAGTAACGGCCCGGCGCCCACCTGGCGCCACCGGCAGTACCGCTGGAAAGCACCACTGATCGACGCGTGCCGGCCGTTGGCCGGGATGCATCCCGTTTCCCGCCTTTCGTGGAGAACCCCCCATGTCGACCCTGGTTTCACTGCGCAACATCACCAAGACCTACCAGCGTGGCCCCGAGAAGGTGCAGGTGCTGCACGGCATCGACCTGGATATCGCCAGCGGCGATTTCGTCGCGCTGATGGGCCCGTCCGGTTCGGGCAAGACCACCCTGCTCAACCTGATCGGCGGCCTGGACAACCCCACCGGCGGCGAGATCAGCATCGAAGGCGAGCGCATCGACCAGATGAGCGGCGGCCAGCTGTCGACGTGGCGCAGCCACCATGTCGGCTTCGTGTTCCAGTTCTACAACCTGATGCCGATGCTGACCGCGCAGAAGAACGTGGAACTGCCGTTGCTGCTGACCCACCTCAGCGCGGCGCAGCGCAAGCGCAATGCCGAGATCGCGCTGACCCTGGTCGGCCTGGCCGACCGCCGCAGCCATCGCCCCAACGAACTGTCCGGCGGCCAGCAGCAGCGCGTGGCGATCGCCCGCGCGATCGTCTCCGACCCGACCTTCCTGATCTGCGACGAACCTACCGGTGATCTTGACCGCCAGTCCGCCGAAGAGATCCTGGGCCTGCTGCAGCAGCTCAACCGCGAACACGGCAAGACCATCATCATGGTCACCCATGACCCGAAGGCTGCCGAGTACGCCACCCACACGGTGCACCTGGACAAGGGCGAGCTGGCCGACGCGCCGCTGGCCCACTGACGGAGGCCACAGCGATGAAATACTTCTCGTTGGTCTGGGCGCAGCTGTTCCGCAGCCGCACCCGCACCCTGTTGACCCTGCTGTCGGTGGTGGCCGCGTTCCTGCTGTTCGGCATGCTCGACTCGGTGCGCGTGGCGTTCTCGTCCGGTGGCAGCGTAGAAGGTGCCAACCGGTTGGTGGTGGCTTCGCGCCTGTCGATCACCCAGTCGCTGCCGATCCGCCTGGAAACGCAGATCCGCCAGGTCAGCGGCGTGCGCGATGTCACCTACGGCATGTGGTTCGGCGGCATCTACCAGGACCCGAAGAACTTCTTCCCCAACTTCTCGGTGGCGCCCAACTACTTCGATGTCTACCGCGAGCTGCAGATCGACCCGGCGCAGCTGCAGGACTGGCAGCAGACCCGTACCGGCGCGATCGTCGGCGAGACGCTGGCCAAGCAGTTCGGCTGGAAGATCGGCGACACCATCCCGCTGCAGGCCACCATCTTCCCGCGTGGCGGCAGCAACGACTGGCCGCTGGAACTGAAGGGCATCTACCGCTCGAAGGATCGCGCACTGGCGGCCAATGAAGAACGCCAGTTGATGATGAACTGGAAGTACTTCGATGAGTCCAACGACTACATCAAGAACCAGGTGAGCTGGTACACGGTGACGCTGGACAACCCGGAGCAGTCGTCGAGAGTGGCGCAGGCCATCGATGCGATCTCGGCCAACTCCGACCACGAAACCAAGACCCAGACCGAATCGGCGTTCCAGCAGGCGTTCGTGAAACAGTTCGCCGACATCGGCATGATCGTCACCTCGATCATGGGCGCGGTGTTCTTCACCCTGCTGCTGTTGACCGGCAACACCATGGCCCAAGCGGTGCGCGAGCGCGTTCCGGAACTGGCCACGCTGAAGACGCTGGGCTTCAAGGACAGCACGGTGCTGACCCTGGTGATGGTGGAGTCGGTACTGCTGATCGGCCTCGGTGGACTGATCGGCATGGGCCTGGCGGCGCTGATCCTGCCGGCCATCAGCCCCAAGAGCATGGGCATGCTGCCGCCGCACGTACCGACGTCGACCTGGCTGGTGGGCATCGTCCTGATCGTGGTGATCGGCATCGTGGTCGGGCTGCTGCCCGCACTGCGCGCCAAGCGCCTGAAGATCGTCGACGCGCTCGCCGGCCGCTGAAGAGGACACCGACATGAACAAGCTCAAGAAGTGGCTGGGGAACGCGGTGACCGTGCTGCTGCTGGTCGTTGGCCTGGTGGTTTGGATCAGCCTGCCGTGGATCGGCGTCGCTGCCATCGCGGTGCTGCTGGGGCTATGGCTGGCGCTCACCCGCAGTGGCCGGCTGGCCCTGGCCGCCACCCGCATCGGCATCGCCAGCCTGCCGCAACGCTGGGGTGCCTCCTCGGTGATCGTGGTCGGCATCGCCGGCGTGGTCGGCGTGCTGGTGGCGATGCTGGCGATGGGCGAAGGCTTCCAGGCCACGCTCAACAACACCGGCGATGACACCACCGCGATCGTGCTGCGCGGCGGTTCGCAGGCCGAGACCAACTCGGTCATCACCCGCGAACAGGTTCCGACGCTGTCCACCCTGCCCGGCATCACCCGCGATGCGCAGGGGCGGCCGCTGCTGTCGCCGGAACTCTCGCAGGTGGTCAACCTGGTGTCCAAGGCCGATGGCACCGACGTCAATGCGCAGTTCCGCGGTGTCGGCCCGCAGGCGTGGGCCGTGCATGACAAGGTCAAAATCGTCGAAGGCCGCCGCTTCGCCGCCGGCCTGCGCGAGATCGTGGTCGGCCAGGGCGCCAGGAGCCAGTTCCGCGACATGGATGTTGGCAAAACGCTCACCCTGGGCAACCAGACCTGGACGGTCGTGGGCGTGTTCGCTACCGGCGATGCGCATGACTCGGAACTGTGGACCGACGCCGACACGCTGGCCACCACCTACCAGCGCAGTGCCTGGCAGTCGATCAGCGTGCGTACCGACGGCAAGGCCGGCTTCGAGCAGTTCAAGGCCGCCGTGGCTGCCGATCCGCGCCTGAAGCTGGACGTGGAAACCACCCGCGTCTATTACAGCAAGCAGGGTGGTGGGTTGACCAAGCTGATCGACATCCTCGGCAAGGTGATCGGCACCATCATGGCGGTGGGCGCTGTGTTTGGTGCGCTCAACACCATGTATGCCGCCGTGGCCACGCGCGCACGCGAGATCGCCACCATGCGTGCGATCGGCTTCCGTGGCCTGCCGGTGGTGACTGCGGTGATGCTGGAAACCATGCTGCTGGCCCTGCTCGGCGGACTGCTTGGCTGCGCTGTGGCATGGCTGCTGTTCAACGGCTACAGCGTGTCCACCATCGGCAGCAACTTCAGCGCGGTGGTGTTCAAGTTCCATGTATCGCCGGAGCTGCTGTGGAGCGGGCTGAAGTGGGCGCTGGGCATCGGCCTGGTGGGTGGCTTGTTCCCGGCGCTGCGCGCAGCACGCTTGCCGATCACCACGGCGCTGCGCGAGACCTGAGCATCACGCATTGATTGAATGAACGTTGCGCAGGGGACGGAGCGAAGGCTTCGTCCCTTTTTTTTTGCACGTCATCCACGCATGGCGTGGATCTACTGGCCCATCCGCATGACGTGGACGCCGACGTTGTTGCAGTAGATCCACGCCATGCGTGGATGGATGCATGTACGCACGCAACAACGATTACAGATTGCGCAAACACCGCCGCTATCGATGCCTCTGCCCATCGCATGCGCAATGCGCGTGACGTTGCGCACAGTGCACCTGTGGATTGTTGGTTGCGATTCATTTTCGCGGCGTTACAGCGCGCGCGGACAAACAGTTACCGATGAAAACACTCTAGAATCCGGCCCCCACGTTGGTTTGCAGCACCCCACGCGTCCATAGAACGGACGCATGTTTTTTCTGAAACACGAGATTTCACGGATGTCCCTGAAGACCACCCCGCTGCGCAACGCGATCGTCATCGCGCTGGCCGCCAGCTGCACCACGCCCGCTTTCGCACAGGAAGCCGGCGATACCCCCACCAACCTCGACCGCATCGAGATCACCGGCTCGCGCATCCGCCAGGCCAGTGTCGAGACCGCGCAGCCGGTGGTGGCACTCAACCGCGCCGACATCGAGAAGAAGGGCTACGTCAATGTCGCCGACATCCTGCAGGACGTCACGGCAGCCGGCGCACCGAGCCTGAGCCGTTCGTCCTCGCTGAGCTCGTCGCGCGATTTCGGCGGCATGTATGTCAGCCTGCGCAACCTCGGCCCGGAACGCAGCCTGGTGCTGATCGACGGCCGCCGCATGGGCGTCAGCGCCGGCGGTTACTCCGACCTGGCCTCGATTCCGTCGGCGATCGTGGAACGCGTGGAAGTGCTGACCGATGGCGCCTCGGCGCTGTATGGCTCGGACGCCATCGCCGGCGTGGTCAACATCATCACCCGCAAGAACTTCGACGGTGGCGAAGCCAGCGTCTATGTCGGCCAGTACGGTGAAGGCGACGGCCAGAAGCGCTCCTATAGCGCCACCTTCGGCAAGACCTTCGACCGCGGCTGGTTCAGCGTCGGCGCCGAGCGCACCAAGGAAGACGAGATCCTCGGCGATGCGCGCGCGTTCAGCCGCTACCCGGGTGGCCCGCGCCATGCCGACGACGTCGACGCGCTGAGCCCGACCACCCAGTGGGGCACCGTCACCGTCGGTGGCAAGCCGCTGACCGTGGGCCCGGGCGGCGACCCGAGCAGCGCCGGCAACTTCCACACGCCGGATCCGGCTGACGGCGCCAACGCCAAGACCAACATGAGCCTGCTGAGCGGCCTGGAGCGCACCTCGGTGTTCGCCAACGGCGGCTTCTCGATCACCGACAACCTGCGCATCGTCGCCGACGCGCTGTACAGCAAGCGCGAGTCGACCAAGCACCTGGCCGGCTACCCGTACTCGGTCTCGGCTGCGCAGTCGCGCAACGGCACGCGCGCTGCGCTGTCCAAGGACAGCACCTTCAACAAGTGGGGCCAGGACGTGCTGTTCTCGCACCGCACCGAAGAGCTGCCGCGCGGTACCGAGAACACGCTGGAAACCAAGCGTGCCAGCCTTGGCCTGGAAGGCAGCTTCGAAACCGGTTCGCGCTACTGGGACTGGAACGTCAGCTACATGTACAACCGCAATGAAGGCGAGCGCGTTGGCACCGGCAGCATGTACCAGCCGAACGTCAACCTCGCCGTCGGCCCGTCCTTCATGGACGGCGACGTGGCCCGCTGCGGTACGCCGGGTGCGGTGATCGCCGGCTGCGTGCCGTGGAATCCGGCTGCGCCGATGGGCTACACCGGCCCGGGCTCGCTGGGCAACCAGGACGTGCAGGACTACCTGTTCACCCGCTTCGTCGACAAGATGCGCAGCACCACCAAGGTCGCCAGCGCCAACATCTCCGGCTCGCTGTTCACCCTGCCGGCCGGCGACATCATGGGCGCGATGGGCGTTGAGCACCGCAGCGAAGAAGCCAGCTACACCCCGGACCTGATGGTGCAGAAGGGCCAGATCGCCGGCACCACCGGCCAGCCGACCCGTGGCGACTACTCGCTCAACGAGGTCTACCTGGAAATGCAGGTGCCGCTGCTGGCCGACATGGCCTTCGCCCGCGAGCTGTCGCTGGACCTGGCCGGTCGCTACACCGACTACAACACCTTCGGTTCGACCACCAACAGCAAGTTCGGCCTGAAGTGGAAGCCGATCGACAGCCTGTTGGTGCGCGCCACCTACGGCACCGGCTTCCGTGCACCGACCGTGGACGACCTCTACGGCGGCGCGGTGTCCAGCCGCGATTCGTTCACCGATCCGTGCGACACGAAGTTCGGCATCGCCGCCAGCAGCCCGACCGTGGCAGCACGCTGCCAGGCGCTGAACGTGCCCGCCAACTTCCGTCAGCAGACCGGTTCGGACGGCAACCTTGCCAACCGCCCGGGCCAGCAGGCCACCTCCGATTTCAACTCCGGTTCCAACCCGGAACTGAAGCCGGAAACCGCCAAGACCTGGACCGTCGGCCTGGTCTACAGCCCGGAATTCGTGCAGGGCCTGGACGTCAGCCTGGACTGGTGGAAGATCCGCATCGACAACGCCATCGTGGGCGAGTCGGCTACCGACATCCTCAACCAGTGCTACGTGCAGGGCGTGGATTCGGCATGCGGTCGCTTCACCCGTTCCACCGCTGCGGCCACCCGCGGCCAGGTTTCGGCGCTGGATCGTTCGCTGGTCAACGCCGGCTACCGCGAAACCGCCGGCTATGACATCGGTGTGCGTTACCGCCTGCCGGAAACCGCATACGGCAAGTTCGCCATCAACTGGAACACCACCTACACCGACTACCTGGAGCAGCGCAACGACAGCGCCGCCACCACCCCGGTGGAGCAGCGCGTGGGCTGGGCCGGTGACTTCCGCGTACGTTCGACCTTCAACCTGGATTGGCAGTACGGCAACCTCGGCATCGGCTGGACCGCCCGTTACTACTCGGGCATGAAGGAAGCCTGCTCGTACGATCTGGGCGGTGGCCCGGACTGCAACATGGCCGACTTTGTTTCGCCGTATACCGATGCACAACCGAGCCGCAAGGTGGGTTCCAACACCTTCCACGACCTGCAGGTGCGTTACAGCCTGCCGTGGGATGGCACCGTGTCGTTGGGCCTGAACAACGTGTTCGACCACCAGGGTCCGATCATGTACAGCCAGCCCAACAGCAGCTTCACCTACTACGGTGGCTTCGACATCGGTCGTTTCATGTACATGAAGTACCAGCAGCGCTTCTAAGCCTGCAACCGCGTTCCCGCCCCGGCCAACTCTCTCCTGGCCGTGGATGGAAGCAGAACGGCGCCCCTCGGGGCGCCGTTCTTTTTTGCACCATCTTCGCCGGGCATGGCCCGGCGCTACCGTTTCGCAACCCGCATCGCGCGTACGTTGTCACCGACGTACAGGACCAGGCCGGCCCAGATCGCGGCAAAGCCGATCGCCTTGGCCGTGTCGAACGCTTCGTGGAAGAAGAACACGCCCAGCAGCAGCTGCAGGCTCGGTGCGATGTACTGCAGGATGCCGACCAGCGACAGCGGAATGCGCTTGACCCCGTAGGCGAAGCCGATCAGCGGCACCGCCGTGATCACCCCGCCGAAAATCAGCATCAGGTCGTTTGCCCAGCCCCAGCCACCGAAGAAGCCACCGCCATGGCCGTTTTCCGACCACAGCGCGAAGCCCAGCGCGGGCAGGAACAGGTACAGGCTTTCCACGCCCAGCCCGGCCACCGGATCGACCGACACCAGCTTGCGCAGCAGGCCGTACAGGCCGAACGAGCACGCCAGGCCCAGCGCGATCCACGGCGGCGTGCCCGCATCGATGGTCAGCCAGGCCACGCCCACCGCGGCGATGGCTACCGCCAGCCACTGCACGCGGCGCAGGCGCTCCTTCAGCACCAGCACGCCCAGCAGAACGTTCACCAGCGGGTTGATGAAGTAGCCCAGGCTGGTTTCGATCACATGCCCTGCGTTGATCGCCCAGATGTACAGGCCCCAGTTGAAGGCGATGGTCAGGCTCGATACCGCCAGGATCGGCAGCGCGCGCGGCTGCGCGGCGATCTTCTTCCACCAGCCCAGCCGTGATGCGATCAGCAGCCAGGCCACCACCAGCACCGCGCTCCAGATGATGCGATGGGCGATGATCTGGAACGAAGGCACTTCGTTGAGCAGATGCCAGTACACCGGCACCAGCCCCCACAGCACGAAGGTGGAGGCAGTGATCAACAGGCCCCGTCGCTGTTCTTTCTCGTCCATGCTCATCGCTTGCGTGTCCTTGCCATCGTCAGTACCACCACACCCAGCAGTATCACCGCCATGGCCAGGAAGTCGCGCCAACCAAAGCGTTCACCATTCAATGCAGCCCCCAACAGGACAGCAATCACCGGATTGACGTAGGCATAGCTGCCGGCCAGCGCCGGGCGCACGTTCTGCAGCAGCCAGACGTAAGCGGTGAACGCCACAATCGAACCGAACACGCACAGGTAGGCCATCGCTAGCAGGCCACCGCTATCGGGCAGGGTGGTGGGGCGCTCGCCGACGACCAGGCCGATCAGCACCAGCAGCACGCCACCGCAGATCATCTGCCCGGCCGCCGTCATGAACGGCCCCGGCAGGTCCTGCCCGCGTGCCCACACCGAGCCGAACGCCCAGCCGACCGGCGCGATCAGCAGCAGCACCAACCCGGTGGGCGATGCGGTGAGGCTGCTGCCGGCGTTGAGCCAGACCACGCCGACGAAGCCAACGGCGATGCCCAGCCATTCGCCCTTGCTGGCATGCTGCCCGCGCAGGGCCGAGAACAGCGCCATCCACAAGGGCACCGAGGCCACCGCGGTAGCGGCCAGGCCGGATGACACCTCGCGTTCGGCCAGCACCACCATGCCGTTGCCCAGCACCAGCATGGTCACGCCCATGATGACCAGGTTGCGCCACTGCCGCAGGGTGGGTCTGGGCATCTTCCAGAACAGGCGCAGCGCCAGGTACATCAGGCCGCCGGCGATGATGAACCGGCTGCCGGAGACCATCGTCAGTGGCAGCGCGCCGCCATGCAGAGCCTTGGCGATACCCAGGTAGGTCGAGCCCCAGACCACGTAGACCAGCAGCAGAGCCAGCACGACAAGGCCACCCCGGGGGGCAGCCGCAGACGGAACGGGGGGAGCCGACATGACACACCAGGGAGCTGGGGGAACACGGATTTTAGGACGTTCGGCTGACGGATATCACCCCAGTTTTCGACAAGCTGATTTTCGCCTACGGCAGGCTCGGATTTTTCCCGGCCCGCACTCAGTCTGCGGCTGATGACCTCCGGCCGAGGAGACACCTTTTCCGCGCGGCGGCTGACGCGAATCAACCGGGGACGCGGAATTGGGAGTTGCGTCAAGTAATCACGGCATTTGATGCACGACAACGAACCTGCCTGCACAGATCTGCGGGCCATCAGAACCTCACATGGAGTGAATCAAGTGCACACCTCATTACCCCCTTTGGCCATACCGGTAGGGATGACTGGAACATCCCTGCTCTGCTCTCCCATCGAGCCGGTCTTGATTGCCGTCGCAATCGTAATTGCCGTTCTGCCTACCTGAGGAAATGACAATGAAATCCTCCGATCTGCCAGTGCAGAAGAGATCCGTAGGCATGTACGGATCCTGTGTTCTTATCGAAACCACTGGCCCAGGTTGCGCCGCAGTTGGCATTGTCGTCGGAATATTCATCAACCGGGGTATCCATCCAACCCCGCAGTGAATCGGATGCCAAGGTGGACCGGATTCCCGGTCCACCAACTCTTGGGAGGCACCATGGAGAATCCTCAAAGGATGTCCGATCTGGCTGACGAACCTGCGGAGCTGCGCAGTTTGAAAGCCATCTACGGCAGCAAGAAAACGCTTTTCGATGTCTTGACAGAATCTGGCTGCGCAGCGCGGGTTCATCAGCTCAGCCTGGATATCAATGGCTGCGGCGACGTACATCTGAACGAGCGCCTGATGATATCGATCTGTCGTCAGTTTGACCCGATCATTCTGGCCGACCATTTCCTGCATGAATGCAAAAAACATCTCAAAAGCCCGCTCTACGTTACCCCAGAGCGCTTTTTTGCCAAGTCACCGCTGAATGGCCTGGTCATCTACAAAGATTCTGCAGTACAGGTTCACTACATGCAGAGCCTGCCGACCAAGCTCAATCTCTCAACGCGATCAACTGCCGACACCGGGATTTCAATCTCCGGCTCAGACTCATTGATCCTTTTCGCCCGTGGGCAGGATGTGGAGTGCCGGACATTCAACGTCGAGTCTGGCGATGCCGACTGCGAAGCCCGTCTTTCCACGCCACAGATCAAGCGAGCTTGCGCTGACGACCACGTCTTCCTTGAAGGCGGAAAACAGGGCATGCATCTTTGCAACGGAATGCGCCCGGTAGGGATGCTGATCTGCATCTCACGCCAACCACGCCTGAGCACGACACAGCACTTCGCTGTAGGCAGCGGCACACTCTTTGGTCATACGGCAGCCAATGTAGAGGATTCACGACTTCACCTCCTCGCCAGCGTTCTCGCCGAGATTCCGGGCCAACGGAATGTGCAGATGCTGTTGCACATCTCAACGCATCCGACACCTTTCATACGCTGGCATGCGATTCGATCACTCCACCGGTTGGATCCGGAGGCGGCACGTCGGAGGCTCCACGAAATGTCGAGGTTGGATTCCGACGACGAGATCCGGATGCTTGCCGCGCAATGTACGAACAATGGATGAGATCAACCATGCCCGTTCATATTCAATGTGAATCACCTGAAGTCATCGAACTTTCCGACTTGGTCGAACACCTGCGACAGTCTTCGCTCGACCCCCGGGATCATGACTCAATGATCTCCGTCGCCCCTGCACTCAAGCAGCTGGCGAACAATCGCGACTTCCTTTCGGAGATGATCTGTGGGGAGCTCAAAGACAATCAAGACATTCAGGCCGACAATGACTATACGCCGCAGGTGTTCATGCTCCATGCGCCTCAGGTGGCTGGACAGAGTTATTTCCTGCGGGCCTGCTTCTGGCCGGGGGAGAACGATGAAATCCTGCTCTCCAGCGGAAAGGGCGCCTTCTTCTATGGCGTCCCTCACGATCACAACTTCAATTTCCTGACCGTTGGCTATCAGGGTCCTGGATACAGCAGCGACTACTTTGAGTACGACTACGCCAAAGTGTCTGGCGTTCCTGGCGAGCAGGTCGACCTGAAGTTCATCGAGAGATCCGCTTTGTCAGAGGGAAAGATCCTGCTGTACAGAGCTTTCACGGACATCCATCGACAGATCGCACCAGAGCGATTCTCCGTAAGCATCAACATCATGGAGCACTCTCTGCGCAGCGTCACAATGGACCAATACGAGTTTCATCCCGAGAACTGGACGATCTCGAATGTGATCAACAGATCCAGCGCACTCCCGATGTTCATGATTGCCGCGGGGTCCGGGGATGGCGAGGCGCAACATGTGCTTCGCGACATCTTCCGCAGCCACACCGTGGAACGGGTCCGAATGGCTGCACTGGAAGCATTGGTTGCCACCAGTCCGACGCCCGACGCCGCACTTCAGTTGGTCAGGCTTGTCCATTCCAGACACAGCCGTTTCATGAGGGGAAGGGCACTCCAGCTCGCGGCCCGGATCGAGCAGGGGGCCGGTCATGTTGACAATTGATCGCATCTGCAAGCGCTTTGGTGAGAAGGCTGTTCTGCACGAACTCGACCTTGAGGTCTGCGCTGGCGAAATTGTGGGGCTCATTGGCGCGAACGGCGCAGGAAAGACAACGCTCTTCCGCATCATCTGCAATCTCATTCCCGCCGATTCTGGTCATGTAAGTCACTGGGATGGGATGCGCTCGTTTCCGCTTTCGCATGCCGAAATCGGCTACCTCCCCGAATCAAGGAGTCTCTTTGGAGAAGTTACGGTGGGACGGTCGCTTGAATTCTGGGCGCAGCTCAGAGGCATGAGTGGAGCGCGGGCCAAACAGGCGCGACATCAATGGCTTCAGGAAGTGGGTCTCCTCGACCGGGAGTCACACCGGGTTTCCAGCCTTTCCAAGGGAAATATGCAAAAACTGCAGCTGGCATCGTGCATGCTCCATCACCCTAAAGTGCTGATACTGGATGAACCATTTTCCGGCCTTGATCCCGTCAATCAGGTCGCAGCTGCAACTCTCATCACCCGGGCATCCCAGCAGGGGGCAGCCGTCCTTCTCTCAGCCCATCACCTCGAACTGCTGCAGCGTCTTGCAACGCGGGTACTGGTGCTGAAGGAGCGTCGCCTGGTTCCAGCAACAGCGTTTGATCTTTGCCCTGGAACCATAAAGGGGACCAGCGGTGACGACGCTTCGACCATTCCGGGTGGTCCCTATGGAAAAGGAATGAAAACATCATGCGGATGAGAAGATTCGCTGTCATATGCGGGTTTGAGTTCCGAAGGCATCTGGATATGAAAGGGGAACTCCTGGGAATGCTTCTGCTAATCGTGATCGCCTTGGTGAAGCTCGCCGGCGATGCCGTTGTCACCCGCGAAGCCGCTTCTGTCGTGTATCTGCACGCTGCTGATACGCCAGTGGCGGGTCTGACGCACGATCGCTTCCGGTTTCTGGACACAGGAGAGATCACTGCAAGCGACAGCTATCCCATTCTGAAATCCCGCGAAGGCGGCTACTCACTCGAGATCGCACGCTCCCCCAGCTGGGCGGGTGATCTTCAGCAGAGTCTCAACGTGCTGCAACGTCGCCAAATCCTGTCTTCCCTTGACGTATCCGCTGAGGAACTGCAGGAAGCCGATAACCCCGTCCTGTTGCAGGTCATGGATCAGAACGGCGTGATCATTGGGGGTCAAGCGCCGCTGGCTGCCATCTCCATCGCGATGGTCGTTCTGACAATGCTGTCCATCCTGGGCTGTCTTGGAATGTTGTTCCATGGCTTGTTGGCAGAGCGGTTTGCTTCGGCCACTGAGATGATCCTGAGCGCGACGCCACCAGGCTTCTGGCTTGACTGCAAAGTGAGCGCTGCAATCCTCCATGGCCTCAAGACGGTCACGGTGTATGGCGCCTATGCACTGGCTGGATGGGTACTTGTTTCCGGTAGCACGATGGGGCCCATCCACCTTCCAGACAATTCCTGGACAATCGCATCAAGTCTTTTGGCCTTCTGCCTGTTTGGCCTGCTGCTCTGGAACTGGTTCTTCGCCGCGTGCGCCACAATGATACGCTCCCCCCATTCAGCATTCCGGAACAGTCTGGCTGCCTTTCCGGTGACCATGATCATGATCGGCTTTGGCGGATTGCGCGCCCCGGATGGCACGTTCATCCAGCTGCTCTCCTGGTTTCCGTTTACCTCGATGGCCGCCATGCCGGTGCGCCTCCTGTATGTCGACGTCCCTGCGTGGGAAGTTGCAGCGTCGGTAATGCTTCTGGCCGCCACCGCCGCACTTTGTCGCATTTGGGCCCGAAACAGCTTCAGAACCGCCATTGTGTCCCCGGTCGAAACTTCGCGTCCCCACAAGTCCTGAAGATGCCGCCAGACGCGCGGCTCAGGGATCCGGTCTAGGACGTTTTGGTTATGGCCTGACCTCCCGCCCGCTGGCACCCTGTAGGGTCACATCCCCCGCCCGCCCGTTTCGGCACCCGGCGTTGACGTGGGATGCAGTACCAAGGAGGCTGGCCGGCAGCGCACCGCGCGCCTGGCAGCGCAATTTCCCGCATGGACGCACCGCATCGAGGATCCCCACCCGGATGAGCACCACGTCCCAATCCGCTGTCCCCAGCACCGACGGCGCCGCCCTGCGGCGTTCCATCTCCAACACCCTCAAAGGCTCCGCCGGCAACCTGGTGGAGTGGTACGACGTCTACGTGTACTCGGTGTTCGCCGTGTACTTCGAATCGCAGTTCTTCTCACCGGATGACAAGAACTCCACGATGTATGTGTGGGCGATCTTCGCGGCGACCTTCCTGATGCGCCCGATCGGCGCCTGGTTCTTCGGCCGCTTCGCCGACCGCCATGGCCGTCGGCTGGCGCTGACCGTGTCGGTCACGCTGATGGCGCTCTGCTCGTTCCTCATCGCCATCACCCCCACCGCCGCCAGCATCGGTATCTGGGCGGCGGTCATCCTGCTGCTGGCGCGCCTGCTGCAGGGCTTTGCCACCGGCGGTGAATATGGCGCCAGTGCCACCTACATGTCCGAGGCCGCCATCCCCGGTCGCCGCGGCTTCCTGTCCTCGTTCCACTACGTCACCCTGGTCGGCGGCCACGTGCTGGCCCAGCTGACCCTGCTGCTGATGCTGACCTTCTGGGGCAAGCCGGAAATCTCCGAATGGGGCTGGCGCATCGCGTTCGGCATCGGTGGCATTGCCGCCGTGGTCGTGTTCTGGCTGCGCCGTGGCATGGACGAGTCGCTGTCGGAGTCGTCGATCGAAGCGGCCCGCGAGGGCAAGGACAGGAAGTCCGGCTCGATGTACGAACTGTTCGTGCACCAGTGGCGTCCGCTGCTGCTGTGCTTCCTGATCACCGCCGGTGGCACCGTGGCCTTCTACACCTACTCGGTGAACGGCCCGAAGATGATCCAGAGCGCCTTCGCCGGCAACGACCCGATGACCGGCACCCTGATCAACCTGGGTGTGCTGGCCTTCCTGATGGTGTTGCAGCCGGTCGGCGGCTGGCTGTCGGACATCATCGGCCGCAAGACCCTGCTGGTGTTCTTTGGCGTGGGCGGCGTGCTCTACAGCTGGTACCTGATCACCGCGCTGCCGCACCAGCATGATGCGACGCTGGCGTTCCTGACCCTGGCACTGGGCTTTGTCATCCTCACCGGCTACACCTCGATCAACGCTGTGGTGAAGGCCGAACTGTTCCCCACCCACGTGCGTGCACTGGGCGTGGGCCTGGGTTATGCATTGGCCAATTCGCTGTTCGGTGGCACCGCGCCGCTGCTGTACCAGGGCGCGCTGAAGACCGGTCATGTGGACTGGTTCGCCATCTACGTCACCGCAACGATCGCGGTATCGTTGGTGGTCTATGTGTTCTTCCTCACCAACAAGGGCCCCAACTGGCTCGACGGCACGCGCAAGTAAGCATGCCGTCGTGATCGCGGCCACCGGTGCAATGCCGGTGGCCGCCGCGTGGCTGAAGATGCGGCAGTGCCGGCCGCTGGCCGGCATCTGCACATCCGTTTGGAAGGTTCAGGAGGTTGCCGGCCAGCGGCCGGCACTACCGTGCGTTTGAAGGTTGCCGGCCAGCGGCCGGCATTGCCGTGCGTTTACCGGCGGGCGGCTTCGCTCTTCTCGCGGGCGCCGTGGAATTCCGATTCCTTCTCCCACTGCGGCCAGCGACGGCTGTTGGCCAGTTCGGCGCCCAGGTCGTAGACCAGCAGGGTGTCGGCCGCGTGGCCCGCCGGATCCCAGCCCGGTGTCCACGCATCGCAGGCCTGGTGGTAGCAGTCGGCGAAGTACTTCTCGCGAAGCGCGCGGCCGGCCTCGACGCCGCCCTCGAGCTTGTCCAGGCCCGGGCCGATGGTGATCGCCGGCACGCCCAGGCGGGCGAAGGCGAAGTGGTCGGCACGGTAGAAGAAGCCGGCTTCCAGGTTCGGATCCGGGCTGTAGCTGCGGCCACGGGCCTTGGCCACGCGTTCCAGGTCGCCTTCCAGCGACACCCGCCCCTTGCCCCACGAGGCGATGTCACGGGTGGCACCATCGGGGCTGAACATCTCGATGTTCAGCACCGCAGCGGTCTTGTCCAGCGGCGCCAGCGGGTGCGCGGCGTAGTAGCTGGCGCCCAGCAGGCCCTTCTCTTCGGCGGTCAGCGCGACGAAGTACAGGGTGCGCTGCGGCTGCGGGCCGGCGGCGAACACCCGGCCCAGTTCCAGCACGGTGGCCACGCCGGTGGCGTTGTCGATCGCACCACGGCGGATGCGGTCGCCCTTGGCGTCGGCCTGGCCGATGCCGAAGGCATCCCAGTGCGCCGAGAAGATCACCGCCTCATCGGCGTGCTCGCCACCGGGCAGCTTGGCCACCACGTTGCGGGTCACCACCTGCTCGCGCTTGAGTGCGAAATCGACGCTCAGCTTCGCGTTGTCCAGCGCAACCGGGCGGAAGTCCGCACTCATCGCCTTGCGCTTCTCGGTATCGAAATCCAGGCCGGCGTCGGCGAAGATCTGTTCGGCCAGCTCACGCTGCATCCAGCCACGCAGCGGCGTGTGCTGGGCCATCGCCTCGGCCTGGCCGCGCTCGATGTCGAACAGCGGCGAGGTGCCCGAACTCTTCACCGTGGCCCAACCATAGGCGGCCGGTGCGGTCTCGTGCACGATCAGCACGCCTTCGGCACCCCGGCGCGCGGCTTCTTCGAACTTGTAGGTCCAGCGGCCGTAGTAGGTCACCGCCTTGCCATCGAACGCACCTGGCGCGTCGGCTTCAAAATCGGCGTCGTTGATCAATACCACGGCGATCTTGCCGTGCAGGTCCACGTCCTTGTAGTCGTTCCATTGGCGCTCGGGCGCGTCAATGCCGTAGCCGACGAACACCAGCGGTGCATCCTTGATCTGCACGCGCTTGCGCGGCTGCAGGCTCTGCAGGGTCACGTCCACGCCATTGGCCAGCGCACGCTTGCCGCCCTTCAGGGCAAGACTGGCCTTGGCCTGGCCGTCCAGCTGCGCGCGCACCAGCGGCACCGGCTGTACCCAGCTGCCGTCCACGCCACCCGGCTGCAGGCCGTAGCTGCGGAACTGCTCGATCAGGTACTGCACGGTGCGTTCTTCGCCTTCGGTGGCCGGTGCACGGCCTTCGAATTCGTCCGAGGCGAGCACACGCACATGACGCGACAGCGCCTGCGGATCGATGCCGCCGCCGGGCAGGTCATTGGCCGCATGGGCCAGGCCACCGACGAACAGGCAGGACGACAGCAGCAACACGCGCATCGGGTTCACGGCAACACCACGGCTAGCTTGAAAGTCACCAGAGTGTAACGTGGTCGTGACATCGCGGCGCGGCCCGGGACCGTGTCATCCACGCATGGCGTGGATCTACCAGGGGTGCAGCGGATCTCCGTCGCCAGAGCGTGCGCAGGTCAGCGCGATACACGGTCCAGCCAGCAGGCCAGGCCCTGCGCGTTGAGTTCGATATCCATCGCCAGTACTTCGCTTACTGCGGCCTGGTCCAGCGCGCAGCCATGCTGCTGTGCACGCTCCAGGTACAGCGCCTGCAACGCGGCCAGCAGGCAGCGATGACGATCGGGGCGACCGTCGCACTGGCGGCCGATTGCCACCATCGCATCAATCTGTTCGAACAGATCCTCGGCCAGCTTTTCGACCTGTTCGACACGACCGTAATGGGTCAGGTACATCGCCTGCGGTGCGTAACCGAGCATGCGCTGGATCGACGCCTTCATCGCTTCCGGGTCGAACTGCACCGGCGATGAGGTGGGGAAGATGAAAGCGCACTGCGCGCTGTCCAGCTCGCGGTAGGAGATACCGAAGGTATCGCCGGTGAACCAGCTGCGGCTGCGCGCATCCCACACGCAGTAGTGGTGCAGTGCGTGCCCCGGGGTATGCAGCAGCACCAGCTCGCGGCCGGCCAGGTCGATGCGCTGGCCGTCGTCAGCCACCACCACGCGCTGCTCGGGAATCGCTTCGATGCGGCCATAGCTGCGGGCGATTTCCTCAGCGCCATAGACGGCGGTGGCACCGGCGATCAACCGGGTCGGATCGATCATGTGCGGCGCGCCGCGCGGGTGCAGCACCGCGCGCGCATTGGGCAGCTGCTGCATCAGCAGGCCAGCGCCACCGGCATGATCCAGGTGCACATGGGTCAGCAGCAGCCAGTCCACCGCCTCCACGCCCAGCCCGTTGTCGGCCAAGGCCTGCAGCATCGCCGGCACCGACAGGCCGGTACCGCAGTCGACGAACGCGGCGCGACCGTTTTCGATGATCAGGTAGGCGGCATCGAAATCAGGCCGTTGGAAACCGGTATCGATGGTGTGGATGCTGGGATCGGCGGTCATCGACGCGCACCTGGCAGGATCGGGAACAGACACCATGGTAGGCGCGCCGGCATGGCGTGATCGATGCGGCTTTGGTCGGAGGGTGCC
>NZ_QQXJ01000001.1:3974527-4028757 GCF_004348785.1 Stenotrophomonas sp. TEPEL
CCGCTGGCCGGCAACCCGGGTTAGCCAGTTGAATGCAGTTGCCGGCCAGCGGCCGGCACTACCGATCAGCTGCAGCGCAAAGCGAATCGCGGCCGCAGCAGCAGCGCCAGTACCAGCACCGCCAGGAACGCGCCATAGGCATACAGCACCGCCAGCACCTGCGGCCAGATCGGCCCGGCGCCCGGCTGTACCAGACCGATGTGGTGGCCCCACAGCATCGCCACGATGCTCAGGGCCAGCGCCAGTGCCAGCGTAGCGCCATCGAACAGGCGTCGCCGCGGGGTACGCGGCTGGCGCGGAAACAGCCAGTACAGGCTGCCCAGCAGAATGAACCAGGGCAGGAACAGCAGCAGCGACAACCAGGCCATTGCAGACTCCATGTCATCGCGCCTGAGGCGCGCGGACATCATGCCATGGGTGCACTGCCGTGGTAGTGCCGGCCGCTGGCCGGCATTTCGCCCTCAACAGCGCCGACCAAGGTCGGCATCTACCGATCAGTCGGCGCGCAGCACAGCCAGCGCCGCCAGCACCGCATCCACCTCGGCTTCCAGCTTGAACAGGTCGCTCTGCAGCTGGTCACCCTGCTCGGCCTGCTTCAGCACCGCGATCAGCTGGCCGGCATCGCGCGGCGAGTCGAAGCCTTCGCTCTGGATCAGCAGCGTGCCGTCACCGGCGGTCAGCTTGAAGTAGAAGCGACCATCCTTCTCGCGGTACTGCTTGAACAGCGGCGGAGCGGCGCGGGCTTCACCGGCATCTTCGCTGGCGATGTCGCCGGCATCGGACAGATCACGCAGGCCCACCGCATGGCGCAGTTCTTGCAGCAGCGGTGCTGCCAGCTGCTCACGCAACTGCTGGCCACGGCGCTTGAGCAGTGCTTCGATCTTCTCCGGCTCGGCCATCAGCGCGTTGTAGCGCTCGCGCAGCGGCGACAGTTCGCTGTCGATGCGCTCGAACAGCTGCTGCTTGGCACCGCCCCAGCTGATGCCATCGGCGAAGGCCTTGGCGAAGGCAGCGGTCTGCTCCGGGGTGGCGAACGCCTGGTACATCTGGAACAGCGCCGAACCTTCGGTGTCCTTCGGCTCGCCCGGGGCACGCGAGTCGGTCAGGATCGAAAACACCAGCTTCTTCAGCTCCTCGCGCGGCACGAACAGCGGAATGGTGTTGTGGTAGCTCTTGCTCATCTTGCGGCCATCCAGCCCCGCCAGGGTTGCCACCTGCTCGTCGATCACCACGTCGGGCAGCGGGAAATATTCCTTGCCGTACACATGGTTGAAGCGCTGGGCGAAGTCGCGCGCCATCTCGATGTGCTGGATCTGGTCACGGCCCACCGGTACTTGGTTGGCCTTGAAGATCAGGATGTCGGCCGCCATCAGCACCGGGTACATGAACAGGCCAGCGCTGACACCTGCGTCCTCGTCCTGGCCTTCCTCCCGGTTCCTGTCCACCGCCGCCTTGTAGGCATGGGCGCGGTTGAGGATGCCCTTGCTGGCGATGGCGGTCAGGAACCACATCAGCTCGGTGGTCTCGCGGATGTCACTCTGGCGGTAGAACCACACGTGTTCCGGGTCCAGGCCACAGGCCAGCCAGCTGGCAGCGATCTCCAAGGTCGCGCGCTGGGTGCGCTGCGGGTCCTGCGACTTGATCAGGCTGTGCAGATCGGCCAGGAAGAAGAAGCTCTCGATGTCCGGCGCGCGGCTGGCCGCAATGGCCGGACGAATGGCGCCAACGTAGTTGCCCAGGTGGGGCGTGCCGGAGGGGGTGATGCCGGTAAGGACTCGGGTCGTCATGACTGCGTGCGGAAACCTTCTATGAACGCGGCCAGTTTACCGTGCACACGGTCAACCCCGTCAGGGCCTCCGGCGCGTTCATTCACCCAACCCCGCTGGAGACGCCCGATGAAACGCCTGCTGCCCCTGCTGCTGATCCTGCCCCTGGCCGGCTTCCGCCCGGCTCCGCTGCCCCCGCCGATGCCGCAGGACGGCCCGGTGCGCGTGGCCCTGGTCGACCGCGACCGCGGCACCGAGCTGCGCAGCTACCCGGCCGACGGCCAGCGCTGGGTGGCCGGTGAGCGCGGCCACCGCTATGCCGTGCGCCTGTACAACGACAGCCCGCGACGGGTGCTGGTGGTGCTGTCGGTGGACGGGGTCAACGCCATCTCCGGTGAAGACGCCGATCCCTCGCAGACCGGTTACGTGCTCAACCCGGGCCAGCGCGCCGACATCACCGGTTGGCGCAAGACCCAGGACGAAGTGGCCCAGTTCGTCTTCAGCAGCCCCAGCGGCAGCTATGCCAGCCGCACCGGTCGCCCGGACAACGTCGGCGTGGTCGGCGTGGCGGTGTTCGAGGAAGCGCGTCGCTGGCGTCCAGAGCCGATCCTGCGCCGTGGCCTGCCGGTACCTGCGCCGGCCGCCGAGGCCGCCGCCGATGCGAGTGCCAGCCGCAGCGAAGGCTACGCCACGAAGTCGCAGGCACCCGCGCTGGGCACCGGGCATGGTGCGCGCGAAAGTTCATCGGTGCGCGATACCGATTTCGAACGCGCTACCCGCAGCCCGGCACAGGTGCTGCAGCTGCGCTACGACAGCGCCCGCAACCTGCGAGCACGCGGCATCCTGCTCGATTCGCCCTCGCGCCTGGACCGCCAGCCACAGGCCTTTCCCAACCCTTACGTGCCCGACCCGCCGGTACGCTGATCTCCCCACAGCACGACGCCCGCACCGGTAGGGTGCGGGCGTCGGACGTGGGAGAAGAAGCCGGGTGTTACTTGTAGTCCGGATAATCCTTGCGCACGCTGGCCTCGAAATCACGGACCTCGCTCTCGGCGCGGTCCTTGGCCCAGCCATAGCGCTCCTGCAGGCGGCCCGCCAGATACTCGGCATTGCCCTCTGCCACATCGAAGTCGTCGTTGGTCAGATCGCCCCACTTGGCCTGGGCCTTGCCCTTGAGCTGCGACCACTTGCCGGAAATGATGTCTTTGTTCATTGCTGGAACTCCTGGGTTGCAACGGCGTTCTTACCGTGCATCCAGCCTGCCGCATCACCTGTTGAAGAGCGGTCAACCCGTAATGAAATGCATGCTCACCTGCTTGAATGGTTCACTGCTCCGACGGAATCCCACGGACAGACGCGCATGAAAAAAGGCCGGGGAGACCCCGGCCTTTTCCATACTGCGCACCACCTCAGGCTCAGTTGCCCTTGGCGGCATCCTCAACCTTCTCACCAGCCTTCTGCACGTCCTTGCCGGCACCGGCAACGGTGTTGCAACCGGCCAGCAGGGCCACCGAGAACATCGACAACAGCATCAGGGCAACTACGCGCTTCATGGGCTTCTCCTTGGGTTTGCCGCTACACCGCTCAATCACGGGGTTCGGTTGTATTGATCGGGGCGGCAGGCTGGCTCGAAGCCAACACTGCCGCGTGAGGTGCAATCTGGCGGCAGGGGCGTGGAGCGCGTGTGAACGGTTCGTCCAACCGTTCAGGCTGGATCCTCTCAGTCGCGCATCAGGGTCGATTTCCCGAACAGGCTTTCGACCAGGTCCACGGCCAGTTCGGCGGTGCTGTTGTGGTTGTCCAGCAGCGGATTGAGTTCGACGATATCCAGTGAGCCCATGCGGCCACTGTCGGCGATCATCTCCATCACCAGCTGCGCTTCGCGGTAATTCACCCCGCCCGGCACGGTGGTGCCCACGCCCGGGGCAATGCTCGGGTCGAGGAAATCGACGTCGAAGCTGACGTGCAGGTGGGTGTTCTCGTCGATGCCGGCCAGCGCCGCTTCCACGGTGCGCTTCATGCCGTTCTCGTCGATGTAACGCATGTCGTAGACATCGACCTTGTGGGTCTTGATCAGGCGCTTTTCTTCCGGGTCCACCGAACGGATGCCGATCTGGTGCACCTGCGAAGGCTTGATCGCCGGTGAGGTGCCGCCCAGCCTGGTCAGCGCATCCGGGCCGAGGCCGCACAGGCAGGCCACCGGCATGCCGTGGATGTTGCCCGACGGGGTCACCTCGCTGGTGTTGAAATCCGAATGCGCATCCAGCCACAGCACGCGCAGGTCCTTGCCCTGCTCGCGGCACCAGCGCGCGACGGCAGTGATCGAACCGATGCCCAGGCAGTGGTCGCCGCCCAGCATGATCGGCATGCGGCCGGCCTGCAGTTCGGCATAGCTGGCCTCCATCAGCGCATGGTTCCACGCCACCACTTCATCCAGGTGCCGATAGCCCTGCACCGGCGCGGTCCACGGGTTGCGCGGGCCGTCCAGGTTGCCGAGGTCGCGCACGTCCACGCCGCGCGCTTCCAGTGCTTCAGGCAGGCCGGCCACGCGCAGGGCTTCCGGCCCCAGCCGGGCGCCGCGATGGCCCGCCCCGATGTCGGTGGGCACGCCGATCAGGGTAACGGCGGGATGATGGGCCATGGGTGCCTCCTGCGAACGAAAAAGAAGCACAGTCTAGCCAGACGCATGTGACACCACTCGCGGCGGTGCAGCAGGGCCATCGCATGGCATGATGCCGCGCGGACCCGACCGCCCTTCATGGAAGATTGCGATGTCGCCCTTCATCAACACCGCTTGGTCGCGTTTTTTCATCGGGGCGCTGCCCATCGCCGTTTTCGCGATTCTGTTCAGCAGCTCGATGGATGCGTCGCCGAATGGCTGGCTGATGCAGGCGGCGCTCCTGCTGGTGCCGTTCTCGACCCTGGTATTCCTCGGGTTGGGCTGGCAGCGTCTGCGCAAGGCACACGCCGAATATCCGATCCTGAAAAGCGAGCTGCACCGTATGCTGACGGCGTTGATCGGCAATGTGAAGCTGGCGGCGCTGTGGTCCGGCCTGACCTTCGTCGGCATGCTCGGCTTGGTGCTGGCGTGGGTACTGCTGTATACATCCTGCGGCTGAAGCAAGCACCGGCCCACTGCACGCTCAGCTTCCGCGGCGGCGAATCGGCGTCACGCTCTGCACCCGGCCGTCGTTGCGCATCATGCACAGGAAGCGGCCCTCGGGATAATCGATGATCAGTTCCTGGTAATCGGTGCCGACCGGCACCTGGGTCACCAGCGTGCCCTGTGCACCTTTGCTTGCATTGCACGAACCGAGCGCGGTATCGCCCGCTGGCGCGTTGGCTGCGGCCTTGGACATGTTGCGGAACGTCGCGCGGCAGCCGCCATTGACCCAGACCGAATGCCGCGACAGGCCCCAGTTGCTGCCCTGCTCGCAACGGGTACGGCTGAGCTGGCGCACGATCTCCACATTGCCACGCGTGTCCATGTCACAGGACACCTGGCGCTGGTCGGTGGATTCGCAGGTCACCTCGCGTGGCAGTGCTGCATCGTCATCGCGATCCTGATCACGGTGGTGCCTGCCACCTTCCACGGCAGCCGCCGGCGTGCCGTTGTTGCTGACCTGGCAGATGCCGTTGGCACCGCCGCGTCCGGTGTAGCTGACCTGCGGCGTACCCTCGTCACCGGTGCTGATTGAAAGCGTGGTGCCGCTGTTGGCATCGCGCGCTTCGAAGTAGCGATCGTTGAAGCGCTTGAGGGTGGTCTCGCGGCCCTGCACGTAGACCGGCCCGCCCTCGTCTGCATGGACATCCAGCCCACCGGGGCAGCTGGCATTGAAGAACGGCACGGCGGCCATCGCCGGTGCTGTGAAGGCGCTGGCGAGCAGCGCGACGGTCAACGGCAAGCGGTGGCGGCGCATGGTCGGCTTCCTTGTGAGGAGTGAGCGGAGGGCGCCAGTATGGGGACTGCCGGAGTTGCTCGACCGTGAGGAATATCAAGCAACCGATCACGGGCCGCAGACCACCGCCATCAGGCCAGCGCCATCATCGGGCGCATCACACGGACGTCCGGTATGCACACATGACAGCTCCGCCCTTCGGCCACGCACAGCAGCAGCTGCTGGCGCTGCAGGCCATGCGTCCGCGGTTGTCGTTCATGGTCATCCAGGCAGCAACGGGGGCTGCGTCAGCCATTTCGCCGAGGATGTGTTTCCGTGGCCGCAACCCGTGCCGGGTGATCCGGGGACGCGTTGACCGAACACGAACATTGCCAACTCACGCCACCTTCTTCGCCGTCTTCGAAGTGGTCTTGCTTGGCTTGGTTTTGGACTTCGCCTTGATCGGCTTGCCGTTGCTGTCGACCGGTACCAGGCTCAGACGGAACCCGAGCGATCTGGCCAGCTTGCTGAGGTTGCCCATGGTTGGGTTTCCTTCTCCACGCAGCATCTTGTAGAGCGTTTCGCGGGCGATTCCCGTAGAGCGTGCAAGATCTGAGATGTTCCGTGCTCTCGCCGCGATACCCAGTACGGATGCGATGAAGGCCGAGTCATCGGGAGCCTCTTCCAGCGCGGCTTCGATGAAAAAAGCGATGTCTTCTTCGTCGCGCAGGTGTTCAGCAGCGTCCCAATCGTGCAGCTGTACTTTGTTGTTCATGATTGTCTGCCTCATCTTCCGTCGCATATACGCTGCAGCCACTTGGTCAAAGCAGACTGGCGAGCTTGCGGGCCTGCTCGATGTCGCGTTACTGGCTGTCTTTGTCGTCGCCGCACAACAGGATGTAGGTAATCCCCGCGCGCTGCGTGTAATAGATGCGGTATCCCGGGCCGAAGTCGATTTTCAGTTCGGCGATACCGCCGGCGAGCACCCGGTGCTTGCCAGGATTACCCAGCGCCAGCCGTGTGATGCGTACAGCGATGCGCTGACGGCCCTGCTTGTCACGCAGACCGTTGAGCCAACTGTTGAACTCAGTGGTTGTCTGAATTCTCGTCACATGTCCAATATAATGGACATGCAACCATGGCAAATCAAGTGGGGAACGCAACTGGATTGCTTGCACTGATCTCAGTCAGTGGATGGTGCTTATCCGAACCACAAAGGACATCCATCTATTTAATTACAATGGATATTTTTAATGAACGTCAACATTGACACCCCCAATTGTACCCCGCATGACTTGGCATGGTGGCGGACCCCCACAGATGCTATGGACGGTGGTGCTCGCTACTGGGGCAAATTGACATGGTCAGAGCAACGCGCCCAATCCGGCATAGTCCGTCTGGTGCACCCTGGTTAAGCTCGCCAGCAGTGCTGGCGATCCAGGCAGGCTCGTAGCTTAGCTAAGCCCAATGACATATCGAGTGGGCTAGCGGAGTCTCGATCCGTGCCATAGCTATCCTTCTGGAGCCGCATGCCGTCCACGATGAGCCGAGAAATCCGCGTCGACGGTTAGCGCCATGAGCCAAGCTGAACGTTCTGCCTCAAACCGTCCGCGCCGCTCCAAGCACCGTATGCTTGCGCCGAATCGCCCCATGGCCGCCGATGCGTTGGCAGCAAAGACTGGGCTTCAATCGCGCGTACAGCCGCTCTGCCGAACGTCAGGAACTGCACTTGGAACCATCGGCAGTCTCAACTCAGCGACGGCACCGCCTAGAGGGCTTCTTCGATTTAGCGAGATGCTGCCCCCCGCACTCTCAACGATCTGCCTCGACAGGGCTAGCCCGATCCCTGAACCACCCTCTTTGGTCGTGAAGAACGGAACGAAGAGGTTTGGGCTTGGGGGCGATCCCGGGCCACGGTCGAGAACTCGCAGCTGGACCGTACTTCCACAACAGTCCGATTCAATCTCGACCAAACTGCCCGCTCCAGCCTCAGCAGCATTGCGGATGAGATTGATCAGTGCTTGGCTCATCTGATCCGGATCAACCAAGACCGTAACATCAGGATCGACGTCAATTCTGATAGGACAATCTACGAACGCAGCACTGCTAACGCAGAGCTCCGCAACCCGCGTACGCCCTCAGCGCCAACACGAACAGTGCGCCGGCTATGACGACTGGACAGCACCCCGCGTTAGATGAAACCGATGAGGGAGGAGCGTTTCCGGGGACAGGCGGCCGATGCGGGGCCAGAGGTCGCTGACTCGGAGACTGCTGCTGCATACCCCCAACAATGGACTGATTCCTACTCTGCGTCGGCGATGGATTCAGGACTGGCAGAGGGGGAACTCCCGATCCTGGCACCGCTCCCACCATCCCCTTGATGATGCTTGCATTGCGACTGGCTGCTTGAGTCGAGATGCCCCCAAGGCAGCTCCTACAGACTTCCCAACCACCCGAAGCCGGAACTTGGCGTCCTATTCGCCCAGCATCTGTATCTGACCAGGTGAGCTGATCGTAATTAACACGTGGGTATAGGTGATAGTTCGGCTACGCCAAGGTCCACTATCGCGGCCTGGCCAAGAACACTGCGCAGGTACTCACGCTGTTTGCGCTGTCCAATCTATGGATGGTGCGTCGGCAGTTGATGCCGGCGTAGGGGCTGGTGCGTCCGGCGCAAAGCGGGACGCGCAGATGGGCGCTGGAAGCGCCCGCAAGGTCGGTTGAAGCCGCCCAGATAATAGAGGTGTGGATCCATCGCTCCGGGATGCCTTGAATCAAGATGGCGAGGCGAATTGATCAGATGATCCCTAGGAGCATGCCCACCACCCCCGAATTGACTCTACCAATTCGAGATTCCCAGGGCCATCCGGGGAACTATCACTCCGCAAGCTGCAGAAATACTCGCCTACCCAAGCATGCCTCACCGTAGTCTCTACCGATCGAAAGAATGTGGGAAGATACCATTGAATACATTTGGGTAGGCGCAAGACTCCCGGACACGAAGCGCATCAGAACATTATTTCTGCCCAGTTCAGATGATATTTCCCAGAGCATTCCATTCGTGGCAGAGTTAATTGACTCGACTGGCTGATGACAAAGCAAGATGTCAAAGCAGCTCTCTCTGCCATCCACGACACCTAAAGGCACGACGACGCACCAAACCAATCCAGTGACCTTCCGGACGCGCTGGAGGGCACTCCAGACGTCTTGATGCACGAATGAAGGGCGCTGAAGTGAAAGATTCACTTCCCTCACCTCCTCAGCCTTGTAACCCGGCGGAGACGAGTGAGTTGACCTCGAAATATCCTTCGCAAAGTACTGTTGCAGCCTCTGCTTCTGCGCATCGAAGAACGCGCCCGCGGATGAGTACGCAACCAGACTTACATCGATAAATTCTTGCCTGTACTGCTCCGAAATATCGGAAGAAATCGACTTCACCCTGGAGCGCACATCGCAAAGGGGCATGTAGCTAAAATTAAGAACTCCTCTTCGCGCACACTCAAGGAATTTCTGCCGAACTTGATAAGGCGTCCTCGCTCCAGGTGCGATTAGAGTGGGAAATGCGTCCACCTCAGAGTAGTTCGCACTTACACCGGCCGCTGCTCGAAGACATCTCTCTGTAAATTCTCGATCGACGACAGCCAGATCAAGATCCGATCTGCCACGAGCAAATGAATGCCCGTGGAGCAGGCTTATTCCGTACTTGGCGGAGCCACAAGCGTATACTGCGCTCTTTGGAACTGCCAAAGCGTCAGAGACACGATCACGAATAGCGTTGACGATAGACTCATCAGCGCCTTGATCGTCGTGAGAATGGTCTCGAAAAGCAAAAGCAGCAATATCGGCCGACGAGCACCCCTCACTTTGCAGCAGCGTCAATTTCTCAAGCAAACTCACTTGTCCACCTCGTCTTCACGCAACCAATTTTCGGCGGCTCGTTCCGCTCTGGAATCGGACAAAGAGAGAACGGCCTTGTCGGGCTCAATACCGGAAGGATATACCCGACCAGCCCTGTCCATAAATGTGGCGCATGCAACGTGCAAGCGATAGCCACCGGGCAGGTCGAAGCTCCTATTGGATGTAGAGTACCCCCCGCTGCGCTCACCGAAACTCCTCGTTCGGGGCCGCCCATTGAAGGCGATCGCAACAGCTTCACCAGAGCTCGCGGTACTTGAACCAAGCAGAACTGCCACCTTATCTCCCGTGAGATCTGGTACAGATGGTGCTGGCGGATCAACAATCCAAGCGTCGACGGATCCATCCCCGTTCTCGGTTCCGCCGATATCCTCGGTTCCAAGGAGGGGACTCAAAGCTGAAAGCATAGGCCACATATTCCCTCCACTATTCAACCTAAGATCTACAATCCACCGCCTGACCCCGAGAGCGTGCAGCCTGGATAGCTGTGAATGGAACGTCCCCACAAAACGATCAACTTGCTCTCGATCGCCGCCTGAGAAAGGCGGCACTGACACAATTGCGACGTTGGCACCAATCTGGGTGAACTCTGGCTCAAATTTTGGACCCGACTGCCCCTCAGCCGCAACTACATCGTCAGGCGTCTGAAGAGCACTATGATGATCTCCAAGAGCTCGCAAGACCCCCCTGATGCGCCGCTCCATTTGCCAGGGCGTTTCTCGAGCAACCTCCGCCAACACCGCCTCACCGTCTACTACTCGCCAGTCCACCTTGCTGGCAAATAGAGCATGCTCACGGACTATGCGCGTGGCTTCCTTGTATATCTCAACTGTAGAAACCTTAGTTACCAAGCCCTTATCGACATCAGCAAGGGGGGAAACAGTTAGCGATTCCAACTCAACGCCGATTCCATCAAAAATGGCAACTCCCACAATCAGTGTATCTGCACGACTATCTATGTCGAATCTCCTGACGAACAGACCCTTCTGATCGACAAGGGCCATCTCAGCAGCGTCAATCTGAGCCGAATCACTGTCGACCCTGAGCATGATCTTTGCCCTACCGGCACCTTCAAGCCGATATTTAGCCTTGATCTCCACCTGACGACCCTTTAACTGCGCAGCATCCAAACGAATTGCAACTCCGCCGTAGCGGCACGTTCCGCCGCCGCCACCTGCACCTATGCTCGCCCCCCCGGAATTAAGTGGATTACCCTCACCGTGCCAAACACATGATTTGTCAGGCGAGACAGCGAACCACTTGCCCATCAACTTTCCTCGCGAACATGAAGCAACAGATATTGATATTGCGAACGCAAGTAAAATAGAGAGACTACGCATGGCACACAGCCGTGGAACTCTCATTATCTGTCGCCCGACGTTTCACAAAAGCGACATAGGACCGCTTCAGAAGCTCCCACACAACCGCCTCTTGGTATCGATGATCCTGAACGAACATTCTATTTACCCTCATGTGTATTATCGCCCATGAAATAGAATATCTCCTTCCCTCTGACTGCATAGCAAGATCGCTGGCAATTTGATCTGTCAAAGACTCCGGCGCAAGCGCTTCGCACCACTGCGTATCAACCCCGTCAAAGCTGATCGCCCCTTCGAGCAACCTACTCCCTGCGGTAGCAAACAAGCGCCCTATTCGCTTCCTGTCATTCTTTGAAAATCTAATTTCAGCGTGAAAATCTGCAGCAGCTCGCGTTGCGAACTTCAGCCGAGATTCAAGCGACCTGTACCCTAGGGAGATCATTAAGCGGTCCATTGAAGCTGCAACGCACTTCCAGTAATCGCCCCCCTGATCATCCAGGCGATCGGACTGCCTCATTAGTGATTCACTCTCACATACCCAAAGATCTTCAATCTTCGAGAGGAGCGCATCTCCTCCATACCGCTGAAGTTCACGGACATAGGAGTCGACTGATATCTCCTGAATGATAAATTCACGCCGGAGAGCATCTAGCGCCTCTACTAACGACCCCACCACCTCCAAGCTAACTTTGCCTTTCGACGTCCTAAGCCTGACACGAAGATGAAAGCCCTTATCGTCTCTATACCTGACAAAGAACAGTTCTAGCTGCTTCTCAGCAGCGAATTTCGCGAGTGCATCAAGCACATACGATGCACTTTGGGCGGAGGAGTATATTTTCACATAGATCCAACCCCTACCAAGCACCTTGACGGCCGAATCAATATCTGCATGGCACTCCGAGTCATGCGGGCGGCCTTGCCCAACAAGCCGATGGACGAGCTGCAGCTCATGAGCTCGCGGGCCGTCGGCCGCCATGATGGCTGGCTGAAGGCCAAGTGGTGATGTAGTCGTCAAAATGGACTTCTCGGCACGTTTGAGGTGCCGTATTAGCTCGGTTAGCATCCACCCAACCCGGGTGTCAAAGGGGATAACTCGATCGCCCTGTACCAATGCCACCTCGTGCGGCATCGAAAAATCGTCAGATAGTGTACGCCAGGCTTGAAGAAGCTGATCTCCCTTCAGCTTAGCTACGTCATCAATCCTTTCGGGTTTAATGTACCAGGTCGGCCTGCTGAGAATAATATCCTTGAACCTCATTCCTGGCACATAAGGCGCCGTTGGAAAACGGTCACGCAAGGTGGGGATAGAGACCGCTTGCCCCTGTGTAGCGATACTGCTTAGGAATCGGTAAAGGGGCAGACTGCCGGGTCGATCGACTGCGTGAGCGTTGCTCATTCGAAGGGACAGGAAACGTCCTAAGGATCGCGATTTGACAAGGACACGACCATCTCTGACCAGAATCACCAAGTCTGCGAGATTAACACGCAGTACGTTCTTCGAAGGACCAGCGCGTATCCCGATCTCCACTGCACTCAACACTGGACGCGCACAAACACTACCTAAATCATCTTCCGGCAAATGAACGATCTCTGCGGGCAGCGCATCAGATTTTGAGTGGGGCATGCCGTCACGAGCGAGAGCACTTCTTAGCTCCGGCAGCTGATACGAAAATCGTCCCATCACCCGCCCAGCTCTTTGCGCGCCAACGCTTCGTATTTCGATCAACTCACCAGCGTTCGACTTCCAGACGCTCAACCATGAAACCACTTGCGCATCCAGAGAGTTTTGCGAAAGCCCGACATAAGACTCCGGGCCGGGCCGAAGGTGGATATACTCCTGTGTAGAATCGGAAATCAACTTATCCACCACATTGGATATACCTGTGGCAGCCGTACTATCTCGTGACCTCGTTACCGATGACGCGCCCAGGAAGCGGAGGATGGACGGAGCTGAAGACGACCTCTCGACGTACCCAAGGCCTGAAAGCTCACTTGCAATATCAAGTAGCGGGACCTCTAAGTCCCCGTATCGAGCAACGAAATTAGCAGCGAACTTAGTCAACCCATTGTTCTTCTCAGAGAACACCGCAAACATCGCGATCGCCTCCTCTACGCTCTTGACAACACGCGAGGAGACTGCTCCGAGGCTCTTCCTAGCGTACAGATCGACTTTCACAGGCAGATCAGAGCGCTCAGCACCAGGACCTTGCAGATCTGCAAGACTACTCATCGCCGCGTCATAAGACGAAGGGACAGAGAGAGCCATTTCTCCTGAGAGGCAACTGACCTTGGATTGCGCGTCTGCGATTTTCTTTCCATGGATGCCCGCCTCAACGAAAGAATTCGCCATACTATCCAAAAGATCGTCAGACGTCAGATCAAGGAGGCCATCGCAGCAGAGCAGCTGAGCATCAACGAGTTCAGCCAAAAATTCGGCGAACTGACCCTCGGAGACCTCAGGGTAAGAGTCCGTCGCGGCTCTAGCGAGTGTCGTGAGACTTAAACCCTGACGGGCAAGCTCCAGCACGTGCGAAAGATACTTATCGACCTCCACCATTTCATTCCGATATATTCTCTTCCCCTTTCTATTTAGGGAATACGCCACCCATGATGCGCGCCCGCAGCGAATACTTAGCGTGTCATTTGGATAAAAGGGCAGGTCTGGATTATCATGCATCTGTCGCAACAATCTTGAAGCTATCAGACTGACCGCCGCTGTGGAGGCCTGAACGTGACGATAAAGCTCTCGCCGGACGGGGGCAACCACGCTTCCACAGCCCGCGACAGCTACAGTACCAACGCCGGCAAAGGTGCCAAATGGCGTAGACCGATACGACATGCGGATTAGGTATTTTGCAACTGCTGCGATGACGTCAACGTCAATCTCGCAACCTGTCGAGCTAACGTGATCATATCGAGCAAGCAGTGCGGGGCTGGCCAACCACACTGCCTCGCGAACATAGGGATCCGCCATAAGAGCAGCAACTTCCCTTACCAAATCTTCCTCGCCGCAAGACAGCCTTCTGACAGTGTCAGCGGGCAAAACCGCGAATCGAACGAATGCAACGTCAGACGTCATTACCTTCAGCTGATTGGTAGGCATATTACTCACGACCCGACCTCCAGTATTCGACCACTCCGCACCTCTAGTACTCTGTCTGCCAGATTTATAGTCTGAGGACGATGTGCAATTACTATTGCTGTAATTCCGCCGTCACGGACGGCCTCGCCAATTGACTGCTCATTTTCCAGGTCGAGTTGACTCGTCGCCTCGTCAAGGACCAAGATCTTCGGCTTCTTATAGAATGCCCTAGCGAGTAGTATGCGCTGCACCTGCCCCCCCGACAGAGTGCTACCCATATCACCAACTGAGGTGCGATAACCCATTGGCATTCCCTCAATTTCTCCAGCTACGCGAGCCCGCCGGGCCGCGTGCACGATGTCTTCCATCGACGCATCTTCGTCAAAGAACGAGATGTTCTCTGCGATCGTGCCAGAGAAGAGCTGATCCGTCTGCATAACACAGCCAATCGCATCACGCACCAGCCGTTTGCCCGCAGTGCGAATGTCCACACCACCAACAGAGATAGCGCCAGCTTGTTGGTCATGAACACCAAGGAGCAGCTTTGCAATTGTGCTTTTTCCGGAACCCGACGCGCCGGTAATGGCGACCACCTCACCACTCCTAACAGTAAAGCTCACACCATCTAGAATCTGGGGTGTCCCGTAGCCATAACTAAACTTTACATTGCAGAACTCCACGTCACTCCCGACCAATCCAGCAATTGTGGATTCCGTATATTTTTCCGGAGAAGAAAGCGCGATATCTGCGATTCGCTCTGCGTGGAACTTCAGCAGTCGAAACTGAACCGCATAGTCAGCCAACTTTGCAAATCGCAAAGTAAATTGATCGCTGTATATAACAAATGCAACAAGCGTCCCTGAAGTCATCTCGCCACTTAGCGCGAGAAATCCACCAATCCAGAGAACGGCCACTCTCTGGCCGGCTGTGCAAATAGTGTTTGCAATTTCGAAGAATAGATCTAGCCGCTGAAACTTAACATTCGTATTAATGACTCTGGCCGTGGCATTCATGAAGCGGACCGACCGCGATGCCGCTTTATTGTTGAGCCGAAGAGTAAGCATGCCGCGCAAGGACTCGATCAACTCACCCTGCTGGACAGCAGTAACGTTGACCTGTCTCTGAGCCACTTCTTCGTATGCACGCAGATACAAAAGCCGCGCTACGACGTAGGACGCAGCAAAGAGGAAGACGACCCCAGCTAGAACCTTACTGTAGTAGAGCAGCAAACCGAGCGCTGCGACGGCCATCACCCCATCGATAACTACCACAACAAAGTTAGTCGTCAGGGTCTGCTGTATTACCGATATGGACCCAAATCTGGCAACTATGTCTCCCAGCTGACGCTTGAAGAAGTAGTCCAGTGGCAGCCTGAGCAGGTGATTATAGGTGTTAGCGTTCCATCCAATATTTATGTTGCTTGAGATCCATATAAGCATCCATTTCCTCATCGCCTCCGTCGCGGCACGTAGTCCGAGCACCGCGAGAAAAGTAAACCCAAGAAAATGTAGCAACTGCATATCAGAAAAAGGAAGGACCTGGTCGATGGTCATCCTGAGCTGCTGCGGAACAACAAGCATTAGCGCTTCCAAGAAAAGCGCGAGCACTAATACTTGTGCCAAGCTACGCCCTAGACCTTGGATTGAACCTGCGAGAGCCCTGAGAGACACCGGCTCCGCACGCACTTTTCTCTTGACCTTTACCCCGGGCTCGACCTCAAGGGCTACGCCTGTCGCAAACTCATCGAGCTGCTTCAATGAAATTTTCTGTCGACCTAGTTTGGGGTCGACAACAATCACGTGATCACGAGCGACTCTGGTCAGAACGACAAAATGCTTCATCTTCCAATGAAGTATGCATGGAAGCTGCAACTGAGGAAGTTCGCCGAGATCGTACTTGACTGGACGTGACGAGAGACCTATGTCGCTCAAAATTTCAATAAGATGCTGCAACCCCATTCCGCGCGAGGTTACCGGGTATCTCTCACGAAGCTCATAGAGGCTCTGTTCGACCCCGTGGTACCCGGCCACCATCGAAATGCATGCCAATCCGCACTCCGCCTGCTCGGTCTGGAGAACCGTCTCAACTCGCTTCTCAGACCGTAAATTGAGGAGCCTTGAGTAGCTGTGGCCAGCGGCCTCGGCATTTCCGCTCAGATCACCGCTCATTTAAGATCTTCCGTCTTTCTTACAACTTTGAACACCGGCTCGAATACCCATTCATATATGGCGCGACTTTCGAGCATAATGTCCCCTTCGACAGCCATCCCTGCTGAAAGCGCTCGGGGCCCGTACTGTGTCATTATTTCATTGTCACGAAGTTTTACCAGGACGCGATAGGAACTCTCCGCCTTCTCGTCTCCAATCCCAAGACTACTCCTGACTTCATCGGACCCGAGCGAAACCCTGGTCATGGAAATTACTTCTCCTGAATGTGTTCCATACTTCTGATGAGGAAAGGCCAGGTACCTCAGCCCTACGTTAGTGCCGGGCGAGATGAAGCCTGACGCGGCCGTAGGAACATATAGCTCTGCCTGAAGCGCGGAGTTCAAAGGCAATACTGTCATGATTGAACCGCCGGAAATAACGGTATCGCCGCTCTTCACGAGGATATTCGTAACCACCCCCTCCCGAGGAGATACTATTGAACTGCGCTCCTGGACGTAACTCTCGTTCAGAGATCGAGTCAGTTCACCGCGCTTTCTTTCGAGTTCGTTTCTCAACCTTATGGTATCCGCGTCCTGCCTGTTGAGCTGCAGCATCAATTCGGACTTAACTCTCATCAGTGAAGAGATCTGTGCAGTTTGCTGTGCAATTCTCGCCTTAGCCTGTAGCACCGAAGATCGCTGCAGCACGACCTGCGCTCCAGATACGTATCCTTCCCCCTGAATGGCTTCGTACTTTTGCAGCAATTCATTCTGCGACTCGAGATCTGCGCGATAAGCGTCTAGCTGCTGGTTGGCCGCGGCTACCTCCGAGCTCAAAAAATGTATTCTATCTCGGATACTTCTGCGCTCTTCTTGCGCGACTTCACCAACTCCGGAGGTCTCCTCCAGAATGTCTGAGATCTCCGACTTTATCCGCGCCTGATCTGATTCAGACATTGCGCCGGATTTCTCAGATCTCAGATCATTAGAAAGCTCAACTAGAATCTGCCCTGCGCGGACCACATCCCCTTCTCGGACATGAAGATCAACAACTTCACCAGCAGACCTCGCCTTGACCCGAGCCATCCCTTCTACGGGAACCAACACCCCTTTTGCGGTTTCTCGCCGACTGTATGTGCCCAGCAGCATCCACACAATCAGCACCAGCAACGTCATCAATGCAAGCCCGGCCCAGACTGTGTGGCTAAGTGGTGCGCCGACACGTATTTCACCGAGGACAGAACGCCCTGGCCGCTCCCGCGCGCCCTTTCCTAGGTGGTGACGCCCCGGATCCAACTTACGGGCAAACGTCCGTGTAGTTGCAGTTATAGGACGCGCACGTTCCATCGCTGTCGCAAATGTTGCTCACACAGCCGTCGCTGTCACAACCGAAGCTACCACACCAGTCGCTGGTGCAGTCCCCGCTCGCACACCAGCCACTTGGATTATCGCATCGGCCGCTCATGGTCTCGATTCCACCACTAACCAGCGACACTTCGTCGTTAGTCAGGACCGTGACAGTACGCTTCTTAAGCTTGAGCATTTTTTTATTCCTTGTCCTTGTTTATAGATATTAATGCAAGTCCAGTGCACACATCTTTCTTCCACACACCTCCTTCAGTAGTTCACTCCAATATTCCTAGCGCGGACATCCAAGGCCGGACGTTGGTTCCTCTTCGAATTGCACGATTTGCGAGCGCAATCCCCGCTGCGCCCTCAAGCAGAGAACGACGTATCTCTTGCGTACCGTTGTACTCACTTTTGAAAGCAGGACCGGGCACTTCCAGTGAAATTGCCCTTTCGTCCATTTCGCGAGAAACGTCCCTCAGACGTCCGCGTATATTCATCGGAAGATGAGACGAGCCGGAAAGTAGGTTAGTTATAAGAGCAGCCCCTGAGAATCCATGACACAAAGACGCGTCCTTCATTCCGTGGTCACCCGACTTAAACTGCTCAAGAATTCCGTTGGCTACAAGAGCGAATCTCTCAGACCAGCTTCCATCCAGCCTACAGACTCGATCTAAAATTATTCCAATACCCAGACCTCCGTAGCACCACGCTAAACGCGATGGTTGCGCTCCACCTATAAAGGAAGGGAATGCAACGGCATCTGATGAAAGTGCTATGGATTGACTCCAAATGCGCTGGGCGGCCATTTGGATCACACCAAACTCCTTGTCTGAAAGCTCACTTCCATACACTCCTAGCGCAACAAGCAGCAGTCCAGGGACACCATGGGCAACACCGAGGTCTAGCGCGCGTTTTGACACTGATTTTTCCGAACCATCTCGCCAGGATGAGAGAATTCGGAAGACATCTTCTCGCAGCGCGGCTTTCAGCGCGCCCGAGCCACCATAGGCAGAACGGCTAAATGCATAAACCAGAACGCCAGCCAAGCCATTTACAAGATCGACTTCCGGGTTCCTGATTGCGGAGTACTGCTCAGCAAGAATGTCATCAAGATCACTCAATAGCTCAATCAAGTGCTCTGGCGCCGCTTCAGAAGGTCCCATCTGAGCAACCAAGGCGAATCCGGTTATTCCCTTATATAGGGAAGAATTCAGAGAACGGGAGTCTAGCAACTCGATTGTCGAATCAAAACATGCTCGGTAAGAAAGTAGCCGGCCCGGCACTTTCGAGTCGCTGTAATCGTCGGACATGCAGAGCATGGAGAGAGGCAAGCCATGCCCGAGCGAGTGGGACATTGGGCCATTGAACTGCAGCTCGCGAGACGAGCAAAGTCTGGATAGCAGATCATCATCAGGCGAATTTCCGACATCACGAGCAGGCTCCACAACTGCGTCCAGATCCATACTATTCGCTCTCGCGCTCCAAACAGCTGATTCCGAGATAACCCCGAGGATCTCGGAGAAATAGTCAACTAGTGATATCCAGTTTCCATTTGCTTCGACATCGCGCACCTTTATTTCATACGCACCGTGGGCCTTTTGATTTACAATAGATAGAGGCAGGAACAATTCGTCAAGCTTTGGATCTGCGTTGAGGTGACAACTGAATAGCGCGCGCGCAACTCTGCCATTCCCATCTGCAAATGGGTGAATGTTCAATAATACTGCCTGTGCAAATATTGCACCGCCCACTGGAGGGAATTCTCCAGCGCACAGTTGAGCCCTGAGCTCTTCAAGCCGATCTTCAATATCACTCGGATGAGAGAAACTTACTAGCTTGTCGCCTGCCATGCCAGTTATGCCAACTTCGAATGTTCGCAGCTCCGCACGCTCACCAGTTGCCGCAGAAGCGACACCAGTTAGCCAACGCTGGAAATTTTCTCTTGAGCTTATGGCCAGAGGATATATGGCGCTCGCACTTCTGAAGATCCTGTAGGCGTCAGAATGAGTGCACACCCTTCTTTCGGCTATCCCGCGTTGAAAGGACACGCTTGGGTGAGCGGCGGGGTGCACAAGCCGCGAGGAATTGGCCTGCCAGAACTCTGCGGCGCTAACAGCACTGGTTAGATCGCGGTTCCCACTCAATATTTTACGAACCCTCTTCGATTCGCAATCAAGGCTGTTCAGCCTTTTGAGGCAAACGGCTGAAAGATCTCCGACCTTAGGAAAATTGAGACGTCGCACACGAACCATTTCGCTGGCAGACATCAGTCCAGCTCCATCTGATCACAACGCAGAAGTATGGCGCCGTTCGGCGCGGACTCATCACCAGCCTTCCGCTGGCTGTAGAGCGTCGCAAAGTACATCCCGATCTTCAGGACTTCGGAGCCATCCATGTCTAGTGGAATCATCCGTATATCTAGCCCATACCCCAACTGATCTTTGGACCACTCTGCGAGCGCAGCGGGACGCAACCTTTCCGATTGGTAGAAAAGTACGCAGTCCAGGTCTACCGGGAACTTCTTTGGGTTACAGAAACTCCCACCAATTAGGGCAACTTCTACAGAAACCCCCATACCTTCCAGTGCGAAGATAGCCTCTCTCAAGCACTCAACAAGGCGAATTCTCGCATCGTCTAAGTCTAGAGATACTAGATCAGACCAGTTCGCTATGTATGGAGATGAGTTCTCCGGAGCACTTCTATCTATCGGCCGCGTGAATAGCGGAAGGCCTAGCATCCATGCATGCTTCAGTTGCATCCTTTATTCCTAGCTAATTATTTACTAGTTGATGCCCGGTGAAATTCACTCTCCACCCTATTCCGATTGACACAAATCGACTCACTATGTGAAGGCGCACTTGCTGTGACCAGCGAGGCCGTTTGCACCGCGCCTGCACTGCCTATCCGGAATCACGGCATGGGGATCAGCACCCTCAGCGGGAGCGCTTTACTCCGGACATCGGCCAGCCGATTTCACTGCGCGTGCAGATATCAACCTCGCACGTAAGCTCCTTTTGCGCGCGCGATGCATAACCAACCCCCTTTGATCAATCGGTCCCAATTCATTCCTCTCCCTTGTCGGAACACGTCGGCATACGCGGAAGATTCTAAACCGCCCGTGGGCATCTTGAACTTGCACCGCACGCGAATGATGTCCCGCCCTTGGTGCCTTGCCGTGCACAAAGGCTATCAGCTTAGTTCTGCAGGTTCTGCCTAAGGAGGTTACATCTGGACAGTTTTTCTTAAATCTGCGCCATGCATCACGATTTCATTAGCGACGTCCCCCCAAGATTGAGTAGCGAAGCGGTTTGGAGTCCAATCCTCAATAACAAGGAGATTGGACGTGAAAAAGCGCTTTTCCGAAGAGCAAATCATCGGCTTCCTACGCGAGGCTGAGGCCGGCATGCCCATCAAGGACCTCTGCCGCCAGCATGGCTTCAGCGAGGCCTCGTATTACCTGTGGCGCAGCAGGTTCGGTGGCATGAGCGTGCCCGACGCGAAGCGGCTCAAGGACCTGGAGGCGGAGAACACACGCCTGAAAAAACTGCTGGCAGAACAGGTCTTCGAGAACGACGTCATCAAGGATGCGTTGCGAAAAAAGTGGTGACCGCGCCGGCGCGCAGGCTGCTGGTGCAGAGCATGGTCGAGAAGGGGCTGAGCGAGCGGCGAGCGCTCACGGTCGTACGGATGAGCGCGAGCGCACTGCGCTATGAGCCTCGGCCCGACCTCAACGTTGAGCTGCGCGAGCAGATCGCTGCGCTGGCGCACCGGCACAGACGCTACGGGGTGGGCATGATCCATCTGAAGCTGCGGCAGAAAGGACTTGTAGTGAACTACAAGCGAGTGGAGCGCTTGTATCAGGAAGCGGGCCTGCAGGTGCGTCGCAGAAAGCGTAAGAAGGTGCCGGCAGGCGAGCGCCAGTCCCTTCTGCGGCCGTCCGCCGCCAATGAGGTGTGGTCGATGGACTTCGTGTTCGACCGTACCGCCGAAGGCCGGGTGATCAAGTGCCTGACCATCGTCGACGACGCCACCCACGAGGCTGCGGCCATCGAAGTGGAGCGGGCAATATCCGGGCAAGGCGTGTCCAGGGTACTGGACAGACTGGCCATGCAGCGCGGCCTGCCACGAGTGATCAGGACAGACAACGGCAAGGAGTTTTGCGGTAAGGCGATGGTGGCCTGGGCTCACGAAAAGGGAGTTGCCCTGCGTCTGATCGAACCGGGCAAACCGAACCAAAATGCTTACGTCGAGTCCTTCAACGGACGGCTGCGCGACGAATGCCTCAACGAGCACTGGTTCCCGACATTGCTTCATGCCCGCACCAGCATCGAAAGCTGGCGGCGCGACTATAACGAAGAAAGACCCAAGCGAGCGCTTGGCGGGCTAACCCCCGCCCAGTACGCCGCACAGTTGGCGGCGAAGAACGATAACATCAGCACCGGACTCTAAATCCACCCACTACTCAAACCGGGGGACGTCGGCACGACGGGGGCTTTCATCGCGAGACGCTTCGCGTAGAACCCGCTCGTAGACACCAGCTATTCGGCCCTCTCCACTCAGAGGCACTCTCGAATTGGCGCATCAGCTCATCGTCAGCAAAGTCAGGAGCTTTCAGGAACGCGTGACTCAATGCGATCTGAATATCGCCAGCAAGATCGCGCACCTCAGAATCACGCTCGAAGTCAAGTAGACGGTCAAGCCGAGAGAGATGGCCGGCCAATGGACGCGTGAAAGAATTTGGCGCGGACGGAGAATTGGATAGCCGACATTGATCTCCAATGCGCGTTGAGTGAGCGCGACGCTGCCAATGAACGCGCCCAAGAGCCCAGTCACTCCACCTGAGCAACGATCTCCCCTACGCTAGCGTCACTGGAGGGTCAGCCACCGGATGTAGCTCGCCGCTGCGTCATCATTCAGTTCATGCCTAACCCGAGCCTCGAAGAACAGCGCACAGACTCCAGGAAATGCCGTCGGCGCTATCCGGTAGTCTTCGTCATAACTGTCTGCATGTAGAAAGCCAGTACGCTCCAATTCTTCCAGCATTTCGTGGATATCGAGGTCCTCGAATTCCTCGGAATCGTCAATACCGTCTTCATCGAGCTCGACGACAGCTTCATCGTCGTCATCCTCACATGCGTCATCCTCACTTCTTTCACGCTCAGAATCGCTAATGGCGTCTTCGAGGAACGACGCCACTTCTTCGCGAGAAATACGCTCTCCGTACACTAGCGCAGGGACGATATGTTCAAGGACAAATGCCGCAACGCTCGGATGACAGGCAGCCACCTCTCCACGCGCAGTCCGCAGAACTACATCATCTCTGCACAAAAGCAACGTGCAGAATGCATCAATTTCGGCCTCACTCATGTTTAGTACGGCTGCACAGGCCCTTGGATCAATGACACGAATCAACCGATTTTGCTTGCCTCCGGTGAGTTCTGAATTGATGGCTTGGACCAACTTGTGGTGTTTCGCCAAGTCAAAACAGCAGAGAATCCACCACTCGTCGACGCGCTCAAACGCGTCGTGAGATTGGCGCTTTAGGGTGCCGATCATGGTTTCCTGACCGGCCTTCTTAGTGCGATCCTTTAAGGCTTCCTGCTCGGACTTAATTTGCAACCCCAAACGCCACTCACTGCCCTGGTGGTTCGAGACGCGGAGCAGAACATCGATCCCCTGATCTCGGACGAACTGGGTTGGATTAACATCAATGCCATAGCGTTTAAAGGATTCAAGAATGCAGTCAACTCGATTGGACCACTCCTCGACAAGCCAATCATGGCTCGTCTTATCATCCTGAAAGAACCTTTTCGTGTCTGCTGATGTAGTTCCACGACGAGTGGCAATCTCAGCCAGGATTTCGATAGGCGAGTAGTTGTCGTTGGTAATTCGCATCGGGACTTGAAAGAAATGAGAAGGTATTGAGTATAGCCGCGCAATAGTCCATCATCCCGGCTTCTGGCGTACCAAGACCGCAGCACCCATTGCATATAAGCGTGCGATTGTCGCTAGACACGTCAACTTCAATCCCTCTCCGGCATATCACGAGCAGTGGGTGTTAGCGTTTCCTCCGTGCCGAAGCGGACAGCCGGAGAAGATGTGGTCGCCACCAAAGTCAACCTGTCTGACTCTCCTCTATTCCGTGATCCACCTCGCAGAGTTGCTGCGCGGGGGCAAAGACTAATAGGAGGCGACGTTCACGGAGCGGGCCATCGCTGATTTGTATTACGAGCTATTCGCTGCAATAGATAGCTGGAATGAAGTCAGGAGCGGGAGCGGGCAGGTGGAGGTTGGGAGGGCGCTGGAAGTCGCGTACGACGCTGCCTGGCAGTTCGAAGACTATTTTTATAATGCCAAGGGTAGCGCCTTGGATGCTGAGCTCTATAAATCGTAGCTGGAATGGCTAGAACACGGGTCGCGCAGCGTTACCGTCAGCGTATCAGGCGATTGCCAACGCCCGCTCTTGGCCGGAAGCAGACATCCGATCTGGGAGAGCAACCGCAAGGACGTCCGCTAAGCACTTCAGTTTTTCCTGGTTGAGGGCGACCTACCAGTTAGGGCGCTTACGCCACAGCCAGCAACTTTGGCTTCCTTGTTTCAATCCTTAGCCCGTCCAAGTAGTCAGCCCATGCCTGCATCATCCGACGTCGCTCTGGAAGATGCTCAGCGCGGTTATAGGCTGCCTTGATAGGGTTACGCTCCGCATGAGCCAACTGCCGCTCAATCGCATCTGAAGTCCACCCCATCTCATGCAAGAGAGTTGAAGCCATGCTCCGGAAGCCATGACCTGTCATGTCGTCCGTCCCGTAACCCAGCCTACGCAGTGCCGCATTGACAGTGTTCTCGCTCATCGGATCCCGCAGGCTGCGCACTGAAGGAAAGATGTAGCGACTCTTGCTGGTCACTGGTTGGAGCTCACGGAGGACCGCCAAGGCCTGCTTTGATAGAGGGACGATGTGCGCGACGCCCATCTTCATCTTTTCTGCGGGGATACACCATTGGCCAGCCTCGAAGTCGATCTCGGACCACTCCGCCTTTCTCAATTCACCTGGGCGGGCGAACACCAGCGGCGCGAACCTGAGGGCACACAGGGTCGTGAGCTGCCCCGTGTATCCGTCAATCGCCCGCAGCAGCTCTCCAATCTTCGATGGGTCCGTGATCGAGGCATAGTGACGGTTCTTTGCGGTCTTCAACGCCCCTCGTAGGGCTGCAGTAGGATCCCGATCTAGCCGACCGGTGGCCACTGCGTATCGAAACACTTGGCCGCAGATCTGGCGCAGCCGTTGGGTCGACTCAATCTTGTCCTGCGCCTCAAGCCGGCGCAGAACTGACAGGATCTCTGCAGTGCTGATGTCTTCGATTGTGCGCTTACCCAGCCATGGGAACGCGTATGTCTCTAGCATCCACTTGGCCTTGGACCGTGTGCTTTCCGCCAGATCCCCTCTTGTGTCGAGCCATTCAAGAGCCACTGTCGCGAAGCGACCATCTGCGGACAACTGTGCCTTCAGCTTTTGAAGCTGCTTCTCCTCAGACGGATCCTTCCCGTCTCGCAGCTGCGCGCGCGCGGCGTCGCGCCTGTCACACGCCTCTTTCAGAGTCACCTCCGGGTAGACCCCGATGGAGAGCAACTTCTCTTTGCCCGCATGGCGGTACTTCATTCGCCAGTAGCGATTCCCATTGGGCATGACCTGCAGGTAGAGCCCTGCTCCTGCCGCAAGCTTGTAGGGCTTCTCTTTGCCCTTTGCGTTCCTTGCAGCCATATCCGTCAACGACTTATGGGCCATTGGGGGTACATCCTCCTATCCATCTTGCTTGATTCCCCATGTACCCCCAATTGCACCCCCAGTCTGGGTGGATGCTCATGGACGGCCGGGGACAAAAAAGCACAAAAAAACCCGCTATTTCAGCGGGTTGATTGTGCACCGTGGACATCCGTGGATGCCAGTGGATCGGAAGATGGTGCCGCTTATCCGAATCGAACGGATGACCTACTGTTTACAAGACAGTTGCTCTACCAACTGAGCTAAAGCGGCACGGGGTGAAACGCCGACGGCAGCGCCGTGGTTTGGGAATTCTAGCGCAGTCGCGTGCATTCCAGCGACCGTTGCTGCGCGGCGCCACTGCGCTGCTGTGCCTGGGCCGGTTCGCTGCCGGTGGCCAGCTGCCCTTCCAGCCACCATTGGCCGGCATCGCCACTGGCCACCAGACGCGGCTGGAAGCCGGCGGCCTGCACCGCGGCCATGCGCCGTTCGGCGCCCTCGCGATTGCGGTACTGGCCCAGCGCAATGGCGTTGGTCTCGTCGCCCTGGCTGATGATGTAGTAGTCGCTCAGCCCGGCAGCGACGATGCGCTTGACCGTGGCCTGCGCGTCATCGCGGCTGGCGGCGGCGGGCAGCAGCACGCGGTAACGGGCGCTGCCGCTGGCGGCGGGCTGCTCGCGCAGGCGCATCTGGCTCAGCAGGTTGCCGGCACGGCCCTGTGCGGCGGTGGCAGCGGCGCGATCAGCGAACGGGCCCAGTGCCAGGCAGCGCGGCGGTACGGCCGGGGCTGCGGGTTTCTCGGCCACCGGTTCGGGCGCTGGCTTGGCGACGGCGGCCATCGGCTCAGGCGCCTTCACCGGTTCGGCGGGCTTGCTGGGTGCTGTCGCCGGTGCGGGTACAGCGGCCACTGCGGTAGCCGGCGCCGCCTCACGCTCCACCAGTGCTTCAGTGGGTGCCGCTGCCGAGGCCTGCGCGGCCACGGCGGCATCGGTGCCGCCGGGCAACCAGCGCAGCTCGGCCACGCCGGTCGGGGGCGGCGGCAACGGCGCGCGCGCGGGTTCATCGCGCAGCAGCCACCAGGTGGCAACACCAAGATTGAGGATCGCCAGCACGACGATCAGGGCACGGGTCAGCATGCGCCGATACTAGCCTGCGGGCTGGTGTACCGCCCAGCGGGCGAGGCCATCCAGCACCAGCGAGGGGTGATAGTCGGCGCCGTCCAGCAGCGGCATCAGTGCGGGTGCGCCACCGCCATGCACCAGCAGCGACGGCACGACGCCCAGCAGCGCCTGTGCTTGGCGGGCGCTGCGTTCAACCAGCGCCACGGCGGCACCATCGCAGCCGGAGGCCAGCGCATCGGCGGTGTCGTTGGCGAATTCGCTGTAGTCACCGCCGCTGGCCGGCAGCTGCACCGCGCGCGCGTGCAGCGCCTCGCGCATGGTGGTCGGCGAGGCGGAAATGCGTCCACCGTGATGCTGGCCGTTGGCATCCAGCAGGTCGATGGTCAACGCGGTGCCGACACCGACCACCAGCACCGGCCGCTGTGCCTTGGCGGCAGCCAGCAGAGCCAGGAAGCGGTCGACACCGAATTTTTCCGGCTTGGCGTAGGCAATGCGTACACCCGCGCACTGGGCGCTGGTACGCACCACATGCACGTGCTCGAAGCGGCGCTGCAGCTGATCCAGCATCGCGCTGGTCAGCGATGGCGCGGCGACGCTGGCCACAAACGCGGTGCCGCCACTGGGCAGGCTGTGCGGCGGTTGCCCGGCCATGCCTTCGGCGCCATGCGCCCACGCCTGCACATCACCGGCACGGTCACCCTGCAACGGCGCGAACTTGAAGCGCGAATTGCCCAGATCGAACAACCAGTCGCTCATGCTTTTCTCACACTGACTTCGCCGGCATGCAGCAGGCGCTCGCGGCCATCGATACGCACGCGCAGCGCGCCATCGTCAGCCAAGCCGAGCGCGGTACCGTGCTGCCATTCGCCATCCAGCTGCACGCGCACTTCGCGCCCGGCCAGCATGTCGAACGCTGCGTAGCGCTGCAGGAACGGCGCCAGCCCTTCGCGATCGAATTCCTCCAGCGCCGGCAGCAGGCGTCCCAGCACGGCGGCCACCACCGTGTTGCGATCCACCGATGCGCCGGCCAGTGTGTCCAGGTCCACCCACGGCTGGGTGATCTGTTCGGCGAACGCCGGCGGCATGTGCACGTTGATGCCGATGCCGATCACTGCACGCGCCGGGCCGGCGTATTCGCCACCACCCTCGGCCAGCAGGCCCACCAGCTTGCGGCCATCGACCAGCACGTCGTTCGGCCACTTCAGCTGCGCCTGCGTGTAGCCCAGGTCGTGCAGGGCTTCGGCCACGGCGACGCCGGCGACCAGGCTCAGCCCGGCCAAGCGGCCGAGGCCACCCTCGAACAGCCGCAGCACCGACAGATACACATGCGCGGCCAGCGGCGACGCCCAGGTGCGCCCGCGACGGCCTCGGCCACCGGTCTGGCGTTCGGCCAACAGGACGCTGACACCGCGCTGGGGCGCGCTGCAGCGCAGCAATTCGGCGTTGGTGGAGTCCACGGTCCAGGCCACCTGCAGGTCGTGCAGCAGGGCTGCGGCCGCCTTGGGCAGGCCGGCGCGGATGGCCCCGGCGTCCAGCAGGTCGACCGGCCGGGTCAGCCCGTAGCCCTCGCCTGCGCGCCCTTCAACCTCGACGCCAGCGGCTCTAAGCCCTTGAATTCGCTTCCAAATGGCGGCCCGGGTCTGGCCGAGCTCACGGGCCAGGGCGTCGCCGGACAGGCGACCGGCAGCGAGTTTGGCCAGCAATTGGCGATCGTCCACGGCAGCTTCCACAAGGTCAGGACGGAATTATGCGGGAAAGCCGCCAGCGGCGCCCGCCGGCCCCGGTTCCGGCGGGCTTCCAATCTGGCGCCGGGTTCGGGCTAGAATCGGGAACTCACCTTCCCTTAACGTGGATGTCGTCAATGCGCCGTTATGCCCATTGCCTGATCCTGCTGACGATGCCCTTCGCGGCATCTGCCACAGCAGCGCTTGATGACAGCCGTGGCGCCTGCGTCTATTCGGCCAGCGATGCAGCCTCGCAGCGCGCACCGACCAATGCGCCGACAGCAACGGCCGCCAAGCCGGCACCGGTACGTCCGGCCGCTGCGACCAGCAGCGGCGGTGGCGGTGACGACGATGTACTGCAGCGCATCCGTGCCCCGAAGTGGCACAGCTACCTGCCGGGTATGTTCCGCTGATCAAGTCGTTGCTGCAGTGGCTGCGGCCCGCGCCGCGACCGATCGAAGACGCACACTGGAACGATGCCTGCCACCGCGCAGCGTGGTTGCGCGGCCTGGACGACGAACGGCATGCACGCCTGCGCGCGCTGACCACGCGCTTCCTGCATGAGAAGACCATCTCCCCCATCGGCGAACTGCAGCTGCAGCCGGCCGATGGTGTGCTGCTGGCCGCACTGTGCTGCCTGCCGCTGCTGGAGTTCGGCGAGGTGGGGCTGGAAGGCTGGTCGCAGCTGATCGTCTACCCCGATGCGTTCCGCGTGCATCGCAGCCATATGGACGCCGCCGGCGTACTGCATGAGTGGGATGACGAGCTGATCGGCGAGTCGTGGGACAGCGGTCCGCTGATTCTTTCGTGGGCCGATGTGCAGGCCGATCTGGCGGCACCGCATGAGGGTTACTGCGTGGCCGTGCATGAGATGGTGCACAAACTGGATGCGCTCGACGGTGCGATGGACGGCACGCCACCGTTGCCGCGTGCGTGGCAACGCGAGTGGGCTGCCGACTTCCAGAAATCGTACGACGCGTTCTGTGCGCAGGTGGATGCCGGCGTGGAAACACGGATCGATCCGTATGCGGCCGAGGCGCCGGAAGAGTTCTTCGCGGTCGCCAGCGAGTACCACTTCTCTGCGCCGGACCTGCTGGCCGAAGCGTTGCCGGAGGTGGCTGCGCATCTGCGGCGGTTCTACGGCGAGCCGCCGGCAATGGTCGGGTGATTCATCCGTCCGCCGGGCATGGCCCGGCGCTACCCGAGGGTGTACGTCGACCGGATCGGGTTGCAACGGATCGTTAAGGCCCCGGCGGCAGCCGCACTTCGAAGCGGGCGCCGCCCAGTTCGCTGGAACGGGACACCTGCAGCTCGCCGCGGTAATCCTTGATCAGGTCCTGCACGATCGACAGGCCGATGCCGTGGCCCTGTACGCGCTCATCGCCGCGCACGCCACGCTGCAGCACCTTGCCGATGTCCTCCGGCGCAATACCCGGGCCATCGTCATCCACCGCCAGCAGCAGGCCGGCGCGACGCGCATTCGGCGCCGGCAACGGCTGCGCGGTCAGCAACACGCGGCGCTTGGCCCACTTGAACGCGTTCTCCAGCAGGTTGCCCAGCAGCTCCTGCAGGTCGCCCGGTTCGCCGTGGAAGCGCGCGGCCGGGTCGATGTCGAATTCGCACAGCACGCCCTTGGACGCATAGACCTTTTCCAGGCCACGCACGATCTCTTCGGCGTTGGGTTCGATCGGCAGCGGTGCCGAGAACAGCTTGTGGCCCGACGAGGCCGCGCGTGCCAGCTGGTAGGACACCAGGTTGTTCATGCGCTGCAGCTGCACGTCCAGCTCTTCGCGCAGGGCGCCATCGCCGGCGCCGCTGTCCATCTGCGTACGCAGCACCGCAATCGGCGTCTTCAGGCTGTGCGCCAGGTCGGCCAGGGTATTGCGCTGGCGCTCGAGGTTCTCACGCTCGCCCTCGATGAAGGCATTGATGCTGTCGGTCAACGGCTCCAGCTCTCGCGGGTGGCGCTCGCTCATGCGCTCGGTCTCGCCGCGCTGGACCTTGGTCAGTTCGGTGATCACCCGCCGCAACGGGCGCAGGCTCCACTGCAGGATGACCGTCTGCAGCAGCAGCAGGATCAGGCCGATGCCGCCCAGGTAGAACCAGACCCGGCTGCGGAACACGCGCAGCTGCGCACCCAGCGCGCGCGAGTCTTCCATCACGTAGATGGTGTACGGGAATTCGGTGGCCGGGTCGGCGTCGGCATCCCACACCAGGCCCAGGCCATAGCGATAAACCGAGCCTTGGCTGCCGTCGATCTGGATCATCGGCAGCGGGCCTTCGAAGACTTCCTGGCGCGGGGCCAGCAGGCCGCCGCCGACGGTGGGCAGCATCGGGCCTTCGGCGGACATCGAATTGCCCTTGCCGTCGGGCATGACGACCTGCAGGTACAGGCCGCTGCCGGGCACATCGAAACGCGGATCCGGCGGCTGCTCGCGGATGTACAGCGAGCGGTCGCGGGTGAAGTCGATGCCGGCCGCATAGGCGGTGGCATAGTTCTTCAGGCGCTCGCGCAGGTTCGCCTTCGCCGTATCGGCGAAGGCGGCATCAAGCGCGTAACCGGCCAGGGCCAGGAACGCGACCAGACCCACGGACGCGGCGAACATCTGGCGCGCCTGCAGAGAGCGCGGCCGCCAGCGTCGGAAGAACCACAGACGGCCGGACATCGTTTATCGCCTGCTGAAGGCCTCAGCCCTCGTTGCGCGGAATCGCGAAACGGTAGCCACGACCACGCACGGTCTCGATCGGCTTCAGTTCGCCATCCGGGTCCAGCTTCTTGCGCAGGCGGCCGATGAACACTTCCAGCACGTTCGAGTCACGATCGAAGTCCTGCTGGTAGATGTGCTCGGTGAGGTCGGCCTTGGAGACCAGTTCGCCGGCATGCATCATCAGGTACTCCAGCACCTTGTACTCGTAGCTGGTGAGGTCGACATTGCTGCCGGCCACGCTGACGGTCTGCGCTGCCAGATCCAGAGCAACCGGACCGCATTCCAGGGTCGGCTTGCTCCAGCCTGCGGCGCGGCGCAGCAGCGCGTTGACGCGGGCCAGCAGCTCTTCCACATGGAACGGCTTGACCAGGTAATCGTCGGCGCCCTGCTTCAGGCCCTCGACCTTGTCCTGCCAGCTCGAACGCGCGGTCAGGATCAGCACCGGGAACTTCTTGCCTTCATCGCGCAGGGCCTTGATCAGCTCCATGCCCGACATCTTGGGCAGGCCAAGGTCGATGATGCCGACGTCGAACGGCACTTCGCGGCCCATGTACAGGCCTTCTTCGCCGTCCTGCGCTGCATCGACGGCAAAACCTTCGCGCTTGAGCCGGGCTGCCAGGGTCTCACGCAGCGGGGCTTCGTCTTCGACCAGAAGGATACGCATGAACTCTCCCTAGTGTGCTGGGTGCGGCCCGGAGGCCTGTGGGTACGGGTTGATAGCGACAACTATCCCTGTTCAGGGGTTATCGCCGCGTAGTGATGACATATCCGACCGCGGTGTGCGCGGCTGTGAACGTGCCGGGGCGGGGTCGTCCATGTAGCGGACCCGACCGCGGTCGTCCATGTATTTGACCCGGTTGATGTCACGACCATCGAACGGCACACGCTCGGCGCCCAGGATGTGGCCACCGGTGGTGCGTTGCACGCGGCGCACGGCATCGGACAGCGAGCGCTCGTTGCTGGCGCCACGGCCTCCACGCTCCATCATTTCTGCGCGCCCCTGTTCCCGCTGCGGGTCCTGCGCCAGCGCCGAAGACAGCGGGGCAGCCGCCAGGACCACGCAGGTGGCCAGGGCGATACAGCGGTGGAAGGGAGCGGAAGACATCGATGCGATCCTAGCCGAGCACGGCGATTCGTTCAAAAGTCGTAAATCCGGGCACCGGAATGGAACCCGGCGTTTTACAAATCTTTACAAATCTTTTGCAAATTCTTGGTTTCGGGCAGTGAATCCGGTCTGAACTTTTCCAGATGCTCCAGACCGTTGTTCAGCTAAGTGAACATTCGGGACGAAACGGCCGCCCTTGTCAAGTCAGGAATGTGACTGACGTCACGCAGCGGCGCGGTCGGCTTCGCGTTCGGTGACTGCCAGCGCCTGCTCGACCAGCGCCCAGTCGGCACCGGGGCGATGGGCACCCTCGCTCAGCACCTGGCGGAATGCGCGGCCGCCGGGCTGGCCGTGGAACAGGCCGAGGATGTGGCGGGTGATGTGCTTGAGGGCCAGGCCCTCGCCCAGGCGGGCGTCGATGTACGGGCGCAGGGCGCGCAGCAGCTCACCGCGCGGACGCAGCGGCGCGCCGGTCTGCAGCGCTTCCAGCTGATGCAGCAGGTAGGGGTCGTGGTAGGCCGCGCGACCGAGCATGACGCCATCGACGTGCGCGGCCTGCGCCTGCACCGCCTCGATGCTGGCCAGGCCACCATTGAGCACCACCGGCAGTGCCGGGCGCTCCTGCTTCAGCCGGTAGGCCCAGTCGTACTTCAACGGCGGAACCTCGCGGTTCTCCTTCGGCGACAGGCCCTTCAGCCAGGCATTGCGGGCGTGCACCACCACCATCACGGCGCCGGCCTCGACCTGGCGGTCGACGAAACGGGCGAATACCTCGTAGTTGTCGTCCTCGTCCACGCCCAGGCGGCACTTCACCGTCACCGGGATGTCCACTGCCTCGACCATGGCCGACACGCATTCGGCCACCAGCACCGGCTCGCGCATCAGGCAGGCACCGAAGCGGCCGGCCTGCACGCGGTCGGACGGGCAGCCGCAGTTGAGGTTGACCTCGTCGTAGCCCCAGTCGGCGGCGATACGCGCGGCCTGCGCCAACAGGGCCGGATCGCTGCCACCGAGCTGCAGTGCCAGCGGCTGTTCGCTGGCATCGAAACCGAGCAGGCGCTGGCGATCGCCATGGATGACCGCATTGGCGTGCACCATTTCGGTGTACAGCCGCGCACCCGGCGCCAGCAGGCGGTGGAACACCCGGCAATGGCGGTCGGTCCAGTCCATCATGGGGGCGACGGACAGGCGCAGGGAATCAGCGTAACGGGCGGTGGCGGACGTCATCGGGCGGTTGATCGCGGAGACTGGCATTGCCAGTGAGATCAATAGTTTACACCGGGTGGATGAATGGTGGCCGGGGCACCACGGCACGCGTGTACTTCCTTGCGGGCATGGTACTGCGGCCATGGCACTCGCCTGCCACACCGTCAAATACGAATGAGACGTGATATCATTTGCGCGCCGCATAACGATGTGCGGCCATGGATGTCCCAAGCAAACGGAACATGTAATGCAGCAACGCACCTATATCGAACTGGTCCTGGAACTGTTTGCCTTCATCAGCCTGTGCATGGCGATGACGACCTCCGGCATCCCGGTGGTGGTTTTTGGTCTCTCGACCATCCTGCTCACGGTATGGATCCCCTTCCAACGGCGCGAGATCCATCGCTTCACCCGTGCCGTTTCGATTGCGCTGGTCATTGCGGCAGTAGCCAGGATCGTCATTCATTTCCTACCCAATCCATCCATCTAGGAATCGAATTCGATGAGGCTGTTCCGCTACGCCACTGCTGTGGCGTTGTTGCTCTGTGCGCAGGGAGCGCACGCGCAGTTGAAGCACATACAAGATATCCCGTGCGAAGGTTGTTCATACGCTCAGATGCAGGCAGCCGCGCTGTCGGACGTCGACGTCGGCGGTGCTCTGGTAACCAGCATTTCCACGGGAGAGATTCGGAAGTTCGTCATCCTGTGGGATCGCAGGATCCAGGAGCTGCCGATCGAGCAGGACCTGGAAGACTACTTCGTAGCACTGGTCCGCTTCTGGCACGCAAATGGACGCAGCCTTGAAATGAACTACGACCTTGCGTCGAACACATGGAGGCTCCCCCCGCAGGCGATGGGGACTGCACGCGTGCGACGGGCACTGGCGGCCCCCACTGCAGACAGACCAGTTCCGGCAACCGTGTACGAAGCACTGCAGAGCCCGGCCAGAATGAACAACGCGATCGAGCAATTGAATGCCTCCTGGCTCGCCCGCGGGTACGCAGCGCACATGACGTTCATCAACTCGGTCAGGGGAAAGAACATCTCGCTGACCGCGGGCCGCCCGGTGACCACCCTGAACTTCGCCGATGGCTCGAAGATCAAGGCCTCCTACGACATAGAGATGAAGAGCTGGGCGGCGATCCCCGGCACCGGCAGAGACGTTCACGGCAACCCGGTTCCAGAGACGAAAGAGGACGTTGCCAAGGATGGCAGGCCGGTGGTGTACGAGTTCCCCGGTGGCATCACCAGTGACGCCTATATGGACTTCAGTCGCTATCTCTTCGATCTGGGCGTGCGCCCCAACATCGGGCCGGGCGACAACCAGATGATCTGCACGAGCGAAGTAATGGACGCCGACATGCGGGTAGAGGTCAGGTGCATGGGGCGAAGGCACTGATGCAACAGCACGGGTGACCGCCGCTGCGGTCACCCGGGTGCGCCGTGTTGAATCAGCGGCAGGCGCAGGTGGATGTCACCGGCGCCTGCCAAAGCGCTTATGGTCCCGCCTTTTCCGATAGTAGGTGCCGGCCGGTGAGTACGAACTCAGTGACGAACTCAGTGACTACCACCGCGCCCCCCCACCTGCTCGATCAACGTCTGGCTGGCTGCATTGAGGCCCACCACCGTCACCTCGGCACCATGCGCGGCCAGCTTTTCCTGCACGCGTTCCAGCGCGGCCACGGCAGTCAGGTCCCACAGATGGGCCTGGCGCAGGTCGATCTGCACCTTCGGCGCCACGTGCTGGTAATCGAACGCCGCACCCAGCTGCCCGGCGGAGGCGAAAAACACCTGGCCGCGCACATGGTAGATCTGCGCATCGCCCGCATCTTCTTGCTGCACGTCCAGCATGTGTCCGACCTTGCGCGCGAAGAACAGCGCCGACAACAGTACGCCGCTGAGCACACCCTTGGCCAGGTCGTGGGTGGCCACGGTGACCACCACCGTCAGCAGCATCACGGCCGACGAGCTGCGCGGATGCGTGCGCAGGTCGCGCAGCGAGCGCCAGCTGAAGGTGCCGATGCTGACCATGATCATCACCGCCACCAGTGCGGCCATCGGGATCTGCCGCACCAGGTCGCTGCCGTATACCACCAGCACCAGCAGCAGCACGCCGGCCACCAGGCAGGACAGGCGGCCTCGACCGCCGGAGGTCACGTTGATCACCGACTGGCCGATCATCGCGCAGCCGGCCATGCCACCGAGGAAACCGGTGACCGTGTTGGCCAGGCCCTGGCCGACGCACTCGCGGTTGCGCTCACTGGGCGTCTCGGTGATGTCCTCGACAATCTGCAGGGTCATCATCGATTCGAGCAGGCCGACCACCGCCAGCGTGGCCGACACCGGCAGCAGGATGCGCAGCGTCTCCCAGGTGAGCGGCACATCGGGCAGCAGGAAATGCGGCAGGCTGTCGGGCAGCTGGCCCATGTCGCCGACGCTGCGTACGTCTACGCCGAAGCCGATCACCACGGCGGTCAGCGCCACAATGGCCACCAGAGGCGACGGCACCGCGCGGGTAATCCGTGGCAGCAGGTAGATGATCGCCAACGCGGTGGCGCACAGCACGTACACGGTGGGGCCGCGGCCGATCAGCTCGGGCATCTGCGCCAGAAAGATCAGGATCGCCAACGCATTGACGAAGCCGGTGATGACCGAGCGCGAGACGAAGCGCATCAGCGAGCCCAGTTTGAACACGCCGGCCAGCATCTGCAGCAGGCCGGCCAGGATGCTGGCGGCAAACAGGTACTGCAGGCCGTGGTCCCTGACCAGGTCGACCATCACCAAGGCCATCGCGCCGGTGGCGGCGGAGATCATGCCGGGGCGGCCGCCTGCAATGGCGGTGATGACGGCAATGGAGAAAGCAGCGTACAGGCCGACCTTGGGGTCGACGCCGGCGATCAACGAGAATGCGATGGCTTCGGGAATCAGCGCCAGCGCGACGACGGTGCCGGACAGCAGATCACCACGGAGGTTGCCGAGCCATTGCTGGCGCAGGGGATAGGACGTTTGCATGGGAAAACTCCGCGCACACGCGGGCGAGGCCACGTGGCGCTGCGGTGGAAAGACGCGGGTTCCTGAGCCGGTTGGGCCGGCTGCCGAGAGGCGGCAAGGGTCAGGGTGGCGTGATCACTGCAGTGCGTCGTCGGGGAGCGTGGAAGGGGCGCAGTCTACGGGAACATCCGCCGCCGGGGTAGCGAAGGCGCCTTCTGGAAGCAGTGGAGCATGGCTGCGCTCTACAATCGCGGCATGACCGCCGACCGACCGCACTTCTTCGACCCGGCAACCGAGCAGGGTGTGCTGCGGCTGTCCATCGCCGCCTCGCTGATGCTGGCCGCCGCCGCAGTGGTATTCGGTCTGCTGGCCAATTCGTCGCTGATCATCTTCGATGGCATCTACGGTCTGATCGACGTGGTGATGACGTGGCTGTCGCTGCTGGTCGCGCGGTTGATCGCGCTGTCCACCCAGACCGATGCGTTGCAGTCACGCCTCAACCAACGCTTCACCATGGGCTTCTGGCACCTGGAACCGATCGTGCTGGGAGTGAGTGGCACGCTGATGATCGGTGCGGCGTTGTACGCACTGGTCAATGCGGTCGATGCGCTGATGTCGGGTGGGCGACAGATCGCACTTGGCCCGGCAATCATCTTCGCGGCACTGTCGATCGTGGCTGAAAGCGCGCTGGCCTGGTTCGTGCTGCGTGCGAACCGTCGCATCGGTTCGGAGTTCATCGCACTGGATGCAAAGAACTGGGTGATCGCCGCGAGCATGTCGGCCTGCTACCTGGCGGCCTTCCTCGGTGGCGTGCTGGTGCGTGGTACCTCGCTGGCATGGGTCGGGCCGTACATCGATCCGGCCATCCTCGCCTTCGTCTGCGTGCTGGTGATGATCGCGCCATTGGGCACGGTGCGGCGCGCGCTGGCCGGGATCCTGCTGGTCACCCCGCCCGAGCTGCAGGCGCATGTGGATGCGGTGGCGCGGGCAATCGTTGCAAAGCATGGCTTCGTCGAACACCGCAGCTACGTGGCGCAGGTGGGCCGGGGCGAGCAGATCGAGCTGTTCTTCGTGGTGCGCGAGGACGACCCACCGCGGCCCCTGCTGGAATGGGATCACCTGCGTGACGAGATCGGCGATGCGCTGGGCGAATCGTCGCCGGATCGCTGGCTGACCATCATATTCACTACCGACCGGGAATGGACGATCTAGGCCCGGCGGACGATCCGTCAAGTTTTGCAGACGAATTGTCACCCACCGTCTGAAGAATCCGGGCAAAGTAGGCTCCAACGCAACACCCACCCACTGACCAGGAGCATCCCGATGTCCATCGAAAAGGTTCTGTACACCGCCCAGGCCACCTCCACCGGCGGGCGTGAAGGCCGTTCCGTCTCGTCCGACAACGTGCTGGACATCCAGCTGTCGACCCCGCGCGAGCTGGGCGGCGCTGGCGGCCCGGGCACCAACCCGGAACAGCTGTTTGCTGCCGGCTATTCGGCCTGCTTCCTGGGCGCACTGAAGTTCGTCGCCGGCCAGGCCAAGGTCGCGCTGCCGGCCGACACCACCGTGACCGGCAAGGTCGGCATCGGCCAGATCCCGACCGGTTTCGGCATCGAAGCCGAGCTGACCATCAACGTGCCGGGCGTGCCGCGCGAGCAGGTGGAAGAACTGGTGCAGAAGGCGCACATCGTCTGCCCGTACTCCAACGCGACCCGCGGCAACATCGACGTGACGCTGATCGTTGCCTGATGCGGTGATGCCGGCCAGCGGCCGGCACTACCAAGCGGCTGGGCAAAAAAATGGGCGGATGCCGGTCGCAACCGGGCATCCGCCCATCCCACCTCGGGTGGGCCCCGGCACGTGGCCGGGGACGCATACGCTTTCTGTAGTGCCGAGCATGGGCTCGGCACTACACGGTCGGCGCGCATCCATCCTGCTGGAGGAGAACCCCCTTGTTGTTCAAGGGGGTGCGCCAACGGCGCGGGGATAAGGTGGAATGCGCGGACCGGCGACCGGTTACCGGTCGCTGGTGATGAGCTGCACGACGCTGGAGAAATCCAGCTTGCCGCGGCCGGCCTGGTGGTTCATCGAGTACAGGTTGCGGGCCACTTCGCCCAGCGGGATCGAGGCGCCGACGCTCATCGCCGCCTCCACCGCCAGGCCCATGTCCTTCAGCATCAGATCGCTGCCGAAGCCGCCGCTGTAACCGCGCGACGCCGGCGCGTTTTCCAGAACGCCCGGCCACGGGTTGCACACTTCGGTGGCCCAGCTGCGGCCGGTGCTGACCGCCATCATCTGCGACAGCACCTTCGGGTCCAGCCCGTGCGCCACGCCCAGGGCGATGGCTTCGCCGGTGACGGCCATGATCACGCCCAGTGCCATGTTGTTGCACAGCTTGGCGACCTGGCCGGCGCCACTGGCACCCACATGAAAGATGTTCCTGCCCATCGCCTGCAGTACCGGGCGGGCGCGTTCAAGCGCGTCCTCTTCGCCACCGACGATGAAGGTCAGCGTGCCGGCCTGTGCGCCGGCAGTGCCACCGGACACCGGCGCGTCGATCATCTGCAGGCCACGTGCGGCGGCCGCTTCGGATACCTTGCGCGCGCTGGCCGGGGCAATCGTGCTGCAGTCGATGACCAGCGCACCGGCGGGAATCGCGGCAAGAATGCCGTCATCACCCAGGTACACGCCTTCAACATGGCGGCTGGCCGGCAGCATCGAGATCACCACTTCGGCGTCGGCCAGGGTGTCGCGTGCCGACGAGGCAGCACTGGCACCGGCGTCAACGGCGGCCTGCACCGCGGCCGGGACCAGATCGAACACGCGCACGCTGTGGCCGTTCTTGACCAGATTGGCGGCCATCGGGCCACCCATGTTGCCCAACCCGATGAATGCAATGCGGCTCATGCAAGGCTCCTTTCAACAAGGGGAGTGCCCAGGTCGGCCAGCGGATGCGCGGCATCGGCCCAGGGGGAAGCGAAGAAGGTGTCGACCCACGCGCCGGTGGCCTCGGCCAGGGTGGCCGGGTTCCACTGCGGATTGCGGTCCTTGTCGATCAGCAGCGCGCGGATGCCTTCAGCGAAATCACCATGCGCAGCGCAATGCAGGGCGGTGATGTATTCCAGCCGGTACACGCTGGCCAGATCCTGGCCGGCGCTGCGGCGCTGCAGCTCGAAGGCCAGCCGTGCCGAGCCCGGTGCACCGGCGGCAAGGGTCTTCTGTGCGGCCTGCAGCCACGTGTCATCGGTCTGCAGGGTGCTGATGCGTTCGACGATGGCGGCCAGATCATCGCCTGCGCACAGCGCATCGACCTGCGTAGCGTTGGCCAGCAGCGGGCCGGTCGCGGCGTCGCTGGCAAACGACAGCAGCAGCTGTGACAGGCGCTCGTGGTTGCGTGCGGCATCGGTCGACCACGCGACCTGCAGCAGCGCGTCGAACACCGCACTGCGGCGTTCCTCGGCCACATGCACGTCGGCCAGGCCGGCATAGATCGCATCGCCCGGGTTGAGCAGCGCACCGGTCAGGGCCAGGAACAAGCCACCGTTGCCCGGCACGCGCGGCAGCAGCCAGCTGCCACCCACGTCAGGAAACAGGCCCACGGTGATTTCCGGGAAGGCCAGCTTGGAGCGCTCGCTGACCACGCGGTGGCTGGCGCCGGACATCAGGCCGATGCCACCGCCCATCACGATGCCGTGGCCCCAGCACAGGATCGGCTTGGCGTAGGTGTGGATGAGGTAATCGACGCGGTATTCGACGTCGAAGAACTCGGCGGCGTAGTCGTTCTCGCGGATATCGCCTTGGCCGGCGTCGCGGTAGGCACGCATGCTCTGGTACAGGCTGTGCAGGTCACCACCGGCGCAGAACGCCTTCTCACCGGCGCCCTGCAGCACCACCATGGCGATGCCATCGTCGTCGGCCCAGGCGTTCAACTGCTGCAACAGCAGGTGCGCCATCGGCAGCGAGAAACCATTGAGCGTGCGCGGTGCGTTCAGCGTGGCGATGCCGATGCGCGTGCCGTTGCCGGCCACGCGCTCTTCGAACAGCACCGGAGCTTGTTCGGCAACGGTGTCGGTGGTCATGCGTTCTTCCACTGCGCGGCGCGCTTTTCAAGGAAGGCACTCACGCCCTCGACCTGGTCGGCGGTGTCGAACAGATCGACGAAAGCCTCGCGCTCGGCCACCAGCGCCGACGCATGGGTGCCGGTGCGCGTGGACTGCACCAACGTCTTGCAGGCGGCAATGCTGGTCGGGCTCTGCTTGCCGGCCTTCTTCGCCCATTCCAGTGCCAGCGCCTTGGCTTCGCCCTTGCCGACCTTTTCTTCGGCAAGACCAATCCGCACGGCGGTTTCGGCGTTGATGCGCTCGCCGAGCAGGATCATGCGCTTGGCCCAACCCTCGCCGACCAGGCGCGGCAGGTTCTGGGTGCCACCGGCGCACGGCAGCAGGCCGACGGTGGCCTCCGGCAGCGCAACCTGGGCGTGCTCTTCGATGATGCGCAGGTCACAGGCCAGTGCGCATTCCAGGCCACCGCCCATGGCGTAGCCGTTGATCGCGGCGATCGACACGCCACGGAAACCGGACAGCGCTTCGAAGGCTTCACCGAAGCGGCGCGCGGCCTCGCGTGCAGCGGCCTTGTCACCCGAAGCGAACTGGTTGAGATCGGCACCGGCGGAGAAGAATTTCTCGCCGTCACCGGTGATCACCAGCGCGTAGATGTCACGGTCTGCGTTGAGCGCGCCGACCAGGTCGCGCAGCGCTGACAGGCTGTGCACGGTCCAGGTGTGCGCCGGCGGGTTGTTCAGGGTGACCACGGCGGTATGGCCGTCGGCCTCGACCTTCAGGCCCACGTGCTCCTGGGTACGCCAATCCTTCATCGCAGTTCCTCTTCGGTGTTGAGCAGGTGACGGGCAACGATCACCCGCATGATCTCGTTGGTGCCTTCCAGGATCTGGTGCACGCGGCTGTCGCGCAGCAGGCGTTCGATCGGATATTCACGGATGTAGCCGTAGCCGCCGTGGATCTGCAGGGCTTCGTTGCAGATGGTGAAGCCGGCATCGGTGGCGAAACGCTTGGCCATCGCGCACCACACGTTGGCATCGCTGGCACCGGCATCGAGCTTGCGCGCAGCGGTATGCACCATCTGCCGCGCGGCAACCAGCTCGATGGCCATGTCGGCCAGCTTGAACTGCAGCGCCTGGAATTCGGACAACGCCTTGCCGAACTGGCGGCGCTCGCCCATGTAGCGGCGTGCGGCATCCAGCGCGCCCTGCGCAGCACCCAGCGAGCACGCGGCGATGTTGATGCGGCCACCATCGAGCCCCTTCATCGCCAGCTTGAAGCCGCCGCCTTCCTCTCCCAGAAGGTGGTTGACCGGTACGCGGACGTTTTCGAAGGTGATGCCGCGGGTGGGCTGGCTGTTCCAGCCCATCTTCTCTTCCTTGCGGCCATAGCTGATGCCCGGCAGGTCGGCCGGCACCGCGATCGCGCTGACCCCGCCTGCACCGGCACCGCCGGTACGTGCCATCACCACCAGCAGCTCGGTGGCACCGGCGCCGGAGATGAAGGCCTTGGAGCCATTCAACACGTAGAAATCGCCATCGCGCACGGCGGTGGTCTTCAGCGAGGCCGCGTCCGAACCGGCGCCCGGCTCGGTCAAGCAGTACGAGGCCAGTTTGCTGCCAGAAGACAGGTCATTGCCCCACGCGTCGCGCAGCGCCGGCTGGCCCCACTTGGACACCATCCACGAGGCCATGTTGTGGATGCTGATATAGGCCGCGGTCGACGGGTCGACGTTGGCGAGCTCCTCGATGACGACGGCGGCGTCCAGTCGGCTCAGGCCGCTGCCGCCCACTTCCGGGTCCATGTACAGACCGCAGAAGCCCAGTTCACCGGCCTTGGCGATCGCCTCGCGCGGAAAGATGCCCTCCGCATCCCATCGCGCGGCGTGCGGCGCCAGTTCGGCCTGTGCGAAGTCACGCGCCGCTTCGCGGTACGCCTGCTGCGCTTCTTCCTGTTCCGTCGTCATCGAGTGGCTCATGGCTGCTCCCTGCGGTTACTTCAGGCTGATCGTGGTGTTGACGCCGTGGCTCAGCGTCTCGTCGTCGAACCAGCGCGCGGTGACGGTCTTGGTCTGCGTGTAGAACAGCACCACCTGCTTGCCGTACGGGCCCAGGTCGCCCAGCTTGGAAGCACGCGAACCGGTGAACGAGAACAGCGGCACCGGCACCGGAATCGGCACGTTGATGCCGACCTGGCCGACGTCGATGTCTTCCTGGAACCGGCGTGCTGCGGCGCCGGACTGGGTAAACAGGGCGGTGCCGTTGCCGTTCGGGTTGCTGTTGACCATGGCGATGGCCTCATCCAGCGTTTCCGCTTCGAGGATGACCAGCACCGGCCCGAAGATTTCTTCCTGGTAGATGCGCATGTCGGTGGTGACACCGGCAAAGATGGTCGGGCCAACGAAATTGCCCTTCTCGAAGCCATCGACCTGCGGCTTGCGGCCATCCAGCACCAGCTTGGCGCCCTGCTCCACGCCCGACGCGATCAGGCCTTCCACGCGATCACGGGCGCTGCAGGAAATGACCGGGCCGACGTCGGTGCCGGCGACCGTGCCAGCGCTGACCTTCAGGGTCTTGGCCTTTTCGACCAGGTCCTGCACCCAACCGCGCGCTTCACCGACCAGCACCAAGGTGGAGGCGGCCATGCAGCGCTGGCCCGCCGCACCGAAGGCCGCGCCGACCATCGCATTGAGGGTCTGCTCCTTGTTGGCGTCCGGCAGCACCACGGCGTGGTTCTTGGCGCCCATCATGCACTGCACGCGCTTGCCGGCCAGCGAGGCGCGGTTGTAGACGTGGGTGCCGACACGGGTGGAACCGACGAACGACACCGCCTTGATGTCCGGGTGGTCGCAGATGGCGTTGACCACTTCCTCGCCACCGTGGACCACGTTCAGCACGCCCTTGGGAATGCCCGCTTCCAGCGCCAGTTCGACCAGGCGCATGGTGACCATCGGGTCCTGCTCGGACGGCTTGAGGATGAAGGTGTTGCCGGTGGCAATGGCCATCGGGAACATCCACAGCGGGATCATCGCCGGGAAGTTGAACGGAGTGATGCCTGCGCACACGCCCAGCGGCTGCATGATCGAGTAGGTGTCCACGCCGTTGGCCACGTTGTTGGCCAGCTCGCCCAGCTGCAGGTTGCCGATGGCGGCCGCGTGCTCGACTACTTCCAGGCCGCGGAACACATCGCCTTCGGCGTCCGGCAGGGTCTTGCCCTGTTCGGCGGTGAGGATGTGGGCCAGCTCGCTCATGTTTTCGCGGATCAGCTGCTGGTACTTCAGGAAGATGCGCGCGCGGGTACCGATCGGGGTCTTGCGCCAGGTCTTGAAGGCTTCCTTGGCGGCCGCCACGGCGGCATCGACTTCACCCGTGGTGGCGAACGGCACCTGGGCCAGCACGTCCTGGGTGGCCGGGTTGATCACGTCCTGCCAGTGGGAGGTGGCCGATTCAACGAACTGGCCATCGATCAGCATGCGGATACGGGGCGCTGCAACAGTCATGACGACAATCCACGGGGTGCGAAAGATGCTTGGCATTATTCACAGGCCGCGCCTCGATTTCCGGGCTGAATCCGCTTAATCTGGCCAATGCCCGCCACGATTCCTGTTAATCCTGTGAATTATTCAGCCCCCCAGCGCCAACTCGGCCTGCGTCTGCTGCGCCTGCGCGAGCAGCGCGGCTACAGCCAGGCCGACCTTGCCCGCGCCCTGGGGCTGTCGGCCAGCTACCTGAACCAGATCGAGCGCAACAAGCGCCCGCTGACACCCGCGGTGCAGAAGAAGCTGGGTGAGGTGTTGGGCGATGTTTCCACCCTGTTCGACGACGATGAGCCCGCCGCGCTGCAGGAGTCGCTGGGCGAGACCCTGCGCGATCTGGGCCTGGCCGACGTCAGCGCCACCGAACTGCGCGCGCTGGCCGGCAACCTGCCGCAGGTCAGCCGCGCGCTGCTGGACCTGCATCGCCGCCACCTGGCATTGCGCGAGCATGCTGCCGCGCTGGAGTTCCAACTGGGCGAGCCGGGCGCGGGCAGCACATTGCCGGCCGGCGACCAGGTGCGCGAGTTCTTCAACCGCATGCACAACCACATCCCCGAGTTGGACGAACTGGCCGAGCAGCTGTTCGCCGAATGGGGGCTGGCGCCGGGACACGTGGCGCCACGGCTGCGCCAGCTGCTGGCCGACCGCCACGGGGTGCTGGTGGAAGTAGCTGCGCTGCAGGCCGGGCGCGAGAAGCGCCAGTACGATGCCGGCAGCCGTACGCTGTGGCTGCCCGACTACCTGGAGCCGGGCCAGCAGGCGTTCCAGATGGCGGTCGAACTGGCGCTGCGTGGTTACCTGCCGCAGATCGATGCGGTGATCGCGCGCACCGGATTCACCGATGAGGCCCGCATCGCACAGGCGCGGATCGGCCTGTCCAACTATTTCGCCGGTGCGCTGGTGATGCCGTACATGCGCTTCCTGCGCGCGGCCGAGGCCAGCGGTTATGACATCGAGCTGCTGGCGCATCAGTTCGGTGTGGGATTCGAGGCGGTCTGCCATCGGTTGAGTACGCTGGCACGCCGCAGTGCGCCGGGGCTGCCGTTCTTCTTCATCCGCGTGGACCGCGCCGGCAACGTGTCCAAGCGCCACTCTGCCACCGATTTCCACTTCTCGCAGGTGGGCGGTTCCTGCCCTTTGTGGATCGTCTATGAGGCGTTCAACCAGCCCGGACGCATCCTCACCCAGACCGCGCGCATGCCCGATGGCCGCCGCCATTTCTGGCTGGCACGGCAGGTCAGCAGCGGCCCGGTGGGACACGGCCAGCCACGCAAGACCTTCGCGGTGGCACTGGGGTGTGACCTGCAGCATGCCGATCGGCTGGTGTATTCGCTGGGGCTGGACGTGCAGAGCCCGGGCAATTCGGTGTCGATCGGGCCGGGCTGCCGGGTGTGCCCGCGCGAGGACTGCATGCAGCGCGCGTTTACCCAGTTGCCGGGGCGGTAGGGGGCGGTCCGGCAGGGCTGCGCCCTGCACCTGCGGTAGTGCTGGCCGCTGGCCGGCGACCTCAAAAGCAAGAGCAGGTTGTCTGCGGGTAGGCCGGGTGGGTCCGACAGATTTTCGCGATCTGCCGCTATTGGTGGGTGTCGACCTTGGTCGACATGGTGGATCCACGCCACGCGGGGATGCCTCACTCAATAAATCGGCGTCACTTTCATCTGCGGCAACGGCCGTGGCGAGCCGTCGGTGAGGTCGGGGCCAAGGTCATCCCAGCTGCGGCCCTGTTCCACCATCAGCCCCCACAGCTGCTGCGACGCCTGCCGCTTGTCTTCCGAACCCAGCTTGTACGACGGCGGTGGCGGCGCGCCGGTGGCCACCATCGCATAGGCCGCGCGATAGGCCAGCACCTGCTGCGCCGGATCGTCGGTGCGCGATATCTCCAGCGTGTAGCGCTGGTAAGCCGAGGCCAGGTTGCGCCAACGGATCCAGTAATGGTTCTCGAACGAGAACGAACAGAAGCGTGCACCGGCCAGGCTGCCCTTGTCGGCGATGCGGGTCAGCACCTCCTGTGGCATGTCCAGGTTCATGCCACCCTCGTCGCCTTGCAGGCTCACATGCACGATGCGGTCGCGATACCCCGGCGCACGCGCCTGCAGCAGGTCGCGCCAGTTCTGCATGGTGGCCACCACCGCAAACAGGAAACGGCCCAGCTCGCCGGCCGCCAGCGGCGTGGCGATGGACTGGTAGTGCCGCTGCCATCCATGCCGGTTCTCGGTAGGCAGGAACACCGCACGTTCCAGCGCCTGGCGGCTGTCGCTCTCGCGCACCACCGGCTCGGGACGTTGCGGATAGACCAGGTTGATGGCGAAGGTCGGCCAGCGCGGCAGCGCGGCATCGAACAGATGGATCGGGAAGTTGCTGCTGATGCCGCCATCGGAGAACCAGCACACCCGGAACGCGGTGATCACCGGACCGCAGGCCTGGCCTGCGCTGGTCAGCCCTTCCATGCTGTCGGCCACGTTCTGCCCGCCCTCATCCGCAGCCGTCGACGTCGGCTCGCAGCGACGTTCGCGACGCGAGGGCTCATGCAGCGGCACCGCGCTGATCAGCAGCGGGAAGCTCAGGCTCATGCGCGTGGCCACCAGTACCGGCAGCGACGCACCCTGCGGCAGGTGGTAGTAGTTGCGGCCTTCAACCTCGCGCGGTGGGCCGGCGCGGTCGACCATCCACTGCACCACACTGGCCGGGAACAGCTGCTCGAACTCCTCGCGCAGGAACCAGAACTGCGCCCCACCCAGCGGCAGCGTGCGCGGTTCGTTGTGCGATACGCAGGTGGTGATCATCTGCAGGGAGATCGCATGCGGGCTGTCCGGTTCGCCTGCATAGCGCGGCGCGTCGTGCAGATCGGCGAAGGTCAGCGGTGCATCCATCGGCTTGCCCGACAGCTGCTGCAGGCTTTCATGCAGCCACTCGGTCAGCGCCGGCCTGCCTGCATTCCGGCTCAGCCCGCTGCACAGGCCCAGCAGGTTGCGCCGCGCCACCCGGGCCACGCGCAGCGCTGCGGCGGCCACGCCCGCGCCGTAGGCGCACAGCAGCGACGGCAGCAGGGTCGCGGCCACGCCGCTCCAGCCGCCGCCCCACCAGCCCAGGCCGAGCAGCAGTGCCAACGACACCAGCACTTCCAGCGGCGCGATCTGGAACACCGCGATGGCCAGGCACAGCAGCTTGTGGGGCCAGCCGGCGTTGCCGGTCAGCACCACCAGCAGCCGATACGCAGCGCGCGCGCCGGCGGCGGGCTGGAACAGGCTGTAGATGAATCCGCGCCGCGACAGCTGCGCCGACACCGCCGACAGGCCGCCATAGCCGGCGTCGCCGGGCAGCTGTTCGCCCCGTTGCTGGCGTCGGTCGCCGTATGCCGCAGCGGCCGCCACGGCAGCGGCGATCGCGCCTGCCGAAGTGCCACCGATGCTCTTGAAGCGGTATTCGCGGGCCAGTGCGAGCACCGCGTTGGGATACACGATGCCGCTGGTGATACCGCCTTTCATGACCAGATCGCAGTACTTCGCCGCCACGAGCCACCTCCCGTCTGTCGGTGCCCAGTATGGCAAGAGGCGCTCTCACAGCCTGAGAAACGCGCCACAGCCCTGCGTATTCATCGGCCCTTGACCATCGCCGTCAACACGTCCACCGTGGGCACGCCGAGGGTATCCCTGCCGTGGCTTCGATGGCGGCAGCGATTTAAACGGGAATCCGGTGAAGGCGCCTTGCGCGCACATTCCGGAGCTGCCCCGCAGCGGTGAATGGAAACGAATCCTGCCAACAGCACTGGGCGCGCGCCTGGGAAGCGGCAGGTACCAGGTGGGCCAGCCGGCCCGTGTCCATCAGCCCGAATACCGGCCCCGGCCGGGGGACGCGACCGTCCCCTGACTCGACCTGGAATCTCCGCGGGGAGGTTGCCGGGGCCGTCGTCGTCCTGCGCGTGCAGGCGATGTGGCCGCGCGCGTCCTGTTCACGGTTTCCGTCCAGACCTGCTGCCCACGCCCAGATGCACCCGACGATGACCGAGCTCCAACGCCCCACCCTGACCCTTCCCGACAACGGCCAGCGCCTGTTGCTGCACTCGTGCTGTGCGCCCTGCTCGGGCGAAGTGATGGAGGCGATCACCGCCTCCGGGATCGACTACGCGATCTTCTTCTACAACCCCAACATCCATCCGGTGAAGGAATACGAGCTGCGCAAGCAGGAGAACATCCGCTTCGCCGAACAGCACGGCATCCCCTTCATCGACTGCGACTACGACACCGACAACTGGTTCAGCCGTGCACGTGGCATGGAGAACGAACCCGAGCGCGGCATCCGCTGCACCATGTGCTTCGACATGCGCTTCGAGCGCACCGCGCTGTACGCGCACGAGCATGGCTACGACACCATCAGCTCCTCGCTGGGCATCTCGCGCTGGAAGAACATGGCGCAGATCAACGATTGCGGTGTGCGTGCCGCCTCGCGCTACGTGGGCCTGCAGTACTGGGACTACAACTGGCGCAAGGGCGGCGGTGCCAGCCGCATGATCGAGATCAGCAAGCGCGAGCAGTTCTACCAGCAGGAGTACTGTGGCTGCGTCTACTCACTGCGCGATGCCAACCGCCATCGTCGCGAGAACGGCCGCGAGCGCATCAGGATCGGCCTGCTGTATTACGGGCAGGACAACGACACCGCCAGCGGCGATTGACGTGCGCGCGAGGGGCGGCCACGCTTGCCGCCCATCTTCCGTTGTGCTGGACCTGCCATGACCGCCCTGCCCGCTGATGTCGCCCTGCTGGTGATCGACCTGCAGCCGGACTTCATGCCCGGTGGCGCCCTCGCCTGCGAACAGGGCGATGCGCTGGTGGCACCGATCAACGCGCTGCTGGCCGAGCGCCGCTACCGCACCGTGGTGGCCACCCAGGACTGGCACCCGGCCAACCACGCCTCGTTCGCCAGCCAGCATCCGGGCCATCTGCCTTTTGAAGCCATCCTGCTGCATGCACAGCCGCAGACCCTGTGGCCGGACCACTGCGTGCAGGGCAGCACCGGCGCCGCCCTGCACCCCGGCGTGGACTGGACCGCGGCCGACCTGATCCTGCGCAAAGGCAGCCGCCAGCAGGTGGATTCCTACAGTGCCTTCCGCGAGAACCACGGCCCGGACGGCACGCGCCCGGCCACCGGGCTGGCCGGCTGGCTGCACGAACGCGGCATCCGCGAGGTGCACGTGTGCGGGCTGGCCCGCGACTACTGCGTGCTGTGGAGCGCGCAGGACGCGGTGAAGTCGGGTTTCCGGGTGAAATTCCTGTGGGAGCTGACCCGGCCGGTGACCGAGGCCAATGACGGCATGGTGCGCGAAGCCCTGGCGAAGGCGAAGATCGCGATCCTGTAGGCAGCGTGTCGCCTCTGCCGCTTGTGCGCCTGATACGCCCCCTGCAGAATCGAGCCATCCAGCCCTCCAAGTACGCCCCCCAACAGATCGCGGGACGGCCGAACCGAGGGCTTTTTCATTGGACGAAGCCAGGAGGGCAACGGTATGCCGACGGCAGTTCTCATTGATGGCGGCTATTTCATCAAACGCTTTCGCCGCATCGAGCCCCACAACGCCTACAACGCTCAACGCGCCGCCGAGGTCGCTCACCGATGGGCCATCGCCCATCTGAAGCATGCAAGTGGCGAGCGACGCGATCTCTATCGCATCTTCTTCTACGATTGCCCGCCGCTGCGCAAGAAGATGCACAACCCGATTTCGGGGCTGTGCATCGACTACTCGCGATCCGACGAAGCACTGTTCAGAGTCAGCCTGCACGAGGCGCTGAGGCAGAAGCGGAAGGTCGCCCTGCGTCTTGGCCACCTCACCGACTTCAGTTCGTGGACGACCGGATCGCGAACCTTCGACGACCTGCTCAAGGGCAAGCGGACCTTCGGCGATCTTCAAGCCGATGAGCTGCAACCGGATGTGCGACAGAAAGGCGTGGACATGCGCATCGGCATCGACATTTCCTCACTCGCCCTCAAGCGCCAGGTCCGCCAGATCATCCTGATGGCCGGCGATGCCGACTTCGTGCCCGCCGCGAAGCTCGCCCGGCGTGAAGGGGTCGATTTTGTATTGGATCCGATGTGGTCATCCATTCCCAAAGGGCTGATGGAACATATCGATGGCGTGCGCTCCACCTGTCCCAGGCCAGTGCAGCAGCATCGGGCGCATCGTGGGCAATTGCCGGGCTCCATCCCCGGCACTGCGCGCGTTACCTGAACACCACCGTACGGTGCCCGTTGAGCAGGATGCGGTGCTCCACATGCCGGCGTACCGCCCGCGCCAGCACCTGCGATTCGGTATCGCTGCCCAGCCGTACCAGTTCGCGCGGGGTCATCGCGTGGTCCACGCGGGCCACGTCCTGTTCGATGATCGGGCCTTCGTCCAGGTCTTCGGTGACGTAGTGCGCGGTGGCGCCGATGATCTTGACCCCGCGCGCGTGCGCCTGGTGGTACGGCTGCGCGCCCTTGAAGCTGGGCAGGAAGCTGTGGTGGATGTTGATCGCCCTGCCCGCCAGCGCACGGCACAGCGTGGGCGAGAGAATCTGCATGTAGCGCGCCAGCACCACCAGGTCGATGCGCTCACGCTCGACCAGATCGATGATCTGCTGTTCCTGCGCTGCGCGCGTGTCGGCGTTCACCGGCAGATGGTGGAACGGCACCTGGTAGGACGCTGCCAGGGTTGCGAAGTCGGCATGGTTGGAGGCCACCGCAGCGATGTCCACCTTCAACTGGCCACTGTGGGCACGGAACAGCAGGTCGTTCAGGCAATGGCCCTGCTTGCTGACCAGCACCAGCAGGCGCGGCCGGCGGCGGCCATCATGCAGCTGCCAGTCCATGCCGAAGTCCGCGGCCAGTGCGGCCATCGCCGCGTGCACGGTGCCCAGCGGCAGGCCCGCATCGCGGTCGAAGTGCACGCGCAGGAAGAAGCGACCGCTCTCCTCGTCGCCGAACTGCTGGGCGTCGAGGATGTTGCAGCCGTGATCGAACAACAGGCCCGATACGCGGTAGACGATGCCGGTACGGTCGGGACAGGAGAGAGTGAGGATGGAATCGGGGCGCATCGCCGAAGTGTAGAGCAGCGCGGCCGCGCGAAGGACGACGGTCACCGATGCAACCGACTGCTTGGGACAGACCCAAGCGATACTTGGCCTTCCGCATGGCAAGCTGGTCGGTCATGAACCTGTTGCAGCTCATCCGCAGCTTCACCCGCACCGCAGAGACCGGCAGCATTGCCGCTGCGGCGCGCACCCTTGGCATCAGCGCCACCGCAGTAGGCCAGAACATCAACCGACTGGAAGCCCATCTGGGCGTCCGCCTGCTGAACCGCAGCACGCGTCAGCTGGCGCTGAGCGAGGCCGGCACGGTGTACTTGGCGCAGGTGCGGCATATCGAAGCCGACCTGGCGCGCGCGCAGGCGATGGTGACCGCCGGCGACGTGGAGCCGGCCGGGCCCCTGCGCATCGCCAGCAGCAGCGCGTTCGGCCGGCACGTGCTGGCACCGCTGCTGCCCTCGCTGCAGCAGCGCTACCCGCAGCTGCAGCTGGAGCTGCGCCTGACCGATCGCGCCGTGCAGCACGGTGCCGAGGCAGTGGATGCCAGCATCCGCATCGGCGCGCAGCTGGAGGACGGGCTGGTGGCACGTCCACTGGCACGCATCCCGTTCGTGTTCTGCGCCTCGCCGGCGTACCTGCAGGCGCACGGCACGCCGCTGCAACCGGCGCAGCTGGCCGCCCATCGCGGCCTGCTGCATCGCTTTCCCACCGATGGCCGGCCGCTGCGCTGGGGCCTGCTGAAGGACAGCGAGCGGGTGGATGCCGCGCTGCCGCCGAGCATGGTCTGCGATGACATCGACGCGCTGGCCGAGCTGGCCGCCGCCGGTGCCGGCATCACCCGGCTGGCGGCGTTCGTGGCCGAGCCCTACCTGCGCGATGGTCGCCTGCAGTGCGTGTTCGGTTGCGGCACCGACTGGCAGCCCGAACCGATGGACGTGTACTTCTGCGTGAGCGACCGCCGCGATTTCACCGCCAAGATCCGCGCGCTGTTCGAGCACCTGCAGGCCGGCCTGCCGCCGGCCTGGCAGGTGTAGTGCTCAGCGCGGGCTGAACACGCCGCGTGCGTCGCGCGGTTCGCAGCGCAGGTACTGCGGTGCCGGCACCACGCTGTCGCCCAGTGCAGCAGCGGCGTGCCACGGCCAGCGCGGGTCGTACAGGATGCCGCGGGCCAACGCGATGGCATCGGCCTGGTTGTGGCGCAGGATCGATTCGGCCTGCTCCGGCTCGGTGATCATGCCCACCGCGATCACCGGCATGCGCACCTTCTTGGCCTTGATTGCCGCCGCGAACGGCACCTGGTAGCCCGGGCCGACACTGATCTTCTGGCGCTCGTGCAGGCCGCCGCTGGACACATGCAGGAAATTGCAGCCGCGCGCGTCCAGCACCTGTGCCAGCGCCTCGCTCTGCACGATGTCCCAGCCACCCTCGACCCAGTCGCTGGCGGAGATGCGCACGCCTACGGCGACCTTGTCCGACACGGCGGCACGCACCGCGTCGAACACTTCCACCAGCATCCGCAGGCGGTTCGGCAGCGAGCCGCCGTAGCCATCGGTACGGCGGTTGCTCAGCGGCGACAGGAACTGATGCAGCAGATAGCCGTGCGCGGCGTGGATCTCGATCAGCTCGAAGCCCAGGCGCTCGGCGCGCACCGCACTGGCGGCGAAAGCGGCAACGACTTCGGCAATACCGGCCTCGTCCAGTTCCTGCGGTGCCGGATCGGCGGCATGGAACGGCAGCGGTGAGGGGGCCACGGTCGCCCAGCCGCGGGCATCATCGGCCGGCAGCTGGCCACCGCCGTCCCAGGGACGCGCAGTGGAGGCCTTGCGGCCGGCATGGGCCAGCTGCACACCCAGCGGCATCGGCGACCAGCGGCGCACGCTGGCCAGCACCTGCGCCAGAGCGGCTTCGGTGCCGTCATCCCAAAGGCCCAGATCGGCCCAACTGATGCGGCCGCGCGCTTCGACCGCGGTGGCCTCCAGGATCAGCAGGCCCGCGCCGGACTGCGCCAGGTTGCCCAGATGCATGGCATGCCAGTCGCTGGCGCGACCGTCTTCGGCGGAGTACTGGCACATCGGCGCGACGACGATGCGGTTGGACAGGGTCAGGGGGCCGAAGGAGATCGGCGAAAACAGCTGGCTCACGGCAGTGGGGGGTGTACCAAAGGGGGTGCGTATTGCACCGCTGTGACGCCGATAGATCAACCGTGTGGGTGGATCGCTGTTTCGTGGGAAGCCACAGACGGTCAGCGCAACCAGCCGGCCAGCGCCTCGGCGCAGTCGCGCTCGTCCTTGAACTGCAGCAGGTCGTCGGCACGGGTGCGGCCACGGTTCAGCGCGGCCACCGGCAGGCCAGCCTTGGCCGCCGCCTGCACGAAGCGGAAGCCGGAATAGACCATCAGCGAGGAGCCGACCACCAACACCGCATCCGCCTGCTGCAGGTGCTCATGCACCGCATCCACACGTTCACGCGGCACGTTTTCGCCGAAGAACACCACGTCCGGCTTCAGCAGGCCGCCGCAGTGCGGGCAGTCGGGCACCGCAAACGCGGAGAAGTCGGTTTCCAGATCGGCGTCGCCGTCGGGCGCGATACCGGCCTGCAGCAGTTCCCAGCCGGGGTTGGCCTGCAGCAGCCGCTGCTGGAACGCCTCACGCTCGCTGCGGCGTTCGCAGCCCATGCAGCGCACCAGGTCCAGGCGGCCATGCAGGTCGATCACGTTCTGGCTGCCCGCGCGCTGGTGCAGGCCATCCACGTTCTGGGTCAGCAGCACCTGCAGCTTGCCGCTGTCCTCCAGTGCGGCCAGCGCCTGGTGAGTGCCGTTGGGCCGGGCCTGGCCGAAACGCGGCCAACCCAGCAGGCTGCGCGCCCAGTAGCGCTGGCGAGTGGCGGCCTCGCCCATGAAGGCCTGGTAGGTCACCGGCGGCGTGCGCTTCCACTGGCCATCGGCATCGCGGTAATCGGGGATGCCCGAGGCGGTGCTGCAGCCAGCGCCGGTCAGCACGAACAGGCGCTGGGCGCGGTCGATGAAGTCGGTGAGCGGCGGGGTCATGGCAGCCAGATGGGGGCGCACAGGCGCCCCCGCAAGCATCGGCTCAGGCCGCCGGCGCGCCGGGCAGCTGCGGCACGGTCACCGGGTGACCATCGTCGCCCAGAGCGATCATCACGAAGTGGCCGCGGGTGCACAGCTTGCGCTCGCCGCTGTGCAGGTCCTCGGCGATCAGCTCCACCTCGACCTTCATCGAGCTGCGGCCGACCTCGACGATGCGGCCGATGGTCTCCACCATCTGGCCGATGCGGATAGGCAGCTTGAAATCGACCTGGTCGCTGCGCGCGGTCACCACGGTGCGGCGCGAGTAGCGGGCGGCGGCCAGGAAAGCGGCCTTGTCCATCCATGCCAGCGCCTGGCCACCGAACAGGGTGCCCATGTGGTTGGTGTGGTTGGGAAAGACGATTTCGGCCATGCGCACTTCGGTCGGCGGCACGGTGTCGGGGATGGGGGTCATGGGGGCGGTTCGGG
>NZ_QQXJ01000001.1:4028857-4070979 GCF_004348785.1 Stenotrophomonas sp. TEPEL
GTGTCGGGGATGGGGGTCATGGGGGCGGTTCGGGTGTGGGGTGAGACGGATTTTAAGGCAGGTGGTGTGCAGGCGGCGCTACACTTCGGCACCCCCGCTGCGTGAGCCCACCATGCCCGCCACGTCCGACCTGCTGGCCTTCGCCCTTGTCTCGCTGGCCATGGTGCTGACGCCCGGGCCGAACATGATCTACGTGATCTCGCGCTCGATCTGCCAGGGCCGCGTGGCCGGGCTGATCTCGCTGGGCGGGGTGGCGCTGGGCTTCGTGTTCTACATGCTGTGCGCGGCGCTGGGCATCACCGCGCTGCTGATGACCGTGCCGTTCGCCTACGACGCGCTGCGCATCGGCGGCGCGCTGTACCTGCTGTACCTGGCGTGGCAGGCGCTGAAGCCCGGCGGCCGCTCGCCGTTCGCGGTGCGTGACCTGCCGGTGGACGGCCCACGCAAGCTGTTCGCGATGGGTTTCCTGACCAACGTGCTGAACCCCAAGGTCGCGGTGATGTACCTGTCCCTGCTGCCGCAGTTCCTGCACCCGGACAGCGAGGGCAGCGTGCTGATGCAATCGCTGGTGCTGGGCTCCACCCAGCTGCTGGTCAGCGTGAGCGTGAACGCGGTGATCGCGATAATGGCCGGAAGCATCGCCGGCTTCCTGTCTGCGCGCCCCACTTGGCAGGCGGTGCAACGGTGGTTCATGGGCACGGTGCTGGCCGGCCTGGCCGTGCGCATGGCGGTGGATGGGCGGCGCTAGCGCCGGGCCATGCCCTGCGGAATGCGCACGGCACCCTGAAGACCTTCCGCGCTGCGCGCTCGCCGGGCGTGGCCCGGCGCTACCGTAGAAACGAAAAACCCCGGCGTTGGCCGGGGTTTTCGCGACAGACCTGACCGGATCGATCAGAAGTTCATGTCGAAGGCGACTTCACCCTTCACGCCCACCTGGTAGGCCGAGGCGCGGCGTTCGAAGAAGTTGGTCAGTTCCTGCACGTCCTGTAGTTCCATGAAGCTCAGCGGGTTGCGCACGTTGTACTTGCGCTCCATGCCCAGGCGATGGAAATGGTTGTCGGCGCAGTGCTGCAGGTACTGGCGCATGTCACGGGTGGAAATGCCAGCCACGCCACCGGACAGCACGTCCTCGGCGAACTGCACTTCGCACTCGATGGCCTCGGCCAGCATGTCATAGACATCCTGCTTCATCTTGTCGTCGAACAGATCCGGCTCTTCCTCGCGGATCACGTCCACGCACTCGAAGGCGAACTCCATGTGCGCGCTTTCGTCGCGGAACACCCAGTTGGTGCCCGAAGCCAGGCCGTTGAGCAGGCCGCGCGAACGGAAGTAGTACACGTAGGCGAAGGCGGCGAAGAAGAACAGGCCTTCGATGCACGCCGCGAAGCAGATCTGGTTGAGCAGGAACTGACGACGCTCTTCGCGGGTCTCGATGCGCTTCAGGTCCTGGATCGAATCGATCCACTTGAAGCAGAAATCGGCCTTCTTCTTGATTGAGTCGATGTTCTCCACCGCGGCAAAGGCTTTGACGCGCTCGTCCGGATCCGGCAGGTAGTTGTCCAGCAGGGTCAGGTAGAACTGCACGTGCAGCGCTTCTTCATACAGCTGGCGCGACAGGTACATGCGCGCTTCGGGCGCGTTCAAGTGCTGGTACAGGTTCAGCACCAGGTTGTTGGACACGATCGAATCGCCGGTGGCGAAGAAGGCGACCAGGCGGTGGATCAGGTGGCGCTCGCCCGGCGACATCTTGCTGTGCAGGTCGCTGATGTCGATCTGGAAGTTGATCTCTTCCACCGTCCAGGTGTTCTTGATCGCGTTCCGGTACATGTCATAGAACTGCGGGTAGCGCATCGGGCGCAGGGTCAGTTCAAAACCGGGATCGAGCAGCATCTGCTTGGGATTGTCGGCCATGGGTGTTTCCTTGTCTTCTCGGGTCAAAACGCCGGGCATGGCCCGGCGCTACCTTGTTGTTTCCGTAGTCGAGCAGCAGTGACGACCAACGGTCGGCACCCGCCGCGCGTTAATCCACCGCGCGGTGTTACTGGCAGGCTTCGCAGGCTTCCGGGTTCTCCAGCGAGCAGGCGATGGCCTCTTCCGGGCTGAACACCTTTTCCGGCGCAGCGCTGGCCGTGTGGCTGACGGTGGTCTTGGCGATCTTGGTGGCCGGACGCGAACGCAGGTAGTAGGTGGTCTTGATGCCCTGCTTCCAGGCGTACATGTACATGGAGGACATCGCGCCGATGCTCGGGCTTTCCATGAACAGGTTGAGCGAGGCGGACTGGTCGATGAAGGCACCACGGTCGGCGGCCATGTCGATCAGCGAACGCATCGGCAGTTCCCATGCGGTGCGGTAGACGTGGCGCAGCGTTTCCGGAATCTGGGTGATGGCCTGGATCGAACCGTCGGCCAGCTTGATCGCATCGCGCATTTCCGGGGTCCAGTGGCCCAGCTTCTTCAGCTCGTTCACCAGGTAACGGTTCACCTGCAGGAAGTCACCGGACAGGGTCTCGCGCTTGAACAGGTTGGACACCTGCGGTTCCACGCACTCGTAGCAGCCGGCGATGGAGGCGATGGTGGCGGTCGGGGCGATCGCGATCATCAGCGAGTTGCGCAGGCCGTGTTCCTTGATGCGTTCACGCAGGGCATCCCAGCGCGCGGCATCTTCCGGCACCACGTTCCAGGCATCGAACTGCAGCTCGCCGCTGGCCGCACGGGTGTCGGCGAAGGACGGGTGCTTGCCGCGTTCCTGGGCCAGTTCCACCGAGGTTTCCAGCGCGTGGAAGTAGATGGTCTCGGCAATCTTCTTCGACAGCGCACGGGCTTCGGCGCTATCAAACGGCAGGCGCTTGCGGAAGAACACGTCCTGCAGGCCCATGCAGCCCAGGCCGACCGGACGCCAGCGCAGGTTGCCGCGGCGCGCCGATTCGATCGGGTAGAAGTTCAGGTCGATCACGCGGTCCAGCTGGCGCACGGCCAGGCGCACGGTGTCGGCCAGCTTGTCGAAATCGAATTCGCCGTTGCCGTCGAAGTGATTGCCCAGGTTGATCGAACCCAGGTTGCACACCGCGGTTTCTTCAGCCGAGGTGACTTCCAGGATCTCGGTGCACAGGTTGGACAGGTGGATCACGTTGCCGGCGCGCAGGGTCTGGTTGCTGGCGCGGTTGCACTTGTCCTTGAAGGTCATCCAGCCGTTGCCGGTCTCGGCCAGGGTGCGCATCATCCGCGAGTACAGCTTGCGTGCGGAGATGGTGCGGTTGGCCTTGCCCTGTGCTTCGGCCTGCAGGTAGGCGGCCTCGAAGGCTTCGCCGAACAGGTCGGTGAACTCGGGCACCACGCGCGGATCGAACAGCGACCATTCCTGGTCGGCCTCCACGCGCTTCATGAACAGGTCCGGGATCCAGTTGGCCAGGTTCAGGTTGTGCGCACGGCGCGATTCGTCGCCGGTATTGTCACGCAGCTCGAGGAAGTCCTCGATGTCGGCGTGCCAGGTTTCCAGGTACACACAGGCCGCGCCCTTGCGCTTGCCGCCTTGGTTCACCGCAGCCACCGACGAATCCATGGTCTTCAGCCACGGCACGATGCCGTTGGAATGGCCGTTGGTGGACTTGATGAGCGAGCCACGCGAACGCACGCGGGTGTAGCTGACGCCGATGCCGCCGGAGAACTTGGACAGCTGGGCGATGTCGCCGTACTTGGCGTAGATCGATTCCAGCGAATCCTGCGGCGAGTCCAGCAGGAAGCACGAGGACAGCTGCTCGTGGGTGGTGCCGGAGTTGAACAGGGTCGGGCTGGACGGCAGGTAGTCCAGGTTGCCCATGCGCTTGTACAGCGCCAGGGTTTCCGGCACGTCCTCGCTCAGCGCGCTGGCGATGCGCAGGAAGAACTGCTGCGGGGTCTCGATCACCTTGCGGGTGTGCGGGTGACGCAGCAGGTAGCGGTCGTACAGGGTACGCAGGCCGAAGTAATCGAAGTTCAGGTCCAGCGAGATGTCGATGGCATCGTTGAGCTTGCGTGCGTTGGTCTGCACGAAGTTCAGCAGGCGGTCGTTGATCAGGCCCACTTCGTGGCCACGACCCACCGACTGCGAGAACGCGTGGATTTCCTGGTTGGACACTTCCTTGGCGATGAAGTTGGCCAGCAGGCGCGCGGCCAGGCGGCCGTACTCGGGCTCTTCGCCGATCAGGAGCGCCGCGGTGCGGATGGACAGTTCGTCCAGCTCCTGGGTGGTGGCGCCGTTGTACAGGCCGGAAATGGTGCGGGTGGCCACACGCATCGGATCGACGGCGTGCAGGCCTTCGGAGGAACGCTGCACCGCGCGGACGATCTTGTTCAGATCCACCAGCTCGGTCGTGCCATTGCGCTTGGTCACACTCATCGCGTTGGACGTCGGCGGCGACGTCAACAGGAATTCGCTTTCCTTCTCGATGGTGGCGCTGGTCTCGGTGGTCACGGCGTGTGTCCTCTTGGCGTGATGGATGGTGGCTCGGAGCATCGGGTGACGCGGCCCGGGACATGACAGCCCAGGGTGGCAGACCGGTGTCGCAGGGATTGAGACCCTGCGCCTGTGGCTGCCGCTGGCAGTGCTGACCGGTGCCGCTGCGGGCATGGAGGGCGTATCACCGGAGGGTCCGGCGATCCATTCCATGGACCCGGCGGCTTGGGGTCCCCACAACCGACAGCCACAAGATAGTGGGGGTAGTGGGGCCCGTCAACGCCAAATGTAGTGAAATTCGGCAATCCCTTGCGCCGCAAGGATCGTGCCATCGACGCCCGGTTTGGACGCTTTGGACCTGCTGGAACGGGCTGCGCAGTCAAGCCCGAAACACGTCATCGCGGTGGCAATCAGCGCCCCACCAGCGGAACGATGACAGCTTCACATGACAGGACCACGCAGGCGAGGGACAAGTCTGTGGATAGGTGGTGGGCAGGCAGTGGGCAGCCGGTGGACGGGCGGCATCAGGCAGTGCCGGCCGCTGGCCGGCAGCCCAGACCTGCGCAAGCATCGGGTGGATGCCGGCCGGCATCCGCCCCGGTTGTCACGCCCGGTGCGGGGTACCCAGGTACTCGGCGCTCTGCATTTCGATCAGGCGCGAGGCCGTACGCTCGAACGCGCCCTGCAGCCGGGTACCGGTGTACAGCTCGACCGGCGAGGTGCTGGCGGTGCAGACCAGGTTGACGTGGCGGTCGTACAGCTCGTCGATCAGGTTGACGAAGCGGCGCGCGGCATCCTCGTTCAGGCGATCGAAGGCCGGAATGCCCCCCAGCAGCACGGTGTTGAACTCGTGCGCGATCTCGATGTAGTCCGACGGCCCGCGCGGGCCTTCGCACAGGGCGGCAAAGTCGAACCAGGCAATGCTCTTGCCGCGCGCGCGCACCGGAATCTTGCGGCTCTCGATTTCGATGTTGCCCGCCTTGGCCGGCTGGCCACCGCTCAACTCGCCCCAGCGCGTGGCCAGCCAGGTGTCACTGTCGGCGGCCAGCGGCGCGCGGTACACCGGCGAACGGGTCAGCGCGCGCATGCGGTAGTCCTCGGTGCCTTCGGCGTACAGCTCCACGCAGTAGCGCTGCAGCAGGCCGATGGCCGGCATGAAGCTCTCGCGCTGCAGGCCGTTGAGGTACAGGTTTTCCACCGCCGTGTTGGAAGTGGTGACCAGGGTCACGCCCTCGGCGAACATCCGCTCCAGCAGGCGCGCCAGCAGCATGGCATCGCCGATGTCGGTGACGAAGAATTCGTCCAGCACCAGCACGCGCAGGTTGCTGCGCCATTCCTGGGCGATCTTCGCCAGCGGGTCGCTCTGGCCCTGGTGCTCGCGCAGGCGCTCATGCACGCTGCGCATGAAGCGATGGAAGTGGGTGCGGTACTTCTGCTTGATCGGCAGGCCGTCGTAGAACAGGTCGACCAGGAAGGTCTTGCCGCGGCCGACGCCGCCCCAGAAGTACAGGCCCTTGACCGGCTCAGGTTTCTTCCAGAACGAGGACAGGCGGTCCAGCCAGCCGTCCTCGGCGCTGTCCACCAGGGCCAGATGGATCCGGTCCAGCTCGGCCAAGGCCGCATGCTGGGCCGGGTCGTTCTGCCAATCGCCGCGTTCCACCCCGGCCGCATAGCGCTGCGTCGGGGTCAGTTCCACCTCGCTCATGCCGCCGTGCCCAGCCAATGCTTGACGCCGTGGGTGAGCGCGCCGCGCAGGTCGATCAGCTTGCGGTGGAAGAAGTGGCTGGTTTCGGGCATGCGCACCAGTTCATGCGGGGCATCGAGGGTGTCCAGCCAGTGGTACACGGCCTGCGGGTCGACGATTTCATCCTGCTCGCCCTGGATCACCAGCCAGCGGGCCGGCGGCGCAATGCCGCCGAAGTCCCACCGGCCCGCCGGCGGCGCGATCGAGATCAGCGCTTCGGGCTGCAGCTCGGCGGCGGCCTTCAGTGAAACGAACGCACCGAAGCTGAAGCCGGCCAGCCACAGGCGGTCGTCCGGGCGCTGCTGGCGGACCCAGGCGGTGACGGCCTTGAGGTCCTCCTGCTCGCCCACGCCATGGTCGAATTCACCGGCAGAGCCGCCGACGCTGCGGAAGTTGAAGCGCACCGTGGCAATGCCCAGCTCGCGCAGGGTAGTGGCGGTCATGGTGACCACCTTGTTGTGCAGGGTGCCGCCTTCAGTGGACAGCGGATGGCAGATGATGGCCACGATCGGCTGCACCGGCACATCGGCCTTGGGCAGGTCGACGAGCACTTCCAGCGGGCCAACCGGGCCATCCAGCACCAGGCATGCGGTTTCGCCAGCGGCGACAGGGAACGAGGGCGTGTGCATGGCACCATGATAGCGTCCCCCGCCGCTGCCCTGTGCCCGCCCCATGCTCTACCTGTCCCTGGCCGTGATCTGCAGTGTGCTGGTTTCGGTGTTGTTGAAGCTGGCTGGCCGTCGCCAGCTGGACGTTGCGCAGATGGTGACCTGGAATTATCTGGTCGCCGCGACGATGACGGCGGTGGTGCTGCAGCCGCCGCTGGAAGCACTGCGCGGACCTCATGCGCCGTGGCTTTCATTGCTGGCGCTGGCGGTGGTGCTGCCCTCGATCTTCCTGGTGCTGGGCCGCGCGGTGGCGGTGGCCGGCATCGTCCGCAGTGATGTGGCGCAGCGGTTGTCGCTGCTGCTGTCGGTGGCGGCAGCGTTCCTGTTCTTTGGCCAGAGCGCCAGCACCTGGAAGCTGGTGGGGCTGGGCCTGGGCCTGCTGGCGATGGTGGCCATCAGCCTGCGTCCGCGCGGCCCGGCAGTGGTCGCTTCCGCCGGCGGCTGGGGCTGGCTGCTGGGTGTGTGGGCCGGCTTTGCGGTGGTGGATGTGCTGCTCAAGCAGGTGGCGCTGTCGGGCACGCCGTCGATGGCGGCGGTGCTGGCCAGTTTCAGCGTGGCCTTCGTACTGATGCTGGCGCTGCAGTTGTGGCGGCATTTCAGTGGGCGCAGCCGCCTGGCCTGGCGCAACCTGGGTGCGGGTGCACTGCTGGGCCTGCTCAACGGTGGCAACATTCTTTTCTATGTGCATGCGCACCAGTCGATGCCGGACAGCCCGGCCACCGTGTTCGCCGGCATGAACATCGGCGTGGTGGTGCTGGGTGCGCTGGTTGGCGTATTCGCCTTCGGCGAGCCTATGAGCCGGTGGAACCGCCTCGGACTGGCGCTGGCGGTAGTCGCGATCACCCTGATCGCACTGGGGTGATGCGCACAGTTCCGCCATTGCTGATAGCCGGTGCAGAAGATTCCGATCCTGCTGCGCATTTCGATTGATACGTTGACGCCGCTCACAGTGCAGTTCCGTCGTGATGGGCATCCCGCTGCCTAGACTCGAACGGACCTGCTTCTGGAGAGAATGTGATGAAACACGTGTGCGCTCTCATGCTGCTGGCCGCAAACCTGACCGGTTGCAGCAGCATCGGAGGCTATCCCGATTTCAGCGGTGGGATCGGCTATCCATCACATGAACCGGCCTATCCGGTCTATCCCGCCTATCCACCCCCCGTATCCAGCCACCGCGGCGACTCGAGCTCCGAAGTGGTGAGCTGCAGCAGCCGCGACCAGCGTCGCCAGTATTGCCAAGTACAGGTCTCGCAGAAGGACAGCGTGCACCTGATCAACCGCGAGTCACGTGCTTCCTGCCTGCAGGGGCGCGACTGGGGCGTGGACCGCGGCACGATCTGGGTCGACAACGGCTGCCGTGCAACCTTCCGCATCGAGCGCTACTACTGGCGATGAGCAGCACGCCGTCCGGCCGGGCCCCACAGGGGCCGGCCGGGCACCTGCTCAGCGATCGAAGCCCAGCAGCAGCGGGTCGTGATCGGAGCTGCGCCACGGGCCCTGCACGTTGCGGCCCTGGTAACCGCTGGCGTCCTGCTCGTCGGCATTGCTGTGCCACTCGGCGGCGCCGGCGAGGCGCTTGGCCATGGTCGGGCTGAGCAGCGCGTGATCGAGGCGGCCGGTGTAGCCGTTGTAGACGTAGCTGTAGGGCTGTTCGACCTTGGCCACCTTGAAGGCATCCTGCCAGCCGAGGTCGTGCAGGGTGCGGATCGGATCTTCCATGGCGTAGGCGTTGAAATCGCCCATCAGCACCACGTCCTTCACCTTCAGGCGCGCGGCTTCGGCCTGCACCCAGGTGTTGAGCTGCCTGGCCGATTCCACGCGGGTGGCGTTCCAGCAGCCCTGCCCGTCATTGCGGTCGGCGTCGGCGCCGCTGGCATCGCGGCAGCCCTTGGACTTGAAGTGGTTGGCAACCACCATGAACGGCCCGCCTTTGCCCTGGAAGGCCTGTGCCAGCGGCGCACGGCTGTGTTCGACGAAGGGGCCGTCGAGCTTGGTCAGCGGCCTGCCGAGCGGCTTGAATTCGCTCTTGCGGTAGATGATGCCGACGCGGATCGGATTGCTGCCCGGGCCTTGGCCGGCATCGACGAACGCCCACTGTTTGTCTGCGGCGAGGCCGGCATTGAGCGCATCCACCAGTTCGGCGATGGCCGACTGCGGGCCGTAACCGTCGTTCTCCAGTTCCATCAGCGCGGCGATGTCGGCGCCCAGCGCGTTGACGGTGGCGACCAGCTTGCCGACCTGCGCCTTGTGCTCGTCCAGCGTGCGCGCGCCGCGCAGGGTCGGGAACCCACCGCCCTTGCCGTCACCATTGAAGAAATTCTCCAGGTTGAACGCGGCGATGTGCAGGCGGCCGGGCACTGTCGGCACGGCCGGGCGCTGCAGCTCCGGCAGCTTCAGTACACCGTCCACCTGCAGGCTGGGCCGGCCCTGCGCGTCCACGCGCACGATGCCTTCCACGTTGCGCAGCTGCATGCCGGTACGCAGCACCGGGTTGCCCGGCAGGTAGGCGACGCTGGCCGGATCACGCACATCGCTGCCATCGTCCAGCAGCAGGCGGCGGCGCTGGTTGTCGGCCATCACCTGTTCGATCCCGGCACTGCCGGGCGCGGCCACTTCGGTCGGCTGCCACAGGCGGCCATCGAAGGCGACGGTGAGCTGGCCGAAGCGTTCCAGGCCATCGGTGCCGGCCAGGGTGAGCGGCGCGGCGATGCGCACGTGCTGCCCATCCAGTGCACGCCAGTCGGCCGGCGCGGCGGCCAGGGTGACGGTGGCTGGGCTGCGTGGCGCAGGCGCCGAGGTCGGCGCAACCTGTGGCTGGGCCTGGGCGAAAGCGGATGCCGGCATCAGCAGGGACAGGGCAAGGGCGAGGGAACGGCGACGCATCGACAGACGACTCCACGGAAGAGGCGCACAGACTAACCCTGAAATGCGAAACCCCGCCTGCGCAGCGGGGGCATAGGGGCGATCAGGCCTCGGTGGGCAAAGCCGGGGTATCGCTGGGCTTGCCGGCCAGCGGCCGGCACTACCAAAGATCATGAGGCTGCCGGCCAGCGGCCGGCACTACCAGCGGACGCGGCGGCGTCCGCTATTTCAGATTGCCCAGCATCCAGTCCACGGTGGCGTGGATCTGCTCCTCGGTGAGCGCCGGGTTGCCGCCCTTGGGCGGCATGATGCCGCCGTCGGGGCCGGTGTAGCCCTCGATGGCGTGCTTGTAGAGGGTGTCCTTGCCCTGCGCCAGGCGCTTGTCCCAGTGCGAGTGGTCCAGCGTCGGCGCCATGCCCACGCCGGTGGTATGGCAGGCGGTGCACAGGTTGTCGAAGATCACCTTGCCATCCTTGGTACCGCCGTAAGCCACCTGCGAGGCGGCCTTGGCCAGCGCTGCGGCCTTGGCCGCGGCCTGCGCGGCGGCGCCGGTGCTGCCGGCGTATACCGCGCCAGTGGGCGAGATGCGCTGTTCAGTACGTTTGGCGGCGGTGGGCGACACCTCGGGCGGAATCCGGGTGTGGATGAACGCGGCCAGCAGGATCAGACCGAGGGTGATGGCCATCAACAGCGCGATCACCATGGAGAAGCGTTTCAGGAACTCCAGATCGTAATTCCGCACTCTTCGTTACCCCTGGCTGATAGTCGTTGGACCACGGCTGAGCGACTGCGTGATGGGCCGAGTATAGAACGCACGCCACGCACGACAACAGGCATCACGGCTGGTGCGGCGCAGCATGCAGCCGTGGCCGCATGCGGGTAGCGCCGGACCGCGCCCGGCAAGCGCGAAGCGCGGCAGAAGCCGCCCGGCACCCGCAACGGCGGCATCACCCTGCGCCGACAGCCCGCAGGCAGAAACTGCAGATGGCCTCGACCAGCGCGTCCTCGTCGCGGTGCGCTTCGCGGCTGGGTGCGGTCGGGCCCACCATCGCTTCGGTGAAGGCACCCACCAAGCAGGCGGCGGCAGCGTGCGCGTCCTGTGCCGGCAGTTCACCGGCCGCCACGCCCTCTTCCACCAGGCGCAGGAACACGTCACCGAAGGCACGGCGGCCGCGCATGCGCTCGGCTTCCACGTCCGGGTCCACCGGTTCGACGATGAAGGCATGGGCCAGGCCCGGGCCGGCCAGGGCACGGCGGACGAAGGCGGTGATGGCCTGGCGCAGGCGCACGCTGGCCGGCTGCGGCGCACTGGCGATGCGTTCCATGATCGCCACCTCGTGGGCCACGGCAGCGTTGAGCACCTCCACGAACAGCTCGGCCTTGGACGGGAAGTGGCGGTAGATCAGCCCGGTGGAGACCCCGGCCTGGGTGGCCACGGCGGTTACCGGCGCGTTGCGCCAGCCGCCGGTGGCGACCAGTTCGCGGGTGGCCAGCAGGATCCGTTCACGGGCCCCGGCCAGGCGTTCTTCCATCAATGCTGAGCGTTTGTAGGCCATGTTCTGAGTCTGGTTTCAATTTTTGAATTTGTATTCACTTCTTACCCGAACCCCGCTACGCTGGGGTCCAATCGCCCGCGCGGGCTGCTGCTGTGAACAGCCGCCCGCTTCCCCTTCCGGGGTGCGTCCATTCCCCACCTTCCCTCGTGGAGCCATCGCAATGCACGTGCCATCCCTGAACTTCGACCTCGGCGAAGATATCGACCTGCTGCGCCAGAGCGTGGCCCATTTTGCCGCTGCCGAGATCGCGCCGCTCGCGGCCGAGGCCGATGCGACCAACCAGTTCCCGTTGGCACTATGGCCCAAGTTGGGCGAACAGGGCCTGCTGGGCCTGACCGTGGAAGAAGAATACGGCGGCACCGGCATGGGCTACCTGGCCCACGTGGTGGCGATGGAAGAAATCTCCCGCGCCTCCGGCGGCATCGCCCTGTCCTACGGCGCGCACTCGAACCTGTGCGTGAACCAGCTGCGCAAGAACGGCACCGAAGCGCAGAAGCAGCGCTTCCTGCCGGACCTGTGCAGCGGCGCCAAGGTCGGCGCGCTGGCGATGAGCGAACCGGGTGCGGGGTCGGACGTGGTGTCGATGAAGCTGCGCGCGGACAAGCGCGGCGACCGCTACGTGCTCAACGGCAACAAGATGTGGATCACCAACGGCCCCGACGCCGACGTGCTGGTGGTGTACGCCAAGACCGATGTCGAAGCCGGCGCCAAGGGCATCACCGCGTTCCTGGTCGAGAAGGGCATGAAGGGTTTCTCCACCGCGCAGAAGCTGGACAAGCTGGGCATGCGCTCCTCGCCCACCTGCGAACTGGTGTTCCAGGACTGCGAGATTCCCGAAGAGAACGTGCTGGGCGCGGTCGGCGGCGGCGTGCGCGTGCTGATGTCCGGCCTGGACTACGAGCGCGTGGTGCTGTCCGGCGGCCCCCTGGGCCTGATGGCTGCAGCCATGGACGTGGTGATGCCGTACGTGCACGAACGCCACCAGTTCGGTGAGCCGATCGGCAGCTTCCAGCTGATCCAGGCCAAGATCGCCGACATGTACGTGGGCCTGGGGGCCTGCCGCGCCTACGTGTATGCCGTGGCGCGCGCCTGCGACCAGGGCCGTACCACCCGCCAGGATGCAGCCGGCGCGATCCTGTACGCCGCCGAGAAGGCCACCTGGCTGACCGGCCAGGCGATCCAGATCCTCGGCGGCAACGGCTACATCAATGAATACCCGACCGGCCGCTTGTGGCGCGACGCCAAGCTGTATGAAATCGGCGCCGGCACCTCGGAGATCCGCCGCATGCTGATCGGCCGCGAACTGTTCCAGCGCACCCTGTAAGGCACCCCATGAGCATCCTAGGCAGCCAGCTGCAACCGGGCAGCGAAACGTTTGAAAGCAACCGCGCGGCGATGCAGGCCGTGGTCGACGACCTGCACGCCACCCTCGCCCGCACCGCCCTGGGTGGAAGCGAGGCGGCGCGGGCCAAGCACACCGCACGCGGCAAGCTGCTGGTGCGTGACCGCATCGATGCGCTGCTCGACCCGGGCAGCGCGTTCCTGGAGATCGCACCGCTGGCCGCGCACGGCATGTACGACGATGCCGTGCCCGCCGCCGGCGTGGTCGCCGGCATTGGCCGGGTGAGCGGCGTGGAGTGCGTGATCGTGGCCAACGATGCCACGGTCAAGGGCGGCACCTATTACCCGGTGACAGTGAAGAAACACCTGCGCGCGCAGGAGATCGCCGAGCAGAACCACCTGCCGTGCATCTACCTGGTCGATTCCGGTGGCGCCTTCCTGCCGCTGCAGGACGAGGTGTTCCCGGACCGCGACCATTTCGGCCGCATCTTCTACAACCAGGCCAATCTCTCCGCGCAGGGCATCCCGCAGATCGCCTGCGTGATGGGAAGCTGCACCGCCGGCGGTGCCTACGTGCCGGCGATGAGCGACGAGACGGTGATCGTGCGCGAGCAGGGCACCATCTTCCTCGGCGGCCCGCCGCTGGTGAAGGCGGCCACCGGTGAAGTGGTGACGGCCGAAGAACTGGGCGGTGCCGACGTGCACACGCGCATTTCCGGTGTGGCCGACCACATGGCCGACAACGACCTGCAGGCGTTGGCACGGGTGCGCGCGATCATCGCCCAGCTCAACTGGCGCAAGCCCGAAGCGGCGATGGCGCTGCAGCCGGTGGAAGAACCGCTGCTGCCGGCGCACGAACTGTACGGGGTGATCCCGGCCGATACGCGCAAGCCGTACGACGTGCGCGAAGTGATCGCACGACTGGTCGACGGCTCGCGCTTTGACGAGTTCAAGCCGCGCTATGGCGCAACGCTGGTCACCGGCTTCGCCCATCTGCACGGCTATCCGGTCGGCATCATCGCCAACAACGGCATCCTGTTCTCCGAGTCCGCGCTGAAGGGCGCGCACTTCATCGAGCTGTGCACCCAGCGCAACATCCCGCTGGTGTTCCTGCAGAACATCACCGGCTTCATGGTCGGCCGCAAATACGAACAGGGTGGCATCGCCAAGGACGGGGCCAAGCTGGTGATGGCGGTGGCCTGCGCCAAGGTACCCAAGTTCACCGTGGTGATCGGTGGTTCGTTCGGTGCCGGAAACTACGGCATGTGCGGCCGTGCGTACTCGCCCAATTTCCTGTGGATGTGGCCCAACGCACGCATCGGCGTGATGGGCGGCGAACAGGCCGCCAGCGTGCTGGCCACGGTCAAGCGTGATGGTATCGAAGCCAAGGGCGGGCAGTGGCCGGGCGAGGAAGAGGATGCGTTCAAGGCACCGATCCGCGACCAGTTCGAGCAGCAGGGCCACCCCTACTACGCCAGTGCCCGCCTGTGGGACGACGGCGTGATCGATCCGGTCGATACCCGCCGGGTACTGGCCCTGGCCCTGTCGGCCAGCCTCAACGCTCCCCCGCAGCAGACGCGCTTCGGCGTGTTCCGCATGTGACCTGTGCCATGACCGAGCAAGCTCCTATGAAGCACGTTGCCATGTTCAGCAAAGTCCTGATCGCCAACCGCGGCGAGATCGCCTGCCGCGTCATCGCCACCTGCCGCCGCCTCGGCATCGCCACCGTCGCGGTGTATTCCGATGCCGACCGCAATGCGCGCCACGTGCGGCTGGCCGACGAAGCCATCCACATCGGCCCGGCGGCCGCGCGCGAGAGCTACCTGCGCAGCGATGCCATCCTCGACGCCGCACGCCGCAGCGGCGCGCAGGCCATCCATCCCGGCTACGGCTTCCTGTCCGAGAACGCCGACTTCGCCGACGCCTGCGTGGCGGCCGGCATCGCCTTCATCGGTCCGCCGGCCAGTGCGATCCGCGCGATGGGCGACAAGAGTGCAGCCAAGGCCCTGATGGCCAAGGCCGGCGTGCCGTTGACGCCGGGCTACCACGGCGACCAGCAGGCGCCGGAGTTCCTGCGCGCCCAGGCCGACGGCATCGGCTATCCGGTGCTGATCAAGGCCAGCGCCGGCGGCGGCGGCAAGGGCATGCGCAAGGTCGAGCGCAGCGAGGACTTCGTCGATGCGCTGGCCAGCTGCCAGCGCGAGGCGGCCTCGGCGTTCGGCAACGACCACGTGCTGGTCGAGAAGTATGTCGAGCGTCCGCGCCATATCGAAATCCAGGTATTCGGCGGTGGCCATGGCGAGGCGGTGTATCTGTTCGAGCGCGACTGCTCGGTACAGCGACGCCACCAGAAGGTGCTGGAAGAAGCGCCGGCCCCGGGCATGAGCGCCGACCGCCGCGCCGCGATGGGCAAGGCCGCCGTTGATGCCGCGCGCGCAGTGGGCTACGTCGGTGCCGGCACGGTGGAGTTCATCGCCGGCCCGGACGGCGATTTCTACTTCATGGAAATGAACACCCGCCTGCAGGTCGAACACCCGGTCACCGAGTTCATCACCGGCACCGACCTGGTGGAGTGGCAGCTGCGCGTGGCTGCTGGCCAGCCGCTGCCCAAGCGCCAGGACGAACTGGCCATCCACGGCCATGCCCTCGAAGCGCGCTTGTACGCCGAAGATGCCGACCGCGGCTTCCTGCCCTCCACCGGCACCCTGCGCCGCCTGCGCCTGCCGACCCCGTCGGCCAACGTGCGGGTGGACACCGGTGTGGAAGAAGGCGACAGCATCACCCCGTACTACGACCCGATGATCGCCAAGCTGATCGTCTGGGACGTGGACCGCGACGCCGCGCTGCGGCGCATGCGCCAGGCCCTGGCCGACTGCCAGGTGGTGGGCGTGACCACCAATGCCGGTTTCCTGCGGCGCCTGGTGCAGACCGATTCGTTCGCCAACGCCAAGCTGGATACCGCGCTGATCGAGCGCGAGCAGGCCGCACTGGCGGTCACCGGTGACGGTGAGCAGGCGCTGTGGGAACTGGCAGCGATCGCCGCGGTGGCAAGCACACCTGCCGCTGCCGCCGATGCACGCGACCCGCATTCACCGTGGCAGGCACAGGATGGCTGGCGGCTGGGCGTGCCTGCCGCGCGCTCGGTGCCGCTGCAGCAGGGAGAGCGGGCACACACGCTGAAGGTGTGGACCACTGCCGATGGCTGGCGCGTGCAGTGCGGTGACGCAGCGCCGAAACAGGTCGTCGGCCATGCCGATGGCCAGACCCTGTCGGTGCAGATGGACGAGCGTCGCTGGCGGCTGCAGCTGCAGCGCGACGGCGATCAGCTGTACCTGTTCGCCAGCGATGGCCAGCACCGCTTCACCCTGCACGACCCGGTAGGCGAATCCGAGCAGGCCAGCGCCGATGCCGGCAGCCTGCTGGCACCGATGCCCGGCCGGATCGTCGCAACGCTGGTGGCGGCGGGCACGCAGGTCAAGCGCGGCACGCCGCTGGTGGTGCTGGAAGCGATGAAGATGGAGCACACCCTGCAGGCACCGGCCGATGGCACGGTGAAGGGCTATCGGGCCAAGGCCGGCGACCAGGTGGGCGACGGCGCGGTGCTGGTGGATTTCGAAGCAGCGTGATGGAGGGTGGGCCGGGCGTTGTCGATCAACGCGCGGCCGGCCACACCTGGCCAAGCGGATCAAGTTCGGCCGTCACCCGCTCGGCTGCACGCCAGCCAAAGCCACAGACCGCCAGTACGCCTTCGGCCATCGGCTGCAGGCCCAGTGCCCGCTCGGCCTCGGCCTCGTTGATCGCTGCGGTGACGAATGCGCCCAACCCCTGCGCGGTTGCCGCGCTGTAGATCGCTTGCGATACATGGCCGGCATCCAGGGTGATCGCGCGGTAGGCCTTGGCGTGGCCGCGATACTTCCAGAACATGCGCTCGAAGCGGCACGCCAGGATCAGCTGCACCGGTGCGTTGGCGAACCAATGCTGCCCGGCCAGCAGGCGCTGGCAGAAGCTGTCCAGGTCGCCGGGCTGCACTGGCATGGGGCCCAGTTCGTGTGCGGTGGCATGGTAGTGGTAGAGGCCCGACGGCAATCCCTCCACATTGCGCGCCACCACATACGCTTCCACTGGATGCAGACTGCCGGCCGACGGAATGTTCTTCTTCAGGAAGCGCACACCGGGTTCGGTTTCCACCTGCGCCTGTGCCATCAGCACCTGCTGCAGCAGCCGGGCCAGCATCGGCAACGGCACGGCGCGTGCAGCGTCGAAATTGCGGCAAGTTGCACGTGCCTGCAGCTGCGCCTGCATCGGGTCCTCGTCACAGCGTGGCAAGGACCGTGCGCCGGGCCGGCGGACCGGTGCTTCGGCGGGCGGCGGGCCGAAGCTGCGCACCAGGTCCTGCGCGGTCAACAACTGGCTGCGTTCCATGTCGCCGACACTGTCCACACCGTCCCAGCGCGAGTGCTGGTAGTGCAACGCCGACAGCGGCCACCACTGGCTGTCACGTACCTGCTGTTCGACTGCTGCTGCCTCGGCATGCACCGGATCGTCGCTTACCAGCAGCCCCTGCTCCAGCAGCGCCAGCACGCGTTGCCGTGCCTTCGGCTCTGCCGGTAGCGGCTGCCACTGCTCCGCGCTGCACTGGAGCAGCCACAGGCAGCTGACCGCATCAACCGTGCGCGGCGTCGGCAGATGCGCTGCCCGCACCTGCAGGGATCGTTCGAAGCCCACGCCACTGCCGCCGGCAAGCAGCGCATCCAGGTCGAAATGCGCCCGCTCCAGCGGTTCGACGATCATCGTCCTGCAGCGACGGAAGTTCATTCGATGCGCATCCGGGAGCATGGTAGGCCGGCGATCATAGCGTGGTGCCGGATACTCACCATCAATTCCCCCTGCGCGCAGCCGATACTGTTTTTTTCCCCTCCCTGCCGGTAGTGAACCATGTCCCGTTCTCCTCTCTCCCCCGAAGTGGTCCAGACCCTGCTCAAGCAGCTGTCCAGCGACGATGCCTTCCGCAGCGCCTTCGCTGCCGACCCGGCCAAGGCACTGATTGCGCTGGGCGCAGATGCTGACAGCGTGGGTGCGTGCAACACGCCGCTGGACTCGCTGGGCGGCAAGGAAGAGTTTGCCCGGGCGGCGACGCTGTTGAGCGAGCGCTTGGCCGTGACCGGACCGTTCAAGGTGCCCTTCATGTTCGAAAGCGGCCTGAAGGGGCTGCAGGACTGATCCGCCCTCAGGGTATTCCTGCCTGCTGCGCGCTGGCCGCATCGGCCAGCCGGCGCGCATCGGCCACATTCAATGGCAGCAGGACCAGAGCACCGGCGTCTTCGGCGAAGGCCAGGCCGGTGCGCTGGCGCAACCAGCGTTCCCGGCGCTGCACCGCCTGATCGCGGCCGAGGGCGCGATCGATATCCAGCTGCAGCACATGCGACTGGTACAGCGTGCCGTTGGCCAGTGGCTTCAGCAGTGCCGAAGCGGCCTCCGCATTCCCGGCATCCAGCTCGCCGCGCGCGCGAAGCAGCAACCACAATTCCTGCAGCCGCGGGTCGGTACTGCGTTCAACCAACGCCTGCAGTGCCGGTCGGCGCGAGCGCAGCTCGGCGTCCAGCCCGGCGCGCTGCAGGTGGTAGGCCACCGACAGCGCAATGAAAGCGCGATGACGCGGCGCAGCGCCGACACCCTCATCGACCGCCGCCAGGGTGCGGTCCAGCAACCGTGCGTACTGCAGCCGGGACCCGCTGCCGCCGGCCTGTGCAGTCCACGCCAGCGACTGCAGGGCCAGGATGTCGCACAGCTCCGGCACTTCGCCACACTGCGCTACGGCCTGGGTCATCTCAGCGGCCGCATCGTTGGCCCGACCCTGCAGGGCGAGCAGGCCGCTGTACTCCATCCGCGCGCCGAGCCCGCGCGAGGTGATGGCTTCACTGCGCTCGTGCGCCTTCCGTGCCTCACCATCCAGCAGCAGCGCGACCGCCTCCAGCATGTCGCCGTGCCAGTTCGGCAGCGCGCCTGCTTCCTTGAACGCAGCGACGGCGGCCTTGACCTCGCCACGCGCAAGCTGGGTGCGGCCAACAAAGGACAGCACCAGCGCACGGTGTGTCTGATGGCGTTCCAGCAGCGGCATCATGTCAGCAAGCGCGCCGTCATAGTCGCCATAGGCAAACAGGGCCATGGCGTGATTCATCCAGCCGGCCGGATCATCTGGATACAGCTGGGTCAGCATCCGCCACTTTTCCGCACTGCGCTGCGGGGGAGCGCCGCTGAAGTCTGCCCCCCAGGCGTCCAGATACAGCTGGTCGCGCGCACTCAACCGCGTGCGCCCCGACACCGCCTGGCGGTACAGTTCGCCGGCCGCCGACACGTTGCCCATGGCGTACTGCAGCCGCATCTGCCCGATGTAGGCAAAGGTGAACTGGGGATCCAGGCGGGTCGCCTGCTGGAAGAACAGCAGCGCTTCATCGAAACGCTCCTGCGCCAGCGCATCGCTGCCTTTGGCGTAGGCATGCAACGCATCGAGATTGGCAGTAGCCACCGTGGGCAGGGGTTTCTGCTCGCGGCTGACATCGTGCAGCGCCTCACCCAGGTCGCTGCGCAGCGCCTTCACCACGGTGTCGGTGGAGGCCAGGATCGAATCCAGGCCATTGCCATCGGCGAAATGCGTGTACACCGTCTGCCCAGTGCGTGGGTCCACGACCTCCACGCCCACCCGTACCTTGCCGTTGAGCTCAAGCACGGTGGGCATCAGCACCGCACGCGCGCCATCGCGCAGCGCAACCTCGATCGCCAGTGCGCGGTCCAGCCGTGCATTGGCCGGGCGCTGCATCAGCTGCAGGGTGTCACGCACCTTCAGTTCACTGAGGATGTTGACGAAGCGCGACTGGCCCAGGCTGATGTAGAGCGCCTGTTCCAGGCTGGAATCCAGCTGCGGGTAGGCCGTGCTGTTGCTGACCGCCGCCAGGATCACCCAGTCGCGCTCGGCGAACGCGATCGCCGGCGCCGGCCGCAGCAGCGTCCACATCACCACGGCCAGCACCACCGCCAGTGTCGCCTCGGTGAACAACGCGGCGGGGCGACGCCACAGCGGCAGATCACGCCAGGCCTTGTCCCCCGAACGCGGTCGGCGCAGCGGCGCGCGGCCACGGATGCCTACTTCGAACACCTGCTGGCGTTCGCCGATGCCCTTGAACCGCCAGAGCCCATGGTCCTTCCAACGCAGTTCGTCCGCAGTCCAGGGCAGCTCGCTGCCGGCCCGCCGCGCCATCTGTTCGGCCGCTGAGGACAGCAGCACCTGCCCAGGCCACGCCAGCTGCATCAAACGCGCGGCCATCGGCTTGGCCAGACCCTCGACCTCCACCGGCTTTGCGCCGTGGGCAACGGCCTCGGCACTGTTGTCCCACAACAGCACGTCGCCCACGTGCAGGCCGGCGCGCGCGCGCAGCACGATGCCGCGCTCGTGGCCCATCGCGTCGACCGCGTTCTGGTAGGAAATGGCGAAACCGATGCCATCGATGGGACGCTCGAACAGAACGAACAATCCATCGGACCGGTCGATCAGCTGGCCGTTCCAGTGCTGCTGCAGCCCCAGCACCAGGCGGTCATGCTGCTGGAAGAATTCGGCTGCGGCGACATCGCCGATACGCTCCACCAGTTGCAGCGAATCACACAGGTCGGTGAACAGCAGCGCCCGCAGCTGGGCGTTATGCGGGGCCGACGTTCCGTTGTCGCCATTCATCGCCAGGATCTCCGCTCAGTGTCCATCCGGACCATCGGTCCACCGCAGGCAGTTGCCGCCTGCGCGCTTGGCTTGGTACAGCGCACGATCGGCGCGAGCGTACCACTCGCTCCAGTCCGCGTCAGGGGCCAGCAGGCTTGCACCGATGCTGGCCAGGCTGACGTGCGGGGTGCCATGGCTGCGCTCGAGCAGGCCGTGCACCGCGCTGAGGATGAATTCAGCCGCGTGCTGCACGATCTCGACATTGGCCCGGCGCAGGATCAGGCAGAACTCGTCGCCGCCCAGGCGGCAGGCCAGGTCATGTTCGCCGGCCATCGAGCGCAGGATGTTGCCCATGCTCTGCAGCACCCGGTCGCCGGCCTGGTGGCCGTGACGGTCGTTGATCTGCTTGAAGCGGTCGCAATCGATCAGCAGCAGCGCCTGCGGCGGCCCCTCTTCCTGCGTGCGGCATTCCTGCAGATACAGGGTCAGGCCGCGGCGGTTGTGCAGGCCGGTCAGTTCGTCGGTGCGCACCAGCTCACGCGTGTGGGTCAGCTGGTGGGTGGTGATGTACAGGTTGTCCAGCGCGGCTTCCAGATCATGATTGCGCCGCCGCAGCTGGCTGATCAGGGCCTGCTCGTTGGTCAGCACACGCAGGATCGTGCGCCGCAGGAAGTAGGCCACCAGCCCCGGGTCGGACTCGACCAAGCGATGGAAATCAGCCGGTCCCAGCTCCAGCACGTGACAGTCGGCCATCACCCGCGCGCTGGCGCTGCGCGGATGGTCGCCCATCAACAGGCCGAGCTCACCGAAGAACTCATGCCGGCCGAGTGTCTTGAGCACCAGGTCCTCGCCGAAATCCAGCTCGATCAGGCCTTCCAGGATGATGTACATGCACTCGCCGCGATGGCCGCGGTGGAACAGCCACTGACCCGCCTGCAGCCGGCAGGGCTGGGCGAACCGGGCAAACAGGGCGACCTCTTCGTCGGAAAGCAGCGCATGCACGATCTCGGCCATCGCCACCTTGGCGATACCGGTTGTCGTGTCGATGTTCTCGGCCGCACCCCTGCCGGTCATTCCCTGCACCCGCCGCCAGCGTCCCCTGGTGAGCCGCGGAGCATATCAGTGAATCAAACTGTGCGCCGCTTCTCAGTTTTGTGAAGACGCGGTGCCCCGCGCTGCATGCCGCAGAGTTGCGTGTTCATACCCGCTGAGCGCGGGGAGAAAGCAAACCATATCAATAGCTTGCGGTGACCGCGACGCCGATTGTCGCAGCCGCCGCAGATACAACAACGCCGGCAGATCCCCCGATCTGCCGGCGTCGTCTGGCCCTTCCCTGGCCACCCTGATCAGCCCGAGCCCTGGTCGTGCCGGCCGCTGGCCGACAGCATCAAGGACTGCGGGAACACAAAGGGTCGCCGGCCAGCGGCCGGCACGACCGCATCACGCAGCCCGTTCGCTGCGCTCGCCATGGAACTGCTCTTCCTCGGTCGAACCGGTCAGCGCGGTGGTCGAGGACTGCCCCTGCTGGATCGCCTGGGTCACCGCATCGAAGTAGCCGGTGCCGACCTCGCGCTGGTGCTTGACCGCGGTGAAGCCGCGCTCGGCCGCTTCGAACTCGGCTTCCTGCAGCTCCACGAACGCGCTCATCTGCCGGCGCGCATAGCCGTGGGCCAGATTGAACATGCCGTAGTTCAGCGCGTGGAAACCGGCCAGGGTGATGAACTGGAACTTGTAGCCGTAGCTGCCCAGTTCCTTCTGGAACCTGGCAATGGTGGCGTCGTCCAGGTTCTTCTTCCAGTTGAAGCTGGGCGAGCAGTTGTAGGCCAGCAGCTTGCCGGGGAACTTCGCATGGATCGCCTCGGCAAACTTACGCGCGAATTCCAGGTCCGGCTTGCCGGTCTCGCACCACACCAGGTCGGCATACGGTGCGTAGGCCAGGCCGCGGCTGATGGCCTGTTCCAGGCCGTTGCGGGTCTTGTAGAAGCCCTCCACGGTGCGCTCGCCGGTGGCGAACGGCTTGTCGTTGCCATCGATGTCGCTGGTCAGCAGATCCGCCGCCTCGGCGTCGGTACGCGCCACCAGCAGGGTCGGCACGCCCAGCACGTCGGCGGCCAAGCGCGCGGCGTTGAGCTTCTCGATCGCCTCGCGGGTCGGCACCAGCACCTTGCCACCCATGTGCCCGCACTTCTTCACCGAGGCCAGCTGGTCTTCGAAATGCACGCCGGCAGCACCGGCTTCGATCATCGCCTTCATCAGCTCGAAAGCGTTGAGCACGCCGCCGAAACCGGCTTCGGCGTCGGCCACGATCGGCTGCAGGAAGTCGATGTCATCCTTGCCTTCGGCATGGTGCAGCTGGTCGGCACGCAGCAGCGTGTTGTTGATGCGCTTGACCACCGCCGGTACCGAATCGGCCGGGTACAACGACTGGTCCGGGTACATCTGCCCGGCCAGGTTGGCGTCGGCCGCCACCTGCCAGCCGGACAGGTAGATCGCCTTCAGCCCGGCCTTCACCTGCTGCATGGCCTGGTTGCCGGTCAGCGCGCCGAGCGCGTTGACGAAGTCGCGCTCATGCAGCGACTTCCACAGCTTTTCCGCACCCAGCCGGGCCAGCGAATGCTCGATATGGACGGTGCCACGCAGGCGCACCACGTCGGCGGCGCTGTAGTTGCGCTGGATGCCTTCCCAGCGCGGATTGGTGTCCCAGTCGTGCTGGATCTGTTCGGCAGTGGGCAGCGTGCTCATGTCTATCTCCAGTTCGGTTCGTGCGGATGCAGCGGGGAAGGAAGCGGCGGGAAAACCGGCATGCAGCGGTCAGTCGATGCGCGCGTACGCCGGCAGGGTCAGGAAGTCGGTCAGTTCGTTGCTGCGGCTCAACTCGACCAGCAGGGTGATGGCTTCTTCGATGCGGCCGCCACCGGGCAGCGCCGAGGTATCGCCGAGGCGCGCCGGCAGCTGCGCCAGGGTGGTATCGAGCAGCGCCAGATCGATGGCAGTGCCGTCGTCCAGCTGCTGGCCCGGGGTATGCAGCCACTGCCACAGCTGGCTGCGGCTGATCTCGGCGGTGGCCGCATCCTCCATCAGGTGGTGGATCGGCACGCAGCCGTTGCCATCCAGCCATGCGGCCAGGTAGCGCACGCAGACTTCGACATTGCCTTCGAAGCCAGCGCGGGTGATCGTGCCCGGCGGCCGCGCGATCAGTTCATCGCGACCCACGCGCACATCCTGGCGCAGCACGTGATGCTGGTTGGGCGTGGGCATGTGCTCGTCGAAGATCGCCATCGCCACCGGAATCAGCGCCGGATGGGCGACCCACGTGCCATCGTGGCCAGCACTCACTTCGCGCAGCTTGTCGGCACGCACCCGCGCCATCGCCTGCTCGTTGGCGGCGGCATCGTTGTTGATCGGAATCTGCGCGGCCATGCCGCCCATCGCATGTGCGCCGCGGCGATGGCAGGTCTGGATCAGCAGTTCCGAATACGCCTTCAGGAACGGCTGGGTCATGGTCACCTGGCCACGCTCGGGCAGCACGCGGTCAGCGTGGCGGCGGAAGGTCTTCAGGTACGAGAAGATGTAATCCCAGCGGCCGCAGTTGAGGCCGACGATGCGATCGCGCAGGGCGTGCAGGATCTCATCCATCTCGAACACTGCCGGCAGCGTTTCGATCAGCACGGTCACCTTGATCTGCCCGTGCGGCAGGCCGAGCATGCCTTCGATGTGCGACAGCGCGGTTTCCCACAGCGCCGCCTCTTCCATGCTCTGCAGCTTGGGCAGGTAGAAGTACGGACCACGGTCCCTCGCCTGCAGGGTGCGGGCATTGTGAAAGGCGAACACCGCCGCGTCGAACAGGCCGCCGGCGATGAACTGGCCATCGATGCGCACGTGCTTCTCGTCCAGGTGCCAGCCACGCGGGCGCACGATCAGCACCGCCTGTTCGTCGTACGGGCGCAGGGTGTAGTGCTTGCCGGCCTTCCCGTTGGATGCCGGCGCGGTGTACTCGAGGTCGCCGCGCACCGCCGCCGCCAGCGACTGCTGACCGGCCAGCAGGTTGCGCCAGGTCGGCGAGGTCGAATCCTCGAAGTCGGCCATGAACACCTTGGCGCCGGAGTTCAGCGCGTTGATGACCATCTTCGGGTCGGTCGGGCCGGTGATCTCGACGCGACGGTCCTGCAGCGCGGCCGGCAGCGGCGCCACCGTCCAGTCACCGCTGCGGATCGCGGTGGTGTCCTGGCGGAAGTCCGGCAGGCCGCCCTGGTCGAAGAACGCCTGGCGCTCGCGGCGGGCCTGCAGCCGCGCCTGCCGGCCGGGTTCCACTGCCCGGTGCAGGGACACCAGCAGGGCCAGCAACGGCGCCGGCAGCACGGTGGCCTGGCCCGCCACCTGGGTCGCCAGGGCGATGCCCGGCGTGGCCTTGGCGGCGGTGGAGGGAACAGCGGAAGCGACGGCGGACATGGCAGAACTCCAGCGTGGGGGAACGACTCCACCGTGCGGCCGCAGCCCTGTATTTGGCAAAACAGTTTTTGCAATGCTCTACATAAGTTGTGCTAATACTTGTAACGCCATGACCACGCGCATCCCGCCAAGTCCTCGTTTTTCCTACAAATCCGATCGGCTGAAGCCACTGCGCGCGTTCTGCCAGACGGTGCGCCTGGGCTCGGTCTCACGGGCGGCTGAGGCACTTTTCGTCAGTCAACCGGCCATCAGCCTGCAGTTGCAGGCGCTGGAGCGTGAGCTGGGGGTGCCGCTGTTCGAGCGCAGCGGCCGACGCCTGGTGCCCAGCCGCGAGGGCCAGCTGCTCTATGAGATGGCCCAGCCGCTGGTGGAGAGCCTGGACGGTCTGGAAGCGCGCTTCCGCGACAAGGTGCGCGGGCTGGACGCGGGCGAGCTGAACATCGCTGCCAACAGTTCCACCATCCTGTACCTGCTGCCGAAGATCGTCGAACGCTTCCGCCAGCATTACCCCGACGTACGCCTGACCCTGCACAACGCCATCAGCGCCGACGGCACCGACCTGCTGCGCGAGGATGCCGCCGACCTGGCGATCGGCTCGATGACCGATGTACCGGCCGACCTCAGCTATGCGCCGGCCTACCGTTTCGAACAGGTGCTGATCGCCCCGCATGACCATCCGCTGGCCAGCGGTGGCGAGCTGGAACTGGCCGACATCGCCCGATACCCGCTGGTGCTGCCGCCGAAACGGCAGATCACCTACCGGCTGGTGGACCAGGTGTTCCAGCGTCACCGCATCGCCTACACCGTTGCGCTGGAAGTGGGCGGCTGGGAGGTGATCAAGCAGTACGTGGCGATGGGCATGGGTATTTCCATCGTGCCGGCGCTGTGCCTGAACGATGCCGACCGCGAGCGGTTGGCCGCACGGTCGATGAAGCGCTGGTTCCCGGAGCGCAGTTACGGGGTGATCGTGCGGCGCGGCAAGGCGCTGTCGGCGCAGGCGCGGGCGTTCGTCGAGCTGATCCAGCCAGAGTTGTTCAGCCCGCGCGATTACGACCAGAGCGGGCATTCGGAGCGGTAAGGGGGTGTCGGCAGGGCTGCGCCCTGCACCTGCCGAAGCCGAAGCAACCGCAAAAGCCGGCTATCCGTGGGTTGGCGAGGTGGGTCCGGCTGCGGGGTACGCTGCAAGTACGTCCCTGTAAGCTCGGTCGCCGCATCCATGCGGCTCACGCCCCCGCAACCGGACCCACCCCGCCTTCGACACATTCGTGGCGCTGTTGGTAGGTGTCGACCTTGGTCGACACGGTTGACCCACGCCATGTGTGGATGACGATTCCGGGCGTCGGGCTGGATAGACTGCATCCATGTCCATCGAACTCCGCCATCTGCGTTACTTCCTCGCCGTTGCCGATACCCTGCACTTCGGCCAGGCGGCCGAGCGGTTGGGGATGTCGCAGCCGCCGCTCAGCCAGCAGATCCGGCAGCTGGAGGAACTGATCGGTGCGCGCCTGTTCGTGCGCAGCCATCGGCGCGTGCAGCTGACCGCTGCGGGGGAACTGCTGCAGGAACGTGCGCGCAGCGTCGTGCAGCAGGTGGAATCGGCGGTGGATGAAGTGCAGCGCGCGCAGCGTGGCGAGCAGGGTGAGCTGCGTATCGGCCTGACCCGGGCCACGCCGTTGTCACCGCAGATTCCGCGTTCGATCCTGCAGTACCGCCAGCAGTATCCGCAGGTGCGGCTGCAGTTGAGCGAGATGAACACCCTGCAGCAGATCGATGCGCTGCTCGATGGCAGCCTGGATGTGGGCATCATCCGCAAGCGCACGCTGCCGGCCGAGCTGGTGGCGCACAGTTTGTTCGTCGATCCACTGGCGTTGATCGTGCACGCCGACCACCCTGCCCTGCGTCGACTGTCGAGAGGCGGGACGCTGGCGTTGCGTGATCTGGCGCAGGAACCGTTCGTGGCGTTCCGCCGCAGCGCCGGGGCGGGCATCCATGACCACATGATCGCGCTGTGCGCGGCAGCGGGTTTCACCCCGCGCATCGTGCAGGAAGCCGGTGAGGCTTCAACGCTGATCAGCCTGGCCGCTGCGGGACTGGGTGCGGCGATCCTGCCTTCGTCGTGCGACCACATCCGGGTGGAAGGTGCGCGATTCGTGCCGCTGGCCGATGCCGGCGCGCATTCGGAAGTGCAGTTGGCGTGGCGCCACGAGGGGGTGACACCGTTGATCCGCAATTTCGCCGGGCTGCTGCGCGAGGCGTTTGCGGAGAGGTGATCGGCCGCGCTGCGCGCTCGCCGGGCACGGCCCGGCGCTACCGCTGGCCCACCCAGGTAGCGCCGGGCCATGCCCGGCGGGCGTCAGGCGGTCACCGGCTGCGGCGCGCGCTGCTGCAGCGCCCACACGATGCCACCTCCGATCAGGGTCAGCAGCGCGGCGAACGCGCACACGCCCAGCCAGTCCCATGCGGCATAGGCCAGCCCCCCCACGCCGCCCAGCACGCTCGAGCCCAGGTAGTAGGCAAACAGGTACAGCGCCGACGCTTCCGCACGCATCGAACCAGCACGACTGCCGACCCAGCTGCTGGCCACCGAATGGCCACCGAAGAAACCGAAGGTCACCAACGCGATGCCCACTGCCATCGCCGGTAGCCACGGCATCGCCAGCAGCACGATGCCGGCGGCGATCAGGCCGAAGGAGATCGACAGGATGCGACCGCGCCCATGGCGCGTGGCCTGCTGGCCCATCCACGCCGAACTGAAGGTACCGACGAGGTACACGCTGAAGATCAACCCGACCACGGTCTGGCTGAGGTGGTACGGCGGCGCCAACAGGTGGTAGCCGAGGTAGTTGTAGAGGGTGACGAACACACCCATCAGCACGAACGAGGTGGCGAACAGCCATGGCAGGCCGGGATCGGCGAACAGCGTGCGCCAGCGCGCGGGCAGCTGGCGCAGGCCGCTGCGACTGGCCTGGAAGTGGCGCGACTGCGGCAGCTGCAGCCACAGCAGCACGGTGCTGGCGATGGCGATGATCGAGACCACGCCAATGCCCCAGCGCCAGCCCCAGTGGTCGGCGATGATGCCGGCCAGCAGGCGCCCGCTCATGCCACCGATGGCGTTGCCGCCGATGTACAGGCCCATCGCCAGGCCCAGCGCGCGGCTATCCATTTCCTCCACCAGGTAGGTCATCGCCACCGCCGGCACGCCGCTCAACCCCAGCCCCAGCAGGGTGCGCAGCACCAGCATCGTGGCCCAGTCGTCGACCAGCGCGGTGCACAGCGACAGCGTGGCCGAGGCCAGCAACGCAACGATCATCAGCGGGCGCCGGCCAACTGCGTCAGACAGCAGGCCCGCCAGCAGCATGGCCACGGCCAGGGTGCCGGTGGTCAGCGACAGCGACATCGCGCTGCCGGCAGCGGACACGCCGAAGTGGCGACTGAATTCGGGCAGCAGTGGCTGCACTGTGTACAGCAGGCCAAAGGTCGAAAAGCCAGCCAGGAACAGCGCCAAAGCGGTGCGGCGGAAGGCCGGCGTTCCCTGCTGGATGCGGGTGTCGACGGCAGCGTGGTCAGTACGGGGACGGTCGGCGAGGGCCGCCGGGGTATCGCCAGTCATGGGAGCGGTGGGCCGTGGGGGCGGCCGGATTGGAGGGGACGGGTCCCAGACTAGGCCCGTCCATCCAGTCGATCCATAACCTGATAGATCATGATTGATACTTCTAGCATATCGATAAGCTTACAGCCGCTGCCACTCAAAGCCGTCGCCTCGGCGGTAGTACACCGCCACTGCGCGGCCATAGATCTTGTCTGCATCGACAAAGCCGAAGAAGCGACCGTCGAAGCTGTTGCCACGATGGTCGCCCAGCACCAGCACCTTGCCGGCGGGCACCTGCAGATCCGCGATGTCCGGGCCACCGCCGCTGTCCAGATCGAGGCTGGCGCGGCGCTCTCCGAAAGCTTCGGTGTCGGCCAGGTCGGCGATCTGCAGCGGCTGGCCGTTGATGCTCAGGTGGCCACCGCGCAGCTGCACGTGGTCGCCGGCCACGGCGGCGACGCGCTTGATCAGGCGGGTGCCATCGGCCGGCGAATCGAACACCGCCACCTCACCCCGCTGTGGCGTGCCGGTAGCCAGCAGCTCCTGGCTGGTGAACGGCAGGCGCAGGCCGTAGGCGCGCATGTCCACCACCACCCGGTCACCCGGTTGCAGCGTCGGCTGCATCGAACCGCTGGGCACGACGTAGTGGTTGGCGAGGGTGTCGCGGGCGGCAGCGAGCAGGCCCAGCATCACAAGCAGCGGCAGTGCCTCCTTCTTCAGCCAGGTGAGCGCGCGCTCTGGGAACGGCGGACGGGCTACAGCATCCATGTCAGGCTCCGGTGGGTGGTATCGGCATCAGACCACATCTAGCCCGAAGAGGTTCCCGGTAGCGCCGGGCCGTGCCCGGCGAGCGCACAGCGCGGCCGCTTCGACGTGTCGCCGGGCGTGGCCCGGCGCTACCAATGCAGGGTTACGCAGGTTTTACGCCCGGGCCGGGCACTGGGCATCGCACCTTTACGGCCCCCACGCGCATCGTGTGCCTACCGCGCCGCAGGGCGCTTTGCGCAAGGTGTTGTATGACCCTCCTGGTGATCCGGCATGCGTCGCCGTCGGTGCCGCGTCCGCTGCTGCCGGCCGAGTTGTCCGGCCATCCGGTGCTGTGCACCGATTGCGCCAGCCTGGCCGATGTGCGCCAGTGTCTGTGCCAGCCGCAGGCGCGCACCGCAGACTGGGTGCTGCTTGATGTCGGCGTCGCCGACGAGGCGCAATGGTGTGCCGAGGGCGGTGCGCTGCAGGCGGCGCTGGACGGTCTGCCGGCGGAGTACATCGAACTGCAGTCGCCGCACCAGCCCGGCCTGGAAGCGCGCCTGCGCCTGCAGCACGGCCCGGCCGCCGTGGTGGTCGACCAGCGCAGCCAGCAGGCGGGTTATCCGCTGTCATTGGCCATCGTCAGCCGTCGCCTGGCACGGGAGGGCTGAGCCATGTCGATCTTCATCATCCGTGGCCCGGAAGCGGCGGGCGCGTTGATCCGCACCGCCGCGCCGCTGCCGGCGCCGGTACTGAAATCACTGGTGCACCGTGCGATCGACGCGGGCACCAGCGTGGCGATCCGCGCCTGCGGTTCGGAGCAGGAACTGCTGGACGCGCTGCGCGTGGCCGACCACAGCCGTGGCGAGGTGACGCTGCTGGATCCGGGCGCATGTGCCGACAGCCTGCGCCTGCAGCGGCTGCTGCCCTACCTGCACAACGCGTACGTGGAAGTGCATGACGATGGCGCCGTGGCCGAGCCGTGCCTGCCGGCCGGTGTTGGCCAGCGCCTGGGCATCGCCGCCGGGTACGGCGCGCAGAGCTATGTACTGGCGCTGGATATCGCGCTGGATCATCTGGGGCTGGCCGAGCAGGCGAACCGGGTGCATGTAGGGACGTGATGGCCGGGCTGTGCCCGGCACCCGGTAGTGCCGGCCGCTGGCCGGCAACCTCAACAGCAACAGCGACAGCCAAAGCCGGTTTCCTGGGGGATGGCGGGGTGGGTCCGGTTGCGGGGGACGCTGCAAGTACGTCCATGTAAGGTTGCGGGGGACGCTGCAAGTACGTCCATGTAAGCTCGGTCGCCGCATCCATGCGGCTCACGCCCCCGCAACCGGACCCACCCCGCCTTCGACACGTTTCCGCGACCTATCGGAATGGCATGGCCTGCTCTGGACGGGTGTCGACCTTGGTCGACACATGGATCCACGCCATGCGCGGATGAGCGACACAACGAAAAACGGCGGGGTTGCCCCCGCCGTTTTTTCTTCCGTACTTCAGGCCGCGCTTACTTCAGGCCGCGGAACTTCAGCAGCGGCTCCACCGACGGGTCCTTGCCGCGGAAATCGCGGTACAGGGTCGACAGCTCCACGCTGTTGCCGCGCGAGAGGATCTTGTCGCGGAATTCCTGGCCGTTGGCGGCGGTCAGGCCACCATGTTCGGTGAACCACTGGTAGGCGTCATGGTCCAGCACTTCCGCCCAGAAGTAGGCGTAGTAGCCGGCCGAGTAACCGCCACCCCAGATGTGGTCGAAGTAGGTGGTGCGGTAACGCGGCGGCACCTGCGGCAGGTCGACCTTGAACTTCTTCAGCGCGCTGGCTTCGAAGGCGCCCACATCCTGCAGCGGGGCATCGGCCTTCTGCGTGTGCCAGGCCAGGTCGAGCAGTGCCGCCGACAGGTACTCGGTGGTCGCATAGCCCTGGTTGAAGCTGCGCGCCTTGAGGATCTTGTCGACCAGTTCCTGCGGCATCGCTTCGCCGGTCTTGTAGTGCTTGGCGTAGTTGGCGAACACCTTCGGGTCCAGCGCCCAGTGTTCGTTGAACTGCGACGGGAACTCGACGAAATCGCGCGAGGTGGCGGTACCGGCGATCGACGGGTACTTCACGTTCGAGAACATGCCATGCAGTGCATGGCCGAACTCATGGAACATCGTCGTGACGTCGTCGAAGCTGATCAGCGCAGGCTGGCCGGCGGCCGGCTTGGTGAAGTTGCAGACGTTGTAGACCACCGGCTTGGCACCAGTCAGGCCGTCCTGTTCGACGAACACGTCCATCCAGGCGCCACCGGACTTGCTGTCACGCTTGAAGTAGTCGGTGTAGAACAGGGCCAGCGAGGTGCCGTCCTTGTCGAACACTTCGTACACCTTCATGTCCGGGTTGTAGGTCGGAATGTCGGTGCGCGGCTTGAAGGTGATGCCGTACAGCTGGGTGGCGGCGTAGAAGACGCCGTTCTGCAGCACGTTGTCCAGCTCGAAGTACGGCTTGATCTGCGACTCGTCCAGATCGTACTTGGCCTTGCGCACCTGCTCGGCGTAGAAATCCCAATCCGAGGCGGCCACCTGGAAACCACCCTTCTGGGCGTCGATCACCTTCTGGATCTCACCGGCTTCGGCACGCGCCTTGGCGGTGGCGGCAGGCACGGTGTCGGTCAGCAGCTTCAGTGCGGCCGCCGGGGTCTTGGCCATCTGGTCGCCCAGCTGGTAGTCGGCGAAGGTGTCGAAGCCGAGCAGCTTGGCCTTCTGCGCACGCAGCTGGGCCAGGCGCTGCACGGTCTGCCGGGTGTCGTTGGCATCGCCACGCTCGGCACGGGTTTCCGAAGCCTTCAGCACGGCGGCGCGCTGGTCGCGGTCGGTCAGCGAACCGAGTACCGGCTGCTGGGTGGTGTTCTGCAGCGGCAGCAGGTACTTGCCCTCCAGCTTGCGGTCCTTGGCGGCGGCGGCGGCATTGTTGACCGCGCCCTCGTCCAGGCCGGCCAGCTTGGCCTTGTCGTCCACCACGACCGCAGCAGCGGCGGTTGCAGCCACCAGGCGGGTGTGGAACTGGGTGGACAGCGTGGTTTCTTCCACGTTGAGCTTGCGCAGGCTCGCCTTGTCGGCGTCGGACAGCTGCGCGCCGGCGCGCACCAGGCCGTCGTAGTAATGCTCGACCAGGCGCTTCTGCACCGGATCCAGGCCCAGCGTCTCGCGCTGGTCATACAGCGACTTCACGCGCGCGAACAGCTTCGGATCGAGGTTGATCTCGTCCTGGTGCGCGGCCAGCTTCGGCGCCACTTCTTCCTGGATCTTCTGGCGGGCATCGTTGGTGTCGGCCTGGACCAGGCCGAAGAAGATGCGCGACACGCGGGTCAGGGTCTCGCCGCTGCGCTCCATCGCCACGATGGTGTTGTCGAAGGTGGCCGGCTCGGCGCTGTCGGCGATCTTGCGCACGTCGGCCAGATGCTGGCGCATGCCTTCTTCGAAGGCCGGCAGGTAATCGCTGTCCTTGATCTTGTCGAACGGCGGTGCCTGGAACGGCAGGCTGCTGGCAGTCAGCAGGGGATTGGTGGAGGCTTCGGCCGGCTGCTGGGCCGGTGCATTCTGGGCTTCGGACACGGGGGTGGACTCCTTGCCGGAACAGGCCGCCAGCGCCAGGCTGATGGCGGCGGCCAGGACTACGGTACGCGACATGTAAAACGCTCCTTGGGCAGACGGTACGGGATGGCAGCCGTCCACCCTACTCCTGTCACGGGCGCCCGGCATGTGCCGGACGTGGCGTCTACGCTGCCGGCGGCGGCTGGCTCAGACCGTGCCGCGGGTCTTGCCGATCCAGGGCCGGTAGAACGCGCGGATGGTCGCCATGTCTGCGGCATCATCGCCGGTCGGCGTGAACAGCGGGCCGATGCCGATGGTCTTTTCCGGGTAGTGGAAATACGCGGCCAGGATCGGCACGTCGGCCATCCGCGCAATCTTCAGGAAGCCGGCCTTCCAGTCCTTCACGGCCTTGCGGGTGCCCTCGGGGGTGATGGCGAACCACATCTTCTCGTTGTTGCGCAGCAGGTCCACGGCCTGGCCGACAGTGCCCTGCGGCGAGCTGCGATCCAGCGGGATCACGCCCAGCCTGTGCAGCAGCGGGCCCAGCGGCCACCAGAACAGCGAGGCCTTGCCCAGCACCTTCACTTTCATGCCCAGTGCGATCTTGGCGGCCATGCCCCACAACCCGTCCCAGTTGGACGAATGCGGAGCGATGATGAAGACCAGCCTGGGAACGTTCGGCAGCGTACCGGTCACTTTCCAGCCGCCCATGCGCAGCGTGCAGCGCGCCAGCCAGCGCAGGAAACGGTTGGGCTTGACCTGCGGCATGTTCGGCGGAATGGCCGGCAGCAACGGCGTCGGGTTGTTCAAGCAATCACTCCCAGTCACGTGATGAGCGCCCGCGCTTGATCTGCGCGCGCCCGCGTTTGGCGTCCAGACGACGCAGTTTCGACCCGAAGGTCGGCTTGGTGGCCTTGCGTGGTTTGGGCACGCTCAGCCCGGCCTGGATGAAGGCCGCCAGCCGCTCGCGCGCATCCTCGCGATTGCGATCCTGGGTGCGGAAACGTTGCGCGTCGATGACCAGCACGCCTTCGCCGGTCATGCGCCGGTCGCGCCGCGCCAACAGGCGCTCGCGCAGCGGCTCGGGCAACGAGGGCGAGCCGGCCACGTCGAAACGCAGTTCCACCGCGGTGGAGACCTTGTTGACGTTCTGGCCGCCGGCACCACTGGCACGCACGAAACGCTCGACGATCTCGCCGTCGGGGATTTCAAGCTGCGCGCTGATGATGACCGGTCCACTGCCCATCCGCGCATTGTAGCGGCAGCCGCGTTGCCGTGGCTGTCATCGCGCCCCGTATGCCGCCGATCAGGCACCGAACACGCCGCCTTCGCCTGTGCCGGGGGTATGCTTGCCATCCCGTGTACTGCAGGACGCTCCGCATGATCCGCTTCGTTCCCTCCCTGTTGCGCCGCGCCACCCTGCTGCTGGTGCTGGCCGCAGCAAGCGCGCCGGTGCTGGCCGCAGCCCCCACCGATGGCGACATCAACCGCCTGCTGTCGGCCTCGCGTGCGCAGAGCATGATCGACACCATGCTGCCGCAGATCGAAGCGATGCAGCAGCAGCAGTTCCAGCAGGTCGCCGCACAGCGCAAGCTCAACGCCCAGCAGCAGGAACAGCTGCAGCGCATCCAGGCCCGTACCAGCCAGACCCTGCGCCAGGCACTGTCGTGGCAGCAGCTGCGGCCGATGTACGTGGACCTGTACAAGAAGACCTTCAGCAAGGAAGACGTGCTGGCCATGGCCGAGTTCTACGAGAGCCCGGCCGGCCAGAGCCTGCTCGACAAGACCCCGGCGCTGATGCAGAACGTGATGGTGGCGATCCAGACGCGCATGCAGCCGCTGTTCGCCGATCTGCAGAAGGATCTGGAAGCGATCGTCAACGAGCCGGAAAAGAAGTAGGACGGTAGCGCCGGGCCATGCCCGGCGAGCGCGAAGCGCAACCGTTTCATCGCCGAAACCGCCGGGCATGGCCCGGCGCTACGCTACGGAACCTGCCAACCGAACAGGTCCAGCGCCTTCTGGAATTCACCGTCGACCGGCGCGCGCACGTCCACCGTGCCGCCATCCGGATGCGGGAAGCGCAGGCGCTCGGCATGCAACAGCATGCGGTGCACACCCTGCATGCGGAAGTTGCGGTTGTGCCGGCCATCACCATGGCTGGTATCGCCGATCAGGTGATGTGACAGGTGCTTGAGATGCCGGCGGATCTGCCGGAAGCGCCCGGTCAGCGGCTGGCAGCGCAGCAGCGCATAGCGCGAGCTGGTGAACTCGCCCACCGGTACCGACAGTTCGCCGGTAGCCAGGCGCTGGAAGTCGGTGACCGCCGGCTTCTTCACCGGCTTGCCGGGACCGCCGTCCAGATCGTGGTCGACCTGCCAGGCCTCCTCGGCCGGCCAGCCACGGCAGATGGCCAGGTAATCCTTGCTCACCTCGCCGCCCATCAACGACTTGCCCAGCGCACTGGCCGTATCACGGTCGAAGGCCAGCAACAGGCAGCCGCTGGTGGCGCGATCCAGGCGGTGGACCAGGAAGATCGGCCGGCCCAGCTGCTCGCGCAGGCGATCGGCGAGGAAATCATCTTCGCCACGGGCCAGCTTGCTGTCATGGACCATCAGCCCGGCCGGCTTGTTGACCACGGCCAGTCGTTCATCCAGGTGCAGCAGCTGCAGGGGCGCGGTTTCAATCTCGACCGCGGCGAGGGTGTCGGGTTCGGTGCTCACCGCGGGATTATAAGGGCGCACGGCATGGGCTCCGCTGTCCGGGGTCAGATCCCTTTCCCTGCGGAAAAGGGATCTGACCCCATGTCGGGCCGGCAGGTTGTTCAGGTGTTGCGCAGCGCCAGCAGTTCGCCATTGCCCACCGGCACCAGGCTGGTGGTGAACGCCGCATCGGCGGCCAGCAGGGCGCGCAGCGGCGCCATCTCACCGGCATGCGAGGTGGCGTTGTCGACCACCAGCAGGCCGCCGGGGCGCAGTACCCGACGCAGCTGCGGCCACCAGCCCGCGTACTGCCCGCGATCCGAATCCAGGAACAGCAGGTCGATGCAGCCCTGCTCGGCCTGCGCCAGCCACTGACCGGCATCACCGTGGACCAGGTCGATGCGCTCGCCCAATCCACTGCGGGCGAAATTCGCGCGGGCCATCGCCACCTTGTCGGCAGCGAACTCCAGCGTGGTCACCTGGCCATCGATCGCGGCCGCCGCTTCGGCCAGCCACAGCGTGGAATAACCGTTGGACGTACCGATCTCCAGCACGCGGCGGGCGTTGCCGAAACGCACCAGCACCGACAGCAGTTGGCCGGTATCGGCGGTGATGTTGAGCATGCGCCGGCCGCGCTCGGTTTCGTTCGCATCGTTGTGGGCGCCGAAGCGGGCCAGTTCATCCTTCAGTGCATCCAGGTCCATCGGTTCGCTCTCCGCGCTGTGGGCAAACACCGGCTGGCGATGCACCAGCACCATTCTCGCTGCTTCCACGGTGCGTGTCCGCATCGACGTACTGACGTCATCGGCCTGTCCGGACGCCTTCGCCAACCAACGGCGGCCAATCCCGCTGCCCGCCACGTTGTTGCGCGCCAAGGCCTGCGCCGCGCGTCGGCCGGTTTTCGTAATGTTCCTAGGCCGTGTTTCACCTGGCCATTGCGATAGTCCGCGGCCGCAGCAGTGCGTTCAACACCTCTGCCGCGCTCCCCCTGGATTTCCCGCAAGGACATGGCCATGGCCCACGACATCCTGGCAATCGGCGCCCATCCTGATGACATCGAACTGGGCTGTGGCGGCAGCCTGGCCAAGCTCGCCTTCGCCGGCGCCCGCATCCATGCCCTGGTGCTGAGCCGGGGTGGCCGCGGCTGCCACGATGGTGCCGATCGCAGCGACGAATCGCATCGCGCGCTGCGGCAGCTCGGTGTGCGGCAGGTGCTGCAGCACGATTTCCCGGACACCTGTTTTCCCACCTGCCGCAACGCCATCATCAGTTCGCTGGAACAGGCCTGCGCGGCCATTCGGCCACAGCGCGTCTACACGATGTGCGGCGAAGACCATCATCAGGACCATCGCACCGTCCATGAAGCTTCGATCGTCGCCTGTCGCAGCGTCCCGCAGATCCTGTGCTACGAAAGCCCGAGCACGCTGCCGCAGTTCGCGCCCCAGGTGTTTGAGGACATCAGCGTACAGCTGGAACTGAAGATCCGTGCGCTGCGCGAACACGCCAGCCAGGGTGATCGCCATTACATGCAGGAAAGCCATCTGCGCTGCCATGCCCAGTTCCGCGGCCAACAGGTGGGCATCGGCCCCAGCGAGGGCTTCCTGCCCCATCGGCTGGTGCTGTGATGAAGACCCTGCTGTTCCTGGCGATGTGTGCCTTCGTCGTCGTGCGCCTGCTGGTCCACGCAACGCGCAGGCCCAGCGGGCAGCTGCGCAGCATCGATGCGATCGTGCCGGCCTACAACGAAGCACCGTGCCTGCAGCGTTCGCTCACCGATCTGCTGCATAACCCGTACATCGCACGGGTCATCTGCGTGAACGATGGTTCCACCGATTCCACCGCGCAGGTACTGGACACGCTGCAGCTGCAGTGGCCGGGCCGCCTGCTTGCCGTGCACCAGGCCAACACCGGCAAGGGCGGTGCGCTGATGCACGGGCTGCAGCATGTGACCACCGCCCAGGTATTCCTGACCGATGCTGACACCCGCGTCGATCCACGCAGTACCGGCCTGGGGCACCTGCTGGCGGAGATCGAACGAGGCGCCGATGCAGTGGGTGGCGTGCCATCGTCCTGTCTGCAGGGCGCCGGCTTTCTTCCACACGTGCGGGCCAGCCTGAAGCTGCCGATGATCGTCATCAAGCGCAGCTTCCAGCAGTGGCTGGGCGGAGCGCCGTTCATCGTCTCCGGTTCCTGTGGGCTGTTCCGCACCAGCGTGCTGCGCAAGGTGGGGTTTTCCGACCGCACCCGCGTCGAGGACCTGGACATGTCCTGGTCACTGGTCGCCCAGGGTTACCGGGTACGGCAGAGCATCCGCTGCGTGGTCTACCCGCAGGAATGCAGCACGTTGGTGGAGGAATGGCGCCGCTGGCGGCGCTGGATCGTCGGCTACGCGGTGTGCATGCGCCTGCATCGGCGATTGCTGCTGACCCGCTTCGGCCTCTTCAGCATCCTGCCGATGATACTGCTGGCGCTGCTGGGCATCGCCGCCGCGCTGCAGGTGGGATTTGGCGCCGCTGCGGTGCACGGCCCGGCTGGCCTGGTGGTGGCGGTGGTGCCGCTGGTGTGGATCGGCATCGTGATGGCGCTGGGGCTGGTCAGTGCCGTGCACCACCGGCGTCCTTGGCTGGTGCCGGCCGCAGCGTTCTCGGTGCTGTATGTGCTGCTGGCCTATGCGGTCTGGCTGGTCCATGGACTGAAGGGACTGTTCACCGGCCGCGAGCCCGCGCGCGACAAGCCGACGAGGTATCCGCATGTGGTGGAATGACCTGGAGGCAATGGCGTGCGCACTGGCACTGCTGCAAACCGACCTCGATCCGGGCGCGGACATCTCACCACGGGCCACGATGCGTGGCGCGGTGCATGTCGGCGCCGGCAGCCGCATCTGTGATGGCGCCCATATCCAGGGTCCGGTGTCGATCGGGCGCAACTGCCTGATCGGCAACCACGTGCTGCTGCGCGGCCCGCTGTGCATCGGTGACGACACCCGTATCGGCTTCTGCAGCGAGCTCAAGCATGCCGTGGTCGGCCGTCGGGTCAGCATCGGTCCACAGTGCTTCATCGGCGACAGCCGCATTGACGACGACGCTTATCTTGGAGCCCTCGTTCGCACCAGCAACCACCGCCTCGACGGTGCTTCGATCGACGTGCATGTCGAAGGCCAGGTCATCAACAGCCAGCGCGACAAGCTTGGCGCGTGGATCGGCGCAGGTGCGGCGCTGGGTGTCGGCGTGATCATCCTGCCCGGTCGCATCATCGCGCCGGGCAGCCAGTTCGGTCCGCGGATCACCGTGGAACGGAATCTGCCCGCAGGCCGCTATCGCCTGCTGCAACACCTGCATTCCCAACCCCTGGAGTAATCACCATGCGATTCATCACCCATGGCGCACTACCGTGCGTCGTGCTGCTGGCCGCCGCCAGCGCCCATGCCGGCGTCGACCGTGTTTCCCTGCAGCTGGACCACACCGATTACAACGAAGGCTTCGGCAAGCGCGACGTGCAGACAATGGATGTGGCAGGTCGCACCGGCGCCAGCCGCTGGCACCTGGGCCTGGCCCACGGCGAGCGCGATTACGGCACCGCCCGCTACAGCGGAAACCGTGCACAGGGTTCGCTGCACCATGACTGGACGGCCACCTTTGCCACGCGTACATCGCTGATGGCTTCCAACGACGATCCGGTCTTCGTCAACCGCCAGATCAAGCAGGACATTCTGTGGAAGGTGGCCAGCAGGACGGTGCTGAGCGTGGGCGGCAAGTACGCCGAATACCACGGCAGCAGTTACGTCAGCGGTTGGTCGATCGGTGCTTCCCACTACTTCCCGCGAGTGACGGCATCGGTCAAGCATGAACGCCATCGCCAATCCAATGGTCCTGATGGCCACGGCAGCACCATCTCACTTCGCCTGAAGGACAGCCATGGCCATGGCTCGACCCAGCTGTGGCTGGGCACCGGCACCTCGGGCTACACCGCCGAGGCCGACCCGCTGCTGCTGCGCGAGCACGATGCCAAGCGTGTGTTCCTGCGCCGCAGCCAGCCGCTGGGAGAGCACCTGGTGCTGGATGTCGGGCTGGGCAAGACCTGGCACAAGACGCGCCTGGATCGTTTCCAGAGCCTGCATTCGCAGGTGGGCCTGGGCTACCGCTGGTAAGCCCATCGGCGACGACGGTCCGCTGTCGTCGCTGCTAGCAGGCTGCGGTCATCGCCACCACGCACGCGCCAATGCGAACGCTCCAACCGCACCGGACAGCCAGCTCCACGCCGGCACGTCGCCCCAGTACCAGCCCGGCGGCTGCAGCACGTACATCAATGCGGCGATCGCCAGCAGGCCGACGCCGGTGATCGCACCAATCGCATGCTTCTGCAGGCGCTGCACGCTGGCGTCCAGCGCAACCAGATCGCGCGAGCGCATCGCCAGTTCATGGCGACCTTCCACCTGCTGGGTCAGCCAGGCGTGCACCAGGCGCGGCATGTCCGGCGCATGGGTCATGATTTCCGGCAGGCGCTTGCCGATCTCGCGCAGCACGCGGCGCGGGCTGTAGCGCTCGCGCAGGATCTTCGCCAGCACCGGCTTGGCCACGGCCCAGATGTCGATCTGCGGGTCCAGCTGGCGGCCGACGCCCTCGATGTTGAGCAGGGTCTTCTGCAGCAGGATCAACTGCGGCTGCAGGGTCAGCTGGTAGCGCTGGGCCACGCGGAACAGCTTCATCAGCACTTCGGCCAGCGAGATCTGCGACAGCGGACGGGTAAAGTACGGCTCGCACACCGAACGCACTGCCGCTTCCAGATCATCGATGCGCACGTTGTCGGGCATCCAGCGCGCCTGCACGTGCAGTTCGGCGATGCGGCGGTAGTCGCGGTTGAAGATGGCCATGAAGTTCTCGGCCAGGTAGTACTGATCTTCCTGCGAGAGCTGGCCCATGATGCCGAAGTCCAGCGCGATGAAGCGCGGGTTGTCGCGGCGCATCGGATCGATGTCGACCCAGATGTTGCCGGCGTGCGCGTCAGCATGGAAGAAGTTGTCGCGGAACACCTGGGTGTAGAACACCCGCACGCCCTTGGCGGCCAGCGCCTTGCGGTCGATGCCGGCCTTGTCCAGCGCGGCGATGTCATCGGAGGGGATGCCCCATACGCGCTCCAGGGTCAGCGCGCGCTCGGCGGTATGGCTCCAGATCACTTCCGGCACGTACAGGTCGTCGGAGTTCTCCCAGAAGCGGCGCAGCACGCTGGCATTGGCGCCTTCGCGCTGCAGGTCCAGCTCGGCGGCCAGGGTGTTCTCCACCTCGGCCACCACTTCGCGCGGGCGGATCTTGTCGGCGCGCGGATGGGTGCGCTCGACCAGCGTCGCCAGCGAGTTGAGCAGGGCGATGTCAGCGTCGATCTGCTTTTCGATGCCCGGGCGCAGCACCTTGACCACCACCTGGCGGCCGTCGGCCAGGGTGGCCGCGTGCACCTGCGCGATCGACGCCGAGGCCAGTGGCTCGGTATCGAAACTGGCGAAGGCTTCGCTGACCGGCAGGCCCAGCGCTTCCTCGACGATGCGGCGTGCGGTCTCGCCTTCGAAGGGCTTGACCCGGTCCTGCAGCAGGGTCAGCTCATTGGCCACGTCCGGCGGCACCAGGTCGCGGCGGGTGGACAGGATCTGCCCGAACTTGACGAAGATCGGCCCCAGGTCCTGCAGCGCCAGGCGCAGGCGTGCACCCCGCGACTGTGCGGCGATGGCGGCCGATGCGCGCGGCACGAACGGCTTGGCCAGGCGCAGCCAGCGCTCGGCCGGGGTGCCCTGCAGCAGGTCGTCGAGGCGGTAACGCAGGATCACCCGGCCGATGCGGCTGGCCCGCAGCAGCGCCTTCATGCGGCACCCCGCAGGCGCTGCACGCGTGCGCCGAGGCGCTCGACATCGTCGCGCAGCACGTCCACGTCATCGTGGAAGGCATCCAGCTCGGCACGTGGCACCACGTCGCGCGATTCCTCGGTGATGAATTCAGCGGCGCTATGGGCGAGGTCGATCGCCCCCTGGCGAGCATGCTGCAGGGCGCTGCGCAGGGTGTTGGCCACCTGTACGCCCAGCACGTCACCGAACACGCTGACGAACGGCTGCTGCCAGTCGGGATCGAAGCCCTTGGCAAGCTGCTGCAGGCGGCGCGCCAGCTCGGCATCGCCGGCCACGCGTACGCGCCCCTTGCCGTTGTCAGCGCCCTGGCGGGCACGCGCCAGCAGCGGCAGCTGTGCCAGCACGCCGGCCAGGCTGCTGCGTACGGCCAGGTCGGCTTCCTGCGCATCCACCGGGCCGACACGCAACTGGTCGCCGTCGACGCTGATGCGCATGGCCAGCGGCGGCGCGTCCAGGGTCAGGTCGATATGGCGACCGTCGAGGCCGGCCAGTGCGTGGCGGGTATCCGGATCCAGCGCCAGCGCGCGGTTCAGGGCGATCTGCAGGGCACGGCCAGCGACCGGCTTGAGGGACTTGAGCAGGGAAAGAGCCATGTGCGCATTCTACCTGCGTGGGTGGGGGGCTTGGGCCGGGCTGCCACCCGGCACCCGCAGAAGCCAGAGCCATTGCCAGAGCAACGGCAACGTCACACGCTGGCTTGCTGTGGGGAGGAGGGGTGGATCCGGTTGCGGGGGACGCTGCAAGTCCGACCCTGTAAGCTCGGTCGCCGCTTGCTCGTGTGCGCTGTCCTGCGCACACGGCAAGACCGGGGTTGGGCGTCCTGCCCAACCCGCACGAGGCATGCCTCGGGCCCATGCGGCTCACGCCCC
>NZ_QQXJ01000001.1:4071079-4108321 GCF_004348785.1 Stenotrophomonas sp. TEPEL
CCCCGGACCCACCCCGCCTTCGACAGGTTCCTGCTGCTGTTGGTGGGTGTCGACCTTGGTCGACACGGTAGATCCACGCCATGCGTGGATGGATTTCTGGTTCATCTGTGCCTCACGCGGGAGGCCGATGAAGGTTCATGCTATGGAGCCACGCAACGCACAGGACATCGCATTTCCATGGCACGGACACGGGTTGGCATCATCTTCGGTGGCAGGTCTTCCGAACACGAAGTTTCGCTGCAATCGGCCAAGAACATTCTCGACGCGCTCGACCGCGAGCGCTTCGAACCGGTGCTGATCGGCATCGACAAGCAGGGCCAGTGGCACCTGAGCCAGCCGGACACCTTCCTGCTCAATGCCGAGGATCCGGCGCGCATCGCGCTGCATCCTTCCGGCACCGCGCTGGCGGTTCTGCCCGGCACCGAGCAGGCTCAGCTGCAACCGACCGATGCGGGCAGCGCGGTGGGGCAGATCGATGTGGTGCTGCCGATCGTGCACGGTCCGCTGGGTGAGGACGGTGCCCTGCAGGGCCTGCTGCGCATGGCCAACCTGCCCTTCGTCGGCTCGCCGGTACTGGGTTCGGCGGTGGCCATGGACAAGGATGTAACCAAGCGCCTGCTGCGCGATGCCGGCCTGCAGGTGGCGCCGTGGGTCTGCATCCGCCGCCATGAAGCCGATACGGTCGATGTCGATGCCCTGATCGCGGCACTCGGCCTGCCGCTGTTCGTGAAGCCGGCCAACCAGGGCTCATCGGTGGGCGTGAGCAAGGTCAAGGACGCCGCCGGTTTCGCCGAGGCATTGCAGACTGCGCTGCGCTACGACCACAAGGTTCTGGTGGAATCGGCCGTGGTCGGCCGGGAAATCGAATGCGCCGTGCTCGGCAACGAGCGGCCGCAGGCCAGCCTCTGTGGCGAGGTGGTGCTGCACGACGAGTTCTACGCCTACGACACCAAGTACATCAACGAAGATGGCGCCGAGGTGGTGGTGCCGGCCGTGATCGACGCGGCGACGCAGTCCCGTATCCAGGACATCGCGCTTCAGGCGTACCAGGTACTGGAATGCGCCGGCATGGCGCGTGTGGATGTGTTCCTGACCGAGGATGGTCGGATCGTCATCAACGAGGTCAACACGTTGCCCGGCTTCACCCGCATCAGCATGTATCCGAAACTGTGGGGCGCCAGTGGCGTAGGTTACACCGCGCTGATCACGCGCCTGATCGAGCTGGCGATGGAACGGCACGACGCCGATCGCCGATTGCACAGCGCGGTGCGCTGACCGCGCTTCTGCCGTGCCGGCCGCCGATCGGCAACCCCGGGTGTAGCCGAGGTTGCCGGCCAGCGGCCGGCACTACTGCTCACGCGGTCATGTGCGCTTGCGGAACATCGAGATCACCGCCAGCACCAGGAACACGACGAACAGGATCCAGGCGATGTTCGTTGCGGCGCCGGCGATGCCGGAGAAGCCCAGGACGGCGGCGATGATGGCGATGACAAAGAAGATGATGGCGTAATGCAGCATGGTGCTCCTCGCAGGTGGTCGGCCGTGGGTGGCGTTGTGTCCATCCTGCGCATCTGCCGGTGTGCAACCGGTGATGGCGATCTCTGCACGTAATGAAGGCTTCAGCGCGGTGATGCCGCCGTCATGATGCGGCCTTCAGCCGTCGCAGCCCTTCTTCGATGCTCACCTGCGGCACGTAGCCGAAATCACGGCGCGCCGGCTCCATGCTGTACCAGTGCGGCGTGCACAGCTGCTCGGCCAGGAAGCGCGTCAGCGGCGGCTCGCCACGCAGGCGCAGCAGCGGCCACAGCCGCTCGCAGATCGCGCCGATCCGATACGCCGTCTTGAAGCTGATCGCCTTGTCCACGGTCGGGGCACCGACCGCCTGCAGCAGCTTGTTGACCAGCTCGCGCATCGGCAGCGGTTCGCCATTGGAAATGAAGTACGCCTTGCCGGCGCAGGCCGCGCCCGGTGCCAGCGCCTCGAAGGCGAGGAAATGCGCCAGCGCCGCGTTGTCGATGTAAGTGGTGTCGACCTTGTTGTTGCCATCGCCCACCAGGCGCAACCGGCCAGCGCGTGCACGATCGGCCAGGCGTGGCACCAGCTGCTGGTCGCCCGGGCCCCAGATCAACCGCGGGCGCAACGCCACGGTCGCCAGGGTCGCGTCATTGGCCGCCAGCACGCGTTGTTCGGCAATCGCCTTGGTTGCCGCATACGGCGCCTGGAAATCCTCGCCATACGGCACTTCGTCCGCACCCAGTCCTTCCACCGGGTGCGTGGCGCGGTGGGTCACGCTGGGCGTGGAGGTGTAGACCAGCCTGGCGATGCCATGCGCGCGGCAGGCGGCGATGACGTTGTCGGTGCCGACCACGTTGGCCTGGTGGTAGCTGTCATAGCTGCCCCACGCACCCGCCTTGGCGCCGTTGTGGAACACCGCATCGACGCCGGCCACCGCATGCAGCACCGCCTGCGGATCGGCCAGGTCGCCGCGGATCTGGCCCACGCCCAGTGCCTGCAGTTGCGGGTAGTGGCTGCGGTTGAACGCCAGCACCTGGTGCCCACGTTCGACCAGGCCACGGCACAGCGCCTGGCCAAGGAAACCACCACCACCGGTGACCAGAATCTTCATGCACGCTTCTCCAGTTCGGCGCGGGCCCAGACGGCGAGCTTCTCGCGGCCGATCTTGGCGTTGTGACGGATATCGACGGGGAACGCCGGATGCATCAGCACGTGTTCCAGCTTCAGCTCGGGCAGCCGCGCAGCGGCCGTGGCATGCAGCGCTTCGCGCAAGGCAGGGCTGTCGGACTGGCCACGCTGCAGTTCCACGCACAACACCGGCACCTGCGCACCGGCCGCGCCGACGCCCACCAGCGCAGTGCGTGCCACGCCGGGTACAGTGTTGAACACCGGCTCGACCTGTTCGGTGTACAGCGGTCCGTGGGCGGTTTCCACGCGATGGGTCTTGCGGCCACAGAACCACAGCCGTCCCTGCGCATCGAAGTAGCCGACATCGCCCATGCGATGCACGATGCGGACGCTGCCATCGGCCAGGGTTTCGCTGATCTTCGCCGCCGCCGTCGCCTGCGGACGGTTGAAATAGCTGTCGGTGGCGGTCGGCCCGGCCACGGTGATCTCACCGATCTCGCCCACGGCCAGTACGCGCGCCTGCGACCAGTCCGGCAGCGGCGCATCGTCGATGGCGATGATGCGCACCTCGTTCGGTGCGACCACGCTGCCGACGCAGGTGCCGGCACCGCCCTCGGTGGCCGCGCGCGTACGCTCCAGCTCGCGCCCCTCGACCACCGCCACCGGCAGGCACTCGGTGGCGCCATACGGCGTCCAGAACTGGGCATCGGCCGGCAACAGGCTGCGGATGGTGGCGACCACGTCCGGCGGCACCGGCGCACCGGCCGAGGTCACCCGGGTCACCGTCGGCAACGGCCGCCCGTGCCGCGCCAGCACCCGCATCAACGCAGGCGAGCCGAACAGCTGGGTCACGCCGAAACGCTGGATGGCGTCATGCAGGCGCGCCGGGTCGGCCTGGGCCGGCCGGGTCGGGTCCATGTCCGGAATCACCGAGGTCAGGCCCAGCGCCGGATCGAACAGCGCAAACGGCGGGAAGGTCGGCAGGTCCACCCCACCGGCCTCCATGCCGAAGGCGCTGCCCAGCAGCTCGATCTGGCCGACGAAGTGGCGGTGGCGGTAGACCACGCCCTTGGGCACGCCGGTGGAACCACTGGTGAACAGGATCGCCGCCGTGTCCTCGCCATCGGTGTCGGCCAGCATCGGGCCGCTGTTGGCGCCGGCACGCTCCAGCGCGGCCAGCGTGGTACCGCCCCAGCCCAGGCGGCGGCCGACGGTCACCAGGCGGGTCGCCGAAGGCGCCCAGCGCAGCGCCAGCCGCGCCACGTGGGCCAGCGGGATGCCGATGAAGGCCTGCGGCTGTGCCTCGTCCAGGCACTGCTTCAGCGCGCGCTTGTCGATGCCCGGATCGACCAGCACCGGCACCGCGCCCAGCTTGAACAGGGCGAACATCAACAGGAAGAACTCCGGCGATGGCCGCACCATCACCACGGTGCGAACCCCGCGGCCGATGCCGTAACCGGCCAGGCCGGCCGCCATCGCATCGCTGCGGGCGTCCAGCTGGCGGTAATCCAGGGTCACGTCGTAGGCGGCCATGCCGTTGCCGGCGCCGCGGCGCCCGGGGCAGCGGATGGCGATCTGGTCGGGGCGTTCACGCGCCAGCTCGGGCAGCCGCGCGGCGATGTTGCAGGATCGGTTCATCCGTTCATTGTCGCCGCTTACGGAATTTCTTGCGCGGCGGCCGCCAGCGTGGAAAATCCGCATCCTCGTCCCTTTCCCGATGCCGCCCGAGGCGGCTTGCCCATGCAACATCCCTGCATGACCTGCGGCGCCTGCTGCACCCAGTACCGCGTGGCCTTCCACTGGATGGAATCGGACGAGGTCACCCCCGGCGGCGTGCCGCACCAGCTCACCGAGGTGCTCGACCCGCACCGCCTGTGCATGCGCGGCACCCATTCCAAGCCGGTGCGCTGCGTGGCGCTGGACGCGCAGATCGGCGTCTATTCCCGCTGCACGATCCACCCCAACCGCCCCAGCGTGTGCCGCGAGGTGGATGCATCGTGGGAGTACGGCAAGGCCAGCCCGCAGTGCGACAAGGCCCGCATCGCCTATGGGCTGGATCCGCTGACCCTGGCCGACTGGCGCTGGCGCGATGGCGCGGACAACGACGACGACCACCCGGACGACAACGGCAACAGCCCCTCGCCACAGGCGCCGATTGCGGCATGACGGGCGTGCCGNCCAACGGTCGGCACCCACCCATCCCTTCCCCAGGCGTGCCGACCCACGGTCGGCACCCAGCCGTTCACTCTCCGGTCCGGATGCACCTGCAGGCGCGAGTACTCGTGGTAGTCCAGGCCGGCGCGCTTGAGCTGCTTGTCTTCCAGCACGTAGTGGCCGGCATCCTCGAAGGCATGCACCTGCGCCTTCGGCAACGCCGCCTGGAAGCCCTTCAGGAAGTGGTGGTCGAACACGAAATCACGCAGGCCCCAGCCGAGGAAGGCCGGACGATCGGCGAACGACGGCAGCGCCTTGCCGGCACGCTCCAGCAGTGACCACGCCTTGTCGGCCGGCGACAGCGGAATGTCCTGCATGAAGCGGATGGTGCTGATGCGGTTGGCGTAGCTGTTGTACGGCGACACGTAGGCGCGGCGCACATCGGCCGGCATCTTCCTCTCCACGCCCAGCCACGAGGCACCGGAGGAGAACGCATTGAAGGTGCGGATGATCCACTCGCCGATCTTCCAGTGCCGGCCCAGCGCGATCTGCCACGGCATCTTCTTGGCCGCCGGCATCGGGAACGCGGCGGTGTTGAGCACCACCAGGCGCTTGACCTGGTCGTGGTGCGACAGCGCCCAGCCGAAGCCGATCATCCCGCCCCAGTCGTGCACGGCCAGCGTCACCGGGCCGGTGATGCCCAGATGCCTGAGCAGCGCATCCAGATCATCCACCCGCGACTGCAGCGTGTACTCGTAGCGGCTGTCGTCGGGCTTGTCCGACAGGCCCATGCCGATATGGTCCGGCACGATGCAGCGGTACCTGTCCGACAGGCCGGCCACCAGCGTGCGCCAGTAATAGCTCCACGACGGGTTGCCGTGCACCATCACCACTACTTCGCCATCGCGCGGGCCTTCGTCGAGATAGTTCATCGACAGGCCGGGGCGGACCTCGAAACGCTGCGGGTGGGCGGGGTAACCGGGAAGCTGGGACATCGGATCGCACCTGTGGAAAGGGCCGGTAGAACCGGCCCCTGTAACATTCTTGAAGATCGCTGCTGGCCGTGGCGAGCGTGGAGCAGGTCAGCGGAGATTCTCTACCAGACCACTTCGGCCATCGAGCAGTTCAGGCCCGAGCCGATGCCCAGAAGCGCGATGCGGTCGCCCTTCTTCAGCTTGCCCAGCTGCTTGAGCTTGCTCAGCACGATCGGCACCGAGGCCGGACCGATGTTGCCGTGCTCGCCGAAGATGGTCATGACCTTCTTCGGGTCGATGCCGAAATTCTTGATGAACGCCGCGGTGTGCGGCTGGCTGACCTGGTGGATGACGAACTGGTCCAGCTCTTCCACGGCCCAGCCCAGTGCGATCTTGGCGGCGGTGAAGGTCTTCTGGGCCAGCTTGATGCCCTCGATCAGCAGCATGCGGGTGTCGGTGACCATGCGGTCCAGGTTGCCCAGGCACAGCTGGTTCCACTCGGTGGCCGAGCGGGTCACGCCACCCTTGTAGCGCGGCGCGTCGGGCACCAGCTCCGAACGGGCCATCACCATCGCGGCTGCACCGGAACCGGTGGTCAGCGCCGCCAGTTCGTTGCGGAAGTCGTCGGCAGTGACGTCCGGCGCGGTCATCCGCTCCAGGGTCTTTTCGTACACCAGGTTGGCGGTCTCGCCATCCACCACCAGCGCATAGTCGATCTCACCGCGCTCAAGCATGCGCGCAGCGATGTCCATGCCGTTGATGAAGGCCAGGCAGGCATTGGCGACGTCGAAGGTCATGCACTCGTCGCTGACACCGAGGTTGCCGGACACGATGGAAGCGGTGGACGGCTCCAGGTAGTCACGGCTGACCGAGGTGTTGATCAACAGGCCCACCTGCGTCGCATCGATGCCTGCGTCTTCCAGCGCCTTGCGGCCAGCCATGGTGGCCGCATCGGACGCCAGGACGCCGTTGTCCCACAGGCGGCGCGCGTGGATGCCGGCGATGTCGCCGAGGACGTCGGTACGGATACCAAGGCGATCCAGCGTCGGCTGCAGGCGTTCGTTGATTTCCTTGGTCGTCAGCGTGTGCGGCGCATCAACGTGAGCCAGGCCGGCGATCGAGACATTCTTGAAGAGCATCGAGGTTAGCGCCAAGGCTCAGGCAAAGGGGGCGCTATTCTATAACCCCCCGGGCCTTCACCGCATCTTTACGAATTCAGCCTTGGCCGTATGGTGAAGGATTCAGCGCGGCGGGCACTGGAAGGCGGCGAAGCGCTGGCTGCCGTCGGCGGGGGCCGCAGCGGCCTGCACGGCGTTGGCGCCGGTGGTCGGGGCCTCGTTGCGGGCCAGGGTCTCCAGCTCTTCCTGCACGCGCAGCGGGTTGCGGTTGTAGAAGCCGACCTTGCTCTTCACGGTCACCACCACTTCGCCCTTGGAGATGCAGCCGGCCGGTACCGGGCCTGCCGGCAGCACGCGGGTCGCCTTGCCGGCCGGTTCGATCGGCACCCAGGTGCAGGCGGTGACGGTGAGCAACAGGGACGACAGCAGCAGAACGCGCATGGGCAGGATCCTGGAAGGGAATGTCAGGAGTGTGCCTGAACCGTCTGAATCAGGGATAGCCGGAGAGGGCTGCGGTAGCGCCGGGCCATGCCCGGCGGTTCTTCGAAGGCGTCCAGATGCCGCGCTGCGCGCTCGCCGGGCGCGCCCCGGCGCTACCCGCAGGTACCTGCCCGCCGGAGCGGGCAGGCACATCCCTTACTTCTTGACCGGGTTGCCTTCGGCATCGATCACGGTCACTTCGCCCAGGTTCAAGGCGCGCACGGCCGCTTCGGTCTGCTTGAGGTCGCCCACCACCACCCAGGTCAGCGCCTGCGGCTTGATCTCCGCTGCCGCCTGCTGCACCTGTGCCGGGGTCATCGCTTCGATCTCGGCCTTGCGGCGCAGCACGTAGTCGTCCGGGCGCTTGAACTGCACGATCGTGCCGATGGTCGAGGCCACCGCGCTGGCGGTCTCGTAGGCGCCGGGCAGGCTCAGGGTCTGGATGTTGCGGATGCGCGCCACTTCCGCGTCGGTCGCCGGCTTGCTGCCGTTGGCGAACTCGGCGATCTCCTTGCGCATTTCCGCCATGGCCGGGCCGGTCTTGTCGATCTGCACCGGTGCCATCGCCATCCACGGGCGCTGGCCCACGGTGTTGCTGGCGCTGGTGCGGGCACCGTAGGACCAGTGCTTGTCCTCGCGCAGGTTCATGTTCAGGCGCGAAGTGAAGTCACCACCGATCACGCCGTTGGCGATGTCGAAGCGGGTCGAGCTGGCGTCGCTGGACGGCGGCACGACCTGGCCGGCGAACAGGTTGGCCTGCACCGCGCCCGGCTGGTCGATCAGGAACACGCGCGGGCTCTTGGGCAGCGCCACGGCGGTGGTGGCCTTGATCGTCGGCGCATCGCCGGTGGCCTTCCAGTCGCCCAGCTGCTTGTCCAGCAGCGGCACGATCTCGGCCAGGGTGGTGTCGCCGACCACGATCAGGGTGCCGTCCTGCGGACGCAGCCAGTCGCGGTGGAAGTCGACCAGGTCCTCGCGGCCCAGGCTGCGGATCGCCGCTTCGTCACCGCTGCCGGTGAACGGGATCGCGTACGGGTGGCCCTTGCCGTACAGCAGCGGCGGCAGCACGCGCATGGCCACTGCGTTCGGGTTGACCTTCTCCTGCTGGATGCCGGCGATCCAGGTTGCCTTGACCCGGTCGATCTCGCTCTGCTCGAAGCGCGGCTCGCGCAGCAGATCGCGGTACAGGGCCAGCGATGGCACCAGGTTCTCCTTCAGCGCCGACATGTCGACGGTCACCGAATCCAGGCCGGCACCGGCGTCCAGGCTGGCACCCAGCGCATCGGCTGCATCGGCGAAGGCCAGCGAGCCGAGCTTGCCGGCACCTTCGGTCATCAGGTTCATGGTGAAGTTGGCGGTGCCGGGCTTGCGGCCCTGGTCGGCGGTGAAGCCACCCGGGAACTGGTAGCTGAACTGCACCACCGGAATCTCGTGGCGCTCGGCCAGCACCACCTGGGTGCCGTTCTTCAGCGTGGCGCGCTGCAGGGCCGGGAACTTCAGCTGCGGGAATTCGCGGGTCTGCGGCACGCCGGCCTTGCGGTCCACCTGCTCGGGCAGGGTGCTGTACCTGCTGTCCACGGCCGGCACGTTGAACGGCTTCGGCGCCTGCGAGGGGTCTTCCTTCAGCGCCACGCGTTCACCCGGCTCGACCACCAGGGTGTGGCTGCCCTTGTCCAGCCACTGCGCGCCCAGGCGCTTGAGGTCGGCAGCGGTGGCCTTGTCGATGTTGGCCAGCGAGGTGCGGAAGCAGCCCGGGTCGCCGGTGTAGACCGTGCACTCGGCCAGCGCATCGGCCTTGCCACCGAAGCCGCCGATGCGCTCGATGCCACGGATGAACGCCGCGCGCGAGCCGGTCTTGGCGCGTGCCAGTTCTTCGGCGGTCGGGCCATCCTTGAGCAGGCGCTCGATTTCCTCATCGATGATCTTTTCGACCTTGGCCGGATCCTGGCCCTGCTTCACCGTGGCCATCACCATGAAGTTGGAACCCAGCTGCGAGGCGTAGGCGCCGGCGCTGATGTTGTCCACCAGCTTGTCCTGGTGCTGCAGGCGCTGGCTCAGGCGCGAGGACTTGGCGCCGCCGAGCACATAGGCCAGCAGCTGCAGCTGGTCGACGTCGGTGGTGCCGACCTGCGCCACGTTCCAGGCGCGGTAGATGCGTGCCTGCGGCACCTTGTCGGTCATCACCTCGCGGGTGTCGGCCGGCCGCTTGGCCACGTCCACCTTCGGCTGCGCCATGGTCGGCCCGGCCGGGATGCTGCCGAAGTACTTGGCGGCCTTTTCCTTGGCGGTGGCCAGATCGATGTCACCGGCCAGCACCAGCACCGCGTTGTTCGGGCCGTACCAGGTGCGGAACCAGGTCTTGACGTCGTCCAGCGAGGCGGCGTTGAGATCGTTCATCGAGCCGATCACGCTGTGGTGGTACGGGTGGCCCACCGGATACAGCGCGCGGTTGAGCTGTTCCCACACCTGGCCATAGGGCTGGTTCTCGCCCTGGCGCTTCTCGTTCTGCACCACGCCACGCTGTTCGTCGAGCGCAGCCTGGTCGATCGCGCCCACCAGATGGCCCATGCGGTCCGATTCCATCCACAGCGCCATGTCCAGCGCGGTGGTCGGCACGTTCTCGAAATAGTTGGTGCGGTCGGTATTGGTGGTGCCGTTCTGGCCGGTCGCACCCACCTGCTTGAAGGGTTCGAAGTACTCGCCGTCGTGGTTCTCGCTGCTCTGGAACATCAGGTGTTCAAACAGATGCGCGAAGCCGGTGCGACCGGCAGGCTCATCCTTGCTGCCGACGTGGTACCAGATGTTGACCGCAACGATCGGCGCCTTGCGATCGGTATGCACCACCACGCGCAGGCCGTTGGGCAGGGTGAACTGCTCGAACGGGATATCGACCTTGCTGGTCGCGGCCGGCTTGGCCGCCAGCGCGTAGGTCGGCGCGAGCGTGCCGAGGGCAGTACTGAGGGCAACAGCGAGCAGCGCGGCGCGCGGGCGCAGGGTGAGCGACATATCCGGGTCCTTGGTCACGAAGGTGAATCCCGATCCTAGCGCGGGCGTGCGGCCACCGGTATCGGCCACCAGTCACTGGGGGTGGTCGGCCCCATCGGCCTTCGTGATTGGCCGTTCCCGGGTCACGAACGGCGGTGATTCACGTCCGGACAGTGTCCGCAGCCTCTCGAATGGACAGGTGTCCGGCCTGCGGACACTTTCAGCACCCCACAAAACCCTTATGAATCAACGACTAAAAGTTGGCATGGGGATTGCTTTGTACTTCCTGCGCCAGGAAGGGCTTCAGACAAAAGCTGACTGAAGACTGAACAAAAGCAGGAAATCGAAAATTCCGCTTGCATCCCCAGAACTGGTGTTCTACCTTACTACCACACCACTGCTCACCAACACTAAACAGGCCCCGTCATGAACGCCAAGACCATTGCCATCGCCATCGCCCTGATCGCCGGCACCGCGGTTGTTTCGTCGGTGCAGGCCTCCGAATCCATCAAGACCCTGTCCACCGTGCAGGTCCGCCCGGCCGCCGACCAGCTGGTCCAGCAGGCCTGGGAACAGGCCAGCGGCATCCCGACCCTGGCCACTGTCGAAGTGCGCCCCAGCCTCGACCAGTTGGCCGAGCGCGACGGCTTCATCGCCAGCCCGGTCGCCGCCGCGCTGCCGATCACCACCCTGGCCTCGGTTGAAGTGCGGCCGAGCCTGGAGCAGCGTGTCGCCCTGGCTGCCGAGCAGGAAGCCCAGCGCTACGCCGCCACCCTGGCAGCGGCCGCCACCAGCGTCGCCAACCAGGTGATCGTCAACCTGCCGGCCCTGCAGGTGCGTCCGAGCGCCGCCCAGCTGCAGGCCTTCGCTGCCGAAACCGCCCAGGTCCTGCTGCGCCCGTAAGCGACGTCCGCCCTGCCCCGCGCGGGGCGTGCGTCGTAAAGGCGGCCGCCGTCGCAGGTACACTGCGCCGATGAATGCCGCGCCCCAGTTCCACGTGATCCTGTTCCAACCGGAAATCCCGCCCAACACGGGCAATGTGATCCGGCTCTGCGCCAACACCGGCGCGCAGCTGCACCTGGTCGAGCCGCTCGGCTTCGCACTGGAAGACAAGCAGCTCAAGCGCGCCGGCCTGGACTACCACGAGTACTCGCGCCTGCAGGTGCATCCGGACCTGGGCACTGCGCTGGCGCGGATCGCACCGAAGCGGTTGTTCGCCCTCAGTACGCGTGCCAGCGTCCGCTATGACAGCGTGGCGTTCGACGACGGTGATGCCTTCCTGTTCGGCCCGGAAAGTCGTGGCCTGCCGCAGGACGTGCTGGATGCCTTGCCCGATGGTCGCCGGCTGCGCCTGCCGATGCGGCCGGACAATCGCAGCCTCAACCTGTCCAACACCGTTGCGGTGGTGATGTACGAGGCGTGGCGCCAGCATGGGTTTGCGGGCGGGGCGTAACGCCACGCGTCTCTCTTCTGCCTAATTGCTGTGGCGGGCGCATGCGTTCATGGGCGTTACTTTTCTTTCCGCGCGGGAAGAAAAGTAACCAAAAGAAACGCGCCGCCAGCCGCGAGCCGGTGCTGCGCACCGGTACCCTGCGCTCCTCGGCCCGGCGGGGGACGGCGCGGAACTCGCTGCGCTCAGCCACCCGCGCCTCTTCGCCCCCGCCGGACCTGCGGTGCTCGGCTCGCTTCAAGACGGACCCAACAGCCGCTCAGTAGATCCACGCCATGCGTGGATGGCTGTTCCCCACCCCGCTCAGAACGCGTTGATGCCGGTCAGCTCGCGGCCGATCACCAGCTGGTGCACGGTCTCGGTGCCTTCATAGGTGATCACCGATTCCAGGTTCAGCGCATGGCGGATTGCTACGTGCTCGGTGGTGATGCCGGCGCCGCCCAGCAGGTCGCGGCATTCGCGGGCGATGTCGATCGCCATGCGGCAGTTGTTCCACTTGGCCAGGCTTACCTGCTGCGGTTGCACCTGCCCGGCTTCCTTCAGGCGGCCCAGCTGCAACGCCAGCAGCTGCGCCATGGTGATGCGCCGGGCCATGTCGGCCAGCTTGATCTGCGCGCTCTGCGTGGCCGCCAGCGGACGGCCGAACAGCACGCGCTCCTTTGCATACCCCAGCGCTTCATCCAGGCAGGCGATGGCCGAGCCGATCGGGCCCCAGCTGATGCCGAAACGCGCCTGGGTCAGGCAGCCCAGCGGCCCCTTCAGCCCCTTCACGTTGGGCAGGCGGTGGCTGTCGGGTACGCGCACGTCGTCGAAGAACAGCGCGCCGGTCAGCGACGCGCGCAGACTCATCTTGTGCTTGATCTCCTGCGTAGTGAAGCCGGGCATGCCCTTCTCCAGCACGAAGCCCTGGATGCCGTCTTCGGTCTGTGCCCAGACGATGGCCAGGTCGGCCACCGGTCCGCTGGTGATCCACATCTTGCTGCCGTTGATTCGCCAGTCGCTGCCATCGCGCACCGCGCGGGTCTTCATGCTGGCCGGGTCGGAACCGCCATGTGCCTCGGTCAGGCCGAAGCAGCCGATCACTTCGCCGCGGGCCATCGCCGGCAGCCATTGCCGGCGCTGTTCTTCGCTGCCGTAAGCAAAGATGGGGTACATGCACAGCGAGCTCTGCACCGACACGAAGCTGCGCAGGCCCGAATCGCCGCGCTCCAGCTCCTGGCAGATCAGCCCGTAACTCACCGCCCCCATGTCGCCGCCGCCGTACTCACCCGGCAGCGTGGCACCGAGCAGGCCCAGCGCGGCGATCTCCGGCACCAGTTCCGAGGGGAACCGTGCCTGGTCGAAGGCATCACCGATGATCGGCAACACGCGCTCGTTGGTGAAGCGGGCCACGCTCTGCTGTATCGCGCGCTCTTCCTCGCTGAGCAGGGAACGGACATCGAACAGGTCGTACGGATCCAAAGCCATGGCACTCACACGCAGTCGGGACTGCCGCCATTGTCGGCCATCCGGGCAGAGTTGGTGTGCGGGTAGAGGCCGACCTTGGTCGGCGCTGGTGTTTCCGCTCACGCCAACCCAGGTCGGCACCTGCCAGACCACGCGCATTACGCTGCATTGCAGCAATTGCGATGTGAACATCGGCGATCTAGCTCGATCACGCCCGTCCCGGTACCCTGACACATTCAAACAACCGTTTCGCCCGTGGCTGCACGCGCGATTCCCAGGCAACCGCCGGTGGCCCCGATGCCGGCACTACCCACGAGTCATGCAATCGATGAGTGCTGAAGCCAACGCCCTGCCCCCGCGTGAAGTCATGGAATTCGACGTGGTCGTCGTCGGTGCCGGCCCGGCCGGCCTGGCCACCGCGATCCGCCTGCGCCAGCGTGCGATCGACGCCGGACGCGAACTGTCGGTATGCGTGCTGGAGAAGGGCTCCGAACCCGGCGCGCACGTGCTGTCCGGCGCAGTGATGGACCCGCGCGCGCTGACCGAACTGTTCCCGGACTGGGCCGAGCGCGGCGCACCGCTGAAGCAGAAGGTCACCCGCGACGAGTTCCTGTTCCTCAGCGAGACCGGCGCGCGCACCACCCCGCACGCGCTGTTGCCCGAGTGCTTCCACAACGAAGGCAACTACATCATCAGCTTGGGCGAAGTCACCCGCTGGCTGGCGCAGCAGGCCGAGGCGCTGGAAGTGGCGATCTTCCCCGGCTTCGCCGCCGCCGAAGTGCTGTACGGCGATGACGGCGCGGTGATCGGCGTGGCTACCGGCGACATGGGCATCGAAAAGGACGGCACGATCGGCCCGGCCTTCGAACGCGGCATGGCCCTGCATGCGAAGTACACGGTGTTCGCCGAAGGCGCGCGCGGCCACCTCGGCCGCCAGCTGATCAGCCGTTTCAAGCTGGACGAAGGCAAGGATCCGCAGGCCTACGGCATCGGCATCAAGGAACTGTGGCAGATCGACCCGGCCAAGCATGAGCCAGGCCTGGTGGTGCACGCCGCCGGCTGGCCGCTGGATACCGACACCTACGGCGGTGCCTTCCTGTACCACGCCGACGGCGGCAAGGTCGCCATCGGCTACGTGGTCGGCCTGGACTACAAGAACCCCTGGCTGAGCCCGTTCGAGGAATTCCAGCGCTTCAAGACCCATCCGTCGATCCGCAAACATCTGGAAGGCGGCACCCGCATCGGCTACGGCGCGCGTGCGATCACTGCGGGCGGCCTGATGTCGCTGCCCAAGACCGTGTTCCCTGGCGGTGCACTGGTCGGCTGCGAAGCCGGCTACCTCAACGTCAGCCGCATCAAGGGCAGCCACGCCGCGATCAAGACCGGCATGCTGTGCGCCGATGCCACCTTCGACGCGCTGGTGGCCGATCGCCAGCACGATGAGCTCAGCGCCTACCCGGCCGCCTTTGAAACCAGCTGGCTGCACGACGAACTGAAGCTGTCGAAGAACTTCAAGCAGTGGTTCAAGAAGGGCCAGACCGTGGCCACGCTGATGACCGGCATCGAGCAGTGGCTGCTGCCGAAGCTGGGCGTGCGCAACCCGCCGTGGACCCTGCGCCACAGCATCCCGGACCACGCCTGCCTGGAGCCGGCATCCAAGCACACGCGCATTGCCTATCCCAAGCCCGATGGCGTGCTGACCTTCGACCGCCTCAGCTCGGTGTTCCTCAGCAGCACCAACCACGACGAGAACCAGCCCAGCCACCTGACGCTGAAGGATGCGAGCATCCCGGTGAAGGTGAACCTGGCCGAGTACGCCGGTCCGGAAGCGCGCTACTGCCCGGCGGGCGTGTACGAATTCGTCGGCGACGGCAACGATGCGCGGCTGCAGATCAACGCGCAGAACTGCGTGCACTGCAAGACCTGCGACATCAAGGATCCGACGCAGAACATCGTCTGGGTAACCCCGCAGGGCGGCGGCGGCCCGAACTACTCCGGCATGTGACCGGCGATGGGGCTGCGACGGCCGGTCGCAGCCCCACGGCGCGTGCGCCCGTTATCCTGCTCGCCCATGCGTGCCCTTCGCCTGCTTCCCGTTGTTGCCACGATCCTGGTCGCCAGTGCGTGCCAGCGCCCGCCCGCTGCGCCCAGCACGCCCGAACAGGCGCGCCAGCAGGCGATGCAGCGCGCGTTCGAACTGTGCGCGGGCTGCCATACCATCAATGCCGGCGGCATCCACCGCTTCGGTCCCAACCTGCATGGGGTGATCGGCCGCCGTGCGGGCAGCCTGCCCGACTACGGATACTCGCAGGGCATGCGCCGCGCCGACTTCGTGTGGAGTGCGCAGACCCTGGACACCTTCCTGCAGTCGCCCACCCATCTGGTACCCGGCACGCGCATGTACAACGCCTTCCCGAGCGCCGAGCGTCGGGCGCTGGTGATCGCCTACCTGCAGGAGCACGCGGCTCAGTGAGCCAGGCGCTGCAGCTGCTGCTGCAGATGCGCCACGAACTGCCCGGCGTCGGCAACCGCCGCTGCGACCTCTGCATCGCCCGCGGCCTGCAAGCGTTCCACCAGCGCGTTGGCGCGATCGGCCAGGCCACGTGCCCCCACCGCCCCCAGCGCACCGGCCTGCCGATGCAGGTGCAGCGCCGCCGTCACCCGGTCGCCTTCGTGCAGCGCGCGCTGCAGGGCCGCGATGTCCTCGTTGCTGGCCTTGACCAGGCTGTCGTGCAGCTGCCGGGCGATCTCGCGCGAACCGAAGCGCCGTTGCAGGGTCGCCAGGTCGGGTAGCCCCTCGTCACCCTCGGGCTCATCGTCGCTGTCCACCACGGCCTGCTCATCTTCAGCACCCTCGGCGCGCGGCAACCAGCGCAGCAGTGCCTGCCGCAGTGTCGCCAGCGACAACGGCTTGGCCAGCACGTCGTCCATGCCGGCTTCGCGGCAGCGGCGTGCGTCATCGTCAAGCACGCTGGCGGTCAGCGCCAGCACCGGCATCCGCGGCTGGCCGTTGCGCCCCTCGCGCTCGCGCAGCAGGCGGGTGAAACCAAATCCATCCAGCACTGGCATGCGGCAGTCGGTGATGACCAGATCGAAGGACTCCTCCGCCAGCCGGTCCAGTGCCTGCTGCCCGTCATCGACCAGCACATGCGGCACGCCCAGCTGCTGCAGGCGCCAAGCCATCATCGCCTGGTTGGTGGGATGGTCTTCGATGATCATCACCCGGGCCTGGCGCAGATCTGGGGGCAGCAGGGCGATCTGCTGGTGCTCGGCCTGCAGCGCGATCACATCCTCGCTGCGCGCCTCCACCAGCGACAGCAGCACCTCAACCCGCGTTCCTTCGCCCAGCGTGCTTTCCAGCGTCAGTTCGCCGTCCATCTTCTGCACCAGGCGCCGGCAGATGCTCAGGCCCAGCCCTGCGCCCCCATGGTCGCGCTGGATGTACGCACCGGCCTGGGTGAAGGGTTCGAACAGGGTCGGCAGCTGCTCCGGCGCGATGCCGATGCCGGTGTCGGTGACGCTCAGGCGCAGCGGCTGGCTGCCATCCTCGGCAGTAGGCCCCAACACCTCCAGCTGCAGCCGCACCGAGCCCTTCACGGTGAACTTGATGGCATTGCTGAGCAGGTTGAACACGATCTGGCGCAGACGCACGCCATCCACCTCATGGGCCTGTGCCAGCTGTTCGTCGATGTCCAGCTGCAGATCCAGGCCCCGCGCCGTGGCCTGCGGCAACAACAGTCGATGCACCCCCTCCAGCAGCGGCCGCACCGGCAGCGGCACCGGCTCCAGGCGCAACGCGCCCGCTTCCATCCGCGAATAGTCGAGGATGTCGTCCAGGATCTGCCGCAGCATCTGCGCCGAGTCCTGGATCACGCCGAGGATGCGTTGCTGTTCGGCGTCCAGCGGCGAATGCGCCAGCACTTCCAGCATGCCCAGCACGCCGCTCATCGGCGTGCGGATTTCATGGCTCATGGTGGCCAGGAAGCGCGATTTCGCTGCCGCAGCCTGCTCGGCTTCGACCTTCGCCGCGGCCAGCGCGTCGGCCTGCGCACGCGCCTGGCTCACGTCCACCCAGTAACCACTCCACGTCACCGCGCCGGCTTCGGTTGAATACGGGTGCGCCTGGCTGCGCACCCAGCAGGGCGCGCTTCCATCGCGGTCGATACGGAACTCGAAGGACAGCGGGGCGAAATTGCGCGCCGCCCGTTCCATCGCTCGCAACACCTTTTCGCGGTCGTCGGCATCGATGCATGCCAGCAGCGCCTGCCCGTCCGACTCCGCCTGCTGCCGGCTGATGCCGAACATCGACTGCACATCGCCGGCAATGAAGGGGAAGCTCAAGGTGCCGTCCGCTTCGCGGCGGGCCTGGTAGACAATGGCAGGCAGGTTGTCGGTCACCTCGGCCAGGCGCTGCTCCAGCTCGCGACGGCTGGCCACTTCGCGGCGCAACCGCCAGTGCCCCAGCCCATGCACTGCCACAGCCGTGGTCAGCACCAGCATCAGCGGAAGGCCCCAGCGCAGCAGGGTGCGCCAATCCACCCCATCGTGGTACTCCACTGACAGCCAATCGCCGCGCAGGGCCTCGCGCCGGCGCGGCCCCATCTGCAGCAGCAGGCGGTCGAAGGTGGTGGCCAACGCCGCATGGCGGCGCTCCACCGCCAGCGCCAGCTGGTCGTTGAACCCCGCTGGCGCGGCCAGTTGCAGGCGCCCCGGGAAGCGGTTGCGCAGCAGCTGGTCGACCAGCGCCAGGTTGCCCACGTACGCATCGGCCTCGCCATCGGCCAGGCGTTGCAGGGCCTGCTCGGCGCTGCGCGCAGCGACGATCTTCACCGACGGCGCCTGCTGCTGCACATAGCCACGGATGCGCTGCGGATCGGACAACAGCACGCGCTTGCCGTCCAGGTCCGACAGACCCAGCATCGACGGACTGTCAGTGCGGGTGACGATCACATTGGGTACGGTGATGAAGGGTTGGCTGAACACCCACTCCGGCCCGAGATAGCTCGAATCGGCAGGAATGCCGATCACCGCCTGCAGTTCGCCGCGACGCGCCTTCTCGCGTACCTCGTACCAGTCATGGCTGTTTTCGACCTGCAGGTTGGCACCGGCCTGCAGCAGGCGCTGCAGGTATTCATTGGTCAGGCCACTGGGCTTGCCATTCCTGTCGGCGAACGACAGGGGTGCGGCGTTGGGCGCAAAGCCGATCTTCAACGGCTGCTGCAGCACCCGCTTCTCGGCGTGGCTCAACGCCAGCTGCGCCGATGCCGACCACTTCGGCGCTGGCAGCCAACGCTGCACGAGGGCGTCGCGCTGGGTCTCGCTGACAGCGGCAAGCGCCAGATCCAGTGCCTCGGACAGCGGCTGTTTGCTGTTGGGCACCCCAAAATGCAACTGCTCGGGGGGCAGATCGCTGGGCCGCAGCAACGCCACGCCCTTCAATCCGTTGGCGGCGATCAGTTCCGTTGCCACGTAGGCATTGCCGATGAAAATGTCGGCTTTGTCGTCTCTGACCATACGCAAGGCCGTCAGCGTGTTGTCAGCGACAAGTTGTCGTGCCCGGGGGAACCGCGCACGCACCTGTGGTCCGGTCATGAAGTCCCGCTCGACCACCACGCGCAGCCCGTCCAGGTCGGGTGCCTCCGAAGCACGCAGGTCCTGTGGACGCCCGACCATGGCCAGCGGTGCTTCGGCATAGGCAGCGGTGTAGACCATGCAACGGGTACGCTCGGCGCTGAGCGCGATGTTCATCACCACGTCGATCTCGCCGCGGCATGCCGCATCCAGCACGGAGGGCCAGTCCTCAAAGCGGCGCGTCTCGACCTTCAGGCCCAGCTGCCGGGCCGAAAGCGTCAGGTAGTCTGGGCCGAGGCCCATCTGCTTCCCATCCTGGATCGACTCAAAAGGAGGCCAGCCACTGTCATACTGTCCAACAACGACAACAGGATGTGCGGCCAGGTACTCGCGCTGCAGCCGGCTGAGTGGCAACGGCCCCGGCGTGGACGCAGGCTGGGCCAGCGCCGGCAGCGCCAGCAGGGTCGCCAACAGGATCAGTCCACGGGCCGCCCAGCTGCGCATCTGCAACGATCTCCTGGAAGTCCTGCCAGGGACCGCGACGGTCGCGGTCCGGCGTGCCGGTGGCCATACTAGAGCATGACCTTGCGCATCATCATCGCAGACGATCACCCCGTGGTCCGCATCGGTACCCGCGCCGTCATCGAGTCCAGCGGCGTTGGCCGAGTCGTTGGCGAGGCCGACAACGCCCAGGCGCTGATGACCCTGCTGACCACCCAGCCCTGCGACCTGCTGGTCACCGACTATTCGATGCCCGGAAGCCCGCAGGCCGATGGCTTCGCCATGATCGGCATGATCCGCCGCCGCCATCCCGACCTGCCGGTGCTCATGCTCAGCGTCTCCAACAACCTGGCGATCCTGCGCATGGTGCTCGACAGCGGCGTGCTCGGCCTGGTCGACAAGAGTTCGTCGATGGATGAACTGCCGCAGGCGATCCAGGCGGTCTATCGCGGCCAGTCCTACATCAGCCGCAGCCTGCGCGAGCGGGTGGAGGAAGCCGGCAGCTGGCGCATGCGCGAGGGTGACGGCAAGCCGTTGTCGCCGCGCGAAGTGGAGGTGCTGCGCCTCCTCGGCACCGGCATGACGGTCAAGGAAATCTCGCTGCAGCTGCACAAGAGCGTCAGCACCATCAGTCGCCAGAAGGGTGACGCCATGCTCAAGCTCGGGCTGAAAGGCGACGCGGAGCTGTTCGACTACCTGCGCGACGGCAGGATCTGAGACGCCGTTTGCAGTTCTCTGGCGGAAGGCTCTTCCTTGCCCCCCTGTGATCGCCGTCGCATCTGTGCCATCATCCACGTCGATGGGTTTTCCTATGCGAGGTCGAAGGAATCGACCGGCTCATCACGACGTTCCCCCTCATCGAGGGCGGGGCGTGTTCTGCGTTGGCCTCCTGCCCGACGCCCGCAAACCATGGAGAGGTGCATGAAAATCCTTCCGGAATCCCGCTTGGCCCGTGTCCGCCCACCCCTGTGTGCGGCGTTCGCCGGCCTGCTCGTTGCGCTGCTTGCCAGCGCCTGCACCCCCTCGACTTCGACCGCGTCACCACAGGGCGCCACCGCGCCACGACAGGATGTTGCCCCGATGCAGAGCTCCGCCACACCCGCCACTACGGCCACCACGGCCACCGCTACGCCCCCCGATGCCGGCAGCGTGCTGTATTTCATCTACGACGTCGACGGCGATGGCGCCGTTTCGTATGAAGTAGCCAATGGCAGTGTCGCCACCTTCTGGTTCGGCCATGCCTTCGAACTGGCCGGCACCCGCTATTACACCGGCTTTGCCTGGAACACGCCGCAGAAGTACGGCAAGCCCGGCGAAGACGAAGCCGGTCCGGACAGCCAGGTCACCCTGACCGAGGCCACCTTCACCCTGACCGGCGACAAGCCGGATCGTCCCTGGGTGTTCAAGGGCGCCGAACCGTGGATCGGCACCGTCGGCGCCTATGGCACCGCGCCGGACATCGACAGCAAGCGCAAGCCGCTGGAATACCGCACTCCGGCCGGCAAGCTGGTGCTGGCGGTGCCGACCAGCACCTTCGCCACCGGTACCAGCATCGAAAGCTACACCGTGCTGGTATTCAACCCGGACTACGAGAAATCCGAAGACGGCCAGGTCTGGGCCAGCGCGGGCACGGTGATCACCGGCGAAGACAATTCGGCCGCCTGCGACGAGGGCCAGGTGATGCCGTGCGTCAGCAACCGGGGCGTACTGGCCTTCACCGCCGTCGCCGGCAGCGACCTGCCCACCATCACTGTCACCGCCACCGGCACCACCATTTCCGGCCCGGGCCAGACCCGTGCGCTGGGTGCGGCCGACGCGCGCCAGTACCACTACGATACCGCCCGCAAGGCCTACGTCGAAAAGTAAAACGCACCACCCCGCAGCACCTGTTGACCGACATGTTGAAGACTCACGGATGAGTCCGGTTGGCGTATCGCGGCAAAGGCCGCTCCATCAACCCCAGAGGAAGTGTCATGGCACAACGTGACTACAGCAAAAAGGAAGTTCTCGACATCATCGAGCAGGTGGCACAGCGCAAGGGCATCGCCAGCGAGGACTTCCTGCGCTTTGCCCACATCGAGACCGGTGGCCGCTTCGACGAACGCGCGCACAACGACAGGACCGATGCCAAGGGCCTGTTCCAGTTCCTGCCGTCGTCGGCCAGGCAGTACGGCCTGACCGGCCACGAGTACGACCCGACCCGCAACACCGAAGCGGCAGCGGAGATGTTCAAGCGCAACCTGGTGGACATGGAAAAGCGCCATGAGCGCACCGGCCACCCGTACCTGTCCGGTGATGACAAGCCGAGCGGCCTTGACCTGTATCTGGCACACCAGCAGGGTGCGGCCGGCTATGGCTCGATCCAGACCGCCATCGCCACCGGCACGTTCGGCGTGGTCCGCGACGGCCACGGCGATCCGATCAACATGCGCCCACGCATCATGGGCCAGATCGGCAGCGACGTGGATGCGCTGACCGGGCATACGCGTGCCGAGATGCGCACGATGAATGACCGTGACCTGGCCAGCACCTTCGCCCAATACTACGACCGCAAGTACGACGCGATCAGCATCCCGGAAAAGAACATCGCGCCGATCACCGAGGCCCAGGCACGACCGGCGCCGGGGCAGGCTGCACCGACGCAGACCGTGGCCCCGGCCGCGCAGGCGGCTGTCGCCGCTGGCGCCGCGTCCATCGCCGCCACCGCCACGGCTGCCGCCGCCAAGCCGGATGCACCGGGTATTTCGCTGGATGCGGCCTACAACGCCGGCGTGAAGTACGACAACGTCAAGTACGCGATCAACATCGAATCCAGCCAGTATTACCGTGGCAAGGGTGTCACCGGCAAGAACGTCGACCAGGGCTACATCGACTGCTCCGGCTGGGTCGGCACGATGCTCAACAAGACCCAGGATGAGATCAACCAGAAGGCCGGCCACGCGGTATTCGCCGACGCCGACAAGATCAAGCTGGGCTTCGCCGGCTCCGGCGGTATCGTGCATGACGCCTACAAGGACTCCGGCGTGCTGCTCAAGCGCGACGACATCCTCAAGCCGGGTGCGCTGAAGGAAGGCATGGTGATCGGCCTGGATACGGCCAAGACCAAGCACGAACACTGGAACGGCATCGACCACATCGTGATGGTGGTGCGTGACCCGAACACCGACAAGCTGCTGATCAGCCAGTCCACCGGCAAGCTGGGCGTGCATACCATGCCGGTGGAGGATTACCTCAAGCAGGTAAAGGACCACCCCAACTGGAAGCTGTTCGCCTCCGATCCGCTGCACCAGGCACGCGACCTGCTGGAAAACCGCAGCCAGGTGCACGAGCAGGCGCAGGCCAAGGGCGCAGCCGAGCCTAAGGCAGCCCCGCAGGAAAAGCCGCAGGCCAGCAACGAAGTGCATAAGCAGGGTGCGCACGGCGAGGATGTGCGCAGGGTGCAGGAACAGCTGGGCCACCTGGGGTATGTGGGTGCCGACGGCAAACCGCTGGTCGAGGATGGGAAGTTCGGTCGCAACACCGAGGCTGCCGTGCGCCAGCTGCAGAAGGACAACGGTCTGGCAGTGGACGGCATCATCGGCCCGAAGACGCTGGATGCGATCAAGGACGCGCGCGAGCGCCCGCTGCTCAATGACGAGCGCCATCCGCAGAACCCGATGTACAACCAGGCCGTGAAGGGCATGGAGGGCCTGCCGGCAGGCACCTTCAAGGACCGCCATGCCCTGGAGGCGGCCGCCGCTGCACTGACCAAGGAAGCGCAGGCCAGCGGCATGCAGCGCATCGACTCGGTGGTGCCCAGCACCAACGGCGAGCGCGTGTTTGCCGTACAGGGCACCGCCGGCGACCCCGCCGCCTACCGCGCGGCGGTGGACACCCGCGCGGCCAGCGAGCAGAGCATGGCGCTCAGCAGTGGTGCGGTGCACGGTGCCCCGAATGTCCTGCAGCAGCAGGACGCCCAGCAGGAGCAGGTGAAGCAGGCCCAGCGCGCCATGGGCCACTGAGCCAGGGTGGGGAGACCAGGGGAAGGGCCGCGTACTGCGGCCCTTTTCCTTTCTGGCAGCTGAGCGGCCGCCGCGCTTTCAGCCTCGCTTCATGCCGCCTGACGCTAGATGAATGCGCAAGCCGCACGGGGATCACGCGCAATGTTCCGGCAATGTCCGGGCCCCAGCGTGGTCCCTACGGCAGCCGGGGCGCCCAGCGCCCTCCCTGCCCACCGTGGCATGCACCTCACAGGAGAACCCAACATGCTCAGCACTTCCGCACTCAGCTTCCGTGGTCTGGCGATGGCCCTGGCACTTCTTGCCGGCGTGGCCGTGGTCAGTGATGCCAGCGCGATGTCGAGGAAGGACAAGCGCACCGTGGTCGGTGCCGTCGTCGGCGGCGTGGCGGGTCACCTGATCTCCAACGGCGACCCGGCTGCCACTGTCGGCGGCGCGGTTGCCGGCGGCGCCATCGGCAACCTGACCACCTCCGACCGCCATGATCGCCGTTACGACGGCCGCTACGACCGTCGCTACGATCGCCGTTACGACCGTGGCTACAACCGCGGCTATGGCTACGACCGCCGCGATGACCGTCGCTGGAACCGTGATCGCCATGACAACCGCTACTACCACGACCGCGGCCGTCATCGCGGCTGGTAAGCGCGCCGGCCACAGGCCGCACGTGGCATCCCTGACGGGCGGGTCGATGACCCGCCCGTTTGCGTCTGTGGCGTCCATGGCGTTGAATGCGCAGCCTTGGATGTTCCTTTACTTACCAGCGGCCGTGGCATGACTTCTTCCCCCCATCGCGTGCAGGGCCTCAACAACGATGAGGTCGTCGCCGACTGGCCGGCAATCGACGTGCAGGAGATCACCTGGCTGCGCGACCACTTTCCGCAGCTGGGCGCGGACAGCACCGTGCGCTGGCACAGCCCGCGCCCGCTATCGGCCGCGGCCGTCGTCGACGGCACCGGCGGTCCGGTCTTCATCAAGCGCCACCACCACAGTGTGCGCAGCGCTGGATGCCTGCAAGAAGAACATCGCTTCATCGCGCATCTGGCAACTGCCGGCATGCCGGTGGTGCAGGTGCTGGCCAGCAACGGCCGCACCGCACTCGAGCACGGCCAGTGGACCTACGAACTGCATGCCGTGGGCGCCGGCAAGGACCTGTATCGCGAGCTGCCGTCATGGTCACCGCTGACCGACATTGCCCAGGCCCACGAGGCAGGGCGCGTGCTGGCCACGCTGCACCGCGCGGCAGCCGGCTACCACGCACCGCAACGCAGCACCCATCTGCTGGTGGCACGCGACGACCTGATCCGCGCCGACGACCCGATCACCGTGCTGAAGGCCGACCTCGGCAATCGCCCCGGGTTGGCCCGCTACCTGGCGCGCATTCCCTGGGAAGAACAGCTGCGCCGCGATGTGCTGCCGTGGCACTACGGCCTGGCCGCGCGCCTGCAGGAAGAACCGCGGCTGTGGGCGCACAACGACTGGCACGTCTCCAACCTGCTGTGGAACGACGACGGCACGATTGCCACGGTGCTCGATTTCGGCCTGGCCTCGCCCACCAGCGCGCTGTTCGACCTGGCCACCGCGATCGAACGCAACGCGGTGGCCTGGCTGCAGCTGGAGCGCGGCACCGATGCGGTGCGCATCGACATCGCCCTGGCCCTGCTGGACGGCTATCGGCAGGAACTGCCGCTGTCGCCCACCCGCGTGCACCTGCTGGCCGACCTGCTGCCGATGGTGCATTTCGACTTCGCTCTGTCCGAAGTGGAGTATTTCGAGGGCGTCACCGGATCGACCGCGAACGCCGATGTGGCCTGGCAGCCGTTCATGCTCGGGCATCCGGCGTGGTTCACCACGGCTCCCGGCCAGGCCCTGCTGGCGGCCCTGCACGCCGCCGCGTGAGCCGCGAGCCAGCAAACACGCGGGGGACTCAGTAGATCGGCGCCATGCGTCGATGATGCGCTCGGCCGGGGTCAGATCCCTTTCCGCTGGACAGGGATCTGGCCCCGGCTGAAGGGCGGTAGCTCGCAAATCCGTACCAGTTGTAGTGAAATGGTCACCTGAAGCGGGGGTGCCTGGATCTGCCAGGCTGAGAGAGTCCCTTGGAACCTGATCCGGTTTGCACCGGCGTAGGGAGCTTTGAGCCGCAGCCACACCCCCCGTCATGGGCCGGTGCACCTGCGCGCCGTCGCTTCGTCTCCCTTGTTGTCTGAAGACGAATCGAATGAACCGCTGCCTGCGCCCCACCCTGCTCGCCCTCGCCCTGTGCGCCGCCCTGCCGCTGTACGCCAGCGAGGCAGGCACCAACGCCGCTGATGCGCAGTCCTCGCCCACCGAACTGGCGGCGGTGCGCGTGCAGGCCGGCAAACCGAAGGCCGACACCTCGCGCGTCAACGCCTTCGGCGGCGGCTCGTGGAAGGACACCCCCGCCTCGGTGAACGTGCTGGAGCGCGACTACCTCGACCGCCGCCAGGTGCGTTCGCTGTCCGAGCTGGCCAGCAATGATGCCTCGCTGGGCGATGCCTATGCGCCGGTGGGCTACTACCAGAACATCGCCATCCGCGGCTTCGCGCTGGATGCGGCCACCGGCTACCGCTTCAACGGCATGTCCATCGCCGGCGAGCAGCGCCTGGCACTGGAGAACATCCAGGAAGTGCAGATCCTCAAGGGCGAAGCCGGCCTGGCGGCTGGCGTGATGGCGCCCGGCGGCATCATCAACTACGTGGGCAAGCGTCCGGCGGACGTACGCACGGTCACCCTGGGCACCGATTCGGAAGGCTCGCGCTATGCAGCCGTGGATGTCGGCCACTGGCTGACCCCGCGCTTCGGCGTGCGTCTGAACGCCGCTTGGGATGCCAGTGATTCCTACGTCGAGCATGCCGACGGTCGCCGCAACTTCTATTCGCTGGCCACCGACTGGCTGATCGGCGAACACGGCAAGCTGGAAGTGGATGCCAATTACCAGACCAGCGCGCAGCGCTCGGTGTCCGGTTTCCAGCTGCTGGGCGCGCGCGACCTGCCGCGCGGCGTTGATCGCGAACGCCTGCTCGGCTACCAGCCGTGGCAGCGGCCGGTAGACATTGCCAGCACCAACATCACCGCGCTGCACACCTATGACTTCAACGATGCGTGGCAGTCGCGCGTCTCGGTCGGCCACAGCCGTTCGGCGATCGATGACAACGTCGCCTTCGCCTACGGCTGCTACTACACCGCAGGGTGCGCAGACGGCAGCGTGCCGGGCAACTATTTCGCCCCCAACGGCGACTACGACATCTACGACTACCGCAGCCCGGATGACACCCGCCGCAACCAGCAGGCCCGTGCCGAACTGCGCGGCAGTTTCGAGACCGGCAGCGTCGGCCACCAGCTGAGCATCGGCGCCGACTACTTCCGCCGCACCATCAACAAGCGCCCGAGCGTCAACGAGTACGTCGGCACCAGCAACATCCACGACGTGCAGGTGCCGGTGTTCGAGCCCTCGCCGAAGATGCCGGGTGCATCGGCACGGCGCCTGGACAGCCGGCAGACCGCATTCTTCGCGCTGGACCGGATGAGCTTCGGCGATGACTGGCAGTGGCTGGCCGGCGGCCGCTTCGTGCGCCTGGACGAGCGCGCCTACGACAAGCGCGGCACGCCGCAGCGCCACAGCCGCCTGTCGCGCTTCCTGCCGCAGACCGCGCTGGTGTGGAAGGCCACCGACCAGCTCAACGCCTACGCCAGCTACGTGCGCGGCATTTCGCTGGGCCAGGAAGCACCGTTCTGGACGTCCAACGCCGATGCCTTCCTGCCATCGATGCAGTCGCGGCAGCTGGAAGTGGGCGTGAAGTACGTGCCGGTGGACGCCCTCACCCTGGGCGCGGCCGTGTTCCGCACCTCCCAGCCCTACCAGTACGCAAAGCCCGACGGCAGCGACGTCGGCTACACCTTCGTCGAAGAAGGCCAGCAGACCCATACCGGCCTGGAACTGACCGCCAACGGCCAGCTGACCGACGCGCTGCAGATCGTCGCCAGCGCCAGCATGCTGCAGGCGCGCGCACGCGACACCGGCACCCCGGCCTATGAAGGCCATCAGCTGGTGAACGTGCCGAAGGTGCGCGCCAGCGTGCACCTGGCCTACGCGCTGCCGTTCGTGGAAGGCCTGGATGTGACCGGTGGCTGGCGCTATGCCTCCTCCAACGTGGCCCGCGCCGACGGCGGTGTGCGCGCACCGGACTACTCGGTGTTCGACGCCGGCCTGCGCTTCCAGCACCGCCTGCACGACCGTGCGGTCAGCTGGAACCTGTCGGTGGACAACCTGTTCAACCGCTTCTACTGGCGCGACACCGGCAGCAGCGGCGGTGACTACTACCTGTTCCCGGGTGCGCCGCGACAGGCGCGCCTGTCGGTGACGTTCGCGCTGTGAGCGGCGTCGCGCTCGAGTGGACTGCCGCGCTCTTCAGCATCCTCGGGGTGTGGCTGATGGCAAAGCGACGGCTGGCCGCGTGGCCGGTCGGCCTGCTGTCGGTCGCGCTGTACGGCGCGGTGTTCGCCGAAGCCAAGCTGTACTCGGACACGCTGCTGCAGGTCGCCTTTGCTGGTTTCCTGGTCTACGGCTGGATCAACTGGCGCCAGCACGCCGCCGATGAAGGCAGCATCCGCATCGTGCCGCTGGCGCGCGGCACGCTGCTGCGCGACCTGGCCATCGGCCTGTGTGGCGGCGTGGCGCTTGGCGCCGGCATGCACACCTTCACCGATGCAGCGCTGCCGTGGCTTGACGCGATGCTGACCGCACTGAGCCTGGTCGGGCAATGGTGGCAGGCACGCCGGCACACGGCCTGCTGGTGGGTGTGGATCGTGGTGGACGTGGTCTACGTGGGCGCCTATCTGTTCAAATCGCTGCACGTGACTGCTGCGTTGTACGTGTTCTTCCTGGGCCTGGCATTGTTCGGGCTGCGGGCGTGGCGCGCCGCCGCGCGCGAGCCGCAGGCAGTACCTGCGCAGTAGAGCCACGCATGGCGTGGGTCCACCTGGCTGCCCCACCCGGCGTGATCAGTCGCCCAGGTCGGCCAGCACCTTGCGCGAGGGGGCGAAGAAGGTGACGCCCGTGGTCGCGGTGGAGAAATCGAGGATGCGGTCGTGCAGCGGCGCGGGATTGCCGATGAACATCCGCTCCAGCATCTTCTCGATCACCCACAGCCGGCGCGTGTAGCCGATGAAGTAGGTGCCGTACTCGCCGCGCCCCGGATTGGCGAAGGGCATGTTGTCGCGCAGGATCTCGTGCTCGCCGTCGGCATCCTCGATGGTGCACAGCGTCTTGTGTGACTTCTGCGCGTCGGCCGGTGCGTCGTCCAGCTCGATGTTGTCGTGCTTGGTGCGGCCGATGATCGCCTCCTGCGCCTCGGTCTTCTGCGCACGCCAGGCATCGAGGTTGTGCAGGTACTTCTGCACCACCACGTAGCTGCCACCGGCATGGTCGGGATCCTCGTCGCCGACGAGGGTCGCCTCCGGCAGTGACAGGCCCTCGGGGTTGGCCGTGCCGTCGACGAAATCGAGCAGGTCGCGGCCGTCGAAGTAGCGGAAACCGGCCACGTCATCCACCGCCTCCACCGCATCGCCGAAGGCCATCAGCAGGTTGCGCTCGAAGGCCACGATCAGATCCATCGTGCGTGCACGGATGTGGTACAGCAGGTCGCCCGGCGTGGACACTGCCGTGTGGGTCGCACCCTTCACTTCCTGGAACGGCTTCAATTCGCGCGGCGGCGTACTGCCCACCAAGGGCTCCCACACGCGGTGGCCGATGGCCACGTTGCAGGTGAAGGTGCGCTCGATCTCGCGGATGGCGGTGTTCTTGATCAGGTCATCGGTGCTGGCCAGCACCTCGCGCACTTTCGCCAGCGATGCCGCATCGTCCTTCACCGTCAGCGCCAGGAACGCGGCCGAATGGGTCAGCGGCGCGGTGATCTGCTGCGGCTCGTTGTCGAGCGTGTGGTTGAGGGCGGTGATGGGTGCGGGCTGGGCGTTCACGATGGTTCCTGCTGGCTTGAGGCGGGCACATCGCCTGCCGCGATGTGCGGGCGATCATAGCGGAACGACCTTGCCGGTGACGGAGCGGTTCTCAGCTCGCGATGGTCAGCCGGCGAGCACCAGCCACTGCTGTCCGCTAGCGGAGATGAAGTGCCGTGCTACGCCGTGGTCACGGTGAACTGCTGCGGCGTGCGCCACGCAACCCGCAGGTAGGGTCCCTCCAGCACACCGCCCTCGCGAAGATGCTCGAACACGTCGGCCGGACACCACTCCCTGCCCGCCGAGAAGGCGACGCCGAGATCACGCAGGCGGATGAAAGCGTCGGCCTTGGCGGCATCGTCGGGGACCGGCAGGGTGAGGGTGTCTCCCTCGCCAGCGCTGAAGCCCAGCGCCTGCAGCGCGGCCCGCGAGCGGCCATTGAACAGCATCACCTTGATGCAGTTGCCGTCGGCCTGCCTCACATAGGCGTCGATGTGCGTTTCCATTGGCGGATTGTAGAGGCAGACGGATCAGCTGGCGTCGCTCCACACCGCCAGCACGTAGCCGTCCAGATCGCGGAAATGGAAGCGACGGCCGCCGGGAAAGGCAAACACGGCCTGCACGATCTCGCCGCCAGCGGCGAGGATGCGCTGCTGCGCGTCGGCAAGGTCCACGCAGTACACGATGACCAGCGCACCGCCTGAGGGTGTCACTGCCTCGTCGGCGACAAAGCCACCTTTGAGGCGGCCGTCATCGAACTCGGTATAGGCCGGGCCGTAGTCGGTGAAGGACCAGCCGAAGACCTGCCCATAGAACTGCTTGCTGCGGGCGATGTCGGCGACGTTGAATTCGATGTTGTCGATGCGGCGTTCGGCCGCGGTGGTGTCTGCGTGGCTCATGGTGCGGCTCCGTGGTTGGAGCGCCCAGCATCGGTCAGGGTCGGGCCCGGGTCTTGAACGAAACGGCCATCAACGTCCCCACTGCTGGCGCAGCGCGCTGGCCGTCAGGCCGGCAAGCTCGCGGGCGTCGCGGGTGAGGTGGGCCTGGTCGGCGTAGCCCGCCTCGACGGCCAGCATCGCCAGACTGTGCGCGGGCTGGTTCTGGCTGCAGCGCAGGAACCGCTGCAGACGCAGGATCCGCTGCAGCGACTTTGCCCCGTAACCGAACTGCGTCTGGCTGAAGCGACGCAGGGTGCGCGGGCTCATCGCCAGATGTGCGGCGAGTGCGTCGATGCTGGCATCGCCTCTGGCAGCGTGCGCGAACAGCGCATGCGCGCGTCGCGTGTGTTCGTCCACCACCGCCGTAGGCATGTTCTGTTGCAGGCTGTCGGCCAAGCGTTGCAGGCGTTGCTCAGGCGCGGCGTCACCGATCGAGGCCGCAACCTGCGTCGCCCAGCGGGCATTGAATTCGATCAGGGGCACGGCTTGGCCGACGATGCCGGACAAATCGATGCCGAGCGCAGCCGATGCCTGGCCTGGCCGGAAGCGCGCACCCAGCACCTGTGCACCGGGAGCCAGCTGCGGGTGTGCGGCGGTACGGTCCGGCCCCACCACGAACAGCGCACCATCACGCCAGAGAATGTCCACGCAGCCGTCGGGCAGCACGGTGATGTTGCCACTGGCGTCGGCAGGCAACTGGCTCTGCCAGAGCTGGCCGAACTGGCCACGCAGCGGCGCAGGCGCCAGGTGTTCCTGGTAGGCCGAGCCGATGCCAGCGGGAGTGGAGGGATCGCCCATGCCCCATTGTGGCAAAGCGATGCCGGAAAAAGAGAAGCCCGGCACGAGGCCGGGCTTCGCTGGCGGGTGGGAGAGAGATCACACGCCAGTTACACGCACTAACGACAGGCGTTTGTTACCAGCTGAAGCGCGGGCCCACGAACCACTCGCGGTCACCGGCCTTGGCCAGCTTCACTTCGCCACTCAGGCCCCAGTTCTGGTTGAACTTGGCGGTGGCGCCGACGCGGCCGTAGAACTCGCCGTCCGGGTTGATGCCGTGCTTCTTGCTGTAATCCTCGTAACCGGCCAGCGCATAGCCTTCCAGGTACGGGTTGAACGCGGTGCGCACGCCCACTTCAGTGGAGTAGCCGTTGAAGTCCAGGCCGTGCTTCATGTCGAACTTCTGGTATGCAACACGAGCCACCAGGTCGGTGTTCGGTGCGATGCCGTAGTTGTAGCCGGCACCGATGCGCCACTGGTCGACATCATTCTTGAAGGTGTCGGTTTCCTGCTTGCTGTAATCACCGAAGATGTGGAAGTTCGGATGCACGGCAACCGAGCCCTTCACGCCCCAGCCATCAGCGTCGCCGCCCTTGGCATCGGTGTTCACGTAGCCGCCTTCAACGTAGTTGTACGACAGGCCATCGGCAGCCGATGCGGCGAACGGCAGCGCGGCCAACAAACCCAGGGCAAGCAGCGAATTCTTGATCATCGGGATACACCTTTCATTATTTTGGTTTCGTCGAACGCCCCTCTCGGGAGGGGAGGGAGGAGAGGCGTTCGACAGGTGTGAATTATCCGTTTGTTGATGAAATCGGCCCTGAATATTGAACTGACCGGTACATGAATGAGGTTCCTGTTCAGGGAACTCTCGATGTGTCGTGTTGTAGCTGACGGATGCATGCAGACCTGCCTGCCCTACCCTCACCTGATCGACCATGCGGCCTGCACGCATGGAAGCGCGGTGCTGGCGTCGATGTTGTTTGCACCCGCCATCTGCGCCCATTGAGAGGAACAGCATGAGTCGGCTTCAGGCTGATGAATTGGAGAGATCGAAGTGGCACAAGGACATCAACCGACGCAGTAGAGCTCGCTTGTTCCCGCTTGTTAAGGATTGCTGATTGCGCGATCTTCACAGGCCATCCACGTCTTCCAACTGCAGCTGAAAGCACTTGGTAGCGGCGGGAACAAACGCCGCTATATTCCAGACTCCCCAGACGAAGGAGGGAGTGGAATGTTCCTGACCAAGCAGCAAATCAACGCGGCACGTGCCGTCACCGTAGCCATCGTTGCTACCGTAAGCCTCGGTGCTTGCGCCACCTACAAAGACGAATTTGCAACGATCAACTCGCGTCTCGACCAGCTCGACGTGAAGGTGCAGGGCGCTGCACAGAGCGCCGAATCGGCCAACCAGTCTGCACAGCAGGCCAACCAGCGTCTGGATCAGATCGAAGGCCGCGTGCAGCAGCTCGAAAGGGTCCCCGGCCGCAAGCCGCGCGGGTAACCGCTCTCCCACCCACTTTGATGAACGCTTGAACCAGACACCAGTGGCCTTCACCGGCCACTGGTGTCTTTCAGCCTCTCGGTCGTCATCCGAAGGAGCCGTCCCATTCGTACGTACTCACTCCCTGCACGCCGGGCCGTATCGGCCACGCTGGCCATCGCGCTGGCACTGGCAGGAACCGGCGCAGCCAGCGCCAGGAACGCCAAGGAAGCCGAGGACGCACCCGCGGAAACGGCGACCGCCGCCGATGAACTTCCGCCGGGCCAGGAAGTGTCCGATACGGTGATTGAACTGGCCGGCTGGGTCGTGGCCAGCAAGGACAACCAGGGCTATCCGTTCGCGATCATGGACAAGGCGGCTGCGCAGGTGCTGGTCTTCGGCGGTGACGGCAAGCTGCGCGGCGCAGCGCCAGCGCTGTTTGGTTCGGCCATTGGCGATCACTCGGCGCCCGGCGTCGCCAAGCTCGCACTGAGCGCGATTCCCGGCCACGACCGCACCACCCCGGCGGGTCGTTTCATTGGCGCCTATGGCCCGTCCGAAGACGCCGGACGCGTGCTGTGGGTGGACTACGATTCTGCCGTGTCGATGCACCCGCTTCCCCCGGGCACCCCGAAAGAGAAGCGCAGTGAACGGCTGGCATCGGCCACGCCGGACGACAACCGTGTCACCCACGGCTGCATCAATGTCTCGCCCGGGTTCTACGAGCAGATCGTGCATCCCACGTTCGAGAAGGGCGGCGTGTTCTACGTGCTGCCGGACAAGGACTCGATCGAAGAAACGTTCCCGGAGTTCGCGCAGAGCCGCGCGGCGGCGAAGAACACGGATGAAAAAGACGCGCGACACGCCCGCAAATGAAACACGGTTGAAGGCTGCGGACGTGGTCGCGGCAGACGCTACGGAAGCTCCAGCTTGGGCATCCTGAACGTGAACGAGGTGCCGGCGGCCGCACTGGACTCCACCTCCAACGTGCCGCCATGGGACCGTGCGATCTCCGACGCAATGTAGATGCCGAGGCCGAGGCCAGGCCGTGGCTGCTCACTCTTTTCACGTGAGAATGGGCTGAAAATCGCGTCCAACCTCGCTGATGGAATGTGCCCCTCGTTGTGTACGTTGAGCGTGAGCATTTCCGGCTCGGAGTGGACGGTCAGCGTAACCGGCGACGAGCGCTCTCCGTGTACCGCTGCATTGGTGAGCAGGTTGGCCAGGAGCTGCGCCAATCTGCTCGGATCGCAGACCACGTCGTCGTCTATCTGTATGTGGACCTTGATGTCCTGGCGGCCAGTGGCGATTGCCACCTCTTCCACAACCTGTTTCAGGTCTTCTTCCAGCGTGCTTGTCAGCTGCAGCGCGATGGGAATGCCGCCGCCCAGACGTCCCCTGGCGAAATCAAGCACGTCGTTGATCAGTCCGTCCATTCTGGCAACGCCGGAAGTGATGTGCGCGAGCATCCGTTGCTGGCGCTCAGTGCCCGCCTCACATGCCAGCGAATCTGCGGCGATGCTGATGGCCTGCAGCGGACTGCGCAGGTCATGACCCAGCACGGCAATGAACTGGTCGCGCAGGTCGGCGACACGATGCGCATCGGAGAGCGCGGATTCCGCTCGCTCAAGGCGATCTTCCTTGTCGAGGTAACTTCCTACCAGGTCGGCCAGCAGCTCCATGGAGCGTTGAACGTGGGCTACGTCGAAGTTGGCCGGTGCCGAATCAATCGCGCAGAGCGTGCCGAAGAAGCTGCCGTCTGGCCGATGGATGGGAACGGACGCATAGCTCTCAAGCCCGTAGATCCGTGGCGTGTGATGCCGGGAGTAAACCGGGTGCTCGCTTGCATGCGCAAATACAACTGACGTCGCCGACTGCCTGATCTCGTCACAGATGGTGGTCTCAAGCACCAGTTGGCCACCGGGAACCAGCCCGAACCCCAGGGTGTCGAAGGTGGCGCACGCGGTCCAGGTTGTCTGGGTCACGCGGGCAATAGCCGTGAATCGCGAGCCGGTGATGTGGGCGACGGTCTCCAGGATTCGCGGCACGGCCTGGATTCGACTGATCTCGGCGATGTCGTCCAGCAGATCGGGGTCCGTCAGCTTCTGCATGGTCGGTCGTCCGGTGGGCAGCGCATCATCCCATGGAACCCGTGTGAAGGTTGATCCGAGGGCGATCAGCACTTTTTCAGGGTGAGCTATGGCGGGCCGACGTGGCGGGTACCTGAGGTGAACGACCAGTGCTGGCCGTGAGCGGGCATATGCCAGAGCGACGGCGCTGCAGCGACACGCACCCTGCGACGGTCTCGGGCGGGGTGCATGAGCCTCTGCCACCGCGACGGCCAATGCAGTGTGCGTTCGCTCAAGTTTGAACCCTCGGTAGTGACGCGCCTGATACCTGTAGCTGGACCCATTACGGGAATTTCCGCGCCCAGGAAGCGCGGACCCGCGCCGATGTGGGCCCTCTCACTCCAACGTGGGCTCTGCACATCGCTCGCTCACCACGTCGCCATCAATGAAGCGCCCGACGGCCGCAACGAAGCAGCGTGGCGCCACCAGCGGAAGCAGATGGGCGCCGCGGTCCACCGTGTGGAACGTGACAGGCCCCGACCTGCGAAGCTTGGCAGCGTGTTCCTTGGCACCGATGTATGCGGTATTCGGGTCCAGCGTCCCCTGCAGGACCAATGTCCGTGGCAGAGTGTCCGGGGTCTTCCCGAACCAGGCATCACGTGGATAACGCGGAACACTGCCACTCACGAGCAGCCCGGGAATGGGGCTGACGAACAGCGCATCCTTTGCCTCTTCATTGACAGTGTCCAGGCTGAGCTCGGGACGTGCGTTGTTCTCCGAGGCGGCAATGAGCATCACCAGCGGCAGGGCGGGCTGGTTGTTCCCCCCCTGTCCAAGCTGCACCAGCGCGGCATTCCAGTCCTTCACCGTGGCGACCAGCGAGCGCGGATCACCCTCGGAAAGCTGCTGCACGATCTTCGGGATTCGATCACGCAGCGCAGGGAAGCTCAGCAGTGCGGCGAAGAAGCGGCGCAGATCGCCACCCGGCACGTCCTTCTGCCAGGCAGCATCCTTGACCGCCAGCAGCGTTCGATATCGCTGGAGGCTGGCTTCATCCATGCTCTGCCGACCGACCTGGTCAACAAGCGCCGTGCGCCGGCTGAGGTCCCACGTTTCAGTGGTCTCGGGCGGCACCAGTCCGTCGAGGATGAGGCCATCAACGCCAAGATCATTGACCTGGAGCGAGCGCAGCGCCAACTGGGTGCCGTAGGAAACGCCATACAGCAGCACCTGCCCGCCGCGATCTGCTGCTGACATCAGAACGCCAAGGTCCTGTGCGGCCTCGGTAATGGAAAAGGCCGAGGTCCGCTGAAGGTTGGCGTACATGCTGCCGATGCAAGGGCCCCATTCGGCACCTGCCAGGCCTGTGCCTTCCGGGCTTTCAGGTGATTCCTGGACAGGGCAGATCCGCGATGAGCGACCCGTACCGCGGTGGTCGGGGATCACAAGATCAAACCCGGGGAATGCGCGCTGGTAGGTCGGGATCAGGGGATAGAGGGATGCCCCTGACTCGCCGGGGCCACCCGAGAGCAGCCAGACCTCGCCTCGCTTGGGTAGGTCGGCGCCGGCGGGTATGCGCCTCACGAACAGCGCTATGCGCTCGCCTGATGGGTCGGCATGGCGCAGTGGGACGTCTACCGTGACGCAGTGTGATCCGCGCAAGGCGGTTGACGCATCATCCTCGCACGCCACCGCCTTGGGTGCAGACGCGTGAGCGAGCATGGGTGAGACCAGAAGAAACACCGGCCACAGCGCACTACGATGCATCGGCCATCCCTTGGCTTGAATGAGCTCTTACGATGAGGGGCCGCGGCCGTCGGGACGAATGCCGGAAGTAACCCAAGGCGGCCCGAAGCAGACGCTGGCGTGTGCATGCAATCCGAATCGGATACTGGTCGGCCCGGCCCAGCGCTACAGGTTGTGGAAATGTCCGCATTACCTGGCAGGTCGCCTTCGGCAACTGTGCCGCCGAGCTGATGTGTAATCGCCGGTTGACAAGGTAGAACGATCGTTCTACCTTGGCGCCATGGACAAGACAACGACCGACACCCGACAGAAGATCCTGGACACGGCGGAGGCGCTGATTTACCAGAACGGAATACATGCGACCGGCATGGACCTGCTGGTGAAGACCTCTGGCGTTGCGCGCAAGAGCATTTACCGACACTTTGAAAACAAGGACCAGGTTGCCGCAGCCGCGTTGAGCGCGCGGGACGTGCGCTGGCTCAATTGGTTCAGGCAGGAATGCGACAAGGCCGGCAGCCCGGAAGCGCGCATCCTGGGCATGTTCACGGTGCTCAAAGGTTGGTTCGAGTCCGAGGACTATCGCGGCTGTGCCTTCATCAATACGGCAGGCGAGGTCGGCGATTCGCACGACCCGATCCGCAGGATCGCCAAGCACCACAAGCAGAAACTTCTCGATTACACGCTGGAGCTCACCGGGCAACTGAACATCGCGCAGCCGGCCGTTCTGGCGCAGCAGCTGCTGGTTCTGATGGAAGGCGCCATCACCGTATCGCGCGTGATGGGTGACTACGACGCCGCAGACACCGCAAGGGATGTTGCGCAGGTGTTGTTGAAGCAAGCCACGCGCTAACGCCGCAGTAACCGAAATCCCGCCGCAGTACCCCGTTCATCCATTTCCATTGGAGGCCCCACCGTGTCCGCAGAAGCACC
>NZ_QQXJ01000001.1:4108421-4206117 GCF_004348785.1 Stenotrophomonas sp. TEPEL
GTCCCCCCCTTCCCCCGTTCACTCTCGAATCGGCGATCCAGAAGGTTCGCTTGGCAGAAGATGGCTGGAATTCCCGCGATGCCGACAAAGTGGCGCTTGCCTATTCGCTCGACACCCAGTGGCGAAACCGCGCCGAGTTCACCAACGGCCGCGAGGAAGCCCGGCAGTTCCTTGCCCGAAAGTGGAAGAAAGAGCTTGAGTACCGCCTGATCAAGGAGTTGTGGGCATTCACCGGCAACCGCATCGCCGTGCGTTACGCCTATGAATGGCGCGACGACTCTGGAAACTGGTTCCGCTCCTATGGAAACGAAAACTGGGAATTCGGCGCGGATGGTCTGATGGAGCGCCGCTTCTCATGCATCAACGACATGCCCATCAAGGACAGCGAACGCAAGTTCCACTGGCCACTGGGGCGCCGCCCGGATGATCACCCGGGGCTGTCCGACCTGGGCATGTAAGTTGCGGAGCCAACGTGGGGAAGGCCTGCGGGCGTGATTGCGCCCGCGGGCTTTCCATGTCAGCGCCGGGTGCTCCTTCGCTTCAGGGGGCCGGCTACGGCTGCACTTCAGCGCGGAACGCGATCTCGATCAACTGTTCGGGGAAGGCGAGCGCGGAAACGCCGATGAGGTTGCTGGCCACCTGGGGAACAGGCTGGCCATAGACGGCAGGCCTGACCTTGCTGCTGGCGGCGAACGCCGCAGGCACATCAATGACAAACAGGGTTTCCTCAACCACATCCGCCAGCGATCCACCCAGCTCGGCCAACAGCACCTGCGCGTTCTCGTAGGTGCGCTTCATCTGCGCTTCCATGGTGTCGAAGTTGGCAGGCTTTCCATCAGCGCCCAGAGCGGCCGGCGCCACCAGCTGTCCCTCCGGCGTGTGCGAGAGCTGGCCCGACACGAAGATCGAATTGTTCACGCGCACGGCCTGTACATACCCATAGGCCGATTCCCACGGCACGCCGAAGCTGGCCGTCTTGCGGTTGGAGGTACTCATTGCGTTGTCCTTCCAAGGATGAGGTCGCCAGTCTGCCGGCAGGCTCGGGTCTCCACCTGCCCCGAACGGGTGAGGCAAGCGTGTTCGTGAGCCTCGGGCGGCGGCTGCTGGCCGGAAGCAGACACAGACTTCGGTTGCGCCATCCATGCGCCGTTTGTTCAATCCAGCGCGTGCTCGGCCAGACATGATCTATCGGTCCCACTGCAATCCCGCACCGATGACAGATTCCGATACGTGCCGTTCGCCAATCCAAAGTACCTTCCAACGTTGTGTCATCGGTGGAGAACGAAAGGACAGATCGGCACCACCGCAGGTTGCGGAGGGGGCGATAGCCTTCTCCACCCTGTCTTCCCTGGCCGCAGTATTGAGCGATGAGAACCGCCGGCTGTTGCGACTGCTGCGCGAACTTCAACCCAGGTCGCTCACCGAACTGTCCGAACACTGCGGGCGCAAGGTTCCAAGCCTTTCTCGTACCCTTCGGATGATGGAAGGCTATGGGCTGGTTGAACTGAAACGGGTCGGGGCGTCTGTGGTGCCATCTGCCCTGGCCACGCGCTTTCTCATAGAGCTCGACTAGCACCACGCTGTATCGCCGCATCGCGAAGTTCTGTCGTTATTGCCTCGCTGACGTGTCAGCCCACTGCGGCGGCAATCACGACCCATGTCGCATATTCCTCTATCGCTGAGGGCCCTTGCGCCATCGGCGTCTGGGGCGGCTTAACAGCATGCAAGAATGCCGAAAGCGTCTTGCATCAAGCGTTGAATGCAATTTGTCTGATTGGCGTTGCGCAGCCACAGAGGTACAGATGACGGGCCATCGAAAAAGGATGGCCGGGCATCGAAAACCCGTGAGATCACACACGTTGTTTACGCTTGCCGGCCGGCGTCACCCCGCGTGGCGCCGGCTGGCAATCCGTCTGCCGGCTATGGCGGGCGGAGCGTGGAGGCCTTGCGCCTGCCGGACTTATGCGTGATCTCCCGGTTTTCGAGCCACGTCTCCGCCCGCCACCTTTGTGTGGCGGCTACCGTCTGTCCTGCACGGAGCCCCAGCCATGACTACACCGGAATTTCCTCGCCCTCATCCCTATCGCGCAGCGGACGATGCGTCATCAGAACAAGCATCTGTGATCGATCCCAGAGCTTTCATCGCCACGCTGACGCGGATTGGGAAAGGCGCAGCCGCCGACGGCCAGCCGTGGCCGGAGCGTCATCAGATGCCCGGCCGCCGCATGGCGCTGGCCGATGCGGACTGCGCACTGGCGGGCCTGCGCATCGCGCTGGAAATGCTGCTGGCGGCCGAGCGCGTCCGCCAGAACGGACCGGACGACGAATACGTGGGCGATCGGGTGATGGAGGGTTTGATGATGGCGTGCCTGGCGCTGACCGCGCAGGTCAGCGCGCGGATGCGGCCTGAGGCGTAACGCCGGAGAATCTTCCGGCGTTACCGCCCATCATTCGCAGGAATCGCCTTCTTCCTTCAGCATCGCGTCGTCCACCGGACGCTCGCGCTCGATGAGGGTGCGCTGCTCCGCGTTCGGCTCGCCCAGCCACCACACGTTGCAGCGGGCGGTAAGGCGGCCGACCATCTTCGAGTGCGTCGGCGAATACAGCATCGCCAGCGCAGTGGTCGAGCACTGGTGCGCCTGGCAGGCGGTGTAGAGCCACCACGGCTCGCCCTGCAGCACCATCAATTCGCCAGGCCCGCTGGGACCGCTCAGCAGGCGTTCGCGTAGGGAGGGGACGTTCCTGTCGGGCGATTCGGCCGCCGCAGTGTTCTTCATCAGGGCGTCGAACGCGGCCAGCACCTTCGGGTCCTTGCGGCCGCAGTCGTCCACGGTGTTGCCGCCGACCAGGGTGAAGAAATAAGTCGCCAGCGGATTGTCCGCGCAGGTGAGTTCGGCGCCGGGGGTCTCACCTTCCGGCTCGCCTTCGTTGTCCCACACCGACGGGTCCACGCCGTCTTCGACGGAGGGCGCGCGCTCGACCACCGTGGCCGTGGCGGCTGGGGCTTCCGTCGGCGCAGCAGTAGCGGCGGGTGCAGCTGCGGTGCCTGCTTCCGGTGCCGGTACCTGCGTGCACGCAGCCAGCAACGCGACCAGCCCTGCCATTCCCATCATTCGAGACGTCATTCCCTGTCCTGTGTCCATTCGCCCAGCCGGCGACCGCGTGATTCTACCCGCCAGCCAAGGTGGATACTCTGGCAATCACGCCTTCCAACACTGCCAGGATGCAGACGCATGCGCCGTTCACTACTTGCCTCGATGCTTCTCAGTGGCCTGTTGCTGGCCGGGCCTGTGATTGCGCAACAGCCCGCTGCGCCCTTACCCATCTCGCTGCCCGATGTCCCCCTGCCCGCCGCGCTGGATCGCGTGCTGCGCGATTACGAACAGGCGTGGCGCACCGGTGATGCGAAGGCGTTGGCGGGATTGTTCGCCGAGGACGGCTTCATCCTGCAGAGCAACCAGCCGCCCGTGCGCGGGCGCGGGGCGATCGAGGCGGCGTATGCCGGCCAGGGAAGCAGCCCGTTGCGGCTGCGTGCGCTGGCCTATGCCGCAGAGGAATCCACCGGTTACATCATTGGTGCCTACACCTACGGCAACAACGCAGGCGATACCGGGAAGTTCACGCTGACGTTGAAGCGCGTGGCGGGTGGGCCATGGATGATTTTTTCGGACATGGACAACACCAACGTGCCGCCGCAGTCGCGGTGATGGGCGCTGCGGGTTCCCCAGTAGATCCACGCCATGCGTGGATGGATTTCGCGCACGCACAAAAAAAACCCCGGCGCTGGGCCGGGGTTTTTCGATTCACTTGAACAGCGTATCCGGATACTCCGGCTTCTGTTCGCGTGCCAACAGCGCACGCAATCCTTCTTCCGGGGTCTGCTCGCCATGCAGCACGGCGCGCACGCGGTCGGAGATGGGCAGGTCGATGCCATGACGGCGCGCCTGTCGCATCACTTCGTCGGCGGTCTGCACCGACTCGACCACCTGGCCGATTTCGCGGATGGCGTCCTGCAGCGTCTGCCCGCGGCCCAGGGCCAGGCCGAGGCGGCGGTTGCGCGACAGGTCGCCGGTGCAGGTCAGCACCAGGTCGCCCAGCCCCGCCAGGCCCATCAGCGTTTCCGGCTTGGCGCCGATCGCTGCCGCCAGGCGCAGCATCTCGTTGAGGCCACGGGTGATCAGGCCGGCACGGGCGTTCAGGCCCAGCTGCATGCCATCGGCGACGCCGGTAGCCACGGCCAGCACGTTCTTCATCGCACCGCCCAGCTCGGCACCGACCATGTCGTCGCCGGTGTAGGCGCGGAACGCCGGGCCGTGCATGGCCTCGGCCACCGTCTGCGCGAACTCGGGCACGTCGCCGTGCACGGTGATCGCGGTCGGCAGGCCCAGGGTGACTTCCTTGGCGAACGACGGCCCGGTGACAACGGCCAGCGGCACGTCCTCGCCCAGCACTTCGCGCGCTACTTCATGCAGGAAGCGGCCAGAGCCGGGCTCGAAGCCCTTGGTGGCCCAGGCCACACCGGCACCGGCCGGACGCAGCGGTGCCAGCGCGCGCACGGTTTCACCGAAGGCATGCGACGGGGTCACCACCAGGATCCAGGCGGCACCTTCCACCGCCGACGCGAGGTCGGTGGTGGCGCGCAGCGATTCCGGCAACGGAATGCCGGGCAGGTAACGCGGATTCTCGTGGCGCTGGTCGATGGCCTCGACCACGGCGGCATCGCGCCCCCACAGCACGGTCTGGCGACCGTGGCGGGCGAGCAGCGTCGCCAGCGCGGTTCCCCAGGAACCGGCGCCGAGTACGGCAACCTTGTCAGCGGTAGTGCTCATCCGTGACGTCGCGGCCGGGATCAGGCGTTGCCGGCCGGCTCGGAGTCAGCCAGCGACGGTGCGTCGCCCTGCTCCTGGCGCTGGCGCAGGGTTTCTGCGTACAGGCCTTCGAAGTTGATCGGCTGCAGGAAGAACGGCGGGAAGCCGCCGGCCTGGATCAGGTCGCTGACCAGCTGGCGCACGTACGGGAACAGGATGTTCGGGCACTGGGTGCCGAGCAGCACGTCGATCGACTGCGGGTCCAGGCCGACCAGGCCGAACACGCCCGCCTGCTTCACTTCGGCCACGTACGCGGTGCGCTCGCCGGCCTGGCAGGTCAGGGTCACGGCCAGCACGACTTCAAAGGCATTCTCGCCCAGACGCTGGACCTGCTGGTTCAGGTTGAGCTGCAGTTCCGGCTGCACCTGGTCGTTGAAGATCGACGGGGCATTCGGCGACTCGAAGGAAACGTCCTTGACGTAGATCTTCTCGACGGTGAACGCGGGGCCGGTGGCGGCATCGGCCGGCGCAACAGCGCCGTTGGTGGTCTCTTCGGACATTTCCAATAACTCCAGTGAATGCAATGAAAACGATGGTCGAATTAGTGCGATGGGGGCGGCGGAGGGCGCAAACAAGGCCACATCCGCCACCACCTGCGATCAGTTGCGGCCCTTGACCAGCGGCAGTTCTGCCTGCTGCCACGCGGGGATGCCGCCGTCGAGCACGAAGACCTTCTCGAAGCCGGCCTTCTTCAGCGCCTTGGCGGCGGTCTCGGACGCGTTGCCGCTGCGGCATACCAGCACCACCGGGGCCTGCTTGGCGTTGGCCACCAGCTTGTGCTCGGGGCCGAACGCGCTGGCCTGGGCACTGCGGCTGCCGGCGATGTGGCCCTTTTCGAAATCAGCGCTGGGCGACAGATCCACCACCACCGTGCCGCCCGCGTTGATCAGCTGGGTCAGTTCGGCGGGCTTGATGCCCTTGAAGCCCCGGAACAGGCGGCGGATTTCGGTGACGATGAGGGCCACGGTCAGGCCGACCAGGGCCGCGGACAGCATCGGGTTTCGGCCTGCGAAGGCCAGCAACTCTTCGTAATTCACTCAGGTCACGGGTCGATTAAGCGGGCGCCGATTGTCGCACAAGCCGGACACGCCCCGTCACTGCCCCTGCCAGAGGTCCGGCAGGCCCGCACTCTGCCACCAGCGCTTGGCTTCCGGATCCCAGCGCCAGCGCTCGGTCACCACCACGGTGCGCTCGGCCTGGGTGTTCTGGTTGATCACCCCGATTTCGACCCGACGCTCGACCTGGCCGCCGTCCAGCGATGCGCTGCTGCGCTCGCGGTAGGACGACACACGCAGCTGCGCATAGCGGTTGAGCTCGAATTCGGTCGGCGGCTTGGTCTTGCGCAGCTGCGGGTCGAGATAGGCGATGGCGTCGTCCATGCTGCCCCAGCGGATGGTGGCGCCGTAGGCGATCTGGGTCTCTTCCAGCAGCTTGCGCTGCTTGCGGCTGAGGTCGTCGGCGGCAGCGCCGGCGGCGGCGCTGAGCAGCAGCAGGGAACACAGGAGGATCTGGATGAGGCGGCGCATCGGTGGGTTCCGCAGGGCGTCAGCCTGCCATCCTACCCTTTGGCGAAGGCAACGAAGCGACCGCTGAATTCGGCCGCGGCCTTGCCGTCGGCACCGGGCTGGGTGGCGACAATGCTGATGCGGGCCTTGCCGCGCTGGCGGAAGGTGGCCAGGAAGGTCTCCCAGGCGCCGCTTCCGGCCGCTTCGGCATGGGCATGCAGGTCTTCATAGACCGGTGCCAGGTAGCGCAGGTTGCTGTCGGCCACGTAGACCTCGGCGTCGTGGCCGGCCAGGCGCAGGCGCAGGCTGACCAGCGCCCAGCCGGACAGGGTCAGCACCGAGGCCAGGCTGCCGCCGAACGCATTGCCCTTGTCATTGACGTTGGCCACCAGCGGCGCGGTGATGCGCAGCACGCCGTCGGCATAGCCATCCAGGCGGATCTGCATCGCGCGGACCGCCGGCATGCAGTCCAGCACGTCCTGCAGGGCAGCCAGCGAAGAGGTCAGGGCATCAACAGCCATCAGCAGCAACCACGACAACGAAGGGCCCGCATAATGACGGCAATGGCCAACCATACGATACCCACTGGCTGGACCCTCATCTCGCTGCGCCCGCAGGGCCAGCAGGCGGCGCTGCGCCACGCCGCAGCAGGGCTGGGAGGCCGTACCGTCGCGCTTTCGCCCTGGCGGCTGCAGCGGCTGCAGGACAGCGCCGCGCGCCAGCAACTGCAACGCGCGCTGACCAGCGATCGGGTGGTGTTCACCAGCCCGGCGGCCGTGGCCGCAGCGGCCAGCCTGCTACCGCTGGCGACGGCGCAGCGCAGCCCGTGGCTGACGGTGGGCGAAGGCACCGCGCGTGCCCTGCTGGCCCATGGCGTCGCTGACGTCCATGCGCCCCAGCGGATGGACAGTGAGGGTCTGCTGGCGATGCCGGTGCTGGGCGATGTGCGGGGCATGCGGATCGGGCTGGTGACCGCACCGGGAGGCCGGGGCCTGATTGCCGCCGAACTGCAGACTGCTGGCGCACAGATCACCCGTGCCGATGTCTACCGACGGCTGCCGCTGCGCTTGTCACGGCGCATGCTGGCGCGTTTGGCCCGTTCTCCGACGCCTTGGCTGCTGGCCATCAGCAGTGGCGAGGCATTGCAGCACTTCTGGCAGCAGTTGCCTGCGCACTGGCAACAGCGGCTGCGGGCGAACGCGATCGCGCTGGTGGCCAGCGGCCGGCTGGGCACGCAGGCGCAGGCCCTGGGGCTGACCCGGGTGGTGCGCAGCGAGGGCCCTACCAGCGCTCAGCTGATGGCCGCTGCACACACTGCGCTCACTGGCCCGGCAGCGACCTGAACAGGCACCCGGCAGCGTCTTGCCGGTGTCGTCGGCAACAGTGATGCTGTGCACAACGCTGCCTGCCGGATCTGTTCCGGCATTGCCGCCGACAAGGAAGCCCGATGAACGACACTCTGCCGACCGCTCCATCGCCCCATCGCCCCCTGCGCTGGCTGCTGCCGCTTGCCGTGCTGGCGGTGCTGGGCGCGGGCGGCTATGCCGGTTACCGCTATTGGCAGAAGCAGCAGAGCGACCAGCTGGCGCAGGCGCAGACCACCGCCGTGCAGCTGAAGGGGCTGGAGGCTACGGTCGAGGCCCTGCGCCGCGACCAGCGCGCTGCCAGCCAGCGCCTGCAGGATGCGGCCACCACCAACCGGGTACTGCGCGACGAAGTGCTGGGCCTGTCGCAGCGCAGTGCCCTGCTGGAAGAAAACCTGGCCAAGCTGGCCGACAGCGCCAACCAGGGCCGCCAGGCCGTGCAGCGCGATGAGGCCGAACTGCTGCTGACCCAGGCCGCACAGCGGCTGGCCTTTGCCGATGATGTGGAGGGCTCACGCCGGCTGTATGCGCTCGCCGCCACTGCATTGGCCGACCTGCCCGACAGCGACGGCCTGAACCTGCGCCAGGCACTGGTGCAGGAACGCAACGCGCTGGATGCGTTGGGCGCCGGCCCGCGCGTGCTGTCGCTGCAACGCCTGGACGCGCTGGACAAGGCCCTGCAGGGCCTGCCTTCGCAGATCGCGCAGGCGCCGGCCAACTCCACCGAAAAACCGTGGTGGCAGGCCGCGCTGGCGCCCTTCGTGGATATCACCCCGAGCCGCCTGAACGGCCCGCTGACGTCGGCCGAGCGCGCCACCATCGATACGGCGCTGCAGCTGGAACTGACCCTGGCCCGCGCAGCGATCGAGCGCGGCGACGGCAAAGGCCGCGATGCCGCGCTGAATAGAATCGATCTCTGGGCGCAGCGGCGCTGGCCGGATTCACCGGACCTGCGCGCGCAACGTGCTGAACTCCACGCCCTGCGCTCGCTGCCATTGCAGGCCGATGACACCGTGCTTGGCAGCACTCTGCAACAACTGCGTACCCAGACCGACCGGAGGTAAGCCCGTATGAAACCCCTGCAATCACTGGTCGTGCTGTTGCTGGCAGTGGCCATTGGCGTGGTTGCCGCGCAATGGCTCGGCACCGATGACCTGAACCGCTACGGCGAAGTGACCCTGCGCTATGGCGGCTTCGACTACCACAGCAACCTGCCGAAGGTAGCGCTGCTGTCGGTGATCGGCGTGCTGGTGCTGTGGCTGCTGTGGAGCCTGATTGCCGCACCGTTCCGTGCCTGGGGCCGCTACCGCCGCAAGCAGGGCCGGGTGCGCCTGATCGACGGTCTGCTGGCCTATGAGCATGGCCAGTGGCAGCGCGCCGAGAAGCTGCTGGATGGCGCCGCCAAGGATCCGGAAGTGAGCGGGGTTGCCCTGGCCAATGCCGTGCGCAGCGCGCAGGTGCGGGCCGATGCACCCGCTGCCGAGGCGCTGCTGCAGCGCCTGGGCGAAAGCGATGCGACCTTGCAGGCACTGCTGCGTGCCGAGCAGCTGCTGGCCAACGATCTGCCGGTGGATGCGATCAACGCATTGGATGTGGCAGCGATCCAGCCGCTGCCGCCGCGTGGTCTGTGGCTGCGTACCGAAGCGCTGGCACGTGCTGGCCGCGCGCACGAGGCTTACGGCCAGCTGGGCGCGCTGCGCCAGACCAAGGTGCTGCCGGCCGAGGCCAGCAGCGAGCTGGAAGCACGACTGGCCGCGCAGGCACTGCTGGAAGCAGGCGACGTCAACGCCCTGGCTGCGCAGTGGGAAGCCACGCCGAAGGCGCTGCGACCGACGCCGGACGTGGTTGCCGCCTACGCCACCCGTGCAGTTGCACTGGACTGGGACGAACCGGCACTGCTGGCGCTTGAGCAGGCGCTGGACCACCGCTGGGATGACGAACTGGTGGCCGTGTATGGCCGTCTGCCGGCCGAACGTCTGGCCACGCGCCAGGCCAACCTGCAGCGCTGGCGCAACGTGCATGACGACTCGGCCGCCCTGCGCCTGGCCCAGGGCCGCATCGCGCTGGCGCAGCAACAGTGGGACGCGGCCGATGCGTTCCTGCATGAAGCCATCGCCGCGGGTGCCGGCGCCCCTGCATGGGAAGCGCTGGGCGAAGCCTTCGCGCAGCGTGGCGAACACGTGCTGGCCGCGCAGTGCCTGGCCAACGCGCTGCGCCTGCAGCGTGGCGAAGACAGTGTGGCGCTGGTGCGTGCACCGGCAGCGGTGGTCGACCCGCCGCTGCATGCGACCGTCGAAGAGCAGCCGATTGCACCGCTGCCGCCGGTGTACGACGCCAATGAAGAGCGCGACGCGTTCGGCAACCCGCGGATGCCGTGACCCTGGCTGAAGGTGTGCCGACCAACGGTCGGCACCCACCAGGGGATGCAATCTCGGCACCCACCAGGGGATGCAATCAACGAAAACGCCGCCCATCGGGCGGCGTTTTCAATTCCAACGTTGCCGGCCAGCGGCCGGCACTACCGTGGCGTTCAACGTTCGACGATCGCCACCACGCCCATGCCGCCGGCGGTGCAGATCGACACCAGCGCACGGCCACCGCCGCGCTCGGCCAGCTGCTTGGCCGCCGTGGCGATCACGCGTGCACCGGTGGCGGCGAACGGATGACCGGTGGCCAGCGACGAACCCAGCAGGTTGATCTTGTCCGGGTCGATGCGGCCCATCGGCGCATCCAGGCCGAGGCGGTTGCGGCAGTAATCCTCGCTCTCCCACGCACGCAGGGTGCACAGCACCTGTGCGGCGAAGGCTTCGTGGATCTCGTAGATGTCGAAGTCCTGCAGGGTCAGGCCGTTGCGCTTGAGCATCTCCGGCACGGCCACGGTCGGCGCCATCAACAGGCCTTCGCCGTGCACGAAATCGACGGCCGACACGTGTGCGTCGCGCAGGTAGGCCTGCGGCTCGTGACCATGGGCGCGTGCCCACTCTTCGCTGGCCAGCAGCACGGCGGCGGCGCCATCGGTCAGCGGGGTGGAATTGGCAGCGGTCAGGGTGCCGCGGCCGGAGACCTTGTCGAAGGCCGGCTTCAGCGTCGCCAGCTTTTCCAGCGAGGTGTCGGCACGCAGGATGTTGTCGCGCTCGACGCCGCGGAACGGTGCGATCAGGTCATTGAAGAAGCCGCGCTCATAGGCTGCGGCCAGCTTCTTGTGCGAGGACACTGCCCACGCGTCCTGCGAGTCGCGCGAGATGTTCCACTCCTTGGCCATGTCCTCGCAGTGGTCGCCCATGCTCTTGCCGGTACGCGGCTCGGCCACGCCCGGAAACTCCGGCTTGAGCTCGGCGAACTTGAAGCCGGAGGTCAGTGCGCGGATCTTGTCGCCGGTGCTCTTGGCACGGTTGGCCGCCAGCAGGCGCGCGCGCAGCTTCTTGCCATATACGATCGGCACGTCGGACGTGGTGTCTGAACCACCGCCGATGCCGGATTCGATCTGGCCCAGGGCGATCTTGTTGGCAACGGTGATGATGCTGTCCAGCGAGGTGCCGCAGGCGCGCTGCAGGGTGATGCCGGGGGTCAACGGCGACAGGCCCGAGGACAGCGTGGCTTCGCGGCCCAGGTTCCAGTCGCTGGAGTGCTTGATGACCGCACCCATCGCCACTTCGCCCAACTGCTGGCCGTGCAGGCCGAAGCGCTCGACCAGCGCTCCCAGCGTACGCACCGACATGCCGAGGTTGCCGACATCCGAATACGCCGTGTTCTGCCGGCAGAACGGAATGCGGACGCCACCGAGGATGGCGACGGGACGAGCGTTGGGCATGGAGATACCTGGCATGGATGAGGGTGTCTGCAACATGGCCTGCACGACAGAGCAGGCATAATGGGGCCAAGTGTAGCTGCCGCCCTGTGATGGGCCAACCGTGGAACCATGAGCAAACCCGACCCTGCGATGAATGCCCTTGGCGTGCTGGCCCTGGAACTGGCCGGCGGTGAAATCCCCCGCCAGGCGGTGCTCAGCGCTGAACAGGCCGGTGAACTGGCCGAACGCGTTGGCCGCGACCTGTCCAAGCTGGTGCCACAGGTGGCCGAGCTGGACCTGGTGTTCGCCGCCGCCCATTTCGATCCGGCCGAAGTGCTTCGCCCGGGCTGGCCGATCCATCGCCGCCTGGAAGAACTGCAGATGCGCGCGCCCGGTAGCAACCAGGGCCCGCGCGTGCTGGCCTTCGGCGCCGATGCCAGCGGTGATGTGCCGCTGCCGTTCCAGGCCGACGCAAGCCTGGTCGGCGGTGGCCTGCGGGTGGTGCCGTTCCTGCTGACCGGTACCGACGTGGCCACCACGACAGCCGTGGCCGCTGCACTGGAAGAGGTGCTGCTGGCCAATGGCATGGCCCATGCCGATACCGCGCTGATGGCGCAGAACACGTTCGGTGCGCGCATCGAGCACGCACGCTATTTCACCGTGAACGACCTGGCCGCGATGATGTCGATGCAGTACGACAATCAGGGTTTGGCCGCGCTGTGGCCGCTGATTGAAACCGCGATCATGGCCCCGGGCCAGGACGAGTGGCTGAGTGACGCGCCCGAGCCGTTGCTGCGCTATACGCAGGGCGAAGCGCGCATGGCGCTGTTCGACCCGGCCGGCTGGTGCGCCCATTACAACCACGGCAAGGGCGACTGCGAGCGCCTGCAGGGCATGCCCGGCGCTACCGGCGGAATACGGTAGCGGCGGGCCATGCCCGGCGGATCAACCGAAAAACGCCGGCTTGCGCCGGCGTTTTCGTTTTCTTACGGGGCCTTGTTGATCACCGCGCACGCCAGTCGCGCGCCGGCGTTGCCGGTCGGCTGGGTCTTGTAGTCGTCCGCGTCGGCGTGGACGATCAGGCTGCGGCCGATGATGTCGAAATCATCACCCTTGCCGATGTTGACGTTGCTCGACACCGGACCATCAATGGTGGCTACGCCCTTGTCGTCGGCCTTGATGTTGGGCATGTCGCCACCGTGGTGCGGATCAGTGGCCACGTTGCCGTGGTCCTGCTTGCCCGGATTGAAGTGGCCGCCGGCGCTCATGCCGTCCGGCGCGCTGCAGTCACCCTTCTCGTGGATGTGGAAGCCGTGCTCGCTGCCCGGCTTCAGGCCACTGATCTGGCCGGACGCGTGCACCTTGCCGTCGACCAGCTTGAAGGTGATCGAGCCCTTGGTTTCATTGCCCTGGGTCGGTGCCAGTTCGGCAGTGGCCGAGGCATCGGCTGCCGGGGCCGCTGCGGTAGCCGGTGCAGTGGCCGGATCGGCCGGTGCTGCCGAACCTTCGGCCGGGGTGGTGGCCGGGGCTTCGGCTGCCGGTGCTGCCGGCTGCTGGTTGCAGGCGGCAAGGCCCAGTGCAGCGATGGCCGCGAACAGCGAAGTGTGGATCAGACGCATGGAAACTCTCCTTGGGAAATGCCGGTGGTGTGATCAGCGGGTTACCCGGATCACGCCGCAGGCGATGCGGACGCCGGCATTGCCGGCGGGCTGGCTGCGATAGTCGTCGGCCCTGGCATGCACGACCAGTGCACGCCCGGCGATATCCGTGGCGGCGCCTCCGCCCAGGGTAACGCCCTTCAGATGCACATCGATGTTGGCGCGGCCCTGCGCGTCTGCCTGCAGGTTGTCGATGTCACCGAGGTGGTGCTTGCCGCTGCCGGCACGACCGTGGGCGACGCCGGCGGGATTGAAGTGGTTGCCGGCGCTGCTGGCGTCCACCGCGCTGCAGTCACCGCGCTCATGGATGTGGAAACCGGCCTGCTGCATCGGCTGCAGGCCGCCGACCAGGCCGGTCAAGTGCACGCCACCGCTTTCGGTCTTCAACACCAGACGGCCGCTGACGATGCTGGCCGAGGCTGGCGCCAGGTTGGCTTCGGCCAGCTGGGCCACGGGCGTGGTGACCACCGGCGGCGGTGTGGGCTGCGGCTTCTTCGGTGCGCTGCCACAGGCAGACAGGAGCACGGCAGCGGACAGCGGCAGAAGGGCGAAGGACAAACGCATCGAGGACTCCTTGCAGGTAACACTACGGACGGCATCGTCCATGGAGGATCAACAGTTCGGCAAGCGGGTGCGAGGATCGCGTGCAGGCACCGTTCAATGGCCGCCGCGGCGGCGACCGGCGCCCAGCTTGCGGGTAAGCGTATTGCGGCCGAGGCCCAGGCGCGCGGCGGCTTCGGCGCGACGACCGTGGGTGATCTGCAGGGCGGCCTCCAACAGGGCGTGGTCGACCCGTTCGCGCACCTGCGCGTGCAGGCCCTCGGTGCCCTCGGCCAGCTGCCGGCGTGCCCATTCGGACAGCAGCGCTTCCCATTGCCCCGGGTCACCGGCAGCCGCGCTGCTGCGCCGGCTGCGGGTGCGGTTGAGCGCGGTATCGACATCGGCCACGCCAATGGTATCGGCGGCGGCCAGTGCGGCCATGCGCCAGCACACGTTTTCCAGTTCGCGGACGTTGCCCGGCCAGTCGTGCTCGCGCAGCGCCTGCAGGGCGGCGGCGGTCAGCCGCTTGGGCGGCGTATCGAGCCTGCGCGCGGCAGCGGCCAGGAAGGTGGTGGCCAGTTGCGCGATGTCCTCGCGGCGCTCGCGCAACGGCGGCAGCTGCAGGCGCACCACGTCCAAGCGGTGCAGCAGGTCGGCTCGGAATTTTCCCTGCGCGACCAGCCCTTCCAGATCCTGGTGGGTGGCGGCGACCACGCGCACATCGACGCGGATCAGTTCACGTCCGCCCACGCGGAAGAATTCGCCCTGGGCGAGCACGCGCAGCAGGCGCGTCTGCAACGGCAACGGCATGTCACCGATTTCATCGAGGAACAGGGTGCCGCCGTTGGCCTGTTCGAAACGGCCGATGTGGCGCCGCTGCGCGCCGGTGAACGCACCCGCTTCATGACCGAACAGCTCGCTTTCCAGCAGCTCGGCGGGAATGGCGGCGGTGTTCAGGGCGACGAACGGATGCTGCGCACGCGGTGATTCGCGGTGCAGCGCGTTGGCCACCAGCTCCTTGCCAGTACCGGTTTCGCCGATGATCAACACCGCCAATGGCGCCTGCGCGAGGCGGCCGATGGCGCGGAACAGCGCGCGCATCGGTGGCGTATCGCCCACCAGTTGCGGCGGCTGGTCGCTGGCGGCTTCTGCGGCCGGCGTCGGCGCGGCCATGGCCGGCGCCACTGCAGGCAGCACGCGCTGGGCCAGTGCCACCGCGTCGTCCAGATCGAACGGCTTGGACAGGAACTCGTGCGCACCGCCGCGGAATGCACCGGCGGTACTGGCGACGTCGGTGTAGGCCGACATCACCACCACCGGCAGCTGCGGCAGCGCGGCCTTCAGCTTGTCCAGCAGCACCAGGCCATCGTCGCCGGGCATGCGCACGTCGGTGAACAGCAGCGCAGGCGGCGGGCTATCGGCCAGCGCCTGCAGTGCGGGGGCGGCGCTGTCGAAGTCGACCACCTGGTAGCCGGCCTCGCGCAGCGCGGTGCACAGCACGAAGCGCACGGCGCGGTCATCGTCGACCACCCAGATGCACGGCGCGGACGCGGAAGACTCAGACATCGCGCGGGGGCTCCTCGGCGGCGGCGGTGCCGTTGCCGATCGGCAGCAGCAGGGTGAATACGGTATGGCCCGGGCGCGACCGGTAGGTCAGCGTGCCGCGATGCTCGCGCGCGACCTGCTGGGCCAGCGCCAGGCCCAGGCCGGTGCCTTCGGCGCGACCGCTGACCAGGGGCAGGAACAGGTGTTCGGCCAGTTCTTCGGGTACACCACGGCCGTCGTCGGCGATTTCCAGCCGCAACGCCAGGGTGTGCAGCTGCTCGGCGATGCGCACACCGTGTTCAACGCGCGTGCGCAGGGTGATGTTGCCGGCACCGGCCTGGATGGCATTGCGCACCAGGTTCCATACCGCCTGGGTGAGGCGGTCGGCGTCGCCATCGAATTCGGGAATGCTGGGGTCGTAGTCGCGCTGCAGTCGCACCGCCCAGCCGGCCTCGTTCTCGGCCAGGCGCAGCACGCGCTCCAACGCGGCGTGGATGTTCAGCGCCGCATGCGGCGCAGCAGGTGCCGGGGACAGCAGCTGCTCGAGCAGGCCATTGAGCCGCTCGATCTCCGAGCCGATCAGGTCGATCAGTTCGCGTTCGCTGGCATCGCGCTGCGCCGCGCGGCGGGCCAGCAGCTGTGCGGCGCCCTTCAACCCGGCCAGCGGATTGCGCAGTTCGTGCGCCAGGCCCTTCAGCGCTGCGCTGAGCGCGCTGGGAAGGGCCTGGGTCGGGTCGAGCCCGGGGAACTCATCGACCGGATGCGCCTCCAGCAGCCAGCCGCCATCGTCGCGGCGGCTCATCCAGCCTTCGGCAAAACGCGCGGCTTCGCCCGGCAGCGCCAACGCCAGCCGGTTCAGGCGCAGGCTGTCGCGCTCGTCGCGAGCCAGGAAATGGGCCAGCGCCTCGCCCTGCACTTCCAGCGCGGCCAACGGCTGGCCGAGCAGGCGCCGGCCGCTGACGCCCAGCCAGCGCGCGAAGGCCGGGTTGCAGCCGGCGATGCGGCCATCGGGCCCGGCCCAGGCCAGCGGCGTGCCGAGGGCATCGAGGGACGGCGGGGGCGCGGGGTCGGACATTGCACCAATGTAGTGCAAAACGTGGGTGTGGGGTCAGAGCCCTTTCCTCGCGGAAAGGGATCTGACCCCTTGCGCTGCGGGGTCCGGGGTCGGATCCCTTTCCGTCAGGAAAGGGCTCTGACCCCTGCAGGTCGAGCAAGCTCGACCACTACCGGCTTTGCGGTTACAGCTTCATGTTGAGCCCAACGTAGACCGCGCGGCCCGGGGCGGGCGAGAACATCGGGCGGGCGCTGTCCCAGAAGAAGCTGTCGTACCAGGCGTAGGCATACTCGCGGCCGGTCACGTTCTTCAGCTGCAGGTCCACGCTCCAGGCCGGGGTGATCTGGTACTTCGCGCTGAGGTCGAGCACGGCGAAGCCGCCGAACTTGCCAGTGACGTTGCGCTCTTCCAGGTAGTAATCGCCCTGCGCGCGTGCCTGCAGGCCCAGCTGCAGGGCATCGCTGGCCTGGTAGTCCAGGCCGAGGTTGCTGATGTGGCGCGGGGTGGCGGCCACTTCGCGTCCCTGCAGGGTCACGCCAGCGGCGCGGTCGTCGCGGGTGATCTTCGCCTCCTGATAGGCATGCGAAGCCCACAGCGTCCACGCGTCACCCAGCTGCGCGCTGATCTGCGCATCCACGCCGCGGCGACGGGTCTTGCCCAGTGTGACCGTGGTGCCGGTGGCCGGCATGTTGGACACCTCGTTTTCCGCATCCTGCTGCCATACCGCCAGCCGGGCCTGGCTGCCGGCGAAGGGCTGGAATTTCAGGCCCAGCTCCATGCCGGTATTGGTGGAGGGCTGCATCGGTGCCTGCCCCGGGGTGAGGTAGGCCGGCGCGGTGGAACCGGTCAGCACCTGGAAGGTACGGCCCCAGTTGGCGTAGACGTGGGTTTGCTCACCCAGGCTGTGGATGACACTCAGTTTGGGCTGGCCGATGCTGCCGTAGTCCTGCAGGCGGCCGGTGGTGCCGTTCATCAGCCGGGTGTGGCCGCTGAAACGGTCCACACGGTAGGCCGGCACGATCTTCCACGCGTCGGCGGGCTGGTAGATCGCCTGCACGTAGGCGCCCCAGTTGTCGAAGCTGTGGCGGTCGTTGTTCTGCACGCGTGCCGGTGCCTGGCTGAAATCGGTGGGCTCGGCGTAGGCGTAGCGCTCGCGACGGTAACCGTTGTCCTGCTGCTCGTAATTGAGCCCACCTTCCACGGTAAGCGTGGGGCTGGCCTGCCAGGTGAGCGTGCCGAGCAGGCCTGCCTGGCGCTCGTCCCAGACACGACGCTGGCGCGGCAGGTTTCCGCTGGGCAGGTCGCTGAAGGTCACACGACGGTCGTCTTCATAGCGGTTGTAGTACAGCCGCGTGCCGAAGGTGAGCGCGTCGGACAGCTTCATGTCCAGGTGCGCGGCGAACTGGCGCATGTCGCGGTCATCGCCGTCATTGGCGTTGCGCAGGTCGCTGCGGCGGCGGTGCGTGCGCAGTTCATCGGCGGTCATGAAGCCGGGTTCGTCGGCTTCATGGTGATAAGCGCGCGCGGTCAGGCCTACGCGCATCCCTTCGTCGAGCGAGCCGAAGAACCACTTGCCGCCCAGCGCGTATTTCTTCGAGCTGTCGTGGTCGCGGTAACCGTCGCTGGCCTGGGTGCCGACGAAGTAGTTCTGCGCGAAGCCGTCGGCTTCGCGGCCCACCGCCAGCTGCACATCGCGGGTGTTGTAGCTGCCATAGGCCAGCCGCGCGTCGGTGTAGGTGCCGCCCTGGCGCGTGCCGAAGTTCACGTTGCCGCCGATGTTGTGCAGGCCGTAGCGCGGATCGTTGGTACCGCGCACCACTTCGATGTAGCTGATTTCCAGCGGAAACAGCATGTCGATGAAGCGCTGGTTGCCACTGTTGACGTTGCTGGGGATACCGTCGATCAGCGTCTTGATGGCATTGAGGTAGCCCTCGCCGTTGAAGGCGCGGAAGCTGACCTTGCCCGACTCGGCGCCCTGCCGGGTTTCAGTCAGCTGGATGCCGGGCATCTGCCCGAGCAGTTCCCAGCTGTGCGACACGTTGCGGTTTTCGATCTGGTCCGCGCCCAGCACGTCCACCGAGGTCAGCACCTGGTGTGCGCTCAGCTGCCCCTCGCTGTGCTGGTGCACATCGACTTTGCCCAGGGTGAGCGCGGCGTCGGCGGACTGGGCGAATGCTTCAGGAGCGAACGGGGCGGCCGCGAGCGCGGCCACCAGCGTGGGAGTCTTCATCGGGAGGCCAGGGAGATGGAAATGAAACTTTATAACATTTCGATTCCGCCAGCCATCCGATGACTGCGGCTCCCTCGACCTTAGACNGGGTAGCCGGTGGCTTCCCGGGCCTTCTTCCAGGCAATTTCAAACTCGCGCGCGCTGATCTCGTCGTCTTCGTCGAAATCCATGAACGACACCGGCTGGTCGGCCAGCACGAAGCGGTCATCGCTCTGGCCGGTTTCATCGGCCCACACGACCTTGGCCCCGTAGATCTCCACCTGGCGCACGATCTTCTCGCCACGGGCTTCCATCAGCACGTTGCCCTTGCCCAGGCCCGATTCGGCCCAGTGCTTGTAGTACTTCTTCGTGTTGGATTTTGCGTTGTTCTTTGCGTATTTCATTGCATGGGTCCTGGCCGCAGTTGCGACCGGAAAGTTCGGAATGGCGCCATTATCAGGCATATGGGGGTCAGATCCCTTTCCTGCGGAGGGGGATCTGAGCCCTGCTGACCTACTGCGGCAACGCCACACCCTTCGGCCACAGCAGCCACAGGTTGCCCTGCTGCTTCATGTCGCCGGCCAGCTTGCCGGCGGCATCGCCGCTGCCCCAGTACAGATCGGCACGTACCTCGCCGGCAATGGCGCCACCGGTGTCCTGCGCGGCCACCGGGCGTACCACCGGCGTGCCGTCCGGGCGCGTGGTCGACAGCCACAGCAGGCTGCCCAGCGGCACCACGGTGCGATCCACCGCCACGCTGTAGCCGGCGGTCAGCGGCACGTTCAACGAACCGCGCGGACCTTCCGGGCTGTCCGCGCTGCGCACGAAGAACACGTAGCTGGGATTGCTGCGCAGCAGTTCCGGTACGCGTGCCGGATGTGCCTTCGCCCACGCGCGGATCGCGTCCATGGTGACGTCTTCCTTCTTCAGCTCGCCCTGCTCCACCAGCCAGCGGCCGATCGCGCGATAGGGATGGCCGTTCTGTTCGGCATAGGCCAGCCGCACCTGCTTGCCATCGGCCAGGCGCACCCGCCCCGAACCCTGGATCTGCAGCAGCTGCAGGTCCATCGGATCGGTCAGCCAGGCCAGCACCGGCGCCTTGGCCCCCTTGCTGGCGATGCTGCCGGCATCGTCGTAGGGCTTGAGCACCTTGCCCTCCACGCGACCGCGCAGGCGCTTGCCCTTCAGTTCGGGATAGACGCTGTCCAGCTGCACCACCACCAGATCATCGGGGGTGCCGTACACCGGCACGGTGGCGGTGTCGGTACGGGTGAGGCTGCCCGGATAGATGGGTTCGTAGTAGCCGGTGATCAGGCCGTCGGCGCGATGGCCGCCGGCGCGCAGGGAATAGACATCGAGATCGCGCTGCAGGAATGCGCGGATCGCAGCGGCGTCCTTGTCGGACACGGTGCTGGCGGTCGCGCAGGGCTTGGCCCAGGTCGCATCGTTCTTCAGGCGGGTGCAGCTGCTGCGCCAAGCGGCGAAGCCGGCCTGCAGGTCGGTATCGGATACGGCCGGCAACGTGTTCCAGTCGACCTTGGCGTAGGTGGCGGCAGCGGGCTTGGCAGCGGCCGGCGCTTCAGGCCGGGTGCCCGTGGTGGCGCAGCCGGCAAGCAGGGCAACGGCCAAGAAAGTGAGGAGCGCGCGCGGCGACGTAACAGTGATCATCGTCGCAATGTAGTGGGGCCGATGGTAGCGCGGCAACCTTGGGTAGCGCCGGGCCATGCCCGGGCAGAAGCGGATCCCGCGCGGTGCGCTCGCCGGGCATGGCCCGGCGCTACCGGCTACGGGGTCTGCAGCAACAGCGAATGCAGGATGCGCGCGTCTTCGGCGTCGAGTGTTTTCGGCAGGGTGTCGCTGCCACGGAAACGGCGGTGGAACGCCCGTACCGCTGCTTCGCGGTTGTCGAGCGGATAACCGAAGCGCGCCAGCGCGGCCCATGCATCGAATCCTTCCGGCGCAGCACCATCGGCAGCGCGCGGCCACACGCCGAAACCGGCTTCGGCCAACTGTTGCCACGGGAAGAAGCGGCTGGGATCTTCCTTGCGCGTCGGCGCCAGGTCGGCGTGACCGATCACCTGTCGCGGCGGGATGTTCAGCCGTTCGGTGAGGTCGCGCAGCAGCACGATCAGCGATTCGATCTGCGCGGGGCTGAAGGGCGTACGACCATCATTGTCCAGCTCGATGCCGATGGACGCGGAGTTCAGATCGGTGATGGTGCCCCAGCGCCCGGAACCGGCGTGCCAGGCGCGGCGCTCATCGGCCACCAGCTGGTAGCGATGGCCATCGGCGCCGATCAGGTAATGCGCACTGACCCGCCCGCCGCTGTTGGCGGTACGCAGCGTGTGCAGGCTCTGCTGCACCGATTTCTGCTCGGTGTGGTGGATGACGATGATGACCGGCGTGCGCGCGTTCTGGTTCGGCGACGGCACCCAGGTGGCAAGCGGGTTGCGGGTTTCCTGCGGCGTGGAGGCACAGGCGGCCAGCAGCAGGCAGGCCGAGAGCATCAGGGAAGTGCGGATCGGGTGCATGCCCCGATTGTGCGCGATAAGCCCGGACGATGCAGTAGAGCCACGCCATGCGTGGCTGGGCCACCGACCGTGCCGACCAACGGTCGGCACCCACCAGAGCAGGAGTAGAGCCACGCCATGCGTGGCTGGGCAACCGACCATGCCGACCAACGGTCGGCACCCACCAGAGCAGGAGTAGAGCCACGCCATGCGTGGCTGGGCCACCGACCGTGCCGACCAACGGTCGGCACCCACCAGAGCGGGAGTAGAGCCACGCCATGCGTGGCTGGGCAACCGACCGTGCCGACCAACGGTCGGCACCCACCATGTAGATGCCAGGCGGCCCCTAGGGGCCACCTGTCATGCATCAGGCCTCGTAGGCAGACTCGCCGTGCGAAGTCACATCCAGGCCGGTGCGTTCTGCCTCTTCGGTCACGCGCAGGCCGACCACCACCTTGACCAGCAGCAGGATGGCTGCGGTCACCACGGCCGACCACAGCACGGTGAGGCCGACGCTGACCACCTGCACCCACACCTGGTGGCCGATATCCAGATCGGCCTTGGTGCCGCCCAGCGACTGCGCACTGAACACACCGGTGAGGATCGCGCCGACGATTCCGCCCACGCCATGCACACCGAACACGTCGGCGGTGTCGTCCACCTTCAGCAGGCGCTTGAGGCCGGTCACGCCCCACACGCAGACCACGCCGGCCACCAGGCCGATGACGATCGCGCCGAGCGGGCCGACGGTACCGCATGCCGGGGTGATGCCAACCAGGCCTGCCACCGCACCCGAGGCCGCGCCCAGTGCCGACGGCTTGCCCTTGCTGATCGCTTCCACCAGCGTCCAGCCCAGCACTGCAGCAGCAGTCGCCAGCACAGTGTTGAGGAAGGCCAGCGAGGCGACGGTGTCGGCGGCGGCGGCAGAACCGGCATTGAAGCCGAACCAGCCGACCCACAGCAGCATCGCGCCGATATAGGTGAACGGCACGTTGTGCGGCTTCAACGCGGTCTGCCCGTAGCCCAGCCGCTTGCCGACGAACCATGCCGCCACCAGACCGGCCACGCCGGCGTTGATGTGCACCACGGTGCCACCAGCGAAATCGATCGCGCCCAGCTCGCCCAGATAACCACCACCCCAGACGATGTGCGCCATCGGGATGTAGCTGAGGGTGAACCACAGCGTCGAGAACAGCAGCACTGCGCGGAACTTGATGCGCTCGGCGAAGGCACCGACGATCAGCGCGGTGGTGATGCCGGCGAAGGTCGACTGGAAGGCGACGAACAGGTAGTCCGGCAGGCCCTTGATCGGCGTGTTGCCCACCGAGTCCGGGGTGAAGCCCTTGAGGAAGGCGAATTCGGTGAACGAGCCGAAGAACGGATTGCCGGCGCTGAACACTGCACTGTAGCCATAGGCCACCCACAACAGCAGCACCAGCGAGAACACCACCAGGATCTGGCTGAGCACCGACAGCACGTTCTTCGAACGCACCAGGCCGCCGTAGAACAGGGCCAGGCCCGGTACCACCATCAGCAGCACCAGCAGCGTGGAGGTGAGCATCCAGGCGACGTCGCCATGGTCATAGGCGGGCGCGGCCACCGCTTCGGCAACTGCAGGCGCAGCGGCGGTCGGGTCCTGCAAGGGCTCGACGGCCACGGCCTCGCTCTGCAGCGGCGTGACCTGGGCCTGGGCATGTGCACTGCCTGGCCAGGCACCGGCGGCCAGCGCACTGAACAGCATCAGCAGGCACACCAGATGGAACCGGGCTTGCCACCCGGTGAGAAGGCGCATCTTCATGGGGGAGTCTCCGGAAGGGGGCTTACAGCGCGTCGGCGCCGATTTCGCCGGTGCGGATGCGGATGACCTGCTCGACAGCGGTCACGAAGATCTTGCCGTCGCCGATCTTGCCGGTGCCTGCAGACGACTGGATTGCTTCGATCACCGCCTCGGCACGTTCGTCGGTGACCACGGTTTCGATCTTGATCTTGGGCAGGAAGTCGACAACGTACTCGGCGCCGCGATACAGCTCGGTGTGGCCCTTCTGGCGGCCGAAGCCTTTTACTTCGGTCACGGTGATGCCCGACACGCCGGCATCGGACAGGGCCTCGCGGACCTCGTCGAGCTTGAACGGTCGGATGATGGCGGAGATCAGTTTCATGCGCATGTCCCGATGGTGGATGGGGCCAGCGCGCGAACGCGCGATGGCATCAGGCAACCACGGGCCATCGTGGTGATGGCCGTGGCTGTTGCACCGGACACGAAACGGGCCGGGACAGCCGTGCCTCTCTCCTTGCACGGCCGACGCGGGAGGGAGGGCGGCCCATGTCGCGTGTCCGGTCTCTCTCTTGCCCCTGGATCTGCGGGCCAAGGGCCCGCGTTTCCAGGGTGGGAGGGGGTACCCACCGCCATCGCCTGCCGGTCAACTGGCGTAGTACAGCTGGTATTCCAGCGGGTGGGTCGCCGCGCGGAACTTGGTCACTTCCTGCATCTTCAGCGCGATGTAACCGTCGATGAAGTCATCGCTCATCACGCCACCGGCCTTGAGGAAGTCGCGGTCCTTGTCCAGCGCTTCCAGCGCCTGGTCCAGCGAGGAGCAGACCTGCGGGATCAGCTTCTCTTCTTCCGGCGGCAGGTCGTACAGATCCTTGTCGCTCGGTGCGCCCGGGTCGATCTGGTTCTTGATGCCGTCCAGGCCGGCCATCATCAGCGCGGTGAAGGTGAGGTAGCCCGACTGGATCGGATCGGGGAAGCGCATTTCGATGCGGCGCGCCTTCGGGTTGGACACCCACGGAATGCGGCACGAGGCCGAACGGTTGCGCGCCGAGTAAGCCAGCATCACCGGGGCTTCGAAGCCTGGCACCAGGCGCTTGTAGCTGTTGGTGCCCGAGTTGGCGAAGGCGTTGATGGCCTTGGCGTGCTTGAAGATGCCGCCGATGTACCACAGCGCCAGCTGGCTCAGGCCGCCGTAGCCGTCGCCGGAGAACAGGTTGGTACCGCCCTTGGACAGCGACTGGTGCACGTGCATGCCGCTGCCGTTGTCGCCGACGATCGGCTTGGGCATGAAGGTGACGGTCTTGCCGTTGCGGTGGGCGACGTTCTTGATGACGTACTTCATCCGCAGCAGTTCGTCGGCCTTCTGCACCAGGGTGCTGAACTTGGTGCCGATCTCGCACTGGCCGGCAGTGGCCACTTCGTGGTGCTGCACTTCCACTTCGATGCCGACCTGTTCCAGGGTCTTGCACATCTCCGCACGCAGGTCGTGCAGGGTGTCGGTCGGCGGAACGGGGAAGTAACCGCCCTTCACGCCCGGACGGTAGCCGCTGTTGGCGCCGTCGTACTTGGCGCCGCTGTTCCAGGCGGCTTCTTCCGAATCGACCTTGAAGAAGGTGTTGCCCATTTCATTGGCGAAACGGACCGAATCGAAGATGAAGAATTCCGGCTCCGGGCCGAAGAACGCGGTTTCGGCGATGCCCGAGGACTTCAGGTAGGCCTCGGCGCGCTTGGCGATGCCGCGCGGGCAGCGGCCGTACGGCTGCATGGTGGCCGGGTCGAGGATGTCGCAGCTGATCACGATGGTCGGATCGGCATAGAACGGGTCGACGTAGGCGCTGGCGGTATCGGGCAGCAGCACCATGTCCGATTCGTTGATGCCCTTCCAGCCGGCGATCGAGCTGCCATCGAACATCTTGCCTTCTTCGAACAGCGACGGCTCGATGATGCTGACCGGGAAGGTGACGTGCTGCTCGACGCCACGCATGTCGACGAAACGCAGATCGACGAACTCGATCTGGTTGTCCTTGATCAGCTTCTCAACGTTTTCCACGGACATCGGTACGACCTCGGATGGGAATGAATGCCTGCTGAGGTACAGCAACGACCGTGCCAACTTTTCGGCCTTCACAAGTTGTTGATTTCAAAGCGCCTGCCCCAGCGCGGTGCAGACGTACATGCACCAAACGGGTGCGCGGATTACCGCACGCACCCGTTTGGTGCGGCGCGGATCGTCTATTCTCTCGGGCTTCTTCCGCCGCCAGCGCCCGCACCGTCCATGTCCGACCTGCTCTCCGCCCTGCTGCTGGGCATCCTCGAAGGCTTGACCGAATTCCTGCCGATCTCCAGCACCGGCCACCTGCTGATCGCCCAGCACTGGCTGGGCGCGCGATCGGACTTCTTCAACATCATCATCCAGGCCGGTGCGATCCTGGCCGTGGTGCTGGTGTTCCGCCAGCGCCTGCTGCAGCTGGCCACCGGCTTCGGCCAGCGCGAGAACCGCGAGTACGTGTTCAAGCTCGGCGCGGCCTTCCTGGTAACCGCAGTAGTCGGCCTGGTGGTGCGCAAGGCCGGCTGGTCGCTGCCGGAAACCGTCAGCCCGGTGGCCTGGGCGTTGATCATCGGCGGCATCTGGATGCTGCTGGTGGAGGCCTATACCGCGCGCCTGCCCGATCGCGACCAGGTGACCTGGACGGTGGCCATCGGTGTTGGCCTGGCGCAGGTGCTGGCCGGCGTGTTCCCCGGTACCTCGCGCTCGGCCTCGGCGATCTTCCTGGCCATGCTGCTGGGCCTGAGCCGCCGCGCGGCCGCTGCCGAGTTCGTGTTCCTGGTCGGCATTCCCACCATGTTCGCCGCCAGCGCCTACACCTTCCTGGAGCTGGCCAAGGAAGGGAACCTGGGCAGCGAGAACTGGACCGACGTTGGCGTGGCCTTCCTTGCCGCAGCCATCACCGGCTTCGTCGTAGTGAAGTGGCTGATGGGCTACATCAAGTCGCATCGCTTCACGGCCTTCGCGATCTACCGCATCGCTCTGGGCGCTGCATTGCTGCTGTGGTTGCCATCCGGCAGCTGAACAGCGCCGGGGCACGGCAACCCCGTTGCCGGCCGCGGTCCGTTTCCCCCTCGGTTCCCCAAGGAGAATCACCATGAACCGCAAGCTCACCCTGCTCCTCCCGCTGGCCCTGCTGGCCGCCTGCAGCCAGACCCCTGCCCCGGCCGGTACCGGCGGTGACGATCTGGCCCCGGCTGCGGCCAAGGCCGGCGACCAGAAGGCGCTGGCACACCTGGATGCGCAGCGCCTGCAGAGCCAGCACTGGCTGCTGCAGCAGGCCACCGCGGCCGATGGCAAGCGCATCGATGCGCTGTTTGCCCGCGAAGACAAGCCGGTCACCCTGGACTTTGTTGATGGCCGCCTGTCGGTCAGCAACACCTGCAACCGCATGGGCGGCGGTTACACCCTGGCCGATGGCAAGCTGAGCGTGAGCGCGATGGCCTCGACCATGATGGCCTGCACCGACAAGGCGCTGATGGCGCTGGACGAAGCCGTCTCCAGCCGTCTGCAGGGCGAACTGAAGGCCGAACAGGATGCCAACGGCGTGCTGACCCTGACCACCGCCAAGGGCGACGTGCTGGTGTTCAACCCGGAACCGACCGCTGAAACGCGCTATGGCGGCGCCGGCGAAACCGTGTTCCTGGAAGTGGCTGCGAAGACCGAGAAGTGCTCGCACCCGCTGATCCCGGATTACCAGTGCCTGCAGGTGCGCGAAGTGAAGTTCGACGACAAGGGCCTGAAGCAGGGCGAGCCGGGCAAGTTCGAGAACTTCTACGGCACCATCGAGGGTTACACCCACGAAGACGGCGTGCGCAACGTGGTGCGCGTGAAGCGCTACGAAGTGAAGAACCCGCCGGCCGATGCGCCGTCGCAGGCGTACGTGCTGGACATGGTGGTCGAGTCGGCCATCGAGAAGAAGTAATGCAGAAGGGCGACCGCGAGGTCGCCCTTCTTCCATGGGACACCTTGAAGTCGAGTCATGCTCGGCTGGGCAGAAGGCAGTCCAGCATGGCTCGACTCTACATACCCAACCGCCAAGGAGACAGGCATGATTCTTTCGCGCATTTTCGCGCTCCTGCTGGCCACAACGCCTGCCGGCCTCGCGGCAGCCAGTGATGCCAGCGATCTGCAACGCCTGCAGGCACACGAGTGGCATCTCACCCACGCAGTCGACGGCAACGGCAAGCGCCTGGATGCACTATTCATCGCCAGTGATCCGCCCGTCGGTCTGTTGTTCCGCGGTACCAGTGCCAACATGCTGAACCTGTGCAACGGCATGAGCGGCCCATACACGTTGAAAGACAGCCAGCTCACGTTGGGCAGCATGGAACAGAACCTGAAGGGATGCTTCGGTGCCAAAGGCGAACAGGAAACCGAAGCCAAGCGCAGGATTCTGGGGACCTCCACACTGGTCATGGGTAGCGCGGGGCCGTTGACCCTGTATACCGCACGTGGCGACACGCTGGTGTTCGCGCCGTTGCCACTGAAAAACAGATGACAAGGGCAGCCGGCAGGGTCGAGCCAGCTCGATCGGGCCTTTGTAGAGTCCAGCCATGCTCGACTGGGCGTAAAGCAGGCGAGCATGGCTACAGAAGGCAAAGTCGGGTTTGGCCCGGCCCTGCAGACGCGCTCAACCCAGCGCAGGATTCAATGTGTAGGTGCCGTGCAGCGCCGCTTCGGCCAGTACGTGACCGTGCATGGCACGGTACGCATCGGCGGCGGTGAAGCGTTCCGGCAACGACAGCGTGGCCACATCCAGCGCGAACACGCGGAAGAAGTAGCGGTGCACGCGCTCGTCGTTGAACGGCGGATACGGGCCGTCGTAGCCGAGGTAATCACCGGCCATGTCCGGATTGCCGGCGAACCAGCCGGTGAAATCATTCAGGCCCTGGCGGCTGCCGGCCGGGCCGGCCGGCGCGGTCTTGCCCTTCACCACGAAACCATCGCTGCAGCTGCCGGCGGCGATCTCCTGCACCGAAGCCGGAATGTCGGCCATCACCCAGTGCACGAAATCGCAGCGCGGCTGATCGCGCGGCACGCTCATGTCAGCGCGGCCGACCGTCTCCGGTACCGTTGGCACGTCCGGGTCCACGCACACCAGCAGGAACGAGCGGGTGCCATCGGGCACGCCGCTCCAGGCCAGGTGCGGGTTGCGGTCGGGGGCGAAGCCGGCGGCATCGCCGGCGGCGAACTCACGGTCGATCGGCGCGCCGTTGACCAGGCTGTGACTGCTCAATTGCATCAGATGCTCCTCACTCTTCCGGGTAACCCAAGCGCACCGCGACCGGGGTGAGCTGGGCGAACGCGGCGCCCATCACGTCGCGGTACCTGCGCCAGTGGCCGGCAGGCAGGCGCGGTGCGCCCAGCTGTGCGGCCGGCGGCATCGGTCGCCCGAACACGCGGCCCAGCAGGTCGGCCATCGCATGCGCATCGTTGCCGATGTCGTCGATGCGCAGCAGCACGTGCGGATACAGGTCTTCCTCGTGCAGCGCGGCGATCTGGGTGAGCGAACGCACCAGCCACTGGCTGGCTTCGGCCATCGAGGTCATCGCCAGCGGTGCGGCGGCGCCATAGGCGATCCAGTCCAGCAGCATGTCGCGCGGGTCGCGCAGCACCAGCAGCAGGCGGCCCTGCGGCAGCTGCGGGCGCAAGGCCCACAACAGCGCGTTGTCCCACCACAGCAGCCAGTCGATCACGGTGTCACTTTCCAGGCCGCGGGCCGGCAGGTGCTCGCGCCAACGCTCGACCAGGCGTTCCGGGCTCAGCACGCCCGACGCCAGGTCCTGCAGCGTGTTGTAGTTCTGGAAGGCATCGTCCGGTGGCGTGGCGGTGTAACGATCACTGCGCAGTACCGGGCTGGCAGCGGCCAGGCCGGTGGCCACCCGTTCCACGCCCGAACCCGGGGCGCCCCACAGGAAGATCGGTGCTGATCCACTGTCGCGCGTCGCCTCGTCGATGCTGCCCATCTCCGGCCAGCTCGGCGGTGCCTTGGCCTGCGGCGGCAGCGGCAGCCGCTGCGAAGCCTGGTCGGTCTGCAGCGCCATCCACGTACGCAGCGCTTCTTCTGGCTGCCCGGCGCGATCCTGGATCTCGCCCAGCCAGGTCCGCAGAGCAGCGCGGTGTCCCTCCGGTGCCTGGGCGATCAGGGCCTGCACGCGCTCCACGGCGGCGGCCGGGTCACGCTGCAGCAGCCCCTCGACGCGACGGCTTTCACCGCTGACGCGGCCCGGTTCCAGGGTGGTGATGCGCTCGGCGATGGCTTCGCCCTGCTCATGCTCGCCGGCCATGTCATGCAGGCGCATGCGCGCTTCCAGCGCCGGCATGTGGCCGGGCATCGCTGCCATCCAGCGCTCCACGACGGCTACGGCGCCGGCACTGCCGACCTCTTCCACGGCCAGCCGTGCCAGCCACAGGTCATGCAGCTGGTCATTGCTTTCCAGAGCGTCATCCAGACGTGTGCGGGCTTCATCTTCGCGGCCCAGGCGCTGCCAGGACATCAGCAGCAGCTGCAGCACCTGGCGATCACCCTGCAGCGATTCCAGCAGCGGCAGCAGGTGCTCCAGCGCCTGCAGCGGCTGGCCACTGCGCAGTGCCAGTTCGCCGGCCAGGCGGCGCATCGGCGGCACGTCCAGCTCCGGCTGCTGCAGCGCCTGCTGCATTGCCTCGGCGGCGGCCTCCACGTTGCCCTGGCGCAAGGCCAGCTGCACCACCATGCCGTGCAGCGAGGACATCTTCGGGTTCAACGCCAGCACGCGACGGAACGCCTGCTCGGCGAATGCCAGCATGTCCTTGCCCAGATAGGCAAAGCCCAGCGCGTACAGCACGCGGGTATCGTCCGGCAGCGCCTGGCTGGCCGCCGACAACAGGGCCAGCGCACGGTCGGCGTCGCCGCGGCGCAGCGCGACCATGCCATCGATGGTCAGCAGTTCCGGATGGTCCGGCTCCAGCCGCGAGGCCAGGGTCGACAGCCGCTGGGCCTCGTCGAAATCATTGCGGCCCACCGCCAGGTGCGCCTGCATCAGGTAGGCGGGGAAGGCGTTGGGGTCCAGCCCGGTGGTGCGCAGCAGGGCTTCATCGGCACCGTCGAACTGGCGCAGTGCCAGCAGCAGGCCGGCGTGCTGCAGGTGCAGCTGCGCATCATCGGGGGCCAGCTGCAGCGCCTGCTGCAACGCCTCCATCGCGGCCTCGGCCTGGCCCTGCTGCTGCAGCGCAAGCGCCAGCCAGCGGTGGGCCTCGGCCTTGCCGGGTTCGTCACGGGTCCACGCCTGGGCCAGCTGCACGGCCTGGCCGGCATCGTTCTGGCGCAACGCTTGGAGGATCTGGTCTTGCATGGCCGTCCGGTTCAAGGTCAAACCCGCATTGTAGCGGGCCGCGCGCCGGTGCCGGTTCAGCCCGGCAGGACCCGCCGCAGGCGCTGTGCGACCCAGCGCTCGGAGAAGCCATCGCCGCGCCAGTTTTCCAGGAAGCCACAGTGACCGCCCCAGCAGGCGGTTTCCAGCCGCGCCTGCTGCGGCAGCTGCCAATCGCGGAAGGTGGCGTAGGGGATCACCGGATCGTCCTGCGCCATCAGGATGTCAGCAGGTACCTGCAGCGTGGACAGGCGGTCACCGGCGATGGAGTAGCCATCGAAATAGGCCTGCAACGAACCGAACGTGGTGTGCCGCTCGACCAGCCAGGCGGTCAGCGAACGGATGTCCATGTTCAGCACACGGTCGTCGCAGTCGCTCAGTTCGGGGAACAGATCGCGCTTGCGCCGCAGCGAGCCGGCCCACTTGCGGCGGAAGTACCAGTCGTACATCGCCGGGCCGTTCTCGATGTTCTCCATGGTCAGCCCCGGGTCGAGCACCGGGCAGACCGCGGCCACGTGCTGCAGCGGTACGCCGGCGGCCGGTGCGCGCAGGGCCAGCCGCAGCACGAAGTTGCCACCCAGCGAATAGCCGGCTGCAACCAGCGGCAGATCGGGCCAGCGCTGGGCGACATCGCCTGCGGCGTGCACCACTTCGTCGATGAGGTTGGAGTGGAAGATGCCGGGATTGAGATGATGGGTGTTGCCGTGGTCGCGGAAATTCAGCCGCACCACGTCGAACCCCTGCTCCAGCATGCGGGCAGCGGCCATGCGCATGTAGCTGGATTCGGCGCTGCCCTCCCAGCCATGCAGCAGCAGGGCGATGCCGCGCGGTTCGCGCCCTTCGACATGGCTGTGCCAGCCCTGCAGGCGCACACCCTCACCACCATCGAGGATCAGCTCCTCACTGACAGCGCCGGTGGCGGCCAGCAGCAGCAGGCCACGTTGCAGGCGCATGCGGCTGGAGCTGAGCATCGACTGCAGGTGCGGATTGCGCAGCCAGCGCGGCGGCTGATAGTCGGACGCGGTGAGCATCGGCGCATCAGCGTCGAGGGTCGGTGGCGGAGACACGGCCACCATGGCCTCAATCCCCGCTCATGGCCGCCACGATGCGCGCGCGCGAAGTTTCCGCGATGCGCCGACGGCCTTCCAGGTCCTGGGTGCCGATCGGCTCCAGGAAATGCACTTCGGTAGGCCGCGCCGGCTCACCGAGCAGGCGCAGGAAATTGGCGAAGAAACTCTCGCCCGGGCCGAAGGCCACGATGGTCTGTGCATCCCCGCGCACGCCGTAGATCAGCGCCACCGGCTGCACTGGCACGCCGGTCTCGACGGCGGCCTGGAAGATGCGCGCATGGAATGGGCCAACGTCGTGGCCGCCGCGGGTACGCCCTTCCGGGAACACGCCCACCGCCTTGCCGGCGCGCAGGCGGTCGGCCATCACCTGCATCACCCCACCGAGCGATTCGGTGTTGCCACGCTGGTGGAAAATGGTCTGGCCGCGCGCGGCAAGCCAACCGACCACCGGCCAGCTGGCGATCTCGCGCTTGGCGACAAAGCCCATCATGCGCTGGCTGTGCAGGATCGAGATATCGACCCAGCTGACATGGTTGGCGACGAACAGCACTGCGCCCGGCAGCGGCTGGCCGACGCGCGACAGGCGGAAGCCGAAGATCCACATCAGGCCGCCCTGCCACCAGTTCACCACTTTGGCGCCGAAGGTGTCGTCGCCCACGCGCAACTCGCCCCATGGCGGAAGCATGCCGATCAGGATCAGCGGCAGGAACACGGTGATGTGGACCAACAGCAGCGGTACGCGGTACAGGTAACGGCACACACGCGCCACGCCGCCGCGGGGGGCCGTAGTGGGGGAAGTCATTCACGCACGATACCGGAGGGCTGCCATCGCTGCCAGCCGAATTCGGCCATAAGTCTCATTGACGGCGGCCATCGGCGGGGAACGCTGGGTTCCGCCGCCGTCACCGATGCCGCGACGGCTCAACCGTGCCCGGCCGCCACCACGGCCAGGGTCAGCCGGGAGATGCAGACCAGCCGGCCCTGCTCGTCCTCGATGCGGATTTCCCACAGCTGGGTGCTGCGGCCCACGTGCACCGCGCGCGCGGTGCCGGTGACCGTACCCGAACGCACGGCGCGGACGTGGTTGGCGTTGATCTCCAGGCCCACGCAGACCTGCTTGGCGGTATCCACGCAGAGGTTGCCGGCGCTGCTGCCCAGGGTTTCGGCCAGCACCACCGAGGCGCCGCCGTGCAGGATGCCGTACGGCTGGCGGGTGCGCTCATCCACCGGCATGGTCGCCTGCAGCCAGTCCTCGCCAGCGGCGCTGAAGACGATGCCGAGGGTATCGATGGCGGTATTGCGGCTGAGTGCGTTGAGCTGCTCGATGGAAACGGCTTCGCGGAATACCTGGGTCATGCGGCTACCTTCAGAGGATGGGAACGAGGCCGGCGCCGAATGCGGTCAGCATGCGCACCAGCAGCCACTTCGGCCCGACATTGACCTCGGGGAAGTCGCCCACCGCGACATAGCAACGGTGGAAATCGGCGCTCTGCCGCGGCAGTGGCTGCGGGCAGTCCGGGCCGGGCTTGAACTCGTAGTCGGTGGCGTAGCGCCACGGCCAGAAGTCGAGGATCGGCAGCGCCTCGGAGGCCTTGCCGACGCTGTAGTTCAGGCCGGACAGGACCGGCGGCTTGGCACGCGGCGCCACCGTCCAGGAGTTCTGCGGGTGGGTATCGCGCAGGATGCTCTGGGCCAGCTGCTCGGCGAAGGCTGGATCGTCAATGATCACCGCGCCTTCGGTGTTGTAGTTCTCGCTGCGCGGATCGAAGTTGTGGGTACCGACCACGCCGATGCGGCGGTCGACCACCAGCGACTTGGCATGCAGGCCCATGCGCGCGCCCTTGCGGGTGACCGGCAGCGGCTTGTTGACCGCCTTGCTGCCCAGGAACGAGGGGCGCGTTTCGGTACGCAGCAGGCGGGTCTCGACTTCGCTGCCGGCGGCACGCCGGCGCGCACGGGCATTCTCATAGGCGCTGCCGGTACGCGGATGGATCACGCGCGCCGGCCGGTCGTCCCCATCCGCCGCGGCCACCCCATCACCACCACTACCGCCACCGGCATTGCTGCCCGCCGCGCTGCCGCCGATCAGCGGGTTGCGGCCGGTGTCGCTGCCCGGCGCTGCAATTGGATCGGGCAACAGGTTGCGGTAGTCCACCGGCGCATCCAGCGGGAACGGCTTGAATTCGAAGATGTTGAAGCCCAGTTCGCGCATGTTGCGCCGCTTGTACTTGTAGGACAGCGCATACACGATCGGGTTGTCGGTGGCGGCCAGGCTGTTGCTGGATACCACCACGCGCGGCGGCTGCGGGCGCTTGCGCAGCTCGCGGAACAGTTTCTGTGCCGGCTTGGACAGCACCAGGTAGGGTGTCTGCAGGATCACTTCGTGCTGCGCACTGGAGATCAGTGCGTCCAGCTGCGGCTCGGTGACGTGCTGCCCGGCCAGTGGGGCGTCGGCGCGCTCACGCCGGTGCTTGCGCGGCAGATCGGCCACATAGCGCACCGAGGCGACCGGCAGGGCGGTGTCCACGAACGAACGGGTGACGAAGGCGACGTCGTTGGCTTCCTCGCTGACCCGCTCCACCCGCTCGGGCCTGCGGAACTGTGCCGGTGGCAGCGCCGGCACGCCCTGCTTGAGCAGGGTACGGCCGACATCGTTCAGGCGCTCGGCCGGCACGCTGCGCTGCGCGCGCCAGAAGGCATCGAAGTTGGCCGCCATCGCGCGTGCTTCGGGGCCGGCGATCAGCACGTCACGGTCGCGGAAGTTGTATTCGCGGTCCCAGTCGTAATAGTCGTCCTGGTAGTTGCGCCCACCGACCACGCCGATCGCATCGTCAACCACCAGCAGCTTGTTGTGCATGCGCTGGTTGAAGCGGCGGAAGCAGCACAGCACGCTGCCGGCATAGTCGAAGTAGTTCAGACGGGCCTTGCCGAAGGTCGGGTTGTAGACCCGCAGCTGGAAGTTCTCGTGGGCACCGGCCAGTGCGCCGAGGATCTGCAGGTCGGAGATCGCCGAAAGCTGGTCGATCAGCAACCGCACCTTCACCCCGCGCCGCGATGCCGCCAGCAGCTCGTCGATGACCAGGCGGGCGCTGTCGTCCTTGTCGAAGATGTAGGTCTGCAGGTCGATGCTGCGGGTGGCGCTGCGCAGCAGGTTCAGGCGCGCGACCAGCGCACCTTCGCCCTCGTCCAGCAGGGTGGCGTAGTGCCGCGGCTGGTCCGGGGTCGATTCGCTGAACGCCCGGCCGGCCAGTGCCCGCAGGGGCGAATCCAGCGCGCAGCGGTCGGCCTGCTGGCAATCGACCTGCGTCGAGCGCGCCTGCACGGCAATCGCCTCGGCGCGATCACGCTGGGCATGCGACAGCGACGCGCAGCCGCTGCCCAGCAACACGGTTGCCAGCGCCAATACACGCAGCACAGGATTCACGGTTTCGGCGCCTCGCTGAGGCGCGCACGCAATACGAAAGTCACTCGGTCACTCAAGGCAAGCTGCCAGCTGTCCATGCCATACCGACCTCGTTGCACGGTACCGCGGCTGACGACGTCGCAATCATAGCCGGGTCGGGCACATTCCGCTTTCTCGACCTTGAGCGTCTCCGGATGGCTGACCCCGCGCAGGGTCAACCGGCCGTCGATACCGCCGCCCTCGGCAACCGTCTCCGGCCAGTACGGCAGCGAGTCGAACTCCACGAACGGGTAACGGCCGGCATCGAAGAACTCGGGGCCGCGCATCCAGCCGGTATAGCGGTCCTTGCCGGGAATCTCCACGGTGCGGGTGAACATCTTCAGGTGGACCTGGTGGCGGCCATCGGACAGCACCTCGATACGCCCCTCGAAACGGGGGAACACGCCCTCGATGCGCTGGCCGAAGCGGGTGCGGACTTCGAAACCGATCTGCGAGCGCACCACATCCAGCTGCAGCGTACGCGGCGGTTCGGCCACGACCGCCGGCAGCGCGGTCGGTGGCGGTGCGGCAGCCCAGGCCGGGCCGATCGCCAGAACGACTGGCAGCAGACAGCGGCCCGGCAACGCCAACCTCATCGGCTCACGGCCACCAGAAGGCGTTCAGGCTGGCCACGCCCGGCTCGATCGTCGCCTCGCGGGCGAAACCGAGCACGGCCACGCCGCCCGGCGGCATGCCACGGTAATCACTGCTGGTGCCATCGGTCATCAGCGCCACCAGCTGCTCCAGCCCGGGGTTGTGGCCGACGATCAGCACCCGGTCCAGGTCACGGCGCTCGTCCACCAGCGCGGCGAGGGTGCCGGGGGTGGCCTCGTAGATGCGGTCTTCCAGGCGCTTTTCGACATAGCCGATGGCTGCCATCACCGCTTCCAGGGTTTCGCGGGTCCGCCGCGACGGTGAACACAGCACGCAGTCCGGCAGCAGGTTGTTCTCCTTCAGCCACTTGCCGGCGGCTTCGGCTTCAGCGAGCCCCACCGGCGACAACGGCCGGTCGAGGTCGGCCTGGCCGGTGGTGGCCGGTTCGGCGTGGGCGTGGCGGAGCAGGATCAGTTCGCGCATTGCGGGATTCCAATGAAGGGATGGAGACCTACGGCTGTTACAGCTTCAGCCAGGACAACAGGGGTTCCCAGTCGGCCTGGTGCTCGCGCACCTGGGCGGAGCGGTAATCGAAAAGACTGCGGCCCAGGCCGGTCATGACCACATAGCTCTGGCTGTCGCGCAGCTGGGCGACCACCGGATAGGGCCAGTCAGCCAGCATCTGCAGGGCCTGCTGCGAGGTCTGGGTCCAGGGCTTGGTGCGGTTCAGCACCAGCCCGACCGGCAGCTTGCGGCTGTGCACGCGCGGTACCTGGGCCAGGCTGTTGAGGAAGCCGACGATGGCTTCGATGTCCAGTGCCGAGGGCAGCACCGGCACCACCACGGCATCGGCAGCGTCGAGGAAATGCGGGATATCGTCGGCCAGCGCGCCGGCCGGTGCATCGATCACCACGGTATCGGTACCGTCGGGAAGCTTCTGCGCCCATTGCTTCCTGCGGTACACGTCGATCGGCAGCACCGCGCTTTCCAGCCCGGCCCGGCGCTGTGCCCAGCGGGTGCTGGAGCCCTGCGGGTCGGCATCGGCGATCACCGTGGCCTTGCCCTGCAATGCCGCGTACGCGGCCAGGTGGGTGGCGATGGTGGTCTTGCCCACCCCGCCCTTGGAACCGGCCACCAGGATCGTCTTCATGCCAGCCTCGCTTCCGGGTACGTGCCCCGAGCGTACACCGCCGATGGTGACGGAAGGTAGAGCCGTGCTGAACCAGTGCCCCGGCCTTTGCTATCGTGGCGCCCCCGAAGGATCGAACCGCCATGAGCGAACTGCAGGACCTGAGCGCGCTGATCCGCGCCAACACGCCGTTGATCGTGGTCGAGACCCAGGACGAGGGTCGCATCGTCGAGCTGTTCCGGCAGACGCTGATGCATGTCTGGCGGGCCCTGCACCGCTGGTCGATCACCGAGGGCCTGCGTCGCATCGACCTGGAGCGCGAGGACGAGCCGGTCGGTCCGCCCGATGCCAGCGCCGCACTGCAGATGATCCGCCAGGCCGACCAGCGCGGCGTGTACCTGCTGCTCGATTTCCACCCCTACCTGGGCTACGCCAGCCACCAGCGTGCCCTGCGCGACCTGATCCAGCGCCGCCACAGCGAACCGCACGTGCTGGTGCTGATCGGCGCCAAGGTGGAACTGCCCGCCGAACTGGAAGCCCTGGCGGTGCGCTTCAACCCGCGCCTGCCCGACGCCAATGCACTGCTGAAGATGCTGCGCGAGGAAGCCGATGCCTATGCACGCGAACACGGCGGGCGCCGGGTGGAAGTGGACAGCGAGGCGGTCAAGAAGATCCTGAAGAACCTGCAGGGCCTGAGCCTGGTCGATGCGCGGCGCATCGCGCGGCAGCTGATCTATGCCGATGGCGCGCTGCGCGACGATGACCTGCCACAGTTGGCGCGGCTGAAGTTCGAGCTGCTCAACCGCAGCGGCCACCTGTTCTTTGAACATGACAGCGCGCGCTTCGGCGATGTGGCCGGCGCCAACCGGCTCAAGCGCTGGATCAACCAGCGTCGCGTCGCCTTCATCGCCGGCTCGGCACCGGCCGGGCTGGACCCGCCGCGCGGCATGCTGCTGCTGGGCGTGCAGGGCTGCGGCAAGTCGATGCTGGCCAAGGCCACCGCCGCCGGCTTCGGCGTGCCGCTGCTGCGCCTGGACGTGGGCGCGCTGTACAACAAGTACCACGGCGAGACCGAAGCCAACCTGCGCCAGGCACTGGCCTCGGCCGAGCAGCTGGCGCCGTGCGTGTTGTGGATGGATGAGATCGAAAAGGGCTTGGCCACCGGTACCGAGGATGGCGGCGTGTCGCGCCGCGTGCTCGGCTACCTGCTGACCTGGATGGCCGAGCGCAAGGCGCCGGTGTTCATCGTGGCCACCGCCAACCAGGTGCACGAGCTGCCGGCCGAGCTGCTGCGCAAGGGCCGCTTCGACGAGATCTTCTTCGTCGACCTGCCCTCGGCCGATGTGCGCGTGGAACTGCTGCGGCTGCACCTGGGACGGCGCCAGCTCAATGCCGACGACTTCGCGCTGCCGGCACTGGCCGCAGCGGCCAACGGGTTTTCCGGTGCGGAAATCGAGCAGGCGATCGTGGCCGGGCTGTATTCGGCGCATGCCGAAGGCCGGCCACTGGATACCGAGCTGCTGATGGGCGAGATCCGCACGACACGGCCGTTGTCGGTGCTGATGGCCGAGCAGGTGGCGTCGTTGCGGGAGTGGGCGTCGGGGCGCACGGTGTCTGCGGACGACTGAAGGTTCCTGCGAACGGCGCAGCCCCTCGTGGCTGCTGGTTGGCCGCAAGAATCAAAAGCCGCGCTTGGTCGGGCGGGGTGGATTCGCGGGGGACGCCGTGAATCCGTCCCTGGAGACTTGTCCGCGGCTTGCTCGTGTGCGCAATCCTGCGCACACGGCAAGACCGGGGTTGGGCGTCCTGCCCAACCCGCCCGAGGCATGCCTCGGGCCCATGCCGCGGACACCCCCGCGAACCCACCCCGCCCGACCTCTGACAGATTCACCTCTGACAGATTCCGGGGGCGATCAGCCACGGAAAAGAAAAAAGAAGAGCAAAAGCAAAAGCGGTTGGCTGGCCGCTTTTTGTAGCGACGAGCCCACCCTCGGCTGCATTTCGATCAGATATCGATCATTCGACTCCGATGCAGATTCATCCACGCATGGCGTGGATCTACGTGTCGACCAAGGTCGACACCTACCAACAGCAGCGGGAACCTGTCGAAGGCGGGGCACTGTGGGTTTGCGGGGTGTGAGCGCCATGGATGGCGCGACCAAGCCCCCATGGACGGGTTTACGGCGGCCCCGCAAACCCACAGTGCCCCGCCATCCCCCAGCAAGCCGCTTTGGCTTTGGCTGTTGCTCCGGCCTCTGCGGGGCGCCGGGCAGCCGCCCGGCCAGGACCCCTCAGGGCCAGGCTGGAGGCGCGGCTGCCCAGGCCTGCTGCACTTCGGCCAACGTCGCGCGTTCGTCATCGCGCCATTGCGGCAACAGCTGCGCGTAATGACTGCTGTCGCGCCATTGCCCCGGCTCGGTCCGTACGGCGGCGGCATACCACTTCACCGCTTCCTGCTGCTGGCCGGCGCGCCACAGCGCCAATGCATAGCTCGGCGGCACCCAGCCGGGATTGCTGCGCAGGGTGCTGGCAGCGGCCTGCCACTGTTCCAGCGCAGCCAGCACCTGGCCCTGCCGCAACAGGTCCCAGCCATAGTTCCAGCGGACGCTGCGGCCCAGCGCGCTCTGCACCGGCGCCTCGGCCAGTGCCTCGCGATAGAGCTTGTCGCCCAGTTCCGCGCGCCCCTGCGCAATGGCCACCGACGCCAGCTGTGCCGTGGCTTCCAGCCCCTTGCGGCCACGCTCGCGATGCTTCAGCAGCTGTGCCACCAGGTCGTCGCCTTCACCCTGCACCACCGTGATCGGCGCGGCAGCGGCGTCGCTGTCGAAATAGAACTCCTGCGGTGCCGGCAATGCCGGCGCGGCCCACACAGTGGCCGCTCCCGAAACCAGCAACACGCCGGCCAGGAACTGTCCTGCAACTGACATCCCAATTCCCCCAAGGTTGAAACACCAACCCTCCCTCTCTCTCCCCGATCCTAACCCCAGCACGGCCCCGGCGCGAGTGCCGGGGGCCCTGGCCCCCCACTGTTACAATTCGCGCCTTTCCCGCCGCGTGCACCTGCGCGGCCGGTGCCAGCCGATCCTGACAGGCCAGCCATGACCAGTACCGCGCAACTCACCTCGCCCGCTTCCGCCGACCTGCTCGACCGTGATTACACGCTCGACCACAAGTACACCCGCAACGAAGGGCGGATCTACCTGAGTGGCGTGCAGGCGCTGGTGCGGCTGCCGCTGATGCAGCGCCTGCGCGACGAAGCTGCGGGCATCGATAGCGCCGGTTTCATCAGTGGCTATCGCGGCAGCCCGCTGGGCGGCTTCGACCTGGAACTGTGGCGCGCGCGCAAGCACCTGGAAACGGCCAAGGTGAAGTTCACCCCGGGCCTCAACGAGGACCTGGGCGCGACCATGGTGTGGGGTACGCAGCAGACCAACCTGTTCCCCGGTGCCAACGTGCAGGGCGTGTTCGGCATGTGGTACGGCAAGGGCCCGGGCGTGGACCGCTGCGGCGACGTGTTCAAGCACGCCAACGCCGCCGGCACGTCGCGCCATGGCGGTGTGCTGGCACTGGCTGCCGATGACCATGCCTGCCGCAGCTCGACGCTGCCGCATGGCAGCGAGGACGAATTCGTCAGCGCGATGATGCCGGTGCTGAACCCGGCCGGCGTGCAGGACATCCTCGACATGGGCCTGCTCGGCTGGGCGATGAGCCGTTACACCGGGCGTTGGATCGGCTTCAAGACGATCGCCGAGACGGTGGAATCGTCGGCCTCGGTCGAGGTCGATCCGCTGGCCCGGCGCATCGTGCTGCCGGAGGACTTCGACATGCCCGCCGGCGGCCTCAACATCCGCTGGCCCGATCCGCCGCTGGACCAGGAGATGCGCCTGCACCGCTATGCGGTGAAAGCCGCGCAGGCCTTCGCGCGTGGCAACGGCATCGACAAGGTGGTGATGGACGCGCCGCGTGCGCGGCTGGGCATCGTCACCACCGGCAAGAGCTACCTGGACGTGCTGCAGGCCCTGGAATACCTGGGCCTGGACGAGCAGGCCTGCGCCGACATCGGCATCCGCGTGTACAAGGTCGGCATGACCTGGCCGCTGGAACCGGAAGGCATCGCACGCTTTGCGCAGGGCCTGGAAGACATCATCGTGGTGGAGGAGAAGCGTGCCTTCATCGAGCGCCAGATGAAGGAGCAGTTCTTCAACTGGCCGGCCAGCTGGGGCCAGCGCCCGTCCATCGTCGGCAAGTACGACGAGGCCGGCGAGTGGATCCTGCCGTCCACCGGCGAACTGACCCCGGCCACCATCGCCGGCGTGATCGGTCGCCGCATCCAGAGGTTCTTCAACAACGACTCCATCGAGCAGCGCCTGCGGTGGATGCAGGAGAAGGAGGCCGAGCTTGCGTTGCCGCGCGCCAGCTTCCCGCGCGTGCCGCACTACTGCTCCGGCTGCCCGCACAACACCTCCACCACCGTGCCGGACGGCTCGCGTGCGCTGGCCGGCATCGGTTGCCATTACATGGTGACCTGGATGGACCGCAGCACCGACACCTTCACCCACATGGGTGGCGAAGGCGTGACGTGGGCCGGGCAGGCCGCGTTCACCGACACCCAGCACGTGTTCCAGAACCTGGGCGACGGCACCTATTTCCATAGCGGTTCGCTGGCGATCCGCCAGGCGATCGCCGCCGGCGTCAACATCACCTACAAGATCCTCTACAACGACGCGGTGGCGATGACCGGCGGGCAGCCGGTGGACGGCCCGTTGAGCGTGCCGGACATCGCAAAGCAGATGCGGGCCGAGGGCATCCACACCATCATGGTGTTGTCGGACAACATCGCCAAGTGGACGCGCCAGCGCGAGCATTTCCCCAGCGACGTGGAATTCCACGACCGCAGCGAGCTGGATGCGGTGCAGAAGCGCCTGCGCGAAGTGAAGGGTGTTTCGATCCTGATCTACGAACAGACCTGCGCCACCGAGAAGCGCCGCCGCCGCAAGCGCGGCAAGCTGGAAGACCCGGCCAAGCGGGTGATGATCAATTCGCTGGTCTGCGAAGGCTGCGGCGACTGCGGCAAGAAGAGCTTCTGCGTGTCGGTGCTGCCGAAGGAGACCGAGTTCGGTCGCAAGCGCGACATCGACCAGTCCAACTGCAACAAGGACTATTCCTGCGTCAACGGCTTCTGCCCGAGCTTCGTCACCGTGCACGGTGGGCAACCGCGCAAGGGCAGCAAGCGCGATGCCTCCACGCTGCTGGACAACCTGCCGGCACCGGTAGTGCGCGGCACCCTGGAGCAACCCTGGAACATCCTGATCACCGGCGTTGGCGGTACCGGCGTGGTGACCATCGGCGCCCTGCTGGGCATGGCCGGTCACCTTGAAGGCAAGGGCGCCTCGGTGCTCGACCAGACCGGCCTGGCGCAGAAGGGTGGCGCGGTGACCACGCACATCCGCATCGCCCGCCGCCCGCACGAGATCCATGCGGTGCGCATCGCCGCTGGCGAAGCCGATCTGGTGCTGGGCTGCGACATGGTGGTGGTCAACGACTACTGGGCGCTGTCGAAGGTACGCGCCGGCCGTTCGCAGGTGGTGCTCAATACCTACGAAGCGATGCCGGGCACCTTCACCACCCGCCCGGACATGCAGTTCCCCGCCGCCGACATCATCGCCGGCGTGCGCGTGGCCCTGGGTGGCGAGGAGCCGCTGCTGCTGGACGCCACCCAGCTGGCCACCGCGCTGCTCGGCGATGCGATCGCCGCCAACCTGTTCATCCTCGGCTACGCCTGGCAGCAGGGCCTGGTGCCGCTGTCGTTCGAGTCGCTGATGCGCGCCATCGAACTCAACGGCGCGGCCGTGGCGATGAACCAGCAGGCCTTCGCCTGGGGCCGCCTGGCCGCGGTCGATCCGCAGGCCGTGCAGCAGGCCGCCGGCCTGGTGCGCAATCGCCACACCGACGCCGAGAACACGCCCGGGCCGCTGCATGCCTTGCCGCCGGGCGAATGGGAAGGCAACGAATGGGGCGCTACCGCTGCACCGCGCAACACCGGTGACGAGCGCGAGCTGCGCGGGCTGCCGACGCACGGTGGCGATGTCGCTTTCCTGCCGCTGGACGATGCGCGCCTGTCGCGCTCGCTGGACGAGATGATCGAGCGCCGCTCGGCCTTCCTGACCGACTACCAGGATGCGGCCTACGCCAACCGCTACCGCAGCCTGGTCGAGCGCGTACGCGCGGCCGAAGCCGAGCGCATCGGCGGCTCCACCGCGTTGACCGAAACCGTGGCCCGCTACCTGTTCAAGCTGATGGCGTACAAGGACGAGTACGAAGTGGCGCGCCTGTACACCAGCGGCGACTTCCAGCGGCGCCTGCAGCAGCAGTTCGAGGGCGACTACCAGCTGCGTTTCCATCTGGCCCCGCCACTGTTCGCCAAGAAGGACGAGCAGGGCCGGCTGCTGAAGAAGGAGTATGGCCCTTGGATGTTCAAGGCCTTCGGCCTGCTGGCGAAGCTGAAGTTCCTGCGTGGTGGTCGCCTGGATGTGTTCGGCCGCACCGAAGAGCGTCGCATGGAGCGCCAGCTGATCACCGATTACGAGGCGACCGTGCAGCAGCTGATCGACGGACTGGATGACGACCGCCTGGCACTGGCGGTGGAGATTGCCAGCGTGCCCGAGCACATCCGCGGCTTCGGCCACGTCAAGGAAGCGCACTTCGAGAAGGCCAAGGCCCGCGAAGCGCTGCTGCTGGCGCAGTGGCGGAATCCGAAGGCGCTGCATATCGTGCAGGTGGCTTGAAGGGAGTGCCGGCCGTTGGCCGGCATCTGCCCGCCCCATGCATATCGTCGCCCATGACAACGAACGCCGACATTTTTTAAATAGTCGGTGTTCGGTTACATCCGACGAAATGTCATCGAACGGCGACTATTGCTTGTATGTCGTCGAGCGCATACATTCGCGGAATGGACGTCCTCCGAACTTCCCGAGATCTGGGCGTGGTCATCCGCCAACGTCGCAAGACACTTCGCTGGGATCAGGCGCAGTTGGCCGAACGCGTGGGAGTGAGCCGGCAGTGGCTCATCGAAATGGAGAAGGGCAAACCCCGGGCCGAACTGCAACTTGTACTGCGGACACTGAATGTACTCGGCCTGGTACTGACCGTCGGTAACGTCGAGGGCGAGTCATCCGTTGCTGATTCGTCGGAACTGCCTCTAGTGCTGCCCGATATCGACACTATCGTGGATGGCAACCGGCTGTACCCGGATGAACGTCGCAAGGCAGTTGTGCCGATCGATGGTCGTAACCGCAGCAAGGATCTCTGAAAGCCTCTTCTCCCTGGAAACCGCGCTTCCGGCATGGACCTCAACGTACTCCTTTCCAACAGAGTGGCTGGATACCTTGGGCAGGATGCACATGGGCATCCAACGTTCCGTTACGCGGACAGTTGGCGCCAGACGCCGGAGGCCTATCCTTTGTCTCTCGCGCTTCCGTTGGCGCAGGACAGTGCGCCCAGCGCAACGCTATCGGCGGTGCTGTGGGGACTGCTTCCGGACAACGAGGTACTGCTGCAACGATGGGCCTCGCGATTCCATGTATCAGCCCGCAATCCGGTCGCATTGCTCTCCCACGTGGGTGAGGACTGCGCGGGAGCCGTCCAGTTTGTGGGAAATGAACGGCTCGCGGCCGTCCTTTCGGGCGAGAGCGACAGGCAGGAGCCACTGTCCACGCATGAAATCGCCCAACGCCTGCAGCGTGTACGTGTGGACCAAGCCGCAGCACGGCGACTCGATGATGTCGGACAGTTCAGCCTGGCCGGGGCGCAAGCCAAGATCGCCCTGTTACAGCGCGACGACGGGGGCTGGGAGATTCCCGCCGGTCGTATTCCAACGACCCATATCCTCAAGCCACCCAGCGGCGACTACGATGGATTCATCGAGAATGAGGTGTTCTGCCTACGTCTGGCCAGACACGTTGGCATGTCCGCCGCGTTTGCTGAAATGATCTGCGTGGAAGACGCACAGGCAATCTCCGTAAGGCGATACGACCGCATACGTACGGCGGCTGGATGGCAGCGTGTACACCAGGAAGACTTCTGCCAGGCTCTGGGCGTGATGCCCCAAATCAAGTATCAGAATCAGGGTGGGCCCGGTCCTGCCGACCTTGCACGCGCGCTATGGGATCACTCCAGTCAACCGCGCTCGGATGTCGAGGCACTGCTGCAGGCACTGCAATTCAACTACCTCATCGGCGGCACGGATGCGCACGCGAAGAATTATTCGCTGCTGATAGGCGCGCAGGGAAGGGCCCGCCTTGCCCCTCTGTACGATATCTCCAGTGCCCTGCCCTACACCGAACTTGAGCACCGCAAGATCAAGATGGCGATGAAGATTGGCAGCCACTACCGCTGGTGGGACGTCCGCTTGATGGATTGGCGGTCTACCGCTGAGGCAATGAGACTTGATGCAGACAAGGCACTGTCTGGATTGTTCGACATGGCCAGCCAACTTCCCACGCTCGCGCGACAGTTACATGCGGAACTCCACGCGGAGGGGATTTGTCACCCGGTACTGAACCGCTTGCTCGATGCCATCGATATGAGCTGTAAGCGCTGCCTGCGGCAGTTTGAACAGCCCGACGCCTGATCAGCCCAACCGCCACAGCAGCAGGCGGTTGTTGGCCGGCATCGCCACATCCCCCAAGCGGGTAAAGCCGTTGTCGGCGGCCAGCGCCTGCACCGCTTCGCTATGGCGGATGCCGCTGCGCGGATCACGCGCCTTCAGCCACGCATCGAACTGCGCATTGCTGTCGCTGGTATAGCGACCGCCGTAGTTGAACGGGCCGTACACCGCCAGCAACGCGCCGTGGCGCAGCAGGGGTGGCAGTGCGGCAAACAACGCCTGCACGTGCTCCCAGCTCATGATGTGCAGGGTATTGGCACTGAAGGCAGCATCGAACGTGCTGCCTTCCGGCAAGCTCAGGCCGGGCGCTGGCGGCAGTTCCACCTGCAGCGCCACCGGCGGCAGCAGGTTCAGCAGCGCCGCCTCCGCGCGCCAGGCCTCGATGCCGGGCAGATGATCGGGATGGTCGCTGGGCTGCCAGCGCAGCCATGGCCAGCGCTCGGCGAAGAAAGCGGCATGCTGGCCGGTGCCGCTACCGATCTCCAGCACCCGGTGGCGATCACCCATCCACGGGTCGAGCGCAGCGGCGATCGGTTCGCGGTTGCGTTCGCAGGCTTCTGAATACGGCTTGCTCGACATCGAGACGGCGTCCAGGCGGGGTCGACCTCATTGTGCACGAGGGGGGTGTTGCTCGGCAGGGCTGCGCCCTGCACCTGCAGAGGCCGCGGCAACTGCCGGAGCAACAGCAGAAGCTGGCTTCCTGCGGGATGGCGGGGTGGATCCGGTTGCGGGGGACGCCGTGAATCCGTCCATGGAGGCTCGGTCGCGCCATCCATGGCGCTCACGCCCCCGCAACCGGATCCACCCCGCCATCCCGCAGGAAGCCAGCTTCTGCTGTTGCTCCGGCAGTTGCCGCGGCCTCTGCAGGTGCAGGGCGCAGCCCTCCATGGACGGATTCACGGCGTCCCCCGCAACCGGATCCACCCCGCCATCCCGCAGGAAGCCAGCTTCTGCTGTTGCTCCGGCAGTTGCCGCGGCCTCTGCAGGTGCAGGGCGCAGCCCTGCCGAAACCCTCCCCGACCATGACTGCAGTCACTTGCCCGAATGTCCGCCGCTGGCGAAAGTCGAGGAGTTGACGTGATCGGATCGGTCCTTTGCCGGCCGCACGGAAGTGAGAGAGAGACGCTGTGCAACGACGTGAGTTCCTGGCATTTTCCGCTCTGGGCCTGGCGGGCCTGGCCCTGCCGCATTCGCGGCTGATCGCCGCCGAGCAGTTGCTGGCCCCGGCCGACCCGGTCAAACGCCGGCGCCTGGCCGAGGTCGCCCTCGCTGCCGCGCGTTCGGCCAAGGCCAGCTACTGCGACGTGCGCATCGGGCGCTACCTCAACCAGTCGGTGATTACCCGCGAGCACCAGGTCGGCAACGTGACCAACCGCGAATCGTCCGGTTTGGGTGTGCGGGTGATTGTCAACGGTGCGTGGGGTTTCGCCGCCACCCACCAGCAGACCGAAGCGGCGGNGCGCACCGCCGTCGAACAGGCCACCGCCATCGCCCGCGCCAATGCCAGCATCCAGTCCCGCCCGGTGCAGCTGGCGCCCACCCCGGCGGTCGGCGAGGTGCGTTGGCAGACACCCATCCGCCGCAATGCGATGGAAGTGCCGATCCAGGACAAGGTCGAGTTGCTGCTGGCGCTCAATGCGGCCGCACTGAATGCGGGTGCCGACTACATCAATTCCACCCTGTTCCTGGTCAACGAGCAGAAGTACTTCGCTTCCAGCGACGGCTCGCTCATCGACCAGGACATCCACCGTATCTGGCTGCCGTTCACCGCCACCGCCATCGACAAGGCCAGCGGCAGGTTCCGCACCCGCGCCGGCCTCTCCTCGCCGATGGGCATGGGCTACGAGTTCCTTGATGGCGACGCACGCGGCAAGGTGCAGCTGCCCGGTGGCATCACTGCGTACCGCGATTCCTACGACCCGGTGGAGGACGCCATCGCCGCCGCCCGCCACGCGCGCGAGAAGCTGAAGGCGCCGTCGGTGAAGCCCGGCAAGTACGACCTGGTGCTGGACCCGTCCAACCTGTTCCTCACCATCCACGAGAACGTCGGCCACCCGCTGGAACTGGACCGCGTGCTCGGCTACGAAGCCAACTACGCCGGCACCAGCTTCGCCACGCTGGACAAGCGCGATGCCGGTTTCCGCTGGGGCAGCGACATCGTCACCTTCTTCGCCGACAAGACCCAGCCGGGCAGCCTCGGCGCGGTCGGCTACGACGATGAAGGGGTGAAGACCCAGCGCTGGGACCTGGTGCGCGACGGCATCCTGGTCGACTACCAGGCGACGCGCGATGAGGCGCACATCCTCGGCCGCGACGCCTCGCATGGCTGCAGCTATGCCGACTCGTGGTCCAGCGTGCAGTTCCAGCGCATGGCCAATGTCTCGCTGGCGCCGGGCAGGACGCCGCTCAGCGTGGAGGACATGATCAAGGATGTTGAGAACGGCATCTACATCCACGGTCGTGGCTCCTATTCCATCGACCAGCAGCGCTACAACGCGCAGTTCGGCGGCCAGCTGTACTACCAGATCAAGGACGGAAAGATCACCGGCATGGTCGAGGATGCGGCCTACCAGATCCGCACGCCGGAGTTCTGGAACGCCTGCACCGCCATCTGCGATGAACGCGACTTCCGCCTTGGCGGTTCGTTCTTCGACGGCAAGGGCCAGCCCGGCCAGGTGTCGGCGGTCTCGCACGGTTCGTCCACCACCCGTTTCAACGGCATCAACATCATCAACACCGCGCGCAGTCTCGGCGCTTGAGCCACCCGTCCTTCATGGAGAGCAGCCTTGCACAGACGTGACTTCCTGGCCCTGACCGGGCTTACCGCTGGCGGCCTGATCGTGCCGTCGTTCTTCGGCAAGGCGATCGCCGCCGAGCAACTGCAGTCCAGCCTCGACCCTGCGCTGAAGAAGCGCCTGGCCGATGCCGCCCTGCAGGCTGCGCGCAGCGCCGGCGCCACCTATTGCGACGTGCGCATCGGCCGCTACCTGCGGCAGTTCGTGATCACCCGCGAGGACAAGGTGCAGAACGTGGTCAACACCGAGTCCACCGGTGTGGGCATCCGCGTGATCGTCAACGGCGCCTGGGGCTTTGCCGCCACCAATGCGCTCAGCACCGCCGACGTGGCCCGTGCCGCGCAGCAGGCCGCGGCGATCGCCAAGGCCAATGCGGGCGTGCAGACTGCGCCGGTGCAGCTGGCCAAGGCGCCGGGCGTGGGCGAGGTCAGCTGGAAGACGCCGATCCGCAAGAACGCGATGGAGGTGCCGATCAAGGAGAAGGTCGACCTGCTGCTGGACGTCAACGCCGCGGCGATGGGCGCCGGTGCCAGCTTCGTCAACTCGATGCTGTTCCTGGTGAACGAGCAGAAGTACTTCGCCTCCACCGACGGTTCCTACATCGACCAGGACGTGCACCGCATCTGGGCACCGATGACGATCACCGCCATCGACAAGGCCAGCGGCAAGTTCCGCACCCGCGAAGGCCTGTCCGCACCGATGGGCCTGGGCTACGAGTACCTCGATGGCGCAGCGGCCGGCAAGGTGCTCACGCCCAATGGCGTGGTCAACTACGGCTCGTCCTACGACATGAAGGAAGATGCCATCGCAGCGACCAGGCAGGCGCAGGAGAAGCTGAAGGCGCCGTCGGTGAAGCCCGGCAAGTACGACCTGATCCTCGATCCGTCGCACACCTGGCTGACCATCCACGAGTCGATCGGCCACCCGCTGGAACTCGACCGCGTGCTCGGCTACGAAGCCAACTACGCCGGTACCAGCTTCGCCACCCTGGACAAGCGCGAGCAGCATTTCCAGTACGGCAGCGAGCACGTGAACATCTTTGCCGACAAGACCCAGCCGGGCAGCCTCGGCGCGGTCGCGTACGACGATGAAGGCGTGAAGTGCAAGCGCTGGGACCTGATCAGCAACGGCAAGCTGATCGACTACCAGACCATCCGCGACCAGGCGCACATCCTCGGCAAGACCGAATCCGATGGCTGCTGCTATGCCGACTCGTGGTCCAGCGTACAGTTCCAGCGCATGGCCAACGTGTCGATGGCGCCGGGCAAGTCGCCGCTGAGCGTGTCGGACATGATCAAGGACGTGGAGAACGGCATCTACATCATCGGGGATGGTTCGTTCTCCATCGATCAGCAGCGCTACAACGCGCAGTTCGGCGGCCAGCTGTTCTACGAGATCAAGAACGGAAAGATCACCCGCATGCTCGAAGACGTGGCCTACCAGATCCGCACGCCGGAATTCTGGAATGCCTGCAGCGCCGTGGCCGATGAACGCGACTACCGCCTGGGCGGTTCGTTCTTCGACGGCAAGGGCCAGCCCGGCCAGGTCTCGGCGGTCTCGCACGGTTCGTCCACCGCGCGCTTCAACGGCATCAACGTCATCAACACCGCACGCAGCCTCGGCTGACCGGTCAGGAGCCCTTACACCATGAGTATCTTCACCGAAGCCCAGGCCAAGGCCATCCTCGACAAGGTCATCGCCCTGTCCAAGGCCGATGAGTGCACGGCCGTGCTGGCCGGTTCCATCAACGGCAACATCCGTTTCGCCCTGAACAACGTGTCCACCAGCGGCATCGTCGACAACACCGAACTGGCCGTCACTGTGGCCTTCGGCAAGCGCGTGGGTACCGCCTCGATCAACGAGTTCGACGACGCCGCGCTGCAGCGCGTGGTGCGCCGCGCCGAAGACCTGGCCCGCCTGGCCCCGGAGAACCCGGAGTTCATGCCCGCCATCGGCAAGCAGACCTACCGCCCCAGCCCGACCTTCAGCGAATCCACCGCCGCCATCGATCCGGCCTTCCGCGCCAAGGTCGCCGCCGATTCGATCGCGCCGTGCCGTGGCAACGGGCTGATCGCTGCCGGCTTCCTCGAAGACGGCCAGGGCTTCTACGCCACGGCCAACAGCAACGGCAACTTCGGCTACCAGCGCACCGCCAACTTCGACTACACCTGCACCGTGCGCACCGAAGACGGCCGTGGTTCGGGCTGGGTGGGTCGCAACCTGAAGGACGCTGCCGACTTCAAGGCCGACCAGGACATCCGCATCGCCATGCGCAAGGCGACCGAGTCGCAGGAAGCCAAGGCACTGGAACCCGGCAAGTACACGGTGATCCTGGAGCCGGCAGCCGCCGCCGGCCTGATCAGCTTCATGATGAACTTCTTCAGCGCACGCTCGGCCGATGAAGGGCGCAGCTTCCTGTCCAAGAAGGGCGGTGGCAACAAGCTGGGCGAGCAGGTCTACGATCCGCGCGTGAACATGCATGCCGACCCGTGGCACCCGGACGCGCCGGTGCTGCCGTGGGACAACGAGGGCATGCCGCGTGAGCGCATCGCCATCATCGAGAACGGCAAGGTCGCCAACCTCGACTACTCGCGTTACTGGGCACAGAAGCAGGGCAAGACCGCCAAGGCCACGCCCGGCAACCTGCTGATGAGCGGCGGCGAGAAGAGCACCGCCGAACTGGTGCGCGGCACCCAGAAAGGCATCCTGGTCACCCGCACCTGGTACATCCGCATGGTCGATCCGCAGACCGTGCTGCTGACCGGCCTGACCCGCGATGGCACCTTCTACATCGAGAACGGGCAGATCAAGTACCCGGTGAAGAACTTCCGCTTCAATGAATCGCCGGTGATCATGCTCAACAACATCGAAGAGCTGGGCAAGCCGGTGCGCGTGGCCGGTGACGAATCCAGCTTCGTGATGATGATTCCGCCGATGAAGCTGCGCGATTTCACCTTTACCTCGTTGTCCGACGCGGTCTGATGGATCGGCGGGCCTGCCTGCGCTGGTTGGCCGCTGCCGCTTCGGCGGCGGCGCTGCCGGCATGGGCGCAGGCAGGCCCGCGCAGTTCGCGCTACGATTTCTGGTTCACCCGCCTGCAGTACGACTCCGGTGACTGGGACGTGGATGCGCGCATGCCGTCCAACCTGATCACCTCGCTGATCGACTACACCTCCCTGCGGGTGGACCCGCAGGAACGCGTGGTGGCATTGGCCGACCCGCGCATGCTGGAGGCGCCGTTCTGCTACCTGGCCGGGCACACCCTGGTCGAGTTCAACGCCGCCGAACGGCAGAACTTCGTGCGCTACGTGCGCAATGGTGGCTTCGTCTTCGTCGACGACTGCAACCACGATATCGACGGCCTGTTCGCCACCTCGTTCGAAGCGCAGATGGGCCGCCTGTTCGGGCCGAAGGCGCTGCAGAAGCTGCCCAACAGCCACGCGCTGTACCGCAGCTTTTTCCGCTTCCCCGACGGCCCGCCCGCGACCAGCTTCGAGCTCAACGGCTGGGGCGATGACCTGGTGCACGACTACCTGAAAGGCATCGAGGTCGATGGCCGGCTGGGTCTGCTCTACAGCAACAAGGATTACGGCTGCGAGTGGGACTACGACTGGCGCAACAAGCGTTTCCTGGCCGAAGACAACACCCGCTTCGGCGTCAACATCGTGATGTACGCATTGAACAATTGAACGGACCACGCCCATGACCTCCCCCGACCTCGATTCCCTGCTGCCGCGCCTGCACGCGCTGCGCAGCGCCCTGGCCCACGCCGTGGTCGGCCAGCACACCGTGGTCGAGCAGCTGCTGATCGGCCTGCTGGCCGGTGGCCACTGCCTGCTGGAAGGCGCGCCGGGGCTGGGCAAGACCCTGCTGGTGCGCTCACTGGGGCAGGCACTGGAACTGCAGTTCCGGCGCGTGCAGTTCACCCCGGACCTGATGCCCAGCGACATCCTGGGCACCGAACTGCTGGAAGAGGACCACGGCACCGGTCATCGCCATTTCCGCTTCCAGCAGGGCCCGATCTTCACCAACCTGCTGCTGGCCGACGAGCTCAACCGCACCCCGCCCAAGACCCAGGCGGCGCTGCTGGAAGCGATGCAGGAGCGTACGGTCAGCTACGCCGGCACGACCTACACGTTGCCGGCGCCGTTCTTCGTGCTGGCCACGCAGAATCCGATCGAACAGGCCGGTACCTACCCCTTGCCCGAAGCACAGCTGGACCGCTTCCTGCTGCATGTGCTGGTCGATTACCCCAGCGAGGAAGAAGAGCGGCAGATCCTCGAACAGACCACCGGCGGTGCCACGGAAAGCGTGCCGAAGGTGATGGATGCCGAAGCGGTGATCGCGCTGCAGGCGGCGGTGCGCCAGGTGCATGTCAGTCCCGACGTACTGGCCTGGATCACCCGCCTGGTCCGCGCCAGCCGCCCCGGCGATGGCGCACCGGCGGCGATCAACCAGTGGGTGAAATGGGGCGCGGGTCCGCGTGCCGGGCAGTCGCTGGTACTGGCCGCCAAGGCGCGCGCCCTGCTGCAGGGACGCTTCGCCGCCACCCGCGAGGATGTGCAGGCGCTGGCGGCACCGGTGATGCGCCATCGCCTGCTGCTGTCCTTTGCCGCCGAAGCCGAGCAGAAGCGGGCCGACGATGTGGTCGCAGCACTGCTGCAGGCCGTTCCCTTCCCGGGTTGATCCACTGGTGACCGCAGGCACGCCGCTGCTGCTGCCACCCGACCTGCGTGCGCGCCTGCGTGCGCTGCGCCTGCGGCCACGCCTGGCCAGCGGTGCGAGCGGCATCGGCCAGCATGCCAGCCGCAGCCGCGGCGCCGGCCTGGAATTCGCCCAGTACCGCGCCTACGAGCCCGGTGACGAACTGCGCCAGATCGACTGGAAGCTGTATGCGCGCTCGGATCGCTTCTTCGTGCGCGAATCCGAGCGCGAAAGCCCGATTGCCGTCTGGCTGCTGCTCGATGCCACGGCCTCGGCGGGCCAGTCCGATCGCACAGCGCCTGGACGCAGCCGCCTGGATCACATGCGGCAGCTGGCTGCCTGCGTGGTCGAGCTGGCGCTGCAGCAGGGTGATCGCTTCGGCCTGCTGGCGATCAATGGCGATGGCCTGCAGCTGGTGCCCGCAGCGAGCGGCGCACGCCAACGTGACCGCGTGCATCTGCAGCTGCATGCCCTGCAGGCGCGCGGCGCATGGCCGGCCGCAGAGCGACTGAGACCGCTGTGGGAGCGCGTGCGCCCCGGCGATCTGCTGCTGACCATCGGCGATGGTTTCGACGACGCAGGCATCATGCTGCTGGAGCAGCTGGCCAGCGCCCGCCGCGAGGTGATGCTGCTGCAGGTGCTGACCGCCGACGAGCGCGATTTCCCCTTCGACGCAGGCCATCGTTTCCGCGATCCGGAAACGGGCGATGAACTTCTCGGCGATGGCGCCGCGATCCGCGCCGACTACCTGCAGCGCTTCGCCGAGGCGCGCGCCGCGCTGCAATCGCGGTTGCAATCCAGTGGCATCGCCATCGCCACCAGTTGGCTCGACCAGCCGCTGGACCAGCCGCTGCAGGCGCTGTTCGGCCGCAGGGGCGGCGCATGAGCCTGCTGTTCCCGCTGGGCTTGGCGGCGCTGGCCGCATGGCTGCTGCCACTGCTGATCCACCTCGCCCGTCGTCATCCCTACACGCCACTGGATTTCGCTGCGCTGCGCTGGCTGCGCGCCCAGGTGCGACCGCGGCAGCGCATCCGCTACGATGATTGGCCGCTGTTGCTGGTGCGCCTGCTGTTGCTGGCCGCACTGGCCCTGCTGCTGGCGCGCCCGGCGCTGACCGGTCCTGCGCCCGTGCCAGCAGCGTGGACGGTGGTGGCACCGGGCCTGGACGCGATCGCGCTGCGCGGCAGCACCGATGCGCGCAACTGGCATTGGCTGGCGCCGGGCTTCCCCACCATCGACCAGCCCGCGCCGGCCAACGCTGCTTCCCTGCCCAGCCTGCTGCGCGAGCTGGACGCGCAGTTGCCGGCCGGCACCGCGCTGACCGTACACGTACCCGATCCCTTGCCCGGCCTTGATGGTGCCCGCCTGCAGCTGTCGCGCGAGGTGCAGTGGCAGCCACACGCGCTGGCCGTCACCGCGCCGCCACACGCTTCCCCGGCACCACGCCTGCGTACGCGCAGCGATGCACCGGCCGCTGCGCTGCAATGGCTGGGCGCGTTGCAGCGCGCGTGGAGCACGCAACCATTGGCGGCCCCCTTGGCCGACGACGCGTTGCCTGCGCGCGGCGAGATCGGCGTCTGGACCGCCAACGATGCGCTGCCTGGCACCTGGCAGCGCTGGCTGCAGCAGGGCGGCACGGTGCTGACCGCTGCGAAACCGCCAGCGGGTGCACCCGTACTGCTGCGCGATGCAGACAATGCACCGCTGCTGTGGCAGCAGCGCATCGGCCAGGGCCGCCTGCTGCATCTGCCCGGCGAATGGAACGTGGCCCGCAACAGTGCACTGCGCGATGACGGCCTGCCGCGCGACCTGCTGCAGGCCCTGCAACCGCCATCAACGCCGCAGCTGGGTGATGCGCAGGATCAGGCGCCACGCCGGGCGGCCCTGCCCGCCGCAACGCCGCCCCTGCGCGAACCCACCGCCTGGCTGCTGCTGGTGATCGTGCTGTTGTTCGCGCTTGAGCGCTGGATGGCGAGCAGTGCGCGACGCGGGGCTGCACCATGAAGGCGCTGCAACAGGCATGGCAGCGCGCGCGCCGGCGCCGCGCGGCGATCACCCTGCTGCTGGGCCTGCCGTGGGCGCTGGCGTCAGCGGCACTTGCGCTGCGCGTGTCCGGTTTCGATATCGCCTGCGTCGTGGCAACCATGGCCCTGCTGATCATTGCGGCCGCAGCGACGATGCGCGCCCGGCAGCTGGACCGACGCTGGTTGCAGCGCACGCTCGATGCCAGTGGCGCCAGCGAAGACAGCGCCGACCTGCTGTTCGCTGACGCCGGCACGCTCAACCCGTTGCAGCAACGCCAGCGCACGCACGTGCTGGCGGCGCTTGAACGCAACCTCCCCGAGCTGCGACCACGCTGGCCGCGCAGGGCAATGGCGCTGTGCTGGATCGGCAGCATCGCCGTCGTTGTGCTGGCACTGGGCTGGCCGCACCGCGCCGCACCGCGCCCCACGGCGCCTGCCTCGCCGCAAAGCAGCGCCAAGGCCGGTCCATTGCGCCTGCAGTCCACTGGACTGCGCATCGACGCACCGGCCTACACCGGCCAACCCACGCGCACGCAGAACGCACTTGACGCCAAGGTCGCCGCCGACAGTCGCCTGTCCTGGTCACTGCGCTTCGACCGTGCACCCAGCAACGCCTGGCTGCAGTTCCACGACGGTCGACGCCTGCCGTTGCGCGAGCGCAATGGTGAATGGCAGGCGCAGCACGTAGCGCATGCCCCGGTGCTGTATCGCGTGGTCAGCGAACCGGCGCTGGCCGAAACCCGCCTGCATCGGCTCGACGTGGTCGCCGACCGTGCGCCGACGGTGCGCGTGATCGAGCCTGCCACCAGCCTGGTGCTGGGCACCCCCGGGCAACGGCAGTGGACGCTGCGCTTCGAGGCCAGCGACGATCATGGCGTCTCCCCACAGGCGACGCTGTCGATCACCACCACCCAGGGCAGCGGCGAGAACATCACCTTCGTACGCCGCAGCGTGACGCTCAGCGGCAGCGGTGAGGCGAAGGCACGGCGCTTTGCCCATACCCTGGATCTGGCCGCGCTGGGCGCACAGCCCGGCAACGATGTGATCGCCCAGCTGGAAGTGCGCGACAACCACGCGCCGGCAGCACAGGTCGGCCGCAGCAGCAGCGTGATCCTGCGCCTGCCCAGCGCCGAGGCCGTGCTCGGTGCCGAACTGGAAGGCCGCATCAAGAAGACCCTGCCCGCGTACTTCCGCAGCCAGCGGCAGATCATCATCGACGCCGAGGCGTTGATCCGCGAACGCCGGAGCGTAGCCGCCGATACCTTCGTCAAGCGCAGCGACGCGATCGGCGTCGACCAGCGCATCCTGCGCCTGCGCTACGGCCAGTTCCTGGGCGAAGAAAGCGAGGGCGCGCCGAAGCCACCGCCGACCAGCGACCTGCCCACCAGCGATACGCCGGCGGCAGACGCACACGATGAAGAGCATGAGCATGAGCACGGTCACGGCGCCGAGGCCGGCGCACACGACGAGCACGGCCACGACCACGGTGGCGCAGCCAGCGGCAATGACACGCCACCGGTGTTCGGCAGCGCCACCGACGTGCTGTCCGAGTACGGGCATACCCACGACCACGCCGAGGCGGCGACGCTGCTTGACCCGCAGACACGCGCCACCTTGAAGGCCGCGCTGGACCAGATGTGGTCGGCCGAAGGCGAGCTGCGCCAGGGCCGCCCCGAGCAGGCCCTGCCGTTTGCCTACAAGGCGCTGGCGTTCATCAAGCAGGTGCAGCAGGCCGAGCGCATCTACCTGGCCCGCGTCGGCCCGGAGCTGCCGCCGATCGACGAGAGCCGGCGCCTGAGCGGTGACCGTGCCGGGCTGGCCAGCCGCAACCTGCCGCTGGCCGCGCGCACGCCGCCCGATCCGGCCGTCGTCGAGGCCTGGCAGCGATTGGGCGACGAGGATGGCACGCCCGATCTGGACATGCTGGCCGCTTGGCAGCAGCGCAACAACGCCTACCTGCCCGATGCACTGGACCTGGCTGCCGCCATCGAACAACTGCGCATCGAACCCGGCTGCACCGAGTGCCGGCAGCGCCTGCGCGCGCAGCTGTGGCGCGCATTGCAGCGGCCACTGCCGCAGGTGATGCGACGCCGTGCGGCCGATGCCATGGGGCAGCGCTACCTCGACGCGCTGGAGGCACAGCCATGAGCACATCGGCATTGAACGTGTGGGTCGCAGTGGCGCTGGCGCTGATCGTGCTCGTCGCCAGTGCACGCCAGCTGCGTCCGCCCACGCAGAGGCGCGGCCGTCTTATCGCCGTGCTCACGCTGCAGGCGGCCGCCGCTGCGCTGCTGTACGTCTGCCTGCTGCCGCCCTCACAGCGCGCTTCCCTGGCCGGCCTGGTGGTGATCGGCGCCGAGGCCGACAAGGCCGGTGCACTGCCGACCGGCGGCACCCGGGTGCTGCTGCCGGAAGCAACCGATAGGGCCGATGCAGCGCGCGTGCCGGACCTGGCCACCGCGCTGCGCCGCTACCCGTCCTCCACGGTGACACTGGTCGGTGCCGGCCTGGCCGCGCGTGACCGCGATGCCGTGCTGCCCGCCGACACGCGCTGGCAGGCACCTCCTGAAGCCCACGGTTGGATTGCCCTGCAGCCGCCCGTGGACAGCGCTCCCGGTGCGCGCTTCGACGTGCACGCACAGGCTCGCGGCGTGGAACGCGCGCAGGCTGAACTGCTGGACCCGGCCGGTGCCGTGGTCGATCGTGCACCGCTGGCTGCGGATGGCCGTGTGCAGCTCAGCGGCATCGCCCGCGCCGAGGGCCGCAGCGTGTTCCAGCTGCGCCTGCTGGATGCGCAGGGCCATGTGGCCGACCGCGTGCCGGTGCCGCAGCAGACGCTGGCCGCCGCTCCGCTGCGCGTGCTGGTGCGCTCGGCTGCCCCCGGCGCCGAACTGAAGTACCTGCGGCGCTGGGCCACCGATGCCGGCATCCGCGTGCAGGTGCAGGCCGAGACCGGCGCCGGCCTCAGCCTGGGCGACGGCAACGTAGCGTTGGACGCCTCAACGCTGGCACGCAGCGATCTGCTGCTGCTCGACGAACGCAGCCTGGCCGCGCTCGGTGCCGCTCAGCTGGCGGCCGTGCGCCAGGCCCTTCGCGATGGCCTGGGCCTGCTGGTGCGCAGTACCGGCGCGCCATCAGCCAGCGCACGGCAACGCCTGCGCGATCTCGGCCTGCCCGTGCAGGGCGATGCCAGCAGCCAGGTTGCGGCAATGCCTGGGGAGGGTGATGCAACGATGCTGCAGGCACGTCGCGGGCCGCTTGCTGCCGGCACCCTGCCTACCACGGATGGCGAAGAAGCCGACCGCGCGTCGCACGCCGCAGCGCTGCCAACGCTGGAGTACCTGGCGCTGCAGGCAGCCGGCAGCCGCCCCCTGCTGCAGGATCGCGACGGCACGCCCATCGGGGGGTGGCGCGCCGTCGGCAAGGGGCGCATCGGGCTGCTGCCGATCACCGACAGCTGGCGCTGGGTACTGGCCGGTCGCGAGGATCGCCACGGCGAGTTGTGGAGCACGGTGTTCGCCGCCCTCGCACGCGCGCAGGTGGGGACCGAAGGTCCATGGTCGACACAGGCACTGGCCTGGGCCGGCGAACGGCAGTCGCTGTGCGGCGTGCAGGCACCGCTGCGGGCCTTCGACGGACGCGGCGATGGCGTGCCGCTGATCGTCGACAGCACCACCGGCACAGCACGATGCGCGGGCTGGTGGCCGCGCCAGGCCGGTTGGCAGCGCCTGCAGCACGGCGACCGCATGCAGTGGCGCTATGTGTTCGATCCGAAGCAGGCCCCTGCCCTGCACCGGCAGGCGATGATGGATGCCACCGCGCAGCGGCTGGCCACTGCGGCGCCGGCAACCGCGCGGGCGAGCCTGCGTGTGCCGGGACCGCGCTGGCCGTGGTGGCTGGCGTTCGTGCTGTGCGCATCGCTGCTGTGGTGGCTGGAGCGCCGGCGCTGATCCCGGGGTCGGACCCCTTGCGCCGGCGAAAGGGCTCTGACCCCACCGATTGGCTCGCGAACACCATCCACGCATGGCGTGGATCTACTGACGCCGTGCAGGGTAGATGCCAACCTTGGCTGGCGCCGGGCCGTCCGCGCATTTCATCCACGCATGACGTGGATCTACCTGCGGCGGTACACACCGTTGAAGCGCACGTTCATGCCGCCGCACTCGCTGTTGTCGGCCACGATCAGCACATCACCCAGCAGCTGCGCGTGCACCGTGCAGCTGTCCTCGACGAAGTCGACCTGGGCACCACGCGGTACCGCCTGCGCGCTTACCGCGCCGATGTTCGGCCCATAGGGACGAACCTCCGGCGAAGGATTGGCCGAAGGCCAGTAGGCATCGCCTTCCACCTGCAGCTGGTTGCCGTGTACGCGGATCTTCAGGCCGTTGTCTCCATCCTTCCAGTCACCCGACCAGGCCTGCAGCGTCGGCGCAGGTACCGGCAACGCCTGCAGCTTGCTGCGATCCACCCAGCCTGCGCTGCCACCCACCTTGTTCGGGAAGAACGCGCAGCGGTAGCGGCCAAGATCACGCCCGGTCACCACCGTGTCGCCACTCACCACGTAGCTGCGCTGGCGGCAGGCGGGTTCACCCTTGGCCGGGCAGCCGTCCATGTCGCCCAGCAGGTACAGGCGCGGCGTGCCCACCACTTTGGCCAGGACAAAGCCCGATTGTTCCGAAGGAAACGCGCCATTGCGGCACGAACCGCCATCGGTCAGGTCGCTGGCGGACGCGGCAAGCGGGCTCAGCGTTGCAAGCAGGAACAGGGTACGCAGCAGCATCCAGGCAGCCTCGAAGGGAAGGCCCGCAGGATAACGCCTACTTCTCCGGCGGTGCGCCGCAACCATCCTGCTGCGCGCAGAACTGCAGCGCACGGCGTTGCTGCTCGGCGCTCAGTTCCGGTGGCGGCCGGGCGATGGCCGACTGGATCTGGTCCGGGCCGCCGGTGATCCTGTTCAGGCCCTTGGCCGCGGCCATCACGCCCTTGACCACGCCCATCATGATGTAACCGCCGCCCATGCTGACCTGCTCGGGCGACGGCGGCTCGCTCCAGTCGCGGCTGAAGCGGTTGTTCTCCGCGCGCATCGGGTTCTTGAAGCGGTACAGGTCCAGCGGCTGGTCGTCTTCAGGCTTGAGCGCACGCACTTCGCCCAGCGTGGTGACGTTCCCCTGCGCAGGCGGGGCGACCACGGGCGCGTCATCTGCTGCGGGCGGCACGGCAGGCGCCGGTACGGGACCAGGCGTGGGCACGGGCACGGCCGCCGGCGTCGTCTGCTGCGCGTGCGCGATGCCCGCCAGCAGCACGGCGGCCAGAAGTGCTCCCTGCGTTGCCCGTTTTGCCACAGCCATCCACCGTGTTGGTTGCGTCCAGCAACCAAGGATACGGATGCCGGCTTCAGATTTCGTTGGAAACGGCGAGGGCGTTCAGGGAGTGTGCCGCATCACCGATGCGCGGCCAGGGCGCCGAAGTTTGCAACGAACTTCATTCCCCCCGCCAGGGCGGGGCCTGCATCCTGAGTCATTCGGTGTACGGCAGCCAGCCATGACAGCTTCCTCCACAGTCCCACCGCTGCAGCCGGTTGCCTGATGATGTCACGCGCAGCCGTGCTGGTCGTTCTGGCAGTCCTGTTGGTGATGGTCCTCGCGGCCGTTGCCGAATGGGCATCACGCGTCCGCACAGGCTTGGCCTCGCTGCGCCGGAGCAGCACCCTGCGGACGCTCGATGCTCAAGAACACTCCGCACTGGCACCGCTGCGCGCGCTGACCGGTTGTGTCCACGACGACCAGGTGAAGCGGCTGCGCGGGGCGTTCACCGGGGGCGCGTGCTGGAACAACTTCCCGGTTGGCGATGGCCTGCTGGGTGGAGTTCCCGTGCTGGTTCCAAGGCGGGCATGGCCGTACCTCTCGGAAGACAACCAAGCCGAAGTGGTGCTGGACGAACGCGTGGCGGTGGTGGTGCGTCTCAATGGCTTCAATATCGCTGCTGCACGACCGGAGGCAGCCACCAGCCGGGTCTGTGGCGAGCGCATGGAGACACCGGAAGAAGTGTCGATGCGACGGGGTCCCGGCCTGCGCCCTTCCCCGCTGGTGATTGCCGCACTGGCGCTATGGGCCGCCGCCGACGTCCCGGGCCTGCTCGCCACGCCATTGCTTGCCATCGCCGGTCTTGCGGCCTGGCTGGGCCGCCCACGCCGCAACGGCCCTGCGACGGCGCAGCGCGTACTGCGGGTCCGCGGCCGCCTGCTCGTGTATCGGCGCACTGCCCAGGCATCACAGGTGTGGCTCTTGGGCAATGACCGGCGCGTGCAGCTTCCGGCGGAATGGGAGCACGCCGAGGCATTCTCCCGCGGGCGCTCGATGTTGCTGGATGTGCGCACCTGCGATGGATGGGTGCTGGGCGCGGGCACGGCATGGTGCCTGGCCAGCGACCGACGACGCTATCCGCCCACGGGAGGGTTCTGGCATCTGGCTTGGCTGGGCATGCTGCTGTGCGTGCTGATGTTCGGCGCCGCCTCGGTACCGCTGTCACAGCGCCTGGACCTGGGCTGGCCGGTTGCATCTGCCTGGCAGGCGCTGGCAGTGCTGGCGCTGGGCTGGCACACGGTACGGCTTGTGGTCTGCATCGTGCAGTCCGTCCGCCGCAGCAAGGCGCTCGGCGCGGAAATCGCGCGTCGTCCCGACCCATGGCAATGAACGGTTCACGCCCTTCGCGCGCGATGTCTCACATCCTGAGACGTGAATGTGGTGCCATGTGACCCCTCGAAAAATGTCCCGGCTCCATCTTCCATGGCCTACGAACTCGCCAAGCGCACCGCCGATGCGGAGCAGCAGCTCGCCACCCGCGATGGCCTGCCCGCGCGCGATGGCGCACTGCTCAGTGCACGCCTGCAGCGCCGCTACCAGGATCGCATCACCGGCAGCTTCGCCATTCCCGGCCGCGAAGGCCGCTATGCGCCGATTCCTGATTCCGTGCCACCGGCCCTGACTGCGGCACTGAAGGCACGTGGCATCGAACAGCTCTACAGCCACCAGGCCGAGGCATGGGAGGCCAGCCAGCGTGGCGAGCACGTGGCCATCGTCACCCCCACTGCCAGCGGCAAGTCGCTGTGCTACACCCTGCCGGTGGTCAGCGCCGCCATGCAGGACAAGGCCAAGGCGCTGTACCTGTTCCCGACCAAGGCACTGGCCCAGGACCAGGTGGCCGAACTGCTGGAGCTCAACCGCGCCGGCGATCTGGGTGTGAAGGCCTTCACCTTCGATGGCGACACCCCCGGCGATGCGCGGCAGGCGATCCGCCTGCATGGCGACATCGTGGTCTCCAACCCGGACATGCTGCACCAGGCGATCCTGCCGCATCACACCAAGTGGGCGCAGTTCTTCGAGAACCTGCGCTACATCGTCATCGACGAAGTACACACCTATCGCGGCGTGTTCGGCAGCCATGTCACCAACGTGCTGCGCCGGCTCAAGCGCATCTGCGCGTTCTACGGGGTGCAACCGCAGTTCATCCTGTGCTCGGCCACCATCGGCAACCCGCAGGCGCATGCCGAGGCGCTGATCGAAGCACGAGTCACCGCCATCACCGAATCCGGCGCGCCCAGCGGGCCGAAGCAGGTGCTGCTGTGGAATCCGCCAGTGATCAACCCCGACCTGGGCCTGCGTGCCTCGGCGCGCTCGCAGAGCAACCGTATCGCCCGCATCGCGATCAAGTCCGGGCTGAAGACCCTGGTGTTCGCGCAGACCCGGCTGATGGTCGAGGTGCTGACCAAGTACCTGAAGGACATCTTCGATCACGATCCGCGCAAACCACCACGCATCCGCGCCTACCGCGGCGGCTACCTTCCCACCGAGCGCCGCGAGACCGAGCGTGCGATGCGTGCCGGCAACATCGACGGCATCGTCAGCACCTCGGCGCTGGAACTGGGCGTGGATATCGGCAGCCTGGACGTGGTGATCCTCAACGGTTACCCCGGCAGCGTGGCTGCCACCTGGCAGCGCTTCGGCCGCGCCGGACGCCGCCAGCAGCCCGCACTCGGGGTGATGGTGGCCAGTTCGCAGCCGCTGGACCAGTACGTGGTGCGCCATCCGGACTTCTTCGCCGAGGCGTCGCCGGAACACGCACGCATCGCACCCGACCAGCCGTTGATCCTGTTCGATCACATCCGCTGCGCGGCGTTCGAACTGCCGTTCCGGGTCGGCGATGGCTTCGGCCCGATCGATCCTGAAGTGTTCCTGGAAGCACTGGCCGAAACCGAGGTCATCCACCGCGAAGGCGAGCGCTGGGAGTGGATTGCCGACAGCTATCCGGCCAACGCGGTCAGCCTGCGCGCGGTGGCCGATGGCAACTTCGTGGTGGTCGACCGCAGCGATGGCCGCCAGCAGATCATCGCCGAGGTGGACTACTCCGCTGCCGCACTGACCCTGTACGAAGGCGCCATCCACATGGTGCAGTCCACGCCCTACCAGGTGGAAACGCTGGACTGGGAAGGCCGCAAGGCTTACGTCACCCGCACCCACGTGGACTACTACACCGACAGCATCGACTTCACCAAGCTCAAGGTGCTGGACCGTTTCGATGGCGGCGTAGCCGGCCGTGGTGATTCGCACCATGGCGAAGTGCACGTAGTGCGCCGCGTGGCCGGTTACAAGAAGATCCGCTACTACACCCACGAGAACATCGGCTACGGCCCGGTCAACCTGCCCGACCAGGAACTGCACACCACCGCGGTGTGGTGGCAGCTGCCGCAGGCGCTGCTGCTGCGCGCCTTCGCCAGCAAGCAGGATGCGCTGGATGGGTTCCTCGGCGCCGCCTATGCACTGCACATCGTAGCCACGGTGGCGGTGATGGCCGATGCGCGCGACCTGCAGAAGTCGGTGGGCAACGGCGATGGCACCTGGATCGCGATTGCCGACCAGAGCGGGCGCGGCCAGCTGCGGGGCAGCGATGGCGAGCCTGGCGCGGTGGAACTGCTGCAGGAATTCGTGCCGACCGTATACCTGTACGACAACTTCCCCGGTGGCGTCGGCCTGAGCGAGCCGCTGTGGCAGCGCCAGGCGGAGCTGGTGCAGCGCGCGCGCGAACTGGTACAGCGCTGCGACTGCAGGGCGGGTTGTCCGGCCTGCGTCGGCCCGGTGCTGGCCGCGCAGGAACAGGATGAAACCTCACCGCGTGCGCTGGCGCTGCGCGTGCTCGACCTGTTCGATGCCGATGCCTGCCAGCACGTCGCCGACGTGGTGGTGAGCACGCGCGACCCGATGGAGCTGATCGCCCCGTGAGCCTGAGCCTGGACAAGCTGCGCCTGCTGCGGAAGCAGGCCGGTGACCCGAAAGCAGCCACGCCTGCCGCGCCGACGCAGCAGACGCCGCCGGCACTGATGGCCGCCAACGATGCGCGGCAGCCACCGGCCGAGCGTTCGGTGTTTGCCTGGGTGGAACAGGAGATCCGCCACAAGCCGACCGGCACCGCCTCCACCACGCCTGCGCCGGCAGCACTGCGACGGCCCGAGGTCGGCAGCCTGCATCGCCTGCTCGGCATGCGCTCGCGGGGTGGCCCTGCGCCGGCACGCGCCAGCGCGCAGGACCGCCAGCTGCCCGGCAACGAGATTGCGCCTGGCCTGTTCCTGATCGAGTCACTGCTGCCGCAGCCGATTCCCGCCATGCCGCTGTCGCTGGCCTTCGCCAAGCGCGAGGGTGAGTACGTGGCTGCGCGCGACCTGCTGTTCTTCGATACCGAGACCACCGGCCTGGCCGGCGGCACCGGCACCCGCGCCTTCATGATCGGCGCCGCCGACTGGCATGTGTGCCCGCAGCGTGGCGAAGGCCTGCGCATCCGCCAGCTGCTGATGTCGACGATGGCTGCCGAGGAGGAGATGCTGGCCGCTTTTGCCAGCTGGCTGCAGCCGCATACCGTGTTCTGCAGCTACAACGGCCGCAGCTACGACGCCCCACTGCTGAAGACACGCTATCGGCTGGCCCGCCAGGCCGATCCCATCACCGCGCTGGACCATGTCGACCTGCTGTATCCCACCCGCCGGCGTTACCGCGGTACGTGGGAGAACTGCAAGCTGTCCACCATCGAGCGGCAACTGCTGCGCGTGGTGCGCGAAGATGACCTGCCCGGCTCGGAAGCCCCCGCCGCATGGCTGCGCTTCCTGCGCGGCGGCGATGCACTGAATCTGCGCCGGGTGGCCGACCACAACCACCAGGACGTGGTGACCCTGGCCCTGCTGCTGCAGCGGCTGGTGCGGGAAGAGCAGCGCGAACGGGAGACCCTGGCGCTGGTAAGCGGATGAACGGAGAGAGCGGATCCAGGCGGCGTTGACATCACTGACACAGCGCTCGGCGACACTGCCGCTACTGAACACCACCCAGGAGTACTGCCATGCGTCGATCCCCCCTGTTGCTGCTTGCGGCCATCCTGCCGCTGGCCGCCTGCAGCCATGCCGGTGGCAACGCCTCCGCCGATGCCGGCAGCCTGCCAGCCAAGGTGTCCGATGGTCCGCAGGAGTGCCGCCCCGAGGCGCTGGACGCATTCACCGGCAAGACCGCCGACGAAGCGACGATCAAGAAGCTGGTGGCCGACAGTGGCGCGCGCAACGCACGCGTGGTCAAACCGGGGATGGCGGTGACCATGGACTTCCGCCAGGACCGGGTGACCGTGCAGGTGGACGCACAGAACCGTATCGAGCGCGCCAGCTGCGGTTGATGGGGTAGCGCCGGGCCATGCCCGGCGGATTCCATTCGCATACGCGCCGCTGCGCTCGCCGGGCATGGCCCGGCGCTACCACTCTGTCAGAGCCGCTCGGCCTTGCCGCTGGCCAGCGCGCGCGCGATGACCTGCTCTGCCTGCTTCGCTGCCTGCGCCTGCAGCCGCGCCTGGCGCTCACCCAACGCGGCCTGTTGACTGCCCAGTGCCGCCTGCTGGCTTCCCAGCGCGGCCTGCTGGCTGGCGAGACGGCTCATCTCGCGGCTGCGTTCGGACTGCAGCGCCTGGTTGCGGGCCACCTGTGACGCGCGCTGTGCTTCGGCCGCCGCCTTGCGTGCAATCGCCGCATCATCCACCGCGCCGCGTGTAGCCCGCGCCGCTTCGGCTGCCGCTTCGCGATTGATGTCGCGATCGTTGATCGCACTGCGTGCAGCCCGTGCGGCGGCGAGAGCGATCTCACGCGCCTCTTCACTCTGCAGCCTGCCCAGCTCGCCCTGCGCGCGGCCAAGCTGGCCCTGCTGTCGACCCAGCGCACTCTGCTGGCGCCCCAGTTCACTCTGCTGGCGGCTCAGGTCAACGGCGCCGGCATAGGCACGCTGCAACGACTGGATCAGCATCGGATCGCGCACCACGTAGCGCTTGTCGCCCTGACGGAACCACAGTGCGGGGCCGTCACCAAGCCGGCTGCGCGCCTGCATCACATCATCCATGCCGGCATTGGCGAACGCCTGGCCGTGATCGACGAGGACAAAGGCCTGCGGCGGCGGCGTACCCAGATCCAGCTGGCCATGGGTGACGATGGTGGTCTGCGAGTGCGCATGGGTGCCTGCGTCCTGCTCCTCGTCTTCATTGACGTCGGCAGGTTCGTCAGGCTCGGCGGGTTCTGCCGGCTCGGCCCAGTCGGCCGGCTCTGCCGGTACCGCTGCGGCAGGCGGCGCTGCCGGTGCCGGGGGTGCTGCGGGCGGCGGCGGCGGCGCGGGCACAGCGCGCGGCGGTGCCGGCGGCGCAGGCGGGACCGGCGCGGCCACCAGCCGCATCGGCGCCACGCCCACGGCCAACACAACCAGCGTCAGGCCAACGGCCAGCAGGCGTGGGCACGCCCGGTGCGACTGCAGCGACAGCAGGCGGCGCTTGAGGCTGGTGGTGCTGGGCGCTGCGCTGGCCACGCCGAGGTGTGGCTGCGGCGCCACACCCAGCTGCAGCAGCAACCGGCCATAGGCATGGCGGCTGGCACCGTGCTGGCCGACCACCGCCGCATCCACGGCTTCCTCGCGGGCCTGGGCGTATTCGCGCACGGCCAGGCGCAGCAGCGGATGGAAGAAGAACAGATGCTGGGCCAGGGCAGGCAGCAGCCCCCACTGCAGGTCACGACGCTGCAGGTGTTGCAGCTCGTGGGTCAGCGCCAGGTCCAGCGCATCGCCCTGCAGCGCGTTCATGCCCGCTGGCAGCAGCAGCACCGGACGGAACGGCCCGACCAGCTGCGGCGCGTCCACCTGGTCGCTCATCCACAGGCGCGGCGCGCGGCGCAGGCCGTGCGCATCCGAAGCCAGCTGCAGTGCCTGCACCAGCGCCTGGTCCTCGCACGGATACGACGCGGCCAGCAGCGCACGGCACCGGCGCCATTCGCCAAAGGTCCGCAGCGCCATCAGCAGTACGCCGGACATCCACAGTGCGGCCAGGGCCACTGCCCACCAGGCCACCTGCGCGCTTCCGGTATCGCTCATCGGCACGTTCGCCAGCAGTTGCGCGGCGGCCTCCGGCGCCAGCGGATACACCGCATCCGCAGCAAGATCCACGGTCGTCATGACCACCGCATCGGGTGCGGGCAACCAGGCCAGCTGCAGCGGTTGGCTCCACAACAGACCGACCACCGCCTGCAGCGACACCAGCCACCACAACCGGCAACGAGTGGCCGCCGACAGTGCCGGCAGCGCGCGGCACAGCAGGTACACCAGCGCCACCAGCAGCACGGTCTGCAGGCTGGTCCAACCCAGCCGTTCCAGCATCGGAATCAACATCGAGGTCTCCATGGCTCAGTCCTCCTGGCGACGCGATTGCAGTTCGGCCACCAGCGCTTCCAGTTCGGCCAGTTCGTTGTCGCTGACCTTCTGCCGCTGCGACAGGTACGCCACGAAGGGCGACACCGAGCCCTGCAGCGTGTTGTCGACGAACTGGGCAACGGCCCCCTGCAGCACGCTCTCAGGGCCACGGGTGGGCTGGTAACGGTAGACGCCCTGCTGCTGCCTGCGCTGCAGGTAACCCTTGGCGCGCAGGCGCTCCATCATCGTCAACACGGTGGAGCGGGCCAGTCCGCGCGGTTCGCCATAGCCGCTGGCGACCTCGCCGACGCTGGCCGGCGCCTGCTCATCCACATACTGCAGCAGGGCCAGTTCCTGGTCCCCGATGGTCTTGCCACGCATGACACCACTCCCTTGACTACACGTGTCGCTACTGTTGCCATGACGACACCTGTAGTCAACCCCCCGGAAGTCATGGGCCGACGAACGGTAGGGCGCGCGACCGGCTTAAACCTTTTCCGCCGGGCGCGCATCCGACCCATGGCCTGTCGCCTGCGGCGGCCGTCACCGCCGCCGATCTTTCCGCCCTCCGGGAACCCGCATGCCTCGCCAGACGCTACGAACCCTGCTCATGATCATCAGCCTGCTGCCCTTCGCCGCCGTCTCCGCCAACCAGGACCAGGCCAACGACCAGACCCGTCGTTTCATCCGCCAGACCATGCAGGAACAGCGCATCCCGGGCCTGCAGATCGCGGTGGTCAAGGATGGCCAGGTGGTGCTGTCGGAAACCTATGGGCTGGCCAACGTCGAGAACGGCGTGGTCGCCACCCGCAGCACGCGGTTCCCGCTCAACTCGGCCACCAAATCCTTCACCGGCGTCGCTCTGGCGCAGCTGGCACAGGACGGGCGGGTGGATCTGGACGCGCCCATCGCGCGCTATCTCGACGACCTGCCCGAAAGCTGGCGGGTAGTGCGGGTGCGCCAGCTGCTCGCCCACACCTCCGGCCTGCCCGATATCCTCGATGCAGAGGGATTGCTGGGTGGGGGTTCGGAACAGGACGCATGGCAGGCGGTCCGCGCGCTGCCGGCAGAGGCCAGGGCCGGCGAGCGTTTCCTGTACAACCAGACCAACTACCTGCTGCTGGCGCGGATCATCGCGCGGCAATCCGGCATGCCCTACGAACGCTTCCTGGCCACCGGCCAGTTCTCCACCGCGCGCATGGCACGCACCACGTTCGGCGACAGCTACGACCTGATCCCGGATGCGGCGACGATGTACAGCTACCTGCCACGCCCCACCGATGCAAAGGATGCAACGCCGCGCCTGTCGCACTGGTTCTACGACATGCCGCCCAGCCTGTGGGCCGGCGGCGGCATCCTCACCACGGCCGATGACACCGCGCGCTGGCTGGTTGCATTGCAGGGGGGACGCCTGCTGGAGCAGCGCGCGGTGCAGCAGATGTGGACGGCCGAGCGCCTCAACGATGGCAGCGCCGGCGACTGGGCCGCAGGCTGGCCGGTGTTCAACACCGCACCCGACCTGCAGGTGGGAGGCATGGGCGGCGCGCGCTCGGCCTTCATCGTCTATCCCGAGCGCGGCCTCGCCGTTGTCGTGCTGACCAATCTGGTCGGCGCCAATCCGCAGCAGTTCATACCGCGCATCGCCGGTTTCTACACTGCCGCGCCCCTGGGCGTTGCCGCCGCGCGCTAACCGCGCGGCCCGCCCATCACAGGCAGGATCACCCCGCTGATGTAGCTGGCGCAGGCCGGAGACGCCAGGAACACATAGGCCGGCGACAGTTCTTCGGGCTGAGCCGGCCGGCCCATGTCACTGTCCTTGCCGAACTCGGCCACGTCCTTGGCCTGCTTGTCGGCCGGGTTCAACGGCGTCCACACCGGCCCCGGCGCCACGCAGTTGACCCGGATGCCGCGCGGCAGCAACTGGCTGGCCAGCGCCTTGGTGAACGCATGGATCGCGCCCTTGGTAGCCGAGTAATCGATCAGTGCCTTGCTGCCGAACAGGCCGGTTTCCGAGCCGGTGTTGATGATGCTGGCGCCTTCGCCCAAGTGTGGCAGCACTGCGCGTGCCATCTGGATGTAGCCGCCGATGTTGGTCTGCAGGGTTTCCTGCAGGTGCGCGTCTTCCAGGTCTTCCAGGCGCTCGCAGTGCAGCTGGAACGCCGCGTTGTTGACCAGGATGTCGATGCCACCAAAGGCCTTGGCCACCTGCTTGACGGCCTTGTTGCAGAAGCGCGGGTCGCGCACGTCGCCGGCGATCACCACACAGCGGCCGCCCTCCTTTTCCACGTGCTGGCGCGTCAGCTCGGCGTCCTTGGCTTCATCCAGATGCAGCACGGCAACGTCGGCGCCTTCGCGGGCGAACAGCACCGCCACCGCGCGGCCGATGCCGGAATCGCCGCCGGTGACGATCGCCCGCATGCCCTGCAGCTTGCCACTGCCGACATAGTCCGGCGCCAGGAAGCGCGGCGCCAGCTCCAGTGCATGCTCGTGGCCGGGCTTGGCCAGCTGCTGCGCCGGCATCTTCTCCGGCTGATGGCGTGGTCCGGCCTGGGTAGCGGTCTTCTTTGTCGCCTTCTTTGCCGCACGCACATCCTTCGCTTTTTCCTGGTCCTGCAGGCGCCGCTGCCGCGCTGCGACGCGCGCCGCGCGCGGATCGGCGGCGGCAGCCTTGCGGGTCGCCGTCTTCACCACGCGCGGGCGCTCGGTGTCGGCAGCCGTCGTCGCAGCGGTAGTGCCCTTGCGGACCTTGGGGGTCGCCTTGCGGCGGACGGGAAGCTTCTTGGTGGTGGCCATGCAGGTCTCCTCGGGGGGATTGGGGTTGCCGGCCAGCGGCCGGCACTACCGGGGCGCGTACGCCGCAGTACCGGGGGCGGCGTGCGCCGCTCGTGCAGTGTCTCCACGCAGGCTGTTGGCGGCAGTGAGCGCACTGTGTCCATCGCGTGCACGGCATTCATTCCGCCACCACGCGTGTCGTCGCACCCTGCAGGCCACAACACGAGGAACGTCCCCCATGAAACATGCCATTGCCACCGCCGCCGTCTGCTTCGCTCTCGCCGCCTGCAGCAGCAGTCCGGTCGCCCAGGTCCAGCCGATCGATGGGGTGATTTCCGGCCAGTGCCACACCGACAAGGTGCGCGGCGCAGTCGGCCTGGCCGCGTCGGGCATGACCATCGAACGTGCGCGCGTGGACAGCGACAGCCTGCACGTGCAGGTAACCCGCGGCGGCCGCGAGCGCAGCGGCAACACCGCCAGCGGCGCTGCCGATCCGGCCGCCGGCGCAGCCACGGAAGGTGGGGATCGCCTGACCATCGAAACCGGCCGCACCAACAACATCACCGCCATCTACTGCGGCTGACCTGCCTTGCGGCTGAGCCGCCGGGCCCGGCGCAGCACCTTCAGTGTCGCCTGTTCCCACTGCCGCGGGCCGCGCAGGCCCGCCAGTGCGGTCAGTTCGCCGCGTTCCCAACCGGCGAACACGCAGGGATCGATGTAGGCCTTGCGGCATACCGCTGGCGTATTGCCCAAGCGCGCAGCCACCTGGCACACCACCTCGCGTTGCGCCTTGGCCAGCGCGCGTTGGCTGGCCGGCTCGGGCAGTTCGGTGGCGGCGAAGGCCTGCACCGCCGCCATCGTGCCGCCCCAGGTGCGGAAGTCCTTGGCGGTGAAGTCCTCGCCCATCACCTCGCGCAGGTAGTCGTTGACCGCGCCCGAATCCACCGGCTGCACCTCGCCAGCATCGTCGCGGTACTGGAACAGGGCCTGACCCGGCAGCTGCTGCACGCTGCGCACCAGCGCACCCAGCCGACGGTCACCGACCACCACCTCCTGCAACTGCCCGGACTTGCCGCGGAAGCGCATGCGCACCCGGCCACCGCGAAGCAGGTCCAGGTGACGGTTGCGCAATGTTGTCAGGCCGTACGACTTGTTCTCCTGCGCGTAGGTCTCGTTGCCCACCCGCACCAGGGTGTCGGCCAGCAACGCGACCACCACAGCCAGCACCTTCTCGCGCGGGAAACCGCTGCGCTTGAGGTCGCGGCCCAGGCGCCGCCGCAGCGCCGGCAGCGCCTGGCCGAAGGCGATGGTGCGGTCGAACTTGCCGGCGTCGCGAACGGCCGCCCAGTCGGCGTGGTAGCGGTACTGCTTGCGCCCGCGCGCGTCGCGGCCGGTGGCCTGCAGGTGGCCATCGGCGCGGGCACAGATCCACACGGCGGTATAGGCCGGTGGAATGGCCAGCGCGCGGATGCGCTGCAGGGTGGCGGCATCGCGCACGGCATGCCCATCGGCATCGCGATAGGCAAAGCCCTTGCCTGCGCGTCGCCGGCTGATGCCGGGCTGGGTGTCATCAACGTAGCGCAGGCCGGCGGCGCGCGCGGCCTGGCGTTCGGGTGTGGGGGTCGCTGGCATGCCTGCAGTCTGCCGATCGGCGCGGCGTGGCCACGTCAATAACGCAAGACAAACACGTGAGGGCGGGTTCGCCGCTATGCTCGGCCTTTCACCGTCCCTTCCCTCCCGGAGTCATGATGTCGTTCCCGATCCGCGCCCGTTCCCTCTCCGCCCTGCTGCTGCCGGCCGTGCTGGCCCTGACCGCCTGCCAAGCGCCGTCGCTGGATGAGCAGGATTCGGCCACCGCCCACGCACAGCAGGCCGCCGAGGCCGCCAAGGCGCCGGCCGACGAAGCCGGCAAGGCCACCGAAGCACCGCCTGTCGGCAACTGCGACGCCAGCCAGGTGCAGAGCCTGGTCGGCCAGCCCTACACCGAAGCGCTCGGCAAGCAGGCCCAGGAAGATGCAGCGGCCAAGCAGCTGCGCGTGCTGCACCCCAATGACGTCACCACGATGGAGTTCCTGGGCGACCGCCTGAACATCGAAGTGGACGCAAAGGACGTGGTCAGCGGCGTCCGCTGCGGCTGAGGAAACCCCGCGCCGGCAAGCGTTTGCCGGCGCTTTGGTTGCGCCTGCAACCGTGTATTGCGGCGTTGCAGCAACCTGTGATCTAGTCGAGGCATCCGGTGGCCTCATGATGCGCTCCAGGAAGAGCACGGCGTGTGCGTCAGGGTGAGTGTGAAGACACTTGGCGTGCAGCCAGACAAGGCGCGCGCCGCCGCGCAGGCGAGTGCCTGCGCAAGGTGAGCAACGCCGTATGGGCGTGCGCCAAGCGGCTTCCCGACGGGCTGCGCCATGCGCGGCACACTCCACCATGACGTGCAGGGCGTGCTCTACAGAGCGGGCAGGGGTGTCCCCGTTCATTTCAATCTGCATCGAGGTAGAGATGGCCCCCCGCAACCGCCAAGGGCTTTACGACCCGCGCTCCGAGCGCGATGCCTGTGGATTTGGCATGGTCGCCCAGCTCGACGACCAGCCTTCGCGCCTGCTGGTGGATACCGCCATCGCTGCGCTCTCGCGCATGACCCACCGTGGCGGTGTCGCCGCCGATGGCCTCACCGGCGATGGTTGCGGCCTGCTGCTGCGCCGCCCCGATGCCTTCCTGAAACTGCTGGCCAGTGAAGCCGGCATCGCCATCGGCGCGCGCTTCACTGCGGGCCTGGTGTTCCTGCCGCACGATGCCGACGCCGCACAGGCCTGCCGCACGCAGCTGCAGCAGCAGATCGAGGCCGTCGGCTGCAAGGTGGCCGGCTGGCGCGAGGTACCGACCGACGACAGCGTCTGTGGCCAACTGGCACGCGACACCCTGCCGCGCATCGAGCAGGTGTTCGTCGATGCCGGCGTCGGCCAGGATGACGCCGGCTTCGGCCTGGCCCTGTTCCTGGCCCGCCGCCGCAGCGAGCAGCTGCTGCGCGCGCATGCCGACTACTACGTCACCACGCTCAGCCCCAGCGCCATCGGCTACAAGGGCATGGTGCTGCCGGACAAGCTCAGCCGTTTCTTCCCGGACCTGCAACGCCGCGAACTGGCCTCCAGCGCCATCGTGTTCCACCAGCGCTTCTCCACCAACACGCTGCCGCGCTGGCCGCTGGCGCACCCGTTCCGGATGCTCGCCCACAACGGCGAGATCAACACCATCGAAGGCAACCGGCGCTGGGCGCAGGCGCGCAGCAAGGTGTGGAAGACGCCCCGTTTCGACATCGGCGAGTTCGACCCGGTCATCTCCATGCACGGCTCCGATTCGCAGAGCCTGGACAACATGCTGGAACTGATGGTGTCCGCCGGCATGGAGCTGATCCAGGCCCTGCGCATCCTGGTGCCGCCGGCAACGCAGTCGCTGGAATTCAAGGACCCGGACCTGGCCGCGTTCTACGAGTTCCACGGCCTCAACAGCGAACCGTGGGACGGCCCGGCCGGCATCGTCGCCTGCGACAGCCGCTACGCGGTGTGCACCCTCGACCGCAACGGCCTGCGCCCGGCGCGCTGGATGCTGACCGCCGATCGCCACTTCCTGGTCGCCTCCGAAGCAGGCGTGTGGGAGGTACCGACCGAGCGCGTGGTGCGCAAGGGCAAGCTCGGCCCGGGCGAGATGATCGCCATCGACCTCAAGCGCGGTGACCTGCTCGATTCGGAGGCCATCGACCGCATCAACCGCGGCCGTGCACCCTACAAGCAGTGGCTGCAGCAGGGCGTCACCTACCTGCAGACCGAACTGATCGACCCGTCGCTGGTGGAAGAGCCGTTCGACGAAAGCACCCTGCGCAGCTACCACAAGCTGTACCAGCTCAGCAGCGAGGAAGTGGAACAGGTGCTGCGGCCGCTGGCCGAGACCGAGCAGGAAGCCACCGGCTCGATGGGCGATGACACGCCGATGGCCGTGCTCAGCCAGCGCAGCCGTCCGCTGTACGACTATTTCCGCCAGGCCTTCGCGCAGGTCACCAACCCGCCGATCGACCCGCTGCGTGAAGACTGCGCGATGTCCCTGTCCACCCAGCTCGGCAAGGAGACCAACATCTTCCATGCCGGGCCGGAGACGGTGAACCACGTCATCCTCAACTCGCCGGTGCTGAGCCAGCGCAAGCTGCGCCAGCTGCTGAAGATGGACCAGTACGTGCAGGCCAACCGCCTGCTCGACCTGTCCTACAGCGAAGAGGAAGGCCTGCGTGCAGGCATCGAACGCATCTGCGTCGAAGCCGAACAGGCTGCGCGCGACGGCATGGTGATGCTGCTGCTGTCCGACCGCTACCCGGTGGCCGGGCGGCCGATGGTGCATGCGCTGCTGGCCACCAGCGCCATCCACCACCACCTGTCACGGCTGGGCCTGCGCTGCGACGTCAACCTGATCGTGGAAACCGGCACCGCGCGCGACGCGCACCACATGGCCTGCCTGCTCGGCTTCGGTGCGACGGCGGTGTATCCGTACCTGGCCTACCAGACCCTGTTCGACCTCGGCCGACGCGGCATCCTCAAGCTCAGCAAGGGCGGCGAGCAGTCGCAGATCGGCCGCCGCTACCGCAAGGGCATCTACAAGGGCCTGTCCAAGATCATCTCGAAGATGGGCATCTGTACCGTGGCCAGCTACCGCGGTGCGCAGCTGTTCGAGATCATCGGCCTGGAGCCGGAGGTCGTGGAGCTGTGCTTCCCCGATACCGCCTCGCGCATCGGTGGCGCCGGCTTCGCGCGCCTGGATGCCGACGCGCGTGAACTGTGCGCGCAGGCCTGGGACGCCCAGCAGGGCGTGGATGTCGGCGGCCTGCTGAAGTACGTGCACGGCGGCGAGTACCACATGTACAACCCGGACGTGGTGACCACCCTGCAGCGCGCAGCGCGCAGCGGTGACCCGCGTGCGTGGCAGCAGTACTGCGATGCCGTGCATGCGCGCCCGCCGTCGGCGCTGCGCGATCTGCTGCAGCTGGTGCCGGCGGCAACGCCGACGCCGCTGGACGAAGTGGCACCGGCGAGCGACCTGTTCCCGCGTTTCGATACCGCAGCGATCAGCCTCGGTGCGCTCTCGCCCGAAGCGCATGAAGCGCTGGCCATTGCGATGAACCGCCTCGGCGGCCGCAGCAATTCCGGCGAAGGTGGCGAAGACCCGGCGCGCTATGGCACCGACAAGCGCAGCAAGATCAAGCAGGTGGCCTCGGGCCGCTTCGGCGTCACCGCCGAATACCTGGTCAATGCCGAAGTGCTGCAGATCAAGGTTGCCCAGGGCGCAAAGCCCGGCGAAGGCGGCCAGCTGCCCGGGCACAAGGTCAATGAACTGATCGCACGCCTGCGCTATGCCAGGCCGGGCATCGGCCTGATCTCGCCGCCGCCGCACCACGACATCTACTCCATCGAAGACCTGGCGCAGCTGATCTACGACCTCAAGCAGGTCAACCCGACCGCGCTGGTATCGGTGAAGCTGGTCAGCCATGCCGGCGTCGGCACGATCGCGGCGGGCGTGGTCAAGGCCGGTGCTGACCTGATCACCATTTCCGGCCATGACGGCGGTACCGGTGCTTCGCCGGTCAGCTCGATCCGCTACGCCGGCGTGCCGTGGGAACTGGGCATCGCCGAGGCGCATCAGGCGCTGGTGGCCAACGACCTGCGCGGGCGCACCCTGCTGCAGACCGATGGCGGCCTGAAGACCGGCCTGGACGTGGTCAAGGCAGCGCTGCTGGGTGCGGACAGCTTCGGCTTCGGCACCGCGCCGATGATCGTGCTGGGCTGCAAGTACCTGCGCATCTGCCACCTCAACAACTGCGCCACCGGCGTGGCCACCCAGGACGAGCGCCTGCGCGAGAACCACTTCACCGGCCAACCCGAGCGCGTGGAGAACTTCTTCCGCCTGCTGGCCGAGGAAGTACGCGGCTGGCTGTCGGTGCTGGGCGCACGTTCGCTGCAGGAAATCGTCGGCCGCACCGACCTGCTGCGCCAGCTTGAGGTCTCGCCGCGCGAGGACGTGCGCGTGGATCTGTCGCGTCTGCTGGCCGACGCCAGTTACCCGGGCAGCCACTGCGCGGCACAGCGCCTGTATGAATCTCCGGACAGCCTGGCCACGCAGATGGACGGCCTGCTGGCCGAGGCCATCGAACACAAGCGCGGTGGCGAGCACCGCTTCCTGATCCACAACACCGACCGCAGCATCGGCACCCGCCTGGCCGGCGCCGTGGCGCGCGCGCACGGCAACCAGGGCATGGCCGAATCGCCGCTGGAACTGCGCTTCCGCGGCAGCGCCGGGCAGAGCTTCGGCGCCTTCAACGTCGGTGGCCTGCACCTGGAAGTGGAAGGTGAAGCCAACGACTACGTCGGCAAGGGCATGGCCGGCGGCCGCCTGGTGGTGCGTCCTCCGCGTGGTGCACGCTTCGAGGCACGCAGCACCGCCATCATCGGCAACACCTGCCTGTATGGCGCAACCGGTGGCGAGCTGTTCGCCGCTGGCCGTGCCGGTGAACGATTCGCCGTGCGCAACTCCGGCGCACTGGCCGTGGTGGAAGGCGCAGGTGATCACTGCTGCGAGTACATGACCGACGGCGTGGTGCTGGTCCTGGGCAAGGTCGGCCTGAACTTCGGCGCCGGCTTCACCGGTGGCTTGGCCTACGTGCTGGACGTGGACCGCGATTTCGTCGACCGCTACAACCACGAGCTGATCGACATCCATCGCGTCTCCGCCGAAGGGTTCGAGAACTACCGCCAGCACCTGCATCGCCTGATCGGCCGTCATCGCGAGCTGACCGGCAGCATCTGGGCGCAGCAGATCATGGACGAGTTCCGCGATTACATCGGCAAGTTCTGGCTGGTCAAACCCAAGGCCGCCAGCATCGAGTCGCTGACCGAAACCCTGCGCCGCGCGGCGTGACACACCGCACGTGAGCGATGCGCCGCATGCACTGGGCGCACCGGCTTCCCCACCGCTGTAGTGCCGGCCACTGGCCGGCATCCGGAAATCCACAGAGTCCGCCATGAGCCGCAAGCACGCCTTCCAGTTCCTCGACCTGCCCCGGACCATGCCGCAGCGCATCCCGGTTGAACTGCGCACCTCCGGCGACTGGGGCGAGCTGTACGGAAAGTTCGGCAAGGAAGATGCGCAGTACCAGGCCGGCCGTTGCCTGGACTGTGGCAACCCGTACTGCAGCTGGAAGTGCCCGGTGCACAACGCCATTCCGCAATGGCTGCAGCTGGTGCAGGAAAACCGCATCCACGAAGCAGCCACGCTGTGCCACAGCACCAACCCGTTGCCGGAAGTGTGCGGCCGGGTGTGCCCGCAGGATCGCCTGTGCGAGGGCAGCTGCACGCTGGAAGAGTTTGGTGCGGTCACCATCGGCGCGGTGGAGAAGTACATCGTCGATACCGCGCTGGCTACCGGCTGGCGGCCGGACATGACGGCGGTGCAGCCCACCGGCCACACGGTGGCGGTGATCGGTGCCGGCCCCGCAGGCCTGGCCTGTGCCGACCGCCTGGCGCATGCCGGCATCACCGCAGTGGTCTACGACCGTTACGAACAGGTCGGCGGCCTGCTGCAGTTCGGCATCCCCAGTTTCAAGCTGGACAAGGACGTGATCCGTCGTCGTCGCGACGTGCTTGAAGGCATGGGCGTGCAGTTCCGCCTCGGCGTGGAGATCGGCCGCGACATCAGCCTGCAGCAGCTGCTGGACACCCACGATGCGGTGTTCGTCGGTACCGGCGCGTATCGCTACACCGACGGTGGCCTCGATGGCCAGGACCTGAAGGGCGTGCTGCCGGCACTGCCGTTCCTGGTGCAGAACAGCCGCATCGTCGGCGGCGATGATCCGCAGGGCCGGCCGATCGCCGGCTGGGAAGACCAGATCGCCCTGCCCGACCTCAATGGCAAGCGCGTGGTGGTCCTCGGCGGTGGCGACACCGGCATGGACTGCGTGCGCAGCGCGGTGCGACTGGGCGCGGCCAAGGTCACCTGTGCCTACCGGCGCGACGAGGCCAACATGCCGGGCAGCGCGCGCGAAGTGGCCAACGCGCGCGAGGAAGGCGTGCGCTTCCTGTTCAACCGCCAGCCGCTGTCGATCGAAGCCGGCGCCGATGACGAAGTGATCGGGGTGACGGTGGTCGAGACGCGGTTGGGCGAACCCGATGCCAACGGCCGCCAGAACGCCGTGCCGATCGAGGGTAGCGAGTCGCTGCTGGAAGCGGACGTGGTGATCATCGCGTTCGGCTTCTCGCCCAGCGTGCCCTCGTGGCTGGCCGAGCATGGTGTGGAAGGCCAGGCCAATGGCCGCATCCTCGCCGGTGGCAAGGGCAGGCTGCCTTTCCAGACCGCCCATCCGCGCCTGTTCGCCGGGGGTGACGCGGTGCGCGGTGCCGACCTGGTGGTGACCGCTGTGGCCGAGGGCCGCGATGCCGCCGCCAGCATCGCCCGGCTACTGGCGCACTGACAGACCGAGTGGCACCAGCACTGCGGCCAGGACGGCATGCAGTGCCTGGCGGCCGACCGGCTTGGCGATGAAGTGATCGATGCCTGCGTCGAGGCAGGCCTGGCGGGTACTGTCGAGCACGCTGGCGGTCAACGCGATGATCGGCACCCTTGCCGCATCGGCACGAGGATCGGCGCGGATCGCGCGGGCCAGGGCAAAGCCGTCCATGCCCGGCATGTGGCAGTCGGTGATGACCAGCGCGAACCGTTGCGTCTGCCACGCCTGCCAGGCCTGCTCGCCATTGGCTGCGGCATGCACCTGCAGGCCCAGGTCCCGCAGCTGCCGCACCAGCAGCTGCAGGTTGGTGGGATGGTCTTCGGCAACCAGTACCCGCACCGGCGGCAATTCGTGCAGGCCAGCCGCATCATCACGATGCTCCGCCGATGGCGCCTCGCAGGCCGGCAGGTACAGGTCCAGCCACACCGTGGTGCCCACGCCCGGCGTACTGCACAGGTGCAGTTGCCCGCCCATCGATGCCGCCAGCTCCCGGCAGATCGCCAGTCCAAGGCCGCTGCCACCGAAGCGCCGGGTGGTGGAGGCGTCGGCCTGGGTAAAGGCTGCAAATACCGCCCGCTGGCGCTCCCGGCTGATGCCCACGCCGGTATCGGTCACCTGCAGCCGCAGCTGCTGGCCCTGGGCGCGCTGCTGCAGCACCCGCACCTGCAGGTCCACCCCACCGTGCAGGGTGAATTTCAGCGCATTGCCCGCCAGGTTGAACAGGATCTGGCGCAGGCGCAGCGCATCGGCCAACGATCCACGCTGCAGCGCAGGATCCACCTCGCAGCGCAGATGCAGCCCTTTGCTGGCCGCCACTGGTGCCAGCAGGCGCTGCACCGCCCGCAGCAGCCCGGCCAGGTCGGTGGGCAGGCACTGCGGTGGCTGTGGGCCGGTCTGCAGGCGTTGGCTGTGCAGCACGTCATCCAGGATCTGTCGCAGCATCTGCGCGGCATCATCGATGGTCGCCAGTACCTGCCGCTGGCGCGCATCCAGCGCGCCGCTGCCGAAGCGCTCCAGCATTCCCAGCATGGTGCTCATCGGCGTGCGGATCTCGTGGCTCATGGTGGCCAGGAAATGGCTCTTGGCGGCGGCATCCTGCTCGGCGTCACGCCGGGCATCGTTCAGTGCCTGCGTACGTGCGCGCGCTTCGGTGACGTCCATCCAGTATCCGCTCCATTCCACGCCGCTGTCGCTGCAGGCAATCGGTCGCCCGTGCGAACGTACCCAGCGCCAGCCGTTGGGGCCGCGCGTGCGGAAGGTGACGTCGATGGGCCCACGCACCAGCGCGGCGGCATCAACGCAGGCCAGCACCGAGCGGCGGTCCTGCGGATGGACTGCTGCCAGCAGGCTGCCATGGTCGACCCGCGCGGTATCCACGCTGATCCCGAACAGGGCATGCACATCGCCGGCGATGTGGGGAACACTGTACTCGCCGGTGCTGCTGCGCCGTGCCTGGTACACCACCGCCGGCAGGTTGCTGGTGACCTCGTGCAGGCGCTGCTCCAGCGCCTGCCTGCGCAGGCCTTCACGGTGCAGTCGCCAGTGACCGAATGCATGCACCAGGCCCATTGTCAGCAGCATCAGCAGCACCGCGATCAAGCCGCGCAGGGGCGACACCGGCGGCACCTGGCCGCGGCGAGGGGATGTCGAGACCCAGTGCGCCCGCACTGCCTCGCGCTGCTCCTCCGTCATGCCTGCCTGCAGTTGGTTGAAGCGATCCACCAGGTGCGCGCACGCCGGCAGCGCAGCCAGTACCAGTGCGTCGCTGAAGCCGGCCGGCGCCGCCACGTCCAGCGCGCCGCCGGGCTGATCGCGCAGCGCCGCTTCCACTTCCACCAGGTTGCCCACCACTGCATCGATCTGGCCGCTGATCAGCAGCTGCAGCGCCTTGTCCAGCGCCGCCACCTGCAACAGCGGCACATGCGCGCTCGACTCTTCCAGCACGGCAGCGAGCGGCACCACATCGGGGCTGGCCACGCCGTGGCCGTGCAGTCCCTCCAGGCCGATGATCGGCCGCGCATCGGGGCGTCGCACGATCACCTGCGGCACCTGCAGGTAGGGCACGCTGGCCACCCAGCCTTTCGGCGTCTGCGCGCGCGGCCAGCCAAGCACGGCGTGGGTCCCGGCAGGCAGCGCGCCAGCGGCCAGCGCCGTCGCCGCGACCGGTGTGGCACGCAGCGTAGGCACCTGTTCCTGCAGCAGCGCCAGATAGGCGGCCACCAAGCCCTGTGGCGTGTCGTCCTGACTGGACGACAACGGCGCACGGTCAGCGGGATAGGCAAGCAGGATGGGGCCTTCGCACTGTCCGGCCCAGGCCGGCACCGACAACAGCGACAGGGCGACGATGCGGGCCAGGCGGCCAGCGACATTCATGGTGGACATCCTCATGTCGCGGGCGGGGGCATGGCCACATCCCGGTATGACCTTCTGCCACGCTAGCGACGCGCTTCCCAGCAACAATGAGGAAATTTGTAAAACCCTCCGAAACCGCCAATAGCGACATACACTGCCGCTTCTACCGATCCCGGAGCTTTCGATGCGCATCGGCCTGGCCGCCAACCGTCTCCATCACCACGACGCGCGCGCGGCACTGTTCCGCTGGCTGCGCGCCAGCGAACCCGGGCTGCGCGAACTGGGCGTGACACTGTGTGCGGTTGGCCGCACCCACGACGCGATCCAGCGCAACGGGTTCCTTGCCGGTTACGACGGCCTGCAGCGCTATCCCTACGGTCGCGAAGGCGGCTTGATGAAACTGGTGGCCGAAGTGGTGGGCATGGGCGCCGAGCGTACGCTGGACGGTGCGGTCTATCTGATGGATCCGGTCGACCCTTCCTCGGTTTTCCCCGAGGCGACCGCGCTCAAGCGCCAGTGCGTGATCCACGGCAAGCCGTTCATTTCCACCGTGGCCACCGCCCGCGACTGGATCGAGGTGGAGCGCATCCATGCGGGCTTGGCCGCCGATGCCGGCACCGACGACCTGCATGCGTTCGAGGAGCAGACGCTGGCGTTGATCGCGCACGATGCGATGAAGCCGGCGATGCTCGCCTTCGCCGATGAACACTTCGACGTACTGGCGCGCTTCGGCGAACGCGTCGCCACCGGTACCACCGGCCAGCGCTTGAACGAGCTGGCCTGGAGCCGCGGCTGGCCAGCGGATACGGCGTGGGTGACGCGCTACCAGAGCGGCCCGATGGGTGGCGATGCGCAGATTGCCGACCGCGTGCTGGAAGGCCGTTGCCAGCGCGCGATCTTCTTCGAGGATCCGCACGTGGCGCGCCAGCACGAGGCGGACATCCAGCTGCTGGAGCGGGCGGTGACCACGGTGACCGATCAGGCGGTATGCATCACTGCACCGCGCGTGGCGGCGCGGTGGGCGGAGGCGGCGGCCTTGCGCGCGGGTCGATGAGGTTTGCGGCCAACGGCTGAGCCGCTCGTGGTGGCCGTTCAGATCAAAAGCCGTGCTTGGCCGGGCGGGGTGGATTGCGCAGGGGTCGCTGCAAGTACGTCCATGTAAGCTCGGTCGCCGCATCCATGCGGCTCACGCCCTTGCGCAACCCACCCCGCCCGGCCACGGATGGTTTCCGTGCTGACCACGGAAGAGAAAAGGAAGAGCAGGAGCAAAGCGGGTCGCGCGCTGTGCGCGCTTCAGTAGAGCCGATTTTGCTCGACTGCGCCGCCGCCTCTCTGGAGTGGAGCCCCTTCTGTTGAAGGGGCGCGCCGAAGGCGGGGGTAGAGGAGGAATGCTTGGGCAGGTGCTGTAGCGCAGGCGCTACAGCAGCTGCCGAAGCATCGCTTTCAATCTGCGCCCTTCCAGCTGGAAGTAGTCGCGCTGCTCGCGCCAGTCGGGGAAGCGTTGTTCCACTTCGTGCCAGAACGCGGGCGAGTGGTTGGCCTGGATCAGGTGGCAGAGTTCGTGCACCAGCACGTACTCGAAGGCGGCCGGGTGGCCCAGTACCAGTGCCAGGTCCAGCGCCATGCTGCCGTCGGGGGCCAGCGAGCCCCATTGCGAGGACATCACCTTCAACCGCACGCGGCTGGGCGCGCGCGGCAGGCCGGGCAGATACTTCGGCAACCAGCGGCCGACATCGGCGCGGGTCTGCGCTTCATAGAATTCGCGCAGCAGGCGGCGCAGGGTCGCATCGCCGCCCCGGCTCGGCCATTGCACGCAGGCACCGTGTTCGTCGATTTCCAACCGTGCGTAGCGGCCTTCCTGCCAGCGCAGCGGCAGCAGTTCGCCGCGCAGTGGCAGCACCCCTTCAACGCCGGGCTGCAACGCGGCGGGCAGACCGTGCCCCTGGTAGTGGCGCAGCTGCAGCCCCAGCCATTCGCGATGCTGTTCGAGGAAGCGCTCGCCCATTGCCAGGCTGGCACGCGGCGGCAACGTCAGTCGTGCGCCGCGCTCATCGACGCTGAGCTTGATCCGGCGCGCGCGCGGATCACGCACGCGCAGGATCTCGACCTCGACATCCTCCAGGCGCAGGCGAACGGTATCGCGCTGCACGGTGGCGGGTGGGACCGGCGAGATCAGGCGGCGCAGCAGACGGCTCATGGTCCCAGCATAGCGCCGTGCGAGGCCGCCGGATGACCGGCGGCCGACGGCCTGCCTGTTCAGTCAGCCTTGCTGAGCTTGAAGGCTTCTTCAAGCAGCAGGAACAGGCGGCGGATCTCCGCACTCTGCAGGGCGAAGCGGGCGTCGAACTCGGCACGGCGGCCGTCTTCGTCGGCATGTTCCAGCTGGTCCAGCGCACCGTCCAGGAACTTCAGCTTGCGCACGATCAGGTCGTCGCCCAGTACGAAGGACAGGTTGTCCTCGAACACCAGGGCCAGCTTGGTCACCTGCTTGCCGGCATCCAGGTGCTTGTCGATCTCGTCGCAGCGCAGTTCCTGGTGCTGGCACTTGACCACCGCGCCGCCTTCCACCGGGTCCTTCATCTCGCACTCTTCGCCCAGGCTGAAGCCGGTGGGCAGGGGCTCGCCGGCGATCCAGCCGGTCAGGATCGAACGCGGCGCGACTTCGGCGTTCAGCGGCATCGCCGGAAAGCTGCCGAGCAGGCCGCGGATGTCGGACATGAAGTATTCGCCGGTCTTGCGGCTGGAGGTGTCCACCGCCACATAACCGTGCAGCTGGTCGATGAAGGCATCGTTGCGCGAGGACTTCACGAAGGCGCGCGGCAGCAGTTCATGCAGCAGGTCGTCCTTCATGCGCTTGCGCTCGCGGCCACCGGGGCGGCGGCCTTCCTTCTCTTCGATCTCCTCCAGCTTGCGCTCGAGCAGGTCGTTGACCACCGCGCCGGGCAGGATCTTGTCCTCGCCACCGACGGTCAGCCACAGGTGTTCGGCAATGCGATGCGAGAGCACTTCCTTCTCTTCGCGGCCGAATGGCGAGATGAAACCACGCGAGTTCATCTCCAGTGCGCCCACCGGCTTGAGCAGGGCGTGCGGCAGCAGGGTGTCGACTTCGGAAAAATCAGTGGCAGTCGGGAAGCGGAAGAACGTCAGGTTGCGAAAGAACATGGAATTCCGGTGTCTGAAGAAGAAGGGCGCCCGACCTTAAACGGCAGGCGTCTCGGGAACTGCGTCGGCCGGCCAGGCATCGGCGTGCGCCGCATCGCCACGGCGGCCCAGGGCCATGAAATCGAACAGGGCGGCATCGGCCAGCTGCGCAGGTCGCACGTCGGCCATTGCACGTGCGATCTGTTCGATGCGCCCCGGATGCTCCTGGTCCCACTGCTTGAGCATCAGGCCGACCTGCCGACGCTGCAGGTTTTCCTGGCTGCCACACAGGGTGCAGGGAATGACCGGGAAACGGCGCGCCTGCGCGTACTGCGCGATGTCGTGCTCGCGCACGTACGCCATCGGGCGGATCACCACGTGCTGGCCATCGTCGCTGAGCAGCTTCGGTGGCATGGCGGCCAGCTTGGCGTGGTGGAACAGGTTCAGGAAGAACGTGGCCACCACATCATCGCAATGGTGGCCCAGTGCGATCTTGCTGAAGCCGTGCGCCTTGGCGTGGTTGTACAGCGCGCCACGACGCAGGCGCGAGCACAGCGAACACATCGTGCGGCCCTCCGGGATGACCCGGCTGACCACCGAGTACGTGTCCTGCTCGATGATCTGGTACGGCACGCCCAGCCCGGCCAGGTACTCCGGCAGGACGTGCGCGGGGAAGCCGGGCTGTTTCTGGTCCAGGTTCACCGCCACCAGGTCGAACGGCACCGGCGCCTTTTTCTGCAGCTGCAGCAGCAGGTCCAGCAGGGTATAGCTGTCCTTGCCGCCGGACAGGCAGACCATGACCTTGTCGCCCGCTTCGATCATGCCGAAGTCGGCGATGGCCTGGCCCACCTGGCGGCGCAGGCGCTTGCCCAGCTTGTCCGCCCCGAGCCCGTCCACGCGCGGATCGCGCGGAACGCGCTGCGGGGGATCGGGCAGGGAGATCACGGCGGACATGGCGCCATTCTACCGGCTTGTGGCAGCCCGGACCCGGGGTCGGGATTCCCCTCTCCCGGCAGTCATCGTCGCTGTGTATGCTCGGAGACCGTGGACACCTACAACCCCGCCGAAATCGTCGAACGCCTCGTCGCCCTCCGCGCCGAACACCGGTCGCTGGATGAACAGATCGCGCGCATGGCCGCCAACGGCGAAGATGAGCTGGAGTTCAAGCGCCTGAAGCGGCGCAAGCTGCAGCTGAAGGACTGCATCACCAAGCTGGAAAGCCTGCAGATTCCGGACGAACCGGCGTAACCGGGGGCCCATCCACGCATGGCGTGGATCTACTGGCCCACGCCGCCCCGAACGCCGATGGCACGCCCCGGCAACCTTTGGATCCACGCCATGCCGGGAAGTCCCGGTAGATCCACGCCATGCGTGGATGGGGCGACCCGGAAACACATGGATCCACGCCATGCCGGGACATCCACCAGATCCACGCCATGCGTGGATGGGGCTTTGCATCAACGCGGCAGCGCCAGCTCCGCACTCCAGGCCGCCTCACCGTCGACGGTCAGGTCGCAGCGGCGCACGTTGTCGGCACCGGAACAGCGCAGACCCAGCGGGTGCCCGTACCAGTCACCGGCAAGACCGTGGCGAGCGGCGGATTCATCACCGCTGATGCGCACCTCGCCGGCCAGCCGCAGGCGGTAGCGCACCGGTTGCCCGGCCTCGATACACAGGCGTACCGGCGCATCGGCCAGGCGCCCGGGCAGGTTGTCGTCCACGCAGGCTTCGGCCGCCTGCACCGAAGTAGCCGCAAGGCTTCCAGCCGCGATCAACGCGGCCAGGCCCGACAGTCGCCGCAGATTCAATCCTGCGGTGCCGGTTCGTCCGGGCGCGCCGCTTCCGGGCTGACCCGTTCGATGGTGTGGCGCAGTTCGCGGCCGAGGATGAACTTGGCATCCTTGGCCCAGGCGTCCAGGCGCTCGTCGAACAGCAGCTTGCTGTTCTCGTCCGGCCACACCAGGCGCAGCTCGCGCAGCTTCTGGATGAAGCCGCGGAACAGCGACTTGTCGAAGAACTCCGGCGCGGCCGGTGCATAGAGCAGGCTCAGGCGCTGTGCGGCCTGCTGGCACAGGCTTTCCAGCTCGGCGGCGCCGAGCGTGCCCGGGCCGTTCTTCACCAGCACCGAAATGGCGATGTAGTAGCGCTCGAATGCCTGCTGCAGCGAGTGGCCGATTGCACGCAGGCGGAACACTTCGTCGGTCTGCCCGGTGTTGCGGGCAAGGATGCCGCCGTCGTCTTCGTTGATGTTCTGCAGCAGGCCCTCACGCACGAACACGTCGATGGTCTGGTCGATGCGCTGGGCGAACTCGTCCTCGGTCCACGGCAGGAACAGTTCGGCCTGCAGGAACGGGTACACCGTGCGGCCCAGCTGCACCAGGCCGGTGCGGCTCATGCGGCGGTTGTTCTGGAAGCAGCAGGCCACCCACGACGATGCGGTGAACAGGTGCACCACGTTGTTGCGGAAGTAGCTCAGCAACACCGCGGTATCGCCGCTGACGCTGAGCACGTCGCCCAGCGGGTGCTTGATGCGGGTGAGGACGTTGATTTCTTCGGCGTGGGCGATGATCCGCTCCGGCGAATGCGGAGTCACCGTCACCCGGCCCGAATACGGCATCTCCGCCAGCAGGGTCTTGCACAGCTCGATCTGCGCGACCAGGTCGGCCTCGCCCATCGCATGCTTGGGCGTGGACAGCAGGGCCAGCGCCAGCAGGTTGATCGGATTGACGTCGGCCGCGCCGTTGATGCGCACCTGGATGCGCTCGGCCAGGGTATCGACGGTGGTCGACAGCCACGAGGGCTTCTCGTCCTCGGACACCGCCTCGCCACCCCACTCCGGGGCCTTCTCGGCCAGCACATCGTTCAGCGCGATGGGTTCGCCGAAGTTCACCACCACCTGGCCGTAGTTCTGCTTGAGCACCTTGGGGATGCCCCACAGCAGCTGCCAGATCGATTCCTTCTCCTTGGGCCGCCCGGACAGTTCATCCAGGTAGCTGCCGCCCTCCATCAGCTTCTCGTAGCCGATGTAGATGGGCTGGAACAGCACCGGCTTGCGCGGCTGGCGCAGGAACGCGCGCAGGGTCATCGAGATCATGCCGCCCTTGGGCTGCAGCAACCGGCCGGTACGCGAGCGCCCCCCCTCGACGAAGTACTCGATGGAGTAGCCGCCGGCGACCAGCTGCGCCACGTACTCGCTCAGCACCGCCGAATACAGCGCGTTGCCGCGGATCGAGCGGCGGATGAAGAACGCACCGCCCTTGCGCAGCAGGGTGCCGACCACCGGCAGGTTCAGGTTGATGCCGGCCACGATGTGCGGCGGCACGATGCCGCGGTCGTACAGCAGGTAGGACAGCAGCAGGTAGTCCATGTGGCTGCGGTGGCTGGGCACGTACACCACTTCGTGGCCCGGCGCTGCAGCCTTGAACTTGTCCAGGTGGTGCACCAGCACGCCGGCGTAGATGCGGTTCCACACATGGCTGAGCATGAAGCTGGCCGAGCGCACCACCGGGCTGGAATAGTCCGCGGCGATTTCCCAGGCGTAGGCGTGCGCCTTCTTCCAGGCATCGCTGGTTTTGCTGTTGTCGCGCTTGGCCTGCGAGGCGATCGCCTCGCGTACCGTCTCGGCGGCCAGCACCTGGTCCACCAGCAGGCGCCGGGTCGACAGGTCAGGACCGATCACCGACTCGCGGATGCGGCGGAAATGGGTACGCAGCACGCGCTGCAGCTTGCGCACCGTACGCTCGGGCTCCAGGCCCTCGTCGACGGTGCTGCGCAGCGAGATCGGTGGTGCGAAGCGGACGATGGTGTTGCGGCCGTTCAGCAGCAGGCCGAGCAGGCGGCGGAAGCGGCCGACCAGCGCCCAGTTTTCCGAGAACAGCACGGCGAACCAGCCGCTCTGCTTGTCCGGGGCGCGGCCGACGAAGATCGACACCGGCACCAGGTGCACATCCAGGTCGTCGCGGACGCGATGGGCCTGCAGGACCTTGGCCAGTGAATCGGAATGGGTCTTGGCGCCGCGCTGCTCGGGAATCAGCGAGTTGCTCGAGCTGCGCCGCGACAGGGCCAGGTAGGCGCGCTTGCGGCCGGTGGGGTCACCGGCCAGCGGAACCAGCGGCGAGGGCAGGCCAGCCTGGCGGCAGGCCTTGTCCAGGATCAGCGCGTTGGACAGGCCGTAGTCTTCCAGCACGTACATGACCGGGCGGCCATCGTTGTACTGGCCCGGGTCTTCCGGCTCGATCTTCAGCGACAGCCACGGTTCCACCAGACGCCCGAGCAGGCGCGCCCACAGCGGGCGGCGGCCGGCAGGACGCGCGAGCACAGGCGTCGCCGCCGGCGGCGTGCCGACGTCGGTCGAGGGGGACGCCGGCGCCGTGTCGGCGGGCGTCGGCTGGGATTCTTCGCCGGGGAACGGCAGCGGGTTCTGTTTCGACATCGACGTCATTATGGCTTAGCCGATGGCGTTGCCGCTTCCCCATCGGTTGTCGGGGCGGGCACAGGGTCCGGAGCGGCGGCGGCGCGCGCCGCATCGGCCTGTCGCAACAGGGCATCGGTATCGGCCAGGGTGCGCGTCAGGTACCAGTGGCCCTCGCGCCGGCTCAGCGGCACCTGCACGGTCATCGCGCGGCCGGCGAGCTCGTACTGCAGGCGCACCAGGGCGTTGTCGCCCTCCACCGACAGCAGCTCACCGCGCACGCTGCGCAGCGCCTCGTCCACCCCCAGGCCATAACTGGCCAGCACCGCCTTCAGCGTGTGGATGAACGGCGCCAGCTGCTGCAGGCTGCCTTCCATGCCTGCGGCCTGCAGACCGGCATCGTCCTGGAAACCCACCTGGGCGGCGGCGCCGACGAGCGCGGCGATGCTGCTGCGGGCTCTGGCGCGGTCGCTGATCGGGGCATCCTGCGCCCAGGCGGCCAGGGTCTGCACCAGCTGGATGTAGTGCGCCTGCTGGCCGGGCGTATAGCCCTTCTGGTGCCGCAGGTACTGCACACCGAAGTTGCCCATCGACTGCGCGGCTTGGCGCACCGCGCGGGCCTGGCCGGCCAGCTGGCGGTCGAAACTGCGCTGCAGCTGCACGCTGGCGCCGGGCTCACGCAGCGCCGCCAGCATCGGCAGCAGCTGGTCGCCCAGCGGCAGTCCGGTCAGCGGCCACTGGCTGTGGCCGTCGGCCCAGGCCTGCTGCAGGCGCTGGTACTGGCTGGGGGGCACCGACAGCTTTGCATAGCCGACCAGATCGTCCTCGGCCAGTCGCTGCGCCATCGCCTGTACTGCAGCGACAGGTTCGGCCGGCGCGGCGGCCGGATCACTGCCGGATTCGCGGCACGCGGCGATGGCCAGCAGCAGCATGGCCGCCAGCCCCCATCCCCGCGCAGACCTTCCTCGCATTACCACGCTCATGCAATCGGACTCCCCGGACCGGTCCGCATCTTGCGGCCTGCGACGTGACAGCGGCAAGCCGGGGCGTCACGGTTTCTGCCATGGCACGCACTGCGCGGTGCATCCACGCCCCGCGCCGATGGGGCCTTGCCGCACCCGGCGGATAAAAAAAGAGCCCGGACCACAGGGATCGCAGGCTCTTCAAACCGGCGCAAGGCCGGTGGACAGTGTTGTGGCGCATGTCCGGCCCGAAGACCGGATGGCGGCGATCCTACGCTGCCCGCAAAGTTAAAGCAACACATGATGAAATATCGTTTAACTCATTGATTTTATTTAATCAATCGCGTTGCCAGACGGCTTCAATGAAATCTACGGCATGTTTTTCGGCGATTCGGGCATAAACGCCGGGGTAGCCGGCCAACGCGCAGCCTTCGCCCCAGCTGACCACACCGAACTGGGTCCAGCCCTCACGCAGGCGCAGCAGCAGCGGACCACCGGAGTCACCCTGGCAGCTGTCGATCCCTTCGCGGCCGGCGCAGATGACCTTGCCGCGCGACAGCTCCCCTCCGTAGGCCTGCTGGCATTCGGCGAAGGGCACGAACGGGGTCTGCACCGTCTGCAGCTGGGTGGGATAGCCCCGTCCGTCACTGATGTCGGTGTCGCCCCAGCCAATCACTGTGAACTCCCGGCCCGGCTTGAGATAGCTGGCATCGGGCCGCAACCGCAGCGCGACCGGCTGCGCATCGGCCAACGGTGCGCTGAGCTGGATCAGGGCAACATCATGCTCCAGCGAGTTGCCGCTGTTGAACGCCGGGTGCATGTGGATGGTCCTGACGTTGGAGGGGCGCGCCGACGGCTCGGTGGACAGCGCGGTGGCGCCCCCCAGCACGGCCAGATCATCCGGGCGATCACCTTCCACGCAGTGCGAGGCCGTCAGCACCCAGGAGGGCGAAATCAGCGTGGCGCCACACCAGTGGCGACCGTGGTCACTGTCACCGTAGGACAAGCGCTGGATGCTGACCATGAACGGGTAGTCGCCTGGCTTGGCATCCTCGCCGCCGATGATGCGCGGTGCTTCGCGGGGTTGGGGTGCAGCCGTGGCGGGAAAGACGATGGCCGCCGCCAACAGGCCGCCGAACAACAAAGAGGTGCTGCGATACATATCCGTGTATTCCTCTATCGATGGTTGGTACCGGCACGGCCGCGGTCCGTGCTGGTGCATCGATTGATAGAGGGGGCTCCAGGCGCACAGCGCGATGCGGCGCACAGTTTTCCTGGCTGGGGTCGGGTGCGTCAGGGCAACAGGCACAAATGCGAACGCCATCCCGCATTCGACGGGATGGCGTTCGTGGTGCCGGCGTGACCGCCGTCGGGGCGGGGCTCAACGCGCGGCCAGAGCCGTCGCGATTTCCTGCTGGATCGCCCGTGCTGCAGCCTGCGGATCGGACGCATGGCGGATCGGACGACCGACCACGATGGCATCGGCACCATCGGCAAACGCCTGCGCCACACCCACCGTGCGCTTCTGGTCATCGCCGACCGGGCCACCGGGGCGGATGCCCGGGCAGACGATCGAGAAACCGGCGCCGGTCGCGGCGCGGATCGGGCCGGCCTCTTGGCCAGAGGCGATCACGCCGTCGATGCCAGCGGCCTGTGCGGCCAGCGCGCGTTCGACCACCACCTCCACCGGCTCGCGGTCGATGCCCATCTGCGCCAGGTCCGGTCGGCCCATCGAGGTCAGCACGGTCACCGCCAGCAGGCGCATGTCGCCGCTGTTGGCGGCCGCGCAGGCCTCCATCATCGCCGGGTGCCAGCCGTGGATGGTGGCGTAGCTGACCGGCCACTGCGCCAGGCGCTTGATCACCGCCGCGGCGGTGGCCGGGATGTCGAAGAACTTCAGGTCGACAAACACGCGCTTGTCGCGGCGTGCCAGTTCGTCCAGCACCTGGAAGTACTCACCGGAGGCGAGCAGTTCCATGCCGATCTTGTAGAACGCCACGCTGTCGCCCAAGCGGTCGACCCACGCCAGCGCCTGCACGCGGTCAGGCACGTCCAGCGCGAAGATCAGGCGCTCGTCGTCACGCAGCGGCAGCGGGGCGCGGCTCACGGCGCGTAGTCCAGCGCGGCACGCTTGGCGTCATGGCGGGCCTGCCGCGACTGCGCGTAATCGTTGTTGAACTGCGCCGGCTCGAAGCCGCCGTAGGTCGGGTTCGGCAGCATCCACCAGCGCTCGCCGAACCAGTCGTGATACTGCTGCAGCAGCGCGTCGCGGCCATCGTTGGTGTTGGCGGTCACTTCCACGAAGTCACCCAGCTGGTCGCCGAACTGCATCAGCACGCGGTACTTCTGCCCGGCCAGGCGGCGGCGGCAGTTCTTCTCGCTGCCGGCCTGCTCGCACCCTTCAACCACGGTGCCCAGACCGAGGAACACGCTGTCATCGGCCACCGGCAGGCCCTGCTCGCGCAGGTTGGCCAGGGTGGCGTCCTTCAGGTGCACGGCGCGGTTGGAGATGTACAGCAGGGTCACGCCCTTGGCATTGGCAGCCTTGGCGAAATCGACCACGCCGGGAATGGCCTTGGCCTTCTTTTCGGCCACCCACTGGTCCCAGCTGAGTTCGTCGTACTCCTTGCCATCACGTACCAGGCGCGCCTGGTATGGCGAGTTGTCCAGCACGGTCTCGTCCACGTCCAGCACCACGGCCGGCTTCAGGCCCTTGGCCTCGTTGCCGCGCTCTTCCGGCACCAGCGCGTCCCAGTGGGCTTCCTTCAGCGCAACGTCCAGATGGTCAGCGGCGGCACGGTAGGTCTGCTCGGTGATCGCCCTGTATTCCTGCGCGCGCTGCATCCACAGCACGGCATTGAGGTTGTCGTTGGCGGTCGCGTCGAGGGCACCGTCGGCCTTGGCGGCGGCGGCCGGGGCTTGCGGGGTGGCGGCTTCGGCAGGCGCTTCCACGCGCTTGCAGGCGGACAGGCCCAGCGCCGCGATGGCGAGCAGGGTCAGGGACAAGGAAACGGGACGACGCATGGATTCACCGGCAATCAGATATACCGGCCCATTTTACCGGCAAAGGCGCCGCCGGGACGGCTATGCTTGGCGGTTGACCCGTTGTCTTCCGGAAGCCGCCATGACCGACCCTGCCCAGACCCCCGACGTTCCGCTGCTGGATGCCGTACAGGCGCGCCTGCTGGGCTGCCTGGTGGAGAAGGAAGCCACCACCCCGGACACCTACCCGCTGACCGTCAACGCCGCGCAATCGGCGGCCAACCAGAAGACCGCCCGCGAGCCGGTGATGAACGTGAGTGCCGGCAGCGTGGAGCATGCGCTGCGCCAGCTGGAGACCCTGGGCCTGGCGCGCCAGCACTTCTCCTCGCGCGCCGACCGTTACGAGCACCGCCTGCAGAGCGCGCTGGACCTGACCCGGCAGCAGACCGTGCTGCTGGCCCTGCTGCTGCTGCGCGGGCCGCAGACCCTGGGCGAACTGGTCACCCGTGCCGAGCGCCTGCACCGCTTCGCCGATGCGGACGAAGCCCGCCACGCCATCGAGCGCCTGCAACAGCGTGCCCTGCTGGTGGTGCTGCCGCGCGCCAGCGGCCAGCGCGAAGACCGCTACATGCACCTGCTGTGCGGTGAAGTGGACGGCGCGGCATTGGCAGCGAAGTACGCCAGCAGTGGCGGCGGTGCCGAGCCGGCCGACCCCGGCCTGGCCGAGCGCGTGGCGCAGCTGGAAGCGGCAGTGGCCGAGCTGCAGGCTCAGCTGGCGGAGCTGCGCGGCTGAACGTCAACATCCTGACGGTGCAGTGCCGACCAACGGTCGGCACCCACCACGGCCGGGAAGAGTGGCCGTTTGCATCTGTCAAACGACACACCAGGGTGTTTGCCGTCAGCAGCCACCAACCCTCAGACTGCCGTCGCAGTTCTGCAGCCGTGCGACGTTGCTTTTGCTTCCCTGATAGAGGGGGTGGCCCATACTGCCATCGTGGCGGCGACAATCGGCGGTGATCTGGCAATAATTGTTGCCAAAGTCCTGCGCGTTGGTGAGGCGGCAGGAGCCGCTGGCACCCGATTGATTGAACGCCGCGGCGCAGGATTGCGTGCCCATCATCATCAGCGGTACTCCATTGGATTCTTCTGCCAACACGGATGCACTGGCCAATGCAGCAAACAGGCCGAAGGTGACGATCGAAACTCTCATGAGTGTGTACCTTCCGTTGATCCCGCGGATTGCGGGTCACCAGTTGGGCACACCATGCGCAAGCCCTGGGGCGAACGACTTCACGATCCGGCGATTTTGAAACGTTTCTGACGCCCCGCCTGCATGCACCGAGCTGCTTGAGCTGCAGTGCACTGCTGCAATCACTCCGGTGCACCCGGCGTGGCATACAAGCGGCTCGGGCTGTCCACGCCCGGCAGCTGGATCACCCCACGCTCCTGCATGCCCAACCCCAGCAGGATCCGCCCGGATGCCGCGTTGTCCAGATCGGTGATGCCATACAGATCCTGCAGGCCCAGCGCCGTGCGCGCGTGAGTGAACACCGCCCGTGCCGCCTCGCTGGCATAGCCCTGCCCCGCGTATGCGGACAGCACCGCGTAGCCGATATCCGGTGCCGGCAACCCCTCGCGGCGCACCAGCCCAGCATTACCCAGCCACGCACCATCGGACAGCCGCTCGATCGCATACATGCCGAAGCCATTCAACGCATAACTCTGCAGCACACGCAGGGCGATGTACTCGCGCGCCTGCGCTTCGTCACGCACGTTGCGGTCACCAATGAATCGCACGAAGCCCGGATCATTGAGCAGGGCCAGCATCGGTGCCGCATCGCGGTCCGGTTCAATGGCCCGCAGGCGCAGGCGTTCGCTTTCAATCGGGTGCACGGACAGGTCTCCAGCCAGAGACCCCGATTGTGCCTCAGCCCCCGCAGTTGCCGTTGCCTTTGATTTTCTTTTTTCTTTCCGTGGCTGACGCGCCAGGAAACCGTCCAAGGCCGGGTAGAGGGGCTGCGCAGGGGCGTAAGCCGCATGGATGCGGCGACCGAGCTTACAGGGACGTACTTGCAGCGTCCCCTGCGCAGTCCCTCTACCCGGCCAACCACGAACCCACTGGTTGAGCGCCAGCCACGAGGGGCTGCGCCGTTCGCCGATCAGTCGAACAACGCCTCGATCGCCGCCAACCCCGCCGTCGCCCGCTCCTTCTTGCGCGCCGCATCGGCCACCGGATCCGCTCCATCGCGCTGGATCTCCTCGGCCGGGATCTCCTCGAAGAAGCGGCTCGGCTTCAGCCGCACGTGCTCGCCGAACTTGCGGGTCAGCTTGCTGTAGCTCATCCACAGCTGGATCTTGGCGCGGGTGATGCCCACGTACAGCAGGCGCCGCTCTTCCTGCAGATTGCCCTCGTCCAGACTGACCTGGTGCGGCAGCACGCCGTCCTCGCAGCCGACGATGAACACGTAGGGGAATTCCAGGCCCTTGGAGGCGTGCATGGTCATCATCCGCACCTGGTTGCCACCCTCGTCCTTGTCGCTGCGCGACAGCAGCGCCAGCTGGCCGGCCAGATCGGCCGCAGTGGCACCACGCGGGCCACCCTCGAACCACTGCGCCAGTTCTTCGATGTTGTTGGCGCGACGCTGGTAGCTGGCTTCTTCCTTGGCCTGCTGCCGCAGCTCGCTGAGCAGGCCCGATTCCTTGGCGACCTTGCGGATCATGTCGCCGGAGCTGATCTGCCGCGTCTGCGCGCGCAGGTCACGCAGGATGTCGGTGAAGCGCGCCAGGCTGTTGGCCGCGCGCGGTGGCAGCTGCTGCAGCGCGCCGATCGCCTCGGCGGCCTGCGCCATCGGCATGCCCTTTTCCGAGGCCAGTTCGGCCAGCTTGGCCAGGGTGCCGGCGCCGACCTCGCGCTTGGGCGACTGCACCGCACGCAGGAACGCGGTGTCGTCGTCCGGGTTCACCAGCAGCCGCAGCCAGGCCAGCGTGTCCTTCACTTCCTGGCGCTCCAGGAACATGGTGCCGCCGGTCAGGTGGTAGGGGATGCGCAGCAGCTGCATCGCCTTTTCCAGCGGACGCGACTGGAAGTTGCCGCGGAACAGGATGCAGAAATCGCTCCACGGCACGTTGCGCGTCTGCGCTACGAACGCGATCTCGGCGGCGACCTTCTCGGCCTCGTGTTCGCTGTTGCGGCACTCCCACACACGGATGCGCTCGCCGTCGGCCTGGTCGCTCCACAGCTTCTTCAGGTGTTCGTGCGGGTTGTTGGCGATCAGCGCGTTGGCCGCGCGCAGCACGCGGTTGGAGCACCGGTAGTTCTGCTCCAGCTTGATGATTTCCAGCGCCGGGTAATCGCGCCCCATCTGCTGCAGGTTTTCCGGGTTGGCACCGCGCCAGGCGTAGATCGACTGGTCGTCATCGCCCACGCAGGTGAAGTTGCCCTTGTCACCGGCCAGCTGCTTGAGCAGGCGGTACTGCGCATCGTTGGTGTCCTGGCATTCGTCGACCAGCAGGTAGCCGATGCGCTCGCGCCAGGCCAGCGCGATCTCCGGGTTCTCTTCCAGGATCTGCACCGGCAACCGGATCAGGTCGTCGAAGTCCACGGCGTTGAACGCGCTCAGGCGCAACTGGTAGCGCTCGTAGATGCCGGCCGCTTCCTTCTCCCGGTTGCTGCGCGCAGCGGCCATCGCCTGCTCCGGCGACAGGCCGGCGTTCTTGGCGCGCGACACCAGGTTCTTCATGTCCTCGATGTCGTCCGGCTTGGCGCCGTACATCAGGTCCTTGATCTGCGCGGCCGCGTCATCGGCATCGAAGATCGAGAAACCGCGCTTGAGCCCGACGGCGGCATGCTCGATCTGCAGGAACTTCAGGCCCAGCGCATGGAAGGTGCAGATGGTCACTTCATCGGCATCCTGCTCGCGCAGGCGCTTGGCCACGCGCTCGCGCATTTCCTTGGCCGACTTGTTGGTGAAGGTGATCGCGGCGATGCGCTTGGCCGGGTAGCGGCCACAGCTGATCAGGTGGGCGATCTTTTCCACGATCACGCGCGTCTTGCCGCTGCCGGCGCCGGCGAGCACCAGCAGCGGTCCTTCGATGTGGAGGACGGCGGCAGCTTGGGGGGGATTGAGACCGTGCATTGGGGTGCGATTGTAGCGGGCGTTGGTGGCGGCCACAGCCGCCGGCCGGTGGGCTTGCTGAACGGCTTCGGCCGGCGCCGGGTGGCGTCGTACAATCGGCCGATGGCCAAGCTCTATTTCTACTATTCGGCGATGAACGCCGGCAAGACCACCACCCTGCTGCAGAGCGCGCACAACTACCGCGAGCGCGGCATGCGCGTGGCGATCCTGACCCCGCGCCTGGACGACCGTGCCGGCGCGGGCGTGGTCGCCTCGCGGATCGGCCTGCGCGCCGACGGCATGGCCTTCGAACGCGACACCGACCTGCAGCAGTGGGTCAGCCAGGATCTGCAGGCCAACGGGCCGTTGGGCTGCGTGCTGGTGGACGAGGCGCAGTTCCTCAGCCGCAGCCAGGTCTGGCAGCTCAGCGAGGTGGTCGATCAGCTGCGCATCCCGGTGCTGTGCTACGGCCTGCGCACCGATTTCCGCGGCGAGCTGTTCGAGGGCAGCCAGTACCTGCTGGCCTGGGCCGACGAGATGCAGGAGATCAAGACGATCTGCCACAGCGGCAAGAAGGCGACCATGACCGTGCGCGTGGACGAACATGGCCATGCGGTGCAGGACGGCCCGCAGGTGGAGATCGGCGGCAACGAGCGCTACGTGTCGGTCAGCCGCGCCGAGTTCAAGAAGATCACCCGTGGCGAGGGGCGGATCGATCCGGCGCAGGCACCGCTGCCGCTGTAGGGGGTATTCGGCAGGGCTGCGCCCTGCACCTGCTCAACGCAACAGCAACAGCAACAGCGAAAGCTGGCATTCGGTGGGATGGCGGGGCGGTGTGGGCTTGCAGGACACGCCGTAAACCCGTCCTTGGGGGCTCGATGGCGCCATCCATGGCGCCAACGGTCCTGCAAGCCCACACCGCCCCACCTNTGACAGNTTCCCGCNGCTGTTGGTAGGTGTCGACCTTGGTCGACACATNTNTNANNTATCGAAATGNAATTCCGGGGTCNGATCCGTTTTCCTTCGGAAAACGGATCACGGATC
>NZ_QQXJ01000001.1:4206217-4306115 GCF_004348785.1 Stenotrophomonas sp. TEPEL
CCTCCTGACAGTTTCACGGTGCCAGCGGATGCACTGAAGCGCTGGTCGGCTGTTGCTGCAGCGCGCGGGAAACCGTCCAGAGCCGGCGGGGTCACCCAGGGCAGGACCGTTGGCGCCATGGATGGCGCCATCGAGCACCATGGATGGGCTTTTGCGTGTCCTGGAGAGGGCGGCCTGCCCCCTCACACCGTGGACAATCAGGCGCCGACGAAATGCAACCGAAGCCAGGCACACGTCAGCCTTCCATCTGCTCCAGTTCCTTGCCCTTGGTCTCGCGCACGTAGCGGATGACGAAGATGATCGAGAAGATCGCGGCGACGGTGTAGATGCCGTACGCACCGGCCAGGCCGATGCCGGCCAGCAGCATCGGGAAGGTCACGGTGATCGCGAAATTCGAGGTCCACTGCGCCGCACCCGCCACGGCCAACGCCGGGCCGCGGATCTGGTTCGGGAACATCTCGCCCAGCATCACCCACATCACCGGGCCCCACGACATGTTGAAGAACACCACATAGACGTTGGCCGCTACCAGCGCCAGCCGGCCCATGCCGTCGGACAGCTGCAGGCGCCCCTCGGCCAGGCTGCCGCTGGCGAAGGCCACCACCATCAGCACCAGGGCCACCGACATGCCGACCGAACCGACCCACAGCAGCGGCTTGCGGCCGATGCGATCGATCAGCACCACCGTCAGCAGACAGGCGCCGATGCTCAGCGCACCGGACAGGACGTTGATCAGCAGTGCATCGCTTTCCGAGAAACCCACCGCCTGCCACAGCACCGCGCCGTAATAGAACACCACATTGATGCCGACCAGCTGCTGGAACATCGCCAGGCCGATGCCGACCCAGACGATGGGGCGCAACTTGCCGGTGGCCTTGTTGAGCAGGTCGCCGAATCGCGGCTTGTGCTGGTCCTGGGCAAGGCTTGCTTCGATCTCGGCCTGCTTGTTCACCGCGGCACGTTCGCCGTACAACCGGCCAAGTACCGCCCTCGCCTGCGCCTGCCGGCCCTTCATCACCAGGAAGCGCGGGCTTTCCGGGATCACCAGCAACAACAGCAGGAACAGCAGCGACGGCAGTGCCTGCATCCAGAACATCCAGCGCCAGGCTTCCCGCCCCAGCCAGAGCGGCTCGGTCGACGCACCCGCCGCCCGGGCCAGCAGATAGTTGCTGAGGAACGCGGCGAACAGGCCGCAGATGATCGCCATCTGCTGCACGGTCGCCAGCCGGCCGCGATAGCGCGCAGAGGCGACTTCGGCGATGTAGGCCGGCGACATCACGCTGGCCGCACCGACGGCGAATCCACCGAGCACGCGTGCGCAGACGAACAACCAGGAGGCATGTGCAGCGCCGGCGCCCAGCGCCGACACCAGGAACATCACGGCCGCCACGATCAGCACACCACGGCGCCCCAGCCGATCGCCAAGCCAACCGGCCACGAACGCGCCGATCGCGCACCCCAGCAGCATCGAGGCGACCTCGAAGCCGAGCGCGGCCTCGCTGGAGTTGAAGGCCTGGCGCAGGCCATCGACGGTGCCATTGATGACGCCACTATCGAAGCCGAACAGGAACCCGCCGAGGGTGGCGGCGCAACTGATCAGGACGATGAAGGCTGTGTTCTCACCGCCGTTGGAGGCGGCACCGGGCTGGACTGGCGACATGAAGGATCCTGCAAGGAAGGGGGCCGACCGAAGCGGGCCGGCGGCCCTGGCAGCGTCGCACAGGGCGGGCATGCCGCCAAATAGGCCCTCGGGCCACCCATCCGCCCCACTTTCACACGGCAACCGACACCGGGGGCCAACCTGTTCTAGAATTGGCAGGTTCAGAAAGCGATTCGCCCTCTACCCATGCCATTTGTCGTCACCGAAAACTGCATCAAGTGCAAACACACCGATTGCGTGGAAGTGTGTCCCGTGGATTGCTTCCACGAAGGCCCGAACTTCCTGGTGATCGACCCGGACGAGTGCATTGACTGCACCCTCTGCGAGCCCGAGTGCCCGGTCAACGCGATCTTCCCGGAAGACGATGTTCCCGCGGGCCAGGAAGGTTTCGTCGCCCTCAATGCAGAACTGGCGAAGGATTGGCCGGTGCTGACCGTGCGCAAGGACCCGCCGGCCGACGCCGGTGAGTGGGATGGCAAGCCGGACAAGCTGAAGCTGCTGGAGCGCTGAGGCGCAGGCACCATGGCCCTGGTAGCTGCCAACCCTGGTTGGCACCAAGGCGCCGACCAGGATCGGCGTCCACCACGGCAAGTACGGACCAGCAGCAATGAAAAGGGCGCCCAAGGCGCCCTTTTCCGTTCTGGCCCTGGTAGCTGCCAACCTTGGTTGGCACAAAGGCGCCGACCAGGGTCGGCGTCCACCACGGCAGGTGCGAACCAGCAGGATCCGCACCCGCCCAACCGGCCATTACGGGGCCAGCTTGGCCTTCAGCGCGGCAATCAGCTTCACCGGGGCTTCGGCGGTGGCCGGCAGGCCACGCGGGTCGACCGCGGAGATGTAGGCACCGGCGTCGACGGCGACCACGCGGACCAGGAAGTTGCTGCCTTCATAAGCCACGTCGTACGAACCCAGCAGCTGCGCGCGGGTAGCGATGGTCAGGCCTTCCACGCCTTCCAGCGCGGTACCGACCTTGGCGAAGGCTTCATCCTTGCTGCCGGCAATGGTGAACCCGGTGGCGCTGACCGCGGGGGTGGCGGCGGCCGGGGTGGCCGGCTTGGTCGCCGAGCTCAGGGTCGGCACCTGGTTGTTGCCGGCGCCTGCCGGCAGGTTCAGGTCCGGCGGCACTTCCAGCGGACGCACTTCCGGGGCCAGAGCGTAGTCGCCCTTGACGCCACGCTTGAAGCAACCGGTGGTGCCGGCTGCGGTGGCCACGGCAAGGAGCGCGAAGGACAGCACGCGGACGGCGGAAACGGATTGGCGCATGTGAATCTCCTGGATCAGACCAAGACGGAAGGTCAGTGGCTGGAAAGGGCTTCGAGGGCGGCGATATCGCCGGCGAGATGGTCGGCGGCAGGCGCGTGTGCGGCCGAAAGCGGCAGCAGCGGCAGGCGCAGATCGTGACCGATGCCGATCCGACGCAACAGCGCCTTGACCGGAATCGGGTTGGATTCGACACCGCAGAAGTCATGGAACGGCTGCAGGCGCGCGTCCCAGGATTCAACGGCTTCATGGTCGCGGGCAGCGGCCAGGTCGCACATCCGGCGGTAGGCGCCGGGCAGCACGTTGGAACCGACCGAGATCAGACCGTCCATGCCGGCCTGGATCGAACGTGCGGCCGTGCCGTCATCGCCGGTGAGCACGGCAAAGGTCGGGCTGCGCAGGTCAAGCAGTGCCCGCACGCGGCCGGTATCGCCCACCGCTTCCTTGATGCCGACGATGTTCGGATGGCTGGCGAGCTCGGCCACGGTCTCCGGCAGCATGTCGCAGCCGGTGCGGCCGGGCACGTTGTACAGCACCACCGGCACTCCGGCCTGGTCGGCGACCGCGCGGTAATGCGCGATCAGGCCAGCCTGGGTCGGCCGCACGTACGGCGGGGTGACCACCAGCGCGTGGGTGGCGCCAAGCGCGGCAGCACGGCGGGTCTGTTCGATGGTTTTGGCAGTGCCGGACAGGCCGGTACCGGCCAGGACCGGAACGCGGCCGGCGATGCGTTCGACCGCGCTGGCCAGCAGCTGGTCGTACTCCGCATCGGAAAGGGTGGCTGCCTCGCCGGTGGAGCCGGCAACGACAACGCCTTGGACGCCGCCCTCCAGCTGCAGGTGCAGCAGGCGCTGCCAACCGTCGGGGTCGAGTGCGCCGTCGGCCCGGAAGGGGGTCGCCAGCGCGGTGATGAGGCCGGAAAGGGACAAGGACGTGCTGCTCTTGGCTGGGGAGGGAAAACGTCCGCCACGGAAGGGCGCGGGCGTTCTGAATGTTACTTGCGGCGCGAAAGCACGGGCAAGTATGCTGGACACCGGTGGATCCCCGCCTCTGGCGGGCATTCAGACTAACGCATGCATTACCCGGAATCGCCTTGACCGACACCACCCCGCGCCCAGCGCCGAGCGAAAACCACCTCCTGATCAACGCCTATACGACGCATCCGGAGTCCCCCCTGTTGTCCGTCACCCGTCGCATCGCCGACAGCGGGTGCAATCTGGTGGATGCACGCCTGGCCACCGTGGGCCGCGATGTCTCGGTGACCGCGCTGGCCACCGGCTCCTGGGATTCGGTCGCCAAGCTGGAAGCGATGCTGACCCGGCTCGAGCGCGAGGAGGGCCTGAAGCTGGTGTGGTATCGCACCGAAGCCAAGCAGGCGCAGTCCAACCTGCTGCCGTACATCGTCGAGGTGATCGCCGCCGACAAGCCGGGCATCCTGTTCCAGCTGGCCGACTTCTTCGACCGCCAGGGCATCACCATCGAGACCCTGCAGAGCACGCGCTACCGCGCCATGCAGACCGGTGCGGAAATGTTCAGCGCACAGGTCACCATCGGCGTGCCGGCCAACATGCATATCGCCGCCCTGCGCGATGATTTCCTCGAGTTCTGCGACCACTTGAACCTGGACGCGATCATGGACCCGATGAAGTTCTGATTGAAACCCTGATTCTTCGCGCGCTCCTCACGGGCGCGTGGCGTTTCATGCAATTGTCGTAGAAAGAACCCAGGCTCGACAGAAGGACCTCATGAACAACGGCGATACCCTGGACAGCACCACCCTTTCCCTGCCGCTGGCGCTGTCCGGCGGCGCCCAAGCCACCCTCGGCGATTACGCCGGCCAGTGGCTGGTGTTGTACTTCTACCCCAAGGACAGCACCCCGGGCTGCACCACCGAGGGCATCGACTTCAACGCACTGCTGCCCGACTTCAGGAAAGCGGGCGCGGTCGTGCTTGGCGTCTCCCGCGACTCGGTGAAGTCCCACGACAACTTCTGTGCCAAGCAGGGCTTCGCGTTCCCGTTGGTCAGTGATGCCGACGAAGCGCTGTGCAGCGCCTTCGACGTGATCAAGATGAAGAACATGTACGGCAAGCAGGTACGTGGCATCGAGCGCAGCACCTTCCTGATTTCCCCCGACAGCCGCATCGTGCAGTCATGGCGCAAGGTCAAGGTCGCCGGCCATGCCGACGCCGTCCTCGCCGAACTGAAGGCCAATCAGTCCAAGTGAGTCCCATCGCCCACTTTGTCCGCCACCACCCTGCCCTGCAGCAGGTCGTGGTGGTTTTTCCCTGTCCGTAACCAGGAACCGATGATGACCCGAGGCAAGCGCATCTACGTGCTGGATACCAACGTGCTGATGCACGATCCCACCGCGCTGTTCAAATTCGAGGAGCACGATGTCTACCTGCCCATGCAGGTGATCGAGGAGCTGGACAACGGCAAGAAGGGCACGACCGAAGCGAGCCGCAATGCGCGCCAGGTCAGTCGCTTCCTCAACGAGCTGGTGCAGGCTTCGGGCCTGGACAACCTGGCCGAGGGCATTCCGCTGCAGCGGCCGCAGGGCCTGCAGCTGCGCGGCAAGCAGAGCGTGGGCCTGCTGCGCTTCCAGACCAGCCATTTCGACGCGGGCAAGAGCTTTGGCAAGGTCATCCCGGACAACGCCATCCTCGGCGCGATCCTGGCGCTGAAGGAAGAAACGCCGGAGATCCCGGTGGTGTTCGTCTCCAAGGACATCAACCTGCGCATCAAGGCGGCCATCGCCGGCATCGTCTCGGAAGACTACGAGAACGACCGCGCGCTGGACGATTTCAGCCTGCTCTACACCGGCGCCACCGAGCTGCCGGAAGACTTCTGGAAGCGCCACGGCGAGGATCTGCGCAGCTGGAGCGACAAGGGTCGCACGCACTACGAAATCCTCGCCCAGGACGGCGAAGAGTGGTACCCGAACCAGTACGTGTACCTGCCGGGCGAAGACGAAGTCGAGCTGCGCGTCAGCAGGATCGTCGGCGATGGCAAGGTGGTGTTGTCGCTGGTCGATGACTTCCGCCACGGCAGCCATGCCGTGTGGGGCATCAGCGCGCGCAACCGCGAGCAGAACTTCGCACTCAACGCACTGATGGATCCGGAGATCGACTTCGTCACCCTGCTCGGTACCGCCGGCACCGGCAAGACCCTGCTGGCACTGGCCGCCGGCCTGGCGCAGACGATGGACCAGCAGCGCTACCGCGAGATCATCATGACCCGCGCCACGGTCAGCGTCGGCGAGGACATCGGCTTCCTGCCCGGTACCGAGGAAGAGAAGATGACGCCGTGGATGGGCGCGCTGACCGACAACCTGGAAGTGCTGACGCACAACCAGGAAGGCGGCACCTGGGGCCGCCAGGCCACCAACGACCTGCTCGCCAGCCGCATCAAGATCCGCTCGATGAACTTCATGCGCGGACGTACGTTCCTGTCGCGTTACCTGATCCTGGACGAGGCACAGAACCTGACTCCCAAGCAGATGAAGACGCTGATCACCCGTGCCGGCCCCGGCACCAAGATCGTCTGCCTGGGCAATGTCGAACAGATCGACACCCCGTACCTGACCGAAACCACGTCGGGCCTGACCTACGCCGTGGACCGCTTCAAGAACTGGCCGCACAGCGCGCACATCACGCTGCGTCGCGGTGAACGCTCGCGGCTGGCCGATTACGCCTCGGAGGTGTTGTGAACCGCTGCCCCCGTCTGCTGCTGCCATCGCTGGCGGTCGCCATTGCCACGCTGCTCGGTGCCTGCGCGACCACGCAGGGACCGGCCAGCGTGCCGACCACACAACGCAGTGGCCAGTCCTGGGTGGTCACCCGCCCGATCATCGCCGCGCAGGTGCTCGACACCTGCTCGCGCCCCAGTCCCGGCCGCGAGGCCGGGCGGGTCAGCGGCTACTGGGCACCGAGCCGGCAGCAGGTGGACCAGCTGGAAGCGAAGCTGGCATCGCTGGAAGCGCAGGTGCCGCACGTGCTGGATTTCGATCGCCAGTACGTCGGCATCGAGCTGGACGGAAAGCAGGTGATCTACATCAACGCGTTCCATCTGCCTGAAGACAACAGCCTGCGGCCCGCCCGCGAGGCGGTGCGGGTCTGCGATGGCGGCGCGCAGTTCTGGGGTGCGGTCTTCGACCCGGCCAGCGGGACCTTCAGCGAGCTGCAGTTCAACGGCGGCTTCGGCGGGCCCTGAGGGGCCTGCCATGGGAATCCGCCTGCCCACCTGGGTCTGGATCGGCGCGGTCGCCCTGTCGTGCGTGGCCGGCATGGTCAATGTGGTTGGCTTCCTCGGTTTTGAACACCAGGCGGTCAGCCACATGACCGGCAGCACCAGCCAGCTTGGCATGGCACTGGCGCAGGGTGACTGGCGCGCGGTCGGCCATCTGTGGGGGCTGCTGATCGCGTTTTCGCTGGGCGCGATGGTCAGCGGACTGCTGATCCAGGACAGCGCATTGCAGCTCGGCCGGCGCTACGGCGTGGCGCTGGCATTGGAATCGCTGTTGCTGCTGGCGGCCATTCCGCTGTTCAAGCAGCATCAGATATGGGGCGCATTGGCGGCCGCGATGGCCTGCGGACTGCAGAATGCGATGGCCACCACCTTCAGTGGTGCCGTCGTGCGCACCACCCATCTCAGCGGCATGTTCACCGATCTCGGCATCGGCCTGGGCCACCTGCTGCGCGGACTGCCGCTGCAGGTACGACGCCTGACCCTGAGCGGCCTGATCATCAGCGGCTTCCTTGCTGGCGGCGTGATCGGCGCCTGGCTGTTCGTGCGCTGGCAGTACGACGCCCTGCTGGCCCCTGCCCTGCTGACCGGCCTCACCGGGCTGGGCTATGTGTCCTACCAGCAGTGGGCGCGCTGGCGGCGTTGAGCATGGCGTCATCCACGCATGGCGTGGATCTACGTTGTCCATCCGATCATTTCTGCGATATCCACGCATGGCGTGGATCTGCTGACCGTCACCAGGAAGCTATCGAAGGCGGGGCGGTGTCGGATTGCGGGGTGTCCGCGGCATGGATGGCGCGGCCAAGCCTACAAGGACGTACTTGCGGCGTCCCCGCAATCCGACACCGCCCCGCCTCCCCCGCAGAAATCCAGAGCCGCTGTTGCTGTTGCCCCGGCTTGTGCCGGTGGCGGGCGCAGCCCGGCCGGCACTACCCCCTGGCAAGGCAGCACGGCACAATCGCTGCATGAGCCCGACCACCCCTGTTTCCGCCCTGACCATCGCCGGCTCCGACTCCGGCGGCGGCGCCGGCATCCAGGCCGACCTGAAGGCCTTCGCCGCGCATCGCGTGCATGGGCTGTCGGTGATCGCCGCACTGACCGCGCAGAACACCCGCGGCGTCCGCGCCGTGCACGTGCCACCGATCGACTTCCTGCGCGCGCAGATCGAAGCCTGCTTCGACGACTTCGACATCCACGCGGTGAAGCTGGGCATGCTGGCCAACGCCGAGGTGATCCACGCGGTGGCCGATGCACTGGAACGCCATCGACCACCGCACGTGGTGCTCGACCCGGTGATGGTGGCCACCAGCGGTGCGCGCCTGCTGGAGGACAGCGCGCTGCAGGCAATGCGCCAACGGCTGCTGCCACTGGCCACCCTGATCACCCCCAATGCGCCGGAAGCGGAGCTGCTAGTGGGCCGCAGCATCGCCAATGGCAACGACGCAGAGCGGGCCGCCGCCTCGCTCCTTGATCTGGGCGCCGGTGCAGTGCTGTTGAAGGGGGGGCACCTGCACGAAGGCAACCGCGTGGTCGACCGTTACTTCGATGGCGTCAGCAACGAAGACTTCATCCATGCCCGCCTGCCACTGGATGCGCATGGCACCGGCTGCACGCTGGCCTCGGCCATCGCCGCGCAGCTCTGCAACGGGCTGAGCCTGGCCAATGCCTGCGAAGCCGGCATCGACTACGTGGCGCGCGGATTGCAGCAGGGCTATGCGCCCGGCCGCAGCGAGGTGCTGGTACTGGACCACTTCGGCGCGGCGCCCCACGCATGAGCGATTCACCACGCGCGCTCACCGTGAACAGCGGCGATGGCCACCGTTTCGACGTGATCGCCTGCGTGCCCGCACAGCCGCTGGCACGGCTGTTGTGGCTGCCGGCGCTGGGCGTGGCCGCGCGCCACTACCTGCCGCTGGCGCAGGCACTTGCAGCCAAGGGCGTGGCGGTCTACCTGCACGAATGGCGTGGCAATGGCAGCAGTTCGCTGCGACCGTCGCGCAGCCAGGATTGGGGCTACCGGCAAATTCTCGACCACGATCTGCCGGCCAGCCAGGCCCTGCTCGCCGATGCCGATGACGCGCAGGAGGTACTGCCATGGATCATCGGTGGCCACAGCCTGGGCGGGCAGCTGGCCTGCGTGCACGCCGGACGCCAGCCACAGGCGTTCGATCGATTGTGGCTGGCCGCCAGCGGCACACCGTTCTGGCGCACGTTCCCGCCACCACGTGGTTGGCTGCTGCCACTGATCTATCGCTTCCTGCCGTGGATCGCGCGACGCCAGGGCGTGCTGCACGGGCGCCGGCTCGGTTTCGGCGGCACCGAAGCACGCGGACTGATCGCCGACTGGGCACGCGTAGGGCTGAGCAATCACTACGCCGCCGCAGGCATGGACGAGGACCTGGATGCGCAGATGAAACGCGTGCATGGCAGTGCGCAGGCGGTGCTGATGGAAGACGATTGGCTGGCGCCGAGCGGATCAATGCAGGCGCTGCTGGCGAAACTGCCGAATGTCGCCTCGGGATTACGCGTGCTTTCTGCGCAGGACCTGGGTAAGCAGGCCGATCACTTCGCGTGGATGAAACACCCGGAGGCTGTCGCAGAGGCGTTTTTCATTCAGTTGGGTGAAAATTTTCACAAAAGCGTTGACGACTCGCGCCGACATCCGCATAATTCCGCTCCTGTCGCAGGGCGCCCGTAGCTCAGTTGGATAGAGTACCTGGCTACGAACCAGGCGGTCGGGAGTTCGAATCTCTCCGGGCGCACCATTACACCGAAACAGCAGGCCTCGGCCTGCTGTTTTTTTATGTGTGTTTTTCGGCAGGGCTGCGCCCTGCACCCGCCGAAGCAACGGCCGGAGCAACAGCAACAGCTGGCATTCCGTGGGGTGGCGGGGCGGTGCCGGAGTGCGGGGACGCCGCAAGTACGTCCCTGTAGGCTTGGCAGCCGCATCCATGCGGCTGACACCCCGCACTGCGACACCGCCCCACCTCTGACAGATTCTCGCGATCCGATGGATCCACGCCATGCGTGGATGAATCTCCATCGAGTTCGAGTTGGAGTTCGAATATTTCGACAATTGATCGAAGAGCATCCACGCATGGCGTGGATCTACCGTGTCGACCAGGGTCGACACCCACCAACCGCACCAGCACCGACAGATCGCNNAAATCTGTCGAAGGCGGGNTGGGTCCGGTNGCGGGAGTGTCCGCGGCATNNATGCCGCGGCCAAGCCCCCATGGACGGGTTTACGGCGTCTGCCGCCACCGGACCCACCCCGCCATCCCACGGAATGCCCGCTTTTGACGTTGACGTTGACGTTGACGTCAGCAGGTGCAGGGCTGCAAGCCCTGCAAACCAGCACCCCTCTTAGTACAGCGTGCGCTCCGGTGCACCAGCCGGCGGCGGGCTGTACTGGTACAGCCAGGTTTCGGTAAGGGTCTTGCCACCACTACGCAGGTACAGGCGGATGTCGATCTGCTCGCTGCTGCCCTCCGGCGGCACCAGGTCGAACATCGCGCGGTAACCCTTGATCTCGCGCAACGGCCGCGCCGAGACGATCTCCACCCGGCCACGGCTGGTTTCGACAACGGCTTCGACGTCGGCCTTGTCGATCAGGCTGGCCAGTTCGCCGCCTTCGAAGTCGACCGCAAAGCGCCACGAGAAGTACTCGCGCTTCTTGCCGATCACCCCGCCCAGGCCGGTGCGGCTGGCAACGCAATGGGCCAGCGGCGTATGCGCCGGCGGCTGCGCGCCCCAGTACAGCCGGTAGCCGACCAGCAGTTCCTGGCCCGGCTGCGGCTTTTCCTTCGGGTTCCAGAAGGCCACGATGTTGTCGAAGGTTTCATCGACGGTGGGAATCTCCACCAGCTGCACCGAGCCCTCGCCCCAGTCGCCCTTCGGCTCCACCCACAGGCACGGTCGCTTCTCGTAGAACACGCCGTCGTCCTGGTAATGGTCGAAATTGCGGTCACGCTGCAGCAGGCCGAAGCCACGCGGATTGCGGTCGACGAACATGTTGAAGCGCAGGTTGCGCGGGTTCACCAGCGGCCGCCAGATCCATTCACCGGCGCCGGTCCACAGCGACAGGCCATCGGTATCGTGGATCTCCGGGCGCCAGTCCCAACCCATGCGGCGGTCGTTCTCGCCTACCTGGTACATGCTGGTGCACGGGGCGATGCCCAGCCGCTCGATGGTCTTGCGCGGGTACAGCGCGCTGTCGATGTCCATCAGCAGCACGTCGCCGTTGGTGACGGCGAAGCGGTAGGCACCGGCCACGCTGGGCGAATCCAGCAGCGCATAGACGATGATGGTGTCCGAGTCGGCCGCAGGCTGTTCCAGGTAATAGGCGATGAAGTCGGGGAATTCCTCCGGCTTGCCCATGCCGGTGTCGATGGCCAGGCCACGCGCGGACTGGCCGTACTGGCCTTCCTTGCCCACTGCGCGGAAGTAGCTGGCACCCAGGAACGCGGCGAAATCGCGGTCGGTGTCCTTGCGCGTGTTCAGCCGGAACCCGGCAAAGCCGAGATCGGCCGGCAGCTCACCATTCTTCAAGCCGCTCTTGCCGTAGTTGAACGCGGCACCGTCATAGGCCAGTTCCTGCGCCTTGCCGTCGACCACGTCGTACATGCGCACGGGCGAATGGAAGTACAGACCTAGGTGGAAGAACTTGGCCTGGAACTTGCCCGGCTGGTCGGCCCACAGGGCGTGGTCCTGGCGGTAGCCGATCGACTGGTACTGATCCCAGTCCAGCGCCTCCAGCTTGCCCGGCAGCACCCGCTTGTGGCTCTGGTAGGGCGCCTGTGCCAGCGCGCGCGCCTGGCCCTTCAGGGTGGCGAAATCGAACGGCTGCGGCTGGCCAAGCCGGCGCAGTCCAAGCTGGCCACTCTTGCTGGCCGCGCAGGCCGGCAGTGACGGCAGGCCGAAGGCGGCCAGGGCCAGGGAGGCATTGCGGATGAAGTCGCGTCGTTGCATGCAGGCGCGGGAGCAAAGGGAAGGTCGGCCATCATAGGCAGACAAACGTTAACGGGCAGCGGTGGACTCGATACCCTGTTCAGCCTGCGCCAATGCCGCAAGGCGGGCATCAAGCTCGTGCAGGGCCGGTGCCTGCGGACCGCGCTGGGCCAGCAGCAGCTGCCGTGCCTCGGCCAGCACGGTGCGGGCCTGCGCGATCTGGCCGGCCTGCTGCAGGACCTGCCCCTGTGCCAGCAGCGCCTGCGGCAGCAGGGCGACGTGATCCGGTTGCCGCCAGATCGCCACCGCGCGGGCATAGTGCGCTGCTGCTGCCGAGGGGTCGCCGCTGGCGCTGGCCCACTTCCCCAGCGCGAACTCGCCGTAGCCGATCTCGCGATGGTCCGGGCCCAGGGCGCCGAGCAGCTGTGCCTGCACCTGCCGCAGTTCCTGGCCGGCCAGCGCGTGCTGGCCGCGCTGCAGGGCCAGCAGCGCGCGTGCGCGGCGGACCACCAGTGCCTCCGGGTGGCGCGGTCCCCACGCGTCCTGTGCGGCCTGCCAGGCCAGCTCCAGCTCGGCCGCTGCCGCCTGCGTGTCGCCCTGCCGGGCCAGCACATCGCCCAGCTGGCGATGCAGGCTGATCACCTGCGGGCTGCTGGCGTCGGCGCGTTGGCCGAGCAGGGCCAGCGCCTGCCGGTACCCCGCCAGCGCGGCCGGCAGGCGTCCGGCGGTGGCGTCCAGGGCGGCCAGATCGGCCAGTGACTCAGCACGCCCGAAGCGCTCGACCATCCCCTGGTAGCGCAGCGCCAGCGCCTGCTGGAACGAACGTCGCGCCGCATCGGCGTCACCCAGTTGGGCCTGGCAACGCCCAAGCTGGCTGTGGAACTCGGCCACCGCCGCCGGCAATGCCGCCGCCTGGCTGGCCGCCAGCGGTTGCAGCGGCTGCAGGTGCGCCAGGCACTCGCGCCCTCGGCCGAGCATGCGCAGTGCACGCCCCCGCTGGGTCACCGCCTCGATCTGCAGCGCCGGCGGCACCTCGCCCACGTCCTGCAGCAGCTGGCGCTGCTGGTCCAGGGTCTGCAACGCCAGCTGGTAGTCGCCCAGGCCGATGCGCAGGCGGCCGATCACCCCTTGAAGCTCGGCCAGCGCCAGCGGCTGGTCAGCCAGTTCGGCTTCGCCCCGTTGCTGGCCGGTGGCCAGCAACTGCGGCACGTCGAAATGGCCGTGGCGCTGGCTGGCCGCCTTGTCGAACAGGCCAACAGTGAAATCCTGCATGGCCTGCGCACGCGCCATTTCCACCCGCGCCTGGCGCAACTGCCACAGGGCGAAGGACGTGGTCCCCAGCAGGGCCAGCGCGGCCAGCCCGGCCAGCGCCACGCCCCAGCGATGGCGGCCCACGTACTTTCGCACCCGGTAACCCACGCCCGGCGGACGCGCCTGGATCGGCTGCCCCTGCAGGTAGCGGCGCAGGTCGCCGGCCAGTGCTTCGGCCGAGCTGTAGCGCTGCTGCGGGTCTTTCTGCAGTGCCTTTTCCAGCAGCACGTCCAGATCGCCACGCAGTCGCTTGGCCTGCCGCAGCAGCGCCCGTCTCGGAGCCCCCGGCTCGGCGGCCAGCCGTTGCAGCAGCGCCGAGGCACGCGGTGCCTGCACATCCAGGATCGAGCGCTCCCATTCCGCATCGCTGTGCCGGCGCAGGCGATAGGGCTTGTGCCCGGTGACCACCTCGAACAGCACCACGCCCAGCGAATAGACATCGGTCAGGGTCGTCACCGCCTCGCCACGCACCTGCTCCGGCGCGGCGTAGTGCAGGGTGAACGCGCGGATTTCGGTAGCCGGATGGGCCGCGTTCGGGTCGTCGTGGTCGAGCAGCTTGGCGATGCCGAAGTCGAGCAGTTTCACCGTGCCATCGGCGCGTACCAGGATGTTGGAGGGCTTCAGGTCGCGGTGCACCACCAGGTTCGCATGCGCATGGCTGACCACCGCGCAGACCTGCAGCATCAGCTGCAGACGCGTTTCCAGGGGCGGTTGCAAGCGCCGGCAGTAGTCGCTGATCGGCTCGCCTTCCACGTAATCCAGTGCCAGGTAGGGCTGCCCATGCTGGTCCACCCCGGCGTCCAGCAGCTGTGCCAGGTGCGGGTGCTGCAGGCGGGCCAGGATCTGCCGCTCGCGGCCGAAGCGCTGGCGCAGGCCCGGATCGGCCACGCCACTGCGCAGCAGCTTCAGTGCCACCTGGCGCTGGTACAGGCCATCGCAGCGCTCGGCCAGCCAGACTTCGCCCATGCCGCCTTCGCCGAGCGGATGCAGCAGCCGATACGGCCCGACCTCGCTTCCGGCGCGGCCTGGCGGTGTAGCGGTCCACAAGGGCTGGGCCATGAACTCGTGGCTGTCGGCCTCCTGCTGCAGCAGGTGTTCCAGTTCGCGGCCCAGCGTCGGGTCCTGCGCGCTCACGCGCTGCAGGCGCAGCTGGCGAGCGGCCGGCGCCAGCTCCAGCAGCTGGTCCAGCCAGGACGACAATTGCTGCCAGCGGGCGGCGTCCATCGTTGGGTTCGGCCAGATGTCAGTCGCTGCGCATCGCGGCCAGCAGGAACAGCCGCGCTTTCTGCCAGTCGCGGCGGATGCTGCGCTCCGAGCGCTGGCTCAGTTCGGCAATCTCCAGCTCGGACAAGCCGGCGAAGTAGCGCAGCTCCACCACCTTGGCCAGGTGCGCATCGACGGCCTGCAGGCGTTCCAATGCAACATCGAGGGCCAGCAGATCCTCGTCCAGGCGCACGCCGCTGCTGCTGTTCTCGGGAATCTCGGCCACCCGCTTGAGGTCGCCACCGCGCTTGCGCGCCAGCCGGTTGCGCGCGTAATCGACGACCACGCTGCGCATCGCCGACGCCGCATAGGCGAAGAAGTGGGCACGGTCCTCGAAGCGCGCCGCACCGCGGCTGCCCAGCAGTTTCAGGTAGGACTCGTGGACCAGCGAGGTCGCATCCAGGGTGCGTCCCTGCTGCCCGGCCAGCTGCCGCCGGGCCATGCTGTGCAGTTCCTGGTACAGGGTGGTCAGCACACGGTCGAGCGCGGCGCGGTCGCCACCGCGCGCAGCATCCAGCCAGACGGTGATATCCGGGCCTTCGTCCATCGCCAACGCTCCCCCGCAGCGGATGTCGGCTGGACTATAGCGCTGCACGTGTGCAGCGCATGAAGACGTTCAGCGCTGGCAGCGACTGCACCACACGCTTGCCCGCTGGCCGATCATGGCGTGCTTGAGCGGGCGGCCGCAGCCGGGGCACGGCAGGCCATCGCGGCCATAGACCAGCAGCTCCTGCTCGAAGTAGCCCGGCGCGCCGTCGGGGCTGATGAAATCGCGCAGGGTGGTGCCACCGCGGGTGATGGCGTAGTCCAGCGTTTCCTTCACTGCCGTGGCCAGCCGCCGATAGCGCTCGCGGGTGACCTTGCCGGCCTCGCGCAGCGGGCTGATCCCCGCCTTGTACAGGCTCTCGGCGGCGTAGATGTTGCCCACCCCGACCACCACCGCCTGGTCCATCAGGAAGGTCTTCACCGGCGCGCTGCGGCCGCGGCTGCGGGCAAACAGGTAGTCGCCGTCGAAGGCGTCGTCCAGCGGCTCCGGGCCCAGTCCCCGCAGCAGCGGGTGGATCTCGCCGGCCGGCTGCCAGAGCAGGCTGCCGAAGCGGCGCGGGTCGTTGAAGCGCAGCAGGCGGCCGTTGTCCAGGCTGATGTCCACATGGTCATGCGCGCGCAACGGAGTGTCGCCGGGCAGCACGCGCAGGCTGCCGGACATGCCCAGGTGCAGCACGGCGCTGCCGATGGCGGTATCCAGCAGCAGGTACTTGGCGCGGCGGCGCACGTCTTCGATGCGCTGGCCGGGCAGCAGCTCGGCCACTTCCGGCGGGATCGGCCAACGCAGGTCGGCACGGCGCAGGATCACCCCGTGCACGCGGCGACCCTGCAGGTGGGGCGCCAGGCCACGGCGGGTGGTTTCTACTTCGGGTAGTTCGGGCATGGGACGATTCTATGCCCGCTCAGCGCGGCGGTGCAGCCAGTTCCCGTGCATCCAGGAAGCCGTCACCGTTGGCGTCCTGCTTGTGGAAGCGCTGCACGATCACCTGCCGCTGCTGTTCGCGGGTGATGGCCCTGCCCTTGCCACCGGGCAGCTCGTCGGCGATCAGCACGCCATCGCCGTTGCGGTCCATGCGATCGAAGGCGTACAGCATCCACTGTACGTACTCAGCTTCACTGACCTTGCCGTCGCCATCGCTGTCCATGCGCTGCAGATAGCTGGCGGTGTCGCTGACCTGGGCCTGCACGGCAGGTGCGAAAACGGCGGCCAGCAGCAATGCCGTCAGCGCAGCCCTCATCCGCCCACCAGGGTGTAGCCCTTCAGTCGCGCCGCATAGGCCTGCAGCGCGGCGATGCCGCTTTCCTCGGCCTCGCGGCACCAGGCCTGCAGTTGACGCAGGCGCTCGGCGGCATCGTGGCCGCGTGCTTCCAGCAGCGTCGCCAGGCGTGCGCGATATTCCACCAAGGTGCGGATGCGCGGGCGCTGGGCGACCCATGCGCTGAGCTGCGCGCGGCTGTCCGGCTTCAACCAGCGGCCGTCGTTGACCAGGCCACGGCGCAGCCGGCGCGGCAGCAACCGGCGCAGCTTGGCCCCTGCCTGTCGTGCTTCCTCGCGCAATGCCGGCATGAACACGTTGCGCTGGTAGTCGGTCATCGCCTGGAAGCGATGCGACAACAGTGCTTTCAGGGTGTCGGCGTCGGGCACGGCGATGTTCGGGCGCACGTCCATGGCCGGCGCAACACGCAGGACCTTGGCCAGGCGCAATGCCTGCAGCAGGCGGATCGCACTCCAGCCGATGTCGAATTCCCAGCGCCGCATCGCAAAGCGCGCCGAGCTGGGGAACGCATGGTGGTTGTTGTGCAGTTCCTCGCCACCAATCCAGAACGCCCACGGCGTCAGGTTGGTGGAGGTGTCGGCCGACTCGTAGTTGCGATAGCCCCACCAGTGGCCCAGGCCATTGACCACGCCGGCGGCCCAGAACGGGATCCACGCCATCTGGATCGCCCACAGGGCGACGCCCGGCAGGCCGAACAGCACCGTGTTGATGGCAAACAGCAGCACCGGGCCGAACGTGGCGTACGGGGTGTACAGGCGGCGCTCGATCGCGTCATCCGGGGTACCCCGGCCGTACTGTTCGATGTCCTCACGCATGCCGCGTGCTTCGCGGTACAGCTCGACGCCGCGCCAGAACACCTGGCCGATGCCACGGGTAACCGGGCTGTGCGGGTCGTCCTCGGTTTCCACCTTGGCGTGGTGCTTGCGATGGATCGCCACCCACTCCTTGGTGATCATCGAGGTGGTCAGCCAGGTCCAGAAGCGGAAGAAGTGCGCGACCACCGGATGGAAGTCCACGCCCCGGTGCGCCTGGCTGCGGTGCAGATAGAGGGTGACCGAGAAGATCGTGAGCTGGGTGAAGACCAGCAGCACCAGGGCCAGCTGCCACCAGCCCAGGCCCAGTACGCCACCGGTCAGCAGGGACATCAAGGCATCAGGCATGGCGACTCTCCAGAGCGACACAGGTATGGAAGACATCATGGGCGCTTGCGTTGCAAACTGCACCTTGCACCGCTGGATTGGCAGTGCCATTCCGTGGCTTCGTTCACAGTTGGGGACCCGTGTTGTCGAGCCTTGATCCGCGCACCCGCGCCGCAGCCCCGTCCGCCGGGGACCTGCCACCCTTGATCGAACTGGACCGCGCCAGCGTGATGCGCGGCCAGGTGAAGGTCCTGCACGGGCTGAGCCTGCGCATCGCACAGGGCCAGCACACCGCCCTGCTCGGCCCCAATGGCTGTGGCAAGTCCACCTTCATCAAGCTGATCACCCGCGAGTTGTATCCGTTGGCGCAGGCCGATGGCACGGTGGCGGTGAAGGTGCTGGGGCAGAACCGTTGGCAGGTCGACCGGCTGCGTTCGCAGCTGGGCATCGTCACCGGCGACCTCAGCAGCAACCTGGCCGACATGCCGGGACTGACGGTGGAGCAGGCGGTGCTGTCGGGGTTCTTCGCCAGCTACGTGGTGCCGGCCTTCCGCGAAGTCACCGCCGATATGCGCATGCGGGTGGGCGAGACGCTGGCGATGACCGGTGCGTCGGGCCTGCGCGAACGTGCCTACGCCGAGTTGTCGGCCGGTGAGACCCGCCGCGTGCTGATCGCCCGCGCGCTGGTCAACCGGCCGCAGGCACTGCTGCTGGATGAACCCTCCACCGGGCTGGACCTGGTGGCCCGCCAGCAGTTGATCGCCACCATGCGCGTGCTTGCGCAGCAAGGCATCACCCTGGTGCTGGTCACCCACCACATCGAGGAAGTGATTCCCGAGATCGAGCGGGTGGTGCTGCTGCGCGACGGTCGGGTGCTGGCCGATGGTCCACGGGCAGAACTGCTGCGCGATGCGCCCCTGTCTGCGGTGTTCGGTGGCGCGATCACGGTGGTGGAACAGGAAGGACGGCTGACCGCGTACGCGGGGTGACACCGCGTCTGTGGCGGGCCGGACATCCGGCCCGCCACGCCCTGCTTCAGAACCGCAGCGCCAGCGCGCGCGCCTCGATCGGGGCCATACGGCTCTGGTCCTGCAGCTGCAGGTCGCGCAGTTCATACGGCGCGCCGAACCCGGCGGGCAACGCGGCCTGGTCGAAGGGCAGCACCAGCGCGCCACGGCCCGGGCCATCGAACCACGCTGCGGCATGCGCCTGCGCCACCGGCTGCAACTGGCCGTTGGCTGCGGTGGCATACAGGGTGCCGCGCGCCTCGTAGCGGCCGGCGGCAGCAACCTGCAGCGGCAGGCTGACCTGGCGGCTGGCCGGGTCGGGGACGGCTTGGCCGGTGAAGCGTGCAGTTGGCCGCGCCACGGCGAAGGCGACCTTGCCATCGCGCAGCACGCCGTCGGCCTGGGCAAACACCTGCAGTTCCCACAGGCCCTGCGCATTGCTGGCCTCGGCCGGAATCCTCACCTGGGCACGCAGGCTGCCATCGGTGGTGCGCAGCAGGCGCTGCGGCCAGCTGCGGCCATCAGGTGCAACCAGCAACGCTTCACCGCCGAGGCTGCCACGCCGCGCGCGCAACGTCGCCGCGCTGGCACCGTCTTCCAGCAGACGCGCCTGCAGCTGCACGTTGCCACCGGCCAGCACCTGCGTCTGGCTGGCCTGCACTTCCAGCCGCAGCGGGCTGTTGGGCTCCAGCACCTGCACCACATAGCGGCCCTGCGCCTGCGCGCTCTGCAGGCGGTAAACACCGGCCGCGCTGGTGGTACCGGTGCGCAGCATGCTGCTGCCATCGCCGACCGGCATGCCCGCATCCTGCAGCTGGCGTGCATCGACGCTGCGCGCGACGCTGCTGCGCCCCGCCGGATCACGTACCTGCAGCGAGCTTGCCGGCAGCGCGCGGGCGCCCGCTGCCGGGCTGAGCTGGATCACCGCATCCGGTGCGCTCAGGGGCAGTTCCAGGCCGCGCTGCAGTTCGGCAGCGTCGACCTGCTGCCAGTAACTGCGGCTGATGGCGGCCTGGGGACCGGGAGCCTGCAGTGGCTGTGCCGGATCCAGTGCCCAGGCGAAGGCCAGCGACGCGCGCTCGCTTTCATCGGCCGGCAGCGGCGCGGCAACCAGGCCGGCGGGAATCTGGTCGCCAGCGGCAACACGCAGCGGCTGCGCAGCCTGCGCCGATGCAGTGGAAAGGACCGCCAGCACGGCGGCAGCCAGCAAGGTGGAATGGATCGTCATGGTCATCTCCCTCACTGGGTCAGGTCGTTGCGCAGGATGCCGCCGAGGCCGAAGCACTCACGGCGGCTCTGGTTGTGGCTGAGCGGCTCGGCGCCCTGGGTGCGCGCCTTGTCGGTGAACCACAGGGTGCCGGCCGCCTTCTGGCTGCTGCACTCCAGGAAACCGTCCGAGCACGACGACAGCCAGTTCTGGGTGAACTCCAGGCCGACATTGGCGGAGTAGCCGCCGCAGTAGCTGTTGCTGTCCCACACCGCCGATTCGACATCGCTGCCGACCACTGCGCGGAACGGCCTGGGCAGGGCCGGGCGGCCGGCGGTGCCGTACAGGTTCTGCGCGTTGTAGGTGGCCATGTGCCCCACCTGCTGCATGCGCACGGCATCGTTCTTGTAGCCCAGCAGCCAGCCCAGCGAGGTCTCGAAGGTGTTGCCGTTGAGTACGGCGTCGGCCAGCGGCGTACCTGCCGAGGAGGGCGCCAGCGCAGTGACCTTGCGCAGCCGGTTGATGATCTTCGGGTAGCGGCTGTCGTAGGTGGGGTTGGACAGGATCCAGCGCATCACGTTGCCGCCGTTGGAATGGGTGATCACCACCAGCTGGGTGATGCCCCGGCTGTCGATGAAGCCGGTGAGCTGGTTGGCCAGGCAGCCGGCCGCTTCCGGCTTCCACATGTACTGGGTGAAGTCGCAGTTGATGACCACGTAGTTGCTGCTGTTCGGCAGGCCCTGGCGGACGGTGTCGATGATCGCCGGCTGCCAGTAGTCCTGCGTGGCATTGGTCTGCGCGCCGGTGCCGTGCACGAAGGCGACGCCGTACACATCGGCGGCCTGCGCCGGTACGGTCGCCACCCCAAGGAGCAGGGCCAGAACGGTACTTCCTGTTGCGGTGCTGCGCATCGCGTCTCTCCCTTTCAGCGGATCCCCCCGGCCCGGCTGTGACCTGATGCTCATGGCGGCAGCGCGTGAAAGTCCGTGCGCTGCGCCCGGATTCAGCAGATTGCCGGCAATTGATGACCGTTTTCATCCAGTGCAGCGGGACCATGCCGGGTCTGGCCGTATGACCGATGGACGCTGCGGCCGGCAATCGAGGCTGCGATCATGACCGGCGAGTTCCCTGCCCGAGTCTGCCCATGTCGTCGATCCTCCCCCCTGCCCGGCCGCTGCTGGGCCTGGCCATCGCGTTGTCGCTGGCCGGCTGCGCCGCCACCACCGCCAGCAGACCGACCGCCGTCGAAGCCAACGTCACCACCAAGGCGGTGGGCTACCTGGACAAGACCGCCGTGCCGGCCAGCATGGACCTGGTCCCGGCACCACCGGCCGCCGGCTCGGCGGCCTTTGCGCTGGACGAGCAGGTCAGCCGCGAGGCACGTGCGCTGCGCGGCAGCCCGCGCTTCGCCCAGGCCGGCGTCGATGCCGAACTCGGCTTTCCGGAAGGTGCCAACCATTTTTCCTGTGCCGCCGACATCGACGTCGACGCAGTGAAGACCCCGGCCCTGTACCGCCTGCTGGAGCGCAGCCGCATCGACGCCAGTGCTGCCACCAAGGCCGCCAAGAACCACTACCAGCGCCCGCGCCCGTTCATGGTCAACGGTGAACCGACCTGCTCGCCGAAGGATGAGGAAGGCCTGCGCAAGAACGGCTCCTACCCGTCCGGCCACACTTCGATCGGCTGGGCCTGGGCATTGATCCTGTCGGAGATCGCACCCGACCGCGCCGATGCCATCCAGGCGCGCGGCCGCAACTACGGCGAGAGCCGCCTGGTGTGCAACGTGCACTGGCAGAGCGACATCCTCGAAGGCCGCTTCATGGGCGCCGCTGCTGTGGCCCGGCTGCACGACAACGCCGCGTTCAACAGCGACCTGCTTGCCGCGCGCAGGGAGATCGCTGCTGCGCGCAAGGCCGGCCTGCATTCCAGCCGCGACTGCGCCACCGAAAACGCCGGCGCGACGCATGGATAGCGCCGGGCCATGCCCGGCGGACGCGGAAGACAGAAGGGCCGGCAGTGCGCCGGCCCTTCGTCATTGCATTACTGCTGCAACCGCATCAGAACTTCGCGGTGAACTCCACGCCCCAGGTACGCGGCTCGTTGAGGAAGCCGGTCAGGTTGTTGAAGTCGATCGCGCCGACCACGCGGGTCTGGTTGGTCAGGTTGCGGCCGAACACGGCTACGTCGTACTGGCCGTAATCCCAGTTGTAGCCCAGGCGCAGGCCACCTTCCAGCGAGCTGCGGCCCCGGAACTCCGGCGACTCGTAGATGAAGAAGTTGACCGCACTGCGGTAGGCCCAATCGGTGTAGGCATACAGCTCGCTGCCATCGCTGAGCGGGAAGCCCACGCGCAGGGTCGCGTTGTGGATCCACTTCGGCGCTTGCGGCAGCGGATTGCCGTTGACCAGCGCGTAGGTGCCGCCATTGATGATGGTGGTCGGGTCGGTAATGGTGCAGCCGCCGCCACAGACCGCCACCGCCAGGTTCTTGTCCTTGATCTCGGTGTCGTTGTAGCTGCTGCCGAAGGTCAGCAGGACGTTGTCGGCCAGGTAGGCTTCCAGGTCCAGCTCCACGCCCTGGCCGATGGTCTTGTCGGCGTTGAGCAGGGTGGCGGTGTTGTTGCTGCCACCGACGGCGATCAGCTGCTGGCCGTCCACGTCATAGCGGAACACGCTGAAGCCCAGGCGCGCACGACGTTCGAACAGGTCGGCCTTGATGCCGGCTTCGTACGAAATCACCTTCTCCGAATCGGCCTGCGACAGGCCCGGTGCGAACGCCAGGCGACCCTGGATCGACGGTGCGCGGAAGCCCTTGGCCACGCGTGCATAGGCATTGACGTTGTCGGTCAGCTTGTACACGCCGCTGACATCCCAGCTGACGTCGTTGACGTCGGTGTTGGCCAGGTACGGGCCGCTGACCGGGGTGCCGAACGGCACGGCCTGCAGCACGCTGGCGCTGAAGTCCTTCTTGTCCTGCGTATAGCGAACGCCGGCACGCAGCTTGAAGCGATCGGTGACATCGAAGTCGCCCGAGGCGAACACCGCCCACGCCTTGTTGCGCTGCTGCTGCACGACGTGGCCGGTCTGCGGGTTGCCCGGGGTCAGCGAGTCGTAGTTGAAGTTGTTGATGGTGACGTCTTCATCGAAGTAGAAGACGCCGGCCTGCCAGTCGAAGCGGCCCCATTCGTTGGATTCCACGCGGAATTCCTGGGTCCACTGGCGGTGGTGCGGCAGGCCGTCGGCCGACTCGGACGAGAACGGAATCAGGCCCGGGCCGGAGTTGCCCGCGCCGAGGAACGCCGCGCCGTAGCCACCGTCGATGTCGCCGCGGTTGAGCGATTCGGCGGTTTCGTAGCCAGTGATCGAGTGCAGCGTCACCGAGCCGAGGTTCCACTGCAGGCGCGCGCTGCCGCCCCAGGTTTCCAGGTCGGAGAAGTTGACGCCGTCGTTGGCCACCTTGTCGCGGTCGAAGTTCTCGACCAGCGCGTTGCCGCCCTTCTCGATGATGTTGGCGCGGAACAGGCGGGCGGTGCCGTTGAGCTTGCGCTTGTGCAGGTTGAACAGCGCTTCGAAGTCATCGCCTTCGTACAGGAACTGCACGCGGCCGGCGGCTTCGTCATAGCCTTCGAAGCCGCTGTTGGGTGCACCGGCACGGGTGTTGTCGACCCAGTCGTCGCGACGCTGGTAGATGGCCGACACGCGCGCGGACCAGCGGTCGGTCAGCGGGCCGCCGTAGGCGCCCTGCACGTTCCAGCTGTTGTAGCTGCCATAGCCCACGCGCACGTAGCCATCGGCATCCTGCGACGGCCGCGCCGAATCGAACTTGACCACGCCAGCCGGGGTGTTGCGCCCGAACAGGGTGCCCTGGGGGCCGCGCAGCACTTCCACGCCGGCCAGGTCGAACAGCGGGAAGCCCTTCAGCAGCGGGCTTTCCTGCACCACATCGTCGTACACCAGCGAGACCGGCTGCGATGCATTGAGGTCGAAATCGGTGTTGCCCAGGCCGCGGATGTAGAAGCGCGGGAAGGCACGGCCGTAGGACGACTCGATGTTGAGGCTCGGCACGCGCGCAGCAAGGAAGCGGATGTCATCGCCTGCCGAACCGAGCACGTCGAGCTTTTCGCCCTGGATCGCGCTGATCGCAACCGGCACGTCCTTGGCGTTCTCGACACGACGCTGTGCGGTCACCTGCAGCGCATCGAGGGCGACCGGATCCTTGGCGGCGGGGGTTTCCTGGGCGGCTGCTACCAGCGGCAGCAGGGCGGAAAGAGCGACAACGAGCGGGCGCGCGACCGGAGAGCGGCCACGGGAAGTGCGGGTCGGGGACATGGCGGTAGGCTGTGTTTGGAGGGGTGGTAAAACGGCGCTACCAGATAATTGTTGCAATACAGCACCTGCCTCGCAAATGCCGATCGTTCATGGCCGCCTCGCGCGCCGCTGGAAGCTGCCGCTAGACTCGGGGTTTTCCCCCGCAACGGACCTGCTGTGATGACCCAGTGGTACTTCCATGCTCCCGGCCAGGCCGACCGTGTCGGTCCGTTCGACGAGGAGGCCGCGCGCCGCTTCGCCCAGGCCAATCCGCGCGCGCTGGCCTGGTGCCAGGGCATGACAGGGTGGACACCGGTGTCCGAAATCGCCGCCCTGCAGCAGGCCGGCACCGGCACCGCGGCTCCGCCGCCGATGCCTGCAGTCCCCCCTGCAGCCGCAGCAGCGTCAACCGGCGGCCGCGCCGACCGCATCGACTTCCGCATCGTCGGCCATGAAATGCAGTTCGTGGAAATCGAGCTGGATCCCGGCGAAGGTGCGGTGGCCGAGGCCGGCGCGCTGATGTTCAAGGATGCCTCGGTGCAGATGGACACCGTCTTCGGCGGCGGCGCGCGCAGCGACCAGGGTGGCGGTTTCATGGACAAGGTGATGGCGGCCGGCAAGCGCGTGCTGACCGGTGAAAGCCTGTTTGCCACCGTCTACACGCAGACCGGCCAGGGCCGCGGCAAGGTCGCTTTCGCCGCGCCCTATCCCGGCACCGTGCTGGCGATGAAGCTGGACCAGCACGGCGGGCGCCTGATCTGCCAGAAGGACAGCTTCCTGGCGGGCGCGCGCGGCGTGCAGATCGGCGTGCAGTTCCAGCGCAAGATCATGACCGGCCTGTTCGGCGGCGAGGGCTTCATCATGCAGAAGCTTGAAGGCGATGGCTGGGTGTTCATCCATGCCGGCGGCTGCGTGGTCGAGCGTGAGCTGGCCGCCGGCGAACGCCTGGACGTCGATACCGGCTGCATCGTCGCCTACCACCCGACCGTGGACATGGACGTGCGCCGGGTCAAAGGCATCCGAAGCATGCTGTTCGGTGGCGAGGGCGTGTTCCTGGCCACCCTGACCGGGCCGGGCAAGGTCTGGCTGCAGTCGCTGCCGTTCTCGCGCCTGGCCGGCCGCATGTGGATGGCCGCGCCGCAGGGTGGCGGCAAGAGCCGCGGCGAGAGTTCGCTGCTGGGCTGACGGGCCGCCGGTACCCCACATCGCATCGATCGCGCCGGGCCATGCCCGGCGAGCACAGCGGCAGCTGAACCATCCGCCGGGCATGGCCCGGCGCTACCCACGAATTTTGTGCGTTCGGTATGCTGGCGCCCTTTCCTGAATCCGGCGCCGCGAGCGCACTGCCGATGAGCCTGTTCCGCCCCCGCGTGCTGCTGTCTTTCGCCCTGATTGGCCTGCTGGCCGGTTGTGGTGGTGAAGAGGTCCGCCCCACCCCGCCCGCGCAGCCCACCGTGGTTCCGCAGGCCAAGCCGGTGAAGATCGGCATCGCGCTCGGCGGCGGCGCGGCCAAGGGCTTTGCGCACATCGGCGTGATCAAGATGCTCGAGGCCAACGGCTTCGAACCGGTGGTGGTGTCCGGCACCAGTGCCGGCAGCGTGGTCGGCGCCCTGTATGCCAGCGGCATGGACGCCTTCCAGATGCAGAGCAAGGCGGTGGCGCTGGATGAAGCCAGCATCCGCGACGTGCGCCTGTTCTCCGGTGGCCTGGTGCAGGGCCAGAAGCTGCAGGACTACGTCAACGAACAGGTGGCCAACCGCCCAGCCGAGCGCCTGAAGAAGCCGTTCGCCGCCGTCGCCACCCAGCTGGAAACCGGCGAGCGTTCGATCTTCGTGCGCGGCAACGTCGGCCAGGCGGTGCGCGCGTCCAGCAGCATCCCCGGGGTGTTCGAGCCGGTGAAGATCGGTGGCCGCAACTACATCGATGGCGGCGTGGTCAGCCCGGTGCCGGTGGATGCCGCACGACAGCTCGGTGCCGAGTTCGTGATCGCCGTGGACATCTCCAGCAAGGCCAGCGGCAAGGCACCGACCGGCATGCTCGGCATCGTCAACCAGTCGATCTCGATCATGGGCCAGCGCTTGGGTGAGCAGGAACTGGCGCGCGCCGACATCGTGATCCGGCCGAAGGTGCTGGACATCGGTGCTGCCGATTTCAGCCAGCGTGGCACGGCCATCCTGGAAGGCGAGAAGGCCGCGATGGCGGCGATGCCGCAGATCCGCGCCAAGATCCAGCAGCTGCAGAAGGCCCGCGCCGCCGCATTGGCACCGGCACCGGTGGCGGCGCCCAAGTGCGACGAGCCTTCGCGCCTGGGCAAGCTGATGGGCCGCAAGGAAAAGTGCTGACGCGCGGCGCTTGAACGGCCGCCGCGGTCAGCGCCGCGGTGGTGGGTAGCCACTGGCCAGGCGTCGCTGCCGGCGCCGCTCATCCACCGCCCGGTCATGCCGCTGTGCGCTCAGCTGCAACTGCTCCATCGCGTCCCCCGGCAGCCACAGCTGCTGCTGGGCACGGGTGATCGCCACATAGGCCGCGCGCACCGGGCTGTGCAGCGCGCGCGCATCATGGCCGCTGTCGAAGCAGCACGGCGCCATGGACACGGTGGCGAACTGCAGGTTCTTGGCGTGCTGGGCCAGGCACAGCACGACACTAGCCTCGTCCGCATCGACCAGTTGCCCGAGCAGGCGCTGCAGCGCCGCAGCATCGAAGCCACCGGCAAACAGCGCGGGGATGTCCGCCTGTCCACGCTTGGCACAGACCTGCACGAAGCTTTCCCAGCGTTGTCCGGGGCCGCCAGCGGCGGCGCTGCGCCAGGCGTCGATCGGACCGTCCACTTCTTTCAACAGCGCCTGCCGCGACGCAGGATGCAGATGCACGCGCGCGCCGCGCGCAACCAGCGCGTTGGCTTCCAGCAGCATCCGCCACAGGCTGCCGTACAAGCGGGCGCCGGTGCTGGGCACCGCCGACCAGTCGTCATAGCGGCGCAGGCCCGTGGCGCGGTCGCTGGCGCCCACGAAAGGCGCCGGCTCACCGAGATCGTCCAACGCCAGTGACTGGTTGACCAGCGCATCGACCTGCCGCCCCTGCCGCACCGACTGGTGCATCTCCAGCGTTTTCGCCGATGACCAGCGCTGTACGCGTCCGCTCAGCCGTTGATGCGGATCGCCCAGGCTGACCACGCCGGGCGCGTGGGTGGCCAGCAGCTGTTTCCATGCAGGGCTGAGATCGTGCGCCTCATCGACCAGCACCATGCCCAGCGACACCGGCAGCGGCACGGCACGCAGGGCCAGCCATTTGCCGATGTGTCCGGCATCCAGGCGCAGGCAGCCGCCCTTCTGCACCACCGGATCGAACATGCAGCGCCAGACGAACTCCGCGGCCGCGATGAACGGCGTGGCTTCCAGCTGCGCTGCGCCCAGCGAGCGCTGGAAGTGCCAGGCCTGCAGGTTCGGCGCTGACGACGCGCACCACCGGTTGATGGCGTCCAGGGCGATCATCAGGACCTGGTCCGGCCGGCGCGTACCGATGGCCGGCAGGCCGAGGCGGGCGGCCGCCTCGCGCAGGGTCAGCGTGCTCTGCCGGTAGGTCGGCACGAAGCCACCGGTCAGGCCGTTGGCAGCGGCATGGCGGGCGATCGCGTTGGCGAACTCGATCTGGGTCAGCAGGCGCGTGCCGGCGTCGGCCGGCAGCCGCGCGCGGAATGCCTCGACCTGGCCACGCGTGGGCGCCACATAGGTGTAACGGCCCGGGCGAGCCTGCAGCAGCGCCAGCACCAGATGGCCCTTGCCGGTGCCGGCATAGGCCTGCAGGTCGATCAATTCATCGGGATTGGCCGCGATCGCACGCAGCACGCGTGCCTGTTCGGAAGTGAACAGGCCGTTGTGCTGGGTCGCATGCGTTGTCTGTTCGTCATCACAGGTGCCTTCGTCATCGCCTTCGGCCAGCGATGTCGCCGGAAAGTGGATCGTGTGCTCTTCCAGGGTGATCCTGCACGCCGTCTGGAAGTCCGCGCCGGGATAGGCATCCGGCGATGCAGCCAGCACCGCCTCCATCACCTCGTCCGGTGCCAGCAGCACGTCCTGCGCGGCCAGCACGCCCAGCCACGCCTCCAGCGCCCGCGCGTCCTGTCCGGCGCTGGCCGCCAGCTGCGCCTGCGCAACAGAGCCATCATCGGCGGCGAACAGCGCACAGGCGTCGTGCAGCAACCGCTGCAGCTGGGTGGCTGGTGGCCTCTGCCGGCGGCACAGCATGGCCACCAGCAGGCCGGCCTGCTCCAGCGGTGTGTCCGGCGGCGTGCCGTCGCTCAGGTGCCGCAGCAGGCTCTGCTCGCGCAGCGGAAGGAACAACGGGGAAGACGTCGGGGATGGGGTATCAGACATGCCGGAGCCAGAGGGAATCACTGCGCGGCCTGCGTGTGCACGGCCGCCGCGGGCCACGATGCTCGGCCAGCGCGCGCGCGCCGTCAAACATCACCGCGGCCGCCGGTTCATTCCAGCTGCGACAACGGCAATGCCTGGAAACCCTTCACCGTGCGCAGCACGAAGCTGGAATTGGCATCGGCCACGCCACCGGCGTTGAGCAGCCTGTCCAGCAGGAAACGCGAGAAGTGCTCCAGATCGCGCACATACACGTGCAGCAGATAGTCCATGTCGCCGGTCAGGGCGTGGCAGGCCACCACTTCATCCCAGGCCTGCACGCTGTCGACGAAGTGCCCGATCGCGGCCTGGTCATGCTTTTCCAGCTGCACGCGCACGAACGCCTGCAGCCCCAGGCCGAGCCGGCGGGGCTCCAGGCGCGCGCCATAGCCGACGATCACCCCTTCGCTTTCCAGCCGCTGCAGGCGGCGCAGGCAGGCCGACGGCGACAGGTTCACCCGCGTCGCCAGCTCCGCGTTGGTGGCGCGACCATCACGCTGGATTTCAGCCAGCAGACGTATATCCGTGCGATCGAACTGGACTTCTCCGGCCATTGTTGCCCCGCAACATGGTGAGTACGCAAGGATATTGCGCCAACAAGGTCAATCCGCGCAACTTTTGCAACCCTGTTGCGCGCCCCCTGCCCTAGCATCGTGGGTATCCCGTCAAGGAGTCTTCCATGGACCTCGCCCAGCCCCGCCGCGTCGAACACCAGCAGACCGACAAGGGCTACGTGCCGGTGTACACCACCGCGCTCGTCGAGCAGCCGTGGGACACCTATACCGCCGACGACCACGCCACCTGGAGCACGCTGTACCAGCGTCAGCGCGAACTGCTGGTCGGCCGCGCCTGCCAGGAGTTCCTGGATGCGCAGGACGAGATGGGCATGAGCGCGCACATGATCCCGCGCTTCGACCAGCTCAATGAAGTGCTGGGCGCGGCCACCGGCTGGACCCTGGTCGGCGTGGAAGGCCTGCTGCCGGAACTGGATTTCTTCGACCACCTGGCCAACCGCCGCTTCCCGGTGACGTGGTGGATCCGCCGCCCCGACCAGATCGACTACATCGCCGAACCGGACCTGTTCCACGACCTGTTCGGCCACGTGCCACTGCTGATGAACCCGGTGTTCGCCAACTACATGGAGGCCTACGGCCGCGGCGGCGTCAAAGCACATGCGATCGGCCCGGAGGCGCTGCAGAACCTGACCCGCCTGTACTGGTACACGGTGGAGTTCGGCCTGATCGACACGCCCGAAGGCATGCGCATCTACGGTGCCGGCATCGTCTCCTCGAAGGGCGAATCGCTGTACTCGCTGGAGTCGGCCGCACCGAACCGCATCGGTTTCGACCTGCAGCGGATCATGCGCACGCGCTACCGCATCGACACCTTCCAGAAGACCTATTTCGTCATCGACAGCTTCGAGCAGCTGATGCAGGCGACGTCGCCGGACTTCACCCCGATCTATGCCGCGCTGGCCGACCAAGCGCACCTGCCGGCGGGCGACGTGCAGGCCGACGACCGCGTGTTCCAGGCCGGCACGGGCGAAGGTTGGGCGGACGGCGGCGACGTGTGAGCCACAGGCGGGTCCGCTATCCTGACTCGCATGACCGACGCTTTCGCTTCCCTGCGTGTCATCGACATCAGCTTCGATGACGACTTCATCCTGTTGACCCTGGCCGACGGCCGCCGCACCCGGCAGCCGTTAAGCTGGGCGCCTGCGCTGTTCGAGGCCACGGCTGAACAGCGCGCGCAGTGGGTACTCACGCCCGATGGGCTGGGCGTGAACTGGCCCGCGCTGCTACCGGCGCAGGGACGCGGCGTGGTCGATGTTCCGAACCAGGTGTGGGATGACCGCTATGAAGCCGCGCTGGCGCGCCTGAAGGCCGCCGCGTGGTCGCTCGATGCGCTGTCCGATGAAGACCAGCAGCTGGTGGCGCTGTGGCGGATGGAAGCGGACATCAACAACGGCGGCTTCATGCAGTTCCTGTGCAACTGGGGCGACCCGACCTGCCAGCTGGCACTGCGTGCATTGCAGGCGATGGGGGCAGTGCAGACGCACGCGATCCTGGCCGGCATGCGCGGTCTGCTGGACCGGCTGGAAGACGACCCGGCGATCAAGGAACTGACCGATCTGTACGGCGCGATGAGCGAAGACGAGCAGCAGGCGCTGGAGGCATTCGAGGGCGACTATTACGCCCGCCCGGAAGATCTGGCACGACTGGGCTTGAAGCATTTCGGCCCGGAGCCGTTGTAGAGCCGAGCGCACGCTCGGCTGCGTTTCAGCTACCGCGGATACGCCAGCAGCACCACCAGATCCTCATCACCCACCTGCTGCAGCGCATGGCTGCTGCCCTTGCGCGTCAGCAACGCATGCCCCGCACGCACATCGTGCTGTTTTCCATCCAGCACATAGCTGCCCTGCCCGCTCACGATGTAGTAGATCTCATCCTTGTGCTGCGGATGCAGGCCGATGCCCGCACCCTTGTGCAGCACGCGCTTGCGCAGCACGAACGGCAGACCCTGAGCATCGGCGAAGAACGGGTACGCCGTGGTCGGCCCGGCGCCGCCATGCGGGCCCGGCTGTGCGCGCGCCAGCGTGTCTTCGTGCAGTACCTGCGAGGCACGCGCAGGATCGCCGCCCTGCCCCACCCCCATTACATCGCAGTCGATATCGCGCACCAGTGCAGGCTGCAGCGCCGGCAGAACCTGCACCGCCTCGCGCAGCACCAGGCACGCCACGGCATTCGCACCGGCCACGCTGAAATGGGTGCCGTCGGCCTTCTTCTGCTCGGGCACGAACAGGAAGTACGGGCGTGCACCCTGCTCGCCCAGCGCGCGGATCCAGCGCATGCTGCGGTCGTTGAGGTCGATCAGTGCAACGTGCTCGCGTGTGGCCAGCTGCTGCATCGCCAACGTGTAACGCGCGTGCGTATCCAGCAGTGAACCAAAGTCGTACAGCAGCCGTGCCACCGGCGTGACCAGCACCGGCGTGGCACCCTTGTCACGCGCCACCTGCACATAGCGCATCAGCATCCGCGGGTAGTCACTGTCCGGATCGGTGTAGCGCGTGCGGTCTTCGAACTTGGCATCATTGTGGCCGAACTGGATCAGCAGCACGTCGCCGCGACGCAGCTCGCGGCCAATCGCATCCAGCCGCCCTTCGTCGATGAAGCTGCGCGTGCTGCGCCCACCCTTGGCGTGGTTCCGCACTTCGAAGCGCGCCGGATCCAGGTAGCTCTGCAGCGCCTGGCCCCACCCCGCCTGCGGCGCACGCTCGGGCCCGTATTCGGCCGCAGTGGAGTCACCGGCAATGAACAACCGCACTGGCGCCGCCTGCGCGGCGGCGCTCGACAACAGCAACAGCAACAACAGTTTCCGCATGGCCGGGCCCTGGTAGTGNCGGCCGCTGGCCGGCAACTTCATGGATGCGTTGAGCGTCGGTGGAAATGCCGGCCGGTGGCCGGCACTACCGAAAACCAGGCATTACCGCGCCAGCCAGCCACCATCGACCGGCAGCACCGCACCGTTGATGTAATCCGACGCCGACGAGGCCAGGAACACTGCCGCGCCGGCCAGGTCTTCCGGCGTACCCCAACGGCCGGCCGGAATGCGCTCGAGGATCGCCTTGTTGCGGTCCTGGTCAGCGCGCAGCGCGGCGGTGTTGTCGGTGGCCATGTAGCCCGGCGCGATCGCGTTGATGTTCACGCCCTTGCCCGCCCACTCGTTGGCCAGCAGGCGGGTGATGCCGGCGATGCCGCTCTTGCTGGCGGTGTACGACGGTACGCGGATGCCGCCCTGGAACGACAGCATCGAGGCGATGTTGATGATCTTGCCGCTGCCCTGGGCGATGAAATGGCGGCCGGCGGCCTGCGAGATGAAGAACGCCGACTTGATGTTGACGTTCATCACGTCGTCCCAGTCCTGCTCGCTGAAATCCACCGCGTCGGCGCGGCGGATCAGGCCGGCGTTGTTGACCAGGATGTCCAGCCTGCCCAGGCCCTCAAGGGTTTCGCGCACCACGCGCTCGACCGGCTCGATGCTGATCAGGTTGGCTTCCACCGCCAGGCAGCGGCGGCCCAGTGCGGTGATCTTCTCGATGGTTTCGGTGGGCGGGGCGATGCCGGCCACGGCGACATCGGCGCCTGCGGCAGCCAGCGCCACCGCGATGCCCTGGCCCAGGCCGGTATTGCCACCGGTTACCAGAGCGACTTTTCCTTCCAGGCTGAAGGGATTGGTCATTGCGTATGCGTTCCTTGGTAGAGGCGTGCGTGATGCGGGGCAGGTGGCCACCGGCACGGCGTGCGCGATGGCCGCCCGGCGCTTACTTGAGCTGGCAGATGTCCAGCACGTGCATGTCGGTGTAATCCAGGTTCTCACCACCCATCGCCCAGATGAAGGCGTAGTTGCTGGTGCCGGCGCCCATGTGGATCGACCACGGCGGCGACACCACCGCTTCGTTGTTCTGTATGACGATGTGGCGCTGTGCGTCCGGCTCGCCCATGAAGTGGTAGACGCGGTCGCTGTCGCCCAGGTCGAAGTAGAAATAGACCTCGCTGCGGCGGTCGTGCAGGTGCGGCGGCATGGTGTTCCAGACGCTGCCCGGCTTGAGCACGGTCAGGCCCAGCAGCAGCTGCGAGGACTGGCAGGTGGCCGGCACGATGTACTGGTAGATGGTGCGCTCGTTGCTGGTTTCCAGCGCGCCGCGATCCAGTGCCACCGCGTCCTTGATCGACAACTGCTTGGTTTCAAAGCGCGCATGCGCCGGGGTCGAGGCCAGGTAGAACTGCGCCGGGTTGGCAGCGTCCTGCGATGCGAAGACGACGTCCTTGCTGCCCATCGCCACGTACAGACCATCCTTCGGCCCCAGCGTGTACACGGTGCCATCGACGGTGACCGTACCGGTGCCGCTGCCGACGTTGATGATGCCCAGCTCGCGACGCTCCAGGAACGGATGGCCAGCGGCCGACGCCGGTTCGGTCTGCGCCGGCAGCGACAGCGGGCCGTTGACCGGCGCCGCACCGCCCAGCACGAAGCGCTCGTAGTGGGTGTACTTCAGGGTCACCGCATCGGCGTTGAACAGGCCATCGAGCAGGTACAGCTCGCGCAGCTGATCGTTGCTGGCGCCCTTGATGGCGTCGGGATGGGTGGCGTAATGGGTCTTGCAGTACATGGCTTCTCCAGAGCAGGGGGCGGGCCGATGGTTCGGCCCCGGCACGGTTCACGGTCGATTCTAGCCAGACAGGAAACCGGTGTCATTTTGCGCTGCACGATGCGGGGCGGACGGCATCGGCAGGGTGGGGGAACGTGAAAGGTGTCACGACCAACGGTCGTGACCTACAGGACTGATTCCTGCGGAATCAGTCCTCGGGCGGTTGGCAGGAATCGCGCACGATCAGGTGCGGGCGCACGCTGGCGATCTGCAGCGCAGGCTGGCCTTCGGGCTGGATCAGCATGGCCGCAGCGGTGCGGCCGGTGTCGCGGGTATGCCGCCGCACCGAGGTCAGCGAAGGCCACAGGCGCGAGGCCAGCGGGCTGTCGTCGTAGCCGACGATCGACAGCTGGCGCGGAATGTTGATGCCCGCACGCAGCGCGACCTTGTAGATACCGGCGGCCATTTCATCGTTGCCGGTGAAGATGGCGGTGGGCCGGCGCTTGCCCAGCAGCAGCTTCTCGGCGGCGGCCACACCCGATTCGAAGGTGTAGCCGGCCTCGATGATGCGATCCTTCGGCAGCTCGATGCCACGCTGCGACAGCGCCTCGATGAAGCCGGCAGTGCGTTCGTGCGCCGAGCGGTATGCACTGGGGCCGGTCACCAGGGCGATGTCACGGTGGCCCAGCGAAAGCAGGTAATCGGCCGCTTCGGCGGCACCGTCGCGGTCGTGGGTGACCACCATCTGCGAGGTCTCATCCAGCGGCAGCGCAGCCACCCGGGTGAAGCGGCAGCCGATCTCGTCCAGCATGTCCGCCAGCGCCTGGTCTTCGGACGCACGCGGCACCAGGATCACCCCATGCAGCTTCTGCTGCTGGGCGAAGCGGCGCACGCCATCGATGTAGCCCGGGCTGCGGCTGTCGCAGGGGTGCACTACCAGTTCGAAGCTGGAGCCACGCAGCGCATCCAGCGCGCCGTACTGCATGTCCACGATGTACTGCGCGGTGGGGTTGTCGTAGACCATGCCGATCAGGAACGAGCGGCGGAAGGCCAGGCCACGGGCCAGCGGGTCGGGGCTGTAGCCGACTTCGCGCATCAACGCTTCCACCTTGTCGCGCGTGTCCTTGCGCACCAGCGGCGAGTTGTTGATGATCCTTGAAACCGTTTTCTTGGATACACCCGACAGTCGCGCGATGTCGTTGATCGTGGCTGCCTTGCCCTTTGCCAATGCCGGCGTAGCGGCATCGTTCTTGTTGCGCACTGACATGTAGTGAACCCGATAAGCCTGGGGATTCCAGCGCGCGCTCAGTCCAGCGCGCGATAGCGGAAGCTGCGGAAGGTTACCGCACCGTTGCCGGCCGCATACAGGGCCGGTTTCAGTGCCAGGAACTTGCCGGCCACATTGTGATGGTAACCGGACACTTCCATCTGAACCGGATACTTCTGCCAGGTCTGGCCATCGGTACTGGAATGGATGGTGACGATGTGGCGGTTGTTGGTCACCCGCAGCCAGAGCCGGCCGCCCTTGGCGCTGGCCGCCAGCCGGGTGGGGCGCTCCTCGCCGTAGCGGTGCATGACGAACTGCTCGCCGTTGCTGCCCACGCCCACATACAGGCGGTCGCTGTAGAACAGCAGGGCACCGCCCACCGCGCCGGGGGCGATTTCCATCTGCACCTCGAACTGGTAGGCCGGATCCCCGGCAATGGTCGTCAGCGGCGAGGCGTCGCGCGGCGTGCTGCCCTTGCCCTGCAGTACCAGGCCATCACCGCTGAAGCGCAGGCGCCGGTATTCATCCAGCGCCGGGTTGAAGAACGCCCACTGCGGGCCCAGCGTACGGCCGCTGAAAGCATCCGACAGGGCCATGCCGTGCGGTGCCAGCGCGCTGCCCGATGGCTTGCGCAGCGGCCGCCCGAGATCGCCGCCCTTGGCCACGAACCAGCCATCGGCGGTCCATTCGATGGGTTCCAGCAGCGCCTGCCGGCCCAGCGTCCAGAAGCCGTTCTCGTAGCCGTGGTACATCATCCACCAGCGGCCGTCGGTGCCTTCGATCACCGTGGCGTGGCCACGCGACCACCATGGTTCAGCGGCCGACCGGGTGCGCATGATCGGGTTGTTCGGCGCGTTCACCCACGGGCCGTGGATCGAGCGCGAGCGCGCGGTGATCACCATGTGCCCGGTCGGCGGGCCGGCGGTGCCGCCCACCGCAGTGGTCATGTAGTACCAGCCATCGCGGAAGTGGATCTTCGGGCCTTCCTGCGCGTAGGCCTCCACGTCCCAGCTTTCCGGGTAGCGCCAGCCGTCGTACACATGCTTGGGCGTACCCACCACGCTCAGGCCGTCATCGGCCAGCTGCACGTAGTCGCCGCCGCTGAGGAACAGGTAGCGCTTGCCGTCCTCGCCAACCGCGTGGCCGGGGTCGATGTAGCCGCCCAGGCCGATGTCGATCGGCGCACTCCACGGGCCCTTGATGTCATCGGCCCAGACAACGAAGTTGCTGCGGCGCTCACCGGTGCGCGCCGGGAAGTAGATGAAGTAGCGGCCCTGGTGCTTGACGATGTCCGGCGCCCAGATCGCACCTACATTCTGCGTGATCGCATGGCCGAGCGGCTGCCAGTTGACCAGGTCGCGCGAGTGCCAGATCGGCAGGCCCGGGTAGGCGTCGAACGAAGACAGGGTGAGGTAGTAATCCTCGCCGTCCTTCAGCACCGACGGATCGGGCCTGTCACCGGCCAGCACCGGGTTGAGGAAGGTACCGTTGCCAAGGTCGCCCTGGCGCTGGTGCTCGATGCCGCGCTTCCACTGCGCGGGCGTGGGGTCGGCAGCCAGGGCAGGCAACGCCGCCAGCAGCAGGCCGAGCAGGGCGGATGCAGCAGTGCGGTGCAGCGTCGGTGTCATGTGATTGCCTCGGCTCATCAGGCGCGCAGCGCGGCGGGCAGCCACAGCGACAGCGACGGGAAGAAGGTGACGATCAGCAGCACGCCCAGCGCAGCGAACCAGAACGGCCAGATCGTGCGCATGCTCTGGCCGACGCTGATCTTGCCGATGGCGGTACCGATGAACAGCACCGAGCCCACCGGCGGTGTGACCAGGCCGAGGCCACCGGTCAGCACCAGCACCAGGCCGAAGTGGATCGGATCGATGCCATAGGCCTTGGCCACCGGCAGGAAGATCGGCGTGCAGATCAGGATCATCGGTGCCAGGTCCATGAAGGTGCCCAGCAGCAGCAGCATCACCACGATCATCAGCAGCACCATGAACTGGCTGTGCGCGAACGACTGCAGGAAGTCCACCGCCGCCGCAGGCACCTGCAGGTAGGCCAGCAGCCAGCCGAACACCGCCGCGGTGGCGATCACGAACAGGATCACGCCGGTGCTGCGCGCGGCATGGATGACGGTGTCGAAGAACTCGCGCCAGCGCAGCTGCCGGTACAGCACGGTGGTGACCAGCAGGGCGTAGACCACGGCGATGGCCGCGCTTTCCACCGCAGTGAAGATACCGGCGCGGATACCCACGAAGATCAGCGCCACCAGGCCCAGGCCGGGCAGGGCGGAGACGATGCGCAGCAGCACCGCACGCCAGCCCGGGAACACTTCCACGCCATAACCACGGCGACGCGCGACCACGTAGCCGGTGATCATCAACGCCAGGGTCATCAGCAGCGCCGGCACGATGCCGGCGGCGAACAGGTCGGCGATCGACAGGCCACCACCGGCGGCGGCCGAGAACAGGATCAGGTTGTGCGACGGCGGCACCAGCAGCGCCACCAACGCAGCGGTGATGCTGACGTTGACCGCGAAATCGCGGTCGTAGCCGCGCTTGACCATCTGCGGAATCATCGTGCCGCCCACCGCCGACACATCGGCGATGGCCGAGCCGGATACACCGCCGAAGAACAGCGAGGACAGGATCGAGACCTGGCCCAGGCCGCCGCGCATGCGCCCGACCAGCGATGACGCCAGGGCGATCAGGCGTTCGGAGATGCCGCCGCGCATCATGATCTCGCCAGCGAAGATGAACAGTGGAATGGCAATCAACGAGGCCGAACCGGTACCTGCGGAGATCTGCTGGACCAGCACGATGCTGGGAATGTCCAGGTAGAGCAGGGTGGCCAGCGCGGCGGCGGCCAGCGCGTAGGCCACCGGCACGCCCAACAGCAGCAGCGCGGCAAAAACAGAGAACAGGATGGTGATGCCCATGGATCAACGATCTCCTTCAGCGTCGTCGGCGTCGGCTGCCGCGGCATGCAGCGCTTTCCACGCACGGTTCAGCGCGAACAACAGCATCAGCGCACCGCCCACGGCCAGCGGCAGGTAGTTGATGCTCTGCGGCAGGTTGGCGCCTGCGGTCTTGATGTCCATTCCATCGAGCAGCAGGTCGGCCGACCAGAACGCGATGAAGCCGCCCAGCACGGCCACCACCAGCTGGGTGAACACATCCACCACCCGGCGCAGGCCGGCCCCCATGTAGGCGTGCAGCAGGAAGAAGCCGAAGTGGCGATTGGTGTGCACGCCGCAGGCCGCGCCCAGGCTCATGGCGGTGGCCAGCAGCAGCAGGGTCACCGGCTCGGTCCAGCTGGGCGAATCGTTGATCACGTAGCGGGCGAACACCTGCCAGCCCTGCACCACCACCAGCCCCAGCAGCGCGGCCACGGCGACATGGATGGCGATGTCGGCGATGCGGTCCAGCAGGCGTTGGCCGGGGCCGGGTCCGGTGGAAATCGTCGTCTCGGTCATGGCAGTGTCCTCAGGCGGCACGGATGCGGGCGACCAGCGCAGCCAGTTCGGGTTGCTGCAGGTACTGCTGCAGCAGCGGCTGGGCGGCGGCGCGGAAGGCGGGCAGGTCCACCTCGTTGGCTTTCACGCCCGAGGCCAGCACCGCGCGGCGCGCGGCATCTTCGGACGCATCCCATTGCTCGCGCATCACCTTCACCGAGGCGCGCGCGGTCTCCAGCAGCAGCTGGCGGTCGGCCGGCTGCAGGCGCTCGAAACTGGCGCGCGACATCAACAGCACGTCAGGCGCATATGAGTGATCGCTCTGCGACCAGTAGTGCGCGGCCTCGAAGTGGCGGCTGGAGTGGAAGCTGCGCATGTTGTTCTCGGCGCCATCGATCATGTGCGTCTCCATGCCGGAGAACGTATCGCCCAGCGACATCGGCGTCGGGTTGGCGCCGAGCAGGCGCATCAGCTGGATGAAGATGTCCGAGGACGCCACGCGCAGTTTCAGCCCGTGCAGATCACCGGGCTGCACGATCGGATGCTTGGTGTTGTAGAAGCAGCGCGCGCCGGAATCATAGATGGCCAGGCCGACCAGGTCGCGGCTCTCGAAACCACGCAGCACCGCATCGGCAATGCCGCCATCCAGTGCGGCGCGCTGGTGCGCCACCGACTCGAACACGTACGGCAGGCACAGCGCCTGGGTGAGCGGGAAGGCGTTGTTCAGTGCACCGGCATACACGCGGGTGATGTCGATGGCACCGAAACGGGCCATGTCGATCGCTTCCGATTCGCGACCGAGCTGGCCGGAATGGTATTGCCGCAGGCGCAGGCGACCGTTGCTTTCGCGCTGCAGGGTTTCGCCGATCCACTTCACCGCGGTCACGGTGGGGTAGTCGGCCACGTGCACGTCGGTGGCCGTCAGCAGCTGGCCGCCGTCGATGGCATCGGCAGGCCCGCGGCCACAGGCCGCGAGCATCGGGGTGGCCAGCGCAGCAGCGCCGCCGGCCAGGAAATGTCGTCGTGTGATCATCTGCGCCCTCCCGCGCGTGTTCACCGGATCGTGCGGCGGTTACCCGGCCGGCACGGCCCTGCAGGCAATTTCGCCGAAGCCGGCAAACCGCACCAGCGCCGTCTGCCCCACGGTGATGTCATGGATGCCGGTGGCGTTGCCGGTGGCGATCAGGTCGCCCCGTCGCAACGGCCGGCCGCGCAGCGCCGAACGGGACAACGCGAACGCATATGCCGCGCGCAGGCCGCCGGGCAGCCGGGTGGCACCACCCGTGCCGACCACCTCGCCCTCGATCAGGGTTTCGGCGCGCAGGTCGGTTTCGTCGCGGGCGGTCCAATCGGCGATCTCCGGCCCCAGCACCAGGCCGTTGTTGTTGCCGAAGTCGGACACCACCACGCGCGGGCCGAGTTCGTTGATCGTTGCCAGCGGGCTGCTGGCCACTTCCACGCCGATGTACAGGCGCGCCGGCAGCGCTTCAGCCTGCTCGGGGGTCCAGTGCAGCTGTGCTGCCGGAGCGTCCTCCAACAGCTCCAGCACGTACTCCGCCTCGACCGCGCCGAAGCCGCCGACGAACACCGGAATGTCTACTGTTCCACCGGTAGCATTTTTCAACTGACGCGAGAAAACCGGGCCCAGCAGGCGGTCGTCCCCGGACGCATCGCGGCGCTCGGCGGCGATGTAGCCGACCTTCCAGCCCACCACCCGGTCATCCCAGCTGGCAATGGCCAGATCCTGCACCTGGTAGGCAGCCACCAGGTCAGGCGGGACAAGGCCCGGGAAGCCGGGCAGGGACTGGCCGCCGCGGCGCGCGGTGGTGAAAGCGTGGGCGATCGCGGCCGCATCGTCCGGCGCCGGCGTCTGCCCATGTATGCCGTGTTCGTTGCTCAAGAACGGTCTCCCTCTGGCGTTGTTGCACTGCCCATCGACAGCGTCTGCAGGAGGTGTATATGGTAAACCGGTGTCATCGTGCAAGCCGCAGCGCATCACGAGCGCTTGCCGGTGAGCTCGGCCACTCTGTTGTCTCCCCGTTGGAGCCCTTTCCACCATGCGTTTTTCCCGTGTGCTGTTGTTGCTGTCAGGCCTGCTGCTGACCCTCCCCGCATCCGCGGCCGATGTGCCGTTGCGCGCAGGCGAAGACCTGGGCCGGGAGCTTGCTGGCGAGCAGCTGCCGCTGTGGCCGGCGGGGCAGGTCCCCGGTGAAACGGGCACGGCGCGGCCGGCGCGCGTGGTCGAGCGCAGCGATGATCCAGCCCACCCCGATCGCTTCATCGACCAGGTCGATGCACCCTACCTGCTGGTGCACACGCCCGCCCGTGCCAACGGCCGCGCGCTGCTGGTGATTCCCGGTGGCGGCTACCAGCGCGTGGTGATCGACAAGGAGGACAGCGCGCTGGTGCCGGAGTGGGTGGACCGTGCCGGCTACACCCTGTTCGTGCTGCGCTACCGCCTGCCGCAGGCCGGCCGCGACCGCCAGGCGGCACTGGCCGACGCGCAGCGCGCACTGCGCGTGGTGCGCGACCAGGCCACACGGCGCAGGCTGGATGCCGACAACGTGTCGGTGATGGGCTTCTCCGCCGGCGGTCATGTGGCCGCACGGCTGGCCACCGGCTTCGATGCGCCGGTCTACCCGCCACGCGATGCCATCGATCGCCTCAGCGCGCGTCCCGCACGCGCGGTGCTGGTATATCCGGTGATCGACATGGGCGCGCATGCACACAGCGGCTCGCGCGGACGCCTGCTGGGCGAGCAGCCCGATGCGACGCTGGCTGTGCAGTATTCGATGCAGCAGCACGTCCGCGCAGACATGCCGCCGACGCTGCTGATCCATGCCAACGACGATCGGGTGGTCAACGTGCACAACAGCGAGGTGATGGCGCAGGCACTGGCCAAGGCGGGTGTCGAACACGAGCTGCACCTGTTCGCCCATGGCGGCCATGGCTTCGGCATGCGCATGCCGCCTGATTCAACACTGGCGGTGTGGCCGCTGCTGGCACAACGTTGGCTGCAGGCGACGGAGGCGGCACGATGAGCGAAGCGGAGACCAACCTGCAGCGCCGCCGTTTCCTGCGCGACAGTGCACGCTGGGCGCTGGCCACGGCCACCCTCGCAGCGCTTCCTGCCGCCGCGGTGCCTGGGCCACGTGATGACACACAGGTGATGGCACGCCTGCGTGGCGGCCGCGTGCGTGGCCAGCGCGAGCACGGTGTGCACGTGTTCCGTGGTCTGCGTTATGGCGCTGACACCTCCGCCTACCGTTTCCAGCCGCCACGGCGCGAGACGGGCTGGCGGGGTATCGCCGACGCCCTGGAATACGCCGCATCTGCGCCACAGAGCGGAGCGGACGGGCCGGGCAGCGAAGATTGCCTGTTCCTCAACGTCTGGACGCCGGCACTGGGCGACGGCGGCAAGCGGCCGATCCTGGTATACATCCATGGCGGTGGTTTCAACAACGGCTCCGGCAGCGATCCGCTGTACGACGGCAGCGCGCTGTGCCGACGCGGCGACGTGGTGGTGGTCACCGTCAATCATCGCCTGAACACCTTCGGCTACCTGTACCTGGGCGCGCTCGGCGATCCGCGCTATGCAGCCTCCGGCAACGTCGGCCAGCTCGACCTGGTGCAGGCGCTGCAGTGGGTGCGCGAGCATGCAGCGGTGTTCGGCGGCGACGCCGGCAACATCACCGTGTTCGGGCAATCCGGCGGCGGCGCCAAGATCGCCACGCTGATGGCGATGCCCGCAGCGAAAGGCCTGTTCCAGCGCGCGTGGACGATGAGCGGGCAGCAGGTGACCGCCGCCGGCCCGCGTGCGGCGGCGCAACGGGCTTCGATTGCGATGGAAGCCGTGGCCGCGCGCGACCTGCAGGCGTTGCTGCGCCTGCCGGCGACCGAGCTGCTGGCCGCCACCCGCGCACGCGATCCCTCGCGGGTGGAAAGCAGCGCGCTGTACTTCGGCCCGGTACTGGACGAGGTGGTGCTGCCGGTGCACCCGTTCTGGCCACAGGCACCGGCGCAGTCCGCGTCGATTCCGATGGTGATCGGCAACACCCGTGATGAGACGCGCGCGTTCCTTGGCAACGACCCGGCCAACTTCACACTGACCTGGGAGGATCTGCCGGCGCAGCTGGAGAAGCAGCAGTTCGTCGATCTGCTGCCCTCGGTGGTGATCGCAGAGTATCGACGCCTGTATCCGCACTACACGCCCTCAGAGGTGTTCTTCGCGGCCACCACCGCCGGCCGCTCGTGGCGCGGTGCGGTGGAGGAACTGGAAGCACGGGCTCGGCAGACAACCGGGGCCGCACCCACCTGGGCCTACCAGCTCGATTGGCCATCTCCGGTGGAAGACGGACGCCTGCGTGCCTTCCACACGCTGGATATTCCGCTGGTGTTCGACAACGCCGGCCTGCCGGGCGCGCGTACCGGCGGTGGTGAAGAAGCCCGGGCACTCGCAGCGACGATGAGCGATGCGCTGATCGCCTTTGCGCGTACCGGTGATCCCAATCACGCGGGAATGTCGCAATGGGCTCCCTATGGCGTGCCACAACGGCAGACGATGGTGTTCGATCGGCACAGCCGTGTGGTTGACGATCCGCGCGCCGGCGAGCGTGCGCTCTATGCAAAAGTGCCGTTCTTGCAGCGCGGTACGCAGTGATGACACCGCGATGCAAACATTCTGTTAACCCGCCTCGGCTAGAGTCGGTTCATGGAAGCGATGTTCACGCCACCGCCATTCACCGGCCGCGAGCGCTTGATTGCTGGGATTGATGCCGCCGTCTGCCTGGTCGATCCGCAGGCGATTACCGGTGCGCTGCAACGGGTGCTGCGTGACGCCATCGTCGATCCGCTGATCGAGCTGCCGCCCTGCGTACGTCGCCCCGTGGATGGCCATTACGCGCGCCGTGAACTGTACCGGAGCCCTACGCTGGGCTACAGCGTGATCGCGATGTGCTGGGGCCCGGGGCAGGGCACGCCACTGCACGACCACGATGCGATGTGGTGCGTGGAGGGCGTCTGGGAGGGCGAGCTGATCGTGACCCCCTACGCGCTGCTGGAACAGCGTGGCGAGCGTCACCGCTTCGCTGCGCAGGACACGCTGTACGGGCACCGTGGCAGCGCCGGCAGCCTGATTCCGCCGCACGAGTACCACACGCTGCGCAACGCCAGCGACCAGGACGTGGCAGTGTCCGTGCACGTCTACCAAGGCGTGATGGAGCGCAGCGCGGTGTTCGATCCGCTGGATGACGGCTGGTACCAGCGCCGGGTGAAGGTGATGGAGACCGAGGCGTCCTGATTGCGTTCCGCCGAGCGTGGCCCGGCGCTACCAGGGCGTGTGGCCAATCGATTCATCGGCAGCGCCGGGCCANGCNCGGCGGAACGCGGAATTCACCGCGGCACATCCACCACATTGTTGAGCCGCGTGACTTCCTCTCCACCGTCGGCCAGCGCAACACGCACGCGCAGGTCACGGCGATCCCCTGCCGGCAACGGCAACGACACCACCGCCGTCTTCGGCAGCAGATCGGTCGGTGCGGCCATCGCCGGCACTTCGGTGCGTGCGATCTCGCGGCCCCGCGCATCTTCCAGTATCGCCACGCCCACACCGCTGGCCACATGCCCAAGGCCGTGCACGGTCACGTGTACCTGGCGCCCATCCACCCGCACATCGCCACGGCCCACGCCCAGGTCCGGACGCATTTCCACCGGCGTGCCCGCAGACACACGCTCGAATTCGAAGACCTCGGTGCGACCGGGCTGGAACTGCATCGGTACCGACGCACTCGTCTCCAGCTGCACCGTGCGCTCGCGCGGCCTACCGTCGATGCGGCCATCGCCATCGGCATCCACGCCACTGCGCACGCGCCAGGTCCCGCTGCCCACGTTCCAGCCGGTCATGTCGGCGGCGATCACGCGCGCGCCGAGGTTGTGGCTGGTGATCGTGAAGCGCTCACGTGAGGGCGCATGCACCAGCAGTGCCACCTGTTCCGCGGCGCCCTCACGATCGAAGCGCCAGCTCACGGTGTGCCCGGGCCAGCTCTGGTTGCGCTTCAGGGCGATGCCGCCCAGCCGCGCACGCTGCAGGAACTCGCTCGGTGCTTCCACCCGGTCGGACCACCAATGGCCCTCGGTGTTCATGTACGCGCGTTGTGCCTTGGCCTGCAGGCCCTCAGCATGCAGCGCGTCGATGTACGTCCGGTCGCCGCTGGCCTGCCATGCCATCAGGCTGGCGAAACCGGTCTTTCCGGCGTCGGCCTCGGCGGTCAGCAGCGGGTACCAGTCCTGCTGCCGGCCAAGTGCCTCTACATAGTTCTCGCCAAGGTTGGCCAGCGCGCCGGGGCCGCCGCGCTGCACGCGATAGTCCAGTGCCTGCAGGTACTTCGCATCACCGGTCCAGCGCCATGCCGCCCAGAAGGTGTGCATCGTGTCACCGCTGCCGGAACCGTTGTTGAGTTCGCCGCCGCGGGTCGCCCCCGTCGCCCAGTTGATCTCGTTGGGCAGGGTGAAGCGGCCCTTGTCGTCGGTGCCGGCGTGGGCCAGATAGCCATCGGCCAGGCCGATCACCAGCCGGCGCCCGGTCGGGTCGGCGTTGTACTGGCCCAGCAGGAACGCCGGGTGCAGCACCGGGAACGAGTACGGCTTCTGCCACTGCCAGTTGGGTTCGCGGTAGACCTTGTTGCCACCGAACCAGTTGCTGGAGAACAGCACATGGCCCTGCGGGTTGCGCAGGATGATGCGCTCGTCGAACGCCTTCACCGTTTCCATCAGCCGTTCCAGGGTCAGCGGATCGCCCCAGTTGAGGTACAGCATCGCGCTGTTGGTGTTGATGCCTTCCTCGTAGGCATGCAGCTCGTCGGTCTCGATGGTGCTCAGGCCATTGCTGAACATACCGTTGCGGTACACCGCATCGGACAATGCGGTCAGCGAGGCATTCAGGCGGTCCGGCTGCACGCCCATCAGGGCAAGGCCGGGCCACTGCTGGGTCAGGTCGGAATCATCGGAGATGCCACCACCGAAATCACCGTAGGCCACCTGCCGCTGATCGATCCACCAGTCGACGAACTGCCGCACCTGCGCCAGGTCCTGCACCTGGTGGAAGGCCCACGCCGGTACGCCCTTGGGCACCTCCGGCGCGGTGTACGGCGGTCGCCCCTGGCTGTTGTAGCTGATGTAGTTCCAGTACAGCCGGCCCAGCTCGTGATCGGGATCGACCCGCAGCAGATCGCTCAGGTCCGCATACACGCGCGCGTACAGGCGCTGGCGCTTGGAGGTGGTGTGTTCCTCCACCAGGAAACCCCAGTTGTCGCGCACCTGGTTGAAGCGGTCGGCCACGTGCTCCTTGAGCGCGTCGGCGCGAGGCTTGAACACCAGCCGCACCTGCGCACCGTCCAGTGCCTTGGCGTCGAAGCCGGGCGCAGCCGAGGCGATGCTCAGCCACAGGCTGTCGGCGGTAAGGATGCGGTCCCGCAGGTCCAGCCACAGCGTGCGCTTCTGCCCCGGCTGCACCGAGACCGATACATCGATCATGTCGCGCGCCGGCCAGATCGGATCCTTGATGCGGAGGTTCAGCGGGATCAGGCCATCGTGCGTGGCCGGCAGGTCGAGTGCGGGAATATCGATGGCCACGCCATCCAGGCCGTCGTGCATGTTCTCCCAGCTGTAGGCCCAGCTGCGGATCAACGGCTGGTTGGCCGGCGCATCGCCCACGCCGGAGGGAATCAGCACGTGGACGATCGGCTTCGGCTTCAATGGCAACGAATCGGCCGGACGCCGGCGCGAGCCCGCCCCCTTGGGCAGCGCCATCACCGTGCTGCGTTCGGCCGCCGGGTAGCGGCCTTCGATGTAGCGGCGCAGTGTGTCCAGGTTGGTGTAGTCCGGCAGTGCCTGGCTGTCGATGACATAGGTCTGCTTGACCGTGCCGTCGGGCTCGGCACCTTCGCTCACGCCATACGCCCAGATCTCCTGGATCGGCGTTTCCTGTTCAACGTTGCTGAAGCGCAGCACGCCACCGGTCTGTGCCGGGATGTCGTCCACGCTGCGCACCACACCCTGCGGACGCGTGGCCAGCACCTGGGTGGCGTGCGCGGCATCGCGGCCATGAGCCAGCGTGCCGAAGGCCGCGCCGCGGATCTCCACCCGGTTGACGGTCTCGCCGGCCGGCACGGTCAGGTCCAGATGCTGGCCGCTTTCCACATACGTGTTCCAGTCCGGCAACTGGAAGTAGTCGTTGCGGCCGGGCAGGCGCGAGCGGTTGTAGACACCGGGCCAGGTGGTCTCGGCGATGCCGTCGGTGGCCTTCCACATCCACGCCTTGAGGTCGCGGGCATCGTCGAATTCGATCTTGCGGATGCGCGTGCCGGCTGCGGTCAATGGCGGTGGCGGAGCGCCTTCCCAGCCGAAGCGATGGCGCCAGGCGCGGTCATCGGCAGCGCTGGCAACGGCGCTTTCGGGGGCCTTGCCGCGCGCGAGCGCACTGACGGCCGCAGCATCGAGCATGCGGTCATACACGCGGATGTGCTGGAAATCGCTGCCGCGCAGGAAGTTGTAGCGGCTCTGCACTTGGTAGGGCGCCATCACCCGTCCGGCCAGGCCGAGCTGGTCCAGCGCGGCATCGTAATCGCCGCTGGCCTGCACACGCGCCACCTCGCGGCCATCGACGAACAGGCGTACGCCCTGGTCTTCGTCCCAGGCAAAGGCCAGGTGCAGCCACTGGTCCGCACGTGGCGGGGTCTCCATGCGGAACGACACGCGCGTGCGGGCGAGGTTGGCATCGGTGACGAACGCATCGAACCCGTGCCCATTCCAGTCGATGCGCAGCCAGGCCATGTCCCAGCTGCTGTGGTCGGCATAGCCGACGCGGAAGATCACGAACGGTGCTTCGCCCACCGCGTAGCGCGCGCGCCAGTCGAAGGCGAGGGTGCCACGCTGGGCGAGGATGTTGCCGGGTGCATCCCAGGCCAGCACGCCGTCGTCCTGCCACTGGATGGCCTTGCCGCGCGCTCCGTCGTCGACGATGTCGACCTTGTCGCGGAAGTTCGGCACCGCCTCACCCTGCGCCACCACGGCCTCAAGGCCTTTGCCGGCATCGACATGGAACAGCAGCGTGGGCGCATCGGCGGCGGCCATCGCGGGGCCGGCAGCCAGGGCCACCGCCAGCAACAGGCAGCGGGACAGGGTCGAGCGGTGCGGCATCAGGCGTTTCCTTTCAACGGGCGACGGCCGGCGAGGGCCGCCGGACCGTAGCAAGGCCACGCCGCGACGGCACCTTGCGGCGCAGCAGCGGTCGTGGCGAACGACGGCGTGCCGGGTGGCACGCCGTCGGCGTTGCTCAGAACTTGTAGCGCAGCCCCAGCAGGTACTGGCGGCCGGTCTCGGTGTACTGCAGCGGCAGGCGACCGGTCAGCGGCGAGTACACCCACTCGTCGGACGCTTCGTTGGTCAGGTTGATGCCTTCCAGGCTCAGTTCCAGCTGGTCGCTGATCTTGTAGCGGATGGATGCATCGAACACCGTGGTGCCGGTCATGCCATGGTAGCCATCGAGATTGAAGCCGGTTTCCTGGCCCGGTGCCTGGGTCAGGTAGTCATCGCGGTTGGTGGCCGAGATGCGCCCGGCGAACTTCTCGCCTTCATAGAACAGCGTGGCGTTCCACGAGGACTTCGACAGGCCGGTCAGGTCGGTCTTCATCACCGGCTGCCCGGCCGCGTTGATGTACTGGATCTTCGATTCCACCCAGGTGTAGTTCAACTGCATGCCCAGGTTGGCCCACTTGCCCGGCAGGAAGGTGAAGGGCTGGGTGTAGTTGGCTTCCACGCCGTGCAGTTCACCGCCCGGGGTGTTGACCGGCTTGCTGTAGGTGAAGTCATCGGTGGCCGAGGCGCCGGTGCCGACCAGCAGCGAAGCCGGCAGGCCGCTGTCACTGTACGGACGCACTTCGCGGGTGGTCTGTACGAAGCTCTCGATGTCCTTGTAGAACAGGCCGATGCCGGCCATTGCGCCCTCGGCGAAGTACCACTCGAAACCGAGGTCGACATTGGTTGCGCGGATCGGATCCAGCACCGGGTTGCCGCTGGAGATCGTGCGTGCACCACCAGCCACGGCCACCGTCGCGCCCGGGGTCAGGCTGCCCAGCCCCGGACGGCTCATCACCTTGGCCGCTCCCAGCCGGATCAGGAAGTCCGGGGTGACTTCGGCCACCAGGTTGAACGAGGGCAGGGTGTCATCGTAGGTACGGCTGACCGTGGTTTCGACGGTGCCGTTGGCCAGCGTCGACTGCCCGGTGGACGACTGCTTGGTGCGCACGTAACGCACACCGAAGTTACCCGACAGTGGCAGCGAACCGAGCTCGGTGGAGAACTCGCCCATCAGGTAGGCGCCACGGTCCTTCTCTTCGACGCTGCGCACGTTGTTGGCGCGCGGGGCGACGGCGAAGGTGCCGCTGTTGCTGTAGATGTCGAGCTGTTCGGCGATCGCATCCAGGTCCGGCACGACCCAGTTCGACGGACTGCCGTTGATGCCCTTCAGCCCGGCCTGCTCGGTCAGGTTCACCGGCACGATCTTGTTGCCGCTGGCGAAGTTGGGCACGGCCAGTTCGCTGGCGCGGCGCAGTTCGACGGTCTTGAACGTGTAGTCCTTGGCCAGCACGCCGCCCTTCAGGCGGAAGCCCGGGCTGATGTTCCAGTTGAAGTCGATCTGGCCGGTGTCGAAGTCGTTGTCCACGTACTGAGGACGCAGGCGGATCTCGGCCAGTTCCCAACCGTTGGGATTGGTCGGGTCGATGCCGTAGTTGAGGATCGGCGCACGGCTGTTGCCGCGGTAGTCGTAGCTGTAGCCCTTGACGTCGTACTTGTCCATGATGACGGTGGTCTGCACCGGGTTCTCGTGCTTGGAGCGCGAGATGCCGATCTTGCCGGACAGGGTGAAGTCATCACCGAAGCGGTGCTGGCCGTTCAGCGCGATCTGCTTGAACTCGGTGCTCCACTCGTCGTGGCGGTTCTCGGTGCGGATGTCGACGTTGTCGAATTCGCCGTAGAGCAGTGCGTTGTCGCGGATCTCGCCGTTCTTGACGATGGTGGTCGGCTTGCCCGACAGGCGTGCGCTCGCATTGGCGCCGCGGCTGAAGGAAATCGCCTCGATGTAGTGCTCGTCGCGCGTTGCGTCGATCTTCGAGTACAGCGCATCCAGCGAGATCTCGGTGGCGTCGTTCGGCTTCCACTGCAGCGAACCGGTCACGCCCAGACGTTTCTGCTCATGCTCCATCTGCACGTAGCGCGGGAAGCGCGGATGGAACACGTTGGCGCCACGCGCAGCCGCGAACGGCGAGGATGCGGCGAAGTTGCCGTTGCTCGGGCCGTTTGCCCAGCGACCGGTGTTGGAGCCTTCTTCCAGCGCCTGGCGCTCGGAGTAGGCCACCGACAGCAGCGCGCCGAAGGTGCCGTCGGCGAAGGTGTTGGAGACCAGCGCGGCAATGCGCGGGTCGGCCTTCTCGGCCATCGCGTTGTAGCTGGCCTGGCCACTGGCGGCGAAGGTGAACCCGTCGTAGTCGAACGGGCGCGCGGTGCGCAGATCGACGGTAGCGCCCAGCGAGCCTTCCTCGACGTCGGCCGAGGCGGTCTTGCGCACCAGCAGCTGCGAGAACAGGTCCGAGGCGAACACGTTGAAGTCGAAGCCACGGCCGCGGTTGGTGCCGCCGCTCTGGTCACCGGCGCCGACCGTGGTCAGCGCTTCCATGCCATTGATGCGCACGCGGGTGAATTCCGGGCCGAGGCCACGCACCGAGATGTTGCGGCCTTCGCCGGCCTCGCGGGTGATGACCACGCCCGGGATGCGCTGCAGCGACTCGGCCAGGTTCAGGTCGGGGAACTTGCCGATGTCCTCGGCAACGATGGCATCGACCACGCCGGCTTCGCCGCGCTTGATGTCCAGTGCCTTCTCCACGCTGGCGCGGTAGCCGGTGACGGTGACCGTATCCAGGTCGGTAGCGTTCGGGTTGGCGCTCTGCTGCTGCGCGCCGGCATTGCCTGCCAGCGCCAGTGCGACGCCCAACGCGAGCAAGGTAACCGGTGTCTTTTTTTCATGGTTCCGAGAATGCATGCCTTTCCCCTCTCCCAAAGGTCTGGTATCGCGGCTGTTTCAGCGGGATGACACCGCTGGTCAGGCCGGACGTTAACAGCACGTTCCCGATCCGGCATCTTGCACCGCAACAGATCTGAAATGTCTCCAAGACGCTTGCAGGACAATGCTTCCAACAGTTTGGTAGGCTAAGGGCAAGGTCGGGCGGGGTTGAAATGACACCGCTAGCCAATTCCACGCCCCACGCGTGGTCCACTACCACGCCGCCCAGTGTCACATGCGGGCGGCACGCGTGAAGGAGCAGAAATGGGTCGTATCGTGTGTTTCGGGGAACTGCTGCTGCGCCTGGGTGCGCCCGGTCGCGAACTGCTGCTGCAGTCGCCGCAGCTGCAGGTGCATGTCGGCGGCGCCGAGGCGAACGTGGCTGTCTCGCTGTCCCGCTTTGGACATGACGTGGCCATGGTCAGCACCGTGGCCGGCAACGCGCTCGGCGCGCATGCGCTGGCCGAACTGCGCCGGCATGGGGTCGATACGCGCGGCGTGCGCGAAGATGCCGAAGGCCGCATGGGCCTGTACTTCCTGACCACCGGCGCGGTGCAACGGGCCAGCGAAGTGGTCTACGACCGTGCCGATTCGGCATTCGCCAACAGCACCGCCGCCGACTACGACTGGCCCGCACTGCTGCAGGGCGCGCAGTGGCTGCACCTGTCCGGGGTCAGCCCGGCGCTTGGCCCGGACGTGGCGCAGGCCACCCTGGCCGCAGCGCGCGCTGCGCGTGCACTGGGCGTGCGCGTGTCCTTCGATGGCAACTTCCGGCCGAAGCTGTGGCAGCGCTGGGGGGGCGATGCGCGGGCGATCCTGCACGAACTGTTCGCGCAGGCCGACATCGTCTTCGCCGACTACCGCGATATCGAAGTCATCCTCGGCCAGCGTTTCGAACAGGCCGACGTGGTCGCGCGCGTGGAAGCGGCGGCCGCGGCCGCGTTCGAAGCGTTCCCGCAGCTGCAGTGGATGGCCTGCACCCAGCGGCAGACGCTGAGCGTGGACCACCATGCGCTGGGCGCGCTGCTGCTGGGCCGCGATGGCACCCGCGCACAGGCCCCGGTACGCCAGCTGCAGGGCATCGTCGACCGCATCGGCGGCGGTGATGCCTTCGCGGCAGGCATCCTGCATGGCATCCTGTCGGCCTTCGATGCCGACGCCACCGTGCGCTTCGGCCTGGCTGCCGGGGGCCTGAAGCATTCCATTCCCGGCGATTTCAACCCCGTCAGCGAAGCAGATGTGTTGGCCCTGGTGGGCGAGGAGCGATTCGATGTCCGGCGCTGATCCACGCGTTCGTGCGGTACTGAAGCTGGCACCGGTGATTCCGGTGTTCACCCCCGATGACATCGACGATGCCGTACAGGTCGCGCAGGCGCTGTTCCGCGGCGGCCTGCCGGTGATCGAGGTGACCCTGCGCACGCCGCGTGCGCTGGAAGCCATCAAGGCGATGGTCGAGGCGGTGCCGGATGCGGTGATTGGTGCCGGCACCGTGCTCGATGCCGCGCAGATGCAGGCGGTGAAACAGGCCGGTGGCCGCTTTGCGGTGTCGCCCGGGGCGACCCCACGGCTGTATGCCGCCGCGCGCGATGCCGATCTGCCCTACCTGCCTGGCGTGGCCACCGGTTCGGAGCTGATCGTCGGCCTGGAACACGGCCTGGACACCTTCAAGTTCTTCCCGGCGGTGCAGGCCGGCGGTGCCGCGATGCTGTCGGCGTGGCACGGCCCGTTCGGCGATGTGCGCTTCTGCCCGACCGGCGGCATCAGTGCGCAGACCGCCAGCCAGTTCCTGCATCTGCCCAACGTGCTGTGCGTGGGAGGTTCGTGGCTGACCACCGCCGCGCTGATGCAGACCCGCGACTGGGATAGCGTCGAGCGCCTGGCACGCGAGGCTGCGGTGCTGGCGGGCTGATCCCTCGATGCTGCTGGAGCCGGGCACAGACCCGGCACCAGCGCATCCGCTCAGCCGCGTGGCGTACCCAGCCGGCGGTACAGGGTGCTGCGGTTGATCCCCAGCCGCTTGGCGGCCGCGCTGACGTTGCCCTGGCACTCGGCCAGCGCCTGGCGCATGGCCGCCTCGGCGATCTCCTCCAATGCCCCGCTGGCAGGCACTGCTGGCGCGGTCGGCGTGCCAGCACGCACGTCCGCGGGCAGCAGCTGCGGGCCCACCGGTTGACCCGGCTCAGCCAGTGCGGCCAGCGTGCGCAGGCAGGCACTCAGTTGGCGCAGGTTGCCGGGCCAGGCATGGGCGGCCAGCGCCGCGCGGGTCTGTGCCGACAATGCATGGCCCTGTCCCAGCTGCTGCCACAGGGCATCCACCACGGCAGCGCGATCGGGGTGCTGTCGCAATGGCGCCAGGGTCACCACGTGGTCGGCGATGCGGTAATACAGATCCGCACGGAAGCGACCGGCATCCACCGCCTGCGGCAGTTCGCAGTGGCTGGCGCAGACCAGCGCGAAATCCAGTTTCACCGGCTTGCCGCCGCCCAGCGGTGACAGTTCGCGTTCCTGCAGCACGCGCAGCAGGCGCGGTTGCAGCGCCAGCGGCATGTCGCCGATCTCATCGAGGAACAAGGTACCGCCCTCGGCCTGCCGCAGCAGGCCCGGGCTGCCCTGCCGGCGCGCGCCGGTAAAGGCACCCTCCTCGTAGCCGAACAGCTCTGCTTCGATCAGCCCTTCCGGCAGCGCGGCGCAGTTCACCGCGACGAAGGGCTTTCCCGCACGCGCGCTGCGTGCGTGCAGTTCCCGCGCGAAGACCTCCTTGCCGGTGCCGGTCTCGCCCTGCAACAGCACCGGCAACCCGGCCTGCAGCACCCGTCCTGCGGTGGCCAGCAGCTGTTGCTGCCCGCAATCGAACAATGGGCCCTGCGCACGGGCCGGCAGCGGCGCGGTCGGCCCAGGCGCAGCCACACTGCGTCGCGACGCACGGGCCTCGCGCACGCCGTACAGACGACGGCCCTGGCGATCAAGCAGCACGCCGTCATCTGCCAGCCGCGACAGCGGCTGTTCGAACAGCGCTTCGTACGGCGTGCGGCCGATGTCCTGGCGATCCAGCCCGAACAAGGCAAGGCCAGCACGATTGGCCGCCACCAGGCGACCGCCGCGGAAGCCGAGCACGCCTTCGCGCGCACTGCCCAGCAGCGCGGGTTGATGATGCAGGCGCAGCAGCTCGCAGTCGGCCAGGCCGTCGGCAAAACCGCGGTGCTCGATCTGCGCTACCGCCTGCCGCACCAGCGCCAGCGCGTGCACGTGTGGCAGCCGCGCGTCGCCGGACACATCGAGCACACCCAGGCATTGCCCGTAGGGATCCAGGATCGGCACGGCCGAACAGGTGAGGATGCCGTGCGGGGCGAAGTAGTGCTCGCCGCCACGCACCTGCAGCGCGCGCCCGTCGACCAGCGCGGTGCCGATCGCGTTGGTGCCGACCGTGCCCTCGTCCCAGCGCATGCCCGGCATCAGCGCGACACGACCGGCCTTGTCGAGGAAACCGGCACTGCCTTCGGCGTCGAGGATCCAGCCGTCTTCATCGGTCAGCAGCACGATGCTGCCGCTGTGGGTCATTTCCGCCGCCAGCCCATCCAGCTCCGGGCGCGCTTGTCGCCACAGGCGCTCGCGGCGCTGGCGCAGTTCGCGCAGGCGGTTGTCGGTCAGTGGTTCGGCGGCCGGCTGCGCATCCACCAGCAGCCCGTGCCGTTGGCAGCGTTGCCAGGAATGCAGGATCGCCTCGGGCACCGCGCCGACGGGAGCAGCGCCGCGCTCGAAGAAACTGCGCCGGGCACTTCCCAGGCGGGGATCGGGAGCAAGCGGGGACACCGACAGCCTCCTGTGTCGCACATTGCGACAGTTGTTGCGGGACCTGTCCCGATTAACAGCACACCCCGCGTCGACCTGCAACGGCCGCGCCTGCTGCGCTGCCGCAGGGCGCGCGACAGGATGACCTACAGCAGGGCGATGAAGGCGTGATGCAGCGCAGCAGGCCAGAGTTGGCATCGTCTTTGCGCCTGTGGATGCACCATGCCCACCACAGGAGCCGCCATGAACGCCGTACCGTCCACCCGCCCGCATGCCACCGATCCGCGCTCCCTGTTCAAGCCGCGCTATGGCAACTACATCGGTGGCGAATGGATCGCCCCGCGCAGCGGCCAGTACTTCGACAACATCTCGCCGGTGAACGGCCAGGTGTTCACTGAAGTTGCCCGCTCCAACGCCGAGGACATCGACGCCGCACTCGATGCCGCCCACGCTGCAAAGGACGCCTGGGGCCGCACATCGGCCGCCCACCGTGCGCTGCTGCTCAACCGCATCGCCGATCGCATCGAACAGAACCTGGAACTGCTGGCTCATGCCGAGACCTGGGACAACGGCAAGCCGATCCGCGAGGCGCTCAACGCCGACGTGCCGTTGATGGCCGACCACTTCCGCTACTTCGCCGGTTGCCTGCGTGCGCAGGAGGGCAGCCTGTCGCAGATCGACGACGACACCGTGGCCTACCATTTCCACGAACCGCTGGGCGTGGTCGGGCAGATCATCCCGTGGAACTTCCCGCTGCTGATGGCGGCCTGGAAGCTGGCGCCGGCGCTGGCCGCCGGCAACTGCGTGGTGCTCAAGCCGGCCGAGCAGACCCCGGCGTCGATCCTGGTGCTGATGGAGGTGATCGGCGACCTGCTGCCGCCGGGCGTGCTCAATGTGGTCAACGGCTTCGGCCTGGAGGCGGGCAAGCCGCTGGCCAGCAGCCCGCGCATCGCCAAGATCGCCTTCACCGGGGAAACCTCCACCGGCCGCCTGATCATGCAGTACGCCAGCCAGAACCTGATTCCGGTGACGCTGGAACTGGGCGGCAAATCGCCGAACATCTTCTTCGCCGACGTGATGGCCGAAGACGATGATTTCCTCGACAAAGCGGTGGAAGGCTTCGTCATGTTCGCCTTCAACCAGGGCGAGGTCTGCACCTGCCCGTCGCGCGCACTGGTGCAGGAATCGATCTACGAACGCTTCATGGAGCGTGTGCTCGAACGCGTGGCGGCGATCCGCCAGGGCAATCCGCTGGACCCGAACACCATGGTGGGTGCGCAGGCATCGGGCGAACAGCTGCAGAAGATCCTGTCCTACATCGCCATCGGCCGCGAGGAAGGCGCCGAGGTGCTGATTGGCGGTGACAGAGCCGCGCTCGGTGGCGACCTGGCCGGCGGCTTCTATGTGCAGCCGACCGTGTTCAAGGGCCACAACGGCATGCGCGTGTTCCAGGAGGAGATCTTCGGGCCGGTGGTGTCGGTGACCACGTTCAGGACCGAAGAAGAAGCACTGCAGATCGCCAACGACACGCTGTACGGGCTGGGTGCCGGCGTCTGGAGCCGCGACGCCGCGCGACTGTACCGGGTGGGCCGCGCGATCCAGGCCGGGCGGGTATGGACCAACTGCTATCACGCCTACCCGGCGCACGCCGCGTTCGGTGGCTACAAGCAGTCGGGCATCGGCCGCGAGAACCACCGGATGATGCTCGACCACTACCAGCAGACCAAGAACCTGCTGGTCAGCTACGCACCGAAGAAGCTCGGCTTCTTCTGAGGATTGATCGGGATCAAGGCGCGGGCATGGGGCCGGCGCCATCCTGTCTGCAAGCGCACTACGGAGAAGCACGCATGAACAGAACCATGAAGGCCGCCGTCGTCCGTGAGTTCGGCAAGCCGCTGGTCATCGAGGAAGTCGCGGTACCGCGCCCGGGGGCGGGCGAGGTGCTGGTCAAGATCGAGGCCTGTGGCGTCTGCCACACCGACCTGCACGCCGCCGAGGGCGACTGGCCGGTGAAACCGAACCCGCCGTTCATCCCCGGCCACGAGGGCGTGGGGCACGTCGTGGCCGTGGGAGGCGGGGTAGGGCACATCAAGGAAGGTGACAGGGTCGGCATCCCCTGGTTGTACTCGGCGTGTGGCCATTGCGAACACTGCCTGGGCGGCTGGGAGACGCTGTGCGAAACGCAGCGCAATACCGGCTACTCGGTCAACGGCGGCTTCGCCGAGTACGCATTGGCCGATGCCAACTATGTCGGCCTGCTTCCGAAGGAAGTGGGCTTTGTGGAGATCGCGCCGGTGCTGTGCGCCGGCGTCACCGTGTACAAGGGCCTGAAGGTCACCGACACCAAGCCCGGTGACTGGGTGGCCATTTCCGGTATCGGCGGCCTCGGCCACATGGCCGTGCAGTACGCCCGCGCGATGGGCCTGAACGTGGCAGCGGTGGATGTGGACGACGCCAAGCTGGCCCTGGCCAGGCGCCTGGGCGCACAGGTCACCGTCAACGCGCGCACCACCGATCCGGCCGCGTTCCTGAAGAAGGAGATCGGTGGCGCGCACGGTGCGCTGGTCACCGCGGTTTCGCCCAAGGCCTTCGAACAGGCGCTGGGCATGGTCCGTCGCGGCGGCACGGTCTCGCTCAACGGCCTGCCACCGGGCAACTTCCCGCTGGACATCTTCGGCATGGTGCTCAACGGCGTCACCGTCCGCGGTTCGATCGTCGGCACCCGCCTGGACCTGCAGGAATCGCTGCAGTTCGCCGCCGAAGGCAAGGTTGCCGCCACGGTCAGCACCGACCGCCTGGAGAACGTCAACGAGGTGTTCGCGCGCATGCACGCCGGCACCATCGAAGGCCGCGTGGTGATCGACTTCGCTGCCTGACCCCCCTGTGCATGGCCGCCGTGTCCGTTTCCCTCTCCCACGGGCGCGGCGGCCATGCCGATCTGCCGGCAGCGCCGCGCACCCCGGCGGCCGTACAATGCGCGCATGCCCGGCACGCTCAAGACCGTCTTTCTCTCCCTGCTCGCACTGATCGGCGCGCTGCTCGCGCTGGCCCTGGTCAGCAGTGCCGCGGGCTGGCTGCCATCGCTGCTGGGCATGACGCCGGGAAGCGAGGCCCAGCTCGGCTGGGACCTGGCATTCACCGTGCTGGGTGGCATCGCCGCCATTGCCTTCGCCACGTATTACGCGCCGTGCTGGCCACGCGCGCATGGCACCTCGATCTGGTCACTGCTGGTGCTCGGCGCGGGCTATGGCCTGTGGATGATGGGCGGCGATTTCCCGCACTGGTTCGTCATCGGCCTGCTGGTTTCGCTGCCGGTGCAGCTGCTGCTGGGCTGGTGGTTCGGCCGCCGCGCATCGCGCGATCGGCGCTGAGCGGATACCGGTAGTGCCGGCCGCTGGCCGGCAACCTCGATGATCCTGCAGTTGCCGGCCACTACCGCTGCAACGTCGCTGTTTCAGCCCGTGAATTTCCAGACATAGGCAACGTCGGCAACTGCTGTTTCACCCCATGAATGCCCGGACATGGGTAGTGCCNGCCGCNGGCCGGCAAGCCCAGCAAACCTGCAGTTGCCGGCCGGCGGCTGGCACTACCGCTGCAGCGTCGGCAGCGTCTGCTTCAGCGCCTCGATGCCCTGCCACGGATCCGCCTTCAAACGCTTTGCCCGTGCCAACGCCTTGGCCATCGGAAACGCATCGGCCGCGCTCACCCGCGCCAGTTGCTCCCAGCGCAACGGCACCGCGACTCCCGCGCTCTCCCGCGCACGCAGCGACCACGAGCACACGCTGGTCGCTCCTCGTGTATTACGCAGCCAGTCGATGAAGATCACCCCGCTGCGCTTGGCCTTGCTCATCGTCGCCACGTAGCGGTCCGGCGCCTGTTCGGCCATCGCCTGTGCGAACGCTTCGCAGAACGCTTTCGCGTCGTCCCAGTCGGCTGCGGGTTGCAGGGGTACCACCACATGCACGCCCTTGCCGCCCGACAGCCGCACGAAGCTCTGCAGCCCGGTTTGCTGCAGTCGATCGCGCACATCGCGCGCGCCGCGCTTCACGTCGGCCCAGCTCACGCCCTCACCCGGATCAAGATCGAACACCAGCCGGTCGGGATGTTCGGGATCGGCCACCGTCGCGCCCCACGGATGCAGTTCCAGGGTGTTCATCTGCACCAGCTGCAGCAGGCCGCGTTCGTCATCGATATAGACGTAGTCCTCGCGCCCGCTCTTCTGCTGCAGCGGCACCGCATGCACCGCATCACCCAGGCCCTGGCCATGGTGCTTCTGGAAGAAGCAGGCCTTGCCGACGCCGTCGGGACAGCGCAGCAGCGACAGCGGTCGCCCACTGATTTCCGGCAGGATCCAGCGTGCCATCTGCCGGTAGTAGTCGGCGACATCACCCTTGCTGAGTTTCTTCTTCGCAAACACCATGCGCTCGGGATGGGTGATGGCAACGTCGTCGCCGTCATCGGCCGGTGTTGCACTCATCGCCAGGTCCTCCTTCTTCTTGTCACTGCGCAGCCGCTTGAAGCTGGCCTGGCGCAGCAACCCTTCCTTGCCCCAGCCGCGGAACGCGACCTCGGCCACTGTCACCGGCTTGACCCAGCGCACGCTCGCCGCACGGAACGGCACGTGCGCCGGCAGCTCCAGCACCGCCTCCTTCACCGCCAGCGGCGCGAGCGTGGCCGCCAGCGCGCGCAGCCCCTCATCGTCGAAGCCGGTACCGACGCGGCCGACATAGCGCAGGCCGCCCTTGTCCGGCGTGGCCAGCAGCAGCGAACCGAATCCCACCCGCGAGCCTTTGGGTGCGGTGTGGCCGATGATAAGGAATTCATCGGTGTCCTCATGCTTCACTTTCACCCAGCTGCGTGCGCGGGTGTTCACGTAAGGCGCATCGGCCTGCTTGCTGACGATGCCTTCGAAACCCTCCTTGCCGCTGGCCTCGAACACGGCAGGGCCATGGTCGATGACGTGCTCGCTGAAGGCCAGCGTGCCCGGTTTGTCGCCGATCAGTTCCTTCAGCAGTGCCTTGCGTTGCAGCAGCGGCGCGCGGCTGACATCGACCCCGGCCACGCCCGGCAGGTCGAACACGATGTAGCGCAGCGGTTGCTTCGAGCTGCCGTCGATCACCCGCTGCAGCGCGGCGAAGTCGCTGCGGCCCTTGTTGTCCAGCACCACCAGTTCCCCGTCAAGACGTGCATCGCGCACCGGCAACGCCTGCACCGCCTGCACCACGTCGGGAAAATCGGCCGTCCAGTCCAGGCCATTGCGCGAGCGCAGCGTCACCTCACCTTCGTGCACATCGGCCAGCAACCGGTAACCATCCCACTTGATCTCATGCAGCCAACGCTCGCCATCGGGCGCGGTCTCGCGGTGATCGGTGAGCTGCGGCTTGAACTGATGCGGGTAGCTTCTGTCGCGCGCCCCGTCCAGCTGCAGCGCGCGCGCATGCCAGCGTGCATCGGCCTTGCGGGTTTGCGCGGAACGCGGCGCGGGAGGTGACGCTGGCGCCGCTTTCTTCGCTGAAACACGGGACTTCTTCGCGGAGGTTCGCGCTGGCGTGTGCAGCAGATCGTCCGCCTCCGCATCCCGTGCCTGCGCGTCATCGCGCTTGATCAGCAGCCACTGCACCTGGCGGCCCTTCATCGCCGTGCGTACCAGTTTCCAGCCACCGGCCAGGCGCTGCCCGTGCAGCACGAAGTCGATCTTGCCCGCAGCCAGTGCCTGCAGCGGATCACCTTCGCAGGCCCAGCTGCCGTGATCGAATACATCGACGTGGCCGGCGCCGTAGTGGCCTTGCGGAATATCACCTTCAAAGCCGGCGTAGGACAGGGGATGGTCTTCCACTTCCACCGCCAGGCGCTTCTCACCCACCCGCAGCGACGGCCCCTTCGGCACCGCCCAGCTTTTCAGCACGCCATCCATTTCCAGGCGGAAATCGTAGTGGCGGCTGCTGGCGTGGTGCAGTTGGACCACGAAGATCGGCCGCCGCTTCGGTTTGCCCCGTGCCGGTGCATCGTCCGGCTCCGGGGTCTGTCCACTGCCGCCGCCCAGCCGGCGCTTGCGGCGGTACTGATGCAACGACATGGATCAACCTGCCTTGCGTCGCGCAGGGGCTTTCTTTGCCGCCTTCTTGGCGGCCTTTTTTGCCGGTGCCTTCTTCGCCGCTGCCTTCTTCGCTGGCGCCTTGCGCGCGGCCGCCTTCTTCGCCGGCGTGCGCTTGTTGGCATCCAGGCTCTTCTGCAGCAGCGCCATGAAGTCCACCACGTTGGTGGTCGCATCCTCGCGCGGTGCCGGCTCGTCCTCCACCTGGGTGGTGCCGCCCTTGGACTTGATGCGCTTGTTCAGCACCTGCTGCAGGCGTTCGCGGAACTCATCGTGATACTGCGAAGGATCCCAGTCACCGGCCATCGACTCGATCAACTGCTCGGCCATCGCCGTTTCCTTGCTGGTGATGCGGTAATCGGCAAGCTTTCCACTGGGCAGCTTGTAGTCGTCAGGCTCGACCAGTTCCTGCGGATAGCGCAGGATCATCAGCACCAGCGCGTCATCGTTGGGCATCACCGCGCACAGGTATTCGCGCGTGCGCACCACCACCCGGGCGATACCCACCTTGCCAGTGCTGCGCAGCGTTTCCCGCAGCAGCACGTAGCCCTTCTCGGCCTTTTTACCCGGCACCAGCAGATAGGGCTTCTCGTAGTAACGCGGGTCGATCTGGCTGGCGTCGACAAAGGTTTCCACCTCCACCGTTTCATGGCTTTCCGGCGCCGCCGAACGGATATCGTCTTCCTCCAGCACGACGTAGCTGCCCTTGTCGTACTCGTAGGCCTTGACGATGTCCTTCCACGGCACTTCCTCGCCGGTGTCGGCGTTGACCCGTTCGAAGCGGATCGGTTTGCGATCGCGCGAATCGAGCATGCGGAAGTGCAGGTCGACCTTGCGCTCGCCGGACATCAGCGAGACCGGTACGTTGAGCAGGCCGAACGAAAGCGTACCGGTCCAGATCGGGCGGGCCATGATGCGCACCTGTGTTTCAGCAGGGGTAGCCAGCTTCAGCCGGCTACCGTGAAACAACCGTGTCGGCCACGTGCAGACCGTGCGGGTAGTGCCGGCCACTGGCGGCAGCTGCTTGAATCCCGGCGATGCCTGCCAGCGTCGGCACTACTGCAGCAGCGGCCTCACCGCAGCCGCGGGGATATGGTCCAGCGCGCGCCAGGCATCTTCCACTACCGGCTGCGCCTGCGCCCAGTTCAGGCGCGACTGTCCGCGCATCTGGTCCCAGTGCTCGGCCAGTTCGCCACTGGTGTCGGCCTCACCGCCACGCGGCCAGTCAGCGGCATGGGTGGTCAGCGCGAAGGCGTAGACCGGGCACAGATCGCGCCAGTTGCGATGCCCCTGCCCGCGGCGTTCCTCGTAGTCGCTCAGCATGTACTGCAGATAGTCCTGCGCCACCGCCTGCGGATCCTCCAGGCGGCGCGTCCGGCGCTGCGCGCTGCGCTGGCCAAGCGGATCCAGCAGGGCGTTGAACACGGACGGGGCGGGGCGTTCAAGACGGGGCATGGCCGGCTCCTGCAGCAGGGCGGGTGGGCAGGAATACGCGCGCCGCCGTTATCCAGTCGTGACAAAGATGTTCATGACGCCAGGTTCGCAGTGGCTTTACTTCGTCCGCGCTCTAGTGGAGGCCTACCGGAGGAACGCCCCATGACCACCACCCGTGACCCCCTGCGTGAGAACCACACCCCCGAGCCGGGCGAGCAGCGCGGCAAACACGATCTGGCCGACGCCGAGAACCGTGGCGCGGGCATGTCGGTGCCGGACGAGGGCGCACTGCCTGTCGTGCGCCGGCCTGAACAGGCCGCCCAGGACCGCAAGGACTGCGGTGACCGCAATCGCGGAGGCCAGGAAAGCCCGCTGAAGCGGCGCGAGCGCAAGCAGCGCGCCAGCGACAACCAGGACGAGGCGCTGGAAGAGACCTTCCCGGCCAGCGATCCAACCTCGCCGTTCGTACCGGCCAAGGCCCCCGACTGAGCGGTAGCGCCGGGCCATGCCCGGCGGATCGGTCACGTCCGCGCTGCGCGCTCGCCGGGCATGGCCCGGCGTTACCGGGGCCCGCCTAACGCCATGACCACTGCAGGCCAACGCTGGCGCGGCGGTCCGGCCCCGGTTCGAAGAACCGGCCGTTACCGTCATTGACGATCACCGAACCGATGTAGCGCTGGTCCAGCACGTTGTCGATCCGCGCGAATGCGCGCAGGTCACCGGCCTGCAGCGTCCAGCTGTGGCCGGCTTCCAGGTTCAGCAGCGCGTATCCCGCTGCGCGCTCGGTGGCGATGTCGTTCACCACCACATCGCTGCTGGCGGCGGCTTCCAGCGCCCACTGCCACTGCCCCGGCGACCACTGCAGGCGGGCATACGCCTGCTGCCGGGGCACGCCGGGCAGGCGGCTGCCAGCGGCAACCACGGTGTCGGGCACTGCGCAGTTGCTGGCCGCACAGGCCAGATAGGGCGAACGCACCTGCGCCTGCAGCCAGGTCCAGGCCAGCTGCAGCTCCAGCTGCTCGGCCAAGGGTTGCCGGTATTGCAGTTCCACGCCTTGGCGGCGGGTACTGCCGATGTTGCGGTACGTGCTGCGGCCATTGGTGTTGCTGGCAACGGCCAGCTCATCGTCGGTATCTGCACGGAACAGGCTCACATCGAGCTGTCTTCCATTCTCCGCGTGCCACTTGCTGCCCACTTCCAGGCTGCGGCTGCGGGCGGCCGCAAGATCCAGCGCCAGCCCGGCCTGGCCGTCGGCGCGGTAACCCAGCTCGTTGAACGTCGGGGTTTCAAAGCCACGCCCGATCGCCGCGTGCAGGCGCCACTGCGGGCTTGCCTCGAAACTGACACCCGCCACTGGCGTGGTGGCCTGGTAACGACGGCGACCACTGTCGTCCGGGTTGCGCCCGACGATGTAGCGATCATCCGATTCGAAGCGCACCGTGCTGTGCCGCACCCCGGCCAGCAGCGACCAGCGCGGGCTCCATTGCCACCACGCCTGGGCGAACGGGTCCACGTTCTGCACGATGTCGATCTGGTCGCGACGCAGACGGCCGCGTACCCCCACGGTGTTGCCGACGAAGTTCTCGTAGCCGGTGCGGTGCTGGCGCTGGCGATCGGCATTCACGCCCACCACCAGGTCCAGCGGGCGCCCCAACAGATCGCCGTTCCAGCCCCAGCGCGCGTCCAGCCCGCCGTAACCGCTATCCAGGTCGATCACGCCACCGGCATGCAATGGGTTGGCCTGCGGTCCCGGCGGAATCGGCAGGTACTGGGTCACCGCGCGCTGCCCTGCATAGCCCATCAGCTGCCAGCGCTGCGCGCCGGCTTCACGGGTCCAGCGCAGGCCTGCCTGCTGCTGGCGCACCGATTTGCGGGTGTTGTACTGCTCAGCCACCGCCGTGGCTTGGCGTGGATCGGCCGCCACCTGCGCGCGGGTCAGGCCCAGCGGGTCCTGCGCGTTGGGCGCGTGCAGCGCATTGAGCAGCAGCTCCAGGCGGCCGCCAGCGAGCTCGGTGCCAAGGCGCGCGTTGAGCGATTCACGCCGCGCGCGGCTGTGGTCACGCCAGCCATCGGTGCTGAAATGGTTGGCGGCCACGTTGTAGTCGACGCCAGGACCCGCCCCGCGCAGCTGCGCGCCGACGCTGAGCGTGTTGTCGGCACCGGCATTCACCCGCAGCCGCCACGGGTCACCGGCCTGGCCCTGCGCGCTCCACACCTGCAGCACGCCGCCGGACGAATTGCCGTACAGCGCCGAGAACGGCCCGCGCAGCACCTCGATGCGCTCGGCACCGAGCAGGCTGGCGTGCGACAGCTGGCCCTGGCCATCGGGCATGGTCGCTGGCACCCCATCGATCAGCACCCGCACCCCGCGCACGCCAAAGGTCGAACGGGCGCCGAAGCCACGGATCGACAGCTGGGTGTCCTGCGCGAAGTTCTGCCGGTCCCGGGCCAGCAGGCCCGGCACCCCGCCCAGCGCCTCGGACAGCTGCGTGCCCGGGCCGGTACGGTCGGCGTCGATCCACACCGTATCCAGGCTGGCGGGCAGGGCGAAGGGGTCAACGCCGGGCACCCGCGCGGCCTGCACCTGCACAGCCGGCAGGGCGGTCGGCAATAGCTCGGCCGCCACCGCCAAAGGCGACAGCAGCAGGGCGGACAGCGGCAGGAAACGACGTCGTGCGGCGGGATTCATGATTCAGGTTGATGGATCGGGCGGCAACGCACGCCATGGTACGGGCAGGCGGATGACGATGGCGGCGGCCAGCCCCGGCAGGCTTTGTTACGATGGGTCGGTTTCGGCCGACAGGCCGCAAGCCGCGTGGCGCAATTCCTCCCCCTTTCCGTCTACCGAACGAGTACCGCCGTGTCCTTCTTTGCAAACGTGGAACTGGTCCCAGGCGACCCGATCCTGGGCCTGACCGAGGCGTACAACGCCGACAGCCGCCCGACCAAGGTCAACCTGGGTGTGGGCATCTACTACGACGAGAGCGGCCGCATTCCGCTGCTGCGCGCCGTCAAGCAGATCGAGCAGCAGCTCGCCAACGAAGCCAAACCGCGCGGCTACCTGCCGATCGATGGCCTGCCGGCGTACACCCAGGCCACCCGTGAGCTGGTGTTCGGCAAGGACTCGCCGTTGCTGGCCGCCGGCCGCGTCACCACCGCCCAGACTGTCGGTGGCAGCGGTGCGCTGCGCGTCGGCGCCGACGTGCTGAAGAAGCTGCTGCCGCACGCCACCGTCGCACTCAGCAACCCGAGCTGGGAAAACCACCGCGCCGTGTTCAGCGCCGCTGGTTTCGAGGTGGTCGATTACACCTACTTCGACCCGACCACCCATGGCGTCAACTTCGACGGCCTGTTGGCCGACCTGGGCAAGCTGGAAGCGGGCACCGTGGTGCTGCTGCACGCCTGCTGCCACAACCCCACCGGCGCCGACCTCACCGTCAGCCAGTGGAAGCAGGTCGCACAGCTGCTGAAGGACCGCCAGCTGTTCCCCTTCATCGACATGGCCTACCAGGGCTTCGACAAGGGCATCGAGCAGGACGGCGCCGCGGTGCGCATCATCGCCGAGGCCGGCATCGACAGCTTCATCGTCGCCAACTCGTACTCCAAGTCGTTCTCGCTGTATGGCGAGCGCGTGGGTGCGCTGTCGATGGTCGCGCCGACCGCCGCTGACGCCAAGGCCGTGCAGTCGCAGGTCAAGCGCGTGATCCGCACGATCTACTCCAGCCCGTCCACCCACGGTGCCGCGCTGGTGGCTGGCGTGCTGACCAATCCCGAGCTGCGCGCGATGTGGGAGCAGGAGCTGACCGAGATGCGCGAGCGCATCCACGCCCTGCGCCAGGGCCTGGTCGAGAAGCTGGCCGCCGCCGGCGCCCCGCAGTTCGGCTTCATCAACGAACAGGCGGGCATGTTCTCGTACTCCGGCCTGAGCCGCGAACAGGTCGAGCGCCTGCGCGACGAGTTCGGCATCTACGCCGTCGGCACCGGCCGCATCTGCGTGGCCGCGCTGAACCAGAACAACCTGGAATACGTCGCCAAGGCCGTGGCCACCGTCGCCAAGGGCTGAAGCACCACTCCAGTGGTTTGAAAACAAAGGCGCCGCAATGCGCCTTTGTTTTTGCACCTGCTTTGCCTTTGCCACACCCTCCGCGCTCGCGGCGCACCCTGAAGCGCGTGGGAGGGGGAGCGATGCAGGACCGTTGGCGCCAAGGGCGCGAGGCATGCCTCGGGCGGGTTGGGCAGGATGCCCAACCCCGGTCTTGCCGTGTGCGCAGGACAGCGCACACGAGCAAGGCGCCATCGAGCTTACAGGGACGTACTTGCAGCGTGTCCCGCATCGCCTCCCCCTCCCACGAGCCTCGACAGAAGGAAGGCGCCACGAGCGCAACGCCTCTGGAAACGATTACGCCTACCCTCGCTCACCCACGCGCAAGTCAGACCAGCGACAATAGGCGTTTTCCCGTTGCCGAGACCTGCCCGCCCATGTCCCGTACCTCGTTGACCCGCTTCCTGATCCAGCAGCAGCACGCCGGCCGCATCAACGCCGACCTGCGCCAGCTGATCGCGGTCGTCGCCCGCGCCTGCACCAGCATCTCCATCGCCGTCAGCAAGGGCGCCCTCGGTGGCGTGCTCGGCGAGGCCGGTACCGGCAACGTGCAGGGCGAAGCGCAGAAGAAGCTGGATGTCATCAGCAACGAGATCCTGCTGGAAGCCAACGCCTGGGGCGGCCACCTCGCCGCCTGCGCATCGGAGGAGATGGACCACAGCCAGCCGGTGCCGGACATCTACCCGCGCGGCGATTTCCTGCTGCTGTTCGATCCCCTTGATGGCAGCTCCAACATCGACGTCAACGTGTCCGTCGGCACCATCTTCTCAGTGCTGCGTTGCCCGACCAACGTCGAACTGCCCGGCGATGACGCCTTCCTGCAGCCGGGCAGCAAGCAGATCGCCGCCGGCTACTGCATCTACGGGCCCAGCACGCAGCTGGTGCTGACCGTCGGCCACGGTACCCACGCCTTCACCCTCGACCGCGAAACCGGCGAGTTCGTGCTGACCACCGAGAACATGCAGATCCCGGCGGCCACCCAGGAGTTCGCCATCAACATGTCCAACCAGCGCCACTGGGAAGCGCCGATGCAGGCCTACGTGGAAGATCTGCTGGCCGGCAAGGAAGGCCCGCGCGGCAAGAACTTCAACATGCGCTGGATCGCCAGCATGGTCGCCGACGTGCATCGCATCCTGACCCGCGGCGGCATCTTCATCTACCCGTGGGACAAGAAGGAACCGGGCAAGGCCGGCAAGCTGCGCTTGATGTACGAAGCCAACCCGATGGGCCTGCTGGTGGAGCAGGCGGGCGGCGCTGCCTGGACCGGTCGCGAGCGCATCATCGATGTGCAACCCGACCAGCTGCACCAGCGCGTGCCGGTGTTCCTCGGTTCGCGCGAGGAAGTCGCCGAAGCGGTGCGTTATCACCAGGAGCATGACGCGAAGAGCGTCTGACAGCGGCCATCCCTACAGCGGTCATGGCAGATTGATGACATGACCGCAGGGTGACAGCAGCAGCGGCAAACGGCACCATCAAGCCCTCGCCGTCGAAGGAATGCACGCATGCACGAGCCGGGTCCTGTCGATTTCATCGAGGTCATCCACAACGCCGTCCCCAGCGACGTGTGCGCTGCGATCGTCGCGCGCATGCGTGCAAGCCAGAGCCTGAAACCAGGCGCAGTGGGCAGCGGTGTGTTCCCGGAACTCAAGCACAGCAAGGATCTGCGGATCAGCGGCGTGGATGGCTGGCAGGATGTGGACCAGCAGCTGCAACAGGCGGTATTTGCGGGTCTGCAGACTTATCTACGCCGTTATCCACAGGCATTGATCGCGCCGTTGATGTTGCAGATCCAGGACAGCAACGGCCAACCGCGACGCCTGTCGGCCGAGGATTTCCCCGACATGGCGCCGGAGCAGCTGGCGGATCTGGCGCGCACCTGCCTGCGCCCGGGCGCGATCAACCTGCAGTGGTATGCGGCGGGCGAGGGCGGCTACCCGTACTGGCACTGCGAGCTGTACCCGAAGGACGCGCAGGCCGAGACCCTGCACCGGCATGTGCTGTGGACGCTGTACCTCAACGACGACTTCGACGAAGGCGAAACCGAGTTCCTGTTCCAGGGCCGCAAGATCGCACCGCGCACCGGCAGCCTGTTGATTGCGCCGACTGCGTTCACCCATACCCATCGCGGCAACCGGCCGCAGGGCGGCGACAAGTTCATCGCCACCAGCTGGATCCTGTTCCAGAGCGCGCAGAGATTGTTTGGGGGAGGGTGAGCTGACCCGCCCTGGAAATTGGACTCAAATTTAGCGATTCTTGTTTTGTGCAGAAGATTTGACTAGGGGCTCTCGTCTGGTTGACAACGCTTGCGAGGTCGACGGCAATAAAGCATCCCACCTGCGGCTGCACCGAACACGGCCATACCGAAGCCAACAAGTTGTTCTGCTCCAAGGGGGCTACCGGACATCAGCTTACCGGCCGTTAATAGAAGAAAATTCAATGGAAGCATCCACAAGAACGCGATGCCTACCCAGTAGATGATCGTCATTTATCTAGTTCCCGCCACAGTCAAAAAGAGATGCAGGTCCACCGCCATTCTCGTTGACGCCCGTGGCGATTTCATGCGCGTGCGACAGTGAGGACACTGAGCCGGTAGGCATGGTCGTATGCCTTCCTCACCACCTGCCGGGCCTTTTGGATCACATACTCAGGAGCGCCCAGTGCAACGGGCTGCGCGCAAAGTTCATCCGGCGACTGGGTAGCTCACGACCTTTGGCTCAATACTAGGGTTTCGGCTTCCTCCATGGTCTGATCAGGGTCTTGTACATAACCCAGGCGATCCAGCCGCAGACCAATCCGATTCCCGCGACAATGATTTCCTCTTCTTCAAAGGGAGCGCCATTTAGCCCTTGATAGACGACAAAAACCATTGCTCTCAATGACAGCAAAGAAAATACGACTACAGGCGCCCAAAGTAGAATCTTCATCATTATCTCAATTGCAATCGCATGGGTCGGCGCTGGACGATTGGCCATCTAGCATCTCTTTCCCGGCTTTTGCGGCGTCATAAGCTCCTTGCAGAGTCGCTTTACCTCGCATGACGTTCCTCAGGCCTTTGAATGCACCGCGAATGGTCGTCCAGTCAGAGACGATTCCCCCCTTGGCTCCGTACAGACAACGCGTGAACCGTTAACAATAGGTTTTCGCCGAGTGTAACGGTTCTCCACGCGTCGCAACTGGCCCCAGCGCGGTGTCATCTCCATACGCCCCGTAACTTCCTAGAACAACGACCCCTGCAGCGAATCCTCGCGCGGCGGCAGCGGGCGTAGGAACCGGCTGCAATCCAGCTTCGGCCAGTGGCTGTTCTGCGCGTTGAAGCCCAGGCGTTTGCGCGCCAGCTTGAAGCGATTGCTTAGCAGCTCTGCGTAAACACCCTGGCCGCGCATGCGCGTGCCGAACTGACTGTCGTAATCCTTGCCGCCGCGCAGCTGCTGGATGGTGCTCATCACATGCGCGGCGCGATCGGGATGATGAGTATCGAGCCAATCGCGGAACAGCGGCGCCACTTCCAGCGGCAGGCGCAGCAGCACGTAGCCTGCAGTGCTGGCGCCGGCATCGTGCGCAGCCTCCAGCACGGCTTCCAGTTCGCTGTCGTTGATCCACGGAATCACCGGCGCCACCATCACGCCCACCGGAATGCCCGCCTCGTACAGGCGCTTCATCGCGCGCAGCCGTGCATGTGGAGCCGAGGCCCGCGGCTCGAGCTTCGCCGACAGATGCGGATTCAGCGATGTCACCGAGAAATGCACGCTGACCAGATTCTCCGTCGCCAGTGGTGCGAGCAGATCGATGTCGCGCTCGACCAGCGCATTCTTGGTGATCAGCGAGAACGGATGCTTCGTCTCCAGCATCACTTCGATCAGCTGGCGGGTCAGCTTGAACTTGCGCTCGATCGGCTGGTACGCGTCGGTGTTGATGCCCAGCGCGATCGGCTGCGGCACGTAGCCCGGCTTCGACAGTTCCTTGCGCAGCAGCTGTGGCGCGTTGGTCTTGGCAAACAGCTTGGTCTCGAAGTCCAGGCCAGGCGACAGGTTCAGATAGGCATGCGAGGGGCGGGCGAAGCAGTAGGAGCAGCCATGCTCGCAGCCGCGATACGGATTCACCGATTGGCTGAAGCCGACGTCCGGAGAGGTGTTGCGGCTGATGATGCTGCGAGCAGTCTCCGCGCGTACTTCGGTGCGCAGGCGCGGGGCGAGGAACTCCTCGCTGTCGTCCACTGCCCAGCCGTCGTCCACCGCTTCGCTGACGGTACTTTCAAAACGCCCCGCAAGATGGGACGTGGAACCCCGGCCCTTGATGGCGGCCTGGGCGTTGCGAGGGGGGTGCTGCATGTTGCCCTCCGGCCGTTGCGGGATATTAGTATTATTGCTAACCACAGGTGGAGCAAGCGGCCAGGATTCATGTAGCTGTAGGCGCGCAGGCACATGGGGCGACACGTTGACCCCAGACTTGTCCACAGGGTCGTCTGGCTTGGTACCGGGCGCGCGCCATCGCCGCGGCAGGCCAGCATGGGCCACGGGTGTCTCAGCAGCTGCGATGGGAAGATCGGCTACAGGGGCGCTTGCCAGGCCGGAACACGGGGATCTTCCGCACGTCTTCGGGCTTCAACCCAGCGGAGAAGTCCGACGCACTGCTACAGCAGTGCCAGGTAGCCCTTCACCGTGGCATCCAGGCCGTCGTACAGCGCCTCGCCGATCAGCGCGTGGCCGATCGACACCTCCAGCACCTCCGGCACGGCGGCCAGGAAGTCGCGCAGGTTGTCCTGCGACAGGTCGTGTCCCGCATTCACACCGAGGCCGACGGCCTGTGCACGGCGCGCGGCAGTGGCGAACAGTTCCAGCATGGCGCGGGCGTCGCCGGCGGCATGGGCCTCGGCATACGGGCCGGTGTACAGCTCGACGCGGTCGGCGCCGACATCGGCAGCCTGCTCCAGCAGCGCGTTGCCGGCATCCACGAACAGGCTCACCCGGCATCCCATCGCTTTCAGCTCCGCCACCAGCGGGCGCAGTCGCTGCGCGTCGCGTTCGAAGTCGAAGCCGTGATCGGAGGTGATCTGGCCATCGCCATCGGGAACCAGCGTGGCCTGCGCCGGGCGCGTCTGCGCGCACAGCGGCAGCAACCCGGGGTAGCCCTCACGCGGCGGCGCGAACGGGTTGCCTTCGATGTTGAATTCCACCCCACGGGCACGGGTCAGCGCCGACAGCGCCAGCACATCCTCGGCGGTGATGTGGCGGCGGTCGGGCCGCGGGTGCACGGTAATGCCATGCGCGCCGGCATCCAGGCAGGCCTGGGCGGCACGCACCACGTCCGGTTCGGCACCGCCACGCGAGTTGCGCAGGACGGCGATCTTGTTGACGTTGACGCTGAGCTGGGTCATGGAACGGGACTACGGGGAGTAAGAGGGAGGGTCGCTGCCGTCGGCCGGAGCAACCTTGGCCTGCTCGCGCAGACGCCTGAGTTCATCGCTGTCCACCAGTGTCGCCGGATCACGCTGAAGGTCGCCGAAGCGTGCGGCGTATCTCCCGCGCACCCATGCCAGCAGGAAGGCGAGGGTACCCAGCAGGGCCAGCGACATCAGGCCCATGTTCGGTGTTTTCAGCGCAAAGGCGAAGCAGCCCAGCGCCAGCAGCAGGTACAGCCAGTACATTGTCAGTCTCCCCGGGCCACCGCCGCAGTGTAGCGCTGCCTCACAGCAGCGGCGAGGCCAATCGCGCGAAGGCTTCGGGCAGCCGGTGCAGCCACAGCGAGCGTCCTGCCTGGTCGTGCACGCGGGTGGCACGCTCGAATTCGGACTGCAGCAACGTAGACAGTTCCGCCACCCGGCCACGATCGCTGATCATCATCGACAGCTCGAAATTCAGGCGGAAGCTGCGGTGATCGAAGTTGGCGCTGCCGACGATGCAGACATCGTCGTCGGCGATGAACGCCTTGGTATGCAGCATGCGCGGGCCGTACTCGTAGATCTTCACCCCCGCGTGCAGCAGCTCGTCGAAATAGGAGCGCGCGGCCTGGGTCACGAACCAGGAGTCGCTCATCTTCGGCACCAGCAGGCGCACGTCCAGGCCACCGAGTGCGGCCGAGGTCAGTGCCATCCGCGCCGCTTCGCCGGGTACGAAGTAGGGGGTGACCAGCCAGACCCGCTCACGTGCTTCCTGGATGGCGGCCACGTGCAGGCGATGGATGGTCTCCCATCCCGAATCCGGGCCGGACACCAGCACCTGCGCGTTGATCGCGCCGTCCCCGCGCAGGGGCATGTCGCTGGGCCACAGCCGGGCGATATCGAACCGCGAGTGGTCCTGGCCACTGGCGTACAACCAGTCCTCGGCGAACACCAGCTGCAGGCTGCGCACCACGTGCCCACGCAGGCGCATGTGCAGATCGCGGTAAGCATCCGGGTTGCGGCTTTCGTCTTCGTCGTCGGTGATGTTGATGCCGCCGGTGAACGCCAGCCGGCCATCGACGATCACCAGCTTGCGGTGCGTACGCAGGTTCAACCACGGTCGCTTGAACGGCTTCAGCAGCTGCCGCGGGTGGAACCAGATCACCTCCGCTCCCGCATCCAGCAAGGGCTGCAGAAAACGTCGGTGGACGGCGGAGGAACCTACCGCATCCAGCAGCAGCCGCACCTGCACACCGGCGCTGACCCGTTCCACCAACGCATCCCGCAACGCGGTCCCGGCGTGGTCCGGATTGAAGATGTAGTACTCCAGATGCACATGGTCCTGCGCCTGTGCCACCGCTTCCAGCAGCGCGGTGTAGGTAGCCGCGCCGTCGACCAGCCAGGTCACTTCGGTGGCCGTGCTTGGCGCCAGCCCGGTGGTCGCCTGCGCGATCTTGGCCAGTTCGGTGCAGTCGGCATCGGGCGGGCAGACATCGCTGTAGTGCTCCATGCCCGAGCGCGCGCGACCGCGCCGCAGCCGTTGCCGCTTCACCTTCTGTGGGCCCAGCAGGTAATAGATGAAGAGGCCGAGGTAGGGCAGCAGCGCCAGCGACAGGATCCAGCTCAGCGTGGCCACCGGCTCGCGCTTCTGCAGCATGATCCAGGCCGTCAACGCCAGCAGATACAGCAGATAGGCCACCGCCAGGATCGTTCCCAGGTGGGCGATGCCATCAAGCCAATGGCGCACGGAATCGAAGAGGGCGAGCATCCGCCGATCATAGCGGGGACAGGCACCGGCCAGAGGCATTCATTGCCGACGGCGTTGCCGGGCAGACGCCCGCACGCACAAAAAAAGACGCCCCTGTTTCCAGGGGCGCCTGCAGTCGCGTCATGACTGATGTATTGCGGTGTAGCGATTTACTGCTGCACGAAACCGATCTTCTTCATCTGAGCATTCTTCGCGGCGGCCAGAACCTTGGCCATCACGTCGTACTCCGAATCCGGGCTGGCATCGATCCGCAGTTCCGGCTGGTTGGTCGGGTCACGCTGGACCTCCTGCTCCATCCGCTGCTGCAGTTCATGCGTACCGATCGGGCTGTTGTTCCACGAGACCTGGTTGCTGGCGTCGATCTTCAACTCGATCGGCGGCGGCGGTTCGACCAGCTGCGGCGGTGGGTTGAGCACGCGCTGCGGCAGGTCCACGGCGATCGGGTACGTCATGATCGGCGCGGTCACGATGAAGATGATCAGCAGCACCAGCATCACGTCCACGAGGGGCGTGACGTTGATGTCTGCCATGGGGCCCTTGCCACCACCACTACTGAATGCCATGGCTTATTGCCCCTTCTCTTTGGTCGCCACGAAGCCGACGTCCAGCATGCCCTGTTCCTGCGCGACCTTGGTCATCTCGTTGATGACACGCATCTTGGTGGTGCGGTCACCACGCAGGTTCAACGGCGGCTGCGGGGTCTGCTGGGCGGCGGTCGCCAAGCGCGACTCGAGGGTCTGCTTGTCGATCTCTTCGTCGTTCCAGTAGATCGAACCGTCTTCCTTGACTGCCAGGGTGATGGGACCCTTGCGGTCGTTGGTGTCGTCCGGCTTCTGGACCAGATTGGCCTCCGGCAGATCCACCTTGACCTTGTGGGACATCAGCGGCGCCGTGATGATGAAGATGATCAGCAGCACCAGCATCACGTCCACGAGGGGCGTAACGTTGATGTCGGCCATGGGGCCGCCGCTGTTACCACTACTGAAAGCCATAACGGGCTCCGTCTAGATCTTGGTGACTACGTTCTCGCGGGTACAGCGCGTCGCAATCAGCGGACGCGCGAACCGGTGGCGAAGAAGTCGTGCAGGTCGTGCGCGAAGGTATCGAACTTGCTGATGGTCGCGCTGTTGATCTTGCTGAAGAAGTTGAAGGCGAACACGGCCGGGATCGCGACGAACAGACCGATGGCGGTCATGATCAGTGCTTCACCCACCGGGCCGGCAACGGCGTCGATCGAAGCGGAGCCGGTGGCACCGATCTTGATCAGCGCGCCGTAGATGCCCCACACGGTACCCAGCAGACCGACGAACGGAGCGGTTGCACCGACGGTGGCCAGCAGGGTCATGCCCGACTGCAGCTTGTTGCTTTCGCGGGTCACGGCCTGGCGCAGAGCGCGGTCGACGAACTCCGAACGGCTCAGGTTCTCACCCACGCCGCCAACAGCGCCGCCTTCAGCACGCTGGTGGTGCGCAGCAGCCTGTGCAGCGTCCAGTGCGATCTTCGAGAACGGCTCCGAAGCCGGCTGCTCTTCCATTGCACGGATGGCGTCCTGCGCGTTCGGGGTATCCCAGAACAGGCTGACGACGCGATCAGCGGCGCTCTTCAGGCGGGTAGCACGGAAGATGTTGATGACGGTCCAGTACCAGGACATGGCGGACATGACGACCAGGGTCAGCAGCACGACCCAGGAAACCGCGAAATCACCCGGCTTGGTGGTCATTTCGTGGATCAGATGCTCGAAGCCCATCTGCGACAGGGCGTTGGACGGATTGCCCCCGGCAGCAGCGGCGATGAAAATTTCCTGCAGCATGACGCTTACCTTTGTTGTGTGTGGTGATAAAGGGTGTAGCTAAGCTAGACAATCGAACTGGAGGCGAGGGTGGCCAGGCGGCCACCCGGGCGCATCAGTTCAGCGCAAAGTTGACCGGGACGCGGACGCGGCCAGCAGCCTTCTTACCGCCAGCTTCGGCGGCGTTGAAACGCCACTTGCGGGCAGCTTCCATCGCAGCACGGTCCAGATCGCGGTTACGGCTGGACTTTTCCACCGTGACATTGGTGACGTTGCCGCTGGCATCGACATCAATGATCAGGATCACTTCGCCCTGGATACCAGCGCGGAAGGCGGCCGGCGGATAGCGCGGCGGATTCATGGCCTTCGACGAGATGTCCACGCTGGCCTCGATCGAGGTCGGCGGTGCCGGCGGCGACGGCGGCGACGGCGGGGTGACGATATCGTTCGGGCGCGGTTCCGGCACGTCGACGACCGGCGCCTGCGGCGGCGGCGGCGGCGGCGGTGGCGGCGGCGGCGGTGCGTCGACGATGGTCACCATGACGTTGCGCTCCTTCTCCGCCACGGCCTTGGGAGCCACGGCAGGAATCAGGAGCATCATGAAGGCGGCCAGATGCAGGGCGATTACAAACGCGATACCGACGATGCGAGGCCAGCTCAGCCCCTTGTCATCGGGTTGTTCGTACCGGTGAACGACTAGTTGTTCCGTCATGCGCCAAGAGCTCAATAGTGGGGCCGGAATCCCGGGGGCGGGATCCCTGATCAGCGGTGCATGACACCGCAGGAACCTCCAAGCTTATACCAATCCTGAGCGCTTGCGCATCAACTGGGCAGGCGTTCAGGCGTTATTCCTACTTACTTCAGGTTGATGATTTTCTTGGCATCCGCCTGGTTCTTCACGCCCTTCGCCAGCGCCTGCTGGGCGGCCTGCTTGGCCTCCGGGACACGACCTTCACTGTGCAAAACGCGTGCCAGATTCAGGTAGGTCTCACCGTCCTTGGAGAGCGGGGCGGCCTTCTGCCACGCTTCGATCGCCTGCGGCACCTGGTCGGAGTAGTAGTAGGACTGGGCCAGCGCCAGGTAGACCTGGTAATCCGGCTTCAGGATGCCCTTCTGCAACCCTTCGTTGATGACCGCGATGACGTCCTTTTCCTTGTTCTCGGTGTTGGCATAGATCGAGTACAGCTGCTTGTACTCGCGCTCTTCGGTGAGCTGGCCGCTGCTGCGCAGCTTGTCCATCACCGCGGCGGCCTTCGGCATCTGGTCGGCCTGCATGTACATGTTGGCCAGGTTCAGCTGCGCTTTCTTGTCGTTCGGGTTCTTGGCCGCCAGCGCTTCGGCGGCCTGCACCGCCTCACCGGTCTGGCCGGCTTCAGCCAGCGCGGCCATCAGCAGCTGGTTCCAGTTGTCCTTCGGCTCGGCAGCACCGGCGATGGCCTGCTTCAGCACCGGGATCGCTTCCTGGTAGCGCTCCAGCTGGTACAGCGCCTGGCCCTTGATGATCAGCTCTTCCGGCTTGGTCGACTTGCTCTCGGCGAAGTACTTGTCCAGGGTCGCCAGGCCTTCAGCGGTCTGGTCTTCCTGGATCTGCAGCTGGCCCAGCATCAGCATCGACTGGAAGTGGCCGTTGTTGTCCAGGCCGTTGAACTGCAGCACCTGCTTGAGGTAGGCGATGGCGGCTGCGGTGTCGTCAGTCTGGTAGGCGGCCTGGGAGGCGAGCTGCGCGGCCAGGGACTTGTCGTACTCGTTGGCGCCGTCGGTGGCCAGGATCTCGTCGGCCAGCGTGCGGGTCTCCGGGAACTTTTCCTTGTTGTAGCTGTCAATCATCTTCTGCAGCTTGCTGCCCAGCTTGGCCGACGACTTCGCTGCCGGTTCCTGGCGGGTCGCGTTCGGGAACAGCACTTCGGCCTTGGCCTGCTTGCCGCCACGGTTGCCACGCTCGGACGAACGCGAGGACTGCGCGAACGCGTCGGTGACCACGGCGCCGGTCAGGGCAGTGGCGATGAGGACGGAAAGCACAGCTTTGTGGTTACGGAAAATCATCGTTCACCTCGATCGAACCGCCGGTAGCGGCAAAGTCGGACTGTCAGAAAAATCTGAGCCGCCAAACGTATCAGAAACAGATGGCGTGAGAAATCGTTTTATGTGCTGCAATACAGCATGAATCTGCGCACTCAGCCACACTTTGGCCGGCGTCCGGCCGCCTGCGCCTGCTGGTAGACGGGGCCGAGCGCCGGCACATCACGCTGCAACTCCCTGATCCGATTGGCTGGATCGGGATGGGTCGACAACCATTGCGGGCTGCGACCGCCACTGGCGGCCATCATGTTCTGCCACAGATCGACGGCCTGGGCGGGGTTGAATCCGGCCTCGGCCATCAGCCGCTGACCGATCACGTCAGCCTCACTCTCCTGGGTGCGTGAGCCGGGCAACAGGAACGCGGTCTGCGCCCCCATCCCGCCCAGCTGGTTGACCGTACTGGCTGCGCCTTCGCCGCCATAGGCGCCGGCCAGCGCGCCCAGCACCGCCAATCCGGTCTGCGCGCCCATCTGCCGGGTGATGCGTTCTTCGTGGTGGCGGGCGATCACGTGGCCGATTTCATGGCCGATCACCGCTGCCAGCTGATCCTGGTTCTTGGCAACGCTGAAGATGCCGGTGTTGACCCCGACCTTGCCGCCGGGCAGGGCGAAAGCGTTTGGTTCCTTGTCGACGAACACCGCCGTTTCCCACCGTACGCCACGGTACTGAGGCGGCAGCTGTGCGACGAGCGCGTTGACCACGCATTGCACGTAGCCGTTCTGGCGCCCATCGCTGCTGATCTTCTCTTTCTGTTTGGTTTCGGCGAACGCCTGCGCCCCCAGCTGGTCCAGCTGCGCCTGCGACACACCGCCCACCATCTGCCGACGGCCGGTGGGTGAGGTGGTGGTCGCGCAGGCGCTGACCAGAGTGGTGATGATGATGGCCAGCAGCAGTTGTTTCATGGACCCACCCCCGTGTTCAGAAGCCCAGTGTGTAACGGGGCTGCTTAATCTTTCGTCAAGCGGACAGAACCTTACGTCGCTCCGAAAAATACCAGGGCCGCAAGCGCCACGGCATTGTTCAGCGCATGGGCGGCGATCGCTGCCCACAAGGTGCCGGTGCGGCGGTACAGCCAGCAGAACGCGGCGCCCATGCCGCCGTAGACCAGCCAGAGCTGGGCGATCTCGGCCGGGCCATTGGCGCTGGTACCCGGTATTTCATGGATGAGCGCGAAGGCCAGGCTGCTCAGGATCATGCCCAGCCAGGGCCGGCCAGCCTGCCACAGGCGGCCAAACAGAACCCGGCGGAACAGCAGTTCCTCGTAGGCAGGGGCCAGTACCACGGCAAACAACGTCAGGAACAAGGGGAAACGGCTGACGGCGTTCTGCATGAGTTCCAGATTGGTCGGCACCGGCTCGATACCCATCTGCTTGGCCAGGAAGGCGATACCGTTGCTGCCGATCACGATCGCGCTGGCCACCAGCAGGGTCCATCCCCAGGTGGAGGGGCGACGGAGTGCGTCGCGCGACCGCTGGCGTTCGGCAGCATTGGCCGGTCGGCGCCAGAAGTACACCAGCAGCGCTGCGCCACCGGTGGCAACCAGTGCCATCAGGATCTGCCCGAGCGCACCGGGCTGGCCCAGCTGCTGGGTGACCGCTGCCGGGTCAGGCGTGCCACCGCCGGATTTGGCGCTGGCGTATCCCACGACAATGCCGCGATAGAGTCCCCAGACCAGACCGCCCACCAGGCTCAGCCCGAACAGGGCGACGGCGGCGATTCCCAGATCGATGAAGAAGCCCGCCAGCGGCGAGGAGGCGCGGGGCGTGACAGTAGCCGGTGGAACCGGCGGCGGAGCGGAAACCGGGGCGGAAGCGGACATCGATTACCTGCGATCAAGGGACAAAAGCCGGCGCGCCTCCCCGCGCGCCGGCCACCATCCGATTGTGTCAGATATCCAGGTTGGCGACCTTCAGCGCGTTGTCTTCGATGAAGTCGCGGCGCGGTTCGACCACATCACCCATCAGGGTGCTGAAGATCTGGTCAGCGGCCACCGCATCTTCGATACGGACCTGCAGCAGGCGACGGGTATCGGGATTGACGGTGGTGTCCCACAGCTGTTCCGGATTCATTTCGCCCAGACCCTTGAATCGCTGGATCTGACGGCCGCGCTTGGCTTCGTCCAGCAGCCAGTTGCGGGCCTGCGCGAACGATTCGACCTCGATCGACTTGGCGCCACGGGTGATGACCGCGCCTTCACGGACCAGACCGTGCAGCAGCTGCGCTGCCTGGTGGATGCCACGCAGCTCGCCGCTTTCAAGCGCGGACAGCGGCAGCACCTGGATGTGCTGTTCGCCCATGTGGCTGCGCGTGACCAGCACCGCAGCCGGGCGCTGCTCGTTGGGTTCCTGCAGTTCCAGGGTGAAACGGGCGCTGCCGAGGTTGCCCTGATTGAGGTGCTTGGCCAGCGCGTCCAGGCCTTCGCCGGGACCTGCGTTGCGCAGGTTTTCCAGCTCCAACGGCATGAAGTCGACCAGCGCTTCGAGCAGGTTGCGGTCGTAACGATGGGTATTGCGGTTGATCGTGTCCTGCGCGGCAGCGTAGGCGAGCAGCAGCTTTTCCAGCGCCACGCCATCGATCGGCGGCTCGCCGCTGGCCGGCACCAGCCCCGCGTTCTCCACTGCGCTGCTGGCCAGATAGCTGTCCAGCGCCGGATCGTCCTTCAGGTACAGCTCCTGCTTGCCCTGCTTGATCTTGTACAGCGGCGGCAGGCCGATATAGACATAACCACGCTCGATCAGCTCCGGCATCTGACGGTAGAAGAACGTCAGCAGCAGGGTGCGGATGTGTGCGCCGTCGACGTCGGCGTCGGTCATGATGATGATCTTGTGGTAACGCAGCTTGTCCGGATTGTACTCGTCGCGACCGATGCCGGTGCCCAGCGCGGTGATCAGCGTACCCACCTGGTCCGACGCCAGCATGCGGTCGAAGCGTGCACGTTCCACGTTGAGGATCTTGCCGCGCAGCGGCAGCACCGCCTGGTTCTTGCGGTTGCGGCCCTGCTTGGCCGAACCACCTGCGGAGTCACCCTCGACGATGAACAGTTCGGACAGCGCCGGATCCTTTTCCTGGCAGTCGGCCAGCTTGCCCGGCAGGCCGGCGATATCCAGCGCACCCTTGCGGCGGGTCAGGTCGCGGGCCTTGCGCGCGGCTTCGCGGGCACGGGCAGCGTCGACGATCTTGCCGGCGATGGCCTTGGCTTCGTTCGGGTTTTCCTGCAGGAACTCTTCCAGGCGCTGGCCGAATGCGCTTTCCACGGCCGGACGCACATCCGAGCTGACCAGCTTTTCCTTGGTCTGGCTGGAGAAGCTCGGGTCCGGCACCTTCACCGACAGCACGGCGATCATGCCTTCGCGCATGTCATCGCCGGTCAGGTTGATCTTGGCCTGCTTGGCGATGCCGTTCTGCTCGATGTAGTTGTTGAGCACGCGGGTCAACGCGCCACGGAAGCCGGCCAGGTGGGTACCGCCGTCCTTCTGCGGAATGTTGTTGGTGAAGCAGTACATCGTCTCCTGGTAGGAGTCGGTCCACTGCAGCGCCACTTCCACGGTGATGCCGTTGGATTCGCCGGTTACCGAGATCACGTTCGGGTGCAACGGCGTCTTCAACTGCGCCAGATGCTCCACGAAGCTGCGGATGCCGCCCTCGTAATGGAAGTCGTCGCGGCGGCCATCACCACGCTCGTCCACCAGCACGATCTTGACGCCGGAATTGAGGAAGGACAGTTCGCGCAGGCGACGGGCCAGGATGTCGTAGTGGAATTCCACATTGTCGTGGAAAGCCTTTACCGACGGCCAGAAGCGCAGGGTGGTACCGCGCTTGGTGCTGGGACCGACCTGCTTGAGCGGATGCAGTGCTGCGCCGTCGGCATATTCCTGCTGGTAGTGGAAACCGCCCTGGTAGATATCCAGGACCAGCTTCTGCGACAGCGCGTTGACCACGCTGACGCCCACGCCGTGCAGGCCGCCGGAAACCTTGTAGCTGTTGTCGTCGAACTTGCCGCCTGCGTGCAGGACCGTCATCACGACTTCGGCTGCAGACACGTCGCGGTCGAGCTTCTTGCTCATCTGCTCGTGCTTGCCCGTCGGAATGCCGCGACCGTTGTCGGACACTCCAACCGAGCCGTCGGCATGGATCGTCACTGACACGTGGTCGGCATGGCCGGCGAGGGCTTCGTCGATCGAGTTGTCGACGACCTCGAACACCATGTGATGCAGGCCGGTGCCGTCATGGACGTCGCCGATGTACATGCCTGGGCGCTTGCGGACAGCCTCCAGGCCTTCCAGGGCCGTAATGCTGTTGGCGTCGTAGTTGCCGTTGTTTGCCGGGGTGTTCTGTTCGTCGGTCATTGCGCTTGCCGTAGGCTCCGCAGGTCGGACACCGCCTTGAGCGATGTGCCGAGAATGAAGGGATAGCAGCCTGAATTATACCAGCCGGGGCTGAGCGGCCTTGCCGTGCCTACTATGGCACAGCCACGATCTGTGCATGTTCCACGTGGAACCGGGTGATGTTGCCCAGAGTCTCCAGTGCTGCAGGTGTTTCTGTTGCAGTGATGAATATCTGCGCCGGTGCCGCCAACAGGCGGTGCAGTACCCGGGCCTGGTGGGTGCGATCCAGCTCCGAGGCCAGATCGTCGAGCGCGATGACAGGCCACTCGCCACGCTGCTCGGCGTAATCTTCCGCCTGCGCCAGCAGACAGGCGAGGGCGGTGAGCTTGGCCTGGCCGCGTGACAGCGCATCGCGTCCCGGGATGCTCTGGAACGCCACGCTCCAGTCCGCCCGGTGCGGGCCCAGCGATGTGTAACCCGCCTGACGGTCGCGATCGCGCGCCAACAGAAGGGCATCTGCCAGCGGAACCTCGTGCCGGCGCCAGCCGGGACTCAGATTCAGGCCGACGATTCCGAGTTGCGGAGCCAATGCCTCAGCCAGGGCGATGGTTCGGGACTGCAGCCGCTCCAGGTAGTGCTGCCGACGACTGGTCAGCGGTTCTCCCGCCTCGGCCAGCTCGTGATCCCAGGTATCGAGCATCCGCAACGGCCCGCCCTGCTTGAGCAGGGCATTGCGCTGCTTCAACGCGCGCGAATAGCGCCGCCACAAGGAAAGGAAGTCTGGTTCCACGTGGAACAGGCCCCAATCCAGAAAGCGCCGTCGCGGCTCGCCACCACCACTCACCAAGGCGTGACTGCCCGGTTCAAAGGTCACCACAGCGAGGGCGGCACACAGGTTTCCGAGTTGGGCGACGTCTTCGCCATCCAGCCGCCCCTTCCACTCCTGCCCGCTATGCCGCAACCCGGCTTTTCGCCTCTGCACGGACAGATCACCGCGTTGCTCGTCCCATTCCACGAAGACTTCCAGAGCTTCATGGCCCTGACGCACCAGGCCATCCCGTACCCGCCCGCGGAAACTCCGCCCATAGGCCATCAGATGCAACGCTTCCAGGACGCTGGTCTTGCCAGCGCCGTTGTCACCGGTCAGCAGATTCACCCCTGGCTGGGGCGACAGCTCCACCGCATCGAAACGACGCAAGTGGTGGAGGGCAAGACGACGAATCTGCATGGGATGCGACAGACCATCCGCACATGGCGGTAGAGGGGCGGGGAATCACCCAGCTTACTGCATTGGTCAAGCCAGCCAGCGTGGATCGGACGTGGACCGGCATCAGCGGGGCGTTGCAGCCTTGGAGAACACGGGTTCCAGGTGGCGGAGGCCTGCCGGCATGGAGGCGGCCGGAGACAGTGGCCGAAATCGTTCAAATCCGGCAGGAAGCCAAGGCTCAAGGCGCCCAGATTTCGCCATTCCGAAGACGGTTTCCCCGGCTCATGGCCTGACTCCACACCGAGATTGCAGTCAGTGCTCCACAGATTTCTTGAAATCTGCGACCAACACCCCTGCCAGGTTCCACAGATTTCAAGAAATTCAAAGCGGCAGTTCCACGCCATCCACAGCGGGCCTGTATGACTTATACACAAGGTGTGGGCGAACTGTGGATAAAAAAGGCACTTTTCCTCGGCTGTAAAACTATCCACAGGTTCCCCCCCAGGCTTGATGGCCTATATACAGGGGGTTTCAACCCTATAAAAGCTTTTTAAAACAGACACATAGCCTACTTTTACATGAAATCTGGCCCTACCATCACCACCAAGCTTTTGATTTATACCCAGATTTAGAAGCTAGGGAAACGCCGAATTCCTACGAAAGAGGCCTGTGGACAGAGAGGTCAGCACGCAAGCGGAAGCCGCTGGTTCGGATCCCGCTGCGTGCTCATATCCAACGTGTCTCGACATCTCAGCATGTGGATTCCACAGCTGGCTTCCCGGGATCGTGGGTTCCATGCGCCGACAACCCATCAGGGCAACGCGGATGCTCTCATCGGCAAGGAGCGACGAGGGCGGCGGTAAGCATTCGCAACGATGCTCCACGTGGAACAAAAAAAANGACGCCCGGGATCTCCCGGGCGTCCATGTGTTCCACGTGGAACGGCGAAGCTGTCAGAGGCGCAACGGCATCACCACGTGACGCGACTTCTCGCTGCTGGATTCGCGCACCAGCGCCGAGGAATTGGAATCGCGCAGCTGGATGATCACTTCTTCGTCGCGCAGGGCGGAGAGGGCATCCAGCAGGTAGTTCACGTTGAAGCCGATGGCCAGGTCGCTGACCGTGGTGTCGGCCTCGATCTCTTCCTGGGCTTCTTCCTGCTCCGGGTTGTGCGCGCTGATCTTCAGGTTGCCCGGCGAAACTTCCACGCGGATGCCGCGGTACTTCTCGTTGGACAGGATCGCAGCACGCTGCAGCGAGGCACGCAGTGCTTCGCGATCAACCTTCACCTCGCGGTCGGCACCAATCGGAATCACTGCCTCGTAATCCGGGAAGCGACCGTCGATCAGCTTCGAAGTGAAGGTGACATCGTCGCGCTTCACGCGAACGTGGCTGCGGCCGACTTCCAGTTCGATCTCGCGATCACCGCTTTCCAGCAGGCGCTGCAACTCGGTCACGCCCTTGCGCGGCACGATGATCTGGCGCTTGGAACCGCTGGGCTTGGCCAGATCGGTTTCGCACAGGGCCAGGCGATGGCCGTCGGTGGCGACGGTGCGCAGCGCATCACCGCGCAAGTCGAACAGCAGGCCGTTGAGGTAATAGCGCACGTCCTGCTGGGCCATCGCGAACGCAGTGCGCTCGATCAGCTCCTTCAGGGTTGCTTCGCCGATCGCGACACGCTCGGTGGCTTCCACTTCGTCCACCGACGGGAAGTCGTTGGAGGGCAGAGTGGCCAGGGTGAAGCGGCTGCGTCCTGCCTGCACGGTGATCTTGTCACCGGTCTGCGAGACGGTGATCCGGCTGCCATCAGGCAGGGCGCGGATGATCTCGAACAGCTTGCGGGCGGGAATGGTGGTTTCGCCGTCCTGGGCATCTTCAACCGCGATCCGCGACACCATCTCCACTTCCAGGTCGGTACCGGTCAGCGACAGCTGGCCGTTCTGCACCTGCACCAGGAAATTGGCCAGAACCGGAAGGGTCTGGCGGCGTTCGACCACGTTGACGACCTGTGCCAACGGCTTGAGAAAGGCTTCGCGCTGCAGTGTGAAACGCATGTGGTTCCGTGCCCCTATGCTTTAAAAAAATGTGGAATAAATCAAAAGCTTGGTGGTGCTGGTAGAGCCAGAATCGCTGGAAAACGCTGATAAGTCCTTGTAAACAAAAGGAATTAAGCCCTCGAAACCCTCTGCATTACCAGCCCCCAAGGGGTGGGGAAAGCTGTGGATAAATCTTCCGGGAAATCCAACGGCATTTTTATCCACACCCTGTCCCGCGCTTGCTACCGGATTCTGCACCGTTTTATGCGGTGACGCCTCATCGGCGTACGTGCATCATTCGCTCAGCTTCCGGATCAGCTTGTCCCAGTCCTCGCGAAGCTTGCCGTCGGCTTCCATCAGGGTGCGGATCTGCCGGCAGGCATGCAGCACCGTGGTGTGATCGCGACCGGCAAAGGCGTCGCCGATTTCGGGCAGGCTGTGTTCGGTCAGCTCCTTGGTCAGCGCCATGGCAACCTGGCGCGGACGGGCCAGCGACCGGGTCCGACGCTTGGACAGCAGATCCTTGATCTGCAGCCCGTAGTAATCGGCAACGGTTTTCTGGATGTTGGGAATGCTGATCGCCTGCTGCTGGGCGCGCAGCAGGTCGCGCAGGGTTTCCTGGGCGAATTCGGTGGTGATCGCGCGGCCGGTGAAATTGGCGCGGGCGGTCAGGGTATTCAGCGCACCCTCGAGGTCGCGCACATTGGAGCGCATCTTCTTGGCAATCAGGAACGCAACGTCATCGGGAATCTCGGCACCACGCTCGCGGGCCTTGGCCAGCACGATCGCCGCGCGGGTCTCGAAGTCCGGTGGCTCGATGGCGACCGACAGGCCCCAGGCAAGCCGCGACTTCAGGCGCGCTTCCAGGCCTTCGACTTCGCGCGGATAGCGGTCGCAGGTCAGGATGATCTGCTGCTTGCCATCGAACAGCGCGTTGAAGGTGTGGAAGAACTCTTCCTGGGTGCGATCCTTGCCAGCGAAGAACTGGATGTCATCGATCAGCAGCGCGTCGACCTGCTGGAACTGGCGCTTGAACTGATCCATGGTCTTTTCCTGCAAGGCCCGGATCATCGCGCTGAAGAACTGTTCCGAACGCAGGTACAGCACCTTGGCGGCCGGATTGGCCTGACGCATCGCGTTGCCGGCGGCGAACATCAGGTGGGTCTTGCCCAGGCCGGTGCCCCCGTACAGCAGCAGCGGATTGTGCGCGCGGTCGCCCGGCTTCTGCGCCGCCTGGAATGCTGCGGCCAGGCCCAGCTGGTTGCTGCGGCCTTCCACGAAGTTGGCGAAGGTGTAGTGGTTGTCCAGGTTGCCGGCAAAGGGAACCTGCGGCTGCACTGGCGCCTGCGCCGAATGGTTGGAAACCGGCGCGATCTGCGCGTCCACGGGCCGCGGACGCGAGCCGATTTCAAGAAATACGTCGCCGAAACCGGCAAAGTGGGTGACCAGCTCGCGGATCCGCGGCAGGTACAGTTCGCGCACCTGATCGACAATGAAGGCATTCGGTGCATACAGCACCAGGCTGTCAGCGCGCAGATCTGCCTGCAGCGGCTTCAACCAGGTGTGAACATCCTCGGGCGGGAACTCCGCCTCGAGTCGCTCGAGACTACGTGACCAGGCATCCATCAGCAATAATTGTCCGGTGGCCGATGCATAGGCGCGAAAAGGCGCCCAAACACAGGCCTGAAAGGGGGGAAATGGATGGCTCAGCCTACCACCGAGCGCCCGCCTTCGGAATGCTTGTCCCCTACTTATTCACAAAAAGATCCACAGCTATTGCACAGCCCGGTGAATTGGCGTAGCAGACAGGGGTTGACGGGAGGGGGGACACCTCTCTAAAATTTCCGGTTCTTTCCGTCCCATTCATACGAGAGGCCCACATGGCCACCAAGCGCACCTTCCAGCCCAGCAACCTCAAGCGTAAGCGCGACCACGGCTTCCGTGCCCGTATGAAGACCGCTGACGGCCGCAAGATCCTGTCGCGTCGCCGCGCCAAGGGCCGCAAAGTCCTGAGCGCCTGATTGCCATGCCGCATCCAGCGGCAGACGCAATCCATTCGACAGTGAATACTGCAGACCCGCGCAAGCGATTCCCTCGCTCTGCGCGGGTTCGCACGCGTGCCGAATATTCAACGGTCTTCAACGGCGCCCGCCGTGTGTCCGATCCGCTGATGACCCTGCACTGGCTACCGGCTGACCGGCCGGCCAGGCTGGGTCTGGCGGTTTCCCGCAAGGTCGATCCTCACGCCGTTGGGCGTAACCGGATCAAGCGCGTCCTGCGCGACGCCTTGCGTCAGACACGAACCGACATGCAGCCAGGCGACTTCGTCGTCGTGGCTCGTACTGCTGCGCGTCATGCCAGCAACGAAGATATCCGCCAGGCCTTCCTGCGCCTGCTGCGGCGCCTGCGCGCATTGCCCGCGCCGGGCGTGGACGGCACAATGCCGCCGCCTGATGGCATTGCCATTTCCTCCATCACCGAGCCGGCACCGCGTCCCGGCCCCGCTGAGCCTGCCTGCTGATGAACCAGACCCGTGTTTTCCTGATCTTTGCCTGGCTGATGGTGGCCGTGCTGCTGTGGATGGAGTGGAGCCGTGAGAAGTCCGCCCCGACCCCGGCGCCGACGACCAGCTCGGCCCCGGCTGCCGCCCAGAGCGTCCCCGGTGCGTCCCCGGGCAGCATCCCCAGCGCGCAGGTTCCCGGTGCCCCGGGTCAGGCCGCTGCACAGGCCCAGGCCAGCGCCACCCCGTCCGCACAGCGCGTGACCATCACCACCGACGTGCTGCGCCTGGTGCTCGATGGCGGCCGCGTGCTAGACGCCGAACTGCTGCAGTTCCCGCAGAGCAAGGACGAAGGCAGCCCGCCGGTGCGCCTGCTGACCGAAGATCCCGCCCATCCCTACAGCGCGGTCAGCGGCTGGGCCAGCGAAGACAAGAACACCCCGGTGCCGGGTACCGACGGCTTCAAGCTGGTCGGTGACACCCGCGACTTCGTGCTGGCCAAGGGCCAGAACGAACTGCAGGTTCCGTTCGTATGGACCGCCGACAACGGCGTGACCATCAAGCGCACCCTGATCGTGGGCCGCAACGAGTATGCGATCCGCTTCAAGGACGAAGTCAGCAATGCCGGCGCCGCGCCGTGGAACGGTTACGTCTACCGCACCCTGGACCGCACCCCGACGATCCTGTCGCGGAGCATGACCAACCCGGACTCGTTCAGCTTCAACGGTGCCACCTGGTACGACAACGACAAGAAGTACCAGCGTCGTGCGTTCAAGGATTACCTGGACGATGGCGCGCTGAACCAGAACATCACCGGCGGCTGGCTGGCGATGCTGCAGCACCACTTCTTCACCGCCTGGATCCCGCAGAAGGACCAGACCGCACACTACGTGCTGTCGCAGGTGGCCGGTCGTGACCTGATCGAAGCGCGTGGCCCGGCCTTCACCGTGGCCCCGGGCCAGTCCACCAGCACCGAGGCCCGCCTGTGGGTCGGCCCGAAGCTGGTCAACCTGATCGCCAAGGAAGACGTGCCGGGTCTGGACCGTGTGGTCGACTACAGCCGCTTCTCGATGATGGCGGTGATCGGCCAGGGCCTGTTCTGGGTGCTCAACCAGGTGCACAAGCTGGTGGGCAACTGGGGCTGGGCCATCGTCGGCCTGGTGGTGCTGCTGAAGATCGTGCTGTACCCGCTGTCGGCGACGCAGTACAAGAGTGGCGCCAAGATGCGTCGCTTCCAGCCGCGCATCGCACAGCTGAAGGAACGCTATGGCGATGACCGCCAGAAGTTCCAGACCGCGATGATGGAGCTGTACAAGAAGGAAAAGATCAATCCGATGGGCGGCTGCCTGCCGATCCTCATCCAGATGCCGATCTTCTTCGCCCTGTACTGGGTGCTGGTGGAATCGGTCGAACTGCGCCAGGCGCCCTGGTTCGGCTGGATCCAGGACCTGACCGCCCGTGACCCGTACTTCATCCTGCCGGTGATCAACGTAGCGGTGATGTGGTTCACCCAGAAGCTGACGCCGGCACCGGGCATGGACCCGATGCAGCAGAAGATGATGCAGTTCATGCCGCTGGTGTTCGGCGTCATGATGGCCTTCATGCCGTCCGGCCTGGTCCTGTACTGGGTGGTCAACGGTGGCTTGGGCCTGCTGCAGCAGTGGTGGATGACCAAGCGCCACGGCAGCGACCCGGTGCCGGCCACGGCCACCACCGCTCCGGCCAAGAAGAAGTAAGGCGCGTCTGCGCCGATCGGTAGAGCCGGCCGCTGGCCGGCTGACCTCAGCAGAAGCCCGCCGCAAGGCGGGCTTTTCGCATGCGGCGTTAGAATCGCCGGCACACCCTATCCTTTTGCTCGAGTCCGCCATGCCGCGTGCGCCGTCGTTCCGCCTGTTTCTGCCCAGTCTGCTGCTGACCCTGCTCGTGGGCGGCTGCGGCGAAAAGGACGCGCAGGCACCAGCGGCAGTCACCCAGCCGAGCGCACAGGCCGCTGCCGCCGCAGACCCGGCCGCCGCGCCGTTGCTGGGCGCATTGCAGAAGCAGCTCGACGGCTATCGACGGATCATCGTGCTGCTGGCCGATGAGGAACGGCAGTCCGCGGCCGATCGCACCACCTCCACCCGCATCGGCCAGCAGCTGTTCCACGATGGCCTGGAACAGCGCAGCGCCATTGCCACGCAGTTCGACACCCTGCTGCGCGGCACCAGCCCGCAGCGCTTTGCTACCCTGGGCACGGTGCTGGATTACATCGAGTCGGCACCGGAACTGTTCGATGCCGATCGCCTGGCGTTCCGCGAAGTGCTGCGTGACCTGCACGAACGCATCGGCGCCGATTCCTCGTTGCCGGCGGTGAAGCTGCACCAGCGCATCGGTGAAGATCTGGAGGCGCTGGACGAGATCGAGCGCAACTACAACCAGGAACTGACCCGCATCTTCAGCCGCTTCGAGCGCACCCGTGCCATCGAACTGAAGCGCGAGAAGTGGGACGACTACATCGCGCACCTGCAAAAGGACTACAGCCGCGAAGCGATCCTGCGCGACTACGGCGTGATCGAGCCGTACCCGATGTCGATGAAGGACAGCGACCGCGAGATCTTCGGCCGCGATCTGCCGCCGAAGACGGTGGTGCTGACCTTCGACGATGGCCCGCACAAGGCCTATACCGATGAAGTGGTGGCCATCCTCAAGCGCTACGACGTACCGGGCGTGTTCTTCGAGGTTGGGCGCAACCTGGGCAAGGTCGATGCCGACGGCAAGGTCAGCCTCGGCCCGATGGCCAAGATCAGCCGCAACCTGATGGAAGAGGGCTACGCCGTCGGCAACCACAGCCTGACCCATGCGCAGCTGTCTCGCACCACCGGCGATGCGCTGCGCCAGCAGGTGCTGGACACCGACACCCTGCTGAAGGACGTGGACAGCAAGCGCGCGCCGCTGTTCCGCTTCCCGTATGGCGCACGCAACGCCGAAGGCCTGCAGCTGCTCAACGAGGCGGGCCTTAAGTCGATCATGTGGAACATCGATTCGATGGACTGGGCCGACCCGGTGCCTGAATCGATCGTGCAGCGCGTGCTCGACCAGGTGAACAAGGAACAGCGCGGCATCATCCTGTTCCACGATATCCACGACCGCGCGGTGAAGGCACTGCCGCAGATCCTGGACCGGCTGATCGCCGACGGCTACCAGTTCGCCGGCTGGAATGGCCGCGACTTCAGCGTCGCCCGACCGCGCAAGGGCAGCGACCGCGATGCCACCGTCACAACCGGTTATGAAAAATCGTGGGCGATCGTGGTCGGCATCGACAACTACGCCAAGTGGCCGAAGCTGGAATACGCCAGCCACGATGCCCAGGCCGTGGCCGATACGCTGACCGGGCAGTTCGGCTTCCCGTCCTCGCAGGTGATCGTGCTGAAGAACGAGCAGGCCACGCGCAACAACATCCTGGCCGCCTTCCACGACCGCCTGGCCGATGACCGCACCGGAAAGAACGACCGCGTGTTCGTGTTTTTTGCTGGCCACGGTGCTACCCGCCAGCTCGCCTCCGGCCGCGACCTGGGCTACATCATCCCGGTGGATTCGGATCCGAAGGAATTCGCCACCGATGCCATCGCGATGACCGACATCCAGAACATCGCCGAGAGCATGCAGGCCAAGCATGTGATGTTCGTGATGGATGCCTGCTACAGCGGTCTGGGCCTGACCCGTGGCGGCCCGTCGTCATCGTCGTTCCTGCGCGAGAACGCACGCCGCAGCGCGCGACAGATGTTGACCGCCGGCGGTGCCGACCAGCAGGTGGCCGATGCCGGCCCGAACGGCCACTCGGTGTTCACCTGGGTGTTGCTGCAGGCATTGGCTGGCAAGGGCGATCTCAATGGCGATGGCCTGATCACCGGTACCGAGCTGGCCGCCTATGTGGCGCCGGCGGTGTCGGCGGTGTCGCAGCAGACGCCGGCGTTCGGCAGCCTGCCCGGCTCGCAGGGGGGCGAGTTCGTGTTCCAGGTGCCGGACAGCCAGGAATACCTCAACGCCGATACGCGCCAGCTGACTGCCGATGCGATCGCCCTGAACAACAAGGTCGACGCTGCCCAGGACGCCAAGAACAGCGAAGCGCCAGTGACCGTGGCCGACCTGCAGGGCGGCAAGGCCAAGCTGGTGGTGCCGACGGCCGGACCGGCCTCTGACCGCCAGCGCTCGCAGCAGGCCAACGACCGTGGCCTGCAGCTGTACCGCGAGAAGCGCTACGACGAAGCCGCCGTGCAGTTCGCCGAGGCACTGAAGCTGCGCCCGGATTTTGCCCAGGCGGCCAACAACCTCGGCTTCGTCTACTACCGCCAGCAGCGCTATGCCGAAGCCGCGCGCTGGCTGGAGAACACGTTGAGGATCGACCCGTCGCGCGCGGTGGCCCATCTCAACCTGGGCGATGCCTATTTCCACGTTGGCGACAAGGCCAAGGCGAAGCAGGCCTACACCACCTACCTGGCGCTGCAGCCGCAGGGCAGCGGTGCGGCGCAGGCCCGCGCGCAGCTGGAGAAGCTCTGAGCGATGAACGACATGAAGCGTACCGAGACCATCGTGGCCATTGCCAGCGCACCCGGCGCGGGTGGCGTCGGCCTGCTGCGCCTGTCAGGCCCGCGTGCCGCAGCGATTGCCAACGCGCTCGGCGCACCGACGTTGCGCCCGCGGCATGCGCATTACGCGCGCCTGCGCGATGCAGACGGTGAGGTGATCGATGATGGCATCGTGCTGTGGTTCCCGGCGCCGAACAGCTTCACCGGCGAAGAAGTGGTGGAACTGCAGGGCCATGGCAGCCCGGTACTGCTGCAGCAGCTGGTCGCACGCTGCATTGCATTGGGCGCGCGGCAGGCGCGGCCGGGCGAGTTCAGCGAACGGGCTTTCCTCAACGGCAAGCTCGACCTGGCTCAGGCCGAAGCCATCGCCGATCTGATCGCCGCCGGTGACAACCGCGCGGCACGTGCTGCACGCCGTTCGCTGGATGGTGTGTTTTCGCGCCGCATCGATGCGGTGGTCGAACAGCTGGTAATGCTGCGCGTCCACGTGGAAGCGGCCATCGATTTCGCCGATGAGCCGCTGGACACACTCGGTGGCGCACAGGTGCGGCGTGGCCTGGAGCAGGCGCGCAGCGATCTGGCCCTGCTGCGTCGCGACGCAGAGCGTGGCCGTCGTCTGCGCGATGGCCTGCATGCGGTACTGATCGGCCCACCGAATGCCGGCAAGAGCTCGCTGTTGAACGCACTGGCCGGCAGCGAGCGTGCCATCGTCACCGACATCGCTGGCACCACCCGTGACACGCTGCGCGAGACCATCCGCCTGGATGGGCTGGAACTGACCCTGGTCGATACAGCCGGTCTGCGCGATGGCGGTGATGCCATCGAACGCGAAGGCATGCGTCGCGCGCGTGCGGAGATCGAGCGCACCGACCTGGCGTTGATCGTGCTGGATGCACGCGACCCGGCAGCCGGCGAAGCCGCGATCGGCGAAGCGGTACTGGCGGTGCCGCACAAGGTCTACATCCACAACAAGTCGGATCTGTTGGATGCCATGCCGGTGCAGGACGACCCGGATCGGGTGTTCGTTTCGGCCGCCACCGGCGCCGGGCTCGAAGATCTGCATGCGCGCCTGCGTTCGATCGCTTCGGCCGGGGCAGGGGAGCAGGTGGAGGGCGAATTCTCCGCACGCACCCGCCACGTCGATGCGATCGAACGCGCACAGGAACACGCGCAGCGGGCGGATGGCGAGCTGGTGCACGAGCACCTGGAGCTGGCGGCCGAGGAGCTGCGGCTGGCGCACGACGCGCTGGGCGAAATCACTGGGCAGATGAGTGCCGATGATCTGCTGGGCAGGATTTTCTCCAGCTTCTGCATCGGCAAGTAGTGCCGCGATGAACTGCGACATGCCTGGATTTCATGCAGTACAGCGACTCCCTCTTGGTACGATTCGACAATGGACCCGATAACCGACAGCGACGTCAGATCCGCGCTCCTTCGGAAGGTGATCGCTGAGCACGTTGCCAATCCCAATACGCTGGTCGTGGAGGAGATGGGGCTTGCTCGCGGTGCCTGTCGGGTTGATGTCTGCGTCATCAACGGTCACCTGCACGGCTACGAGATCAAGAGCGACGTGGACACGCTGCGCAGGCTTCCCATGCAGCAGCAGTTCTATTCAAACGTTCTCGACAAAGCGACGATTGTCGTGGGGCAGCGGCATCTTGACCACGCGCTGGAGGTCCTGCCGGAGTGGTGGGGCGTTCGCACTGTATCGCGCGGCGCGCGTAATGCGGTGCGAATGGAGCTTTTGCGACCCGCCAGGCTCAATCCGTCGGTCAATGGGATGGACGTTGCCGCCCTTCTCTGGCGTGATGAGATCACGACACTGATATGTGCACGGAACCCGGACAAGGCAGCGCTGCGCGGCAATCGCACAGCGCTGTGTGAGCGGCTTGGAGAGGTATACAGCCTCGCCGAGATCCGCACGCTGGTCAGGGAACAGTTGAAGTGCCGGACAGATTGGCGAGGTCGCGAACAACCTTAGTCAGGTGGTGATTGGTCGCCACCGTTGGCCAGGTCGAACTTCCGCCTGTACTGGCGACGTTGTTGGCGCAATCTTCGATGTACTCGTCGCCAGCACTGTAAGTTCGCCCCATGAATACCACCGGGCGATCAGAAATCAGGTGCCTGCACAGGTCGCGATACTGGTCTCGGCCATTGCGCTTGACCTGGGTGCCGACGATGATCCGCCACTGGTCATCGATCGTGTACTTGATCTTTGCATTCGGGTCGAACAGGCGTGGGTCCATCATCTCCGTCTGTGGTGACGCGCATCCGTAGTCACCGAACCATGGCTGACGCTGCAGGGCACCGGCTGTCAGTCGGGTGTACCCCCGCCATTCGCGACGGTGAACGTCACCATGAGGGCGATAGCCTGCTGACGGGCTCAGGCTTGCAGGGAAGCTGCCACCGGCCACGGTGAGCGATCTCCATCGGCTGATGTAGGGCAATCCAGCGATCCATGCCTGCCAGACCGATGCCTGCAGGGTCGGAGAATCTGCGACATCTGCCGTACTGTCCAGAACGATGTCCACTTGCTCCGGGGCTACACCCAGGAGATGCAACAAGCCGTCGATCTTCGCCAGAGGACTGCCTTCCAGATCATCGGGAACCAGACGCAGTCCGCACCCACGATCATCCTGGGCGATGATGCTGGCGACTGCCTGCTGATACGCCAGATGCCGGCCGATACCGGTTACCGGAATGGCCTGGCAGCCCGACGCCCGTGCGAGATCGAAGACGCGCGCGAGGTGATGGTCTCCATTGGCCATCGTGTCGTCGCCGGCAAGATGCGGTGAATCGAACAGGCAACGGCGTTTCTTCCAATTGGTGCTCAGTCGCTTGCCTACATTCTTCAGGTGATCATCAAGCGACTTGGCGGGTGTCTCGTTCTCGAAGTCCCACTGTTCAACCGGGATCTCGAACAGGGGATACATCCAGTCCTTTATGGTCTCGCGTGTACGACCTACCGCGAGGTACTCACCTTGTCGCCATTTCAGGATAGGCATGTACATTGTTTTCTCCATGGTCCGATCCTCCGCCAACATCGGTGTTGGTCAGTCGAGGCTATGACCCATCGTTTCCGCGGTTCAATCGGAAAAATTGCAGAATCCAATCCGAATTGCGGTCACCGCGATCATTGGCCAACCGCAGGCAGCCGGCCCCCAGCTCCCCCAACCTGTCACATTCCCGCCGCATACTGACGCCCATCACAAACCGCTTGAGGAAGTCGCAGTGAAGTCGTGGGGTCGTGCGTTGCTGTTGTCGCTGGCCGTGGCACCATCGGTGGCCATGAGTGCTGAATCCTCCCCTCCGGCCGCGCCCAGGGCGTCGGTCTACGGCCACCGCGGTGCAAGCGCATTGCTGCCCGAACACACGCTGGCAGCCTATGCGCAGGCCATCGCCGACGGTGCCGATTACATCGAACCGGACCTGGTGATGACCAAGGACGGGGTGATGGTGGCCCGCCATGAGAACGAGATCGGTGGCACCACCGATGTGGCCGAGCACAAGGAATTCGCCAAGCGGAAGACCCGCAAGGTCATCGACGGGCAGACGGTCGAAGGCTGGTTCACCGAAGACTTCACCCTGGCCGAGCTGAAGACGCTGTACGCCCGCGAGCGCCTGCCGGAGTTCCGCAGCACCGCCTATGACGGCCAGTTCCGCGTCGCCAGCCTGGACGAGATCCTGGCGTTCCTGGTCCAGCAGGCCGGTCGTGCCAACCGTGGCATCGGCCTGGTGCCGGAGATCAAGCACCCGACCTACTTCCAGTCGATCGGCCTGCCGATGGAAGACACGCTGCTGGCCGCGCTGCGCGGCAACGCCTATACCAACGTCGGCCCGGTCACCATCCAGTCGTTCGAGACGGCCAACCTGCGCTACCTGCGCGGCAAGATCCCGCGCGGCAGCAACATCCGCCTGCTGCAGCTGCTGTGGAAGGGCGACACCCAGCCGGCCGATGTCGCCAAGGCCGGCGGCGCGCTGACCTATGCGCAGATGATGACTCCGGCGGGACTGAAGGACATCGCCGCCTATGCCGACGGCATCGGCCCGGAGCTGCGCTCGATCATCCCGCTGGAGGCCAACGGTGCGCTGGGCACGCCGACGTCGCTGGTGCGCGATGCGCACGCGGTGGGCCTGATGGTGATTCCGTACACCTTCCGCCCGGAGAACCATTTCCAGGCCAGCAACCTGCGCAAGGGCGCGGACAATGCGCGCAACGCGGAGGGGTCGATCGCGGAGATGCGTGCCTACCTGGCGACGGGCATCGATGCGTTCTTCACCGATGACCCGGCCTTGGGCCGGCAGGCGGTGGATGGCATGGGCGCGGCAGGTAACGCGGCGGACTGACCCGTCAACGTCGCCGGGCATGGCCCGGCGCTACCCGGGCGTCCACACACGGTAGCCCCCTAACAGCGCACCCGTTAAACTCAAAATTTCGCAGAACCACCGGAATCGACAGACATTCGAATTCTCTGGAGCTTTTCGAAATCAGGCCTACCGTGCCTCTCACTGGAGCTACTACCATCCGGGTAATAGAATACCCCGCTATCACCTATTCGCTTTACTTTTGGCCCAACCGAATACACTGCGTAACGAGAGTGAAGGATGGGTTCAAATTCTATACTCCGACCATTAACCGCCCTGTACATAAGATCCCCTTCACCGCTCCTAGTTAAATGCACCACCCTCCTGCATCCACCAACAAAACTCTCCCTCACCCACGGATAATAGTCAGGTCTAAGCACAAAATTGCCATCTTCTTCGAAATTTGGACCACCATATGCAGAATCGGCTTCATCAAACATAACGACAACGCCCCCGCCGACGCCATAGGTCACATCCTCACCAAACTGACTGGTGTTTTCGTACTCAACGCCGAAAATCACGTTACTCAACTTCCATCGACAACTTCCGCCACCGTCGACAGCAAGCTCGGCCCGCAGAATCTCAGTACCTCTCTCAGGCGTAGCTTGCGCCTCCAGCTGCCTATAGCTATCCCGCCGATATGATTCTCCGTTCACGTCGTAAGCGACGAAGGTGCACACGGTAGAACGATAAGTAGCCTGCACTTTTCGCGCGACCAATTCATTGGGAACTTTAACTTTTATGACAACCTTCTCACCACTGAAGTCGGGATATAAACCACCATCCACGGCATATCCATTCCATGAAATCACAAACAAAAATAACCCCATCAGCTTGATATATTTCATATAACACCAAAGAAGAATAATTACCAACAGCACATCCCTTAACAACATGCCTTTGATTCTGCTGGAACCTCAAACCTGCGCAAGGCATGCGCTCCAACTTCAACCTGAGGCGTTACCAACAGAGCCCAACCCAAACGATTCCGCACATCAAGGAACATCCGGCGCGCTGAAGTTCACTCACAAACATTTGCCAACAAAGAGTTTACCCGTACTTCTCTCGCCCATAGAGCCAATCAACCATGCGGCCCGCCTAGAAACCAGGCGGCTGCTCGACCCATCTAACAATGGGGCCGCCAGCACCAGATAAGCCACAAGATGGGATTAACCTCCCGCCATTTGAGTTGGCCGAATATTTAACATATCTAACCCCCTCGTTAGCCTTACACACAAGAAAGGCAACGCTGTAGACATCAGCCGAAAGAGATGCGCTACTGACTTCAAACACATATACCTTGTTTATTTCTATTGTTAATGGCTGTTTGTACGCATCAAATTTTTCGACCTCGTAGGCATCCGGCACCACGCCAAATGAGAGGCAGTCCCCCGGTTGCATGGTCACAGGAGCCCTCCCCTTTTCAAGCGCCAGGCCCCAAGCTCTGGGACTTCGCGCATAGCTTTCAGACAGGGTCGCCCAGCCCACAGAGAATGTCCCTTTCGCATCAGCAGGCAGACATATTGCTGGCTGACCATCTATGGCTGTAATTTCTGCAAGCGCCACATATCCCAAAGGGGTCGCGCAAGCTGCCCCCACACTGAAAATCAAGCAACAAACAACTGGCAGGTAAGGCCTCATAGTTTCGTCCGTTCCTGGGAAGATCAGCTTTATCAAAGGAATTCATAAGAAGCCACGCCACAGTTTTAGCCGGCAGATCGGGATTCTTAGCAGAATTTTCTCTACTCCAAACCCTCATCGGGTCTTTCACGAGGCAGATCATGTGGCAGCCCGGTACTATTTCGCCCTGTTACTGCACCGGTTCGAACTGGAGTTTTACCCGGTGGCGGCCTTCCAAGTCGATATGGCCATACCCGCCAGTGAAGGTAGCCATTTGGCCTGGGTCGAGGGTCACGCTGCCGCCGATGCCGCTGCAGCGGGTTCTCCCGTTTAGGAAGCGCCCATGCTTCACGCGAGCGTAGAAGTAGTCGTTCTCGCTTTCCAAGCCCTCGCCCAGGGCGATTGCGTCACCCCGCGCGATGTAGCGCTCTCCTAGTGGTAGCCCTCGCCATAGGGGAGAGATCGCCTCGGCCATTCATGCCCCTTCGAGTAACGCCGCAGTATCGCGGCGGTGACAGGCGCTGGCATGGATATGCTGCTCCACGGCCGCGTAGCTGATCTGCGGCGCCCATACTCCATCCTGCCCACGCGTTCGCTTGTGCCGGCGCAGGTCCACGCCACTGGCGCGCAGTTCGCTGGCCAGCCACCGCATCAGGTTCGGCGTATCGCTGGTGAGGAAGTAATAACCCGGTGCAGTCAGCAGCACGTTGTGCAGGTTCGGCGCATACAGGCGCACGCGTGCGACGCGTTGCACGAGATGATCGGGCATGCGCCCCAGCCAGGTCTGTTCCATCGCCTCCTTCACCACGATGCCGGTGGTATGCAGGCGTTCGCCGGGGTCGGCGTTTCCGTGTGCGTCCACCACGGAAAANAAAGAAGAAAATCANAAGCAACAGCGGGTCGCTTCGCTCGTTCCCCGCGATCATCTTTCCGATGGATCCCCATCCATCAGTTCNCAAACGAAAAGAGCCGAGCAGATGCTCGGCTCCATCGCGAATGCTTCATCCACGCATGGCGTGGATCTACTGTGTCGNCCAGGGTCGACACCCACCAACAGCAGCACAGACGCCGTTNCGACAGCAGCGGAAAACNGTCGAAGGCGGGGTGGTGTCGGGTTGCGGGGTGTCAGCCGCATGGATGCGGCTGNCAAGCCTTATCTGATTGGAATCTGGCACCGTAGGTGTCGAGAGCCGGCGTGGGCCGCCGTGTAAGCCTGGATCTCGACGATCGCCTTGTAGCTTGGCGCCCACGCCGGAATCTCCCTTGATCCGCCCGAACAGTTGCTGGCCTCTGACAATTTCCGTGTGCGTCCACCCACGGAAGAGAAAAAAAGAAGAGCAGGAGCCAAAGCGGGTCGCTTCGCTCCACGGCCGTCGGGGTCGGATCTGTTTTCCGCAGGAAAGCGGCTCCGACCCCTTCTTCGTTGATCCGACACCAGAAACCGCCTTTGTTTCCGCCTTTGCCGTCCGCTCCGCCCCATGAACCTGTCGAGGCCGGGGCGGTGTGGGCTCGCGGGGGCGTAAGCGCCATGGATGGCGCGCCCGAGCCTCCAGGGGTGAGGGCGCTTTGATTGCGAAGCACTGCTTCGCAAGCGCCCGAACGCACAGCCGCCAGCGGCTGGGCCGGTCTGGGGATTTACGGCGTCCCCCGCGGGCCCACACACGGCGTCCCCCGCAACCGGACCCACCCCGCCTTAGACAGTTTTTCCGCGATCTGTTGGNANGGCATGNCCTGCTCTTGGTGGGTGTCGACCTTGGTCGACACGTAGATCCNCGCCGTGCGTGGACGCGTGCCCGGTGCTGCCGGGGTTGTTCGGTTAATGCGCCATGTCGATTTGTGGTTCTGTGGTTCGTCGAATGGGTACTTTCCAGACAACAGGGAGCAGCACATGAGCACCGACAGCAAACCCAAGGGCCCGGCGTCCTATTTTCCTTCCATCGAAAAGACCTACGGGCAGCCGGTGGCGCATTGGCTGGCGCTGCTGGCCAAACGGCCGGGGCTGAAGCACATGGAACTGGTCAGCTTCCTGAAATCCGAGCACGGGCTGGGCCATGGCCACGCAAACGCCCTGGTCGCCCACCACCTGGCCACCCAGCGCTGAGACAACCGCTCCACCAAGCGCAGCGACCCGCTTCTGCTCTTCTTTTTTCTTTACGTGGCTGGACGCGCACGGAACCTTTCCAAGGCCGGGCGGGTGGGCTGTGCAGGGGCGTGAGCCGCATGGGCCCGAGGCATGCCTCGGGCGGGTTGGGCAGGACGCTCAACCCCGGTCTTGCCGTGCGCGCAGGAG
>NZ_QQXJ01000002.1:0-1118 GCF_004348785.1 Stenotrophomonas sp. TEPEL
TGAGGTGGTCTAATCCAGCTGGACACTCGATAGGATCAATCCAAGCATCGAGGTGACCCGTGGCAAAACAGATAACCCAAGGCATGAGAGACGAGGCTGTTCGCCTTGTCGTGGTGGAAGGGCAGACGGTGAGGGAGGTCTGCCAGTTGATGGATGTCGGCCCGACCGCGCTGAGGCNCTGGATCGACCAGTGGCAGCGCAAGCACAATCCCGACGCCGAAGGCCCGCCAATTGACCCTCGGGCCCGAATTGCGGAGCTGGAATCTCAGAATCGAAGGCTCAAGGAGGAGCGTGATCTACTAAAAAAATCCATTGCCTTCTTCGTTCGGGACAGCGATCGCCGGAACAAGTGATCGAAGAACNGGGGAAGGCNGCTCCGATCCGATTGGTCTGCCAGCTGATGGACTATCCACGCAGCAGCTACTACGCCTGGCTGGGGCGACAGGAGCAGATCGACCACGCGTTGTTGAGTCAGGTCGATTTGGTAAGGCGTATTCACAAATCGCACCGGGGCAGCTTTGGATCCCGCCGTATGGCTAAGGAACTCGCGAACAGCGGGGTCCAGGCTGGTCGATATCGCGCCCGGACGCTGATGCGCCGGGCCGGAATCCGGGCGCGCCAGCACAAGCGGCACAAGTACCAAAGTCTTGGGCCGCAGGCCCTGACCGTCAGCAATGTGTTGGATCGCCAGTTTAATCCTGAGGCGCCAGACCAAGTTTGGGCAGGCGACATCACCTATGTTCCCACCCAACAGGGCTGGCTCTATCTGGCGATCGTTGTGGACCTGTATGCCCGACGGATCGTGGGATGGGCCCATTCCCACGAAGCCGACGCCTGGCTGGCCGTCAGGGCGCTGCGGGGAGCATTGAAACAACGCCGTCCCAAAGCAGGGCTACTCTTTCACTCCGACCAAGGCCGGCAGTACACCAGCCATGCCATCGCCGAGNTTCTGCGCGACAACGCCATCACCCAGAGCATGAGCCGGAAGGGCAATTGCTGGGACAACGCCGTAGTGGAGCGGGTGTTTGCCACCCTCAAGGGAGAATGGCTGTACGCCAAGTACCCGACCCGGCACGAGGCAGCCGTGGATATCGAAAAGTTTGTGGACTGGTACAACC
>NZ_QQXJ01000003.1:0-493 GCF_004348785.1 Stenotrophomonas sp. TEPEL
GTGCGGTGCGGGGTGTCCGCGGCATGGATGCCGCGGCCAAGCCTCCATGGACGGATTCACGGCGTCCCCGCACTNTCCACCCGCCCGGCCNCNGACAGGTTCCTGCGGCGTCCACCCACGCAAGAAGAAAAAGAAGATCAAAAGCAAATGCAGCATGGCCGGTTGCCCACGCTTCCTGTAGAGCCGAGACCACGCTCGGCAAAGAGCGAAGCGACCCGCTGTTGCTCTTCGCTCTTCTTTTTTCTCTTTGCGTGGGTGGACGCCNCACGAAACNGTCAGNGGCCNGGCGGGTNGGGTTCGCGGGGGTGTCCGCGCCATGGATGNCGCGGCCAAGCCTCCATGGACGGATTGAGGTGGTCTAATCCAGCTGGACACTCGATAGGATCAATCCAAGCATCGAGGTGACCCGTGGCAAAACAGATAACCCAAGGCATGAGAGACGAGGCTGTTCGCCTTGTCGTGGTGGAAGGGCAGACGGTGAGGGAGGTCTGCC
>NZ_QQXJ01000004.1:0-421 GCF_004348785.1 Stenotrophomonas sp. TEPEL
GGGGACGCCGTAAATACGTCCCTGTAGGCTCGGTCGCGCCATCCATGGCGCTTACGCCCCCGCAACCGGACCCACCCCGCCTTCGACAGGTTCCGCAATCGGTTGGAATGGCAGGGCCTGCTCCTGGTGGATGTCACCTTGGCCGACACGGTAGATCCACGCCATGCGTGGATGCTCTTCGTTCAATTGTCGAAATATTCGATTTCGTTGGAAATTCATCCACGCATGGCGTGGATCTACCACCGTCATCGGGAAACCGTCGAGGGCGGGGCGGTATGGGGCTGCAGGACCGTTGGCGCCATGGATGGCGCCATCGAGCCCCCATGGTGAAGTGACCCCCTGGAGTTGGACACCTGATCCGACCCCGAGGGTTACATGAATAGATATGAGGTTCGTTTCAAATTGCAGGTCGCCAAAGAGG
>NZ_QQXJ01000005.1:0-3738 GCF_004348785.1 Stenotrophomonas sp. TEPEL
GCTCTGGGCACTATTCGTGCCCATCACGCCGCCCCTCCTCGGAAGGGCATTCGGGCTTCGCCGCGGTCCGCGGCGCCACGGCCTCAGGCCGCGCCCAACCACATCGCGCCCAGCCGCCCCCGGCGCCCCCCCCCCACGAACTCCGGTTGGGAGTTCCGGGATCACCTCGCCCGACACCGGGCGCTCTGGGCACTATTCGTGCCCATCACGCCGCCCCTCCTCGGAAGGGCATTCGGGCTTCGCCGCGGTCCGCGGCGCAACGGAGTCAGGCCGAGCCCAAGAACATCGCGCCCTGCGGCCCCAGGCGCACACCCCTGCCATCAAGGCGGAAGTCCAGGTGCCGCTAAGCGGGGGAGCGGCGTTGATCTAACCCCACCCCGCTCGGCTAGCAGGATCCTAGAGGAGCTAGAGGCAAGAACTAAGACTGAGCCAGGGACACTCAGACGCTCCAAGAGCTTTTGCTCAACGCCCAGTCTCTGCCTTGGAAACCATGTCTTTGAGCCGTTGCAGCGCTTCTTTCTGCTTGGAGACAGGCAACTTGGCCACCAGCAGAATGACCTCAGCGAGAGTGTCGGATGTGGCGTGAAAGTAGGCCACCGGAAGACCGAGCGCTTTTGCCAGAGCCTCTGAAGTGGCCGGGTCAGGATCGTGCTGTCCTGTTTCGTAGCGGCTCACCCTCGTCGCTCCCGAGACGGAGTCGACCATGCCAATGCGCTCAGCGAGCTGGGCTTGCGTCCAACCCTTCGCGACCCGCGCACTGCGCAGGCGCTTGCCATAGACCGTCGCGGGCGTCTTGGGTTGGGGCATCCGGAATCTTGCACCACAGCTGAACTCCCTCCAAGTCTGACGGTTGGAACCGGAATGCACATCTGCGATTATCGTAAATGCCACCGCATCGGTGGTCTACAGGGGGCTTACCCATGCAGCACGCACGACAGGGAGCCGTCGCGCTCCTCGCACTGGCCATCGCCAGCTTCTCCGCCTTGGCCCAACCATCCGCTGACACGAAGCCCGGCTTCTTCCGACAGTTGGGAAAGAGTCTGAAAGACGCCGGCCAGCAAGCACTTGGGGCCAAGCCGGCCCTCCGGACCGCGTCGGCCGCTGGCCCGATTTACTCCCCTATCAGTGGTGCTGGCCGCATCAACGGGCTGTTCAAGAACGAGAACCACCAGAGCGCGCAGCAGGGCCGACTGGATTGGCCCCGGGTCGCGCTTACTTACAAGGAATGGGGCGCCAGCTTGCCGTGCTGGACCATTGAGGCCCGGATCTGGACCAGCGCCACCGCGTCGACATTGGAGACGTTCCGGGCATGTGCGGACGCCCCACTGACGATCAAAGACGACCTCGGCGAGGAGGCCGAGCTCAATGACAACGCCAGGGCGAAGGCGACCACCGACCTGATGGTCGGCCTGCGTGTTCGCCCTGGGAAGCCAAACACGGGTGACGACCGGACCACCGGCCCTACCCCACCCCGCGAGCCCTTCAACGTGCGCACGACTCGCGACGGTGTGGCGTGGCGGGCCCGAAAAGTGGCGTTGAGCGCGGCCTGGGTGTCCGGCTTCTTGCGAGCCGATGACCTGTATCCCGGTCCCTCGGGAATGCTCACGCCCTTCCGCGACACCCGGATGTGGATCGCCGGCTTTGATCCGGCCGGCAACCGCGACAAGTAAGACCCCACCTCAGTTAGGAAGAGACCTCTATGCACACGATCAGGACCATCGCCTTCAGCTTGACCGCCGCTTTGGCGCTGACGGCCTGCGGCAGCAAACCCTCCGACGAACAGGCCAAGAAGGCCATCACCGCCGAGTTTGAACGGGTGCTGGGAAGCCAGGTCTGGGTGAAGGAATACCGAGATTTCAGCCTCAGGGGCTGCAAGAAATCAGAAACGGCCGAGGGAGTGACTTGCGACGTGGGAGGCTCGGTCGTCCTCGACTTCGGCGGCGTCGCCCAAGCCAGGCCGTTCGTTCAGCCGGTGCGCTTTTCAAAGGCCTCCGGCGAGTGGACCGCCCACAAGCTCTGAGGCCACTATGACCACGCGTTCTTACGCTCATGTCGGTTGCGCGACGGTCCTGCTGGGAGGTGCCGGCCTGTTGTTCGTGGCCGGCGGCCTTGAGGCCCTGCAACAGCGAGCCCCGCAGGGCTGGCTCGCTATCGCGTGCGGCTTGGCCATCTGGGCCATCTTGGGCTTTCTCTACTGGATCAACGCCCGGGCTTACCGGCTCCAGGAGGAGGCCCAAGGCCAATCGTACGCCCCCTCCGCACCCCAGCGCGGCGGGTTCTGGAAAGGGTTCTTCGTGACCTGGGCGATCGTGGCGGCTGCCCATCTGGCCTCTTTTCTGGGCATGGGCTTCGCTGACCTGCTGCCACATCCTGAGCAAGCCCGGGCGATCTTCAGCCTGGGCGTCCTGGCGTTGGTGCCGGCACACGTGGTGGTGCCTGTCTTGGGCGGGGCCGTCTACAGTCTGGTCCGGTCAACGGCATTGAGGTAGACCCTCGCCAGCCTGCTTCAGCCCTTCTCAGGACCTTTCGGACTCGTCGTCGAGCCATTCTCGGCCCGACGCGCAAGCCAGAAGGCTGCTCGGCACAGTATCAAGCCGATGTTCGCGTGACCCATGCTCGGGACAAGGGATTTGCGCGGTGGCAGTGGTGGGTCATGACCATGCTGACCCTAATGGGCGCTGTCGGGGCCTTAGCCGTGCTGATTGGGCTGCCGATGTTCCTTTTCGACTTTACGCACAACTGACCCAAGCCTAGAAGCCTTCGCAGAATCAAAAAGGCCCCCTCGATGGGGGCCTACTCGTTTCTGATACTCAAAGCGCGGGTGCCAACAAACGTCCCTCGACTGCAAGAGTAGCTTCGGGACGCTCAACAATGCTGCCCTTAGCGCTAAAGCCAGACGCCGTTGCGCTTCCCCGGAACTCAAGCTCAAACTGGTCCAGCCCGCCAAAGACAGACTCAGAGCCCGGATCCCAGCGCTTGACGGCCACCTTGGCCGTAACCCAGCGTCGTCGCCCTGTTAGATCCTGAATACGTGCAGCCGCAATCGCCGCCATTGACACCGTCCCCCATGAACGCAGCTAGCCAATTTTCTGTTTGCCTGGGGGGGCGACATTGACAAATAAATGCAGCATGTAATTATCAACTGACGAGATGAGTGTGGAGTATTGAAAATGAAGAAGTTTGATATTGATAAAGTGATAGATTCACTAAAGGGAATGGCAGATCCACGCTTTCTCATACCGATTTTCGCCTTCAGTCCCTTCGCAGCTCTGGCTTGGGCCTGGATTCGATTTTCGTAGCCATTGCTGCGGAAGCAGCATCGTTTACTTGCTTCTGCCCGCCTATTACGAATTCCAACCAGCAGTAAGCTAGGCCAGCGCAAATTACCACCAGCATCAAACTGGGGAGCAGCCAGTTGCGCCCACCTAATGGCTGTCCATTATTTTTACGAATCCTTATCGAGAAAAGGAAGAATGAAAGCATAAACGCCAACGGAACCAGCATTGCCACAGCGAGATCAGTGACAACTTCTTTGTATGCAAAAAATGCGATCAACCCCAAGCTTCCGACACCAATCGAGGATAAGTAGCAGACGATGTCGATACCTATAGCCTTCCCTAACTTGCCTAGCCCGTCAATTTTCGTCCGCCTCTCTGAGAAGTAGACACCCGCACCGCCAATGATCGCTGCTAGGAACGGGGAGATGTAAGAAAGATATTCTGCCACACCGCCCTTTAC